>NZ_CP172883.1:0-505000 GCF_050529595.1 Enterococcus sp. DIV1368b
ATGGTATCCCTCGATGCTTTATGGACTGAATTAAAAACGACTTATCAAAAAGAACTGTCTCCAGCAAGTTACAATACTTGGATTGAGACAGCACAACCTAAATCCTTAGAACAAAGCCAATTAGTGGTGACTGTTCCAAGTAAGATCCATAAGGAATATTGGGAAAAAAATCTCGCAACAAAGATTGTTGAGGTCGGCTACATGTTAACGGGAAAAGAGATCATTCCACGTTTTGTGACCGGTGAAGAAGCGGAACAAGAAGAAGTAGAAGAAATCAAAACAATGAAAGTTCCCCCAATCACGCCAATCAAAAAAGCGATGTTGAATCCTAAGTATACCTTCGATACATTTGTTATCGGAAAAGGTAATCAGATGGCTCATGCCGCTGCCTTGGTCGTTGCTGAAGATCCTGGTTCGATTTATAATCCATTGTTCTTCTATGGTGGTGTCGGACTTGGTAAGACTCACTTGATGCACGCGATTGGTCATCAAATGTTGTTAAGTCAGCCAAATGCGAAGGTCAAATATGTAAGCAGTGAGACGTTTGCCAATGATTTTATCAATTCGATCCAAAATAAAACGGCCGAAGAATTTCGCCAAGAATATCGAAATGTCGACTTACTATTAGTCGATGATATTCAATTTTTTGCTGAAAAAGAAGCAACTCAAGAAGAATTTTTCCATACCTTCAATGCGCTCTACAATGAAGGAAAACAAATCGTCCTAACGAGTGATCGTTTACCAAACGAAATCCCTAAATTGCAGGAACGTCTCGTTTCTCGCTTTGCTTGGGGACTTTCAGTAGATATCACGCCACCTGACCTTGAAACAAGAACAGCTATTTTGAGAAAAAAAGCCGCAGCAGAACGCTTAGAAATCCCTGATGATACCTTAAGTTATATTGCGGGACAAATCGATTCCAACATTCGTGAACTAGAAGGCGCTCTTGTACGTGTTCAAGCATTTGCTACGATGAACAGTGAAGATATATCAACTAGTTTAGCTGCTGATGCTTTAAAGACATTGAAATCTGGCAAAGGTCACCCGCAACTCTCGATTTTGCAGATCCAAGAAGAAGTTGCAAAGTATTACCACATTCAATTAAAGGATCTAAAAGGAAAGAAACGCGTCAAATCGATCGTTGTTCCTCGTCAAATCGCTATGTACTTGGCGCGGGAATTAACCGATAGCTCTCTTCCTAAAATCGGCGCTGAATTTGGTGGAAAAGATCACACAACTGTCATCCATGCGCACGAAAAAATCCAGCAGCTGATCGATTCAAGTGTCAGCATGCAAAATGAAGTATCAGAAATCAAAAATTTCCTATTAAACTAAAAAGATGCTTGATAGAAAGAAAAACACCTTGTGGATAAAATTAGAAATCATTCAAAAGTTATACACATATTTTCCACAGCTGTTTTTTCTTTTCTCTTCTGGCATTTTTATAGTTTTCCACAGTATCAACAGTACCTAATACTTTTATTACTTTATTTACTAATAATAAAATAAATATATGGCAAAGGAGATCTACAATGAAAGTAACCTTAAACCGCGCAACATTTATGCAAGAATTGCAAACTGTTCAGCGTGCGATTTCAAGTAAAACGACAATTCCTATTTTGACAGGGGTTAAAATCACCCTCAATCAAGAAGGACTGACTTTAACAGGTAGTAATGCAGATATTTCAATTGAGACGTTTCTATCTGTTGAAAATGAAAAAGCGCAAATGCAAATTGAAGCAACAGGAGCCATTGTTCTACAAGCTCGCTTCTTCAGTGAAATCATTCGTCGATTGCCCGAAGAAACCTTTACGCTAGAAGTGTTAGAAAACAAACAAGTGGCCATTACTTCAGGGAAAGCGAATTTCTTAGTGAATGGGTTAGATGCGGATAATTACCCTCATCTTCCTGTTGTAGAGAGTCACAACCAGATGAAATTGCCTGTACATGTATTGACCAAATTGATCAATGAAACAGTGTTTGCTGTTTCTCAACATGAAAGTCGCCCAATCCTTACAGGTGTTCATTTCATTTTGAAAGACAACTCGTTATTAGCAGTAGCAACTGACTCACATCGTTTGAGTCAACGAGTGATCCCGATCGAACAATCAGCTGATCAATTCGATATCGTGATTCCTGGAAAAAGTTTGACTGAATTATCACGTTCATTGACAAATGAAGAAGAAATCGTAGAAATCAGTATTATGGAAAACCAAGTATTGTTCAAAACTGAAAATATGTATTTTTATTCACGCTTGTTAGAAGGGAATTATCCCGATACGAATCGTTTGATTCCTTCAAGTTTCAATACCGAAGTTGAATTTTCTGTTCCAAGCTTTTTAGCAGCGATCGAGCGTGCCTCTTTGCTCTCACATGAAGGACGCAACAATATCGTTCGTTTGTCGATCCAGCCTGATTCTGTTGTTCTATACGGTAATTCTCCTGAAATCGGAAAAGTAGAAGAGAGCTTGAACTATACGACTAGCACCGGTGATCCGCTGGACATTTCCTTTAATCCGGACTATATGAAAGCTGCTTTGCGTGCATTTGGCGATATGAGTATCAAAGTAAAATTCATTTCTGCCATTCGTCCATTTACGTTAGAACCAACGGAAGATGGGGTACAATTCATCCAATTGATCACTCCAGTACGCACAAACTAAAATACTAATTGAAAATAAACTGAAAAATAAACCATTTTAAACAGAAGGCCCTAAAATCAATTTTAAGGCTTTCTGTTTCTTTTTGTTCAAATCACCTTTTTTCATTTAAATCCGCTCATATGGAAAAATATATGGATAAATTTGTTTTCTTGCGAAAAAAAGGGTATAATAAAGTATACTTTTAATAATGAAAATGAGGGATGAAGAGTGAAACAACAAGTCATTCTAAAAACTGAGTTTATGACGTTGGGTCAAATGCTGAAAGAAGTCACAGTCATCGGCAGTGGTGGACAAGCAAAATGGTATTTAGCAGAAAACACGGTTTTGGTTGATGGCGAGCCAGAAAATCGTCGTGGACGAAAGCTTTATCCCGGTATGATGATCGAAGTTCCAGAAGCAGGAACTTTTTTTATGGTAAAAAAAGGGAATAACGATAATGAGGCTGAATAAGCTGCACCTCAAAAATTATCGAAACTATCAAGAATTGCAAATTGATTTTTCCAAAAACCTCGTGATTTTTTTAGGAGAAAATGCCCAAGGAAAAACGAATCTTTTGGAAAGTATTTATGTGCTTGCAATGACAAGAAGTCATCGTACAAATAGTGAACAAGAGTTGATTGGATGGAACGATGAGCAGTCGATGATCCAAGGGGAGATCACCAGAGGAACCTCTAAGATTCCGTTAGAGATCCAACTGTCTAAAAAAGGACGAAAAACAAAGATCAATCATATCGAACAAAAGAAGTTGAGTAGTTATGTTGGACAATTGAATGTCATTTTATTTGCTCCTGAAGATCTTTCTTTAGTGAAAGGAAGCCCACAGATCCGACGCAAATTTTTAGATATGGAATTAGGTCAGATCAATCCAATCTATCTTTACGATCTTGTCCAATATCAAGCAGTCCTAAAGCAGAGAAATCAATATTTGAAGCAATTGAATGAGAAAAAACAAACGGATTTACTTTATCTTGATATTTTATCTGAACAACTAGCAGAATTTGGTAGCAAAGTACTAAAGGCAAGAGCGCAGTTTATCAAGCGTTTAGAATATTGGGCAAATTCTTTACATCAACAAATCACGCATCAAAGAGAACAGTTGGCAATCGAATATGTGACCGCCCTCTCTTCTTTAGACACTATGACAGTTCAAGAGATCCAGTCACAATTTTTAACGTTGCTCGAACAAAACAAAAAGAAAGATCTCTTTCGAGGGACAACGACTGTAGGTCCCCATCGAGATGACCTTTCTTTTTTTGTCAATGAAAAAAACGTGCAAAATTTTGGTTCTCAAGGTCAACAGCGAACAACGGCATTAAGTGTCAAATTAGCAGAGATCGATTTGATCAAAGAAGAAACAGGCGAGTATCCGATCCTATTACTGGATGATGTAATGAGTGAGTTAGACGACCAACGTCAACTCCATTTACTTGAAACGATTGAAGGGAAAGTACAGACATTCTTAACTACTACCTCCCTAGATCACGTTAAAAATAAAATGACTGTTGAACCTGAGATTTTTTATGTTCAGCAGGGAGAAATAAAAGGAGAATAAACATACATGACAGAAGAAAGAAGTTTAGTCGAGCGCGCAAAAGAATATGATGCCAGTCAGATTCAAGTGCTTGAAGGTCTTGAAGCCGTTCGGAAACGTCCGGGGATGTACATTGGTTCAACAAGTTCAGAAGGACTTCACCACTTAGTATGGGAAATCGTCGATAATTCGATCGATGAAGTCTTGGCAGGATTTGCGACAAAGATCCAAGTCATCATTGAGGAAGACAACAGTATCACTGTCATCGATGATGGTCGTGGGATTCCGGTCGATATCCAAGCGAAGACCGGTCGTCCAGCTGTAGAAACAGTTTTTACTGTCTTGCATGCGGGTGGTAAATTTGGCGGTGGCGGCTACAAAGTATCCGGTGGTCTTCATGGGGTTGGTTCGTCCGTTGTGAATGCACTATCGACACTATTAGATGTCAAAGTGTACAAAGATGGTAAGATCTATTACCAAGAATATCGTCGTGGGGCGGTAGTCGATGATTTGAAAGTCATCGGTGACACTGATTTAAGTGGAACGACCGTTCACTTCATCCCAGACCCAGAAATTTTTACAGAAACGACAACTTTCGACTTTAATAAATTAGCGACTCGTATTCGTGAGTTGGCTTTCTTGAATCGTGGGATGAAAATCTCAATTGAAGATCGTCGCGAAGAAAAGCCTGTCGTGAAAGAATACCATTATGACGGTGGAATCAAAAGCTACGTCGAATATTTAAATGCGAGCAAAACAGTGATTTTCCCAGAACCTGTTTATTTAGAAGGGGAACAACAAGAAATCACTGTCGAAGTTTCGATGCAATATACAGACGGTTATCATTCTAATATCATGAGTTTTGCCAACAATATCCATACGTATGAAGGCGGAACACATGAATCAGGATTTAAGACAGCTTTGACACGGGTCATCAATGATTATGCACGCAAGCAAAAATTGATGAAAGAAAATGATGATAATTTGACAGGTGAAGATGTGCGTGAAGGCTTGACAGCAGTCATTTCGATCAAGCATCCAGATCCTCAGTTTGAAGGACAAACGAAAACAAAATTAGGAAACTCAGAAGTACGTACGGTCACTGATCGTTTGTTCAGTGAGCATTTCATGAAATTCTTATTGGAAAACCCAAGTGTGGGCCGTCAGATTATCGAAAAAGGACTACTTGCCTCTAGAGCCCGCTTAGCGGCTAAACGCGCGCGTGAAGTGACGCGGAGAAAAGGGGCATTGGAAATCAGTAATCTACCTGGTAAATTAGCCGATTGTTCCAGCAATGATCCTGAAAAAAGTGAATTGTTCATCGTCGAAGGAGATTCAGCTGGTGGTTCAGCAAAACAAGGACGAAGCCGTGAATTTCAAGCGATTTTACCGATCCGTGGGAAAATCTTGAACGTTGAAAAAGCAAGTATGGATAAAATTTTAGCCAACGAAGAAATTCGCTCACTGTTTACAGCGATGGGTACAGGGTTTGGTGAAGATTTCGACGTGTCCAAAGCACGTTACCATAAATTAGTCATCATGACCGATGCCGATGTCGATGGTGCCCACATTCGTACGTTGCTATTGACGCTCTTTTATCGTTATATGCGCCCAATCGTGGAAGCTGGCTATGTTTATATCGCGCAACCACCGCTATATGGCGTTAAACAAGGAAAGAAAATCACGTATGTCCAACCAGGAAAAAATGCCGAAGAAGAGTTGAGAAAAGTCATCGAATCATTACCAGCAACACCAAAACCAAGTGTTCAACGATACAAAGGGCTTGGTGAAATGGATGATCATCAACTATGGGAAACGACGATGGACCCAAGCAAACGTATGATGGCTCGTGTCAGTGTAGATGATGCGATTGCTGCCGATGAAGTGTTTGAAATGTTGATGGGTGATCGAGTAGAACCTCGTCGTGCATTCATTGAAGAAAATGCTCACTATGTTAAAAATCTAGATATTTAATCATGAAGGAGGAAGAAAAATGAGTGAAGAAATCAGAGAAAACATCCATGATGTCAATCTAACCAGCGAAATGAAAGACTCCTTCATAGATTACGCCATGAGTGTCATTGTCGCTCGGGCTTTACCAGATGTTAGAGATGGATTAAAACCAGTTCACCGCCGTATTTTATACGGGATGAATGAGCTAGGTGTCACACCAGACAAAGCACACAAGAAATCAGCCAGAATCGTGGGGGACGTTATGGGTAAATACCATCCCCATGGTGATAGTGCGATCTATGAGTCAATGGTTCGGATGGCGCAACCTTTTAGCTATCGCTACATGTTAGTAGATGGTCATGGAAACTTTGGGTCAGTTGATGGAGATGGCGCAGCTGCGATGCGTTATACTGAAGCCAGAATGAGTAAAATCGCGACAGAAATGTTACGTGATATCAATAAAAATACGGTGGATTTCCAAAGCAACTACGATGATACGGAAAAAGAACCAGTTGTCTTACCGGCACGTTTTCCTAACTTGCTAGTCAATGGTACGACAGGGATCGCAGTCGGAATGGCGACGAATATCCCGCCACATAATCTGACAGAAGTTGTAGCAGCGATTGATCTATTGATGGAAAATCCAGATGTGACAACCAATGAATTGATGGAAGTCTTACCTGGGCCTGATTTTCCTACAGGCGGATTAGTCATGGGGAAATCCGGCATTCGTCGAGCGTATGAAACAGGAAAAGGTTCAATCACTGTTCGAGCAAAAGTAGAAATCACGGAAATGCCAAATGGAAAAGAGCGGATCTTAGTCACTGAATTGCCATACATGGTCAATAAAGCGAAATTGATTGAGCGAATTTCAGAATTGCACCGTGACAAACGAATTGAAGGTATCACGGATCTAAGAGATGAATCTTCTCGTGAAGGAATGCGTATCGTGATCGATGTGCGTCGTGACGCGAGTGCCTCTGTTATTTTGAACAATCTCTACAAATTGACATCCTTACAAAACTCATTTGGTTTCAATATGTTAGCGATCGAAAAAGGCGTACCGAAAGTTCTAAGCTTGAAGCAGATCCTTGAAAATTATATCGAACACCAACGCGAAGTTATTACACGTCGTACGGTCTTTGAAAAGGATAAAGCAGAAGCAAGAGCACATATCTTAGAAGGACTACGAATCGCCTTAGATCATATTGATGAAATCATTGCGATCATTCGTGGGTCCAAATCAGATGAAGAAGCGAAAAACGCGATGATCGAACGCTTTGATCTTTCTGACCGTCAATCGCAAGCAATCTTAGATATGCGTTTGCGCCGTTTGACTGGTTTGGAAAGAGAAAAAATCGAAAATGAATACCAAGAATTATTGAAACTCATTGAAGATTTAGCTGATATTCTTGCTCGCCCTGAACGGGTAACAGAAATCATCCAAACCGAACTTGCTGAATTGAGTCAACGATTTGGCGACAAACGTCGTACAGAATTACTGGTCGGTGAAGTCTTGAGTTTAGAAGACGAAGATTTAATCGAAGAAGAAGAAATCGTGATCACATTGACGAATAATGGCTATATCAAACGTTTAGCCAACAACGAATTCCGCGCACAACGTCGTGGGGGTCGAGGCATCCAAGGAATGGGTGTTCATAACGATGATTTCGTGAAAAATCTTGTTTCTTGCTCCACACATGATACATTGCTGTTCTTTACCAATAACGGAAAAGTGTATCGTGCGAAAGGATACGAGATCCCAGAGTACGGACGTACAGCAAAAGGGATTCCGATCATCAACTTACTTGGCATTGATTCAAGTGAGAAGATTCAAGCAATCATCGCAGTAACTGGTGAAGCAGAGGAAGGACATTACTTGTTCTTTACTACGCGACAAGGAACAGTCAAACGTACGACTGTCACTGCTTTTGCCAATATCCGTAGCAATGGGTTGATTGCGATTGGTTTGAAAGAAAATGATGAATTGGTCAACGTCTTATTGACTGATGGCAAATCAAACATCATTATTGGTACACACGATGGATATTCTGTGACTTTTGCAGAAGATGCCGTTCGTGATATGGGACGTACAGCCTCTGGGGTTCGTGGGGTTCGTTTGAGAGAAGACGATTACGTCGTTGGAGCAGCCTTGATGAGTGAGGATCATGAAGTCTTGATCATCACAGAAAAAGGTTATGGAAAACGTACCAAGGTTTCTGAGTACCCTGTCAAAGGACGTGGGGGTAAAGGGATCAAAACTGCGAATATCACTGAGAAAAATGGTCCATTAGCTGGATTGACGACGGTGACAGGCGAAGAGGACATCATGTTGATCACAGACAAAGGCGTCATCATCCGCTTCAACGTTTCAACGGTTTCTCAGACAGGTCGGGCAACGCTAGGCGTGCGCTTGATCAAGATGGAAGCAGAAACGAAAGTAGTGACCATGGCAGCAGTAGAACCAGAACCTGCGGAAGAAACGACTGTCGAAGCAGAGACAGTTGATGTGGAAACTGATACTACAGAAGAATAGAAAATAGGCGTAAAACAAAAGTGAACGTCCTAAAATCAAAACTCCCAAGAATAGGTAAAACTATCTTTGGGAGTTTTTGGTCGTCTCAAAAGAAAAATTTAGAAAACAAAGAACAGCAGCTTGCTTTTTTAGTGCGTTGCGTGTATAATTGAGGATTGTGAGTAGTCTAATTTATTAGAAAACTCTCCTTGCTCTTGGGAAAGCTGAGAGCCGAAAGTCCATAGGGAGGTGAAAAATCAATGGAAAACACGAAATATGAAATCATGTATATTATTCGTCCAAACATTGATGAAGAAGCAAAAACTGCTTTAATCGAACGTTTCGATTCAATCTTGAAAGATAACGGAGCTGAAGTTATCGAATCAAAAGATTGGGAAAAACGCCGTTTAGCATACGAAATGAACGGTTACCGTGAAGGTATCTATCACATCGTTAAAGTATCTTCTCCATCATCAGCAGATGCAATCAACGAGTTTGATCGTCTTGCTAAAATCAATGACGATATCGTTCGTCACATGATCGTAAAAGAAGAAGCTTAATTATTGTTTCACATGGAACAATCAAACGATGAGAGGAGATGACCATTTTGATTAATAACGTTGTACTAGTTGGACGTCTGACAAAAGATCCAGATTTACGATATACATCAAGTGGCACTGCTGTAGCAACGTTCACTTTAGCTGTCAATCGTAACTTCACGAGCCAAAACGGCAACCGTGAGGCGGATTTTATTAATTGTGTGATTTGGCGAAAATCAGCAGAAACACTAGCAAACTATGCACATAAAGGAACTCTTTTAGGTGTAACTGGTCGTATTCAAACGCGTTCTTATGATAATCAACAAGGACAACGTGTGTACGTAACAGAAGTAGTTGCTGAAAACTTCCAATTATTGGAAAGTCGTGCAGCATCTGAAAACCGTCAACAAAGCGGTGGCTACCAAGACACTGGTCAATCGACAAATAATTTTGGCGGAAACGGCGGAAACAATAACTATAATCAAACATCTCAATCATCCAACGGTATGCCTGATTTTGATCGTGATTCTTCTGATCCATTTGGATCAAGCTCAACGATCGACATTTCAGACGATGATTTACCATTCTAAACGAATTTGATAGGAGGGAAATAGAATGGCACAACAAAGAAGAGGCGGACGTAAACGTCGTAAAGTAGACTACATCGCTGCTAACCATATTGAATATATCGATTATAAAGATATCGAATTACTAAAAAGATTTATCTCAGAACGCGGTAAAATTTTGCCACGTCGTGTAACAGGTACAGGCGCTAAAAACCAACGTAAAATTACGATTGCAATCAAACGCGCACGTATCATGGGATTACTACCATTCGTTGGCGAAGAATAATTCGCTTTAGGAATGATTCTGTAGGAATACCCAATCGTTTCAAACCATTACAGAGGAAGTTATGACTACTGTCGTGACTTCCTCTTTTTGTTCCATTTAGGTGTTTAGTCGCTTACATGACATGAGTTATGGTAAAATTAGGCTAATCAGTTACGGGAGGAAAGACATGGATAAAGAAAAAATAAAAGTAAGCCCGAGCCCTCTGCTCATTCTTTTATTGATCCTTGCAGAAGTTTTGGTTGTATTATTGATGCCATTTCGATTGATCAGTGCGTTGTTCATCCTGATTGTGAATCTATTTTGTATTCGTTATGGTTTAAAGATGAAACGGTGGTTGACTCTAAGGAATCGTGACAAGATCCAACAAGCTTCCACAGTTGCGGAATCCAATTTGAATTATGTTTCTGAGATCATGCCAGTCGGAATCATCTCTTACCAACCAGCGACACAAACCATTGATTGGCTGAATCCTTTCGCATTGAATGTGAAAGACCAAAGCTCTTTATTGGAAGCAGACTTGTTAGAAACTTTTTTTTCAGCAAAAGAAAAAAAGAAAAATCAAGTCTATTTAGCTGACAAAACGTTTCAATTTGAATTGGATACGGTGAAAGGGGTCGTTTACTTTATTGACGTGACCCAGAACCAATTACTGAAGATCCATCAAGTGAATAGCCAGCCAATCATCGGGATTCTTTCAATCGATAACTATGCAGATACGGTCGATAAATTGGATGAAAAAGAAGTTTCTTATTTGAACTCCTTCATTACGACACTGATTTCTGACTGGATGAATGAATATCATGTGTTTTTTAAACGAATCAATTCAGAGCGCTTTTTCTTTTTTGGACAGATGAGTGACTTAAAGAAAATGATGGATAAGAAATTTGATCTTTTAGATCGCTTACGAGCAGAAGCTGAAAGACAAAACCATCCGTTGACCCTTAGTATGGGAATTGCCTATGGACAACAAACACTAGAAGAAATCGGTAGCGAAGCTCAAAATAACTTAGATATCGCTTTGGTTCGTGGTGGGGATCAGGTCGTGGTGAAAGAAGTTCGTGAAGGAGCGAAACCTACTTACTATGGTGGGAAATCAGCAACGACCATCAAACGTACGCGCGTTCGTTCACGAGCGATGAGTACTGCTTTACGCAAAATTTTTGATGAAACCGGCGATGTATTTATTATGGGGCATCGCTTCCCTGATATGGACGCTATCGGTTCAGCCGTTGGAGTCAGTTGTCTGGCACGCTTCAATCAGAAAAAAGCCTATATCGTCATCGATGAAAAAGAAATCATTCCAGATGTGGAACGCTGTTTAACAGAAATCCATAAAGAACCAGAGTTGGAGATGCAATTGATTACGCCAGAGCGTGCAATGGAGCTTAAGAAAGCCAAAGACTTACTCGTAATGGTCGATTACCATAAACCATCGCTATCGATCTCTCAGAGCCTTTACGAGCAATTTGATAAGATCGTGATCATTGACCATCATCGTCGAGGCGAAGAGTTTCCAAGCAAACCGCTTTTAACCTATATTGAATCATCTGCGTCTTCTGCTTCTGAGTTGGTCACAGAATTGATCCAATATCAAAGTAGCCGAACCAATCGGATCAGTCGTTTAGAGGCGACATTGTTGTTAGCTGGCATGACCGTTGATACAAATAACTTCAACGTGCGAACGACAGCACGTACGTTTGATGTTGCAAGCTATTTAAAGACTTGTAGTGCAGACGCATCCTTAGTACAATATTTATTGAGCTCTGATTTAGCCACTTATTTAGAAATCAGCCACTTGATCGCCCACAATGAACAAGTGACGGAGGATATTGTGGTGGCAGCAGGGACGGATGAAAAAGAGTATAATAGTGTTATCGCAGCAAAAACAGCAGATACGTTGCTCTCAATGGTCAATATCAACGGTGCTTTCGTCATTACGAAACGGACGGATGGCTTAGTTGGTATCAGTGCCCGCAGCACAGGAACGATCAATGTCCAATTGATCATGGAATCCCTAGGTGGTGGCGGACATTTCACCAATGCGGCAACACAACTGGAAAATGTGACTGTAGAAGAAGCAAAACAACAACTGCTCGCTGCTATCCAAGAAAATATGAATCAATTATATAAAAAGGAGTAGATGAGATGAAAGTCATTTTCTTACAAGATGTTAAAGGCAAAGGCAAAAAAGGCGATGTCAAGGAAGTTCCTACAGGCTATGCGCAAAATTATTTGATCAAAAACAATCTGGCAAAAGAAGCAAATAAAAGCAGTATCAGTCAGTTAGAAGGACAGAAAAAAGCCCAAGAAAAGCAAGAAGCAGAAATTCTTGAAGAAGCCAAAAAATTAAAAGAGTTTCTTGAAAAAGAAGAAACAGTCGTGGAATTAAAAGCCAAAGCAGGAGAAGATAGCCGTTTGTTTGGCTCGATTCCATCAAAACAAATCGCTGAAGGCTTGAATAAGCAATACAAAGTAAAATTAGACAAACGTAAAATCGAGTTGAATAACCCAATTCGTACGCTAGGCTATACTAACGTACCTGTGAAACTACACCATGAAGTAACTGCAACGATCAAGGTACACGTTGTCTCTGAATAAACGAAAAGAACATGTGACGAAATCACTTCGATAAATCAGCCGCAGAGGACAAAAATCGCTTTCGATTATTTTTGACTTTTGCGGTCTATTTTCGAAGGAAGAGCTTTTGGAACAGATGTTCATTTTAGGGATGACTTTTCTGCCATTTTCTTGTAAAATGAAGCAATTGAAAGCAAGGAGCGATAGAATATGAGTGAAGTGTGGCAGGATCGAATTCCACCGCAAAATATTGAAGCTGAGCAAGCGGTTCTAGGTTCTGTTTTTCTAGACGCTGAAACGATCATCGATGCCATGGAGTACATAGAACCGAAAGATTTTTATCGTCGGGGACATCAAATCATTTTTGAAATCATGATCGAATTGAATGACCGTAGTGAAGCGATTGATGTCGTGACCGTCAAAGATCGTTTGGAGCAACGAAATCTCTTGGAAGATGCTGGTGGAGTCAGTTACTTATCTGATTTAGCTTTAGCTGTACCAACGGCAGCAAACATTGTCTACTACGCAAAAATCGTGGAAGAAAAATCATTACTCCGTAATTTGATCCAAACAGCAACAGGGATCGTGACTAGAGGTTTTGAACAAGGAGAAGAAGTCCAATCCATCTTAGATGATGCGGAACGTAGTATTCTTGAAGTATCAGAAAAACGTAATCGTAGCGGGTTCTTATCCATTGCGGAAGTCTTGAATTCTACGATTGAAAATATTGACCAACTCGCGCAAAACAATGAAGAGATCACAGGTTTGCCAACTGGTTACCAAGGATTAGATAAAATGACTGCTGGCTTCCAAGCAGAAGAGCTGATTATTTTGGCTGCACGTCCGGCGGTAGGGAAAACCGCCTTTGCCTTGAATATTGCCCAAAATGTCGGTACAAAGACAGATCGTTCCGTAGCGATCTTCAGTCTAGAGATGGGGGCAGAATCATTAGTCAACCGGATGCTTTGTGCGGAAGGTTCGATTGAAGCGAGTCACTTACGTACGGGACAGCTTTCAGAAGAAGAATGGTCCAATTTGATCGTTGCGATGGGTAGTTTATCCAAAGCAAATATCTTCATTGATGATACACCAGGGATCAAAATCTCTGAGATACGAGCAAAATGTCGGAAACTTGCACAAGAAAAAGGGAATCTAGGTTTGATACTCATCGATTACTTGCAGTTGATCGAAGGAAATGGGAAAGAAAACCGCCAACAAGAAGTATCCGATATCTCACGTCAATTGAAAAAGCTAGCGAAAGAATTAAAAGTTCCCGTCATTGCTCTTTCCCAGCTTTCTCGTGGAGTGGAACAACGCCAAGATAAACGACCTGTCTTAAGTGATATCCGTGAGTCTGGTTCGATCGAGCAGGATGCAGATATCGTAGCATTCTTATATCGTGATGATTACTATGAACGTGAAGGTGGCGAAGATGGCGATGCGCCAGAACCACAAAATGATAATGTGATCGAAGTCATCATTGAAAAAAACCGGAGTGGAGCAAGGGGAACGGTCGAATTGCTCTTTATCAAAGAATACAATAAATTTTCCTCGCTTTCTCCGCGAGAAGAATATTAGAACGAATAAATCTGAATAAATCAAACATCGAGGTCGGGACAGAAGTGTTTAGCCTCGAGAAATAAGGTGCCAGCCACGAAAATTGTTCTTCAAATTTTTGTGGCTGGCGCTTTATTTCTCGAAGAGGTTACTTCTATTCCCGCCGTTTATTCGATTTTAGGTGGTGTGAGAGGACGAATGTCCGGACATGTTTTTTTCAAATTCAGTCAGGTCAGGCGCCTACTTGTTAGTGACCAATGGAACGTAGCAAATTATAATGTTCGCTTTTTAAACGTTTTCTCTAAAATATATTAAATATCATTCGATTTTAGTTGAATAAAGTTTGAAGTATTGTTACAATAATTCAGGATTAAATAATATTAAATGAGGTGTTCAAATGTCATCTGTAGTAGTAGTGGGTACACAATGGGGCGACGAAGGGAAAGGAAAAATTACTGACTTTCTTAGTGAAAATGCTGAAGTGATCGCACGGTACCAAGGTGGCGACAATGCGGGACACACAATTAAATTCGATGGTGTTACGTATAAACTGCACTTGATTCCTTCGGGGATTTTTTACAAAGATAAAATCAGCGTGATCGGGAACGGTGTGGTAGTCAATCCGAAATCTTTAGTCAAAGAATTGGCTTATTTACATGAAAAAAATGTGACGACAGATAATTTACGTATTTCTGATCGTGCGCATGTGATTTTACCGTATCATATCAAATTAGACCAATTGCAAGAAGATGCAAAAGGAGAAAATAAAATCGGTACGACCATCAAAGGGATCGGACCTGCTTATATGGACAAAGCCGCTCGTGTCGGTATCCGTGTAGCCGATTTATTGGATAAAGAAATTTTTGAAGAGCGTTTACGAGTGAATTTAGACGATAAAAACCGTCAATTTGTGAAAATGTTTGATTCAGAGCCAATCGACTTTGAAGAAATCTTTGAAGAATACTACGAATATGGCCAACAAATCAAACAGTACGTGACGGATACATCAGTTATCTTAAATGATGCGTTAGATGCAGGAAAACGTGTTTTATTTGAAGGCGCACAAGGTGTGATGTTGGATATCGATCAAGGAACGTATCCATTTGTTACCTCATCGAATCCAGTGGCTGGTGGTGTAACGATCGGTAGTGGGGTCGGACCTTCTAAAATCAATAAAGTGGTCGGTGTATGTAAAGCTTACACATCACGTGTGGGAGATGGCCCATTCCCTACTGAATTGTTTGATGAAACAGGTCAACAAATTCGTGAAGTCGGTCGCGAATATGGTACAACGACTGGACGTCCACGTCGTGTCGGCTGGTTTGATACAGTCGTGATGCGTCACTCAAAACGTGTGTCAGGTATCACGAATCTATCATTGAATTCGATCGATGTCTTGAGCGGTTTAGAAACAGTGAAAATCTGTACAGCGTACGAATTAGACGGTGAACGAATCTATCATTATCCAGCGAGTTTGAAAGAATTGAACCGTTGCAAACCAATCTACGAAGAATTGCCAGGTTGGTCAGAAGACATTACTGCTTGTCGCACACTAGCTGAATTACCAGAAAATGCACGTAACTATGTAAGACGTATCTCAGAGCTTGTAGGCGTGCGTATTTCAACATTTTCAGTAGGACCTGACCGAAACCAAACAAATATCCTAGAAAGCGTGTGGGCGCAAATCTAGGCCTTTCAGTGATGATTCGCTAACAGGAACATTCTTTTAAGAATGAGTGGACCACTGAAATCACGAGAAATAAATGAAATCGGGACAGAAGTGTTTAGCCTCGAGAAATAAGGCGACAACCACGAAAATTGTTTTTCTAATTTTTGTGGTTGTCGCTTTATTTTCCAAGAGATTACTCCTGTTGCCATTATTTATCGGTTTTAGGGCGACACACAAAAATGAATGTGACTTTTGTTTTAGACTGATCGTGTTCATTTAAGCGTTCGCTTGATTGGCTTGTACCAAGTACAACGAATATAAGAGCTGAAGTTATTTAAAATTAAAGGAGTTTGCTATAATAGACTGCGATGAAAAGTGGAGAAAAAAAGGAGTTGGAACGAATGTATCAAATAGTCACAGATTCATGTTGCGATCTGCCCTATCAAGTGTTGGCAAATGCAAATGTTGATTTTTTATCCATGGAGATCCAGATTGGTGAGGAAATACGAATCGATGATCTGGGAAAAACATTTGATTATGAAGGGTACATCCAACAGTTACGTGAAGGAGCAATGCCTACGACCTCACAAATCAATGTGGGTCGCTATTTGGAGTTCTTCCGTAGCTATGTGGAGAAAGGCATCCCAGTCTTGTACGTTGCTTTTTCGAGTGGCATGAGTGGTTCTTACAGCAGTGC
Organism: Enterococcus sp. DIV1368b; assembly: GCF_050529595.1. Classification (NCBI taxonomy): domain Bacteria; kingdom Bacillati; phylum Bacillota; class Bacilli; order Lactobacillales; family Enterococcaceae; genus Enterococcus; species Enterococcus sp. DIV1368b. The sequence continues at coordinate 16,554 of NZ_CP172883.1, forward strand.
TTTACAAGCAGTCGAACTATTGAAAGAAACCTATGAGGACCCGCAAGTTCATGTGTTTGATACGAAAGCCGCAAGTATCGGGGAAGGACTACTTGTATTAGAAGCGGTTCGTTTGAAAGAATCGGGTTATTCTTTGGAAGAAACATTGGCTTGGCTACAAAATAATTACCTCAAAGTTCATTCTTGGGTAACCGTTGATGATTTAAAGCATTTAGAACGAGGAGGACGCATCTCTAAAGCAAGTGCTGCTATTGGTAGTCTGTTAAGCGTGAAACCGATCATTACCGTTGAACCAAGTGGTCATTTGAAGAATGTCGATAAAGTGCGTGGCAGAAACAAATCCATTCAGAAAATCGTGGAGGAAACGGTCAAAACGATCGTAGCTCCATTGGAACAAACGGTGTATATCGCTTATGCAGGAGACCTAGAAAGTGCTGAGAAAGCCAAAAAATTATTAGAAGAAAATATCAAAACAAAAGAAATCAAACTCTATCCCTTAGGACCAACGATCGCCAGTCATACAGGCTACGGGTGTATCGCCATCTTTTCAATGGGTGTGAGTCGATAAAAAAGAAAAACAGCTGTACAACGTAAGACTACTCACGTTGTACAGCTGTTTTTATAGTCACTTTTGAAATATTTAGTTCCACAATTGTTCTAATTGTTTTTGGATGTCTTTGTTCTCTAAGAATTCATCATATGTCGTATCCGCACGATCGATCACGCCTTTATCAGAAACAGCAATGATACGATTTGCTAACGTTTGGATGAATTGGTGGTCATGAGAAGCAAATAGGATCGAACCTGAAAATGCCATCAAACCATCATTCAATGCAGTAATTGATTCTAAATCTAAATGATTCGTTGGGTCGTCTAAGACAAGGACGTTTGCTTTTGAAAGCATCAATTTAGAAAGCATGCAACGAACTTTTTCGCCCCCAGAAAGAACATTCACGGGTTTTAGTACTTCCTCACCAGAAAACAACATACGACCTAAGAAGCTACGTAAGAAAGTATTGTCATCTTCTTCTTTACTTGCATATTGACGTAACCAATCAAGAATCGTTACGTCCGTATCGAATTCCTTCGTTGTATCCTTTGGTAGATAAGCATTGCTTGTTGTTACGCCCCAACGGACAGTACCAGTATCAGGTGTTAAATCACCCATGATTACTTTAAACAGCGTTGTAGTTGTTATATCGTTTTCAGCAACGAATGCTACCTTGTCTTCTTTGTTTAATGTAAATGATATATCATCTAAAATCTTTTTACCATCTATTGTGACACTCACGTTTTCTACTTGTAGTAAGTCATTTCCAATTTCACGTTCTGGTTTGAATCCAACGAAAGGATAGCGACGTGAAGAAGGTTGGATATCATCCAATGTGATTTTTTCTAACATTTTTTTACGGGATGTTGCTTGTTTTGATTTTGACGCATTTGCACTGAAACGTGCGATAAAGTCTTGTAATTCTTTGATTTGTTCTTCTTTTTTCGCATTGGCGTTTGCTTGTAACTTAGTTGCTAATTGGCTTGATTCTAACCAGAAATCGTAGTTTCCTACATAAAGCTTTATTTTTCCAAAGTCTAAATCTGCCATGTGGGTACAAACTTTATTTAAGAAATGACGGTCATGGGAAACAACGATCACTGTATTCTCAAATTCGATCAAAAATTCTTCTAACCAGTTGATCGATTGGATATCTAGTCCGTTTGTCGGCTCATCTAGAAGTAAAACATCTGGTTTACCGAATAGCGTTTGCGCAAGCAACACTTTCACTTTTTGTCCACCAGTTAGTTCGCTCATCAATTGATGATGTAATTCTTCAGGAATGTTCAATCCTTGAAGTAGAACTGCTGCTTCTGGCTCTGCTTCCCAACCGTTTAATTCTGCAAATTCGCCTTCTAATTCTGCCGCACGAATCCCATCTTCATCTGTGAAATCTTCTTTCATATAGATGGCATCTTTTTCTTTCATTACTTCATATAAACGTTTATGGCCCATGATTACTGTTTCCATCACAGTATATTCTTCATAGTCATAGTGGTTTTGTTTCAAAACAGCCATACGTTCATCTGGACCTAATGTGACAGAGCCTGTTGAAGGTTGCAAGTCACCTGATAACACTTTAAGGAATGTTGATTTACCTGCGCCATTTGCTCCAATTAAGCCATAACAATTGCCGGGAGTGAATTTTATATTAACATCATCAAATAGTTTGCGATCTGAAAAGTGCAAACTTACATCATTTACAGTAATCAATTTTTTTCCTCACTTTATGTTTATAATATTTGCCAAGTCTTCTAGAATTATATAGGGGAATGTTGAAAGTTTCAAGGAAATCAGTAATTCTTTACGTTTCACGTGAAACAATCAAAAGAAGAAAAGAGATAAACCGTTTTTTTACAACTAAAGCATTTTCATAAATGCTAAATTTTTGAAGTTATTTAAATGGGGGCGTAAGATAGAAATAGATTAAAAGAAAGTAGGGATTAAAATGAAAGAAAGTAGAAAAATTGATTGGGGTTCACTCGTTTTAGGGATATTATTTGTTTTAGTTTCCTTGATTTCTTTTCGCGATCCAGTAGGTAACTTAGTTGCTATCGTTATTGTATTTGCTATTTTTGCGATCCTAAAAGGATTATTTGAGTTATTTCTACGTAGTCGAGTAAAAGAACTGACAGGATATAAAGGGAAGATGCCGATAGTGATTGGGATCATTGATTTATTGATTGGGATCTTTTTCATTTTCAATATTGGTGCTGGGGTAGTTGCACTACCATTTGTCTTCGCTGTTTGGTTTATTATTGATTCTGTTTTGGCTTTATTTACTGCTGATTTATTCAGAGGAATAAGCGAAGGACATTATTGGTTTACAGTGGTCATCAATGTATTGGGTATCTTACTAGGTATTATTTTATTATTCAATCCTTTATCCTCTGCGTTGACGCTAAGTTTTTTAGTTGGATTTTATTTTATGGTCGTTGGGATCAATCAGATTGTTTATGCGTTTAGATGATTAGTAATAAAATAAGTGTATGAAATTTGAAAAAGATCCACCTCAAATCCTATCAATTTGAGGTGGATCTTTTCTCACTAACTTGTGGTTTACTGGATTTTTACAACTGTTTAGAAAGATGATGCGTATATATTTCATGAAGCACCGGCATATCATGTACTTCGTATTTTTCTTTGAAGCGCTCAATTTCTTCTTCGCTATACTTTCTTGGGTCTAAGTGTAAGTCTTCGACAGGTAAGGGCCGTTTGTTGGGGATCTTGACGTCGATCACGACTGGTCGATCAGATTTCGCCGCAGCATCGAAGGCAGGGCGTAATTGTTCGTAGTGTGTGATCGTGAAGCCATCGGCACCTAAGGCTTCGCAGGCTTTCCCAAAATCAGCTTGTTCAAGGGAAACACCAAATTTTTGTTGTTCAGTATCTTCTTGTTCTGCTTCGATAAATCCGAATGAATCATTTGAGAAAACGACATTGATGATTGGCAACTGATAGCTGACTTGGGTCAAGATATCTTGCATCACCATGGCAAAACCGCCGTCTCCGCTTAAAGTAAAGACTTGTCTCTCCGGAAAACTTAATTTAGCAGCAATGCCTCCTGGTACACCGTTGCCCATCGTTGCAAACCAACCAGAAGTAGTGTGTAACTGCTCACCAGTCATGTTCAGCAAACGGATCGAATGAATGGTCGTATTTCCAACATCTGTCACAAAAATAGCATCACGCTCAGCAATCCGGTTGATTTCTTTATAGATTGCTTCTGGTCGAATCGATTGCTCTGTGGGTTCTTCAAACGATGTTAACCAACGTCGCCAATTGCGAAGATTTTCTTGATTGGCTAGATACCAAGCATCTTCTGAGCGTTCTTTTCCCCATTCAACTAGGTTTTCTAACGTTGTTTTACCATCACCTAAGATAGCTAAATCGGTGTGGTGGCGGCGGCCGAATTTGGCGGCATCAATATCGACTTGGATAAAGGCTGCTTCTGGATTGAAGAACGTCCGCCCAAAAGGAAAGTCACTTCCTACAAATAAAATCAAATCGGCTTCTGCCAACGCTTCATTCGCAGGTTTTGTCGCTACCCGACCTGCAAATCCAAGAAAATTTTTGTCTTCATCTGGCACGATCCCTTTTGCTAAAACAGAGGCAACCACTGGCATTTTGAAATATTCGGTAAATTTCTTGATCTGATCATAGCCATGACGAACACCTTGACCGATGAACAAGACAGGCTTTTGAGCTTGTTCGAGATAAGGAAGGGCTGCTTTCACGTCTTCCATCTCAGGGAGGATCACCCCTGTTTTGTACGTAGAAGCATTAGAAACATCCTGCCACTCGATTTCTTCAAAACCAAAATCAACTGGGATCGTCACAACAGCGACTCCTTGATGTGCATAAGCTGCCTTGATCGCTTCGTCAACGACATAAGGTAAACTTTCTGGTGTCATGACTGTCCGATTATAAACACTAACATCAGCGAAAATTGGATTTTCATTTAATTCTTGAAAGGCAGTATAATTCATAGAAGTCGAAGCCACTTGTCCTAAAAGGGCGACAACTGGGACGTGATCCATTTGGGCATCATAAAGTCCGTTGATCAAATGGGTGGCTCCAGGACCAGCTGAGCCAAAGACAGCTCCGACTTTTCCTGTTAATTTGGCATCCGCTGCGGCAGCTAACGCGCCCACTTCTTCATGACGTACTTGGATATAATCGATTTGGTCTTTTTCATGGTACAACGCATCCATAATGGAATTGAACGAACCACCCGGAATCCCATAAATATGATCAACTCCCCAGCTTTCAAGCACTTTTACTATGGCAATACCGGCATTTATCGTTGACATTTTGATCCACTCCTTAAAAAAACAAATTATATTTATTGTCTAAAGTATAAATCTTCCTTATCAAAAGCCCAACTAAAGCGACTTTCAACCAAGTAGAGTGAATTGCCAGTAATGTGTGAAACTATGTTATAGTGGATTCAAAATGTTAGGAGGAAGAGTATGCTGAAAATCGGGATTATGAGCGGTGCCTCGATCGTACCTCGTTTTGTGGAGGGGATCAAAGAAAGTGGCGTGGCACAAGCTGTAGCGATTGCGACACGTCGCTTAGAAAAGGCGCAACAGTTAGCCACAGAGTTAGGTATTCCAAAAGCGTATGGCAGTTACGAAGCGTTACTTTCTGATAACAAGATAGAACTGATTTATATTCCATTGATCAATCACTTGCATTTTTCAGCTGCGAAAGCCGCGATCCAAGCAAAGAAACATGTGCTTTTGGAGAAGCCTTTTACGCTACATTCGGAGCAAGCACAAGAACTCTATGCCTTGGCTAAGGAACACAAGGTTTTTCTCATGGAAGCACAAAAAGCCCTATTTCTACCTGCGATCGAAGATGTGAAAAAAACCATTGAGACCGGAAAAATCGGAAACGTTCAATTAGTGGAGATACGTGATGCAAGACCAGGTTCAGAGAAGATTCCTTGGTTCTGGAAGATGGAACAAGGAGGTGGCGTATTGATTTCCAACGCCTCTTACCCATTAAGTGTCAGTCAATATTTATTTGGTACAGGATTTGATGAATATAACGGCTTATGTGTAGAACATGGAGAAGGTCTGACGGACGAAGAGTGTATGGTCAACCTGAAGAAGAAAGACCTTTTCATCAGTTTATTCCTTACGACAAAAATGGATTTTACTAGTACGTATACCATCATTGGAGAAAAGGGCACGATCATCATCCCTAACTATTGGAAAACAGACCATTATACGATCCAGATGAACAACGGAGAAGTGTTAACAAAAGATTTTCCAATGGATAGTGAATTTGTCTTTGAGATCCGTCATGTCGCCGATTTACTTTCCTCAGGTAAGAAGCAAGATACGGTGGTCGATCCAAACATGACGATTATAAATGTTCAAGTCGTTGATGATCTTTACCATAAGTGGTTTGGGAATGATTGGAAAAGCGTGAGGGGATAATCGCTTAGAATAAAGGATCATCAGATTAATAGTAGAATAGTAGTCACATTTTTGGCAATATGCTAGAGTAAGAATAAAAAGGTGAAAGGGGAATTGTATGGTTGATTGGTTACTGAAGCTAGAACCTTGGCAGCAAGCGTTGACGGGTACGGCATTTACTTATTTTATGACTGCGCTTGGGGCTGGCTTAGTATTTTTCTTTAAAGAAATCAAAAAAGATGTACTCAATTTGATGTTAGGTTTCGCTTCGGGTGTGATGATCGCCGCCAGTTTTTGGTCTTTATTAGATCCGGCAATCACAAAAGCAGAAGAAAATGGTGATATTGCTTGGCTTGTGGTGAGTATTGGTTTTGGGCTAGGGGGATTATTTTTATACATTGCCGACAAAACCTTACCACACATGCATTTTGGTCCAGCACACGAAAAAGAAGGCTTACCAACACATTTAAAACGCACGATTTTGCTTGTCTTTTCCATTACCTTGCATAATATTCCAGAAGGATTAGCAGTAGGTGTGGCATTTGGTGCAGCGGCAACTGCAGATAATCCAACGACTGCGGTGCTAGCAGCGATCTCTGTTGCGCTAGGTATTGGTATTCAAAACTTTCCAGAAGGTGCGGCTGTTTCGATTCCTCTCCGACAAGAAGGATTAAGTCGAACAAAAGCTTTTGTCTATGGGCAAGCTTCAGGAGTGGTTGAACCGATTGCTGGAGTCATCGGGGCAATCTTAGTGACAAAAGTTGCAGTCTTACTACCTTATGCCTTAGCTTTTGCTGCGGGTGCAATGATTTACGTCGTCGTGGAGGAACTGATTCCTGAAGCGCAACAAACACTTTCAAGTAAACGACACTATGCAGTTTTTGGTGTTATGACTGGTTTTATTATCATGATGATCTTAGATGTAGCATTAGGTTAAATGATATATCATTTAAAAGAAGTAAAAAAAGAGGCAGAAATTTTCTGCCTCTTTTTGTTTTTCATTTAGGAAAATAGTATTAGTAGTATTTTCTTTGTTGCGTGGTGCGAGTGATCCAACGGACTAACCAAATTGCAATGGCTGCTGGAATCAACAATTTAATACCTAACCATAATAAACCACTGATCACGCCAACGAATAGATTGAGGACAAAGCTAGCTACGACGAAACCTACCACTAATAGGATGATTGTTTGAAACGTATTTCTTTTTTGCATGATGATCGCCTCTTTTCTCGTTTGATAAACTTCTCAATAGAAGTTACGCTTGCTGTTTTCTATATAGTAAGTATAGCAAGGATTGATTGACTTAACCTCCACCCAGAGCCCGATTTCTACTTGCTACTTTGGTGTGAAAAGGTTGCTTTTTTGCCCTTATTACGAATAAAATGAAGCGAAAGGAGAGGAAAGTCATGCCGAAAAATCGACTAGAAGCCTTTACAGACGCCGTGATCGCTATTATTATGACGATTTTAGTGTTGGAGCTACATGAACCACACTCAGATACCTTGGAAGCGCTAGTTGCACTTGCGCCACGTTTTCTTATTTATATCATTAGTTTCTTTACCCTAGGCATTTATTGGAATAACCACCATCATTTGTTTCAAGCCGTCCACAAAGTGAATGGGCGAGTGCTCTGGGTGAATAGCTTTTTTATTTTTTTCCTGTCGCTGTTTCCTTTCGTTACTTCATGGATCAGCGAATACAGTAACAGTCTTGTCCCTGAAATGACCTATGGTATAGTGATATTAGGAGCGAATCTCACGTATTATTTGTTAGCAAGGACATTAGTTGCCTCAGAAGAAGACGAGAATGCATCTATTAAAGAGTTGTTTGGCAATTATCGTAAATCCTACGTATCTATTGGTTTGAATGTCGTGGGATTGATTTTGGGATATTTGATTGCGCCCATCGCCGTGTTAATAGTCAATGTCTTGATTTTGGTTACTTGGTTGATCCCAAGTCGTAAAATTGAAGCGTACTATCGCTAGATACTTGAATAACATAGTCAATCAAAAGACACAGAATAGTTAGGGAATACTCCTTTCCTGTTCTGTGTTTTTTTGTATGCTCTTGACTCGTTTAACGATTATAAAAAAATTTAACAGAAACATAAGTAAAAAATAAAAAAACAGTCGAATTTTTTAGGCACAATGATAGTTAAAGAGGGATGCATATGAGAAAACGAAAAAAATTTTATCCAGCAATCATTACAAGTTTTATTACCGTACTTATTTATGTAGAGCAATCGAGGTGTAATTTGCTCGTTCTCCTGTTATCAGTTTTACTTACTGTCATCGTCACGCTTAAAGGATAGACGATACAAAGAAGTAAACAAACCTGAGCTCGATCGATCACAAGGTCAAAGATGACGGATTTTGTGGACAAATAGAAAGAGCTAATGAGTTATCCACTGTGGATAACTCATTATTAGATCAAAAATTTGGATAACAAGCGTATTTATTTTTTATTGTTATTTTAAATAACATAGATAAATCGATACTAAAGGATGGACAGATATTCGTTGGATCTCAAAAAAAAACAAACTGAAAGGAAGAGGAATTTCTTCGTTTCAGTTTGCTTTTTTGTAGTATAAATATAAATCTATATTTACCCCCGTAGGGTATGTCAGCGTGTGTTGTAAGGTTCTCCTTCAATGGATACATTGTTTTTATAGGCAAAGTAACGATCATTTTTTTTCGCAATGCCAAATGTATCAGAAACATGAATGTTTTGTGGAGAGAATTTTATTGCTGGAATCGAGAACGATTGCTCTTTTGGATCAGTCACTCTGATTTCAAACGATAGTTCATTTTCATCTTCTTTTGTTAGTACGATATGGGGTGTATCATTAAAATTGATTTCTGTTACTTCGTAGATGCCTAAAAAATCGACCGAGTCACCAATGCTTTTCAATAATTGATTTTTTGTAGGAACATATTCCATTTTAATTTCGTCTGTTTGGATCATTTCAGCTTTGGAGGTAACATCTCGAACAGGAGAATTCAAAAAATGAATAAAAGAAAATAAACCGACACATGCAAACAAGCTACTGATAATTAAAATAATTTTCTTCATTTTCCTTACTTTTTGTCCTTTCTGTGTTCTCCAACGTATATGTCTGATGTTAAAATCAAAAAAACTTTATGTAACAATAAATTTTAATTTTTTTTTGTTATTAAAAATGATTTCTTTCATAGTATAAATTTAAAATACAAAAAAATAAAGCGGATTTCACAAATTCTTTGACTAGATGAAAAGCTTTTAATTTTAGATAGCTAAAACTATCTATATTATTACAAATAATGGTGGTTATTATTAATTAATTATAATATTTAATTAGTTATTTAATGATTGGTGGGAATTTCTGGCTGTTTAAGCGATGAAAATTGGTGTTATACTAGATAAAGTAAATTCGTTTAAATTTTTCTCTGGAAAACTCTCCTTTTACTTCTAATAGTTGATTTCTTTGATACTTCTTATAAATAGACAAGACATCCTTAAGGCGAAAACGATTTTTATATACATTTCAAAATAAGGAGGTTTTTTATGGTTAAATCTTATTTTACATTTAACAAAATTCAAGAAAATCCATTTCGTATCATGAATCTGATGGTGATGATCTTTCTCGTTTTATGGATCGGTTACATCAATCATAATTTTTTGATTTCAAGTTTCTCTTCTCTAGGTATCTTTACCTTCTTTTACTACCAGAACATTCCGATGAAGCAATTATTAAAGCGCCTATTTTTGATTGGTTGCGGTCTATTACTGGCTTTTACATTAGGGCTATTGTCGACGTATGTCATCTGGCTTGAACCATTTGCTGTTGGAGCAGTTGCTTTTTTCAGTCGATTTATTTTGCGTTTGTTCCATATTTCTAAACCAGGGGGCTTATTCTTTGCGATGCTAGCGGCTATGGGAACGAGTATGTCCGTTCCATTTTCCCATTTGCCGACAGTAGCTTCTTTTTTCTTTATGGGTGTTGTGTTTGCTTTGATTGCTGCATTTCTAACGAAAAAAATGGATTCACGCCCGGAACAGGAAGTGATAAAGGTATCCTTGAAGGAGCGTTTTCACCAAGAACCTTTAGTGATCATTGATTCGATTTTTTACAGCGCTGCATTGTTCCTTTCCGTTTATGTGAGCCATGGCTTGAACATGAAAAATCCTTATTGGCTGACACTGTCTTGTGCCTCGATTTTATTGGCTGAGAATTTAGATGCGATGAAACATCGGCAAGTGCAATACTTGATTGGTTCGATGTTAGGGTTGTGTTTATCGGCTGTCTTATCACTGATTCCTTTTTCCCAACTTGAAACGATTTTTTTAATTACGTTTCTTTATGGTATTTCTCAGTTTTTAGTTGCCCGAAATTATGCAGTGGCGAATATTTTTTTGAACCCCATGGCATTGATGCTTTCGACACTGGTCAGGAACACGTACTTGATCTCATTGATCGAGTATCGCTTTATTGGTATCGTCATCGGTAGTTTCATTGGTCTAGGCGTAGCCTGGGTGATGAATATCGGTCTGCAACATTACTTAGCAGTTGTGAAAGAAAAATATGAAACATAACAAAGAAAGGCGGTCACGACAATGAAGTCGGATCGCCTTTCTTTCTTTCTTTGTTCGTTACTAAAGCTGTTCACCATTTGTTTCAATCACTTGTTGGTACCAAGCAAAGGAATCTTTTTTCAAACGTTGTAAGGTTCCGTTACCGATATTATCTTTATCGACATAGATCATGCCATAGCGTTTTTCCATTTCACCACTGCCAAAGCTGACGATATCGATGATTCCCCAAGGTGTATAACCAATTAATGGTACGCCATCTTCAACTACTGCTTTTTTCATTTGTTCGATGTGTTCTCTTAAATAATTGATCCGGTAGTCATCATGGATCTCATTTGAATCAGTTAACTGATCGTAGGCACCAAAACCATTTTCAACGATAAACAGTGGGAGATCATAACGCTGGTACACCGTATTCAATACATAACGCAACCCAACAGGATCAATCGGCCAGCCCCAGTCAGAAGCAGTAATATAAGGATTTTTAACTAGTTTGGCTGAAGGAATATCTTCTGTTTGTCTGCCCTCAACATCGGGAAGGGTTGTGATCGTTCCCGACATATAATAGCTAAAACCGATATAGTCAACAGTTCCTTGACGTAAAATTTGTCGTTCTTTCTCGCTGATCTCGATCGTGAGCCCTTTTTGTTCCCAATACTTTTCTGTGTAGGTAGGGATTTCTCCGCGTACATGGACGTCACTGTAGAAGAAACGACGTTCATTTGCTTTGACTGAAGCAATCATATCTTCTGGCGCACAGGAGTAGGGATAGATTGGAACGTAAGCCATCATACAACCAATCTGAAAATCGGGATTGATCTTTTTCCCTTCATTGACAGCCCAAGCACTGGCAATCAGTTCGTTGACCCCTGCTTGGAATACTAAGGCCTCTTTATCTTGGTCATCTTCAATGATCATGGCTGAATTGGTCCAAACATGAACGGGCTCTTGTCCGTCCGCCTGATTATTGATTTCATTGAAGGTCATCCAGTAAGTTACTTTGTCTTTGTAACGGTCAAATACGCACTGAGCAAATTTAACAAATAAAGGAATGACCGCTTTATTGGCAAAGCCACCAAAATCTTCATAAATGGCATAAGGAATCTCAAAATGAGACAACGTGACTACCGGTTCGATCCCGTTTTTTAAGCATTCGTCAAAAAGATCATCGTAAAATTTTAATCCCTGTTCATTCGGTGTTTCTTCTTGACCAGTAGGAAAGATCCGACTCCATGAAATGGAAGTGCGTAGACATTTTAAGCCTAGTTCTTTAAATAATTGGATGTCTTCTTTGTAACGATGGTAAAAATCAATGGCTTCGTGGTTTGGGTAATATTCCTCTTCGACGACTCCTTTAGTGATCTTCCGCGGAATCCCATTTCCGCCAGCAGTCATAACATCAGCGATACTTGGACCTCGTCCATCAATATTCCAAGCACCTTCTGCTTGATGAGCAGCAATTGCGCCTCCCCATAAAAAATCTTTGGGTAACTCTCTATTCATACAAATTCCTCCTAAGTTTCATTGATTCTTAAGTTATATCTCTGTGCGTTGTGCGCGGTTGGAAGCCATGACAAAAGGTAGGTAAATCAAAACGGAAATCGCTAAACAAAGTACGCCTATTACAATTCCCATGATATTCCCACCAGTTCCTAAAAACAAATTGATGATCCCTGGGGTGGTCCAAGGTAAACCAATCGCTGGTGATGGCATGATTGGCCAGACGACTGTGACGAAGTAACCGACCAGAATATTGACCATCGGTGTTAAAACAAAAGGAATGATCATAATTGGATTTAAGACGATCGGTAGTCCAAAAATCATCGGTTCATTGATTTGGAAAATACCTGGTACAAAAGATAGTTTGGCGATTTCGCGATATTCAGGTCGTCGTGAAGCAATAAAAATCGCAATGATCAAGCCTAAGGTCATACCCGTTCCACCCATGTTTGCAAACATATCATTCAAGATGCCCCAGGTTTCTTTGTAAGGGACATCCCACAGCGAACCACCATCATTGATGAATTGGAGATTGGCTAAGTCCTGCTCGGTAAAAATCGCTGAACGAACAGCATTCAATGTGTTTGGCCCATGAATACCAATAGAAAATAGCAGTGTCTGAATAAAAGCTAAGAGTAGGACACCAAACACATTTCCACCTAAGTCACGTAAAGGTGCTTGGATACCGGCATAAATCAACTCGTTGATTCCTTCAGGCGCGATCATCAAGACGAAGAAGTTGATCAAAGCTGACATAGAAACAACGATAATGATTGGGATCATCCCAGAAAAAGAGCGAGAAACAGCTGGTGGAACGAGTTCAGGCATCTTGATTTGCAATTTCTTGACTTTGAATAATTTCGGTAGGAATTCTCCAACCAAGCAAGCGACAATCATCGCAACGAATAACCCTTGAGCACCCAAATATTGCGTCGAGATGACATTCATTTCATCGACTGCAAAAGAAGTAGGGTAAAAGATCATAAAGCAAGCGACACTAGTTAGCCCAACTAAGGTTGCATCAGCTTCGAAATGTTTTGCCAAAAGCTGAGCGACTAAAAAAGCAATAAACAAACTCATGATATTGATTGTGCCATTTGCTACAGAAGCAAGGACTTGTTGTGCACTTTCTAAATTTGGAAAGATACGTGAAAGTTGAAATAATTGCACGATAAAACTGTCTTTTGAAAATAAAATATTATTGACTAGGATGACTAATGAAGAAGAAATCGTTAATGGAAAAATAAGCATGAATGCATCTCGAACGGCTGCAATATGTCGTTGGTTGTTTAACCGTGTTGCAATAGGAACAAGACTTCGATCTAATAAATCATTGAATTTTTGCATAAGAATAACACCTTTCGCTATATGATGGATTCATTATAGCGAAAGGTGTGAAAGAAAAGTAAGCGCATTCTTATTTAGGATAAAAATTTGGAACAATGAAAATTATTTCGTGGTAGGAACATAGTGTTCCAAATTGAGTGGTGAATCATTCATCCTCTAAATAACCGATCAGTGTTTCAAGGATCGCCATGGAAGGTAGCTGACTAGTCAAATCAAGAAAGATGTCTTTCCGTTCTTCTTTAATGGCATAGTCAATCGAGTAATCACACAATTGAGCCAATGAACTTTCTTTATGTGCGGTAATACAATACTTATGCACGCTATCAGCATGAGCTAAACCTGAAATTACTTCGATTAGTTCTTTTGTTTCACCTGAAACACTCAAAAAGACTAACGCATTTTTTTGATCTGGACGCAAAAAACTACGAATCGGATAAGTCAGTTCATCTAAGCTAATACAAAAGTAACCGATATTCGCTAATTTTCGTGCCACATATTGTGCTAATGCTCCCGAAGCCCCCATGCCCATAAATAGGATAAAATCAGCTTGACGCAATGTTTTTGCCATTTTTTTGATTTGGTATTCAATATCGGGATGAAAAATAGTCATGTTCAACTGATTGATTCGTTCTTCTAACATTAATTGCTTGTCATCTGTTTCATAATGGGCTTTTTCCAAATGGTTTTTAATATAAAAACGAAATTCCGGAAATGAATCAAAGCCGACTTTTTGGATAAAACGAAAGACAGAAGTTGAAGAAACATGCGCATCCGTCGCTATATCTCGTACCCGCATATAAGGTATTTTCTCAAGGTTATTAACGATAAAGCGGTAAATCTCTTGTTCAACGGCAGACAATTTATTTAAGTTAAGACTTTCAAAGATAGCCATGTGTTTACCTCAAGATTCTTTTTCTTTAGAGTATAGCACGATGGAAAGGGTTTTTCTAAAAAAATTGGAAATGGCATCGTGAGAAGACTACATATTGAACCGGTTCTCTAGTTTTTGTTTGTGGTGATGAATGATTTCTTCGAATGTTAAGTCATATTTATCAGCAAGAATCAGAACATTATCTAAGACATCACCCAATTCCTCCATCAGATTTTCCTTGTAAAAATCAATTGTTTGTATAGATTCATCCGGACGATCCCGACCGATTTCGAGACTTCGAACCGCTCTTGAAACTTCGCCAACTTCTTCAGTTAAAAAGCCGATACGGATAAATGGATCGTAGTCGTACCAATTTCTTTTTTTATAAAAATCAACTACCCAATCATTGTATTCTTTCATGTTCATGTTGAGGTTAACCACCTTTCAATTATATAATAGCATAAGCTGAAAAAAATTTGGAAGGGGTTGCGGAAATGAACATTGCAGTCTATTGCGGAGCAAGTAAAGGGAATTCTCCAGAATTTGAACGAGTAACGAGAAGCTTAGGTGAGTGGATCGGGAAGAATGAATATCAGTTGGTTTATGGTGGTGGAAATGCTAGTTTAATGGGGATTATTGCTGATTCAGTACTAGGATCTGGAGGGAAAGTGACAGGTATCATGCCTGACTTTTTGGCAAAACGAGAACTAGCAAAAAAAGATGTCACCTCTTTGATGATCGTGTCGTCGATGCACGAACGGAAACAAAAAATGATTGAATTATCAGATGTCTATATTGCACTGCCCGGCGGTCCTGGAACCATCGAAGAAATTACTGAAGTGATTTCTTGGGGAAGAATCGGCCAGCATGTCAATCCATGTGTGTTAATGAATCACCAAGGATTCTTTGATCCATTAAAGCAGCAGTATCAAGCCATGGTCGATCAAGGCTTTTTAACAAGAGAAGACTTCGATAAAATTTTGTTTGCGGATGCACTGACAGAGATCCAGCCTTTTGTTGAACAGTATATCCCGCCTAAAATCAGGGAGTATAAATAAAGCCATTACTTGAACGCACCCCTTTCATAACGACTAATATAGTTGCCTGAGCCATTTGGACACATTGATCACCTTTAGGAAAAAAATGCTTTGGCATACTATTATTTTATAGATACGCTTCTTTTACGATCGTTTTATAGTCACCAGAGAAAAAATTGACAATTACAGGTATTCTCTATAGAATGAAACTATAAATTTAACAGAAAAAGGTGATGAATCCGGCATATCAGATGTTATATAATCAGTAACATGGGTATGATTGGAAGCGAGTAAATAAAATCAATTCAATAGGTTAAAAAATTAGCTGAGACACAGCTTTATTTAGCGTACCTATGTATTTGATTTTATTTTACTCGCATCTTCGCCTTATGCAGGGAAGCCGTAGAGTAAAATCTACGGCTTTTTTCTTTTGTTCAAATTTATAAAAAGAAAATGAGGAGATGGAAAACAATGATTGAAACACTTTTAAACCAACCAACACTTTATCAACAAACGAAAGGCGCATTTTGGGATGATCGTCACATCTCAAAACAAATGTTACAAGCACATCTTGACCCTGAATTTGAAGGTGCAAGTCGAAAAGCTGGGTTTATTGATGAATCTGTTCGTTGGATCAATACAGTAATCCCGCCGAAAACCTATCCAACGTTATTAGATATTGGCTGTGGTCCGGGAATCTATGCAGAAAAATTTAGTCGATTGGGGTATGAAGTAACGGGGCTTGATTTTTCTAAGCGTTCGATAGAACATGCCAAAAAATCTGCGGAAGACCAACAGTTACCGATTACGTACCATTATGCAGATTATCTGACAATGGATCTAGATAAACAATACGATATCATCACGATGATCTATTGTGACTTTGGGGCGTTATCAGCGAGTGATAGAAAACGATTATTGGAAAAAATTTATCAGCATCTAAAACCAACAGGAAAAGTTCTATTGGATGTTTTTTCGATGGCAAGTCATCAATCATTTGAAGAAAAGCGAGTTTGGGATACTTGTCCAGATGGAGGATTTTGGACAGATGAACCCCATGTGGCCTTGCAATATAATACAAAATACAACGAACGTGTAACTTTAGAACAAACGACGATCCTTACTGCGAACGAAACCAAAACTTATTATTTATGGATGACGTATTTTACAAAAGCAACTCTGCAAAAAGAAATGGAAGCGGCTGGTTTTGTTGTTAGTGGGTTTTACGGGGATGTAAAAGGAAGTCCTTATGATGAGAACTCGCCGACACTAGCTGTCTGGTTAACAAAAAAAGAGTAATAATTGCTTCTTGAATTTGAAGTAAAGGTGTTCAACCTTAAAAGATAAGAAGAGAGCTACAAGAACCTGTTGCTAGGTTTTGTGGCTCTTTTCTTGTTTTTTGATTTTACATATTGTGTGATTACGCCTGTCTACTTAATTTTTAAGAAGATAGGCATAACCACATAATTTAATCGTCTGTATAAGTTACTTCATAGATGTCCGTTTGTTGTTGCAACAAATGATTGATCCATTTGCCAAAATTGATGACATAGTCAAAACTTCCACTTAAAAGTAATTCTGCATGTTTTTCCTTATATATTTGGTAATAAAATAATCGGTCTTGATCATTAGCATAAACATCTTGATGGTAGTCGAGAATGTTATCTTTAAATTTTTGTATAGAGCTAACATGTTCAAAATACAGATTGAATCTTAGCGTATAAGGTAATTTGTTGATAGCAGAATCATTCTTGTCCATAAAAAAAACAAGTTGATGGCCCGCAATAAAGTCTAAAATATTATCCGTTGAAAAATACCATTTTCCTCCTATTTTCAAACCTATCAGTTTTCCAGACTTAATGTAGTTGCGGATAGAACGTGTGGTAACATCTAACATATCAGCGACCTCATTGACAGAGTAATAATTTTCCATTGAAAATACCTTCCTTAAACGTTAATCTATCGTCTCTACATGAGAGGACAGTTGAATGATTTTATTCGCAAAAGCTTTATTCTCTTTATCATGGGAGGTGAATAAAATAATTTTATTTTGGTGCATTTTAATAAGTGTATTAAATATGGCATCCGCAGAGTCTTTGTCGATACTACTCGTACTTTCATCTAGAATCCATATCTTGCTGTCTTGGAGCATCATGCGAGCAATAAACACACGTTGCTTTTCTCCTCCTGAGAGATTGGCGCCATTGTCAACGATCAAAGAATCCCAGTTTTTGTTTTTAAAAATCGGTGCAAGAAGTGATGATTGTTTCAACGCTTCTTTTTTCTCTTCAGAAATCGTCTGACCGAGAGTGATATTGTATTCAAGAGTATTTGAAAAGAGTAGAGTCGCTTGAGAGAGATAAGTCATCTGTTCCCTGACTAACCTTGTGTCTAATTGTTCAATAGGAAGATCATTGATATATAGACCATTGCTTTCATAAAACCCCAATATTGATTTTATCAAGGTTGATTTTCCAGAACCAGAAGGACCTTCGATGTAACAAATATCTCCTAAATTCAATGTTTCAGTCAATGATAGATGGATTCTTTTTGCATTTGATGTCATCGTGATTTGCGGATCTTCAAATTTAATGCTAGTGATTTGGCCAATTGGTGTGCCAGATAAATCTTCTTGATGAAGTTCTAAGTTTTCTTGAACAAATTGTTGGTTTGCCACGACCGTTCGATAATCGACATTGATTTTGGATAAATCAGAAAGGGAAGTGAAGAAAATAGGCATTAGTATACTGACTACCATCATATTATTCAACTGGAGCTGTTGGTTATACACCAAGTAGCTGATCGTTATAAAAATAATATTTTGAGAAAGTTGGTTGATGAATGAGACAGTATAACTAGTGATCTGGGCAAATTTATTTGTTGATGCCAAACTTGAATACATATTTTTGATGGTTGAGAAAGTTAATTGTTTAACGAAATCAAAATTCGGCAACATTTTAAATTGTTCTGGGTTTCCAAGTAGTAGAATCAGGTCTTTCTGGGCTTGAGCATTTTCGTCTTGCATTGTCTTGATTCTTGAATTAAGTGTTTTATTAATAAAAATATAAGAAAAAAGATTGATTGGGATCAGGATGAGTGTGATTAAAAAAATTAATGAATTAAGTGAAAAAAATATACTTAAGACGATGAGAATAGAGATGGTCGATTTTAGTACTAAAAAGAAGCTAGTTGTCATAAATGTGTAGGTTGTATCCACGATTCGAAAAATTCGAGAAACTAAATTTCCGGATTCTAAATTGATATATTTCTCAAATTTTAATGTATATATTTTAGATAATAGAGTGGAAAAGGAAGTTAAATTGAATTTTTCCGCAAAGTTTTCCCGATAAATGATCAGACAGACTTGGAAAATATATGAAAGTGTCATAGCACCCATTATTAGGAAAATAATAGGAAATATAGAGGAAGCTTGGTAGCTTTGGATACTGTTCAATATAAATGGTGCAATCAGGGTGGTTAGCACGGTTACTAAGACTAATAACGTTGATATAAAGATGTAAATATAGCTTTTTTTTGTAAGGAAGTTCATTTTTTCTGCTCCTTAAGTAAATATTTGACAAAATTTTATAAAACATATTATACTTTAGTTAGGAAAAAAAGTGAACTATATTTTCATTTTTTTTCTTAAAGCAGAAGGTAAGTAGTGGGTTAGAAACTTAATCTGAAAAAGAAGATAGTTTCTGTTACTGCTTATTCTTGTGTTCATTGTATGTCACTAGTTCATAACATAAAGGAGGGGTGCAAATGTTTAAAAAACCTGAATTGAAAAAAATTGTGGGAGCATATACAGCTCCATGTGCTTGTGGTGTTATTTCTGGGCAAGGTTCATAAGTGAAAAAGAGAACATGACAGTGATGTCTCTTCCCGACAAGCAAGCTGAGGTCTGCGAAATTTTTTGTAGATTTCAGCTTTTTGAAAGGGCTTTTATCAACACTTCCTACTTATTTTTGGTGCAGAAAGTGGGCGCTCCCTTCGGTTTACCCTGCGAAAATGAACTTGTGGTTTAAAAAATGAGGTGATTTTATCCGAATCAAAGAGAATCTTCATGCCTATCGATTCAATGAACAATTTATCGTACATAATGTCCTACGTAGTACATGGATATTAGTTGATCAAGAAGAATTAAACAAAATAAAAAAGCAAGATTACAAACATCTACCAATGGCAACCCAGAAAAAGATGGATCTGTTTCAAATCCTTTTAGAAGACCCGATTGAAGTAGAAAAAACGGAGCATGGAATACCAGAGACAGCTTATTTGGTTATGACCCATCAATGCAATTTGAAGTGTGTTTACTGCTATGCAGAAGCCAGTCCTGAAAAGGAATATGAGGATAGTTTAAATTTTGTCGAATGGATCGACGTTCTCAATCAATTGAAGGATTGCGGTGTAAAGAAAATTATCTTTACTGGCGGTGAGGTTGGGTTAAGTAAGGATGCGCTAAAATATATCGATTATGCCAAAAAAATTGGTCTAACTATTGGTTTGATCACGAATGGGACTTTAGTACGGAATGCAAAAGATGCAGCGTTTCTAGCTGAAAGATGTGCTTCGATCACCATCAGCTTAGATTCGATCGACCAAGTCGCAAATGATAAAAATAGAGGAAAAGGCTGTTATCGCATAGCAATGAGAGGGATTCAAAATCTATTAGACTTGAATTATCCAAATATTGCAGTCAATACGATCATTACCAATAATAATTTTAATAATATTGACGAAACGGTGGAATTTTTAAAGAAGAATAACATCAATTATAAATTAGGCGGATTCAGTGAACTAGGACGTGCAAAAATGGCAGAGATTTCTTTAACTGAGAGTGAGAGAACGGAAATCGAGTTAAAACAAAAGAACAAAAATCGTTCACCATTTTTAAAACCTTTCACCATCAAAGAATCCTGTGGACTTGGCGTTGGAGAATTTGCAATCAATCCTGTTGGTGATATATTTGCCTGTAAACTGTTAGAAACTGCTGACTACAAACTGGGAAATATTAGAGAAAAGCAACTTAGCGAGGTTTTTGGCGAAGAGAATATTACCTTTATTCGCTCTCAAAGCATCAATCATTTAACAAAATGTAACGATTGTTCATTCCGTTACTTATGCGGTGGAGGATGTCGTGCACATCATTATTATGCAACCAATGATACCCAAGGTGTAGACGAAGCAGAGTGTAATTTGATCAAGGAAATCCTAAAGCATCAAATGGTTCGTAGCTGTACAAATGAATAACGAAAAGAGTGGAAGACATGAAACTCAATGAGAACATTACTTATGAAAAAATGGGGAATGACTTATACATCATGGTTGAGAGTGAACGTTTTGTTTTAGACAATGACGTAGCAATTGATATATTTGATTTGTTAAAGGCTGAATCGACGAAAGAAAACATAAAAGCCTTTGTGCGAAACAAGTATCGTTTAGATAAAGAATTTACAGATGAAGAAAAAGATGCTTATGTAGAGGAATTTTTGACCGTGCTTAAAATTAATGGAATTATGACTGGATCTTGACGATCGTTGAATCTAGCAAAATAAGCAGCAGCCTATCAAATTTGACGGGCCGCTGCTTTTTTTTCGAGAGTAAACAGTTTTGTTCTGCTCTCGTTTTTAGTGTTGCTAAAAGTGGCACATCATTAACACTGTATGGACGAAAAGTACTAAAAACTACTTCCCCAAACAATTTTCAGTCCCGATTATTTCATCCATAATAATTGTATCCAGGATAGCTGTCATTCGTTCATGTATCAATAATCTAATTTTTGATACCATATAAGATAACGAACCAATCTATAGTGTATCATTAAATGAGCCATCCAATATCCAGATTATAACATCTTTTTACTTTCGCTCTATTTATTATTTTTTCTCAAATTAAAAAAAATAGTATACTAAATCAATTTGTTTTTAGATTTGATAAATTATGGAGTTCACCCATAAAAAATATATTTTAATCTCAAGATAGACTGGTCGAAAATGAATAAGTAAGCTATCTTTTATGAGCTTACTAGTACAGAAATAAAAACAGTGCATATTTATTGGTGAGTAAAAAAGTTGCTTTTTGCTTTCTTTTAATAGATTATAAAAATAGAAGTTTTTGTACTTTATTTACTCTTTAAAAAATTCAGATAAATCTTTGGTTAACAATAAAATTAATACAGTTTTTTTCTTTGTGTTAATCTTTTAATTGCATTTATAGACTGGAGGAAAAATGTGATCGAGCTAGTAAATGTGTCGAAGCAGTATGAAAAGACCAAGTCGTTGCATAAGATTAGTTTTACGGTGAAACAAGGGGAAGTGATCGGGATCGTTGGGAAAAGTGGTTCTGGGAAATCGACCTTGTTACGTTTATTGAATTTGATGGAAACGCCTACTGAAGGTACGATCAAACTAAATGGTGTAGATGTTCAGTCATTATCAAAAAAAGAGCGCCGACAGCAACAACAGAAAATAGGTATGATTTTTCAACATCATAACCTACTTGAAAATTTACGTGTTTACGAAAATATTGCATTACCTTTAAAGTTACAAAGGAAGAAAGAGCCTAAAAAAATCAATGATCTACTCGATTTTGTTGGCATGAGTCATAAAGCAGAAAGCTATCCAGTCAAACTTTCTGGAGGGGAAAGACAACGGGTTTCTATTGCAAGAGCGTTAAGTAGGGATCCACATTTGTTACTTTGTGATGAAGCAACGAGTTCTTTAGACGAAGAAAATACAGAAAGTGTGGTTCGTTTATTACATAAAACACATGCCGAGTTTCAACCGACTATTTTTTTTGTTAGTCATGAACTGGAAACCGTCAAACGCTTATGTAAAAGGATCTTAGTCATGGAAAATGGGCATCTGATCGGTGAATTGACGAATGACCCAAAACAGTACGCGGAAGAGGAACTAACTTATTTTGAAAAAATAAAAAGGAGTTTGACTGATGAACTTGCCCACAGCATTGATTGAATATTGGCCGTCTCTAATCAATAGTTTGAAAGAAACGGGCATCATGATGGCGATTTCCATGTTCGTTTGTGTGTTGGGAGGGTTGCCAGTAGGATTAGGTCTATATTTGACGAATCCCAAGGTTAGAGGGACACACCCTTGGTTATACTGGTTGCTCAACTTCATTGTGACAGTCGTTCGCTCGTTTCCATATCTTTTATTAGTGATCGCGTTGATCCCAGTGACGCGATCGATTTTAGGAAGGGCCTTTGGACCTGTTCCTTCATCCATACCACTTAGTATTGTGGCAGTCGCGATTTTTGCTCGTTTAGTGGAGCAAGTGTTGTTAGATGTCCCTGAAGAAATCTATGCCTTATCGAATTCATTAGGTGCTTCCAGATTTCAATACATCTGGCACTTCTTATTTGTTGAAGCGCGAAGTGGCTTAGTGTTGGCTTATACTACGACAACAGTTAGTATGATCTCTTATTCCACCGTCATGGGTGTCGTAGGTGGTGGCGGGATCGGTGATTTTGCTGTCCGTGTCGGCTATCAACGGTATGAGTATGGAGTCATGTATGTTGCTATTGTGATCATGATCGCTTTGGTCTTTGTTTTACAAATGTTTGGAAACTTTGTCGCACAATCATTAGATAAACGAAAGTAGGAGAAAAGTTATGAAAAAGTTTTATTTATTTGCATTTGCTTTAGTTGGTGTTCTAGTCTTAGCAGCCTGTGGTGGAAGTAATGAAACCGCAGAAAGTAAAAAAGAAATCACTGTAGCGGTTCAATTGGAATCCTCAAAAGATATTCTAGAAATTGCTAAAAAAGAAGTAGAAAAATCAGGCTACACGATCAATATCATGGAAGTCAGTGATAATGTTGCTTATAATGATGCCGTCCAACATAAGGAAGCAGATGCAAACTTTGCGCAACACGAACCCTTTATGGAACGATTCAATCAAGAAAAAGACGCTGATTTAGTAGCTGTCCAACCAATCTATTATTTTGCTGGCGGATTTTATTCAAAAGAATATGATGATGTCAATGATTTGCCAGAAAACGCTAAAGTGGGCATTCCTAGTGATCCAACAAATGAAGGTCGTGCGTTAGCGATTTTGAATGAGAATGGGATCATTCAATTGAAAGACGGAATCGGTTTTGATGGTACAGTCGCAGATATTGTAGAGAATCCTAAAAATCTTACCTTTGAAAGTATTGATCTTTTGAATCTAGTAAAAGCTTATGATGAAAGTGACATTGCGATGGTCTTTTGTTATCCAGCATATTTGGAACCAGCAAACTTGACGACAGAAGATGCCTTGTTACTCGAAGACGAAGCAGCAAGCAAACATTATGCGTTGCAATTAGTTACTCGAGAGGAAGAAAAAGATAGCGAGAAAATCAAGGTGTTGAAAGAAGCGATGACTACACCAGAAGTCGCTGACTACATCAAAAATAATTCAAAAGGCTCAAATATCCCAGCATTTTAAACAACGTACTAACCATAACAAATAATATTATGAGTGACACCTTCATGCGTTATGTTCTGCTAGATGACCTTCTTGAATGATTTCTAAAATAAAATTCAAAAAAATACAGCTTTGTGCTGTATTTTTTTATTTTATCCAAGAAAAAGAATAATTGAAATCATTCGATAAATCTATTGTACTATTGATTTTTTTACAATTATTATCCATTACATATTTTTGTTCAGTGTTATGTTTCCATAAAAATATTTTTCCGGAAAAAAGTGTTTTCTTGTTGAGATATTTATCAGTTATTCTTTTTAGAGAGCGAGATAGATTATGTTTTATGGTTCGCTGTATAACGAATTATCCGCTAAAAAAATAAATAAGGAGCTTGAGATGAAAAAAAACAACTTGAAAAAAATTGCAGCAACAAGCATGTTACTTCTTACGTTAGGAGGACCAGTCGTGACATCTGCGGCAAGTCAATCAACAGGTGATTCGGCGAATGTCAGTAATCAGGTAGAAGAACAGTTGACGATCAAAAACGGTGACTTCAATGATGGTTTGAACCATTGGATCGTGTCTAGTCCAGGTACACAGAATCCAACAATCGAAGAGTTAAGCGGGAATAAATATGCAGTTGCTACTTATGGAGAAAACATTCATCAATATTTGGCACTGAAACCAAACACGACCTATACATTCGGCTATGATGTAGCAGGTAGCGCTGATTTTCCAGCAAAAGTTGAATTTGGTACGATGAATCATGATGAAGGTTTTATTTCGTTAGAAGAAACATCACACAACAATGAAAACTGGACACGTAGAGAATTTACATTTACTACCCCTGATACAGAGAATACATACATCATTCGTTTTTCTTCGACAGGAAATGGTTGGGCGAAATTTGACAATATTCAAGTAGAACCAGAAAAAACAGAAACGAGTTTATTGACTGTAGGAACACAAGATCGTGAAGCTTATGCGTATTTAAATCTAGATGCAGAACGTTTCAACAGTTCAGAACGATTGATGGTCTATGTTGATGGTCGTTATCATTTTGAAACCTATAAAGGTAAAGCTTACTATTCATTTACAAGCAAAACCGATGAAGGTACTCAAGTACGTCGTAGCATTTCCGGTGTCAAAGGACAAGTAATCGAAGTCTATACCGCACCAAATTCACCTGGTCACAGCTCAACAGGCAAGCGCTTGTTAGAATCGATCACATTAGAAGAAGATTTAGCAGTGGACACTTCTTTATTAGAACATGCGGTGAAGAATATTCAATTAACAGGAAACAGATTAGACGTTGATTTTGATCGTGCAAGTTTCGAAGGGAACAACCGAATGTTCATTCGTAAAAATGGTGCCTATGTCGCAGAAATCTATAAAGGTAAAGTTTATTATGGATCAGTTCGTGAAAGAGCAGAGGACAGCGTAAAAGTTAGTAAAACAATTGATTATAAATCTGGCGATGTAATCTCAGTTGAATTAAGCAGTGGAACACCTGGTGGTTCATCGAATGTGTTGCAAGTATTAGCAACGTATGAAGTAGAATAAATCGATCAGAAGCTGAAACAATAGGAGGTATCCTCCAAACAATAGGCGGCAACTACAAAATCTTTGTAGTTGTCGCCTTATTTCTCGGGAAATGTGAACAATTGTAATGATATAGGTAACTTATAAAAAGTATCCAAGGGATTTACTGTCATTATTTTGTCGGAAAATCAATCAATGACGCAAACCAAAATAAAAGATAAGGGGGTCAATCGAAGACTAATGCGTAACTGGAAGTTTAAATTTTATTGAATTAAAATCTTGGCTATTTGGGTTAAGTAAATCAAGTAGTTTTATTTCATTTCAAAATAGTTAAGTGTACATGAAAATTTCTTCGATTAGTTAAACTGAAAAGTTATTAATAATATGCGTTATAATAATACTGATAAATTAAATAGAGGTGTTCAATATGAAAAAAATAGTACCAATCAGTATCTTATTAATAATTCTTCTCACAGGATGTGGCTCAAAAAATAATGAAACCGTTCAATCCTCCAATGGTCAAATAATTGAAAGTAGTAATAAAAAAGAATCTTCATCTAATACAAGTGAGAATCATTCACAGCAATCAACTGTTCAAAAATCAGAAGAAACAACTTCTACTCTTTCAGAAAGCAAGACAATAGAGTCTACTGTCTCAGAGAGTGAAATAACTGAAAGCGAACATTCAACAACTTTTCCAGAGGATTCAGCAACATCCTCAACAGTACCCTCGGAATCCATAAATGATCCGTTAAGTGTTTACTCAGACGAACAAATTGAATATGCACGCGTCTGGTTAACTACTAATGGTACAGCTTATAAAAATGATTTAGGTAATGCAGGGTTTACATTAAATGTTAACCATTCTCCAGCGGGTACAAAAATCAATCCTTATGACGAAAATAGCATAGTTTATCCTCAAGAGACAGTAACCTTAACCGGAAAATATGGGTATCAAGGTTTAGTTGTTTATTCTAGTAACCATGATGGTTCAATAATGTATTATCCTGTACCAAGTCACTTTCAACAGTCAGATGATCCAGTTACTATGAAGCAGGAAGAACAGAAAATACTCGATAATGCGCAGAGAATAAATATACCTACGGGAAATACAGAAGATATCCAGATCTTGATTAGTGCGATGAACATATTCAACTAAGCAAAAAATAGCCTATATTAACTTTACTGATATATAAACAATAAATAAGTACCATGTTAAGGAACAAGGTACTTATTTATTGTTTGTTAGCTTAAGTGAGATTTTATTCATAATGTCAATGTGTAACTGGAAGTTTAAATTTTATCGAACGAAAATCTTGGCTATTTTGGTTGACTAAATCACGCACGTAATAATATTCAATGTTAATTTCATCAACATTAGTATTCTTCATATCACCGTCTAATAAGAAGTAAGCTTGTACCACACCTGTGCTTCCCAATTTTAAAGGGGCTGTTTCTGGCTGACCGCTGGTTTGGTGTTGTAACGTAGGATAAACATTAATTCCGTCTTCTGTAACTAAATCAAAGTTTCTATAAAATTGTGAACCATCGTTAAAACCATTAATTGAATGGTTTGTCATGCGAATGTCAAGTCTAATGATAGTGTCTGATTTTGGAACTAAGTAGGCTTGTTCCCGAATAACGTCATCTGGTTGGGCACTGGCTTTGATAATTTCGATAGTAACTGCAGGTTCTCCATTTAAGTAGATTGTGGCCGGATCGTTTAATCCATGAAGTGTTGTCGTATCGTTTGTTGATTCGCTCTCTGAATCTGAGTGATCAGAGGGTGTTGCGGATGATTTATCTGCTGTAGTTACTGTACTAGCGATTACCGAAGAGTTTGTATTTGTGGTACTTGTTGATTTGCAGCTTGTTAACGTAAACAAAAAAAATAAACTAATCATTGCTAAAAAAAACTTGTTTTTCATATACTTGTTAACTCCTAAGTGATAGATATAGTTTGAATACATATTATTATAACATCAATAATTTAAAGTAAAGAATAAACTAGGATGCTCACATCTGGTAAATGAAGAGAAATAAATAAGTATTATCCTAGATTATCTATAAAAGAAATATCGACTAAAAAACTTTCTCCAAGTTTTAAGTCGATATTTCTTTATATTCAGTAACTATCTATGAGAGTTGTCCTAGTCTTTTCCACTATCGTTACTGTATGAGGTGAAAAAGCTGCTGGTAACAATCAAGAGATAGACTCATATATTGGTGAAATCGCACATTTTTTTCCGATAACCTGTCGGAGTCATTTGCGTTTCGCGTTTAAACAGGCTAGTGAAGTAATTAGGGTCTTCAAAACCGGCTTCCAAGGCAATATCGATGATTTTCAAATCTGTATGCAGTAACAGGTACTCTGCTTTTTTGATGCGCATTTGATTTAAATACGTGAAAAAAGTCATACGAAAATGTTTTTTAAAAAAACGACAGAAATGCTCTTTGCTATAGCCAATATGACGACTGATTGCTTCAAGAGTGATCGTGTTTTGGTAATTTTCTTCAAGATATAGAATGATTTTTTTACAGCGATACGTGTTGAGTTTGTTTTTACTAGCAACTAATTTTGCAGGATTTACCTGAGTACTACAGCGCGAAAAATGTTTGATCAGTAAGAACAATTGTGCTTTGATCGTCAGTTCAAAGCGAGATTCTTTCAAGGCAAATGTATCAATGATCGTGATCACCAGTTGTTGGATCTCCGCAATACTTGAGCAATCATTTGTAAAATGGATCGCTACTTGTTCTGGTGAATGGAGCAATGGATCAAGGTAAGTTTGCTGGATATGATCGGAAACGCGACTTTCAATGAATGAAGCATCAAACACGATGGCAAAGAAAGCACAGGCATTCATTTGATGATTGAGTGCTTCATGTAATTGATTCGCAGGAATAAACATGACCTCTCCTTCGTGAACAACGTAAGATACTCCTTCTATTTTGACTTCCATGAGTCCTTGATAGACATAAAGAATCTCTAGTTCTCGATGCCAATGGGGGTGGATCATATTTTCCTGATGGGCGGGGTGATTCGTATAGTGAACGGCAATTGGAAATAAACTATCCCCATGTTCGGTCATTTCCTTTAGTGTCGTATCAATATCTTGTTGACTGGGATTGGGGGTAAAAATATCGTTTGGTCTAAACATCACATTTCCTCCATTTTGATCAATATTACAAGGTATTTCGATTAAGATAGCGATTACATACCGTTGTAAATATCAATATAATCAATTTGTGAATAAGAGGAGGAATGGTGATGAAGAAACAACGAAGATTTTTGCTACTTGCTTTTGTTATGGTGTTAGGAATTACTGGTTGCGGTACGGCACAAAGCGGGTCTTCAGATGATGGTAGTGTAACATTAGAGATTTTCAATATCAAGACAGAAACAGCCGAGCAAATGGATGCTTTGGTAGAGGATTTTGAAAAAGACCATCCGCAGATCAAGATCAACTTGACGACGGTTGGCGGGGGAACCGATGCGACAGCAGCGTTGCAATCAAAGTTTTCCTCAGGGGATGAACCAGATATCTTTATGTTGGGTGGATTAGCAGATACGCAGATTTGGCAACATAAACTCTATGATCTTGGGGAAACGACGTTAGCTAAACAAGCAATTGAGGGAACATTAGAGGGGGCTACACTCGACGATACGGTCTATGGGGTGCCGATGAATATCGAGGGATATGGCTGGTTGATCAACCAGAAGATTTTTAAACAAGCTGGCATCGATAGTGGATCGATCAACTCATTTGAGGCATTTGAAGAAGCCGTTCAATTATTGGATAGTAAAAAAGATGAACTTGGGCTACAAGGCGTATTTGGTTTTAGCGGGGCAGAAACGTGGGTATCCAGTCAATATAGTTCAAATTTTCTTGCTCCGGAGTTTGATAACAGCTTAGAAATGACCTATGAGGCACCGGAATTAAGCGTAGATTATGCCGAGCAAATGAAAAACTACACCGACTTGGTCATTAAGTACAATGCACAACCAATGGAGGCAATGGATTACAGTACATCTGTTGAAGAATTATTTGCCAGTGAAAAGGTGGCTATCATCCATCAAGGAAATTGGATCGTACCGACATTGGATAGCTTAGATGAGACGTTCACGAAAGAAAAACTAGGGATTCTTCCTATGCAGATCGAAGCATCGGGAGAAAGCAACATCGTGGCGGGGCCAGCTTGGTATTGGGGGGTCAATAAAGACAAAGACCAAGAAGTCATTGATGCGTCGATCGAATTTTTAACGTGGATGTATACGGATGATCAGGCGATGACAGCAATCATCGATGAGTTTCAATTCATTCCGGCGTATACCAACTTTTCGAGCGAAGCGATCAATGATCCGTTATCTAAGGAAATCTATACGTATTTAAGCGAAGGTAAAACCGTTCCATGGGTCCATAATTCCTATCCAGATGGGTTTGGACAAAATATATTTGGTGTCCAGATCCAAGCGTATGCAGCCGATCGAATCTCTTGGGAGGAATTTATTGATACCTTGCAAACCAATTGGGCACAAGAAAGGAAGTAAGCGGTGAACGGTTGGTTTTTATCTAGTGAGATACAAGGAGGGTTCTCATGTTAACAAATCGCACAAAAGCTTTTTGGTTATTACTTGCACCAGCGTTATTGGCGTTAGCGATCGTTTTGTTCATTCCATTACTGACAGGTAGTTATTATTCACTGACAAACTGGAATGGCAATACAGTAGGTGAATTCGTTGGATTTGAAAACTATCTTCGGGCATTGAATGATCAAGGATTTATCGACAGTTTACTGTTTACCGCAAAATTCTCATTTTTCAGTGTGATTTTGATCAACATCGTGGCTTTAGGTCTAGCGATGTTCGTGACACAAAAATTAGGTAGATGGACGACTTTTTTCCGTACGATCTTTTTCATGCCAAATTTGATTGGAGGGATCATCCTAGGATTTATTTGGCAGTTTATTTTCAATAAAGCATTTGAAAGTCTAGCAACTATGACGGGTATCGATTTTTTTGCCGGTTGGCTGAACACGCCAGAAACGGGGTTTTGGGGGCTCATTATTTTATTTGTTTGGCAAATGAGTGGCTATATGATGCTGATCTATATCTCATTTCTCAACAATATTCCAGAAGAGATTTTGGAAGCGGCAGATATGGATGGGGCGAATCCTTTGCAAGTCTTTTTCCGTATCAAATTACCCATGTTGATGCCAGCTTTCACCGTCACTTTGTTCTTGACGTTGTCCAACGCATTTAAAATCTATGATCAAAACTTAGCACTGACACAAGGTGGTCCGTTCAATTCCACGCAAATGGTGGCGATGAATATCTACAATGAAGCATTTGGGATGCGAAAGATGGGGTATGCACAGGCGAAAGCGGTGATTTTTCTTGTCATTATTGTGATCATCTCAGTGGTTCAAATCTCACTGACACGGAAAAAGGAGGTCAGCGCATGAAGCAATCAAAAGTGAAACATCCACGACAGGTTAAGAAGTCTCTACTGATTTTTAGTGGATTGGTGCTTGCAAGTCTGTGGTTTTATCCGTTTTTCTTAGTGGTGATCAATTCATTCAAAACCAAAGCAGAGATATTCCAGAACACACTCACTTTACCAACTGGGCTAACACTTGATAACTATATCGAGTCGTTCGAGCGATTGGATTTTTTCAAAAGTGCAGCTAATTCGTTACTGATAACGATCGGATCTTTAGTATTGATTGTGTTTGTTTCTTCCATGGCGGCCTATGCGTTATCGAGAAATACGAGTCGCTTAAGTTCATTTCTTTATTTTATTGTCGCAATTGGCTTATTGATTCCTTTTCAGGGAATCATGATTCCCTTGATTTCACTTTTTGGGCAAGTCAGTATGCTGAATCAGCCAGGTTTGATGGTGATGTATCTAGGATTAGCGACAAGTATGTCGACCTTTTTATATTACGGTGCTTTACGAGGGATTCCGAAATCATTAGATGAAGCGGCATTGATCGATGGGGCAAATACCTTCCAAATCTATTGGCAAGTCATTTTTCCTTTGCTGAAGCCTACGACAGTGACAGTCATCGTGTTGAATGCCTTATGGTTTTGGAATGATTATCTGTTGCCTTCATTAAGCATCAACAAAGCAGGGATGTATACAATTCCTTTACAGATGTTTTATTTCTTCGGCGAATTCAATAAGCAGTGGCACTTGGCACTGGCTGCGCTAGTGATCGTCGTCTTACCGATTATTATTTTATTTGTTGTCTTGCAAAAACATGTCGTAAAAGGCATTTCAGATGGCGCAGTGAAGTAGGAGGAAAATAAATGAAGTTTACAAACGGCTATTGGTTGGCAAAAGAAGGGTTTCATCTTGAACACCCGAACCATGTCTATGAAGCTCAAGTGAAGGAGGATAAGTTAACTCTTTTCTTGCCTTATAAACCGATCCAGACAAGAGGGGATACCTTGAACCTAGGGATGACGACCTTGTCTTTTGAATCACCAAGAGAAGATATTATCAAAGTACAACTGGTGCATCATGACAAAGCACAAATCGGCCCTCATTTTCAACTAAACAGACAGTCATCTTCTGTCATGATCGATACAGAAAATGTAGAATTTTATACGTTTCAATCAGGACAATTAGTCGCACGAGTGCCGAAAAACGCCGCATTCCAAATTGATTTTCTCGCGGAAGGGAAATGTTTGACTTCTTCTTTGCCAAAAGCACAAGCCACTATTCAAAGTAGTGACGGTATCCATTACATGCGAGAACAGTTATCATTAGATCCGTATGAATATGTCTATGGCTTAGGTGAACGATTCACCCCGTTCATCAAAAATGGGCAAATCATTGATTGTTGGAATCAAGATGGCGGTACTGGTAGTGAACAAGCGTATAAAAATATCCCATTTTATTTAACGAACCAAGGGTATGGTGTCTTTGTCAATCATCCTGAAAATGTCTCATTTGAAGTTGGTTCGGAGAATGTTTCACGCACACAATTCAGTGTAGTAGGTGAACGATTGGAATACTATATCATCTATGGACCCGATATGAAAACGATCTTAAGAAAATACACTGATTTAACGGGCAAACCCGCATTGCCACCTGCATGGTCGTTTGGTTTGTGGTTATCAACTTCCTTTACGACGGACTATCGTGAAGAAACAGTCATGGGATTTATTGAAGAAATGCAGACACGAGAGATTCCGTTTGATGTCTTTCATTTTGATTGTTTTTGGATGAAAGAATTCGAGTGGTGCGGTTTTGAATGGAATCGCGAGCTGTTTCCAGATCCGCAACAACTGATTGAAAAAATCCATCAGAAGGGCTTGAAGGTCTGCGTATGGATCAACCCGTATATCGGACAAAAAGCGGCGGCCTTTCAAGAGTGTAAAGAGAAAGGCTATTTCATCAAAGATAAACATGGCGAAGTTTGGCAGTGGGATCTTTGGCAAGCGGGTCAAGGAATCATTGACTTTACAAATCCAGAAGCGCGTCATTGGTACAAAGAAAGGCTGAAAGAACTCATAGAAATTGGCGTCGATTCCTTCAAGACGGATTTTGGTGAACGTATACCTACGGATGTGAATTACCACGATGGTTCTGACCCGCAAAAAATGCACAACTATTATGCGTATCTTTATAGCGAAGTCGTCTTTGAATTATTAGCAGAATTACGCCCAGATGAAGCGGTCGTATTTGCTCGTTCTGCTTCGGTTGGTTCACAAAAATTCCCAGTTCATTGGGGTGGGGACAACTTATCGGAATACCCGTCCATGGCGGAATCACTGCGGGGTGGACTCTCATTTGTGTTATCCGGCTTTGGCTTCTGGAGCCATGACATTGGTGGATTTGAAGAGAATGCGACAGCGGATATTTATAAACGTTGGACACAATTCGGATTATTATCTACTCATAGTCGCTACCATGGTAATATTGAATACCGAGTACCGTGGAACTTTGGGGAAGAAGCGGTATTGGTCAGCCAACGATTTTCAAAATTAAAAAATCGCTTGATGCCTTATATCTATGAGCAAGTGGTAGAAACAGCGCAAACAGGTATCCCGATGATGCGTCCAGTGATGCTGGAATTTCCAGAAGACTATACGACGCATACGATCGATAAACAGTATATGTTCGGTGAACGGCTGTTGATTGCACCGATTTTCAATGGGCAGGGAAAGGTCACTTTTTATTTACCAGAGGGACGTTGGACGAATTATTTAGATAATCATGTATATGAAGGACAACAATGGTACACACAGACCTATGATTACTTCCACTTACCCCTCATGGTCCGTCCTAATTCATTGATAATCGAAGGTTCCGTGGATACGACCGCTGCATACGACTACACGAAAGACTTGACTGTGCACGTTTTTGAACTGACTGAAAAAGTGACGCAACAAGTGGTAGATCAACAGGGGCTTGCAGTTGGTACGATCACTGTCATACCCGAAGATGAGAGCTATCAAATCAAGACAGAAGGGTTATCAAACGTCCAAGTGGTGTTTAGAAATCGAAAAGTTCAAGGAGCAAACGATCATCCGCTGGGGTGTTCCATTCTCGTTGACCACTAGAAGAACCATTTGATTTCAGACAACAAAAAAGACGAAACGACACCTTCACATCAACCAATGGGAGTAGGTAGGATGTGCGTGCTGTTTCGTCTGTTTTGTTTAGCCATCAATGGTGGTTCCGAATGAATGGGAAATCGAAAGCGAGAAGTTACTCTCCCATCACCATGACGTGACAGGTTCGGTTTCGTACACGGTTTTGGTCAAAGTCTACGAAGTAAATATAGCCAACAGAGCCAATCTCTAATTTTCCTTCGCTCAAAATAAAACTTTCGCTTGCACCGAAAAAGGAAGAGCGGATGTGAGCATCGCCATTTAAAATCGTTGCAGGATCGGTTGGATAGTTAGGATCATCCAGACCCATCAGGAATTCTAAATGCTTCGGTCCTGGATAACGATAATTCGTGTTCTCAGATAGCTCTCTCGGAATGATTTTATCTAAAATACGATTTAGGTCTACTTGTAGAAATTCATCGCCATTAAAATCGGTATCGTGCATATACTCTTCAAAAATCACTGAGCAAGTCGTATGAGGAGATTGAACGAGACAAATACCATTCGTGATCTGACTTTTCTCAACGATTGCTTTTACTTGTTCAGTAATATTGTGATAAGAGACACGATTACCATTTGAAGTCAAAGTTAATTGGTCTTTTGCAAATTTCATCTATTTAAGCTCCTTTTTCAATTCCACTACTTTATGGATCATATCCGTCAATGTTTGAGCAGGATCGTCAGCTGCTACGATGCCACTTGTCCCACCCGTACCATCTGCACCGGATAATAACGCTTTTTCTACATCTTCAACAGTAGAAATCCCCGCTGCTTGTAAGAGCTGGATGTCTGGATTGATTGCGCGAACCGCATCATTGGTTGCTTTCATGTAAGAAATATCACTGGATTGACCAGTGCCAATCAACTCCGTCGGTTCACAGACCATCACATCAGGATGAAGTGTTGCCACTGCTTGTGCTTCTTCAATGGAATCTGCACAAACGATCGTAAGGATGCCTAATTCATCTGCACGTTTTACTGCTTTTGTAAGTTCATTGACAGTCATTGGATGTTCCGCATGATTTAAAAACGTAGCAGTAACCCCAGCTTCAGCAACTGCTTCAGGAAGGAGATAGCCCATGCCACGACCGACTTGGAGACCATCCAAATGTTGGACAGTAATAAATAAATTAGAAGTTTCGTTTTTGATTCGGACAGCATCGACATGCTGGACAGTGAATAAAATGTCAATATCGTGTGTAGCAGATAGTTCATCTGCTACCTTGGCTAAGGCAAGTGCCTGGTCGCCATATAAATAAGCTTTCGGATTAACAACAAAGAATGGGGCACGTAAGGTTCTTTTTTGCATAATTACACTCCTTTATTCATGAGAAGCTGTGTGGAAGACATTAAAATAATGCTCTAGAGTTTTAGCGATTGCTTCGTTTGCATCATGGATCAAGTCAAAGTAATTTTCTGGTTGCTTTTCACGGATCTTATCCATTGATGCTGTGATAAAGTCGGTAAAGATATTGATTTTACGAATCCCGTTCAGCGCACATTTCTCAAGATTTTCATCCCCAGAAGAAGAACCACCGTGTAACACTAAAGGAATAGCTAATGCCTCATACAGCTGTTGTAGAACATCGAAATTGATTTTAGGTGTACCTGTATAGTGACCATGGGCGGTACCGATAGATACTGCCAATGAGTCTATGCCAGTTGCTTCTGCAAATTTCACAGCTTCACTAAATTCTGTATAGATGGAGTCACTTTCCTCTGATTCCAAGCTATCTCCAGCGCCGACGTGACCGATTTCTGCCTCAACAACCACACCGAAAGGATGAGCATAATCAGCGATCGCTTTTGATCGGCGAACGTTCTCTTCGAATGAATCTTCTGATGCGTCGATCATGACCGAAGTAAATCCTAGAGCGATTGCTTGCTTGATGATTGCTTCGTCTTGACCATGATCTAAATGTAAGGCGACAGGTGAAGTACTTTTTTCTGCTAAGAATTTACCAATCAAAGCGGCTTCTTCTAACGACATCATATTCATATGAGACTGGGCAAACGCCAAGATCAATGGTTTCTTTAATCGTTCAGCTGTTTTTACGTACGTTCTTGCGCTATCTAAATCGAAGAAATTGGCAGCAGGGATCGCGTAATTGTTTTTATCTGCCTGTTCAAATAATTCTTTTGTGGTAACCAGCATGTGGATTCTCCTTTATTCGTTGATTTTCTTCTCGATTTCAGCATACATCGCTTCGGTACCGATACCTGTCAACAAAGGCAGACCCATAATGACACGATCTTTGATTGAATCTGGCACGACTGTCGTACTGACAACAATGTCATATTCATCGATTTTATTCATTTCGTCGGCTACTTTTGATTGATACAACTTTACTTGCTCCGTTAGCCCTTTTTCTTTTAACCATTCTTTTACTTTGTTCGTTACAACGGTAGAAGTTGCAACACCTGTACCACACATAATCAATAATTTTTTCATTCTAGTTTCCTCCTATTCAGCTGTTTTAGCTGCTTGTTTTTTTGGTAAAATTTTGTTGACGTAGATCAATCCGAAAAGAACAACTGCACCGATGATCGCTAAACCACCCCAGCTTAAAACTTTTGTTAGTCCGACATACATCCAAGTGGTCCAAAGACCACCTTCTGC
The DNA here is from genome assembly GCF_050529595.1 of Enterococcus sp. DIV1368b. Classification (NCBI taxonomy): domain Bacteria; kingdom Bacillati; phylum Bacillota; class Bacilli; order Lactobacillales; family Enterococcaceae; genus Enterococcus; species Enterococcus sp. DIV1368b. Next base: position 53,075 of record NZ_CP172883.1, read on the forward strand.
CATCGCAGTAATCGTTGAGTTTCCTTGTAAATCAAAGTTTGCCGAACGAGCAGCTGTTGTGACTAGTGGGGCAACCCAAGATGTGATGTAAAGAATACTTACCATATAGAGTGTTCCAGCGATTACTGTTCGAATAATGTTTCCTGCAAAGACTGCAGCCATCAAACAGATCAAGAATGGAATCGTTGCTAAGTCACCAAAAGGCAAAGTTGTATTGCCGGGTAGGATAACCGCTAATAAGATCGTAATCGGCACGAGTAATAAGGAAGAAGAAAGAACAGCTGGATGACCTACAGATAACGCAGCATCCATTCCGATATAAAGTTCTCTTCCTGGGAAACGTTTTTTGACAAATTCATTGGCAGCTTCTGATATTGGAGTAAGCCCTTCCATTAATAAAGCAACCATTTTAGGCATGATCACCATAACTGCTCCTGTTTGAACCGCCAATTGACCAGTACCTGCAACATCATAGCCAGCTAAAATCCCCATCACCAAACCAATCAGAAAGCCCATTACAGTTGAATCACCAAAAACACCGAATTTCTTTTGAATCGTTTCTGGGTCAGCTTTCCAATCTTTCAATCCTGGGATACGGTCAAAAATCCAGTTCATTGGTAATGCAAAGACAAATCCTGGAGCTGCTGTTCCATGAGGGAACGTAATATTCGGGAATCCATAAAATTTGTTGATAATCGGACCTAAAATATCGCCCATCAAAAGGATCATCATCAAATAAATCACCGTTGCAGCGATTCCCATAGCGAAATCACCGGTCAAAGCAAAAATAAGTGAAGAAATAAATGCAGCATGCCAGATATTCCAGATATCAACATTCAATACTTTCGTCAAGCCGAGTAAAATCAGTACGATATTCAATACCACACCGATTGGAATAGCGAGACTCCCCAAAATCGTTCCATAAGAAATCGCTGCGGCTGCTGGCCAACCGACATCGATCGTGGTCAAGTTCAACCCTAAACGCTCAACCATGTGCTGTGCCGCTGGTCCCAAGCTGTTTCCTAGTAAGTCAATTACTAGATTCAATCCGACAAAACCAACACCAACTGTCAACGCTGAAGTAAATGCTTTTCCTGGTTTTGTTCCTAAAATGATCCCGAAAATAAAGATAAGGATAGGAAGGACAACAATCGAACCTAAATCAACAAACCACTGTAATGCGTCTAACATAAATGTTCCTCCTTAATGTAAGCCATATTTTTTGATAATCGCTAGATATTCTGTTTCTGTAGTGAGTGTTAAGAGTTCCTCTAAAACGCCAGGTTTCTGGAACATCTCAATCAATTGTTGTAACATTTCCAACTGTTCATGAGGTTCTTTCAACGCAAGCATAAACAACAATGAAACATCTATCTCTTTATCATTGGTGCCCATTTCAATAAATGGTAATGGTTTTTTGAGTGACATGAACGCCACTTGTGATTCATTGACATACTGGCTATCTGTATGTGGAATCGCAACGCCTATACCGTTGATGGCTAAGCCTGTCGGAAATACTTCCTCACGTCGAATAATATTTTGATAGAAATCATCCGTGACACATTGTTTCTTTCGTAGTTCTTCTGATAGCTTTTGCAACGCTTCTTCTTTCGTTGCGAATGATTGATTCAATAACGCAAGTTGATGATCAAAAAACAAGCTCATTCCCTCCTCTTATAAGTCTGTGATAAAGTTCATCTGGTGTTTGACTCGCTACAATCCACTGGATTTCTTCTGACGAATTGAACAAGTCATAAATTGAAGCGATCAATTCTTTTGCTTCGGTCATATTTTCTTCAGCGATTGCTAATAAAACAATCAATTGGATCTTTGTGTCTCCCCAAGCAATTGGTGAAGCAAGTGTGACAAATGCCAATTTTGTTTCTTTCACTGTATGTGGATCAGCATGAGGGATGGCCACCCCGGTTTTTAGTCCTGTACTACCTAATTCTTCTCGATCAAATAAAGAGCGTTTAAAACCGTGGCTAACTAAGTCTTTTTCCAAGTAATCATCGGCTAAAAAAGACAAGATCGCTTCTTTTGTTGAAAAGGGCTTTTGTATATAAATGAAATCTGGGTCAAGATATTTTTTTAGTAAAGTGGGCGATTGATATTTTTTTGAATGGAATTTTTTTTCATTTTCATTCAAATTAGAAATTCTTGCTGAAATGTTTGTGATTTCCTCGGTAGTTGGTAAAGCAGACACGTACATAACAGGCGGTTCTACTTCTTCTAAAGGGATTGTTGAAATGATTAGATCAACCATTTCCAAAGAAGTATGAGAGAGTTTGTTTGATTGAATGATTTCTAAAACCGTATTCGCCGAAATGGTCTGCTTGATCCGATTGAAAATCAATTCTGAAGTGGCAAGGCCAGAGCGACAAACGATGAGGATATGATTTGTCATCTTTCGCTTTTCAAAAGCCAGTTGGAAATGAATCGTGAGAAAAGAGACTTCATCCTCTGTTAAAGAACAGCGGAATTCTTTCTCTAACTCGCTAATCGCATACTTGGTCAATGTGAACATCGTCGAATATTGTGTTTTGATACTTTTAAGCAAAGGGTTCTTGATCAACATACCAGTTTTCAGACGATGGATCATGGGTACGATATGTGAGAGCAAGGCTTGTAACAACAGTTCATCTTGTGTCAGATCAATTTTCAATAAAGTCGACATTTTATCAATGATTTGTTTTGTGGAAACTGTGATTACTGAATCAGGCTTATCCGTACTTTGGACATAAGGTTCGATCCCATGAGCAAGTAAAAGCGAACAGATATATTGGATATCTGACTCCTGTAATGAAATAGACAAGGATTCATTGACCATTTCGGCAAATGAACGGGCAATCATATACAGTTTCATTCGTTTCAATTCATCAAAGACTAGCTGTTCTTGCTTTTCGATGTGATGATCTAAAAGAAGCCTAGATAAAAAAATCTGTAAGGATAAAGATAATGATTCTACAAAATAGTTATTAATTTGCCGTCCAATTTGCTGGATCATCCCATAAATAAACTGTTCTGTCAGGTCAATAATTCGCTCATCAAACAGCGAAGGAATAGAAGTATGTTGACTTCCTTCAGTTTCCATATATGGTTCTAAGAATGATTTGAAAACATTTTGTTGAACAGACTCATCTGCGATCAATTGCAATCCATGTGACGTTACTTTTCCTGTGATCTGTTTCGATTGGCAAAATCTTACGATGTCATCTACATCATTTTTGATCGATTGCTGGCTCACAAAAAAGTATTCAGCAAACTCATGATAACGCATGGCTTTTTCTGAAAAAAAATAGTTCCCGAATATAAACAAGCGTCGGTATTCTGGGGAGTATTCATCAAGAATGAGTTGCTCATATACCAACAAAGAACGTGCATTTTGTTTCGCTGATTCAGTACCTTCTAAGCGAATACCCTTGCGAGGTAGCTTAGTGATCACGGTACCAGTTTCTTTTATTTTTTCTTCCAAACTTGTTAAGTCGTTGTAAACTGTCTTAGGAGAGACATACAACTGTTTTTGGAAAAATGCTGCTGGTTGATACTTTTCTTGGTCTAAAAGTAGACGTAGCAACAACTTTTCCCTTTTGCTTAAACTCATCGAACCCACCTCCGGAAGCGCTTCCTTAATTCTATCTTAATGAAATTTTGTTATGTAGTAAATGATAATTAATTACCACATTAATGTGGTAGTCCTTGGTATAACAATGTTTTTTCGATTTCAACGGACAGTTTATGAGTGGGACAAGGTAATGATAAAAAGGAATTAATCAAAGTTTAATGCTTAGCAGAATGTTTAAAGGGGACGAGTGAGTAAAAGAGAAGTTGTTGTTTCAATACTGATTTTTAGTTGTTATTGTTTGGCTTAAATAAATGCCAATAGAATCCAAGTGCATGAAAAACGAAGGCTTTAGAATGAATAAGAGAATAGGCAAAGTGAGCAAATCAGTGTTAATTTTTATCAAGAGAATTTGAACAAATCGATGTATTTATTAAAGTGGATTTTACTCTGAGCGTTCTGATTTCATATGTACAGCTGTGCGAGCGGAGCTAGAAAAAACATAAAGAGCATATAGCTATTATTTTAGAAAGTGACTATCCGTACAGAAGTAATGTTTTTTTTATTATTGATAAAGAAATCAGCGGGGAGTTGCTAAAAGAGACAGTTATCAGTGTCAAAGTTTGGGAAGAATCAATGTAATAGTTGGAATCAAAGAGATATTTAATAGAATTGGTACTTAAAGTAGCATAAAAAATAGTCTAGATGACCTATTTAGAATTGAAGTGAGCATTCAAAATAAGCCATCAAAGCTAAAAAAAATTTTTGGCTTTGATGGCTTGTTATTGGAAAAATTACTTTTGGTAAATTTCATGAGGTAAAAAATTGCTAGAAGGTTTAACTGTTCCTATTTTCGATTAGGTGAAAAAGGGATGATATTTGAATGATAATAGTCTGTTCGAACCGTATCATTGAATTTTGTTAAAAAGTCTTCATCAACACTGAGTAGGTTAGCTAGAAAAGAAAGCTCAATATTGTATTTATCCAAAAAATCACTTAATAAAAGAAGTTGATTATCAAAAACAAAATGAAGAAGTGCGCGAATCTTGCCAGGTTGGACTATTGGAATATCTTCATCTAGAGGTTCTTTTTGGCGCATATTGTATTTATTGAGTGAAGCATAAAAATATCTGTTTTCCTCGAAACTAAGTAAGTCCAATTTATACGCACGGTACTCTAAAGCAATGATTGAAACCATATATTTCATTTTCAATTCCACATAAGAGTATGGGTTCGATTTCTTTTTGATTTGCTTAAAATCGTTGATAAATTCTTGTTCCGGAAGTAAGAAATAAGAGGCGAAGTCATTTGCTTCTTTTTCAATGACCTTATGTTCGTCTTTAGAAAGGCTATCCATATCAATCAATCGATGCATTAAAAGGTGTCCTAGTTCATGTGCTAAATCAAAATTTCTTCTGACAGAGGATTTTTTTCGATTTCCTAAAATGATAAAGGGACGGTTTTCTTTCGTCCAAACACTATAGGCATCAATCTCTGCGCCCATATTTTTTTCAAGAATCGAAATTCCAGACATCTCAAATTTATACAATAATTCTTTATTATTCTTTATATTTAATTCAATTCTAGCTTTTTCTGCTAGATGTTGAATGATCATTTTTTTATCAGTAGTTTTAGAAGCGCCATAATAATAGACTTCAGATGCTTGTCTTAATTGGTAGATTATTTTTGGTGGCTCCTCTACATTCGCTTCAAATGCTAAGATAAAATGGCTAATGAAATTTAAATACGTTGTTTCCATCTTTGCTTTTTTTCTAGCTTCGCGATCTTCTGCTCTATAGGCGATCCGTTCAATAGTCGCGATGTTTTTGATGAAAGATTCGGTATAAAAGAATTGGGGTTTTACAAAAAAAATTTGCTTGAATTCATTTATAATCTCAAATTTGGGCACCGTATATCCATTTTCATATTGCCATATCGCTTGCTCGCTGACATTGACTAAATCAGCGAGTTCTTTTCTGGAGAGACCTTTTAACTCTCGAACAGCTTGCAATTTCTCTCCGAAAAACATAGTTAACACATCCTAACTTTTTAATTTCATCAATTTTCTTTTTCCTCTATCTCTACAGCGACAGAAAGTCCAAAAGCATTTGGTTCTCCGGAAAAGATCGTTTGATCGGTCGTTTTTTCTTCTTTGATGATCGCTACGTCATCATATGTAATCTCATAGGTGCTAGTAGCCATATAAGTGGATAAATCTTTTATCAAAACTAAACTCATTGTCTCACTATTTGGCATCATTAAGTGGATAGAATCAATTATTTTAGTGGCATCATTGATTTCGTATGTAACTATGTAAAAACGAGAACAAGCATGTTCAACCGCTAACGAGCGACCTTCTTGGATCGCTTTTATTTCTTCGGGATAATTTAATTCTAATTCGATTTGCTCGGTTTGTTCTAAAAGCGTCAATCCTGTTTCTGTGAATGCGGGAAGATTAAGATCGGCTAAGTCTGTTAGGTAGTTTTTTTCTTTTTTTATCACGCCATCAAACGTTTGTCGGATTCTTCGAGAGTTCTTGACGATCAACATAAAAGTATCGGCTTCTTCATTTAGAGTGAACTGTAAATATTCCCAAGTATAGCCAGCTTTTTCAACTGTAAAATCAATGCCAACACTTTGTCCGATTTTTGCTACTTGATCATCAATGTGATTCCCTTTCGTCCAAGCGTATGCACCACTAACCAACATTTCCTTCTTCTTTGCTTTACGTTCATCAAGATAGTGTAATTATCCTTTCAAAGTGCCATCGACGATTGCTTGATAAATGCCTTCATTTAACTGGAATACGTTCATAAAACCTCCCATTTTTCAATTGATATGAGTATTATACAATAATTCAAAAAGTAAAAACATTGATTTTTCATTTTTTTTAAAGTGAATGGGGAATATGACGAACAATTCTTTTTTTAGGTTATTTCTCGAAGTTAAGAACTTTTGTCACAACCTCATGTACAATTATGACTTCAAAAAGGTATTTTTTGACTAATATCGAAAACCATCGACAGAAAATGGTATAAGTGATGTATATCCACTTGTAAGAAAGTTAAATAGTTAGCCTATGCAAAACATCTATTTTGGAGTTGATGCGAACATGAAAATCATATTAAGTAATATATTAAGAAACGTGTTACTTGCTTCATATTTAAGTACGATAGTAATTGGGCTAATAAAAATATTTTTAAAACAAGAATTTGTTATATTCAGCCTACCCGATATTTTATTGATTTTAGGATTAGCGATACTAAATGAAGAAAAGATCTATCTAAAAATTGGTAAACTGAAAGCATTTTTGCTCACTTTTCTTCTGCTGTATACATTTGAATCAACAGTGGAATACAGGAGTAATTATAAAATCGTTCTTCCCCTTAATAAGTACCTATGGATAATAGCAGTAGTTTCTTTAGGAATGTGTTTCTATTATCTGAGGAATTACTTTATAAAAAAAGACATTAAAGTAGAGTAAAAGAGTATTTCTAGTTAAGATATTTCTCCCCTATTAGTTCAGTAGATTGCTGTGAAATTTTGGAAAGTACATTTTTTGTAATATATATTTTACAAAATAAAATTTTTTAAAGCTATGTGTTACTAAAAGCGAATGAAGGAGTATTTCAGTATGGCAAATAACTTTTATACAAAAAATCCACAATTTGATTATTTAGATTATATGAGTGAATTACAAAAACTAAAAAAAAAGAAATTTGTTGAAAAGCTATTTACAGGAGCACTAGAAGATCCAAATCTTTTTTTATGTAAAATTAGAGCTCTTGGTTTAGAAATTAATGAGTATTCATGTTTGAAACAAACAAATCCATATCTAGATAAATACAATTTGTTTCTTAGTCAATGTACTGATAAAAAAATAAAAGAAAAGATAGAAAGACATTTAAAACATGTTAATCAGTTACAAAATTTATTTATAGAGTCTAATAACTCTATAAATAAAGAACTTAGTGAAACGATTATAAATAATAAGCATATTTTGGTTATTTTTATTATTTTTTTAGAAAGTCAATTGAGTTTATTAAGAGAGCAAAATGATTTGGATATTAGTCTTGAAAAAAGAGTGAATTCTTATGATAGTTACATATTTAGTTCCGGAAATATTTTAAGATACTTACTCCACCATATTTTATTAGAAGAACAATGCGGAATTAATCGAATTTTTTCTGAAAAAGATTTATTGTGGAATGTAAAAATATATTCTAAATATCAAGATAGGGATAATTTAATGGATGCATTTGAGTATTGGAAATATTCAGATATAAAAATAGAAAGAAAACCTGATAAAATAAGTATTGATTTTTTAGATGAAGATTTTAATAGGGCTGTTTTGGTCTCTAATTTTAGATATAAAAGATTTATGACTAGTATTGAATTAGATATTTTAAATTATAAATTAGAAAAAGACCAACGAAGTATTGATGGAGCTATTGATGAAGAATTATCAACTTTTTTGTCAGAAGAACTTTGTCGAAGATATATTGGACAGGAAAATTTAGATAAAAAAATTTATGACATTGAAATCAGAAAATGGATAGATGGTATTTATTTTTTACAACATGAGTCTATTTTATATTTTAATAAAAAGAAGAATAGAGCTATTTATTCTGTACAGAATTTATGTGTTGTAAAATCAGAGTTTGATTGGATCAAAAGATTATCTCATTTTTCTTCCAATATAACGAATAAAGAAGCAAAAGTTATAATAGAGAAATTTACTTTCAGCAAGAAATCAAAGGATTTAATTGACGCACCATTAATAAAAGTTCAAGATAAATTAATACTATTACCTACATTGGCCAAAGAAACTCGCCCATTATCAGCAATTTTATCAATGTTTTCTAAAGATGAGGAAGGAGATAGAAAAAATAGAGAAGACACTGCCTTAGGATTTAAAGGACTTATGCTTGAACAACGTACTAAGCATTTATTAAAAGTTTGTAGCCAGATTGATGCTAAACGTTTACATGTTAAAATGACAAAAGAAATAGGCTTGGAAAGGGAGATAGATTTAGCCTTTGTTTTAGATGGAATTCTGTTTTTAATTGAATGTAAATCTTTCAATCAGCCATATACAGTGAGGGAGCATGCTAAAACGAATAAGAAAATAAAAGAGGCGATTAAACAATTAAATAAGAATGCTGATTATTTCGAAGAGAATATGTCTATAACAATAAGACAATTGGGATTAAGTGAAAAAAAATCAATAAAAAAAGTTCAACGTGTATTACTTACCTCTACTATTCTTGGCGAAGCTGGAGCACAAGAAAATGTATTAATAGTTGATGAATCTTCATTAAATGCATTTTTGTTAAGAAATCCTCCAACCGTTTCCCATGCTGATGATACTATCAAAGAAAGAATATATTTAGATAAAGAAAATATATATTCAGGAAAAGTTACAGCAGAAAAGTTATTAAATTTTTTGAAAAAACAACTTTCAATCAAGCTTATGCAAAGTCTTATAGTAAAAGAACATAATTTAGATGGAGAAATAGGTTACAAATGTTGTAGAAAAGATATTGAAGATTTTTATTTGGAAAATGATGAAGAAAAAAACATAGCTTTAGATAGAATCTTTTCTGCTTATGAGAAAACTTTATCAAAATAGTTTTTTATTTCAAAATTATATTAAATGAAAATTGTTATAAAACGATTATCACAGATAATAGCAAGAAAGTGGGATATTAGTCCTTTCTAAAAAATAGAGAAGAGTCCAATTTTAACAAAATCCATCAAAATTGGACTTTTTTTATTCGTATTCGTATGTTTCTCTCCATGTATTTCCCTAACTTTCTCAAATTAGTGCGATAAGTGGCAATCCGATATCAATTGTCGCTGCTTGTCTCCCACGTAAGTGAAAACGTTGGAACGCAATTGAGCCTTCATATTCGTACAATGTGAAATCTTGGACAAATCCACCTGTATCTTTTTCCGACTATTGCCTTTGAACGGGACAGATCGGTTTGTTAGGCAAATATACTCGTCTTGTTCTTTCAAATAGTACTAATTTTGATTCTATTTGCTCTTCTCTTTGCTTTCTTTTTAATCACAATTGAGTAAGCGCTTAATATTAGCGGAATTGATTTTTCTGACTCTTTTGTTTGTCTAGATAGGTTTCTTGGATCAGGAAGAGTAATTCTTTCCATCTTGTTTCATTATCTAATGACTCTAAATAAAAAATCTTCTTATTTGCTGTGGACCGTTCTAATGTATCTGTGATGACGATATCTGATAAAGAATAATTATCTGTGATCATAATTTGCTTTTCATTGAATAGATGTCTAAGCTGATTCTCAATAAAAAAACTTGCAGTAAAATCTTTGGACAGATATAAATAGATGTTCACTTCTGACTTCATTTCAGAAGTGAGAAGAGTATAAAGTTGATTTGATAAGTAATTTTTATGCTTTTCATTAAGAGTAAGGGATGACAGATTCATTTCAATGATCGACATATATTCATTTTTTACATGTGACTGAAAAGACCAAGAAGGAATAAATAAATCAGTAAAGCAATCTAATACATCACCAACTAAAAAATAAAAAGTATTGAACAATGTTAAATAGTAGTTAAATAAATATCGTTCTTCTTCTGAAGTACTATCGTCTATCAAAATAGCATTCAAGCTAAGAATATCTCTAGACAATGTACAGTAAGGATGGTTTTCTTTAACAAAAGTTTTTCCTAAATCGATTTTATCCTGTGTTTGAATGATATCTGAAATAAAAATACGTGCAAGGAAATTAAAATATTGAATTTCCGTTTTTTCCACGTTTCTTTCGAGAGGACCAAATATATTCTGTTGAAAAATCGAAGCTATACCAAGAATTTCATGAACAATCGTGAAGAGCGTTTGGATCAATCGCTCTTTTGGTGGAGTCACATAATTCTGATTTTTGACTCTGATTTGCAAAATAGCATAGAGAATACAAAGGGATCTATTTTTTATATTTGATCGTTTGTGTGAGTTGGTCAATATTTCTTCTGGAATATTCTTTAGAATGCTTTCAAGGGATATATCACAAAAAGGCCATTCTATATCTTGAAATGAATCCTGCAAGAATACATAAGAAAACAACCGTATATTCATTTCATTTCCTTTTAAAGAATAAATTCCTTTTGTAATAGTAATTGTGAAGTCGAAAGCTGAGAATAATTCATTTAGATTCTGGGTAATCTTATTCAGATAACTAGTTGAGATAAAAAGCTCATTTATGATTGTATTTTTATCAAGTGAAGTTCTAGTGAGTAATAAAACAGTATAATTAAACATCGTATTTCTTTTAAGTAATTGAAGCTTTAGATTGTATGCCACATCGATTGCTTTTGATTTAAATGTGGGATGGATTTGAATAATACCAGATTTTTTTATCACTATAAAGTCTTTGAGATCTTGATGTTCTTCTAAATGTTTTTTTATAGTTGAAATGGCTTCTCTAACGGTTCTTTTAGATAACTTCAAATCTCGTGAAATATCAGCAGTCGTTGTTTGATCTTTATTTACAATAAAAAATAGAACTGCTAATTCTTTTCTTAAATAGTCTGGTATCATCCTCATTTACTCCATTTCTTGAATACAATTTTTGTCGTTTATTCTACAGAAATTGTGGATAGTAGTCGTTTTTTCGTCATGTTATTATATCACTGTTGGTATAGATATGTAAAACGATAAAATGTTATTTTTTAAAATTTTAAATCCTGTATTTAAATGTTTTTCATTTTTTCAACGTTATTTTTTAGATGGTTGGAAAATACATTTATCAAGTTTACACATCTGAATGGGAAAATAGGTTGAAAATGAAATGGAGAGAAGCAATGAAAAAGAAATTTGTAGCTATTTTTAGTGTCATGCTATTAGTAAGCCCTTCCTTAGTAGGAACAGGACAAGTAGTGGCGGAGACTATTGAAACAGAGCAGTCACAGGAACTAGAGGCGCAAGAGGTCGACAAAGGAGATATGACTGGTAGCACTGAAAGCATGCTTGAAAATAGCACAACTAGTGAATCGATTGAGAGCATTATAGAAGATTCTACCAATCAATCCAATAACACTGAGGTAGAAAATGAGAAAGCATCTTTCAGTGAAGATTCAATGCCCATTGTAGAAGTGGAAGATAGTTCTTTAGCTAACACAGTTGGAGAGGATTTAGTGTCGCAAGAAGAAACTACAAATGGAGAAGTCAGTTTAATAGTCAATGAAGTTGCATCTGGTCACTTGGGTACAGTTGATTGGGTAATTGAGGCTGATGGCACTTTGCATATAGGGGCAGGTCAATTATCGCCAACGGTTATGACGAATGGGCGTTCACCATTTTTTTCATATGCTGATCAAATTACTTCAATAATTTTTGAAGGAAAGGTAATAGCAGGTGAATCTTTAGAAATGCTATTTTGTGATTTGAACAAAGTTAGAAACATAGAAAAGCTAAGCTATCTTGATACGAGCCAAACTACTAATATGCATTATATGTTTTCGGGTATGTCTGGATTAACTTCAATTGATGTATCAGGATTTGACACAAGTAAAGTGACGGATATGAGACAGATGTTTGCTGGAGCAAGCAGTTTGACCTCTCTTGATATATCAAATTTTGATACGAGTTCTGTCACGTATATGGGAGAAATGTTTTATGCAATGACAAATTTAACTTTACTTGATTTATCCAATTTTGAAACACCTAATCTTACGAATATGATGGGTATGTTTTCTTATGCGGGTATAAAATCACTGGATATATCAAATTTTAATACCTTGCAAGCAAAAATGGGTCCAGATACTTTTTGGCAAACGCCGATTGAACATATCAAGCTAGGAGAAAATTTTGTATTTAAAGATTCTCTATTAGGTTCACCACCAATTGATAATACCTACATTGGAAAATGGCAGAAAGACCAGTCAGGTCCTCTTTATACTTCTTTAGAGTTAGCAACTAATTATATGGGTGCAACCATGAAGGGAGATTGGTATTGGGCTACTTCACAAGAAAGTATTGAAGTGATTGATTCTTCTATCTATGAAGGGGATAAATGGGAAGCAAAAGATAATTTTGTTTCTGCGAAAGATAAAGACGGGAATCCAGTGGCTTTTGAAGATCTGACAGTTGAAGGCACAGTGGATACTACGAAGGCTGGTACGTATGAAGTGAAATACAGCTATGACGGAGCAACAAGCATTGCTAAAATCACCGTGAAAGAAATCCAAACGGCTGTAAATGTCCATGACTCCACTGTTTATATCGGTTCAACATGGAAAGAAGAAGATAATTTTGATAGTGCAGTTGATAAAGATGGCAATCCAGTAGGTATCGAGGCAGTGGCAGTTGAAGGCACAGTAGATACAACGAAAGTCGGCACCTATGAAGTAAAATACAGCTATGACGGCGTGACAAGTATCGCTACAATTACGGTGAAGGCAAACCAAACAGTAGTGAATGTCCATGACTCCACGCTCTATATCGGTACGAATTGGAAAGCAGAAGATAACTTTGACAGTGCGGTTGACGGAGAGGGCAATCCAATAGGCATGGAAGCTGTGACAGTCGAAGGCACGGTAGATACCACGAAAGCTGGCACATATGAAGTAAAGTACAGCTATGACGGCGTGACAAGTATCGCTACAATCACAGTGAAAGCAATCCAAACAGCTGTAAATGTCCATGACTCCACTGTTTATATTGGTTCAACATGGAAAGCAGAAGATAACTTTGACAGTGCGGTTGATGAAGATGGCAATCCAGTAGATTTCAAAGCTATAACGGTGGAAGGTGCGGTGGATACAACGAAAGCTAGCACGTATGAAGTGAAGTACAGTTATGCCGGCGTGACAAATGTCGCCACGATCACGGTGAAAGAAATCGGAGCGCCGACCATAAATGTCCATGACTCCACGCTTTATGTTGGCGCAACATGGAAAGCAGAAGACAACTTTGACAGTGCAGTTGATGAAGATGGCAATCCAGTAAGTTTCGAAGCTGTAACGGTGGAAGGTAGTGTAGATACCACGAAAGCTGGTACCTATGAAGTAACCTATAGCTATAAAGGTGTAACGAGCACCGCCGCGATCACTGTTAGAGCTAAAGACAAAAATGGAACTACAAGCAATGATAATAAAGGTACACATTCTCAAAATACAAACAATAAAACAAGCAATAAAACAAGCAACAAAACTAGTAATAGAACGAATAATAAAATCAGCAATAAAAATCTACCCCACACTGGAGAGCAAACAAACCATATATGGCAACTAGTTGGACTAGTAACATTTCTTGTTTCATTAATCTATTTAACAAGAAGAAAGAAAATCCAATAAGATGATTCAAGTAGATAGAATGTTCAATCATTTGCTAATAGACTAAAGTTGATTTCTTATTTTTTGATCAAACAATACCAGCATGAGAACGAATTTTGTTTGAAAAAATCAAAATTTGTTGAGCTGATATTAGGTGGTTCTGATATGTATAGATTCACCTTTTATGTAAAAATTAGGTAGTTGAAGTGATTGAGATGCTTAGTGAGAAAATTTAAATATGATTGAAGACTGAGAGCTTAGATACCTCTCAGTCTTTTCGTTATTCGATCCACCTTTTATACAGCTGATTTGACAAGGTATCCATTGTTTAAGAAAAATTTTTTGAAAGGGAACTTTTTGCATGTTTTTTTGCTCTAATAGAGTAGATAAAGGTGGTGAATTTCTATTGTTAAGTGAAAAATGGCTAGTTAAAAGAGCTCAAAAAGGGGATGGGGAAGCCTTTGTAAAGTTAATAGAGCAGTATGAAAATGTTCTTTATGGGATAGCCAAAAGATATTTAGGTATAGAAGATGCAGCCGATGTTTTACAAGATACTATTTTAATTGCTTTTGAAGAAATTGGGAATTTGAAACAGCCTCAATATTTTCATACGTGGATAACAAAAATATTAATTAATCAGAGTTATAACCTGATTAAGAAAAACAATAAATTTTCCTATAACTATTCTGACAATCATCAAAAATTATTAGTAGAAGATTGTGAAGAAGGATTGGAACTTGAAAACCTTATTTCAAAGCTAGATCCGGTGTATAGAGTACCGATTTTACTTTATTATTACAGCGGTTTTTCATACAAAGAGATTAGTATTATTCTTGGAGAACCATTAGGGACTGTTAAATCAAGAATTTTTAGAGGTAAAGCCTGGTTGAAAAAAGAATACACGAAAGGTGATTAAAAATATGAATGAAGATTTTGAAAAAGAATTAACTAATCTAAAATATAATGAAGAAAAAATACCTAGGGAAGTAAAAGAAAAAATAGATGTCGCATACCAAAAAATCAAAACAAGTAAAAATAGGAGAATAAATTATAGAATAATACTAATAGCTAGTATAGCTGCGTTGGTTTTGATAGTTGTTTGCATCTCTCCAATAACACAAGCTGTTGGAAATTATTTGAAATTTGGACAATTTACATCCAAAAAGTTAGTGGAAGGAGAATTTGTTCATCAACTAAATAGTGTTGTTAAAGACAACGAAATTGAAATCAAATTAGAAAAAGCTTACATAGACCAGAAACAATTAGGACTATATTTCATTATCAATCTTCCTGAAAAATCCAAGCTTGTGTCCTCAAAAATAGATTACTATAACCTAGGATTTTCGATAAAAGAAGACGGCGAAGTACTATTTACAAACAACTCTACAGAAGATTCTCAAGTTGACTCGTATACATTTAATCAATATTTCGATGATTCCACAAATACTTTAGAAATTTCTTATCTAATAAATAGTTTCGAAAATGATTTTGATACTATGGAGGAACTGTCAGTTGAAATTAACAAAATAAGTGGAGTAAATCAAGGTGGAAAAGGAGCTGGGAAAGGATTTTCTAAGGTTGAAATATTAACTACGGAAGGTAATTGGCCTTTACCTGTAAATGTACAAGAAATGAAAAATTTTCAACCAATTGGTTTTACAGGTAATGTAATAGAAACTGGTAATAAAGCCTTTGGTAAAGCTTATCCTACAATGTTTGTTGTAGAAGCTGATCAGTTGAATGTTGCAAAAAATAGTACCGACATAAAACTCACCTATGAAAGTGAAGGTAAACTGAAAGAATCTAACTTATTGGAAAGTCGTTTATCTAGTGATGGTAAAGTACTTTGGTATTTTGATTTTATTGGATACGATGAGCAAGGTGTATTAAATGTCCAAATTGATGGTAAAGATGTCATTGTATTAAAAAAATAGTGTTTTAAAAAGTTAGATTATTGGTCTCATTTTTCAATGGATTTCAATTTGTGTGTTGAGTAGAACCTTTCCCATAAAATAAAGCAAGACAAAAGCTATAAAGACATATCTTTATGGTATAAACTTCTTGTTCAGAAATTTAGCTATGACACAACTATAAATAGTACATCAAAGAAACAAAGTTATTCAATGGACTTCTTTTTGTATTCCTATAGATACAAAACAAAAAAACCGTGAATCCCTTCATTAACAAAGGATTCACGGTTATTTTGATTATTCTATTCCCACTCCACAGTTGCTGGTGGTTTAGAGGTAATATCGTACACGATACGGTTCACGTGTGCGACTTCATTGACGATACGTACAGAGATTTTTTGTAGCACATCCCATGGGATACGTGCAAAGTCAGCTGTCATACCATCGATCGATGTGACCGCACGGATACCGACTGTGTAGTCATACGTACGACCGTCGCCCATGACACCAACAGAACGGATACCAGGTAAAACCGTGAAGTATTGCCAGATGTCACGGTCAAGACCGGCAGCGGCGATTTCTTCGCGTAAGATCATATCTGATTCACGGACGATCTCCAATTTTTCTTCAGTGATTTCACCTAAGACACGGATACCAAGACCTGGTCCAGGGAATGGTTGGCGCCAAACGATTGAGTCAGGCATACCAAGCTGTGTCCCTAGTTCGCGGACTTCGTCTTTGAATAATGTGTTCAATGGTTCGATCAATTCAAATTGCATGTCCTCAGGCAAGCCACCTACGTTGTGGTGTGATTTGATCGTTTGGGCAGTTTCTGTTCCACTTTCGATTACGTCGGTGTAAAGTGTTCCTTGTGCTAAGAAAGACACACCTTCTTCGCCGGCAAGCTTTGTTGCTTCGTCGTCAAACAAGTAGACGAACTCGTTACCGATGATTTTACGTTTTTGTTCAGGATCAGAGACACCTGCAAGTTTATTTAAGAAACGTTCTCTTGCATCTACTTTGATGATGTTCAAGCCGAATTTTCCGCCTAAGCTTTCCATGACTTGATCCGCTTCGCCTTTACGCAATAGACCATGGTCAACGAAAATCGATGTTAATTGATCACCGATCGCTTTTTGTAAAAGGACACCAACGACGCTTGAATCCACTCCGCCAGATAAACCAAGTAAGACTTTTTTATCGCCAACTTGTTCACGGATTTTTTCGATCTGCATGTCGATGAAATTGTTCATTGTCCAATTGCCTTCACAGTGACAGATGTCAAAAGCAAAATGACGTAATAATTCGATTCCGTATTCTGAATGACGGACTTCTGCGTGGAATTGGATACCGTAGAAGTTACGTTCTTTGTCTTGGATCGATGCAATTGGGCAATCGCTACTTGTAGCAACAGTTTCAAAACCTTCTGGTACTTTGGTTACTAGATCCCCATGGCTCATCCAAACGGTTTGTTGTTTTGGTGTTTGGCTGAATAGTGCCGCATCATCGGCTGTTACTTCAAGCAATGCTTTGCCGTATTCACGGTTTTTCGCAGGCTCAACAGAACCGCCAAGTTTGTACGTGATCAATTGCATACCATAACAAATACCCAACACTGGAATTCCTAAATTGAAGATTTCAGGATCAATGCCAAAAGCATTCTCATCATAGACACTGTTTGGTCCTCCAGAAAGGATGATCCCTCTCGGATTCATGGCTTTCACTTCTTCAGCTGTAATACGGTGGCTCAATAATTCAGAAAAAACACCTAAATCACGGATGCGTCGTGTAATCAATTGATTATATTGACTACCGTAATCTAGTACGATGATTTTTTCAACGTTTGTCATATCGGCAACGTTCGTCACATTTATTACCCCTATCCCTTTAAAATTTATCTCAAAATAGTTGAACTATTTTAAAATGCTAATATTTTCGCATGAAAATCGAATCGATAATATGATTTTCAGTTTTATGGAGAATTATATCGGCTCTTCCACGAGTAGGCAAGATATATTCGTTTAAATTCTTCAAATTCACATTTTTCCATACATCTCTTGCCATTTTAAACGCATCTTCACGATTACCAATGGCAAATTGGTAGTAATAGTTTTGTGGATGTTGAAAAGCTGTATCAAGTAACGCGCCAAAGCGATCCAAATACCATTTTTCAATCAATTCAGAATCTGCATCAACGTAGACAGAGAAATCAAAAAAGTCACTGACGTAAATTTGTTGATTAGCTGGTAGTTGAAGCGTGTTGATTCCTTCGACGATCAAAATGTCCGGTTGTTGGATCAGTTCATATTCATCGGGAATAATATCATAGACATCGTGAGAGTAGACTGGAACTTTGGTTGTTTCTTGACCGGATTTCACTTGATTAAGAAAATCGATCAACCTTTCCATGTCATAGCTTTCCGGAAATCCTTTCCGGTCCATGATACCACGTTCTTTTAAGACTTTATTCGGATATAAAAAACCATCTGTGGTGATTAGCTGGACATTTCTTCGTTTGAATGTCCGAGACAAAATCATTTGCAATAAGCGCGCGGTGGTGCTTTTACCGACTGCGACACTTCCGGCAATCCCGATAATAAACGGTGGGACTTGAGTGTATTTATGAAGGAATAACCCTTTGCTCAGAGAGAGGGATTCAAACTCTTTCATATGCAGAAAAATCAAGTGCGCAAGTGGTACATAAATGTCGCGAACATCTTGCATGGAAATACGGTCATTCAAACTTTTTATACTATCTAGTTCATCTTGTGTCAATGGAGCTTGACCATTTCGGTAAAATTCGCGCCACTCTTCTCTTGCCACACGGTAATAATTCATTGGATCATTCATACATAGCCTCCTGGATTCTCCCATCAATGGACCTATTTTAACATAAATGCGTGTCAAACCCTACCACTTAGGCGAGAAACTAAATGGTTTTTTCTCATATCAAAGGATGGAAGAATAGGCGTTCTTTCTTTTTTGATAACTGAAAAGAGGCGAAGAGAATAGAGGATTGTATAAGAAAAAAGTAACAGTTTAACTCAAAGTTAGCTGAAATAGTAGGAATAGAAGTAACATTCTGGGAAATAAAACGACACCCACCAAAAATTGAAGAACAAATTCAGTGGATGCCGCCTTACTTTTCGAAGATAAATCTCTCTATGATCTCTTATCAATGTTCATTTACGACATTGAAATACTTGTTTTATTTTGATTTCAGTATTTATCGTTTTGGTAAGTAATAGGTGCCAGTATCAGCAGCGCCCATCATTTGTGTAGTGTGACATGTTTGATTGAAAATCGCTTGGATTTCTTTTTCAACCTCTGGATAGAAGTAAAAGTTTTCTGATTCACTGTTTTTATAAAGATAAAAATGAATGGTTGGAAATGTTGGCAGAGAGACAAAACAAACAGGTTCAATAGCTAAAAGTTCTTGCGCAAAGGTATTGGCTAATAGCATTCCTTTTCCTTCTGTAATCATTTTCGTTGCTCCTAAACTATCTGGACAGACGACATATTTTGGTTCATTGGTCAGCTGTTTGACTACTTTTTTCGTAATCACTTGATGTTCGACATGGTCGAGTAAAAAGATAAAAGGTAACTCTTCTAGTACTTCCGCGGATAATATCCCATCTGGTTTTACAAAATAGCTACTGATTGCAACTTTAAGTTCCAAAGTGGCTAACCTTGTTTGAATGAATTTGGGGTGATCTAAGGTAGCAGAAGTAATGGCAAAGTCGATTTCTTTCTGACTTAGTTTATTTAGCAGATCCAATGAAGGAATATAACGGTAGTCGATCGTAAAGTTTTGATGCCGGCTTGGATATTTGTTTGCTTCAAAGATAAACGAAGCATCGCTTGTGCCGACACGCAAAGAAGGATAGTCTACTGATTCATTTAATGAGATATTCAATTTCTTCGCTTCCGCCAAAATCAATTCTACGGAAGGAAGGATCGCCTTTCCATGGGTACTCAATATGATCTTTTTCCCGTGACGCTCAAACAGATCTGTCCCGATTTCTTGTTCTAAACTTTTTAACGAACTACTTAACGAAGAAATACTAACATGGAGCTCTTTTGAAGCTTGTGAGAGACTATTGAAACGGGCAATCATATAGAAATATTCTAATTTTTCGATCGACATACAGCTATGCCTCCTTTATCATTCTATTCTCCTCATAACTGTCTCATGGGCCTCTTAAGAAAACAACAGTTATCTTGAAGTGCACGTAGAGATTAAACAATCCTTAATATTTTGTGAAATAAATCACTATATAATTGAATAACAAATGAATCCTTACAATTGATCGGTTGCTGATGGAATTGGATATAAGTTGGTAATTCATAAATTTTTGATGGAAAGGCAGTCATTGATTTGTTGCACGGGATGAAGCAAATCTCAACTAGGCAAGGAAATCGAAATCGCCGAAAACAGAAAGGGAATGTCGAGTCTGACATTTTTACCTAAAGCGGTTTGTCATCGTTATTTTGGTGGTGCGATTTTTGCTGACAACATAAAAAAGCCTCCTTAATACATAAAGGGCGGCGTACTCAAATAACCATTGGAAAGTGTAATTTGCAATTGTAGTGCGCAATTGTAATCACGTTAATTGAGCTTTGGCTTTCTGAGACGTAAGAAACAAGTTCTAGTTATCTTGGTAAAGCCTTAATTCGACAATCCCTGCTTTACTCGTTACTGTCTCTCGACATTTCCGAGCGATAACCTATGTTCTTCAGAGTAACCTCACCTAATATGATTATTTTTTCAATCACATCATAAAGGTCAGCGGAAGTAAGAGTCAATAATACTCCTTCTTTTAATCGGGTGATCATCTCGCTATTTATCATCATAAAGACGGTTATATCAAGGGTCATGCTCGTCCGATGTACCCTGTTCCTACTTTCACGAAACAGATTACGCAAATACCGAAAAAGGGTAAATAGAGAAATTCTAAGGAATGCGATTTTTCCTTCTATATTGCATTAAATAGCTTCATTCGGTAAAAGAAAACCGAAGACATACAGTTTCACTTGCACCTTCTCATAGAACACGTTAGACTATGAACAACTAACAGATAAGAAGGATGGAAACTATGACGAATCATTATTATTCCGAACACCCAGAGACTGCTCATGAGTTTGACGAATGGTCATTTGAGCTAAGAGGGAAAACCTTTCAGTTCGTGACGGACTCCGGCGTGTTTTCACGTGAAACAGTCGATTATGGCTCACGTGTATTGATCGATGCCTTTGAATGGGCACAGTTACCAGAAGGCAAAATTTTGGATGTTGGCTGTGGCTATGGTCCGATTGGGCTTTCTCTTGCCTATGCGAGTGAGCGTTTTGTTGAAATGGTAGACATCAACGCCAGAGCGGTTGATTTAGCCCAAGGAAATGCGAAGCGAAATCAAATCAAAAATGTAGCGATTCACCAGTCAAACATTTATGAAGAGGTGCCAGAAACAGACTACGCTGCGATCGTCAGCAATCCGCCAATCCGTGCAGGCAAAAAAGTCGTACATGAAATCTTGACGGGTGCGTATCCTCGTTTACGTACGGGCGGTACTTTAACGATCGTCATTCAGAAAAAACAAGGTGCACCTAGCGCACAAAAGAAAATGCAAGAAACATTTGGGAATGCAGAAATCGTGATCAAAGATAAAGGCTATTATATTATCCGAAGTGTAAAAGAAGATTGAACATAATCGAATGAAAATAACGAAGCAGTCGAAGAAATAAGTAAGATTTCTTTGACTGTTTTTGTTTGTTCACATATGAAGAGGGGAACTGGATAGGTAGGATAAACGGCAGAATAAATAAAGTGAAAATTGCAAAAGACAAGAAACGAAAAATAAAAAAATTGGAAATAAAATAACTTGTTTCTGATTTTTTGTTGTTTTAAAATAAAATTGATTTAATAGATATACAAGCAATTTTTATTTTGTTTTAAATAACGTTGGATAGTTCTGTTGGAAGCAGGTGTATGGTTATCGATATAGCATAAACAGATAGGAGAACTAGACAGGAAATAAAATATTTTATGTTAACCATTTGTTGAGAGTTACAGCGAGAAGTTATTTAAGAAGTAGCGGAGGAGGAAAGAGGATGGAGTTTTTTAACAAAGAAGAAATGGAGAAACTTATATATAAATGGAGCAATAGAATGGGGAAGTACAAAATACTATATTTGGATCATGCTTTTTTTCGTACAACAGACTATCAAGAGGAACAGAGCCATAAACAAGCAATTTTGCAATTTTTAAATAATAAGGATCATCATTTCAACAAAAAAGACAGCAGCTCAATAGAGAATATCATTTTTAGCGAACTTTTATCGTTTGATCACCTAGAGCAGTACCCGATTTTAGTCAATCCTGCGTTGATGCGAGGATCTAATCTTAGCTATAGCGATTTTTTTGCTGATTATGGACATTATACCCATGCTTTTCTTTATGGTAGGGAAGATCATTCTAGTGCAGAGAAGGATTTTTATCGTTTAAATAAAGAATTATTTCCAGAGCAAGAGCGTTTAGTTATTAAA
Source organism: Enterococcus sp. DIV1368b (assembly GCF_050529595.1). Taxonomy (NCBI): domain Bacteria; kingdom Bacillati; phylum Bacillota; class Bacilli; order Lactobacillales; family Enterococcaceae; genus Enterococcus; species Enterococcus sp. DIV1368b. The sequence continues at coordinate 75,401 of NZ_CP172883.1, forward strand.
GAATGGAATGATGATTGGTCGACATTTTTTCGTATGGGTAGAAGGCATAAAGGAAACCGCTTATTCACAGTATACGATCCACAACAAAAACGTATAACTGTTATTTACATACCACTAGTAGAGGAGGAACCATATGAAATTATTGGATAAGGAGACGAATCGATTTGTATTGACCATGGTTGAAAAAAACATTTGGATGAAAGATTTAGCAATCAACTATGTATTTTTCCAAGAAAAGAATGATCAAGGATACGAAAGCCATAGAAAAGCAGCCCTAGCATTTGTTACGTTCATCAATCAGAGACGAGGGCATGATCGAATTGAGTATACAGATAAACTTGATTTCCCAGTCAATATAACAGCATCCTATTCCATAAACCCAAGTGTAATGGAAGCAGAACGAATTTCATTCGACGCTTTTTTTTCTACATATAGTGACTTGAAAGGGCAGTATCTTTCAGATTATGCCTACGCTTTTTTTAAAATCCCTTTTTTCTATAAAGGAAGTAAAAAAGATTTTATTGAACTAAATGATTACTTGTTTCCTAGGAAAGAAACGTTAGTCATTTATCAATGGAACAACACGTGGTCAGATTATTTTGCTTATGGAAAACATTCCGGAAAAGGAGCGTATCTGTGGACGATTTATGATCCAACAAGAAAAAGATTTACGGTATGCGGGGCATCTACATTGAATTGAATGAGGAGGACAGAATGAAATTCTTAAAAGAAGAGACGTTTCAGTTTGAAAAGAAGCTTTGTTCAAAAAAATTTCCAAGAGCTAGGCTTGGACTCGATTATGTATTTTTTGAAGAAACAGATTATCGTGGATGGCCCAGTCATCGTAAAGCTGCCCTCGAATTCATCAAAGTGAAGAATGATGAAAGAGGTGTTCCAGGAATTCTCTATACAGATGTACGTTACTTTGATGATTTACCTATCATATGTAGTCCGATTAAATTGATATATGCAGTGAATCCGGAGTTAATGTATGGGAAACAGATAGAGGTAGATGCTTTCTTTTCAGTTGAAAAAGCAGATAAAAACAACTATGTTTCTGGTTACGCCCAAACATTTCTTTGTTCTATGTATTCTAATATTGGAGATGAAGCAGATTTTATTTTTTGGAATGATGTATTATTTCCTGATAAAACTGCGTTAACGATATACAAGTGGAATGATAATTGGTCGAATTATTTTTCTGCGGGTAGGGAATGGATGGGTACTTTCTTTTGGACAATTTCTGATACTGCATCAAATAAACTGATAGTTATCGGTTGTTCTTTGACTGATTGAGGAGAAGTGGATGTCAAAACACCAATTAGCTCAGAAATGTTGAGTTCAATTGGTGTTTTATTGTATAGATCATTTAGTTAAAAGGAGGTGTGTTCCGCACCTATATAGCCAGTGGAGGTGGGTAAATAAAGTTGGACTGGGGAAAGTGAGAGCGAACTTCGAAAAATAAATCGTTGTTTATAAAATTTAGCTGGCAAATATTTATCTGAGACGCATTTACTTTTGACCAAGCCTTTTTTCCCTCTATCCATTTCGAAAACCATTTGGTACACTGTTAGGGAATTTACATATATAAAGGGGGAACAAAAGTGAAACTGACAATTCGAGATATTGCTGAGATGGCGGGTGTTTCAGTGACGACTGTGTCACAGATTTTAAATAATAAAGGCAGCCGTTTTAGTGAAAAGACACGAAAAAAAGTGTTGTCGATCGTAAATGAACATCATTACAAGCCAGATTATTTTGCTTCTAATGTGATCAATCGTCACTCAAAAACGATTGGTATGATCGTGCCAGATGTGACGGATTTCTTCTTTTCAAAAGTGATCGAAGGGGTTGAAAGTTATTTAAATCCCTTAGGATATGTCATCATTCTTTGTAACTCCAGACATAGTCAAGACAATGAACTGAAGTATTTAAGGGAACTTTCTCATCGATCCGTGGATGGTTTATTGTTAGCAACGCCGAATGTATTGCCTCAAGAGTATGCCCTTGATAGTGGTTTTTATAACAACATGCCGATCATCCTGATCGATCGTGGGTTGAATCGTCGGGATAACGGTCGCTTGATCGTGAAGGAATATGAAGGCGCTTATCAAGCTGTCTCGTTATTGATCAAAAATGGTCATACTAAAATTGGTATGCTAAAAGAGACAACTGGCTATTATCAGTTAGAAGAGCGATTCAATGGTTATCGTCATGCATTAAAAGATCATGGATTAGCGTTCAACGGTAAGTTTGTAGAAGAAGGAGATCTGACTGTCCAAGGAGGGTACGAAGCAAGTAAACGCTTGTTACGGCACAAAGATGTGACGGCGGTGTTTTGTGGCAATGATGCCATGGCGATTGGTTGTTACCAAGCAATCGATGAAATGGGCAAGCGTATTCCAGAGGATATTTCGGTCATCGGCTTTGATGGATTAAAATTGTCTGAGTATATGATCCCTAAGTTGACAACGGTCAAACAACCGAGTTTCGATATTGGTTTTTATGCAGCTCGCTTTTTGATTGACACGATTGAATTTCCACAAAGAAAAGTTCCGAACAAAGTCTTTGAAACAAAATTAATTATTCGTGAGAGCGTAAAAACATTGACAAAGGTCTAGTAGGGCGTTATATTGCTTATGTAAGTGTTTACAAAGTTGGTAAGATACATTGCGGGAAAATAGTAAACCGGTTTACTAAAGTGGTTTACCTTTTTCGAAATTCCTGTATAATACCGAATGAAGAACGAGGAGGATTACGGCATGCGGATGGTCGATTTGATCGAAAAAAAGAGAGATGGACACCAATTATCAAAGGAAGAGATTGCGTACATTGTCACGAACTACACAAATGATAACATTCCTGATTACCAAATCAGCGCATTATTGATGGCTATCTTCTATCAGGATATGACCGATGAAGAAATCACTGATCTAACGTTGGCAATCGCTCATTCTGGCGATGTGATCGATTTGAGTTCCTTAGATGGGATCAAAGTCGACAAGCATTCTACCGGAGGGGTAGGGGATACAACCACCTTGATTTTAGCACCTTTAGTAGCAAGTGTAGGCGCAACTGTGGCAAAAATGTCAGGGCGTGGTCTTGGTTACACAGGTGGTACATTAGATAAGTTAGAGGCTATTCCTGGATTTCGGATCGAACTATCAGATGAAGAATTCATCCGCACCGTGAACGAAAGTAAAGTAGCGGTGATCGGCCAATCGGGCAATCTCGCTCCAGCAGATAAAAAATTGTATGCCTTGCGTGATGTGACGGCAACGGTCAACTCGATCCCATTGATTGCTAGTTCGATCATGAGTAAGAAAATCGCCGCAGGAGCGGATGCGATCGTGCTAGATGTGACGACGGGTGACGGTGCCTTCATGAAAAATATCGAAGATGCAAGACGCTTGGCGAAGACCATGACACGGATCGGCAAATTAGCCGGTCGCCAAACAGTAGCAGTGATTTCTGATATGTCTGAACCGTTGGGTGAAGCAATCGGCAACAGCTTAGAAGTCGTTGAAGCCATTGAAACACTTCAAGGGAACGGACCGGAAGATTTAGTTGAAATGTGCTATGCTTTAGGTAGTCAAATGGTCGTTTTAGCCGAAAAAGCGGCATCGATCGAAGAAGCGCGCGAAATGCTAAAAGAAGCCCTCGAATCTGGGCGAGCGCTAGCCAAATTCAAAGAAATGATCCAAAACCAAGGGGGCGACTCGACGATCGTCGATGAACCTGCGCGGTTGTTAACTGCTCGTTATATTTATGAACTGCCAGCGAAGACAACAGGTGTCGTGACAAAAATCGTTGCGAACGAATTAGGGATCGCAGCAATGATGCTTGGTGCAGGACGTAAAACGAAAGAAGATTCGATCGATCATGCTGTTGGTTTGCGATTGAATAAGAAAATCGGTGATAAAGTAGAAACTGGCGAATCGCTATTGACGATCTATAGTAATGAAGAAGACATTTCGCCAGTGATCGACTTGTTATATAAAAATATTGAAATCGGTGATACGGCTGAACAGCCTATCTTGATTCATGACATCATTACAGAGTAAAAGGAGAAGAGACATGGAATTAAATCGAATGATCGACCACACAATTCTAAAAGCAGATGCAACAAAAGCAGATGTGATGCGCATTATTGAGGAAGCAAAAAAACATCATTTCTATTCAGTATGTATCAATCCAACATGGGTTGCCTTGGCGAAAGAGGAATTACAAGGTGAGCCAGTCGCTGTTTGTACCGTTATTGGTTTCCCATTAGGAGCAAATACAGCCGCAACAAAGGCATTTGAAACAACGAATGCGATCGAAAATGGCGCAGATGAAGTGGATATGGTCATCAATATCGGTGCCTTGAAATCTGAACAAGACGATGTCGTGAAAAAAGATATCGAAGCCGTAGTCGAAGCTGCAAAAGATCGTGCGTTAGTTAAAGTAATTATTGAAACAGCCTTGTTAGAACAGGCGGAAATCATCAAAGCTTGCGAATTAGCGAAAGCTGCAGGAGCTGATTTTGTGAAAACATCTACTGGGTTCTCAACAGGTGGCGCGAAAGTGGAAGATATCCGCTTGATGCGTGAAACGGTTGGTCCAGAAATGGGCGTCAAAGCTTCAGGAGGTATCCACAATGAAGCAGAAGCCATTGCGATGATCGAAGCCGGTGCAACACGAATCGGTACAAGTGCTGGTGTGTCAATCATGTCCGGTTCAACTGGCGAAGGCTATTAATATTCTAAGGAGAAAAAGATGTCAGAAATCAAACAAGAATGGATCGATATCGCTATCGACGCTTTGGATAAAGCGTATGTGCCTTATTCCAAATTTCCAGTAGGTGCTTGTTTAGTGACAGCATCTGGGAAAACCTATCAAGGATTGAATATCGAAAATGCGTCATTTGGCTTAACGAATTGCGCAGAACGTACTGCGTTTTTTAAAGCAGTATCTGAAAAAGAAATGGACTTTACACATCTAGTCGTTGCAGGTCATACACCTGAGCCGATTTCTCCATGTGGTGCTTGTCGTCAAGTAATGGCAGAATTTTGTGACCCAGAGATGCCAGTCACGTTGGTTGGCGACAATGGTGTGACGAAAACGATGACGGTAAGAGAGTTATTACCTTACGCATTTTCAGAAAAAGATTTATAAATTATGTTCAATTCAGTCAGCTGACTGTTGAAAAAACAACTACTTTTAGGGGGCTTTACAGAAATGAAAAAAGCAAAATTATTTGGTTTAGGTGCTATCGCACTATCAGCAGGCTTACTTTTAAGCGCATGCGGTAACGGCGGTTCAGATTCTACTGATTCAACCGGTGGAAACAGTGCATCAGGAACAGCAACTGCAGCATTGATTACAGATACAGGTGGCGTCGACGACCGTTCATTCAACCAGTCAGCTTGGGAAGGGTTAGAAGATTGGGGTAAAGAGCAAGGCTTGTCACGTGGAAACGATGGCTTCCAATATTTCCAATCTGCCAATGAATCAGACTATATCCCAAATATCGATCAAGCGTTAAACGCTGGCTTCAAAACAATTTTTGGGATTGGGTTTAAATTGAAACCTGCAATCGAAGAACAAGCAACAAGTAACCCTGAAACAAACTTTGCAATCATTGATGATGTGATCGAAGGAAAAGACAACGTCGTTTCAGCAACATTCAAAGATAACGAAGCTTCTTATCTTGCTGGAGTTGCAGCAGCTTACACAACTGAAACAAATGTGGTTGGATTTATCGGTGGTGTTAAAGGTGAAGTAATCGACCGTTTTGAAGCTGGTTTTAATGCCGGAGTTAAAGCAGGTGCTGAAGCGTTGAACAAAGAAATCGAAGTATTGAACCAATATGCAGGTGATTTCTCAGCTCCAGATAAAGGACGTTCAATCGCACAAGGTATGTACGCACAAAATGCTGACATCATTTTCCATGCTTCAGGTGGTACAGGTAACGGTGTCTTCCAAGAAGCAAAATCATTAAATGAATCAGGCGACAAAACAGTTTGGGTAATCGGTGTTGACCGTGACCAATCTGACGAAGGAAACTACACATTGAATGGTGAAGACAAAAACTTCACATTGACATCAACACTTAAAGGTGTAGGAACAGTTGTAAAAGATTTAGCTCAACAATCAGCAGACGGTAACTTCCCTGGTGGCGAACACACTGTTTATGGTTTGAAAGAAGATGGTGTCGGTATCACTGAAGGCCAACTTTCTGATGAAGCGAAAAAAGCAGTAGATGAAGCAAAAGAAAAAATCATTTCAGGTGATATCGAAGTTCCTGAAACTCCTGAAAGCTAATAAATACCATTTCTATAGCCTTGTTGGACAATTGTTTAACAGGGCTATCGTTTAGTTATCTACTTAATGTTGTTTTTTTATGCAAGTTGCTAGGTACCCCGATTTGGATAAGGGAACAACTTGTAACAAGTAGCTTAGCTCCTTGGATTTTGGTTACTCGATGAGCGACGTTTTGTGAACGATCGTCATCGTCCCTTTTATTTTTTAAACAATGTCGTCTGGATATAAATTGTTAGGATGTGAAAAATGTGGATCAAGAAAATATTGTCATCGAAATGCGAAATATCACGAAACAATTCGGTACTTTCAAAGCAAATGACAACATCAACCTTCAAGTGAAAGCAGGAGAAATCCATGCCTTGCTTGGTGAAAATGGTGCAGGTAAATCAACGTTAATGAATGTTTTATCCGGTCTTTTAGAGCCAACATCAGGTGAGATTTTGATGCACGGCAAAGAAGTAAACATCACGAGCCCGACGAAAGCCAATCAATTAGGGATCGGAATGGTGCATCAACACTTTATGTTAGTCGATGCATTCACAGTAACAGAAAATATCGTACTGGGTAGTGAGCCAAGTACAGGCGGTATCTTGAACCGCAAGAAAGCCCGTGAAGAAATCAAACGATTATCTGAACAATACGGCTTAGCAGTGAATCCGGATGCGTACGTTCGTGATATTTCTGTCGGTATGGAACAACGTGTGGAGATTTTAAAAACACTCTATCGTGGGGCAGATGTCTTGATCTTTGATGAGCCAACAGCCGTACTGACGCCGCAAGAAATCGATGAATTGATCGTGATCATGAAAGAGTTAGTCAAAGAAGGAAAGTCGATCATTTTGATCACACATAAATTAGATGAGATCAAAGCAGTTGCCGATCGTTGTACGGTCATTCGTCGTGGTCAAGGGATTGGAACGGTCAATGTGAAAGATGTTTCTTCGCAACAGTTAGCCGATATGATGGTCGGAAGAACCGTCTCATTCAAAACAATGAAAAAAGAAGCACGTCCACAAGAAGTAGTGCTTTCTGTTGAAAATCTTGTAGTTAAAGAAAACCGCGGATTAGAAGCAGTGAAAGATTTGAGTCTGGAAGTCCGAGCAGGTGAAGTCTTGGGTATTGCTGGAATCGATGGAAATGGACAATCGGAGTTGATTCAAGCGTTAACTGGTTTACGTAGAGTAGAAAGTGGAACGATTCGTTTGAAAGACGAAGAGATCACGAATAAAAAACCACGTAAAATCACTGAATCTGGGCTAGGACATGTGCCAGAAGATCGACATAAATATGGCTTGGTTCTTGATATGACTTTATCTGAAAATATTGCCATGCAAACCTACTATCAAAAACCGTATAGTAAAAATGGTCTGTTGAACTATGGTGTGATGAATGAACATGCGAGAGATTTAATCGATGAGTATGATGTGCGGACAACGAACGAATTAGTTCCAGCGAAAGCTTTATCTGGTGGGAACCAACAAAAAGCCATCATTGCACGTGAGATCGATCGTGACCCTGATCTACTGATCGTTGCGAATCCAACACGTGGATTAGATGTTGGTGCGATCGAGTTTATCCATAAACGTTTGATTGAGCAACGTGATAAGTTCAAAGCAGTTTTATTGGTTAGTTTTGAATTAGAAGAAATTTTAAATGTGTCCGATCGTATTGCGGTAATCCATCAAGGAAAAATCGTGGGGATCGTTGATCCAAAAGAAACATCTGAAAACGAGCTAGGTCTATTGATGGCGGGTTATACTTTAGAAGAAGCACGTAGAGAGTTAGAAAAGGTTGGTGACACACATGAATGATCGTAGCGAAAGGTTCCGTAATCTGCTAGTGCCTATATTTTCGGTTATTTTAGGGTTGATTCTAGGTGCTATTTTGATGGTTGCCTTTGGTTACCATCCAATCCAAGGATATTCTTCCATGTTGAATGCTTCGTTAGGTTCACAACGAAGTATTGGTGAAACATTAAGACAAGCAACACCTTTGATTTTTACAGCCTTAGGTTTTTCTGTTGCAAATTCAGCCGGATTCTTTAATATCGGGCTTTCTGGACAAGCACTTTGTGGTTGGATCATAAGCATTTGGACCGCATTAGCTTTTCCAGATCTACCAAAAATCATTCTCTTGCCAATGTGCGTGATTTTAGGTGCACTTGCTGGGGCAATGGCCGCAGCTATTCCAGGATTGTTACGTGCGTTCTTTGGAACAAGTGAAGTTATCGTAACAATCATGATGAATTATATTTTGCTCTATTTAAGTACGTATACACTTCATGAAATAATGCCTGAATCTTATCGTTCAAGTTTAGACTCTTCAAATATGATCAGTGAGAATGCTTCCTTACGTATTCCTTGGCTAACGCAGATGTTTGGAGGCTCTCGTGTGAATGGCGGACTCTTCTTGGCACTGATTGCGTTAGTGGTTGTATGGATCGTTATGAAGAAAACAACCTTAGGCTTTGAGATCCGTTCTGTTGGATTGAATCCATACGCCTCTGAATATGCGGGAATGAGTAGTAAACGAACAATTGTCTTATCCATGGTTATTTCTGGTGGATTAGCTGGACTAGGTGGTGTGGTCGAAGGACTAGGAACATACCAAAACTTCTTCGTTCAAACAACTTCATTATCCATCGGGTTTGACGGTATGGCCGTGTCATTATTAGGTTCTGGTTCTGCCATTGGGATTTTGTTATCTGCGCTATTATTCAGTGTCCTAAAAATCGGTGGATTAGGGATGCAGACCGGTGCTGGGGTACCGTTTGAAATCGTCAATGTATCGATTGCCTTGATCATCTTCTTCGTGGGGATCAACTTCTTGATTCGTTTCCTTATGGCGAAATTCTTCCAAGGGAAAAAACAAGAGGAAATCGTCGCAACGATTGAAACGAAACCAAATCATCAAAATCAAGAAGGAGGAGAGCTGTAATGTCAACAGTAGAACTGATTTCCTTGATCCTTACATCAACACTTGTTTATTCAACACCGTTGATTTTAACCTCCTTAGGCGGAACGTTTTCTGAACGAAGCGGGATCGTCAACGTTGGGTTAGAAGGCATCATGGTGATGGGGGCGTTTAGTGCGGTCGTCTTCAACTTGACGATGAGTGACACATTAGGCTCAATGACTCCTTGGATTGCTATTTTAGTCGGTGGCGTGGTTGGTGTTCTCTTTTCCTTGATCCATGCAGTCGCAACGATCAGCTTGCGCGCAGACCATATCATCAGCGGAACGGTCATCAATTTGATGGCACCTGCTTTAGGTGTATTTTTGATCAAAGCATGGTATGGTAAAGGACAAACAGACAATATCTCACAAAACTTAGGTTACTTTTCATTTCCTGGATTATCTGAGATTCCAGTGATTGGTCAAATTTTCTTTAGAAATACATTTTTACCAGCGTATTGTGCGATTTTAATTGCTGTTATCGCATGGTTCGTCATCTTCAAAACTAAATTTGGTTTACGTTTACGTTCTGTTGGGGAAAATCCTCAAGCTGCAGATACACTAGGGATCAATGTATATGCGATGCGCTATTCAGGTGTCTTGATTTCTGGTCTTCTTGGAGGAATGGGTGGAGCTGTTTTTGCTCAATCGATCTCTGGGAACTTTTCAGCAGGAACGATTGTCGGTCAAGGGTTCATCTCAATGGCTGCAATGATTTTTGGTAAGTGGAATCCACTAGGTGCGATGGGTGCATCCTTATTCTTTGGTTTTGCACAAAGTTTGAGTATCATCGGCGCGCAATTACCAGTGATTTCTTCAATTCCACCAGTTTTACTACAGATTGCGCCTTATCTATTAACGATTATCGTTTTAGTGGCGTTCTTAGGTAAAGCATCTGGACCAAAAGCCAACGGTAAGAATTATATAAAATCCAAATAATCGTTTAGTGATTAAAAAGGGCGGGTTACGGGAAGTTTTTTTCGGCTCGCCCTTTTTACTTTATAAAGAAAATAAATAGAAAGAAGGAATACTCATGTTTAAACGCGTACATTTGATCGTCATGGATTCAGTCGGAATCGGAGAAGCACCTGATGCTGAAAAATTCGGAGATAAAGGTTCGGATACATTAGGTCATATTGCTAAAGAAGCTGGGTTGACGATACCGAATTTGGAGCAACTTGGATTAGGAACGATTCGTCCTTTAGAAGGGGTCGAAGCAGTGCAAGATCATCAAGGGTATGCGACAAAATTGGAAGAAGTTTCTGTCGGCAAAGATACAATGACAGGACATTGGGAAATCATGGGCTTGAATATCAAAACACCATTTCGTGTTTTTCCAAACGGCTTCCCTGATGAATTATTGAAGAAAATCGAAGACTTCTCTGGACGTAAAATTGTTTGTAACGAACCTTATAGCGGAACAGCAGTCATTGACGACTTTGGTGAACATCAAATGAAAACCGGCGACTTGATCGTTTATACGTCAGCTGATCCAGTGTTACAAATTGCTGCACATGAGGAAATTATTCCTTTAGAAGAACTTTATCGGATTTGCGAATATGTTCGTGAAATTACAAAAGATGATCCTTATATGATCGGTCGGATCATTGCCCGTCCATATCTTGGTGAGCCAGGTAACTTTACGCGAACAAGCAACCGTCACGATTACGCATTAGATCCATTTGGACATACGGTTTTAGACTCATTGAAAGAAGCCGGCAAAGATGTTATTGCAGTCGGTAAGATCAATGATATTTTCAATGGTCAAGGCATCACCGATTCTGTTCGTACGAAAAGCAATATGGACGGTGTGGATCAATTATTGAATGTGATGAAACAAGACTTCACTGGGTTGAGTTTTACAAACTTAGTCGATTTTGATGCGTTATACGGTCATCGTCGCGATGTGGTTGGTTATGCGCGCGCCATTGAAGATTTTGATTTGCGTATTCCAGAATTATTAGATGCAATGGCTGATGATGATCTATTATTGATCACCGCTGACCATGGGAATGATCCAACTTTCACTGGTACCGACCATACTCGCGAATATGTGCCACTACTTGCTTATAGTAAACAAATGAGTGGGCAAGGTAGTTTACCACAAGGTTATTATGCGGATATCTCTGCAACGATTGCCGAAAACTTTGACGTAGCAGCAACTGAAAATGGCGAAAGCTTTTTAAAACTATTGAAATAACGACGTGCATCATCCATCAATGAATCATCATTGGCTTTATTATGTAAGATAGAATAATCAAAATTTTATATATAGGAGAAAAACAATGAAATTAAATGAGATGTTACAAGAGACGACTGCGTTTATCAAAAGCAAAGGTGTCGGAACGATCGATTTTGGCATGATCTTAGGTTCAGGTTTAGGTGAATTAGCAGAGGAGATTGAAGAAGCAATCGTGATTCCTTATGATAAGATTCCGTTCTTTCCAACTTCGACAGTCGTTGGACATGCAGGTCAACTTGTTTACGGAACGCTTTCAGGCAAAAAAGTATTGGCGATGCAAGGACGTTTCCATTTTTATGAAGGTCATTCGATGCAAACAGTCACTTATCCTGTGCGAGTGATGGCTGCGCTAGGCGCGCATTCAGTTGTTGTGACCAATGCGTGTGGGGGCGTGAATGAATCATTTGCACCAGGTGATTTGATGCTGATCACGGATCATATCAACTTTACAGGTCAAAATCCATTGATTGGACCTAATGATGAAGAAATGGGTCCTCGCTTCCCTGATATGAGTGAAGCTTACACAAAAGCGTATCGTGAAATGGCAAAAGCAGCAGCGACATCATTAGACGTAGAATTAAAAGAAGGCGTGTATATGGGCTATTCTGGTCCAACTTATGAAACACCCGCTGAGATTCGTATGTCTCGCGTGATGGGAGCAGATGCAGTGGGCATGTCGACTGTACCAGAAGTCATTGTTGCAGCTCATAGCGGGTTGAAGGTCTTAGGAATTTCTTGTATCACCAACTTGGCTGCTGGTATGCAAGCAAACTTGAATCACGAAGAAGTCGTTGAAACAACTGAGAGAGTCAAACAAACATTTAAATCATTGATCAAAGAAACACTTTCTTTACTATAAAAAATTGATTGAGAGGTCTGGAAATGAGTGTTCATATTGAAGCAAAACCAGGAGAGATCGCAGACAAGATTTTACTTCCTGGCGATCCACTAAGAGCGAAGTATATTGCAGAAACTTTTTTAGAGAATCCCGTTTGCTATAACCAAGTACGCGGTATGCTTGGTTATACTGGAACGTATAAAGGCGAAAGAGTCTCTGTTCAAGGAACAGGAATGGGGATGCCTTCAGCGATGATCTATGCGCATGAGTTGGTCAATTCCTATGACGTAAAAAAATTGATTCGTGTTGGCACGTGCGGTGCCTTGTCAAAAGACGTACACGTTCGCGACTTGGTGTTAGCACAAGGAGCTGCGACTAGTTCTTCCATGATTGAGAAGGATTTCAACGCCTTCCACTTTCCACCAATCTGTGATTTTGACTTGTTGTTAAAAGCATACGAAGTAGCGAAAGAAAAGGGTTTTACTACACACGTCGGCAATGTACTATCAGAAGATTCTTTCTACAAAGACGATTTGACAGAAACATTCAAGTTAGCAGAACTTGGTGTGATGGGCGTGGAAATGGAAGCTGCTGCGTTGTATTATCTAGGTGCAAAATACCACGTGCAAACACTAGCGATCATGACGGTCAGTGACCATCTGATCACGGGTGAAGAAACAACTGCCAGCGAACGTCAGACAACATTCAATGACATGATTGAAGTAGGATTGGAAACGGCGATTCAAGAATAAAGTAATAATTAAACAGCAAGAAAGTGTGACTGCCTAAACTTCTATTAATAGAAAATTGGCAGTCACATTTTTTTGCAGAAACTGTCTCACATAACCTGAAATCAATGACAACCGTTGCTTCAGTTACTTCGAGAGTCCTTCTAAAGTCAACCATTTGAATGTCTAAAATGTGAATCGACATTCCTTCAATTGCAGACGAATGGCACAATCTTAACCAAATAAAATAGAACAGAAAGAAGCGAGTTACGCTCTTTCTGTTCCGAACTAGGCCACCAACAGGATGTGACAAATGAGTCATATCCTGTTGGTGGCTTCGTCTAGATGAATACCTTAATCATTTATTTGCTCACGTAATATGGTATGATTTATGATCATTTATGATTAAAACAAATCTGCTTCAATAGTATATGATTCTAACAATACTCGTCCTGGTAAATGTTGTCCTGGGTGTCCAGGTGCTCTAAAAACTTCGATAACTTGACCTGCAGTACCTGCAATGGCTTGTAGGATTTGGATATTGCCATCAATGAATCTTCTATAGGAATAGTAATGCATCCCGTTGTGTGTTTCAAAAAGGTATCTTCCATCAACAGTCACGACTAGTCTTTCTCGGCTATTGAAACGATCCTGATCTAAAGTTAAGTAGGCAAATGCTCGATTACCTTCTCTCCCTACAGATAACAAGTTTGTTGCTGTTACGCCTGTTTCCACTTGGATATTGTCATATTTCGCCCAACCAGTCCATGTAGAGGCAAAGCGCACAAGGTATGTATTTTCAGCGTCTGGAGTCGTAAAGGTAAGTTTGCCACGTTCCCAGTCCTCATTATTATGTTCAACGCGCTCTAATACATCAAAACCGACACCATGAGTCATGATCCCTAATTCAACACGTCCTGGTGCTGATTCGCTTGCTGCAACATCATAACTGAATGTATACGTTGTATTTGGTTTTAGAGTGACATACTGATGAACGTTTTCACCATTTGTTGCTAAAGCAAAGTTATTTCCATTAACGGTTTGAAGTGTGGGATTATTTGAATCTGGGTCACTAACGATCCAACGATCAAACCCGTCATTAAAGTCACCATTATGGATATACAATTGTTGCTCAATGGCCTGTTTGCTTGTACTAACGATGTCAGTTGTTGATAGACTTGTTGCGAATGTCGAAACTGGCCCTCCTAGACTTAAAACTACCATTCCTGCTGCCATCATTTTCTTTAAATTGTTTGTAATCATCTTGTATCTCCTCACTATATATATTTTTTTATTTTGTATTTTCTATGTAAGATTCAAATGCGATCATCTCTTTGTATCTTACAAATTAATCATAACCGAGAAAATAGCGACTGTGTAAACGCTTTTTTCTCGATAACGTTGATTATTAGAAAAAAATGATAAAATAAAAAGAGTTATAAGGTTGATTTTTATCTAAATTTCATTTATTAGTAACATAAGAAAAGATGGAGAGTTGTGGTGATAGCTCATACAAATGAAAATTTTCTCTTGGAAACAGGATAAAAGAATGAAATTCAAATAAGTTTCTACAAAAAATGTTCGCTCCACAACTGAATGATTGTCTGACATCTTGCTATGCAAAAAAAGGAAGAGGTATAATGAAAAGTAATAGGTCATGCTTTGAGATAATTGAGAAAGTGATGATGAAAATAATAAAGAGTACTTTTACATGGCAAATTGATAAATTGGAAGGGAGATACCAAAAGATATTGTTTATTTAATAAACATAAGCATTGTATGTTGGGAATGCGATAAGAAAGAGAATTACAGTGTTTTAACTATCTAAGCGAATACTGCTTGCTTTTTCAGGAGTCGGTGAGAAGGGGGACAAGATGATTCATAGTTCTATTAATTGGTGGTCAAGGTGAAGATAGATCATATGCGGCTAACTCTAATAAAAAGTATCATCCTAACTGTCTGGATAACCATTTTTTGTATAACAAACTTTGGAATAATAAGAAGTAAGACCATTCTCATACTATTAGAAAATAACCAATTGGGTCTAAATCTGATAATGATTTTATTTATTTACTTACTTTGCATGCCCGAATTAAATCGAGCATTACAAGGTATGAATCTGTCAATGATGAAACAAGTAGGATTCACTTTGCTACTTTTGTTAGTGACGAATTTTATATATATGGTACTTGTATTTGGCAGTTTTGAAGTAGTCTCACAAAATTACGATAGTGTTGTTCTATTTTCTGTCATAGTGATTGCCCCAATAAGAGAAGAATTAGTGTACCGTTACCTATTTTTGAGTATAACTGATTCTAATTGGTTAAAATTAGTGTATGGGCTGGTTTCAACAGGATTCTTTTTCTATGGGCATAGCTTTACATATGGTGGAAATCTATACGCAATGACTCAAGTTCTATTTTTGACTTTAGCTACAACCTATCTATACGTGAAAACCAACAATATATTACCTGCTATTATGTTACATAGCTTATATAATCTATTTCTCCTCTCGCTATCTATTGCCCAATAAAAAGCCCAACCTAGAAAGAATAGCTAGGCTGGACTGTTAGTAAAATGTCTTACATAACGAATAAGGTATACAGAACTAATTGGAGTCTACTATATTTTGTCTCCTTGCCTCGCTTTATCTTGTAATAGTAATAGCTGTATGGTGCGAAGAGATAAACTACCACTATTAAAATCGTTCCTAAGATCATAGCTTTTGAAAAAGGAGTTGCTCAGAATTTGTCCATTGTTCATGCGCAATTGGTATGACAGGGAATAAACTAAACGTTCTTTTTTCTCTCCATGCTACGCCTTCCCTCTTAATTTATTCAAACAGTACTTACTATTATGATCATTAGTTCTTATGTAAATTGATGTCATTCGCATTTGATAGCTAAGACTGCCGTCTATCTAATATCTAAAAAAACAGCCCTTTCATCTCTTACAATAGTAGGAGGTGAGGGGGCTGTCATACTTACAATAAAGGATCTATTATAAGTAGTATTTTTTGATGACAGTCAAGTCGTCGTTTAATTCATAAACAAGTGGTTGACCTGTTGGGATTTCAAGATCCATGATGTCTTCATCAGAGATTCCTTCGATATGTTTTGCTAATGCACGTAAAGAGTTACCATGTGCAGCAACTAAGACAGTTTTGTTGTCTAACAAAGCTGGTGCAATTTCGTCTTGCCAGAATGGCAATGCGCGTTCTAAAGTAACTTTCAAGTTTTCTCCACCAGGTACGTCGCGTTTGTCTAACATTGCATAACGACGATCGTTTGCTGCTGAACCTTCATCAGTTGCTTCCATTAATGGAGGAAGAGTGTCGTATGAACGACGCCAGATGTGAACTTGTTCGTCACCATATTTTTCTGCTGTTTCTTTTTTATTTAATCCTTGTAATTTACCATAATGACGTTCGTTCAAGCGCCATGATTTGATTTGTGGTACCCAAAGTTGATCTGAGTATTCTAAAATCAAGTTACAAGTTTTGATGGCACGAGTTAATACAGAAGTATAAGCAACATCAAATTCGATTCCAGCTTCTTTGATTTTACGTCCGCCTTCTTTTGCTTCTTCGATTCCTTCTGGTGCTAGGTTTACATCTGCCCAACCAGTAAATTGGTTCAATGCATTCCATTCGCTAAGACCGTGACGAGAAAAAACTAATTTTGGCATGTTTAACTCTCCTTTAAAATAAGTGTTATTTCTGAAAATTTCAGTTCTGCCTTATTGTACAATGTTTTTCATAAGATTTCCATTGTAAAATGAAAGCTGTTTGTTTAAAAGACCACTGACGAACTAAAAAAAAGGCTGTAAACAAGCGTTATTACAGAGCTTTCACTCAAAAAACTTGTTTGACAACCTTTTTATCTATTAAGTAAAATAATTTCTGTTTGTTTAGTGTGGGTTCTTTCGATCAATTATTGAAATCAACGGGTTTGTACTTGCTAATTAATTGAATAATTGCTGAAGCTCTTTTTCAGGTAGGTTGATATATTTGTAGCAAGTGCCGACTGAAACGCCACATTTTGAAGAAATAAATTGGATCGTTTCTTTCTTTTCATAGTAGAGACGACGAATTTTTTTGATTGTTTTGGCATCGATTTTTGGTCGTCCGCCGATTTTTCCTTTTTTGCGTGCTTCATCTAATCCAATCAGCGTGCGTTCTTTGATCAATGCACACTCCATCTCAGCTAATCCTTCCATTAATTGGAAGTAGACCGTCCCCATAGGTTCGCGAGTATCGATTTTTTCTGTGATGCTGACTAGATGTAACCCACGGTCTTTAAATAATTTCGTGAATTCTGTTAGTTGTCTTGTCGATTTTCCTAGATGATGAAGCTGGCAAATCACTAATGTATCGCCTTGCTCCATTTTCTCGATGACTTTTTCTAAACAAATGGCGTCAGATAAACTGTCTTTTTGACCATACGTTTCGTGAAAAATTTCGTGACAACCAAAATCAGAGAGTTTTTGCATTTGAGCCGTCAAATCGACATCATTGATAGTTGTACGTGCATAACCGATAATCTTCATGGTGATTCCTTTCTAGCAAAGTTTTCTAAGTGTTTGAGACAAGTAAAAATGTAGCATAAAGTAACTGAAAAAGATAGTTTTTTTAGGCATTTTCAACGAATCTCTTTCGCATTATTTTTGAAAGGGAGTATCGAGTACAGACACGCCATTTTCAGAGGCAACGACAACCTTTGAAACCATATTTAAAAACAAGCCGTGTTCGACGACACCGACTAATTGATCCAAATAAGTCGCTAATTTTTCGGGATCTTCAATTCGTTCTAAATGAAGGTCAATAATATAATGTCCACTATCTGTTACGACGGTCTCCCCAGTTTCTGTTTGACGTAATACAGGCTGATAGTTTTTTTCTTTAAAAAGACGCATCAGTTGTTGAGAACCATAAGGGATGACTTCGACAGGGAGTGGAAAGCGCCCAAGTTGATCCACCATTTTTGATCCATCGACGATCCAGATCGTTTGTTTTGAATAAGATGCGACAATCTTTTCAAATAAAAGAGCAGCACCGCCGCCTTTGATTCCCTGAAAATCGGCACTGATTTCATCGGCACCATCGATCGTCAAATCGACGACTGGGACTTCATCAATACTTTTCAAAGGGATACCTAAGCTTTCTGCTTGTGCTTTTGTACCGCTAGAAGTAGTGACACCAGTGATTTTCAATCCTTCTTCACGCATGCGTCGGCCAATTTCTTCTACCATATAATAGGCAGTAGAACCAGTTCCAAGTCCAACGATCATGCCATCTTCAACAAATTCTGCAGCTTTAATGCCTACTAATTGCTTTAAGTTCATTTCTATCCCTCCAGCATTTTTATAGCTCTTTAACTGCTATTTTAGCTTGATTTGATCGAAAAAGATAGGGAGCATAACACAAATTTTATAGGATAGAAAAAAATGTATATGTTTGGTTGACATTCTTTTTTATCCGTGATATTCTAACCAAGGTGCTTTATCTACAGGTCTCTGTTAAGAGACGTGCTGACTGTTTATCAAAGCATATTTGATAAAGATGCATAACTGCATTTATTTTTTATCGCAAAAAAAGAACCACCTGGATGTGTGGAACTAGATGTGAATCGTGGGAAGGAGGAACTAGGAATGCCTACAATTAACCAATTAGTACGTAAACCTCGTAAATCAAAGGTGGAAAAATCTAATTCACCTGCTTTGAACAAAGGATATAACAGCTTTAAGAAAACTCAAACAAACGTGAACTCTCCTCAAAAACGTGGGGTAGCTACACGTGTGGGAACAATGACACCTAAAAAACCGAACTCAGCTTTACGTAAATATGCTCGTGTTCGTTTGTCAAACTTAATTGAAGTTACTGCTTATATCCCAGGGATTGGTCACAATTTACAAGAGCATAGCGTGGTACTATTACGCGGTGGACGTGTAAAAGACTTACCAGGGGTACGTTATCATATCGTTCGTGGTGCACTAGATACTGCTGGTGTGAACGACCGTAAACAAAGCCGTTCTAAATACGGTACGAAAAGACCTAAAGCTTAATTTTAATTATTTACTACAAATGAAAATCGAACCTACTATATAATAGTCGTTCGATCAACTATGAAGAATATTTCGGAAGGAGGAGTTACGGATGCCACGTAAAGGTCCTGTTGCAAAACGTGATGTTTTACCAGATCCTATTTATAACTCAAAATTAGTAACTCGCTTGATCAACCGTGTAATGGTTGACGGAAAACGCGGTGTTGCTGCTAATATTATCTATAATGCCTTTGATTTGATCAAAGAATCTACAGGTAACGATCCATTAGAAGTGTTTGAACAAGCAATGAACAATGTTATGCCTGTTCTTGAAGTTAAAGCACGTCGTGTTGGGGGTTCAAACTATCAAGTACCAGTTGAAGTTCGCCCTGAACGTCGTACGACTTTAGCGCTACGTTGGGTAGTTAACTACGCTCGCTTGCGCGGTGAACACACAATGGAAGAACGCTTAGCGAAAGAAATCATGGACGCTGCAAACAACACTGGAGCTTCTGTTAAAAAACGCGAAGACACACACAAAATGGCAGACGCGAACCGCGCATTTGCTCATTATCGTTGGTAAGATCCTCTCTGTCTGTCGGCTAATCCCACAGCAGAAAGTCAATTTACAATCGATTTAAACAAAGAGAGGAGTAAGAAAATGGCAAGAGAATTTTCGCTAGAAAAAACTCGTAATATTGGTATCATGGCTCACGTTGATGCAGGTAAAACTACAACAACAGAGCGTATCTTGTACTATACTGGTAAAATCCATAAAATCGGTGAAACTCACGAAGGAGCTTCACAGATGGACTGGATGGAACAAGAACAAGAACGTGGTATCACGATTACATCTGCTGCCACTACTGCGCAGTGGAAAGGTTACCGCGTAAATATCATCGATACACCAGGACACGTAGACTTCACAATCGAAGTTCAACGTTCTCTACGTGTATTGGATGGTGCTGTAACTGTACTTGATGCACAATCAGGTGTTGAACCTCAAACTGAAACTGTTTGGCGTCAAGCAACTGAGTACCGAGTACCTCGTATCGTATTCTGTAACAAAATGGATAAAATCGGTGCAGACTTCTTATACTCAGTAAAATCATTGCACGATCGCTTACAAGCGAACGCGCATCCAATCCAATTGCCAATCGGTTCTGAAGATAACTTCACAGGTATCATTGACTTGGTAACGATGAAAGCAGAGATCTACACAAACGATCTAGGCACAGACATCCAAGAAACTGAAATCCCTGAAGAATATGCAGAACAAGCACAAGAATGGCGTGAAAAATTAGTCGAAGCTGTTGCTGAAACAGACGAAGAACTAATGATGAAATATCTTGAAGGTGAAGAAATCACTCAAGAAGAATTGATTGCCGGTATCCGCCGTGCAACAATCAACGTTGAGTTCTTCCCTGTGTTAGCTGGTTCAGCATTCAAGAATAAAGGGGTCCAATTGATGTTGGATGCTGTTCTTGATTACTTGCCATCACCACTTGATATTGAAGCAATCAAAGGTATTGACTCAAAAACAGACGAAGAAACAACTCGTCCTGCAGATGACGAAGCTCCTTTTGCTTCATTAGCATTTAAAGTAATGACTGACCCATTCGTAGGTCGTCTAACTTTCTTCCGTGTCTACTCTGGTGTCCTTGAAAGTGGTTCATACGTATTGAACGCATCAAAAGGCAAAAAAGAGCGTATCGGTCGTATCCTACAAATGCACGCAAACACACGTCAAGAAATCGACAAAGTGTATTCAGGTGATATCGCCGCTGCTGTTGGATTGAAAGATACAACAACAGGGGACACATTGTGTGCATTAGATGCACCAGTTATCCTTGAATCAATCGAATTCCCAGAACCAGTTATCCAAGTCGCAGTTGAGCCTAAATCAAAAGCTGACCAAGATAAAATGGGTGTTGCGTTGCAAAAACTTGCAGAAGAAGATCCTTCATTCCGTGTTGAAACAAACGTTGAAACAGGTGAAACAGTTATCTCAGGTATGGGTGAGTTGCACTTGGACGTATTAGTAGACCGTATGAAACGCGAATTTAAAGTTGAAGCAAACGTTGGTGCGCCTCAAGTTTCTTACCGCGAAACATTCCGTGAAGCAACAAAAGCGGAAGGTAAATTTGTACGTCAGTCTGGTGGTAAAGGTCAATACGGTCACGTATGGGTTGAATTTACACCAAACGAAGAAGGAAAAGGCTTCGAATTCGAAAACGCAATCGTTGGTGGTGTGGTTCCACGTGAATACATCCCAGCAGTTGAAAAAGGATTAGAAGAATCAATGAATAACGGTGTTCTTGCTGGATACCCATTAGTGGATATCAAAGCAAAACTTTACGATGGTTCATACCATGACGTCGATTCAAATGAAACAGCGTTCCGTGTTGCTGCATCAATGGCTCTAAGAGCTGCTGCAAAACACGCACGTCCTGTGATCCTTGAACCAATGATGAAAGTTACGATTACTGTACCAGAAGATTACTTAGGTGATATCATGGGACACGTAACAAGCCGACGCGGACGTGTCGAAGGAATGGAAGCACACGGTAATTCACAAATCGTTAATGCAATCGTTCCATTGGCAGAAATGTTCGGATACGCGACTACATTGCGTTCAGCAACTCAAGGTCGTGGTACATTCATGATGGTATTTGACCACTACGAAGACGTACCGAAATCTGTTCAAGAAGAAATCATTAAGAAAAACGGCGGAAAAGCTGAATAATTTCTTAAAGCAAGGTAGTCTCGTGAAGAGATTTATCTAGAGACTGTATTTTTTATGCAGTTTCGTGTAAAATAACTTTTGATGATACGGGCATGTGATCGGCAATTTTGTCTATCACATACCTATCAGACAAATAAAAATTAAACTGTAATTTTAGGGAGGATATTTTAAAATGGCAAAAGAAAAATTTGACCGTTCGAAACCACACGTTAACATTGGTACTATCGGACACGTTGACCATGGTAAAACAACTTTAACAGCTGCAATCACAACTGTACTATCTAAGAAAAACGGCGGCCAAGCAATGGCTTACGATCAAATCGATGGTGCTCCTGAAGAACGCGAACGCGGAATCACTATCTCAACAGCTCACGTTGAGTACGAAACTGACGCACGTCACTATGCTCACGTTGACTGCCCAGGACACGCGGACTACGTTAAAAACATGATCACTGGTGCTGCTCAAATGGACGGAGCAATCTTAGTTGTTTCTGCTGCTGACGGCCCTATGCCTCAAACTCGTGAACACATCCTATTATCTCGTCAAGTTGGTGTACCATACATCGTTGTATTCTTGAACAAAGTAGATATGGTTGATGACGAAGAATTACTTGAATTAGTTGAAATGGAAGTTCGTGACCTATTAACAGAATACGAATTCCCTGGTGACGATGTTCCTGTAATCGCTGGTTCAGCTTTAAGAGCTTTAGAAGGCGACGCTTCATACGAAGAAAAAATTCTTGAATTGATGGCTGCAGTTGACGAATACATCCCAACTCCAGAACGTGATAACGACAAACCATTCATGATGCCAGTTGAGGACGTATTCTCAATCACTGGTCGTGGTACTGTTGCTACAGGACGTGTTGAACGTGGACAAGTTCGTGTTGGTGACGTTATCGATATCGTTGGTATCGCAGAAGAAACAGCTCAAACAACTGTAACTGGTGTTGAAATGTTCCGTAAATTATTAGACTACGCTGAAGCAGGCGATAACATTGGTGCGTTATTACGTGGTGTTTCACGTGAAGACATCCAACGTGGTCAAGTTTTAGCTAAACCAGGTACAATCACACCTCATACAAAATTCTCTGCAGAAGTATACGTGTTG
The DNA here is from genome assembly GCF_050529595.1 of Enterococcus sp. DIV1368b. Classification (NCBI taxonomy): domain Bacteria; kingdom Bacillati; phylum Bacillota; class Bacilli; order Lactobacillales; family Enterococcaceae; genus Enterococcus; species Enterococcus sp. DIV1368b. The sequence goes on from NZ_CP172883.1 coordinate 98,368, forward strand.
ACTAAAGAAGAAGGTGGACGTCATACTCCATTCTTCACTAACTACCGTCCACAATTCTACTTCCGTACGACTGACGTAACTGGTGTTGTTGAATTACCAGAAGGAACTGAAATGGTTATGCCTGGCGACAACGTAACAATGGAAGTTGAATTAATCCACCCAATCGCTATCGAAAACGGTACTAAATTCTCAATCCGTGAAGGCGGACGTACAGTTGGTGCCGGTGTCGTTACAGAAATCAAAGCTTAATTCATTTTAAGCCTAACAAAGTAACATTTATTCGGACGTTGAAGTTCGAGGTAAGGATCTTGATCCTTTGCCTCGAACTTTTTTTATTTCAGCAGACAATTGATTAGAGGAGAGGCTATGAAAGAGAGGAATATCCAAAAATATTCTTAATATGTAGTGAATTGCCTTTTTCCTCTAAATAGGCGAATGGAAATTGAAAGGAAAAACAACAAATCCTTCTATAAAAAAGAGAAGGATTTCTCTTTTTTTAATTGAATGAAAACTTATGAAAATAAATTGTTTTTTACAGCAAAAAAACCTTGCGTTGTGAATTTAGATATATTATAATGACAAAGGTGCGTTTACCTTAGGTGAATGGCACAGACGAAATCAAAATGATTTTGTCGGCTAAGAAACGAGAGGTTGCGACACGCCCGGACGCTTTGCCACGAACGAGCGTGACGGAAATTTTCGTGGAGCTATGTCTACTTTTCAAAATAGGCGAAGGAGGGAACAAGATGGCAAAACAAAAAATTCGTATCCGTTTAAAAGCGTATGAACACCGTATTTTAGATCAATCAGCGGATAAAATCGTGGAAACTGCAAAAAGAACTGGAGCTGGCGTTTCTGGTCCAATTCCATTACCAACTGAACGCAGTCTTTACACAGTTATTCGTGCGACTCACAAATACAAAGATTCACGCGAACAATTCGAAATGCGTACACACAAACGTCTTATCGACATTGTGAACCCAACACCAAAAACAGTTGATGCTTTAATGAAGCTTGACTTACCATCAGGTGTTAACATCGAAATCAAACTATAAAAACTAAACTAATAATAATGGAGGTGTACTCATGACCAAAGGAATCTTAGGGAAAAAAGTGGGAATGACACAAATCTTCACTGAATCTGGCGAATTAATTCCAGTTACTGTTGTAGAAGCTACGCCAAACGTAGTACTACAAGTAAAAACAATGGAAACTGATGGCTACGAAGCTATTCAAGTTGGTTACCAAGACAAACGTGAAGTTTTATCAAACAAACCTGCGAAAGGTCATGTTGCAAAAGCAAACACGGCTCCTAAGCGCTTCATTCGTGAATTCAAAAATGTTGAGCTAGGAGAATATGAAGTAGGAAAAGAAATTACAGTTGATGTTTTCCAAGCAGGAGACATTATTGATGTAACAGGTACTACGAAAGGTAAAGGATTCCAAGGGGTTATCAAACGTCACGGCCAAAGCCGCGGACCAATGGCTCACGGTTCTCGCTACCATCGTCGTCCTGGGTCAATGGGTCCAGTTGCACCTAACCGTGTATTCAAAAACAAACGTCTTGCTGGCCGTATGGGTGGCAACCGCGTAACTATCCAAAACTTGGAAGTTGTACGTGTAGATGCTGAAAGAAACGTAATCTTGATCAAAGGTAACGTTCCTGGAGCGAAAAAATCATTAATCACTATCAAATCAGCTGTGAAAGCTAAATAATAGTAGGAAGAAAGGAGGAACTAAGGAATGCCGAATGTAGCATTATTCAAACAAGATGGAAGCCAAAACGGTGAAATCACTCTTAACGAAGAAATCTTCGGAATTGAACCAAATGAAAGTGTTGTTTACGACGCAATCGTTATGCAACGCGCATCATTAAGACAAGGAACACATGCGGTTAAAAACCGTAGCGCTGTTCGAGGCGGTGGCCGTAAACCATGGCGTCAAAAAGGAACTGGTCGTGCTCGTCAAGGATCAATCCGTTCACCGCAATGGCGTGGAGGTGGCGTAGTCTTCGGACCAACACCACGTTCTTACAGCTACAAACTTCCTAAAAAAGTTCGTCGTTTAGCAATGAAATCTGTATTATCAGAAAAAGTTGCAGAAAACAACTTGGTAGCAATCGAAGGATTAAGCTTTGATGCACCAAAAACAAAAGAATTCAAAGAAGTTCTTGCTAAATTATCTATTGACTCTAAAGTATTGGTTGTACTAGAACCTGGTAACGACTTTGCAGCTTTATCTGCACGTAACTTATCAAACGTTTCTGTAGTAACTTCTGACAACGTTAGTGTTCTAGATGTTGTATCAAATACAAAAGTTTTAGCAACACAAACTGCTCTTACTCAAATTGAGGAGGTGCTTGCATAATGAACTTACTAGACGTAATCAAACGCCCAGTGATCACTGAGAAATCAATGCTTGCCATGGATGACAAGAAATATACTTTCGAAGTAGACACACGCGCAAACAAAACTTTAGTAAAACAAGCGGTTGAAGCTGCTTTTGACGTGAAAGTCAAAAACGTGAACATCGTGAACGTACGTGCGAAATTCAAACGTATGGGCAAATATGCAGGATATACAAAAAAACGTCGCAAAGCGATCGTTACATTGACTGAAGATTCAAAAGAAATCCAATTATTCGAAGCTGCTGAATAAGCAACACTCGATAACTGATTAAATTAGGAGGGGAAAACGTGGCGATTAAAAAGTACAAACCTACCACAAATGGCCGTCGTAACATGACAGGTTCTGATTTTGCTGAAATCACAACATCAACACCTGAAAAAACATTGTTACAGCCATTGAAAAACCATGCTGGACGTAATAACAACGGCCGCATCACTGTACGTCATCAAGGTGGCGGACACAAACGCCAATACCGCGTGATCGATTTCAAACGTAATAAAGACAACGTTGTTGCTACTGTTCAAACGATCGAATATGATCCAAACCGTTCAGCTAACATCGCGTTAGTACATTATGAAGATGGAGTGAAAGCTTACATCTTAGCACCAAAAGGACTACAAGTTGGAATGAAACTTGTTTCAGGTCCTGAAGCAGATATCAAAGTCGGAAATGCTCTTCCTTTAGAAAACATTCCAGTTGGTACTGTGATCCACAATATTGAAATGAAACCTGGTAAAGGTGGACAATTGATCCGTTCTGCTGGTACAAGTGCTCAAGTACTTGGTAAAGAAGGCAAATACGTATTGATCCGCTTAAACTCTGGTGAAGTTCGCATGATCTTAGCTGCATGCCGTGCAACAATCGGTTCTGTAGGTAACGAACAACACGAACTTATCAATATTGGTAAAGCTGGCCGCTCTCGTTGGATGCGTAAACGCCCAACTGTACGTGGTAGCGTAATGAACCCTAACGATCACCCACACGGTGGTGGTGAAGGTAAAGCTCCAATCGGACGTAAAGCTCCAGTTTCTCCTTGGGGTCAACCAGCTCTTGGTTACAAAACTCGTAACAAGAAAGCTAAATCAGACAAACTTATCGTTCGTCGTAAAAATAAATAATTACTTTGACCATGTGTCGCACATTTTGAGAGGAGGTTCACCATGGGTCGTAGTTTAAAGAAAGGGCCTTTCGTTGATGAGCATTTAATGAGTAAAGTTGAAGCTCAAGCAGGGGCCGAAAAGAAAAAAGTAATCAAAACTTGGTCTCGTCGTTCGACAATTTTCCCAAGTTTTGTTGGATATACCATCGCAGTATACGATGGACGTAAACACGTACCAGTTTACATCCAAGAAGATATGGTAGGACACAAATTAGGTGAATTCGCACCAACTAGAACTTATCGTGGGCATGTCGCTGACGACAAGAAAACGAGACGCTAATTCGAGGGGAGGATAAAAGCAAATGGCAGAACAAATCACATCAGCTAAAGCAACTGCAAAAACAGTTCGCACTTCACCTCGTAAAGCGCGTCTAGTAATTGACCTTATCAGAGGTAAAAGTGTTGCGGATGCAATTTCAATTTTGAAATTCACACCAAACAAATCTGCTGGGATCATCGAGAAAGTATTGATGTCAGCAATTGCAAATGCAGAAAACAACTTTGACTTAGATGTTGAGAACTTGGTAGTATCTGAAGCATTTGTTAACGAAGGACCAACAATGAAACGTTTCCGTCCACGTGCAAAAGGTTCAGCTTCACCAATCAACAAACGTACAAGTCATATCACGGTAGTCGTATCAGAAAAATAAGGAGGGATAATCTGTGGGTCAAAAAGTACATCCAATTGGAATGCGTGTAGGCATCATCCGCGACTGGGATGCAAAATGGTTTGCTGAAAAAGAGTATGCAGAGTTCTTACACGAAGATTTAAGAATCCGTAAATTTATTTCAACTAGACTTGCTGATGCTGCTGTATCAACAATTGAAATCGAACGCGCAACTGGCCGCGTAAACATTTCAATCCACACAGCTAAACCAGGTATGGTTATTGGTAAAGGCGGATCTGAAGTCGAAAACCTAAGAAAAGAATTAAACAAATTAACTGGTAAAAGAATCCATATCAACATCGTGGAAATCAAAAAACCAGATTTAGATGCTAAATTAGTAGGTGAAGGAATTGCACGTCAATTAGAAAACCGTGTTGCATTCCGTCGCGCTCAAAAACAAGCGATCCAACGTTCAATGCGTTCTGGCGCTAAAGGGATCAAAACTCAAGTATCTGGACGTCTAAACGGTGCGGATATCGCTCGTTCAGAAGGATACTCAGAAGGAACAGTTCCTCTTCACACTTTGCGTGCGGATATTGATTACGCATGGGAAGAAGCAGATACAACATACGGAAAACTAGGAGTTAAAGTGTGGATCTATCGTGGAGAAATTCTTCCAACTAAAAAAAACACTGAGAAAGGAGGGAAATAAACATGTTAGTACCTAAACGTGTAAAACACCGTCGTGAATTCCGCGGAAAAATGCGTGGTGAAGCAAAAGGCGGAAAAGAAGTAGCATTCGGTGAATACGGCTTACAAGCTGTTGAATCACACTGGATCACAAACCGTCAGATCGAAGCTTCTCGTATTGCTATGACTCGTTACATGAAACGTGGCGGGAAAGTATGGATCAAAATTTTCCCTCATAAATCATATACATCTAAAGCGATCGGCGTTCGTATGGGTAAAGGTAAAGGGGCTCCTGAAGGATGGGTTGCACCAGTAAAACGTGGTAAAATCATGTTTGAAATTGCAGGCGTTTCTGAAGAAGTAGCTCGTGAAGCATTACGTTTAGCTTCTCACAAATTACCAATGAAAACTAAGATCGTAAAACGTGAGGAAATGGGTGGTGAATCGAATGAAGGTTAAAGAAATCAGAGAATTAACCACTGCCGAAATGCTTGATCAAGAAAAACAATTAAAAGAAGAATTGTTTAATCTTAGATTCCAATTAGCAACAGGTCAATTAGAAAACACTGCACGTATTAAAGAAGTACGTAAATCGATTGCACGCATCAAAACAGTTTTGCGTGAACAAGCTAAGTAATTATGGAAGGAGGCCATTAAGCGTATGACTGAAGAAAGAAATCAACGCAAAGTTTATCAAGGTCGCGTGGTATCAGACAAAATGGATAAAACAATTACCGTTGCTGTCGAAACAAAGAAAAACCACCCTATCTACGGTAAACGTATGAACTATTCTAAGAAGTACAAAGTACATGATGAAAACAACACAGCAAAAGTTGGCGACATCGTGAGAATTATGGAAACTCGTCCATTATCAGCTACAAAACGTTTCCGTTTGTTGGAAATAGTCGAAGAAGCAGTTATTATCTAATAACACGAGATTTTCCTATATAGATTGAATGCAAAATCTGAAAGGAGGATACACAACGTGATCCAAGCAGAAAGTCGTTTAAGAATCGCTGATAATTCAGGCGCACGTGAAATTTTGACGATCAAAGTCCTTGGCGGATCTGGTCGCAAAACTGCGAATATCGGTGATGTGATCGTTGCTACGGTTAAACAAGCAACGCCAGGTGGGGTTGTCAAAAAAGGTGACGTCGTTAAAGCCGTTATCGTTCGTACAAAATCAGGAGCTCGTCGTGCAGACGGTTCATATATCAAGTTTGATGAAAATGCTGCAGTGATTATTCGTGATGATAAAAGCCCTCGTGGAACACGTATCTTTGGGCCAGTTGCACGTGAACTACGTGAAAACAACTTCATGAAGATCGTTTCTCTAGCACCAGAAGTTTTATAATCTTGAGACACTTAACAAAGGAGGTGCGAAACAGTTATGTTTGTTAAAAAAGGCGATAAAGTTAAAGTGATCACCGGTAAAGACAAAAACAAAGAAGGCGTTGTATTAGCAGCGTTTCCTAAACAGGATAAAGTGGTTGTCGAAGGTGTGAACATGATCAAAAAACACCAAAAACCTTCTCAAGCTGCTCCTCAAGGTGGAATTGTTGAGATGGAAGCGCCACTTCACGTTTCTAACGTGATGGTCATCGACTCTACTGGTGTAGCTGGCCGAGTTGGCTACAAAGAAGTAGACGGAAAAAAAGTCCGTGTTTCTAAAAAAACCGGTGAAGTTTTAGATAAATAAAAAGTTTAAGGAAGGAGGGTCTTACTGAATGAACCGCCTAAAAGAAAAATATCTTAAAGAAGTAACTCCATCATTGATGGAAAAATTTGACTATAGCTCTGTTATGCAAACACCTAAAGTTGAAAAGATCGTCATCAACATGGGTGTTGGTGATGCGGTATCAAACGCTAAAAACTTAGACAAAGCAGTTGAAGAACTAACTTTGATCACTGGACAAAAACCAATGATCACAAAAGCTAAAAAATCAATCGCTGGATTCCGTTTACGTGAAGGAATGCCAATTGGAGCAAAAGTTACCTTACGCGGAGAAAGAATGTACGAATTTTTAGATAAATTAGTATCAGTTTCTCTACCACGTGTACGTGACTTCCATGGTGTAAGTAAAAAAGCCTTTGATGGTCGTGGAAACTACACTTTAGGTATTAAAGAACAATTGATCTTCCCAGAAGTAGATTATGATTTAGTAGATAAAGTACGTGGTATGGACATCGTCATTGTAACGACAGCGAACACAGATGAAGAATCTCGTGAGTTGTTGACACAATTAGGCATGCCATTCCAAAAATAATTAAAGGAGGCGAACTACGTGGCTAAAAAATCAATGATTGCTAAAAACAAACGTCCTGCAAAACATTCAACACAAGCTTACACTCGTTGCGAACGTTGCGGACGTCCACATTCAGTTTATCGTAAGTTCCATCTTTGCCGTATTTGCTTCCGCGAACTTGCCTATAAAGGTCAAATTCCCGGCGTGAAGAAAGCTAGCTGGTAAAAAAGTAAATTCGCATAAGAAGGAGGTAAAAGTTCAATGGTCATGACAGATCCAATTGCAGATTTTCTAACTCGTATCCGTAATGCAAACATGGTTAAACATGAGGCTTTAGAAGTTCCTGCATCAAAAATTAAACGTGACATCGCTGAAATCTTGAAACGTGAAGGTTTCGTCCGTGATGTTGAATATATCGAAGATGACAAGCAAGGCGTGATCCGTGTTTTCCTAAAATTCGGTAAAAGCGGCGAACGTGTTATTACAAACTTAAAACGTATTTCTAAACCAGGCTTACGTGTTTATGTTAAAGCTGGCGAAGTGCCAAAAGTTTTAAATGGCTTAGGTATCGCTATTATTTCGACTTCTGAAGGTGTTGTCACTGATAAAGAAGCTCGTGAGAAAAACATCGGCGGCGAAGTTATCGCTTACGTATGGTAATCAAGTAGAATCTACAAGGAGGTGTCTTTAAGTGAGCCGTATTGGAAATAAGATCGTTGTGATCCCTGAAGGAGTAACTATCACTCAAGATGGAAACAACGTTACAGTTAAAGGACCAAAAGGGGAATTGACTCGTACATTTTCTGCTGATATCAAAATGAATATCGAAGGAAATGAAGTGACATTCACTCGTCCAAATGACAGTAAAGAAATGAAAACTATCCATGGAACAACTCGTGCTAACTTCAACAACATGGTTGTAGGTGTTAGTGAAGGTTTCCAAAAAGGATTAGAATTAATCGGGGTTGGGTACCGTGCGCAAATGCAAGGAACAAAACTTGTATTGAACGTTGGTTACTCACATCCAGTAGAAATCACACCACCAGCTGGCGTGACTGTTGAAGTACCATCTAACACACAAGTAATTGTGAAGGGTGCGAACAAAGAAGAAGTTGGCGAATTAGCTGCGAACATCCGTGGTACTCGTCCTCCAGAACCTTATAAAGGTAAAGGTATTCGTTATGTTGGCGAATTCGTACGCCGTAAAGAAGGTAAAACTGGTAAATAATCGTTTCGAAAAATTTCATAGAAGCCAGCAGCAGGAAAAAAGGATTTTGCTGAAGTATGCCTTCATTAAGAGAGAGTTTACTTGTGCCGCAGCTTCTATTTTTTCAAAACTGATCATTTCTACTGTCTGACAGTAGAAAAAATAAAAATAAAGAGGTGACAATTGTGATTACAAAACCAGATAAGAACAAAACACGTCAAAAGAGACACCGTCGTGTACGTAACACTATCTCTGGTACTGCTGAGCGCCCACGCTTGAACGTTTTTCGTTCTAACAAAAACATCTACGCGCAACTTATTGATGACGTAGCGGGTGTAACGCTAGCAAGTGCCTCTACCTTGGATAAAGAAATTTCAGGTGGAACAAAAACAGAAGCAGCACAAGCTGTCGGTAAATTAGTTGCTGAACGCGCAACTGAAAAAGGCATTAAAGTCGTAGTCTTTGACCGTGGTGGATACCTTTACCATGGCCGTGTGCAAGCTTTAGCTGAAGCTGCTCGCGAAAATGGACTAGAATTTTAGAAGAAGGAGGAATACCATTCATGGTTTATATCGATCCAAAACATTTGGAATTAGAAGACCGCGTTGTTGCAATTAACCGTGTAACAAAAGTTGTTAAAGGTGGACGTCGTCTACGTTTTGCTGCTTTAGTTGTTGTCGGTGACAAAAACGGACACGTAGGATTTGGTACTGGTAAAGCACAAGAAGTACCTGAAGCGATCCGTAAAGCAATTGAAGATGCGAAGAAAAACTTAGTTGAAGTACCTATGGTTGGTTCAACAATCCCACACGAAGTAATCGGTGCTTTTAGTGGTGGTAGAATCCTAATGAAACCTGCTGTTGAAGGTTCTGGGGTTGCTGCTGGTGGACCAGTTCGTGCCGTATTAGAATTAGCAGGGGTAGCAGATATCACTTCTAAATCTTTAGGCTCAAACACACCAATCAACGTTGTTCGCGCAACTGTTGAAGGTTTGAAACAATTAAAACGTGCTGAAGAAGTTGCAGCTCTACGCGGCAAATCAGTAGAAGAATTAATCGGATAAGGAGGACAAACATAATGGCTGAATTAAAAGTAACTTTAAAACGCAGTATTATCGGACGTCCTCAAAACCAACGCGATACTGTTAAAGCGTTAGGTCTTACAAAGATTAACAGTTCTGTGGTTAAGCCTGCTAATGAAGCAATCAAAGGCATGATCAACACTGTTTCTCACTTAGTGGACGTTGAAGAAGTTTAATTAAACAAATGAAATAAGAACTAGGACAATTAAGGAGGTGCCAAACCTATGAAACTTCATGAATTAAAACCCGCTGAAGGTTCACGCCAAGTACGTAACCGTGTTGGTCGTGGTACTTCTTCAGGTAACGGAAAAACTGCCGGACGTGGTCAAAAAGGACAAAAAGCTCGTTCAGGCGGTGGTGTACGTCTAGGATTCGAAGGGGGACAAACACCATTGTTCCGTCGTTTACCAAAACGTGGATTTACAAATGTTAACCGTAAGGACTACGCAGTCGTTAATTTAGATGTCTTGAATCGCTTTGAAGACGGAGCTGAAGTAACTCCTGTTGCTTTAGTAGAAGCTGGAATCGTGAAAAACGAAAAAGCTGGAATCAAAGTTTTAGCTAACGGAGAATTGAACAAAAAGTTAACTGTGAAAGCAGCTAAATTCTCAAAAGCAGCACAAGAAGCAATCGAAGCGGCTGGTGGCTCTGTTGAGGTGATCTAATGCTTAAACTATTAAAAGACGCTTTTAAGGTCAAAGATATTAGATCGAAAATCCTTTTTACTGTATTTGTTCTCTTTGTTTTTCGTTTAGGGGCACATATCACTGTTCCCGGCGTAAATGCAAGCTCATTACAAGACCTATCTAGCTTACCGTTTTTCAACATGTTGAACTTGGTAAGTGGTAGTGCAATGCAAAACTTCTCGATCTTTTCGATGGGGGTTTCGCCTTACATTACTGCTTCGATCGTGATCCAATTATTACAAATGGATATCGTGCCACGTTTTGTGGAATGGTCGAAACAAGGAGAAGTTGGTCGTAAAAAGTTGAATCAGGCAACAAGATATTTGACGTTAGTATTGGCATTTATCCAATCTGTCGGTATCACAGCAGGGTTTAACCAATACGCTCAATTAGGTTTTGTCAACAATCCAAATGTCTCTACTTATGTAACGATCGGTTTGATCTTAACTGCAGGAACGATGTTTGTTACTTGGTTGGGTGAACAAATCACTGAAAAAGGTATCGGTAACGGTGTGTCAATGATCATCTTTGCAGGGATCATTTCAAGATTACCGGAAAGTGTACGTGAAATTTATGAAGATTACTTCGTAAATATCAATTCTTCCGATATCTGGAGATCTGCGATTTTCGTTGCCATCTTACTAGTTGCGGTTCTAGCAATCGTGACATTCGTAACATTTTTCCAACAAGCTGAACGTAAGATCCCGATTCAGTACACCAAACGTATAGCAGGTGCGCCAACAAGTAGTTATCTACCGTTGAAAGTAAATGCTGCTGGGGTAATTCCGGTTATCTTTGCAAGTTCATTTATTGCGACACCAAATGCTGTGTTACAAGCGTTAAGTGGGCGATTCGGATCTGAAAACTGGTATAAAATAATGATGGAGATCTTTAACTATAATACGGTGCCTGGCGCAACGATTTATACGGTATTGATCGTCGCATTTACATTCTTCTATGCCTTTGTTCAAGTAAACCCTGAGAAATTAGCGGAGAACTTACAAAAGCAAGGAAGCTATATACCAAGTGTACGCCCTGGTAAGGGGACTGAAGAGTATGTCTCAAGCTTATTGATGCGATTAAGTACAGTTGGAGCACTATTCCTTGGTTTAGTGGCATTATTACCAATCATTGCACAAATGATTTGGGATCTGCCACAATCAATCGGATTAGGTGGTACAAGTCTGTTGATCGTGATCGGTGTGGCTTTGGAAACTGCGAAACAGTTAGAAGGCTTAATGCTGAAACGTAAATATGTTGGCTTTATTGAGTAAGAAAGCGTGTTGAGGTTTTTCCTCAACACACGTTCTCACATTTATTAGGAGGGAAAGCAATGAACCTCATTTTAATGGGGCTGCCAGGTGCAGGTAAAGGAACACAAGCTGAAAAAATCATTGACGCTTATGGGATTCCTCACATCTCAACAGGAGATATGTTTCGTGCAGCTATCAAAAATGAAACAGCTCTTGGCTTGGAAGCAAAGTCTTATATGGATAAAGGTGCATTAGTTCCTGATGAAGTAACAAATGGAATCGTAAAAGAGCGTCTAGCAGAACCCGATACAGAGAAAGGCTTCTTATTAGATGGCTTTCCTCGTACAATCGAGCAAGCAGAAGCTCTAGATGCAATGCTAAAAGATTTAAATAAACAAATTGATGCTGTCATCGATATCCACGTGGGTGAAGAAGTCTTGGTTGAGCGTTTAGCAGGCCGCTTCATTTGCCGTAACTGTGGAGCAACTTACCATAAAATTTTCAACCCTACAAAAGTTGAAGACACATGTGATCGTTGTGGTGGGCATGAATTCTATCAAAGAGAAGATGATAAACCTGAGACGGTTAAAAATCGTCTGGCTATCAACATCAAAAATAGTGAACCAATCTTGGCTTATTATAAAGAACAAGGTTTGCTACACACTATCGATGGTGATCGTGAAATCGATGCTGTATTTACTGATGTCCAAAAAATCATTGAAAAATAGCACGATTGCCCGTAGCCGACTTGCATTAAGCAGTTACTCTTGTCAAGTTCAATAAATTATGATAGAATATGTCAGTCCGACTTCTAGAGAATCCTCTAGATGATCCATTTTGAGAATTTTGAGGTGGGAACTGCAGTTTCCGCCATTTTATCGTGTGAAAATGCGAAACAAGTACAAGGAGGTACTGTGCGTGGCAAAAGAAGATATGATTGAAGTCGAAGGTACAGTCGTCGAAACTTTGCCGAATGCAATGTTTAAAGTTGAACTAGAAAACGGACACCAAGTTCTTGCTACTGTTTCAGGTAAAATTCGTATGCACTACATTCGTATTCTACCTGGTGACAAAGTGACGGTTGAATTGTCTCCATATGATTTAAACCGTGGCCGTATTACTTATCGCTTTAAATAATTGTACTCCGTAAAACTACAGGAGGTATTATCATGAAAGTAAGACCATCAGTAAAACCAATGTGTGAACATTGTAAAGTAATTCGTCGTAAAGGACGCGTTATGGTGATTTGCCCAGCAAATCCAAAACATAAACAACGTCAAGGATAAATGGAGGTGCACTAAATATGGCTCGTATTGCAGGAGTAGATATTCCTCGTGATAAACGTGTAGTAGTTTCACTTACTTATATCTATGGTATTGGTAACACTACTGCGAAACAAATCTTAGCTAATGCTGGCGTATCTGAAGATGTTCGCGTTCGTGAATTAACGAATGAACAAACAGATGCTATCCGTGCAGAAGTAGATAAATTAAAAGTTGAAGGGGATCTTCGTCGTGAAGTGAACTTAAACATCAAACGCTTGATGGAAATCGGTTCTTACCGTGGAATCCGTCACCGTCGTGGATTGCCTGTTCGTGGACAAAACACGAAAAACAATGCACGTACTCGTAAAGGCCCAGCTCGCGCTATCGCTGGCAAGAAAAAATAATTCTTAAGTGAAGGAGGTTAAATCTTCATGGTAGCAAAAAAAGTGAATCGTAAACGCCGTGTGAAAAAGAATATAGAAGCTGGGATTGCACATATCCACTCTACATTCAACAACACAATCATCATGATCACTGATACTCACGGAAATGCTTTAGCGTGGTCATCAGCTGGTTCATTAGGTTTCAAAGGAAGCAAAAAATCAACTCCTTTTGCCGCTCAAATGGCAGCAGAAACAGCTACAAAAGCAGCAATGGAACACGGATTAAAAACTGTTGAAGTAACAGTTAAGGGACCTGGTTCTGGACGTGAAGCAGCAATTCGTTCATTACAAGCAACAGGTTTAGAAGTGACTGCAATTCGTGACGTGACTCCAGTTCCTCATAATGGTGCCCGCCCTCCAAAACGCCGTCGTGTTTAATGAGTGCCTCTCATTTTGAGTTCTATTAGTAACGTCATTGAACAAGACACTTTTCGTTTTGAAAGGGGTAAAGATAAGAATGATTGAGTTCGAAAAACCAAGAATCGCAAAAATTGATGAAGAAAAAGATTATGGCAAGTTCATCGTTGAACCTCTTGAAAGAGGGTATGGGACTACTTTAGGGAATTCCCTACGTCGTATTTTATTATCTTCTTTGCCAGGTGCTGCCATCACTAATATTCAAATCGATGGTGTACTGCATGAATTCTCTACCATCAAAGGTGTTAGAGAAGACGTCACTCAAATCATCTTGAACATTAAAGGTTTAGCACTGAAAATGTATGGTCAAGAAGAAAAAACCCTTGAGATCGATATTACCGGACCTGCTACAGTAACTGCTGGCGATATTATCGTTGATAGTGAGGTAGAAATTCTTAACAAAGATATGTACATCTGCAGTGTATCTGAAGGTGCTACGTTCCATGCTCGCCTAACGGTGAAACCAGGACGTGGTTATGTTCAAGCAGATGAAAACAAAAAAGAAGATATGCCAATTGGTGTTCTTCCAGTCGATTCAATCTACACGCCTGTACGTCGTGTCAACTACCAAGTAGAAAACACACGTGTTGGACATCGTGAAGATTTTGATAAATTGACAATGGAGATCTGGACAGATGGTTCAATCGAACCATTGGAAGCAATGAGTTTATCTGCAAAAATCATGACTGAACATTTAGACATCTTTGTCAACCTAACTGATGAAGCGAAAAACGCTGAAATCATGGTCGAAAAAGAAGAAACACAAAAAGAAAAAATGTTAGAAATGACGATTGAAGAATTAGACTTATCTGTTCGCTCTTATAATTGCTTAAAACGTGCAGGAATCAATACTGTACAAGAACTTACGAATAAATCTGAGCCAGAAATGATCAAAGTCCGTAACTTAGGACGTAAATCATTGGAAGAAGTTAAAGCAAAATTGCATGACTTAGGTTTAGGTTTACGTAAAGAAGATTAAACCTTTTACGAAGGAGGGAAACCAACGTGAGTTATCGTAAACTAGGACGCACATCTAGCCAACGTAAAGCGATGTTGCGTGATTTAACAACTGACTTATTAATTAATGAACGTATTGTGACTACAGAAGCTCGTGCGAAAGAAGTTCGCTCAACTGCTGAAAAAATGATCACTTTAGGCAAACGCGGAGACTTACATGCACGTCGTCAAGCTGCGGCTTTCGTACGTAATGAAGTTGCTAGCGTGCGTGAAGAAAATGAGGAAATCGTTATCGAATCAGCTTTACAAAAGTTATTCAACGATATTGCACCTCGTTATGCTGAACGTCAAGGTGGCTACACTCGTATCTTGAAGACAGAACCAAGACGCGGAGACGGAGCACCAATGGTTGTCTTAGAACTTGTCTAAAATCACACTAATAACATCACTTTATGGATGATTCTTTTAGAGTGTTATGATGTTGGAAGTTACTTATTCCGAGTCTAGCTCAGCGCTGCTCCCCAAGCGATTCGTTTGGGGAGTATGCACTCATCATAAAGTGTTTTTTTGTACCTTCAATTAACTGTCAAGACAGCCTTGAAGGTATAAAAAAACATTTTAAAAATCAGAAATGATTGAAAACTAAGCAGTTTTTTGATAGGGTTAATAGGAACTTTAGGATGAAGAGGGAGTACTTATGGAGCCGATTATTGAATTAGGAAAGATTAATTACAAATACCAACCAGAAGATTTACGACCAGCATTGAAAGATGTTTCTTTCACGATCAATAAAGGAGAATGGATCGCGATTATCGGGCACAATGGTTCTGGTAAATCAACGCTTGCAAAAACGATCAATGGCTTACTCCTTCCTGAGTCTGGGACGGTCAAAGTTGGTAATCAACTACTAAATGAAGAGAATATATGGACGATCCGCCAAAAAGTCGGCATGGTCTTTCAAAATCCGGACAATCAATTTGTTGGATCAACAGTAGAGGATGATGTGGCCTTTGGTTTAGAGAATCAAGGCATTCCTCGAGAAGAAATGATCGTTCGAGTGAAAGATGCTCTTGAAAAAGTGCGAATGTCTGATTTTGCGACAAGAGAACCAGTTCGTCTTTCCGGTGGACAGAAACAACGTGTGGCGATTGCCGGTGTTGTAGCCCTCCGACCAGAAATCATCATCTTGGATGAAGCAACAAGTATGTTAGATCCTGAAGGTCGTGAAGAAGTCATCACAACGATCAAAGAAATCAAAGAGGAAAGTCAACTAACCGTTATTTCAATCACGCATGATATTGATGAAGCAGCCAATGCAAATCGTATTTTTGTGATGAAAGAAGGCGAACTAGTGAATGAAGGGACACCGAAAGAGATTTTCTCTGCCGGACCTGAACTAATCAATCTAGGGTTAGATTTGCCTTTTCCTGAAAAACTAAAAAGTGCCTTGAAAGAACGTGGCATTGAAGTGCCTAAAGAATACATGACAGAAGAAAGGATGGTGGATTGGTTATGGACATCCGTTTTGAAAAAGTAAACTTTACGTACCAACCGAATACACCATTCGAGCAACGAGCTTTATTTGATATTGACTTGTTGATCAAAGAAAACAGCTACACTGCATTAGTTGGTCATACTGGAAGCGGGAAATCCACCTTGCTTCAGCATTTGAATGCGTTGATCAAACCGACGGAAGGAACCGTCCAAATCGGCGATCGTCAGATCAAACCAGATACAGATAATAAAAATTTGAAACCGATTCGAAAAAAAGTCGGTATTGTTTTTCAATTTCCAGAGGCACAGTTGTTTGAAGAAACGGTCGCAAGAGATATTGCGTTTGGCCCAAAAAACTTTGGTGTAAGTGAGGAAGAGGCGACTCTACTAGCAAAGGAGACCTTAGAACAAGTCGGCTTAGATGAGACGTATTTAGAACGCTCACCTTTCGAGCTGTCAGGAGGTCAAATGCGACGTGTAGCGATTGCCGGTGTTCTAGCTATGAAACCCGAAGTTCTCGTCTTAGATGAGCCGACAGCTGGGTTAGATCCACAAGGAAGAAAAGAAATGATGGATATGTTCTGGCGTTTGCATAAAGAACAGCAAATCACGATTGTATTAGTCACCCATTTGATGGATGATGTGGCAAACTATGCGGATTTTGTTTACGTCCTGGAAAAAGGCCGTATCGTCAAATGCGGAGAACCAAAAGAAGTCTTCCAACACCTTGAATGGTTAAAAGAACGGCAGTTAGGCGTACCAACAGCCACTGAGTTTGCAGAGGAACTACGAGTAAAAGGCATCCAGTTTGATGAATTGCCGATCACCGCAGACGCATTAGCGGACCAATTGGTCAAATTGGTGGGAGGTACAGCTCATGATGAATAAATTGATTTTTGGTCGTTATATGCCTGGAGACTCCTTTATCCATCGGTTAGATCCACGTGCAAAGCTATTGGCAAGTTTCTATTTTATTGGCATTATCTTCTTGGCCAATAACTGGCAGACATATGCCTTATTAGCGGCGTTTACTTTATTTGCTGTTTTCTTGTCAAAAGTAGATATCAAATTTTTTATTCGAGGCATCCGTCCGTTGATCTGGTTGATCTTATTCACTGTAGGCTTACAAGTACTGTTTACAAGTGGTGGAGAAACGTATTGGAGTTGGGGGATTTTCAATATCACTCAATTTGGTGTCATGAACGGACTATTTATTTTTTGTCGGTTTGTTTTGATTATCTTTATGTCCACCTTATTGACATTGACAACGCCGCCTTTAGAATTATCCGATGCGATCGAATATTTGTTACGACCATTGAAAGTTGTTCGCTTTCCAGTGCATGAAGTATCTTTGATGCTTTCGATCGCTTTACGTTTTGTGCCGACATTGATGGACGAAACCGAAAAAATCATGAATGCACAGCGCGCACGTGGTGTTGACTTTGGTGAAGGAAGTCTAGTACAAAAAATGAAAGCGGTGATTCCTTTACTGATTCCGCTATTTGTCAGCAGTTTCAATCGTGCGGAAGATCTAGCTACAGCCATGGAAGCAAGAGGCTACCAAGGTGGGGAAGGCCGGACAAAATACCGTATCCTTCACTGGCACTTACAAGACACTGTTGTTATGGTTGCTTTTGGGCTGATGACCATCGTACTAGTGTTTATCCGTAGCTAAACTTATCAAAGATGAATGAGAACAGGGGAAGATGAATGGTACGCTATAAAGCAATCATTGCCTATGATGGTACCCAGTTCAATGGTTTTCAGAAACAACCCAATGGACGAACGGTCCAAGAAGAACTGGAAAAAACCTTAAAGAAGATGGCAAATGGAAAAGAAATCACGATTTTTGGATCTGGACGGACAGATGCGGGGGTTCATGCAATCGGGCAAGTCATCCACTTTGATTATCCAGAAGAGCGACCTTTGGAACGTATGCGTTTTGGGCTAGATACGCAGTCGCCAGAAGATATTGCTGTGAAAAGTGTGGAGATTGTGCCTGAAACTTTTCACGCACGCTATTTAGTGAAAGAAAAAACCTATCAATTCAAAGTAGATATCGGAAAACCACGTAGTCCCTTCCGTAGACATTATGCGAGCTATTTTCCTTATCCAATAGATGTAGCAAAGATTGAACGTGCATTGCCTGATTTACTTGGTACGCATGATTTCACTTCATTTTGTGCTTCTGGAAGTTCCATTGAAGATAAAGTACGGACTATCTATGAAGCCAGCTTACAGGTCAATGAAGCAGGCGATGAGTTGACGTTTACGTTTCGTGGTGATGGCTTCCTTTATAAAATGATCCGCATTTTAGTTGGTACGTTGTTAAAAATAGGCAACGATCGTTTACCAGAAGATTGTCTTCCAGAAATCATTGCAAAAAAAGACCGCAATGCTGCGGGTCCGACTGCTCATCCGGAAGGGTTATACCTATACGAAGTAAAATATGAATAGCGAAGTGCCCCTTGCCAAGTAGAAAGTCAAAAAACAAAAATTTATACTATGCAGGAATCGAATCAATCGATTCCTGTTTTTATGTAGCTCGCTTTCTGAACTCGTTTGGCAAAAGCTTATTTAATGCTTCAGAGTAGCGATAATTATTGTAGTACCGCATGTAACTACAGACAGATTTCCTTAGGTAATCAAAACTTTGATAACTTTCTTGAGAGAATTCTTCTTCTTTAAATATACCCTATACCCCAGAAATGTTCGATCGGTTATTTAATCATCCAAAAAAAATAAAGCAATTTAAATCTATGAATATACTGAAAAGTGAAATTTACTATGATCAACTAGCAAACAAAGAAGATGTTTTATTAACAAAAATAATTGAATTTCAAAAAAAATTGGAATTCTTCCCAATCTCTTAAGGGACATGCAACAAATTTATCAATGAATACATGGGGATTTACATAAGAGAAATTTTATACTATCAAAAGATAATAAGTTTAAGATTATAGATTTTGATCAAAGCACATACTTCCCAGCTTCATGTTGAAGTTAATACTATCGAATCTAAGAAGTGGAAGTTAGCACTTTTAGTTTATTATTATATATTGATATATGATTTATCAATGATCAAAACTAACTACTCTTTTTTTTTTACAGAGTAAATAGAGTAATATATATATTTATGAAGATTCAAAATGTGATACAGAAAATTATAGACGAGAAGGGTTAGTATGAGAACATATTATAACATATTGTTGATTCCATACATTTTGGAAAGAAGCTCAAATTTGAAATGCTGTATATTTAAAAGAGAAGATATGTCTGTCTGGCAATTTATTGCAGGTGGAGGAGAAGATGAGGAAGCGCCTGATCAAGCTGCGATAAGAGAATTTATTGAAGAAAGTGGGATAGCATCAAATTTTTTGAAAGTTGACAAATTAGTTCAACTGGATTCAACAGCATCTGTTTTGGTAGACCATTTTCCTGAGCTTGTTAAGGATGCATTGAAGAGAGATATTTTTGTAATACCAATTTATACGTTTGCATACGATATAACTGAATATCAAGGAGCCCTACAACCATCCGATGAACATACTGAATTCACATGGGTTACTTTTGAAGAAGCACAACAATTATTACATTTTGATTTAGATAAAACGGCCATTTGTGAGTTGCAAAAGAGATTAAGTAGGAGGAACAAGTAATTTTCCTATATTGAAAGGCGATAATATAAGTTATTAAAAACTGAAAACTAAAGTTGTTGAATTGCCTAAAGGCCTATATGCCGAACAAATAATTCAAATTTAGTTTGGTTGATCTAAGACTGGGACATTAGTCCGTTCTCAAAAATAAAAATGAGTCCCATTTTGATGTATTTTGGGCTCTTTGTCAATAAGGACTGATGAGTTCAATCAAGTGAAATCCAGAAGAAGAGACTCCTTTTTCTTCGTTATTTTACATGAATAACTTGATTCGTCAAAAAAATACGGATTCGCATGTTCTAAAATGATTTAAAGCCATAAGACACTCATTTGAGTGTATTGATGTGAGTGTTCTTTGCTTCGATTTTCTCGTTAGAGTAAGGATAGATTAAGGAATGACGGACACCTTCTTCATAGCTTAGAAAATTTTGTAGTTTTAGCCGAAATTCTTCATCTAGTGTTTCTGATAACTGATGCAAGAGAGTGAGAAACGACTCGTGGTCTTTGTCACGAAAGGGCATCGGCTAGATCATATAAAGCGTGATAGGCGACTTTCAAGGCAGTAGAAGCGCCTAATAACCGATTAAGCGCCATGGATTCTGTCAGATAAGGATACTTGGGTGCGCGAAAGTTACGCCAAGTTTTATATTCTGTATGGTTGATGTTCTTCCGATTTTTGGTGAGTATTCGCCAATGGCTTTTTATTTTTCTTGGCATCGTTTGATCATTCGAGGAAATCAGACGTTTCATTTCACGTACACGAAAATCTTAGAACGCTTGATTCATGTGTTTGACGACATGAAAGCGATCAATGACTAATTTGGCATAGGAAACACTTTTTTTATTAATTGGAAATACGCCGTATTCATATCAGTGACTAGGTAGTTAACATCAGAGGATTCATACATGACTGAAAATAAGTGGTCAACCACGCTAAGTTTCGAGTGGGTACGACATCAACTAATTACCCAGTTTATATGGTTATAGAGCCCGTTTAGTCATCTTAATACTTAGCATTCCATTATTTTCACATGTGCGCATATAAACAGAAACTAGTCCAATTTTGACAAATTATATCAAAATTGGACTAGTTTTTATTTTTGAGAACGGACTAATGCCCCACACTATTTGTCTGTTTATCTTGCGCGACGACGTTCACGTCTTGGACGGTGATCATCGCTTTCGTTTGTAGGATCAATGACGCCGCTAAACGGCTGACGTCTACGAAGGTACCATAGATACAAGATAAACAAGGCAATACATCCAATAAAGAGAAGTAAGCCAGGAATGAATCCTTTTGGCATGTAACTAAAAGTAATCGTATGTTCACCTTCAGGAACTTCCACCATCAAAAAGGCATCTTGGAATTTCTTCACAGGAACTTTTTCGCCATCGATTTTAGCAGTCCAACCACCATCATAAGGGATAGTCGTGGCTACCATCGTTTTTTCAGTCGCATGAACAGTTCCTGTAGCTGTTCGACCGGTAGTAGTCATCTCTACGCCGTTATTTCTGATTTGGTTGATTGCGGCTTGATACGCCACAACATCAAGTCCGACCACCTGTGGTTCCATAAAGCTGACTTCTTTGGTCCCATAGAAGCTTGCAGTGAAGGTAACCGTTGTATCTTGTGGGTAATAACCTAAATCATAATATTGACCAGTAATGTTAATTTGAGATTTTCTAGATACACCATTGACGGTAATAGTTGCTGTAGAGCTTTCTAACTGTGCGAAATTTGTTGGAAACAGGCTGAGATACGCTTGGGTATTCGCAGGTACTTGGACTTCCCAAGTCAATTCTTTCGGTTGATTATTTGCTGTTTCACTATAAGTGACCCCATTTGTCGTTGTTGTGATCTTCGTGTTCTGTTGACTTTTTAGGGTTGGCGTATAAAACGTAAAGAATGATTGATTCAATCCAGAAAGACCATTCATCAAATTTGTTTGACTGGTTAGATTATCACCTATCGGTTGTTCGATCTTATTGATCGTCAAAGGTGCTTTGAAAGCTAATGGTACAGCATTACTATTTTCGTACAAAGTATAGTTGTCCGTTTGTTCGACGGATTGGAAGCCGTATTTATTAAAACTACTATCGTTTTTAGCAATATTGTATTTGATTCCCGTAAATCCATCCATCAACAAGGTATTGTTATTGTAGCGAATGTTCAAATTTGTGCCTCTAGAACGGAAGCCTAAAGTATCCAAGTAAGAGGAAGAGTTTCGATTTCTGATCGAAGAGAACATGCTGATCCCACTATAACCATAATTGATCGAATCATTCGGTGAAACAGGATCAAGGTTTTCTAATCGATAAAACGTATCGGAATCCTTTTTCGAGGCATCAACTAACGTTTTGATCTCAGGATAAGGTTCGGTATACAAACTTCTTGAGGCATAATTCCAATCATCGAGAATGCCATGGATCATACTGTTGGTATTGACTGCGGCTTCGGCTGTCATCAATAGTAACAGAAGAATACTCAAACGTTTCAAATCAAATGGGTGTTGTTGGAATAAACCAATCGTCAATGCGTAGAGCGCTAAAAAGACTAACGTCAAAACAAAGGATGTGAGCGTGACATACGTGTAACTGCCATCTGGTTTGATACCCCAAGCTGTAGCAAAAGCAGCCGCTAGTACAATGATGACACCTAGCAAACGCTTCTGATCCTTCTCCTGTAGCTGTTCCCAACTATGAGCCGCTAACAAGAGTACGAGAAACGAAAAGAGATAGGCATAACGAAACAAGAACATATTTGGTGCGTGCATCCCATGCCAGAATAGATTCAAAGGGACTAAATAGAAGCTAGCAATCAAGATCGCGAATAGCCCACCGAACAACAACTTGTTTTTCAAGGGGAATTTGCGACTGACAAAATACAAGAGACATAATGCTAAAGGAAATAATCCAGCATAGATAAAAGGAATCGATCCGTATTTCGTCGTGTCATAAACACCCACCATGTTTTTCATCAATAAATCTAAATAAGAAGTTGCTTCTGTCTTCAATGAAGTGATCTGCGTCAATGCTTCGCCATTGGCACGTAGATCGAGAATGGCAGGCAGGATGATCACCATAGAAGCGCCTCCTGCTAATAAAGAGGTGATCCCATAAGGTAAAATCGTTCCTTTGTACCTCCGCCAATTCGTCAGTAGTCGTGTAATAAAGTATAAAAAGGAGAAGACTCCGACCATGAAGCCCATATAAAAACTGGATAAGAACAACAGCAAGTAACTAACAAACAATAAAATAGGTTTCTTTTGGTCCATCACACGATGGATACCTAAAATGATCAGAGGAAGATAGACAAAGGTGTCTAACCACATGATGATCTCTGAATGGGCAGTGATAAATGAAATCGACGCATAGCTGACACTTAATGCGACTTGCCCCCAATGTGGAATGCGATAGGTACGTGCTAGAAACCAGAAGGATAAACCTGCTGAACCAACCTTTAGTAAGGTGATGAGATACAAGGCATCTGGCATCAATTGATTCGGGAACAATAAAACGAGTGGTGTGAAAAGTCCACCTAAATAATAAGAAATCAATGATAGATAATTTAAACCAAGTGAGGCATTCCACGTGTAAAAAATGCTTTGTTTCCCTAACAACATATTACGGAAGCTTGCATGAAAGTTTGAAAATTGTGAGAAAGCATCACTAGCCAAGATGCTCCGATCACTTCCTGGATAAATACCGATACTTAAATAAACCAATAAAAGAATCAGCAAAGGGATAAAGAAGCTAGCAGCTGCATAGCGGCCGTTTTCTTTTAAGAATTTTTTCAATGTTGTTTTCATTACAATTCAGTCACCAAATTTCTATTTGAAGTTATATTTAGTTTATCACATTCATGATTTTACTTGCTGAAAATACAACCAAATTCATAAAAAAATTACATTTGAAATTAAATAACGTTTGTGAGTTTAAATTACATTTACATTAAGAAAATAACGCAAAATAAGAAAACACTTTCTACTTTAAAATAAAGTGTTGACAGGCCTTTGCAAATGCGTTATGTTTTATTTGTAACAATTATAAAAAAACATATACCTATCACTATCTGAGGGGTAGTGGCACATAAAAGAAGACTTAAAACAATTATCTGGGTGATTGATTGTTTTAAGCCTTTTTTATTTTTTCTTCTTAAATTTCATGTGGTTGAGGAAATGTCTCTCATTTGATAATGATTCGCAAAAAATAAAAACCGTTCATTTTGTTGAACGGTTCAAATCATTTCATTCAATTATACGCGTTCAACTTTTCCTGATTTCAACGCACGAGTTGACACCCAAACTTTTTTAGGTTTGCCGTCAATCAATACGCGAACTTTTTGTAAGTTAGGTTTAACTGTACGTTTTGTTGAGTTCATCGCATGTGAACGGTTGTTTCCACTTTTTGTCTTGCGACCTGTAAAGTAACAAACTTTTGCCATGTAAATTTCCTCCTTTGCCTTGATTTGGAGCAATAGTAAATTCAGCTCATACCAGAATAACATATCATATGGCGTAGGAATTTGCAAGCATATTTTCATAGAATTGATTGACATTTTCAGTGATTAATTGTAACGTGAACAAAGTCTTTTCCTAATTTTTTTCAATGGTTTTTGAGTACTTTAAGGGAACAACCTTTTATTTCGGTTGACGCTATGATAAAATGTGATAGTAGAAAAATGGGAATATTTTACCCGTTAAGGAGGCTCATTCATGGCTGTAAAAATTCAAACGTCAGCTGGAACCATTGAAATTACCAATGATGTCATCGCAACAGTTGTTGGTGGTGCCGCAACAGATGTATTTGGTGTTGTAGGAATGGCTAGCAAGAATCAAATCAAAGATAATATCACTGAAATTTTGCGTAAAGAAAATTACTCAAGAGGAGTAGTTGTCCGCCAAGAAGCTAATGGGATCGCAGTAGATGTTTATACAATCATTAGTTATGGCACAAAAATTTCGGAAGTTTCTCGTAATGTCCAAGAAAAAGTGAAATATAACTTGGAGACTTTACTAGGTGTTACAGCCAATTCAGTAAATGTCTTCGTGCAAGGTGTTCGTGTACTGCCAGACTAGGCAGGAGACTTGCTGACTGTTCAGCAGTCGATCTGAAGGAGGATTATCTAGGTGAGTGTAACAGAAATTAGTGCAAGCCAATTCCAGGAAATGGTTCAGTCCGGTGCGAATCGGCTACAAAAAAATGCAGAATACGTCAATTCCCTAAATGTATTCCCGGTTCCCGATGGAGATACCGGTACCAATATGAATTTATCAATGACAAGTGGTGCAAAAGCCGTTGTTGA
This sequence comes from Enterococcus sp. DIV1368b, assembly GCF_050529595.1. Classification (NCBI taxonomy): domain Bacteria; kingdom Bacillati; phylum Bacillota; class Bacilli; order Lactobacillales; family Enterococcaceae; genus Enterococcus; species Enterococcus sp. DIV1368b. The sequence goes on from NZ_CP172883.1 coordinate 123,243, forward strand.
TTCTACCTCTGAAAAGGTAGGAGAATTAGCAGCGCTGTTATCTAAAGGTTTATTGATGGGGGCAAGAGGAAACTCTGGGGTTATTTTATCTCAGTTGTTCCGTGGTTTTTCAAAACAAATCCCTGATGTGACTGTTTTGACAGCAACAGATTTAGCTGCAGCTTTTACTCATGGGGTCGAAACAGCTTATAAAGCAGTAATGAAACCTGTCGAAGGAACGATCCTGACAGTTGCAAGAGAAGCTGCCAAAGCTGGTGAGAAGAAAGCAAAATCAACAGATGATGTGATCGAAGTCATGACTGCGGTCGTTAAAGGTGGGAAACGTGCGTTAGCAAAAACACCTGATTTGTTGCCTGTATTAAAAGAAGTAGGCGTTGTTGATAGTGGCGGTCAAGGACTATTATTCGTATATGAAGGTTTTTTAACTGCGTTGAATGGTGAATACCAAGCAGACGAGGTCTATGAACCATCTCCTGCTCAAATGGACGATATGGTGAATGCAGAGCATCATCGTAGTGTGCAAGGTCAGTTAGCGACTGAGGATATCCACTATGGTTACTGTACAGAAATCATGGTGAAGATCGGTGAAGGTCCAACTGTAGATAGTACATTTGATTATGAAGAGTTTCGTAACTATCTAGATGGCCTTGGGGATTCCCTGTTAGTGGTCAATGACGATGAAATCATCAAAGTACACGTTCATACAGAAAATCCTGGGGAAGTCATGAATTACGGACAAAAATTTGGTTCCCTAGTGAAAGTCAAAGTGGACAACATGCGTTTGCAACACGAAACGATCTTAGAACATGACCAAGCCCCTTCAGCGCCGGTCGCACAAACGAAGCCTCGTGTACCTTACGGGATCGTTGCGATCGCAGCCGGAAAAGGTGTGCAAGAGTTATTTGAAAGTCTAGGAGCAAACTACGTGATCAGTGGTGGACAGACGATGAATCCAAGTACGGAAGATATCGTGAAAGCGATCAATGAAGTGAATGCAGATAAAGTCATCATTTTACCGAATAACAAAAATATCTTTATGGCAGCTGATCAAGCTGCTGAAGTGGCTGAACTTCCAGTTGCTGTTGTTCCATCAAAAACAGTTTCTCAAGGATTGACAGCGATGTTGTCCTTCAATGAACAAGCAACGTTAGAAGAAAATAAAGAAACGATGACAGATGTGCTTTCAAGTGTTGTCAGTGGTCAAGTGACACATGCGATCCGCGACACGATGATCGACGGAGTGAAAATCACAGAAGGCGATTTCTTAGGAATGATCGATGGGAAGATCGTGATCTCTAATCCAGATATCTTAGCGACATCACTTGCTACATTAGAGCAAATGATCAACGAGGATACTGAGATCGTCACGATATTAACCGGAGAAGACGGGTCTGCAGAACAAGCACAAGCATTTGCGGATCAACTGAGCGACAAATATCCTGAGTTAGAAATCGAGATCCATCAAGGAGATCAACCTGTCTATCCTTATTTATTTTCTGCTGAATAATACAGCCTGAAGCCGATAGATAAAGCAGAAAATCATTTGAAAGGATCTTCGGTCAACGATTCGCGAATCGTTGACCAAGTTCCTTTTTTTGTTAAAGGAGGGAAATCTTATGCGTTCGTTAGCTGATCCAGTCACAGTGCTGGCAGGTGTTGGTCAAAAAAGAGCGGATAGCTTGGCTAGTCTAGGCATCCATACAATTGAAGACTTGTTAACTTACTATCCTTTTCGTTATGAAGATATCCAAGAAAGAAATCTAAATGAAATCCAAGACCAAGAAAAAGTTACATTAAAAGGGTTGGTTGTCTCTCCGCCAGTAATGAGTCGTTTTGGCTACAAAAAAAGCCGTCTGCAGTTTCGAATGATGCAAGAACATGAAGTATTCAATGTTTCTTTCTTCAATCAGCCCTATTTGAAAGATAAAGTCATTTTATCTGAAGAAATCGCAGTTTATGGGAAATGGGATGCGAAACGTAAAGCACTAAATGGGATGAAGATCCTTGGTTCGCAAAGTCCAGATGATTTCTCTCCGATCTATCATGTCAACAAATCCATTCGCCAAACGACACTGGTCGATCTGATCCGTCGAGGGTTTAGTGAGTATGGTGATTTGATTGAAGAAAACTTACCACTATCTTTAATTGAAAAATACCGTTTGCTTGATCGTCCGACTGCTGTAAGAAGTATGCATTTTCCGCAAAATCATGAGGAAAATCATCAAGCCAAACGACGGATTGTTTTTGAAGAATTCTTTTTTTTCCAGATGCAGTTACAAGGACTGAAAAAAGCCGAAAAGTCTGAAAAGAATGGCTTAGAGATCCTTTATGATGTGGAACGATTAAAACAATTTACGAAAAAATTACCGTTTGAATTAACGATGGCACAAAAACGTGTCACCAATGAGATTTGCCGTGATCTCCGTAATCCACACCATATGCAGCGTTTGTTGCAAGGTGATGTGGGAAGTGGGAAGACCGTTGTTGCTGCGATTGCTTTATATGCGACAGTGACTGCTGGCTTTCAAGGAGCGTTGATGGTCCCAACAGAAATATTGGCGCAACAACATATGGAAAGTTTATCCCAATTATTTGACCCAAATGAAGTGACAGTTGCGTTATTGACCGGATCAACAAAAGCAAAAGAACGTCGCGAGCTATTAGAGCGGTTAGAAAATGGGGAAATCGATATCGTCGTGGGAACACATGCACTGATTCAAGAAGGTGTAGCATTTCAAAATCTAGGATTAGTGATCACCGATGAGCAACATCGTTTTGGCGTGAACCAACGAAAAGTATTGCGTGAGAAGGGTTGGCGTCCGGATGTGTTATTTATGACTGCCACCCCGATCCCTCGAACCTTAGCAATTACAGCATACGGCGAAATGGATGTATCTGTGATCGACGAGCTTCCCGCTGGACGGATTCCGATCGAAACAAGATGGGTCCGAACACCTCAATTAGATAGCGTGCTAGAATGGACCTATAAAGAATTGCGTAGAGGACATCAAATGTACGTGATTTGTCCATTGATCGAGGAGTCCGAAGCTTTAGATGTGAAAAATGCAGTGGAAATTTACGAAAAACTTCGTGAGTTATTTGCACCAGAATATGAAGTTGGCTTGTTGCATGGTAAAATGAAGAATCAAGAAAAAGATCAGATCATGGAAACATTCAAAGAAAATCAACTCCAGATCTTAGTATCAACCACAGTGATCGAGGTCGGTGTCAATGTGCCGAATGCAACGGTCATGCTGATCATGGATGCGGATCGTTTTGGATTAGCCCAGCTGCATCAGTTGCGTGGGCGTGTCGGTCGAGGAAGCGAGGCTTCTTATTGTATCCTCGTGGCAAATCCGAAAAATGAACTGGGTGTCGAACGAATGAAAATCATGACAGAAACCACAAATGGCTTTATCTTGAGTGAAAAGGATTTAGAATTACGAGGGCCAGGAGAAGTATTTGGCTTCCGTCAATCCGGCTTGCCAGAATTTGCGATCGCAGATCTAGTAACAGACGGGAATGTCTTAGAGGTTGCCCGTGAAGAAGCTGCGGCAATCTGGCAAATCAAAGACTGGCAGTTATTACCTGAATATCAACCATTAACAGCCAAGTTGCAATTAGGCGAACAAGATAATCGTTATTTTGATTAACAGATTATCAATACTTTCAAAATGATGACAAGGAGTGGAAATAATAATGAGAATTGCAGTAGATGCAATGGGCGGAGATCACGCACCACAAGCCATTGTGGAAGGAATCGCTCTAGCACAAAAAGATTTCCCTGAGTTGGAATTTGTTCTTTACGGTAAAGAATCAGAAATCAAGAAATATTTGACAGACGAAACAAATATCACAATCGTCCATACTGACGAAAAAATCAATAGTGATGACGAGCCAGTTAAGGCGATCCGTCGCAAGAAAACTGCGTCAATGGTTTTAGCTGCCCAAGCAGTCAAAAATGGAGAAGCAGATGCTATTTTTTCAGCAGGAAATACAGGAGCCTTACTAGCAGCTGGCTTGTTTATTGTTGGACGCATCAAAAACATCGAACGTCCTGGACTAATGTCCACATTGCCAGTTATTGGCAAAGAAGGTGAAGGGTTTGATATGCTAGATTTAGGTGCAAATGCAGAAAACAAACCAGAGCATCTTTTACAATATGGTATTTTGGGGTCATTTTATGCGAGAAAAGTTCGTGGGATCGGCCGACCTCGCGTCGCATTGCTCAATAATGGGACGGAAGAAACTAAGGGAAGCGAATTGACAAAACAAGCATTTGAACTCTTGCAAAATGAAACAAGCTTGAACTTCATTGGCAATGTAGAAGCGCGTGACTTACTAAATGGTGTGGCAGACGTCGTAGTAACCGATGGCTTTACTGGAAATGCAGTGTTGAAATCCATTGAAGGCACAGCGATGAATATGATGACCTTATTGAAATCTGCCATCTTGAATGAAGGCATCAAAGGCAAAATGGGTGCATTACTACTAAAAGACGGTTTACGCTCTTTGAAATCAGAAATGGACTATTCAAAACATGGAGGAGCTGTTTTATTTGGATTGAAAGCACCAGTTATCAAAACGCATGGTGCAACTGGACCGGATGCAGTTCGCTACACGATCCGTCAAATCCATACGATGCTTGAAACCAATGTTGTAGGGCAACTGGTGGAGCAATTTGAGCAAAAAGAGGACTAAATTTTCTGCGAATTGACAAGCTGATGGAGAAAAAAGGGTGGACATTCCAAAAAATTGTCAGTAAAATTAGCTATGGTGAAGAAAACGTAGTAGTTCTAAGAATTGTGGGGGTGAAAAAATTGACGCGCGAAGAAGTATTTAATAAGGTAGCTAAAATCATTTCAAATCACTTTGAAATGGATACAGACAAAGTGACAGATGAATTGAACATTAAAGATGATCTGAAAGCTGATTCAATTAGTATCATGGAATTTGTTCTTGAACTAGAAGATGAATTCGGTACAGAGATCTCTGATGAAGACGCTGAACAAATCGAAACAGTCGGCGGTGCCGTGGATTATATCAGCAACCACTTGAAATAAATTGAATAAATACACATCAACTGATGAATGAATTGACGAAAGCCAATTTCAACTCAAAGCCAAGAAGTCAGAAATAGTTTAGCTATTTCAGGATTTCTTGGCTTTTTCAGGCATTATTTTTAAATAAAAAGGTTTTTTTAAAGAGGAGAATTATGTCATAAAATACGATTGTAATAGGTGGTTTTACAACATTTACATTTCGTATATACTGTATAATTATGCTTTTGTAAAATGGAATATCTATTCGGTTAAAACTGTTTTTTATATAAAGAGTGATTTTTGCAGATTTTTATAATGATTCTTAGTTTATAAAAATAGTAGGATAAAGAGAAGGCTAGCCACATACCTCATTTTTTTTTAATCTTCTTTAAGAGCTGACATAGCTACGTAAGATTTTTCAGACAATTCTGGCAACAGTGTGAAATAATCTTGCAATATAAAACGGTTTTCTATATAATTATTAATAATTAATTACACACTCCTTAGAATGCTACTTATTTAATTTTTTTTTGCTAAGTTGTTATTCAGTGTAGGATTATTTTTTTTATTAAAAACTTCCATCGAGGGAGCAGAGAGGGGTATTCGATTGTCAGATAACCAATTATTAGATGTTCAGAACCTACACACAGGCTTCCGTCTAAAAGATGAATACTACGATGCAGTAGACGACGTTTCTTTTACTTTAGATAAAAACGAGATCTTAGCCATCGTTGGTGAGTCTGGTTGCGGGAAAAGTACGTTAGCTACAACGATTATGGGATTATTAGATCCTAACAATACAAAGATCACAGGGGAGATCATGTACAATGATTTAAATTTGATTGAATTAAATGAAACATTGTATAACAAGATCCGCGGAAATGATATTGGGATGATTTTTCAAGATCCATTATCTGCACTAAACCCTTTGATGAGAATTGAAGACCAAATCAAAGAAGGTTTGTCTTACCATACAAAAATGACGGCTGAGCAAAGACAAGCACGTGCATTAGAATTACTAGAACAAGTAGGGATTCCGAATCCTGCACGAGTTGGACGTCAGTATCCTCATGAGTTGTCAGGTGGGATGAGACAGCGGGTGATCATCGCGATTGCGATTGCATGTAAGCCACCGATCATTATCGCGGATGAACCAACGACTGCCTTGGACGTAACGATTCAAGCACAGATTCTTGACTTACTGAAAGATTTACAAGAAGAAACTAAAACTGGGATCATCCTGATCACACATGATTTAGGTGTCGTAGCTGAAATGGCGGATCGTGTTGCTGTGATGTATGGTGGACAATTTGTTGAAGTTGCAGGAGTCAAAGAGTTATTTGAAAATCCAAAACACCCATATACACAATCATTGCTAAATTCGATTCCACAAGAAGGAAATCACGAGGCAGAGTTACACGTGATTGAAGGCGTAGTCCCTTCCTTAAAAAATATGCCACGAACAGGTTGCCGATTTGCGCCACGGATTCCTTGGATCCCAGCAAGCGCTCACGAAGAAAATCCAGTCTTGCATGAAATCGCACCGAATCATATGGTACGTTGCTCATGTTATAAACATTTCCACTTTAGAGACGAAAAAGGAGAGGTGTAGATGTCAGAATTAATTACAATCAAAGATTTGAAAGTTCACTATCCTATTCGCAGTGGGTTTTTCAACCGAGTAACAGACCATGTCTATGCAGTAGACGGTGTCGATTTTATTATTGAAAAAGGAAAAACATACGGACTAGTTGGAGAATCAGGTTCTGGGAAGTCCACAACCGGAAAAGCGGTTGTCGGCCTAGAAAAAGTGACTTCTGGCCAAATCATGTATGAAGGAAAAGACGTCACGAAAAGAAGTAACCGCAAAAAAATCGGCTACAACAAAGACGTCCAAATGATCTTTCAAGATTCAATGTCTAGTTTAAATCCTAAAAAACGAGTACTGGACATTATCGCTGAGCCGATCCGTAACTTTGAACGCTTGAGCGATCAGGAAGAAAAGAAAAAAGTCAAAGGCTTATTGGACATCGTTGGGATGCCAGAAGATGCGTTATACAAATATCCTCATGAATTTTCTGGTGGACAAAGACAGCGTTTAGGGGTTGCCCGAGCAGTAGCAACGAATCCTAAATTGATTGTTGCTGATGAACCTGTATCTGCCCTAGACTTATCTGTTCAGGCACAAGTATTGAACTTTATGAAACGCATCCAACAAGAATTTGGCTTGAGCTATTTATTCATCTCTCATGACTTGGGTGTCGTAAAACACATGTGTGACAACATCGCGATCATGTACAAAGGTCGATTTGTTGAAATCGGTACACGAGAAGATATCTATAATGATCCGCGCCACATCTACACAAAACGCTTACTATCTGCGATTCCACGAATCGATGTAGACAATCGGGAAATACAAAAACAAAACCGACGAAATGTTGAACGTGAGTATATCGAACATCAAAAAGATTACTACGATACAGCAGGGCGAGTGTATGATTTACGTACACTAACCACTACACACAAAGTAGCGTTGAAAGATGGAGGTGCTAGCTAATGTGGAAAACGATTCTACGAAGAGTTCTTTTGATGATCCCACAAGTGATCATTCTTAGTGTGTTGATCTTTATGCTAGCGCAAGCCATGCCTGGAGATCCGTTTACAGGATTGATCAACCCAAACCAAGATCCAGCTGTGATCGAGCAGATGCGTCAGGCAGCGGGCTTGAATGATCCTTGGTATGAACAATATTTCCGTTGGGTCGGAAATGCCTTACAAGGTGATTTTGGACAAAGTTTCTTGTATAAGCGTTCGGTTTCCTCTTTGATTGGAGAACGAATCGTCAATACTTTATATTTATCTATTTTAACTGTTATTATTACGTACTTGATTGCTGTACCACTAGGTATGTTAGCTGGTCGATACCAAAATTCGATTTTGGACAAAGCTGTTGTTATTTATAACTTCTTCAGTTTTGCTGTTCCATTATTCATTTTCGGATTGATCATGTTGTTTGTTTTTGGCTATCGTTTAGGTTGGTTCCCAACAAGTGGTTCTCAGACTTTAGGTTTCCAGGGAGGATTTTTCGCTCAATGGATGGATCGATTGCAATACATTCTATTACCATCGATCACACAGGCCTTTTTAGCCACAGCAGTAACGATCCAGTATTTACGAAGTGAAGTCATTGATTCGAAATCCTTAGACTTTGTACGTACAGCTCGTTCCAAAGGGGTGCCGACAAACAAAGTATTCAGTCGTCACATTTTCCGTAATGCAGCATTGCCAATGGCATCTCAAATGGGGTATGAAATTACTTCATTGATTGCTGGTTCTGTCGTTATCGAAAAAATCTTTGGTTATCCTGGTGTCGGAAAATTGTTTATTGACTCAATCGGTCAACGTGATTATACCGTAATCACAGCCTTAGTCTTGATTTTAGGAATCGCAACGCTCGTCGGAACACTGCTGTCAGATATTATCATGAGCATTGTTGATCCGCGTATACGAATCCAATAAAAAAATCAAACAGAAGGGAGAATCGATCATGAGTGATAAAAACAAAGAAGTTGCGCAAGAAAGTATCCCACCAATGGGTATACGAATGATTGCACGAGAATTCAAAAAAGATAAAGTAGCCATTTTTTCACTGGCTTTGTTAGTTGTTTTACTATTAGTTATTTTTATCGGGGCAATCTTTATTGACCAAGATAAAGTAATGTTTGTTAGTATTTTTGATAAGTATGCTGAACCTGGCGCCATCTCTTCTCAAGGATCAAAATTCCTTTTAGGAGCAGATGAAGGTGGACGTGATGTCTTCGGTCAATTGATTATCGGAGCAAGAAACTCTGTGATGATCGGTTTTGCGATTACGATCATTACGTCGATCATCGGAGTAGGACTTGGAATTCTTTCAGGGTTTTATGGTGGGATCATTGATAACGTATTGATGCGTATTGTTGATTTTATTATGATTTTACCGATCATGTTGATCATTATCGTGTTTGTTTCGATCATTTCGCGCTATAACGTTTGGTCATTTATTTTTATCATGAGTGCATTTTATTGGGTAGCTAAAGCCCGATTATTCAGAAGTAAGACGTTATCAGAAGCTAGACGTGATTATGTCAGTGCTTCAAAAACGATGGGAACAAGTGATTTCAAAATCATGTTCCGTGAAATCATGCCAAACCTTAGTTCATTGATCATCACCAACTTAACAATGAACTTTGCGGCAAATATTGGGATCGAGACCACTTTGACTTTCTTAGGCTTTGGATTGCCAGCTAATGTACCTAGTTTAGGAACATTGATCGGTTATGCAAGTAACGGTGAAGTTTTAGTGAATCGACAATGGATTTGGTTACCCGCGTCAATTCTAATTTTAGTGTTGATGTTGAGTATAAACTACGTTGGACAAGCATTTAAGCGTTCTGCAGATGCGCGTCAACGTTTAGGATAAGAGAAGTGAAGGGGGAAAATAGGATATGAAGAAAACGATTTTTGGATTTGTCACACTGCTATCTGTGGGAGCATTAGCAGCGTGTGGAAATGGCGGCGGAACTAGCTCGTCAGGTAATAATTCAGCAGATAATGGGGATAACAGTGAATTGACTTTCCCATTAGCAACAACGAATAATGATGAAGCAATCGAAGACGGTGAGTTAAATGTTGCAGTCGCAACAGACAGTCAATTCAAAGGATTATTCCAATGGGAATTTTACCAAGATGCCTTTGATGCAGCGTTTATGGCGCCTTCACATGAACCATTATTTACAAATGATGACAACTTCACGATCACAAACGATGGTGCAGCCTCATTAGAATTAGACGAAGATGCGAAAACAGCGACAATCACACTTAAAGACAACGTAAAATGGTCTGATGGTGTCGATGTCACAGCAGATGATGTTATTTTCCCTTATGAAATCATCGGTAACTCTGAATACACTGGTATCCGTTACGATGATACATTCCGTAATATCGTTGGTATGGAAGAATATAACAGCGGTAGTGCAGATACGATTTCTGGAATTACAAAAGTAGATGACAAAACTGTTAAAATCGAATATAAAGAAATGAACCCAAGCATGCTTCAAGCAGGTGGTGGTATTTGGACATATGCAGCGCCAAAACACACACTTGAAGGAATTGCTATCAAAGACATGGAATCAAGTGATCAAGTCCGTAAGAACCCTGTGACATTTGGTCCTTACTATATGAGTAACATCGTTGCTGGTGAATCAGTAGAGTTCTTACCAAATGAATACTACTGGAATGGTACACCACAATTGAAGAAAATCACAATGAAATCATTACCAACAGCAAGTGCAACAGAAGCATTGAATTCAAAATTGTATGATATGATTTTCCAAATGCCAACAGATACTTACGAAACATACCAAGATATCGCTGGCTATACGAATCTAGGACGTCAGCAAACTTCATACACTTACTTAGGTTTCAAACTAGGTAAATGGGATGCTGAAAGTGGAAGTGTTGAATATGATCCAAACTCAAAAATGGCTGACAAATCATTACGTCAAGCAATGGGTTACGCTTTAGACAACACTGCAGTAGGTGAACGTTTCTATGCTGGTTTAAGAAGCAATGCGACTTCATTGATTCCACCAGTATTTGAAAGTTTCCACGATGCAGATCTAAAAGGCTTCACACAAGATATTGATAAAGCCAACAAATTATTGGATGATGCAGGATATAAAGATGTTGATGGCGATGGTATCCGTGAAGACAAAGATGGTAACAAGTTGACAATCAACTTTGCGTCAATGTCAGGTGGCGAAACAGCGCAACCATTAGCAGATTACTACGTACAACAATGGAAAGAAATCGGTTTAGATGTTCAATATACAACAGGCCGTCTGATCGAATTCAACTCATTCTATGATCGTTTAGAAAATGATGATCCAGAAATCGACATCTACCAAGCAGCTTGGAACACAGGAACAGATCCAAACCCAAGTGGACTATGGGGGGCAAATGCAGCGTTCAACTACACTCGTTATGAGTCAGAAGAAAACACAAAATTGATCAATGATATCAATTCAAGTGCAGCATTTGATGCAGATTACCAAAAAGAAGCTTACAAAAAATGGCAAGAATACGCATTTGAAGAAGCTTTTGCTATTCCAACATTGTTCCGTAACGAAGTATTACCAGTAAACGACCGCGTTAAAGATTGGAATTGGGCATATGATGCTGTCAATCCATGGGCTGTTGTATCTGTAACTTCAGATTCACGTTCATAATCATTAAATGATAAAACCGAATCAGTTCGAGATAGGATTCTCCTATTCTCGGCTGGCTCGGTTTTTTGGCTCTTTGTCAATAAGGACTGATGAGTTGCGAAAAATTAAATCTGGGTCAGAATGAACCTCATTCTGGCTCAGATTTTTTGTTATCTAACATTGATTAATTGATTGGTCAAAAAGATTCTAATTTTCATGTTCTCAAATGATCTAAAACCGTAGGATACTCGTTTCATCGTTTTTATGTGGGTATTCTTTGCTTCTATTTTTCCATTGGAGTAAGGATAAATCATCGCATTGGCGATGCCTTCTTCGTAGGTCAGAAGGTTTTGAAGTTTCTCACGAAAGCCGTCATCTAACGTTTCGGGAAGTTCTGCCAATAAGGAGAAAAACAAGTCAGGGTCTTTGTCTCGAAAAGCTTCAACTAATTCATGGAAAAAGGGATACGCCTCCTTTAGGGGCGTAGAAAAGCTAAGCAATCGATCAATCATCATTGCTTCAGTAAGAAATGGGTATTTAGGTGCTCGGAAACTTTTCCATGTTTTATACTCATAGTGGTTAATGTTTGCACGATTTTTTAGCAGAAAGCGCCAGTTCTTTTTCAGTTTTTCTGCATGGCTTTTCTGTCCTGCTTTACGCAGTTCATTCATTTCACGGATACGCAACTCATTGAAAGCTTGATTCATGTGTTTGACAATATGAAACCGATCAATCACTACTTTCGCATTTGGCAGAACGCGTTTGGTAAGCTGGAAGTAGGCGGCGTTCATGTCTGTGACTAAGAATTTTACTTCTTCTGGATTGATGCAGCCCAAGAAATAGTTTGTTAATCGAGGTAATTTACGCGTAGGTAAGATATCAATTAAATTACCTGTTTCTCCATCTGCGCAAATAAAGCTCATTTTATCTTCTATGGAAGTGTGCGAACGAAATTCATCAACCATCAATACTTTGGGGAGAATCCTCTTAGTGGGCTTTGGTAAATAGCTTTTAAACTCTTTCAATGTACGAATAACGGTAGTCAAAGATACCTGACAGCTTTTCGCAATAAAAGATAAAGAGACTTTTTCAGTCAGTAAAGAAGCAATTTTATATCTGACATGATCCGCAATTGAATGTCTTGGGCGGACAAAATAGCTTTGAGCAGTCCAATGGGTTCGACAGTTTTTACAGGTATAGCGTTGCTTTTTTAAGCGCATAACCATTGGCATATGATTGTATTGTTCAAAGCGGACAATGATTTCCTTCTTCCCATTTTTCACGACAATTGCTTTCCCGTTTCCATCTACCACAGTAGAACCACAACTTCTACAGGTACGAGGATCAGGTGAGAGAATGGCATTAATGACCAATGTCTTTTCCTTATGAAAGATCTCGTAAGAGATCTCAGTAATCATCAAATCTTTATCTATTAATCTCAGCATTTTTTTGATAGAATCATTCATATAGCATATCGTCCTCTCAGTTGTTTATTTTGTGGTGATTTAATCATACTAGAGAACGATATGTTTTTTAATACCTAAAATGAAAATGGGACTGAAGAATCAATTTTGATTCATCAGTCCCATAAATTATAGAGCCGGTTTTTTTGATTAGGAAAAAAAGGAATTATCTGTTTTTAGAACATGTGAAAGTATATAATATATATGAAAGGAGGAGAATAATTAGGAAATTTTATTTTTGTTGTTACTTTATATAGTTCAGAAGACACTATCAATCTTCAGAGGAGAATATATGTGGAGGCTCCTCGCTTTGTACTAAAAATAGATCTGGAGGGTGGTGGATATAGAAATCATAAGTAGCTAAGATATAAATGTAGTTACAATATTTCATAACTTCTCAAATATTGTTCAAAGTGTTTTCAAATTCCTTATATTTTAGGTGCTTTTTTCTTTCATTATGAAAAAAATCTATCGAGGGTTATTTATAGTTACAGTGTTAAGTTTCCTTTATGCCATTTCTTTTATCGGAAATGAAGGAATCAAGAGTGCTATCCCAAATGCTCATTCGGGCATTGTAATTGAAGAAGCGAGTGGAACGATTGAGGAAATCAATCAAAAAATTTCTGCTTATGCAAAAAAACATCAAATTGCTATACATAAACTGGTTTTTAGAATTGGCGCTTCTGGTGAGACGACAAAGGAAATTTATACCTTTGACAAGTTGGAACGTTCGGAATACTCTTTTCCACCTATAAAATCGGATGTTGCCACCTATTTTTATGATTACACAGAGATGCAGCATCAAGATGTGTTGGGGACTTATATTGTAACAGAAGCCCCTCCATCTGGAATGATCGCTGATTTTCATGATCAAGGAATCAAATTGGAGATTGAAGAGATAAAATGGTTTCAGTTATTGACGGCGGGTTTATTAATGAGTATTGGACAACTCTTCTTTATTCTATTTTTCTTTGTGATTTTAGCTTTACTGTTTTATAAAGCTTCCCTTCGCAAGAAAATTGGTGTGATTGAGATGTTAGGACATCGTTGGCTGATAGTGTCCGTCAAGGATAGTTTCATTGATAGTGTGATTTTTACTCTCTTGATGGTTGCTTTTTCTTGGTGGTTTCCACAATTACAGTTTCTTTATCGACCGATTTTTTTCTGGGGTCATTTAATGATTTGGGTTCTTCAATTATTTACGAGTGGGATTATTTTTTCGTTCGGTACGATTTCAGATAAGATAAAAGGAAGGAAACCTTACCGATTATTATTTAGTTTGAACCTTTTATTAAAGATCATCATCTTCACGTTTGTTACGGTGCAAGCCAGTACATTATCAAATAAAGTAATGGAGACGCGTGAACTTGAACAGCAGCTCTCCCAATGGACAAGAGTTCCTGACTATTATCACTTGGCATTTAGTAGAGACACCAATCTACTTGTAAACCCGACAAAAAGTAAAGACGTGCGAAGGAAAGCACAAGCGCGAATCAATGCACGGTTACTTCCCTTGTTGGAAAAATCAGAACAGTCAGGTGGAATTTTTCTAAGGGACAATGAACTTGGTCATAGTAGTCCGACACTAAATTATATTCAAAATGACGCTTTTTGGTTAAGTAATCATCAGGCCGTACAAGAATTGGCTATCAAGGATGCTGAAGGTCAATCGATACACTCATTAGATGATTCTTTTTTCTATCTGCTCATCCCTGAAAATAAGCGAATGTATACAGAAATGATCATTCAAGAAGCAGAGGATGAACTTGATTTTTATCAAAATTCTTTTGAGTACGAAACGAAAGCATACGAAGGCGAGTTAAAAATTCTTTATACGCAAGCAAACCAAGTCCTTTTTAACTATAACTTCCAACCCTATGAAAAAAATTTTTCTTCCAATCCAATTATCGTTTCCATGTCATTGCCATTGATCCAACCAAATATCGAAATATGGATACAGGATATTTCAAATGGGACTTACTTGTTTCGAGACCCTCAACTTGTCCAAGAATTTATTAAAGAAAACCATATGGAACACGATTTTTATGGATTGATTGCTGTAAAAGATAGCATCAATCAATCTCTTATGGAGGTGAGACGTGACTATTATACAACCCTTAGTATTTTGTTCTTGATCCTTATTGGCTTTGTTTTTATTCAAGTCTATTTGAGTTTACTGTATGTGGAAATGAATAAGAAAAAACTGTTTCTCAAATATATTGCTGGTTGGACTCTGCTACAGAGGCATCACAGATATTATGAAATAATATTAGGCATTTCTACCTTTGTTGCGTTGATCTTGCTACTCATCAACCATGCTTGGTGGCAGATTTTGATTCTATTACTATTATTTGAATTATGTATCCTTTTATTCACTACGTATTTATCAGAAAAAAGAAAACGTCTGGAGGTGATCAAATATGATTGAAGCCAAAGAAATCACTAAAAAGTATAAAGGAAAAGTGATTTTTGAAAACGTATCTTTACATGTAGAGACTGGTTCAATAACTGTGATCACGGGAAGTAGTGGTGTAGGGAAAACGACGTTACTGAACTGCTTAGGACAACTGGAGCCAATTGATTCTGGTGAAATATGGATAGACAATCAAATTCTTCACCGTAAAAGTAAAAAACGTTTCTTTCGTGAGTATGCAGGATTTTTATTTCAGAACTTTGCATTGATCGATAATGAAACGGTCAAGCAAAATTTACAGTTAGTAGTAAAAAAAGAGGAAAAAATGATTGCTGCGCTCCGCAAGTTCCAAATGGAAGACTCATTGCACCAAAAAGTATTTCGTTTAAGCGGTGGTGAGCAACAACGAGTAGCTTTAGCTCGCTTGTTTTTGCAAACCCCTAAAATCGTTTTTGCAGATGAGCCCACTGCCTCTTTGGATAAAGGGAATCGGCAACTTGTGATCGAAGCATTGAAAGAATTGAATGAGCAAGGAGTGACGATTGTCTTAGTCACCCATGATTTAGATTTGGCAGAACAACTAGGTGGGCAAGTTGATATGAACCTACTGATAAACAAGATGTTGTGATCAATAATTTTTACGAGTACTCACAATAAAATACGACGATCTCACTCCGATAGAAAAGAGATGAGATCGTCGCTTAAGTATTTTGTTTCATACTTTACTTATTCTTTAAGGTTATGCATAAAAGATTATTCCGTTTCTTTAGTTGCTTTTTCCGACTCATTCAACTCAATATCTGCTTTACTTTTTGATCGTAGTAAACCAATTATTTCATTTAACTGTGTAATGATTTTTAGTAAACCAACAAAAACAACTAAAAAAATATAAATAGTTATTGTAATCACCAACTTGCGTTGTATTTTGACGACCATAGTTCGTCAGTTAGTGTCACTCGAACGGTTCCGGTATTTCCGTGACTAGATACCAGACCACGGGCGCTTGCCGTTTTTCTAACCAATTCACCTGCAATTAAATTACAAATAGCGATAATCACTGCACCAGCAACTGTGATTCCGCATGTAGCAGCAAGAGTGTCTAATATGACCGTGTACAATAAGTTGCCTCCAGTTCCCATGACAAGTCGATCATAGAAATTATACACAGACGTTTTACCAGTGCTAGTATTATAGTACATATTCCAGCCACCATTTTGCAGTTTGCCACCTACGCCTGCTACTGCACGAGACCCATAACTAGCACCATCAAACTCTTCCATCAATTCATCCATGTGATTCTTTACATCTTTGACTGTCATATTCATTACTTTCTGTTCAAAATCTGTAGCAATGGTATTTTGAGTTGATGCTATTGTATTGGGCAAAATCGAACTTGAATATCTTAATTGTGCTTCGTTCATTAATTCAGCAATTGTCTTATCTTCAAAATTGTTAACTTGCGTCACTTTTTGATTCTCACTATCTGATGCGTAAACAACAGAACTTAGTGAAGGAACTAACGGTGTTGCTAAGGTTACAATCGCCATAGAGGTAGTTAATAGCATTTTTAATTTATTTATGTTCATATTATTCGACCTTTCACTATATATTTTTTTATGGTACTAACAAATTTTTGAAAATATTTTCTATTGATCTGCTACGGATTGACAACTTCCCAACCAAATAATATCATTATAAAAGAAATCGTTTTCCCTCCTTTTGTTAGTAGATTTAAAGTTTTTATCTTCCGATTGTTATAGGAAAACTTTATGAACCTTTGTTCTTTTTATTGATGTTTTCTCAAGTAATATTCCTCATTTGGATTAGGTCGATTCCTTATTTATTAAGATATGCGATTGCCAAATAAAGATAATTATAGTTGTTATAGATTAGTTCCTTACTGTATTATTATTTAGTGTATTACGAAATGTTATAATGTATCTTAGTTATATAATAAGATTATTTGATAGTTTGCACCAAAGTTAGTCAAAAATAAGTAGAAAATTTGGTGATTTTATATGGAACATGGGGAATTGATTAAAAAATTAAGAACCGATAGAAGAATAACACGAAGAGAGTTGAGCGCAGGGGTACATTCGATAAGCACATTACAGCGGTTTGAAAATGATACCGCTAGAATTGACATAGATACCATTTGGCAATACTTGGAAAGAATGAATATTCAAATAGATGACTACTATTTGGAGTATTATAACTATCAATTAAGTAAAAAAGAGCACCTACGAAAAAATTTTAGGAGTGCAATTATTTCTGAGTATCATGCAAAAGAGTATTTAGATAACTTACAAGAAGAATATAAAAAAAGTAAAGACGTTTTTTTTCTGTATCTAATTGTTCAAATAAAAGCAGTCGCTGAAAAATTGCCAAATTATCAACTTGGTAAGATAGATGAAAATGAATCAAAAAAAATTTTGGATTATTTGAGTAGGATAGAGGAGTGGGGATATTTTGAATTAGCAATGTATACTAATTGTTTAGGAGTCTTTAAAAAGGAATACCGATTATTTCAATATAAGGATGTGCTCAATCAGTTTAGGAAATTTAAAGGTATACCTAAATATCAACACGCATTAATAAAATTTATTATAAACTCTATCATTTTAGAATTTTCCGAAAAAAATTATGATAGGATTTTGGATTTGTTAGGAATTTTGTATGATGAAACAAAGGACTCAGATTATTTAAAAGGAAGAATATATTGGAAATTTTTTTTCCGATTGTATCAGTCTGTCGTTGGGGATTTTGAATTTGATGGCTCGATAACTATTGAGATGCTAAGGTTGCTTGGATACGAAGAAGAGGCAGAAAATTTTTTGGATATTGAAAGAACGATTTTGAACGATAATACATAAATTAGTTTGTCTACTTAACAAGATGCATTAATCAGATCAGATATACTTCATACCTATAAAATCTGATGTTGTTGCTTATTTTTTAAGATTACATAGAAATGAAAAGAGCAAGATATGTTCATTGCTTATATTGTAATGGAAGTACTCCTATTAAAATCCGAGGACATTGTTTAAATATACGTATGATAAATCATACTGACTGAATAATCGCTGATTCCAACTACAATTAATATAACTTTAAAAAGGCATTTTTCTGTTTTTTGAAAAGTGCTTTTTTGTTCTTTAATGAGTAATGATCTGGATTTAGGAATATTACAAGTTTTAATATATTTTTATGAAAGAGAATCTCCAACATGGTTTATAAAGCTTTTCATACCTTTTGTCTCAACCATTTCATATTTTATAAAAAACCAGTATAATAAGGAAGTATTGAAAAAATAGCCATAAAGGAATGTGGGAAATGGACAATCAGCTAACAAAAGAATTGAAAGAAAAGTATAGCATCGTTTTTCACGATTTAAACTTACTTGAACAAGCTTTTACCCATTCATCCTATGTGAATGAGCATCGCAATTTGCAACTATCCGACAACGAACGTCTTGAGTTTTTAGGAGATGCTGTATTAGAGTTAATGGTTTCTGAATATCTGTATCGTTTGTATCCAGATATCCCAGAAGGAAAATTGACCAAAACTCGTGCAGCTATCGTGCGTGAAGATAGTTTGTCCAAATTTGCCAAGGAATGTCGTTTTGACCAGTACATCCTGTTAGGAAAAGGTGAGGAGAACTCAGGCGGACGAACCCGTCCAGCGCTTCTTTGTGATCTGTTTGAAGCCTTTTTAGGAGCGTTATACCTTGATCAAGGATTTGACGCAGCACATGCGTTTATTGAAACGGTGATTTTTCCGAAGGTACGTGCCGGTGCTTTTTCCCATGAGATGGATCATAAAACAAGATTACAAGAAGTATTGCAAAAAGCAGGAGACGTGTTGATCGAATATCGTTTGATCAATGAAGAAGGTCCAGCACACGAACGTATTTTTTGGATCGAAGTATACGTTGATGATCGGTTGATTGGAACTGGACAAGGAAAATCGAAAAAACTAGCAGAACAAGCTGCTGCTGAGAATGCTTTAGCAGCACTAAGTAAGTGAGGGAAAGACTTCGTGTATTTAAAACGCATTGAAATAGCCGGCTTTAAATCATTTGCAGATAAAACAATCATTGAGTTTGAAAATAGTGTCACAGCGGTCGTTGGACCAAACGGTAGCGGGAAAAGTAATATTACCGAGGCCATCCGTTGGGTACTAGGAGAACAGTCTGCGAAAAGCCTTCGTGGTGGGAAAATGCCGGATATTATTTTTGCCGGTTCTGATTCCCGTAAACAATTGAATGTCGCTGAAGTAACCGTCGTATTAGACAACTCTGATCATTACTTGCCACTAGAGTATAGTGAGATCAGTGTGACACGTCGTTACCGTCGAACAGGTGAAAGCGACTTTTTCATCAATAAACAACCTTGCCGTTTGAAAGACATCCAAGAATTATTTATGGATTCTGGCTTAGGGAAAGAATCATTTTCGATCATCTCTCAAGGAAAAGTCGAAGCAATTTTTAGTAGTAAGCCAGAAGACCGACGAGGGATTTTTGAAGAAGCAGCTGGAGTCTTGAAATACAAACAGCGCAAGAAAAAGGCGGAGCAAAAGCTTTTTGAAACAGAGGATAATCTAAGTCGTGTCCAAGATATCATCTATGAACTTGAAGAGCAATTAACTCCTTTGGCCGCCCAGAGTGAGGCTGCGAAGGAGTTTTTACGATTAAAAGAAACATTGACTAACACAGATATCTCTTTGATGATTGCTGAAATCAAAGCGGCAAAAAAAGAGTGGGATGAACGACAAATACAATTAGATCAGTTCAACCAATCACTAACGTCCTTAACGACACAGATCCAAACAAAGGAACAGTTATTAGCCGACAAACGTAAACAAAATAACCAGGCCGACCGTATGATCGAAAAAAATCAACAAACGTTATTAGCGTTGTCAGAAAAATTAAAGCAAACAGAAGGACAAAAAGAAGTATTACTTGAGCGAACGAAGCATACCCAAAAGAGCTCAAAAGAATACCAAGCTTCTTTAACTGAAGTGCAAGAAAAAGTGGCTCATTTTGAAGAATTACAAGCGACTTTGACACAAGAAGTCAGTCAAAAAGAAGCAGAGATCCAACAGGCTGAAAAAGCACTGATGAGTACGCAACAAGAATTGGAGAAATACCAAAAATCAACAAAAGAATTGTTGGCAGAATTGCGCGATCAGTATGTCGATTTAATGCAAGAACAAGCAACTGTCGGCAATGAATTGAAGTACTTGGAGCGTCAATATGTCCAAGAGACATCTAAAAGTCAGCAAACACTAGCCAAACAATCGGAAGTGGAAGCGAATGTTGCGGAAATGTCCGCTAAGCAAATCGAGTTGACAGAGCGACATGAAAAGCTACAACAAGCTTTGAATGAGGTCAAAGCGTCACTTGAACTTGTGCAAACAAAAGGAAAACAAGCACAAGAGCGCTTGGCAAAAGAACAGCCTAAAATGTATCAACTGATGAACCAAGTCCAACAATTGCGGGCACGTCAGAAAAGTTTACAAGAAATCCAAGAAAATTACTTTGGCTTCTATCAAGGTGTACGTTTGATCTTGCAACAAAAACAACGTCTTTCAGGTATCGTTGGAGCGGTTGCTGAATTGATCGATGTTCCAGCTGATTATACATTGGCAATCGAAACAGCTTTGGGTGGTTCAGCGCAACATGTCATTGTTGAAAATGAAGGCGATGCACGTCAAGCGATCACTTATCTGAAACAACAAAAAGGCGGACGAGCAACGTTTCTACCATTAACGACAATCAAACCTCGCCAATTACCTGCACATATTTTTGCACAAGCGCAAACAGTTGACGGGTTTATCGGAATCGCTAGCGAACAAGTGACTTATCCCGAACAGATCCAGACAATCGTTCACAATCTATTAGGGACGATTCTATTAGCAAAAGACTTAGCAAGTGCCAATGCCATTGCCCAGCAGATTCGTTACCAGTATCGTGTGGTCTCACTAGAAGGTGATGTCATGAATGCCGGTGGTTCAATGACTGGTGGGGCGACGAAGCGAGGCAATCAAGGAAGTTTGTTTGCACAAAATCAAGAATTAAAACAATTGACTAGTGAGTTTCAACAAGCCGATCAGGAATTGCAAAGTCAAGAAAAGAAAGTCCAAGCATTGCAACAAGAAGTCACGGTTTTGGCAGAAGAACAAGAACTTCTGCGGACACAAGGAGAACAGTTACGCTTTGAAGAACAAGAAGTAGCAAATCAACGACAAAATGTGGCCAACGAACTCACTCGTTTTGAAAAAGAACAGCAAATCTCAAGTTATGAAACGCGTGAACTGCAACAATTCATGGAGAATTACCAAAAACAACAGGCAGAGCTTTTAGCAAAACAGCAAGAACTAGAAGTACAACGCCAAGCGATCGATGCTGAAATCAGTTCATTGAGTCAAGAAAGTGACAAGATGGAAGAACGTCGCGCGCAGATCCAGGAAAAACAAGCACAGGAGCAAGCCTCATTAGCCGTATTGAAAGAGCAATACAATCACTTACAGATCCAACTACGTGGCGCACGTGTACAAAAAAATGAGGCATTAGCCAAACAAGAAGGACTAGAACAACAACTGCATGCATTGACTGCGGACTTCTCTGATCACGAACTGACAGAAGAAAGCTTAGATCAACGAATCGCTGATTTAGCGACAGAAAGAGATCGCTTAAAAGCTTCTCTAGAAGACGCCAAACAGTCACGTGAAGAAATGCAAACGACCATCGATGCGTTGGATGCCGACCTATTAGCTGAAAACCGTAAACAAAAAGAACTTTTGACAGAGCAGTCACAGTTAGAGGTCCAAAAGAATCGTGCGGAAATGATTTTGGATAATCATTTGAATTATCTTCAAACGGAGTATCAGATGAATTATGAAAAAGCCTGTGAATCTTATGAAGAAACAACGGATGTAGCGAACAGCCGGGTAGAAGTTGCTTCGTTGAAACAACAAATCGATCGTTTAGGCCCAGTAAATCTGAACGCCATTGAGCAGTATGAGCAAGTGAATGAACGTCATACCTTTTTGGCTGCGCAACGGGATGACTTATTATCGGCTAAGGATCAATTATTTGAAACAATGGATGAAATGGACGATGAGGTACGGACTCGTTTCAAAGAAGTTTTTGAAGCAATCCGCCAAGAATTCAAAATCGTTTTCCCAAACATGTTTGGTGGCGGTCGCGCAGAGCTTGTGTTGACTGATCCGACTGATTTGTTGCAGACAGGGATTGAAATCGAAGTTCAGCCTCCAGGTAAAAAACTACAAAGTTTAAGTTTACTTTCAGGAGGAGAACGTGCATTGACTGCGATTGCGTTGCTCTTTTCGATTATTCGTGTCTGCCCTGTACCGTTTTGTATCCTTGATGAGGTCGAAGCTGCGCTAGATGAAGCCAATGTCAAACGCTTTGGTCGCTATCTCAGCGAGTTCCAAGACGATATACAGTTTATTGTGGTGACGCATCGTAAAGGGACGATGGTTGCTGCGAATGTCTTATACGGTGTGACCATGCAAGAGTCTGGGGTTTCAAAAATCGTCTCTGTCCGTATGGAAGACATCAATGAAGAAGGAAGAATGAGTGAAACGAAAGTGTAGGGGACGAAATGATCAAATTAATCGCTATCGATTTAGACGGAACACTATTGAACGAAGAAAAGAAAATCTCATCTGAGAATAAACAAGCTTTGGCTCAAGCAAAAGCACAAGGGGTAAAAATCGTTTTATGCACGGGGCGTCCGTTAGCAGCGATGGCTCACTATTTACAAGAATTAGGTTTAGTCGAAGAAGGCGATTATAGCATTACCTTCAACGGTGGCTTAGTGCAGAAAAATGATACAGGTGAAATCATCGAGAAAAAAGCGATGTCTGTGTCTGATATCCATCGTCTTTATGCGTTGGCACAAGAACTAGACTTGCCGTTAGACGTCTTATCAGATAATGTCGTCTTGCAATTACCTAGTGCGCCTCAAAAGCAATCGATGTACAATGTATTAAACAACTTATTGCAATTCCAACCAGCAGTACTAGCTGATATCACAGATGAGTTTGTGTTGAACAAAGCAGTCATTGCCTATGAGCAAGAAGAACTAGATGCAAAAATCAAGGAGATTCCAAGCGCTTATTATGAGTCGTATGAGATTATCAAAACGCGCAATGTTTTATTAGAATTTATGCCAAAAGGCGTCACTAAGGCATATGGTATTTCTTTATTAGCGAAAGATTTAGGACTTGAACGTAGTGAGATCATGGCAATCGGAGATGAGGAAAATGATCTACCGATGATCGAATACGCAGGACTTGGTGTAGCCATGGAAAATGCGGTACCTTTTGTCAAAGAAGCCGCTGATCATGTCACGGCAAGTAACATCGAACATGGGGTAGCAAAAGCGATCCAACAATTTGTTTTAGTGTAAAGGAGGTATACTATGGGATTTTTTGATAAGATCAAACGAGCCTTTACTGGTGAAGAAGCACCAGAAGAAGTAGAAGTACAAGAGAAATATGACAAGGGTCTAGAAAAGACCCGTAAAACGTTCGGTGAACGAATGAATGAACTGTTTGCGAATTTCCGTACGGTCGATGAAGATTTCTTCGAAGAATTGGAAGAAACATTGATCGGTGCAGATGTTGGCTTTGAAACAGCCATCAAGATCACTGAAGCGTTACGCCAAGAAGTGAAGCTAAGAAATGCCAAGAAACCAGCTGAGATCCAAAATGCGATCATCGAAAAATTAGTTGAGCTTTATGAGCAAGAAGGCATCGATGAAGTCAATACATTGAATCTCCAAGAAGAAGGATTAACAGTGATCCTCTTTGTTGGTGTCAATGGTGTAGGAAAGACGACGAGTATCGGTAAATTAGCACATCAATACAAAACGGAAGGCAAAAAGGTATTGTTAGCCGCAGCAGATACTTTCCGTGCGGGTGCGATCGATCAGTTAGTCGTTTGGGGAGAACGTGCAGAAGTTGAAGTGGTTCGAGGCAAAGCTGGTGGTGATCCTGCGGCAGTCGTTTACGATGCCATCGAAAAAGCCAAAGAACAACAAGCAGATATTTTACTTGTTGATACAGCTGGACGTCTGCAAAACAAAGTCAATTTGATGAACGAATTAGAGAAGATCAAACGTGTGATCCAACGAGAATTACCAGAAGCACCACATGAGATCTTACTTGTGTTAGATGCGACGACAGGGCAAAATGCCATGGTCCAAGCGAAACAGTTCAAAGAAACCTCTGATGTGACAGGGCTAGTTTTAACAAAATTAGACGGTACAGCTAAAGGTGGAATCGTCTTAGCCATTCGTAATGAATTGCACTTGCCGGTCAAACTTGTTGGTTTGGGTGAAGGCATCGATGATTTAGAAGCTTTTGATCCAAATGACTTTGTCATCGGTCTATTTAAAGGCTTATTGAAAGAAGAATAAACAGTATATGAGCATAAGTTCATCTAAAGAGCTTGTAACAAAGGTGTTCAACTTCAAGAAATAAAAAAGAAGCCACGGGAATCGTTCTTTAAATTTCCGTGGTTTTCCCTTTATTTTTGAAGAGGTTCCGTTTGTTTCAGGCTCTTTTTTCTCCTTCCTTCCAATGGACTAGCGATATTCAAGGAACAATATTTCGAATATAAACCAAAAATGAACCAGCGATTTTTTTGACTGTCCTATCTGGCTATGTGCTATCTTGTTGTTCAGTTTGGAGTCATTTTCCTACAATATCAGGTGTTTTTTTAAAAAAACACCCCTTTTTTCTCATTTTCAAACAATTTCATTCTTTTTCTTGGCGGTTTTTACTATAATGAAACATATGAATTGGAGGACATTTAACCATGAACTATAAAGAATTATTACTGCATCCTCGTTCACTACCATTCATTAGTCAAGCCCGTTTTGGGGTTGAACGTGAAGGGCAACGTGTGAACTTCTCTGGAAAGTTGGCAACAACCGATCATCCTGAGATTTTTGGGGATCGTACGTATCATCCATACATCCAGACAGATTTTAGTGAAACTCAAGTCGAATTGATTACTCCGGTCACGGATTCTATCAACGAACTTTTTAAATACTTGGAAGCAATCTACGACGTTGCTTCACGCTCAATGGCAGATGATGAAATGATCTGGCCTTTAAGTATGCCTCCGGCTTTACCTGAAAAAGACGAAGAGATCATGATTGCGAAGCTTTCTAATTTTGAAGATGTCTTGTATCGTCGTTATTTAGCAAAGGAATATGGCAAACGCAAGCAAATGGTCAGCGGCATCCATTTCAACTTTGAGTTTGGCGATGATCTTTTACAATCCTTGTTTGTACAACAAACAGAGTTTACCGACTTTGCAGCATTTAAAACAGAATTATATTTTAAAACAGCACAGAATTTCTTGCGTTATCGTTGGTTGATCACTTATTTGTTTGGGGCGTCACCTCTAAGTGAAGACCACTATTTTGTCGGCAAACCAGCACCAGCAGAACCGGTACGCAGTATTCGTAATAGTTCCTATGGTTATACGAACCATCCGAATGTCAAAGTATCCTATGCGTCAATGCAACAATATTTAACCGATATTGAAAAAATGGTGGAAGAAGGCAAGTTATCCGAAGAAAAAGAATTCTATGCACCGATCCGTTTTCGTGGTGGAAAACGTGTAGCTGATTTAGCAAAATCAGGTATTCGCTATATTGAACTGAGAAATATTGATTTAAATCCTTACGCACGTGTAGGGATCAGTCAAGCACAAGTTCAGTTTTTACAATCGTTCTTAATGTATATGCTATGGATGGAACATGACGTAGCAGTCGATGCATGGGTCGAAGAAGGCGAGCAGCGAAATGAACACGTGTCGTTAGAAAACCCTATGGATCAAACTGCTTTTTATGATGAAGGAATGCTGCTTCTTCAAGGAATGAAAGAGATGCTTGTAGCTTTAGGACAATCCGAACGCCTACCATTGATCGATGACATGATCGCACAATTGGATCAACCACGTGAAACATTGGCAGGCAAGATTTATCAGCAAGCACAACAAACAAGCCAGCATGACTTTGCTTATACTTTAGGAAAACAGTATGAAGAAGAAAGTTATGAACGTTCGTATCAATTAGCGGGATTTCGTGACATGGAGCTGTCGACACAGATTCTGATGTTTGATGCGATCCAAAAGGGCATCGAAGTAAAGGTCATAGATGAATCAGATCAATTTTTACGTCTACAGCATCAAGAGCATATCGAATATGTGAAAAATGCCAATATGACAAGTAAAGACAGCTACATTGTGCCATTGATCATGGAAAATAAAACAGTCACTAAAAAAGTGCTAAAAGAGGCCGGATTCCGTGTACCTGAAGGAGCCGAATTTACTTCAATCGAAGAGGCTTTGAACGCTTATCCACGATTTGCAGAACAAGCCTTTGTTATTAAACCTAAATCGACAAATTATGGGTTAGGGATCACGATCTTCAAAGAAGGAGCATCTTTAGAAGATTACCAGGCTGGTTTAGCAATCGCTTTTCGTGAAGATACTTCTGTACTAGTTGAAGCATTCATGCCTGGAACAGAATATCGCTTCTTTGTGATCGATGGGCAAGTAAAAGCGATCTTACTTCGTGTTCCTGCCAATGTTGTGGGTGACGGAAAACGGACGGTGGAAGAACTTGTCGCTGAAAAAAACCTAGATCCATTAAGAGGCAGTCACCATCGTGCACCATTGGAATTGATCCAGTTAGGTGAACTTGAGCAGTTGATGTTAAAAGAGCAAGGACTAACCATCCATTCTGTACCTGAAAAAGATCAAATCGTGTATTTACGCGAAAATTCCAATATCAGTACAGGTGGCGATTCAATTGACGTGACGGATGAATTTTCCGAAGCGTATAAGCAAATTGCCCAACAAGCAGTAGAAGCCTTAGGTGCAAAAATCAGCGGGATCGACCTGATCATTCCAGATAAAGATATTGATCCTCAAACAGATGACCAAGCCTATGGCATCATCGAAGCCAACTTCAATCCAGCGATGCACATGCACGTCTATCCATTTGCTGGAAAAGGCAGAAGACTGACGATGAACGTGTTGGAATTGTTGTATCCTGAAGTGATCAAGACACAGAACTAAAATAAGTCATGAATAAGGGCTGTATCAAAAGTATTCAGCCACATTTAGCAACTTGATCCAAAAACAGCTTACCTGTTTGGATCAAGTTGCTTATTTTTTGAAATAATTACTACTGAGCACTGCTTATAGTCTAGGAGTGAAGGTATGACGAGTCGTCCAATCTCTACGATTAAAAAAGACAAAGGAGTACGACAAACTTGATAAAATTAGGTAACAACACCTATCTAATCGAACTTTCATCTTATAGATAGCAATGGTTTGTTACAATGTTTTGTGAAAGCGTTTTAAAAATGTAAGGAGGAATTTTTAGAGAAAGTAGTAAATAGACCAATATATATAAGGAGAACAACATATGAGTATTGAGATGTACCTGTCCGATTCTTTAGCCCAAGCTACGAGTGCCAGCCACTTCTGCCAAAAACAAGTCACTGATTACCAAAATCTCCAACAAGCCATCACTCAATTCACTTTACAAACGCCCAATCTCCAAGGGAAAACCTACGACGCTGCGAAAGCCTATTTTTCCCAAGTACTTTACCCACTCGTGCAAGGAGGAATCTTACTCTCCGAAGCGGTCGAGAAAGCAGCGAAACGATTTCCACAACAGTACATAGAACAAGTCGACTCCATTAGCTTGAAACAATCCGAATTAGAAGCACAGATTCGCCAAATGAATCAATATATCACTCAAGCCGAGGGAATAAGGCAATTGCTTCTTTCACCTTATATGCCAGAAGAACATCAAGGCTTTCAACTCAATCAAAATACATTGTTACTCACAATGTATCATGACTTGAAACACAAGCTGGAAGAAAAACTCCAAAAACTCTTAGCTTACAACCAAAGCTCCGCGCAGTTTTTTACAGAAATCAAAAGTCTCGAACAAGCAGTGAATCAAGGACTTGCCCAAACAAAAACTGCTTGGAATAGCCAAACGAAAACATTCTCTATGCCAAAAGATTTGTCCTGGACAACCACGATCCAAGACAAATGGCAACAAGCAGACAACGAGAAAAAAGGCATCGATCCAACTAAAAACAAAGAACTAGAAAAGTACAATGTCTATGCTCTCATTATTCACGATAGCGAGGGCAACCCACGTGTCTTTTGGAAAATCGAGGACAAGCAATCAGGCTACGGCATCGTGAACCCCGAGCTGTATCAATATGTCACGAAAGTAGGCCATTACTTAGACCCTGAATTGATCCAATTCATGACGTATGACACCTACCAAGAGAAAGTCAATGCAGCATGGCGTCAAGGTGTCAATTACGAAACCGGCGAAAAACTAGACCCACTCTTAGGCAGTCTCGTTTCTACCTCGCAATATGTCAAAGATGGCTATACATGGATCAACGAATCTGAACTCGGTCAAGCCTTGATGGTCTTAGGCTTTACTTATGCGTCTTACAAAGTATTGACGACTACTGGTGTGAAGCAGGTGGAGAATGGTAAGATTGAGGAGGCGAGTGGGTGGGATATTGATAAGTCATCTTGGAGTTTAAATAGAGAAGGTGCAAATATAAATGGCCGTAAATACTCTAGCCATGCTCTAGAAAGAATGGCACCTGATATACCAGAAGTTAGAGCACAATTGAATATTAGAGCACAAAAAATCGCAAAAAATATGGGATATATTCCTGGAACAAATGAGTATAGTGATTTCATAAAAAAATATGTACAGCCAAGGAATATTCCGCCATCAGTAATCGAAAATGCTATATCCAAGGGTGTGAAAACCCGTGGAAATCAAATAAATACATGGAAGTTAGAAACTAGTGATGTTACAGTAATAATTAATGATTTGGGATTAGTAATTACAGTGATTCCTAAGTAAGGGAGATAAGAAAATGAAATATGATGAGTTAGAATTGATGGAGCTTTTCCTATCAGAAGGTGAGAGTATAACTGATAATATAGGTGATGGTAATATCATGTATAAAATTTCCCGAGGTGATTTTAAGCTGAAAATCTTTATAAGGACTTATGAAAACCAAATCAGTGTATTTTTGACTTATAAAGAAGCAGATGTTTTTTATGGAGATTTTTACAATATTACAGAACTAAAAAAGAAAGACATGTATCTAAAGATTTTTAAAGAAAATCAGGAAATTGTAGAACTTTGTTTTGGGATGATGCTTTCAGTGAGTGTTAGCAATCAATAATTGTATGACAAAGGCACATATTTTAAATAGTTCATGATAAATCAAAATATGTGGAAACTACCTAGGAATGGAGCAAAAAATTGAAACTATTGAACCAATGAAACTACAAATCGTAAAAAATTAAAAACTTAATAACTTAATAACGATTGTAATAAACAAAAAAATCATCCACATTACTAGATTTATCTAGTTTGTGAATGATTTTTGTTTTGCTAGAGGAGCATCCGAACGCTGACAAGTTTTGATTAGAAACTCAAAAATTTAGTTTGCCTTTTGAAATCACTTGAATAATCGGTCCCAAAAGCTTTTTTTCTTGGGTACTTCTTCCTCTTGCTTCGTTGGATATTTTTCTTCTACATCGATCACAGGTTCATTCACTGCTTCTTTGCTTGCGATCAGTAGACCAATACTTTCCGGATCTTCGGAAACATGATCGTTTACAACCGTGAATTTCGTTTGATTTTTCGTTGCCAATTGGATGTATTGATTCTGGATATCCAGGGGTAAGGTCCCGTTTATCAGAATAAATGCTTCTGGTCGTTTCTCTAGTTCTTGTAGGAACTTTTCTTTATTTGTCGGCTCATTCATTTCAGCAACGGTCATACTGAGGTAGCAACGTTCACGAAAGGTACCTAGGTATTTATGCTGTTCTTCTGGGTTGACCAAGGGCGTGCCATACATTCCTTTGTCCAAATGATTTTTCAATTCATCTGATGCCATCCAATTTCCTCCTTTGTTGTTTTAAGTCATTATAACATAGAGGTTGTGACAGAAGCATTTTGACCTGATCAGTAAGCTAGAAAATTGAAAAATAGTTTTTCATATTTTGTCATTTTCTAGCTTAGTGTTGAAGGTTAGCTTTTGGATCACCGTGTAGCCAGGTGGTGAGAAAGTCGTTTAGCTCCAAGCATTAAGGCAGAAATTGAGAAATAGCTTCCCACATTTTTAAGGTCAGAAACAAAAATGAATTTTATTTTTGTATCGTACACGTATTCTAAAATTTATAGGGATTGCTCTTATTTCATTAAAAAACGGTTGCTTTTGTTCAATGCTTCACTTAGAATAAGAATGAGAATCATTCTCAGTTAGCGAGGTAAAGGGAAATGCGCGTGGGTCGCTTGATGGTTTTTTTAGTTATTTTAAGTATATGTTCGCTATTTATTGGCGTGTCTCGAGTGGAATTCATGGAGATTATCCGATTTGAAGGACAGAGTATGCAATTGTTGTTGGCGACACGTTTTCCGCGAACGATTTGTTTAGTACTGGTAGGGGCAACGAGTAGTATTTGTGGGTTGATCATGCAACATCTGACTCAAAATAAATTTGTTTCACCAACGACAGCTGGCACGATGGATAGTGCGAGATTGGGT
This sequence comes from Enterococcus sp. DIV1368b, assembly GCF_050529595.1. Taxonomy (NCBI): domain Bacteria; kingdom Bacillati; phylum Bacillota; class Bacilli; order Lactobacillales; family Enterococcaceae; genus Enterococcus; species Enterococcus sp. DIV1368b. The sequence continues at coordinate 154,071 of NZ_CP172883.1, forward strand.
ATCTTAGTGGTGATGCTCTTTTTACCGAATGCTTCTTTGTGGATTCGTTCAGCAACTGCATTTTTATTTGCGTTTGCAGGTACGCTCTTATTTTTATCTTTTGCACGATTTTTTCCACAAAAAAATCAGCTGATGTTACCATTGATCGGCGTGATGCTAGGAAATATTATCGGCTCTGCTGCAACATTTTTCGCCTATCAGTTTCAGTTAGTACAAAACATGTCTTCATGGCTACAAGGAAATTTTGCAACAGTCATGCGGGGAAATTATGAATTATTGTATGTAACGATTCCTTTATTACTTATCTTATCTTTTTTTGCCTATCAATTTACGATCGTAGGCTTAGGTGAATCGTTCGCAGTGAATTTAGGGATGAATTATCGCAACATGCAACTACTAGGGATTGGTCTTGTTTCTTTAGCCAGTGCGATCACTTTGATCATGGTTGGGACGATTCCTTTCTTGGGAGTGATCATTCCAAATATCACAGCAAAGCTCTATGGGGATCAGGTACATAAAACGTTAGGAATTACCGCCATTTTTGGTAGTATCTTTTTGCTTATCTGTGACATGATCGCTCGTCTTGTGATTTTTCCTTATGAAATCCCAGTCAGCGTCATCGTAGGGATCATCGGTGGTTTGATTTTCCTTTACTTGTTAGTAAGGGGGCGCAAACATGGGTAAAAAGATCACTGGTCTATTTTTTATTTTGTCTCTACTCGTGATTGGTGTGACGATTGGTTATTTGACCATCAATACGTATGGTAATTGGGCATTTGCATGGGCCTTACGAAGCAAAAAAATCATGGCGTTCATTTTAGTGGCACTTGCGACGAGCAGTGCGACCGTTAGTTTCCAAACGATTACCCAAAATCAATTTTTGACACCTTCTGTGTTAGGGCTCGATTCCCTCTATGTACTTGTTCAAACCCTCCTCTTTTTCTTGATTGGTGGTGTGACGATGCTTCAGCAAACAGGCACAGGCTTTTTCTTAGTCAACGTGGCATTGATGGTTGGCTTAAGCCAGTTATTATTTTTCTTTTTATTACGAAAAGAAGCTCCTAACTTATTCTTATTATTGATGACTGGGATGATTTTAGGGACACTTTTCAATAGTATCAGTACGTTTTTACAAGTGGTGATGGACCCGAATGAATATGATTTGTTGCAAGGGAAGTTATTTGCTAGTTTCGGTAATGTCCAGACTGCCTACCTCCTACCTGCTGCATTGTTGATTGGCTGTTGTTGGGTGTTCCTTTTTTATAAAAGACATTTTCTGGATGTCTTTCATCTAGGGAAGGATCAAGCAACGAACCTTGGGATTGAGACAGAGCGTTTTCAATTTTCTATTCTTTGTTGTGTCAGCTTGTTGACAGGAACAGCCACTGCTTTGGTGGGACCAATCACCTTTCTTGGATTTATTGTCGCAAACGTCAGCTATCGTTTGTTTGCAACGTATCGTCATGGTGTTTTACTATTAGGAAGTTTTTTGATTGCTTTCTTGTTTTTGACTGGGGGACAATTGATCGTTGAGCAAGTGTTTGGGTGGAACACGACGGTCAGTGTGGTTGTAGAGTTCACAGGGGGTATTTACTTTATTACAAAATTGATTCGAGAAAGGAAGGAACTGGGATGATCAATTTGAATAGTGTCGAGAAGTCTTACCAAGGAAAAACGGTCGTCGAGGCCTTGCAATTGGAAATCTCGGATCAACAATTGACAGCCTTCATCGGTCCAAACGGCGCAGGAAAGTCAACCGTTCTTTCTATGATCAGTCGTTTGATTCCTAAAGATGCAGGTGAGATCTACTTGGATCACAATGAAGTAAAAGCTTGGAAGTCCAAAGAGATGGCAAAAAAACTAGCTATTTTGAAACAATCCAATGAGGTCAGTATGAAAATCACAGTCGAAGAGCTTGTATCGTTCGGGCGTTTTCCTTATTCGAAAGGAAAGTTGACAACGAAAGACCATCAGATCATCGAAGAATCACTCCAACACCTAGGGTTGGAAGAACTGAAGGACCAAACAATCGACACGCTTTCTGGGGGACAATTGCAACGAGCGTATATTGCGATGGTCCTTGCGCAAGATACTGATTACATTTTGCTGGATGAACCACTCAATAATCTCGATATGAATTTTGCGGTACAGATCATGCAAATTTTAAAACGTCTTGTACAAGAATTAGGAAAAACGATCGTCATTGTGTTACACGATATCAACTTTGCAGCGAGTTACGCAGATGAAATCGTCGCAATGAAACAAGGAAAGTTATTTAGACAAGGCAAAACAAACGACATTATCAAAAAAGAAGTACTAGATCAATTATACGAAATGGACATTCGAATCTGTGAAATCGAAGGACGCAGATTTTGTCTTTATTTCTAAAAACTACGAAGGAGCATCAAAATGAAGAAAATAGTTTTAGGATTTTTAGTCATGGCATCATTAGGATTAACAGCATGTGGAAATAACGAAGCACAAACGAGTGAAACAACAGCATCAAGTACTGTCGCAACGGATACAATGTTGACAGTCAAAGATAGCAACGGGGAATCTGTGGAAGTGCAACAAAATCCTGAGAAAGTTGTAGTGTTCGACAATGGATCATTAGATACACTTGATGCATTAGGTGTTGGAGACAAAGTCGTAGGAGCGGCAACTAAAAATCTACCTGCTTACTTAGAAAAATATCAAGAAGTTGAATCTGCTGGAGGAATCAAAGAACCTGATTTGGAAAAAATCAATGAGATGCAACCAGATTTGATTATTATTTCCGGTCGTCAAAGTGATTATCAGGAACAGTTGAGCCAAATTGCCCCGACACTATATTTAGCAATGGATGCAGAAAAGCCATGGGAATCGATGCGAGAAAATGTGACAACATTGGCAAAGATTTTTGATAAAGAAAAAGAGGCAGAAGAAAAATTAACAGATTTAACGAAACAAATTGATGAAGTAAAAGAGAAAGCCAGTGCGCTTGATCAAACAGCTTTAGTTACTTTAGTGAATGAAGGGCAACTTTCAGCATATGGTTCAGGTTCACGTTTCGGACTAGTTCATGATTTATTTGGCTTTAAACAAGCCGATGATCAAATCGAGGCGTCTACACATGGTCAAAGTGTTTCTTATGAATATGTTTTAGAGAAGAACCCAGGGATTTTATTTGTGATCGATCGTACCAAAGCAATTGGTGGAGATACAAGCAACGATAACGTAGCTGCAAATGAATTAGTGGCACAAACAGATGCCGGTAAAAATGATCAAGTAATTTCATTGCAACCAGATGTTTGGTATTTGAGTGGTGGTGGACTTGAATCAATGAACTTGATGATTGAAGACGTCAATCAAGCGCTAAAATAATTTTTCAATGAATACACAAGAAATGAACGAGTGCCTATCAACTAGATAAGTACTCGTTCATTTCTTATTCAATGGGTGATTGTTTGATCGTTAGGAAAATCTAGTGTAAGAGTAAATTCATTATCGACTTCATAAGGATCGATTCGTGGGGTTGGATCATGGAAAAAGTGAGCAAGCCATTGTCGGAACATAAGATCGCCTCCTTTGATTTGACTAAAGGATACAAGGCGAACCTTAGAGAAAGCTTAAAGCGTAAAATCAAGCGTGTGTTTCGGCTAATGCTTGATAATTGACGATCTTGACTTGACGATAAAAGTCAGCGGGTAGTTTTGACCAACGTTTCAAAAGTTGATAAAAATAACTATCTTCTGCTTTGATTTTGTACTCACTTAAAATCAATCCGAAGTAGTTTGGTTTTTTCTTTGCTAATTTGTGATAGATCGACAATGCTTTTTCTTTGTCTTCATCAACAAATAGTGTTTTGACTTCAATATAAGATCCTTCAATGTTCTGTGTTTCTTCAATAAAGTAAATGCTTTTTATATATTCTGTCATAAGTAAGACCTCCAGCGCTTGTTTAGTTGTTAAGATAACAATAGCTAAAATTTGTTAATAAATCGTGAACAAATAATTATTCTTTTTCAGCAATTGTTTAAGTTTTTTCGTTTATCAATATTTAATCTGTTATTTTAAGGAGATATTAAGTTTTGTCTTGCTTCTTTCCGTGAATTTCGATACAGTAATTTAAACTAAAGGAAAAGGTAGGGGATGCACATGGAATTATTGATCAATCGAAACTTAGTGTTTGCAGAAAATCGTGTCATAGAAACGGAACGTCTGATTTTAAGACCAATCACATTGGAAGACGTAGAAGATATATTTGAATATGCCCATGATGTAGAAACGACCCGCTTTGTTTTCCCTCGACATCAGTCGATCGAAGATACAAAAATCAGTGTTGCGAATTTTTTTATGGCATCACCGCTTGGAAAATATGCTATTGAATGGAAAGAAAACCGCAAGATGATTGGTACGATCGATTTGCGGATACAAGAAGGCGATGATACGGCTGAATTAGGTTACGCTTTAAATAAAAAGTATTGGGGAAAAGGAATCATGCCGGAAGCTGGAAAAGCGCTTCTGAAATTGGGCTTTGAAAAAATGGATCTCGTAAGGATCTTTGCTTATCATAATACGAAAAATAGTAAATCGGGACGAGTGATGGACAAGTTAGGAATGAGAGAAGAAGCTGTGATTCCTGATGCAAAACGAGAAAAAGGAGAAATCATTTCAATCGTTCTTAAAGGAATTACCAAAAAAGCTTGGTTGGAAGGTCACCCAAAAACAAGTTAGTTGCAACTTCGTACAAAAATCATTAAGCTAAAATTGAGGTGATTAAGATGGAATTTATCGTATCAAAAGAAGCGGAAGAACTGCTTCGTGGAAAAGTGAATGACAATGAACAATTATTGCTAGATGTAGAAGACGGAGATGGACCATTTGCGAATAGCCGGATCACTTGCCAAATCGATACTTCTTTTCGTCTGATTATTGTAGAAAAAGAAACATCGGCAGATCTAAGCTTATATTCTGAAGTAGTCGATACCCAAATGGGACCAATCAAAATCAAGAAAAGCGCACTCGTTTATTTGGATAATCCGACGACGTTAGCAGTAGAACCAACTTACAAGAGTCTGCAACTGAAAGGACCAGGAGGAATCATCAAAAATAACCTCCAAATCGTCACATCAACTATCTAAGATTTAGAAGGAAAAAGAATGGGAAATTTAGCGATCATCAGTGACTTACATGTGGACATCAATCAATTTGGCGAAGCTGAATTAATGCTCTTATGGGAAGTCTTACAACAAAAAAAGATTACTCGGCTTCATTTGGCTGGGGATACCGCCAATAAAGTCGATCGTTGTGTCGCAGTCGCTGAATTTTTTGCAGAGCGACTACCAACGACTTTCCATTTTGGCAATCATGAGTTAGCCGATGTTACTGGCGAAGCAATGATCAGTCATTTTCCAGACGTCCATTTTTTGAATGAGCGCTATATTCCATTAAATGAGAAAACCGTGTTATTAGGCATCAACGGTTGGTATGATTACCAATTCTCAGAAGAAAAAGACGTGAAGAAAATCGTGCGGATGAAGCGTTTGTACTGGTATGACCGCTTGATTGAGCGAGATGGAACGGATCTAGAAGTGAATGATCGAGTAGTAGAAGCAACACGATCATTATTGGATACGCTACACAAAAAGAAAATGAATGTGATCTTGTCAACACATTTTGTCCCAAAACAAGAATTCATTGTTTACCAAAACGCGCCTTATGAACGTTGGAACCAACTCAATGCGTTCTTAGGTTCAGCTTCATTTGGAAAACTACTCGATCAATACGATAATCTTCAACAAGTCGTCTTTGGGCATACGCATCGACGGTTTGAGGATAAAGTACTCCAAGGAACGACGTATAGTTGTCGGCCGTTTGGCTATTATTACGAATGGCAATTGACACGAGATTTTATCGATGAATATCAATTGATTGATCGTTACAATCCAATGAAATTACGCGTATTATTACGAACGCATCGTCCAGAATTTAAAGAATACCAGTTACAACATTTGAAAAAAGAGTTTGAACAAGCAGTAACAGTGATTGCTTACTGAAAATTTGAAGACCACCAAGTATCGATTTAGATGACACTTGGTGGTTTTTTATGTATTTTTTAGTTTTACTTCATCGATCATTCCCATTTATTCTTGATCTCCGCTACTTTATTCCACCAATCCTGTCCGGCAACTTCATCGATCGTGTAATCTAGCGATGTATCAGACAATAAGCTGCCAACTTCTTTTTTCAATTCACTTGTCTAAATGGACACTTAATCGTTCCTTTGTCTTATTTGTGTCCATAATGAGTTGAATTCTCTCTTTGATGTACAAGCTACGACCCTATTCTACACTTATTTAGGGGGATAGACGATAAGAATATTCTTTGTTTCTCTATGGATGAGTAGATGAAAAATCATCTCGATAAGTGAACACAATTGTGTTCTTTCGTTCGAGGGTATGTTATAATTAAAGTGCCTATGAATTAAATCAGAGGAGGGGAATATTATGGCAACAATTACAGTTCGTGTGACAGAAGATGAGAAAAAATTTTTGGATGAAATGGCTAAGTTTGAAGGAAAGAGTCTCTCTGAATTACTTAAAACAAAAACATTAGATGCTTTAGAAGATGCGTATGATGCAAAGATAGGAGATTTAGCCTATGAAGAGTATTTGAAAGATAAAAAATCAAATGATTTATCTGTTCTTTTAGAGGAGTATGATATAGGTGAAAAAAAATGAGCTACTCGGTAAGAACAACTCCTACCTTCGATAGGCAAATAAGAAAACTAGACAAATTCGAAGCAACAACTATATTAAGATGGTTACATAAACAGATCGAAGGCACAAAAAATCCTAGATATACAGGTAAGCCACTTGTGGGGAACTACGCAGGTAAATGGCGATACAGAATAGGAAATTATCGCGTCATTACAAAGATTGATGATGAAAAGTTGATTGTTTTAGCATTAGAAGTAGGACATAGAAAAAATATATATCTATAGTAGAATCTACTCCGAAGTGAATAGTTATACACTTCGGTTTTTTGTATTCAAATATTTTTCACCAAGTCAAACCAAAAAGCACCTTATTCAAAAAGGAATGAGATGCCTTTGTATTGAGTTATCTAACCGAGATTTTATTCTTATTTTTGATAAAGATAAAACTTATCACGCCGAACACGAAGAGTACCAAGCCTAAAAGTAAAGTATGAGTCATGCCGATTGGGTAAGGTGCTACCTGGCCTTGATTGAAAACAAATATTGAAAGATATCCGACAAACATAGAAACTGGCATAAAGATGATTCCAATGATATTAAGCCAATCAACAGATAAGGGGGCTTTTTCTTTTGATAATAATTTTCCAATAAAATAGCCAGCAATTCCAACTGCCTGAATAATCATTGAACCCCAAACATCTTCGAGGGCTTGTTCTGCATACCATCCAGAAAATGCACTGAATAGACCAATTGCAACAAAGGCTGTGGATGAGATGTAAAGAATCTTACTTATTATTTCTTTGCTTTGTTCGTCTTTATTCTCTACAGTTTCGATTCCTTTTAGAATATAATCTGTTGTTACTCCAAAAAATTCACTCATTAAAATTATTTTTTCTAAGTCTGGTGTACTTTGTCCGCTTTCCCATTTAGATACAGCTTGTCTTGAAACGCCCATCGTATCTGCAAGTTCCTCTTGAGATAGCCCCTTTGTTTTTCTCAAGTGTTGTATTCTTTCTGGCATGACCATCGTCAACACTCCCTTCTTTTCTGACTCTATTGTAACAATTTTATCAGTTGCGGAGCTACCATCTAGGTGTTGCGTTCTGCCAACTAATGGTTGCGAGAATGATTTTTAGATTTGAAATCAATAAAAAACGGAAATCTAAGGAATTGCTTCCAAAGATTTCCGTTTTTATAGTATTCATTAATTTTATGCCATAAATAATGCTTTGTAGAGAAATATTGCTACAATACCGGCACAAATCGGTGCCACAACTGGAACCCAAGCGTAATCCCATTGTGAAGAACCTTTATGTTTCAATGGTAACAACGCATGAACCAAACGAGGTGCAAAGTCACGTGCTGGGTTCAATCCAGGACCTGTAGGACCTCCTAGTGAAGCGACCAATGTCCAAACTAAGAAACCAAGAGCTAAGTGAGCTGTTCCTAAGTTATCTTGGAAGAAAGGTGCTTTTGTGATACCTAATGCGCCAAAGAATAAGACGAATGAACCGAAGAATTCGTTGACGAAACCATTGAATTTAGAACCAACACTGTTGATAGTTGAGAAAGTTCCTAAGACATGGTTTACATCTTCAGTTTGATCGTAATAAGGTTTGTAACAAGCGACCACGATCAATTGTCCAAGAGCTGCTCCAAGTAATTGTGCAACGATATAAGGTACGACTTCTGCCCAAGGGAATAAACCATTAGAGGCTAAAGCAATCGTAAATGCCGGATTGATATGATTTCCGCTAATGCCACCAAAAATCATTGCTGGCATCATCACACCAAAACCATAACCAACAGCAATCAGCATCCAGTCACTGCCATATCCTTTTGTTCCTTTTAAATCTACGTTTGCGACAGCACCATTACCTAAAACGATCAATAATGCTGTACCAAGTAGTTCCGCCGCTAGACGGGTCATAAGTGAATAATCCATAATACCCTCCATAAATTTATTGAAATATAAAAAAGAAACAACAACACAGCGGGTGAAGTGTTCCGTAAGAGGTGTACTTCTGTTGTCGTGATAAGTGCAAAATAAAAAACGACTTCTTTATAGAAAGAAATCCGAGCAACAGTCGACACATTGATAAAACCCTATGACACAAAACACCAACCCTAACTATAAATATATCAAAAATAAATAGTGAGTTTTATCAAATATTGTCGCTATCAACAAACATTTTTTGAAAATTTCAGAAAAAATGAAACTGAAATGGAACGAATAATCGCACGATGCACTGTGAGTGAATCGTCTACAAAAAGAAGGGAATTACTTTAATTGAATGCCTCCTTAGCTTGTCTGTTTTGGTGTTTCAATAAGGATTATATGCTACAATGAGGAAAATAGTCGATAAGGGGTGAAGTCGTTGTATTTGTCTTCTGAGTACTTAAAACGTTTTGACAAAGACTTATATTACAAAGTGCTCTTACTCGAAAGCTTTGAGGATCAGGTAGGGCACACAGCGGCACAACTTGCACAAAAGGTTCAACTAGACGCACGAAGTGTAACCAGATATTTAGTTGAATTGATCAAAAATTATCAATTATTCAGTGGAAAAGAGCAATCTTTATTCACGAAGAATCATCGATCGGGTTATCATTTTTATGATTCTCTTGATTCGATTGAACGTGAACGCTTTTTGATTTACCTCGTGCAAAGTACGCTTAAATACCAGCTATTGCACGACATTTTTTTTGAAGAATTTCATACGCTGTATCAATTCTCACAAAAGCATTATATCAGTGAGTCAACTGCTCATCGGAAAATCAATGATTGGAAAGAACAATTTTCGAGGTATGGTATCCAACTCAAAAGAGGAAGCTATATTGCGTGTGGGGAAGAAGAAATCATTCGATTATACCTACATATGACTTTTTGGCAGTTATTTCGTGGTAAAGTTTGGCCCTTCGAAACTATTCCACAACAGGACGTCAAACAAATTGCGGACCAGATTTTACAGTTTTTTGATGTTCGGTTGAATGAGATCAAGAAACGGCGATTAGAGTATATGTTAGGTGCATTTTTCTTACGTAAATCCCAAAAACATTTTGTGGTTTTAAATAATAAAAAACGACAGTTGATTGAAAAAAATCCACTCTTTGAAGCATTTAGTCAGTGGATGGCGCCTTTTTTTCCAAACTATTTCCAAGGGAAAGAAGAATTAGGTGCACTATTTCTAGTGCTGATGACCAGAGAAGAATATTATCAATCGTCAGGAATCCGTCAGCAGATTTTTGCTTTTCACCGAAAACAACAAACCGCTCCTTTTATAGCTCTATTAGAAATGAAGAATGCGTTAGCAGCATACTGTGAAGAAAAGCAGTTGACCGAGGAATCATTCACCAAAGAAGCAGAGAACTATTTGCTAAGTAGTCATCTGTTCGCGTACTTGTTTCCTCATGCGAAGGAAATGGTTGATGGGGAAGGTAGCAATTTTTCTAGACACTTCCTTAGTGAAAATGAGTCATTGAAACAATGGTTGCTGAATTTTTTCAATCGTGCAACACAACGTGCAGACGAGTGGGTCTATGAGAATGCGACTTTCTTGATGCGAAGGTATCTAACCGTGTTAAAAACGATGCGTGTTTTTGATCGACAATTACCAAAAGTCACTATTTTACTGATGACGGACTTTCCTCTTTTTGAAGAAGAATTACTAAAAGAAAACCTAAGGCACTTTTTCAGAGAGGAGTATCAGTTGTACTTTTTACCAGCGGATTATCGAGGAAGAGAGGTCGATCTATTACTATCCACAAGCAAGATCCATCGCAAACCTTGGGCGGATCTAGACTATTTCATCGTTACAGATGAACTTGAACTCTCGGATTATATCCGTTTATTTGATAAAATTAAAGAAATCCAAATAAAGAAAGAGAGAAAAAATCATGACATTTGAAGAAGTATTGCCACAGTTAAAAACAGGTGCAAAGGTTATTAGAAAAGGTTGGAGTGGATTTGAATTATATGTTGTTCTAGTATCCGATGATGAATTTGATGGTTGTCCAGTAACGCCTTATTTTCTGATCAAAACGAGCGACGAAGGATTTTCTAGCTTTGCGCCAACCGTTTGCGATATTCTAGCAGAAGATTGGATGATCGTTGAATGACGAATCATTATCCGGACTTAGCGAATCAAGTCGTCTTTGTGACAGGTGCCGCTCAAGGAATCGGTGCTGCACAAGCAGAAGCTTTTTTAAATCAAGGAGCGAAAGTATTTGGTGTGGATCTGAAATTAGGTAAGATGGAAGAACTAGCCATACAATATCCTACGCATTTTATCTCATTTCTCGGTGATATTTCACAAAAAGAAGTGATTGAACAAGCAGTCACTACGTGTCATGAAAAAGTCGGCGATATTTCAATCTTATTGAATACCGCAGGGATTCTTGATGGCTACAAGCCTTTATTAGACACAGACGAAACACTTTGGGATCGGATCTATGAGGTCAACGTAAAAAGTCTCTTTCGATTAACAAAACAAGTGTTGCCTGATATGCTCGAAAAGCAAACGGGAACGATCATCAATATGGCCTCCATTGCAGGTATGGTGGCTGGCGGTGGTGGGATCGCGTATACGAGTGCCAAACATGCAATCATTGGATTTACGAAACAGTTAGCGCTTGATTATGCTGCGCAAGGAATACGTGTAAAAGCCATCGCACCAGGCGCCATCCAAACACCGATGAATGCAGCTGATTTTGCAGGTGACGGAGAGATGGCCAAATGGGTCGCAGAAGAAACGCCTGTTAAGCGTTGGGCACAGCCGGAAGAAGTAGCAGAATTGACGTTATTTCTTGCGACGCCTCAAGCGAGTTATATCCATGGAGCAATCGTTCCAATCGATGGTGGATGGTTGCTTAAATAGCTGAAAGAAGAATAAGTGGGGGAAACGTATGAAAGTGATCGATTGGTTGATGCCTCTTGGAATGGTTAGTGTAGTTGCTTATTTTGTACATGTGTTTCTTGGGCAATACCTTTGGGAATCATATGATCCAATCACGACAGACATCAGTTCTTTAACCGCCGTTGGTGCGCCAAATGCGAATTTATTGAATATGATCCTGCTTATCTATGGTATAGGCTTTTTACTGTTTGTCATTGGAATGGTCGTGACCGCCTTTGAAAAGTATCATGGGATGACTCGGATCGGTTATCTGATTTTTCTTGTGATGGCAAGCACTACAGTGGTAGGCTATAAACTATTTCCATTGACAGGCGATAAGGCGGATATGAATTTCCAAAATACGATGCATATTGTTGTGACGATCATTGTCGTATTTACTACTATATCGTCTTTATTCCTTATTGGATTTGGTTATCTTAAACAAGAAAAACTACGTACGTTAGGAAAAATATGTATTGCAACCGCCATATTGATCACTTTCTTTGGCGCATTGAATCCAATTGGAATGGCACAAGGATGGAACATTTTAGGGTTGACGGAGCGAATGGTGATCTTCCCACTGCAAGCCTTTGTTTTCTTTCTGTCCTTCATCTATACGACGAATAATAAGTTGATAGTGAAAAATGAAATGGTATAACTAGATGATTATAGAAGTGTCTGGCTATGAGAATAAGCGATATCCGCCAAAAAATAGTTGCTCTATTTGGCGGATATCGCTTATTTTTAAAGTTTTTCTTTTTTATCCTATTAATTTTTTAAACTAATTTTTGAATGTTGAACCGTAATCTTTTTCTTAAAGTAGTGCCAACATAAGCCGCTCCCGTACTTTTGAGCAACTCTGGCAACAAGAATGGGACGAATCCGCTCAATAGCGCAGTTTGAACGGACAAATGACTACTAAATGATAACCAAAGCGTACCTACAACTAAAGCAAGAAGAGAGCCGAATAGATTGGCACACCAAGCGTGGAAAAAGCGAGAATTGGTCTTCTCAATCCACCAACCAATGACGAAAGACTGAAGAATAAAACCAAAAAGGTAGCCGCCTGATGGTCCGAATAAGATGCCCATTCCCCCAGTCATGCCAGAAAAGACGGGTAGTCCGATCAATCCTAATAAGAGATACATACAAACAGCGAGAGTACCAGCACGTTTCCCAAGAAATGTGGCGGTCAAGCCAATCGCAAAAGTCTGGCCAGTAAGAGGAACCAAACCTAATGGGATAGTAAATTGTGAGAGGACTGCAATGATTGCTGTAAATTCGGCAACGAGTATAAGTTCTTTTAATGATTTTGTCATCCGTTCTCCTTTTGTCAACCTTTTTTATTTTTGTGGTTAACGAAATTATAGAGGAAGAGAAAATAAATGTAAAGTCTCTTTATGATATATTTTGAAAACGCACATAAGAAGTAAGAGTACAAAAATATTTCCAAATGTGAGAAAAAGTATGAATAGCAAGTGTTTTGATACGTGATATAATTTTTATATAACATAATCAACTATATTTTGGCACATAGAAAAATGAGGATGATCATTCATGATCTTTCTACAGATAGGTGCCCAACCTAGTCAATGAACTGGTTTGTTGGTTGAAACGGCCAGTGAACATTCATCGATTTGCCATGGGTAACTAAAAGCTGTTTGACGAATGAATGTGCCAATAATCAGCAACTGTGAAAGTGACAAGTTAACATGTCTATCCACCATTGATAAAGGGAGAAACTAAGCAGTTGCTTGCTTAAAGGACACATTTCATTGGAAAAGCAATGATGCGAGACAGTTTATGAAATTTGAAGCATCACACTGTAGAGGACATGTTCTTTTCCTCGTCTAAACCAAGTGGGAAGTGGCAGTTAAAAGCTGTATCTTCAGAGAACGATTGAGAACATCAAAAACTTAGCTGTTTTATCACCCAAGTAGCGAATACAAATTGATTTCTCTTGCTATTGTTCGAGTCATGGATACAACTGAACCTGCTAAAGCCAACATAAAAAGATAGCACTCGACTCAACGGAATACGTACGTTGTTTTGAGGTCTATCTTTTTATGTGTGTCCGAGCGAAGAAAAGACACGGGGACATTATTTCTTATTACTTGGAGCTAATCAGCTTTTTCACAACCTCGATAAACGGTGTTCAAAAAGCTGACCTTCAACATTAAGCCAAAAAATCAAAAAATATGAACAGCTATTTTCTGATTTTCTATCTTACTGCTCAGGCCAAAACGCTTTTTTCGCAACCTCGATAAACGGTGTTCAAAAGCCAACTCCTACGATAATAAGGCAATACCTGAAAAAATATAGAGAACTATTTTCTCAGGTATTGCCTTATTACTTGGAGCTACCCGTCTTTTTCACAAACTTGATAAACGGTGTTCAAAAAGCAACACTTCGGACATAAGCCAAAAAAATCAAAAATGAAACAGCCATTTTCGATTTTTTTGGCTTATGCCTTAGTGCTGAGCGCTTCTTTCACAACCTAAAAAAACCAGCTATCCAAAGGATAGCCGGTTTTTTTTGTACCAAAGTTTTTTGAATTATAGGCTTTGGTTGTAGTATTCAACGACAAGTGCTTCGTCGATTTCTGGGTACAATTCGTCACGTTCTGGTAAACGAGTCAATGAACCTTCTAATTTTTCAGCGTCAAAGCTTACGAATGCTGGACGTCCAACAGTTGCTTCAACTGCTTCTTTTACAGTTGAGATGTTTTGTGATTTTTCACGAACTGAAATCACTTGACCAACTGCAACGTGGTATGAAGGGATATCAACACGTTTGCCATCAACCATGATATGACCATGGTTAACTAATTGACGTGCTTGACGACGAGTAGTTGCAAGACCTAAACGATAAACAACATTGTCTAAACGTTGTTCTAGTAAGATCATGAAGTTAACCCCGTGTTTACCTTCTTTGATTTTGCTTGCTTTAACGAACAAGTTACGGAATTGACGTTCGTTCATACCGTACATATGACGTAATTTTTGTTTTTCAGTTAATTGCATACCGTATTCTGATTGTTTGCCACGGCTGTTTGGTCCATGTTGACCTGGAGCGTAAGGGCGACGTGCTAATTCTTTTCCTGTGCCAGATAATGAAATACCTAGGCGACGAGAAATTTTCCATGATGGTCCTGTATAACGAGACATTAAAATTTCCTCCAATAGATAACTATATTTTTTGGAGTAAAATAATCCGTTAAAAAATTCATAATCGTATAGTTTGTTCTTCAATCTTCACCTTTGCAGCCGCGGTTACGCAATTGAACCCGAAGCGGGGCAACAAACTAGGGACGAGTTATTATTTTTCTGCTGCATTATTTTACACGAACTACAGTATAAGCGATATGACCTATCAATGTCAAGAGAATAAGTAGCAAAAAAGCTTTACAAACCCCAGTTCTGTCTATAGAATAAGAGGGTATATGCCAAAAGCATGAAAATAATTGAACAAATCTTAAAGGAGAAAAGAGATGAACCCAGTATCACCGTTGTTTGAAAAGATTGAGGCATCAATCGAAAAGAAAGTTGATTTGATCGGAAATAGTTACGCCCGTTATGCCGTGCGTGCTTTATTAGCCAGTTTGTTCTTGACACTTGGAACTGCTGTTGCTTTTTCGATTGCAATCAAAGGTGAGCATATTGCTCATGGATTTGGAAAGATACTTTATGCGTTTATGTTTAGTTGGTCGTTAGTCATGATTTTATACATGAATGCTGAACTTGGTACCTCAAATATGCTTTATATGTCGGTCGGGGTCCAACGTAAGCGGTTAAAATTAGGTCTAGCTGCAAAAATTCTGTTTACTTGTATTTTATTTAACTTGATTGGTGGGGTATTATTTGGCTTTTTAATTTCTTTGACGACACCATTCCAAGATCTGCCGATGGATAATTATATGTTAGAGTCGATTGCAGTCAAATTGACGAAACCGACAACAACCATTTTGGTGGAAGCAATGTTTGCCAACATTGTAGTAAATACAGCGGTATTGATTAGTATGCGAATGAAAGATGATGCAGGGAAAGTCTTAGCGATTGTTTTCATTATTTTCATTTTTGCTTTTTTAGGCTATGAACACGTTATTGCCAACTTCCCGGCATTTACATTAGCTTATTTTGTTTCAGGTGGGCAGATGGATGCCATGACTGTTGGTAATGTGATCCACAATCTTTCCTTTGCGTTGATTGGGAATTACGTTGGTGGTGGTTTAGTCATTGGTTTAGGTTATGCATGGTTGAATCAATCAAAATCATCCTATGTTGACTAGTTCGTTCCTTTAAAAATCGAAGGAGGCCATCCCTTGGAGACAATTGTTTTTCCGAATAATAAAGAAAAAGCTCAGCAGATGGAAGCTTACATGAAGCATCATTTCCGATTTGCAGGAGTTCCTAAGCCAGAAAGAGCGTTACTACAAAAGGCTCTTTTAAAAGAAAGCCAGGAGATACCTATTTCAGACTTACTTTTATTAGTAAAAGATTATTATATGCAGGAAGAACGGGAGTATCAGTATTTAGCGATCGATTTAGTCCAAAAGAACGTCAAGCGTCTTTCTTTTGATAACTTAGTATGGTTACTTGAGCTTGTCTCACAGAAGGAATGGTGGGACAGTATTGATTCTTGGCAAAAAGTCTACAGCACGTGGGGAAAACTTCACCAAGAAGTTGATGTGGTTTTCAAATTATTTGAAGGTCAAGAAGACTTTTGGTTAAGACGAATTGCGATCACCCTGCAACTAGGGTTCAAAGAAGAGACAGATGTCGCTCTACTCGAACGAGCGATTGACGCAGATCGTTCAACAAAGGAATTTTTTATTCAAAAGGCTATTGGTTGGGCGTTGCGGGACTATAGCAAAACAAATCCACTTTGGGTAAAAGAACAATTGACAAAAGAATTAAGCAAGCTTGCAACGAGAGAAGCAAGTAAGTATTTATAGAGAGGCGAGATAGAATGACACGCAAATTAATTGCTTTTGATATCGACGGCACGTTGTTAGATTCCAACAAACAGGCATTGGACAGTACAAGGGAAGCCTTGGAAAAACTGCGTAAAGATGGACATTTAGTGACGATTGCTACAGGGCGTAGTCGCTTTCACGCACAAGAAGTTATCCGTGATCTAGCATTTAGCAATTATATTCTATGTAACGGTGCAGCCGGATTTTTGGATCATGAACAAGTCTATAAAAATTTGCTGGATCAAGAACAATTACACCAATTTATTCAAGAAGCGCAAGAAAAGGATATTGATACAGCATTTGTTAGTTTAGATTCAATCAAACGCTTTTCATCTAATCGTATCGATATGATGGAAGATGCGATGCATTCATTTGGTGCACATTTACCAGAATTGGACGAATACTTTGTTGAAAAACAGGATGTCTATCAAGCATTAGCTTTCTTTGACCATTCCTATGATCAACAATTCAGCGCTTATGATCGTATTCGGTTTGTGCGTTGGCACGAAAATAGTGTCGATGTGGTGCCACACGATGGTTCAAAAGCGGTAACGATCATGAACCTAGCCAATCGAGTAGGGATTGCGCCAGAAGACGTCATCAGTTTTGGTGACGGACAAAATGATCGCGAAATGCTTCGCATGTCTGGTATTGGGGTGGCAATGGGGAATGCCGTACCAGAAGTTCAAGCGGAAGCAAAAATGGTGACAGATACGAATGATCAAGATGGTATTTGGAAGGCTTTGAAAGAATTAGCTTTGATTTAAATTGCAAAGTTCATACAACAATAATTTTAGTTAAAAAGAGGGCATGCAACAGGATTTTTCTGATTGAATGTCCTCTCTTTTTTGAGTTTTGTATGATATATAAACGATATGTTATCATATTATCAGATAGTTACTATCATACTTCTTTAAAATAGGAGGTGATATCATGGGAGACATCATCGTAAACGTCGTTTTGGTTTTGAAATTGCTGTTTTGGTTCATGACCTTCATAGGTATAGCACTGTCTATTGTTTACTTAGTAAAAAAATAAATTTTGATCAATTTACATAGTGAGAGATAAGAATAGAAAAAGCTGTTGCTAGCAAGTTCCAAATTGCCTTTCTGATTATTCTAGAAAACAGCTTCTATTACAACCTCTTTCCTTTCTTTACTAAAACACTTATAATATAAGATACGTTAGAAGAGAAGAGGAAATCGTGTGCGGGTATTGTTTATTGGTGATGTAGTAGGTGCGATGGGTAGAGAAATGATCACAGAATATCTCCCTCGCTTGAAGAAAAAATATCGTCCACAAATGACGATCGTGAATGGTGAGAATGCGGCTTCAGGTCGTGGGATCACAGAGAAAATCTATAAGAAGTTTCTGCAAGATGGCGTAGATGTCGTGACGATGGGGAATCATACGTGGGACAATCGTGATATTTTTGAATTTATCGATGACGCGAAAAAAATGGTTCGTCCAGCAAATTTTCCAGAAGGTACGCCAGGGCAAGGAATCGTTTTTGTCAAAGTCAATCAATTGGAACTGGCAGTCATCAATATGCAAGCTCGTTCATTTATGGTTGATTTAGATGATCCATTTCGTAAAATGACCGAGTTAGTCGAAGAAGCTCGGAAAAGAACACCGATCATTTTTGTTGATTTTCATGGAGAAACGACGAGTGAAAAACAAGCAATGGGCTGGTTTTTAGATGGAAAAGTGTCTGCTGTAGTCGGTACACACACGCACGTTCAAACGAACGATGCGCGAATCTTGCCACAAGGAACGGCATATTTGACGGATGTTGGTATGACGGGTCCATATGATGGGATTTTAGGGATGCGTCGTGAACCAGTCATTGAAAAATTTTTAACGGCTTTACCAAAGCGTTTTGAAGTGGTGGAACAAGGTCGTGGGCTTTTAAGTGGTTGTATCTTGGACATCGACGACCAGACAGGACAAGCAAAAGATATCCAATTGATCCAAATCAACGATGACCGCCCTTACAGAGAATAGAAAGCGAGAGGGAATGTGCAGGACAAAACGACGATCCAATTAGAAGTCGACCAATTGGCGACTCTTTTAAAGAAGAATGAAACGATCACACGTTATCAAGAATTGGAACATAAAGTGAAACATAGTCGTTACTTGAATCAACAAACAGAAGCATTGAAGCAAGCGCAAAAAGATGCAGTACAATATGCGCATTATGGACAAAAAGAAGCAGAAAAAGAAGCAATCAAACGGATCGAAGTCCTGACACAATCTATCGACGACTATCCTTTAGTGATTGCTTACCGCCGTCAACTGGTGGAGGCAAATGAGTTATTGCAACACTTGACTCAAATGATCCAAAATGAAATCAATGAGTATATAGAGGAGGAGCATAATGCCTCAAAAAACTAAGAACACTCCAATGATGGAACAATATCTAAGCATCAAGGCACAATACCAAGATGCTTTTTTGTTCTATCGTCTCGGAGATTTTTATGAATTATTTTACGAAGATGCTGTCAAAGCAGCACAAATCTTAGAACTGACATTAACTAGTCGAAATCGTAATGCGGATGATCCAATCCCGATGTGTGGGGTACCGCATCATTCTGCACAAGGATATATCGACAGTCTGATCGAAAAAGGCTACAAAGTAGCGATTTGTGAACAAGTCGAAGATCCAAAGACGACTAAAGGAATGGTCAAACGAGAAGTCGTGCAATTAGTGACTCCTGGAACAGTGATGGATAGTAAAGGATTATCAGCCAAAGACAACAACTTTCTGACGGCGGTGGTCAATCAAGGTTCCGCTTTTGGGTTTGCTTATGCCGATTTGAGTACAGGCGAATTAAAAACAGCCCGCTTACTTGACGAAGAAGCTGTCTTGAACGAAACCTCTGCGTTACAAACAAAAGAATTGATTCTAGGTACAGAGATCAGTGAAACGTTATATGAACAACTAAGCACAAGACTTGGCTTAGTCTTCTCAAAACAAGAAAGTGTAGAAGAAAATGCAGAATTCAATTTTCTAACGAGTGAGTTGACGGATGAATTAGAGAAGGAAGCGACTGGAAAGTTACTTACTTATTTAGCAGTCACCCAAAAAAGAAGTTTGGCACATATCCAAAAAGCGGTCGAATACCAACCAGATCATTTCTTGAAGATGGATTATTATTCTAAATTCAATTTAGAATTAAGCCAGTCGATCCGTACTGGAAAAAAACACGGCACACTTCTATGGTTATTAGATGAAACCAAAACAGCAATGGGAGGACGTTTGCTCAAACAATGGCTTGATCGTCCGCTGATCCAATCCCATCAGATCAATGCTCGGCAAGAAATGGTGGCATCGCTGATCAATAGTTATTTTGAACGTCTTGATTTACAGAGTGCGTTGACGAAAGTCTATGATTTAGAACGTTTAGCTGGACGTGTCGCATTTGGTAACGTCAATGGTCGAGATTTGATCCAGTTAAAAACATCATTGCAACAAGTACCGATGATTCGCGGGCTGATTGAAGGCATCGATCAAGGACAATGGTCAGAGTTATTAACAGATATGCAGCCAATGGATTCATTAGTTGAGTTGATCGAACAAGCGATCCAAGAAGATGCACCTTTACAAATCACTGAAGGAAACGTCATCAAAGACGGCTTCAATGAACAGCTAGACACCTATCGTTCTGCGATGAGAAACGGCAAACAGTGGTTAGCAGAATTAGAAGCGCGCGAACGCCAAAGTACAGGGATCAAAAATTTAAAAGTTGGGTTTAATCGAGTGTTTGGTTACTATATTGAAATCACGAAAGCGAATTTGATGAATGCCGAACTGGAAAAATATGAACGTAAACAAACGTTAGCCAATGCAGAACGATTTATCACTCCTGAATTAAAAGAATTAGAAACACAGATTCTAGAAGCGGAAGAAAAATCAGTCGATCTAGAATACCAACTCTTTTTAGCTGTTAGAGAAGAAGTGAAAAAAGCAATCCAGCCATTGCAAACTTTAGCAAAATCATTGAGTACTGTAGACGTCTTACAAAGTTTTGCAACGATCAGTGAGCGTTATCAATATGTTCGTCCAGAATTGACGAACCAAAAGACACTAGTGATCGAAGAAGGACGTCATCCGGTTGTAGAAAAAGTGTTAGGGCATCAAGAATATATCCCAAATAGCGTGATCATGTCGGAAGAAGAAATGATCTTGTTGATCACTGGTCCTAATATGTCTGGTAAAAGTACGTATATGCGACAGTTAGCATTGACGGTATTGATGGCTCAGATGGGCTGTTTTGTTCCGGCGCAAAAAGCAGTGCTGCCGATTTTTGATCGGATCTTTACCCGAATCGGTGCAAGTGATGATTTGATTGCGGGGCAAAGTACCTTTATGGTGGAAATGATGGAAGCCAACCAAGCGTTGCGTCATGCGACGCCGAACAGTTTGATTTTATTTGATGAACTCGGTCGAGGAACAGCAACTTACGATGGAATGGCATTAGCACAAGCCATCATCGAGTACATTCATCAACACGTCAAAGCCAAGACGTTGTTTTCTACGCACTACCATGAGTTGACGGTGCTTGATACAGAATTGCCGCAACTGAAAAATGTTCATGTTGGCGCAGTCGAAAAAGATGGCGATGTGGTATTTTTACACAAGATGATGGACGGTCCGGCAGATAAAAGCTACGGGATACATGTAGCTAAAATCGCGGGTCTACCAGATGAATTATTGTCACGTGCCTCTGCGATCTTAGCCTTTTTAGAATCAGGAGAAACGACACACCATGTCTCTGCACTTGAAGCATCTGTCACGAAAAAAAGCGACTATCCTAAGTCACAAACCAACCAACCAAGCCATCAGGTCAATGAAGAGAGTCAACAACTATCTTTATTTGGTGAAGTAACGGAAGCTGAAACGCAAATCATTGCTGCATTGAAACAGTTGAACCTACTAGAAATGACGCCAATGGATGCGTTGAATAAATTGTACGAACTGCAAAAACAATTATAGGAAGAAGGTGCTGATCGATGGCGAAGATCCAAGAATTATCCGAACGCTTGGCCAATCAAATCGCCGCAGGAGAAGTCGTTGAACGACCCGCTTCTGTGGTGAAAGAACTTGTTGAAAATGCCATTGATGCCCATAGCTCTCAAATCGATATTCTCGTAGAAGAAGCCGGTTTACGAAAAATCCAAATCATCGATAACGGTGAAGGAATCTTAGCAGAAGACGTTGAAAATGCGTTCAAACGTCACGCAACGAGTAAAATCCATAACCGTGATGACTTGTTCCGCATTCGGACATTAGGGTTCCGAGGGGAAGCTCTTCCTAGTATTGCTTCTGTCTCTGAATTGACGATCGAGACAGCCAATCAAGATGAAACACAAGGGACCTATCTTGAATTAAAAGGTGGGGAAGTGTTGACACATCGTCCTGCTCCATTGAGACAAGGAACGAAAATCACAGTGAGCAATTTGTTTTTCAACACGCCTGCACGGTTAAAATACGTCAAGACATTACAAACGGAATTGGCGAATATAGGCGATATCGTCAATCGACTAGCGTTGAGCCATCCCGACATCGCCTTTCGCTTAGTCCATGATGGCAACAAGATGTTAGCAACAGCTGGTAACGGAGATTTGAAACAAACGATTGCCGGAATCTATGGTTTGGCGACAGCGAAAAAAATGTTGAAGGTTGAAGCAAAAGATCTAGATTTTGAAGTTTCTGGTTACATTTCTTTACCAGAAGTCACTCGTGCAAGTCGTAATTATCTTTCAACGATCATCAACGGTCGTTTTATCAAGAACTTTTCCTTGAACAAAGCAATCGTGGCAGGTTATGGTTCTAAACTGATGGTTGGTCGTTTTCCAATTGCTGTTTTAGAAGTCAAAATGGACCCGTTGCTTGTCGATGTGAATGTCCATCCAACGAAGCAAGAAGTTCGTCTATCGAAGGAAAAAGAATTGACTGAATTGATTGCACAAGCGATTCAACAAGCACTCAGTCAAGAAAATCTGATTCCTAGTGCAGCAGACAATTTACGTTTCAAAAAAAAAATCGCCGATCAACCTAAAACGGAACAAATCGAAATCGATCTTTCTTATGCGTTTGAGGAACCACCAAAGAAACCCCAAAGTTTAAATTTTGATCGCCAGACAGGTACATTTTACGTGGAAGAAAATCCACAAAAATCAGCCTATCCTGTTGATAAGTCTGTGGAAAATGTTGAAAACTCTTCTATTTTTTCTGAAGATACACTGAATTATCCAGAAAAAGAAGAAAAAACGGTGGATAACTCTGGTGAAAGTGTTGATAACTTTGTAGAAAAACCAGTGGATAACTTTCAGCAAAATCATTTATCCACTGTTGATAACTACTCAGTACAAGAAGAACGAACAGCATCAGTAGAAGAGAAAAGCATAGAGGAAGAACCAAGCTTTGAGCAAGAAGAAAGCAAGTTGCATCCCGAGTTTGATATGAGTCACGATAGCCGAATTTTGGAGAAAGCAATCAGTAAAGTCGAGCAGGAAGTACCAACACAACGTTTCCCACATCTTGAATATTTTGGACAAATGCATGGGACCTATCTATTTGCCCAAAGCAATGAAGGCTTATACATCATTGATCAACATGCTGCGCAAGAGCGGATCAAATATGAATATTTCCGTGAAAAAATCGGCGATGTTTCAGATGATTTGCAAGAATTACTCGTTCCTTTTGTTTTAGACTATCCTAATAGTGATGCAATCAAGCTAAAAGAGAAGAAAGAACTATTAGAAGAGGCAGGCATTTATCTGGAAGAATTTGGTCAGAATAGTTTTATCGTAAGAGCGCATCCGACATGGTATCCAAGTGGGGAAGAAGAATCGATCATTCAAGGGATGATCGACATGTTATTGACAACTGGTGAAGTGAGTGTGAAGAAATTCAGAGAAGCCACAGCAATCATGATGAGCTGTAAACGCTCGATCAAAGCGAATCACTACTTGAACGAAGCACAAGCGAGGGTCTTATTAAAAGACTTAGCAAAATGTGAGAATCCGTTCAACTGTCCTCATGGTCGTCCGGTATTGATCCACTTTACGAATTCAGACATGGAACGAATGTTTAAACGAATCCAAGATCCGCATTGATCCGCGAGATTCGGAAAGGAAGTTTTTGATGAAAATAGTATTGGCTTCACAGTCGCCTAGAAGAAAAGAATTGCTCGGAAGATTAGTGCCAGCATTTTCGATCCAACCGGCAGATATCGATGAAACGCCTAAGCCAAATGAGGACCCGCTTGCATACGTCCAACGCATGGCAGCAGAAAAAGCGGAGGCTGTGCAAAAAGAAAGCGAAGAAACGTTAGTTATTGCTAGTGATACTACCGTAGTTCTAGGAAACGAAATCCTTGGCAAACCAGAGGATGATGATGAGGCAAAACGGATGTTACGCAAATTCAGTGGTACGACACACGACGTCTACACAGCCGTCGTAATAACTGATGGGACTCAAGAAGAGTGCATCCTTTCCCATGCATCAGTCACTTTTTATGAATTGACCGATGAAGAGATTGAGCGCTATCTAGCAACTGGCGATCATCGTGATAAAGCTGGGGCGTACGGCATTCAAAGTTACGCAGGGGCTTTCGTAGAGTCGATTTCTGGCGATTACTATAGTATTGTCGGCTTTCCGATCGGCGCAGTCAATCAGGCGTTGAAAAAATGGCCAGATCTTTTGTCCTAAAATCGCGGACATCTGTATCTAGGTGAATAAAATCAAAAACACATGATCCGAGTAGCAAGAAACGGATCATGTGTTTTTTCTAATTATATTAGTTCATGACCTGGATTCAAGCGTATCGGCTAGAAGCTATAAAAAAACATGGTAAACTTAATTTATCTGAAGGGAGTGGACGAGGTGATTACAACGGATAAGTTTTATCATGGTGAAACGAAAAAAGCGCCGTTCTTTGAAGGTTGGTATTTTAAGCATCAAATCGGCGATGAAGTCTACGCATTTATTCCGGGGTACTCCATTGGAGAACAAGGCGAAAAGTGCCCGTTTATCCAAGTGATCAATCATGAGTCCTCGGAAGTCTTTCATTTTGATCGTGAAGTCTTCATGGCAAGCGAAGATCGTTTGTTTGTGAAAATCGGTGAAAATACATTTAGCGAGGAAGGAATCACACTAGCTTTACGTAGCCCCTCGTTGACGATCGAAGGAACGATTTCTTACGGAGAGTTTACTCCGTTAAAAAGGAGTCGCTATGCCCCGAGTATCATGGGACCTTTCTCTTATTTATCTTTTATGGAATGCTACCACGGAATTTTAAGCATGAAGCATTCGTTAAAAGGATCGTTGAGTTGGAACGGTCAATTGATTGATTTTACAAATGGAATAGGGTATTTAGAAAAGGATTGGGGAAGTTCATTTCCCGCAACCTATTTATGGGTCCAATGCAACCAGTTTACTGGTTCAGATGCTCGTTTTTTCTTTTCCGCAGCTGAGATCCCGTTTTTAGGTTTCCGTTTTTTAGGAATCATTTCGGTTTTACAAGTCGGTGAAGAAGAATATCGCTTATCCACCTATGATGGAGCCAAAATTTCGGAGATTTTCCGTGAAGAGGACCATCTGATCATTCGAATACAGCAAAAAAATATTGAACTAGAAATACAAGTGTTAGCAAAAGAAGGGCATGCGTTGATGGCGCCACAACAAGGTCAAATGAGTCGGATCATCCGTGAAAAAGCGAGTACAGAGATGACCTTGATTGTCCGAGAAAACAAGCAAGAGATCTTTCATCAAAAGGGGAAGGCTGCTGGGTTTGAAGAAGTGGGCAATCTCCAAGGGCATGAGTATTAAGAATCTTGATCATATAAAAGTTCTGTCGCACCTTCAAAAATAAGCCTGAACCTCCAGAAATTAAAACAATTTTCGGAGGTTCAGGCTTATTTTTCGTAGCGATGTGATTTGATCACATTCGACTTATTCGACAATTGATTTATATTCACTGTAACCAGCAGCATCCATTTCTTCATAAGGGATAAACTTCAATGCAGCAGAGTTGATGCAATAGCGTAAGCCACCTTTATCTGCGGGTCCATCATTAAAAACATGTCCAAGATGGGAGTCGGCTTCATTACTTCTTACTTCGACTCGGTGCATCCCATGAGAAAAATCCGCTTTTTCTTTGACGTCTTTTCTGCTGATGGGTTGGCTGAAAGCTGGCCAGCCACAGCCTGCATCATATTTCTCTGCAGAACTGAAAAGCGGTTCGCCGCTAACGATATCGACATAGATCCCTTTTTCATAAAAGTCGTCGTATTCTCCAGTAAATGGACGTTCTGTCGCATTTTTTTGTGTCACTGCATAAGAAATCGGAGATAATGTTTCTTTTAAGTCCTCTTTGTTTGTGTCGGTTGGTTTACTCATTGATACTGCCCCCTTTGTCTCCTAATCATACTGCCATCTGAAATAGAAGCAAACAATCTGCTTTAAGTAGGGAGGATAGCCTAGCGATTTAGCGGAAATTTAACGAACAGGTTTTACTTGCTACCTAATTACGTCGAGCTACTGGGGTTTCTTACAACCTTGATAAACGGTGTTCAAGAAGCAACACTTCGGTCACAAGCCAAAAAAATCAAAAATGAAACAGCCATTTTTGATTTTTCTGTCTTCTGCCTTAGTGCTAACCGCTTCTTTCACAACCTAGATAAACGGTGTTCGAAAGCCAACTCCTTCAATAATAAGTCAAAAATCGAAAAAATATGAAGAGCTATTTTCTCAATTTTCGTCTTACTATTCGGAGCTGAACGGCTTTCTCACAACCTTCTTCTTCGTGCAAATTCCACGAACCGGAATTTGTCGAGGCGGTGGATTGATTCGGTGTATTCGAAGCATTCGGTATTCTCTAAATAGACGAGTCCGCGAACAATTACGACGTAAGGATCGTCGTGGAGGTCCATTGATTCTGAAATACTATCATCGATCGGTTCGACGGTGATTTCTTTTTGGGCATAGGCAATGGAGAGATCTAGCTCATTTTCAAAGTATTCATAAATCGAATTCGCTGCTTGTTCCTTGGTCAAAGTAGGAATGGTTTCTTTTAACAAATAGTCTCGATCTAAAATGACGACTTCGCCATTGATTTTCCGTTGGCGGACTAAATGCCAGACAGGTGTATTGACTGGCCAGCCAGTTACTTTGTGTAATTCGTTGTCGACTACTGTTTCTTGAAGTGTTTGCACGATCGTTTCACTAGGGATATGTTGGTTTTCTTGAAGCTCTTTATAGCTTGTCAATCCAGCAATAGGAAAATCAAAGCGGTTACGGTCTAAAACGATCGATCCTTTTCCTTGTTTCTTTTGGATATATCCTTCTGTTGTCAATAGATTAAGTGCTTTACGAATTGTTTCCCGTGAAACACCATAGATTTTGATCAATTGATTTTCACTAGGTAGTAAAGTATGAGGAGGATACTCTTTGTCTAAGATTTTCTTTTCTAAGTCTAAAAAAATTTCATTGAATTTGTTCATCGTTCCTCTCCTTTGGGCAATCGTTCGTTCTTCGCTTATAAACTATACTACAGCTATATGTAGATTTCAAACTGGACTTGGATAGAAGATAGATGTTTCTACGACAAGGATAATAACGATTACAAATTATTTATCTTTTTGGCATAAAACGCTTGCAATCTGCTAAGAAAAACATTATAGTGTGAGTACAAAGTAACTTGTATAAACAAGTCAAATGAAAGGGGTTTATGTTATGGGGAAATATCAAGCAGATGCCGAGAAGCTGTTAAAAGGAGTCGGCGGGAAAGAAAATATCTCTGCGGTTAGCCATTGTGCGACACGAATGCGCTTTGTTTTAAATGATCCTGCAAAAGCAAATGAAGCTGAGATCGAAGAGATTGACAGTGTGAAAGGAATGTTTACCAATGCTGGTCAATTCCAAGTAATCATCGGGAACGATGTCTCAACATTTTATAACGACTTTGTTGCGGTATCAGGAGTTGAAGGCGTTTCAAAAGAACAAAGTAAAGCTGCTGCGAAACAGAATCTTAATCCATTGCAACGAGCAATTGCAGTTCTAGCTGAAATCTTCACACCATTGATTCCAGCAATCATTGTTGGGGGATTGATTTTAGGGTTCCGTAACGTGTTGGAAGGCATTCAGTTCGAGAGTTTAGGTGGAACGATTGCAGAAAGTTCGACATTCTGGAATGGAGTTAATTCATTCTTATGGCTACCTGGGGAAGCGATTTTCCATTTCCTACCTGTAGGGATCACTTGGAGTATTGCAAAGAAAATGGGAACGACACAGATTTTAGGAATTGTTTTAGGGATTACTTTGGTTTCACCGCAATTATTAAATGCCTATAGTGTCGCCTCAACTGCCGCTGCAGATATCCCATTTTGGGACTTTGGCTTTGCACAAGTACAAATGATTGGTTACCAAGCGCAAGTCATTCCAGCGATGCTTGCCGGGTTCTTACTTGCTTATTTAGAGATTTTCTTCCGTAAGTATATCCCACAATCGATCTCAATGATTTTTGTCCCACTGTTCTCACTATTACCAACAGTTATCGCTGCTAATGTAGTGTTAGGTCCAGTCGGTTGGGCAATTGGTAACTGGATTTCATCAATCGTGAATACTGGATTGACTTCATCAATCAGTTGGTTATTCAGTGCGTTATTTGGTTTCTTGTATGCCCCACTGGTTATTACGGGATTACATCATATGACAAATGCAATCGATATGCAGTTGATTGCTGACTTTGGTTCAACCAATTTATGGCCAATGATCGCATTGTCAAATATTGCGCAAGGATCTGCCGTACTTGCAATCATCTTCTTGCATCGCGGCAATAAAAAAGAAGAACAAGTTTCTATTCCAGCGATGATTTCTTGTTATCTAGGAGTAACGGAACCAGCTATGTTTGGGATCAACTTGAAATATGTGTATCCATTTGTAGCTGCAATGATCGGTTCTGGTGTGGCAGGGATGTTTGCGAACTTGATGGATGTTCGAGCAAATGCGATTGGTGTAGGTGGCTTGCCAGGAATCTTAGCGATCCAAGCACAAACGTGGTTACCATTCACGATTGCAATGATCATCGCAATCATCGTACCATTTGGTTTAACTGTAGTGTTTAGACGTAAAGGGATCTTGAACAAATTAGATCCAGTCAATCCAGAAGAAGTAAGTGTTTTACAAACTGCGGAAGGCGTATCTATTCCTACACAAAACTTTGAAGCCGCAGGAACAACTGCTGTAGCCACTGCCAATGAAGATTTATTCGCCGTTGCAGACGGACAAATTAAAGCAATTACAGAAGTGAATGATCCAGTTTTCTCACAAAAAATGATGGGTGAAGGCTATGCGATCATTCCTGACAATCAAAAAATCTATTCGCCAGTAAATGGTAAAGTAACTAGTGTATTTGAAACAAAACATGCAATCGGTATTCTGAGTGAAGCCGGTGTGGAAGTTCTTGTTCATATGGGACTTGATACTGTTGAATTAAAAGGTGCACCGTTCAATGTTCTTGTGAAAGAGGGCGATCAGGTCTCGCCAACTACGCAACTCGCAGAGATGGATCTCAGTGCCGTTGAACAAGCAGGTAAACAAACAGATGTCTTAGTTGTTCTAACGAATACGGACAAAGTGGCTGATTTCTCATTAAGTAAATCAGGCCAAGTACAACATGAAGAAATGATTGGTCAAGCCTCTATCAATCGCTAATACACAGAGAAAATATGCTACGAGTTTGGGTCTTTATCAAAGACCTAAGCTCGTAGTTCTGTTTTTGGGAACACTTTTTTTAAATCGCAAAGTATGCTACAATGGATAGAAATATGGGAACGTATGTGTGCGAAAGAAAGAGGAAATTTCAATGTATGAATATCTAAGAGGCATGGTGACTTTTATCAGTCCGTATTATATCGTTATAGAAACGCAAGGGGTGGGCTATCAAATTGCGTTAGGTAACCCTTATCGCTATAGTAGTAAGTTAGATAAAGAAGTAAAAATCTATGTTCATCAAGTCATTCGTGAAGATGCCCATTTACTATATGGGTTTGATTCACTCGAAGAGAAACAATTGTTTTTACGATTAGTCAGTGTTTCAGGGATCGGACCGAAAAGTGCATTAGCGATCATGGCGAGTGATGATCATTCCGGCTTGATCCAAGCGGTGGAAACTGGCGATGTCACTTACTTGACGAAGTTCCCAGGTGTAGGTAAAAAAACAGCACAACAAATGATCTTGGATCTAAAAGGCAAGTTTGGCGAGTTGAGTATCGATACGCCATTTTCTTTATTTGATGAAGCAACGGTGCAAGATGCAAGTGCCTTGTCAGAGGCAATGGAAGCTTTAGCCGCTCTCGGCTACAGTGAGCGTGAAATCAAACGAGTAGAGAAACAACTAAAAGAAATCGACAATCAGACAACGGATGAGTATCTAAGGCAAGCATTGAAATTGATGATGAAAAAGTAAGGAGGATTCTTGATGACAGATGAATATCTTCTCTCACCAGAACCCGGTGAGAATGAATTGAGTTTAGAAAAATCTTTACGCCCTCAATTGCTTGCGCAATATATCGGTCAACATAAAGTAAAACAAGAATTGAGTATCTACATCGAAGCGGCACGTAATCGTGAAGAACCGCTAGATCACGTCTTGTTATACGGTCCTCCAGGTTTGGGGAAAACAACGATGGCTATGGTCATTGCAAATGAGATGCAAGTTAATATCCGTACGACAAGTGGACCAGCCATCGAGCGACCAGGAGATCTGGTAGCAATTTTGAATGAACTAGAAGCAGGGGATGTCTTGTTTATTGATGAGATCCATCGCTTACCTCGCGTGGCAGAAGAAATGCTTTATTCGGCGATGGAAGATTTCTATGTAGATATCATGGTAGGGCAAGGGCCGACCGCTCACCCCGTTCATTTTCCGTTACCACCTTTCACGTTGATCGGTGCAACGACTCGAGCAGGGATGCTGTCTGCACCTTTACGTGACCGTTTTGGAATCATTGCGCACATGGAATACTATGAAGAAGAAGATTTAAGAGAAATCGTTTTACGATCTGCCGATATTTTTCAAACGGAGATCATCACCGATGGGGCTTTAGAAATCGCACGACGTTCTCGTGGTACTCCGCGGATCGCCAATCGTCTATTGAAACGAGTGCGTGACTTTGCCCAAGTACAAGGAGATGGCAAGATCGATCAGTTGATTGCTGACCGCGCATTGACACTCTTACAGGTCGATCAAGCGGGATTGGATTATGTCGATCAGAAATTGCTACGTACGATGATCGAACTGTATGGTGGGGGCCCAGTAGGTCTAAGCACATTATCCGTTAATATTGGAGAAGAGCGAGAAACAGTCGAAGATATGTATGAACCTTTTTTGATCCAAAAAGGCTTTTTGAAACGGACTCCTCGTGGTCGGATCGCTACCGCCTATGCGTATGAACACTTTGGCTATGACTACCAAGTGTGAACACTCTTTTCTATTGAAAGAGCAAATAGTAGAATATTGATTGAAGAGATGGGAGGGATCATTGTGGGAGAGGCGTCACATACGAAACAAATGATCAAAAAAGTCTTAGTGTCGCTTTGCGAAACACAGCCTTTTCGTAAAATCAGTGTGCAACAGATCGCACAAGAAGCAGGCATCAACCGACAAACATTTTATTATCATTTCACCGATAAGTATGATTTATTGCGTTGGGTGTACTATGAAGATTCGTTACATTACCTAAAAACAGAATCACTTTCTCTCGACAATTGGGAAGAGCAAGCCTTGCTGATGTTAAAAGCCATTGCCGAAAATAAACAGTTCTATTCAAGTACCGTTAGTTCAGAACAGGAGATTCTGCAAAAGCAATTTTCTGCGTTGATCCAACCCTCATTTATTAAAATCTTTGAGCAAATGGATGAAGAAAAACAACTAACTTCCAAAGATAAATTATTTTATGCTCGTTTTTTCTCTTATGGCTGTAGTGGAGTCTTAGTCAATTGGATCACACAAGGTTATACAGAAACACCCTTAGAAGTTGCAATGCAGTTCTTTCGTTTAGCCAAAGATACTGAATTGTATTCGTATCGGTTGTACGCATTGGAAGAAGAACAGGAAATAAAAGACGAATGATCTTTTTTCATTGATTCCAAAATAGGAATACAAAAGGAGAGAATGCTATGACGAAAGTATTATTTGTTTGTTTAGGAAACATTTGTCGTTCACCTATGGCAGAAGGGTTATTAAAAAAGAAAGTAGCAGAACAGGATTTGATGGATTCCTTCGTCATTGATTCAGCTGCAACAAGTACCTATGAGGTAGGTAGTGCTCCTCATCCAGGGACACAAGCGATTTTGGCAAAAGAACATGTTGATACGCGAGAAATGATTGCTCGCCAAATACGTCAAGAAGACTTCCAAAAATTTGATTGGATCATCGGTATGGATCAGTCAAATGTGGCTGACTTAAAGCAAATTGCGCCGATTGAAGCGCAAGAGAAAATCCAACTATTTTTGAGTCCAGTCATTGGCAAAAAAGTACAAAATGTACCTGATCCATATTACACGAATAACTTTGAAGAAACCTATCGATTGATCAATGAAGGCTTAGAAAAATGGCTTGAATTATGGATGAAAAACGACTTAAAATAACGCATGTATTGTTTGGTGGTTTTAGGTAAAAGTTGGTATAAAATAAACTATATTCTTGTTTTTTTAAGAAAAATTGGATAAAATAGGAGTAATTAAGTAACATATTCTTGGCTAGGGGAGGGGTACATTCAATGGATGAAGAAACAGTATCACCAATGAAGAAACTGACAAAGTTAGTGACTAATACTTCGTTTCAACTTTTTGATTCATTTGTGAATGACACAGAAGAAAAAGCTGAGAATGTACGGTTACAAGGGGAGTTCATTCTTGAACTCCAAAAAGCTGCAGCTCAGAATAGTTTAGTGATTCTACAAGTGCGCGAGAATCCACTAAGCAATAAGTACGAAACCTTTTCCGGTTGGGTGGCAACGAAAACAGTTGAACATGACCGAGTGATGATTCGCTTGCAAAATCAAGAGCAACAAATCCGAATCGTCCCAATTGAACAAATCGAAAAAATCACTAGTCTTTCACCTACGGGAGACCAAGAGCGATTATCTAAATAAGAATAAAAGCTATGAAAAAGTAGATTGCTTTTTCATAGCTTTTTTATATGTTTTTCTTACTAGAGAGAGAGGATCTAAAGATTCTCAAAGAACTTGATGTGTGGTATATGTATAAATAAAAAAAGGACCTGCTAGCCGGGGAGCTAGCAGGAAAGGAGTTAAAAATGAAAAAGTGTTGTTAGGGTTGTTTGTTGGTATACTTATATATTAAAGGTGAGTTGTGAATATTTTGTGACGAAAGTTTACCAAAGTTGTTAATTTTTTTATACAAAAAGTTAAACATCTCTTTTTTTTGTTAGCTAACAATCAAGTCAGGTTTTTTTTCATTTTTGAAGAAACTCCAGAGTAATCCGATGATAAAGCCAATCAATGCTGGTGTGATCCAGCCCATTCCTAATGAGAAGAATGGGAGATAGGAATCAGCGAATGTTAAAATGCCTTTGACGACACTTGTTTGCTTGATTGAATCAGGACAAGCATTCAGTCCATCTACGATGGAAGCGAGTAATGTGAAATAAGTGGTCATTCGATAAACAGAAGTACGTTGTTTAAACAATGGGCCAAACAAGACAAGTAAGATCAAGGTCATTGCCAACGGATAAATAAACATCAAGACCGGTAAAGAGATCTGAATAATATTCGTCAAGCCCACGTTTGCAACTAAACATGCCAATAAACTTGTTCCTGTTACAAAGAATAGATAGCTTCTTTTAGGAAACAATTCAGTGAATGTTTCTGCGAATGCAGTAATCAGTCCGATACCTGTTTTTAAACAAGCAAGAATCACGATAAAGGCTAATAGGATACTCCCGTAAGTTCCTAAATAGTGATCAGCGATTTGAGCCAAGGCGATACCACCATTCGCACTCATAGGAAATGTTCCTAGACTCATTGTTCCTGCATAAGAAAGTAGGGTATAGATGATCCCCATCAACACGATGCTGATCGCGCCTGATTTGATCGTATCTCTTGCAATATCAGAAGGCTTTGTGACACCCATGCCACGAATCGTCGTGACGATAATGATCCCAAAAGCTAAGGCAGCTAACGCATCCAACGTATTGTATCCTTGTGTAAAACCAGTGAAGAATGCTTGGTTTTGGTAGTGAGGTTGTACAGGCGCATCCGCCACTGAGCCAAGTGGGTTGATAAAAGCAAGTAATAGCAAGATGCCTAGTAATACTAAAAATGCGGGATTCAAAAATTTACCAACATAATCCAATATTTTAGTTGGACGTTTGGATAACCACCAAGCAGCTAAAAAGAATAAGAAACTAAAAATAGCTAAAAATAATGTTTGATTTTCTGCTGGAATAAAAGGTGCTAAGCCAATTTCAAAAGAAGTAGTTGCCAAACGTGGTAAGGCAAAAAATGGACCAATGACTAAATAAAGTAAGACAGTAAAAATAAGTGCATAAGTTTTATTGATCCGTTGTGCTAATTCGTAGACACCAGAGGTCTTTGAAACACCGATCGCAATGACACCTAAGAATGGTAAACCGATCCCTGTAACTAAAAAGCCAAGATTTGCCCAGAAGATATCCGCACCAGCTTCTTGCCCCATATGGACAGGAAATATAAGATTACCAGCTCCAAAAAATAGGCCAAATAGCATGGAACCGATGAATAGATTTTCTTTGAATGATAATTTTTTTGACATAGAAAACTCCTTTACTTTTTTGTATTTTGTTAAAAGTAACAAATTATGTGATGAATTGCAACAATTTTCTGAAAATTATCGAATTCTCTAGAATGATGCTACACATTGACGAAACGACTGCTAACCCTGTGAGAGGAATAAGTAGCGTGTTTTCTCTGCCTCGAAAAAATGTTAGTCAAAAGATTACTCCATTACCTAAATCTTCTTAATTGAAGTGGTTTCTCACAACCACATGTTACGTGAGGTTGTGCAAAAGTTCAACCGATAAAGCAATCGGAACAAAAACAATAAATAAAAAGAAGAACCGCAACTTTTTGAGTAGGGTGACCTTGCTCAATCAAGTTGCGGTAGTTTGAATACTAAGGGTGATTTGATACTTTATTAGTTATTCAAAATGCGTGACAAGAACTCTTTCGTACGTGTTTCTTTTGGATGAACGAAGATATCTTCAGGACTTCCTTCTTCCGCGATCACACCTTTATCCATGAAGATCACTCGGTCAGATACCTCTTTCGCAAATTCCATTTCATGGGTTACGATGATCATTGTCAGTCCAGTATGGGCTAGATCTTTGATCGTATTCAATACTTCACCGACCATTTCAGGATCAAGGGCAGAAGTTGGCTCATCGAAGAGCATCACATCAGGGTCCATTGATAGAGCACGAGCGATAGCGACCCGTTGTTTTTGACCACCAGATAGTTGAGAAGGGCGAGCTTCGATGTATTGTCTCATACCGACTTTTTCTAAGTTTTCGATTGCTACTTTACGGGCATGCTCTTTCTCTCTTTTTAAGACAGTGGTTTGTCCAGAAATACAGTTTTCTAAAACATTCATATTATTGAAAAGATTGAAGGATTGGAAAACCATACCGACATTTGTCCGATATTTTGGTAAATTATATTTTGGTGCTAAGACGTTTTCGTTGTTGTAAATGATCTCGCCGCCTGATGGTTTTTCTAGTAAATTGATACAACGTAAGAATGTTGATTTACCTGAACCAGAGGAACCGATGATGGTCACGACTTCCCCTTTATTGACGGTCATGCTAATATCTTTCAGCACTTCATTGTCGCCGAATTTTTTACTTAAATGATTGATTTCGATGATATTCTCACTCATAGGACTGCCTCCTTATTCCTGTAGGTTCGCGTTGTTGACTTCTTCAATTTTTGTATACGCAGTAGGTCCGTCGATTTTCTTCTCAATCACACGTAGGATTCTTGTGATCGTGAAGGTCATGATCAAGTAGATGATCCCAACGATCGTGAATGTTTGGAAGAATTGGAAGTTTGCACCAGATGCGGAGTTTCCTTGGAAGAATAAATCTGCCACACCAATGACACTTAATACGGCGGTGTCTTTGATATTGATGACAAACTCATTTCCGGTAGCCGGCAAAATATTTCTCAATACTTGCGGAATCACTACTTTACGCATCGTTTGACTGTGGGTCATGCCGATCGCTTGGGCGGCCTCAAATTGTCCGCCATCTACTGCAAAAATCCCACCACGTACGATCTCAGTCATATACGCACCAGTGTTGATCGAAACGATGAACAACGCAGCAATCGTGCGATCCAGAGAAATACCAAAGGCTAGAGCCAATCCATAGAAGATGACCATTGCTTGAACCATCATTGGTGTACCACGGAAGACTTCGATATAAACAGATAACAAGAAATTAGCTACTTTTTGGAAGAAGCGTGTCACTTTATTATCAGATTCTGGAATTGAGCGAAAGACGCCAATCAATAAACCTAATGTTGTTCCTACAACTGTACCGATCAATGCGATAAATAGTGTCAAACCAGCTCCGCGTAAGAACATGTTGCCATATTGATCCCAAATCGTCTTGAAATCTTGGAGCAAGCCAGTTTCTTCTGCATCTCCATCCGTTGACGCAGGTTGGTCTTCAATGGCTTGGTCCATGATGGCAATGCGATCATCATGAGAAATGCCGCTTAATATTTGGTTGACTTGTTGGAGATCAGGATCACCTTTGCGCATTCCTACAGCGATTTGGACATCTTCGGGATTTGTTTGAAAGCCATTTGCTTCATCTAGTTCGAGCATTTTCAAGGCTGGGTTGACGCTTGTGGCTGTTACCCCTTCTGGACGTTCGCTGACGTAACCGTCGATCATGCCAGAAGCTAGTGCTGTTCGCATGGCTGAAAAGTTATCCATTGCTTGTTGCTTGTCCACTCCTGGGATCTGATCGATCACGTTATAGTGGAATGTATTCAATTGTGCAGTGATTTTTGCGCCAGAAAGATCTTCTAAGCTAGTCGCATTCGCAAACTTACCATCTTTTTGTACGACGATCACAAGTTCTGATTCATAGTATGGATCAGTAAAGTCGATTTCTTTTTGGCGTTCAGCCGTCGGACTCATGCCGGCAATGATGGCATCGATCTTTCCAGATTGAAGGGCAGGGGGTAAAC
Organism: Enterococcus sp. DIV1368b; assembly: GCF_050529595.1. Lineage (NCBI taxonomy): Bacteria > Bacillati > Bacillota > Bacilli > Lactobacillales > Enterococcaceae > Enterococcus > Enterococcus sp. DIV1368b. Next base: position 190,909 of record NZ_CP172883.1, read on the forward strand.
CGTCCCATTTTGTTTGGACAATGACTAGTTCTTTACCTAAACCTTCGGCTACCTTTTTGGCAATTTGTACATCATATCCGCCAGCAAAGCTATTTTGGCCTTGAATTGGATAGGCATTGTTTGCATCTGTTTGTTGAGACCAGTTAAAGGGCGCATAACCAGCTTCCATTCCGACACGAAATTGATCGCTCGGGGTTTTATCATCTGCATGAGCCAAAGTGGTCAAGCTAAAGATCGATAGAATAAACGTAAAAATTAGAGTGAGTGTAACTGAATTTTTTTTCATCTGTCTTCTCCTTTTTGTTTGTTCACGTACGTGGTCCTTCAGGCATATACTGATAAGACCAACGTTCGCTCAGCTTCTTTGGCTGATAACCAAAGCGCCTTGACACGAGTGGTCGAATACATGCATTGCAGTTGCTTATCAAGGAGAAATAAAAAACGACCACTTTGTAGGTACAAAAGGGCCGCTAAATTTCACAGAGTGATAAACCTCTCACAAAACATAGCGCAACTTAGCATCACTGCTAAGACAGTCCGTAAGCTGTTAACTTACGTCCCAACATACTTTTTAAGCAAAAAAAAGTACATTTCGGCGATCCTCCCTAGCCCTGCTTCCACATGTTTGCTTCACTCCACAGGTTTAATGATTCTCGCGACCTCTACCTCATTGATTGAGGCATCTCGTATTCAGTTATTTATACAAAAAATAGTCTACGATAGAGTAGCCACTTTGTCAATGAGAAACTACATTTTTGCAGAAAAAAGTTGATAAATAAAGAAATATACTGTTTATTTAATTTCTTTCATGAAAAAAGGAAAAGAGAATGTTTTCAAAAAAAGAATAATTATACATTTTATGCAAAACTTAAATGATAGTAAAATAACGAAAAACAGACTGCAAAATCACGCAGTCTGTTTCCTTTTTTATCTAATTTTATCTAAAAGTATTTTAAGCTGTAGCTTTCTTAGGTTCACGACCAAGAATGGCTTGTAAAATAACTGTTACTCCATAAATAGCTAAAACGAGATAGATCAAACTAGAGTATTGTGTGATCCCCCAGCCCCATGTGCGATAAACAACTAATGTAATTGCTAGAACAATTGCTGCCAATACATTGAAAAAGGCAAACGCCCATAGATTTCCATTTTCTTTACGTACTAAATAGAAGATAGAGAAATAAATACTTAATGCTAACCAAGCGATACATGCTAAAATAACGCCCCAATAAATTAAGAATGCAACCATATTGATTCACCTCATTTCATACTCAAAATATACAGATCATTGGTATTGTAGCACGTTTTCATTGTTTTGTCAGTGATGTTTGTGAGTATTTTCTCAAAAAAAATCTCTGAATTTTCATTCGATTGAGGGTATGTTTCATTTTATTTCGATTATAATAGAAGAGAGGTGAGTGATAAATGTTGGAACAAACAATTGAAGAAGCAGCGACAGCGATGATTGAAAGTCAAAAACTGACCTTTCTAACAGGGGCAGGTGTGTCCACACCTTCTGGAATACCCGATTACCGTTCACTAACAGGTGTTTACCAAGGGATGGATCGCCCAGAATATTTATTGAGTCATCAAGCGATGGAGGAAGAACCACAAAAATTTTATTCGTTTCTCAAACATCTTTATCATCCCGAAGCACGCCCGAATATCATCCATCGAGAAATCGTAGAGTTGGCTAAAGAAAAAGAGGTATGGGTCGTTTCGCAAAATATCGATGGGTTACATGAGAAAGCTGGAAGTAAAAAACTAGTTAATTTTCATGGGAATCTGTATCATTGTTATTGTCGAAACTGCCATCAAGCTGTTGACTGGCAAGATTATCTCAGCAGTGACAAGCATCAACTATGTGGTGGTCAGATTCGCCCAGATATTGTGTTATATGGAGAAGGGTTCCAAGATGAAGTATTAGAGCAAGCAGCTTTTGCTGTAAGTCAGGCCGACTTGATTGTGATCGTAGGGACAAGTTTTCAAGTCCATCCCTTTTGTGATTTGATCCAGTTTCGCTCACCACAAGCGAAGCTGTTAGTCATCAATCAGACCCCTGTCTATCTATCAGAGGCGTATCGATTTGTCCAAACAGATGGAACGAAGGTGTTCAAAAAAGTACAGGAGAGTGTAAAATGACAGCTAAAACAGAAAAAGAAAAAATGATTGCAGGCGAACTTTATTTTGCGGGTGATCCAGAATTATCAGCCGATAGAAAATTTGCTCGAAGTCAAAGCCAGATCATCAACCAAGCGGAAACAAGTGAACTTCGCAGTCAATTACTTAAAGAAACGTTTGGCGCTACCGGCGAAAAGATTTATATGGAACCGACGATCAATTTTGATTACGGCTATAATATTTACGTAGGTGAGAATTTTTATGCGAACTTTAATTGTACATTCTTAGATGTTAGTACGATCAAAATTGGCGATAACTGTATGTTTGCCCCTAATGTCCAGCTTTATACTGCCACACATCCGCTACATCCAGTGAAACGAAATAGCGGGTTAGAATTCGCTAAACCAATTGAGATCGGCAATAATGTGTGGCTCGGTGGTGGAGTGATCATCACCCCTGGAGTGACTTTAGGAGACAATGTCGTTGTCGGGGCGGGAGCAGTCGTAACCAAATCATTCCCAGATAATGTAGTGATCGCAGGGAATCCGGCACGGATCATCAAACGAATCGATGAACCAATGCCTGAAGAGTCATTGGAGGAGTTGAGACAATCGATTGATCAAATCGATCACCAATTAGTAGAACTACTTGAAAAAAGAATGGCTACGGTCACGAAGATCGGTGACGTCAAACGAACAACTAACCAAGCAGTTTATGATAAAAAAAGAGAACAACAAGTGTTGGATAAAGTTGCTAGTTGGTTGAAAACACCAGAATACAGTGAGACGATCTTAGCTACTTATGCAGATATCATGAAGCACTCACGAAACTATCAAAATAAACGAATGGAGTAGATAAATGATTGAAGGAGAAACTCGCCGAAAAGAAATCATTGAAACGCTAGTTGATGCAGAGAAACCTGTCAGTGCCAGTAAGTTTGCTACTCGTTTTGGTGTCAGTCGCCAAATCATTGTAGGAGACATTGCGTTGCTACGAGCAGCAGGAGAAGCGATCGTGGCGACGGCCAGAGGATATCTTTTGGAAGATGAACAAGATAAAAATGGGTTCATCAGTAAAATCGCTGTACAACATCAGAGAGAACAAACAGAGGAAGAACTACAGTTGATCGTTGCTCATGGTGGCGAGATACTAGACGTCATCGTTGAGCATCCCTTGTATGGCGAACTGACAGGGATGCTTCATATCAAGACAGTAGAAGATGTTCGCTCATTTATGAAACGTTATCGGAAAAGTCAAGCTTCGTTATTGTCTGAATTAACGGATGGGATCCATCTGCATACGATCCGTTACTCACATAAGGAAGTATTGCAGCAAATCAAACAAAGCTTGGCAGAAGCAGGCATCTTGTTCGAAGGGAACCAATAATTTACTTTATGAGATGGAGATAGGAGTGTTTTTACTTCTATCTCCATCTCATTTTTTCTTTATTTATAAAATAATTGATTTATGCTATGGCAAAACTTTAACTATACTGAACAGAAATGCTACAAATACTTTTATTGAAAGAGGGAGAAAAATGCTTCGAGGAACAAATCAAAAAACAATTCTTTGCTTTGGAGCAGCTGAAAGCAATTTGGAACAACAGTTGAATGATAGAGAACTCAGGAAAAAAACAAATCCGTATGACCCATTGGTTTATATGGAAGAGTTAGTCGACTATCTCATTCAACAACCTTTTGAGAATTTCTCTCTTCAACCCAAAGAGTTGATTGACCAAATAAAAGAAGGCAGCAAATATCCACTCTGGGAAGATATTCAAGCCATCATGATGGAGGACCCAAGGTTTCAATTACACAGGATCTACTCGGAGCCGTTTCTTGAGGAGTATCAACAATACAAGGAAACAGGACAATTTGCCAATCACTTAATGAAAGATACTTTAACTTATAGTCTACGAATACAATTGTTAAAAAAAACAGAATTATTAATGATTGAAGTTGCAAAAAAACGAAGTGATCTTATCATCTGGATACCTTTAGATTCTTATGATGGGGATTTTGTAACGACGATCCAAGGGAAGCAAAATAGATATAAAGATTTTACGTTACGCAGTTTATACCATGAAAAAGATAAGCTCAAAGCATCAATTGTCTTTTGGGAGCATGGACAAATCGTCGCAGCTCCTTGGGAAAGAAATGCTAGATTATGGAGAAATTGTGTGGAAAATGATTTGAGAAAATCATCGGCTATTTCCTCGTCAGAGAGCCATCTTCTAATCTACGGATTACGGGTAGCACGTATCCACTTTAACTATGAAGATCAAGTTTTGCTAAAACATTTCCAATATAAGGACATAAATGATTTTAATATCGATAAGTATAATGATATTTTAATGGAAAGTATTTTTGAACATATAAAACATTGTCCTACAGAAAAAAGTAGAGAAGAATTTTTTAGTCATTGGATTGATTACCTCCCCGAAAAGGAACGCTATTTACCATTGTGGGAAACATATTATCATGTCACACAAACGATTGAAAAATTTCAATTGAAAAACATCTTTAAAGAGGTCATTTCAGAAGACGATACCCAATTTGATCGTCCAGAGATCAAGCAACACTTCATAAAAAAAGGCTGTAAAATAGGGATAGAACTCACTTTGTTGTCTCAACATGTCACAATAGTCTTTCTATTAGACGAACTTTGTGACCTAAGAGTAGTAAAAAAAGTCCCCGGCATTACTGGAAGTGAACTACGCTACATGTATCGAAACTGGGAACGGTTTAAGCAGCGAGTCGTTTTTATTGAAAAGAAAAAATTTGTTTCTCCACCTTGGGAATCTGATCCTGAATTTTGGGCAACCTATCAGCCTAAGTCAAAGAGCCTGGCACAACCAGAAGGGTATACGCTTAGTGATAAAAAAGAATTTAAACAGTTGAAAACCTACGCAAAGACGAATAGCCAATCGCAAAGTAAACAAAGAATCAGACAGATGGAACATTGTCGCTGACTGAATCATAAAAATACATACTGACACACCATTGAGACGAATAGATAAAAAATAAGACGATTGGGAGGTCAACTATGATAGATCAAACAATGAACGAATTCAGAAAAAAATTAGATATATTAGCTTTATCTTTATCACTACAAGAAAATATCAATCATTTTGGTTTAAATAAAGACTATCAATTATTATTCTCAACATATATTCAAATGATTCGTGAGGATCAAGACAATTTTTTTATTGAAAAGGAACGAAAAGAAAATATCATGGAATCGCTAAAGCGAACAAAAGATTTTTATGATTTTGAGAAAAAAGAACAAGTGCAAATGATCTTTGAAAAACTGAGAAATGATGATCCAACAGATTTCATGCTTATTCCCTCTTCATTTTATCCAGGAGAGTATGGGGCAGTATCACCTCATACATGTGGATTAACAGTCTATAAAAAAAATGATTCTTTTATAATTATGAAGGTGGATAAAGAAAAAAATTTCGATGATCACACGGTTTCTTATTTTGAGATTCCGCCAACAAAAATTTTGGAACTAAGTGAACTGTTTCTTAAAGAGCGATTTCATGAAGTTCGCAAACCATATTTTGTATTGAGAAGGTTAGCAACTCTTTCAACCCAAAACGAATCAATCGGTATACCAGCCATCACGATGAAAGAACAAAAGAGTGGGAATTGTTCAGTTAGCGAAGTTGATGCTTCGCTAAAAACAATTTTATTCAATTGTAGGAAAGATATCTTTTCTTTAGAGATGAATAATCAAGTGACACCTAAATGGCATTCAAAACATGCTGAACCGTCTTTGGAAATGCACAATAGATTTCTTAGTGCTTTGAAAGAAAAGAATCCAGATTGGAATCGGCAGCTCGATTATATCTTTATTTATTATTTATATAAAAAAGGCCAACTTAAAAGTGAGTTTTTAAAAAATATTGATACAAAAAAACGTCGATGGCATCTACAAATCCAGTTTCTTTTTAAGGAAGATCCATATATTTCAGCAATATTCAATCATCCTGGCCAACTTCCAACTATAGATGAAAACTTGATCCAAGAAAAATCCAGCAATATCATTCAATCACTAGGTATTCATACCACAAGTAAGCTTGCAGAAATTTCTTCTGGTGATTTAAAAGAATATCTCTATCAGCAAAAGTCCATAACCGATACAATAAATGGTCGTTTACCATTTATACAAGTTCCAATAGCTAAGGAAATGATCCAGCGAATGTTATCTAGCTTAGAAAAGAAAGAGCAGGAAGTAACGGAGGAATTACACCGACGAAAAGTATTAAAAGAAAAAAGGAAAGAAATAAGGTTGGAGCAGAACTTGAGCAACCCTGCATCTATTCATTATCAACCGGAGACGATTTTTCCAATAGAAAAAAATGTCGAGAAGTTAAAACATGTATTGATTTTTGGTGACGAACAGGATAGAAAAGGCTTAATGGAAAAATTGGATCATTTAGATCCTAGACAAAAAAAGATACCCCATGATTCGAAAGTTTACATAGAATTGATTTTTCACGCCTTAAGAAAACGTTCAATTAATTCCAAGAATTTAGAAAGAGCAATACAGAACAATCCTCTACTTAATGAAATCATTCAAGTAATAAGAGATAGCATAGATTTGAACACAAACGCTGTTTATCCAATGCAATCACTGGGAGAGAGGCAAGAGTGTACACAAACAATAGAATATACTAATCAAGACTTTGAAGAGATTGCAGATGCGGGGAGCCAAAACCCCTTGATCCACCGTTCTGAATTGATCCTGATTGAAGCTGTTAAAAAAAGAGAAGATGTTGAGCTATGGGTACCATTAGATTCGCTTCGCCATCAAATGGATCAAACAATTGACAGTTTTAGAAATGATGTGTTCGATCATGCGCTGCGAGTCTTGTATCTTCAAAGAAATCAACTACAAGGTAGATTTGTTTTTTGGGAAAATGGGCAAAGAGTAGTGGCACCATGGGAGCGTGATCCAGAATTATGGGCAAATCGTGTACCAAAATCAGTTATCAAAAATGAACCCTTTCCTATAGAGGATTCACATACAGCGGCAACTCAAAAAGCAACCATAGATGTGCTTCCACCGTTAAATGAACAGGCAAAGAGATTTGAACGAACATTTACTTCGCTAGATAAGATCGAACCACAAAAAGCTAAGTTAGTAGTCACTGATAACCTTAAAGATTTCAAGAGTGTCGTTACCCACTTAAGCACGGTAGTAAAAGAAGGCCAAGTTATAGTAGCCTCAATGAATGCAAATGAAAAGATAAATGAATTGGCTAGTGTCAAAAGATGTTTATCTGGTAAAGAAACTTCAAAAAACAAGGAAGCTGTTATAAATGCCTCTTTGGATGAGCTTAAGTTGTGTAAAAATGTAAGTGCTCTATTTAGAAGGACAGCATCCAATACAGGAGTGGAAATGGAACTAGATCCACCACACAAACCAATAAAACGATTGGTTGATCAAGCAACCGATCAATTAATTCAAAGAAAAGGTCACTCGTATTACACAAGAATTGCAGGAATGAATGATCGAAGTACGAATACTAGTGAGAACGCTAGAAATAAGACCCATTGCTTTAGTAGTGTTGTGTCTCGGTTCAATAATGTATTTGAAAAAGGGAAAAACACTCCAGCAGAAAATGTGACTACCAAACCAACCAATACAGAAAAAGTTAGGATGACTAAATTGTTAACTGGTTTTCGATCAACAAAATTTGGACAGAATCTCGGAATGCATCAGACAACAAAACACCAGCAAAAAACATTGACGGAACGTTGAGTTATCTTTAAGAGAAGAGTAAAGAGTGTTTCGTACAAGAAACAATCATTTATTGTTGTCAACTTCTATAAAAATGTTAAAACAAGATCGAGATGAGTTTTTACGGTAGAAAAAATGAACAGAGGAAAGCAGATGAAGCTGCCACTCTCTGTTCATTTTTGTCATTATCTATTCTTACTCGATCACCAAGACGCCTTCTTTTAAGGCAAAAGGATTTTGATCATTGATATGGTCATAGAACATTACGCCATTGATATGGTCGATTTCATGTTGTACTACGATGGATTCATAATTTTTTAAACGGATTTTTTGTTTCTCACCGTTTTTGTCATAATACGAAAGCGTGATTTTTGCATGGCGCACAACATACCCAGGGACTTCACGATCGACGGATAAACAGCCTTCACCTTCGCCTAAGCAAGCATTCTGGACGGAATGGCTCAGGATTTTTGGATTATACATGACCGTACTCAACGTCGGTTCTGTGATTTCTGGATCTGGATTTGGTACGTGGACCGCAATGATCCGTTTTGAAATATCAAGCTGAGGCGCAGCTAGGCCGACACCACCACGTAAATTTAATTCTTCTGCTTTGATTGGATCTTGGCTATTTTTAAGAAATTCCAACATTTCTTCTCCTAATAAGAGATCTTCCTCACTGAGTGGAAGAGCGACTTCTTGCGCTACTTCACGTAATGTTGGATTGCCTTCTCGAATAATGTCATCCATTGTGATCATGGAATATGTACCCCTTTCTTATCAAACACTCTCTTTTCGGTTAATAGTTTACCATAAATTTGAAAAAGTAGTAGCCTGATTGTTTAATCAACTAGATTTTCTTAAGGATTCTACACTTGATTTATTAGGAAGATTCAGGTAAAGTATAGCTGTATGTTTAAAGCATATGTCCTGTTACTTGGTTAAACGAATCACCAACGTTTTACTCAGTCACAGGGGAATAATTAAACGAGGTGAAAGAAATGGCAATTTCAAAAGAACGCAAAAACGAAATCATCAAAGATTACGCACGTCATGAAGGAGATACTGGTTCTCCAGAAGTACAAATCGCTGTATTAACTGAAGAAATCAACCACTTGAACGAACATGCACGTGTTCACAAAAAAGATCATCATTCATACCGTGGTTTGATGAAAAAAGTTGGTCATCGTCGTAACTTGTTAGCTTACTTACGTAAAACTGACGTTCAACGTTACCGTGAATTGATCCAACGTCTAGGCTTACGCCGTTAATTTTTAACAGAAAGTGGGGTTCGCGTGAATCTCACTTTTTTACTTTAAACTATCAAACATTTCTGTGAATCAGCTCGATGGACTCCTACTAACCAAATGAAAGGTGCAAAAGATCGCTTTCGCGGTTTTCATTTGTTTAGTAGCGTCTAGCGTTCACGAGAAGGAAAAGGAGTATTTATGTCAGAAAAACAAGTTTTTAAAACGACATGGGGCGGACGTCCCTTAGAGATCGAAGTTGGCCAATTAGCCAAACAAGCCAATGGAGCAGTATTAGTTCGTTATGGGGATACGGTCGTATTAAGTGCGGCAGTTGCTTCAAAAGAAGCCAAAGATACAGATTTCTTCCCATTGACGATCAATTATGAAGAAAAAATGTATGCAGCTGGTAAGATCCCAGGAGGATTTATCAAACGTGAAGGTCGTCCAAGTACGGAAGCAACCTTGACTGCTCGTTTGATCGACCGTCCGATCCGTCCAATGTTTGCGGAAGGTTTCCGTAATGAAGTCCAAGTTACAAATATCGTGATGAGTGTGGAAACAGATTGTTCTCCCGCAATGGCAGCAATGTTAGGTTCTTCACTAGCTTTATCGATTTCAGATATCCCATTCGATGGACCAATCGCAGGTGTTGAAGTTGGCCGTGTCAATGGCGAGTACATCTTGAACCCAACAGTTGAACAAGCAGAGACTACCGATATCGAATTAAGCGTAGCTGGGACAAAACAAGCAATCAACATGGTTGAAAGTGGCGCAAAAGAAGTTTCTGAAGAAGATATGCTGGGTGCATTATTATTTGGATTTGACGCAATCAAAGAATTAGTCGCATTCCAAGAAGAAATCGTTCAAGCTGTCGGCAAAGAAAAAATGGAAGTTTCTTTATTACAAGTCGATGCTGACTTGAAAAAAGAAATTTTTGATGCATCATATGGCACGATGAAAGAAGCGGTCATGACAGAAGAAAAATTAGCGCGTGAAGATAATATCGACCAAGTGAAAATCGATATTCGCGAAGCTTATGCAGAGAAATTTGCGGGTCATGAAGAGGAAGCGCAATTACTAAAAGAAGTGAAACAAATTACGGAAGATCTTGAAAAAGACGTCGTTCGTGAGTTGATCACGATTGACAAAATCCGTCCTGATGGTCGTAAATTAGATGAGATCCGTCCTTTAGCATCAGAAGTTGGCTTGTTGCCACGTGTTCATGGTTCTGGATTATTTACTCGTGGACAAACTCAAGCACTATCATCATGTACATTGGCACCTTTAGGGGAACACCAAATCATTGATGGCTTAGGTGTAGAAGTCAGCAAACGATTCATCCACCATTACAATTTCCCACAATTTTCTGTGGGTTCAACTGGTCGTGCCGGTTCACCAGGTCGTCGTGAAATCGGTCATGGTGCATTAGGTGAACGTGCATTAGCACAAGTGATCCCTTCAGAAGAAGAGTTTCCTTACACGATCCGTCTAGTGGCAGAAGTGCTTGAATCGAATGGTTCATCTTCTCAAGCAAGTATCTGTGCAGGTACCTTAGCATTGATGGACGCAGGTGTGCCAATCAAAGCACCTGTTGCTGGTATTGCTATGGGATTAGTATCTGATGGTGAAAACTACACGATTTTAACAGACATCCAAGGTCTAGAAGACCATTTAGGCGACATGGACTTCAAAGTTGCCGGAACAAAAGATGGAATCACAGCACTACAAATGGATATCAAGATCCAAGGTATCACGGAACAAATCTTAAAAGAAGCACTGGCACAAGCAAAACAAGCACGTATGGAAATCTTAGAAGAATTGACTTCAACGATCGCTACACCACGTGAAGAGCTTAGCCAATATGCACCTAAAATCGAAATGATCCAAATCGATCCTACGAAAATCAAGGATGTCATCGGTAAAGGTGGCGATACGATCAATGGAATCATTGATGAAACAGGCGTGAAGATCGATATCGATCAAGACGGTAAAGTAAGTATTGCTTCTTCTGATAAAGAAATGATCCAAAAAGCAATCAAGATCATCGAAGACTTGACAAAAGAAGTCAAAGTTGGCGAAGTCTACCTTGGTAAAGTTGTTCGTATCGAAAAATTCGGTGCATTTGTCAACTTGATCAAAGGGAAAGACGGCTTAGTCCATATCTCTCAATTAGCGAATGAACGTGTGAACAATGTAGAAGACGTTGTGAAACTAGGCGATGAAGTGTTGGTGAAAGTGACAGAGATCGACAAACAAGGTCGTGTGAATCTTTCAAGAAAAGCAATGTTGAACGAAGAGGACAAGAAGTAATTCCATCGTTTTAAGATAAAAGTTTTTTAATAAGCGTACTACTACGAAAATAATTTTATATTTTCAAAAGTAGTACGCTTATTTTTTTAAAATCGTTAAAGTAAAACGCATAAAGGGTCAATTTATATTTTCTTAATAAACACTTAGTTATTTAAAGTGCAAAAGGAGGAATGGAAATGATCCATTTTTTATTCTCATTGATTGTAGGTGGCGTATTAGGATTCGTTGCTGGAGCTGTTCTTAATGAAGATGTTCCAGGGGGCGTCACTGGAAATATTATCATTGGTTTCTTTGGAAGTTGGTTAGGTGAATTTGTGTTAGGCGATCTAGGTCCATCAATCAGTGGCTTTTATCTTATCCCATCATTGATCGGGGCACTCGTTTGTTTGGCTCTTTACTCCTTTACAGCCGATTATTTAAGAAGACGTCGATGAATCGGTTATTTTTAGCTGATTTATTGACACCGACGTTGAATACTTGGATAATTAGGTGGAATTTAGGTCAATCATAGGATTGGAGAAATGAGGGGGAACAGTGACAACAAAGCATAACACAAAAAAAATCTCGATGGCTGGGTTATTAGTCGCCATGGGGGTTGTTTATGGAGATATCGGTACCAGTCCGCTTTATGTAATGAAAGCAATCGTAGAAGACAATGGCGGCTTGCGGGGGATCAACCCAGATTTTGTTATCGGAGCAGTCTCCTTGATTTTTTGGACTTTGACATTATTAACGACGATCAAATATGTCGTGATTGCTTTAAATGCAGATAACCATGGGGAAGGTGGGATCTTTTCTTTATATACTTTGGTTAGAAAAGGCGGTAAATATCTGATCATACCTGCAATGATCGGTGGCGCAGCATTATTAGCAGATGGGGTACTGACCCCCGCTGTAACGGTTACGACCGCTATTGAAGGATTGCGTGGGATTCCACAATTCTTTGACCGTTTCGGCAATGACCAGAACATCATCGTCATTATTACTTTAGTTATTATTTTTGTTTTATTCATGGTCCAACGATTCGGTACAGAAGTTGTCGGGAAAGCATTTGGACCGATTATGTTTTTATGGTTCACCTTTTTAGGCGCGATGGGCTTGTTTAATTTCAGTCAAGACTGGACAGTGATCCGTGCCTTAAATCCTTATTATGCGATCCAGTTGCTATTTAGTCCTGATAATAAGCTAGGTCTATTTATTCTAGGAAATATCTTTCTGGCTACTACTGGGGCAGAGGCGCTTTATTCTGACTTAGGACATGTCGGAAAACGAAACATTCGTTTAAGCTGGCCATACGTTAAAGTATGTTTGGTATTGAATTATTTTGGGCAGGCAGCATGGCTGTTGAATGTCTATCAAAATCCAGAAACCCAAGCGATCGAAAACTTGAATCCATTTTTCAAAATGATGCCGGCTAGTTTTACCGTCATTGGGGTCATATTTGCAACGATTGCGGCTGTTATCGCTTCGCAAGCGTTAATTACTGGGTCATTTACTCTAGTTTCAGAAGCAATCAAATTGAAATTATTGCCTCGGTTGAAAATCATGTATCCCGGAAGCAGTATCGGGCAAATGTATATTCCAGCAGTAAATTTGATTCTATGGATTGCTTGTTCACTGGTTGTTGTTACCTTTAGAACCTCACACCATATGGAAGCTGCGTACGGGCTGTCCATTACCGTAACGATGTTGATGACGACTGCCTTACTTTATTTCTATTTGCTCCAAACTGGCTATCCGAAGTGGTTAGCTCATACAATTACCTTTTTCTTTGGGGCAATCGAAGTCGTCTTCTTTATTTCAAGTATCGTGAAGTTCTTCCATGGCGGTTTTGTCGCTGTGTTGATTGCTTTAGTCATTCTAGCAGTCATGTTTGTTTGGGAACAAGGAAATATCATTCGTGAATCGGTCGCAGAAGAAGTGGCATTAAAAGAATATATTCCACAACTTCAAGCATTGAAAGAGGACAAATCCTTACCAATGTATCAAACGAATGTAGTTTTCTTAGTGCCAGATATGGCAGATGGGAAGGTTGGTCGTCAGTTCGTGTATTCCATTTTAGATAAACGACCAAAGCGGGCGAAGGTCTATTGGTTTGTCCACGTAGAAGTAACCGATGAACCCTATACGAAAGAATATCAAGTGGATATGATGGGAACCGACTTCGTTGTTCAAGTGAACCTGTTCTTAGGATTCCGCGTACAACAAGAAATCAATGTCTACGTTCGACAAATCATCCACGATTTAATGAAACAAGGACGTCTACCAAAACAACCACAGACGTATTCATTGACTCCAGGAAGAGAAGTCGGCGATTTCCAATTCATCTTGATCGACGAAGTAGTTTCCAATGTAACAACTCTTGGAAAATGGGAACGACAAATCATGCAAGCCAAACTTGCCATCAAGAAAATCGCTACGACGCCAGAAACATGGTTTGGTTTAGAATACAGTGAAGTCAAACATGAAACAGTACCTTTGCTGATTGGTGGAACAAGAAAAACGTGGTTGAAAGAACGAAAAAGTAAGTAGATAAAGAATTAGTTTATGCTATACTAAAACTGGAAAGAGGAGTTGCGATAACAACTCCCCTTTGACAGTACCGCTTAATTAACAGCGGCATATTTCAACTTATTTTTTACAAAATAACCGTCCTATGCCGAGGACGGTTATTTCTTTTTGTCGTTGTTAAGCAATGCTACAACCAACGTAATCAGAGCGATAGTAAACATACCAAAGCTGAGCATCAATTTAGACTAAATGCCCAACTGACAGAGGATCTTCCCTAGAACTTAATCTAGTAAGCATGTCGATAGTATGCTATACTAAATACGAAAAGAGGAGTTGCATCAACAACTCCCCTTTGACAGCGTTGTTTAAAAAACAGCGGCATAGGTTTAGTTAATTGTTATAAAAATAACCGTCCTAAGCCGAGGACGGTTATTTCTTTTTGTCGTCGCTAAGCAATGCTACAACCAACGTGATCAGGGCGATGGTGAACATACCAAAGCTGAGCATCAATTGGATTGTATCGAATGCCGACAAAAGGCGTCTCCTTTCGTAAGATTTAGAAAGTATGTGCATACGCACCACCTCGCTTTCGAAGGATAGCCACCGTCATTAAACTGTACTGTCACGTAATAGCATAGCACATGCGTACATTTTAAACCTTAATTTATAAATTTTCTTGTTATTGAATAGCTGTTGAATGCTAGTGATACAAGTGAATAAATCCTCCCATTATTTAAAGTGATCTAGTGGGAGAAGCAGAAATCAAAAGCCTCCTAGTTATACTCTTTTTATGAAAAGTTGTACAATTGAAATGGAAAAGTGAGGCGAAACAAATGGTATTAAATTTTGTCATATTATTTTTGATGATAGCAATCACTGCTTTTTTTGTTGCGAGTGAATTTGCTTTAGTAAAAATCAGACGTTCCCGTTTAGAGCAATTGGAAAAAGACGACGTGAAGAACGCCAAACTAGCGCTGCATGTGACCCACCATTTAGACGATTATTTATCTGCAAGTCAATTGGGTATCACATTGACAGGCTTGATCATTGGTTGGGTTGGCGAAGGTTCTGTGGCAGCATTGTTGGAACCTTGGATCGGTCAACTTCCGATCGGACGGGGAATAAGTGCAACGATCTCTGTCGCATTAGGGTTCATTTTGGTGACGTATGTCGACGTTGTGGTGGGGGAACTTTTGCCGAAAAGTTATAGTATCGTCAATACGGAACAAGTTGTGTTATTCGTAGTCAGACCCTTGCATTATTTTTATCTGGCGATGTTTCCTTTCATCTGGGTATTGAATCATTCGGCAGCAAGCTTAGGTAAATTGCTAGGCGTGAAACTAGTATCAGAAGGTGAAGAAACACTCTCGCAAGAAGAATTGACTTTAGTTGCCCTCAATTCTTACCAGCAAGGTGAGTTGACAAAGGATGAATACCAGTACTTAGAAAATGTCTTTGAATTTGATGACACACTGGCAAAAGACATTCAAGTAGATCGGACATCGATGCAAGTATTTGATGCGTCAGATACAGTCAAACAAGCCATCAAGGAATCGATTGAACGTGGGCATACGAGATATCCTGTCATACTGGAATCCAAAGATAATGTGTTAGGATACGTGACATTACCTGCGTTGATCAAACAATCTTTAGAAGATGACCAGATAACGGTGGAGTCTCTGATTGAAGAACCAATCGTGACAGCAGAAACTATCCCCATCAAAAAACTATTGACGATCATGCGAAGAAAAGGAAAACATATAGCGATCTTAAAGGATGAATATGGTGGGACAAGTGGACTTGTCACGATCGAGGATATTTTAGAAGAGATCGTCGGTGAGATTCGAGATGAAACAGATGTGGACCAAGCATTGATTGCGAAACAAGAAGATGGTAGCTATATTGTTTCAGGTAAGTTGACGCTTGATGATTTTGAGCGCTACTTCAATGAAGATGTGCCAGAATTTGAAGAAACAAATTTCATCACTCTGGCTGGCTTTATGTCAAGCTATCAAAAAGAGATCGAACCAGGTACAGTGATCACGATTGGACAATTCAAATTTACAGTTTTGGAATATGATCATGCACATATCGACTATTTCAAC
Source organism: Enterococcus sp. DIV1368b (assembly GCF_050529595.1). Classification (NCBI taxonomy): domain Bacteria; kingdom Bacillati; phylum Bacillota; class Bacilli; order Lactobacillales; family Enterococcaceae; genus Enterococcus; species Enterococcus sp. DIV1368b. The sequence goes on from NZ_CP172883.1 coordinate 206,957, forward strand.
TTGGTGATTTTACCAACGAATCCATAGAAAAAAAGTGTTCTTCCCGTAGTATAGGAGGAACACTTTTTTTAATCTAATAACTGATTTCAGCATCTTCAATTGAAAATTGCTGTTGTTCGGCGTCTAGCTGTTTCAAATGTTTCACAGCGCGGAGATAAGAGTAAAGCAAGACAATGACAGAACCAGCCCAAGCGAGTGGTGAAGCAAGAGCAGCACCTGGATAGCCCCAGATTCCAGTCAGAATGATTGCAGCGAAAGAACGCATGATCAGTTCCATCATCCCTGCAATCGTCGGTACTTTACTTTGACCAAGTCCTTGTAATGTGTAACGTAAGATAAATAGGATAGCTAAGATCCAGTAAAGGGAGCCGTTGATGTTGAAATACGTTTGTGCCAAATCAAAAACGACAGTTTCATTTGGGCTGACAAACAAGCTCACCAATGGTCGACCAAGGAAAATGACAATTGCTCCGGCTAAGAAACTAAAGCCGATACTCATCACTAATGTTTGACGAACGCCTTTTAAGATACGCCCATATTGTTTCGCTCCATAGTTTTGTGCTGCAAAAGTCGCCATCGCAATCCCAAAGGACATCATAGGTTGAACAGCAAATTGATCGATTCGACCAGCTGCGGCTTGGGCAGCTACGACATCTGTACCTAAGCTGTTTAATGCAGATTGCAAGACGATTGCACCAATCGCAATGATCGAAGATTGGAAAGCCATTGGTAAAGCAACATTCAAATGCATACGGATCTCTTGTTTATCGAACGAAAAATCTTTTTTACGTAATTGAAGCATTGGGATCTTTTTCTTGATATAGACGATACATAATAGACTAGAAGCAATTTGCGCAATCACTGTTGCAATAGCAGCACCTTCTACTCCCATACCGAAGTTGATAATAAAGATCAAATCCAAGACAACGTTGATAATTACCGCAACGATCAAAAAGAGTAAAGGCGTTCGACTATCACCAAGTGCGCGAATAACATTTGACAATAAATTGAAGCTGACGGCAGCAAAGATTCCCCATAGGATGATCACGATGAATGTTTGTGCTTCATCAATGATATCTGCAGGTGTTTGCATCAACTGGAGCATCGGACGAATAAATACTAAGCTAAGGACAGTTAAAATCACAGTAACAATGACACTAATCATGACACTTGTAGCAAAACTTTTTTTCAACCCCCGGAAGTCTTTCGCACCATATCGTTGTGCTGTAATAATGGCTAAACCAGCGGTTAGACCTTGAGCAAAGCCAATAATCAAGAAAGTTAATCCACCGGTAGCTCCTACAGCCGCTAGTGAGTTTTTCCCTAATGTCTGCCCAACGATGATCATATCGACCATGTTGTAAAACTGCTGAAAAACATTGCCTATCAATAAAGGGACAGTAAATAGCAAAATCAGTTTGGCTGGGCTTCCTTTTGTTAAATCGCGCATCTTGTAAACTCCTTATTTCTTTTAAAATTTAGTTAGTAGTATATAGTGTTTACCCTTGGAATACCAATTAGAATCTGATGATAAATAAATAGCTAAAATGCTTTATGTTTTCTGAAAATTTTCAGAGAAGGTCATCATAAAAGTAGCCAAGAAGTGAGTCTGCGATGAAAATCAAAGAGTCAACTTACTTGGCTATCGTGCAAAACAAAGGGTTTTTTTTAGTATTGTTTAATTTCACTTGGGAGAAGAATGGTTTCTCTGGTCCCATCATCATAGGCAAATACTTGCGCCGGATACTGTGGAGAATAAGGGAATGGTAAATCGATCCCCATCTCGACGGTACTGCCTGCTTGAGAAAAATGCAAGGTTACTTTCCCATGATTGTTGATTAAATCAAAAGCTAAAATATTATCTAATGGAATAACACCCTTAAGGTCTAAATCAATAACGAACCAGATACTATCGATCAGTTCATCTGGTAAACTTGATACCACACCTAGTGATGCGTATCGATTACGGCTATTATCAAAACTTTCAAACATCGGCTTAGCCTCCTTTGTCTAAAAAACCGAAATGACGAGAACAACATATTATTATCAGGATAAACGAGTTATACTTTTTTAACGTTGGTTCATTCTAATAAACATTTATACAAAATGCAACAATATTTGCATACTTTTTTTCAAAGTATAAGAAACTTTTAAGAGGACTTCAAGAAACCTTACTATATAAAGGTTTTTGCGCTTATCAAAAAAACAAATAAGGGTTGATAAATAGGAATATACCATTCTTAAAACAATTTATTTTTAAGTGGGAATTAAAAAAAACGAAGCAATGACACAAGTCACTGCTTCGTTGATCAAAAGACGTTTATTCTTCAGTTGAACCAATCACTTCTGGTTCTGCTGCTTCACCAGTTGATTCTTCTTCTTCTGTTGGTGCAACAACTGCGGCGATTTGTTCTTCTCCATCAGTAATGATCGTGTATGCGTCATTTTTTGGTAGATCCGCTACAGTGATCGAATCACCTAATGCTAAATCAGTGATATCCACTTCGATGTTTTCTGGTAATTGATCTGGCGTAGCAGAAACAATCACAGTATATAGGTTTTGAGCCAATACACCACCAGATTTCACACCAGTAGATTCGCCCACAAGGACAATTTCTGTTTCGACTTCTGTTTCTTCTGTCATATTAACAGATAGGAACTCCACGTGTTCTAATTGGTTGGTAAATGTGTTTGATTGGACTTTATGAACAAGTGTGTTGACTTTTTTTCCTTCAATATTCATTGTGATAACTGTGTTTGCGGCATTCTCACGCAATACTTTACTAAATGTCGCACGATCAAATGAAATTGGCGTGCTTTCTACATTGTAGCCATAAACGATTGCAGGAACTTTTCCTTCATGACGCAATTTGTTTCTCAATGAACGGGGACGTACTTCTCTTTTACTTACTTCTAATGATACTGACATAACCAAAATTCCTCCTTAAAATGTGACTGTCTGCTTTGGTGTCAGACAGATTTTATTTAAGTGAATGTCACATGGTCTCTTGCACATTATCAGGTAGCGCGAAAAAACGCAAAAAGACAGATGCGCGCATCTGCCCTTAAAAAGTCAGGATTCAACTTTTCTCCACCAGGTCATTACGCTGTGTATGAGAAATCCAATTCACTTTACTCTTTAACCGTAACGCGAATTTCTAAGTAAGTCAAGGAAACAACTTAACGTTTCCATTTTGCATGATGTACGATTCAGGTTATAATGCGTATGTAGCTAGGAAAGGAAGCAGTTATGCGGTTAGATAAATTAATAGAAAAAGAATTAGAAACATCACGTAAAGAGATGAAACGACTTTTTGCGATGAAACTCGTACGTATCGATGGTAAAGTGGAACCGAAACAGAATCGTAATGTGGATAGTTTGCTCCACTGTATCGAAGTGGATGGCGTAAATCTACATACAAATGAAGTATACTTTATGCTGAATAAACCCAAAAAAGCTGTAACAGCGGTGACAGACGTTCACAAAACGACCGTTATCGATTTGTTGGCTTCAGCCGACCGCACCCAGCCTTTGTATCCAGTGGGGCGATTAGATCGTGATACAACAGGGTTATCGCTAATCACTTCAAATGGACAATTAGGCTATGAAATGTTACTGCCTGAGAAGAAAGTGAAGAAAACATACGTAGCAGTTGTCAATGAACAAGTGACAGAAGCTGATCAAGTTGCTTTTGAAAAAGGGATCATCTTTGATAGTGGCTATCAGTGTTTGCCAGCCCATCTAGAAGTCTTGGATATCCAACAAGGACAAAGTATCGTACGCCTGACGATCCAAGAAGGAAAATTCCACCAAGTGAAAAAAATGTTTTTGGCTTGTGGGAAAAAAGTGACAGCATTACAACGCATCAGCATGGGTCCATTACAGTTAGATCCACATTTAGCTGAAGGTTCATATCGTTCATTGACGTTAGACGAACTAAAAAAACTAAAAAAATATTTTAAATAATAAAAGTGAATTGGGTATTTCATTCGATGGATTTGTATTACACTCCTAATAGGAGTAAGAGGTGATGTTCTATGTCTGGAATCGAAGGAAAAGACAAAATTAACGAAAAAAAGAAAGTTCAAGTGAATATCAATAAGAATTTAGCTACTGACGTCGAAAGCATTTTAGATTCATTAGGAGTAAATCCGTCTATCGTAATCACTGCTAACAACCTAACAACCCACGAAAATGCAAATAAACGAAACATTAAATATAGAAGAAATAGGAGAATTAGATGAAATATCATACATTATTATTCGACGTAGATGATACGTTATTAGATTTTCAACAAACAGAAGCAGAAGCCTTGCACCAACTCTTTGCGGAACAAGGCATTGAACTGACACCAGAGATCAGAACAAGTTATAAAGCATTGAATCATCATTTATGGCGAGAATTTGAAAAAGGGCAGATGACAAGAGATGAAGTGACAGGCAACCGCTTTGGTCTGTTGTTCCAACAGTTCGGCAAGACAGTAGATAGCCAAGCAATGGATCAACGTTATCGACATTATTTGAATCAGGGCCATCATTGGATTCCTGGAAGCCATGAATTACTGGAAGCAGTGTCAAGTGAAGCTGAACTTTATATAGTGACGAATGGGGTTTCTCAAACCCAACATCGACGATTAACAGATGCTCGGATGATCCATTATTTTCGAGAAATTTTTGTCTCAGAAGCAATTGGCGCACAAAAGCCAATGAAGGCTTTTTTTGATCACGTGTTTGCTAATATTCCTGAGTTGGACAAAGAACGAACGGTGATTATCGGTGATTCACTGACTTCGGATATCAAAGGTGGAAATGAAGCAGGGATCGATACGATCTGGTTCAATAAAAATAAGTTGCCTGAAATACCAGAGATCCAACCAACCTATCGGATTGATTCTTTAGAAGAACTTTACCAGCTCTTGGAAATCTCACCTCATTAATTTTCAGAAAAATAGTGCATTTTCCTTTTTTTTCGCTATAATAGATTAGAATGAAAAAACGGATATGAAAGAGGTTTTAGTCAATGACAAAAAGCAAGCCAATTATCATTGGTGTGACGGGCGGATCGGGAAGCGGAAAGACAAGCGTCAGCCGAGGGATTTTTAGTCACTTTCCAGACCACTCCATCATGATGCTTGAACAAGATTCTTACTATAAAGATCAAAGTCATCTTAGCTTTGAAGAACGGTTGAATACAAACTACGATCATCCTTTTGCCTTTGATAATGAACTGCTGATCCAGCACGTTGAAAAACTACTGAACTATGAAGCCATTGAAAAACCAGTCTATGATTATGTTGCCCATACGAGAAGTCAAGCAACAATCATCCAAGAACCAAAAGAAGTGATTATTTTGGAAGGTATCTTGATTTTAGAAGACGAGCGTTTACGTGATTTGATGGATATCAAGATCTATGTAGATACAGACGATGACATTCGGATCATTCGCCGCATCAAACGTGACATGGAAGAGCGCGGCCGTACCTTAGATTCTGTGATCGAACAATATTTAACAGTCGTTAAGCCGATGTATCATCAGTTTATTGAACCAACAAAACGTTACGCTGATATTATCGTTCCAGAAGGTGGCGAAAATCACGTAGCTATCGACTTGATCACAACGAAAGTTGCTAGTTTTTTGAATCACCAGTAAAAAGATAAGAACAGGTGTTAGAACTGAAGTAGTCGTTATGCCTATCTTCTAAAACCAAATAAACGGCGTTTTATAAGTAACTTCTGCGGGTAATCAGTCATAAAGAAGTGCTCAAATCCGAGAAATAAGCGTGAAAAACCGAAAATTTTTCTTCAAATTTTTGGGATTTCACGCTTATTTCTGAAGGAGCTTCTTCACGTTGTTTATTCGGGCTTAGGAGGCACAAGAGGATCAAGCTTCTGTTGCACGAAGTTGCATACAACGATCTTGTAGTTGTTCGTTACCTGTTCTTTTATGAAATATAGAAAATGAAAAGTGTAGGAGAAGCGTATGGCTGAGAAGAAAACATGGGTACATAGAACCATCCAAGTCGCACCACTCGTTGGATTAAGTATTTTTTTCATATTGATCATGTATGGTTATCGACATGGCATCTTTCAATCGGCAGATTCTTTGCAACAATTCATGCAACAGTTTGGGAGCTATGCGATCATTTTATTTATTCTTATCCAAATCATCCAAGTGATCATTCCGATTCTGCCAGGAGGGATTTCTTCTGTTGCAGGGATGTTGATGTTTGGAAATGTCTTTGGGTTGCTGTATAGTTGTATTGGCTTGATTATTGGTGAAGCAATCGGCTTTTTATTCGTGCGTTATTATGGTACGAGTTTTGTCCGTTTTATCTTATCACCAAAAAAATTCAAAAAATTTGAACAGCTAGTCATTGAAAAAACAAACAATATCAAAAAGGTATTGATCGTTACTTTACTTTTGCCTTTTGCGCCAGATGATTTGATTTGTCTCGTCGCTGGGTTGACGAAGCTTTCATTTAGAGAATACATGCAAATCGTTATTCTTTTAAAACCTTGGTCGGTCGCTGTATATAGTATGATCATGTTGTTTTTATTCCAACAGGCACAAGGGCATTTTTAGTTCATTGAACGGGGGAGAGTAAATGTTGGAGAAAGTAATAGTAACTGAGAAAGAACTCGATGAACTCGTGGCAGTTATCCATGACGTATGGCCAGAAGCCTTTACGCCGATCATCGGTCAAAAGCAAGTCGCTTATATGTTGGAGACATATCAATCAAAAGAACAGATTGAAAAAGAATGTGCAACAGGAGTCAATTATTTCTTATTGAAGCTAGATGGGCGGACGGTTGGCTATACTGCTTATGAAAAGATGGGTTCTTCGATCTATTTAAGTAAACTCTATATTCTTCGAGAAGTACGAGGGAAAGGTTTGACCTCTGAAATTTTTCGTTGGTACGAACAACTAGCAAAAGAAACAGAAGCACAGGAGATTTTCTTGCGTGTCAATCAAGGAAATCAACAAGCAATCGCAGTCTATCAACATCAGGGATTTGTCATTGAGGGAGAGTTGATCAGCGATATCGGCGAAGGATTTCAAATGGTTGATTATAAAATGAAAAAAAGACTCGCATAAAAAGCTTGCTTGTGTTAAAGTATACGTTATGCGACGGGTCGAGAAGATCTCTGAACGTTAGAGGTCTAATTGATTTTGGCGGCACATGATCCACGGATCACCTACCGGATGTAGGCGTGCTGGACAAGACTTTTGTGGAGAAGGGCTTGTCTGTCTGAATCTTTCAGGCACCAGTGAGTGGCGAACAGAAATGTTCAACACTCAAAAATAAGCAGGGATTCCCAAATTTGCTAGTCAAATTTTGTGGAGTTCCTGCTTTTTTTTCTATCGGTTGACTGCGGATCAGTGTGCTGCTTTCACAACCTCTATAGGGTGTTGGCTGCTTTGCTCCTATGGTATAATCAGTTTTGTACCTACAGACATGTGGGTATGTCTATAGAGATGATGCGTTGACATGACAAGTCGCTCATGTTTAACACGTAAGGAGTTTTTATATGATTGATAAAATCAAACGATTTGGGCGGAACTTTACCCAGACGACACCTTTTATTTTGAGTAATACGGTTATCTTGGTGCCGTATCTTTTATTTTTAAGTTTGAGTGATGGGAACCAATGGTTATCGATTTTACCCTTCACTTTGTTCTATACCTTTCGCATGACAGGTCTGTTCTTAGTTAGTAGTATTCGCTTTGGTCTGGATAGCTATACCTTGTTGATGATTTCTTTATTGATGGGTGGTGCAGGTTCGTTGATCGGGATTTTCGGTGTCCTTTATTTCCCGTTGTATTATCTATCAAGTGTACTTTTAGGACTAAGTGCGGCATGGCTGATCCCCACAAATATCACAGTGAATTACCATGAAAAACAACAGGGATTCACGAACATGTCAGCAAATAAATTTCCATTTGCGATTTTGTTGTTGCTTCTTTTGTTTCGGGTGATCGAGCTTCCTGGGTCAACACAAGTCGTCATGACGTTAGCTTTATATACATTGTTCTATATTATGGCATACCATACGGTCAGTCATTATCCACGCTACGAATTAGATTTTAAAGAGATGAAGTCGAATGTGGTAGTTACCAAAGAGTTGCTTTTATTTATCGGCTTTTTCGTTTTGTTGTTTCTTTTGAGAAATGCTCGTTTGTTGATTGACCCTGCGTTATTTGATGTGGCAATCTATGGATTTATGCTGTTGTTTCTATTTGCGGCTTTTTATCTTGGGAGAGCGAGAAAGCATTGGAAATTACCCACTTGGTTGAATAGTTTTACTTTTTTGAATGGCATGTTAGGCAATTTTCTTTTTTTATTCGGGACACTTTATATCGGTCGTATCTATGGTTTCGACTATTTGGGCGTGTATATGTATTTACCTTATGTTGCAGGGATGGTGTTAGCTAAAATCATTGGCAATCAAGTGATCCAGATTCCGACGATCGAACCAGTCCTCATTCAACTAGCCGGAGTATTTAGTTCGTTGATGGTACTGTTACTTCCACAAATCGGTTTTGTGGTTGGCTTATTCTTATTAAGTTTTTGGCATGCGATAATAGGCAGTTGGTTGAATCGTACGTATTATGAGATCGACGCAGAAATACCGATGGATAATCGCGTGATCAAGAAGTTTACGACGCAAAACAAAGGAAGTGTGACCCATCAATTCTTATTGATGTCATTGATGTTGTTGATGGCACAATGGTTGGACAAACCTGTGAGCGTATTGCTCCAACTGACTGGTAGTCTGAGCGTGCCAAACGCGATGATCCAATTGTTAGTTTACGTAAAATGGATAAATGTCAGTGTATTGCTCCTTGGGGTAACTGCTGTTTATCTTTTATGGAGGAAAGAACATGCGAAAAATATTCATTGATGGTGACGGCTCTCCAGTGAAAAATGATGTGATTGAAATTGCGGCATCTTTTCAATTAGAGGTAATGATCGTGACAAGTGTCGATCACTATACTAATAAAGAGTATCCAAGTTATGTACAGTTTGTTTATGTCGATAAAGGGGCAGACAGTGCAGATTATAAAATCGTCGGGCTGATCAAAAATGGTGATTTTTTGATCACTCAAGATTATGGCTTAGCTTCACTGGTCTTACCTAAAGGTGTTCGAGTCTTTCATCAATCGGGGAAAGAGTTTGATACCACGAACATTGACGGATTATTGGAACAACGTTACCAAAGCAGTAAGTTGAGAAAAGCGGGTATCCGGACGAAAGGGCCGAAGCCTTTCACTCACGAAGATCACCAACGGTTCAAAGAAGCGCTGATCCGAGCGCTTAAAGAAAGTTGAATAGAATATAAAACAGGTGAACATTGTTTCTAACTAAACAGAAGCGGTGTTCATCTTTTTTATTGCTAAAATAAGTACGATATCTTTGATTGATTCTATAACAAAAGATATAATTATGAAGATTATTTAATTATATAATCATATATTTTTAACCAAAAAAGAAGGGAGTGCAGAAAATGAAACATGTGAAGGCGTTGGTGGTAAAAGCAATCATGATTTGGGCAATTTTGTGGATCGTTTTAACGGGACTGTATGGTGTTAGTTTCATGGATTCAACGATTGTCGGAGTAATCATTGTTGTCATGATCTATGTATTAGGTGATTTGGTGATTTTACGAAAAGTAGGAAATATCGCGGCTACAATTGCAGATGCTGGTTCAGCTGCAGTCATTCTATGGTTATATCTTTATTTTATGAACGATATGACGGATATTTGGATGAAGGTTTTAATACCTGCGTTATTGATCGGGATCGCTGAATGGTTCTTCCATAAGTGGTTGTTGTCACAAAGAATCGTACCAGATGAACGAAAAATGAAATAATCAAACAAAAAAAGCTGAAATTATCAAATAGATAGCGAGCAAAAGGCTACAGACTAAAAAACAGGAATAGTGTGTATCCTTAACTCTAATCATCAAGCAATGAGGTTGTGTCAAAAGCACACAGCTTAAAAAATAAACGAGAACATCCGAAAATAGTTTCATATTTTGGGATGTTTTCGTTTATTTCCGTCGTTTTTTATAATAGTTGATCAATGTATCGATGGCTAAAAAGAGAATGACTACAGCTGCGATCGTATACGTGAATATACCTAATAGTGTAATAAAATTGATTTGATCGTCTGGTGCAGCTTGGACGAGCAGCGAAGAACCGACGATCAATGCGGCGAGTATCACACCAAATACTAAGCGGTTCACCATACTTTCGATCCGGTTCATCAGTTGGTCTTGTTTCTTTAGTTCCAAATTGATTTTTCCTTGTCCAGAACGCCAAGTTTCTAGAAGATGGTAGACTTGCTGTGGGATTTTCGGTACGGTTTTGATACCATCGAGTATATCTAAGCCCGCTTGCTTCAATGTATCTTCGACAGAGAGATGTGCTAAGAAATATCGTTGTGCAATGGGCGTAGCGACTTCCATCAAAGATACTTCAGGATCAAGGACACGAATCACTCCTTCTAATGTGCTAAACGCTTTAAGCAATAACGTGATATCACGATCGATTTGTAAGTTGTTCTGATGGCAAATCGAGACGATCTGCGCAAAGACTTCTTGCAAGTCGATTTCTTCAAGGGGGAGGTCTAAATATTGTGTCAAAAAGCTAGCGAGTTGTTGATGGAATTCACTTTCATCAAAAGGCCCTTCTTGTTGACATAAGTTGATGACGGCTTTTTCAATACGGTAAATATCTCGTGTATAAATCGCTAAAACGATTTCCATCAGCTTTTGTCTTAGCGAAGCGGAGAGACTACCCATCATACCGAAATCAATATAACTGATTGTATATGGTTGTAATGGTTCAGTGACAGTAGCAGTCGTTTTGAAAGAAATCGAGCCTAGTTGTTTTTGGTGTTCTTTTGTGTCTGTCGTTACATTTTCTGAAAGTTCTTCAACGCTTAAAGGATGGAACAATAAATTCCCAGGATGTGGATCGGCATGAAAAAAGCCATCGTCAAAGATTTGCTTCATAAAATGTTCGATCAATCGTTTAGCCACTTGTTGTTTCAATTGAGTATTCGTAAGTGTCTCAATGAGGCGTTCATCCGTTTCTTCAAGATTCATCAATTGGTTGAAGTTCTTTCCAGACATTTCTTCCATCACAATAACTTTTTTTGTGCAAAGTGCCTCATAGATTTTAGGGGATCTAATTTCATACCAATGGTTGTTTAGGACATAGAAACGTGCGCCATTTTGACTTTCTTTGTAGAAGTCCAATTCGTTTGTCAATGAACGTTTGACTTCTTGCAACACGCCTTTTAAATCGATGACGCTTGTTTCAGGAATATATTTGATCAAAGGAATCGCCCGTTCGAATAACTGTAAGTCCATCATGATTTCCTTCGCAATATTTGGATGTTGGACTTTTACAACGACTGCATCGCCATTCTTTAACGTTGCACGATGTGCTTGACCCATAGAGGCAGAAGCGAAAGGTGCTTTATTGAAGCTAGTAAAAATCGTTTCTAAGGATGCGTCTAATTCCTGTTCAATCGTTTTTTTCGTCGTGACAAAGGGATCACTTGGTACATTGTCTTGCAATGTTTTGAATGTCTTAGTAAACTCAGCAGAGAGTAAGTCATCACGGACAGAAAGCATTTGCCCAATTTTTATAAAGGTTGAGCCAAGTTCTTCAAAGGCTTTTTTTACTTGTTCAGGATTTTTTTGTTGGATCAGATTAGGCAGAACATTTTCTTTGATGAATACGTGAATGATTTCTGTTAAACGGCTTCGAGAAGTAGTTTTGGTCATAACTATGCCTCCTTTCTCTTATCATAACGATAAAGAAAAAAAGCGACAACTATTCCGCTGTTTTTTGAATAAAATGACATGTGCCTCACCTTTTTTCAAATAAGCTGTTTGCATCTTTTGTTTTTGTGCTAAAATATGAAGTAAAAATGAATGATATCGAATACAGGAGGAAAATCTTTTGAAGATTACTTTATTATATGGTGGACGCAGTGCGGAACACGAAGTTTCGATTCTTTCAGCGTTTTCCGTTTTAAATGCTATTTATTATGCTTATTATCAAGTACAGCTCGTATTTATTAGTAAAGACGGCCAATGGGTCAAAGGCCCGTTGTTGACTGAAAAACCTACAAGTGAAGAAGAATTGCACTTGACGTGGGACCCAAGTGGGAAAATGACAGAAGGATTTACGGGTACTGTCATCAATCCAGGAGAGATCAAAGAAGAAGGAACCATCGTCTTTCCAGTTCTTCACGGTCCAAATGGCGAGGATGGCACGATCCAAGGATTCTTGGAAACCTTGAATATGCCTTACGTCGGTGCGGGTGTACTGACGAGTGCTTGTGCCATGGATAAGATCATGACAAAATATATTTTACAAGCAGCCGGTGTACCGCAAGTACCTTATGTTCCAGTTTTGAAGAATCAATGGAAAGAAAATCCTAAAAAGGTATTTGACCAATGTGAAGGCTCATTGCTTTATCCGATGTTCGTGAAGCCAGCAAACATGGGGTCAAGCGTGGGGATCACTAAGGCTGAAAATCGAGAAGAATTACAGAATGCCTTAGCAACAGCTTACCAATACGATTCACGTGCCATCGTTGAACAAGGAATCGAAGCACGGGAGATCGAAGTCGCTGTTTTAGGAAATGAAGACGTCCGCACGACCTTGCCTGGTGAAGTGGTAAAAGACGTGGCATTTTACGATTATGATGCGAAGTACATCAATAATCGCATCGAGATGCAGATTCCAGCAGAAGTACCAGAAGAAGTCCATCAAAAAGCACAAGAGTACGCAAAATTAGCGTATACGATGTTAGGTGGAAGTGGCTTGAGCCGTTGTGATTTCTTCTTGACGAATAAAAATGAATTATTCCTTAATGAATTAAATTCAATGCCTGGATTTACAGCATTCAGCATGTACCCATTGCTTTGGGAAAATATGGGCTTGAAATACGGTGACTTGATTGAAGAGTTGATCCAATTAGGCTTGAACCGTTATAATCAAAGACAAAGTTTCTTTGACTAATTGAAACGTAATCAGCACAAGTATGTATGTGTCGAAGTAGTATGTATAGCAAAATAAAGGTTGTGGATGATCATCTGGTACTGATTGAAAGCGAAAGATTTTTACTATTCGACGCTATCAGTATTGGCGATTTTCACCACCTTTTTTGTTCCTATTCCTATAGGACTACTGGTCTAAATCGAAAGGACAGAGAATGGATGAACATAACAATACAAGAAATTGCTCAAGCAGTTGGAAGTCACCATGAGTCAACCCAATCAATCACAGGAGTAGAATTTGATAGCCGCAAAATCAAAGAAGGCGATTTGTTCGTTCCTTTAGCTGGCGCAAGAGATGGGCATGAATTTATTGAACAAGCTATCGCAAATGGGGCAGTTGCTTCTTTTTGGAGTTGGGCAGCCGAAAAGGCACCAGAGGGGATCGAGATCATACCAGTTTCTGATCCTTTAAAAGCAATGCAAGAGTTGGCGCAATACTATTTGAAAAAAGTTGGGGCAGATGTGGTGGCTGTTACCGGTAGTAATGGGAAGACGACCACAAAGGATCTAACAGCTTCTGTCTTAGCGCAAGGATATAAAACTTATAAAACACAAGGAAATTACAATAATAATATTGGCATGCCTTATACGATCTTGCATATGCCTCAAGATACTGAAAAAATCGTTTTAGAAATGGGAATGGATCATGCCAATGAAATTACGGAACTCTCGTTGCTGGCACAACCAAAAGTTGCAGCAATCACGATGATCGGTGAGGCTCATATCGAGAATTTAGGTTCACGAGAAGGCATCGCCAAAGCAAAAATGGAGATTGCTGATGGGTTGCTACCAGACGGATTATTGATCGTACCGAATAATGAACCATTGTTAGAACCGTTGATTGCTCCGTTGTCTCAAAAAATCAAGACGTTTGGAATCGAACAAGGCGATATTTCTGCACAACGAATCATCGAAGAAAAGCAACAAACGACATTTATCGTTGAAGGCGAATCATTCACGATCCCTTTACCTGGTAGCTATAATGTGACGAACGCGCTGATTGCTTATGCGATCGGGCAGTTTTTCGAGTTGTCTCTGTCGGAAATCCGACGAGGTCTAGCAACTGTCACAGTGACACAAAACCGAACAGAATGGCTGACTGCTGGAAACGGGGCAGCGATCTTAAGCGATGTTTATAATGCCAATCCTACAGCTATGGGATTAGTCTTAGATACTGTAGCAAGCCTCCCAGCAGCGGGACGAAAACTTGCCGTGTTAGCCGATATGTTGGAGCTAGGGGTAGACTCGCCTCTCATGCATGCTTCCATGAGTGAACATATTTCTTCAGACATCTTTTCGATGATCTTTTTGTATGGAAAAGAAATGCAGGCGTTAAAAGATGCTTTGGCTCAGAAATATCCTGATTTGCCGGTTTATTATACCGAAGAAAATAAAGAGCAATTGATTGCAGCGGTGATTGCTGAGATCCAGCCAGATGACACGATTGTACTAAAAGGTAGTAATAGTATGGGCTTGATTGAAGTGGTCGAACGACTACAAGAAATGAAATAAAAACTGTAAACTTGCAGAAAACAATAAATTATGCTAGAATAACCTATTGCCGAAAGATGAAGAGAAATTGGACTGGCTTGATGATGAAATGCGAAAGCCAGATGTCATAACAATGATAAAGCTGAACGCGACCCGTTTGGCTTTTCTAATGCCTAAACTTCGCAAAGTGATTTTTCGGTGGTGCCACAGGGGCTAAGAATGGATGGGAAACGTGCGTGGCCACTGTCAAAAAAGCAACAGACACTTTGACCGAACAAAAGACGGGGTAGCAAACTATAGCTACATCCTCAGTTAACAACCATATAGGAGGATTCATTTGAAATTTAAAGAACTAGAATTATCACCAGAATTATTAAAATCAGTAGAACGTGCAGGATTTGAAGAAGCGACACCGATCCAATCAGAAACGATCCCACTTGCTTTACAAGGTAAAGATGTGATTGGACAAGCACAAACAGGAACAGGTAAAACTGCTGCGTTTGGCTTACCGATGTTAGAGAAAATCGATGCAAATCGTCAAGAACTACAAGGATTGGTTATTGCACCAACACGTGAATTAGCG
Source organism: Enterococcus sp. DIV1368b (assembly GCF_050529595.1). Classification (NCBI taxonomy): domain Bacteria; kingdom Bacillati; phylum Bacillota; class Bacilli; order Lactobacillales; family Enterococcaceae; genus Enterococcus; species Enterococcus sp. DIV1368b. The sequence goes on from NZ_CP172883.1 coordinate 222,115, forward strand.
ATCCAAACACAAGAAGAACTTTATCGTTTAGGACGTGACAAACGTGTCCGTGTCCAAGCTGTCTATGGTGGCGCCGATATCGGCCGCCAAATCCGTGGATTGAAAGACCGTCCACATATCGTCGTTGGTACACCGGGTCGTATGTTAGACCATATCAACCGTCACACATTGAAACTTGGAACAGTTGAAACATTAGTATTAGATGAAGCAGACGAAATGTTGAACATGGGCTTCTTAGAAGATATCGAAAGTATTATCTCTAAAGTACCAGACCAACGTCAAACACTATTGTTCTCAGCAACAATGCCACCAGCAATCAAAAACATCGGTGTGAAATTCATGAAAGATCCAACACACGTGAAAATCAAAACCAAAGAAATGACTGCTGATTTGATCGATCAATACTATGTACGCGCAAAAGAATACGAAAAATTCGATGTGATGACTCGCTTGCTCGATGTACAATCACCAGAATTAACGATCGTCTTCGGACGTACAAAACGTCGTGTAGATGAATTAGCTCGTGGCTTAGAAGCTCGTGGCTATCGTGCAGAAGGTATCCATGGCGACCTTTCCCAACAAAAACGTATGAGCGTATTACGTTCATTCAAGAGTGGTCATTTAGATATTTTAGTTGCTACAGACGTAGCTGCACGTGGTTTAGATATCTCAGGAGTTACTCATGTATACAACTATGATATCCCACAAGATCCAGAAAGCTATGTTCACCGTATCGGTCGTACTGGTCGTGCAGGTAAAGGTGGTATGTCAGTAACTTTCGTTACACCAAACGAAATGGGTTACTTACATGTTATTGAAAACTTAACGAAAAAACGTATGACAACTTTACGTCCACCGACTGAAAAAGAAGCATTCAAAGGACAACTAGGCGCTGCTATTGAACAAATCGAAGAAAAACTTGAAGAGAATGGCTTAGATAAATATCTGCAAACTGCGGATAAATTATTGGAAGAATACTCTGCTCAAGATTTAGTCGCTTTATTGTTGAAAACAACAGCCAAAGATCCATCAGATGCAACACCAGTAAAAATCACACCAGAACGTCCATTGCCAATGCAGAAAAAAGGCTACAACAAAAATGGTAAACGTGGTGGCGGAAGTGGCGGCGGAAACAGCCGTAATCGTCGTGATAATGGCAACTACCGCGGCAACAAAAATTCAAAAGGTAGCGGTAGCTACAGCAAAAACCATAACAAACAAAAAGACAATGGTGGAAAACGCACAAACGACAAAAAACGTGGTTTCGTGATCCGCACGAACAACGACTAATCCACATGTAAAGGGGTGGTCTCAGAAGGACCATCCGAATAAGCCCGTCAGATCCAAAAATAGCTTACCTATTTTTGGCCTTGACGGGCTTATTTTGTATTGTTTATTTGGAATTGATAGATAATAAAAAAACAAACATACTCTCTCTTTCATTACATAAAGAAGTAGAGATCATAGGGTAAAAATCTACTAATAATGGGAAGTCTAAGAGTATTAAGTATAAATTTAACGTAGTTCCTCCTTTTAGCAGGTAATTTAGATAACTTTAACAAAAATGTTATTTAAAAAAATAAAATATTTAGCTTTTTAAGGATATAGCAACAAATTTTTGTTTTTTTTGTTTATTAAGTAAAAATAATTTCTTTTTTTATGCGTGATCCATGGTAAATTAGAATTAATACCAATAAAATCATTTTATAAACAAACAATGCGGAAAATGATTTATATATCAGCTGTTTTTCGAATTGTACGTCTTATTTTTTTGAAAAACGTTCGTAAAAAAAGCAATGAAGTGACTTGAACTGTTTTCTTTGCGTCAGAGATTTTTAGCAATCAATTCTCAATGGTTTTTTATTGGAGAAAATGAAGAAGTGGTTTTTCACTAGGAAACAACTTTCATTTTTGTTATTTCTAGACTTATTGGTGGTAAATTGTCTAAAATTTGGTAGAATTAGAGTGTTCTAAAATTTTTTGAAAAGAGAATCGTGTATGATAAAAGGGATTGGGATTGATGCAGTTGAACTGTCGAGGATTGCTAAGATCATTAAAGAAAAGCAAAACTTTATTGATCGTGTACTGACACCAAGTGAAATCGAAATGTTTCGTTTGCTGCCATTTCATCGTCAGGTTGAGTTTTTAGGCGGTCGTTATGCATGTAAAGAAGCTTTTTCAAAGGCTTGGGGAACAGGGATCGGTAAAGTTACCTTTCAAGAGATCGAAATTTTAAAAAATGGATCAGGACAACCAATTGTAACGAAATCTCCACATGAAGGAGCAGTCTGGGTCAGCATCACACATACAGACGAGTTAGCTTTTGCACAGATTATTTTAGAAGACTAGAAAGAAGGAAGAACAATGGTTATTGCTTGGCATCGTCCGACAAAAGCAATTGTACATAAACAGGCAATTACAGAAAATGTAGCAAATGAAATAGCTCGATTGAATGGGAAAGAATTGTTTGCTGTTGTCAAAGCAGATGGTTATGGTCATGGAGCAATCGAAACAGCAGAAGCTGCAAAAAAAGGTGGAGCTTCTGGTTTTTGCGTAGCTACTTTAGATGAGGGAATCGAGCTGAGAGAGGCAGGTTTCACACAACCTATTCTTGTATTGAATATGGTTCCGATCGATGCGTTGACACTTGCAGTCATCCACGATCTATCTATTACTGCGGGAACAAAAGAATGGTTGGAAGCTGCGGCTACTTATATAGCAGAACGACATCTAGAATATTTATTGAAATTGCATTTGAAAGTCGATACCGGAATGGGAAGAATTGGCTTTCTCAATAGTGCAGAAGTGAATGAGGCAGTGGAAATCATCCAAGATAGTCCCAATTTAGAATGGGAAGGGATCTATACTCATTTTTCTACAGCAGATCAAGCAGATACCACCTATTGGGAACAGCAGAACCAAAAATTCAGTGAGATCATCGAAAGTCTACCTACTTTACCAAGATATATCCACAGCAGTAATAGTGCCACTGCATTATGGCACGAAAAAGCTATAGGCAATATGATCCGCTATGGGGTAGCAATGTATGGCTTGAATCCATCCGGTCACGCGTTAGCGGAAGTATATCCCCTACAACCAGCGCTTGAACTTGTATCTGAATTGATCCAAGTGAAAGAGTTGTCAGCAGGAGAAGGTGTAGGTTATGGAAAAACCTATACGACTTCAGCTTCAGAATGGATCGGAACTGTACCAATCGGTTACGCAGATGGTTGGTTACGGAAAATGCAAGGTTTCTCATTATTAGTGGAGGGAAATTATTGTGAGATCATTGGTCGTGTATGCATGGATCAATTGATGATCCGTCTGCCCTATCAAATGCCAGTAGGAACTAAAGTTACGTTGATCGGGAAAAATCAACAGGCTAAAATCACAATGCAAGATGTAGCAGATCAATTGGGTACGATCCATTACGAAGTCGCATGTGTGCTAGGGCCCCGTATACCTAGAGAATATCAAGAGTGAGGAGAGGCGTATGGTAAAAAGAGGAGATATTTATTTTGCTGATCTTTCTCCGGTGGTAGGATCAGAACAAGGTGGGACAAGACCGGTCTTAGTGATTCAGAACAATTTAGGTAATCATTTTAGTCCAACGGTCATCGTAGCAGCAATTACTGCGAAAATGGCGAAACCTAAATTGCCCACACATATAGGAATCAAAGCGACCGGAACAGGGATCGAAAGAGACTCAGTCATTTTACTTGAACAAATCAGAACGATTGATAAGTCCAGATTAAAAGAAAAAGTCTGTCATTTAGAACGATCGATTATGTTAGATGTCGATCGTGCATTGAAAATCAGTGTTGGTATCGAAGCGCTTGTCCCAGTGTCAAAATAAAAGACAAAAACAGCACGTTTATACATAAAAAATAGCACCGTGTGTTTAGTCAATCATTGCGCGATTCAGCGCTTGGCAACAACAAAAAAAGAGGAACTTCAACGGTCTGGGATATTCGTCCCATCGCACCACCTAAAACCGAATAAACGGCGGGAATAGAAGTAACCTCTTCGAAAATAAGGCGCCATCCACAAAAATTTGAAAAACAATTTTCGTGGATGGTGCCTTATTTCTCGAAGCTAAACACTTCGATCCCGACCTCTGGCTGTCGTGCCTTTTTTTGTTTGTGTGGTTCGGTTTTGCCGGATTTTCCAGTTCTATCAGAAGATTTAGTTTATAAAATAACGATGCATATACATTGAAAATAAGATTATAATTTTATGAGTAACCAATTTAGACATTTTTTTAGAAACTATGGTAAGCTTTTTATAACAGATTTATTTGATTACACATAAAAAATTCTCGGGATGCTACATTTGGTAGTGGACTAGCGAATAAAAGAAGATTAATTATTTGTTAAGCAAAAGATGACAATATTCGGACAGTTTGATTTAACTGTCAAAAAATTAGTTGCTTGATTGAAAATAGGATTGAAAATCGTATGGTTTTCATGATAAAGTGATGCAGCTGAAACAAAAAAAGGTGATGAATATGAAATCAATAAAAAATACAATAAACTTATATTTACTTGATTGGAAACGAATTTTTAAAAATCCTGTTGCGACTCTTTTGATCATCGCAATTATGATCATTCCTTCATTATATGCTTGGTTCAATATCAAAGCATTATGGGACCCTTATGGTAATACAGGGGAATTACCGATTGCTGTTTATAGTGCAGACAAGCCGGCTGAGTTTGAAGGACAAGAAGTCGCTATCGGAAAAGAAGTACTAAAATCATTACATGAAAATAAAGATTTAGGTTGGCAGTTCGTTGACTCTAAAAAAGAATTAGAAGACGGTGTACGGTCTGGGGAATATTATGCTGGTATCTATTTGCCAGAGAATTTCTCGGAGGATTTATTAAGCTTTACGAGTGGTGATATCAAAAAGCCGGAAATTGAATATACAGTCAATGAAAAAATCAATGCCATTGCACCAAAAATTACAGATAAAGGTGCATCTACGATCCAATCACAAATCTCCAGTGAATTTATTCGAACGGCGAGCGAAACTTTACTAAAAGTCTTTAATGAAATTGGGTACGATATTGATACAAACCTAGTAAGTATCAATAAAGTAAAATCAATGATTCTATCAACAGATGAAAACTTGGATACGATCGATGGCTATACCCAACAAGTACTTGATCTACAAAAACAACTTCCAGATATCAAAGACAAATTAGCGAAAGCAAATGAATTTGTTGATTATCTCCCAGAAGTAGATGAGATGGGACAAAAGGTCGTTGAATTGAACGATAAAATGCCAGAATTAAAGGAACAAGCCAAAATCATTCTTGACCTTCAACAAAAAATCCCGGAGATCCAAGATGCTGGACGACAAATTGCTGAAATCGACAACGATTTTTCATCAATCGAAGAAACGATGAATCAAGGAATCGAGGAAGCAAAACAAGGATTGACCATCATCCAACAAGTCCAAGACATCTTACCTGATGTGAAAAATTTAGAATCACAAGCGAAGAATCTCGCAGCGGATACCAAAACGGGCGCTGAACAATTAAAAGAAGCCGTACCAGGTATCACGACAAGCGTGAAGACGACGTTAGATTCGATTGGGCAAGTAGCGACAAATACAGCTAGTTTAGCTGATGCAATCAATTCTGCCCTAAAAACAGCTGTGGAAGATAATAAGTTGACAGAGGAAGAACGAGAAAATCTAGTGAAGCTAGTTGATAACATATCCTCTAGTATTAGTAGTCAGCAAACAGCAATAAATAGCCTAATAGAATTTTTAACAAATTTACAAAAAGAAAATGGTGGAGAGAACTTAACTAATATTATAAATCTATTAAACAATATCAGTGCAAATTTAAATACAATTAACTCACGTCTACCAAATCTTAAGAGTATCATTCAATCAGCTAGTGTAGAAGAAATTGAAAAATTAGTATCTGAAGAATTAACAAGTATAACAGCAGCTGCAAAAAATGTTAATGATACTATCGGTAAAATAGACGTAAATGAAGTCAGCACCACCGTTGAATCGATCTTGACACAAGTGATCGATACGATCAGTACAGCGCAAGGTGCGTTGAGTAAAGCAGATCAAATCGACTTTGATTCGCTATTAAATTCAACCAAAGCAACCGTAACAAATGCGGTGGCGATCTTAGAGAAATATCAAAAAGAAATGCCTGCAATCGGTCAAGAGGTCCATGATGCAAATACGATGCTAAACGGTAATATGGAAACGATCGTAAATGGAATCAATAAGGGAGCTGACCTATACAATAACGACTTACCTGTATTAGAAGAGAAACTTGGTTTAGCTGCTGATTTTATCCAAAATGATTGGCCAACGATCAAAAATGAAATCAATACCACAATGACCACCGTCAACGATAAAATGCCAGAAGTCGAAACAGCGGTGAATGCTGCGGCAGACTTGATCACGAATGACTGGCCAAACATCAAAGCTGGTATCCAAAAAGCCGCAGATGCGATCCGTAAAGGAGAAGAAGAGGTTGATCTTGGGGAAGTCATCAAACTCTTGAAATTAGATGCGACAAAGGAAAGTGAATTCTTTACGATGCCTGTGGAACTACAAACTAATTCGTTGTATCCAATCCCTAATAATGGATCAGCAAGTACACCGTTCTATACTGCGCTATGTTTGTGGGTAGGTGCGGTCTTACTTTCAAGTGTCGCTACAACAGATTACTATTTAGATAAAAAAGCGCGTAAAAACTATACAAAACGGGAACAGTTTGGCGCCCGCATGTTGACCTTCTTGACGATGGCGATCGCTCAAAGCTTGATCGTTACTTTAGGGAACATGTTCTTGCTTGGTGTGTATGTAGTGAATCCAGTCTACAGTGTACTGTTTGCTGTTTTGATTGCTTTGTCATTTATGATGATCGTCTATGTTTTAGCAGCGCTGTTTGACAATGTCGGCAAAGGGATAGCCATCATTATTCTTGTCTTGTCCATATCTGGTGGTGGTGGGAACTATCCAATTCAAGTTTCAGGGAAATTTTTCCAAATGATCAATCCTTTCTTGCCATTTACTCATGCAGTCAACCTCTTACGTGAATCAGCTGGTGGTATCTATTGGCCAAATGCCCTACATGCGATTTTGATATTAGTCGGCATATTTATTGTCGTAGGGATCGTTGGTACAGTGTCGTATCCATTTGTGAGTGAAAAAATGAAGAAATTCAAAGAAGCTGCGCATGAAAGTCGAATCTTCCACTAGAAACGTGATACCATCTATTCGTTTCTCGTAAAGATTTTAAGACTCTGTTTTTAAGTGAAGACGAGCTTAGGATAACGTTATTTTCCTAAGCTCGTCTTTTTTCTGTACCAGAGAAAGCAAGTGGTTTAATCATGGAAATCACTCTAAAAATGAATTAAAAAAATATGGGGATTTTCTATCGATATTTTTCCCGAATTTTGTTGACATTTAAAGGTCAAGGGCGTACTATAACATCTTGTTTACTATAAAAAATGACACCTGTAATTCGTAGGGGAAAAGGTGTGTAAAGGAGCATAGAAATTGGATTACTTAAAAAGGTTGTTAGTAGGGAAGCCGTTGAAGTCGGCGGAAAACGACGAGCATAAATTAACAAGGTTTGCTGCGTTAGCACTACTATCTTCCGATGCGTTGTCATCGATTGCGTACGGAACAGAACAAATCGTTGTGGTATTAGTGGCGTTGTCTGCTGCTGCGATCTGGTATTCATTGCCAATTGCTGCATTTGTTATTATTTTATTGATTTCATTAACTCTTTCTTATCGGCAGATCATTCACGCTTATCCACACGGGGGTGGGGCTTACGTTGTTAGTAGTGAGAACCTCGGTAAAAATGCTGGACTGATTTCGGGCGGGTCTTTATTGATCGATTATATGCTGACTGTTGCGGTTTCCGTCTCAGCCGGTGCAGAGGCGATTACTTCTGCTATACCAGCTCTATATGGGCATCAAGTAGCGATTTCAGTGACTATCGTCCTCTTGTTGATGATGTTGAACTTACGTGGACTGAGAGAGTCAGCTTCGTTTTTACTATTCCCAGTCTATACATTTATTCTCGTCATCTCCTTATTGATTGTCGTTGGTTTGTTTAATATCGTGACTGGGGCAGTACCATTACAAGCAACAGCACTGCCTGGTGCAGTTGTCCCTGGGGTTTCCGTCGCATTGATCTTACGGGCTTTTTCTTCTGGTTCTTCTTCATTGACTGGTGTAGAGGCAATCAGTAATGCGGTACCGTTCTTCAAAAAGCCACGGGCAAAAAACGCAGCGATGACCTTGACGATGATGGCATTGATCTTAGGGTTCTTTTTTGTAGGGATCACGTTTATCAACTATTGGTATGGAATTGTTCCTGAAAAAGAAGTAACTGTTCTTTCCCAAATCGGACAAGCTGTTTTTGGACATGGGATCTTGTATTATATCTTGCAATTTGCGACAGCCTTGATTTTGGCAGTGGCAGCAAATACAGGGTTTTCTGCCTTTCCAGTATTAGCGTATAACTTAGCAAAAGATAAATTCATGCCTCATATGTACCAAGATCGTGGTGATCGTTTAGGGTACTCAAATGGGATCATCACGCTTGCATTAGGGTCGATTGTGCTATTGTTTATTTTCAATGGCTCTACTGAACGATTGATTCCACTGTATTCCATTGGTGTATTTATCCCCTTTGCATTATCGCAAACAGGAATGGTCATCAAATGGAAAAAAGAAGGCAAAAAGTGGTGGACGAAATCAATTGCGAATATTACGGGTGCATTTATCTCTTATGCCATCATCGCAATTTTATTTGTTTACCGCTTAGGTGATATTTGGCCGTTCTTCATCATCATGCCAATCGTCATGTTCGTCTTCTATAAAATCCATGATCATTATAAAAAAGTAGCAGAACAACTTCGATTAGAAGACGAAGTAAACTTACACGAGTATGAAGGAAATACGGTTTTGGTACTTGTAGGGAACGTTACGCGGGTAAATACCGGAGCGTTGAATTATGCGCGTTCGATCGGTGATTATGTTGTTGCTATGCACGTTTCATTAGATGAGGATATCGAAAAGGAAAAAGAGATCCAAGCAGAATTTAAAAAGCATTTTCCAGATGTGCGTCTTTCAATCGTCCATTCTTCTTATCGGTCGATCCAAAATCCGATTTTGCGTTATGTGGATATAGTCAGCAAGAATGCTGCAAAACAAAATTATACGACGACCGTATTGATTCCACAGTTTGTACCAAATCGCAGATGGCAGAATATCTTGCATAATCAGACGAGTCTGAGATTGCGTTTACGTCTTTCTTGGCGTGAAAATATCGTCGTAAGTACGTATAGTTATCATTTGAAAAAATAATTACATGATAGTGAGTATCAATTTTAGAGGTCGGGACAGAAGTGTTCAGCCTCGAGAAATAAGGCGCCATCCACGAAAATTGTTCTTCAAATTTTTGTGGATGGCGCCTTATTTCCGAAGAGGTTACTTCTGTTCCCGCCGTTTATTCGATTTTAGGCGGGGGTAGAGAATTGATGTTCCACTCCCTTTTTTATAGTTATGTGAAATTGGGTTGGGTATTCAATTTTACGAAAAATGTATTCACGTTGTATTTATATTATGATGATAATAGATAGAATGGAGGGCGAAGATTATGAAGACTAGGAAACAAGGTAATGCGATTGTTTTAACTGTACCTACTAAATTTGGCATAGAAGAAAATGTTGAGTATATTGCTGTTAAGGGAGAAGACGATACAATCACGTTTATAAAAAAGAAAAAAAATATTTTTGATGAAGCATTTGAAAATGATGAAACAATTGATGCAAGTGCTGGTTTTCCTGAGGATTCACTGGTAGGAAAGGAAATTATTTAATGGCATATACTATTAATGGCTATACGGCCTAAACAAGGCGATTTTGTGATTATTAATTGCAATCCCAGTATAGGTAGAGAGATTAAAAAAAGAAGACCTGCAATTGTTGTCAGTGCGAACCATTATAATGCAGTAACAGGAATGTGTGCGGTTTGTCCAATTACTGATACGAAATATAAAAACCATATTGCATTAGATAAGAGGCATAAACTACAAGGATATATCAATCCTTTTCAAATCAAAACATTTGATTTTATGGAAAAGCAGAGAAATATACGCTTCGTAGAGAAAGCCACTCTGGCTGAATTAGGTGAAGTGGCGCAAATCATTGATATGGTGTTTGATTTTTCGTCATTATTGTCAGAGTAAGTAGCAACTCATTTATTTATAGTTTATGTAGAACTGTACATACCAGAAGATTCAGTCAATGACTATCTATCTGAATTTTAAATAAAAAAACACCACCAAATCAAGAATTTATTTCTTGAACTGGTGGTGTTTTCAACTATTTAAAAATAGAAATCCATTGGGTTCAATATGGATTCTCTATGTTCGTCATCTTGAATGCTTTGCCGCAGGGTCTAAACGGCGTTCGATGATCCCTAAGACCCAGTCGGTGATGATTGCCATGAAGGCTGTTGGCAAGGCTCCAGCTAAGATGATTGACGTACCATCTGTGGCATTGGTCCCACGAATGATGATGTCTCCTAATCCGCCAGCTCCGACGAAGGCACCGATGGCGGTGATCCCGATGGCAACGACCAAAGCATTTCTAATGCCTGCCATAATGACTGACACAGACAGCGGTAGTTCCACCATAAAGAGACGTTGGCTGGCTGTCATCCCCATCCCTTTACCGACATCAAGGATATTTTTGTCGACTTGGATCATCCCAGTGTACGTGTTCTTGATGATCGGCAATAGCGAATACAAGAACACCGTGACGATCACGACATTGACCCCTAAACCTAAACCAATCATCAAAATCGAAATCATTGCTAAAGAAGGAATCGTTTGGATGATATTTGCAAAACGGATCACCCAATTGGCTAACTTACGTTTTCGTGAAATAAGAATACCAACGGGGATACCGACGATTGCTGCAAAAAGTACACCATAGATCGAAATGAGAAAGTGACGTAGGAACTGTGAAAAGACATACGTACCATTCTCTTGAAAATAATAAATAAATTGTTCAAGCCAATTCATGTTTTCCATTATCGTCACTCCCCTCCAAAGTATTGGTTTTCTTTTAAAAAGCGCTCTGCGACGACAGAAGGCTCAACCAAATTATTGTCTGCTTCATAGTTCAATTGTTGCATTTTTTCAGTGCTGATCGTATTACTTAATTTTGTTAATGCTTCTGCTAAACCCGGCGTATCTTTTAATAGTTGATTATCTACAACCGGTGCAGCGTCATAAGGTGGGAAAAAACTCAAGTCATCTTCTAGCATAACTAGATCATAACTAGCAATACGTCCGTCTGTCGAATAACCTAAAACGATATCCATTCTCCCAGCTTCTACAGCGTCATAGACTAGACCGATCTGCATAGGCAAGATGGAATCAAATGAAAAGCCATATGTTTCTTTGAAGCCGTCATAGCCATCTCCTTTACGATTGATCCAGGAAGTATCCACTCCAGCGACAAGTTCATCGGCGACATTTTTCAAGTCACTGACTTTCTTTAAATTGTATTTTTCCGCAGTATCTTTGCGAACAAGAAAAACGTAGGTGTTCTCGAATCCATAAGAAGGAAACCAAGTTTGATCATACCTTTTTTCAAATTCACGTTTTACGATATCAAATGCTTTTTCAGGATCTTTCTCAGGCGGTAAATTAAGGGTAGTAGTCAAATCTGTCCCTGTATAGCGAGCGGCAGAAATAGACGCGTCGCCGTTCATCATCGCTTGATGATTGATCGTCGTCGTTGCTAAGTTATTGATGATCGTCGTATTTTTTTCCGTATAGTGTTCAACCATCCCAGCAACGATACTGGCAATGATCTGAGCTTCAGAAGTGATCCCACCAGTGATAGAAATCGTATCTTCATCCGTATTACTTGCCAATCCTGGGAAGGAGCAACTTGCAAGTAATAAGACGGTCAATACGAGAACGACACTATTTCTGATTCGTTTCATTCGTCATTCTCCTCCCTCAATGCGATCGGAGTTAACCGATTCTCCAATAGTCCTAATAAGAAATCTGCAAGCAATGCTAAGATCGTTACAGGGATCGTTCCAGCGAAAATCAAATCGGGCTGATAATTATTCAAACCGCTAAAGATCAAATCGCCTAGTCCGCCTGCGCCGATGTAAGAGGCAAGGGTTGCCCATGCAATCACATAGACTGCTGCTAACCGAATACCTGCCATGATCGTCGGCATAGCGATCGGCAATTCGACAGAAAAAATCGATTGGATATTTGTCATCCCCATGCCTTTTGCGACATCGCGGTAATTCCAATCCACATTTTTCATCCCAATATAGGTATTTCTTAAAATAGGTAAAAGGGAATAGATAAATAGGGCAATGATTGCAGGCAATTTACCGACACCGAATAAAGGAATCATAAGTGCTAATAGGGCAAGAGAAGGTACCGTTTGTAACGCACTGGTCAGACCAATAACAATCGTTGCGACTTTAGGAAAACGCGTCAAAAGAACACCTAAAGGAACAGCAACGGCAATCCCGATGACCAATGCAATTGCTGAAATATAGAGATGTTCGAGACTTTTTGAGAGGATCTCAGCGCCATGTTGTTGAAAAAATTCGGCCATTGGTTAAACCTCCTTTGTTTCAGATGGCGTACCAATTGCATCAGTAAGCGATGATTCTTCGCCCCAGATCACGTCATAGACGATGTCGACAAGAGATGCTCGAGTTAAAATACCAACGACTTTATTTTGTTCATCAACTACTGGCACATATTTTAAGCCACGTTTTAAGATTCGTTGTAGGGTATCACGTAAGTAAGCGGATTGTTTTACATAAAAAACATCCTTGTTCAAGATATCGCCAACACTTGAGACTTTGCCACGTTTTTTATCGATTGTTTCAACATCGATAAATCCTTTTAAGGTATTTGAATTATCAGTCACTAAAAGCGTATCGACACGTTTTTCACGCATCAATTTGATGGCTTCTTGCAATGATTTTTCTGGTGTGATCGTGATGGCTTGGTTCAGCATGACTTCGCCTACTTTTGTTGTATCTGGTTTGGCTTGAAGCAAGCGATCTTCACCGATCAATTCTTCGACAAATTCATTGGCAGGGTGGCGTAAAATGTTTTGTGGGGTATCAAATTGAATGACTCTGCCTTCGCTCATGATTGCGATGCGACTGGATAATTTGATTGCTTCATCCATATCATGTGTCACGAAGACAATCGTTTTTCCTAAACGTTCTTGCAGATCCTTGACTAAATCTTGTAAGGAATCTCTTGTGATAGGGTCTAGTGCACCAAAAGGTTCATCCATCAAAATGATGTCTTGGTTCGCCGCTAATGCACGAACGACACCGATACGTTGCTGTTGACCACCAGATAACTCATGTGGGTAACGATCAAGCATTTCACGAGGAAGCTCCACCAAGTCGATCATTTTCTCTGCTGTTTTGTTCCGTTCTTCTTGGCTGACCTTCAATAATTTTTGCACAAGAGTGATATTTTCTCGGATCGTCATGTGAGGCATCAAACCGATACTTTGGATCACATAGCCGATTTGTCGTCGGAGTTCAACGGGGTTGATTTCTTGGATCGACTTTCCATCAATCAAAATCTGACCTTCTGTCGGGTCCGTCATGCGGTTAAGCATCCGCATCGTAGTGGTTTTTCCGCTACCACTTGTACCGATAAAACAAATAAATTCGCCCTTTTCAAAAGAAATGTTGACGTTCTCGACCGCGACTTTTCCACCTTTATAAATTTTTGATACATTCTGAAATTCGATCATATTTGCACCTCTTCTTTTCTTTTCCATAAAGAATGTTCTTATAATAGTATGCCTAAAATAACTAAGGAATACAAATTTGATGATTTATTTACTATACAAATAACTAGACTAGTAGGCGTTTTTTGAATTTATAAATAAAATATAGCTGAAAAGATAACGTAACTAATCAAAAATGAATGGAATGATAAGATTTTTGCTTTTTGGCATTGTCGGCATAAAATGGTAAAATAAAAGGGCCAAACAGAGAAAGTGAGTGACGATATGTTAACAACAGAAGATTTCGATTTTGAGTTACCCGAAGAACTGATTGCCCAAACACCATTAAAAGACCGGGATCATTCCCGATTACTTGTGGTTGACCGCAAGACAGGTGAGATGATGGATAAACATTTTCATGAAATCATTGAGGAATTAAATCCTGGTGATGCGTTAGTGATGAATAATACACGCGTATTGCCTGCGCGCTTATACGGTGAAAAAGTAGAGACGGGTGCCCATTTAGAAGTATTGCTTTTGACCAATACGGAAGGTGACACGTGGGAAACACTGATCAAACCAGCCAAACGTGCCAAAGTAGGAACGGAGATCGTTTTTGGTGACGGCCGTCTAAAAGCAGTTGTGAAAGAAGAGCTAGATCATGGTGGACGAATCATTGAATTTGCCTATGAGGGGATTTTCTTAGAGAATCTAGAAGCACTTGGTGAAATGCCGTTGCCTCCTTATATCAAAGAACGGCTAGAAGATCCAGATCGCTATCAAACTGTCTATGCAGAAGAGAATGGCTCAGCAGCTGCGCCAACTGCTGGCTTGCATTTCACGACAGAATTATTAGATGAAATCAAAGCAAAAGGCGTAGAGCTTGTCTATTTGACACTTCATGTCGGTCTAGGCACCTTCCGTCCAGTGAGTGTCGATAAAATCGAAGAGCATGAAATGCACAGTGAATTTTATCGTTTGACCGAAGAAGCTGCTACTCGTTTGAATCAAGTTCGCCAAAATGGCGGGAAAATCGTGGCAGTAGGAACGACATCGATCCGCACATTAGAAACGATCGGTACGAAATTTGATGGTGAGATCAAAGCAGATAGTGGTTGGACCGATATCTTTATTACGCCAGGGTATGAGTTCAAAGTAGTTGAAGCTTTTTCTACGAATTTCCACTTGCCAAAATCCACTTTAGTGATGTTAGTCAGTGCGTTTGCTGGTAGAGAATTGACATTATCAGCTTATCAACATGCCATTGATGAACGTTACCGTTTCTTCAGTTTTGGCGATGCGATGTTTGTGAAGTAACTTTTTAAGATAAAAAAGACCCCGACTCTCGATTAGTCGGGGCTTTTGTGCTTCGGAAGGAAACAAATAAATAGAATTAGTGTAACTTTCCATAGAACATGCAAAGTACGGTGTTGAATTTCTTCTTGATAAACAAAAAATCTTGTTTTCTTTACATCTTCAACAGTTGAATCATCTCTTGTTCCTATTCAATTTTCAGATGTTCATGTTATTTAATTGTTACGTATCCCACTACTTCTTTTTTTGAACGATTTTCGTTTCAAACAGTCATACGCATTCACTATTTATAATGGTTACTTCACATGCTCGTTAAGGTGAAACTTGTACTTCTAACAACTTTGTTTGCTTATACTACTCTATCGAGAAATTCTTCTATCTATTTGTCTTTTCCTCCTTCCTTATGGTTAAATCATACCACGTTTTGGTAGCGTTTGCAATGAATATGTATCGATTATTTTAAAATATTTCTCTTCATATATATATGCGATATAGTTGAATTAATTAAAAAAAAGATGTTATACTAAAATAGTACGTTATACATAACGTATGATTTTTAAAGGAGGTATAGGATGGATAGTTACAAAAAAACAATAGAAGAAATAGCAGAAGAAACAAAAGTAGATATAGATCAAGGCTTGTCGATGACTGAAGCAAAAGAAAGAAGTCAAAAACAAGGCAAAAATCAATTCGAAGAAGCCCCCAAAGAATCACTCTTCAAAAAATTTATACGAAGTCTTTCAGATTTCACCACGATTGTTTTGTTAGTTGCCGCAGTCATTTCATTTTACACCGCATTTGCAACTGAACATGGAGACCTGTTCGAAGGACTCTTGATCATTGCGATTGTTATCATCAATTCAGTTCTAGCGATTGTTCAAGAAGGAAATGCAGAAAAAGCATTAGAATCCCTACAAGATATGAATAAACAAACCGCTACGGTCCTCAGAGATGGTAAAGTAGAAAAAGTAGATGCTGAGAATCTAGTTGTCGGGGATGTGCTGGTATTAGAAGCAGGATCAGCAATTGCTGCGGATGCTCGCTTAGTTGAAACATCACAATTACGTGTAGAAGAATCAGCTCTAACCGGTGAAAGTGAGGCTGTCGAAAAAGACGCAGGTTACATAAGTCAAGAAGATGACTCTCTCGGTGACCAATTGAACATGGTCTTTAAAGGTTGTACCGTTGCTGCTGGTCGTGGGAAAGCGATCGTCACAGCGATTGGTATGCAGACCGAAATGGGAAAAATCGCCGGATTATTAAATGACCATACAATGCAGAAAACACCACTACAAGTCCGTTTGAATCAATTAGGGAAGCGAATCAGTGTGATTGCATTAGCTGCTGCTGCCTTAGTCTTTTTGATTGGTGAACTTCAAGGTGAACCGTTACTTGAAATGTTCATGACTTCGATTTCCTTAGCTGTTGCCGCAGTACCAGAAACATTAACTGTTATCGTTACGTTGACACTTGCTTATGGTGTACAGAAAATGGCGAAAAAACATGCGATCATTCGTCAGCTGCCAGCTGTTGAAACGCTCGGTACTGCGAATGTCATCTGTTCGGATAAAACCGGTACACTGACACAAAACCGGATGCGGGTCCGTCGCGTGTGGAGTAAAGAAGATGAAGTGACAGACGTCGAAGATTCAATGACAAATAGCGCCATGGAAATCTTAAAAATGGCTGCATTATGTACCGATGTGACGGTTGAAAAAGAGGACGATGAATTGATCGTCAAAGGTAATCCAACGGAAGCAGCAATCGTACGTGCAGTTGAGGAAAACTATCATACAAAAGAAGAATTAGAAGAAAAATACCCAAGGGTTGACGAACTCCCATTCGACTCTGATCGAAAAATGATGACGACTGTCCATAAAATGGGTGATAAGTATATCTCTATCACAAAAGGCGCATTTGATGTCTTAGCACCAAAATTTACGTCTGGAGATGTTGAACAAGCAGAAGTGGTCAACGACCGTTTTGGGAAACGTGCCTTACGTGTAATTGCAGTAGGTTATCGAACGTATGACGAAAAACCACAAGAAATCACTTCAGAAGCTTTAGAAAAAGATCTACGTTTGATTGGCTTGATCGGTATGATCGATCCGCCACGTCCTGAAAGTAAAGGTGCTATCAAGCGTGCGAAAAAAGCTGGTATCAAAACAGTGATGATCACTGGGGACCATGTCGTCACTGCCAGTGCGATTGCCAAAGAATTGGGAATTTTGACCAATAGTAACGAAGCTCTTTCAGGTGCGGAACTCCGTGCGTTATCTGATGAAGAATTAGATGATCGAGTAAAAGATTTATCGGTTTATGCTCGCGTAACCCCAGAAGATAAAATCCGAATCGTCAAATCATGGCAACGAACAGGTGCCGTGGTCGCAATGACAGGTGATGGTGTGAACGATGCGCCAGCATTGAAAGCGAGTGACGTTGGATGTGCGATGGGGATCACCGGTACAGATGTAGCGCAAAGTGCCGCTGACATGATTTTGACCGATGACAACTTCGCTACGATCGTAGATGCCGTTAGCCAAGGACGTTCCGTTTATCAAAATATTCGAAAAGCGATCAATTTCTTATTAAGCTGTAATATCTCTGAGATTTTTATCGTATTGATTGCGATGTTAGTTGGTTGGGGGGCACCATTTACAGCCGTTCAACTATTGTTCGTAAACGTTGTCGCTGATGGACTGCCTGGTTTTGCTTTAGGAAGAGAACCAGCAGAGGAAGGGATCATGAATGAAGCGCCAATTCCTAAAAATGAAGGGATTTTCGCTCGTGGTTTAATGAAGAAAATTGCCATCAATGCAGGAATATTTACGGTAGTCACTTTATTTGGTTACTATTTAGGAAGCTTCGTTGATACGATCAGCCCTTGGGTCGATGCTAGTCAAGAAGTTGGCCAAACCGTCGCATTTCTAGTATTGGCTTACTCTTCGATCATCCATGTCTTTAATGTTCGTAGTAGTCAATCGATTTTCAAAGTGAACTTAGCAACGAATAAATCGTTAGTGGAAATGGCGATTCTTTCCCTTCTTATCACGTCAGCAGTCGCTTTATTACCATTCACGCAAGAATTATTTGGGTTAGTTCATATTAGTTTGAATCATTGGTTCTTAGTAGGAATCTTGTCGATTATACCGATTGGGGTCAATGAATTGATCAAGTTCCACCAATTGCCAGATGAGGAAGAGACAGTAGAAGCACCAGAATCTGAAATGTAAAAAAATAAACACCAAAAAAGGATTGGAGATTTTCCAATCCTTTTTATTATGGTGAAAAAGCTGATTAAACTTGTTTTGGTAATTGTTCGTAAAAAGCAGCTTTAGTTGCAGTGATGTATGGATTCAACCATAGATAACCGATACCGACTGTAGCAATTGCTAAGATGTGCCATCCGATAAACGATAAGTCTAACCAGAATAATTTTCCTTTGTAGCCATCCATCAATTTGCGGCTTGCAGTGATCGTATCAAGGATTTTTGGTTTTTCGCCTGTTTCTGTTACGACATCATAGTAAATGAAATAACTTTGAGAATAGGCATACCCTTTGATGATCCCAGGAATGACTAAAAGCAATGCCCATAACGTAGTGAAAATCGTTGTCACTAGTGCTAACAATAGAACGCCACCGAAGAATACGCCTGAAAAACCGCGGAAAGCATCTTTGAATGGTTCGATCGTTGTTCGTTTCCCACGGATAATGTCTAAATAGGTCCAAGAAATCCCACTCATGAACAATGCACTGATGATCGTAGAAACGATCCCTCCGCCTGAACTACTGCTACTTGAACCACTCACCATTTCTTGCATTGCGCTACTGTCTTGCATCGTTGCAATCAGTAAAGCAGTAGGTAAAGCTAAAATAAGAATAATAGCAATTGTGATCAATGTTGGAATCAGATTTAATAGAATTGCTTGCCCCCAACGTCCCTTTAAGCTGTCTTTTGCTTGTTGTTTTAATTCCCCAGAAGATACCATATTTTCCACTCCTTTTTTTTGATAGTCTTAGTATATCAAAGAAGGACTGATTTTGCTCTAGGAATCCTCTTTCGTTATTGAAAGGTGCACAAAAAAAGCAGGTTAAAAAAACCTATAAAAAAAGAGAAGCTCTTGCAAAAAGTAGTTGAAAAGATTATGATGGTGGGAGTTGCAAACGTGATTCTATAAAAGAAAGTAGGGAATTGAATGACAGAACCTGCCATTCGTTATCGTTTAATAAAAAAAGAAAAACATACAGGCGCCCGCCTTGGTGAATTGATTACTCCTCATGGAACATTTCCAACGCCGATGTTTATGCCTGTGGGGACATTAGCGACCGTTAAAACTATGTCGCCTGAAGAACTAAAAGAAATGGGTGCAGGCGTGATTTTGAGTAATACCTACCATTTATGGCTTCGTCCTGGAGAGGATTTGGTCGAAGAAGCAGGTGGCTTGCATAAATTCATGAATTGGGACCAGCCGATTTTAACAGATTCTGGTGGATTCCAAGTCTTCTCATTAAGCGATATGCGGAACATCGTTGAAGAAGGCGTGCATTTCAAAAACCACTTGAATGGTTCAAAAATGTTTTTGTCTCCTGAAAAAGCCATCAACATCCAAAATAAATTAGGTTCTGATATCATGATGAGCTTTGATGAATGTCCTCCATTTGATGAGAGCTATGATTATGTGAAAAAATCAGTCGAACGAACTTCTCGTTGGGCAGAACGTGGATTGAAAGCTCATGCGAATCCAGATCGTCAAGGATTATTTGGTATCATCCAAGGAGCTGGTTTTGAAGATTTACGTAAACAAAGTGCGAAAGACTTGATCAGTATGGATTTTCCTGGGTATTCCATTGGGGGCTTATCTGTCGGTGAACCAAAAGCTGAGATGAACCGTGTATTAGAATTTACGACACCGTTGATCCCAGATCATAAACCACGTTATTTGATGGGAGTAGGGGCTGCGGATTCATTGATCGATGGTGTGATTCGTGGAGTCGATATGTTCGACTGTGTTCTACCGACCAGAATCGCTCGTAACGGGACATGTATGACATCGCAAGGACGATTAGTCGTAAAAAATGCGCAATATGCCCGGGACTTCCGTCCAATCGATGAAAAATGTGATTGCTACACTTGTAAGAATTATACGAGAGCGTATATTCGTCACTTGATCAAATGTGATGAAACATTTGGGATCCGTTTAACGTCTTATCACAATTTATACTTCTTATTAAACTTGATGAAACAAGTTCGACAAGCGATTATGGATGATAACTTATTAGAGTTTCGTGCAGCCTTTTTCGAAGAGTATGGGTTCAATAAAGAAAACGCAAAAAGTTTCTAGCAGGATTTGTGAAATTTAGTTAAAAAACTAGTTTCTAGCCCCTTTTTCTGCTAAAGTGTTTAGTGTAGATATTTAGTTAGTGAGGTGAAAAAAATGGGTTCATTACCAATGTTAGTGATGTTCGTTGCCCTATTAGGGATGTGGTTCTTTATGTCACGTACACAAAAGAAACAACAACAAGAACGTCAAAATTTGCTTGATAGTATGAAAGCTGGCGATGAAGTAGTCACGATCGGTGGACTTCATGGCGTAGTCTCAGAAATCGACGAGACAAATCGTACAGTTGTTTTAGACTGCGAAGGGATCTTTTTAGAATACGATCGAGCAGCCATCAAAACGGTAAAACCAGGTACAGGCGCGATGACAAGCACACCAATCGCACCAGTAGAAGAACCGACAGAACCAGAAGTAATTGAAACTGTTGAAGTTCCAGAAACACCTGAAGAGAAAAAAGAAGAAAAAGAATTGTAGACATCGGTTGTTTGCCACGCGTTGGCTAAATGTACAGGAGTTAGAGCATTCTTTATCAAAAAGACTGATAGTCATTCCTATCTCATATGGAGATAAGATGGCGATCAGTCTTTTTTTTTGTAACTTTACTAAATAAATCACTTATTCCATTATTGAAGGGTTACTCGATGTTCAATCCTACTGAATGGACTATTTTCTAAAGAAAAACATAACTGTGAAAAAAATCACAAAAAAGTATTTACATCGAAAAAAAAGTGTTGTATGATGTGTATGTGAAATAATTAACAAATAACCATGACTCAGTAGGAGGAACATAATGGCTAAGATAATGGAAAAAGAAGAGACGAAAACTGTTGATGTACAAGCGATGATCGACGACTTGGCGACAAAAGCAAATGTCGCGTTGAAAGAAATGGAAAGTTTCGATCAAGAAAAAGTAGATCACATTGTGCATGAAATGGCAATGGCTGCATTAGATCAGCACATGCCTCTAGCAAAAATGGCTGTAGAAGAAACTGGCCGTGGAATCTATGAAGATAAAGCAATCAAAAATATGTATGCTTCAGAATATATTTGGAACAGTATCAAATATGACAAAACTGTCGGAGTAATTAATGAAGACACTCAAAAAGGATTGATTGAGATTGCTGAACCAGTCGGCGTCGTTTGTGGAGTAACACCAACAACGAACCCAACTTCAACAACGATCTTTAAATCAATGATCGCTTTGAAAACCAGAAACCCAATCGTTTTTGCTTTCCATCCAAGCGCTCAAAAATGTTCCGCTGAGGCAGCAAGAGTCGTTCGTGATGCAGCCATCGCAGCAGGTGCGCCAGAAAACTGTATCCAATGGATCGAGCATCCATCGATCGATGCGACTTCAATGTTGATGAACCATCCA
The DNA here is from genome assembly GCF_050529595.1 of Enterococcus sp. DIV1368b. Classification (NCBI taxonomy): domain Bacteria; kingdom Bacillati; phylum Bacillota; class Bacilli; order Lactobacillales; family Enterococcaceae; genus Enterococcus; species Enterococcus sp. DIV1368b. The sequence goes on from NZ_CP172883.1 coordinate 243,947, forward strand.
GGAATTGCGATCGTATTAGCAACTGGTGGCGCAGGCATGGTAAAATCCGCTTATTCAACTGGTAAACCAGCTTTAGGTGTTGGACCGGGTAACGTTCCTGCATATATCGAAAAAACAGCAAAAGTAAAACGTGCAGTGAATGACTTGATCGTATCAAAAACATTCGATAACGGAATGATTTGTGCTTCTGAACAAGCAGTCATCGTAGATAAAGAAATCTATGCAGCCGTAAAAGCAGAATTCCAAGCACACCAAGTTTACTTCGTTAAACCAGCAGAGCTTTCAAAATTAGAAGATGCTGTCATGAATGAAGGTAAATACGCTGTAAATCCTGCAATCGTGGGTCATTCAGCAATGGATATCGCAAAATTAGCAGGAATCAATGTACCAGAAGGAACTAAATTATTAGTGGCAGAATTAGAAGGTGTAGGGCCTGATTATCCACTTTCACGTGAGAAACTTTCACCAGTTTTAGCAATGGTCAAATCAAATAGTACAGAACATGCTTTCGAATTATGTGAAGGAATGTTGAACCTTGGTGGATTAGGACATACAGCTGTCATCCATTCAGAAAACGAAGAGTTGCATGTCCAATTCGGACTACGCATGAAAGCCTGCCGTATCTTAGTCAACACACCATCAGCAGAAGGCGGAATCGGAAATATCTACAACGAAATGATTCCATCATTGACACTAGGTTGTGGTTCATACGGAAAGAATTCTGTTTCAAGAAACGTATCAGCAGTCAACTTAATCAACGTCAAAACTGTAGCGAAACGGAGAAATAACATGCAATGGTTCAAATTACCACCAAAAATCTTCTTTGAAAAGAACTCTTTGCTTTACTTGGAAAAAATGGAAAACGTCGAACGTGTCATGATCGTTTGTGACCCAGGTATGGTCCAATTCGGCTACTGTGACACTGTAAGAGAAGTATTAGCACGTCGTAAAAATGATGTGAAAATCGAGATCTTCTCAGATGTTGAACCAAACCCTTCAACAAACACAGTTTACGCTGGTACAAAAATGATGGCGGACTTCAAACCAGATACAGTGATCGCTCTTGGGGGCGGATCAGCAATGGATGCGGCAAAAGGCATGTGGATGTTCTATGAGCACCCAGATACTTCATTCTTTGGTGCCAAACAAAAATTCTTAGACATCCGTAAACGTACGTACAAGATCGACAAACCTGAAAAAACTCAGTTTGTATGTATTCCAACAACATCAGGAACTGGTTCAGAAGTGACACCATTTGCGGTAATCACAGATAGTGAAACACACGTGAAATATCCGTTAGCTGACTACGCATTAACACCAGACGTGGCGATCGTTGACCCACAATTTGTTATGTCAGTTCCCGCTTCAGTTACGGCTGATACAGGTATGGACGTCTTGACACATGCCATCGAATCTTATGTATCTGTGATGGCTTCTGATTACACTCGTGGATTAAGTTTACAAGCAATCAAATTAGTCTTTGACTACTTGGAAAAATCAGTGAAAACACCAGATATGGAATCACGCGAAAAAATGCATAATGCGTCAACAATGGCTGGTATGGCCTTTGCCAATGCTTTCTTAGGAATTTGTCACTCAGTTGCGCATAAAATCGGTGGAGAATACGGTATCCCTCATGGACGTACAAATGCGATCCTATTACCGCATATTATCCGCTACAATGCGAAAGATCCACAAAAACATGCGATGTTCCCTAAATATGACTACTTCCGTGCGGATACAGACTACGCGGATATCGCGAAGTTCTTAGGTTTGAAAGGGAAAACAACAGCAGAGCTTGTAGAAGCATTAGCAACAGCTGTTAGCGACTTAGGAAAATCTGTTGGTATCGACATGAGCTTGAGAGCGCAAGGCGTGACGCAAGAAACATTAGACACAACAGTTGATCGCATGGCTGAATTAGCGTATGAAGATCAATGTACAACAGCCAATCCAAAAGAACCATTGATCAGTGAATTGAAACAAATCATTATCGACGCATATAATGCGTAATTCATAACTAAAAGTTGTCCCAACAACGAATCAAGCATGAGAGAATCTTCTCACTTGGTTCGTTGTTTTTTCTTTTTAAGATAATGATTATCAAGCGATACATCAGAAGAATTTACGAAAAATAATTGTTGTAGAATCGCTCAATATGTTGTTAGAAGAGAAAAATGTCGTAGCTTTTTTTTCTGATTTCTAAAAAAAGAAGTATTAGATAACTCGAATAATAGGCATTTTGATGAATATGCTATGCTACTATTTTCTATAAAAAAGGAGATGAGATCTTGAAGAAATATATTGTTACTTTGTTGATTGCATGTGTCGTTTCTCTTGGACTATCCTTTCTTTTGGAACGAGAAATCTTACGTAACATTGGCATTGGCTTACTTTTGATCGGAATTGCACTTTCTGGCACAGCAGTTTCAGGGGATCGGATGCGAGCGAATCAGGAGAATAGCGAGTTGGGATTTCGTAAGAACTACTTTTGGTTTCCATTAATTGCTTGTTTGCCATTTTTTATGGTGTATACATTTTTATGAACTGTTGATTTTGAAACCATGACGAGCGATAAACGTCATGGTTTTTCTTTTGGTAGCACTCTTTTTCGCATGAAATCCATTAATAATCTTGTTATGTCAATTTTAGATAGTTTTTGTTCAAATGATGCTATTTATTGAGAAAGCGTTTACTGATATATTAACAGCATAGAATGAAAGCGTTTAAAAAGGAGAGGGAAAATTGATTATTAAAGAGGAACTATTTGTACAGAAAGAAGTTGTGGAAGAAACAATCGCTCGATTAGTGGAGAATTTGACGACGATCAACGATGATTCAGGTGAATTTTTATTGGATTTTGATGGGTTAAAGGTGGATGACAAAAGTTGGTCTGTTTGGAATTGGCCACAAGGTGTAGGGCTATACGGTATCTACAAAAATTATCAGTTGACTAAAAATCCTCGTGCGGCGGAAGTGGTGAAGGAATGGTTTGAAGCACGGATGCAAGAAGGCGCACCGCCAAAAAACGTCAACACGATGGCACCAATCCTCACGATGGCGTATTTATATGAGGAGACAGGTGATACACGCTACTTGCCTTACTTGCAACAATGGGCGGAATGGGTCATGAATGATATGCCTCGGACAGAGGAAGACGGATTACAGCACGCTACATATGGACCAGAAAATAAGAATCAATTGTGGGATGACACGTTGATGATGACGGTTTTGCCATTAGCCAAAATCGGTAAGCTCCTAGATCGTCCAGAATACCTAGAGGAAGCCAGATACCAATTTATGATCCACATCAAATATTTGATGGATAAACGTACAGGTCTTTGGTACCACGGGTGGACCTTTGAAGGTAATCATAATTATGCGGAAGCATTTTGGGGACGAGGAAATTGTTGGTTGACGATTGCGATTCCTGAGATCATCACGATTCTTGAACTGAAAGAAGGAGATGCTTTCCGTAAATTATTAATCGAAACGCTAGAAGCACAAGTGCAAACCTTAGCAAAATATCAATCAGAAAGTGGCTTATGGCATACCTTGATCGATGATCCAACCTCATACTTAGAATCATCTGCGACAGCAGGTTTTGCTTACGGTATTTTAAAAGCAGTGCATGAGCGCTATTTGCCTAAGAAATATTTAGAGATCGCCTATCGTGCCATTCAGGGATTGCTTGAGCAAGTAGATGAAACTGGCGAAGTCCAAAATGTTTCGGTAGGTACAGGGATGGGCGATGATCTAGAGTTTTACCGTACGATCGGCAAGACAGCGATGCCTTATGGCCAATCGTTACTTGTATTATGTCTGACAGAATTACTTGTGTCGTATTGTTGATAGAAAGGAGAAAAAAATGAAAAAAACACTTGCTTTTGCTTTTTGTTTACTGGGAATCCTCGGTTTGAGTGGTTGTGGTAGTCAGTCAAGTGTCGGTGTTGTCGCAAATGCAGAGGAAGAAGCAACGATTACTTTACGTTTTGCTTATGCCAGTAATAGTCAGCCGGTCATTGATGCAATGAATAAATTCGGAGAGTTAGTAGAAGAAAAAACAGCTGGCTCAGTCAAAGTAAAATATTTTCCTGATGGTCAATTGGGGGGAGAACGTGAATTGATCGAATTGACTCAATCAGGTGCGATTGATTTTACGAAAGTCAGTGCCTCTGCGTTAGAAAGTTTTTCTAAAGTCTATTCGATTTTTTCAGTTCCTTACTTGTTCAATGATGAGCAACATTTCTTCAATGTCATGGAGAACGAAGAAATCATGCAACCCATTTATCAATCAACGACAGATTTAGGTTTTTCTGGTCTCACCTATTATGATTCAGGGCAACGTAGTTTTTATATGGTCGATGGCCCGATCCACACACCGGATGATCTAAAAGGGAAAAAAATCCGCGTGATGCAAAGTGAAACGGCCATTAGAATGGTGGAACTACTAGGTGGATCACCTGTGCCGATGGGCAGTGACGAAGTATATACTTCGCTACAGTCAAACTTGATCAACGGATCAGAGAACAATGAATTTGTTTTGTATACAGCCGGGCATGGTGGTGTAGCCAAGTATTATTCCTATGATGAGCATACACGAGTACCGGATATCATCATCATGAACGATGCGATCAAAGAACGTTTGACTGCTGAGCAACAACAAGCAATTGAAGAAGCGGCGAAAGAATCAACGATTTTTGAAATCGAAGCATTCGCTCAAGCAATCGAAGAAGAAAAAAGAGTGGCAACGGAAGAATATGGCGTCCAGTTCAATGAAGTGGACAATACGCCATTTCGTGAAGCAGTCGCACCATTGCATGATGAATTCAAAAATCATCCAGATTTTCAAACGCTTTACCGAATGATCCAAGAAGAAGGGGTGTAATCGATGAAAAAAGGAATCAGTCGGCTGTTAGAATTTCTAGGAGCATGTCTGTTGATCGGTATGATCATCATTGTCTTGTGGCAAGTATTCTCGCGAACGATTTTGGGTAATCCAAATACTGTAACAGAAGAATTAGTGCGTTTTGGGTTAGTCTGGTTTGCGATGCTATCTTCCGCTTATGTAGTGGGTCAAAAAGGGCACTTAGCAGTTACGCTGTTAAGTGAGAAACTGACTGGCACAAAAGCGAATGTATTGGAAATCGTCGTTCAGTGTCTTTTTCTGGCTTTTGCAATCACGATCATGGTTTATGGTGGTTGGAATGCTGTGACATTGACGATGGGGCAAATTTCCCCTTCATTAGGGATTCCGATGGGCTATGTCTATTTATCGGTGCCGGTCTCAGGTGTTTTGATCATTATCTACAGTTTGATCAATTTGATTGAAGCAATGAATGGGAAGTCTGTCGTTCAGGAAAAGGGATAGGAGGAATTTGATGGCTTTAGAAGCAGGTGCAATTTTATTTTTTGTTTTTGTCTTTTTATTGATTGTTGGAATGCCCATTGCAATCAGTATCGCTTTTTCATCGATGCTCACGTTGTTATTAGTGATCCCCTTTGATGTCGCAGCGTTTAGTTCTGCGCAAAAAATGGTCGGGAGTATCAATAGTTTCTCATTGATTGCCATTCCATTTTTCGTTTTTTCAGGAATCATTATGAACCATGGTGGGATTGCCAAGAAATTAGTTGATTTTGCTATGTTGTTTGTTGGTCGGATACCTGGGTCCTTGGCCCATACGAATGTTTTAGGAAACGCATTGTTCGGCTCAATCTCCAGTTCGGCGATTGCTGCTTCGACAGCGATTGGTGGGGTGCTGATCCCGCAACAAGTAGAAGAAGGGTACGATCGTAAATTTGCGACAGCAGTCAATATTGCTTCGGCACCTACAGGGATGGTGATCCCACCAAGTACAGCCTTTATCATGTATTCTTTAGTTGCCGGAGGCGCTTCGATTTCAGCTCTATTTATGGGTGGCTATTTAGTGGGAGCTTTGTGGTCGTTAGGAATCATGCTCGTTGCATTTGTAGTGGCGAAGAAAAATAAATATCCGACAGTACCAAAAGGACAAGGAAAGCAAGTCGGAAAAGTGTTAAAAGAAGCAATCCCAAGTTTAGCTTTGATCGTTATCATCATTGGTGGTATTTTAACAGGGTTCTTCACAGCTATCGAAGCATCTGCGATTGCGGTATTGTATTCTTTATTGATCTCCATGTTCTTCTACAAGACAGTGAAACTACAAGATATACCAAAGATGTTGGTACAAGCCGTGGCGATGTCGGGAACGATCATGTTTTTATTAGCGACGTCTTCCATGATGTCATTTGCTATGGCATTTACTGGGATACCTCAAGCAATCAGCAGTCTGATCATTGGAGTTACTGATAATCGCTTCATTATTTTATTATTGATCAATATCATTTTGTTACTTGTTGGGATGTTTATGGATGTCGCGCCAGCGATTTTGATTTTTACTCCGATTTTCTTGCCTATCGCGACAAGTGTTGGTGTGGATCCAGTCCATTATGGCTTATTTTCGATCATGAATCTTTGTGTCGGTTCCATTACCCCGCCAGTAGGTACCGGACTATATGTAGGAGCGAGTGTTGGTGGAGTTAAAGCAGAAGCGATGTTAAAGCCACTGTTACCATTTTACGGTGTCATATTAGCAGTTTTATTGTTGATTACGTATTTTCCACAAATCGTGATGTGGTTACCGGATCTATTAGGATAAAGGAGAAGCCATGATGAAATTAAACCTAGCCGCCAGAGGGCATGACTTGAGCCATGTACAAACCGTGGATGATTTAGCAAAAAAAGCGAGTCAACAAAACATTTCTACGCTACAATTGGCATTAAGTCGTTCATTTCCTACACTTTCAGCAGATGGACAAGCCATCAATGCTGGAATGGGGCAATATATGAAGAATATCCTCGCAAAAGAAGGCATAAGTGTCGGTATATTAAGCTGTTATATCAACATGATCCATCCTGATCTATCTGTTCGTGAAACGGTGCTTCATCAATTTGAACGATATCTCCAATATGCTGCAAGCTTCGGGGCGACGATGGTCGCAACCGAGACGGGGAGCGTGAGTGAAGCGGGTTATACAGAGGAGAACTTTTCAGATGAAGCCTTCTTACAGATCGTTGAAGCCATTCACCGATTAGTGCGAGCTGGAGAAAAACATCGTATGATGGTGGGCATCGAACCAGGCTTGAATCATCCGTTGTATTCATTGGATCGTGTGGCAGAGTTAGTTGCCATGATCGATTCGGACTATCTAGGGATCATTTTAGACCCAACCAATCTAATCAATGCAAAAAACTATCATCAACAAGTAAATTTAGTCGAAGAAGCCTTTGAACGGTTTGGAGAAAAAATTTGCGGATTGCATATGAAAGATTATATTGTTTCTAACGAAGAAGAAATCATCCCGGTAAATCTAGGGACAGGCATGATCGATTATGAAGCCATCGTAAACATCGCACAGAAACATCGTCCTTATCTTTATATCGTCTTAGAAGAAACAAAAGATGATGCACTAAAACAAGGTGTAATCATGTTGGAACAAGTCACCGAATAAGAAAATAATAGAATGTATCATTGTTCAATAGTGAGCAATAAGGGAAAGGGGGATAGAGATGGAAAAGAAACCGATCAATGGAAAACAAGTGAATACGATGATTTCGGATCAGTATGAGATTTATCATGTAAAAGATATCGTTAGCCAAAACAAAACGGTTTATCATCATCATGATTTCTATGAGATCCATGCTACTTTAGAAGGAGAAGCCATTTTTTATTTAGATGGTCGTCAGTTTACGATACAACCAGGAAATGTTTTGTTGATCCATTCAAGAGATCTGCATCGGATCGTTCGTCAATCAACTGACGTATTCGAGCGTGTCTACATGTTTATCACCCCTGCATTCTTAGAGAGTCGTTCCACCAAGTGGTCCAATCTATCCGCCTGTTTTTGGCCGATCGGTGAACGCCGAAGCCGGATATTACATATTGAACCACAAGTACTAAAAGAAAAACTTTCTTTTATCGACCAAACGTTGGATCGAAAAGATTATGGTGCAGATATTCGTTATGAACAAGCGCTAGTCGAATATTTGATTTTTCTCAACCGTATGGTACAGATCGAAGAACATATTTCGGAAGAAAATTTCACTGTACCGAATGAACGGTTAGAAAAAATGATTCAATTTGTCGCAAAGAATTTGAGTGAACCGCTCTCCCTCAAACAAATGGAAAAAGAATTTTTCATCAGTAAATATCACGTGACTCGCGAATTCAAAAAACATACTGGTTTTACCTTTCATCAATACGTGATGAAGAAAAAACTACTTTATTCAAAACAACTATTAAGAGAGTACGGCAGCTCAAGTTCCGTGTATAGTAAATGTGGTTTCGCCTCCTATCCTCATTATTTACGCGCATTCAAAACCGAATTTGGCGTAACTCCCAAAGAATTTTTGAAAAAAGATCTGGCAGGAGAGTTTGTTCATTATACGCATTATGAAGAAGAAAACAAAGATCCCTTTTAAATTGACGTTCTTTCCGATATAATTTCCTATATAGAAATAGGAGAGTGGAATATGGAAAACAAAAAACCTTATGGAACCGTTCTAATCAAAGCTTCACATATTTTAGATTATTTAGCAGAGCATCCAGATGCTTCATTACAAGAAATTGCGAAAGGTATCGACATGACGTCGTCTACTACATTAAAAATTTTAGATACGTTATCCTTGATTGGTTATGTAAATAAAAATCAAGAAAAAAATTATCGTTTAGGCGGAAAACTGGTCCGATATGCAAACAAAAATATCGATCAAATCGATCTAGTTGAACGCACTTTGCCATTTTTGGAAAAACTACAACAAACAATTGACGAAACTATTCATCTAGGTATTTTAGACAACAACGAGATTCTCTATGTCAATAAGTTGGACCCTAAAAATCAAACGATCCGTATGTCTTCAAAAATCGGTATCACGAGACCTTTATATAGTTCAGCAATGGGGAAAGCCGTCTTGGCGCATTTTACGGAAGAGCAATATCAACAGTATATTGAAAAATGTCCTCTGATCCCATTCACTGAATATACGATTACCAATCCGTTAAAACTAAAAAAAGAGATCCAGCAAGTCAAACAAACAAAAATCGCCTTCGATGATGAAGAAGTCGAAAAAGATATTTTTTGCATCGGTACCTCTTTAATTCATGAGAACCAAGTGGTTGGAGCGTTTAGTGTCAGTATGCCGAAATACCGATTAAGTGAAGAAAGCAAAGCTCAAATCATTCAAACGATCCTGCAAACGAAAGAAGAAATCGAAAAAACTTTTGAAAAAAACTAAAAAGCGTTTGCATTTTTTTATTCCTGCCGTATAATGAAGATGTAAATTTCTTTATTGTAAACTATAATTTCCAAATAAGAAATGGGTGGGAAAATGAAAAAAATGGATATCTTATCTCGTTTGAAACAAGCGGGAGTTATTGCAGTCGTACGAGGAGCAACAAATGAAGAAGCGCTGAATGCTTGTCACGCGATTATCAAAGGCGGACTAACTGGCATTGAGTTGACCTTCACCGTGCCACAAGCAGATCGGGTAATTAAAGAACTAGTAGAAACATACAAAGACCAACAGGATGTGGTGATCGGTGCAGGGACAGTGTTGGATGCTATTACTGCGCGTTTAGCGATTTTAGCAGGTGCTGAGTATATCGTCAGCCCCTGTTTTGATCAGGAAACCGCAGAACTATGCAATTTATACCAAATCCCTTATTTACCAGGATGTATGACGATCGATGAAATCAAAACAGCGCTAAAAAGTGGCGTAGACATCGTCAAACTATTTCCTGGAAGTGCTTTCGGTCCAAGTATCATCTCTGCATTCAAAGCGCCGATGCCCCATGTCAATATCATGCCTACTGGTGGGGTCAGTTTAGAAAACATGCAAGAATGGTTTGAGGCAGGCGTGATCACTGTTGGTGTTGGTGGGAACTTGTTGGCTCCAGCAGCTCATGGAGATTTTGAGGAAGTGACAAAAGTCGCACAACAATATGCGGCAAAAATGAAAGAAATTACGAGGTAATCGCTCATGGGAAGAGTCGTGACACTCGGAGAGATCATGCTACGCTTGTCGACAGAACAGGGACAACGGTTACAAGACAGTGATCATTTTTGCGCGCATTATGGCGGTGGGGAAGCGAATGTCGCGATCTCATTAGCAAATTATGGACATACGGTTTCGTTCATGTCAAAAGTCCCAGAACATTCCCTGGGTCTGGCAGTCGAAAAACACTTACGAAGCTATGGGGTAGATACTAGCCTACTGCTGAAAGGCGGCCCTCGGCTCGGCACATATTATATGGAAACAGGGATCGGTGAACGTGCGGCTTCAGTCATTTATGATCGTGCCGGTTCCAGTTTCGCGGTGATGGATTGCTTGGAATGGTCATTGGAGGACTGTTTCAAGGGAGTTGATCTATTCCATGTTTCAGGAATCACACCGGCATTATCAGAAAAGTGGCGAGGGTTGACAAAAGAACTCATGGAAGCGGCCAAACAAGCAGGCTGTCAAATCAGTTTTGATATCAATTATCGAGGCAAGCTGTGGACACAACAAGAAGCGGGTGAAGTGTTAGAACAATTATTACCGCTCGTGGATATTTGTTCAGCGGGTGAGATGGATGCGCTTTATTTGTTAGGGATAGCAAAAGCACCTGAAACGACAGTAAACCCACTTATTTATTATTACGAAAAAATGCAAGAAAGATTTCCCAACATCCAAACGTTTTACTCAACCAAACGTACGGTGCATTCAGCGAGTGAAAATGATCTACAAGGTACCTTGTGGATGAAGGATAGCTATTTCGAATCGCCGCTTCATCAAGTCACTTCGATCGTTGATCGTGTGGGTGGAGGAGATGCGTTTGCTGGGGGATTGCTTCATGGAATTTTAGAAGAGATGCAACCACAAGCAATTATTGATTTTGCGACAGCAGCCTCTGCGTTGAAACACACGATTCATGGAGATTGCAACCAATTCAATCAAGCAGAAGTTGCTAGTTTTATCGCTAGCGGTTCTGGAAAAATCATTCGATAAAGGAGAGTCTATCAACATGCAAGAAATGGAAACACGTTATACACATAGCCCAGAGGATATCCGTCATTATTCAACAGAACAATTGAGAAATGAATTTTTGGTAGAGAAAGTATTTGTTCCAGGGAAAATCAGTCTTACTTATACGCACAATGATCGTATGATCTTCGGCGGTGTAACACCAACAACTAGTCCATTAGAAATCAAACTAGATAAAGAACTAGGTGTTACTTATTTCTTAGAACGTCGCGAGCTTGGTGTGATCAACATCGGCGGACCTGGATTCATTGAAATCGACGGTGAAAAAGAAGAAATGAAGAAACAAGATGGGTATTACATCGGTAAAGAAACGGAGCATGTAGTCTTCTCCTCTGTAGATCCAGAGAATCCTGCAAAATTTTACATCAGTTCTGTGCCAGCACATCACAAATATCCAAATGTAAAAATCAGCATCGATCAAGTGAAACCCATGGAAACAGGCGAAGGCGTCACATTGAATGAGCGTAAAATCTACCAATATATCCATCCAAACGTCTGTGAAAGCTGTCAATTACAGATGGGTTATACCATTTTAGAACCGGGTAGTTCATGGAACACGATGCCTTGCCATACGCATGAACGTCGCATGGAAGCGTATGTTTACTTTGATTATGCAAATGAAGATACACGTGTGTTCCATATGATGGGTAAACCAGATGAAACCAAACATTTAGTCGTAGATAATGAACAAGCCGTGATTTCACCAAGCTGGTCGATCCACTCAGGTGTTGGCACAAGCAATTATTCGTTTATCTGGGCAATGTGTGGGGAAAATATCACCTATACAGATATGGATATGGTATCAATGGATCAATTGAAATAGGAAAGGAAGATAAAAATGTCATTCAATATGGATATGTTTCGTTTAGACAATAAAGTCGCTTTAATCACCGGTGCGGTATACGGAATCGGTTTTGAGATCGCTCGCTCATTAGCAGAAGCTGGAGCGACGATCGTCTTCAATAATTTAACTCAGGAATCAGTAGATGAAGGGATTGCCAACTACAAAGAAATTGGCATCGAAGCAAAAGGCTATGTTTGTGATGTGACGGATGAGTCAGCAGTACAAGCAATGGTCAAACAAATCAAATCAGAAGTTGGTCCAATCGATATCTTGGTCAACAATGCAGGCATCATCAAACGTACACCAATGATCGAAATGGATGCGGCGGATTTCCGTCAAGTCATCGACGTAGACTTGAACGCACCATTTATCATGTCGAAAGCAGTCATCCCAGATATGATTGAAAAAGGTGGCGGGAAAATCATCAATATTTGTTCAATGATGAGTGAACTTGGCCGTGAGACAGTAAGTGCTTATGCTGCTGCTAAAGGCGGATTAAAAATGTTGACGAAAAACATTGCTTCAGAATATGGTCAGTACAACATTCAATGTAATGGGATCGGACCTGGCTATATTGCGACGCCGCAAACAGCGCCATTAAGAGAAACACAAGAAAACGGGGAGCGTCATCCATTTGACCAATTTATCGTTGGGCGTACACCAGCTGCTCGTTGGGGCGACCCAATCGACTTAGCTGGCCCATCTGTCTTCCTAGCATCACGTGCCTCTGATTTTGTTAACGGACATATCTTGTATGTAGATGGCGGTATCTTAGCTTATATCGGAAAACAACCATAACAAACAAAGAATGACGAGTGCATCGTATGCACTCGTCATTTTTATTTGCGTCTACCATATGTTGATAATGGGATGTCTCTGGCTTCACACCATTCTTTGACCGGGCCAGAAAAAATCAAGGACTGTTTGGTTAAATCACTTGTTTTTGTTGCACCGACCATAGCATAGAGCATTCGTAGTTCTTCTTGCCACTGTGCCATAAGAGCAATCGTCTCCTCGATCCCGTGTGTCATGTAGTGCGTCAAGATCGTTCCGGAAATCCCTACAGCGTTCGCACCAAGACACAATGCTTTAAAGATATCATAAGCATTTCGTATGCCACCCGAAGCGATGATTTCGGCATGTGTATTCGCTTCGTTTGCTTCAAGTAAGGAGGACACAGTAGACTGTCCCCAATCCGTCAAATAAGCCAATTCACGCTTTTTACGTCGAGCATTTTCGATTTGTGTGAAGCTTGTTCCGCTACGTCCACTGACATCAATCGTCTTGATACCTAGTTCAGACAATTCAATGATGGTTTCCCTCGTCATCCCAAAGCCCACTTCTTTTACGATCACTGGCACATCAAGGGTTTGTTGGATTTCTGCAATCAGTTCTTTCCATTGCGAAAAATCGCGATCCCCTTCAGGCATGACTAATTCTTGTGGTGCATTTAAATGGATCTGTAACGCATCCGCTTGGAAAAGCTGTACGGCTTCTTGGGCACGTAAGACCGAGGTGCCAGCACCAACATTCGCTAAAATCTTCCCTTCAGGATAGACATCTCGCATCACCGTATAAGAATCTGCCAAGGAAGGATTTTTCAAGGCGGCGCTGACAGAACCGGTAGCAATCATCAACCCAGCACTTTTAGCAATCTGTGCAAGGTCATGATTGATCTTTTTTGTTTTTTCGCTACCGCCAGTCATGGCATTGATATAGAAAGGACTAGAAAGAGTAAAACCTGCAACTTCTGTTTTCAAAGACACGTCATCAACCTTGCTTTGTGGAAGTGGACGATGAACAAGTCGAACGAAGTCAAATTCATTTATCTGTTTGTTGTGAAATGCTTTAGCTAATGATACATGTTCATCTTTTCGATTCATAACTTGTCCTCTTTCTGTTGATGGTAGACATGTAATGGAAGCGGGGTGATCTCAGCTTCTTCCCAAGCACTCATCAATGGAAGGATACCTGATTTTTGGTCCACGATCACGATGCCACAATCCCCACCGCCAGCGCCAGAAGATTTCGCCGCACCTTCAAATTGTTCAGCTAAACAACACAGTTTATTTAATGCTGGTGTTTCGATCAACACACCAGTGATGGCAGACAGATCACGCAATAATTCACGATTTTTACGAATCATTTCTTGGATCAAAGCAACATCGTTTTCTTTAAAACCTTGGATCATCGTGTTGACGCAAAGCGTACTATCTTCAAGGAATTGTTGATACGCCGCCATTTTATCTTCACGAGAGCGATGTACTTGGTCCACTAAGTCGGAAGTAGAGGCAGGACTACCGGTCCAACCAATCAATAAACGGAGATCTTCCGGAGTGTGTAAGGATTCAATAGATAAACCAGGCCAATCAAGCGCTAATAATTCACTGATCGTTTTACTTGATTCTTGTTCTTTGAGCCATTGGTGGTCAAAAGTGGAGAAGGCGATCCAACCACCATAACAGCTAGCCGCAATATCGCCACAAGAACCATTGTCTTGGACAGCTAGATTAGCTAAGGCTGCAATTTTAAAAATCTCAAACTGAGATAAATTCAGTGCGTAAAATTGGTTCAATGCTCGAACCGTCGCTACCGCTACTGCGCCACTAGAACCTAGTCCATACTTTCTGCCGTTTGAGCTATCTAATTCACTGGTTACCTTCAAATCATAAAATGAAAGAAGAATGTTTTTTTCCTGTGCATATTTCTCAGTTAAACGTATAGCAGCAAGGATATAATGGAACGGGTTTTCACGGATATCTAGAACAAGTTCGCCTTTTCGTCTTGTCCAACGCACAGGCATCTCGCTATATTGTGCAGATTGGATACTTCCTACTTTCCGAGCAGCTTCCACTGTTACTGTGACGAATTGATCGACTGCCACGATGATTGCAGGATGCCCCGTTTCGACAACTGCGTATTCTCCAGCGATATAAAGTTTTCCAGGTGCAGATACTTCAACCATAACAATCTCCCTTTATTCAATAATCGTGATTCCTTGCCCAGCATGAGCAAGAATCACTTGTTGACGGCTAAATAATTCAATGAATTTTGCTTGAACAGCCGTTTGATTTTTCTTTTCAACTAATACTTTGACGTTTGGACCTGCATCCATCGTGAAATAGCAAGGAATGCCTGAAGCACGTAGTTCACGAACTGCTTGCATCGCCTTCAGACTATCTGGAGACCAGTAGGTGAAGGGTGGATTAGCCGCTAACGTGGTGCCGTGCATTTTTAACCCGTTTCGCTCCATGACTTCGCCCACTGTTTGGAACGACTTTTCAGCGATTGCTTGTTTCAGCTCCATTAGATCTGTTTCGACTGAATCAAGCCACCCTTGATAAAAATGCGAAGTTTCCACTGTTCGACGCATCCCATCACGACTAGATACATCTTTTTGTTGATCATTGATCAATACAAATACCATGGCGAGTTCGTCTTCAAATCCATTAGAAGGGATTTGTTGCGCATATGAAGTTTGGTCATCATGCCCTTTTTCCCATTCCACGAAGCCACCAAAAATACTACGACAAGCCGAACCAGAACCCCGACGAGCGAGTCTGGACAGGGCTTGTTTATCCAATTCTAGTCCTAGGGCTTCATTACAGGCGCCAGCTAACGCAGCTAGACCGCTTGCAGAAGAAGCTAAACCTGCGGCTGTTGGAACAAAGTTATGGCTGATCACTTTTGCGCGTTTGTTTGTATTCGCTTGTATGCGTACAAGATCAAGGAAGCGACTGATTTTTTTTGTTGCTGCTTCTGTTTGTAATTCATGATCTAAATAGAACAGATCGTCTGTGAACGAATCTGAAAAAATCACTTCGGTTTCTGTATAAAAGGCATCGAGAGTGAGAGATAAACTGTTGTTCATCGGAAGAATCAATTCTTCGTTTTCCTTGCCCCAATATTTGATCAAGGCGATATTTGTATAAGCACGGGCTTTACCACTAAGCATAGGTATGTACTCCTAATCCTTGAATCCAAGTTTCAGCTGCGCCTGCTTGTATTAGTGCGTGGCTGATTTCTTGAGCTTCTGTTTTTGTTTGTGCTAAAGCAATCATACATCCACCACGTCCGCCACCGGTCAATTTTGCACCTAAAGCGCCAGCAGTACGTGCGGTAGCGATCAGAGTGTCTAAAAAGTCATTACTGATCGTCAAACTTTTTAGAATGCGCTGGGCATCATTCATTGCTTCAGCTAGCTTTTCTGGTGAGTTGTCGATAATTGCTTTTTTAGCTTGTTTCGTCAAGTATCCTAGTTGTTGGATTTTTTGTCCAGTTTTCTGCGCATCTTTTTCAAAAAGGTGAGCCACATCTTTCACCGCTGCACGTGTTTGACCTTTGATTCCCGTATCAGCAACGATCAAAAAAGCATCGATATTCAACGCAAAATAATCAAAAGGATGGCCTTTTGTAAAATAAATCGGTTCGTATCCACTTGTTGCGGCAGCATCGATTCCACTGGGGTTTCCATGTGCGATTTTTTCAGAAACTTGCACATGTGCCAATAATTGTTCTCGTGATAACGGCAACTCATAGGCGGAATAAAAAGCTCGTGTGATCGCAGTGGCTACAGCTGCACTGGAACCCATCCCACGTTCTGCAGGGATGGTGCTTTCAATCGTTAAACGCAATGTGTCTTGCACATGGTAGTGAGTTTTCAGTCCAGCAATCAGCTGTTTGATATTGTTCAACGCATGTGGTGCGTCATTTAAATTTCCTATATAGTAGGAAGAAATAAGTTGATCTTTATTGAATGATGGGAGTGCTTCAAGTGTAGCCGTTACTTTTGTTGCATAAAACGGAAAGGCAATGGCAGGCTCGCCGTAAACGACAGCATGCTCACCCATTAA
Source organism: Enterococcus sp. DIV1368b (assembly GCF_050529595.1). Lineage (NCBI taxonomy): Bacteria > Bacillati > Bacillota > Bacilli > Lactobacillales > Enterococcaceae > Enterococcus > Enterococcus sp. DIV1368b. The sequence continues at coordinate 260,745 of NZ_CP172883.1, forward strand.
AATCAGTTTTCCACTCGATTCCCCTTGGCCATGAATTGCCATAGTACAACTCCTTCTTTTCCTCTGAGAGTAGCTTTTAAACAAAAAATAAAGCGCCTATTACTACGTGCGCGATGTTTGTCCAAAAAAACAGTCCTTCTTTATTTTACTAAAACCAGTCAAGAAGTAAAATAAAGAATACGATTTCTCGACAAAAAACGTGATTTTCTTAATAAAATTTTGGTTTTTCATAGGAAAGAAACTTGTCGATTTCGTTTGACACCACAAGATATTGGGGTTATATTTAGAAACATGAGAAAAAAACACTGTATTTAGTGGGAGAAGTGAGTTGGAGGGAAATGAGTGTGATTGTTTTAGCAGGAACGATAGGGGCAGGGAAATCAAGCTTAACAAAAATGATTGCTGACCATTTTAAGAGTCAGGCCTTTTATGAATCAATCGATGACAACGAAGTATTGCCTTTGTTTTATGCAAACCCTGAACAATATGCGTTTTTATTGCAAATTTATTTTTTGAATAAGCGATTTGCAAGTATCAAGCAAGCGATGCAAGAGGATAACAATGTATTAGATCGTTCGATCTATGAGGATTCATTATTATTTCATTTAAATGCAGATCTTGGTCGAGCGACAGCAACAGAAGTCCAAGTCTACGATGAATTATTGGCGAACATGATGGAAGAATTGCCCTATGCGGCATCGAAAAAACATCCCGATCTATTGGTTCATATTCGCGTATCTTTTTCAACCATGTTAGAACGGATCGAAAAAAGAGGGCGGGCATATGAGCAACTTTCTTTTGATCCTAGTCTTTATGAGTACTATCAAGAATTGAATCGCCGTTATGATGAATGGTATGAAGCTTATGATGAAAGTCCTAAGATTCAAATCGACGGTGACTGCTTGAACTTTGTGGAAGATGAAGCAGCGAGAGTGCAAGTGTTACAAATGATCGAAGAAAAACTAACGGAGATCCGTGAAGAAATCAGCGTATAAAAATGTTCTGACTGAAGTGGAACTTTGAATGGTCCAAATAAAAAATCACAAAAAAGAGGCAACCACAAATGAGTGGTTGCCTCTTGCTTATTTCAATCGTTGTTTAGTCGAACAAAGGGTAGTGAGTTGATTTATTTAGGGTAGAATAATGAGTGAGCAATTCCTGGTGCCCAGTTTGTATCACCGTAGTTCAAGTGAGACTGCCAAGTAATGTAAGTCACACCGTTGTGGACAACTTCTTCACCGGCTGTATAAGAAACAGGTGAGAAGAAGCTTCCTACTGTCCATTGACGTCCAGTAACGACTTCACCGCCGCCGTTTCCGCCATCGCCACCGTTTTCGTCACCGCCGCCATTTTCATCGCGGTCAGTTGTGATTGTTAATGTGTTACTTGCATCTGAAACATCGCCTTCATTGCTGATTGCGCGTACTACAAATGAGTATTGTGTTTCAGCTTTTAAGCCTTCTACTTCAAAAACAGTTTCAGTTGTTGAACCAATTACTTGGCCATCACGCAAGATTTCGTATTCTTTGATTCCTTTTGAGTGAGTAGAAGCTCCCCACATCAATGAAACGCTAGAACTTGTCTGACCCATTGAGTGTAAGTGGCTAGGTGCAGTTGGTTTTTCTTCTGTAGTTTCAGATAAAGTTGTAACAGATAAAGCTGTTCTTTCAGAAACTAGACCTGTTTGTCCAACTGCTTCGATTTCATATTTATATGTAGTTTCTGCAGTTAGGTTTTGATCACTGAAATCTGGTGAAGCTGTGTTTCCTAATAATTGACCATCACGGTAAACGTTGAATGATGAAGCATTTGCTTGTCCGTCCCAAGTCAATTGAGTTGTTGAAGAAGTTACGTTAGTAGTACGAACGTTACGTGGTGCTGTTGGTGCTACTGGAATTGCTGAATCACCTTTCAAGTTCACATCGATTACTTGATAGAATGCCATTCGTGTATCGTCGATATCCCAAACTGCTAGAACAACATGATAACCAAGACGGTCATTAGGGATGTTCACTGAGTGTGATGGATTTGTTGAAGCTTGAGCCCCACCATGGTTGATCGTTGTTAACAATTCAAAATCGCTACGATCTAACTGATCATTTGGATTCCAATCAGCTTTTGTGATGTAGTAATGCCATTTAGTGGTGCTGTGTGATTGTGTATAGCGCCAAGTGAATGTATTAGGACCTGTGTTCAAGTCTTGTTTTGTCCACATAGTCGAAGTTTGACGGTCTAAGTTGAAGTTGTTTCCAACTGCACCGCTTGCAGAAGCAATCTGTCCGTCAGCAGGACCAGCTGCTGGGTAGCCTTTCAATGCTTCTAATGATTGTGGTTCATAGATTACTGGACCGTATTTTGCTAATGCAGAATCGTGATTAATTAGACGGTCGCGGTGTCCTTGATAAGAACGACTGATCGGTGACTGCACATAACCGTGAGCTGAAGCGTCTTGTCCTCCGATAGATAAACCTACTCCTAATAAAACGCTAGAGCATAGAACTGTTGCTAAAATTTGCTTTTTCATGTTTCCCTCCATAGATAAAATGATATTTTTAGATAACTAATAAGGTCGATGAGTATGACTCGTTCGATGTGTCTCGTTGTTATCTGTATTTAATATTATCAGAGAATTGCACTATTGAATAATCTGTTTATACCGAACATTAGGTAAATTTGGGTCTTGACGTCAAATGAGGGTGTTTTTATCCAAAACATGAATAAATATTGATTTAAAGGCATTTTTATTGTCTTTTTTATTTCTTATTAGTTATTTATTTTGTATAATAAATAACAATAAAAAAATAAAAAGATAAAATTTTATTCTAATTGAGAAAGCTTGGAATGGCGCTTATAGTTATTTTTTGACGTTTGATTATTTTTAAAATATATCTTTTTATTGACTGTTTTAGTCCTTTTTTGTAGATTTGATCATCAATTTTTTGGTTTGAGATTGTGATAGGAGTGTTCGGTCTTATTATCGAAAAAAGTCAATTTAGAATATCGTTTATTTGGATTCAAGAGTTTCGAGATGACTAAATACTACATCTCAAGCAATTCTATATATTTTATCTATTTATAGAAGGAACTGGATACGAAGAGGGAGAGAATGTGTTTTACAATCTGTGATAATGGATGAGCACTTTGAAAAACTAGCACCTGTATAATTCGTCTCGAATGTTACAGGTGCTAGCTTATTTTTGAGGAAAAGAAAGTTGTTCTAGCCTCAGTTTTATAGGGTTTTGTTTACGTGGAATGTTTTCTATATTATCGTTTTAATTATGTTTATAAGGTTTATTTTATTTAGGATAGAATAAGGCATGAGCAATTCCGGGTGCCCAGTTTGTATCTCCGTAGTTCAAGTGAGATTGCCAAGTGATGTATGTTACACCGTTGTGAACAACTTCTTCGCCTGCTGTATAAGAAACCGGTGCGAATAAGCTTCCTACTGTCCATTGACGTCCTGGAGTGACTTCGCCACCACCGTCGCCGCCATTGTCATCGTGATCTGTCGTAATAGATAACGCATTGCTTGCATCAGATAGTTCATCCGTATTGCTGACTGCGCGAACCACGAATGAGTAGGCAGTGTTTGCAGCTAATCCAGACACTTCGTATGCTGTTTCTTTTGTTGAACCAATCAATTGATTGTTACGGTAGATGTTGTATTGTTTGATTCCTTTTGAATGAGTAGAAGCGCCCCACATCAATGAAACACTTGAACTTGTTTGACCCATTGAGTGTAAGTGAGTCGGTGTAGTTGGTTTTTCTTGTGCATTTTCTGTTGCAGTTTTTACTGTCAAAGCTGTCTTAGCAGAGACTAAGCCAGTTTGTCCAACTGCTTCGATTTCATAGTTATAAGAAGTATCCGCAGTTAAGTTTGTATCATTGAAATCTGGCGATGATGTATTTCCGATCAATGCGCCATCACGATAAACATTATAAGATGCAGTATTCGCTTGACTATTCCAAGCTAATTGGACAGTTGAAGAAGTTACATTCGTCGCACGCACGCTTTGTGGTGCTGTTGGTGCTACTGGAATCGCAGAATCACCTTTCAAGTTGACATCGACTACTTGATAGAAGGCACCGCCTGTATCATGAATGTCCCATACAGCTAAAACAACATGATAACCGATACGGTCGTTTGGAATGTTGACTGTGTGGTTACGATTATTTGCAGAAGCAGTTCCATCATGTTGGATTTCTGTAATCAATTCTAAATCGCTACGTTTCAGTGGTGCATTCGGGTTCCAACCTACTTTAGTAATATAATAATGCCATTTAGTTGTACGGTGAGATTGTGTATAGCGCCATCTGAATGTGTTCGCTCCTGTTTCTAAGTTTTGTCTTGTCCACATTGTTTCTGTTTGGTTGTCTAATACAAAGCTTCGTTGAACAGCTCCGTTGGCAGAAGCGATGCGACCGTCGATAGGACCTCTTTCCGGGAATCCTTTACCGGCTTCTAATGATTGCGGTTCGTAAACCACAGGACCATACTTAGCTATTGCAGCAGCTAAGTTGACGTTACGGTCTAAGTGCCCTTGATACGCGCGACTGATCGGTGATTCAACATAACCGTGAGCAGAAGCGTCTTGTTCCCCGATCGCTAAGCTTGCTCCAAATAAAATCCCCGAGCATAAAACGGTACCCAAAATTTGTTTTTTCATTTTTCCCTCCATATGTAAATAAGATTTAGATAACGCATAATAAAAGACGAGTTTCGTAATTATCTCTTTATCGTGTTATCTGGAATTAAGATTATCAAAAAAAACGAATAGTTACGAATCAGTTTATACCGATGTGTAGGTAAAAAAAATAATAGAAACATAAATAATATGATTTGTTATAATGTTGATTTTTTAGGGTTTTTGGTACCGTGTTTGGAAAATAAGAACATTTTTTTATAAAAAAATATTTCTTTGTATTAAGAATCAAATGATTTCCCCCAGATTATATTTTAGTTATCTTAAAATAAAAGAAGTGGAATTATATAAAACGTAAATGAGGTAGTAGCAGTAGGGGGACAGATTCGATTGGTGATAAGCGAAGCAACAAAAATGTCTAATTACTGAGCTGTATGTGAAGAAGAATTGCTACGATTAAATAGAAAAAAGTGAAGAAATGATTGACAAAAAGAAATAGATTTGGTATGATAATTAAGTTGAGAAATAAAAGCAGAAGCACCCGCTTCTCGCCTTAGTTGATACAGTCACTGGGCTAGATAGTTTTCATCTATATGTAGTATAGGTGGAGTACGTGCGGGTTCTATCAAAAGAACTCGTTTTTTTATTGCCGTTCATTCGGTAAGCTTTTCTTTCTCTCATAATATTTGGAGGTGAATGACCATAGCAAAGGATATGATGGTTAACGACGGCATTCGTGCACGTGAATTACGATTGATCGGTTCAGATGGTGAGCAATTAGGAGTTAAGTCAAAAGCAGAAGCATTGCAAATTGCAGAACAATCAAACTTGGATCTTGTGTTAGTTGCTCCAGGTGCGAAACCACCAGTAGCGCGAATCATGGACTACGGAAAATACCGTTTCGAGCAACAAAAGAAAGACCGCGAAGCGCGTAAAAAACAAAAAGTGATCAATGTAAAAGAAGTTCGTTTAAGTCCAACGATTGATTTGAATGACTTCAATACAAAACTTCGTAATGCACGTAAGTTCTTAGAGAAAGGCGATAAAGTGAAAGCTTCTATCCGTTTCAAAGGCCGTGCCATTACCCACAAAGAAATTGGTCAAAAAGTCTTGGATCGCTTAGCTGAAGAAACTGCTGATATTGCAACAGTGGAACAAAAAGCGAAAATGGACGGACGCAGCATGTTCTTGACGCTGGCACCGAAAAACGACAGTAAGTAATTTGAATGACTAACTGATTGTTGGACAGTCAATAGTCGGATAACGAAAGATTTTGAGGAGGAAATATAGTCATGCCAAAACAAAAAACACACCGCGGATCAGCAAAACGTTTCAAACGTACTGGTAAAGGCGGATTGAAACGCTTCCGTGCGTTTACAAGTCACCGTTTCCACGGTAAAACTAAAAAACAACGCCGTCAATTACGTAAAGCGCGCATGGTTTCTAGTGGCGATTTCAAACGTATTCGTCAACAACTAGCAAAAATGAAATAAGAACGTAAAATAACTGAAATTTAAAGATTTATTTTTATTAGGAGGAATTATACATGGCACGTGTAAAAGGTGGAACAGTAACTCGTAAACGTCGCAAAAAAATGCTGAAATTAGCAAAAGGTTACTACGGTTCAAAACACACTTTATTTAAAACAGCAAAAGAACAAGTAATGAATTCATACAACTACGCATATCGCGATCGTCGTCAAAAGAAACGCGACTTCCGTAAATTGTGGATCGCTCGTATCAACGCAGCGGCTCGTATGAATGGCTTAAGCTACTCAAAATTGATGCACGGTTTGAAATTAGCTGAAATCGACATCAACCGCAAAATGTTAGCTGACTTGGCTGTCCATGATGCAGCAGCATTTACTGCATTAGCTGACCAAGCAAAAGATGCTTTAGCTAAATAATTTAACAGCGTAAACCGACTTTCTATCAAATGAAGTTGGTAAATAGAAATGTTAGAATGTTTGGAATAGACAGAAGATGATTATTTTCTGTCTGTTCTTTTTTTATAGCGAAAAATATTTTTCCGTGTTGAACCATATAGGATAAAGCTTAGTAAGTTTGAATTGTAGAAATGAATGCGGTTTTATGATAAAATAGATAGGAACATTCGTTCTTTTTTTGGAGCTTTTGAAGTGGAATGGAATTATTAATTGATAAAAGTAAACATAATTTGCTGATATTTAATGATCTTATGAAGTTTACAGAATTAGCTTTATATAAATCTTTTAGGAAATAACAAAATTGACACATATAATGCTGGGAAATTAGTTAAAAAAGAAATAAAATCTTCTAGCATGATTAAACTTTTCCAGTGAAGACAGCATTTTCAATAAGATTAATCCTCTACTTACAACTGATGAGTCTGTTTTTAGATAATAATATTGAATGGGTGGGAATTATGAAACTAAATTTATCTGACCAACTCGCATATTTAACAAAGGATAAAAATATTAGCTGTGATATTTTAACAGTTACTGAAGCACAGAATATACTTGAAAACACCAATTTTTATTATAAAATTACTTGTTACAAGAGAAATTTTAGAAAAGATAGCAACAATAAATATATTGATTTAGACTTTTTTCATTTATATGATTTATCAATAATAGATATGAGAATGAGACATTTATTTAATAAATTATGTTTAGACATAGAACACAGTTTAAAAAAGAACTTAATTAAGGACATAACGAATAGTACTGAGGATGGGTATGCTATCGTCAATGAATTTGATTCCTTTGAGAGAGTAAAGTTTAATTTAAAACAACAAGTACTAAGACAACGTTATGGACAAAATTACATAAATGTTAATTATAAGCCGATTTTAAAAAGAACAATTTATAATGTATCTGACCCTAATGATTATGATTATCAAATATCACGGAAATATTTTAATAGCAAGATTGTTCCAGTTTGGGTACTAATAGAAAAATTGAATTTTGGGCAATTGATAGACTTTATAAAGTTTTATGTTGATAAACAGAAAAATAATTATGCGTATTATAAAACCGCTGAGGAATTACTGATAATGATCAAACGTATTCGAAATGCTTCTTCTCATAATCGTCCTATATTGATGAATATTGCAAATAAAAATCACTCAGGTAGTCTTGTTGTTTCTTCCAACGTAAAAAGTTTTCTTACAAAATATCAAATTAATAAGAATGTTAGTAGGAAAGAAATTTCACTATACAATAATTTACTTGAACATACAAAGATTCATGATATCTTTTGTCTGATGATTTTATATAAAGAATATATTGAAAGCGAAAAAATGATTTTTGCTAGAAGAAAAGAAATTAGAAGCTTTATTTATCGTGCAAAATTAAATAAAAAGCATTACTCAAAGCATAATAAAATGAAAAATATTTTTTTGTTTTTATCTAAATCATTAAATAGCATTTAAAATTCTTCCCAAAGTCATTTCATTATGCTATGATTAATACACAAAGGAAAGGTGTCGGTCATAGCCCATAGACACTGCGTACTAAGGAGCAAAAGAAATTTTGTGAATTAGGCGTTATGGCATTATCATAATATAAAAAAGCTTACTAGAAATTTGTTCCTGTTAATTCCTAGTAAGCTTTTTTGTTTTGCCTCAGATGATTTTTGCTAGTCAACTACTCAACTCATAAAATCTCCTAGAAATTTCTTCTTTTCTGTCTTTCGAGACTATATTCCCCACGAATGAATAACCGCTCAGGCTTTGTGGATTTGTTGAGATCTTGAATGAAAAGGCTTCGACAAACATTTATTCTTATTGTTTTCTATTAAGATCTTTTATGAAATGTTCATTTTGTAGTGAACCTATCTGAAGCCAAAGAAACTATGAGACAAAAAATGATAAAAAGCGTTGTTTCATTTAAGAGCACCCAATGATTTAAAATGTTATAATAATATTCATAAGTATTCACTTAAATAATTGTTGGAAGGGAAGAACAAAATGAATCGAATAATCGATAGTATCTGCAAGCATAAAAAGATGATTGTGATAGTTTCTGTTTACGTAGTCATGGTCATCTTGAATTTTTTAACGCCATTGATTGCAGATGATATTGAATACATGTACAAAACAACAAGTTTTTCAACTATTCTCCATGACGAATATATGCAATACATGAATTGGACAGGTCGGTCAGTGGTCCATATCATTGCGCGTTTATTTTTATTGATGCCAAAAATCGTATTCAATTTTATGAATCCATTGATTTATGTTTTACTAACCATTTTGATCTATAAAATATCAACTAAAGATAATAAGAATTTTTATGTGTTTAAATATTTAATGATCAATTTGTTGATTTGGTTATTTGTCCCAACTTTCGGACAAACGATCTTATGGGAGACTGGAGCGGCGAATTATCTATGGGGTGGCATCCTCATTATTAGTTTCCTTTCTATGTATCACCGCTATTATACAAAAGGTCGAGAACTACCATTCAGTCAACCATTGCAGATTATTATTATGACAGTTTTAGGGATACTTGCCGGATGGTGTAATGAAAATACATCTGGTGGAGCGATTCTTGTTGTTTTAGGGTATATCTATTTTATCTATCAAGAGAAAAGACCGATTAAGGTATGGTTGTTTTCAGGTTTAGGTGGAGCAATCTTTGGATTATTGATGATGGTTGCGGCTCCTGGGAATGCGATACGAGCAACGTACTTCGACCGTAGTACATGGTCATTTGCTCGTAAGTTATATACTGGTGTTTTTGGGATTACACGAACTCTTTACGAAAACAGTTTGCAATTATTTGTTTTAGCGGCTATTTTAATTGCATTAGGTATTATTTTTAACCAGCATAAAAACTGGTTCCGACTTTCATATGTATATATTCTTGCCGGACTAGCAACTATCTATGTGTTATCTCTTTCGCCAACTGGACTTAACTGGGGGCGGTCATTCTTTGGTGGCGCATTGTATATTATTATTGCGATGTTAATCGAATGGCCAGATAAATTAACAAAGACAACAGCTGGAAGTTTTTATAGTGTGATCAGCTCAATTCTCATTGTTCAATTTTTATTTTCCTTTGTCTTAGGTGTGCAAGGTATCGTTCAGTCTTATCGTGATATCAACGAACAATATAGGTATGTAGAGAACCAGAAAAAGCAAGGTAATCTAAATCCTTTGATCGCTGATTTCAATGCAAATGAAGGGATGCCCTATCCAGCATATTCTAGCGCACTGTCACACGTTGGAGCGAACATAGACTCTCAGATCAACCGTTCAAATGCTAAATATTTTGGCTTGGAGACGATTCGATCGGTTTCTAAAAATGCTTGGAATACGATTTATAAAAATGGAGACCCAACGTTGATGAATATTTGGGATTATCAGGAATATCTAAAAGAATTAGAAGACTCAGATTATACAGTTCTGATTGCTGGTGCAGGCAAGTCCCAACAAATGAGTGAAGCTTTAGCAGTAGAAATAGCAAAACTTTTACCGGATCTTGATTTACAGAAGTTTACTCATGATTGGAATTTTACTGGTATTCGTCAAGAGAATCAGACTCCTATTCTTTCGCAAAATGAAAATTATAATGAAGTTAACCAAAAACTCACTGATAAGAACATCTCCATGGTTTCTAGTTTTACGTCTTATGAGGAGCAACAATTTTCTAGAATTAAAATTGACGGCGTCGATGTATCAAGAAATAAAACAGGCGTCAATATTATTGTGCTATCCAAAGACGGTCAGATCATGGATGCGGTAAACATCGCTTCAAATGAACAGGGAGTGACCGTTTCAAGATAAATATAGGATTTAAAGTAAAACACGTCTAAGCTTGCTTAGGTGTGTTTTTTTATAGCTATCATTCTTCAATAAAATTTCTGTTATCTACAAATAGATTGAAATAACCCAATAAATAAAGTACATGATATTTTTTTGAAAAGAAAGGTGATCATTGCTTATTTTTTTATCTTAGATAGTAAATCTATTTATACAGTTAGCTAAATGAAATGTTTTTTCAAAAAACATTTCAGTAGCTCGTAATGAATCTTTTTTAATCATATGTACTTATTCTGTCGTTAATATTTAATGAAAGCGATTTCTCTGTAGGGTAGAATAAGTCAACTGATATATCAGTGAGATGAAATAGAATGGAGTGAGTCTATGAGCGAAATGATTATTGGCATGTTGTTGATTTTGTCGTTCTTTTTTATGGTTTGGTATTGTGTCAAAGGACTTAATTTGATGGTCGGTTTAGCGATCATGGCGACGATTTGGATGGGATTGGCGCTGATTGGTAATTTTTTCTCACCGAATGCTGCAATGGAAGGACAGTCAGTCATTGATGTGTTGACCCATGTATATGCTACTGGTCCAGCGGAATATGCGAAATCGATTTTAGTGAATGTATTCTTTGGTGCGTTTTTTGGTCGAGTGTTGGTAGATAGTGGGATAGCGGCTACATTGATTCGAAAAGTCGTAGAGCTTGGCGGTGATAAACCGCGGATCACGATGAGCCTTTTGTGTCTTGTAACGTCAATTATTTTTATGTCGATGACCGGGATTGGTCCAGTGATTTCAATTGCCGTGATCGTTTTACCGATTTTGATGTCGTTAGGAATTACTGCACCTGTTGCTCTATTTGCATTCATGGGTTCGATCATGGCAGGGATCTTTGCAAATATTGTCAATTTCAAGCAATATCAAACAATCTATGCAGGTTTTAATTCTGCGGCTGAAAATTATACATACAATGATTACTTTCAAATCGGAATGATTGGCATGATCGTAAGTTTAGTAATCGTTCTACTTGTAGCTAATATATCAATGAACCCGAAGAAACGCTATGCAATGGCAGCTGAACTTCCACGAGAAGGTGGGGAAGCGCCAATGATTTCTTGGTTGGCAGTCGTTATACCTGTATTAGGAGTAGTGGTGTTAGAAATCCCGATCATTCTTGGTTTTATGTTGGCAGGAATCTGGGCGTTGCTATTTACAGGGAAATTACGTGGGGGATACAAGGAGATTTGTCGGCAATTCGCTAAATTATTTACAGATGGAGCAACAGATGTAGCACCGATGGTTGGCTTTTTGATGACTTTAGCGATGTTCAATAATTCGGCGGTATATGCTTCTTCTTATTTCTCTGCAATTTTGGGAGACTTTATTCCTCAGACACCTTTTGTGTTAGCACTTGCCTTTGCATTGTTGACGCCTCTGGGTTTTTTCCGTGGTCCGTTGAGTCTAGTCGGTTCGGGATCAGCAATTTTAGCAGTAGTTTTAGCCGTCAATCCGACGATGCCCGTGGCCTTCTTATTTCCACTATTTGCGACGACGACCATTGCGCCACAGCATTTAGATATCACTCAATCCTGGATCGCATGGGGATTAGGGTATACAAAAGTTTCCTCTCGTGAATTCATGAAAAAATCGATTCCGACAGGGTGGGCGATCGGTGTGATCGTCTGTATCTTGACGTTGATCCTTTATGGTAATTTTTGATAGGTATAGAAAGTAAAAAATTTGGAGGATGCAAAATGAAGCGTGCAGTAAGAATGGGCATCGATGTAGGCGGTACCCATACAAAAGCAGTCGCAATCGACAATGCGACACATGAAATCATCGGTAAATCATCTGTTAAAACAACGCATCACCATCCAGAGGGTGTAGCTGCCGGGGTCGTACAATCGTTCCAAAATTGTTTGCAAGAAAATCAAATCAGCCCCGAGGATGTTGTTTTTGTCGCTCATTCCACAACTCAAGCAACGAATGCCTTGATTGAAGGAGATGTGGCAAAAGTAGGAGTGATCGGAATGGCAAAGGGCGGTTTCGAAGGGTTTCTGGCGAAAAGACAAACTCGGTTAGCCCCAATCGATTTAGGGAATAATCGAAAAATAGACATTGCAAATGTGTTCTTGCCAATCAAACAATTGACAAATGAACGAGTGTTAGAGACGATTGCTACACTGAAAAAAGAACAGGCGGAAGTTTTAGTTTCTTCCATGGCTTTTGGCGTAGATAATAGTGAACCAGAACAAGTCATCTATTCACTTGCTTCGGAACAAGGGATACCAACAACGATGGCTTCTGAAATCACAAAGCTTTATGGTTTGACGAGACGCACACGAACGGCAGCGATCAATGCCTCGATTTTGCCTAAAATGTTAGAAACAGCGACATCAACTGAACGTTCCGTTCGAACTGCCGGTGTCAATGTTTCTTTGATGATCATGCGTGGTGATGGTGGGGTAATGGAAATCGCTGAAATGAAGAAGCGACCAGTATTAACGATGCTTTCAGGTCCAGCTGCCTCTGTCATGGGTTCTTTGATGTATTTACGTGCCTCGAATGGTGTGTATTTTGAAGTCGGAGGGACAACGACCAATATTGGTGTTATCAGGAATGGGCGTCCAGCCATCGATTACTCAGTGGTCGGCGGTCATGCGACCTATATTTCATCGTTAGATGTTCGTGTCTTAGGTGTGGCCGGTGGTTCAATGGTTCGGGCAGATCGCACAGGGATCCTTGACGTGGGACCACGTTCTGCCCATATCGCTGGATTGGATTATGCTGTATTCACACCGATTGAAAAAATCGATCAACCGAAAATCGTTTTTTTCTCACCCATTGAGGGAGATCCGGCTGATTATGTCAAAGTGATTTTGGCAGACGGAAAAGAGGTCACTATTACCAACACATGTGCAGCGAATGTTCTTGGGCTTGTCCAAGAAGAACACTTTTCCTATGGTGATCCACAAGCCGCAAGAAAAGCCATGGAAGCTTTAGCAGCTTATTGTCAGACTTCTGTGGAAGATATCGCTGAGCAGATCATGGCAAAAGCTTATGCAAAAATCGAACCAGTGATTTTGGAACTGGCAGAAAAATATCAATTGGAAAAAGAGCAAATCTCCTTGGTTGGGGTAGGCGGTGGAGCAGCGTCCTTAATTACTTATTTTAGTCAGAAAATGGGTGTTAAGTATTCAATACCAGAAAATGCGGAAGTGATCTCATCTATCGGTGTGGCATTAGCGATGGTGAGAGATGTAGTGGAACGGATCATTCCTTCACCAAGCAAAGAAGATATTCGAGGATTGAAAAATGAAGCGATGAATAAAGCAATCGAATCTGGCGCTACACCAGAATCGATTGAAGTCCATGTTGAAATTGATCCTCAAACCTCAAAAATCACGGCAATTGCCACAGGTTCAACGGAAGTCAAAGCGACTGACTTAACAAAGCAGATCAGTGAAATAGAGGCGTTGACATTAGCTGCAGAAGATTTACAGATGTCCCTCAAAGATGTTCGTTTATTAGCGAATACTGACTACTTCTATGTGATTGGAGAAAATAACCCAGAGCATGTGATCGGTGCGTTACGGATCATCGATCAAAAAGGATTCATCAAAGTTCAAAGAGGGTATGCGAAATGTCTGAAAACCACAGCTGAACAGTATCTCGCCGCTGTCCAACAGTTATGGGAAGAACTTGCAGTCTATCAGACTGAACTGATTGCTCGACCGGAATTTTATCTATGTATCGGCGCGCGTGTCGCAGATTTTTCGGCGACAGAATTTGAACAACTACAACTCTTGATGGAGTTAGAAATCGCGATGTTGGATCCAGAGGAAGAAGTGATTGTGATTGCGGGGAATATCAAGCAAAAATAAACTAGATGAGTTGATTTTAAAATTGCTGACGATTTCTGATGAACAGTGGTGTGATTATCAATTTCAACGAGATCTTTTAGTAGGGAAATTCTCACTTTCTGAGCAACGAGCGTGGGGAGAACTGGCGAGACAATGTGGAGAAAGGTTAGCAGAAGTGATTTATCGAAAGTACCGTACAAGGAATATTCATGCGCTTTGTCGTACATTCGATGTCGCTATCTCCTATGGAGAAACAGCATGGCGGAATGATCGTTTGACACTCGCGACTTACGATGAAACAACGGGGATCTGTTTAATGACAGAACCAATTCAGAAATTTGAACAGGAAAAGATCACTGAGCTCCCACTGGAACAAGTTACTTCTTTGATTTTAGCGCATGAATTATATCATCATCTTGAAACACGTGATCCTACATTGTATACCCAACAGAAAACCCTAGAACTATGGCGATTTTTTGGGTATCGTCATCAGTCTAAGATCCGAGCATTGAGTGAGATTGCAGCGATGAGCTTTTCGAAGAAGTTGAATAACGTGGGCTTCTCACCATATGTGTTAGAAGTCGCTATGACTTGGCCATATGATCCGCAATTGTGTGAGCATCTCGTCCAGTCATTTCAGTCGTTTTGACTAAGAAAGGCATAGTCCTTCCTGAAAGTTCGGGAGGCTACGCCTTTTTTCATTATACTTCAGAAGAGATTATTTCAAAATAACTCGGATAATGAAGGATCACTTGTTCTTGTTCCTCAATGATCATATGGAGGTGGAGGTTACAAAGAAAGCCCACTTCATCAAGTGCGTGTTCTTTCATGGCTCTCAATAAGATTTGATGTTCATCTAATACACGGCCCCAATCTAATTCAGAAATCGTCAAACGCAACCAACGGAAACGATCTAAGTGAGTGCTATAGCTTTCAAGCCAAGTCCATATTTCTTCTTTCCCCGCGACTTTGTAACACATTTGGTGAAAGGCTTTATCCAAAAGAAAGAAGGTTTTTTTGTCTTGTGCCAAGATGGCTTGATCCGTCTGTTCTAAAATCATCTCCAAGCGTTGATGAGCGGTATCGTTCATTTTAGCACTGCACTCTTGTAAAATCGGTTGCTCTAATTTTTCTCGCATGTAACGTGCCAAGTCTGCGGAACGTATGTCGATTTTTGAGATATATGTACCGGATTGAGGAATTGTTTTGATCAATTCCTGATTTCTAAGTTGGATTAATGCTTCTCGAATCGGCGTGCGTCCAATCGTTAGTTGTTCTTCTAAGATTCTGTCGGAAATCTTACTCCCAGGAGCTAATTCAGAATAGATGATTTGTTGTCTGATGGCTTCGTATGCTTGTTGTTGCAAATTGTTCCCCATAGAACACCCCTTTCAAAAAGTTATATCCAGTATAGCATATCCTTTACTGAGAACAGAATAAGGGGGAGGTAAGCAGATCAGCGAACAGAAACACAAAAATAGAGCCGCAAACGATTGGTTTGTCGACTCTTTTCAATACATATCCATAGTGCGAACATCTCATCCTTTCACGAAAGCAACAGTCAATCTGGGCGAACTTCCTGCAGTTGTTTGACACGACCACCGATTTGATTGGCAAAGGTTTCTGATTCTTTTTTGTCTTTGAAGACAAGCAAGGTTTCCGGGTTTTTTTCACGTGTGCGACAGCCAGTTTTATCAATATAACCGTGTAAGACTTTCACGACATACATTATAATCACCTGCTTTTTTTCTTTCCATTATACAAATCAGGGGTTAAAAGGCAAGAATAAACACTTATTTTTTCTTTTATTTCATTTCTGTTGCAGAATCAGGGTCTGTGTCGATGTTTGCATAAGTTTTAAACAGACTATCCAAGCTAGGATTGACACGGCCTAGTTTGACTAAACGTTGATTTTCTGCAAGCAAGAAACAGTGTTGGCTTGTACCGGTCGTCCTTAAACGCTGATCTTCTGTGTCGTAGATCTCATAACGGAAATTCAAGCGTGTGCCTGTGTAGCTTTCGATAATCGGTTGGATCAAGATTTTGTCCCCATAACGGATCATCTCTTTGTATTCGCAACTTACGCCAAGTACAGGGATGATGATGCCTTGTTCCTCGATTTTCTTGTAACTAAAATCTAAATGTTCTAACAACGCAACACGTGCTTCTTCGAACCAGCGGATATAGTTGCTGTGGTGAATGATACCCATTTGATCGGTTTCGTAATAAAAAGGCTCTCTAAGGTAGCCGGTATATTTTTCCATTGTGACGCTCCTTCTTATCTTTGACTAAAATAATGCATCCATTTTGGGATGTACTGACTGATTTGAGTCGGTAAAACGACATACTGCTCTTTTGCTAATTGGTCGCCGATAATGCTATGCAAATAGACAGCGGCACTGATCGTTTGGTCATTTTTTGGAAACTGAGCTAAAAAACCAGCAATCATGCCAGCTAACGTATCCCCCATACCACCTGTTGCCATAGCTGGTGAACCTGCTGTATTGTAATAGATGCCATTTTGCCCATAGATCGTTGTTTGATGACTTTTTAAAACCAGGGATGCCCCTAATTCTTGTTGTTTCTGCTGATTGTTCTCTTCAGATTGCTCATCTAAACGCAATCCACTGACGCGTTGCCATTCCATTTGATGGGGTGTGAGAACGGTATGCTCTGGATAAGGAAGCTCCAGCGAATGCCTAGCCAACAATGTCAGGGCAGAACCATCAATGACTAACCATTGTTTTTCTGTTTGTTTTGTTAGGACAAATTGCAGAAGTTCAAGGCTTTGTTGGTCGGTTCCTAATCCCGGACCAATCAGTAAGACATCGGCATCTTCAAAAGCCGAATGCCATGTTTCTTTATTTGTCCAATCCCCTACCATTGCCTCTGGTAAATGACTATGGACGGCCACGTGATTATTAGGATCTGTTACAACAGTTGTCAAGCCAGCGCCACTATGGACAGCTGCTAAAGCGCTCATGATGATCGCACCACCGAATTGCTCGTTTCCGCCAATCAACAGGACTTTACCAAATGTACCTTTATGAGATTCGATGGGGCGAGGAGTAATCACTTGTTGGAGTAATCGTTCATTTAATTCCATGGGAAAGCCTCCTTTTTTTCATTATAGCTTATAATATTTATGGAAAAAACTGTTTCGTTTATCCGTTGTCTGATTTTTTAAACAATTTGTCTGATTTATGTTATGATGAACTCGTAGACTGAATGAGTGGAGGAGTAACTTTATGACAATCAATTGGCAAAAAGAAGTCGAAGCACGTAAAGAAGACTTGCTTGAAGACTTAAAAAATCTTTTACGCGTAAGCAGTGAACGTGATGATTCAAAAGCAACTGCAGATGCACCATTTGGACCTGGGCCTCGTGACGCATTGAAACACATGCTTGCTTATGGTGAACGTGATGGCTTCGTTGTAAAAAACGTGGACAATTACGCAGGACACATCGATTTAGGTGAAGGAGACGAAACCTTAGGGATTTTTGGGCATATGGATGTTGTGCCTGCTGGCGATGGTTGGGATACTGATCCTTACGAACCAGTGATCAAAGACGGAAAAATCTTTGCTCGTGGGTCAAGTGATGACAAAGGTCCAAGTATGGCTGCCTATTATGCGATGAAAATCATCAAAGACCTAGATTTAGAATTATCGAAAAAAGTTCGCTTTGTCGTAGGTAGTGATGAAGAAAGTGGTTGGGCAGATATGGCTTACTACTTTGAACATGAAGAAGAACCTGATTTCGGTTTCTCACCAGATGCGGAATTCCCGATCATCAACGGAGAAAAAGGCAATGTTTCTTTCGCATTCCGTTTTAAAGGCGATAATGCCGGCGACTATGTATTGAAATCATTTACGTCAGGTTTACGTGAAAACATGGTGCCAGGAACAGCGACTGCAAAAATTGAAGTACCAAGCGCAGATGCAGCAGTTGCATTAGAAAAGGCATTTTATGAATTTATTGAAGCAAACCCAATCAATGGTTCGATTGAAGCAGAACATACATTTGTTACGATCAACGTAGTCGGAAAAGGGGCACATGGCGCAAGCCCACAATCTGGGATCAATGCCGGCTCTTTCTTAGCGAGCTTCCTTGATAATTATGAATTTATTGGTGCAGCTAAACAATTCATCCATGTGGCAGCTACTTACGTCCATGAAGACTTTTATGGTGAGAAATTAGGCGTTGCCCACGAAGACGAAAAAATGGGTAAACTAACAATGAACGCTGGGTTGTTTGCGTTTAAAGAAAATGGTTCAGAAGACGATAACTATATCAACATGAACTTCCGTTTTCCTAAAGGCACAACCACAGATGAATTAGAAAGCAAACTGAACAAAACAGTAGCAGACGAAGGTGCCTCAGTTACTCGTGGTGCCCGTGTAATGGAACCACATTATGTACCAATGGATGATCCGTTGGTTGAAACATTATTACAAGTCTACGAAGATCATACCGGCGAAAAAGGCTATGAGCAAATCATCGGTGGTGGCACATATGGACGCTTATTAAAACGCGGTGTGGCGTATGGCGCAATGTTCCCAGGCTACACAGATACGATGCACCAAGCAAATGAATTTATGAGTCTAGATGACTTGTTCCGTGCGACAGCGATTTATGCGGATGCTATCTATCGTTTGGCGAAGTAAATCATCTTTATTCGTACTTCAACATTCATTGCAAAAGTCAGAAATAGTTGTATGCCTAGCTTAGATATAACATGATAAAATCAATAGGTAACAAATGACAAAGACTTGAGTGACACCTGGCCTTCAGAGAATTGGGCTTCTCTGAAGGCTTTTTTTGGATTCCGAAAAGCGGATATGTTAGTAAATGAATAAACATCTGACTGACTAGTCATTTATTTATTAGTTATAGTTGTAAAGGTTGTTTACATTTGCTTGTTAATCTAATATTATAATAAGTGTATACAAATTTTGGAGGTGAAATGAATATGCCTAAATACATCGAAATCGCTCGTTCTTTGAAAAATAAGATTATCGAGGGTGAATTTAAAGAAGGCGAGCTATTACCAAACCAAGAAGCATTGGCAAAAACCTATCATACGAGTCGAGTAACTGTCAGAAAAGCGATACAGTTATTGATTGATGAATCTTTACTTTACACGAGACGGGGATCAGGGACATATGTTAGGAGCAATATAAAAAAGGACAATGAGAGTGTGACCCAGATCAATAGCGTATTTGGGACTTCTGCTCAAGAAGGGACGGCGGTGACCAGTAAAATCATCCGCTTTGATGTGCGTTTTCCCACTTCTTATGAGTCTGAAGAATTGAAAATAAAGGCGACTGATCCGGTCTATGATATTAAACGAGTGAGATATGTCGATGAAGAGGCGAGAAGTATAGAGACATCTATCATGCCTCTTAAGTACATCAAAGATTTGGATGAAGAGATTTTAAAGGGGTCTATCTATAACTATATCAGAGAAGAGTTAGGTTATGTGGTCAGTGCGGCCCGTCGAGTGATCATTGCTTCAAAAGCAAATCATTTAGACAGTGAAGAGTTTGAGATCGAGGTAGGCGACCCGATTTTGGAAACCAATCAGATCGTCTTTTTTGATGATGGTACGCCGTTTGATCTATCTAAGACAAGATATCCCTATACGTCAGGGAAAATAGTAGCAGATATCAATTAGATAATAATACTTAAAAGACTGTGCTTGTCACGATCAAGTGTGGTCTTTTTTCTTTCTTTTGAAAATAAGTATACACTAATTTTAATTTTGTGTTTACAAAAACGCTTACAGGTGATATTCTGTATTAGAAATTGATATACAACTATAGACAATTCAGGAGGCATAAATAAATGGATGAGAAAAAAAGGGAAGCTTTGATGGGGAAATTTGTTTTAACAGCTCAAAAAATCGGCAATCAAGTTTATTTAAGAACACTACGTGATTCATTTGCTACTATCATGCCTTTATTCATTTTAGCAGGTATTGCTATTTTAATTAATTCGGTAGTGTTAGATCCGTCAGGTTGGTTCCAAAATATGATCAGCGCGGACACAATGGCATCTTGGCAAAACTGGGGATCGATCATTACGAACTCGACCCTTAATATCACTGGGATTATTCTTGTGATCACCATTGGCTATTTCTTGTCAAAAAATAGAGAGTATGATAATCCAATTGGCGTCGTGATCGCTGTTGTTCCAGCATTTTTGACGTTGCTTCCAACAATGATCGAGACAACGCCGATCAATGGGGAAACGGCTGTGGAAATCAGTGGGGTCATCAGTTACGGGAATATTGGTTCAAAAGGAGTCTTTGCTGCCATCATTACTGGATTATTGGCAACAGAGCTATACATTCGTCTGACACGTTCTAAAAAATTGCAAGTCAACTTAGGAGATAGTGTTCCGCCAGCGGTAGGAAAATCTTTTAACACGATGTTTCCATTGATCATTGTCGTTTCATTGTTTGCCTTTGCTTCATTTTTGATCCAACTAACAGGAAATGATTTTATGAGAATCATCGAGCAATTCATCCAAGAACCGTTACGTGGTGTAGGTACGTCATTTATTGGTTACTTATTTTTAGTTTGCTTTGGCAACTTACTATTTTCTTTCGGTATTCACCAATCTGTCATCACAGGTCCGATCTTAGATCCATTGTTGATGGTAAATATGAATGAGAATATGGCAGCTACTGCGAATGGTGAAGCTGCTCCTCACATCATTAACTCAGCGTTTCACCAAGTATATGGCGCTTTGATGGGTGGAACGGGTTCGACGATTGCTTTAGTGATAGCAATATTGATTTTTAGTCGCTATCAAGCATATAAAGATTTATCTAAGTTGGCGTTAGGCCCTAATATTTTCAACATCAATGAACCTGTGATTTTTGGATTACCGATCGTCTTCAACTTACCGATGATCATTCCTTTTGTATTGTCACCGATCATAGGTACGACCATTGGCTATTTAGCAACATCGATGCAGCTAGTCAATCGCTGTGTGGTGCCAATTCCTTGGACGACACCACCGTTTTTAAGTGGCTTTTTAGCAACAGCAGGTGATTGGCGAGCAATTGTTGTTCAAGCAGTCATTATCGTCGCGTTAGTCTTCTTCTATCTGCCATTCTTAAAAATCAGTGAACGGGTTGCTCGTACAAATGCTGAGACGAGTCTTTCTTAAACGATTGCTAAAGGAAATTGACAAATTATAAATAGAACGATGATTGGAATGATAAGATGGTAAAGGAAAAATTTTTCTGGGGAGATTCCTCCTCAAGTATGCAAACTGAAGGTGCTTGGAACGAAGGTGGAAAAGGGTTGTCTGTTTATGACGTTCGTGAAGCCACTGAAACTACCTCAGATTGGAAACATGGGATTGATCGCTATCATAGATATGAAGAAGATCTTGATTTGATGCAAGAAATGGGCATGAACTTTTATCGTTTCCAAACTTCTTGGTCGCGTGTCAATCCAACAGGTGATGGGGCATTCAATGAAGAAGGACTCTTATTTTATGATCGTTATATCGATGCGATGTTAGAACGGAATATTGAACCGATGCTATGTCTCTATCATTTTGATATGCCGCTTCATCTTGCGCAGAATTACGATGGATTTATGAGTAAACATGTCGTAGATGCTTTTGTGGAATACGGAAAAAAAATGGTAGATCGCTACAAGAACAAAGTCAAATATTGGGTAACTTTCAATGAACAAAATTTGTATTCAACACCGTTGGCACTATTATATGGAGGAACATTGAATACGGAAGATACAGCGGATAATATTCATCAAATTGCGCATAATATCATGGTCGCACATGCCAAAATCGCCAACTACATCCATGAAACGACAGATGGGCAAATTGGTGGGATGTTAGCCTATTCTAATATGTACCCTGCGACTAATCATCCCAAAGATATATTGGTTGCGAGAGAATGGGATGAATTTATCAACCAGAATCTTTTGGATGCCTTTTGTGGACGTGGTTATTCGAAGCAAGTTTTGGCGTTTGAAAAACAGCATTTGAACGTAGATATGACAGAGGAAGAACTTGCTGAGATTGGAAAAGTAACAAGCGATTATTTAGCCTTCAGTTACTATTGTACCGGAAGTATCAGCCATAAAAACATTCCAGTAGATATTGCGCCAAATTATTATTTGACTTATGGTGAAGTGGAAAATCCATTTGTTTCAATGAATGAGTGGAATCTAGGAATTGATCCTCTTGGCTTTAGAGATATCATCAACAAGATGTATCAAAAATACAATCTACCGATTTTCCCTGTTGAAAATGGGATAGGCACGCAAGAAACATGGGATGGCAATACACCTATTCAAGACGACTACCGCATTTATTACCATGAACAACATATTAAAGCAATGCAAGATGCAATGAGCATTGACGGCTGTGAAGTACTAGGTTATCTTGGCTGGGGATTAATTGATCTACCTAGCTCAAAAGGTGATATGGAAAAAAGATACGGGATGGTTTACGTTAATAGAGGAAATCATGATCTGCGTGATATGAAACGCGTACCTAAAAAAAGCTTCTATTGGTTCAAAGATTTTCTTGAAAAAGAGCAAGGCTGATAGAATGAGTAATTAATAGCAAAAAAGCTGCATGTATTCGCTGGATCAAGTGAATGTATGTCGCTTTTTGTACGTTCTTATTCGTTTTGGGTTAAGTGATAAATCAACCATACAGTTGGTTGACTGAATGTTTATAAGCGACTACCAACAGTAATGTTTCTCTTTATCGTTTGGAGGAAATACTTTTTTTATTTTCAAAAAAATTCGTTCATTCTGTCGACATTTATTCAGTAAAATAATTACTAAAGGGGGAATTACGATGGAACACGAAACACTAGAAAGTCTTAAAGAAAGAAAAGCGCGAATTTTAGCAACAGTCAAAGAGCAAGCATTAAATGAAGTCGACAGAAATAAAGAAGTAACGAAAGATAGTAAAGAAGTATTACACAGAGATGATTCTCAGGCTGTGGGGCAAAGCGAAAAAAATAAAGAGAGATAAATTTTCAAAAATCCAGAATATGAATAGAAGATACTTGAACGTCTCACCATCCTGTTCGATTGATGCGACTTTCTAGATTTTCATGGTTACAGTGAATCTTAAAAACCAAGCTTTTTCAAAAGAAAGGAGAGCATGATGAAAGAAAAAGATCTAGATAAGTTAAAAGAGAAAAGAAGACAAGAAATCGAAGGTATCAAACAGCGCTCTTTTGCAGAAATCAGTAAAATCAAAGTGAATAATATGAAAAAACTAAAAGTAGACAAAATGGACTTTAAAGAAAAAAGAGCGAATCATCAAAAAAATGAAGGACGTGTACTATAAAATTTTTATTTTATTAGGAAGAGTTTTACAGAAGACGTCAACACAAAGAGCTTACACACCCAAAATTTGAAGTATTTTGGGTGTGTAAGCTCTTTGTGTTGATCGTAAGTTTAAGATAAGACAGCTGTTGCTAGCGCTTGTTGTACAGCGATGATATTCTTATCTTTTCTAAATTGTAAAGACTCTGCGGGTAGTTCTGCGCTAGAGATCCAAATTTTCAATTCGGCATCTAAATCAAAATGCCCACTTGTTTCAATCGAAAAACGTGAAATCGAGCGGTAAGGGATCGATTTATATTCGCTTTTTTTACCGGTCATTCCTTGTTTATCGACGATAATCATCCGACGGTCGGTGAAAATGATCAAATCACGCACTAATTTGAACGCTAACTCTACCTGTTCCATTGGAATCAGGATTTCTTGAACCTCTCTTGTGATATTGGTTGTATCTTTTTGGATAGCATTTCCCATCAAGCCATCAAATAGCCCCATAAAAACACTCCTTTAGTCGTAGGATAAAATCATTGTAGTACTCTATCTCATTTCTATCTCATTGTAACAAAGCTTTTGAATGAACGAGCAATTTATTCTTCAAAAGAATAAAAAAATTGAATTTGTAAGGCTGAGTCGGACAAATTCATCTTAAACAGATGGTTTGAGCTTTGACTTTATTAATGTTACGGTTGTTATGTAATTAAGAATAGAGGAGGCAAACTATGGGGAAATATGATTTACCGCAAGTAGAAACTCATCTTTATATTAATGGCAAATGGCTTGAAGGCTCTGAAGGAACAGTTGATGTCGTCAATCCAGCTACTGGTGAAACGTTAGCAAGCGTTCAACAAGGTGGCGAAAAAGAGACAAAAGAAGCCATTGAAGCTGCCAACAAGGCATTCGAAGGTTGGTCAAGAACGGCACCAAGCGAACGAGCAAAATTAATGAATAAAATGGCTGATCTAGTAGAAGAAGACAGCGAACGTTTAGCAAAAATCATGACGATGGAGCAAGGGAAACCGCTTGCTCAAGCGACGGCAGAAATCCAAACAAATGTCGAAAACCTTCGCTGGAATGCAGCGCAAGGCCAACGAATCATGGGAGAAATCATTCCTTCACCTGAAGGGAAACAATGGCAAGCACGTAAACAACCAGTAGGTGTCGTCGGCGCCATCACACCATGGAACTTTCCATCCAACATGATCATTCGTAAAATCTCGCCGGCAATCGCCGCAGGCTGTACGGTTATCTTAAAACCAGCAAAATCAACACCTCTATCAGCACTTGCGCTGATGGAACTATTCCACAAAGCTGGCTTTCCAGATGGCGTCGTAAATATCGTCATGGGGGACTCCTCAACTATTGGAAAGATTTTGTCTGAATCGGATGATATCCAAAAAATCACATTTACAGGTTCAACAGAAGTTGGACAAATTCTAAATGAACAAGCAGCACCTACCTTGAAAAAAGTTTCTATGGAGCTAGGTGGACATGCGCCATTTATTATTTTTCCAGATGCCGATGTAGAATTAGCAGTCGATACATTGATCAAAACGAAATTTATCAACAATGGACAAGTATGTACGTCACCAAATCGAATTTTTATCCATAAAGAAATCAAAGAACAAGCAACAAAATTGATTGTGGAAAAAATCAGAGAAGTGACTGTTGGAAATGGCTTAGACGATCCAACTACGGGGCCATTGATCAATGAAGAAGGCGTAAAAAAAGTTGAAGAACAACTAGAAGATGCAGTAGCTAAAGGAGCAGAAATCTTGGCTGGTGGTCATCGTCTAACGGACGGAGAATATGCAAATGGCTTTTTCTTTGAACCGACAGTATTAGATGGCGTGAAAAAGGAAATGGATATTTTCTACAATGAAACATTTGGACCAGTGATCCCAATCATTACATTTGAAGACGAAGAACAAGTAATCAAAGATGCCAATGATACGATTTTTGGTTTAGCATCATATTTCTTTGCGACGAATATCCATACGATCAACAATGTAAGCAATAAATTGCAATATGGCATGGTCGGTGTCAATGATACGACGATCTCAAATTCTGCGACACCATTTGGGGGAGTCAAACATTCAGGGTTTGGCCGTGAGAACGGAACTTTTGGGGTAGAGGAATATGTCGAAGTGAAGTTTGTGACGATTGCATCAGAGAAATAAATGATAAGATAAAAAGAAGAGGATGATTGCATAAAATCATCTCTCTTCTTTTTTATTTTGGTGATACTCATGATAAACATGATAGAGGTTCAGTTCGTACTCTTTCTTTGCATTTGTAACGACCGTATCTAAAATCATACCAGTAACTAGTGAAAGTAAAGCTAGGATCATCAATCCTGTACTTAATATGGCTGAAGGGACTTTAGTAATAAAGCTCGTCAACATAAACTCCCGAATGACAGGAATCCCAGTGAACAGACCAGCTAAAAAGAAAATGACTGTCCAGATATTGAAAAATAGGATAGGTTTATAATCTTTACACATTTTAATGATCATCATAATGACTTTGAAGCCATCAGAAAAGGTATTCAATTTTGATTCGCTACCTTCTGGGCGATCACGGTAATCAATAGGGAGCTCAACTAATTTGAATTTTTTATCTAAGGCATGAATGGTCAATTCCGTTTCGATTTGGAATCCCGCACTCATGATCGGAAAACTTTTGACAAAAATACGATTAAATCCTCGATAGCCAGTCATCACGTCTCTTATTTTTGTTTTATATAAACGAGTGATCGTATTTTTAACTAAATTATTGCCAAAATCATGGAAGGCGCGTTTATTTTCTTCAAAGTAAGTACCATTAGAAAGACGGTCGCCAATGACCATATCCGCTTCGCCAGAACGTAATTTTTCTAAAAGTCCATGTACGGCTTCGGCTGGATAAGTATCATCTCCGTCTACCATCAAGTAGTAGTCCGCATCAATATCAAAAAACATTTGACGAATGACATTTCCTTTACCTTGACGAGGTTCTTTTTTTACAATAGCACCCGCTGCAACTGCTAAGTCGTAGGTGTTGTCCGTTGAGTTATTGTCGTATACATAAATATCTGCTTCTGGTAATTCTCGTTTAAAGTCGGCAATGACTGTAGGAATCGTTGCTTCTTCATTATAACAAGGAATCAGGACAGCAATTTTTTCTGTGTGATTCATTTTTCACTCTCCTAAATAAATTGAAAAAGTTTAAACTAAGCATAACCTATCATGTACGTTTATACCAGTTTTTATGCAAAAAAAGAAGCTCTTATCCATAGGAAAGCCTATTTCTAAGAGAATCTTTTAAAAATGAAATCAAGCATCTGTTCCTTTTTTTCTAGAAATATCTAAAACAGTACCAGTATAGGCATCTGCTAAAAATTCATAATAGACGACTTCACCATCTTCTATGCGAGAAATCCCACCACGATAAGCTTTTGAATGAATTGCAAATTTACGTGTCGGTTCTTTCTCAAAAGAGATCCAGGAGCCTTCAATCGAGCCTTCATCTAAAAACGCTTCTTTGATGGTAGCTAAGACTTCATCAGCGGACATCGTTTTGTTGCGATTGTACCATAGTGCAGTTGCCACGCCACTTAATAATCCTAAACCAAGTCCGACAGCTAAACCACCTTTGAAATAGGCCTGTTCACTTTCTTCATACATGCTGCTTGCCCTCCTTTACACTTTCACAAGTTTCTTTGGCTTTATTTTACCACACTATCTGATTTTCTTTGAAATAAATAACCGTTTTGAAATAAAATACGGTATAATAATCACGATAGATTTGTCCAGATACTATTTTTTAAGACAAATCAAAGCTGAGATTGAAAGGAGACAAGTCTGAATTATAGACGATCATTATTATGGATGAAAAAACATTTCAACGTATTAAAGAATTAACAGAATTACAAGGAACAAGCGGTTTTGAACAAGACATCCGCGCGTACATGGAACAACACATGGAGCCACTAGTTGATGAATTACAATTAGATGGATTAGGTGGGATCTTTGGATTGCGCCATCACCAAGAAGCGGATGCCCCTCGTGTCATGGTGGCAGCACACATGGACGAAGTTGGTTTTATGTTGACACAAATCCAAGATAACGGATTGTTCAAAGTGGTTCCGCTAGGCGGTTGGAATCCTTATGTAGTATCGGCTCAACGCTTTACATTGAAGACATCAACAGGGAAAAATTACCCATGTATTTCTTCTTCTGTTCCACCACATTTATTACGTGGTACAAGCGGTCAAAAGTCAGTCGAAGTAACAGATATTTTATTTGATGCTGGTTTTGAATCAAAAGAAGAAGCAATGAGTTTTGGTGTCCTACCAGGAGATACGATCGTTCCTTTTGCAGAAACGATCAAAACAGCAAACGGCAAAAATATCATCAGTAAATCATGGGACAACCGTTACGGTTGTACGATGGTCTTGGAAGCATTAGAAGCCCTAGAAAAAGAAACATTAGGTCATACGCTGATCGCCGGCGCCAATGTCCAAGAAGAAGTTGGTTTACGTGGATCAAAAGCTTCAGTGAACAAATTCAAACCTGATCTATTCTTTGCGGTAGACTGCTCTGCAGCAGATGATACAGTAACGAAAAAAGGCACATTTGGTCATCTAGGAGAAGGCACATTGATGCGTATCCAAGATCCAGGATTGATCATGTTGCCGCGATTACGTGAATATTTATTAGATATTGCTGAAACAAACAATATTCCTTATCAATACTTTGTATCAAAAGGCGGTACCGACGCTGGTGCTGCTCATACACAAAATGAAGGAATCCCAAGTACCGTTATCGGTGTCGTTGGACGCTATATCCATACGCATCAAACGATGTTTAGTATCCGTGACTTTGAAGCAGCCAGAGAAATGTTGATCCAAACATTGAAGGGCTTAGATAAATCAACGGTGAATACGATCGTTTACGGAAAATAAGTAATCAACGAGTAAAGGCGATCCGCTTTTGCTCGTTTTTTATTTTTTAGATATAGTTTGGTCAGTTTTTTGTAAAGGTGTATAATTTAAGTAGAACATAGAATAAGAAAGAAGTGTGAACCTATGATTACTCCTAAAAGTCTTGAAGAAGTAGCCGGTTATGTTGAAAAAGGCAATCATATCTTTTTCTTTACTGCCGATTGGTGTGGCGATTGTCGCTTCATCAAACCACAAATGCCAGAAATCGAACGTCATTTTTCAGAGTGGACATTTGTCGAAATGGATCGAGATGCGTACATCGATTTAGCAGCAGAATGGAATATTTTCGGTATTCCAAGTTTTATTGTCATCAAAGATGGGAAAGAGCTAGGTCGTCTGGTCAATAAAGATCGTAAAACAAAAGAAGAAATCGAACAATTTTTAGCAAAAACGATTCAGCAGTGAGAAACGAGAGGAGTGGGAAAAATGGAACAAGCATATAAGAAAATATTAGTTGGAATCGACGGAAGCGAGCAAGCGTTTGCTGCATTCAAAAAAGCCGTCGAGGTAGCTCGTAGAAATGAAGGCACAGTATATGTGACGAATGTGATCGACCAACAATTTTATCAATTTATGGGGTATACGCCTATTGACCAATCCTTGATCGATCAACAGACTGAATCAGCAAAACAATTGATTGAAGAATGTAAAAATTACGGAAAATCCGTTGACTACCAAAAAATAGAAGGTATTGTGGCTTATGGTTCGGTCAGAGAATCTATGGCAGTAAAACTACCAAAGAAATATCAAATCGACTTGATCATGATCGGTCAATCAGGTTTGAATGCCGTTGAACGCTTTATGACTGGGAGTGTGGCAAGCTACGTGATTCGACAAGCTCCGTGTGATGTCCTAGTCGTTTCAGAACCAAGAGAAGCCTAGTTTTTGATTCAATAGGCAGATCCTTGAACAAAAAAGACGAGGAAACGAAAGATGGTGCATTTCGTTTCCTCGTCTTTTTTTGTGATCCGTGCTTTCTTTTTATTCCGGCAAGTTTTTCTAAGAGAATTTATCATGCAAGAACTTCCTTTTTTTGTTAAGATAATACAAGAGAGTTTGGTGCTGATCGATCTACTCAGTTGCCATAAATCAAAAACAACTTCAACAAATGATATTGGAGGAAACAAAATGATTTTTGCTTATAATCGCGCACATGTGGGCGACACATTAATGGTGATCATAGCCGACGATAAAGGCACGGAAAACACTGTTAGTCGTAAATGGAATGTTGCGCAAATCAAAGATGAATCTGGTCAAATCGTTGCATGGAACTTTTTCCATATCTCAGATCATCTAACAATTGAAGGCAATGGCCAAGTAACAATCTCAGAAGAACAACTAGCTGAATTGAACCGTTTGATCAAAGAAGCTGGCTTTGAAGAAACATTGGAAAAAGACAACCAACCGAAAATCGTTGTTGGTTACGTCAAAACTTGTGAACCTCATCCAGATTCTGATCATTTATCTGTAACTGAAACAGAAGTAGATGGTGGTGAAGTTTTACAAATCGTTTGTGGCGCACCGAATATTGAAGCAGGTCAAAAAGTAGTCGTTGCTAAACCTGGTGCAATGATGCCAGACGGTATGATGATTTGGCCTGGAGAATTAAGAGGGGTCAAAAGTGACGGAATGATTTGCTCTGCAAAGGAACTTCACGTACCTAACGCCCCAGAGAAAAAAGGCATCTTAGTTTTACCTGAAGATGCGATAGTTGGCGAAGCATTCAAAAACTAGCATGAATAAAAAAACGACTACCTCCATTGAGGTAGCCGTTTTTTTATTAATTATTTGAGCCATTGGAACTATTTGAATTTCCTTGATTTAATGCAGTATTATCAATTGTCAATTTGATATCTACAGTTTTTTCTTCTTCGCCACGGTAATAAGTGATCTTCACAGTGTCACCAACTTTTTTACCATAAAGCACAGACTGTAATTCAACACCAGATGAGACTTCTGTATCATCGATTTTTGTGATGACATCATATTGTTCTAAGCCAGCTTTTTCCGCAGGCGTTGCTGGTTGAACCGAACGAATGATCACGCCATTTGTTACAGAAGATGGTAATTTCAAGATCTGTTCCTGTTGTTGTGTAGAAACGGCGGAAAGATCGGTCATTGTGATACCCAGTGCAGGGCGTGTTACTTTTCCATCTTTTTCAAGTTGATTGATGATATTTACGACATCATTACTTGGAATCGCAAAGCCCATTCCTTCAACACTTACACTTGAAGAATCAGAAGTCGATGCAATTTTACTTGAATTGATACCAATAACTTGGCCTTCGATATTAACTAGTGGACCACCAGAGTTCCCTGGGTTGATCGCTGCATCTGTTTGGATCGCATTGATATTCACTGTCTCATTAGATTCATTTGTACTTGTCACTTGACGATTCAAGGAAGAAACAATTCCTGATGTCACCGAGTTTGCGTATTGAGAACCTAGAGGAGAACCAATCGCAATCGCAGGTTCGCCGACTTTCAATGAAGCAGAGTCGCCAAATGAAGCAACAGTATCGACTTTGTCAGCACTGATTTTTAAAACAGCTAAATCAGTATAAGCATCTGTACCGACTAATTCTGCTTTCACTTTTGTTCCATCTTTTAGTAAAACTTCTAGTCCTTGTTGTCCATCGACAACGTGATTATTCGTCACGATATAAGCGGAATCGCCCTCTTTTTTATAAATCACACCGCTACCTTCACTGTAAGCTTGCAATTCGCCATCTTCGCCACTACTTTCTTGTTGTTGGCCAAATAATGAACCAAACGGGTCAGATGATGAACTTTGTTTTTGTAGGTTGATAACAGAAACAACTGCTCCTTGCACTTTATCTACTGCAGAAGTGATATCTGAATCTACATTGACTTTTACATTTTCGACAACTGTTTCGCCTGATGCATTTTGTGTCCCACTGCTAGAAGAAGTCGTTACTGAGTTACCACCTCCAGTTGCTGCATAAAAAATACCGAAAGTCAGTAATCCGCCAATCACGCCACCAACTACGCCAAGACCTAGCTTTCGCCAAATGCCATTAGATTTTCTTTTTTTCATTTTTGGTGTCACATCTCTTCTGTCCATGTGATCTGCCTCCATTTATTATTTTCTTGATAAGTTAAGTATAGACTTATTTACTAAATTTAGTCTACTTCCAGACTGTGAACTTTTTATGAAAAACATTAGGAAAAATAATTGTTTTCAGATGAAAAAATAAAATACAAACTTATACACAGGAATTGTGGAAAAGTATTTGTAAAAAATGCGTATAAATGCCCATAAAAGTTATCAACAACTTGTGGAAAAAGTGGAAAAATCTGTGCGAAACATATGTTTGCTTAAGAAATACTTATGAAATAAGCAATAAAACCACGATAAGCTGTGGATAAACCTGTGGAAGATGTGTATAACTATGTGGGAAAACTTTTTTAAATCTCTTTGTCGAATAAGAATACTCTATTATAATAAGAAAGAAGAATTCGATATGAAAGACCGAGGGAAGGAAATTATTATGAATATAAAAATCATTTCAGTTGGAAAATTAAAAGAGAAATATTTGATCCAAGGAATCAATGAGTATGTCAAACGACTTAAAGCATATGGAAAAATCGAACTAATCGAAGTACCTGACGAAAAAGCACCAGAAAATCTTAGTGAAGCCCAAATGCGCCAAGTCAAAGAAAAAGAAGGCGAGCGTATACTCGCAAAAATCAAAGATCATGAATTTGTCTACGCTTTAGCGATCCAAGGCGAAAATCCTACCAGTGAAGCCTTTGCAAAGCAAATTGATCAATTAGGCATCCAAGGAAAAAGCCAGCTCGTCTTTGTCATCGGTGGCTCATTAGGATTAAGCGATGACGTCATGCAACGCAGCAATGCCCAAATCTCCTTCGGCAAAATGACCTACCCGCATCAACTGATGCGTCTAATCCTCGTTGAACAAATTTATCGCGCGTTTCGGATCAATACGGGGGCGCCGTATCATAAATGAAATAATGATCGATATCACGAATGACTGTCAATAAATGACGGTCTTTTTTTAATGTTATTTTAACGATTATGAAACCAAAACGACGTTTTATGATATGTTCTATTTTTCAATTGATTATTATATTAAAATGGAAATATATCGAAGGTGTAAAGTTAATTTTATCAGTTATTTTATTTGATCAAAGAGCTCATTTTTTTATGAAATAATAAAAATCGTTTTAATCGTTTTAAATATGAAAATAATTCAGAAAAAATTCGTATTTAGTTTAAGAAGGACAGTATCTAAAGAGCAAAGCTATCGTTTAGGAAAAAGAATGTTGTAAGAAATCAACCATCAAATATCTAAGAAGGTGAATGAATGTCAATAGACAATGAAATGATCTATGAGAATCAAAAAGAAATTTGGAAAGTGGAACACCAACAAGACGAATTAGCAAATGGAAAACGTAGGTTAGAAAACCAGCTCCTTCAATTAGAAAAAGAACTTCAAAGAGGTTTTCGCCAATTATCTGAAGTGAATCATGAAGATATCCAACAAGGCATGGCCAATGCGATTTGGATGCAGAAGGAGTATGAAGCAAAGCAACAAACATTTCAACAACAATTTCATCAGGCACATGAAGAACTTGATTTTTCGTACAGGAAAACTTTACAAGGATTAGAAGTAGAAAGAGAAGAGTTGTTTGCAGAAAGGAGAACATTTGAGTGGGATTAGTTTATGTGAGTGGGGAATCATCAGAATTTATGTCAGCGTTAAAGAAGAACTTAGCCAGTAGTAAAGAAACGATCAATCAACTAAAGAGAGGAAGTCAAAAAGTCGTATCAGCTGTTAACGGAAACGAATTGTCTGGTGCAGCATATACAGCAGGAAAAGGATTATTTAGTGAATTGATCATTCCGACAATTACACGAACAACGAATGCGATTGAAAAAATTGAACAGGAGCTACAAAGGTATAAAGTCGCGGATCAGATTGTAGCAATGGAAGGATACTTGGATGAGAACAAACTGAACCAGCAACTGGCGACGACGCGAGTTATGAAAGCATCAGTAGACACGACTTCTGCTTTTGTTCAGTCCCAAGCACAAAGTAATCCGTTCGTCGGCATTCTCGAAACATTGCTAAATGTCCAACGAGATCTAAATCGTATGTCAGAGAGCTTTCAACAAGATATTGATCAATTACAAAATAAGCTAAAAAAATTACATAATTTCAATTCTCAAACTAGTGGATTATTCAGTCATAGTTTGGATGAATTGAAACTGGCAATGCAGGGTGTATTAGTGTTAAAGAATACGAGAGTGCGGACAGATGGTTCATATTTGTTACCCGAGGGGATAAATAAAAAGTGGTTTACTTCTGATCAAATGGATATAGAAAATTATGATGAAGTTATTTCAGTACTTCAAACAACAGGGGGGACTCTGGCTAGTGAGAAAACAGAGAAACTATTTATACAAAAAGGAATACAGCATGGTCAAGATGCTTCCGACTATATCTGGAAAAACCGATATTCGTTAGAATTACCAGACGGAAAGATTTTGGGAGAAGTTCCTGGAGCCACTCTAGCTGCAAGAGAATCGGCTGAGAATGCAATAAAAGGGGTATTTAAATATGGAGGTAAGGTAATAACAGAAGGAGCAGGATTATTAATTGGTGTAGGGATAGATATAGTTTCAGGTGATAGTGCTGAAGAGGCTTGGGGAAAAGGAATAATTACAGGATTAGCTAGTGCAGGAGTAGTAAGTGGTATAAAGCTTAGTACTGGAGCATTAGCTGCAGTTGGACTAATTTCTGCTCCTGTAAATATTGGTATAGTAGGTTCTATAGCTGTAGGTATAGGTGTAGGTATTGCGAATGATATTTTAAGAGAAAAATTTAAATTTGTTAGAGATTTTGAAGATAGTGTGGGACAAGCAGTAGTATCTGGATGGGGTGATTTCACTGAAGGGGTGAGTGGTTTTATTGGAGGCCTATTAGATGGAATATAGCCGTAAAATTATTGGTGGGAAAATATATAATATTGCATTTCAAAAAAATAAAATTATTCGCGGATGGTTGTTATTAGTAACAGAAAACAATGAAGAATTTGTTGTTCGACAGAATTCAAATTTGTTAAGGTTGGGCAACTATCATCTGAAGAGAGAAATATATAAATCTAATACTTCTTTAATGAGTTTTTCTGTAGACTGTAAAGAGATAGAGAAAGATTATAAGAAAAAATCGAACAGTAATTACATAGGTAGTGCGGTTGCTTTAGTATTATATCCAATAATAAGAAAAATAGTTCCAGTTGAATGGTTATGGGATAATTCTGATCAATCTTTTAATTTTTCTATAGGTATAAAAAATCTATTGTTTTTTTGGCTAACTATAATAGTTTGCTTGTACTTTTGTTCTTTCTTTAGAAAAAGAAATTTTCTTTTTAAAATGATGAATAATGATTTTGATGTAAGTTTTTTAGGAAAGATAAATCTGATTAATAATTCTAAATATACAAAAAAAGTATGGACAATAAATAATCTAGTTGGTCTAGCTTTGATTATTTGTTTTACAATCATTTTTTTGTTTATAATACCTTTTTTAGTACAAGCAAGATTGCTAAGTTTGTTGAGTTTTTATATAGTTAAAATTTTTTTGTTCAATGGTAAAGTTTGGTTCGTTAATAATGATGTGAAATATATAATGTTAGAAAGTGTATCTTGAGTAAATGATATGGAAATAGAAGATGGTGAGATTAGAAATTTATGCTTTGATAAAAAAAGAGTAATTCCAGGTTGGTGTCTATTGATTTCAGATAATAATGAAGAATATTTAATAAGACAAAACAATTTCATGGTAGGTTTAAAGCAATATAGAGTTAATAGAAAGATCTATCAAGCCAGTATTTCTTTGAGTGAATCCAGTATTTCTGGTTTAGAAATGGAGAAGGAAATCAAGAAAAAATCAGAAAAAAGTTATTTAGGAGTAGCCATTGGACTTCCTTTAAGTAACTTAGTGAGGGACTTTATTCCACAGAATTGGCTTTGGGGCAAAAGTAATTTGCCAATAGATATGTTGGAAGGAATCATCAATTTATTATTCTTCTGGTTAACATTAGTCGTTTGTCTTTCTGTTGTCTCTTATTGGAGAAAAAATAGATTAAAAATGGAATTAGAAAAAAGAGGTAGTTCTTTAAAGCTTATAGGTAAGGGATATGCAATTACTCCATTGATCATTACACAAAAAAATTTAAAGTGGTGGTGAGAAGAATGAAGATGATTCATTGCGTAAAGGTATTAATAGTAGGGATAGGATTGCTTATATTTTATGGCATATTTACGCTAGTGCTTCCTTTTTTGATACAAGAAAGATTATTATTTTTTCTTACAGTGTTTATTCTTGTGAGTACTATATATAATGGCAAAATATATTCAACAAAAAAAGTGAAATATAAAATAATATTTGATAAAGATGATCGGTAAATATGTATATCCTTTTTTTGTATTAAATTTCTTATGGAATAGAAGTCGGAAATACAGAGATTGAGCCTACTAATAGCAACAGCTATAATAACTAGAATGGAGAATACATATGGAACAAACTAACTTATTGCCTTTGGGTAGTGTTGTGTACATGAAAGAAGGAATTATGCCATTACTAATTGTTGCGCGACAACCGATTTTGAAGATGCAAGAGGAAATTTATTACTTAGATTATGCTGCAGTAAATCAACTAACTGGTTTAAATAATATTGAAGAAATAGCGTATTTTAATAACGAGGACATTCGAGAAATTTTATATCAAGGATATATAAGTGAAAATGAAAAAACAGTTTTAACAGCCTTAGAAGAATGGAAGCAAAATAATTTGGATATCCCTAAAGGTAAAGTTATTGATCTAAAACATACTTCTAAGAAAAAAGAATACGGGGATTTAGGAAAAAAATCTTTATTGGAAGGAGAAACATTTGGTTTTTAATTTTATATTGAGTTAATGAGAATGCTAGCAAGGATTATTAAGCCCATCAAATACAATTTAAAGATGAGGAGGAAGATCGTTTTGGTTGGTTTTTTATGAAAAAATCACAGAAATAAAATACTATAGAACTGTTTTGAAACTAATTAAGTAATAGCTTATAGTGCTAAATTTTCCAGAATCAACTGAGAAACTTGAAGGAGGCTTTAGATGATAGGAAACAACTGTGCCCAAGAGATTAAAAGAATTAATGGCAGATATTATTTACTGGAATTAAATGATGGATTGTACATTGTTGATTATTTTAAGTTAATGAGGCTGAGAAACTTTTTTCCGTTTAGTACCTTTTACGACAACGCTCCGAAAAAAAGTTGGACTGCATATAAAGTAACTGGATCAGCAGAAATTTTTGAAGGTAAAAAAATACCTGAAATACAATTTTATGTTCCTGAATCTTATGGAATTTTCGGAGTTTTTGTAATTAGTCCTTTTCTTATATTTTTGGGCTATCTTGAATCAATATATTTAGCTCTATTGATTGGTAGTGTTCTTAGTACATATGGAATAATATCGACCTGTCGACTATTACATAACAATAAGAAAGTGAAAGAAATCGTTAAAGATACGACAATTGTACAGTTAGTACTTGTTGAAAATAAAAGGTCAAAAATTTATGTATTTCTGAGTAATTTTTTATCATGTGTATATGGTATGTTTATAGGTTACCTATTTATATCGGCAATTTTATCAGGTGACTTTTGGAAAGTTATTTTTGTTTCATTAGTATCACCTACAATTTCATTAATATTTGGAAAAATCATATCAAATTTTAGAGAAGTTCCAGATGCATCTTCTAAATATCAAATTGAAAAAAGATGAAAATTACATAAAAGATTATCAATTGAAATGATTGTATATTTTGAACCCATTATTCTAATCGATTATGAGGATAAACAAAAGATGAATGTGTGAAAAGAAATAATATGACTACCAAAATTTAAGTTTCTGTTGAATGTGTATGTATTTTTTAGTCCACCTCTAAGCATTTAGGAGCATAGGTGCTGTATCTTTGAGAATCTATCAAGAAATCCTACCAAATAAAGAAAATTAGGAAATCATTCATTGTTCCATAGGAATCTTGTAATAATTATTTGATAAGGTATCATCGTGGGGGATTGAGAAAGAGGGTTCAGATGAAGAAAACTTATCAAGTGATTTGTCTATTGATCATGGCTTTTTTGTTTTTTACGCCCGTTCAAACTTTTGCCGTAGCAGGTGGGCATGGTGGTGGTTCAACCGGTGGGGGCTCTGGTGGCGGTTCGATAGGGGGAGGTTCCAATTCCTATTATCGGAGGAGTCGGACGACTAATAGTAACAGTACATCAGAAGATTTTCTCTTTGTTGCTTATCATTAGGAAGTATATTTGTTTTTTCTTTATTTAAAAAAAAGAAAACGCACAATATGGATATCAATGATTTGTTATCAAGAATGCCTGGAACAAAGCGTGAAAAGAAAAAATTGCTTTCTGAGATCAACAGAATCTTTTATGCAATACAAAAATCTTGGGAAGAAGAGGCTCCTGAAAAAGCAAAAAATTGTTATACTTCAAGATTATTTGAAGAACATCAGCAAGTGTTACAAAAAAATAAAGATGACGGTGTAAGAAATCATACAACGAAAATAGCCATTCAAGAATTGGCTAACTACCGACAAATCAATGATACTAGTTTCTCTATTCGAATCGATTTTAGTTGTTTCGATTACTTAGTCGATCGAAAGAACCAGCAGTTGATTTCAGGAGATAAGCGGGAAAGGCTTTATTTTTCGCAAGTATGGTATTTCAACTACTCTGAAAAAGACAAAATTTGGCAAGCAGATTTTATTCAACCGATATTTTTAGATTGATAGCGTGTCTTTAGAGGATAAATGATCAACCATATAAAATAAGATGACAAAAAAGAGGATTGAAGAATCAATAAGATGCTTCAGTCCTCTTTTTATAGTTATTGAAATAGATGATTCTCTATCATGATTAAATAACTAAAAAATGTCATTCGTGATATGAGTATAATGGGATCCTAACTTAGTCTTATAGGAATTATATAAGAGAAAAATCAGGAAAATCATCAATGAAATTAGAGAGAGATATCTTGCGAAAATAGCGAGATTTGTATAGGTATAAGTAATCACAATTGTGTTTTTACCGGGTGGGATGACTAACTCAGTTGTACCTATTGAAGATAAAGAAGTTTCAACTGGAGTGTTATTCACTGTTGCGATTTGTCCATCATAATGGTAAAGAGATGTTGTGAAAACTGATTTTTCATTATTTTTATTATCAACTTTAATTGTATATTTACTATTAGTAAAAGAAGTCTCGGGTTTTATTTCCTCATTATTAAGGAAGTATTTATGATTGTTAATCACATCTGGATATTTTATTGATTCTTTATTTGCATAATCAGTATGCTGGTAGTTCTCGGCAGCAGAAATAGCATTTTCAGGTTCGATGCGAGTTAATGAGTCATTATTCGCTACTAGATTAATTATCCCAGAAAAATGAAGGGTAATCCCAATTAGAGTAACACTGATGATTTTTATCATATTTTTTTTATTATATAAATTATAATAGATTAAGATACTTATTGTATAAGCTAAAAACAATGAAGTGAAGCCATTCAATCGCCAAATAAATTGTAGGCTCTTTATAGGGGTACTGTTCAGTAATTTTAAGGGAAATAAACTAGTACAACAAAAAAGTGTAAATATACCAAGCGCGAAAATGAATTTATCAGTAACTTGCAATTTTTTTACAAAAGTAAAAGTTACTAATAATCCAATAAAAATAAAGAATCCGATTGTATAATTTCTATAGTTATTATTTAAAATATGAGAGAGCATATCACTAGGAGCCATCCCGATTAATTCTCTTCCTTGAGGTACTTTGAGTTCTTGTGCGCTAGATTGCTGAATAAATGGAATTAAAAAAGCCGCACTTAATAAAAAGGTCACTGTAGTTGCTTTTAACAAGCTTAATAATCTAGACATTTTATTATTCCAAAAATAAAAAGATAAAATTATGGTGATAGCTATAAAGCCTGTAACCATTGCTACCGATAGTAAATGTGTATAGACTACTAAAGTCATACCAATAGTAAGCCAATACCACTTGCTATAATCGCCCACATATATTTCATAACAACCAACCAATATTAGAGGTAAAAAGGTTAAAGCAACTGCTTCTCCTAGTGAGGCTCTAAAAAAGATATCAATTGCGCGATAGCCTGCAAATGTGTATATGATAGAAAATAGTAGAGCGATGTATCTGTTTCTTTTTAATTTATTCATTGAGAAGTAAGCTATTAACATTGTTAAAAATGTTATGAAAAAATAGTATAAATTATAACTCAATACAAGATTACCTGTAATTTTAAAGAAAAAACTAGCCGGGTAAAAAGTTAACCAAGGGTAGAAAACGTTTATCATAGTACCATGATGGGCAAAATTATTAAAATTGACTGGAGAATCCCATACATTATCTAAACCTACAAGGCGTGACAAATGAAAATATGTGTCTTGAGACGAGTTATGTAAGATTCCATGTGTCAAAAATAAAGGTAGTACATACATCATACTTAAGCAAAGTATAAACATGATATCTATTAATTGATATTTATTCTTTTTCATCTTTTTCTCCTTTTTTTCATCTATTACTAAAAACATTTAATAATATTATAACATATATTGGTTATTTTATAAACTACTTTTAAAGTTTGTTCCTTTAATAAATCTAAATAATAAAGCGTAAGATTGCACGATTAGATAAAATTTAATTATAAAAATAAGTAATTACTAAAAAGATAAATAATAAGAATTTTCTGAAAATTACCCTTTTGTTTCTCTCATGAAGATGTTAGAATGGTTGTTAAACTATAAAGGGGTGGTTGTTTGTTAGAGAAATTCTTGGACATGTCGTTAGTTCAACGTATTGGTTGTGGTATTTTAATTGGTATAATATTAGGTATTTTTTTACCGACCTGGGGATTTATTGCTTTATTAGGAACGTTGTTTGTTAGTTGTTTAAAGGCTATTGCACCACTATTGGTGTTTTTTTTGACTGCCGCTTCGATTGCGAAACACAAAATGGGGAATGAAACATTTGTAAAGCCGATTTTAGGATTGTATCTAGGCGGAACTCTTTTAGCAGCTTTTGTTGCGGTGATCACTAGCTCGATTTTTACAGTGCCGATCACGCTACAAGAAACAGCTTCGGAACAAGCACCTCAAAATATAGGGACTGTTTTATCTACGATGTTGACCAATGTCACTCAAAATCCGATTCAAGCAATTATTGATTCTAATTATTTAGGTGTGTTATTTTGGGCTGTATTATTAGGGTTGGCATTGCGGACACGTACAGAAGCAACGAAAGAAGTTATCGATCAGATTTCAGTCGCATTGTCACAGGTGGTCCAATTGATTATTTCTTTCGCTCCGATCGGTATTTTGGGATTAGTCTATGAATCGATTGCCACAACAGGTCTTTCTGGACTGACCGAGTATCTCCAATTAGTTCTTGTGTTAGTAGGTACGATGCTCTTTGTTGCTTTGGTCATCTATCCATTACTTACTTTTTTGTTCATCAAAGAAAATCCCTATCCATTGATTTTCTTTTGTTTAAAAGAAAGTGCAATCTCTGCCTTCTTTACTCGTAGTTCTGCGGCGAACATTCCGATCAACATGATGTTGGCAGAAAAACTGAAATTAACAAAAGAATCTTATGCCATTTCGATTCCATTAGGAGCAACGATCAATATGGGGGGAGCTGCAGTGACGATCACAGTGATGACGTTAACGACTGTTCAAGCGTTAGGTATCGAAGCTTCTTTTGGCTTAAAATTGATTTTAAGCATCTTGGCGGCTTTAGCTGCTTGTGGTGCATCTGGAGTAGCTGGTGGTTCATTACTGTTGATTCCTTTGGCTTGTAGTTTATTTGGCATCTCAAATGATATTGCGATGCAAGTGGTAGGAATTGGGTTTATTATTGGGGTCATCCAAGACTCAGTTGAAACAGCGCTGAATTCTTCCAGTGACTTACTATTTACCGCAATTGGTGAATTAGGTGATAGAAAAAGAAATGGCGAGGCTGTTTCGATCAAAAGTCGTTTGAGTGAATTGTAATAGAGGAATCTTTCTACCATCATTTCAAAGTACATTTTTTTTAAGCCCACAGCAATCGTCTGTTGGCTTTTTTCATGTCTTTTACTGCGGGTAGAATTATTTAGTTGTTTCTGAGTATACTAAAAAAAGACTTCGATTAGTAATGTGCAGACTATCTCATTATTTTCTAATGATTTATTTGGTCTTCTAATCGGTTGTTAGAAAAATTATAGTAAATATAGAAGGTGATGGAAAATGACAGTTATGCACTATCAGGAAAATAAAATGCGCAGAATAACCATTCTCAATCGACTGTTGAATTTTGAGCACTTAAGTTACCAACAGCTTTCTGATGAATACTTTGTCTCACGAAGTAGTATTGCCAATGATCTTTCTTATGTGAAGGATATTTTTACCAAAGAAGGATTGAATTTGACATTTGATCGTTCGGGAACATTTTTTGAAGGAAATGAAATTCAAATCCAACGTGTGTTGAAGCGGACCATCCTTAATCATTTCAATGAACTAGAAGTGGTAGCAGAACTGGTAGAACAGCAACTTTTAAGAAGAATTGAGCAAGCTTTTCGTCAAGGAATCAACGAAAAACAAATGGAGATTCCAGAGAGTTATTTCAAAAGCATTGTGATTTCAATTTTATTGATTGTCCAACGCTCAAAAGAGGGTAAAAAAATAGATTTGATTGGTAAGAATCAGTATGGAAAATATTTCTTGGAGTTCAACAAGTACCCGCTTGTGTATGAACTATTAAAAAAATTAGAAGACCAGAAAATTTATCAGTTCACGCAAGAAGAGGTCCAATATTTAACTTACATTATCGTAGGAAGTGGCTTGAAATTCTTTATGAAAAGTGAAAATATTCCTTTTGCTTTTCGTGGGAAAATTCGGCAATTGATCCAAAAGGTTAGCGAAGGTATCCAGATTGATTTAACACAAGATAACCGTTTAGAAGAAGATCTTCTAGTTCATCTGTATCAATTACTTTTGCGAATTGAAGCGCAAACAACGATCGTCAATCCATTGATTGACGAAATCAAACAAAATTATCCATCCATTTATGGGGTTGTATGGTTTGCATTAAAAGATTTTTGTTGGCCAAGTGAAGTGAATCTATCTGAGGATGAAGTTGGGTTTGTCACCATCCATTTTCAAGCTGCTATTGAGAGAATCAAACGATTGAACAAATTATTATTTGTCTGCCCGAATGGCATTGGAACAAGTTCATTTGTTTCAGCCAAAATACGAAGAATCTTACCTGATATTGACAGCATTGAAACTGCCTCTATTGATAAGTTGACTTACATGGATCTATCAGAAATTGATTTTATTATTTCTACAGTCGATATACCCAAGCAATCAAAGCCTGTCGTCAGAATCTCGCCCATGGTGACTAGTCGTGATATGAAACGAATCATGAATCATTATATCGATTTAGTCATTGATCATGAGCATATGAAGGAAAGGCGGATATTGCCTGAAAAAACAAAACACTTGCTTGCGTCCAATATTTATTTTGGTCATTATGAGTCAAAAGAAGAAGCAATCCATTTTCTGATTGAGCAGCAAAACTTTAAAAATGACTATAAAAAAGAACAATACACCCAGTCGGTTTTTGACCGAGAAGCAATCCAATCAACCTATCTCGATAACGGTTTTGTGATTCCTCATGGTAATCCGTTATTCGTAGAAGAAACTGCTATTGCAATATTAGTAGCGGATAAACCAGTTAATTGGGGAAATCAAAAAGCAGATATCATCGTATTATTGATGATCCGAGAAGAAGATGTGAAAGAAGTTGAAGCAGTGATGAAACTTATCATGCAAGGGATTGGTGATAAAAACTGGTTCATCTCAAAAATGTTGGAGGTAAAAGAATGAGCAGAATTGATCCATTATTGGCAAAAGAGCAGATCCAAGTAATCGATGCAGTGGAAAATTGGGAGACTGCCGTTGAGATTGCAAGTGAGCCTTTGTTAAAAAGTGAAATGATAGCGCATACCTATTTGGATAATATGATCAAAAGTGTAGAAGAGCATGGTCCATATATGGTTTTAACCGACTATTTTGCCCTCATGCACGC
Source organism: Enterococcus sp. DIV1368b (assembly GCF_050529595.1). Lineage (NCBI taxonomy): Bacteria > Bacillati > Bacillota > Bacilli > Lactobacillales > Enterococcaceae > Enterococcus > Enterococcus sp. DIV1368b. Next base: position 304,535 of record NZ_CP172883.1, read on the forward strand.
CAAACCAGGTGTAGGAGTGAATGAACAAAGCATGAGCCTTTTAGTCGTAAAAAATGCAGTAGATATGAAAGAAAAAGCGGTGAAAATATTTTTGATCTTAGCTGCGAAAGATAGTGAGAGCCATCTGGAGAAATTGCAAGAAATCATGTCCATATTTATGGATGAAGTGAAGTACCAAACTATTTTATCGGGAAATAAGGAAAAAATAATCCAATTACTAACCTAAGGAGGAAGAAAAAAATGAAAATTTTAGCAGTATGTGGATTTGGTGTTGGAAGTTCAATGGTTTTAAAAATGTCGATTGATAAGGTGATCAAAGAGTTAGGTCTTAAAGCTACAGTAGAGAATACTGATTTATCCTCAGCAAAAGCGACTCAAGCAGATGTTTATTTTACTAGTAATGAATTACTACCAGAACTGAAAGCTTCGGTCAAAGCGCCTGTTTATCCAATCAAAAAATATATGGATACAAATGAAGTGAAAGCACAATTAGAACAATATTTAGCAAACAAGGAGGGCTAGACTGATGAATTTTATTAGCGATCATATTTTGAAAAATCCACCTGTTCTTTTAGCCCTGATCGCGATGATCGGTTTGATCATCCAACGAAAGTCATTTTCAGAAATCATCAAAGGTTCCTTGACCGCAGCCTTTGGGATGGTGGCGTTAACGGCTGGGGTAAATATGTTGGTAGGGACGATAGCTCCTATCAATACGGCGGTCCAGACACAATTAGGTGTGCAAGTTACTGAAGGGTTATCTGATGTGACTTTTACAGCAGAATACGGTGGTACAGTCGGTTTAGCCATGTTCTTAGGATTGATCATCCATTTGTTGATTGCTAGGTTTACACCAGTCAAAACGATTTTTCTGACTGGACATATGCTGTGGTGGTTCCCATTTGTATTTGTAGCTGCCGGAGTAGAGGCTGGTCTAACTGGCGCTTTACTGATTGGGATCAGTGCATTATTGTCTGCTTGCTATTGGTCATTCATGCCATGGATCATGCGCAAATATGTTTGGGATGCTACCGGTGATGATTCTTTCTTGATCGGTCATCCGACAGGAATCTTATCATTGATTTCAGGATTTGTGGCAAAGCGTGTGGGAAATAAAGAAAAATCGACAGAAGATATCAATGTTCCAGAGAACCTTTCATTTTTCCGAGAAATTTCGATCACGGGAGCATTGGTCATGTTTCTTATGAATGTGGTAGTTGGGATCATCGCACCAGTTTTGATTCCAGAAGGTGGGAATCTTGTTATGTTTGCCATTGAAGCTGGGTTGAATTTCGGTGCTGGATTATTGATCATGTTGTATGGTGTTCGTTTATTGATTAATCAAATTATTCCAGCTTTCCAAGGAATTGCTGAAAAAGTGGTACCAGGTGCGAAACCTGCTTTTGACGTCCCGATTCTATTCAACTATCGTCCGAATGCGGTCATTATTGGTTTTATCGTTGCGATGATCACTTCAACGATTTTAGTTGTCTTAGCAAATTCATTCCAGTTATTTGGTGTACTGATCGTACCATTGGTCATTACAAGTTTCTTTGAATGTGGTGGAGCCGCAGTCATTGGTGAAGGCCAAGGCGGTTTTCGTGGGGCAGTTATCGGAACGATTGCAGCATCTGTCGCAATGGTTGCTTTAGTTGGTTTTTCTGCCATGATTTTCAGTACAACGATCCAAAGTTGGATCTTGATTTTTGGCGGAAACGATTTGTCATTGTGGGGAATGATTGGACGAGGAATCAGCAGTTTGTTTGGAGGGTTTTAAATGTTTCGTTACATGGATAAAATCAGAGAACTATTAACAATTGTCGAAGAAAAAGAAAGGCAATCAATTGGAGAAGCAATTAAATTATTGACGCAAGCAAATTTACAAAAACATTCGATCTATATTTTTGGCGCCAGCCACGCGGGTATTTTAGCAGAGGAAATGTATTACCGCGCTGGAGGAATGATGACGATCAATGCAATATTTGGACGAGAAGTGATGTTGGATCGAAATCCAGTAACCTTTACGAGTCAAATGGAGCGATTAGAAGGCTATGGAATGGCCATAGCCGGAACGATTCCTTTTAAAGAAAATGATGTATTGATTCTTCATTCAGTATCTGGCAGAAACCCGATCATTATTGACTTAGCTAAAGTGGCAAAAGAAAAAGGAGTAAAAATCATCGCACTAACAAATGTATCCTACTCGAAATCTGTAACTAGTCGCCATTCATCAGGGAAACGATTATTTGAAATTGCGGATATCGTGATCGATAACCACGGCGATATCGGAGATGCGTGTTGTGAACTAACAGGTCTATCACAAAAGGTCGGCCCTTCTTCTACGGTGATTGGAGCGTCCATTCTCAATACGATCATTGTAGAAGTTTGTGAACAGTTGATTTCTGAGGGAGTGAAACATCCACCGATTTTCTATTCTGCCAATATAGATGGTGGCGATCAATTGAATGCTGAATTATTTGAAACGTACAAAGAGGTCATTCATTATCCATTCACTTAAACTAGCGCGTCGTGAGCCATTGATTTTAAAAAGATAACTTTTTTGAGAATATAGTAAATAAGCTATGTCAAAGCAAAAAATCCTCTGATCCTAACTCACTGAGTGTGACAGAATCAATAGGATTTTTTGTTTTGCAATTAAATTGAAAATGTTATTCTGTATATAAGAATAAAAGTGTTTTGGAGGAGTACATGTTTTTTTTACGACGATATGGGCTTTATTTTTTATTTCTAGGAGTGTTGAGTGATTTTTCAACACCTTATATTTTGGGCTTGTTCTATCCTGGTTTAGATCAATTGAGGCTGCCAATCAGTGTGTTCGGTGACGTCACAAGTCCAGTGAGAACATTCTTTCTTGTTTATTCTGTTTTTTCAGGAATCTTTTTTATCTTATCCTTACCTGCGTTGTATGCTTCGTTTGAAAAAGTATCTACTCATTTAGCGAAATGGTTGGTTGTTTCACTAGGTTTCTATGCGATAGGCGATTGCCTTTTTACAGGATTGTTTAGTCTTAACACCCAAGCTACTTCGTGGGATTTCTCAACGTGGGTACATAATGTTGGTTCTAGTTTAGGTTATAGTGGCTTTCTTTTATTTCCGGTTTTTGCTTTATTGCTCTATCGAAAAGAAGCGAATCAACCAATCAGTCGAATGTATATCGTCTTAATAAGCTTGAGTCTGCTGAGTGCGATGATTTACGGACTGGCAAGGATCCCAGTGCTGAATCACCTCCCACTATTGGATAAACTAGGTTTTTGTCAAAGATTGAGTTACTTCTTCAATTATTTAACGATCGTATCAGTAGGTATCAACCAACTAAAGCGAGTGACAATATAGCTGTTTGGTTGAACGAAATGGATATTTCTAAACAATCGAATAAGCGAGCTTCCTGAAGTTTTTTTTTCAGAAAATGAGCCGCGCAAGCCAAAAATAGGAGAGACTATTTTCGACTTGTGCGGCTTATTTCTCGAAAGTAGGTGCTTCTGCTACTAACTTGCTTAAAAAATTTATAAAGGTGTTCTTACTTTTCTGCCAACTTAATTGGCAGAAATCTCTACTTTTTATTTTGGAAGCGCCAACATATACTTGGTTCAGAAAGGAAAATCAATCATATGAAAACGAGAACGATTGAGTTACTTCAAAGATTTAGAGCATATCATTATCCAATCAAAGCGGAACAATTAGCGTTAGAGTACCAAGTCAGTCAACGAACGATTCGTCAAGATGTGTTGGATGCCAATAGTTGGTTGCGAGCCAATCAGCTGGCAGAGATCCAAACGGTTCGTAAGCAAGGGTTTCTATTGCGTTTAAGCGATGAGGAAGAAAAAAGACTGGCAGAAGCATTGGTGACTTATCAAGAGGAGTTGTTGAATCGTGACGAGAGGACCTTTGATTTAGTGTTATCAATTGCTTATGAGCAACAGCCAGTTTATTTGAATCGTAAGGAAGAAGCATTCATGATCTCGAAAAGTACGATGGACGAAGATATGCGTCGTTTGCGAGCGGATTTGATCAAATACGGTATCGAGATCGTGAGTTTTGGTAGACAGGGATTAGTCTATAAAGGAGCGGAGCGCTCCATCCGCACGATGATTTATGACTTGATCAATAAGAATCTAGGAAGAATTGATTTTTCAGCAAGAAATGGTACGAAAATCACTGCGGCTCAAAGAATTTTTCAACAGTATTTTCCACCTTCGGAGATTGTAAAGCTCGAAGCCATCTATACAGATACTATGATCAGACAAGAAGATGATATCTACAAAAATCAACTGTTGCTGTTTACGATGATTTGGGTCCAGCGAGTCAGAAAGCATGAACTTATTGCAGCCATTAATTGGAAAAATAGTAACGAAAAAAAAGACGGTTTCACTGACTTTATTGAAAAGGTGATCGCTGAGTTTCGTTTGACAGACGTTCCGCCGGTTGAAAGAAACTACCTTCGTTTTACGATCGAGACATTCAGTTCAAAAGATATCAGTAATTCGTTGGAATGGGTCCAAGCCCAACTGTTGACGATCCAACTGATCCAGTTTGTCGAGGAACAGACCCGTATCCCATTTCACTTAAAAGAAGAAATCCTGTGTGAAAACCTTTATAAACATATGACGGCTTTGATCATTCGCATCAAACATCGAATCCAAGTCACGAATCCTTTGAAAGAAAATATTCGGGCCAATTACCGCCCCATCTATGAAGCAGTTGAATTATTTGTCCCAACGATCGAGGAAGTCATTGGTGGAGAGATAATCGAAGATGAACTTGTTTTTCTAGTGATCCATTTTTCGACGATTGCTAGCACGATCAAACAGAATGTCATGTACATGTATAAATCAGTGGTGGTTTGTCACCATGGATTGGCAACAGGCAATCTATTAGCAGAAAATTTAAAAGAGAAGTTCCCACAAATTGAAGTTGTTGCGGTATTAAGTTCTAGAGAAGCGGAGTTGGTGGATAAGTTAAATGTCGACTTGATTTTCAGTACGTTCCAATTATCAGATCAGAACAAACCACTGCTTGTGTTGGAGCCTATTTTAACCGATGCGAATCGTCCAATCATTGCAGATTTTTTAAATGCTCACCAAAAGGTCCAACGACTGATTCCGACAGAGAGAGGGCAAACAGAATTGTTTACCGACGTCTTGCGGATCGTGGAAGAAAGTGGAGGCAAGATCGATCGGCCAATCTACACCAAATTAGAAACATTATTTGAGCAAAATCATTTAGAAATCAATAAAAGGGAGATCCAACCAATGCTAAAAGACATTTTGACAGATAATCATATATTGATCCAAGAACACGTAGACAATTGGCAAGAAGCGATTGAACGAGTGGCTAAACCATTGTTGAAAGAAAATATCGTTGAGTCAAGTTATGTTGATGCGATGGTTCGTGCAGTAGAAGAGTATGGCGCCTATATCGTTATTGGCAAGCATCTGGCATTAGCCCATGCCAGACCAGAAGATGGCGTCAATAAGTTAGGGGTGAGTGTCGCGACAATTCGTCAGCCAGTTGATTTTGGCAATGAAGAGATGGATCCGGTTAAAATCATTTTCTGCTTGGCAGCGGTGGATTCATATTCCCATCTGACAATCATGAAGGAGTTGATCGAGTTGATCAATGACGAAACGAAATTGACTCGTTTGATCGAAAGTCCTAATGTAGATTCATTTAAAAAACGACTATTTAAGTAGCTAAAAGGAGAGAGTGGAATGAACAAATTGAATATTTTATTTGTATGTGGCGCAGGACTAGGAAGTAGTTTTGCCGCTCAAATGTCAGCCGAGGATGTATTGAATAAATTAGGAGTGACAGCTAAGCTGGATCATTGTGATATTTCGTCAGCCGTTTCGATGAAGCCGGATGTGATCATTACCGCAGAGAATTTTCGTTCACAATTTGAGAAATTTACCATTGATCCGACAACAGCCATGATTTACTTGAAAAATATCGTCTCAAAAGTTGAGATCGAAGAGAAGTTAACACCAGTTTTACAAAGTAAGGGAGCTATCTAATCAAAAAAATAGGGGGAGAAAACATGGGTGTTATCAATTTTATTATCGAAAATATTTTGACTCAAGCATCGATCACGATTGCCTTGATTGCGATGCTAGGCCTGATCCTGCAAAAGAAATCAACGGGTCACATTATTTCGGGTACATTGAAAACATTGCTAGGCTTTCAAGTTTTAAGTGCGGGTTCGAGTATCATCGTCGGTAGTTTGACGTATTTTGGGCAAATTTTTACCGAAGGGTTCCAAATGGAAGGGATCATTCCTTCAATTGAAGCAATCAATGGTCAAGCAATGAATGAACTTGGTCTAGGTAGAGACATCGCATTAACATTTTTAGCTATTTTTGTCTTTAATATCTTACTTGCCCGTTTTACGAAGTGGAAATATATCTTCTTGACTGGTCAAGCAATCTTATGGATGGCGACGATGACCACTGTATTTGGGTACTTTGCTGGGTTACGTGGATTTGTCTTGATTTTAGTTGGTGGTTTCATTGGGGCAGTTTTTGCTATTGCGATGCCAGCGATGGCGCAACCAATCATACGCAAGATCACTGGTTCAAACGATATTGCTTTAGGCCATTTTTGTACGATCGGTTATTTATTTGAGGCTGGGGTAGCAAAAATTTTTGGTGAAAGAGGCGAGAACAAGAAATCGATTGAAGATATCAAATTGCCTGCTCACTTTGAATTTTTACAAGATACGTATCTATCGGTCATGGTGGTGATGGTACCTCTTTATATCGTGACTGTGTTGTTTGCAGGAGAGACGTTTGCGGCTGAGCTATCAGGGGGCCAAAACTACATCATGTTTGCCTTTTTACAAGCTATCCAGTTTGTTGTCGGTGTATACGTATTACTTTCAGGGGTACGCTTATTACTAGGCGAAATCGTTCCAGCGTTTCGTGGGATTGCGATGAAACTAGTCCCTGATGCGATTCCAGCGTTAGACTGTCCGGTATTCTTCCCTTATAGCCCGAATGCGGTGATTTTAGGGTTCATCACAACAACGATCGGTACGGTCATTGCGATGTTTACGTTGCCGGTGTTTGGATTAGCGATGATTCTGCCAGGGATGTTGACGAATTTTTTTGCTGGAGGGACAGCGGGGATTTTTGGTAATGCAGTTGGTGGACGACGAGGAGCAATCATTGGCGGGATCGCTCATGGTTTCTTTATTACCTTGTTGCCAGCATTACTAGTAACGATTTTTAACTCAATGGGATTTGTCAGTGCGACAGCGACAGATGTCGATACAGTAGTGGTAGCGCTACTTTACGCTTGGATCTTAAGTCCGATTTTAAAAGCATTCTAATGTGAAAGTAGGGATCATGATGTTTGGTTTTTTGAAAAAGAAAAAAGAGCAACCTGAAGTAATACAGATGCTCTCCAGCGAAGAAAAAGAAGAACTTCAAACAGCAATCGAACGACTCAAGAAAGATATCGACCAGACAGAAGAAACAGACCAACTAGCGGTTCTTTTTGAACAAGTAGGACTAAAACTCGCTGAGTTAGGGGATAACGATCAGGCAATCGAACAGCTTGAGAAAAGTTTATCACTGAAGAAAAGTATCAATGATGGGTACAAGAAGTTGATGTCTTTATATAATGCAAAAAGAGCAGAAGCTGCACGAGCTGGAGACGATCAAGGAATTGATCATTATATGGGGAAAATGGACGAGATGCGACAAATTGCTAAACAACTCACGATTACAGGGAATAAATAAGAATAAAGGTGGCTATAAAAAAATGTATACGACATTAAAAGAAGTAACAAAAACAGCAGAAGCTTTGAACTTTACCGTGGGCGCATTCAATGCGCATAACTTGGAGATGTTGCCAGAAATGTTACGAGCAGCCAAAGAAATGGGTGCGCCGATCATTATCCAAACAAGTGTGGATACGGCGAAATATATTGGGATGAATGTCTTAGTCAATGTAGTGAAAACGATCGCTGAAGAAGAAATGGTGGATGCTGTTCTTCATCTGGATCATGCGCGTGATTTCTCCGATATCAAGCAAGCGATCGATAGCGGTTATACTTCGGTGATGTATGATGGTTCCCATTTACCTTTTAAAGAGAATATCTTGAAAACAAAAGCAGTCGTTGAATACGCCCATGCTCGTGGTGTCTCAGTGGAAGGGGAGCTAGGAACGATTGGTGGGACGGAAGAAGGAATCCATGTGGCAGAAGATGATAAAGTGTATACCAAACCAGAAGATGCGGTAGAATTCGTAGCAGCAACTGAAGTAGACGCATTAGCAATTGCTATTGGAACAAATCATGGGCAATTCAAATCAAAAACAGAAGTCAATCTACCACTCCTGAAAGAAATCGACGCAGTAGTCGATGTTCCCTTGGTCATCCACGGTGGTACTGGAGTGAAAGAGGAAGATTATCCAGAGTTGATCAATCACGGAATCCGTAAATTCAATGTTGGGACAGAGCTACTTGTCAACTGGACGAAAACCGCAAAAGAAAGCTTTGGTGAAACAGAAGTCAGCCGATCATTACGCCACAACGTGATCCCAGCCAATGAAGCAGTGAAGGCAATCATCAAACATAAAATCGGCTTGTTTTTGAATACAGGAAGTGAGATCTATGCAGAAAAGAGCTAAAATGAAAAAATATTTGTTTCTTTTGGCAGGAAGTCCGGGAACAGGAAAAACTTATTTGATGGAACGACTGTTCGAACGGTTTCCAACGATGTATCGTCTTACCTTAGATGAAGTCAAAGAGTATTACGCTGAATCAATTGGGTTCGATAATTTAGCTGAACGAGCAGAGCAAGAAAAAAACAAGGTGTATCCATTCTTTTATCAGGCGTTGGAACTGTACATGGAAGCTGGGAAGAAAGTGATTGTTTCAGAGTATCCTTTCAGTGACAAACAAAAAGGACCATTAGAAGCGTTATCAAAAAAATATGGCTATGAAGTGATCACGATTCGCTTGCACGCAGACTTTGATGTACTATGGCAACGACGTTATAAAAGAGATCGTGATCCTGAACGTCATTTGAGTTATATCATGGACCATTATCATTATGGAGATACGTTGGACGATCGATCGTTAGGAACCAATCATATCACCAAAGAAGAATTTAGAGCTGTTATAAATGATCGAAAGTATGAACACTTTGAACTTGGAACGCTTTATACATTCGATGTGACTGATTTTACCAAAGTGGATTATACGCCGCTGTTAGACGAGTTAGAGTGGCGAGTGGCGAATGACCAATAAAAATTAATGACAAATTGATTGATTCGACTGGTGTTGAATGGTTAGTAGGGATGTTGCGCACGATTTTGAATGTCAATTCTGATGTGTATTCAGCGATCCTAGTGGCGAAATCAGTCGATGAAATCGATTATGAGATTTTTAGTCGTGGCTAAATGAATAAAAAGAAAGGGGTTGCAATTTTAAAAAATACTTGTTATAGTAAATGTAAATAAAACAGGCATGTGACTGGTAAAGCAGGCAGGACCTAAAGAAAGACACACAAAGAATCCTTTGTTGTTATTTCTTATGGTCTTGCCTGCTTTTTTCTTTTTTGTCTGCGCAGCGAAAAAGGAAAACGAAAGAAGGAGTGGAAAAAATGGATTATCAAACTTTAGCAAAGCATATTTTACAATTCGTTGGCGGAAAAGAAAATATCATTCATTTGGAACATTGTTCAACTAGGCTTCGTTTTACGTTGAAAGATGTCAAACAAACAAATCGTGAAGAGTTAGAACGCTTAGATGGGGTCATCGGTGTTCGTAGCAATGCTCAATTCCAAGTAATCATTGGGAATGAAGTAGTGGAAGTTTATGACGAATTAGCCAAACTGATCGGAGAAATCTCTGCAGATCAGAACATAAACAAAGAAAAGAAACCTGTTGGAACAATTTTACTTGATTTTATCATTTCAGTTTTTCAACCGTTGATTCCCGCGATTGCAGGTGGCGGTGTCTTAAAATCACTTTTACTGCTCTTATCTTTATTGGGTGTCATGGATGCAAACTCATCTACTTACCTTCTATTGAATTTGATCGGAGGAGCGCCTCTTTATTTCTTACCGATTTTAGTTGCGATGACGACGGCAAGAAAGCTAAAAGTCAATGAGATCGTAGCTGTTTCAGCAGTGAGTGCCTTGCTTTTACCAGAAATGGCAACCCTTCTAGCAGACGGAACATCCTTTCTAGGGTTCTCAATTGAAAATATTGCGTATGCTTCTCAAGTCTTCCCAGCAATCTTAACAGTGTTGTTTTATAGTATCGTCGAAAAATATGTCACGAAAATTTCTCCGAAGCCGATTCGTATTTTCTTTGTTCCGATGGTTGCTTTATTAGTGACTGTCCCAGTTGCACTGCTGATTTTAGGCCCTTTAGGCTATAACGTTGGTGGCGCATTCTCATATTTGATCGTCGAGTTATATCAACGATTAGGCTGGTTAGCAACAGGTTTACTTGCTGCAGTTTTACCATTGATGGTCGTTACTGGTATGCACAAAGCGATGATTCCTTATGCTGTTTCTTCAATGGGAGAGTTAGGAAAAGAGATGCTCTATTTACCGGCTTCTTTGGCTCACAATATCGCTGAATCTGGTGCATGTTTTGCCGTAAGTTTAAAGACAAAAAATATGAAATTGCGACAAACAGCGATTTCTGCAGGAATCTCAGCTTTGTTTGGTATCACTGAACCCGCATTATATGGGGTCACGATCTTACACAAAAGGGTATTGAGTATCGTGATGGTTTCTAGTTTCATCGGCGGGATATTTGCCGGAATCATGGCTTTAGAAGCCTTCGCATTGGTTGGACCAGGGATTGCGAGTATCACTATGTTTGCCAGTGCAGATCAACCGATGAATCTTGTCTGGGCATTCGTCTGTACAGCTCTTTCTTTTGTTGTGTCGTTTGTAGGTGGCTTGGTATTTTTTAAAGATCAAGAAGAAGCAACCACACAAGAAGAGAACGAGAGTCGTAGGGGAGGAACTTGGGGTATCGTGAGCCCAGTCAAAGGGCAAGTGATTCCTCTTGAAACAGTCCCAGATGATGTCTTTTCTAGTGGGATGGTTGGCGAAGGTGTCGGGGTCATTCCAGAAGAAGGTATTGTTTTTTCTCCTGAAGAAGCACAAGTGACCATGCTATTTGAGACAGGTCATGCAATCGGGTTACGAACGGTGAGCGGAGTAGAATTACTGATTCATGTAGGAATCGATACAGTCAAGTTACAAGGTGAAGGTTTCCATGCCCTTGTTCAAGAAGGGCAGATGGTGCAACCAGGCGAGCGTTTACTTGAGTTTGATATTGAAAAAATCAAACAAGCAGGATTTGATCCAGTCGTTGTGGTGGTCGTGACCAATCAGAAGGAGTATCACATTGATCGTCAAGTAGAAAATCAATCAGTGACACCCGAAACTGAGTTATTGATGATTTCTGCTTTAGCAAAATGAAAAAATGAAAGTGAGGAATAGAAAAATGGATATGACACAAACAGGTTTTCCCGAAGGATTTCTATGGGGAGGTGCAATTGCAGCAAACCAAGTAGAAGGGGCATGGGATATTGGTGGAAAAGGGTTATCTGTGGCCGATGTTGCAACCTACAAACCCAATGTAGACAACAAAGATTACGCAGCTCATGTAGGTGTGACGATCGAAAAAGTAGAAGAAGCAATAGCCGACCCTACAGACAAGTGGTTCCCTAAACGACGAGGGGTCGATTTCTATCATCGTTACAAAGAGGATTTAGCGTTATTTGCAGAAATGGGGTTTACTACATTACGTTTGTCGATTGCGTGGTCCCGACTCTTTCCAAATGGGGATGAAAAGACAGCTAATCCTGAAGGTGTCTCATTTTACAAAGAAGTTTTTAAAGAAATGAAGCGCTTAGGAATCGAACCGATTGTGACCTTGTCTCATTATGAGATGCCATTAGCATTAGCGATGAAAGGCAACGGTTGGATTCAACGAAGTGTGGTGGATGACTTTGTTCGATTTGCAGATACTTGTTTTGATGAATTTGGGGAGTATGTTCATTACTGGTTGACGTTCAATGAAGTGGATAGTATTTTTAGACACCCATTTACGACTGCAGGGATTTTGACTGATACAATCGAACCAGACAAAATCGAAGCGGCTATTTATCAAGCGTTACATCATCAATTTGTGGCAGGGGCTTTAGCAACGAAACATTGCCATGAAAAAATCCCTGGTAGCCAAGTTGGTTGTATGTTGACCAAATTGATGACCTATCCGTTGACGAGCCGACCAGAAGATGTGGAACGAACATTGAAAAAGAATATGAACAATCATTTTTATGCGGATGTTCAAGTGAAAGGTATGTATCCGCCGCTCGTGTTGAAAGACTTAGCCAACCGTCATATCACAATCGACATGCTACCTGGTGACAAAGAATTATTGAAAGAACATACGGCAGATTTCTTATCGTTTAGTTATTATATGTCTATGTGTGAATCCGCAGATCCAAAGGCAGAGCGGACACCGGGGAATACCGTTTTGGGTGTTAAAAATCCTTATTTAGAAGCGACAGATTGGGGCTGGCAAATCGATCCTTTAGGCTTGAAAATTTCTTTACTAGAATTATATGACCGTTATCAAGTACCCTTGATGATCGTTGAAAATGGCATGGGAGCTTTTGATGAAGTGATTGACGATGAAATCCATGATCCCTATCGAATCGCCTATTTTACTGCACATTTCAAAGCGATGAAAGCAGCCATCGATGAAGGGGTGGATTTGATTGGGTATACAAGTTGGGGGCCTATTGATTTAGTCAGTGCCGGAACCTCTCAAATGTCAAAACGTTACGGATTCATTTATGTAGATGCGGATGATGAAGGAAATGGAAGTTATGATCGCTTGCGTAAAGATTCATTTTACTGGTATAAAGAAGTTATTAGAACGAACGGTCGATCCATCGAGTGAAGGAACTGTTCGATGCGTTCAAGGAGTAACCTTGACCGAAGGAGGCTATCATGAGGAAAATACTAAAGGTGCTTAACTCCAGTGTGGTATTGATCGACAGCAATCAGCAAAAAATGATTGCTTTAGGAAAAGGGATTGGTTTTGGCAAAAAGCCCGGTGAGATCATCTCGGATGATTCGATTGATGAAATCTATCTGCCCTATGATGAAGGCAAAGCCATGCAATTATTGGATTTGATCAAAGAGGTTCCTTTGACCTATTTTGAATTAACGAAAGCAATGGTCTCTAGTATGGAGAAACGACTAGGGAAACGGTTAAACTCTAGTATTTATTTAACATTACCTGATCATTTACATTTTTCAGTTGAACGTATGACCAAAGGAATCATCATCACTAACCGGTTATATTGGGAAATCAAGAATTACTATCCGGAAGAATATCAAGCAGCCGAGCAAGCGCTAACGATCTTCAATGAAAAATCCGATGTCGAGTTACCCATTGAAGAGGCAGCAAATATCGCCTTTCATGTCATTAATTCATTGTCTCAAGAAAGTCAGGGAACCGATAGTATGAAGCAAGCGAAAATGATTGGTGGCATCGTCAACTTAGTAAAATATTCGATTCGGATCGACATTGCTCCAGACTCGATCCATTATAGTCGTTTTATTACTCATGTTCGTTTTTTCGTTGAACGGTTGTTTGCGAATAAGATGCTGGATGGACAAGATGATGGTCTGTATCAGCAAATGTGTACCTTGTATCCATTGGCGATGGAAAATGCAGACAAAGTAAGGCAATATATCCAGAAAATGATCCAACAGGAAATCACGAAAGAGGAAGTCACCTATCTAGGTGTGCATATCAATCGATTGATGCGGCACCCTGATTGAAGAAAAAATAGACAAGATTAAGTAATGAAAAGCAGCAAGCCAGTGATCCTTTCTGGTAGCTGCTTTTTTTTGTAACAAATAGGAGGAATAGACTTTTTAGCAAAATATATGTCTATAAAGTACCAGATATCCTATTTTTTGGATAATATCGTGTGGTGATTCACAATCGTATCTGATTAGTTATATAACATAATTGATTTAAAAATTAACAAAAATAATTAGGGTTATATTAAAAAAACGGGCTGTTTTTAGTGTATAATACTCCTTAGTGTCATGCGACAACCCATCCACTTGGGCTTAAAATGATTAGATAACGCTTACGTTTGTGAGCAATCAATCAGGCTATTTGAAATAAATCAAAGGAAATGGGAAAATGAGTCAAGTAAAATAGTTTTTCAAGCGAATAATCAGTCATAACTAGCGGACATTGTGAATGATTGAATGATCGTAAGGGGAATTATTTGCTTATTCGTCGTATAACCAAATTAAAGGGGGAGAACAAAGAAATGAAGATAGCAATTGCTGGTGCAGGTGCAATGGGGAGTCGGTTTGGACTCATGTTGCAAAAAGGTGGAAATGACGTGACATTGATCGATGGTTGGAAAGACCATGTAGAAGCGATCAAAGAAAACGGATTGAAAGCTAACTTTAACGGTGAGGACATCGTTGTCGATATCCCAGTCGTTCTTCAATCAGAAATCAATGACGTAGAAAAAGTTGATTTGATCGTCTTATTCACGAAAGCAATGCAACTAGAAAAAATGTTGGAAGATATTCGTCCAATGATCAAAGATGAGACCAAAGTCCTTTGTTTATTGAACGGAATCGGCCATGAAGATATTATTGAAAAATTTGTACCAATGAAAAATATTTTTATTGGTAATACAATGTGGACGGCAGGCCTAGAAGGTCCTGGACGTGTGAAATTATTTGGTAGTGGTTCAGTAGAACTACAAAACTTAGGAGACGGACAAGAAGAAGCTGCGAAAGAATTGGCAGAAACTTTAGCTGAATCGGGTTTGAATGCGAAGTATTCAAGTAATATCCATTACTCGATCTATCGTAAAGCTTGTGTCAATGGCACGATGAACGGCTTATGTACGATTTTAGACGTGAACATGGCAGGACTTGGTCGTACTTCTACGGCTCATGATATGGTTGTTGCTATCGTAAATGAATTTGGTCAAGTAGCAAAAGCAGAAAATATTGATTTAGATGTGGAAGAAGCAGTCGCACACTGTGAAACTTGTTTTGATCCTGAGACGATCGGTATGCATTTCCCATCGATGCATCAAGATTTGATCAAAAACAACCGATTGACAGAAATCGACTATATCAACGGTGCGATTTCACGTAAAGGAAAGAAATACGGGATCGCTACGCCTTACTGTGACTTTTTGACAGCGCTCGTGCATGCAAAAGAACAGATTTTACAGGCGAAATAGGAGGAACAAATAAATGGATACGACGAATAAATTAACGCCAAGAATTTTTTTGAACAAAGTATTAGCTGGAACAGCAACAGGGATCATCGTAGGACTGATTCCAAATGCTGTTTTAGGAGCTATTTTAAAGTATTTCAGTGAATATCCTGTTGCTGTGACGATCGCACAACTAGCTGTGATCTTCCAATTAGCGACTCCGTTGATCATTGGTGGTTTGATCGGGTTACAATTTGGGTTTAATCCGATGCAAATGATGGTAGTAGCTGGTGCTTCATTTGTCGGCTCTGGTGTTGTCCGCTTTATGCCAGACCTTGGTGAAGCAGGTGTATATGTAGGGTCAGGTACAGGAGATATCATCAATACTATGATCACTGCAGCGATTGCTGTTGGTCTGATCCTATTGATCGGCGATCGTTTTGGCTCAGTCGCAATCGTATTGACACCAATCGTAGTCGGTGTGGGCGCAGGTCTTATTGGGTTTTATTTATTCCCTTATGTGACAGCGATCACCTCTGCAATCGGTGAAGGTATCAATAACTTCACGACATTGCAACCTCTTTTGATGTCTATTTTGATCGGTTGTTCATTTGCCTTTTTGATCATTTCACCGATTTCAACAGTGGCGATTGGTTTAGCAATCCAGTTAGACGGTGTCTCTGCTGGTGCTGCTGCTATGGGTGTTGCAGCAACAACCTTTGTGTTGATCGTCAATTCTTGGCGTGTCAATAAATCAGGTGTCACGATTGCGATTGCGTTAGGTGCGATGAAGATGATGATGCCGAACTTATTCCGTAAACCGATCATCTTAGTTCCATGTTTAGTAAGTGCGGTTATCACAGCGATACCTGTTGCACTTTTCTCTGTATCAGGAACACCAGCTTCTGCGGGCTTTGGGATCGTTGGTTTAGTTGGCCCTCTTGCTTCATTAGATGCTGGACTAAATATCGTGATGGTGTTGATTTGTTGGTTCGTCGTACCAGTCGCGGCTGCTTTATTTACGCAATTGGTATTTGAAAAAGTCTTAAAACTTTACGACCGAGAAGAAGTCTTCAAATTCTTAGGTTGATCAAAATTATAAAAGAAAAAAACGCAAAACAGAGAAATTTCTGGATTGCGTTTTTTTTTGAGAAGAAGCTGGTGTTATCTGCTATACTGACACTAAATGAAAACAATGGATCATTTGATCCAATAGAAGGAGAATACATGAGAAATATAAAATTAACGATCGAATATGATGGAAAAAGATATTCTGGTTGGCAACGACTTGGTAATGATGAAAAAACGATCCAAGGAAAGATCGAAGCGATCATTTCGCAAATGACCGGTGAAACGATTGAGATTATCGGTTCTGGTCGAACAGACGCTGGGACACACGCCAGAGGTCAAGTAGCTAACTTCAAAACAGCTAGTACAATGAGTCGAATGGAGATGCTGGATTTCCTCAATCGTTATTTGCCAAGAGATATTGTGGTGAAAAAAGTGGAAGAAGTACCTGAACGTTTTCATGCTAGATATAATGCAAAAGGGAAAAAATATAGTTACTACGTTTGGAATGCACCGATTCCAACAGTGTTTGAAAGAAACCATAGTTTTGATTATCCGAAGGCACTTGATTTGGAGAAAATGGAAGAAGCTTGTCGGAAACTAGAAGGAAAACATGACTTTATTGGATTTTCAGCATTGAAAAAAACAAAAAAATCAACAGTACGTACAATTGAAGAATTATCGGTCCAACAAGAAGGTAATATGCTTCATTTTACATTTGTAGGGGATGGTTTTTTGTATAAAATGGTACGGATCTTAATGGGAACGATTTTAGATATTGGTTCAGGTAAAGCAGATTTATCTTTGATCGATACGATTTTTGAAACGAAAGTCAGACAGCAAGCAGGCGAGACAGTTCCCGCACATGCGCTTTTTCTAGATGAAGTGTATTATTAAGAGATGTTAAATGATTCAAAGAAAATAGTGAAAAAGCAATCTCAGCTTTTTCCTGTTTCCTTGGATCGACAAGGGACACTTTGGGAGGAGGAGATCCGATGAAGAAAGAGGAAGAAATCACCACTCTCTATAATTTGATTTTAAACCCAAACACGCGAGACTGGGAGCGGCAACAACTAATGGCAGCAAAAGAAGAGTTAGCAACTTCTGTTTCTCTAAAAGAGGTACTTGAAAAGTTGGAAGTTTCTTTACGACCATTAGCTTTACGACAAAATCTAACGCCAGACGTCATGGATTTCTATTTGCAAATGATCGGCGATCCGTTAGGGGAAGCGCGGTATGATTTTTCTAAACACGAAATGACAGATCCGACTGTTCAAGAACGAGCAGTATTTGCTGGCGGTTGTTTTTGGTGTATGGTAGAGCCTTTTGAGCAAAAAGCAGGGATTGTTTCTGTGATGTCCGGGTACACAGGTGGACAGTTTGATTCCCCTAATTATGACCAAGTCAGTGGCGGCTATACTGGTCATGTGGAAGCAGTGGAGATCATATTTGATAAGCGAGTGATCAGTTATCAAGAGCTAGTCGAGATTTACTGGCAAGTAACGGACCCGACGGATGAATTTGGACAATTCCAAGACCGCGGAGAACAATATCGCCCAATCATTTTTGTTCAAAATGAAGAGCAACAAAAAACTGCTGAAGCGTCGAAACAAGCATTAAGCGCATCAGGTCGCTACAGAAAACCGATAGTTACAGCTATTTTGCCAGCGACAGCTTTTTGGCCGGCTGAAAATTACCATCAACAATTTTACCAGAAGCAACCAAAACGTTACAAAAAAATAAAACAAACCCGTCGTCAATTAGCATTTTTGCAAAGAATGACGCACAATTGGGGGAAAAAAGCCAAGAAATAAATAAGTTAACACAATTATGATAGCGTTTTCTGCCAGAGCTGATGTATCACTTGAAAGTAGACAAGGATACATGGGTACTTGAAATAGAGATGGATCAAAAAGCTGGGTTAGTAGTCATCTGCTATCCTTGAAAATGAAAAACGGCATTCCAGAAGTAACTCCTTATTTTTTCGGAGTGGAAGACTTCTGTGATAATCATAAAAAATAAGGAGTGAATGAAATGTATGTAGCTGATAAAACGCGTTACGAAAACATGGAGTATCGTAAAAGCGGTCGATCTGGCTTAAAGCTGCCCTTACTGTCTTTAGGGTTATGGCAAAATTTTGGGGAATATGATCCCATCAGTAATCAGCGGGAAATTTTAAGGGGGGCTTTTGATTTAGGCATCACCCATTTTGATCTAGCCAATAATTATGGTGGACCTGCTGGAGCAGCTGAAACAAACTTTGGGCGACTTTTTAAAGAGGATTTCAAATCCTATCGAGATGAACTGATTATCTCTAGTAAAGCAGGCTATCATATGTGGGATGGCCCTTATGGCGATTGGGGGTCTCGTAAGTCGATCATTGCCAGTTGTGACCAGAGTTTGCAACGTATGGGTTTGGACTATGTGGATATTTTCTATCATCATCGTCCAGATCCTGAAACACCTTTGGAAGAAACCGCAGAGGCATTGATGCAATTAGTTCGACAAGGAAAGGCCCTTTATATCGGTATCTCTAACTACAATGGGGCGGACACACAGCGAATGGCGGAAATTTTACGCAAAAAAGATGCACCCTTCGTGATCCATCAAATGCGTTACAATCTGTTTTCAAGAGAATTACTTGAGACGGACTTAGCACCTGTTCTTGCTGAAAGTGGACTAGGTGCAATCACGTTTAGTCCCTTAGCACAAGGCTTGTTAACGAATCGCTACTTACATGGTATTCCTGAAGATTCACGTGCCCATCGAAAAGAAATCCCTTTTCTTTCAGAAGAACAGATTGCACCGACACTACGTAAAATCACACAGTTACAGGAAGTGGCGGAAGCGAGAGGACAAACATTGGCTCAGATGGCATTGGCGTGGAATGTGCGACAACCATCAGTGACAAGTGTCTTAGTCGGTGCTAGCCGTTTGAGTCAGTTGCAGGAAAGTGTCAAAATGAAAGATAATCTCGTCTTTGCACCAGAAGAACTAGCAACGATCGAAACGATTTTGGCAGAAAATTAACGTGTGAGAAAATCACGTTGAAGTGGATACAATAAAAGCAAGAGTGTCTGGGGCATTAGTCCTCTAGCATATTTTAAAACCGAATAAAAGGCGGAAACAGGAGTAACTTCTTCGGAAATAAGGCGTCATCCACAAAAATTTGAAAAACAATTTTCGTGGATGGCGCCTTATTTATCGAGGCTAAACACTTCTGTTCCAACCTCCTCTTGCTTCTGCTATCGTATTTTGTGTTTGAGAGGTGATGTAGAGACAGACGGCGCAGATTGTTTTTCTTCACTTCTTTTTTACTTGGTACAATAACTTGCCTGCTTGTTCTTCTAAAGTGAAGGTTTTATCGTCTTGCTTTTTTTGTTCCTGTTCTATTTGTTCCAAATTTGTTTCAGACGCAACAGAAGGAGCCTTCACATACAACATACGCCCATCTTCTGCGGTTTTTATTAAAGATACGGGAGACGAGTGGCTATCGATTTCTGTTTTTTTTTCTGACACTGTCGCTGTTTCTAGCGTTAGCTCACTTATTTTTCTTGTGAATGGTTCATGTAGTTCTTCCTCAGTTTCCAAATCAATCTCTTCCTCTAGTGGTAGTTGATAAATTTCATCTAATAAACTTTTTGAGAAAAACCAACCATCATTCTTTTTTTTACCCATAGTTGTCAAACACTTCCTTTTATTTAAAAATAACTTTTCCTAAAATACGAGAATGACTAACAAGTCCAAATGTCCGACTATCTTCAGAAATATCCGGATTATCGCCTAAAACAAAATAGGTATTTTCAGGAAGATAGGTCAAATGTTTCATTTGCGCGACTGCTTCTGGACTCAGTCGAAAAATCTCTGTAGGAGAATGGGGCTTGCTGCCTAAATGCAAGGTCAGTTCATTCCCATGTACTTTTATAGAATCTCCTGGGATTCCGATAATCCTTTTTACGATTTCATCCGTAGAGGATCGCTGAATAGCGATGATGCTATAACGTGTAAGCGAAGAAAATTTGTCCACGATCACTATGTTGCCGTTGACTAAAGTATCCTCCATCGATGTTCCAGTAACTTGATGAAAGTGATAGCGGTGAAGCAAATAAGTAAACGTAACGCATAGAAGCAGACATATTAAGAAATAGGGTCCTTTCTTTTTCCTTTTTCGAAGTTGACCATTCACCCAAATAAACAAGAAAACAGCTCCCTTTTTTTACTTGCTTGTTCTTTTTGATTAGTCCAATCGATTTTTTAGTTCTTGGACTCGTTCAACTAACTCAAGGATTGTCTGATGGTCATTTATTCGAGCATTTTGTAGTTCAAACAGCATGTAGACGCAAAAGGCCAATGCAATAGTTAGCAAGCTATTAATGATCAAAAGATAAAAAAATTGTTTTTTCAATAATTTCAGTTCATAAATACTGATTTTTTTATATAGAAGTGGTTGACCACCGGCTTTCTTTTTTAGCAAAATCAATCTCACTTGTTTTATCATTTGGATTCCCAAGAAAAATAAAATAGCCAACACAACAAGGGATAAGATACTGTTGATAAGCATGAAAGAGACCTCCTTTATAAGTAGTTCTTTTGAAGATGTTTTGCTCAATGGGGGAAAACACTTAAACAAGATGGAACAACAGTATCGGTATCAATAAGAAAAAAACGATCGGGATCAAGGTCTGTAATGGCTCGGCGACGATCTTAGACGCCACGGACATTGACCACGAATTAATGGGATGGACGGGAGAGTCCGCGAGAATCGTACCATCTATGTTTGTACGGTTTTTTTCTAAGCCTAATTGTGCTAATTCAGTAGCGGATAAGGTGCTTAGACTTTTTACGCTACTTAAATTCCCTTGAACGACTCGACGAAAACGTGTGCCGATGTCACCTTCACAACGCACTAAAGTGATCATAGCTTGTGGTGCTTCTTTTTTGATTTCGAGTAACTCGATTTCTGTATCAACAACGACATCGTTGTAGCTCACTTCATAGACAAATAGCTCGTTGAAATCTGTCGCATAGATCTTTGCATTGAGACGAAGTTGAGCGATTTGATGAAGCAAGACATTTTGTTCAAATACATTATGTGACAAGAGGACATAATTGCCTTTGCCGAGTTGTTGATTTTGCGTGTAAGTGGCTACGCCATTCATCAAGTTGTCATTATTCATACCGGCCAGTATCGGTAAGTCGATTGCTACTTCTGGGATCATTATTTTTCCGATGCCCCAGTCATTGATGCTTTGTTGGTAATTGATCTTCGCTTTGGAAAAATTACTGAGATTGACACTCGCAATGTCGATTTCAGAGTAGTTAGCTGCCGCTATTTTTGGCAAGTTGAACGTTGAAAGGTCTGTATTTTGTCCTATATCAATGCTCTCCATTTCTTGTTGTTTCTGAATTTGTGTATAGCCATAGATTCCGACACTTAGTAAAGCAACCATTGAAAGAACTAAAGTAATAAAGAGCCCTTTGGTCAAGAAATAAAGGCGAAGCAATTTTTTTCTGGATTTTTCTTTGACAAAGGGGTCTTCAGAGCGAAAGCGTTTGACTAGATAACGAAAACGAACAATAAGTAGGAGAGCGAGAGTGAGACAAACACTGAAAGAGCCTAATACAATGGTTTGATAACTCCAGAAATTTCGTTTTTCAACTTGTCGATTAACGGCTTCGTTGTAAGGAATCCGGACACCATTTACTAATAATCGATACGTATTGATTCCTGGTGGCGTGCAAGTCAATAAGATGACCATATCCTTTCCAGGGATGATTTTGGCTTTATCGACTTCAGTAGGCAAGACTTCTTCAAAGGATTCGATTTGATAAGCGAGGCGTTCACCTAAAATCGTGAGAAAGAATAGATCGCCAATTTGAAGATGGATGATATCAGTAAATAAAACTTGGTTCTGGATACCGCTATGACCAGTGATGATCGATCGTGTGTTTTCACCGCCCACTGGAATCGAACTCGCTTCGTAATGTCCTAAGCCACGATTAAGTGTCAAAAAATCAGTGCCGTGATAAAAAGGCATGGTTTCGATTGCCAAAGCGGGAATGTCTAGTGTACCCATTACCCCAGCGGTATTGATCAATGTTTGGTACTCAATTTCATCGAAGTCAACCAAGTCTCCTTGTTGTTCTTTATAAATCAATTCATTGTAACGTTTTGCTTGCTCGAATTTATGCCCTAATTCATCTTTCGTTAGCTGTTCTAATGCTTGATGGTAATTGATGGAAGCAGTACTACGTTCACGATTTGCGAGATAGTTCGCAAAAATCGGATAGATCAAAGTGAGCGTTCCTAAAAGAATCAATAGTGAAGCAAATAACAAAAGAACAGACTTTTTTTCTTTTTCAATCAAGGTTGTTCACCTCATTTTCATTTCATTATTTTTGTTTTTAGATTTGCGAAAAAAGCAAAGTCATTTCTCTTTTCTGCTTTCGGAAATGTAAAAACGAGAGTTGTGAAAAATTCTGAAATAAGCGGAAATCCACAAAAATCAACACTCGATTTTTGTGAATTTCTTCTTACTTCTTAGGTTAGAAACAATTGGTTCTAGACTGTTTAAGGCTTTTTTTTCCCTTTTGGTTTAAAATTAACGATTGTGACGATCCCTAGTAAGATGATCAATGCCAGTGTAAAATAAACCGGAAAAAGTGAACCGAGATTCCCACTTGTTTGTGGAATCCTTTTTGTAGTCGCTTGCCCTTGTTTCGGTATAGTCGATCTAGGAGTAGCTCCTTCTTCAGGAGAGACGACCACGCTTGATTTTGGATAAATAAACAATTGATCTAAACGAGTGCCATCGGCAGTAATTGCAGGTAATTGGACAACGACTGGCTTAGCTGGGGAAGACAATGCATCGTTTGCAAGTTCGGTGACTTCATAGAGTCCTTCAGTCAATGGAATAGTCGCTTGCCCGTTTGACCCCGTGATGATTTCGATTGGTTCAAAACTTGGGATTTCCGTAAAAGGATCACTGGCATCATTACTCGGTGTGACCTTCTTGATTTGATAACGAATCCCAGGAAAGGGGGTTAATGCCTGTCCCTGTTCGTTCGTTAATCCCGTTTCTAAGGAGCCAGTTGGCTCAGAAGGAAGTAGGTGATTATCCATTTCCTGCTCTGAAAGCTTATATTTTACAATGGTTAATTGGAAGGCTTCTTCTGCGTATGCCACAGGAGTAGTCCATTTTCCAATTGAACCACCGAAGAGGAATAGTAGAACCAACAGGAGGCGAATAAATAAAATGGAATGATCATCTTTTTTTGGGTTCATCTTTCTTTCCTCCTGTTTTTTTTCGATTCATTTCCTCCAATTGGTATTTTGTACCTAATCCGATTAAACCAATCAGGGATAAACTAGCAGCTGCGATAAGGACACGTTGCATGATTGAACTGTTACCGGCAAAAGGCAATTCAGTGATCAGCTCATCTTCGGCAAAGAGATGAACGATCGTGTTGTTTTCATCCAATGTGACCTCGCTTGGTTGTTTCAATAGTTCATAGCCATCGGGTGCTTTTGTTTCAACCAACTCATAGGTACCGAAGGGAACCTCTTCAAAATGAATACGTCCATTCGCGTCAGTTGTCTTCGTTTGGAGGATCACGCCTGATTCTTTTTCGTGGAGGGAAAACTCAGCGCCAGCCAGTTTATTTCCTCCAATCAACTGATTTTCGTCATTGATATCTGGTTGATCATCCTGATCATCATCTACAGCGGTACCTGCTTCTAACTTATACAAATAAATCTCTCCAAGTGTACTGACAAATCCTAGGTTCAAGTAAGGAATATGATAGATAGAATCATCTGTCGTGATCATTCCCGGCAAATTGGCTAAAGGTTCAGCGATATACTCATTGGTTCGGAAGGTGGTTTGATTTGCTTTTGAGTTGATGGAAGGATCATCACCAACCATTGGCCTCGTTACTGCAACTTCTTTTCGTTCGATTTGATCGCCGATTTGGAATTCTACTACATAGGTTCCTTCTGGTAGATAATTAAAACTGTAATGACCATTTACATCTGTTTTTAGTGTGGCATTTCCGTTACTGTCAACAAATGATGTTCCTTTCAAGTTATGCTCGACCAACTGATCGGCTACTTCGCTTGGGTGAGTCAGGCTTGTTCGATAGAGTTTGACAGGGATATTTGCTAGCCTTTCCTCGCCATCATCGTATAGACCATCGCGATCTTCGTCTAACCATACGAACCCGCTCAACTCTCTGCCATATACTCGGGTAATCGTTTCTTGTGAATGGACAGGTAAGTCGATTTGCGCATTCATATGGGCGGTATTTCGATATTGGTCGCCTGGTAATTGGTCAACTGGTTGGACAGTGATGGAGAGAGTGACCGATTCACCAATCGGAACAGTTGGTTTAGTGATCATAAAACCTGTGGCATGTTTGATTTCTTCATCAGGTGTTGAACCGGGTGTGTATTCCGTCCATGTAGCAAGGTCGATCTCATTTGGGTTCGTCGCATCTTCTACTGGTTCGGTGGTGTAATACATCGTATATCCTTCTGTGTCGATATCCACTGAAAGAACCTCTAGCGTACCATTGAAAGAAGAGCCACGAGAATCACCGTTATACGGTAAGATATCCATCAGACGAAAATCATGAGCGGGTTGTAAGGCACTGTTGGCTGAAGTGATCGAATAAGTGAACGAAGTATCAGCATCCGCTTCGGTCAAAGGATTCATTTCTTGATTTCCTGTTTCAATTGATGTTTTGTTGACGGACTTGCTTATTGTTAGTTGCTGGACAAGCTCTTGAATGAACTGGTCTTGAGATGATCGAGCTGATTCGGCACGGGTATCTGTAATTTCTGGAGTATCGGAAATCCACATTTCACCAACACTACGTATGACGAGTGAATGAGTTAAGCCCATGTCATTGAATGCTAGTTGCGAACTATCACTGATAGCCGTGAAATTCACTTCAATCCCCTCTGTAATAGAGGAGTCAGGAAACACCCAACGCAATGTCGTTTCTCCGTTTTCGTGTTGGATAATGATTGGATCAGGTAAAGGATTATCATGTTCATCTTTCGAAGAACCAGCTAGGTAATTGATTCCTTTTGGAAGAATGGTATTCAGCGCACTATCATAATCAACTTCTTCCGATCCAGAGAATGTTCCTCGAACTTTGACATCGATTTGTTCGTCGGATTGATACAAAGGTTTCGATACAAGTGTTTCTGTTTCAATTCCAAAATTCTTAATAAAGGCATTTGTACCAAGAAAAGGCGTAGTAACAGCACTTGGTATACTACTATCGTAGGGAATGGTTACATTAGAACCATCCGCGGCCCAAGTAGCTGGAAAGAAAGTAAGATTATTTTCCGCAGGGCTTTGCTTAAAAACAACACCTGAATCATTTCTGAGAGCAGCACGTGATAGGTGGACATAAGGATCGCCCTCCTCATCCAATGCGCCTGATTGACCGATGACTCTTATTGGAACGCCATTCCAGTGTAAAAAGGTAGGCTCGTTATTGATATGGTATTGGAATCGGACGGCACTGATCACCCCAGCTTCCTGTGCTTCTTGGGGAGTGTCGTACCAAGTGTAATTTGAAACGATTGTATCAATATGTGGGACGGTTAAGTCGGGCATAGCATTTCCATTATTTCTAACACCATACGTTAAATAAGAGTAATCACTTTCGTTTGGATAATAACGTTGTGTATACGGTTGTCTAGAAATATCATACTCAAATCCATTGGAATTCCATTGGAAAATTTGGTCAGAGGTTGCTGTTCCAGGAACATTCTGTGTGACAAACCAGCCTCCTAAATGTAATTTTTGTCCTCTCATAAGAGTCGGTTTGCCAACATTAAATTCCCACGTATTGAATCCAATATCCTGATTTCCCCAACTGTGTATCTTGCCTGTTATGGGATCTGGAGGATTTAAAACGACGAAGTTTGGACCGGAGGAAATATCTCCTGTCGGAATCATATAACTACTAAAATGTACTTTAGCGTCATTAGTAGTAGTTACTCCATCATAATTTAAAGTAGGAATACTTAAGTTTAATGTGTAATACGACCAATTGTTTGTTAACATTAATTCCTGTAACCTCGAATGATCCCAGTCAAAAATAAATTCAATGCTGATAAAAGCTTTGTTTGAAAAGGTATGACCTAAAGTGTCATAAGTATAGATATTTTTGATTCCTTTATAGTTTGAGATTTCCCAAGATTCTTGATAATTTCCTAATTCAATCATGACATTACCAGAGTTGAACACCCCGATTTTTTTGTGATCACTATAAGGTTCAGAAAAGTAAAGTTCATTTGTTTTTCCGTGGGGTACAGGCAATGGGTGCGCTAATATTGTCGGATCAAATGTTGCTTCATACGGACTACCTTCTGTGGTTGCTTGCCAATCAGCAGTCGTTCGATCGGCATCTGTGACAGAATAGAAACGTGTTTGGGCGGAGTCATATTCAGATGGATCTACAGGTATTTGAGTATTTCCCAAAGTTCCGGTGACATTTTGAATAAGATCAAAAGTAATCGGTCCTTCAGGGTAGGTGGAACCGCGAATATCACCGATACTTCGTCCATCTAGATTTTTTAGCTCAATGACTAATCCTAGGTTGTATACCGAATCATTATTTGTAGCGTTAGGATCATAGATTTGATAAGTCGTTTGCTCGCCACGGACGAGTGTTGCAGCAATAGAAGGTGCGGAAGAAACGATTGTTGGCGGCGCAGTTAGATTTGCTAAATGTTCGACTGTATAAGTGTGATTAAATGTTTCTAACTCACCAGTATTTATATTTATGGCATCAATCAGTTGCAATTTGAACGTGGGTTGCATGATCGTTCCGTTCTTTGCACCAGACACATTGACAACGATGGGCACGAAAACTTGTCCCGAAGTGCTGATGATCGATTCCATGATGCCTTCAGAATACATGGTGCCATCACCGATGCCTGTATCAATATACGTGCCATTGGCAATTTCTCCATTAATAAAAGGCGCATCATTAATCAGGGTAGTCGCGTTAGGCAAGGTGCTAACGACACGATAGCGGATATTTGTGTAATCGTTTGGTAACTGTGTTTGTATTGAGAAGCCAAGTCGGTATAAGATTTGATCATTGGAACGCACGATATCGTTATTTGGAGAACTATCATAGCCAGGATCATCGTGGGAATCAAAACTGTCTGTACCAGTGGCCATCGTTAATTTGGCATCTTTGATGACGATAGGATTACTGCTAGTTTCTTCGCTGGTATCTATTTCTTCAGCCACTAATTTTGGTGTAATGATGGAGTCTTCTGCAGGGAACTCTTCTTCGAGAAGTTCTTCCATTGTTAAATCAGTTTCCTTTGTTTCGACCACTAAGATATTCTCATCGGCGATAGTTTCCTCAAATGGAGGAAGTGCTGTATCGTTTCTTTCATCATGGGTTTCAGCTTGTTCTGTTTGGGCCTCGTAGTCTGAGTCTTCGGCTGAAGATGACGTTTCTTCAACGTGGGATTCGGATGTTTCTTCTAATGCAGTCACATCATCTGGTCTTAACCATTGAAAAAGGGATTGATACTGCTGAGAATAAACATCCGTCAATACGATACTCATATCTTTCGTTGGTTCCCGAAAAACGAGAGTGACTGGCTGATCTTTGACTAAGCGTAAGTAAATAGTCGGTTGCTCCGAGTTTTCCTCGGATGCTACACCAATTACATCACTTGCTACTGCTTGTTCAATTGTAGGGAGGGCAGGCTCAACCATGGACGCAGTAGTTGAGGAGACGGTTGTTTCCGTCGTTTCTACACCAATACCTAGACGAGCAAGCTCTTCTTCTTGAACAAAATTTTCGGTGGAATAGATAGGGATGGTTTGCTCCTGTTCCTCATTTAAGGTGGTGATTGCATAATCCGTACTAGCTGGGAGAGCGAGTAAACGATTTTCAGTACTTCTGATCGTGATGGTTGCAGGATCATCATAAATTTGTGTTTCTTTTGTCATAAAGGTTTGATCCTGATTGATTACTTCAACTAAATGTGCTTCTTCTTTGGCTCGAAGGGGACCACCTACAATAACGACTTTAGCGATTATACCAAGGATAATCGCTAAAACAATCACTATTAGAATAGGAGGTTTTACTTTGAGTCTAGAAAAACTAGTATTCATTGCAGTCTCCTTTCATTCTGGACTTACGTCTGTTTTCGCTTTTTGTGGATAATGACCACTGTTGTGCCAATAACGATGGCTACAAGTGCAATTGTGATGATCAGATTTCTGCCTATACCGCCAGTAAATGGCAAGCTTGTTTGCGGTTTATTAGTGACTGTCAGCTCAATCGTTGCATCATCTGCGGTCGTCAAATCGACAGTTACTCTTTGGGGAGCTTTCAATAATTCGTAGCCCTGAGGAGCAGTAGTCTCGACAACCCAGTAGTCGCGTGTAACCTCGTGATTTTCCACGTAATTATTACCATTGGCATCCGTCCAGTCTAAGGCTAACCCATCAAAAGTCGCGTGACCATTTGCATCAGAAGTAGAAGTTAAGAAAGTTATCCCTGATGGTAAATTGGCATCCTCTGCATAGCTATTTCCATTACTAGCAATAAAAGTTTTATTGTTCGCATTACTCTCAGAGGTGGCAATTTTGAATTCGGCACCAGCTAGACCAGTCCCGCTATTTTCTGAAATTTTTTCGATATCAAAGCCACCAGTATAGTATTTTGGATTCGTTGTTTCTGGTGGTGTTGTACTTTTTGGTCGTTGGCCCGGAAGTTGATGGTTGACAGTAAAGGTATTTTCAACAATATTGTTCCAATATTCTGGAACATGCGTGGTAAGCACCGTACGGATATCAGTATAGCCATTTGCGACTGATCCGGCTTTGATCAGACCAGCTTCTGTCAAAGTGGTTGTCAGTCTATTTGTCTCAGCATCAAACGAGACCGTATAATCGGTAAGCGCCAAGTCTGTCCATTCACCACCAGCTTGTCTAACTTGCATTTTTGCGCTATCTGGAACATAAGTTAAGTCACTATTCAGTTCGTCTACCATTGAAAAATTTGGCTGTAATAACCCACTAGTATCTCGATATACAATGGGCTGACCAGCGATCATCTCGACAGTATCCACCGTCTGTCCAGCGGCATCTAAAATATCGATCGTTCCTGTTTGACTGGCGACTTGCCAGAGACCTGCTGGGATGTTAGTAGTCAATTCCCAGCGAAAGGATTGTCCGGCTTGAACAGAATCGCCTTTTTCACCATTGATTGTTTTGTCAGGATGCAATAAATCTTCTAAAATATTCTTTGGTTCAACTTGTACATCATAGATCAATGAAGATAAATCGGTACGACTGGTTTGGGGAATATGCACAAAAAAAGGATAAACAGCTGTTTCGATTTTTTTTCCATCGGTTGCAGCTAAATTTTCGCCTGTACGTTCATCTGGTAATTCAGTAATTAAATAGATGCCATCATTGGCTCGACCAATGCCTAAGTCAAGCGTTGCTTTTCCACTTGTGTCAGTTGTAATTGTCTGGGCGTTGAAAGTGGTGTCGATTTCGTAATCTGTGCCCAATTGTTGTTGTTTTGGATCAGTTAAAGAGCTACCACTCGATAATTTTTTCACCCGTTCCACTTTGAAGTTGATTCCAGGAATCAACTCTCTATCTGGATTGGTGAGGGTTCCGTCTCCTCGAGGTTCCAACTCACTAAAGTCAGTGATCGCGTACTTCCAGATCGTTAAGCTTCGCCTAGATGTTTCATTGGCAATTGCGTTATCAACTGTTTCAGCTAAGGCGATTGGTACATGAGGTAATCGCAACGAATGGTCAATAGAAGATAGACCGATTGATAAAAGTGTTGTAGCAAATACTAATTTTGATAATGTTTTTATTATGGATTTCTTCTTCATTTTCTCCCTCCTCAACTATCAAGCAATGCATGTCCAAATGTGTGTGTACGTTAGATTTGCTGAGTGATTGAACATGTATGCCTGCTTACATACATAGGTCAAGAGTAGAGGATGAAAGTGATTTCCAAAGCAAAAGTTTCATAAATGACACTTTTATCATTAGAATAAGGTGAGTTTATGATGGTAATAAGATTAATTTACGTTTGCTGGTTGATTGTACTAGATGAACATCCATAAAAGAATAAAGTAAATGAAATATTGGATTTACTAAAAAACTTTTAGCAAATGTAGCTTCTAAGTAGATAATAAAAATCAGACCAATGGCTATAAAAAGGGTAACCTGATGGAATAGGTGATTGTCATTACTCGGACATTTGTGCAATGATCTCTACTTTTTCCCATAAGGTATTGAGTGTCTTGATTTCGAAAACCCCTTTTTGTTCGTCTCGGAAGACATAGGCGATGATTTTTTGTAATCGACTATATTTTTTTTGCCCTCTTTCCAATTCACCATGAAGCGTTAGTTTTGCAGCATATAAAAATAATCGCCAAATCCGAAAGCGATAATTAAAACGGTGAGGTGTTCGTTTCAAAATAAATGTCGTTGCAACGGTGACATTGCTTTTACGGCAAGAATCTAGGGCTGTTTCGTAATACCCAAAATACAATAGATCCAAGACTAATGGGTCTAAGACTTCTTCATGATTCGTTCTGCGGTATAAAAATCGTTTAAAAAAATAATCATATTCTTCAAAATTAAGCGTTTCCGTAATTGAAGAAAAAAGTTTTAGTTCGATGTTTGTCCATAGATCAATACTATTTAAATAAGTTTTTACTTGTTGGATCAATGTTTCGTATTCTTGATAATCGCCAATGAACTTGCTGTGGATTAGACCAGCGCGCCAATATACATATTGATAACCTAAACCATCTGTTTTAACAAATTGGTCCAACGCTTGAGTTTTAATTTTTGCGATTTCAAGATAGTCAAATTTAGCAAGGGCTTCAGCCAACTGGTTTTCTAAAATTTTAGAACCTTGTTTGATCAAAGGGATTACTTCTTCAAATTCAGTTAATTCGATCCCAAGAATGTCAATGATTTTTAAAAAATTGTTTAGACTGATTTCACCTTCTCCGCGAACAAAGCGATAATAAGTAGGTCTTGTGATTCCTGTAGCAAAAATCGTTTTTGTTGAAATTTTTTTTTCTTTTCTAATATCATTCAATAATTCCCCCAAAGCAAGAGGAGTTTTTACATGGTTGATCATCGGATTCACCCTTTCTTTTATCTTGAAAAATAAAAAATATAAGTTATTTTATTTTTTAAATAAGTTATGTTTTATATTGATAAATAAAATTTTATCTTACTGTTTTAGATATAAACATTATAATAATAAGGTTAATCTATTATATATTTACTTTTAGATAACATTAATTATTTTTGTTTTGTTATTTAAAAATAATATTTTATTATCTTAAGTGTAATTTTTTTTGATGTAGTGATAAAGTTATTTGCTTATGAATGAGTCAACCTATTTTCAAGTTAAGAAAATTTTAAGAATTGGTGTATTATTTTGATTTCTGTGAAAATTTGTACAAAAAATTCTTAGAACGTACCTAATAAATCGTAGAAGAGTAGTGTCATATATGAAACTCTCTGACACTGTAGATCCATTTAAGTTTAGTGTAAGGATATTAAGCTGTTAGCTACTTGTATGTAGGAGATAAAATAGGATCGCTGAAAATCAATGGGATAGTCAAAGGAGTAACTTTTTATGGAAAAAGAAAAAATATTATATAAAAATGGTAAGAAAATAACTATAAGAAGTACAAGTATCAAAAAAAGTAATGTGTATAAACGAAAGATCGCTGGGGCGTTTATAGTCATTGGTACGGTGGCAAGTAGTTTTAGTCATAGTATTGTATCAGCTGATCAAATCATTACGAATACGATAGAAATGGAAGATACACCCATTTCGCCAATCGATGAGATGGTCTTATCAGAAAGTACCACAAACTCAGATAGTGAGCGACTTGAAGCGAAAGAGGAGGAGGAAGTACCTACAGAAGAAGATAATGAAGTGACTACTCCTTCACCTGTCCCTGATTTGCCGGACAATCCGGAACCAGAACCAACTTTCCCTCAACCTTCTGTGCCAGAAACGCCTAAACCACCAATATCACGACCTCCAGCAATCACACCTGAGATGCCAACAACGCCTCCACCGATAGGATCAGAAATAAAGGGTAATGAGGATTCAGGCACGAATGGTGTTGAGTCAATCCCAGATCAAACGGAATCAGAGGGAGAAGTATGGACGTCTCCACCTGAATCATCTTTGGGAGCGGCCCCTGCTGAGACGGTGCCAACTGAAACCGTAGAAAGCATAACGATAACCAAAGGACCGATTGCCCGAACCGAACAGAGTAGTCCCTTTTTCAGAGGGTTTTCTGCCAATACGACCACGGAAGCTTTTATTCAAGAAATTGCGCCGGAGGCTAGAAAAGTTGCTTTAAGCAACGATCTATATGCATCTGTGATGATTGCTCAAGCCATTTTAGAATCGGGTAGTGGAAGTAGTCAATTAAGTGCATCTCCTCATTATAATCTCTTTGGAATAAAAGCTTACACCGAGGAAAATTCGGTGGAATTTTTAACACAAGAGGATGATGGAACAGGAAACTTATACACACTTAGCGCACGTTTCAAATCTTATGAATCCTACGAAGAAAGCTTTTTAGATTACGCCAAATTATTAAGAGAAGGATTAACTCAAGATGCTGATTTCTATTCTGGTGTCTGGCGTTCGAATACTTCTTCATATCAAGAGGCTACAAGGTTTCTAACGGGCAGATATGCCACTGATACGTCCTATTATCAAAAATTAGATGCATTGATCGATGTCTATGACTTGGAAAAGTTTGATATTGAAATCGATCAACTAATGATTGGAGAAAATGGATTTATCAACCCATTGGAACACTTTACGATTACGAGTCACTATGGTATGAGAGGAGCGGAGTTCCATCGAGGGATCGATTTAGCAGCCAATGCCGGAGCGCCGATCTTTGCCAGTGAAGCAGGAACAGTTATAAAATCCGAATATCACGCTTCGTGGGGAAATGTCATTTCGATACGTCATGAGAACGGATTATTTACATTATATGCGCATCAAAGTGTCAATGTTGTTGAACCAGGGCAAGTCGTTCAAAAAGGGGAAGTGATTGGTTTTGTTGGTTCGACGGGGAATTCAACTGGACCACATTTGCATTTTGAGCTATCAACAGATGCCAGTATGGAACAACGATTTTTAATCGATCCGTTTGAAATCATACAACTATGAAAAGGAGTAACCTATGAACTTTAATGCAGAGCAATTAAGGAAAATCACTTTCCCCACGGTTTCTCTAGCGGGGTACAAAAAACAAGATGTGGATGATTTTTTGACACACGCAGCAAATGATTATGATGCGATGAAAGAGACCAACACAGAATTAGAGAAAAAACTGACACTTGCTGAAAATCAAAAAGAGAATTTAGTAAAAGTATTTGAAAAAGAAAAAAGTGATTACTTGGCTGAGATCAAAGAATTAAACGCTAAATTGAATGAAGCAAGTAAAGATGAAAGAGACGTGCATGCCAAAAAAAGAAGTTTTGAGAATGCCTTGATCATTGCGCAAGATGCAGCGTTGAAGATTGAAGAAAATGCTGAATTAGAAGCCAGACGTCTGGTGGGAGAAGCAAGGGCTGAACAAGAAAATATTCTCAAAGAAGCAAAGATCGAAGGGAATAATATCAAAGCCGAAGCCTATAATTTATTAGCTGAAGTAAATGGAAAAGTCAGTGAAGCGGACACTTATTATGAAGAACAGATGACGAAGCTAGAAAGTGAAAAAGAAAAAAGGACCAAAGAAATCATGCAGTTGGAAAGGGAAGCGAATAACGTTCGCTTGCAAATCATTTCAGAATATCAACGTGCCATCAATAATTTGTCTGAGGGGAAATGGCAAAACTGGATAAATGCAGTCAAACAAACGGTTAGTGATGGCAGTGAATAGTTCATACCACCTTTCGACTTCCCCTACTTTCACCACGAACTTAGTCGGAGGATATAATAAAGCAGAAGTTGACTCTTTGTTGGAAAAACTCAAGGGAGAACAGGAAGCAATGAATCATAGGATTCAAGAGCTAACCCGTGAGAATACAAAGAAAACAACAGAATTGATCAATTTGATCAAAGCTAATGCGACCGTTTCTTCTATATTAAAAGAAAAAATGACTAAGATAAATGTGTTAGAAAAGTCTTCCCCGACCAAACAGACTGAAAAGTTAACGGATACGATTCAAACCACCCAAGCAAAAGAAGCACTGTCTATTGAAAAAGAAAGCATCCATTGTTTGAAGAACGAGTTGAAACAGAGGCTACATGAATTCGAAGATTTTCGAACAAGAAATATCGAAGCATGGCGCCATTCGATGGCTCTGCTGAATGAAGAGATAAACGAAAGTACAAGGAAACATGAGAGGAACGTTGGATTAGTTCAGCAAAAAAAGTTTGGAGGTTGAAGAGGTGACAGGATTCGATAAAAACTTATGGGCTTACAAACGACAAAAATTAGAAGTCTTGGCTAAGAAACGTGTTACTTCTATAGAAGTATTACAAGAATTGAAATTTATGAAAAGAATCGATGCGATTGAATCAAAAAATAAATCAACGAAGTAACTACTTGTTGATTTTTTCTAGCAAACAATCATTGAAATCCGCCAAGTGAGGAGTAGCCATACTTTTTACTTGGTGTTTTTTGTACTCTGCCCTCTCTTTTTGCACACTAAAAATAGTGTGCAATACAAAAATTAGAGTGTGCTTGATAAAAAAACAACATGAAAACCCTTTTATACCAACTTGATAAAGCGATTTCAAAGTTGGCACGATACTTGCATTATATAAAAGTGTAAGAAGAAGAAAAGGAAGTGTTCACAATGGAAAAAAGAACAATCATGCTTGTCTGCTCTGCAGGAATGAGTACAAGTTTATTAGTGACAAAAATGCAAAAAGCAGCAGAAGAAAAAGGCGTAGAAGCGGATATCTTTGCAGTTTCAGCATCAGAAGCTGATAACCAACTAGAGTCAAAAAATGTAGACGTTTTATTATTAGGGCCACAAGTACGTTTCATGCAAAGTCAATTTGCTGAAAAACTAGCACCAAAAGGGATTCCGTTAGATGTTATCAACATGCAAGACTATGGCATGATGAACGGTGCAAAAGTATTGGAACAAGCAGAATCATTGATCAATAAATAAAAACAAGAAAAAGAGGGAAGAAAATGGAAGATCAAAAAAATTTAGAAGCGATCATGGGCTTGATCATGTTCGGCGGCAACGCAAAAAGCGATGCAATGGAAGCGATTGCGGCTGCGAAAAAAGGTGACTTTGAATTAGCAGATGCAAAAATCAAAGATGCAGAAGAATCATTGGTTCAAGCACATCATTCGCAAACAGGGTTATTAACACAAGAAGCACAAGGGGAACACATGGAAGTTACTTTGTTGACCGTTCATAGTCAAGATCATTTGATGACATCGATCGCGTTTACAGATTTAGCAAAAGAAATTATTGATCTATACCGTCGTATAGAGGCTTAAATAAAAGTTTTTTAAAGGAGAAAAGAGGAAAAGATATGGATAGCTTTGTAGCATTTATGGAGAAACACTTTATACCAGTCGCATCAAAAATCGGTGCGCAACGCCATTTAGTGGCCATTCGTGACGCTTTTATGGTCAGTATGCCATTAATGATCTTAGGCGCTTTAGCTGTAATGATCAATAACTTGCCGATCCCTGGATTCCAAGAATTGATGAATTCGATTTTTGGTGGTGAAGCATGGAAAGGATTCGGTGCGGCTGCTTGGAACGGAACGTTTGCGATTCTTTCTGTTTTGATTGCGTTCTTATTAGCTTATCATTTAGCAAACGGTTACCGTAAAGATGGCGTATCTGCCGGAGTGATTTCATTAGGTTCATTCTTCGCACTAGGCGGCGCTTTAGGTATGAGTTCAAACGGATTATTTATTGCAATTATTGTCGGAATTATTTCAACAGAGATTTTTGTTCGTTTAAGTGGAAATGAAAAATTGATCATCAAAATGCCAGACGGAGTGCCACCAGCAGTAGCAAAAGCATTTGCGTCATTATTACCAGCAATGATCACGATCTCATTTTTTGCACTAATCGCTGCAATTTTTGCAGCATTCGGTGTTGCTGATATTGTCGGAGCATTCTATACAGTGGTTCAAGAACCATTCATGGGTCTTGCTAACTCTTACCCATCTGCATTATTGCTTGCATTTATTACACCGTTCCTTTGGTTCTTCGGATTACATGGAGCAAACATGGTCGATCCATTGATGCAAACCATCAATGCGCCGGCGATCCAAGCAAACGTCGAAGCGATTGCCAACGGTCAAAGTGCACCATTTATCGTCAACAAACCTTTCTTTGACAGCTTTGTCAATTTAGGTGGTACAGGTGCGACACTAGGATTACTGATTGCGATCTATTTAGTAGGACGTAGAAACAAACCTTATATGGTCGTAACGAACTTATCGATTGCACCAGGAGTATTCAATATCAACGAACCAACCATGTTTGGTCTACCAATCGTTTTGAATCCAGTGATGTTTATTCCATTTATTTTAACACCAATGGTTTTAGTAACTGTTGCGTACTTTGCGACATCAACAGGACTTGTACCAGCAGCTACAGTAATGCCACCATGGGTAACACCACCAGTGATCGGCGGATTTTTAGCAACAAACAGTCTTTCAGGCGCAGTGTTATCTGCGGTCAACTTACTGATTTCAATTCTGATCTATCTACCATTCGTTAAAGTAGCAACGATCCAAGAAATGAAAAAAGACGCATTGAACGCGTAAGAAATAATAAACGGAGAGCAAGTGATTGCTTTCCGTTTTTTTTTGTTACTACTGTTATCATTGCTATTTTTTAGAAAGCAACGTATAGTTTTTGTAAGCATTTTATTTGAATAGGAGGATAGCGTATGAATACAATAGATATTCAAAAAAGGATCGAACGATTCCAAGCATATGGAAACACACTTCCAGGAGCTAGGGTATATTTTCGCGAAGATTGGGAAACGCTTTATTTTGATTTGGATGGTAAACAGTTTGGGATGATGAGTCCAGAAGCGAATGAAAAAGCATTGATCACGTTAAAACATTTTCCAGAAAAAAACGAGGAATTACGAACGATGTACCCTGAGATCATTATACCTGGTTACTATGCCAATAAGAAACATTGGAATTCGATCATGTTAGGCAAAGATGAATTGTCAGACGAGGAAATCGAGAAAATGATTTTGATTTCTTATGAATTGGTACTAGCTAAATTCGCTAAAAAGAAACAAGAAGAAATCAAAAACTCAGTGATAGAAAGTGATTGAAAGCTTGAAGGGGCATCAATCATTTTCTAGTCGATGAAAAAGGTCTGGAAATAGGGGCAACCTATTTCCAGACGCTTAATAAAATTTGTGCAGATGGACTCAGAATGTTTGGATCGATGATTCGCCTCTACCTCTTTGTCACAGAAATAATCAACATCATCGGACGTCTTAATTCGTCTTTCATACCAGGCATATCTAACATATGTGACGGTGGTATTGGTTCAAGCACATGGTTGATTTGAAAGCCATTAGACAATAATGTCTCAAGATAAGTTGTAATCGTTCGATGATATTTTTTTACAGAAGATCCTAGGAAGTTTGTGTCACGCTCCCCTTCGTCAAAATAATGGTCAACTGGAAAGTGCATGATCTGACTGTCTTCTGTATAAATCCAATCTTGCCGACCATCCGCTGTAAAAACAGGATGTTCAACTGAAAAAAGAAATTGGCCATTCGGTTTTAGAAAGTGATGGATATGCTTGACGAGCTGCTCCCAATTTTCCACATAATGGATAGCTAAAGAACTGAACACGACATCAAACGAGTCTTTTGCAAACTGAATCGTTGAAATATCATCTTTTATATAACTGATCGTGGTGTCATTTGTTCGAGCTCGGGCTTCTTCTAGCATCTTCTCAGACAAGTCGACACCAATGATTTTTTTTGCCCCTTGCGAAGCAGCGTAACGACAGTGCCACCCATAGCCACATCCAAGATCAAGGACTGTTTGTCCATGGAGATTGGGGAAGATAGTTGCAAGCGTTGGCCATTCTCCAGCACCTTGTAAGCCTTTTTTGCTACGAGGCATTTCTTTGTATTGATCAAAAAATTGTTGATCGTCGTAAATGTTTGTCATAATTGTTTCCTCCATGTCATTATTTTATACCACTAAACAACATGGAGCTCGTCTCTTTTGTGTGCAATCATCTCGCTCACTCCTTTGATTTCTATTCTAGCTTAGGTTAGAAAAAGAAGCAAAAATCCAAGCAACAGATAAAAGTACTTCGTGGTCTAATTTGACACTGCGTATAGAATGACTGGAGGTTGCAAAATTGAATATGTATCAATGGATCAAGTTAAATGAACACCCAGAGCTAATGGAAGAAACCGCAAGTTGGTTTTCCTCAAAATGGGGAATTCCTGCTGTAGTGTATAAGGAAAGTATTCGTACTGGCATCATTGCGAAGGAAAGTATTCCACAATGGTACGTCGTTCTAGATAAAAATGAAGCAATCGTTGGTGGAGTTGGCGTGATCGAAAATGACTTCCACGACCGTCCAGATTTAGCACCTAATCTTTGTGCTTTATATGTTGAACCGGAGCATCGGAATCAGGGGTTAGCGAAGTGGATATTGGAACAAACCAGAAAAGAGATGCATCGATTAGGGTTTAAACAACTTTATTTGATTACAGACCACACTTCCTTTTATGAACGATACGATTGGTCATTTTTGACGATGGTCAAGGAAGAAAGTGGAACAACTGCCCGGTTGTATCAAATCGCTACAATAAACTAAAAAGAGAAGCGCGAGAGGTGTGTTCAAATCTCGCGTTTCTCTTGTTTGGCTTGTTCTCTTCGTTGTTTTTTTTCATCATAGATAAAGATATTACGTACGATACGCAAGATGGGGCGAGTGGTCAAGAAGATGGCGCCTGCTAAATATAAGTAATTGCTGTAATAATCAGGGATTTTCGTGATCAAAGCAACACTTCCCAGGACATAAAATATTCCTGTCAGCAAATCGACCGCTAATGAAATCAACGTGTAACGATTTTGAAAATACAAACGAAAGCGCCGTCCACGGATCTCAATATCTTCTTCTTTGCCAATCTCGACATCATGGGTATTTCGTTTGATTTTTGGCATATAAAATCACCTAACTAGTTTTTATTTCTACGGTTTCAAAACAACTTTGATATTTTTATCTTCTTTTTTGTCAAAAATCTCGTATGCTCGAGCCGCTTCTTCTAACGGCATTGAATGAGTGATGATCTGAGTTGGATCAAACATTCCTTCTGCAATCATGTCATAAATTTTAGGCATCAAGTGGACAACTGGTGCTTGCCCATGTTTGACGTCAATATTGCGCATAAAGAATTCTTGAAGTGGATAGGAAGAAGCAGGTGTCATATAAACACCAGTGATTTGTACTGTACCAAATTTTTTCACCGCTTTAGCAGCCATTTGGATAGGTGAGATCGTTCCACTTTGTAAGCTAACTAAATTTTTAGCTTTTTCTTTTGTTGGCTCTAAACCATCCATTCCGACACAATCAATGATGACATCTGCACCGCCACGAGCTAACTCATATAAATCATCTCCGGCTTGGTTCACGTCGTCTAATAGATAGGTTTCGATTTGATTATAGCGGACCGCTTTGTCCAAACGATGTTTGACAGGATCGACCGCAATGACACGTTTTGCTCCTGCCATCACAGCAAATTTTTGTGCAAATAAACCAACAGGACCTGAACCTAAGACGACGACGGTATCATCTTTTTTAACCCCTGCATTTGCAACGCTCCAATAAGCGGTTGGTAAAATATCAGATAAAAATAAAACTTTTTCATCAGGTAAATCATTATCTGGAACGATAAATGACGTAGAATCGGCGAAAGGTACCCGAAGATACTCTGCTTGACCACCCCAGTGATTTCCGTTCAATTTACCAAAACCGAATAATCCGCCGTATAATTCTTCCTGATTGGAATTATCACACTGACTTTCCATATGGTTTGCACAAAAATGGCAATGGCCACAACTAATATTAAAAGGAATAACTACACGTTGCCCTTTTTTCAACTTCTTCACTTCGGAACCAACTTCTTCGACAATCCCCATAGGTTCATGTCCAACAACATAGCCTTTTTCCATAACGGATTCCCCATGGTGATAAAGATGGAGATCAGATCCACAAATCGCTGTTGCAGTGATACGGATGATTGCATCGGTTGGTGCTAAAATTTTTGGATCATCAACATTTCTAATTTCCATTTTTTGCTTTCCTTGCCAAGTGACTGCTTTCATCGTAGTGCTCCTCTCCTGTTTTCGTTAATAAAACTAACGATAGTTATTTATAAACTCATTCTAAGGGAATGTTACTTTTTTTCACAATGAAACGCGCTTTTAGTTTTAGTTTAAAACAGTAAAATAACTTTTGACGAAAAAAGGAAGTTGTAGTTTTATTGACTGAAAGTTATAATTAAAGTAGTTGGTTTTCAAAAAAATAAAACGTAAAAGAACAATTTTTTGTGCTGACATAGGAAAGGAGAGAAATGAGAAATAGTCGATTAATCAAAATAATTATAGGAGTCGTGTGTACAGTCTTGCTCTTTTTTTTATCGATTGGCGGACTTTTTTATACGACTTTAGCAAATGAAGGATTTATGAATGAGCAAATCAAACAAGCAAACTACATACAAAAAGTAACGAAAGAGATCAATGGTCGTGTCCAGAGCTACCACCAAGAAGCAAGAGTCACTCCAGAATTACTTGCCGACAGTGTATCTGAGGAATTAGTTAAAAAGAATATCGAGCATTTTGTCAAAGAAACTTATCGCGGCAAGCAACCAAGCTTGATCCAAGCAACGGAGTTGGAAGAACATATCAAAGAGACGATCCATACATATAAAACAGAACATGAGATCAATATTGAAGAAGGGATTGCGGGAGAAGAACTCGCTTTACATATGATCGGCGGGATCTTTGAACGGAGTGTCCAACCAAGTTATCTGCATCTTTTTATTCGAGGAATCAATGACCTGAGCCACCAGGTACTTCACTATGCTTGGGGCATTGTGAGTGTGAGCCTATTGATCTTAGCGGGGTTCATTTATTTCAATCCTGGCTCTATCCGTTCACGTATCAAAAAATTTGCGTGTAGTCTGATGGGCGCTGGACTGATAAGTCTAGCATTTGCCGCAACTTTATACTATGCACAGATTTTGCAGACGGATGAGCAAATGGAGTCACTTCAAGGCTTGATGCGAACATATCTTTCTAACTTTACTTTGATTGTTTTACTAGTCGGAGGAAGTGAGATTGTTGTGGGTGGCTTCGCATGGCTCCTTGCGAAAAGAGAAAATAAAAAGAGAAGCATCGGGGAAAATCAAAAGTAGCGAAAAAACAAGAGTTCTCCGCCTATTTCCATAGGTGGAGGACTCTTGTTTTAGAACTGAAGCAGCACAGGAAAGTGGACTTCACAACCTCAATCAAACATTTTTTTCGCTGCACGCATCAACGTAGGGATATCTTTGTCATAACGTGGTGTTTTCACCAAACGTGACATTGGAATACCTGCAAAATGGAACGCAGCAATTTCTCCTGAACGAACAGCACTTTGTTCGGTAAAGATCATTTGGTAAGGCTGTTCAACGAACTCACCGGTAAAGGCAAGGTTTGTTGAATGTTTAGGAATGACTTTTGGTCGATCACTTTTCGCACGATTGTTGAATAAGGCAGAAGCATATGGCATGTAAACCGGAATATTATTGATGACACTATCGTAGATTTCGGTTTCTTTTTCGCGAATGTTTACTGGACCAGGATCAACTTTTGAAAGCTGACCAAGCAATTCTTCCAACATTTCTTTTCCGTTCATTTTAATATATTCTTTGTCGACAAATTCACCACGACGTCTTGGATACAAGAAGTAGCCCCAAATCACTGTTTCATTCGGTTTTTGTGAAGTGAAATGCGGTTGGTGATGCACGACGATCGACATATTGACATCTTTTTGACCAAGTGGGGTGATCGGTGTTGTTGAAATAAATGAATTCAACGCATTACCTGGTTCTTGTGTCGTGATACGTGTGATCTCGTTTAGCAACACATGATTTTTCGTTGTCAACGTAAAGCTGACCCATTCACTTGCGTCACGATCTGCGAAAAATTTATCTGGATTACCTAAATTGTAGAATTTTTCACTGGCTTTTTTCCACAAACTAGAAGCAGCACCGTAATCCATATTTTCCTCTGCGGGCGTTTCGTAGTCGCCAAGTGTTGCCGAATCAGTGATCGAACCATTCGTAAATAATACGCCAGTATCTCCATCAACGACGACATGTTCTTCTTCTTGTGTTTTTGTATTGATCATCTTCAAGCCTGTCACCGTGATTTCATCTTGCATCGCTGTTTCTTTGAATTCCCAGTCAACGACACGACGATTCAAAATGATTTTACATCCTTGTTCTTTCAAATAATTGATCAGTGGCAACATAATACTTTCGTATTGATTATAGCGTGTCCGATTGACCCCAACTAAATGCTCGATTTGAGTAAACTCATAAATCATTTGGTGCATATAGCGACGTAATTCTTGTGCAGAACTACGTGTTCGAAAAGCAAAAGTCGTTTCCCACATAAACCAGAAGTTTGTTTCAAAGAAATGAGGATCATCTTTGAAATACTCAGCAATCGTCACATTATCTAATTTTTCTTCTTCTGAATCAGGCATGGCAATCAGTTTCGTTAATAATACGCGATCTTTATTGTTGAAGCCTAATTTACCGCCATCAATGATTCCCTTGCCACCTTCCAACAAACGAGCTTTATCAAAAGTCGGATGTTTGGCATCGAAATCTCGTGTATCTTCTTCGGCTGTCATGCCCGGTTCTGTAGCAGAAGGGATGCGACTGAGTAGATCCATCAAATCGACATACGTACGGTAATTCAGCATACGTCCACCACGTGCAACGTATCCTTTTTGATTTTCTAAGGGGTGATTTTTGTTCCAATATTCATCAGTAACTGTGTCCACAGGAGCGCCATCATTTGATCCATGGTCATCTAAGGAGTAGAAAGTGATTTGATCTCCACGCCATTTGCCTTCTTGGATCAAATAAACAGCTGCTGCCATATTCGCGATTCCTGCACCAATCATAATTGCTTTCTTTTTTTGCATTGTCCAATCCTCCAATATCTCCTAAATCATTTTATTCTGGCTAATTTTCTAGATTGATTCAAATTCATCATAAAGGTGACTATCATCTTCTAGTAAGCCTGTTTTTTTGCCAAGATAAACAGCACCTATAGCGACTAGTCCTAAGCCAATGCCTACTTTCAACCATTTCTTGT
Source organism: Enterococcus sp. DIV1368b (assembly GCF_050529595.1). Lineage (NCBI taxonomy): Bacteria > Bacillati > Bacillota > Bacilli > Lactobacillales > Enterococcaceae > Enterococcus > Enterococcus sp. DIV1368b. The sequence continues at coordinate 348,315 of NZ_CP172883.1, forward strand.
TCATAAAAAAACCTCCTTTTGGTTTGTGAACTATTTCTACTTCAAAGCATAGAGCGTTTAGAAAAATAAGCCAAATGATAGGGTAAGGAAACAACCTGGGTTTTTGACAGTTTGGAGGAAGTGTCTGTTTTTTCGTGTGTTTTGTAATAAATTCTTAACAAAGAGAAGTAAAAAAAAATTTGGGAATGAGTTATAACGCGTTTTAATTCATGTGAATTCAGAAAGGTGTGGAAAAGATGAAGAGTTTAAAGGTGAGAAAAATTGGGAATAGTGTCGGTATCATTTTACCTAAGGAACTTAGGTTACATGAGGGGAATATTTTGAGCTATACGAAAGAAGGTACAACATTGATAATTGATACAAAAGAAGTGATGAGAGAACAAGACCGTAAAGAAGTAGAAAAAGCATTTACTGATTTCTCAAAAGGTTTAGTAGTTTCCGAATCTGAAATGAAAGATACTTTTAGTAAGTATGGTTGGGATGAGTAGATGGTGTATACGATCGTGTATTCGGAGAGTTTTCGCCAGGGGTTAGAGCAGTTGATCAATGGATGGGGAAATGAATTATTTTTATCTAAAGAAAATATTCGACATTTTACAAGGATGATCTATCAATCAATCGAACTTACTAAAAATTTTCTCGAAATGCATGAAGAAATATCTGCGTTGTATCATTTTCATGAACGTACATATCGTATATTAATCGGAAACAAATATGCCATATTTTACCGAATAAATAAAAAGAAACATCTTATTTTGATTGGCAATATTTTTCAGCAACGTCAGATGAAGCTCAGCGTTCAATAGCTAATAGTTAGTTTTGCTCAAACTGGACGAAACTCCGTACTCTTAGTAGGATAGGAGTAGAAGAAAAAGTGGGGTGTAAAGATGTTTAGTGAAACGTTGGTCCATTTGTTGGAATGGGTGACTGCGATTTTGAATATTTTCTCGATTTTAGTCTTATTGGTTGGAATTTTTTTAGTTTTAAAAAATTTGATAATGGAACGCCCATTGATCAAAGATTATGCGGTGCGTAATCGGCGGAATGCGGATATTCGAAAGTTACTAGCTAGTTATATTTTGTTGAGTTTAGAAGTACTGATTGTGGCAGATCTCATTGAATCCGTCATCAAACCAACTTGGACAGATATTTTAAAATTAGCATTGATCATTATCATTCGCACGATCATCTCTTATTTCTTAAATTTAGAAATCGCGAGTCATGTATCGCATGAAAGAAGGGAAGTTTGATGGAGATCAGTTGGATGACACTTCTTTATCCATATCTTGAATGGTTGGTCTTGATTTTAGATATTTTTGCCATTGCGGTCTTATTATGGGGTGGTTTTCTTTCGATCAAAGATTTTTTGAAAGATTCCTTGAACCCGTCATTCAAACAAAATGAACGGATTCATCAAAATAATGGCATCAAAAAAATGCTAGGTGGGTATATCTTGTTGAGTTTAGAGATATTGATTTCTGCTGGGATCATCGAGTCAATCATCAAACCGACATTACAAGATATTTTTCAGTTGGCCGCATTAGTGGTGATTCGTACGATCATCTCTTACTTCTTGAATAAAGAAATCGGTCCAGCGGATGTCTGAGTTTGCAGGATCATCATAGACAGAATGTGCAAATGATATTAGTATTCACGTCTCTTAAAATTGAATGAATAGTTTTTCAGAAAGTAACGATTATAAAAAAAGCTAGAAAAACCAAAATTTTGTAGGATGAATTTTTGGTTTTCTAGCTTTTTTTATGGAACTGTCTAGTTTTTTCACACGCTTTATTCGACAGAATAAATGTGTGCAAGAGTTACTATTACGAAAGTATGCCTCCCTCATGAACTATTTTTTACAAGCAATATAATCGCTTGTTCCACTGTTTCGACTGAGATTGGAATAACATGTTCCATGGACAAGGCAACAGGGGTGTAAAGTGTACGTTCACACAACAGCCGGTTAGAAGAGGCTGCCACAAAATCGAGAGCTTCTTTACTTAATTGTTTATAGATCACTGGCTCTACGGAAATGTCACATGTCGTAACGGCCTCTAAAGCTTCGCGATAAATCAAGTATTTGATATCTGAGTTGGTCACGATCCGCACAGTTAATTTTTGTTTATCTAAGCGTAAAATACCAGTCAATTCAATAACGAATGACCGCAGACAATTTGGATTGATCTTTAATTGATAAGGAAGTGCATGGCTCCAATCGCTAACGATCCGTTTTACTTCTTCAAATAACTCTCGTTGTTCATCGGTCAATAAATGAAATTTTTCAGGTAAGAACAATTGATAGTTTTTCCAAGCAGAACGCAAAATACGTATCAACGCACGCTCAAAAGCTTTGTTTCCAAGAAAAGGATGGTCAAAATGTTGTTCAAATCGTTGGATCAATTGTTTTGTCTCTGGATTATTTTCAATAAAGACCTGATGCAATTGGGCAAAATCATCTTCGATTGCTTCATAAGAATCAAATCCATAATCACATAGATTGAAGAGTATCAGAATAAAATAAAATTCATTTGGTTGAAAAAATTGCTTGAACGGACTTTCTTCCCAAGCAGCAAGAACGAAATGATAAATCGGTCTCTTTTTGATTTCATCGATGAATGATTGATCGATTGATAGCGGGGCATCTTTTTGATAGAACAGACTGATCAGAAAGCCTGTTTGCAAAATCTCTTGGGTATCCCGATCATAAATACGTCCACTTTTTTTAGTGACTGCTTGAATAAATTCTTGCGCTTGGACATCAAAGGAGCGAGGAAGAGAGAAGTCTGGCAATGTGCCTGTCCGATAGCTCACATTTAGCAAAACCAAGCGTCTTTCGATGTCAGTAAAGTGGGGGGAATGATGTTCAATAGCGATATCGCATGCTTGAAAGTAGTCTAACACTTGTTTCTTCAATGCATAAGCTTTGCTGACTGAAATAAATTCGAGTTCAGTCAATTGAATATAATCTGGTTCATCTTCTAAGTAAAGAAGGCAGGTTTTTAAAAATAAAGACGGTCGAGAGAGTCGTTGCATCAATTGGAAGCGAGAAGTTGTTGGTGCGAAGTATAAAGAATAGGTTTCTTTTTCTTTTGATTGATAAATGATTTGGTCGCTCAATTCTCTACTTAATGATTTGATATCATTAAGTAGAGTGGTTTGACAAACATGTAACAAAGTAGCTGTCGTTGGAAGATGGACTTCTTTATTTACATAAAACTGACCACAAAGAAAGAGTTGGCGTAAGAGATTTTTCTCAAGATAATGTTCAATCATGGGGAATCCTCCCTGTTTGTATAGTCATGCACAAGCACTTAGCTATTATGCCATGTTTTTTGTAGATACGCACCTATCACTTAATCTTTCTTAGCAAACAAGATGCTAAATTTACTTATATTTGTTATTGTATCTGTTTTATTTAAAAAAATTGGGAACTGATTGATAAAAAGAACCAAATAGAAAAAATAAATATGAATATTTTTCAACGAATAAGTACATTGGATTTCTTTTTTTTTGTTCGTGAATTAAACGTTATAATCAATAAATTGAACCATTCTTAGTAGGAAGTTTAGTCACATCGTTCGTTTTTTTTAGCTGAAAATACAGAATAATCAGACTTTATTTTTTTTGTCTTCAAAGTAAGAAATCTAAAGGTATGTTATTAAAAAAATTTTTTAAAATTTGGGCGTATAGTCAAACACGTAAACTGATCAAGAAACAACAGCCGGCTGATTATTTCCTGTGATCAGGTAATAAGAGAGGAGAAATGAATCATGAAAGATATGGATATCAAAGCCGTCTTTATTGGCGACAAAGCAGAAAATGGCCAAGTGTATAAAATGTTATTGAATAAGATGGTGGATGAACATTTAGGTTGGCGTGAAAATTATTTACCAGCTGACCTTCCCGCAATCAGTGAAGCAGACAAATCAACAACATCTTATCTTGCGACTCGACAACATATGATGGAAGTCTTAGATGAAGTCAGTGAACGAATGCGTGCCGGTTCAATTCCTTGGCATTCAGCCGGACGTTATTGGGGACAAATGAATGCAGAAACATTGATGCCAGCTTTGTTGGCTTATCACTTTGCGATGCTTTGGAATCCTAATAACGTGGCATTGGAATCCTCAATGGCCACATCACAAATGGAAGCAGAAATCGGAGAAGACTTTGCGAAGCTGTTCAGTATGCCGAATGGTTGGGGACATCTGACAGCGGATGGTTCGATTGCGAATTTAGAAGGTCTATGGTATGCCCGTTGTATCAAATCAATTCCTTTAGCGGTCAAAGAAACTTACCCTGAAAAAGTGAAGGACCTTTCGGATTGGGAATTACTTAATCTATCTGTAGAAGAAATCTTAGAAATGATCGAAACATTTACTGATGAAGAATTAGACAATGTCAAAGCTGCATCTTCACGAAGTGGGAAACACATCCAAGAATTGGGCAAATGGCTTGTTCCTCAAACCAAACACTATTCATGGATGAAAGCATTAGATATTTGTGGTGTCGGGTTGGATCAAATGATCGCGATCCCCGTTGATGACTGCTACCGAATGGATGTCCAAGTATTGGAAAAGACGATTCGTGAACTAGCTATCCAACATATTCCCATCCTAGGTGTGGTCGCTGTTGTAGGTACAACAGAAGAAGGACAAGTCGATCGTGTCGATCAAATCGTTGAACTTAGAGAAAAATTGAAAGATGAAGGCATTTATTTCTACCTTCATGTGGATGCAGCTTATGGTGGCTATGCTCGTTGTTTGTTCATGAATGAAGCGTATGAATTTGTGCCTTACGCATCATTAGCAGAATTTTATGAAGAACATCATGTTTTCCATCATGAAGTGAAAATCGAACGAAGTGTTTATGAAGGATTCAAGGCAATCAGTGAAGCAGAATCAGTGACCGTTGATCCCCATAAGATGGGTTACGTTCCTTATGCGGCTGGAGGAATCACGATCAAACATAAAAGTATGCGGAATATCATCTCTTATTTTGCACCTTATGTATTTGAAAAATCGGTTAAAGCTCCTGATATGTTAGGTGCCTATATTTTAGAAGGCTCAAAAGCTGGGGCAACGGCTGCAGCAGTTTGGACGGCGCACCAAGTTCTCCCTTTGAATGTCACTGGTTATGGTCAATTGATCGGTGCATCAATCGAAGCTGCTCAACGTTTCCGAGAATTTCTTGGTCAATTAAGCTTTACTGTCAATGGGAAAACAATTGAAGTCTATCCATTGAATCACCCAGATTTCAATATGGTCGATTGGGCATTCAAAGTCCAAGGCTGTACGGATTTAAAAGAAATCAACCGTTTGAATGAAAAAATGTTCGATGTGTCCTCTTATATGGAAGGGGATGTGTACGCAGAACGCTTCATCACTTCTCATACGACCTTCACGCAAGCGGATTATGGCGATTCTCCAGTGGCATTTGTTGAAAGCATGGGTGTTCCAAAAGAGGAATGGCAAAAAGAACAACAAGTTACTTTGTTGCGAGCTGCTATCATGACTCCTTATTTAACCGATGACAACATCTTTGATTATTACACCGAAGCCATCAAACACGCAATGGAAGAAAAACTAAGAGAAGTTCTTGCGTAGTTTTAGTGATAGAAAGAAGGATCGATCATGACAGACTCAAAATCTACCAAACAACTGTCAACGTTAACGTTTATTGGGATGACTTGCGCTTTAGTCGCAAGCGTCCGTAATATTCCTGATGTCGCTGCCACTGGTTGGACGATGTTGTTTTATATGTTAGTTGCTGTACTCTTTTATGCGTTTCCGATCTCTCTGATTTCAGGAGAGTTTGCAGGGATGTTTCCTCAAAAGGGAGGGCCAGAACTATGGGTCTCTCAATCCCTCGGTAGAAAATGGGGATTTGTCGTTTCTTGGCTTTTATGGGTTCAAATGTTTCCAGGAATGGTCATGGTTGCCTCAGCACTTGCCCCATTGTTTGGCAACATGGTCAATAACGTCCCATTGGGCTTGAATAGTAAATTCACATTACTCGTGATTTTAGTCGTTTATTGGATCATCACACTATTGAACTTAAAATTCGACATGGCAAAAATTGGCGGGAAAATCGGTGTCTGGTTGGGGTTGTATATCCCGTTGGCATTAATGCTCCTATTGGGTGTCGCAGCATGGATCAAGGTCGGTATCATGCCAAATGGAACATTAGGAAAATTTTCTTGGGATCTTTTAGTTCCCGATCCAAGTACTGCAAAATCATTCGTTTATTTTGCACCGATCATGTTCATTTTTACTGGAATCGAAATGTCTTCTGTTTATATCACTCGATTGGCACATCCAGTTAAAACTTATATACGCGGTATTTTCGCTGCGTTAGTCTTTTTATTTGTGGTAAACACGCTGAATGCGTTAGTCGTTGCCAATGTGGTACCAAAGGGTCAAATGGAGTTGAATAATATTGCCCAATCCATTTCGATCGATTGCCAAATTCTTGGCTTGCCACATATGATTGTGAACCTATTCAGCTTACTTGTATTTGTCGGTGTCGCTGTACAATTGTCTGCTTGGGCTTCTGGTCCAGCCAAAACTGTTACAGAAAGTGCAAGAAAAGGCGCGTATCCTCCTCGTTTCAATTTTTGGAAAACCAATGAATTTGATGTGTCAAAAGCGGTGATCTTGACACAATCCATTATCATTTCTGTGTTTGCACTATTTTATTTATTGATTCCAGGAGTCAATCAAGCATTTTTGATGTTAGTAAATGCAACGACAGTGATTTATTGTATCGTCTATCTTATCATGGGTGTCGCATTCTTACGTTTTAGAAAAACAAATCCAACTATCCCTCGTCCATTTCGAATCGGTAAAAAAGAGGGAAATGGGAATCTCGGTGCATGGCTTGTTGTGTTAGTCTTATTTGCAGCAATCGTTTTTTCTGTCGGACTTACATTAAAAGCTGGTACGTGGATCAACTTTGTGGCTGTCGCATTGATCAGTGGTATTCTTTTTGTTGCCCCATTATGTATCGAAAAAATTAGAAAACCTTCTTGGGAACAAGAAATAAAAAACAAATTGAGTGAACAAAAATCAACGAAGCAATCGGAGTAAAGGGGAAAATTTCGTTTGAAAAGCAAACCTAGAAACCTGGCTCATATTAAATCACACTAATTATTTCATGTTTGCCTGAAATAATCGACATAAGAAACCCTCCTTCTTACGTATAATAAGTATTATCAAATGAAATACAGGAGGGATTGCCGATGACATGGTACAAAGAAACTGCTGAACAAACAATGAATAAATTAAAGACGACCAAAGATGGTCTTTCAAATCAAGAACGTACCAGTCGTTTAGAAATACAAGGACGAAATGAAATAGAAGTAAAAAAGAAAGTGAGTCCGCTTCGGAAGTTTTTGAAGCATTTTACGGATTTGTTGATGATCATCCTGATGGTGGCTTCTGTCTTGAAGTTTTTAACGGGTGATTATATTGAAGGTAGTATTATTTTACTTGTAGTGATCATCAATAGTTTTGTTGGTTATTGGCAAGAAAGAAAAGCAGAAGAGTCACTCAATGGGCTAAAAAGTTTAATGAGTCAAGACGCAGTGGTTCTTTCTGAAGGCGTCAAGAAAAGTATCCCTGCCACTGAGATCGTGCAAGGGGATATAGTTAGTTTAACAGCTGGAGATGTCGTGCCTGCCGATATTCGTTTAGTCGAAACATATGGTTTGATGATCGAAGAAGCTGCGTTGACCGGTGAATCCGATGCGGTAGAGAAAATGAGTGAGCCGTTAGTCGATGAATTAGGCGCAGGAGATCAACTCAATATGGCTTTTTCAGGTACACTTGTCCAAGCTGGATCGGCGCTTGGTGTCGTCGTTGAAACAGGGAATACGACAGAGATTGGTAAAATCAATCAGGCATTACAATCAGTTCAACAACAAACGACCCCTTTGGTTCGCAAGATCCATCAGTTGAACAAGCAAATCTTCAGAGGAATCGTTTTTCTAAGTTTATTCTTGATTTTCTTTACCTCATTTAGGTATGGCTTAGAATGGAACTTTTTATTCTCAACGATCATTGCGTTGATCGTTTCTATGATCCCCGAAGGCTTGCCAGCGGTATTGACGATGATCCTCTCACTGGGGGTCAATGAAATGGCACAAGAACAAGCGATTATCAAAGGACTACCTTCCGTTGAAACACTTGGTTCAATGACGGTGATCTGTTCAGATAAAACGGGTACGTTGACTAAAAATGAAATGACTGTTGTGGAAACAATGACAGAAGATGAGACACGCTTACTTGAAATCATGAAAAATTGTCAAGAAGTGCAAACGAAAGATGATCAAGTAGTTGAAACGTTGAGTGGCAATCCAACTGAGCTGGCTTTATTACGATACACAGCTGAACAGAATCTTCCCCTAAAAACGGCGCTTGCTAAACTGCCATTTAGCTCAAGTTATAAATATATGGCAACATTGCATGAAGAACAGGACCATGCAGTAGTGTTTGTCAAAGGAGCGCCAGAAGTTTTATTATCGAAATCTTCTTTGTCACAATCAGAACAGCAACAATGGATCAACCAAGCATCACAACTAGCAAAAAAAGGCCAACGTGTATTAGGGTTCGCCTACAAGCAATTGCCTATTGAGCAAGAATTAGACCATGCACAGTTGCAACAACTGACATTTGTTGGGATTGCAGGAATCATTGATCCACCAAAAGAGAGTGCGATCCAAGCGGTAAGAGAGTGTCAGCAAGCAGGGATCTCGGTGAAAATGATTACTGGTGACCATAAAGACACAGCCCAAGCAATTGCTGATCAAATCGGGTTGAAGCATACGAGTAATGTCCTTGAAGGGATCGATATCGATCGACTCTCTGATCAAGATTTAGCGAAGAAAGTGAGCAAAGTCGATGTCTTTGCTCGAACGACTCCGGAGCATAAATTAAGGATCGTAGAAGCTTTGCAGAAGAATGGTGAAATCGTTGGGATGACCGGTGATGGTGTCAATGACGCGCCCGCATTGAAGCGAGCAGATGTGGGAATCGCTATGGGGATCAAAGGAAGTGAAGTCAGTAAACAAGCCGCAGATATGGTCTTAGGCGATGACAACTTCCATACGATCGCTAAAGCAGTCAAAGAAGGACGTCGGATTTTAGATAATTTACAAAAAACGATCAGCTTCTTCTTACCTACATCTTTAGCACAAGGTTTGGTGATCATCTGGGCATTACTTGCGAATCAGCCATTGCCTTTGACACCGATCCAAATCTTATGGGTCAATATGGTGACAACAATCACGTTATCCTATGCGTTAGGCTTTGAACAAGCAAGTAAAGACACGATGAGTCGGCCACCAAGAGATCCTAACCAAGGGATTTTGACTAAGTACAATGTTTTCCGGATTTTCTATGTGTCCCTCTTGATCATTATCCCAGCTTATTGGTTGGCAATGCAGTTTGAAGGTCAAGCCTTACAACAAACTGTTCTTTTACAAAACATTGTTGCTGCCCAAGCCGTCTATATGATCAATTGCCGTGAGCAAGTCGATGCTTCATTGAACAAAGGCTTCTTCCAAAATAAATTCTTATTTATTTCATTAGGTATTTTATTTGTCCTCCAAACTGGAGTCATTTATCTACCCTTTGCGCAACAAGTCATTGAAACAACAAGTTTGAGCTTTGCTCAACATTTACCAATCCTTGCAAATGTACTTCTATTATTTACAATCGTAGAAGTCGAGAAACGAATCAGTAAAACATGGATCAAAAGAAAAGAAAGAGAAGCTTTTGCCGGTAACTGAGAATCGTCGATCGTTCAAGAGATAAAGGCAAAGCGGCAGTCTTCCCCTAGGTTACAGTAGAGGAAGGCTGTCGCGTTTTATGTTTTAATGCTTGGAGCTGAACGCTTCTTTTACAACCTGATAAATGGTGTTCAAGAAGCAACACTTCAATAATAAGCCAAAAAAATCAAAAATGAAAAAGCCATTTTCGATTTTTCTTTCTTATTACTCAGTGCTGAACGCTTCTTTCACAACCTAGATAAACGGTATTCGAAAAGCTGACCTTCAACATTAAGCTGAAAAATCAAAAAATATGGAAAGCTATTTTCTGATTTCCCATCTTACTGCTCAGGTCATAACGCTTTTCTCACAACCTAGATAAACGGTGTTCAAAAGCCAGCTCCTTCAATATTAAGTCAAAAATCGAAAAAATATGAGAAGCTATTTTCTCAATTTCTGCCTTAATACTTGGAGCTGAACGGCTTTTTCACAACCTATGATAAACGGTGTTCGAAAAGCTGACCTTCAACATTAAGCTAAAAAATCAAAAAATATGGGGAGCTATTTTCTGATTTTCTATCTTACTGCTCAGGTCAGAGCGCTTTTCTCACAACCTGATAAACGGTGTTCAAGAAGCAACACTTCAATAATAAGCCAAAATAATCAAAAATGAAAAAGCCATTTTCGCTTTTTCTGTCTTATTACTCAGTGCTGAACGCTTCTTTCACAACCTTACAAATAACTTCTAAATGTGAGTTCGGTCAATTGGTCGAGCTCATTTTTTGTTGGTATGGTAGAGATGTAGATGATTGGTATCGGGACTTGGTCGAGGGGGGTGTTTGAGACGAACAAGTCGTTTTTATGGAACGTGATGTCAGAAAGTTGAGATAATTCTACTGGGATCAATTGAACTCGTTTCCCAAAGTAATCATTTAATTCTTGTTGCAAAAAGGCTTTCCAAGAGGGTTCGCCTTGAAAGAAGAAATACAGGTTCAATTTATTTGGACGAACGGATAAGATCGCTTGTTGGATCAAAAATGATAAGAGGCGCAAAAAGTATTCGTCTTCTTGAACAGGTAACTCTTGTTTCAGTTGCTCAAGTAATTCTTGTTTGAATGGGTACAACTGTGGATATTGCTGCTCATATTCTTCCAAGAAATAGTGATACTGCAAATTCAACTGCTCGATCAAGATAGGTGATTCATGATATTTCAACAATAACAAGATCAAGTTATCCGCAAGTTTTGTCTCGTTTAGTTTTTCTAAGTGCAAGGTATCAGCTAAATCCTGAACGAATTGTTTGATCTTGCCCGAAAAAGGATAACTTTGCAAGATATCTGCTACGGGTTCTTGGTATTGATTGTTGTAATTCCAACTTTCTAAAAAGCAAAAGAAAGCAAAAATCAATTCATCTTTTTGTAAATAAACGCCTTCTAATTCATAAAGCGTGGTCAATTCAGTCGCATACGTGGAGTAAAGAGTATCTTCAGGTTCAAAGAAAGAGTCCTCGATACGGCAGTTTGCCTTAACACGTATCGTGTTGATGAAAAACCAGCAAATGCCAAAAATCTCTTCTGTTTCAACAGAAAAAGGGGTTTGCTTCAAGCGTTTCAAAAAACGAAAGTAATGGGATTCATGGATGGAATAATCTTCAAAAAAATAATTATTATGAGTAAATGGCATCAAAAGACGATGATAAAACAAGCGGATCGCATTCTCAGAACCACTCATCGTACTTGTATATTTTGTCAGCTTGATCTGTAACCCATAACGAAGGAGTTGGCGATTGACTTTTCTTGTATGGCGTTTCAGCGTTTCGTAAGAAAGTCCATTGGCTGCTAAGAAATTGGTTGTGGAACATTCCTTTGTAAACAATAGTTCTTTGATCAATTGTACACTAACGGATTGCTTTAGAAACAATTCCCACAGATCATTGGCAAGTAGATTTTGTTGATTGAGTAAACGAATCCCTGACTGATCACTATCGATCAACCAGCCATCAGGTAATTGTGAGCGGATGACTTGTAAGTCGGAAAAAATCGTACGTTCCGTTGTATTTGTTTCTTCAGCAAGCTCATTGACAGTGATTTTGGGATGGTTTAAAAGTAGTTCAATCAACGTGACTTGTCGTTGTAAATCTTTTTCAGTGATGATTTGATGCATGAGCGAGTACATCCAACATCCCTCCTTTTAAAACAAATTATAACACAATCCTTGACTTACATAAGCGGTTTCTTGTAGTTTTGGAGTAAGAGATAACAGCGTGGATTTATTGAAAGGAATGAATTGCAATGACAACAAAAAACGAAAAATACAAACGTTTATTAGCGATCGCAGAAGCCGGTCTCTTCTATGGCAAAGATCCATTTGACGAAGAACGTTACCAAGAATTGAAAGCGATCGCTTTATCATTATTAAGTAATGGCGACAAGGAAATCGAAGAACGCCTTGAATTTATTTTAGAACAAAATGAAGGGTATCCAACACCCAAAGTCGATGTACGTGCCTTTATCAAACAAGAGGATAAAGTACTGTTAGTGGAAGACAGCCATACAAAAGAATGGGCATTGCCGGGCGGTTTTGCGGAAATCGGCTATTCACCAAAGGAAAATATCGAAAAAGAGGTGAAAGAAGAAACCGGGCTAACGGTGACGGTGGATCAACTACTGGCGATTTTTGATACCAATACCCGAAAAGATATTCCACAAGCCTTTCAATACTATAAAGTCATTTTTGGATGTTCAATCATCGGAGGTTCTTTTATCACGAATAATGAAACTTCAAACAGCGCCTTTTTTGCATTGGATGATTTACCTACTCTTTCCCAAAAACGGACGACAGAAGAACAGCTTGCGATCTTAGCGAAAGGTCATTTGCCTTATTTTGACTGATCAATATATTTTTGTTGCATTTGCAACAAAAATCAGTACAATAAAAGTACAACTAAAGGAGAGAAGAGATGGCTGAGATCATAAGAGAAATCGGCGCGATAGCACGAGCGTTAGATTCGATCAGTAATATTGAGTTTAAAGAAGTCGCTTTGACGAGGGGGCAATACCTGTATCTCGTTCGGATTTGTGAAAATCCAGGTATCATTCAAGAAAAAATAGCCGAAATGCTTAAAGTCGATCGAACGACAACTGCCCGTGCGCTGAAAAAGCTGGAAAGCAATGGCTTGATTCGACGTGTAACGGACGAACAGAACAAGAAAAACAAAATGTGTTATCCAACAGCCCAAGGAGAAGCACTTTATCCGATGATCATCCGAGAACACCATCATTCTACGAAAGTCGCTTTAGCTGGCTTGTCTGAAGAAGAAATCCAACAGTTGGAAAGATTATTGACACACGTAAGGAAAAATATCAGCGAAGACTGGAATTTTGTAAAAAAGGGCCATAAACGCCTGTATTGAAAGGGATGTTGGAGTGGAAAAGGTAGAAATCAGACCGATTGTGGGAAGTGAAGTGGAACGCCTTCAAGCAATCAGCATTGAAACGTACACAGATACTTTTGGCGAATATAACACGCAGGCAGATATGGATGCATATCTTTCGCAAGCATATGATTTGCAGCGATTGACAAAAGAACTGATCCATCCAGAATCAGCTTTTTTCTGGGCACTAGATCATGGCGAAATTGCGGGTTATCTAAAACTGAACACAGGAAAAGCACAATCCGAGGAAATGCCTGAGGATCATCTAGAAATCGAACGGATCTATATTCGACCACCCTATAAGAAAAAAGGGATCGGCACTCACTTGATGAACTGGGCGTTGGCTCAAGCGAAAGCACAGGGAAAAACAGATGTGTGGTTAGGTGTGTGGGAACATAATGATCCCGCCCAAGCTTTTTACCGTAAGCATGGGTTCATACGCCAAGGACAACATGTGTTTTATATGGGAGACGATGCACAGATCGATCATATCTTAGTCAAAAAAATCAATGAGGTGTAACGAATGAAAAAATTTGTAGCAGATCCATCATTTTGGGAAGTGTTCCCAGAAGCAAAAATCGAGATCTTAACGGTAGAAGGGATCAATAACGAAGTCGTTGAAGAAAACAAAGCAGATTATTATGACAAATTGAATCGTGCTGCTAAAGAAGCAAGAAATTATTTAACAGAAGAACCTTTTAGTCAAAATGAAGTGATTGCACAATGGCGTCAAGCGTTTACCCAGTTCAAGACCAAAAAAGGCGCACGTTCATCGATCGAGGCACTACTAAAAAGAGCCAGTCAAGGTCGCGAATTTTTCCCGATCAGTCCGTTAGTGGATATCTATAATAGTATCTCTTTGCGCTTTGGCGTACCCTGTGGCGGAGAAGATCTTGACACGATCGTTGGGGATCTTCATTTGGGTAAAGCCCAAGGTGGAGAAAATTTCTTGCCATTAGGCGCAGAAGAAGATGCGCCCGCATTACCAGAAGAAATCATTTATTATGATAAAGAAGGCGCAGTTTGTCGCTGCTTTAACTGGCGTGAAGCGCAACGGACCATGTTAACAGAAAAAACGACGAACGCTGTATTGGTGATCGAGGCAGTCAACGCACAACAAGCAGAAGTTGCCGGAAAAGCAATGACTGCTTTACAAGAAGACATTGAACGAACATTTGGTGTAACGAGTACTAGACAAACAGTGACGAAAGAACAACCAGAAATCACTTTGTGACCGGACACGTAGGAAATAACCAAAACGATGGAGTCACTCGTAATCTTCAAACAAAGCAAACTTGAAGATTGCGGGTGATTTGTCTTTTGATTGCTTAACACGAAAATAAGCAACCTTCGCTCAATCATCTTGTGCTTAATAGCAGTGACTTCCACTAAGTGTGTTTCCGCTTTCGTGCTATAATGAAAACAAGCTTTTATTTAGAGGAGGCGTTGTCAAATGATCCATAAATCTCGTGTCATGCTATACGTCGAAGATGTCGCGTTAGTCAGTCGGTTTTTCGTTGAGCAATTGAAGGCAGAAATAGTAGAAACGTTGGAATTGCCAGAGGAATATCAAAGCATTGTCTTGCGTATGTCGCAAGAATTGGAGTTGGCTATTTTTCCTCGGACATTCGTTGAACGATTTTCACCAGAAGTGTTAGGACCACCACCGTCTATGATTTTCTTTACAGATAAGTTTGACGAACTTTACGAACAAATCGAAACAGCTGGTGAAATTTTGGAGAACAATGGCTTGTTGACGTTTAACTTTTCCGATCCTGAAGGAAATTTTTTTGTGATTGCAAAATTAGAATCGACAGAAAAAGTAGATGAAAGGGAGACAGAAGATGAAAATCTCGATCACTGAAACACTTGAAGATTATTTCAAAAAGCAACGGATGAAAAAGAGTGATAAATTGAGAATGAAGAATTTGAAATCTGGGAAAAATCCTGCCAAAGGATGGAATAAAATGGTCGATACAGGCTTCGGTGGTTTAAATTCTTTAGATTATCGTGGGAAAGGGAGTAATTTACCGATCAGCCAAATCGACAATCAGCAATTTCGTGCGGAAGAACAAAAGCGAATCGGTAAAGAAACCCATAGATAGAAGCTTCTTCAACTATTGTGTACTTAGTTTTATTTATTAGTAATCGACATACTCTTCTCTAAATGAAAGCGGAATAGGTAAATAGTAATGTTCGGATTTTTGATTAAATCCGAATTTTTTGTTTACTTATTTCTTTATTTGGGATAATATTAAACACGTTGTTTTATTAATAAATCTAATATAGTAAGAACTTTTTTATAAATGTTCGGTTTTAGGGGGATGAACGATGAAGGAAAAGATACTTTCCTACTTCGAGATTGACGCACTGAATACGACGGTGAAACGTGAGATACTGGCTGGGTTTACGACATTTATCTCTATGGCATATATCTTATTTGTCAATCCAACAGTACTTGGTGCTTCGGGGATGGATGAAGGGGCAGTGTTTACTGCGACAGCATTAGCCAGTGCCATTGGCTGTATTTTGATGGGGGTCGTTGCACGCTACCCGATTGGAACAGCACCCGCGCTAGGAATCAATGCCTTTTTTGCTTACTCGGTCTGTTTAGGTATGGGAATTCCATGGGAAACAGCATTGGCAGGAGTGTTCGTCGCTTCGTTGATTTTTATTTTGATCACCATTTTTAAATTACGTGAGATGATCATTGATGCCATTCCAACAGACTTGAAGTTTGCGATTTCTGGCGGGATAGGTTTGTTTATTGCCTTTCTAGGCTTGAGTGAAGGTGGCTTGATCGTGGCAAATGAATCAACGCTTGTTGGCTTAGGTTCATTGAGTGTCGGTTCCACTTGGTTGACGATTTTTGGTTTAGTCATTACCGCAGTATTGTTAGTTCGTCGCGTACCAGGAGGGATTTTTATCGGTATGGTAGCTACCACGCTTCTAGGACTAGTCACTGGACTGATTCCTATGCCTTCACAGCTTGTTGCGGCAGCACCTAGCTTGAAACCCACTTTCTTAGTTGCATTGAAACACGTCGGTGATATCAATAGCTTACAAATGTGGGTAGTCGTTTTGACGTTCTTGTTAGTGACATTCTTTGATACAGCTGGAACATTGGTTGGTCTAGCAAACCAAGCTGGTTTCATGCAAGATAACAAAATGCCACGTGTTGGGAAAGCATTAGCTTCGGATTCTACTGCGATGTTAGCTGGTTCATTGTTAGGTACATCGCCAGTTGGGGCTTTTGTTGAGTCATCCGCAGGGATCGCCGTTGGTGGACGATCTGGATTAACTGCAATCACTACAGGGATTTTATTCTTGTTCGGGTTGTTTTTCTCACCATTATTATCAGTCGTGACTTCTCAAGTAACTGCACCTGCGCTGATTTTAGTTGGTGTGTTGATGGCCCAATCATTACGTCAGATCGAATGGGGAAAAATGGAGATTGCGATTCCCGCTTTCTTGATCTTGATCGGTATGCCGTTGACTTATAGTATCTCAGATGGGATTGCATTAGGATTCATCTTTTATCCAATCACCATGCTAGCAGCAAAACGTGGCAAAGAAGTCTCACCGATCATGTACGCGCTATTCTTTGTCTTTATAGGATTCATGTGGATCTTGAATGTTTGATTGATTTAGGTAGAACTTGAGTGTTCATTCGCTTTTAAAAGAGTGAGGGGCAGTCCAGTCGTCCTTTCTCAAAAATAAAAAACGAGTCTGATTTTGATGTTTTTTTGTCAAAATTGGACTCGTTTTTAGTCATATACACACTTTTTATCCATGTGTTCCCCTAATTTCCTTAGATCTAGTGCCATGAGCGCCAGTTTGATATCACTCGCCCACGTTAGTGAAAACATTGGCACACCAAGTAAGCCTTTAGATGACCGGTCACTGGTTCGACGAGTTTGCAAACACTGTTTATTTGGTTTTAAGGTATGAAACAAAAAATGAATTTTATTTTTGTCCCACCAACAAATCGAACCGCTGAAAAATAAGGACTAGAATATGACGACATGAAATTAATCGATCTTTACGATAACAATCGTTTAAAATATATGTGGTCTTTTGAATACACTGATAAAAACGTTGTTAATTACGTAGCAGCAATTCCACATTTTAAGTTTATACGATTAGTTGAAGAGATAGTTCTAAAAAAATTGAACATACAAAGGAAAAAGATAAATGAGGTACCATTTGAATAAAACAACAAATCATGATATGATTGTTTTGCAGAAAAAGAACATGTGAACACTGAAGCCCTAGAGTAGTAGGATACTCTAGGGCTTTTCTTTTTGGCTAATGTCGCCGTATTTGTTTTACTTCTTGTTACGAGTATTCAGCCAGTACTCGTATGTGGCTACTAGTAAGCCGACAAGAAGGGGGCAGAAAAATGCTAAGAACATGTGAACACCTCCTCCCAGTCGCAAGACTGTAGGATAGGCGACTACTCATTTTAACATTTCATCATAATAATAACCATGCTTTGATAATAGGTAAATAATTATCATTTTATGTCCCTTTTATTGCATTGTTAGAAAATTATTCAAGTATAGTTTCTTAGTTAGTAAATGTGAGTCCAACGAAGTATACCTTTGTTGGGCTTCTTTGATTTGCCATACAAAAAATGAAATAAATGTACACTCGCTTCGTTTTTGTAAACCTCAAGGGAATCTAATTTTGTTAAATTATTAATTGTTCTGAGGCGTTGGTTTATTTGAAACGGAGGCGAACGATGAAAAGGAAAACATTAATAGTAGTGATTCTGGCGGTATTAAGTATTCCAGCCAATATAAGTTATGCGGTTGAAAATGAAGTTTTATTTGAAGATACAATTGATAGTGAAGTACTTGATGAAATACAAGATGATCAATTAGAGGATATTGAATCATCTGTGGAGATAGACGCTGAATCAGGGTTAGAGGAAGCTTCGGAGGAAGTAAAAGAGTCTGATGATCCGACAGTTTCTGAATCAGTAGATCAAGAAGAAGTAAAAGAAAGTTCAATAGAAGTTACAAAGACACAAAATAAAGAAGCAGAGGTAATTGCTTCAGGTCAAAATGGAACTGGATTTACTTGGACTCTGTACGAAGATGGGGTACTTGTCTGTGGGGGAGGAACATGGTCAGGATCTTTTTCTGCATGGTACTCTTGGCGAAGTCAAATAACTAAAGTCATTATTACTGACGAAATAGATCCGCCCAACAATAGTGACAGATTTAGTACGATGTTTTATAACTGTAGCAATTTAATAGCAGACGAAGGATTGGAAAAATTAAAAACAGGGAATGCAAAGTCTTTTGCTTTGATGTTTTATAACTGTGAAAGATTAGAAACGATAGATTTATCTAGTTTCGATACTAGTAGTTCAACAAGTTTTGCTTCTATGTTTGAAAATTGTGTGAAATTAGAAAAAATTGATTGTTCTAAATTTAAAACCACTAATTCAATTAATTTTAGTAAAATGTTTGCATTTTGTAGAAATGTTAAAGAGTTGGACGTAGCTAATTTCGATGTGAGTAAGGCAATAAATTTATCAGGAATGTTTCAAGGCTGTAATTCTATAAGTTCAATAGATGTAAGCAAATTCAACACTGAAAATACTACTAATTTTAGTTCAATGTTTATAGGTTATAAAGGAACTCAACTGGATGTTTCAAACTTTAATACTGAAAAAGCAACTGATATGAGTTTTATGTTTCAAAATGTGTCTAATATTGCTGAATTAGATGTTTCAAACTTTCAAATGAAAAACGTTAAAAATATGGAGTATATGTTTTCAGCAATGACTAGTTTAACAAACTTGAACTTACAAGGATTTGATGTTTCAAATGTAGAAAAAATTTCTGCGTGCTTTTCTGGATTAGCTAGCATTGAAAGATTAGATCTATCTCATTTTGTGACAAACAATTTGCGAGAAGCAGAGTATGTATTTAGAAATATGACGAATTTAAAAGAATTAAATATTGATAATTGGATTATACCGTCTAATGTTTCAGTTTATAAATTCTTTGAAGGTACCTTATCTACCAAAATTACGATTGGTTCTAGAGTAACATTAAATACCCTTATGTATATGCCCGATCTTAGTAGAGGATACGTATGGGCAGACACAAATGATGAAATAATAGATAGTGATCAATTAGTTGCTTTTCATAATAAAAATGGAGTAAGCAACACCTATCGAATCGAAGAGTTGCATACCCTGACATTTGATACGATAGGAGGGTCAGAAGTTGATAGTCAAAGAAGTATTATCGGTAAAAATTGGGTTGTTCCTGATATACCAGAAAAGAAGGGATATATATTTGACTATTGGTCGACAGACAAAGATGGAGAAAATCCATATGATTTCAAAACTCCTATCTCCAGCTCACTCACATTGTATGCACAATATACTCCAGCCTATATCGTGAG
This sequence comes from Enterococcus sp. DIV1368b, assembly GCF_050529595.1. Lineage (NCBI taxonomy): Bacteria > Bacillati > Bacillota > Bacilli > Lactobacillales > Enterococcaceae > Enterococcus > Enterococcus sp. DIV1368b. Next base: position 367,943 of record NZ_CP172883.1, read on the forward strand.
CATACCAGCAACTATAAATCTAAACGAAACTAATCAATTAAAGGTAGTTGCGGAAAATTATGTGGAAGCAAAGACTTTGATTATTTCAACAGATGAAAAAGTGTCATTAAGAAATATACACGACAGTACACGGATACTTGAGAAGGAGATTACTAAAGAAAAAGAATATCCTGAATCAACTAATGTATTAGAAGTAGCAGGTATAAATAAGGAAGAAAATATTTTATACATTCAGCAAGCTGAAGAAAAAGAATTAGCAGGAACCTACGAAGGGATTTTAAATTTCACCGTAGATTTTTATTAGGAGTAAGTACATGAATGAAACTAAAAAAATACTTTATACATTTTGTTTGGTTGTTATTTGTAATCTGATTGCATTAATTATAGGGATTCAGATAAGGAAAGGGGGATTATAGAATTGTAATAGGGGTAAAAAATTAGAATAGAACGAAAATCAAATCAGGAAAAAGGAGAATACTTATGATCAAAAAAATTATTACAGGATTTGCAGTGCTTGTGTCTTTAAGTCTATTTGGAGGGATGGTACAAGCAGATGAACAAACTGAGTTGGAATACGAGGTAGGGAGTGAGTATGTTATTTCAATACCTTCTAAAATTGTATTAGATCCTTCTGGACCAGTCCCATTAAAAATCAACTCTGTTTCTCACAATTTGAGTCCATTGAAATTAGTCTCAATTTCGTTAACTGATGGTTTAATTGATGCAGGAGTAATTGAACTTAAAAGATTCATTGATCCTACAACAACTATAAATGCTTATGTTACTTTAGATGGAAATGCACTACCAGTTAATAATACTCTCAGAACTTATGACTATACAGCTGGACAAACAGAAGAACTAGCAAGGTTAGAACTAGGTATCCTTGGTTCGCCAAATACATTTAAAGCTGGTACTTATTCTACTATATTAACATTTACATCTGAGATGACTGACAAAGTGATTGGTTAATCAAGAAATATATTTGGAATGTAACGTGAGGGGGATATTTAGATGCGGGCAATCAAGTTTGTTTTGTACTTATGATGCAGACAATTAAAAACTAGCTGTGGTTACTTTATATGGAAATAAAATGTTCAATGTATCTAAAGATTAAAAATTGTATGTTTCTTGATGTTCAAAAAAGTCCAACAGGGTGTGCCCTGTTGGACTTTCTATTTAGCTATTGAACACTTAAATTAGAAAATGACATCGAAGTTGAGCAAGAAAAATAAAAGGTAAGGGTCGAAAATCTTTAAGTGGTTGATCCTTACCTGTTATTTTTCTTGCACGCTAATTATTCTCTCGCATTCATTCTGATGAATTCGTGATCTTATTTCTTTTCAGGATTTATTTTCTAAATATGCATAATGAGGTGAAAATTGTGATTTTTAATATTAAATAAATTGTTATAAGATAATGATTGTAAAGAAGGCTGGAAGATAAGACTTTTTTTCACTAAAAATTATTAAAAACAGTCGTTTTTGAGATAAATCTTAGAGGAGGAGGAAAGATGCGAAAAACTATTGGTCTTATGATTGGTCTAATGTCCCTAATAATAGCGATACAATTTCCGCTGCAGGTGTATGGTACACAGGTCCGATCCGTCGAGTCAGAAGGATCTATTGGATTTACAGGTACCTATGAACCGATCGGACCACCAGATCCCCCCCCTAGCACTAGCCCGCAAAAGCCAGGAGGCACTTTGCCGAAAACCAATATGACCGATAGCTCACTCGGAATGTGGATCGGAAGTTTCTTAGTGGCAGGCGTTTTATTAGTCGTAGGGAGTAAAAAAAGAAAAGCAATATCCAAAAATTAATTTAAAGAAAGCAGGAATTTAAGTATGAAATTTATTCGTTTAGCAACTGTAGCCGCATTATCAACAACAATTTTCGCAGGAGGAGTACAAGTCTTTGCTGAAGAGACAGACCCAGAATCAAAAGAAGTACGTAAAACAACAACGACCGGTCAAGTCACCTTCACTCCAAATATTGAAGACACAGTAGTAGAACCTGATCCTGAAGGTCCAGAGGTGACGATTCCACCAATTCCTGGTACAGGACCACTAACTATTGCCACAGTTCCAACAATGAACTTTGGGACTAAAGTTATCTCAACTGCTGATGAACATTACAACATGATTGCGGAAATGCAACAGAAAGCCGGAACAACAGGCGAAGAAAACATGATTCCTTATGTCAGTATGGCGCAAGTCCAAGACACCCGCGGCACCAATGAAGGATGGGAACTGAGCGTGAGTTTAAGTGAATTTCAAACAGAAACTGATACTCTAAATCGTGTGTTAAAAGGCGCCCAAATCACGTTATTCGATCCTTCTCTTCGTTACAGTGTGAATGATGCAGATCAGGAACCGACGATTCACGCAAGTGGTTTAGAGTTGATTCCAAATGAAGATGCCGTGCCGATCATGACGGCTGCTAACCGAAAGGGTGGCGGAACTTCTTCCATTGTTTGGGGAGATCATGATGCGCTCGCAAAACAAGTGGAAGATGGGGTAGATGTCGTCGAAAATAAGGCGATCCAATTGTTTGTTCCTGGCTCGACTGCCAAAGATGCAGTAACGTATACCTCTACATTGACATGGGAATTAGAACTAACACCAGATAATGAGGCACCTGATGAGGTTTAAGAAGTAACCATTCTTATTTCTATGTTCTATTAGTCACTGGCAGCGTTACAGATTTCTGTGACGCTGCTTTTTTAGAAAGGATTATGACAAATGATACACAAACAAACGATACAAAAAAGTCTGTGGTTGCTTATAGTGCTCTTCTTTTTCTTGCCGCATCCGACGGTCCAGGCCGAAGAAGCTGGTTTAAATACGTACGTTACCCCTCTTTTTCCAGAGAGCCAAGTGGATGAAAGTAAAGGATACTATGAGTTATTGCTCTCACCTGGGCAAAAAGAGACTTTGCGACTAGAAGTCGGCAATTCCAGTTCAGAACCAATCAACGTTCAGGTGACACCGCATACGGCTTATACGAATACTTTGGGGAATGTCGAGTATGGAAAAGACGCCAAAGAAGTGGATCCAACCTTACCCTACTCTTTGGATGAGTTGATGACTCCTTCGGAGGTCATTACTGTAGCGGGAAATGAAACAAAGGTCATAGAAATTCCTCTTCAAATGCCTAAAGACGCCTTTGAAGGGTATTTAGCGGGCGGTTTAAGGATCACCGAAGTAAAAGAAGAGGGAGATAGAGATGCTCCAGAAGGAGAAGGGGTCGCAATCAAGAATGAATTTGCCCATGTGGTAGGTGTGGTCGTCAGTAATACCCGAGACTCGGTGCAACCGGAGTTGGAACTATTAGATGTGTTTGCGGATCAATTGAACTATCGCAATGTGATCAGTGCCACGCTACAAAACTTTACGCCCACTTTTGTCAATCAATTGGCGGTGGAAGCTACCGTGAAACGAGCAGGGGAGAACGAGGTGCTCTATAAGGCTGAGAAAGAAATGATGCAGATGGCCCCAAATTCTAATTTCAACTTCCCGATTTCTTTAGAAGGCGACCGTTTTCGAAGTGGGAACTATGTCCTAGAATTGACAGCGACTTCTGGGGAAAATGAATGGTCATGGACGCGTGAATTTACGATTGAAGTCGATGAAGCTCGCAAGTTAAATCGAGAAGACGTGATGATTGATTCAAGTATCAATTGGTGGCTAGTAGCCACACTTGTTTTGTTTGCGGTACTTTTACTTATTACTGGTTGGTGGTTAATAAAAAAAAGAAAAGAGAATAAGAGTGAAAGGGTGAAAGACAATGAAAAGGAAAAATAAACTCGCTTTATTTTGTGTCATTTTTCTTTGTTCTCAGCTAGTTACACTTCCACTGACAATTGGTTTATCTACCTCTGTTCAGGCAATCGAAAATACGACTACAATTGATTCTTCGACGACCTTTAATGAGCATGAACAACTTAAAGATAAACCGATCTTCTCATTTCAAGAGACTCAAGCAACCTGCTCTATTGGAGAAGTGTTTACTTTAGTAATGATTGCAGATCAAAAAGTTACTGAAGCAGCAATAACTTTACCGGAAGAAACAGCAGTTCTAGATGACGAGTTAGCGCATGGAATCACTGTAAAACAAGACCTAGAAAAAAATCAAATAGAAATAAAAATGGCTGTTCCACAAAAAGTATTTAGTATTCCTTTGGTTTTTGAGCAGACAGGCATGTATACAATTACTTTAGGAGAAGCAACGATGACGCTTGAGATAGTTGGTGAAGAATCATCCCAAGAACATAAAGGAAACAAAGTAACTGATTCATCGAGTGAAGATAAAAAGGAGGAAACAATAGAGTCCTCTTCTTCAGAAGAAGAACTACCTGATGCCGCCACACTGAATGAACCAAACCAAGAGGTAAATCAGGAAGCAAATGATGTTGAAGTGAATAGTGATGATCTAATTAACGTAGGCTCATGGGTTGATTTTATCGAAGCCTTTTCAAATCCATCTATATCTACAATAGAAATTACTGATGATTTTGAAGTTCCTACAACGCCATTAACTGGCTTAACAGGTATGGTAACTGGAAACAATTCTAATGTGACTGGAGGAGCCACGTTCGTTTATTTGACGAGGAGTAGTATCTCTAGAAAATTAGCTATTAATGGCAATGGACATCAAATCGATTTTGGGGCTGTTTCATTGGGCTTAAGGTCAGCAACACATAATGCCAATTCCCCATGGGATATTACATTTAATGATTTGGATATCTACTCAGGGAATTGGTGGGGGTTTTTTCAAACAGTAAACCTCACTTCAGCACAACATGCACTTTCTAATATCACTCTAAATAATATCAATGGGTATGGTAACGAATTAATTGCTCCTTATTATACGAATGTTAATATTTCTGGAACAGTTAACAATCATATTACTGCAACTTATAGCTCTAAATTCCGTACGGATTGGAGAGTGAATACGGTAAATTCTGTAAATTTAGAAACTAGAAGTTTAACTATTAAGGAAGATGGAGAACTTAATTTGTCAACTGTCAATAGCGGGAATATTATTATAGGATTAGGCGGGTTAAATGCTAATTTGACATTAGAACAAAATGCTACAATCAACATGGAATCTAATGGAACGGGGACTGGGGATAATGCGAATGGCAGAGGTTCTAGTATAGATATCGCCAATGGAGATCTGATCATGAAAGAAGGGTCAACTATTAACATTGACAATAAGAGAAGTTATTCAGCGATAACCTTGCGTAGCAGTAACTCTACGTTAAAATTGGAAGATAGTGCTAAAATAAACATCGAGTCAACAGGTCATACCAATAACTCAAATGCGATAGATAGAAATTTAGTTTATATGGCTGCTGGGAGTTCTTTACTAGTAGGCGAGAATGCGGAATTTAATATCAATGCCACAGGAAGAGGCAGTGCAACATCAAACATTGTCCATGTAGCTGGAAATGCAAACTTCCAAATTGCCAAGGATGGGTCTCTAGATATAAAAAGTGATAGCACGTCAATCAGTCAAAGTTTACTTAATTTTGCCTCAGCAGGTTCAACATTCGAATTCTCTGATGCCAAAAAAGTGAACTTAGAACGTACGACACCTATTTCTGGATCTACCTCTAATGGACTGATTAGTATCGCTGGAACTACAGGTCTTCTAGATATCGATGTCCAATCTGTTAAGCAATGGAATAGAGATAATTTTACAGAAGAACCCGATTATTTTTGGACCCCTATTTTTAATTTAATTCTTCGTTACAATACGATAAATCCAACAATCACGAATGTTTCTTCTATCTTTCAAGAGACGATGACTAGCTTCAATGAAGCTTTCACTACACGTAACGTTCAGAGAATACTCTTTGAAAAAATACCAGATGTGGAGATAACTATTGACCCTCTAACAGAAGACGCATTGGAAGTAAATTCTTATACTATTACCGGCAAGGCTTCTCCGCACAGTGTAATACGGTTCTCTGGTGATCCAGCAATACCAGATGGTGAAATTCCATCACCAAATTTTTCGGAAACCGATAAATATCATGTGACTACTGATGAAAATGGAGACTATTTATATGAGTTACCTAAAGATTCACTATTCACTGAAGGAAACGAAGTGACGGCTTATGCCTACCTAAATGGAAAATCTGCTAATGCAAGTACGATTGTTGAAAAATCGAGAAGACCACCTAATCCTAAGGATCCGATGAATCCCGAAATTGAAGTCGATCCAGAAAATAAACCTGAGCTCGAAGAAGAACAAGGTTTATTAAGCATTGATTTTGCTTCTCAATTCACATTTGGTCAACAAGCGATCTCTACGAGAACGAAGCGGTATTATGCGCAACCGCAACGCTTGTTAAATCCTGATGGAACCGTTAATGAGGCTGAAGAGCGACCAAATTATATCCAGATCAGTGATCGACGGCCAGAAGAGGAACGTCACGGCTGGCAATTAGCAGTTACGCAAAACAGTCAATTTACGGATCTACAGGAAAATGAACTAAGAGGGGCACGTTTGTTTTTAACTAACCAACAATTGGAGTCTATGCACGGAAGTGAAGAGCCGATGTTGTATAATCAAGGCGGTGTCACCTTAATTCCAGGAGAAAAGACTGAACTTTTGACCGCGCTTGACGGCCAAGGGTTAGGTACCTGGATCTATCGGTTTGGTGACGGTGAAAGTGCAAGCGAAAGCGTGGCACTTGAAGTCCCTCCAACCGCGAATCCAAGAGCAAGCACATATGAAACAACACTCACTTGGGAACTAAGTGTAGTTCCCGACAATTAGTCACAAGAAAGAGAAGGGCTGCGGCTCTTTTCTTTTTCTTCTTAGAAAGGAGAGATAAAATATGCACATTTTATTTGATCATTTAGTCATGGCGGATAAGACTAAACGCTGGTTGGTCTTATTGGCAACGTTAGAAGAAGAGGAACACGTTATCGCCCACACCTTAGTTGAGCAAACTGGTTTTGGGCGACGGACGATTATTGAGGACATAAAGGAGATCAAGGACTACTTTGGTGAGAGGATCCATTTGATCGGTGATGAGAAGGGCTATCACTTTTCCTTTCTTAACCCTAAAGGGTATTATAAGGAGAAACAAGCGTTACTGGATAAAGAGAAACTTTTTCTCTTGGTGGATCAGTTGGCTGCGGGAAAGTGTTTAGACAATCAACAGTGGGTGGCACATCTTGATGTTTCGAGTACAAGCTTTCAACGGATGAAACGACAGCTTCAAACGTTATTAACGAACTATTATGGGATAAAAATTGAATCTAAAACCAATCAACTATGGGGGGAAGAAGCGGGGATTCGCCAATTTCTTTATGATTTTTATTTCACCTTACCATTGTATCCCAGGTTTCTTTCAGAACATATTCAGGACCTATATCAGGAGAAAGTGGTGATTCGAGAAGGACCTTGGCACCTAGACCAAACTTTGTTTAATCAATGGCTGCGAATAGCCAAGCAACGGGTTGACCAGGGACATTGCTTACATGAAAAAGTGGCATATAAACAAGTTCAGACGACTCTAACCCAGGCTTTGGATCAACAGGTCAGTGTGGCTCTTCCAGGATCAGAAAAAGCCGCGTTGTTCCTCCTCTCATTAGATGAACGCCAGTTTCTGAACCCTATGACACAACAAGTATTTATCCACACATTTTCACCTGTGAGTGAGTATGAGTTACCAATGCGTGAGACCGAAGGTCTGACTTATGGTTTTTTCGAAACACTCCTCTTTTTAATGGAGGCCTTTTTCCAGTTGCCTACACTTGAAGCACCAGCACAAGTGCCGTATGCAAGCCGTGAGAAACCGTCTCCTTTAGACGTACTCATGAAACGTTTTTTAGCCGAGAAGAAAAAATATAGCCAGACGATTTATGTTTCCTATCAGCTAGTAGGCCCACGAGCTTTGACACGATGGATCAAACAGGAAGTTGAAACGATTTTAAAAAAATCTGGCTTACAGGCGGTTGAAGCTGCCCAAATGAATCCGCTCGGACTAGTACGCTATGTACAAATCGTGAATCAACCACAAGCTAGAAACGCTCGTGCAACGATTGAACTTCCCTACGTACCTAGCAAGGAGAAAATCGCTGAAGTGCTCTCTGTATTTTCTGAGTCAAGATGATTTAACGGTCAGGAAAGATAAATATTTGAAAAAGTGAGGAGGAAAAAAGTTGCGTGAGTTTCAGATGGCTTTTATTACCAGCGCAGAGGTCAAGCGATGGATGCAGGTGTTAAGTGTGATGGAACAAGAACGGCGTTTTACGATTGGAGAGCTGAGTGAACAACTAGCTATTTCACAACGTACCTTAATAAAAGATATTCAAACATTCAAAAAATATTTTGGTACAAGCATCGAATTACGTTCGAATTACAGTGGGTATCATTTTGAAGAACGAAATCGTAGTGACTACCAAGAGAAAAAAGAACAACTGTTGGAAAACGAAGTGCTATTTGAAATCGTGGGAAATGTTTTTTGTGGAAAAGATTTTACAATAGCTGACTTAGCTCACCAATACAGTTACGCAGAGAGTACTTTACGAAGGTTTTTTTTAAGAATCCGACCGGTATTAGCTGAGTATGAGTTAACATTGGCTTTTAATCCAGTCAATTTTTTAGGGGAAGAAGTCAATATCCGAAAGTTCTTTTTTGATTTTTATTATAGCAGTGAACAGACTCCGTATACAATCCGTCCGCCAGAAAGCTTACATACGTTGGTCTTGAATGAACTGTCTGGTAAATTGGGGAAGTATGAATTGGGTACAGGAATCACGATTTCAGCCTTTTATTACCATCTTTATATCGCAATGGTCCGAGTCCATCAAAACCATTTTGTGTCCTTACCTGAATGGCTAAAAGCAAGCATTTATCAAGAAAAAGATTTTCAGTTGCTTTATTCTTTACAAGAAAGGATCAAAGAGGAATATGAGATTTATCTACCAAAAGAAGAATTTGCTTGGATCCATTTATTGATTATTTCCAAACGGACGATTCATCGTGTGGACCAAGAACAAACTTTTAACCAACGATTCAGCCACTGGAAGGATCTTCAGTTTATCGTGTCAGATTACCTTTCTGACCCTTTCTTTGAACAGTGGGATACGAATACTCTAGGACAGTTTATGACCTCTTTTTTCATTTCGCGTTTGATGAATGAAGCAGTGGGTCCGGTGTTGAACAAAGAGCTAGAAGAAATCCATTGGATGGTGAAGAAAAGCGATAAACAGATTTATGAGGCCCATAAACAATTCCTCTTAAAACACGCCCAAGTACTCAGTTTTTCTGCCCAATATTTTGAAGATATCGTGGTGAGTTTTACGACATATATGAACTTATTGTTCCACTATTACCAACCGGTCAAAAAAGTTTTATTTTTATTAGAAGGTGACTACTTAATAGTTCAATCGATTCGAATGCAGGCACGTGTACTATTAGGAGAATATCATAAGCTGTTGTTTATGCAGCTTCAAGAATTGACGCCGGAACGTTTAAATGATGTGCATGTTGATTTGATTGTAACGAACTATCGACCGTATCTTTTGGATTTCGCTCTTGACACGGATCATATTCTTATGAGCAGTATTCCTACGGCGCAAGATTGGGCAAGAGTCAAGCATCAGTTGAATCCACTGATCGATCAGGAAACATTTTAAAAGAAGGAATGAAAAAAATGACGACATTTTTTACAAAAAAAGCGTATCTGGAGGGCTTTAAAAGTATCTTTGAAGAGGCTGAAAAGCGAGCAAGTGAAGACCTAAAGGTCTATTTAAACACCCAGATCCAACAATTGGAGACCTTAGTGAGTCAGATCTGTCAGGAAAATTTTTGGGAAATATTTCCGGAGATCTTAGGAATCGATGCCAAGATGAGGCTATTAGCAGATTTGCTCAACTTTGATAATTTTCTAGATGTGAAAGAAATACTTAGAATCGTTGAAAGTGACTATCTCACCTACTTCAAAGAATTATGTGGGTACGATCGCAGTAAGGAACCGAATCACTCCATGATTTTCAATGTAGTATAATAGATCGATGGCCTGATTGGAGTAACTTAAATGCGTAGACTCTTATTTTGGTAAGAATTTTTTCATTGGTTAATGATTATTTGTTTTTATATAGTCATTCTTATTGTTGATTTCATGTTTAATTCTATAAACTGTTTGTCTAGTAATATTGTAGTTTTTTGAAATTGTTGAAATAGCAACACCCTTATTCAGATCCTCAACGATGCTTTTATAAACAAGGCGACGTTGAGGATCTTTTGTGTCTGCGCTGTATAGCTTAGGGCGTCCTTTATAAACACCATTCGCTTTAGCAATCTTAATTCCTTGTGCCTGACGTCATTTAGATTCTGTACGTTCCTGCTCGGCAATCATGGCAAGAATCTGAATGATTAAATCCTTAATGAACTTATCTAGGAGAGGATTACCAATTGATTCAGCCATGATAGGTAGACTAGTAATGATCAGTCGGATGTTATTATTTTTTAGGTAATTAACTGAAGCAATAATTTCATTATAATCTCTTCCTAATCGATCAATAGCCTCTCAATAAAAGTATCTTGTTCACGTACAAAATCTAAAGCTTTTTGAAAAGCTGGTCTTTCTGAAATTGTGGCTCCTGATTGTTTCTCAATAAAAATTTTTTCTGCTCCAAATTGTTTCATTTCTTCAATTTGGCGTTGTTCATTTTGATCAAGGGAAGAGACACGAATGTATGCAACTTTCAATTTTTCACCTACTTTCTCGAACTATTTAAAATACACCCTAATAATTCATCATCTACACCAATGAAAGTTTTTTCATGTGTCTATGAAAAAGAAGGATTACATTTTTCTGTGTTAGATATACTATACTTTATTGAAAGAACGAGAATATAGTAATTGGCACCCAAGATATTAAACAAAAAAATCACAGATTAGCTGATTATTATATTAAAGGACTAAGTTAACTACCAAATAATTTAGTTGAATGAAAACAGAGAGAAAGTTTAAACATATTGATAATGAAACTTAAGTAGAAGATATGGTCAATTTAGAAACAAAATCAATAATGTATTATCTCATTTTATAAATTAAATAATTTGCTGTGTATCTATGGTTAAAATCGTTGTATTAATTTTAGATAAGTTAGTGAAGTGTTAGTATAAAATCTTCCATGCTTAAGAAGATTCGCCAGGGGGAAACATAATGATTAGTAAGAAAGAAGAAAAAAAATTAATCGCAGAAATCGATAAAAAAAGAACTGAGTACATGAAGAGTAAAAGGTATGGTAAAGATATATGTGAATTATTCCTTCAAAATTTTAATTTTAAAGGAAATACGTTAGATAAATTAGATGTTCAAAAAGAAATATTTCCACTCGTAAAACAGGTTATTGAATCTTACCCAGAAGAACTTCAACATCGTAATATTGATTTAATAAAGTCTTCTTTAGATCGAAGCTATTATGCTTCCCAAAATGCTACTCTTTTATCTCATTATACTGAACAACTTATCAATCATAATGATGATAGTTTCTTAGTAGTGCCAACTGGTTTTAGAACTGGAACTGGAGCGCATGAAGTGTCATGCATCATAAAAAAAAACGATGAAAAAATTCAAGTGGAAATATTTGACAAAGCGGGTGTTTCTCCTCCTGAACGTCTTGAAAAAGCAAATGAAATTCTCGATAATTATGGAAGAAATTATATTGTAAGCAATTATTTCTATAAAATAGATAATACTCCTGATGGAATTAATTCAATGGCTAAAGCTATTGCAAGTGGGTTTACAGATAGAGGATTTAAACCTTCTGATATAAAATATCAACCGTTACACTTTCTTAGTAAAATAGCAAAGAGCGAGCATTATGGACGCAATGTTACATCAAGCCAATATATACAAGGGAACTGTTTAATGAAAGAGGTAGTAGCTTCACTAAAAAGAGTACTCTCAGAAAAAAGTTCTCCAGGGCAGCTGATCTTTGCGACTGATAAACAAGGTAGAACGGATTCTTTAAACGGTATTCTTACAGAAGTTGCTTGTTTCCGGTTAGAAAAAATGGGGTATGGAACTGATATCAGCAACTATTTAAGAGATCAATATAAAATGTATTGTTATTTAAAAGATGATAGGAAAAACTATCCAGAAGACATTAAAGTTATGAGGAAGATAGAAAATGGTAAAATATTAAATAAACATTTCACTAATAGCATTCCAGAATTTAAAAGAGTAGCTTCTTATAAGATTGAAGTATCACTCAATGATAACAATAAAAAAAAGAGTCTTTTTAGTAGATTTAAAAAGTTTATAAAATTAGAAGGAAAGAAAGTTCGAGTCAATCATTTGACTAAGGAAGAAATATCGGTGATACGATTAAACGTTAACGATATTAGAAAAAATGTAGAAAAAGATAAAGAAAACATAAGTAGGAATTTTAATAACATTAAAGAGAAAGCTTTAACTATGTCAATGTTTATAGAGCCAAACGTCTCCAGAGGATCAGTTAGAAATTCTTCGGTAAAAAATCATAATGTACGAGAATAATATATCAAGAGGTTGAAATAAGTCACCTTTAAATTTGTTGTACTCTATTGAGAGATCAAAAATATACCAAAATTTTTTTATGTCTCTACAAGTCCATTAAAGAATTCTCATATATTTTTTTGCCCGTTGCTTTGTATCCTCCACTTAAAAGAGAAGTAATATCTGGATCAAGAAAACATTCCAGATAATCAATTCGATCGATATTTTCAGCAATAAGAATGCCTTTTTCTATTTGGAAAAGAGTTTAGATGGTCTGAAATCTAGTTATTCAATCAAGAATTAGTGAATGAATAAGGTGTAAATTTGTGTAAATCGCAGGAAGATATTGTGTGAGTATAATTGAGTTTACTCAAAACTGAAAGTTAAAAAGTTTATAATGTTTATTGTTTACCCTTACCGTTTATTTTTGTTTCTATATTCTCCAAGTATTGATCCTAAAAAGCAACAGCAACAGCTTTAATATCTTTCCTATAGTGTTAAATCCTTATGATATAATTATAGTAAAATCTCATAAAATAAGTAATATTTTCAAATATTGTTATTTTCACGAAAATTGTGAGGAGTTAGTGATGAAAAAAATTTTTGTTTTTAGGTAGTGTTATTAGTGTGGTTCTATTGTCGGGTTGTGGGCAAGGGAATATCGAGATGATAGACTTTGTTGATGTCAATTTTAAGGGGTTAAATACCAGAGAAACTGGTAGTTATTTTGTTGATCATGAACGTCTTCGTAATTATTTGGTTGAGAATGATAAGGAGTTAACCTTTGAAAGTAACAACGCCTATTATGATGATAAACAACTTGAAGAAATGTTAGGTATAAATTTAGATAAAAATTCAGAGTTATCCAATGGAGATAGTGCTAAATTAACACTTGAAGTTGATTCTTCAAAAGTTAAAAATTTAGTCGGTGGGGATAAAGAAATAGTTATTAAAGGTCTTGATGAACCAAAGAAGTTAATAACAGGAGAGGTTGAAAAATATTTAGTTGTTAACTTTAACGGTGTTAGTGGACTTGGCACTGCAACAATTGATAATACTCTTCCGGACGATTTACGTTATATTCAATTTACTTTAGTTGATGATGGGAAATTTAAGAAGGGGATCTAGCAAAAATTGATATATCAGAAGATTTAGAGAATCGTTTGGCAGATAGAAGTTATCTTTTAGATGATACTTTTGATCCTAGTTTTGAAGTTAAAGGATTAGATGAAGTTGCCGAAAAAGCTACTGATATTGTTAATTTAGACGATATTAACGTATGATCGATGAAGAAGTGAATAGATCATATAAAGATTGGAGCCCGGAAAAATCTTACGGATCTCGATTTGAGATAAAAGAGGAGGGCCTATCTTATCGACAATTTGCTAGAAATAGCACTGACTCACAGTTTAGTTTTCATTCTGCAACAAACAATGGAAATCTGATAAAGATTGTCAGCGTAAAGAGGTATTACGGTGGAACTGAGAACAAGTTGAATTCTGAATTTACTGCTATAATTGGCTACTCAGACTTATTTCTTGATGAAGAAAATAAAGTTAACGTTGCTGACCTAGTATCTATCACAGATACTAAGGATTCGACTTATTCCGTGGAATCTGTTATCCAACTGTATGAGGGATACGGATATAAGCGAGTTGAAGAATAATTTACTGATTTTGTCTACCGTAAGAGTTTCGGTAGACAATTTTTATTTTGAAAGAAGGCTTCTTTAAACTCGTGAGAAAATATAGAGGGATTTTAGTTATGTACGTCTCTTGTACACTACTTCAGTATTTTGTTTTATGTTATAAAATTGATAGTGATGTTTATTTAGCAAAAGAGAGAACTATTATATAAAAAACGTGTTCATACGAGCATTCTAAGGTCAGATTCACACGTTAAGAGGTATCATTGGCTAAATGAGTCATCATACCAGCTACGAATAAATATATTTTTAGGGAGGAACGAAGTAAATGAAAGAACAACAATTAGGCTATACTTTTTGGGGACGTCCATTATAAGTATTAGAACGAAGAGCGGCTGTATCGTTCGATTATGCTTGTGGTGAACTGATTCAGTTCAATATTCAAACGAAAAAATATCATTGTGAAAATTGTTACCAATTCATTGATCAAGACTTCCAATTGCTAAACAAAAAAATAAGTAGGTTTGTTATAGTCAGACAATTGTCTGGCTTTTTTCGGCTCTATAATTTATGAATCAGAATTGATTATTCTGTTCCATAAATTATAGAGCCGAAAAACTGGAAAAATCAGTTGTACTTATCCAGGGCTTTTTTTATTTGTATCAAAGAATTTTTTGAACAGTCAAGGGAACAGAGAATATGTAGCGATTTATTCTTTGATCTTGAAAAGGTGGATCTTTTTGCTGAATTCAGCGACTTGCGCGACATCGATCGTACCGTTTGTTTTCGAGAGCGCATTAGACATGCCGCAAGCCATCGAATAGGACAATGCTTGTTCAATTGGATACTGTTTATTCAATGCTACGGCCATTCCACCAACTGTTGAATCGCCACAACCTGTTGTATTTACAATAGCAATTTTAGGAATCTCAATCTTAAAAAAAGTGGATTGGTACTTAACGATTGCCCCATCGCCACCTTGGGAAACCATAACGGTGTCGATCCCCTCGAAAAGAGTGCTCTCTAGCACAGTAAAAATTTCTTGAGATGAACATAATTTTCGTCCAATCAGCTCTTCTAATTCATGCTGATTTGGTTTAACAAAATTCGGACGAGCATTCGTTTGGGCTAAACAATTTTTTAGTTGTTCGCCAGATATATCCATTAGAATCGGTATCTGTTCACCTAATGCTTTACGGATAAATTGAAGCAATTGAGCGTGAAAGTGACCATTCGCAGAGTTTACTGAGCCAGAAATACAGACGACGGTAATCGGATGTTGCTCAATTAACATGGAGAGATGATGATAAAAAAGTTTCTCATCTTCATCAGATAAGTAAAGTCCTTTTTCTACCAGCTCTGTATGGGTGTTTCCGTCGTGCATGATCGTAATCGCATTGCGAGAATTTCCATTGATAGTGAGAAAATCTAATAAATAATGTTCTTCAGCTAGTAAAGAATCAAGAATCGATTTGCCAACATTTCCTCCCAAAATACCGGTTAATAAAACTTCTTCTCCTAACTGTGCGATGACTCTGCCAGCGTTGATGCCTTTTCCCCCAATTGATATATGCGGGTTATCCACCCGATTCACTTGATCCAATTGTAGTGAGGGCACAAGATAGGTGTAGTCCATCGAAGGGTTCATTGTAATCGTTAAAATCATTATTTTTCCTCCTTAAGGATTTCCGTAAAGGAACGATAATGCTCATAAGTAGTCTCAGAAAGTTTATTATCAGTAATTAAATAGTCGACATCAGATAGGGAGTAAAAGGTGTAAACGTCGGAACGATTAAATTTAGAGCTATCTGCAACGATGCATTTTTTGCGGGAATGTTCGAAAGCAACTTGTTGGATCGAACCTTCAACAAGATTCGCAGTGGTGATATTGTTTTCGAAGATCCCATTTGTAGCAGCAAAAGCGAAATCGATATTTAAATTTTCAAAACTTTTTTCTGCGGTTTCTCCATAAAATTCTTCCGTTGTGCGGGAAAATTCCCCACCTGTCAACAGTACACGATAATTTGTATTGTAAATTAAGTAATTAAAGGCGAGCAAACTATTTGTGATCACGAATAAGTTTGCTTTTTTTAGTTCAGGTAAAGCATGGAGCGTCGTTGTTCCGGCACCAATATAAATAGTGTCGTTATCTGAAATGATACTGTTCATGACTTTTCCGATGAATTTTTTTTGAAGAACATTTGTCTCGATTTTTTCTTGGGTAGAAAGCTCATGCTCGATTTTTTCTAGTTTTTGCGCGCCACCATAAATTTTTACCAATAAAGATTGATCCGCTAACTCTGTAATATCTCTACGAATAGTCATACCGGAAACGTCTAATGTTTTAGCTATTTCTGCAATGGATAAGTAGTCATGCTGATTCACTAACGCTAAAATTTTTTCTTGCCGTTCTTTCTTTAACATAGTTTCACCTCGGGTTGGATTAACGATCTTTCAAGTTAATTTTTTCAACTTTCTTTATACATTAATTAATAGCATTTACACTCAGAAAAAGCAAGGATAAATGTTTGGATGTGTTAAAGTTTGTTAATTTTATTTGCAGAAAAGAGCCGACATTTAGAAAAAACTGACAAAAAAGAAAGCGTTGACAACGAATAAATACTATTGTATATTTACATTGTGAAACACATCTTAACAAACATTAACATTTTTTATCATGTAAGTTGAACGAGGAGGAAGAATAGGTGGACTACACGAGTATGTTTGATGAAAGGCTGATTTTTCTCGATTTGGAAGGAGACAATTTGGAAGATCTATTTGGAGAAGTAGCGAAACGACTACAGAAAGAAGCTTTTGTTAATGAGAATTATTTAAAGGGATTAATAGCAAGAGAACAAGTTTTTCCAACTGGGCTGATTACGCAGTATTTAAACATTGGCTTACCTCATTCAGAACCAGCGTATGTCGAAAAGCCTTTTATTGCTATTGTACGTCTAAGTACTGAGGTGAAGATAAAGCAAATGGGAGATAGTCAAGAAATGCTGGTAAGGAATCTCTTTTTTTTAGGAATCAAAGAACCAAAAGAACAAGTCGGCTTATTACAATCATTAATGGCATTGTTTATGGATGGAAAATTTGTAAAGGCATTCATTGAAGCGCGAGAGGCACAAGTAATTTATCAATTGGTAACGCAGAATATAAAATGAATTTTGGGGAGGATTTTAAGATGAAAAAAAGATTAATCGTAGCATGTGGGAGTGGTGTTGCAACAAGTCAAACGATCGCAAGTAAAATCGCTGGGATGCTTGAAGACGATGGGATCGATTTCCCCGTTGAAGCAGTGGATTATAAGTCTATCCAAAATGAATTGCCATTGACAGGGATTTATGTTTACGTTGCACAGCCAGATGATGAAGTATTGGAAAAAGCAGAAGAGTTAGGAGTACATGTTTTTGCCGGAATTCCGTTTCTGACGGGCATGGGTATGGATGCTATTTATGATGAGATCAAGGAATTGATTGCCTAGCACAAAAAAATCTTATCAAAAGAAAGAAGTGAAAAAAATGCAACTATTTCAAGATGTTATCAATTATATTCTAGATTTGGGTTCCGCCATTTTTGTACCACTAATCATTTTGCTCCTAGGTTTGATTGCGGGTATGAAATTCAAAAAAGCATTTATGTCCGCGATTACGTTAGGCATTGCTTTTACAGGGATGTCGATGGTCATTGGTTTTATGTCAAACGCAGTTAGTCCAGCATCTGAAGCATTGGCAAAAAATACGGGCTTGAATTTGCCGGCGCTAGATCTAGGATGGACTGGAGCGGCGAGTATCACCTGGTCATGGTCCTATGCATTTATTTTCTTCGCAGTTGTTCTCGGTGTGAATTTTATTATGTTGATTTTTAACTGGACAAAGACGCTCAATGTCGATATGTGGAATGTGTGGGGCAAAGCACTAACGGCCTATCTTGTCTACTTTGTCAGTGGTAGTTTACTGGCTGGGTTTGTTACTGCCATCATCCAGGTCATATTGGAACTTAAGATGGGAGATATGTTCCAACGCCATATTGAGGATTTGACAGGTATCCCTTTAGTAACCGTAACACACTTAATGAATATTTCAGCAGTACTCTTATTACCAATCAATGTGATCATGGATAAAATTCCTTTCTTTAACCGGCGCGCCGATACAAAAGCATTAAAAAAGAAAATCGGTATCTTCTCTGAAAACTCAGTGATGGGATTTCTCATCGGCTTGGGTTTAGGGTTGGCCGCAGCTTATGGGGTTTCGGGTTCATTAAATTTAGCTATTCAAATCGCTACAGCAATGGCCTTATTCCCAATGATCTCAAAAATGTTTATGCAGTCTCTTTCACCACTTGCCGATGCAATGTCGGAAATGATGAAAAAACGGTTTAAAGACCGGGAAATTTACATTGGGTTAGATTGGCCTATCTTAGCTGGTCGCACTGAGATTTGGGTCGCCGCGATCTTATTAGTACCAGTCTTTATTGGTTATTCAATCGTTCTACCGGGAAATGCTGTTTTACCTTTAGCGGGAATTATCAACTATTCGATCGCAGTAGGTGGTTTATTACTCACAGGCGGAAATTTGGTTCGTATGCTGATCATGGGGGTCATTTCGATGCCAATTTATCTGTATGCAGCCACTTATTTAACTCCAATCTTAACGGGCTTAGCAGATCGAACCGGTGCAGTTGAAGGAATACAAAAAGGCCAACAAATTACCTGGTCTTCGATCGAAGGACCGGAATTTCGAATCTTGTTTGCAGAAGCGTTTAAAGGAAATATCTTGGGTATCATCGGGTCAGTTCTGTTTATCGCAATGTTTGTTTGGTTGTATAAATATATGAGCAAGGTAAAGGTGCCAAGTCAAAGATATGAAGAACAAGGGACACAATCTACGCAAGTACGTGCGACGAATGGCTAAACTTTTCAAAAAGTAAAGGGGCGACAAAAATGGGAAAGAGCGAAAAAATAAAATGGCAACTACTTCTTTTTCTAGCAATTGGCTGCTATCTCTTAGCTTTGGTGACACAACAGTACCTATTTAATGTCGTAGCTATTGGTCTAGCAGTCTGCGTTTATAAATATGGCAATCCAGTACTTTTCAAAGAATACGATGAACGGAAAAAGAAACAGGATGAAGAAGCATCCAAAATAAGAGCAGCTGTACAAACAATCATACGTAACAAAACGCTTTAAAAATAAAAAAGGTGGTTTTGAATATGTCAGATGGACGGATGATTTTTGAAAGAGAGCGGGAAGATTTAGCGCGAATCGTAAAATTGATCTTTACAAGGAAGAATACGAATGTGGCAGGCGGTAATTTCTCTTTTAAAACAACTGATGAAGTAGGGAAAGAATATATTATTATGACACCGACTATGATGTCAGAAGCTTATTTAGGGGAAGTCTCACCAGCACAAATCTTAGTCGTTGAGCCTCATACAAGAAAAGTGATTGATGGGGTAGGTCAACTTACACGAGAAATCAACTTACACGAAGCGGTTTATGATACGAATCCAGCGATAAAAGCGGTTTTACATGCCCATTCGCCACACTCGATGTTTTGGGCAACCGCCGGCTTGGATATGCCTAATTTAACGGAAGCAACCCAAAAAATCGGCTATATTCCTGTGTTAGACTTTGAACCTAATTGCTCGCCAGAATTAGCAGAATTAGTCTCTGATTACATGAAAAAAGAACAAGTAGCCTTACCGAATATGTTGCTACTCAACAGTCACGGAGTGTTGATCAGTGCGCCAGGAGCATCGGGCATTGAAGCGATCCATAAAGCTTTACAGATTCTAGATACTACGGAATGGAATGCCGAAATTGCATATAAGCAAACAATATTCCAATCCTTAGGTTTATTAGATGGTTTTTATTCTAAAGGTAGACAGGTAGGAACCCTTGAAGATTTGAAAAATCATACGCCGATTTATAATAAAGAAGAAATTTTTGCTGGTGGTGATTAACTATCAGTTAATCATCTATTACGATTGAAAAAAATCCAAGAACATTCGTTTACGAGTTCTTGGATTTTTTTCTTATGATGGGGATTTTGTTACTGAACTTCAAATAAAAATTTAAGTACGCTTAATGTAAATATTATTAAAAATTACTTATTCTTGAGAACATTCCACAAATCGAACCGCTGAAAAATAAGGACTAGAATATGACGACATGAAATTAATCGATCTTTACGATAATAATCGTTTAAAATATATGTGGTCTTTTGAATACACGGATAAAAACTTTGTTAATTACGTAGCAGCAATCCCACAGTTCAAGTTTATACGATTAGTGGAATTATCTAGCGATGAGGTAGTTCTAACGACGATTGGAAATTTTCTTGACTATATACCTGACCAAAATTAGTTAGAAAAAATTTGTCCTAGCTTGGTTGCTAAATAAATGCAAGAAGAGGTAGTAAATAAAGTGACGATATTTAATAGATACAAAGATGCGAGATTTATCTAGTTCGTCAGATATATGAAGAGACAAGATCGTTAAATTTAGAAAGTACATAATGAAAAGGACTCAATGCCTAAAAACGTGTTGAGAATTTTTTATGGTTTTGATAATTTTTGCATAATGTTATAACCAACGATCAAAGGTTATTGAACAGTTATGATGTTAAAACAATAATTTATGAAAAATTGGCAACATTTAAAAATAGCATGATATATTGAAGTAGGGAGTATGATGTTCAATTAATTTAAGGAGATGAAATAATGAAAAAAAGTGATACTAAAAGGCTTAATTTTAACTACGTTTATGTTAATGGCGTGTTCAATGATTATCCCAGATGAAGTTGCTTTTGCCAGTGAAGAAACTATTTCTGGCAGTGAAGAAGTTATAGATGAATCTAGCAATAATATGCAGGTGGATATGTCAGGATTAGTGATACATAGGAGCGTTGGTACCCTCAATTTTTCTGAGTATGTTTATATGCAAAATAAACCACATGGATCAAGTCGTTGGCTTCCAACCTTGACAAAAATTTGGCAGGTTAAATATAAAGACGGAAAAAATACCAAGGTTATGTGAATTGGACAGGTAAGTATAAAAATGGTACGCAAATTGGTGCATATTATCAATACACTGGCGTGTTAACTAGAGCATAATTTTTATAGGAAAGATAAAGTTATGATCCTTGGATAAACGAAAGGTGACAGTATATTGAAATTAAAAACGATTCGTTCTATTAGAGTAGTAAAAATAATACAGTCCTTACTTAGTTTCTCGTCTGTCTACTTACTAATAAAAGGACCTAAGTATGTATTTTTAATACCACTATTATTTGGTTTTCTCTTGGAACTAATCCTTCCAAAAGAGTATGGTGGGGGGAATATTCAAAAATAAAAAGAATGTATTTATACATTCAGATAAAATTTGGACTGAACCACTTATTGGAATTATACTTTTGATTATATTTATTATTTTTTCAACTATTTAATTATGGCGAATTTTATAATGAACTTAGACACCTAAGGCATAAAAAAATGCCATCGTTAAATTTCATGTATTATTGAAGTTCCTAGACAATCAATAAGGATGAAATCACGATGACGCAAACTGAGAATACCACAGAATCACGCAAAGGAAAACACCTTGATCAAGAGGAACGTAATAAAATTGAAGCATGGAAACAACTGGATACACCATTATCCAATCGTCAAATCGCTAAAAAGCTTGATCGATCGAATCAAACAATCCACACGGAAATTAAAGACGGAACGGTTCGCCAAATCAAACGACAAATTCAAAATGGTCATGCCTATTCCTATGAGTACTTCACCTATTCAGCAGCGGCTGGGCAAGCTTCCTACGAAAAAGTGCGCGAGTCCTCGTGCAAGAAACCTAAATGGGTGGACACACCTGATTTCATGGCGTATATCGACCAACAAATGAAACAAGAGAAACGCTCACCGGATGTCGTTGTTCACCACGCGAAGAAGAACAATTTATTTCCGCATGAAAGTATTCCTTGTACAACGACGCTATACAACTATATCGACGATTGTTTGATGGAGACTCGAAATATCGATCTTTGTCTCAAAACACGCAGAAGTACGGAGGCCTCTCGCAATCGCAAGAACAAAACGATTTTAGGTGAACTCATTGAAAACGTCCAGAGATCGTTGATAAACGATAACGCTTTGGTGATTGGGAAATCGATACGGTCAATGGCCTACATTGCGAAAAAATCAGGCATTACTGACATTAACAGAACGTAAGACTCGGTATGAAATGATCATCCAAATTGATGGAAAAACTTCTGACCCAGTCAAACGCGCATTAACGACGTTGCAAGAGGCTGCAGGAAAAAACTTCAGTCAATTGTTCAAGACAATCACTTCGGATAATGGTGTCGAATTTTCTGGTCTAACAGAACTGCTTCAGGGCATCATCGACGTCTATTTTACCCATCTATATTCTTCTTGGGAACGCGGATAGCGGATGTCTCTTTGCGGACGATTCAGCGAGTACAAGACTGGACGAACAACTTGCCGAGAAAGATTTTGAACTATGCGACACCGAGGGACCGACTCTTAGAAGAGCTGTCACATCTCTCTTTATCCGAATGATCAAATAAGGTATTAAAGAATAATAAGTAAATTTCAATAAGTGGCTAACTTGCACTTGAAATTTGCGAACTATTAATAAATGCATACAAACACTCGAAAGCAAACAAAATAGACATTGAGTTAACCCAGAGAGATAACGAAAATATATTACTAGTGATTGATAATAGTACAGGAATAAAAAGGAATCAACTAAATGATGATGAATTTTATTATGATCATTTGGGGTTGCTCTCAATCAAGCAAAAAGTCGATTGCAAAAATGGGAAATTTATTATTTATAGTGGGAAAGAGATTGGCACAGACATTGAAGTTAAGATACCAGTAATGAAAGGAATGAAGATATGAAACTTTTATTAATTGATGATCATCAATTATTTTCCTCGAGCTTAAAATTGGTGATGGAAAAATTTGATATGGTGGAGAAAGTCATTACATTAGATAAGCTTCACTTAATTAATGATTATCTACTCAAAGATATGGTTGATTTAATTTTGTTGGATATAAATCTTGGTAAAGATATCTCTCCTGAAGAATTAGTGAATAATTTATATCAAATTGTTGAAAAAGGCGTCAGTTTTATTGAACAAGAAGAAGCAATTTTGACTAAAAAAGAAAAAGAAATATTAAATTATTTGAGTGAAGGGAGGACACAATCAACAATAGCTAAGGAGTTACTAATTAGCAGAAGGACAGTAAATACACATGTTCAATCGATTCATGATAAATTTAACGTATCTTCAACTTCAGAAGCCATAATCAAAGGAGTAAAATTAGGAATTATTTCTATAATTAATTAAAATGTTAAATACATAAAAAAAGCGATGGGAAATGTAAGTTAGACACATTTTTCCATCACTTTTTATATTCTAATAATTAATAATAATTTTGCACAGAATACCTATTTAAATCATGCTGAATGACGTTTAAAATAAAATTAAAGTTGATAGTAGGATTACTTGAAAGGAGTCAAATAGCACAAACCTTAATTTTTCAAAAGGCTTACTGATAGACACTTGATGCTAATTAGATAATTTTAGTTAGTTTCAAAATTGTTGTTATTGCTGAATTACTGTTTGATACACTTTCTATGTAATTATTCTAGTTAACTATTAATTTTAAAATCAGAAGGAGGATATTTATGAAAAAAATAGTTGTTTGTACATTATCTTTAATTGTCTTGGCTACTGGTGGTATCGCTGCCTCTGCTGCAACGGAATACCCTGATGGTGGTACATGGAATTATGGTGTCGGTATCACAGGTTCATATTCTGATTATTTCCATGGTACTAAACGCCACAGCGCTACTGTAAAAAAAGGTTCAGACGAATCTTATCAAGCTCAAGGGGCTGGCGTGTGGGCTAAGGCTCGTCTTGGCGCATATTCAGGATGTAATTTCTATTATAATTATTGGTAGAATGGCTTTGAGAGAGTATACATATTTTCTCAACTATAATAGGAACGGAGCGTATGTATTTTACGTTCCGTTTTTCTTTAAAATTTGGGGGAACTACTTTGAAAAAAACAATGATCTTATTCCTATCTATAATAACAATTCTAATAAGTGTTGCATTTGCACTAAATAAAAAATCAGAAGAAGATAAATATTATGATAATATTGAGTTAACTAGTAATTCCACTCATTTTTTCATAAAAGATTCGGATATATCAATTGATGATCAGTTATCAGAGTTTGCTTCTTTATCAAAAAAATACAACGCTACATTTATTCGTTCTGATATTTTAACAGAAAATGGAAAAACATATATTTATAAGTCAGGTATATATTCTACTAATTATTTTGATCAATTGGGTATCAAGCTAGCAAGTGGAAAAATTCCTGCTTCTAATAATGAGTTTCTTGCAAATTATAATACTGAAGATAACAATCAAAGTGGCCGTATTTCGAATATGTTTTCTGATAAGAAGTTGATTTTTGGAACATTGCAGGATTTTTATACTAAAAATAAAATGAGTGTAAATGGCAGCTATACACTTATATCAGAATCAAAAGATTCAGCTGATATTTTAAATCAGATTTCTACAGTTTTTAAAATACCTAAAGATGAACTGTTAAAAGCTACTTATGAGCAAGCATATGGCCAAGGAACGATATACTTGTTAGTGTTAGTGTTATCAATCATTATCATGGCAATATTCTGTCTGATGAGTGCATTTTATCCAATTGCTAAGTTAAAAGAAATCGGTGTGATGAAATTGCTTGGCTTTAAAGATATAGATATTTGGATAAAGCTTAATAAAATTATATTATTAATCCCTGCGCTTTTCTATATATGTACACTGCCTATTCAATTCTTTATTATTCCAGATAGCAATCTATCTTATTTCTTGGAATTAACGTTAGTTGAATTAGTTGTTTTTGTATTAGCTTGGGTATTTTCTTTAGTAATGTTAATCATTATTAGACGCTATAATCTTTCGGATATTTTAAAAAATTTCTTTAATTTAAAATTTTCACTTTATTTCAGTTATCTATTGAAGTTTTTCGTTTTCGTTGCCGTTGTTGCCGTTATTCCTTTGTTAGTAACAGAATTAAATACTCTACATAAGGACTTAAAAGCAAAAGATTTGTATGAACAGCAGAAACATTATCTTACACTATCAAAGTTTAACTACGTTGATGATGAATTCCAAGAGTCTCTCCAAGGGAAAGGAAAATTAGATTCTAAATTAATTAATCTGTATAAAGAGTTAGATACTTCAGCTGATATTCAATATGTTTCAGTAAGTAATATAAATGCTACCGTATTTAACGGAGCTAAAATAAATACAAGCAAATTTAAAAATATAGAATTTGATGATTCGGACGATTACCTAATTATGAGTGCTAATGAGAACTATCTGAAAAGAATTCAATTCAAGTTACCAACACCTTCATCAAAAATATTTTCTGAAACAGAAATGACTTACCTAGTTCCTGAATATTTGAAAAAAGATTTTGAAAAAACAGAATTTTTTATAAGAATTCAAATCGCATCTCTTCTATCGGATAACTCGTTTGAAAATATTGAAGATATCCCAATTAGGTTTATCTTTTATCCAAACAGTGAAAACGAAATATTCTCTGAAAATATAGAAATGATAGGGAATAATAAGACGTTTATAAAAAATCCGATTATTTTTTGCATAAATAACAATACAATAAACACAAGTAGTATGTTCTTGAAAAATAGTCCTTTAAGTAATCCACTTAGAATTGAGAATACTAAAGAAAATAAACATGCAATAAGTGAGGCGATAATAAATAACAGCCTTGAGAATAATTCTATACAATTTGAAAATATTCTTTCCACAGGCTTTGCACAAGAATTGCTTATTTCACAATCTAGTGTAGGGATTTGGATTACTATCCTATGTCTAACGATTTCAGTTAGTGTATTAGCTTCTTATTACATTATATTGATTATTTTGGCTTCCAAGAGAAAAGAAATGATTGTATCAAGACTTTTAGGCTATACTTTCTATGATAGGTATCGCAATGAAATTTTCTATTTCTTTTCCATCTATATTTTTGGACTAATAGAAATAGTCATTTTGAATAGGCAACTACTGTCAATTCTTGCTTACTTGTTACTAGTATCAATAGATATTTTTATTATTTTCTTAATGGTTACTCGATATGAAAAAGGAACACTTAGTGCAGGTTTGAAGGGGGATGTATGATGAGTATTATTAATATCAAAAACTTCAATAAAAGTTTCGGTGATAAAGTCGTTTTTGAAGATTTTAATTTAGAAATCAATGATGGCGATATGGTTGCAATAACCGGTCCTAGTGGGTGTGGAAAAACAACTTTGCTTAATACTATTGGCTTGATTGAGCCAGTGGAACAAGGTGAATACCATATTTTTCAGAAAGCAGCACCAAAAATAAATTCGAAGCAAGCCAATAAAATGATTAGAGAAAACATTTCATATTTGTTCCAAAATTTCGCATTAGTCGACAATTTTACTATAAAAGAAAATTTACTGATGGCGTTAAGGTATGTGAAACAAACAAAAAAAGAAAAAGAAGAGTCAATAGATAATGCACTAAGAATGGTTGGATTAGAAAATTATCAAAAATTAAAAGTATTTGAAATTTCAGGTGGAGAACAACAGCGAGTTGCTATTGCTCGTTGCCTCTTAAAACCAAGTAAAGTTATTCTCGCAGATGAACCAACTGGATCACTGGATACAAAAAATAGAGATGAAATTTTAGCAATCTTGAACCAGTTAAATGCAAGTGGGAAAACTATTATCATAGTAACACATGATAACAAAGTAGCAGAGAGTTGTCATCATACTATTGGACTCGGTGTATAAAAAAGAAGGAGCTACAAATGAAATTACAAAATAGAACACTTAAGAAACTATCGATTTTGATTCTTTTGGTAGTTGGTGTTATTTCTTCCTTTTTATATGTAACATCACGATTTGATTCGCTAAATAAATTTAATCCTCTAGTAAAAATGCAAGTTGGATACGCAATTGTACCTGAAAAAGTGACATACAATGGTGGAAAAGAATATGCTGATGATGGAAAGCGTCAAATACCAGATGATTATGAGAATATTGAAGTAATAAATTCAACTACTATGAAAATTGAAAAATTAACATTTAAAGGTGGGCAAGCTCCAGAAAATCATAATTATATTAAAGTTCGTTATAAAGGAAGCTATGTATACAAAATAACGTTTATAACAGATGATTCAGTCCCTAGCGATGTGATGAAAGTAATAAGAAAAAATAAAACCGCTGAATAACAAAAATTGGTAAAAAACTAAATTCAGAAATTAAACTAAGACATAAAAAAAGGAATCCGTTTCGGTGGCGAAGCCAAACAGAAACGGATTCCTTTTTTTGATGACATATAGCCCCATATTCTAACAGGGGGCTAACAAGTAACAGGGAACTGTCTCAACTACCCTATTGAGGCTGATATATCAACGTTCTTGTTGTCACATTCCATTAGGAATGGTCACACGATTCTTCCCTATTTTTCTGGGTATTCTTTATTGAGTAAATGATTCTTTTCAACCTCTTCGACGAATGGCCGATATAACTGTCCATTAAAAATTTCAAAGTTCCTTTCTTTGAACGCCTATGTTCTCATCTATTTACTATAAGATATAAATATCCTTTTTATCTATATCAGAAAAATATTCACTCTGTAAACCTGAATTTGATTTACAATGCTCTAAATAAAATTCCATATTTCCCTAATTGACTTTGCTTTTCTTTGGATTGTTCCTGGGCTAATTGTTTATTAGTTTCATGGAGTTCTGCTTCTAAATGATAAGCGGCATACGATCATGGACAGGTGAAGCCGATTCGTTGGGTTTTGTGGTTATAATAATTGATTCCATTTCAAATCCTGCACCGGTCTTATGTGTCATTTTTCTAGATAAATAGAATAAATTTTCAGCGATAAGTGACAAATAATTAGAAAAAATTGTGCCAATTAACCATAAAAATTACAAATGATATACTAGTGTCTATCTAGAGTACACTCTAAACGCTCATGTTGATAGCAATCTATACTTATTTCAATCAACAGTTTCTGTTTTAAGGCGCTAATCCATTGATTGAAACTTTCTCCACGCTCTTTTTTATTTCTAAACCCCAGATTTTAATGTTATCGGTAACATGTTTGTACCTGTTTACTCTTGTTTTTGTAAGCGTTACAATTCTTTAAGAATAGGACAAAACAAATGGAGGATCATATGGAGAAAAAATGGTGGCATCAATCAGTTGTATATCAAGTGTATCCACGTAGTTTTCAAGATACGAATGGAGATGGAATCGGTGATTTAAGAGGGATTATTTCAAGATTAGATTATTTAACCTATTTAGGGATCGATACGATTTGGCTTTCCCCAGTCTATGAATCACCAAATGATGACAATGGCTATGACATCAGCGATTATGAAGCAATCATGGCTGAATTTGGGACGATGGCTGAAATGGACGAACTGATTGAGGAAGCGAAGAAATCAGGCATCAAAATCATTTTAGATCTAGTCGTCAATCACACTTCTGATGAACATCCATGGTTTATCGAATCACGAAAAAGCAAAGACAATCCATATCGAGATTATTATATCTGGCGTGATCCAGTAAATGGTGACGTGCCTAATTCACTACGTTCGATCTTTAGTGGACCGGCTTGGGAATTTGATGAAACGACAGGTCAATATTATTTGCATCTATACAGCAAGAAACAACCTGATTTGAATTGGGAGAACGAGCTGGTCAGACAAGAAGTTTATGATATGATGAATTTTTGGATCGACAAAGGAATTGGTGGATTCCGTATGGACGTCATCGATACGATCGGCAAATTACCGGATCAAGAAATTACCAATAATGGTCCTCGACTCCATGAATATTTACAAGAAATGAATCAAGCAACTTTCGGAGATAAAGATTTGATGACGGTAGGAGAAACGTGGAGCGCAACGACAGAAATCGCGAAGCTTTATTCTGACCCCAAACGAAATGAGCTATCCATGATCTTCCAATTTGAACATATGACTTTGGACCAGCAAGCAGGCAAGGATAAATGGGATCTAAAAGCTTTAGATGTCTCTGAACTGAAACAGGTCTTGTCCAAGTGGCAGACAGCATTAGGTGATGAAGGTTGGAACAGCTTATTTTGGAATAACCACGATTTACCGAGAATCGTTTCACGTTGGGGGAATGATCAAGAATACCGCGTGGAAAGTGCAAAGATGTTTGCTATTTTACTACACATGATGAAGGGGACTCCTTACATTTATCAAGGAGAAGAACTAGGTATGACGAATGCTCCGATCCAGGACATTTCAGAAGCCCAAGACATCGAAACAATCAATATGTATCATGAGCGTTTCGCATCTGGCTATCGTAAAGAAGAGATCTTGCAGTCTATCAATGCCAAAGGGCGTGACAATGCGCGTACCCCAATGCAGTGGGATGAAACAGCACATGGTGGATTTACGACAGGAACGCCTTGGCTATCCGTTAATCCAAACTACAAAACGATCAATGCAAAACAAGCAGTCGCAGATCCCTCTTCGATTTTCCATACGTACAAACGTTTGATTGAGTTACGCAAACACAATGAGATCATCGTTTGGGGAGAATATGAATTGTTGGCAGAAACGTCAGCCGAGGTTTTTGCTTATTATCGTACACTCAATGAAGAACGTTGGCTAGTTGTGTGTAACCTATCCGAGCAAACACATGGATTGACTATTCCACAAGAAGCAACGGAACTGATCATTGCCAACTATGACCGAGAAGTACCTATGGGAGAAGTTGAATTACGTCCTTATGAAGCGTTTGTGGTGAAAATTAAATAATGAGTGATAGAAGTGCTTAGCTCCGAGAAATAAGCGTGAAATACCAGAAATTGTTCTTGGAATTTTTGAGATGTACGCTTATTTCACTAGTAGTTATTTCTGGAACATCGTTCATTCGGTTTAAGTGTGCAAGATTCCTAATATCTTCCAGCCTATTGTTGCATTCTTTAAGATAGGCTGGAAAATATTGTATAAAAAGCTATGTTTCTTTCTTTTTGATCAGTCAATTAAATCAAAGGATAAAGCCTACATTAACAAGAAGTATAAGACAAAATTCAATAAATTCACGCTTGTTGACGTACGCTTTTATGTACGTTATAGTTAATAATAAAGAAGGATGTGAATAGAGATGGAAGTAATTACACCAACGAAGGCTCGAAATAATTTGTATAGCTTGATTAAGCATGTTGTGGCGGACAATCAACCGGTTGAAATTATCAATACTAAAAGTGAAGATGAAAGTGTAGTAATTATTAGTAAGGCAGATTGGAATGCAATTCAGGAAACGCTGTATTTACAAAATACAGGGGTACTTAATCAGATTAAGCACTACGAAGAGGAAGAAACGGAAGAGTTAGGTGAGATTGATTGGGATACCTTATAGACATTAAAAAAAATGCAAAAAAAGATTTTACTAAACTTAAAAGTGCAGGGTTACATAAAAAGTTTGATGAATTACTCAAGGTCATTCGAAAGAATCCTTTTCAGTCACCGCCACCGTATGAAAAACTAGTAGGAATTCCGTATTACTCAAGAAGAATCAACATTCAGCATAGACTAGTTTATAGTGTGGACATTGAGAGGGAAATAGTAACAATTCTTTCCGTCTGGTCTCATTATGAGCGTGGGTTGTTTTAAAGTGCGTAAACTGAATTGCTCATTTCATGATATATGACTGTTTAGACACTACAGTGGAAATTTGCCCTTAGTTATTTTACACATTCTAAAACTGAATAGATGCTTCTACATATCATTGTATTTTTATAGGTGATCATTTGAACTACATATGAATGCTATCCTCCTCTTTGACAAATCAACTAAATCATACTATGATATGTACGCTAACAGGAGGTGTAAAAATGGGGAAATCAATTGAACGTTCGTTAGAAGAATGTCTTTTTTTTAGTGTGAAGAAGCTCGATCGAGTATTGAATAAATTAGCTGATGAAGCCTTCAAGAAAACAGGACTTGCACCTACTTATGGATTTATCTTACTGATTTTGAAAGAAAAAAACGGTATTCCTCAAAAAGATATCGCGCAGATGTTGTATTCAGCGCCTTCAACGATTGCACGTTTTGTAGAAAAGTTAGAATATAAAGGCTATGTCAAAACGGTTACAGAAGGACGGTTATCTTTGGTATTTTTAACTGATGAAGGTCGTGAATTTGTCAAAGAGATCGACAGTAGTTGGGATGAGTTGCACCACGCATATAAAGTTGTTTTAGGTGCTGCCGAGAGCGAGCGGCTTTCTCAAGAGCTGAATGAAGCGACCAATAAATT
Organism: Enterococcus sp. DIV1368b; assembly: GCF_050529595.1. Classification (NCBI taxonomy): domain Bacteria; kingdom Bacillati; phylum Bacillota; class Bacilli; order Lactobacillales; family Enterococcaceae; genus Enterococcus; species Enterococcus sp. DIV1368b. The sequence goes on from NZ_CP172883.1 coordinate 399,526, forward strand.
ACAAAAAAAATAAAATTTTTTAAACATAACAGTTGCATGTACAACTAATCGTATGGTTAAATAAATACGAGAAAAAATAAGTGACATTCGTCATATTGGAGGAAGAAGAATGGCAAAATTCAATGAATCAATCACATTTCCATCAGGTAGTGAGCTGAAAAATCGGTTGATGCTATCACCAATGACTACAGAACTTAGCTTTTTTAATGGGGTAATCACAAAAGACGAGATCGAATACTATGTACAACGCTCAAAAGGATTAGGAGCAGTGATCACTGGTGCGGCAAATGTGCAAGACATCGGTAAAGGTTGGCCAGGTGAATTGAGTATCGCCCATGATGAAATGCTTCCTCGTCTAAGCGAGTTAGCACAAGCCATTCAAGGCGAAGGCGCCAAGGCAATCGTGCAGATCTTCCATGGCGGTCGTATGACAAGCCGTGCGACATTATCAGGAGAACAAACAGTATCTGCTAGTGCGATTCCAGCAGAACGTCCAGATGCCGAAACACCTCGGGCATTAAGTGATGAAGAAGTTAGTGAAACGATCCAAGCATTTGGCGAAGCAACACGCAGAGCCATTGAAGCAGGATTTGACGGAGTAGAATTACATGGTGCGAATACTTACTTGATCCAACAATTCTTTTCTCCTCATTCGAACCGTAGAGAAGATCAATGGGGTGGTTCTTTAGAGAAACGTTATCATTTTATTGAAGAATTATTGAAATCTGTCTTCCAAGCAGTTGAAACACACGCAACCAAACCATTTATTGTTGGCTATCGTTTTTCACCAGAAGAATTTGAAACACCAGGTATCCGTTTTGAAGAAACGATTTGGTTGATGGAACAATTACGTGAAACGAAATTAGACTATCTGCATCTTTCATTGAATACCTATGATCGTGTGGCTCGTTCTGAGACCTACAACGAAAAATCAATTCTTGAATATGTCCACGAAACGATTCAAGGGAAAATCCCGTTAGTAGGTGTCGGTAATGTCCGTAACCGCAAAGATGTCGAGTCTGTGTTAGCTCATGCGGAACTCGTAGCAGTAGGTCAACAAATGTTGGTAGATCCAGAATGGGCGGTCAAATTATTAGAAGGTCGAGATGCTGAATTTGTGACGAAACCTTTTTCTGAAGCATACAAAGACTTGTATTTACCAAGTCCGTTGTATAATTTTCTTGATCAACGCTATGGATCAACCATCAATATCTAAGAAAGAAGCTGAAAAAATGAAAGTTTTGATTGTTTTGACAAATGTAGAAAAATACGACAATATCGAGCGTCCAACAGGTTTATGGTTAAGTGAATTGACTCATTTTTATGATGTATTAGTCAAAAACAAGATCGAAGCTGATTTTGTTAGCCCGAATGGCGGATACGTACCATTGGAACCAAAAAGTATATTAGATATGGACCAAGTGGATTGGACCTATTACCAAGATGAAGACTTTCGTAATCGTGCGTTAGGTCAAACGTTACGTCCGGATGAAGTGGACCCAACAGAGTATACGGCGATTTATTATGCCGGTGGTCATGGAACGATGTGGGATTTCCCCGGATCAGAAAAATTAGCAGAGATTGGTTCTGCGATCTACAAAAATAATGGGATCGTATCAGCGGTTTGTCATGGGGTCGTAGGCTTATTACCTGTCGTTGATGAAAATGGACAGTCCATTTTATCTGGACGTAAAGTGACTGGCTTTAGTAATGAAGAAGAGGAATTAAACGGAACAACGAATAACGTACCATTCCTGACCGAAGATTCATTGAAAGAAAAAGGGGCCGATTATCAGGCAGGGAAAGCTTTTACTGAAGTTGTTCATGCAGATGGGCGTTTATTAACAGGACAAAACCCACAGTCTGCACATTTATTAGGAGAAAAAGTCGTTGCTGAATTGACGAAATAACGTGGAGTTTGGAGAGGAAATCAATGATGGAAACACGGACCTTGAACAACGGATTGACAATTCCTGTACTTGGATTTGGTGTCTTTCAAATCTGGGAGCAAGAAGAATGTGAGCAAGTCGTTTTAGAAGCGCTGAATGCTGGCTATCGCCTGATTGATACTGCGGCTGTTTATTACAATGAAGAAGCCGTTGGTCGAGCAATCAAAAAAAGTGGGATTCCAAGAGAAGAGATCACTATTACAACCAAGTTATGGGTCACTGATGCTTCTTACGAGGGCGCATACAAAGCGTATGAACGTTCTTTACAAAAATTAGGGGTAGACTATATTGATATTTTCTTGATCCATCAACCTTACAATGATTATTATGGTGCATGGCGTGCCATGGAAGAACTCTATGATGCAGGCAAAGTAAAGGCGATCGGAGTCTCCAATTTTTCAACAGGTCGTTTGACTGATTTGATTTTGAATCATCGGATCAAACCAGTGATTAACCAAATCGAACAACATCCATACCGTCAACAAAAACAACAAAGAGAAACAGCCACGCATTTTGATGTCGTGACTGAAGCATGGAGTCCCTTTAACCAAGGAAAAGATGGGATCTTTGATGAACCAGTTTTAAAAGAATTAGCTGAAAAATACCATAAAACTGTCCCACAAATCATCCTACGTTGGCAAACACAACTAGGGATCATCACGATCCCTAAGTCTGTCCATGTGGATCGTATGAAGCAAAATATCGCCATTTTTGATTTCCGATTAACAGAAGAAGAATTAAATTTGATTGAACAGCTCGATCAAGCACCAGAGTCAACCGGACCTCGTGAACATCGAACCTTAGTTGAAAATCTGCATAATATCTCCATTGATCAAGCGGATCAATAACTGATATGCTGATGTGTAAAAAAGAGAGTATAGAAGCTTATAGTGTTTCTAAAAAGTAGTTCTTTAATACTTAATGCGGGTAGAAAACAGTCTTGTTTTCTACCCGCATTTTTTTGTTGAAAAACTTAGAAAACTGGGATCATATCATTCTCTAAACAATTGGATAGGAACGAAGTATCAATCAAGATAGATTGGTGTGTGATTTTAAAGTATAAGGGTGGTACATTTAGTTTTTTTCTTTTCTAATCAACCAGCTTTTCTAGCTATCTAATTGACTTGCATGACGATGACTTTGGTGGCAATAAAGGTATCGCCAACTTGTTGACCATAAAGATTGACGGATCTTTCAAGCTGTAAGTCTGCTCTTGAGCCTTCAACGATTCGAGAGTTTTGAGTTTGTGCATCATAAATAACGACTGTAATCTCAGTCTCACTGGTAATAGTAAAGCTTAATTTTTCGTCAGAGGAAACGGCCATGTCATAGGAATCTTCATCTTCATTTTTTTGATAAAATTTTGTGATCTCTAGTTCAAATTGATCACCATTCATAGACACAAGAATCCCAGACTCATCTGCTTGATCAAGTAAATCATTGGCACGATCAAAATCTGTTTGCTCGTTGTTGTTTTGCTCATCATCGCCACTTTGACTCGTTTCGGTTTGTTTTTGTGGGGGAGTGATTTGTGCATTGGTGGGGACGTTGTCATTGTTTACCTGTGACGGGTTGGAGCTAGTACCACAGCCAGTCAATACTATCGCTAAGAAGAGAATGGATAACATTCTTTTTTTCATAAAAACACCTTCCTGTTTATTCATATCGTAATGCTTCGATTGGTTTTAATTTTGACGCTTTATAGGCGGGTAAATAGCCAAAAATAGTACCGATCAGCATCGAAAAAGTAACACTGATCAAAATAGAAAGCAGAGATATCGTCAGTGGGTAATTGAGCAGATTCAGGGCGACCAGACTGATGATCGTGCCTAAAATTATACCAATCAATCCACCAATTACTGATAAGACGATTGCTTCTGTCAGGAATTGTCGCAAAATCACTTTTCGCTTGGCGCCTAATGCCTTCTTTAAGCCAATCTCTCTAGTTCGCTCTGTCACGCTGACCAGCATCGTATTCATGACTCCGATCCCACCGACTAACAAGGAAATACTGGCAATTCCGCCCAATAAAATCATATTTGAACGATTGATATCATCAGTCATCTTCTTTACTTCATCATAATTTCGAATGGAAAAAACAAAATCTGATGGTGGGATGCTTTTTGTCAGTTCATGGCTAGCCTGAACGACAGCTGATTCTAACACTTCTGCATTCGTAGCCTGAAACAATACCGTTGGCTTTTGATCAAGTTTCCCTTCAACTAGACGTTGGCTATTTCTAGGAATGAAAGCATATTTCCCTGAAAGTTGATCCGTTTCAGACTCTACGATACCGATGATTCGAAAAGGTGTTCCATTAATCTCAATCAGTTGATTTAAAGGGTTGCGATACTGAAAAAAAAACTCTGCCAAGTCAGCTGTGATCAGAGCGACTTGTTTTTGTGATTGTAATTCGGTTTCAGTCATTGCTCTACCTTTAAGAATCTTATGAGGCATGATTTCAAAGAAACTTCCATCCATTCCTAATACTACGGCATCGGTCTGTCGCTCTCTTTGAAAGACCGGCAAATTAGCTTCATAGAATAAGCTGACATTCTTGGCATGATCGATAGTCAGTAATTTTTGGAGTTCACCATCTGATATCTGAGGAGAATAGTCAGGCAGCCGATCATTTCTACCATTTTCTCCGGCAAGAAAGGCACTTCTGGCGTCATATTCGATACGCATTGAATTAGTAGAACCGCCAATCATCTGCTTTTTCATATTTTCAGTATTTCCATTGATAATACTCACAATAGAAATGATTGAAGCAATCCCAACAATGATTCCTAACATCGTCAACAGAGAGCGTAAACGATGCTGGTAAATCGATTGAATCGCTAACCGAATATTTTCTTTCATTCTTTGACCTCCTCAACAATCAAACCATCTTTTAAAAGAATTTGACGTTTGGCATAGTCAGCAACCTCTTGTTCATGTGTAATCAACACAACTGTCTTTCCCATATCATTTAGATTTGCGAATAGGGACATGATTTCATGACTATTGGCAGTGTCTAAGGAGCCGGTCGGTTCATCAGCTAAAATCACATTTGCCTCTCCAACCAGTGCTCGAGCAATGGCTACCCGCTGTTTTTGACCACCAGATAATTGATTGATCCTAAAATCGATTCGGTCAGCCAAACCGACACTTTCTAAGGCATGAATAGCTCGACATGTTCGTTCCTCTTGCATGACACCGGCATACAAAAGTGGTAAAGCAACATTTTGTAAAACGGGCAATTTTGGCAATAGTTCAAAATTTTGAAAAACAAAACCAATTTTTTGATTGCGAATTTCAGAAAGATCGTCTTCGTCCATTTGACTGGTTATCTTGCCATCAATTAGATAGCTTCCTTTTGTCGGTGTATCTAAGCAGCCGATAATATTCATCAAGGTCGATTTGCCGGAACCTGATCGTCCCATAATAGAAACAAACTCCCCATTGTCAATTGTTAGATTGATTTGATTCAAGACATGGATTTCACCAAGCCCTTGTTGGAACGTTTTACAGACATCAATTAGTTGGATCATTTGTTCTCACATCCATTCCTACTTTGACATCATTTGTGGGAAAGACAAGCTCGCTGTCCAAGTCTAGCTCACTTTCTAGCAAATACATTGCTTCATCCATTTCATCTTCGGACAACTCTACTTGTTTTTTGCTGATTTTATGATTTTCAACAACATAAATAAAAGGCTTGTCTTCTTCATAGAAAACGAATGATTTTGGCAGTTTGATTTCCGTTTGGTTTTCTTCGATCAGTTCCACAAAACAATGAGTACCAATGCTTGGTGGGGTTTCACTTTTATCCAAAGCGACTTCAAAGCTGAATTGAGATAAATTTGGGTTTGCACCTTGTTCTTCCACAACTACTGAAGGTTCTTTCATATCACCAACTCGTGTGATCTGTCCAGTCCATTGCTGACTACCGCCATTGCGATCCTTTAGTTGAACTTTTTGTCCCGGTTCCAGCTGACTGCGACGGAATTCATCTACGGTCCCTTTTAAAAACAGCCGGCTTGTGTCAACGATAGTCATGAAAGGGGACTCTGGGGCGGTTTCACTCGCACTCATATTCATTTGTCGTTCATCAATATCTTTGACGATTCCGTCAATACCAGCCTCCACGACATCTGAACCATGTTGTTCTTTGACGGAGTTCAACTCCAATTCTGCTCGTTCTAGTTCTAAGGTTGCATCGCCTATACTATTCTCTGAATTTTGAGCTTCCATCAATAGTTGACTTTGTTGTATTTCTAATTCATTTTTGCGATCTTCTAGCGCTTCTTTATCTTCATCCTTTGCGGTAGTGATTTTTTGTTTGGTCTCTTCCAATTGAGTAGTTACCTTGTTGTATTGTTCCCATTTCTGGTTTGTTTGTCGCTGGGCTTGTTCTACTGCACTCCTACGGTTTGCAGTAGTTTGCTCTGCTTCCTTAATAGCTAAAGATCCTTCAGGATTAGAATAAACAAACAGTGCTTGTCCGGCTTTCACTTGATCTCCCGCCGCAACTTTTTTTTCGACGACTGAGCCTCGCCCGCTATCTACCTTCACTTCAATGGTTCTCGCCGGTTCAATGACCCCCACCAAGTGAAAGTCATTTCTAGGTTGCAGATCTTGTAAAGATACACGCGTGATAGATGGGGCTTCTCGGCGATCACGCCTTAAAGTACTTGCCCCAGCTATACTCCCGATAACCAGTAGAGCACCAGTGACCATGATGGCTTTTTTAAAATTTTTTTTATGTTTTCTCAAACCTCTCACCTTCCTCATCGGTTAATTGGATGACTACCTTTATTTAAGCACTTCACCTACAAACGTTTTGAATGATTCTCTTAATATATTCTGAAGATTTCTTAAGAGATATTCTCTATTCGTTGTATCCTCGCTTTGTTATAATCAAGAATGAATGAAGACTATTTATTTGAAAGGAACTTTTCATGCATATTAAACATCCTCGCTTCGTTTTTTCTTTTTTAGGCATCTGCTTATTATTAGGAATCGTTTGGCTAATAAAGGAGACAAGAATCATTCACATGGTCATCGACGATTTTTTTTCAAAATTTGTCATGCAAGAAGTTGTTGGAACGAGTGACGGGGAAGGGGGGACGATTATTGGCAATTTTGTTGATTGGACGATGATCAAGCAACTCCTATTAGCATTCTCTCTCTTTCTTATTTTTATCGTTTCCTTAATCAACTATTTTATCTATCGCTACTACTCAAGAAAAAAGATTACACAAATCGCTGAAGGCATTCAGCCTTTTTTCTCTGGGTCTACGGAAGCTCCGACTAGAAGTATGCCAATCGATAATGAATTGTTAAAAATAAAAAATACGATGAACCGAAATGAAACCCTCCTAAAGGAAGAAACTCAACGAACAAAGGACTTGATCACTTATTTGGCTCACGACTTGAAGACACCTTTAGCCTCCGTGATCGGCTACCTCAACTTATTATTGGATACAAAGAACTTAACGAACGAACAAATGACTCAGTCTCTGACTATCGCTCTTGAAAAGTCTGAACGGTTGGAAACACTGATGAATGAATTTTTCGATATTACTCGATTCAATCTTCAAGATATCCAATTGTTTAAACGAGAACTTGATTTTGTGTTCTTATTAAAACAAATCCAGGAAGAATTTTACCCGTTGCTGAAAGAAAAAGGACAAGAGGTTCGGTATATCGGACCGGAAAGCTTGAAAATTGAAGCTGATAGTGAACAGTTAGCCAGAGTATTGAATAATCTGTTGAAAAACGCGATCGCCTACGCACCTGAACATACAATGATCACAATGGAACTATCGGTTTCTGAGCACCAAGCAACCTTTATTCTTGCCAATCAAAGTGAGCCCATCGAACAAGAGCAGCTAGAAGCATTATTTGAAAAGTTTTATCGCCTTGATCAAGCCCGTTCAACAAAAACCGGCGGTGCGGGACTAGGTCTAGCGATCGCCAAAGAAATCATTCTGGCTCATCAAGGAACCATTCAAGCTGCCAGCAAAAATAATGAGATCCAGATGTTTGTTACTTTGCCTTTGGGTAATGCAAAAATGAAGGGTTCAGAAAGCAACTAAGTTGAAAAGGACGGTCGATACGATTGGAAAAAATACTTTTAGTTGAAGATGAAAAAGAAATTTCAGACCTAATTCTCTTTTATTTGCAGAACGAGAATTTTTTAGTAACGACTTGCTCTGATGGGAAATCTGCTCAAACACAAATTGAACAAAATACATTTTCACTGGCAATTCTTGACGTGATGCTACCGGACATCTCGGGGTTCGAACTTTGTAAAGAAATCCGAAAAAATCATAACTATCCGATCATCATATTGACCGCAAAAACCGAGGAAATCGATAAGATCACAGGATTGACGATTGGCGCAGACGATTATATTACGAAGCCCTTTCGCCCATTAGAAGTAATTGCCCGAGTGAAGGCCCAGATTCGGCGATCCACTCAGTACAATGGATTTGATAAACACAAATTGATCGTTAAAGATTTGGTATTAGATGTTGATAAACGAAAATGTTTTTTACAGGAAGAAGAGCTTTTTCTGACACCAATCGAATTTTCCATCTTAAAATTATTGATGGAACGACAGGGACAAGTCATTAGCTCTGAAGAAATGTTTCAAGAAATTTGGGGCGAAAAATATTATACTTCCTCCAATAATACTATCATGGTCCACATTCGAAATTTAAGAGAAAAAATGCATGACACGCACAAGCAGTCTTCCTATATTAAAACGGTTTGGGGCATTGGCTATAAAATCTAAAGCTAAGATCAGAAAGCGTGGCATAAGTCAGGCAGTTTATACGCACAAAAACACAAGGGACATTCGAAAACCAACAAATTTCGAGTGCTCCTTGTGTTTTTATCTTCGATGTTTCAACTGATTTTTTTCGTTCGTCTAGCTCAATAGCGTGGCTTAGTGAACGGGATTGTCTGCTTATTTCCAGCGCGCGTCCACTACGATGCCCTTTACTGATTGAAACGTTTTCTAAGAAATGATACTCTAAGGATAACAGATGAAAAAGAGGAGAATAACATATGAGGATCGTAATCGTCGGTGGCTCATTTGCGGGCATTCAGACAGCTATTTCTTTGCGCAACGACTGTCCAGAAAGTGAGATAATCATTATTGAGAAGCAAGCGCGGATAGGCTTTATTCCGAATAGTGTCAATTTGATCTTAAAAGGGGAATTTCATGAAGAAGCGCATCATTATTGGATGACGAAAGAGCAATTGACTCAAGAACATCAGATAGCAGTACGGGTAGAAACAGAAGTGACTGCGCTAAACAGCGATAAAAACCAAATCCAATTAAATGATGGGGAAATATTGTCTTTCGATTTTCTTGTGATTGCGACAGGCTCACAACAACGCTTCCGTTTTAGTACACAAGAAAACGACACGATTTGGACAATCAAAGATCCTAAAACTTCGCAACAATTTCAACAACGTATTGGAAATGCAAAAAAAATCGCAGTGATCGGTGCAGGGCAAGTTGGCTTGGAACTCATCGAAGGATTAGCGAACTTGGGAAAAGAACTTCATCTGTATGAAAGCCAATCGACAGTTTTATTTCGATATTTTGATCCAGAGATGATCAAGCCGTTGTATCGCGAGCTGAACAATCGAGGTATTCGCTATTTCTTAAATGAACAAGTACAAGAAATCATTGAAGCAGAACAAACAAAGATCTTCACGGAAAAAAGAAGTGAGACGTATGATTTAGTCTTGTTAGCAAATTACACACGACCAGATAATCAATTATGGGAAGAATCCTTGCAATTGAATGATGATGGGACGATCTGGGTAAATGACTACCTGCAAACATCCCAGGAAAATATTTATGCGATCGGCGATGCCATCCAAGTAACCTATCGACCAACGCAAGAAAAGATGTACGTGTCTTTAGTCAACAATGCGATTCGAACAGCGAAGATCGCCAGTAAAAATATCAGTGGGCAACAAAAGAAGGATTTAGGTACGTATCGTCCCATCGGTAATCACTGGTTCGGACATTATTTTGGGAGTGTCGGTTTAACAGAAAGCGAAAGTATCTTTTATGCTGGGGAAATCAACACACAATATTTAACCACCAGAGCTTCTGCTGCGAACCAGGAGTTGATCCAAATAAAAGTGCTATTGACGGAAGAAGGAAAACTGATTGGCGCGCAATGTCATAGCCAAGCAGTGATTTTCTATCTTTTAGACCGACTGACTTTAGCAGTTGAGGAAGGATGGACACTCGCAGATCTGGAAGCGCGCGAATTCTTCTTTCAACCAGAGTATCGAGCGCCAACAGCTCTTGTAAAGGTGGTTGATTCTTTCGATGAAGATTGAAGAATTTTTAGAAAAAAAAGAGCAAATCCAAATTGAGATTTTACGAATGATTGTATTAGAAGGTGGTTCCGCTTCAATCAATGAGTTGCGCTCCTCTGTGAAATTATCAAAATCTGCCTTCGACCAATATATCGAAGACCTTGAATTGATCGGTCGTATGATGAAAACAAAGATTTCTGTCCGAAAAAATGAATTTCAAGTCGTCCTTGAATTAGATGAGCATACGAGTTTAGAAAAAATCATGCTTTTTTTGGTACAACAAAGCGTGAAATATCAGATCTTGACGTATCTTCTTGAACACCAACAAGCTTCAAGTGTTCGTTTGGCAACAGCTTTTACGATCAGTGAATCCTCTGTCTTTAGAAAAACCAAAGAATTGAATCAGCTATTGAAAGAGTTCTCTCTACAGATAAAGAATGGACAAATCCAAGGAGAAGAACTCCAGATCCGTTATTTTTATTATTCCTTATTTCAATTTTTCCCAGAGGCACAAAGACCACAGTATTTACAAGATACTCCAGATAAGCGTCCGTTGATAGTAGGATTGGCGCATGTGTTGAATACAACTTTTTCCCCACAATCATCGACAAAAATTGCGACATGGATCGGTATTACACGGAAAAGGTTACTGTCAGATAAGATAAAGTTTTCTAGTACAAAAGAGAAAAAAGAAATATACCAAGAGGATCAACTGTACCAGACCATCCATCCGGTGATTTCCTTATATCTTAGTCGAACAGCAGCTGATGTTACGGCGTATGAGTCGATGATGTTTTATAGTTTTCTCGTTACTTTCTCGGTACTGGAGGAAGAGACATTTTATCAATACGAGTTGACTCGTAGCAAAAAGTTACCTACAGCGGTGTTGGATACGTATATTCGAGAAACCATGCTGTGGCATTATCGACCAAGGCGTCTAAAAATCAAGGAAGAGAAAACAATTGGGTATCACTTGGCACAAATCAATAATGAGTTATACTTTTTTTCTGGCTATTTAACCATCTATGATCCGCCACACTTACTCATCCAACAACAACGCATGTTGGGTGATTCGTTGACTCAATTACTTGAACGATTGAAAAAAACGACAGTCGAACAGCTTCCTATGAAAAAATTGACCAATCAAGTTTTGGATAATCTGATGAGTCAATACGCGAATATTTTGATGATGATCGATTTCTATATTGAAAAATCTGTGGTTATTGGCATTGATCTACACTCCTTACCGATCTATCGGGTTGCTTTCCAACAGTTCTTGATTCGAGAGTTAAAGGGGATCAGCGGGATCGTGATCGAAGAAGTCCAACCAGAAAAAAGTTATGATTTTGTGATCACCTTCAATCAGGATAAAAAAGGTCAAGAGTACTATTATCTATCGGAGTTTGCTTCAAGTTATGATATTTTAAGGTTAAAGCAAAAAATCGAGCAAGAAAAAAAAGCCAAAAATTAAAAAACTGTCAAAAAAAAAGTGAATTGCTATTTTTTTGGCAGTTTCTACTCCTTAAATAGGTGTACCATAAAAGTAGTTAAAGAAAGCGTTTGCAAAAATGGAGGAGATCATAATGACAGAATCAACGTATATCATGGCGATTGACCAAGGGACAACAAGCTCACGAGCGATTATCTTTGATAAAAAAGGAAGACACATCGGTAGTTCGCAAAAGGAATTCACACAATATTTTCCCCGAGAAAGCTGGGTAGAACATGATGCGAATGAAATCTGGAACTCCGTACAATCAGTTATCGCAGGTGCGTTTATTGAATCTGGTATCAAGCCAACACAAATCGCCGGTATTGGTATCACGAATCAACGTGAAACAACAGTGATTTGGGAAAAAGATACAGGACGTCCGATTTATCATGCTGTAGTGTGGCAATCGCGTCAATCCGCTAGTATTGCTAACAAATTAAAAGAAGACGGACACCAAGAGTTTTTCCATGAAAAAACTGGTTTAGTCATTGATGCGTATTTCTCTGCTACTAAGATTCGCTGGATCTTAGACCATGTAGAAGGTGCACAAGAGCGAGCAGAAAAAGGCGAGTTGATGTTTGGAACGATCGATTCATGGCTTGTTTGGAAGTTGACAGATGGACAAGCACATGTAACCGATTACTCGAATGCGAGTCGTACAATGTTGTTCAATATCCATGAATTGGATTGGGATCAAGAAATTTTAGATCTACTGAATATTCCCCGAGTGATGTTACCGAAAGTAACCTCAAATTCGGAGGTTTACGGTTATACACAAGGGTACCATTTCTATGGTAGTGAAGCACCGATTTCTGGTATGGCAGGAGACCAACAAGCAGCCTTATTCGGTCAAATGGCTTTTGAGCCAGGAATGGTCAAAAATACGTATGGTACAGGTTCATTTATTGTGATGAACACAGGTGAAAAACCACAATTATCTAAAAACAATCTGTTGACGACGATTGGTTACGGAATAAATGGAAAGGTTTACTATGCGCTAGAAGGTAGTATCTTCGTAGCTGGTTCCTCGATCCAATGGTTACGTGATGGCTTACAAATGCTACAAAAAGCGAGTGATTCAGAAGATGCAGCGAAGCGTTCGACTAGTGATGATGAAGTTTACGTCGTACCTGCTTTTGTTGGACTTGGCGCTCCTTACTGGGATCAAGCAGCACGTGGCTCTATGTTTGGCCTTACTCGAGGAACAACAAAAGAGGATATCATCAAGGCGACACTACAATCCATTGCCTACCAAGTTAGAGATATCATCGATACGATGCAAGATGATACAGGCATCCAGATTCCTGTGTTAAAAGTCGATGGAGGTGCAGCCAATAATGAATACTTGATGCAGTTCCAAACCGATATCTTGAATGTACCGATCCAACGTGCCGGTAACTTGGAGACCACTGCATTAGGTGCTGCCTTTCTTGCAGGATTAGCAGTTGGTTATTGGAAAGATACGGATGAAATTCGTGAGTTTTACGAAGCTGGTAAAATCTTCGAGGCGGAAATGCCAGAAGAGCGTAGAGAAAAACTTTACACTGGTTGGAAAAAAGCAGTGAAAGCAACTCAAGCATTTGAGTAAAGGGAGGGAACACAAGATGTTTTCAAAAAAAACAAGACAAGATAACATTGACCACATGAAACAAGAAGAATTAGATCTTTTGATTATCGGGGGCGGAATCACTGGTGCAGGTGTCGCAATCCAAGCAGCTGCTTCAGGTATTAAAACCGGTTTGATCGAAATGCAGGATTTTGCAGAAGGAACGTCTTCACGCTCAACCAAGTTAGTTCATGGGGGGATTCGTTACCTAAAAACGTTTGACGTTGAAGTGGTAGCAGATACAGTAGGCGAACGTGCAGTGGTACAACAAGTGGCACCGCATATCCCTAAACCAGATCCGATGTTATTGCCGATTTATGAAGGAGAAGGCGCAACGACATTCAATATGTTTTCTGTAAAAGTAGCGATGGATCTTTATGATAAATTAGCAAAAGTAACTGGAACGAAGTATGAAAACTATACGTTGACACCTGAAGAAGTTCTTGAACGTGAGCCGTTTCTTAAAAAAGATGGCTTAACAGGTGCCGGTGTCTACTTGGATTTCCGGAATAATGATTCCCGTTTAGTGATCGATAATATCAAAAAAGCGGCAGAAGATGGAGCATATCTTGTCAGCAAAATGAAAGCTACCGGTTTTATCTATGAAGGTGACCAGATCATCGGAGTCAAAGCGCGTGATTTGTTAAGTGATGAAGTCATTGAGATCCGAGCAAAAGTAGTGATCAACACAAGTGGACCGTGGGTGGATAAGATCCGCAACCTGAACTTCAAGCGTGCGATCTCACCAAAAATGCGTCCGACAAAAGGTGTCCATTTAGTAGTCGATGCGAAGAAACTACCTGTGCCACAGCCTACTTATTTCGATACAGGAAAACAAGATGGTCGGATGGTCTTTGCGATTCCTCGTGAAAACAAAACGTATTTTGGGACAACAGATACCGATTACCAAGGTGATTTTACAGACCCTCAAGTAACACAAGAAGATGTGGATTACTTACTAGATGTGATCAATCATCGTTATCCAGAAGCAAATATCACTTTGGCTGATATCGAATCAAGTTGGGCAGGATTACGCCCGTTATTGATCGGCAATGCCGGTTCTGACTACAACGGTGGTGACAACGGTTCGATCTCTGATAAAAGCTTCCGTAAAGTCGTTGATACGGTAACGGATTATAAGGAAAGCAAGGTATCACGAGTAGAAGTCGAAGATGTGTTGAATCACTTAGAAAGTAGTCGTGATGAAAAAGCACCATCAACTGTTTCTCGCGGTAGTTCATTAGAACGTGAACCAGATGGACTAGTTACTTTATCTGGTGGTAAAATCACCGATTATCGCAAAATGGCAGAAGGCGCGATGAAATTGATCCGTCAACTGTTACAAGAAGAGTATGGTGTAACTGTAAAAGAGATTGATTCCAAGACTTATTCGATCTCAGGTGGCGATTTTGATCCGACGAAACAAGAAGAAATGGTCGAAGAATATACAAAAATCGGTGTGGAAGCAGGTCTTGATGAAAAAGATGCTGCATATATCGCAGATTTCTACGGAACAAATGCGAAACACATCTTTGAATTAGCGAAAGAAATGAGTCCTTATCCAGGATTGACTTTGGCAGAATCTGCGCGTTTGCGTTACGGTTTAGAAAACGAAATGGTCTTAGTTCCAGGTGACTATTTGATTCGCCGTACCAACCATCTACTTTTTGAAAGAGATCAGTTGGATGCCATCAAACAACCGATCATTGATGCGATTGCTGCATACTTTGAATGGACAGATGAAGAAAAAGAACGTGAAACGCAACATTTAGAACAACTGATCGCTGAGTCAGACTTACGTGACCTGAAAGGAGAAAAATAAAATGAATGCAGACATGACCCAAATCATGGGAGAATTTATTGGAACGATGATTTTGATCCTTTTAGGGGACGGCGTATGTGCGGCAGTGAATTTAAACAAAAGTAAAGCGCAAGCCTCCGGTTGGATCGTCATTGCATTTGGTTGGGCAATGGCTGTTACGATGGCAGTATTTATTTCAGGATTCATGGGACCCGCTCATTTAAATCCTGCGGTAACACTTGGGATGGCAATGACAGGGGCAATCGGTTGGAATTTGGTTTTCCCATTCATCATCGCGCAATTACTAGGTGCGATCGTTGGTGCGGTACTTGTTTGGTTATCTTATTTGCCACATTGGTCAGCAACAAAGGATCAAGGGGCAATCTTAGGAACCTTTGCGACTGGACCAGCCATCCGCAACTATCCTGCTAACTTTATTACAGAGTTGATCGGTACGTTCGTTTTAGTCTTAGGACTATTGGCATTTGGCCAAACAGAATTTGCTGGTGGAACAAATGTATTTGCTGTTGGAGGATTGATTTTAGCTATCGGGTTATCACTAGGTGGTTCCACAGGATATGCGATCAATCCAGCTCGTGACTTAGGTCCACGTATCGCTCATGCGATTTTACCAATCGCTAATAAAGGTGGTTCTGACTGGGGTTATTCATGGGTACCGATTGCAGGACCAATGGTTGGGGCAATCGTCGCAGTAGGTATGTACACGTTGATGGTTTAATAAAGTAGATTTTGTATATAAAAATAAAATAAATGGTTCTCTTGGTCGTTGTTCACAAACCAGGAGAACCGTTTTTTATTTTATAAGTCAAAGTGTAATAACAAGAGATACAACAAAGTTACATCAAGCTTTGATAGATAGCGATGATTTCTGCTACGTTCGTTTCTCTTGGATTTCCTGGGGTACAGACATCATTGAGCGCATCTTCAGCAATTTTTGCAATATCCGCTTCTTTGACTCCTAGTTCGGAGATCGTCGCAGGAATACCAACTTTTTTCGACAAAGCATCAATCGCTTCGCAAGCGGCATCACGAATGTCCTCGATGGAACGAGATTCTGCGTCTTTGATGTTCAACGCCTTCGCGATTTCTCGATATTTATTGCCTGTAAACTCTTTATTGTATTTCATGACTGTTGGTAATAAGGCAGCGCAAGCGACACCGTGGGGGATGTCATACCATGCGGATAATGGATGCGCCATTCCATGCACAAGGCCTAACCCGACATTTGAAAAACCCATTCCTGCCAGGTACTGTCCTAAAGCCATATCTTCTCGGCCTTTTGGATCACCATTCACGGAATCGGCTAAACTACGACCGATGATCTCAATGGCTTTGAGATGGAACATGTCACTCATTTCCCATGCGCCTTTCGTGATCAACCCCTCGATAGCATGAGTCATCGCATCCATCCCAGTTGCCGCACACAAGGCTTTCGGCATGCCCATCATCAAATCACTGTCAACAAAGGCAACGATTGGAATATCATGAGGATCAACACATACAAATTTACGAGAACGCTCTTTGTCAGTGATCACATAGTTGATCGTGACTTCAGCGGCCGTACCAGAAGTAGTCGGAACAGCTAAGATCGGCAAGCTTGGATGTTTTGTATCTGCCACGCCTTCTAGACTACGGACATCAGAAAACTCTGGATTTGTTACGATGATTCCAATGGCTTTGGCTGTGTCGATCGGCGAACCTCCGCCAATTGCTAGAATCACATCCGCTTTCGCTGCTTGAACGAAAGCCACACCCTGTTTTACATTCTCAATCGTTGGATTAGGTACGATACCATCGTAAATTTCATAAGCAATCTCTGCCTCATCTAATAGAGTAGTGACTTTTGCTACAACACCGATTTTATGCAACTCTTTATCAGTGATCACAACCGCTTTTTTGAAATTTCTGGCATGAAATTCTGTTGGGATAGCTGCAATAGCCCCTTTTCCATGATAGGATGTTTCATTTAAAATCATTCGATTTGCCATTTGGTTTACTCTCCTTTAGGTAGGTCGGTTTCAGAAATTATATATTCTGGTGGATAACGCAGTTTTTTGAAATAATAGGTGCGATCTTTTTTATTGAATGTCCGCACCACACGACAAGGATTTCCTACTGCTAAAGAATTAGCTGGAATATCCTTCGTGACGACACTTCCTGCCCCAATCACTACATGATCACCGATCGTCACCCCGGGAAGTACGGATGTATTTGCACCGATCCAAACATTGTCGCCGATCGTAACAGGCGCCCCAAATTCTGCTTGGTACTCTTGGCGTAAAACTGGATCTAAGGCATGACCGGCTGTGTAGATCCCAACATTTGGAGCAAGTAAGACATCCTTACCGATCGTGATCGGAGCGACATCAAGTAACGTGCAATTATTATTGGCTAAAAAGTTTTCTCCGACAGTGATATTGATACCATAGTCACAGTGAAAGGGTTGCTCAACAAAAAGTTCATCACCTGTTTTCTTGAACATTTTTTTGATCAATAGCTGACGTTCAGATAATTTTCGAGGATGGATATGATTGAATTCATAAAGGAGATCTCTCGTGACCAAACGAAGCTGCAATAATTCTTCATCTTGACGATAGACCTCACCAGAAATCATTTTTTCGACATTGGATTTCATTTTGCACCTCACGATTGTTAATCGTTCAAATAGCCAGCACGTGGGACAACCCCAAACGCATCAGCCAGTAATTTCAAATTGTCATCTTCTAACGTTTGTTTGATGCCACCTTGTGCCATGACGATCGTATAGATTTGGGCAGCTTTTTCAGCTGTTTCAATCAAACCAAATGTTT
Organism: Enterococcus sp. DIV1368b; assembly: GCF_050529595.1. Lineage (NCBI taxonomy): Bacteria > Bacillati > Bacillota > Bacilli > Lactobacillales > Enterococcaceae > Enterococcus > Enterococcus sp. DIV1368b. The sequence continues at coordinate 417,542 of NZ_CP172883.1, forward strand.
CATCCATATCTTTTCCAGAACCATAGATCCCATGTTGTGGCCAAACGACTAAACGGGTTTCTTTCATTTTTGCAGCAGTTGCTTCGCCGATTTCATTCGAACCGGGAACTAACCATGGAATGACCGAGATGCCTTCTGGGAAGACAACTAAGCACTCTGTACACATTTGCCATAATGTACGAGTCAATTCGCGTTCAGAAAGTGGATGGCTAAAAGTCATGGCTAACAAGTGTGTTGCGTGACAATGCATGACGATGCGGTTATCTGGATCGACACTTAATCGAGCGATATGGCTCATGAAATGACTTGGTAACTCAGAAGTCGGAACAGCATCAGGGGCTAATCCCCATAAAATGTCGATCGCATGACCATCTTCGGTCACACGGATCAATCCAAGATTTTCTTCTGGCTCTGCCTGTACATTTTTAAAATATTTTCCAGACCCTGTCACTAAGAAATACCTTCCGGCTAATTCTTGGGCATCAAATGGCAACGGCAGTGTTCGTAAAACTTTCGTAGGGTCGATAAAAGGTAGGATTTGCGCTTCTTCTAATAAATAGGTGATATTCCCACCATTACGTTCATCCCATCCTAGGCGGTACATATTGGTTGTTGCTTGAATCATCTCTTGTACAAATGGAGCAGTGAGCATCGCTAATTTTTTCACGAGTGAGACCTCTTTTCTTTTTCTGATGAATAGAAAGAACATGTAGTATGTGGTTATTTTGTAAATCAACAGAAAGAACCTCAAAATCAGTTAGACGGATTCTCGAAAGCTTCTGTTGATAGGTGAGGGGCTTTTTTACAACTTGATAGATAGTGTTCATGAAGCAACACTTCGGTCATAAGCCAGAAAAATCAAAAATGAACCAGCCATTTTCGATTTTCTATCTTACTGCTCAGGTCAGAGCGCTTCTTTCACGACCTAATAAACGGTGTTCAAGAAGCTGACCTTCAACATTAAGCTGAAAAATCAAAAAATATGAAAAGCTATTTTCTGATTTTCCATCTTACTGCTCAGGTCAGAGCGCTTCTTTCACGACCTCTGATAAACGGTGTTCGAAAGCCAGCTCCTTCAATATTAAGTCAAAAATCGAAAAAATATGAGGAACTATTTTCTCAATTTCCTTCTTAATATTCGGAGCTGAACGGCTTTCTCACAACCTTGATAAACGGTGTTCAAGAAGCAACACTTCGGTCATAAGCCAGAAAAATCAAAAATGAAACAGCCATTTTCGATTTTCCTGTCTTATGCCTTAGTGCTGAACGCTTCTTTCACAACCTCTTACTTTGTACGTCTTTTTCGTATTGTAGGACTTCTTGGTACCAGTCCATGCCTACTGGGACGTTGTTGATTTCACAGAAGTAATTCCAAACGTCGGCGTATGGGAAGTCTTTTAATTCTTCAGTGAAGGCTAAGCGTTTGGTGAAGTCGAAGTTTAGTTCGGCTTCTTTTAATTCTTCGATTGGTTCAAGCATGGCTTTTAACAATGCTTTTTGGGTGTTTCTTGTACCGATTGCCCATGCGGCGATCCGGTTGATGGTTGCGTCAAAGAAATCGAGACCGATCGCTGTTTTTTCAAGTAAGTGATTGCGGACTAATTCTTTGCCTATTTCTTGTAATTCGTCATCCATGATCACAACATGGTCTGAATCCCAGCGTACAGGACGAGAGACGTGAAGCATGATCCCTTTAGAGAATAAGGCGAGAGACGAAAGTTTGTTGGAGATGACCTCGGTTGGATGGAAGTGTCCTGCGTCTAGGCAGATCAATTTGTTCCGCGTCAAGCCATAGCCCATATAAAATTCGTGTGAACCTACTGTGTAAGCTTCGGCACCCAGTCCGAATAGTTTGGATTCCACAGCATCTTGCGTATATTCTTCGTTGAGTTCTTCTGAGAAAATCTCATCTAAAGATTCCATCAATCGTTGACGTGGAGATAGGCGATCGATTGGATTGTCTTTCATTCCATCAGGCATCCAAAAATTATCGATACAGGTTTGTCCGATTTCTTTTCCCATATACTCGGCGATTTTACGAGCGCGTTTCCCATGTTCGATCCAGTAATCCCGTACTTCTTTGTCTGGATGAGCAAGTGTCAAGCCATCTTTCATCATTGGGTGAGAGAAGAAGGTTGGGTTGAAATCAAGACCGATCCCTTGTTCTTTTGCCCATGCGACCCATTTCTCGAAATGTTTTGGTTCGATCTCATTCAAATCGACCGGTTCATCTGTATCTAGATACATAGCATGTAAATTCAATTTATGATTCCCAGGGATCAATGAGAAAGCTTTTTCTAAATCTTGGCGTAATTGGTCCGGCGTATGGGCGGCTCCAGGATAGTTTCCTGTAGCCATGATGCCACCAGTCAGTTCTCCATCTGGTGTCAAGAATCCTTTGACATCATCGCCTTGCCAACAATGCATTGAAATCTTCACTTCTGCGAGTTTCTGCAAGACTTCCTCGGTATCAACACCGATACTCGCATATTTTGCTTTGGCTTCTTCGTAACGTTCTTTGACATTCATCATATTGAATCTCTCCTTTTATATTAAAAATTCTTTGTATCTAGCAAGTGCTTGTGTCATTTCCTCGGTATGTCGAGGGTGAAAAGTGGCTAATGAAACGGAATCTCTGATTGCTTCACGCGCCAGTTGCAACGTACCGTAGCCATTCGTCGCAATCATTTGGACCATTAGATTACCAATAGCGGTCGCTTCATCTGGTCCTGCTTCGACTTCGATATTGCAAATATCGGCTGTCAGCTGATTAAGGAAGGTATTGTTTGAACCCCCACCGACGATGTGTAAATGATGAAATTCTTTTCCGGTGATCCGTGCTAAGTTCTCTAGTTCGACAGCGTAGCATAGAGCTAAATTGTCATAGATACAGCGAGCCAGCTGACCAGGGGTTTGAGGGATAGATTGGTTTGTTTCTTTACAATAATCTTGTAATTCTTGAATCATATTTTTGGGATTCAAGAAACGTGGGTCGTTGACATTGATCAGTTGTTGGAAAGGCGCTTCTTGTGAGGCCATTTCTGCCAATTCAGCAAAACTGTAGGCACCCTCTTGCAAACGAGCAACTTCTTGGATCAACCACATCCCCATGATATTTTTTAAGAAGCGAATGGTTCCTTGAACGCCCCATTCATTTGTAAAATTAGCATCAAAAGCTTCTTTTGTAGAAATCCCTTCAGGAATCTCCACGCCCATCAATGACCAAGTGCCAGAACTGATGTATGCCCAATCTTTGCCAGTCGCGGGTGTGCCGACGACTGCTGAAGCAGTGTCGTGAGAAGCAATCGTGATGAAGGTTGCTTTTGGCAGATCATAGGTCGGGAATTGGGCAGTTTGTAATTCGCCTAGAATCTGTCCGGGTTCGGTGATTCGTGGAAAAAGGGTAGCGTCGATGCCTAGAACAGCTAAAATATCAGGGTCCCATTTCCGAGTTTCTAAGTTCAGAAGCTGCATAGTAGATGCATTAGTCTTTTCAGTGACTGCTTCTCCAGTGAAGAGGTAACCGAGTAGATCAGGCATCAATAATAAGCGATGGGCATTTGCTAAAGTTTCTTTTTTTTCAGCAAGTAATTGAAACACCGTGTTGAAAGGTTGCAGTTGGATACCTGTTTTTTGGTAAAGTTCATCTAGTGGCATGCTTTGTTCAAATTGTGAGATGGCATCTTTCGTGCGTTCATCACGATAGCTCGTCGGGGCGTCGATCAAATGACCATCAGCATCAAGCAAGCCATAATCGACACCCCACGTATCGATGCCGACATAACATTCTGTGATGCCTTGTTGCTTTGCTTTTTCCAAACCTTTTAAGATTTCAGTGACTAGATGTGTGAGCGGCCACTTTGCGACACCAGCGATTTTTTCAAACCCATTTTTGAAGCGATGGACTTCCTGTAAGTCAAAACGGCCTAATTCATTAAGATTGGCATGAATCAAACGACCACTTGAAGCGCCAATGTCGATAGCAAGATAATTCATCAAAATTCCTCCAATTTGTTTTTGCTTGAATCAATGAAAACTAGACTTCATTTGGGAGTGGCTTCTTTTTAAGAGTAAGGAGAAGAAAAAGAATACCTAAAACGGTCATCAAAATGCAGCCATTGATAAAAATATTTTGTAAAGCATCAGAACCGATACCGAACCTTTCCAAAAGTTGATGTCCATAGGGTGAAACAAAGTTACCGATATTTGCTAGAACGAGAATAAAGGAAGTGGTACTTGCTTTTGCTGCCTGCGGAACTGAACGAGTAGCATCATTGAAGATGTAAGGAACGAACAGAGCAAAGGCGATACCGTTCAGTGCAGCCCCTATACCGATCATAAATAAATGATTGGCTGTCAAGATGAGGAACAAGCTTGCTGCCATGATGAAAAAAGAAATAGGCAACGTCCAGCGTTTCAATCCTTTGTAAATCAACCCGAATAAGAAACCAGCAACCATGTTAGCAATCTGCATAAAAGAAAGAAGCGTTCCGGCATCTGATTCTGTTCCTAGATTTTCAGTCACGATGAAAGTCGAAAGCTTGACGACAACGATCATGTAGAAAATGCAGAGAAAGAAAATCAAAATGCCATACATGACAGTGGTAGGACGGAGTGTCCCTTTTGTTGATACTTCTTTTTTAGAAGTGGTATTCTCTTTTTTCTTGGGTGGTTCAGGGACAAAAGCCATAAATAAGAAGATGATTGGAATGGTGATCAAGTAAACTAAAAATGCTTTTTGCCAGCCAAAAGTGAGGAGACGTCCGGCAGTGAAGGTCATGACTGCAGCCCCTAAACCTTGAAAGGCGGATTGAAAGCCAATCAATGTGGCTGCTTCTTCACCTTCAAAAAATTCGCTGATCATACTAACTGCCAAAGAATTGAAGAGACCAAAGCCGGCGCCTAATGCGGCGCGGGAGATCATCAGCAAATAGAAATTGGCGGTGAAGACGGGTAACACGCCAGCAACTCCAGCCAGCAATAATCCAAGTAAGACAGTTTTTTTCTGTCCGATGGTTTTTGCGATCAAACTGCTCAAAGCAATGAAGATAACGACAGTCAGTTGAGGGATGGTCATCAGTAGCTCGACGGATGAAGCGGATTGATCATTGAAGTAGCCTAACATCATCGGTAAAGCGGATGCAATAGCAGTATTTGACGTTAAAACTAAAGAAATGGATAACAGCGACAGTTTCATCAACCAAGTCTTTCTCATAGCTTGTTCCTCCAGATGAAGATGTATTTGTTGCACTCATCATATCTTGTAACCCTTTTCACAACAATGTCAGTATGTTACTATATTGGTGTCAAATTTACATATCAAGGGGGAGTAAAGCCATGAATCCGTTTGTACAAAAGATCTTTCTGCCGTATACACCCGAAGAGTTAGAACAGCGAAAGACGGGGCAATGGATCAAGGAATTTGAAGGAGAAAACTTAGACGAACAAGACCAGCAATTCAAATTAGACGATCACCATCTTTTTCAAGAAAATAATATTTTGATTCGCCAACATCGCCGCTTCGCTCATTATCCACTACATTCCCACCATTTTTTAGAATTCAATTATATGTATTGCGGTACTTCAGAACAGATCGTCAACGGTCTGCCAATCACTTTGAAAGAAGGACAATTATTACTTTTAGATACAAATAGTCGCCATGAATTAATGCCTTTGGGTGAAAAAGATATTTTGTTGAATTTCTTATTCAAAACAAATGATATCAACATCAATCTTCTGAAAAAAATCGATAATCGCAGTGGGGGATTGACCTATAATTTTTTAATGAATGCCATTTTAGAACCCGGTTATAATGAAACACATCTTTTGTTACACTTAGCAAAAGAACCAGAGATCCAAGTCACGTTGGATCAGATGATCCTCGAATACTTTTCAAAAAAACATCTAGGGAATGAAATCATGAACGCTTTTTCACAAGTATTATTTTTACAGCTTTCTAGAGTCTATCACTCACAATTAGCAAAAATATACAAAAAAGATGGACAAAGCAACTTGATGATCAAAATTCTGCAACGGATCGAAAGTGATTATCGAACATTGAACCTAAAAACATTGGCAGATGAGTTAGGGTATAATCCGAATTATCTATCTAATTTAATCAAGCAGCAGACAGGGAAATCCTTCAAACAATTGATTACGAACCAACGATTACATGAAGCACATGATTTGATTTTATCTACTCGCTTTTCGATCGAGGAGATTGCAACCAGTGTAGGGTTTTCCAATAAGACCCATTTTTATAAAAAGTATCGAGAATACTTTGGGGATACGCCGATCGCCGTTCGCAAACGACGCTGAAATAGTTATTTATACATACAAAGCCAACTGCGAAGAGGCCGGGGCTGAATCATTTTTCCTCGAGAAATAAGGCCCATCCACGAAAATTGTTTTTCAAATTTTTGTGGATGGCGCCTTATTTTCCGAAGAGATTCCTTCTGTTCTCGCCGATTATTTGGTTTTGGGTGGTACGAGAGGATTAAGGTCCCGCTCTTAGATTGCGTTTAACTTTTTTCATTTGCTAGAAGCTACTTATTTCAACTTAGTTAAAACATCTTCTGGAACTTGGTTTTCATCGATCGCCGTGGGTCCAGAGGTCACTCGTTTTTGACTTACTTCTGCTTTGACATAACTATTTGGTTCGAATGGCGTTGGATTTTCTGAGGAGATCGTGTAACCTAACTGGATCGTTTTGCCATCTTTAGTCACAAAGTTCAAGTCATAGTCATACGACTTCAACCCCCGAACTTTTTCACCGCTGCCATCCAGTGTATCAGTCAATGGTGGCACTGCTTCTGGTACTTTTGCATAAGCTACTTGACTTTTGTAGGTCTGATCGTAATATTCATACCCTTTGTAGCCACCAAACAATAACAGTAAAAGAGCAATAGCTCCAACCAATTTTTTCATCTTATCCATCCTTTTCTATTTACTTGATTATCAAGATTATCGCCGATTTACTCATCGTTTGAAAATCGAAAAACGTGACAATTTTGAAATGTTGTGCAAAAGAGCACAATTCAGGTGGTTTAGTATTCGTTTGACATTCTGGCAACCGCTTGCTATAGTAAAAAGGAAAAATAAATAAAACCTAGATGAACGAGGTATTTTGATGAGTGTAGTAGGTATCTAATCGAGTAAGTTGAATAACCAATAAAGCAGTAGGCTTATTTGGTGTGCTTATAGATGGTACCTGTCTGAAACATTTCTTGTAATCAAATCAAGGGGAGGACATGTCTTATTTTAGCTGTGTCCTGCCCTTTTATTCTATTTTAGGTCTTTATTTATTTTGGGGACAGGTATCTCTTCAAGAAAAGGAGAGAATATGAATCATACAATCAAACAATTACAATTTGAACAAATCAGAAAAGAAGTGATTGCCCGAGCAATCGGAGATCATACGAAAGAACGTCTGGCAGAAATGTCGATCCCGACAAATCTTCAGACCGTAGAAACAAGACAAACAGAAACGAAAGAAGCCCGTACGATTTTAGAAAGTAGCCAGCACGTGCCCTTTATGGGGCTGACAAGAATTGTGGCATTAACTGACCAAGTGAAAAAAGGCTTGATCTTAACCCCCGCTGAATTGATGGAATACGCCGATTTTTTAAGAAGCAGTCGAATGATCACTCGCTTCTTTGAAAAAAACCAATATCAAACGCCATTACTGTATGCGTACAGTAAAAATCTACCGGATCTGCAAGCGGTGGAGGACTTAGTTTACGAACAAATCAAGAACCAACAAGTCGCAGATGAAGCATCGAAAAATCTGCGTAAAGTACGAAAACAAATCCAAACGGTAGAAAAAGAGATTCAAGATCGTTTGCTAAAATTCTTGCGACATCCTGGGAATAAAGAAATGATCCAAGAAGCGATGATCGTTCAAAAAGGGGAACACGCAACGATCCCGATCAAAGCGAGTTATAAAAATAAAGTAGCCGGAACGATCATTGAACAGTCGAATAAAGGTACGACGGTATTCATCGAACCAACAGCAGTCGCTAAAGCAAGCGCACAACATCAATTATTGAAAGCAGAGGAAATTGCTGAAGAATATCAGATTCTAGCAAGTTTGACTGGGGCATTAGCTGAAAATGAACAGGCAATCGATCAAATCATCGAAACGGTCACCGTTTTCGATATTATTTTCGCACGTGGGAAATACAGTAGAGAGATCAATGGCATCACACCTATCATCAATAAATCAGAACGCATCCATCTGAAACAAGCGAGACATCCACTGTTATCAGAAAAAGCTGTGCCCTTAGATTTTGATTTGGGTGCAGAATATCGTGGATTAGTGATCACAGGTGCAAATGCTGGTGGGAAAACAGTTGTTTTGAAAACAGTCGGATTGCTGACGTTGATGGCCATGTTTGGTCTGCAAGTACCAGCAAAAGATGGGACAGAGCTTGCCGTATTCGACGAAGTCTTTGTCGATGTCGGTGACCAACAAGATTTAGCGAATGCATTGAGTACTTTTTCTGGGCATATGCAAAATATCGCACAGATTTTGAATAAAGTGGGTAGAAATACCCTAGTTTTACTTGATGAGATCGGTAGTGGGACAGAACCAACAGAAGGGGCAGCTTTAGCAATTGCCATCATGTCTGCGATGTACGAAAAAGGGGCGTTGATGGTGGCGACGACCCATTATGGAGAAATCAAAGAGTTTGCGGAACGACATGAAGATTTCGTGCCAGCAGCGATGGCCTTTGACCGAGAAGCCTTACAACCAAAGTATCAATTACAGGTAGGAAAAACAGGGGAAAGCCAAGCATTGTGGATCGCTAAAAAAATGCAAATGTCAGAGGACTTGATCCAACAAGCTCAGCAGTATCTTTCTACGAAAGACTATTCAAGTGAAAAACGCTTATTCAAACAACAAGTGAAGAAGCAAGAGGTCAAGAATGAAGAAAAGGTTTTATTTTCAAAAGGGGACCGGGTATATGCCACCCAATACAAAAAAGAAGCATTAGTCTTTGAAGATACTGGAGAAGAGACGATCGTGATTTTTGTCGATAACCAAAAAGAAACCGTCCTTCGACAGCGTGTCCTTTTAAAAATGAGAGCAGAAGAACTTTATCCTGTAGGCTATGAGATCGATCATCTATTTACAGATTTTAAAACGAGAAAATGGGAAAGAGATATCGAACGCGGCTCAAAAAAAGCCCACAAAAAATTATTAAAAGAAACCCGTCAGCGTCAGGCTGCACGAAATGGAAACGCCGAAAAAAAAGAATAACAGATTCACAATGGCATACGAAGGATTGGAAGAGCTCGCAATAAAAACCGACAATTAATTGGTTCCACGTGGAAAGTACGGTAAAATAGATGAAATGACATTTTGGGAGTTGTTAAGTAATGAATGGAGCATCTGATTGGCGAAAAGAAATTCGCACGATTCCGAATCTACTATCGATTATAAGAATTCTTTTATTGCCTTTTTATTTGTATTTTATGAGTAAGCAAGCTTTCTATCTGGCTGGATCGATCATCCTCTTTTCAGGAGTCACAGACTTTTTAGATGGATACATCGCCCGAAGATTCAATCAGATCACCGAACTTGGAAAAGTTCTTGATCCAATCGGTGATAAGTTGACCCAATTGGTCTTGATCATCTCCATGGCATGGGAACGTCCGTATATCTGGCTCGTTTTAGCTTTATTTATTGTGAAAGAAGCATTTATGCTGATTGCTGGGATCGTTGCTTTGCGTAAACAGGTCAAATTAGATGGAGCAAAGTGGTATGGTAAATGGGCGACAGCTGTGATTTATGTAGGGATGATCCTGCTGTTACTTTTCCCGGCGATTCCTGAAGGATGGGTCATGGTGATATTTGCAATCATTACCTACAGTCTGGCTCAGTCCTTTGTTTTATATGCTTTGGAGTATCGTAAACTACTGAAGCGCTAGGTAGATTGGTGTATCTTATTGTTGTCACAGCGAATGAGAAGAGCACCGTTGCAATTTATGTGAAGAATTTATCGAAAATCAATCGAAGTCAAAACTGGCTGAGATTGATTTTTTTTAGTTTAAGATAGAAAAAGCGAACTTAATGCAAAAAAATAGCTGGTAATAGGCCAAAGCATAGACGTAGCAATGATTCAAGAGTAAATATTTCAAGGAGTTAGGCAATATGTGAAGTTGAAATTACACAGAGAAGACTATATGATTTTATTATAATCTATTCGAGAAGCAGGTAGTTCACAAAAAATAAGGTCGATTCAATCAGTCGCAAGTACATATTTTAGGTTTTACTATCAATCATCAGAAGGAGAGGTAATTTATGAATCTATCGAATATTCAATCTAGCGAAGAATACTTAAAACATTATAGAGAATTTATGGAAGACTGTTTTTCCATCAACTATCCACTTTTAGCTTCTTTTTACAAAGAACTTCATCATCGTTTTTTAGAGGTCGTCTCTCAAAAGGACGGACCAGTGTTTGAGCAATTACAAGAGCTGTTAGGGATCGATGCGCAGTTACAGATACTTTACGAAATGGCGGAATGTATCGAATCGTTGAAATTAGAAATGAATGAAGAGAAAATCATTGAAATGATCAAGAGAGATAGCTTCTCTTTTTATAGAGAACGGATTGGGTTAACGAAGAAAGATCCTATTCCACGCGGATTGATCTATCTGAGTGAAAAATAGCTAGTCAATTTTACAGCTATTTCTCTATCAAGGGAAAAGGTTCGACATAGTTTTTAATACATATGATCAGCGACTGTTTGTCTAGTAGAACATCTCTTTTGTCCTATTCTTGTGATAATTATCATGTATTCTAGTATGGATTAGATTTTAATATACAGAAAAGCTGTGACCTAAGTGTTCAGCTCTGAGAAATAAGCGTGAAACCCAGAAAATTCCTCTTGGAATTTTTGAGGTCTCACGCTTATTTCTGAAGGAGCTACTTCACATTATCGCCAAATAATTACTGGATCTTCTGCTTGCACGATCCTGTCACTCTGGGATAAGAGAAAATCTACTGCGGAGGCGCCGATTTTTTTAGGGGAGAAATCAATAGTCGAAAAGGCTAATATCTCACTATATGGTAGATTTCCTTCACCTATGACAGTGAAATCTTTTTTATGAATGAATCCTGCCTGTTTCATTCCTGAAATTACACCGGCTGCTGTATCATCGCCATTGACATAGATTACCTCTGGAATAGAGGCGTGAGTTGTGATCTCTATTGCGAACGCATAGCCATCTGCATAGGTTTCGATACCAGTGAAATAGTTTTTTCCTTCAATCGCCTTTCCAAAATACGTTTCATAAGCAGTTAATTTGTTTTTTGTGGTCTGGCTTTGTGAGGCACTGCGTTTAGTGGTAAAGATGACCCTGGAAATACCACGAGCATGCAGGGTAAGGAACAATTGATCATACGCTTTTTTTCGATCTGGATAAATCATGGCAAGGTCGTCATTGTCCATCTTTTCAGTTGAAACGATTTTTCCTTTGAAGCGAAGAGGTTCAAGTAGCTCATCATTTTTTGTTCGTGACGTTAGAATAAGACCGTCGATCATTTTTTGCTCTAGTAGTGTGTAATAGTGATTCTCCGTCTCCTTTTCATAATAAGTAGGGAGTAATAATACTTGATACCCTTTACTTTTTGCCTGATACAAGATACTGTCCACCAATTGATTATAACAAGAACTGTTGTTAGGCAAGGTAACACCTAAAGTATAGGTTTCTCCTTTACTCAATTTTACAGCATTGCCGTTCACCACATAGTTCGTCTCTTCAATAACGGATTGAACTTTTTTTCGTAAAGCATCGGACACGTAACGATCGTTATTTATCACTCTGGAAACGGTAGATTTGGATACTCCTGACATTTTTGCGATCTCTCGAATCGTAACGATGGGATTTTCCTCCTTTTCTCTTGACTTGGGACGCGTCCCAGTAGGTATACTTTCTTTTGAAAGGTGGTAATGGAATGACAATCAAAATGATCGCTGTAGATATGGATGGTACATTTTTGAATGATCAAAAGAAATACAATGAGGAACGCTTTAAGAAACTTTTTGACTTACTACAGGAAAAAGGAATAAAGTTTGTTGTAGCAAGTGGAAATCAATATTTCCAGTTGCGTTCATTCTTCCCTGATCTTTATAAAAGTATAGCATTCGTAGCAGAAAATGGGGCAAATATTTTAATTGGTGAAGACCATGTGTACAATGCAGAATTACGTCCTGAAAAAATCGTTCAGACATTAGATGTATTGGAAGAGTTAGCGCCCATGAACTTGATCTTATGTGGGAAACAGAGTGCCTATCTCTCTAATACGGTTTCTAAGGAGTTGTTTGAACGTGCAAGTTTTTATTACCCTAAGCTTGAAAAGGTAGAAGACCTGTATACGTTAGCTAAGGGAGAAGAAACGATTTTCAAGTTTGCTTTATCCTTCGATGAGCAAGAAGCGGTAGAAAAACTAACAGCCTTAAAAAATTCTTTAGGAGAGGGATTGATACCGGTCTCTAGTGGTCATGGAGATATCGATTTGATCATCCCTGGTGTTCACAAATTAAACGGGTTACGATTGTTAGGCAAAAAATGGGGGATCAGTGATGATGAGATTGCTACATTTGGCGATAGCGGGAATGACTTTGAAATGATCCAACAGATCAAGCACAGTTTTGCTATGGAAAATGGACAGCCCAAGATCAAAGAAGCAGCTTCGACGATTATAGGATCAAATAATACAGAGGCTGTACTCGATACGATCCAAGCAATTGTAGAAGGGGAATATACGTAACTTAGTGGTAGCAAATTACCGAAACATTGAGCTATAAGAAATAAGGCATCATCCACGAAAAATGTTTTTAAATTTTTGTGGATGACGCCTTATTTTTTTAGAGGTTACCTTTTGTTCCAGCCGTGGATTCGATTTTAGGTGGTGCAAGAGGGTTATTGTTCCAGACACTTGTGGTACTGATTTTTTAAGATCTGTGTTTATTTTTTGATGATCATATTGATGGCTTGTTCCATTTTTTTTGCTTGTTCCTCCACACTGTTTTCTGGATGCTCCAAGCAGTTTTTTAAATTTTCGGCAACGATCATCCCCATGACACGATCAATACTCGAACGAACAGCGCTTAATTGCGTAATGATATCCATGCACTCTTTTTCTTCGTCAATCATTTTTTGGATACCACGAATTTGTCCTTCTGTACGTCTCAAGCGATTTAGAATTGTTTTGTTGTCAATAGTCATCATAGAACCTCCCACTCTTTTTTTGCAAATAATACCCTATATAGGTATTATTTGCAAATGAAAACTGCAACTTTTTGAAATTAAAAGTTTTAATGGTTGACATAATCACATTTATCGTGTTGAATATACCCCAGTAGGTATATTTTTTCTAAAAAAAGAGGAGAGAATGAACATGGGATTATTTCAACTTAGTCAATCAATAACAGTAAAGGATTTGCAAGATAAATTAAAAGAAAACATCCAATTGATCGATGTTAGAACACCAGCTGAATACCGAGGCGGGCATATTAAGCAAGCGGAAAATATTCCTTTACACCGTATTAGTACGTATAATGGGGAGAAACAAGCACCAGTATACGTTATTTGTCAGTCAGGAATGCGTAGTAAGCAAGCAACGAAAGAATTAAAAAATCTTGGTTATCAGGCGATCAATATCCGTGGCGGGATGAATCAATGGTTTGGGGAAAAGATTGGAGGAAGATAAAAAATGAAATTTGTGATAATTGGCGGTGTTGCTGGAGGGATGTCTGCGGCCACTCGTTTAAGACGACTGCAAGAAGATGCAGAAATCATTGTTTTTGAAAAAGGGCCCAATGTTTCTTTTGCTAATTGTGGCCTCCCTTACTATCTTTCTGGTGAGATCGATGAAAGAGAAAAGCTCTTGATCCAAACACCTGAAAGTTTAGCTGCACGCTTTCGTTTGGACGTTCGAGTGGAGCATGAAGTCACAGCGATTTTTCCAGAAACAAAAGAAGTGGAAGTTTCTCATGGAGGGGAATCTCGCAAAGAAACGTATGATGCCCTTTTGCTTTCTCCAGGAGCTAAACCCTTTATACCTGAGATCACAGGCTTGTCTGAGGCAAAAAATGTATTTACTGTGAGAAATGTTCCAGATGTTGATGCTATCATGGAAAAATTAGAGGAACAACCTCGTAAAGCAGTAGTTATTGGCGCCGGTTTTATTGGGATCGAAGTAGCAGAAAATCTAAAAAAACGTGGATTGGATGTAACGATCGTCGAACGGACTCCGCAAGTCGTGCCGACGTTGGATGAAGAGATGGCTTCTTTTATACAAAAAGAATTAGAAAATAATGATGTTCAAGTTTTAACAAATTGTGCTGTTACTAGTTTTGAAGAACAAGGAAACATGCTTCGTCTAGAAAATGGCGAAATGTTAGAGTCAGATTTGACGATTCTTTCGGTGGGGGTCCAACCAGATAGTCGCTTAGCTGAGATGGCAGGTTTAACGTTGGGATTACGTGGCGGTATCGTTGTGGACGAGCATTATCAAACGAGTGATCCGGCGATCTTTGCAGTAGGAGATGCGATTGTCGTGAAACATCAAATCACGAAGGAACCTGCATTGATTTCTTTCGCTTCGCCTGCGAATCGACAAGGACGACAAGCTGCTGATAACATGGCTGGGCGGCCACGCCTGAATCAAGGCAGCCTTGGAACGGCTATTGTTCGAGCATTTGGTCAGACAGCTGCCTCCACAGGTATCACAGAACGACAAGCAAAAAAAGCAGGTTTATCTTTTCAAGTCCTCCATGCTTCAGGTAAAGATCATGCTGGCTATTACCCTGGTGCAACGGACTTGTTGTTGAAATTGATCTTCCATCCGGAAACTGGGGAAATCTATGGAGCTCAAGGAATCGGTCAAAAAGGAGTAGATAAACGAATCGATATTCTTGCGACAGCCATTAAAGGGCATTTGACAGTCTTCGACCTGCCAGAGTTAGAACTGACTTATGCACCGCCTTTTGGTTCAGCGAAAGATCCAGTAAATATGCTAGGTTATATTGCGATGAATGTCATCGAAGGATTGAGTGAGATGATACAGTGGCATGAATTGCCAGAAGAATTAGCACAAGGGAAACAATTGCTTGATGTTCGGAATAAGGAAGAATTGCAAAAAGGTTATTTCCCAAAAGCTAGCCATATCCCTTTATCTGAATTACGTCAACGATTGGACGAATTGGATAAAGAGCAAGAATATATCGTCAGTTGTCATAGTGGATTACGTAGCTACTTAGCAGAAAGAATCTTGAAACAAGCGGGATTCACTGTGAAAAATTTAGATGGCGCTTTTTCTTTGTACCAAGCCGTCAGACCAGATGAATTATGCTATCCTCAAGGGTAGAACTTGAGGATGTAACCGATTAGATTTGTAAGGGAAGTAGTAAGCTTGGATGATCGTTTTTCTATTTTTAGAACTTGGGGCGCTTTTTTAGGCTGTTTTTTGAAGGATAGGAGCTGACGAATGTCAAAACTCCAACCTTTCATCGATACAACTAGACAGAATACGTCAATTGTTTATAGGCGATTCCTCAGTTTTTTTCTATAATGAACAACTAGTGAAAATGAAAGGGGATGGCAGAGATGCACAAAATAAAAAAAGTACTTTTTGCTGCACTGATCGCCAGCAGTTTCTTTCTTTGTCAGACAGTCCGGGCAGATTCAAGTCAACCAGCATCAGAAACCAGTGAGTCACAGATCCAGGAGAGTCAGGAGCCACTAGAGTCGTCACATACACCTCTTAACGAAACTGATCCATCAGATTCGACTCGCTGGGAGAAGTTGGAGCAACAACGTAAAGAAGTGGAAGATACGTTGGAACAAGCGAAACAACAACTTATCGAAAAACAAAGGGAAATCGATCAAACAATGAACGATTTAGCAAATCAAGCAGCGAGTGATCGCGATGAGTTAGCTGAGAAAATAGCTGAAGAGCGAGAAAAAGCCGAATTAGCAAAACAAAAAATAGCATCTGCGACCCAACGGGCAACCGAAGTACAAACGGAATTGCAAGATTTAGCAACGTCTACTGTTGCGTCAGTGGATCAGACACAAGCGGATATTCAAGCAGCTCGTACGGAAATCCATGAAAAAGCAGCAGAAGCTCAAGCGGCAATGGCCGATTTCGAAGCAAGAAAAGCGGATTTGTCTGCTAGTATCCAACGAATCAAGGCGACCTTGCGTTCTGCTGGGGAACAGCCGGTAGAAGCGAAGACAGTTACTGAAACAGAAACAAAAGTAGTGGAAGAACAACCCGCGAAGACATTACCAAAAACGGGCGATCGTCGGTCAATTTATTTGTCGGTGATCGGTAGCTTGTGCTTGCTGGTTGTTTTTGTCGGTGCTGTGTATCAAAAAAGAGTTTGAGAATGACATCTCAAACTCTTTTTTGTTGTTTGAAAACAACGGATTGATTATTGGTCTATATTTATTTTGAAAAATAAATAGTCGGATAATAGATTTTTTCGTTCGTTTTCGTTGTTTTTACTGGTTTTTTGAATGTATTCAATCAATGCTTCCTATTTTTTTGGATAAATGGTATACTCGTTTTATTGTTTTTAGATATTTTCTAGAAAATTTACAAAAATAACGATAAACGCTCTTTCACGAGCGGAGAGAAAATAGGAGTGGAAAGAATGAAAGCATATATGCAACGAATGGGTCGCTCATTGATGTTGCCAGTAGCAGTCTTACCAGCGGCTTCTTTACTGGTTGGTCTTGCGAATTGGTTCGTAGGAGTAGGCATCAGTAATGCGGGAACGACCTTCTTAATGAATGCGGGGCTAGCGATTCTTAACCATCTTGCCTTATTGTTTGCGGTGGGTTTGGCATTGGGAATGTCAAAAGACAAAGATGGATCAGCTGCTTTGGCAGGATTGGTCGCTTACTTGATCCCTCAAACCGTTTTATCTGCGGATTCAGTACAAGGATTATTGCATCTGGGAGATCTCACTGAAGTCAATCCGGCTTTCAATACAATGGATAACAATGTATTTGTTGGAATCGTGGCAGGATTAGTCGCTGCTGCGATGTATAATCGGTTTAGCCAAGTGAAATTACCTATGGCCTTATCATTTTTTAGTGGGAAACGCTTAGTTCCGATCATGTCTGCCTTGAGCATGTTGGTTATTTCTGCGATATTATTATTTATTTGGCCAACTGTTTATGATGTGCTGGTTTCCTTTGGGAAGGGAATTTCTCAATTTGGGTTTGTCGGTGCAGGGCTATACGGTTTCTTTAATCGTTTATTGATTCCAACAGGCTTACATCATGCATTGAATTCTGTTTTTTGGTTCGATGTGGCAGGTATCAATGATATTGGGAACTTTTTAGCTGGACAACAAGCGTTAGATAGTGGAAAAGCAATAATTGGACAAACCGGTATGTATCAAGCTGGTTTTTTCCCAGTCATGATGTTCGGTTTACCTGCTGGGGCCTTTGCTATTTATCAAAGTGCACGTCCAGAAAAGAAAAAACAAGTCGCTTCCTTGATGCTAACAGCTGGTTTTGCTGCGTTCTTTACAGGTGTGACTGAACCATTAGAATTTTCATTTATGTTTGTGGCGTGGCCGTTGTATGTTATCCATGCCATTTTTACAGGAATTTCATTAGCAATCAGTGCCTTTTTCCATTGGACAGCTGGTTTTGCTTTTAGCGCTGGTTTTGTGGATTACTTTTTGTCGTTGCAGAATCCAGTCGCCAATCAACCATTGATGTTGCTTGTTCAAGGAGTATTTTTTGCAGCTATCTATTATTTTGGCTTCCGCTTTGCCATCAACAAGTTCAATTTGATGACGCCAGGAAGAGAAACAGAAATTGGCGAAGAGACACCTGATATTGCTACGGGAACTAATGAATTTAGCCAACTAGCTGCGGTGATCTATGATGCACTAGGTGGAAAAGAAAATGTAAAAGCAATCGATAATTGTACGACACGTTTGCGTCTACAGGTAAAAGACACAGCAAAAGTAAATCAAGAAGCGATTAAACAAACTGGCGTCCCAGGGGTAAAAGTAATTGATCAAACAAATATCCAAGTCATTGTAGGTACACAGGTCCAATTTGTGGCAGACGAAATGACGAAACTCCAACAAGGTAGTAAAGGAGAGCGAGAGACCACTCAATCAATTCCTCACCCAGATGTGCCGGTTTCTGCTTCAAAGACAAGTAAGGAAACATTTGAACTCTATGCACCGGCGCTCGGTAAAATCATTCCGATCACTGAAGTCGGCGATCCTGTTTTTGCAGAAAAAATGATGGGTGATGGCTATGCAGTCCTGCCGGAAGCAAAAGAAATATTTGCACCAATCAGTGGAACGATCACTAGTATTTTTCCAACGAAACATGCACTGGGGATCGAAACAGACAATGGGCTTGAAGTGTTGGTGCATATGGGAATCAACACCGTTGATTTACAAGGAGAACCCTTCACTCTTTATGTCAAACAGGCACAACGAGTGGAACGAGGTCAATTATTGGCAGTTGTTGACTTAGCGATGCTAGAAAAAGCAGGCAAACAAACAGATATGATCGTTGTGTTTACAAATAGTGAGAAAGTTGAAAGTCTAACCATAGAAAAAAGAGCGATGGTTGAGGCAAATGAGGTGATTGGACAAGTCCGGTCAATGTGAAGTATATGTGAGTAAAAAAACGAGTGGAGACCCTAGAAATTTGGTGGGTCTTCACTCGTTTATTTGTTTCGCTTTTATTAAATCAATCGAACAGCCGTCCCGCTACAAGTGACCATCAACATCCCATTATCTGAACCTAAGACTTCATAATCCATCTTCATCCCGATGATCGCATTTGCGCCAAGTGCTTCTGCGCGTTGCGCCATTTCAGCTAATGCTTCTTCTCTTGCTGTTAATAATTCCCCTTCATAACTTTTTGAGCGTCCACCAAAAACGTTACGAATCCCTGCACCCAAATCTTTTAAGACGTTGATCCCCGTAATGACTTCACCAAAAACAATTCCCTCATAAGACTCAATGACTTGGTGTTCTACGCTATTTGTTGTTGTAATGATCATTTTGATCACTCCTTTCTTTAAGGAAAGTATAGCAAATATCTCTTTTTAGTCCTATCTTTATCTTCACGTGAATAAAAAAACTATCGTTCGGTATATCGCATTATTTCCATTACCCATAGGAGTTGATATATACTTAATACAGAATCAAGAAAACCCTTACAAAAAGGGTGCTAAACTGAAGGAGGGGAATTCGTTGAAGAAAAGTATCTTATTGCTTTCTCATAGTAAGAAGGTCACAGACGGCATCAAAGAGATGATTGAACAAATGCAACAGACGGATGACGTAGAAGTATTATCACTTGGCGGAAGCGAAGACGGAGAACTCGGTTCTGATCCGATGAAGATCGTTGATGCCGTCAATCAATCAGCCGATTCATCTGCTTATTTTGTCTTTGCTGATCTTGGTAGCGCAGTGATGAATTCAGAATTGGCAAAAGATTTATTGGAGGAAGCCCAACAAAAAAACTACTACTTGGTGGACGCCCCCTTAGTAGAAGGAGCCTTTGCGGCTGCTATTACAGCAGGAACAACCGACAATATCGAACAAATCATAGAAGAAGCGCAACAAGCAGGGAAGAAAGGGTGGCTGTAAATTGAAAAAAATCATGAATGAACCAGGGAATATCGTAGAAGAAATGCTAGAAGGAATCGTAAAGAGTTATCCAGAGCTAGTACATCGTGTAGCAGATTCTCGTGTAATTGCTAAAAATCAGTTGAACGAACAAGTCGGGTTAGTTTCTGGAGGTGGTAGTGGACATGAACCAGCTCACGCAGGTTTTGTCGGAGATGGCATGTTAAGTGCAGCAGTTTTGGGGGATGTTTTTACCTCACCGACACCTGATCAAATCCAACTAGCGATCAAAGAAGCAGATCAAGGAAAAGGTGTGTTATTGATCATCAAAAACTATACTGGAGATATATTGAATTTTGAAATGGCAAAAGAGTTAGCTGCTATGGATGAAATTGACGTCGAAGAAGTAGTGGTCGATGATGATATCGCGGTAGAAAACAGCACGTATACGGCAGGAAAACGTGGCGTAGCGGGGACCATTCTGGTTCATAAGATTTTAGGAGATGCTGCCAAAAATGGCGCGAGCTTGACTCAACTGAAGGAATTAGGAGAGCAAGTAGTTGCTGCGACCAAAACAATTGGTGTCGCATTACGGGCTGCGACTGTCCCAGAGGTAGGGAAGCCTGGCTTTGACCTAAATGAAGATGAAATCGAATACGGCGTAGGGATCCATGGCGAACCAGGTTATCGTCGAGAAAAACTTCAACCCTCTAAATTATTAGCGAAAGAATTAGTCACGAAAATTTTGAGTGAGTATACTGAAAAACCAAAAGAAGTCGGTGTCTTAGTGAATGGGATGGGCGGCACACCGTTGATGGAACAATTTGTATTTATGAATGATGTGTTGACGTTGTTGAGTGAAGAACAAGTGGATGTTACTTTCCATAAAGTTGGTGATTTGATGACTTCATTGGATATGCAGGGACTATCGTTAACAATGGTTGACTTAACAGAAACCACTTGGAAAGAAGCTTTAACAAGTCACGTAGAAACGATTGCATGGTAAAGGATGATGAAAAGATGAAGTTGACGGTAAAAGAGATCCAAGCATGGCTGACTCGCTTTGCTGAAGAGATCAAAGAGAAAAAAGCGTACCTAAGTGATTTAGATACCCCCATTGGCGATGGGGATCATGGGAATAATATGGGAAGAGGTGTGACAGCCTATGAAGCATCTTTTCAACAGGGGGCACCTGACACTATCAGTGATACCTTCAAGATGTTTTCTATGGCAATGATTTCCAAAGTAGGAGGCGCCTCGGGTCCTCTTTACGGTTCTGCGTTTATGAATTTGATGAAAGCAACAAAAGGAGTAGAGCAGATCGACTCACAGGAACAATTAGGTGAAATCATCCGTGAAGGAGCGAACGGCATCCAGGCAAGAGGAAAAGCGGAACAAGAAGATAAAACCATGTTAGATGTTTGGTTCCCTGTGGCTGACGCATTAACCGCAGGAAATCTTACGAAGGAAGTAATTGAACAGGCAAAAGAACACACAGCAGGATTAGTCGCGAAAAAAGGACGTGCTTCTTATTTAGGTGAACGTTCAGTCGGACATATTGATCCTGGTGCGGCATCTAGTGCCATCTTGTTTACTACGTTATTAGAAATAATCGACGAAATATAAAAAGGTTGGAAAGAAGTATTTAGCCTCGACAAATAAAGCGTCATCCACAGTGTTAACTTATGTGGATGACGCCTTTTTTTGTTCTGTCGTTTATCCCAATTAAGGAAAGATAAGTGGTTACTTGCTAGATATTCCCAATACCCCCGCCCACTTCTGGGTGATTGATTTCATCAACAACTGAGACTGTAACCGTTTTTTCCACTCTTGGATCTTCTGTTACGCCAAATGTCACGGCAAATTCGCCAGTTTTGTTTGCTTCAATCGAGGAATGCTTCACGTAAACATTTGCCTTTTGACCAAGGAGAGTCACTGCATTCGCGCCGGTTGCTTGGATCAGCGAGAGGTCATCCGTTTGACCTAACTGGACCGTTGCATCGAATGCTTGTAAAAAGAATCTAGAAGGAATAGTGTTATCTGAAGTGACGGTAAGATTGACAGTTTTAGTAAATAAACTTGAGTCTCCTTTGAGACCGAATGTAACAGTGTAGTTTCCTGGCTCAGACTTGATTGTGGAGTGTTTGATTTCTACAGGCAAAGAATGTCCTAAAATATCAGTTACCTTGGCATCAGTCATGACAATCAACGTTTGTTCGTCCAATTGGTCGATCGAGACAGTAGCATCAGATGCGTCGACAAAGTAAAGACTTTCTTGCTCGTTCCCTGCGTCATTAGTAACTGTGACTTGGACTGTCTTGCGGATCTTTGGTTCTTCTTTGATCCCTAAAACGATTTGATACGTACCAGGGGTATCACTCACTATATTTGATTTCTTGATCACGACATCTACTGGATAGCCGCTAGAAGTCGTCGCTTGCGCATTTGTTGCTTGAAGGATTGCTGTTTCATCTACTTGCCCCACCTGAACCGTTCCAGCGTCAGCAGTTAATTGATAAATACCATAAGTCGGACAGTCTTCAAGGTTATCGACGACAGTGACTGTGATTTCTTTTTCTACTGAAGACATGATCGTTGTACCAATTGTTGCACGATAGACACCTGGCGCGTTTTGTACATTGGCTGACTTGATGATTGGAGGGACTTCTACGCCAATTGAATTTGTGATGCGGGCATGAGAAGCTGTTAAAATATTCTCGTTAGAGGCTTCACCAACTTCCAATGTAACATCTGTCCCGCTAATGGCAAAAGCACCAATGAAATCAGTTTCGCCAGCTGTTGGATGTATTTCCTCAGCGCCAACAGGTTGAGAGACGTTCAAGTATGATACTGCACATAAAATCGCACTAGCAGATAAAGCAATTTTCAAAATCATCGATTTCATTTTTTATTCCTTCTTTCTAAAATAATTTTATTATCTATAACAATATAACAGCCGTTTGAGTTATTAACGTAACGACAATTATGTAATTAAAGAAAAATTGGTGCGTGCAATATGAATAATATTTTTCAACAGATCGAGCAGTAAATGATTCAATATTCTAGCAGTAGAATCAATAAAGGCTTATCCAATTCAATCAATCTTCGTCTATCTCAAGATTCAAAAGAGACGTTATTTTTTATTGTTCGATTGATCAAGAAAAATTTTTTTGTTGACAAAAAAAACAGTGCGTTCTAAGATAGGAGATAGATGAATAAGGAATTAGACGATGAATAAAACGAAGTAGTGGGTAAAGCCAATGTTTCAGAAAGCTAGTGGTTGCTGTGAACTAGTACATGCTTTAGCGCGAATTACATTTTAGGAGTCTATGGCATGAAGCCACGCGACAGCGTTAAATGTTAGAGAGATATGTTTGGGAAACAAACATATAATTTGGGTGGTACCGCGAATTTTCGTCCCTTGACTTGATTGTCAAGGGATTTTTTTGTTGTCTGCCCGTTAATAAATGACATGCTGGCAGGGACCTGCTTTCATAAAAAAAGATATGGAGGGAAATGTTATGAATATTATTGATGAATTAACTTGGCGTGATGCCATTAACCAACAAACCAACGAAGAAAGACTTCGCGAGCTTGTTGAAGAAAAGAGTATCTCGCTTTACTGTGGTGTCGATCCAACAGGAGATTCGATGCATATTGGGCATTTGATCCCATTCATGATGATGAAAAGATTCCAATTAGCAGGGCATCATCCATACATCCTGATTGGTGGAGGAACTGGAACGATCGGTGATCCAAGTGGACGGACAAGCGAACGTGTTTTACAAACGATGGAACAAGTCCAACATAATGTAGATGCACTATCGAACCAAATGCGTAAACTTTTTGGGAAAGATGCCAATATCACATTTGTGAACAACTATGACTGGTTATCAAATATTTCTTTATTAGAATTTTTAAGAGACTACGGAAAAAACTTCAACATCAATACGATGTTAGCGAAAGATATCGTGGCAAGTCGTTTGGAAGTCGGAATTTCATTTACCGAATTTACTTACCAAATCTTGCAATCGATCGACTTCTTGCACTTACACAGAACATACGATGTGCAATTACAGATCGGTGGAGCTGACCAATGGGGAAATATCACTGCTGGTTTAGATCTGATCCGTAAATTAGAAGGACCAGAAGCGGAAGCCTTTGGGTTGACGATTCCATTGATGCTGAAAGCAGATGGAACAAAGTTCGGAAAAACTGCCGGTGGTGCAATCTGGCTAGACCCTGAAAAAACATCCCCTTACGAATTCTACCAATTCTGGTTGAATCAAGATGATCGGGATGTTGTGAAATACTTGAAATTCTTTACTTTCTTATCGCAAGAAGAAATCAATGAATTAGCGAAAAAAGTGGAGACAGAACCTGAAAAACGTGAAGCACAACGCCGTTTGGCAGAAGAAGTGACACGTTTTGTCCACAGCGAAGAAGACTTACAAGAAGCACAAAAAATCACAGCTGCATTGTTCTCTGGAAATATCAAAGAACTAAATGCGTCAGAAATCGAACAAGGCTTTGGAAACATGCCGAATGTAGAGATTTCAAGTACCCCTGAAAATATCGTGGAACTACTTGTTTCCACAAAAATCGAGCCATCAAAACGTCAAGCGCGTGAAGATGTGTCGAACGGAGCTATAAGTATTAACGGTGATCGCGTAACCGATTTAAATTTTGTCATTGATCCAGCTACAGAATTTGATGGTAAATTCGTAGTGATCAGAAAAGGGAAAAAACGCTACTTTTTGGCCAAAGTAGTTGATTAGAATTTAGTAATTTTTTACCTTGTAAAAGGTCTATTCCATTACAAAATTCCAATTTTTGAAACCTATCCTAATAGTTACGCCGGTTGTCGTTAATACAATCACGAGGAGAGAATTTACATTTGTAAATTCCCTCCTTTTTTTAATTTTTATCAATTGTGCCAACAATTCAAACAATTAAAAACATTAAAATGAAATGAGGAAAATAGAAAAAGTGATATTTACAGAAATAAAAAACAGGTGTAATCTAAGCCTCGACAAAATTTAATTAATTTTTTTTAGGAGGGTTTCAAATGGAATCAAAGGGAAATGATTTAAATTTGAATGCACTATTCATTGGAGACAAAGCAGAGAATGGCCAAATCTATAAAGCTTTGTTGAATGAATTAGTGGACGAACACTTAGGATGGCGTCAAAATTATATGCCACAAGATATGCCGATCATTACGCCGGAAGAAAAAAGCAGTGAAAGCTTCGCGCACACGATCAATAAAACAAAAGATGTGTTAGCTGAAATCTCTACGCGGATGCGTACACACTCTGTCCCATGGCATAATGCAGGTCGTTATTGGGGTCATATGAACTCTGAAACATTGATGCCATCATTATTAGCCTATAATTTTGCGATGCTATGGAATGGAAATAACGTCGCATATGAATCTTCTCCAGCAACAAGTCAAATGGAAGAAGAAGTCGGAATGGAATTTGCTACATTGATGGGGTACAAAAATGGCTGGGGCCATATCGTTGCAGATGGCTCATTAGCAAACTTAGAAGGTCTTTGGTATGCGCGCAACATCAAATCATTGCCACTTGCGATGAAAGAAGTGGCACCTGAATTGGTTTCAGGCAAGACAGATTGGGAATTGATGAATCTTTCAACTCGGGAAATCATTGATCTGTTAGATCAAGTGCCAGAAAAAATCGATGAGATCAAAGCACATTCTGCACGCAGTGGAAAACATCTACAACAATTAGGTAAATGGTTAGTCCCGCAAACAAAACACTATTCATGGTTGAAAGCAGCAGACATTATCGGTGTCGGACTAGATCAAGTCATTCCAGTGCCAGTCGACCACAACTATCGCATGGATATCAATGAGCTTGAAACAATCATCCGTGAATTAGCAGCAGAACACACACCAGTTTTAGGTGTCGTTGGTGTCGTTGGTTCTACAGAAGAAGGGGCAATCGATGAAATCGACAAGATCGTTGAATTACGTCGCGTCCTAGAAAAAGAAGGGATTTATTTCTACCTACACGTAGATGCTGCTTATGGTGGTTACGGACGTGCGATCTTCCTTGATGAAAACAATCAATTCATCCCATTTGATCAATTAAAAGAAGTACACGCAAAACATCATGTCTTCACAGAAAATAAAGATTATCTTTTAGAAGAAGTACACCGTGCATATCAAGCAATTGAAGAAGCAGAATCAGTGACGATCGATCCGCATAAAATGGGCTATGTCCCTTACTCTGCTGGAGGTATCGTGATCCAAGACATCCGTATGCGCGATGTGATCTCTTACTTTGCAACCTATGTATTTGAAAAAGGAGCAGATATCCCAGCGTTGCTTGGTGCCTATATTTTGGAAGGATCAAAAGCCGGAGCAACTGCTGCAAGTGTTTGGGCAGCGCATCATGTACTACCGCTTAATGTGACTGGTTATGGTAAATTGATGGGCGCATCGATTGAAGGCGCACATCGTTTCTTCCACTTCTTGAACAATTTAACCTTCAAAGTGGGAGATAAAGAAATCGAAGTTCATCCATTGACTTATCCAGATTTCAATATGGTTGATTATGTATTCAAAGAAAAAGGAAATGATGATCTGGTAGCAATGAATCAGTTGAACCATGATGTGTATGACTATTCTTCTTATGTCAAAGGAAGCATCTATGGCAATGAATTCTTGACATCTCATACAGACTTTGCAATTCCAGATTACGGCAATAGCCCACTTCAATTTGTAAAACAATTAGGATTTACAGAAGAAGAATGGGAACGTGCTGGAAAAGTCACAGTCTTACGTGCCAGTGTCATGACGCCGTATATGAATAAAGCAGAACATTTTGAAGAATATGCGGAAAAAATCAAAGCAGCGCTTCAAAGTAAATTGGAAAAAATCTATGCAGATCAGTTAGTGGCAAACGAAACAAAATAAACGTAAATATTATGATGAGCGAAGAGAAAGCAAGTAGAATGAGCGCTCATTTCTCGTTCGAAACGAATAAAGAATGAGCCTCCTTTCTCTTATCGAATCTTTCATGTTGGAGTGCCTTTGAAGCTTGATGATCCAAGCAAAAAATACTCAAAGCACAAGTTGGCCATACGTTTGCTTTTATTTGCTGTTAATGAAAAGTTTCAAAGACACGCCTATTTATTTATTAATAAGGAGAGTGTCAAAATTGAGTAAAGCTCAAGTAAGTAAAATGGGGCTAGGAACATTTATTGGTTTGACCATGGCGCTATGTGCCACTGTTCGTAGTATCCCAACATTGTCAGCTGTTGGTTGGACATTGATTTTTTACACGATTTTTGCCGTCTTGTTTTTTGCTGGACCCATTTCAATGATTTCTGGTGAATTATCAACGATGCTGCCACAAGAAGGCGGCCCGCAACTTTGGATCAAAACAGCTCTAGGTAGTAAATGGGGATTTGTCGTTGCATGGTTGCTCTGGGTGCAAATGTTCCCAGGAATGGTCATGGTCGCTTCTACCTTAGGTCCATTGTTAGGGAATACGTTTGGGAACGCCGCTCTTGGCAACAATCACTACTTCGTTTTAGGGTGTATCTTGGTCATCTACTGGATCATCACCTTGCTCAACTTGAAGTTTGACATGGCGAAAGTCGGCGGGAATATTGGTGTTTGGTTGGGCGTTTATATTCCTGTGGTGATCATGTTTGTTTTGGGGATCTTAGCGTTTTTCAAAGTGGGACTTGTTTCAAATGGCTATTTAGGGGATTTTTCATGGTCGAAAGCACTGCCTGATCTACAACACAGTGATTCATTGAAATATTTGGCAGGGATCACATTTATCTTTGTAGGGATCGAAATGAGCTCAGTGTATATGCCTCGTTTGAAAGATGCGACGAAGAACTATACTAAAGGGGTCTTTATTGCATTGATCGGACTAGTTTTATTGAATGTCATCAACGCTTTGTTTGTTGCAAATGTCGTACCAGAAGGAACAATGGAATTGGCAAACATCACACAACCAGTATTGATCTATTGTGATATTTTAGGATTGCCAACGATCATCGGTAATATCTTCAGCTTTATGGTCTTCATTGGTGTGTTATTACAATTGTCTGCTTGGGTAACTGGACCTTCTAAAACGATCATCCAAGTAGCACGTGAAGGATTCTTACCACCAAAATTTGGCTTCCATAAAGAAAATGAATATGGTGTTTCAAGAAATGTGGTATTGACGCAATCAGTAGTTATTTCCCTCTTTGCGTTACTTTATGGTGTCATGGATGATGTAAGTGCGGTCTTTCTTACATTGACGAATGCAACAACAGTGATTTATTGTATCGTATATCTCTTGATTGCCATATCTTTAGTGAAAATGAGAACTAGCCATCCAGAATTGCCTCGCCCTTATCGGATCGGTAAAAAAGGAAATGGCTTTGCGTGGCTGGTTAGCTGTATGCTGATGTTGGCAATTATCGCCGTTGTTGTTTCAACGTTAGGAACTTCAACATTAGCGGATGCATTGCTTGTTGCGGTCATCGCGATCGTGATGTTCGTTATTCCGCTGATCATCAATCGCGTGAAGAAAACAACCTGGTTGACTGATGTTGAAGCAGACTTAAAAGAATAGTGGGGGAAACTCCCTATTAGAGGATATAAAACAACGAGGTTGTGACAGAAGTGTTCAGCTCCGAGAAATAAGCGTGAAACCCCGAAAATTGTTCTTCAAATTTTTGGGGTTTCACGCTTATTTCTGAAGGAGTTACTTCTGGAACACCGTTTGTCTAGGTTGTGAAAGGAGCGGTCAGCACTGAGTAATAAGACAGGAAAATTGAAAATGGCTTTTTCATTTTTGATTTTTTTGGCTTATTATTGAAGTGTTGCTTCTGGAACACCGCTTATTCGGTTCTAGGGGATGCAAGGTGACTAATATCCCGGGCTCGTTGTTTTTCTTAAAAAATCAAGAGCAAAAAAAATAGAGCCGTCCCAACTTTTGGCGAAGTAGACGTGCTCTAATGCTCTATCGATGCCATCCGCTTTGAACGGACTACATGGGGCATGTTTAGGCATGCCTCTTTACCCACATTTTAAGGGATTTTTAGAAAGAATGAAAGAGATCTCTTTTTTTGATTATTTCTAGTCAAATACAAATGTGGACTTATCGTTAGTGGATCAGTTGATTACTAGTAAAATAAATAGCAAAGTATCTTTTGTCCGAAGACAAGATGCTTTGCTATTTTTGTTTGATCTGCCTAGGAATGGATGCCCTATTTTTCTTTCAATGGAACGACCGTTTCGCGTTTGATCAAACGATGGGGGATCACTAAACGTACACCATTGCTCACTTCTTCATGGATCAGTTCTTGCAATTTTTGCATCGCGACTCGACCTAACTCAGAGATATCGATGTCGATACTTGTTAAGTAAGGATGCATCAATGTAGAAAAAATCGAGTTATTGAAACTGATCATCGAAAGGGTTTCCGGGATGATATAGCCATACATTTGGGCGAGTTGCATCGTGCGTAAAGCAAAAATATCATCGATAACAACTAGCGCTGTCGCTTCAGCTTTTTTTAAGATCGTGTCAAAATCTAAGTAATCTTCAGCCTGTTCCAAGGTCACACTTGGTTGGGCGTTCAGTCCTGCTAACATCATCGCTTTTTGATAACCGAAATAGCGTTCAAAGTATAAACTTTCATGTGTTGTATTGGTCACGAAAAGAATATTTTTATGGCCATTATCGATCAAAAATTCGGTGGCTTGCTTTCCTAGCAGTTGATTGTCGTTATCAATGTAGATGATTTCGTTCTCATGATGGTACGGTTGTCCGATCAGTGTGAACGGAATCTGTTGTTCATAAAGATAATCGATGACTGGATCGTCACTATCGGAGTAGACTAGGATAAAACCATCAACTTGTTTTTGTAAATGCATCCGCTGAACGTTCTCTAATAAGACGTCGAAACTTTTTGCGGTAGCAATAGCTGTTGTCACACCGTGATGTCGTGCTTCTTCGTTGATTGCTTCCATGATTTCTAAATAAAACGGGTTGCCAAGACGCTCTTTGGAATCGAGTGGTGGAAGAATGACACCTACAGCGCTTGATACACGTTTACCAAGATTTCTCGCTGTGATATTGGGGACATATCCTAGTTCATCCATGATTTTTCGTACTTTCTTTTTCGTTGTTTCGGAAATACTTGGATGGTCATTGATCACGCGAGAAACAGTAGATGTCGCTACGCCTGCTTTTTTTGCAACATCTTTCACTGTAATTGCCATAAGTTAAATCACCTTTCTTTTTCATCGTCCATCGTCTTTGAAACCAAGCTAAATAAAACTGGTTAAGTGAATGTACTAAATTCATAAGTTGTTTGGCTGACACGTTCTTGTCCAGGGCGTAGCGTAATCGAGCCAAACTCCGGAAAATGAACGATATCTGGTATTTCTTGTGGTTCGATCGCTAAGCCAAAATGAGAATGCATGTTTTGACCGTTGATCTGCAAATCTGCATCGAACCCAGTTGTAGAAAATAATACCATACTTTTGTTCGTAGTTGCTATATTCATTTGGCGACCGGAAGCTTCTTCTGATAAAGTTAAGCTATTTTTGGTGAGTTTAGGCGTATTTAATAAAAAAACGTCATCAAGACCTGAAGGATACTTGGATAAAATCTCTGTCAGTGTATTTGGTTCTTGAAAATTGATTGGTAAGTCCGCTTTGTCTAGTGTTTCCCCTGTAGGTAATTTGTCATGATCCAAAAGTAACAAGCTATCTAATTGAATCTGGAGTTGATGGGAATCAATATCACGTTTTCCATTTCCAGATAGATTGAAATAGGCATGGTTTGTCGGGTTGCAAATCGTTTCTACTACACTGTTAGCTTTAGTGATCATCACTAATCTATTTCC
Source organism: Enterococcus sp. DIV1368b (assembly GCF_050529595.1). Classification (NCBI taxonomy): domain Bacteria; kingdom Bacillati; phylum Bacillota; class Bacilli; order Lactobacillales; family Enterococcaceae; genus Enterococcus; species Enterococcus sp. DIV1368b. The sequence goes on from NZ_CP172883.1 coordinate 448,069, forward strand.
TTCTAATTGATAGGTCACAGTCGCGGTGATTGGTCCAGGATAACCTGAAAATGTATCTTTTAAATAAAAGACGACACCCACTGCTTGAGGTGATTTGAATACTTCTACCTCCCAAAACTGAAAGGACCAGCCGTTTGTTCCGCCGTGGATATGATGGTTGCCATTATTTTTTTCTAGTTGGTGAGGACCCCATTCACCGTTTCTGATCCTACCTGCCACTGGACCAACCGTTGCACCGAAAAAACTTTGATCAGATAAAACATCTTGAAGATTGTCGTAAGAGAGTAAGATATTTTCCCTTTGTCCAACTCTATCTGCTGTGAATATTTGATGCAAGCGAGCGCCATAATTGAGAAGAACGACTTCTAGCTCGTCGTTCTTCAATGTGATTTTTTTTAGATTTGTTTGTTTGATGGGGAGGACAGAGATGCTTGGTTCAGACATCTTTGCGCCAAACGTGTTGTAGATAGTCGAGTGTTAACGAAGACGTATCAGCGACGATCGGAATGTCCTCCCCAAGATCTTCCTTGCGTCCAACTCCTACAGGATAAGCACCACTTGCGATGATCGCTTGGATGCCTGCTTTTGCATCTTCAATACCTAAACAATCAGTCGCCTCTAATCCGATTTCTTTGGCTGCTAATAAAAAGATATCAGGGGCGGGTTTGCCACTTGCTACTTTGCTAGGATCAGCAATCGCATCAAAGTAATCTGTTAGTTGCATTTTATCTAGTAATAATGGTCCGTTTTTACTAGCAGAAGCCAAGGCGATCTTGATGCCAGCTTTCTTTAATTCTGTTAATAAAGGAACAATACCCGGAAATACGTCTGCTGGCGTGATTTCTTGGATCATTTCTAGATAATACTCATTTTTACGTTTAGCTAAAGCAGCGAATTCTTCGTTTGAAAAGTCATTTTCTTTCTTGCCATAAGCAAGAAGCAATGTTAATGAATCTTCTCGGCTGACCCCTTTTAATTGTTCGTTGAAGTTTCGGTCGATTGAAATCCCGATTTCTTCACCAAGTTTTTTCCAGGCGCGATAATGGAATTCTGCTGTGTCGGTGATGACACCGTCTAAATCAAATAGGACACCTTTAAACATGTGCATCGTCCTTTCTTAATGGAATCGTCAATTGATCTGTTAGCTCTTGTGTTTGTCCATACACAGTCAATTCCAGTGACTCACCATTCAGTAATGTAAATGTGACTTGTTCCTCAGAAACAGCGATGAAAATCAAGCGACCGCGGTAATTGATATGGAAAGAATAGGCATTCCATGTGTTTGGTAAAAATGGTGCAAAAGATAATTCGCCATGGGCGGTTTTCATTTGTGCAAAACCTTGAACGATCGCTAACCAACTACCTGTCATTGACGTGATATGCAATCCATCTTCTGTATCGTTGTTATAGTTATCCAAATCTAAGCGAGCAGTACGTTGGTACATTTCGACCGCTTTTTCTTCCAAGCCAAGTTCAGCAGCTAAAATCGCGTGGATACTTGGAGAAAGAGAAGACTCATGAACCGTCATCGGCTCATAGAAATCAAAGTTCCGTTGTTTTTCCTCTTTTGTAAATTCTTCATTGAAGAAATAGATGCCTTGTAACACATCCGCTTGTTTGATGAAGCAAGAACGCAAGATCTTATCCCAAGACCATTTTTGGTTCAATGGCAATTCGCTAAGTGGTAGATCAGAAACTGGCATCAAATCTTTGTCGAGGAATGTATCATGTTGGACAAAAATTCCTTGTTCCTCGTCGATCGGGTAGTACATGTTTTCGACAATATCTGCCCATTTTGCTAATTCTTCTTCGCTGATTTCAATTGTTGTTTCTTCTTTGAACGCTAAATAATTTTCACGAGTATAACGAAGGACCCAAGCAGCGATCGTATTCGTGTACCAATTGTTATTGATATTGTTTTCGTATTCGTTCGGACCAGTCACACCATGGATCATATACTTGTTTTGACGTTTGGAGTAATGGACACGATCCGCCCAGAAACGAGCAATCTCAGCCAATACTTCAAGTCCTTCATTTTTCAGATAAGACGTATCGCCTGTATAATTTGTATAATTGTAGATCGCGTAAGCAATCGCACCGTTACGATGGATTTCTTCAAAGGTGATTTCCCACTCATTGTGGCACTCGACACCTGTAAAGGTCACCATTGGATAAAGCGCCCCTTTCAATCCTTGTTGTTGGGCATTGTGGATGGCTTGTGGTAACTGATTATGACGGTATTTCAATAAATTTTTTGTGACTTCCGGGTCAGCTAATGCCAGATATAATGGCACAGCGTAAGCTTCTGTATCCCAGTACGTCGCACCGCCGTATTTTTCACCAGTGAAGCCTTTTGGTCCAATATTCAAGCGTTCGTCTTCTCCATAATAAGTAGAGAACAATTGGAAAAGATTGAAACGGATTCCTTGTTGCGCTTCATCGTCGCCTTCGATCACTACGTCAGCTAATTCCCAACGTTTTGCCCAAGCGGTTGTTTGTTCTTTTTTGGCTTCATCATAATGAGTAGTTAACTGATCAAATTCATCCATAAGTGTTGCCACTTGTTGTGCTTCAGGGATATCACGACTTGTCAAAATCAAGACTTCTTTATCTATGACCACAGGTTCGTTTTGTGTTAGATCATAAGAGAATACACCCTGTAACGCTAATGTTTGCTCTTCAAATAGAGGTGTCGTTTCTTTGCCATTGATAAAATGGCGCATCCCAGCAGTGACAGTGAATTGTTCAATGTCAAATGCGTTAGGGATGGTCTTCGTTGTCAAATAACCGATTGAGTCTTTTGTGCCACGGTCGATCTGATTCCAGAAATGCTCATCGTAGTTACTATCTTCATTTTGGACATTTCCATCTAGTTTCGAAACAAATTTTACAGTGGCAGAGCCGGCGATTAATTCAACCTTTACACGAATATAGGCCGCTTCGCTTTTAACAATACTCAAGAAACGTTCAAATGAGAAACGGACTTTACTTGTAGCTGTCGTAATCGTAAATTGACGAGACAAGACCCCGTTTTTCATATCTAATTCCCAAGAGAAATCTTCTGGATCTAGTGAAGCTAAGTCAATCAATTGGTCGTTGATGTAAATATCCATTGCGATAAAATTTACTGCATTGATGACTTTGCCGAAGTATTCAGGATAGCCGTTTTTCCACCAACCCACACGAGTTTTGTCAGGATACCAGATACCTGCTAAATAAGTGCCTTGGTGATGATCCCCAGAGTACGTTTCTTCAAAGTTTCCACGCATTCCCATGTAGCCGTTTCCGATACTTGTCAATGACTCTTGTAAACGCAAGTTTTCTTTATCTAATGTTGTCGTGCTGATTTTCCAAGGGTCGATTTGGAATAAGCGTTTGATTTGTTTCATGATTCTCCTCCTAAATGTTTCATTTCTTAGGTTTATAATAAACGCAACCGGTTGCGTCAGTCAATAGTAAACTGATAAATACTCAATCTTTTTTATTGGCGAACACTTCGCAAGGGGATGGAAAGCATACTTGTCATAGTTTATCTATATCATTCTTAATATATTAGATGTATCATGCTTTTGGATAAAAAAATAAATAAAATAAAAATAAAGCATTTACAAAAAAAGGAATTACCTCTATAATACGGATTAACGAAACCGATTGCGTAAAGGAGAGATAGAAATTGAAGAAAATGTTTAGTTTTGATTTTTGGCAGAAATTTGGAAAGGCTTTAATGGTCGTTGTAGCAGTTATGCCAGCTGCTGGTTTAATGATCAGTATCGGGAAATCGATCCCATTGATCAACCCGAACATGGCAGCACTTGTCACTACGGGTGGCGTTCTTGAAAGTATTGGTTGGGCAATTATTGGGAACTTGCATTTATTATTTGCATTAGCGATAGGTGGTAGTTGGGCAAAAGAACGAGCGGGTGGTGCATTCGCTGCCGGAATCTCGTTTGTTTTGATCAATCGGATCACAGGAGCGATCTTCGGTGTCACAACAGAGATGTTAGCAAACGAAGATGCCTTCACACATACGTTGTTCGGTACACGAATCATGGTGAAAGGATTCTTTACGAGTGTCTTAGAAGCTCCTGCATTGAATATGGGGGTATTCGTAGGGATCATCGCTGGGTTCGTCGGTGCGATGGCTTATAACAAATACTATAACTACCGTAAATTACCAGATGCACTTTCTTTCTTTAATGGGAAACGATTTGTTCCTTTTGTAGTGATTCTTTGGTCAACGATTGTAGCTCTTATTTTGGCAGCTGTCTGGCCAGCCATTCAAGCAGGAATCAACAACTTTGGTTTATGGATTGCACAATCGCAAGATAGCGCACCAATTTTAGCACCATTTTTATATGGAACATTAGAACGGTTATTACTACCTTTTGGTTTACACCACATGTTGACGATTCCAATCAACTATACGCAATTAGGTGGAACATATGAGATTCTATCTGGCGCACAAGCCGGTACACAGGTATTTGGTCAAGATCCATTATGGTTAGCATGGGCAACTGACTTAGTGAACCTGCGAGGTGCAGGAGACATGGCACAATATGAATTCGTCTTGAATAATTGGACACCGGCACGTTTCAAAGTCGGTCAGATGATTGGTTCTTCTGGTATTTTGATGGGGATGGCGCTTGCGATGTATCGCAATGTCGATCCAGACAAAAAAGCAAAATACAAATCCATGTATTTCTCCGCTGCTTTAGCTGTCTTTTTAACAGGGGTAACAGAACCACTAGAATTTATGTTTATGTTTGCGGCAGTTCCACTGTATGCGATCTATGCAGTGATCCAAGGGGCAGCTTTTGCGATGGCGGATATCTTACCATTACGTGTCCACTCCTTCGGGAATATCGAATTATTGACGCGAACACCATTAGGGATCAAAGCAGGACTTGGCGGCGATTTGATCAACTTCGTCATCTGTGTCATTCTCTTTGGCGTAGTCACTTATTTCTTAGCAAACTTCTTGATCAAGAAATTCAACTTTGCGACACCAGGACGTAACGGAAACTATGACAATGATAGTGAAGAAACAACCGCTGGCACGACAACAGGAGCTGCGGATCAACAAGTTATCCAAATCATCCATTTATTAGGTGGAAAAGAAAATATCAAAGACGTGGATGCTTGTATGACGCGTTTACGTGTAACAGTGGCAGATCGAGGCAGAGTTGGTTCAGAAGACGCGTGGAAACGTGCTGGTGCAATGGGCTTGATCGTCAAAGACAATGGTGTCCAAGCAGTTTATGGGCCAAAAGCAGATGTGTTAAAATCAGATATTGAAGATTTGTTGCAATCAGGGGCAGATATTCCTGAACCACAAGTCAAAGAAGTCGTGATGGAAAAAGAAACAGCGACAGCAGCATTAGGAATCGAAAAAGAATTGTACGCAGTAGCCAAAGGAGAAGTGATTGCTTTAGCAGCGGTCAATGATCCAGTATTCTCACAAAAAATGATGGGTGACGGTTTTGCTGTCATTCCTGAAACAGATACGATCACTGCTCCAGTAGCGGGTAAAATCGTTAGCGTATTCCCAACGAAACACGCCATCGGGATGGAAACAGCTGAAGGCGCAGAAGTACTGATCCACATGGGAATCGATACTGTCCAAATGGCGCAACCTGCATTTGAAGTATCTGTGAAAGAAGGACAAGAAGTCACACCAGGCATGCCGATTGCACGCATGGATCTTGCAAAAGTCAAAGAACAAGGAAAAGATACAACGATCATGGTTGTTTTCACAGATGATAAAGTGAAAGAAATTGCGATCACTACACTTGGTTCTGTTGAAATGGGTACAGAAATCGGAAAAATCAAGCTATAATAAATAAAAGAAGTGATCAGAGATTGTGACGAAAAAGCGAGACGATTGAGGAGAGATTTCTTCAATGATCAGCGCTGACGTAGCAGTCTCTGATTTTTATGTAAAAATAGAAGAGAGGTTCCGAAAAAATGAAAATAATGACATTGAACACACATAGTTGGTTGGAAAAAGAACCAATAACTAAACTACAAGAGCTTGCAGACAAGATTTTAGTTGAGAGCTATGATGTAATTGCTTTACAAGAGGTCAATCAACTGATTGAAACAGAAATCGTAAATGAACAAGAGCTAGTCGGTTTTTGTCCAGTAACGAATCAGACCCCCATCCACAAAGACAATTTCGCTTATTGTTTGATCCAACGACTAGCTGAAGCAGGAGAAGCTTATTTTTGGAGTTGGGAAATGAGTCATATTGGTTATGACAATTATGAAGAAGGGAATGCCATTTTATCAAAGGCTCCTCTGACTAGTCGGGCATACATAGTGTCTGAAACAAAAGAAAAAGAAAACTACCGTACACGCATGATTCTTGTTGCCAAAACAGTTATTGACAATCAACCACTCGTTGTCGCAAGCTGTCATTTCTCTTGGTGGTCAGATACAAAAACTGGCTTTGCCTACGAGTGGCAATTCTTACAGAAAGAACTCTTGACTTATCAAATACCTTGCTTGTTGATGGGCGATTTTAATAATCCAGCAGGTGAGAAAGGGTATCGCTTAGTTAATGAAGATAACCAATTGAACATCAAAGATTCATATGTTTTAGCCGAACAAAAATCTGAAGAAGCCACGATCGATAAAAAAATCGATGGCTGGGAAGACAATGCAGAAGCACTGCGAATCGACTATATTTTCGTTCCGACGGAGAGTAAAGTCAGTACGTATACGCGCGTCTTTGATGGGACGAATGGCCCGATCGTGAGCGATCATTTTGGGGTAGCTGTGGAAATGGAGCTATAAGATAGGTGCTTTTTGCCGTAGGTGGACTCACTCAAATAAGTTTGATGAGGTGAACGATTGGATTGATTAAGATAAAGCGAACGAATAAGAGCTGACAAGTCTTAGGATTTTTCATACCCACCTGCTTACGTTTTATATAACGATTAACTAAGAGAATGTCTGCTGAGAAAGGATAAATTAATTATCTACTCTCGAATTTTAAAACTAAGCGAGGGTGTGACAGTCAATCTGTCACACCCTCGCTTATTCTTATGCCTAGATGATAGATGTTTCACATAATCTAAAAAATGATGGTCTAGCTGATTTTCACATTTTTTTCTTTCCTAAAATTAAACTTTTGTGAAAGATAGATGCCTAAAAAGGATAGCCAACCGGCAATAGTCGCAGCAACAACGAAGTAGAAATAGACTGGAAGGTCGTAATAGAGAATGATTTCGTTGATGCCATTATGCTGCTTAACGATCGGTGTCCCGATATCGGTCAATTCAAAATCCGTCAATTTCTGTCCATTTTGCATCAAAACGGTGCGATCATAAACAATGACTGGTACATGAACAGTTGGCTCACCAGTGTTTTTCCATTTGATGCTCAACCGACCATCAGGATGGGATTTGATAAACGTTGTTTCATTTTCTAAAATTTCTTCATTGTAGCGATCGTATTTATTCGCTGTCGTTTGTTTATAGATCGGTAAATAGTCTGGTGTTGTCTTTTGGAAAACAAATAAACTTTTCGACATATCACGACTATAGAAGGTTTTTCTTGCTTCATCAGGTGTATCGAACAAATACGTATGACGACTGACAAAGGTTTCATCTTCCCATTTATCGAGGTGACGGTATAAGTTTTGGATGGTTTGAACAGAACTGATCAGGATCAGTAAGGTCGCAGCTATCCGTAACCAGGTTTTGTTTTCCCAACGATTGGCGACAATCGCAAAGTAAAGTAAGAAAAGCAAGGTAAATGGAACAAAGAAACGAAACGGAAACTGGATCAAGCTAATAAATGGTACTTCGTTTTCAACTAATGTATTCCAAGGGATCAGGCTGGTTGAAAGTAAGAAGAACACAACACTTGTGCGCAACAAAAGTTTTGGAAACAGTTCTTCTCTTTTTCGGAACAATAAGAAACATAAAAATCCAGCAAATAAAACGACAGGTAGGATTTTCGGATAATTCAACCAGTAACTTCCCTCAAGATTGATTGATTTCTCTGTCATGCGTCGATTGACGAAAGGTGGAAGAATCTCATTCCCACTGTAAACCATCGCCATACCTACCCAGATGTTTGCCGTTAGGATAAAGTAAAGCAAAATTGATTTCCCTAATTGTAAAAGAGCTTTTCCCTTGTTGGTTTGTGTGAAGAAATAATACCCATAAAAAGGAATATACATCAATACTAGCATTACAGAAGATAGCAGATGGATCTGTGTCATCAATGCAATCGCCGCAGTTACTTTGAGGACAGGGAATTTTTTATGCACGATGAAATCAACGAGCGGGATCATACATAAAGGATAAAATACTGTTCCCCAGCTCGTAAAACCTTGATTGACAGCCCAATATTGGATCGAATAGGTCGTCATGAACAGGACTGAAACCGGTACACTTACCCATTCACGTACTTTTACATAACGCAACAAAGTCAACATGGACCAACCTGCGATAAGGAAGAGGATAAAATTCGATAAAATCTGGTAATGATACCAACTTCTAGCAACGAGTACGATCAACCCTTGAAAGTATGAGAATAAGGGACCGTAGATTGCATTGACGATCCGACCGCTTTGTTGAAAGCCATACATCGATGGGAAGTAGTGTAAGTCTCCGTGAATAATTTGTTGGGCTGCATCATAAAAACGATTGTAATGAAATGGCGCATCAGCCCCGATGATCAATTTGTGTGATAATATATTTGGCAATACGAAAATAATTGCGAAAATAAAAATCAAAAAATATGGTCTATATTTTTTCAACTGTTTGGCTCCTTTTCATATAATAACTAAACTTATCATAAAGGTTAATGAAAAGAGAGGCAAGGAATTAGAAAAAATTTGAAAATAACATGAAATTATTTATGTAAATCATAAAGAAATCAATTGGAAAAGTTAAATGACCACATTTATTTACAATAAAATAAAGGGTAGAAACAAAAGCCTCCGTTTATAATGATCAAAAAGCCACTGGTCTTCATCAATTGAAGGAGTGGCTTTTGATTTTATACGAGTGAGGTAGAGTGATTATTTATTGATGCGACGGTAGTTTTCGTCGAAGTAACGACCTTCACGAATGTCTTTTGGCATGCCTTCATAAGGTTCTTCGCTAATGACATCTTCATTATCAACACCCGCATCACCCATATAAGTAATTGTCGCAAATTCTGGAACGACTAGTTTTGGGTATGTTTCATATTTTTCACGAGCAGCTTCCATTTCCGCAATATGTTCGTTTTGGAAAGTGACAGTGATCTCTGGATGTTCTTCGACCCATTTAGGGAAGAAAATCGTGCCATGGAGTTTTTTCTCATTTGGCATAAAGTCTAAAGCAACGTCTGTACCAGTTGGTTCAGTCCAAGTGATTTTAAAAACACCATCTGTTAATTTTACAATATCTGCTTCTTGATCTTTGACCCAACGACCTTTGACCATTCCGCCATGAATACGATAGTCAACGGTGTGGTCATTTTTTGCATACCATTCATATTCCCAACCATTGTCATACGTATAGATAAAGTGAGTTCCAATAAAATCTTCTAAGTTTTTGAATTGTTTCATGTAAAACATCTCCCTTTAAATTAAAACATGTAATAATTTACATGTTTTTGATTACGTGATTATGATAGAATGATTTTGAGAGAATGTCAAGGAGGAAATTTTGATGGCTAGAAAAAATACATTACGCTATATATTACTGGGATTACTGAGCAAAAAAAATCAAACGGGGTATGAATTGAATCAAGCATTCAAAAATGAAATCGGTGAATTCTGGCAGGCAAAGCATAGTCAGATCTATCCTGAACTGGCCAAAATGGAAGAACTAGGAATCATCAAACATGAAGTAGGGATCACTGGAGTCAAGCTAGAAAAGAAAATTTATCAGCTGACTGAAGAAGGGCGTGTTTTGTTAAACGAATGGATCCATACATCGCCAAATGAACTTCCAGTCAATCGAGACGAATTTGTCTTGAAACTGTATTTTGTGAAAGATATCAATGATCCAACATGGATCGAGATCCTTGAACAGCAAAAGGAGCTTCATGAAGAAAAAAGACAGCATTTATTCGTCCGACAACAAGTGATTTTCCCGACAGAAAAAGACCAACATGAAAATTATGGCCATTATCTGATCTTGTCTCACGCAATCAATCGAGAAACCGAATATATCAACTGGTTGACACAAGTATTGGAACAAGAAATAAGAAAATAAATGGAAAGTTTATGACAAACAACTTAAAAAGGCGCCATCCACAAAAATTTGAAAAACAATTTTCGTGGATGGCGCCTTATTTCTCGAGGATGAACACTTCTGTCTAGACCTCGTGGTGGCTTTTTATTTAACTGTAGCATGTCGGCTACAAGTTTTAATGGAGTAAAAAAATCAACCTGCGATCTTTTCTTATTTTTCCAGTACTTTTTTAGGATCGATCGTTTCATCTGCTGGAAGGATCTTATAAGATAGTTCATCCGTTTCTTCGTCATGAATAATACATAGCTGTTCCAGATCATTGAAGTCGCCAATTAAAAGGAGTGTGTAACGTTCATCAATTAACTGGATATCTTTAATGGATTTTGAGAATACTTTTCGGACATGGCTCATTTTGTTTAAACGTTCTTGTGCTTTTTCAGCGGCTTTGGTCAACGTGTACCCTTCATCTAAAAATTTCTTGATGATCTCAACTTTGACCACTGTCGGTAATCGGTATTTTCTTGAACAATTCGCGTCAGCAGTAACGGATTGGATAAAGCCTTTTTGTTCCCAGTATCTCAATTGTCGTGGTGAAACTCCGACGATCTCACTCAATTCACTGATGCCTACTAATAAATGGTCATTTTCCAATAATTGTTTAAGTGAAGCTCCCACCATTCGTCACACTCCTTTGTTGGTCGTTCCCTTAATTATACTTTTGTTGACTATCGTGTCAAGTAGGTTGACAAAAGTTAAAAATAGGAATAAAGTATCTTAGTGATTTCAGAAAACATTCAGAAAGAAGGAGAAATATGAGTAAGAATCAACCCGTAGATATTTACGGAAAACCATATAATCGTACACTATTAGTTGTCGTGTTATTGATTGGGACATTTTGTACGGTCTTGAATCAGACCTTATTGACAACTGCTTTTCCAACATTGATGAAAGCTTTTGATATTTCAGCTTCTGATGTGCAATGGTTGACAACAGGCTTTTTACTAGTGAACGGGATCATGATTCCGATTACTGCTTGGTTGATCAATAAGTTCAGTTCTAGAAAATTATATCTGTCTGCTATGACGATTTTTTTGATTGGGACGATCACCTGTTTTACTGCTCCTAACTTTAGTACATTATTGATTGGACGATTGATCCAAGCGTGTGGAGTAGGGGTATCTATGCCATTATTGCAAAATATCATGCTATCGATCTTCCCACCAGAAAAAAGAGGTTCTGCTATGGGAATGTCTGGGATCGTTATCGGATTAGCCCCAGCATTAGGCCCAACACTATCTGGTTATATCATTGATAACTATCATTGGCGCGATTTATTTGGAATGGTTATTCCAATCGTCGTTCTTGTTTTAGTACTTGCGTTCTTTTTGATGAAGAGTGTGATTCCTTTATCCAATCCAAGTATCGATATTTTCTCTGCCATTCTTTCAACAATTGGATTTGGTAGTTTGCTATACGGATTTTCAAGCGTAGGAGACGCCGGTTGGGGAAGTACGAAAGTAATCAGCTTCTTGATCGTTGGTGTGATTTTCATCGCCGCATTTGCTTGGCGTCAATTACATTTAGAACATCCATTCTTAGAGTTGCGTGTCTTCAAATCACCAACCTTTACAATTGCAGCGATCCTAGCAGGCGTAACGAATATGGCAATGGTCGGAGCGGAAATGGTCGTTCCTTTATATATTCAAAATATTCGTGGAGAATCGGCATTCCACTCAGGTTTGATGTTGCTTCCTGGTGCATTGATCATGGGGGCAATGATGCCGATCACTGGTGCGATCTTTGACAAACATGGGGCAAAACGTCTTGCGATTGTTGGGATGTTCATCCTAACAGCAGCTACAGCACCTTTTGCCTTCTTGACTGAAACGACACCTGTTTTGTATATCGTCATTCTTTATGCGATCCGAATGTTTGGGATCTCGATGGTCATGATGCCGGTGACAACATCAGGAATGAATGCTTTACCTAACAACTTGATCAGTCACGGAACAGCGGTGAACAATACCTTCCGCCAAATCGCAAGTTCGATCGGAACTGCGATTTTGATCAGTGTGTTGACGAATGTTACGAAAGACAATCTACCAACGGATGCTGTGTTGAAAAGTACACCTTTAGCCTACAAAGATCAAGCAATCAATGCGACTTTATCTGGATACCATGCAGCCTTCTTTGTCGCAATCATATTCGGCTTGATTGGTTTTGCGATTGCTTTCTTCTTAAAAAGAAAAGAACCAGTAGTGGTGGAAGTGGGGGATAACGCATGATTATTTTCGTATTGATTGCCAGTGTCATTGCCTTTGCTTTGACGAATGTTTTTGCCAAAAAAAGGTGGCAAACACTTCTTTCACTCGTCTTTGGCTTACTGTTTGTTCTCTCATTAGGACTGATCGTAGGAAATATCACTAATCATTTTGGTATGGAAGAAGTGACAGAAACAAAAACGACTCCGCTCGTTTCCAGTGCGGATCAGTCAGACGTAAATATGTTGCTTTATCAGTCACTAGGAGATGGGACAGAAAAAGTCTACTTATATCGAACAGATGACAAGCAAAAAGAACCAAAAGCAACTGGCACAAAAAATGAAACAAATAAGGTTGAACAAACGGAAGGCAAAGCAGAAAAAATCAGTGAAACAACTTATTGGTTCTATAAAAATGACCAATATAAATTCTGGTTCAACTTGGCGGACAACAACCATGAATATGAACGCCGGGTCAATACGTTCAAACTTCCGAATGATTGGATCGAATTAAATACTGACCAAGCCTCTGAATTGGCAAAACGTGTCGAAGAACAGAAAGACACGATGGAAGCCGATGCACAAAAGTTTGTAAAAGAAGGCTTGATGAAAGCCATCGCCCAAAATCCAGCGATGTCTCAAGAAGAACAACAACAAGTATCAAAAGACTTAGCGACAGCTTATCAAAAACAAGCATTGGCAAAATTAGTCGCAGAAGTGAAGAAGTAAAAGGAAAACTGTTCGTACTCAGGTCTTTTCAGCCGAGTACGAACAGTTTTTCTTATTGTTGATTCAATCGGTTCCATTTCTTTGTTATACTGAAAAAAAGGAGGGAAATAATGACTGAAATACATAAATTTGAATCTAAAATCTATGCCTCTGAAGTTGGTAAAGGTGGCGCATACGTCATCTTTCCTTATGATGTGAAGGCATTGTACAATGTTGGAAGAATCAAGGTTTCTGCCACTTTTGATGGTGAACCCTATGAAGGTAGCATTGTGAATATGGGCATAAAAAATGAAGACAGCACGATTTGTTATATCTTAGGGATACGCAAAGACATTCGCCAAAAGATTGGTAAGGATATTGGCGATATAGTGAAAGTAACCGTTGTCAAAACATCCGGGTGAATTATTACTTTACCGCTAGTCATATCTTGTCTCTCAAATTCAAACAAATAGTGTGATCGAATTAACAGTTGCGGAAAGAAAAAAATCCACAGTATGGATGAGGTCGGAACAGAAGTGTTCAGCCTCGAGAAATAAGACGGAATCCACGAAAATTGCTTTTCAAATTTTTGTGGATTCCGTCTTATTTCCGAAGAGGTTACTTCCAAAAGAATAAAGCAAAAATACAGTTGGTTTTGAAATTACTTGTCAAAACCAACTGTGTTTTTTTCTATTATATTTTACTATTCTGCTCTTAAAGCAATCGCTGCATCTTTCTTCGCTGCCATACGAGCTGGGATGTGTCCGCCTAACATCGTTAAGATCGTTGATACAACAATCAAAATCAAGGCGTGTACAGGATTTAGTTGAGCAACATTTTCTAAATCAGTCATATTGTACAAGAGACTATTGATTGGGAAAGTCGCTAGCCAAGCAATCAAGACCCCTAGTAAACCAGAAGAAATCCCTAAGATACAAGTCTCTGCATCGAATACCCGTGTGATATCTTTCTTACGCGCACCTAATGCTTTCAAGACACCGATTTCCTTCGTCCGCTCGATCACAGAAGTATAAGTGATGATGCTGATCATGATCATACTTGTTACAAGTGAAATACCTGCAAAAGCAATCAAGACATACGTGATCGCATCCATCAATCCACCAGTCAATTCGGTCATCGTTCCAGCTAAATCGGAATAGATGATTTTATCTTCATCTGATTTTCCTTTGTTGAATTCATCTAAATAGTTTAGAATCTCTTCTTTATCGCCAAAATTATTTGGATAGATCATGATACTTGAAGGTAAGCTGTCTCCACCTAAATAGCTGATCAGCGTTTGTTTTGCTGAGTCATCTACTTTTTCGGTCGTCAATACGTTCATATCGCTGTCTTTTTGCGCTCGAACGATTTCAGAATTTTTGTTTTCATTGACGATTTCTGTTGTCAATTGGTCGCTGTAAGCAATACCCGGAGATAACAGATTCATCGTAGAAGAAGATTTGACCCGTAGAATACCAGAAATCTTAACTTCTCTGGAGGCATCTTCGTACATCGCTTGGTAATCCGTATTAGGAATGAAGTTTCCTGTCGGTAATTTTGTATAGTACGTATCATTGTTCACTAATTTGAAAGTCGTTCCGACGATTTTGTCAAAATCAAGCGTTTCGCCGTCTTTCACATCAAAGCCTAAATTTTTCAACGCATTGATGTTGGTATTGTTATTACCATCCACGATCAATACGACATCATTTGCAGAGGCAGGATAACTACCAGAAAGTAATGAGTAATTTGATTCTAAGAAATTGTCTTTTTGGTCATCTAGTTGTGTTGGGAAACTAGAAACCCCCACACCAGTCATGGAAGACATCGCACTTGAGAATGATAGTGATTCAGAATCTGGGTTTTGATTCGAAAAGCTAACAGGCTGTACTTCGCCGTCAACATCTCTTAACAAATTGATACCAGTCGTGCGGGTAAAACCAATATTATTACTTAAATCAGGATCGATACTCGTTACATAATCAACATATTCTTGGTCGATGTTATTCGTATGTTGTGCCCGGTCTTCGTCGCTGACCTTGGCTGTAACAGTTTTCGTATCTGGATAGTCGGCTGTATTAGAGCTCAAGCCATCCGATTCAGAAGGTGGGCTAGTGGTGACTCTGGAAATCGTAATTGGAAAACGAGCCATCGTTTCTGACTGTGTTTGGTCAATTTGTTTTTGGAATCCAGTAGATAGGGCCAATACGATCGCAATCCCGATAATCCCAATACTTGAAGCAAAGGAAGTCAAGAATGTCCGTCCTTTTTTCGTGCGAATATTATTGAAAGATAATTTTAGTGCGGTCCAAAAGCTCATCTTTGTCCGGCGTAGATTAAATTGATCATCTTTTGGACGTTCGATATGTGGATTAGAATCAGAAACGATTTTTCCATCTGAGAACTCAATGATCCGATCGGCATATTCATGTGCCAACTCAGGGTTATGTGTGACCATGATCACTAGTTTCTCATTGGATAGTTCTTCAATCAACTTCATAATTTGGACACTTGTTTCTGTGTCTAAAGCACCGGTTGGCTCATCACATAAAAGGATGTCAGGGTCATTGGCTAAAGCACGTGCAATTGCGACACGTTGCATTTGTCCACCAGATAATTGATTGGGTTTTTTGTGCATGTGGTCGGTCAATCCAACACGACGCAATGATTCCTCCGCTTTTTTCCGTTTTTCATCTTTAGAGACACCACTTAATGTCATGCCAAGTTCAACATTTTCAATGATCCCTAAATGCCCGATCAAGTTATAGCTTTGGAAAACAAAACCGATGGAATTATTACGATAAGCATCCCAATCGCTGTCTTTAAAATCTTTTGTGGACTTCCCGTTGATGACCATATCGCCAGAGTCATAATTATCCAAGCCGCCGATCACGTTCAACATGGTTGTTTTACCAGATCCACTTGGGCCTAAAATGGCTACAAATTCTTTTTTTCTAAAAGCGACGGATACGCCGTCTAATGCTTTTGTCGTTGTTTCACCAACTTTATAATATTTCTTTATCTCTTTTAATTGTAACATTGTCACCCTTCTTTCCGTTTGAAATATTCGTTATACTAATAAGTATAACAGAACAACGAACGTAGTATAATGAATGAATGTTAACTGAATATGAACAATCAGAAAAAAAACTGAAATTTTTCAAATAATTACATGAGGAGAAATGATGAATCGAATATTATTAGTAGAAGATGATGAGCGTTTGCAACAACTTTATCAATCCGTTTTAGAACGCGCTGGTTTTTTGGTTTTCGCCGTTGCAAATGGGACCGAAGCTTTGAAGCGATTAGAGAGTACTCAAGTGGATGTGATCATCACAGATATTATGATGCCTGTGATGGATGGGTATGAACTGTTGGAAACTTTACGAAGCAGTCGCGTAGAAACCCCTGTGTTGATCATCACAGCGAAAGCAGATTTTGAAGATAAAAAGAAGGGATTTCAACTGGGAACGGATGACTATATGACTAAACCAGTAGATGTCAATGAAATGGTATTGCGGGTAGAAGCCTTGTTACGGCGAGCGAAAATCAATCATAGCCACCAATTGAACATCGGACAAACTAGCTTGAACCAAGAAACCTATGAAGTGATCAAGCAAGATCAAGCCATCTTACTTCCACAAAAAGAATTTCAATTATTGTACAAACTACTTTCTTATCCAAATAAGATTTTTACACGGCAACAATTAATGGATGATATATGGGGGTTGGATACCAATACGGAAGAACGGACGATCGATGTGCATATCAAACGATTACGCACGCGTTTTATTGAAAATGATGATTTCCAGATCATGACAGTTCGCGGCTTAGGCTATAAGGCGGTGATTTGATGCGTAAAAAAATCTTTTCGCAATTATGGATTTATTTTGCTTGCATTGTGTTTATTTCCATTTTAGTTACTTTGTTGTGTTTCTTAGGTTTTATTTTCTTACTGTCACATAAAACAGTTCCTGCTTCAGAGCAACAAGCGACATGGTTTCCTTTAGTCGTTTTTGCAGGATTTAGTATGATGGTGGGCACAGGGATCTCGATCTTTGTCGGTCGTCGGATCTTGCTGCCGATCAGTGATTTACGAACGAATATGAGCAAAGTAGCAACTGGCGATTTTTCGATTCGGATGGATGAGCAACAAAAAGTCGAAGAAGTGCAGCAACTATACAAAGATTTCAACGTGATGGTCCAAGAATTGAGTAGTATCGAAACGTTACGAAATGACTTTGTTTCCAATGTTTCTCATGAATTCAAGACGCCGCTTGCCACGATCCAAGGATACGTCCAATTATTGCAGGCACCTAACATTTCAGAAGAAGAAAAGCAGGTTTTCTTGCAACGGATCATTGAGAGCATCACTCAGCTTTCGCAATTGACAGAGAACACACTGAAATTGAATAAATTAGAAAATCAGCGAATCAAATTAGAAAAGCGCCCTTTTCGTTTAGATGAACAGATTCGTGAAGTGATTGTTTTTTTACAACCTAAATGGGAGCAAGAACACCTTCAACTGGAGATCGATCTAGAAAGTGTCAACTTTGTCGGTAATGAAGAATTTCTATATCAAGTCTGGCTGAATCTCATGGACAATGCCATCAAGTACAATCAACCACAAGGGAAAATCAAGATTCGCCTAACACAAAATGCCACTCAAGTGATCGTTGAAGTGACAGATTCTGGCGTGGGAATGGATCAAGAAACACAAGCACGACTCTTTGAGAAATTTTATCAAGGGGAATCCAGTCGTCAATTTTCTGGGAATGGGCTGGGCTTATCACTAGTCAAAAAAATCGTTGAATTGCATCATGGAAAAATCAGTTATAACAGTATCCCAAAAGTAGGTACGACCGTCATCGTTCAATTAGACAAAGAAAACACGCAACCAAATTCTCCGATGGAATAAGATCCAGAGAAGTGAACAGTTAATGATCTATAGGAGCAATAAACCAACAAAAACGAAGAAAAAAATGCCACTTCTGATTTAATCGTTCTAAGGTGTATTTTTCAAGTAATATATAATTGGAAAAGTGTACGAAAACAAGTCGTACATAAGTGAGCATTCGTATATTTTTCTAATAACCGTTATTGGAGGAATGATAGGAATTGAAAAAACAAGTCGGTTTATTGCTCGGACTTTTGACGTTAAGTGTTGGACTGAGCGGAGCCAATCCCATAGTCATTGCAGAGGAAACAACTCATTCTCATGATACTCCCGTGGCATTATTGAAACAGGATTCGGTCTTAGGAACACTTGTGGCAAATGCAAGTGCAGAGGATGAAAAACAAGCAGATCGTGGTATCGGTTATTATTGGAAATGCCATACCTGTAGCTATCATAGTAAGTGGCATCTATTCCCTGGGACAGCAGTTTCTGTTGCCAATAAACATGCACAGCAATACGATCATGTCACCTCTGTTTATCCAAATTAGCAACTGACTATTTTAGAATGGAGTGTAGCGAAAGATGAATGAAACGTGGTTGAATAGGAATAAAAAAGAAGTGATCCGTTTCTCTCTTGCCGTTTTTCTAGGTTTTGCACTAAGTTTTATCGTATTTGCTTTGTTGTAGGTAAGAGGATAATAAAAAGTATTCAAAAGGAACAAAGACCAGAAATCATTACGGTCTTTGTTCCTTTTTTGTAAGCAGAATTTTTATGATAATTAGCATTGTTTTCGCGAAGATTGAAGTAATCAAGGGGATGATTGGGAATTTTACTTGCAAACAATATTATACGTGATATAATATTGGTAAATATAAAATATTGCAAACTATAAAGAAGGTGAAGTAATGCATATCCAAGTCCCAACAGTTTTACTTGATGGTACGGTTTTAGCGGCTTTGAGCAGAGAAGACATGTACGGTTACGCATTAACGAAGATCGTCCAAGAAAGTTTATCTGTCAGTGAATCAACGATGTATCCTGTTTTACGCAGATTAAAAAAAGAAGAATACTTAGAAACATACGACGAACCATTCGAAGGTAGAAATCGCCGATATTACCGCTTAACTCCGAAAGGACGTCAACATTTAGAAGAAATCATTGATAAATGGATCGTGTTTCGAGATTCCTTAAACCGATTACTGGAGGAGAATACGAATGAATGAATATTTAAATGATGTGTTGGACGAACTTCAAGAAATACCTGAAGATGATCGCTTTGATATTATTCAGTATTATGAAGAATACTTCTTGGATTCTGGCAAAACAGTAGAAGAAGTCGTGGATGAATATGGCTCACCAAAGCAATTTGCCCTGAAGCTGAAAATCAATTATTACTCGGAACAAGACGACGATGAATCAGAATACAGCCAAAGTCCTAAACGGAAAATCCGTTTGATTTGGATGATCGTTATCGGGTTGTGTGCATCACCTTTATTGATTCCTTTAGCATTAGCGTTTATTCTGGCGATTTTTGGTATTCTGATTGGCTTAATTGGCGTGATCATTGGAATCTATGTCGTATGTATCAGTATTTTAGGAGTAGGTTTATTTTCGATCATTTCAGGTGTTGCTGTCTTGCAACAATCGATTGCTAGTGGGCTGTTCTTTGTAGGACTAGGGTTACTTGCCACGGGAGGTGCCGTTTTCTTTGCACCATTATTGTTAAAAGGAACTAAATGGTTATTCCAAATGATGATGAACTTTGTCAAGTGGGTAGGACGCCGGTTTATTACGAAACGAGCGATCCATACGACGAATAGTGGGGTGTAAAAAATGAAATTAAAATATATCTTGGGGATAGGATTGGGACTGATGGTCACTGGTGGCTTGATGGCAGGATTAAGTTATGCCTCTGGTGCCCAAACGAGTCTGACGTGGGAAGGTGGACCAAGGATCATAGAAATGGCTCGCGAAACAAAAGATTTTTCGTCTGAAAAAATCGAAAAAATCGTTGTCCGAGCAGATTACCAAAATATCGTGATTCAACGAGGCGTGAACTTTGGGGTTGAAACGTCTTATGATAAAACGCAAAAACCAAAAATCAATCTGGAAGATCACACATTGGATATCTCAGCTGACGGTCAAACGCCAGCAGTGATGATCAACGTGACAGACACACGTTCGATGTTGAAAATCACGATCCCTAAAACCATGTCCTTAACAGAATTAGTGGTTGAAGGGAAAAACAATGAATTATTTTTAGATGAGTTCAATAGTAAGAAAATCAACTTGAATTTAGCAAATACTTGGACATCGATCAATGAAGTAAGTGGAGAACTTCTTACTGTAGAAAATCAAATGGGTTCGTTAGATTTTCATGAGGTTTCGATAGATAAAGTCAAATTAGCTACAAGTGATGGCAGTATCATTATTAACGAGAATAAAAAACCAATCAAAGGCGAAATCACACTTCAAAATAGCACGATTGATTTCTACGATAATCAAGAGCAAGGATTAGCTGTGACACTTGAAGGGGATTCTTATATCAACAAAAATTATGAATCTTTGACAACGAAGACGTATCATCAAGGAAACAAAGACCTCAAAGTGACTGGTCATAATAGTCAAGTGAACTTGACGAATGAAGATGATGAAGAGCCTCCGATGGATGATGAAGATTACGGAGAGTATGATTAATCGTTGAACAGTCAAGACTGTCTTTTTCAAAATAACGAATAAATAGTTGGAAAAGCGTATAATTCTTTATGGAATAAGGAATTATACGCTTTTTTATTTATTTTACATGAAATATTATCGCCTATCATTCAATAATATAGTAGAATAAGGAAAGGGAAAAACGTACATATATGGGGAAACTAGGGTGAATATTGAATGAAAACAGAGGAAATCAAGCGAGAAGAATTGAAAAATGAATTAGGGAAATTGCATCATTTTTTAACAGAACTGAGTACCAAGTATTATGATACAGACAAAGAAAGAGTGACGATCCAATATCCAAATAATTCCGAAGGACGACAACTTGAACAAGTGTACAACGAAATGTTCAAACATCTATTGAAAGTGAAAAAAGAATTAGATTATTATTCACTGCCAATCATCGATACGGGTATTTTAAAATACGATCAAGCAAGTGAGCGATTTGTCTTCAAATCGGTTCGTGAGAATCTTGAATTATCCGCTGGTATGGACTTAGAGATCTTAGTGGAAGACTATTTTACTGAAACAAAACAGTGGGTCCGTACACGATTAGAATATTTGCCAGAAGCATCAGGTGGCGTACACGAAAACGGTTGGTATATCACGGAAGACAAAGAATTGGAATTAGAAGGAGCCATGGCAAGGATTCGCAAAAAAACAGAATAGAACCAAAAAAATTAGGAGTGAGTAAATGAAAGAAAAAAAGGCATTCACTATCAATGGCTATACAGGGCTGTTTATTATTCTTCTAATGTTTGTCGTAGGACTCTTATTATTTTTCATAGGGGTTGCTCGATTTTCAGTTGGCTTTTCAATTGCTGGGATTTTCTTATGGGTGATTGTTTTCTTAGCAATCAGTGGACTGACAGTAGTCAGCCCCAATCAAGCAAAAGTAATCGTCTTTTTTGGTGAATACAAGGGGACGATTCGTGAGAGCGGGTTTTTCTTAACGATTCCGTTTGCACAAAAAATCAACTTGTCTTTAAAAGTTCGGAACTTCAATAGTTCGCTGTTGAAGGTCAATGACTTAGATGGAAATCCAATCGAGATTTCCGCTGTCGTCGTTTTTAAGGTAGTAGATACAGCCAAGGCGCTTTTTGATGTAGCAAACTATCATCAATTTGTTGAAATCCAAAGTGAAACCGCCATTCGTCACATTGCCAGTCAATATCCATATGACACATTCAACGAGGATGATCTTACTTTACGTGGAAATACCACTGCGATTTCAGATGAATTGGCAAAAGAATTACAAGAACGTTTATCGGTGGCGGGGGTCGAAGTTTTAGAGACAAGATTGAATCACCTGGCTTATGCAACAGAAATTGCTAGTGCGATGTTGCAACGACAACAAGCCAAGGCCATTTTATCCGCCCGTCAAACCATCGTTGAAGGCGCAGTGACGATGACACAAATGGCTCTGGAACAAATCGAAGCAGGTCAGGATATCACCTTTACCGATGATCGAAAGGTCCAATTGATTAATAATCTACTTGTATCGATCATTACTGATAAAGGCACGCAACCAGTGATCAATACTGGCAATAATAAAGAAAAATAGCTAAATGAGGAAAGCATCCGTCAGTGGAATGCTTTCTCCAATGAATATCGGTTTGAATCAATAAAAAAAGAATTTGGAGTGGCTCACACTTCCAGATTCTTTTTTTTATGGGACATATGACAATAATGAAAGAGTTTTGATAGTAAAAAGAAAGGAATTTTCACGGATACTTGACTATACTTAATTTATCAGAACAGGAAAGAAGGAGTCACAATGAAAAAATTATTGATTGGGTTGGGAGCATTTATCATCATCGCTTTTGGTGGCTACCGTTTAGCAGATCATTTGATCATGGGTGGTGAAAGCTACTATGTTCAAATCACAACGGATGGTGAGAAACAGGTGGATCACGCTGACGGTGGACAAGAAATCATCAGTTATCGTTATGAACTACCTGGGTTTAATAAAGAAGGTAAAGAAAAAACAATGGACTTCAATGGTTTTCAAGAGCGACCATTAAGAAAAGATGCATTTTTGAAAGTGACTTGGAATAAAAATAAAGGCGTGACGTCTTATGAGGAAGTACAGGCAAAAGACATTCCATCAGCAGCACAAGAAAAATTAAGTAAAGGAACGGTCAATAATGGATAAAATCGTAGAAATCAAGAACGTAACAAAAGTTTACGGAAAAAGTAATGAGAAACAGACACAAGCATTGAACGGTATCAGTTTTAGTGTGGAAAAAGGCGAATTCATTGGTATCATGGGGGCTTCTGGATCAGGTAAATCAACCTTATTGAATATCTTATCAACATTAGATAAACCAACAAGTGGCACGATCCATATCAACCAAGCAGATGTCACGAAGTTGAAAGGAAATCAGTTAGCCGATTTTCGAGCAAAAGAAATCGGCTTTATCTTCCAAGATTTCAATCTTTTAGAGAACTTGACTGCACAAGAAAATATTGCAGTTCCGCTTTCTTTACAAGGCGTGAAACCAAAAGATATCAAGAAAAAAGTCAATGCGGTGGCTGAACGCTTATCAATCAGTCACATTTTAGACAGCTACCCCGCAAAAATCTCCGGTGGACAAAAACAACGGGTAGCAGCTGCGCGTGCATTGGTGACTCAACCAACGATTCTTCTAGGTGATGAACCGACAGGCGCACTGGATTCAAAAAGTGCGAAAGATCTTTTAGATACGATGGAGGAGCTAAACACGAAAGATAATGTCTCCATTTTATTGGTGACACATGATGCTTTTTCAGCAAGTTACTGTCAACGAATCTTATTTATTAAAGATGGCGTGATCCATCAGGAAGTTAAACGCGGAGAACAAAGCCGTTCAGACTTTTATCGTCAAATATTAACGATTCTAGGTAATCTAGAACAGTAAGGGGGAAACTGAACATGCTTTGGAAATTATCACTTACTGGGATCAAGAGTCGGTTAAGAGACTATATTGTTCTATTTTCAGGTTTAGTCATGGCTTCAGCCATCTTTTATATGTTCGAGTCAATGGCAAGCAACACCGATTTTTTGAACAATAATTCCACTTTAGCGATGACAGTCTTCATCTTTCGCTTTGGGTCGGTATTATTGGGGATCATCACATTCGTCTATATTCTTTATGCCAACTCATTTTTGATGACGATGCGACAAAAAGATTATGCGATGTTTATGATGTTAGGAGCGAAAGGGCGAAAAATTGCCCAAATGATTTTCTCTGAGACCTTGATAGTAGGAACTGTTGCTACATTGGTTGGTTCAGCGCTAGGTATTGGTTTAACAAGCGTCGTCCATCGACTATTAGTTGCCCAGTTAAATATTAAAATCACACATTTTACACCGTTCAATATGAATGGATTATTGATTACTTTGCTGTTTTTCATTGTACTATTCTTATTAGCAGCGTTTGTCAATGCATTCTCGATTGTCAAAAAACCAATTTTGACTTTACTACGTGCGGATCAAACACCTGCGCAGATGAAACAACACAAATTCTTGTTTTTCCTTGAAGTAGTTTTAGGCATCATTTTTATTGGCGTCGGTTACTATATGATGGCAAATATCGGAACCTATCAGTTGATGGCAATCGCCGTCGCGTTAGTTACAATCGTTTTAGGAACGTACTTTATTTTCCATTCGGTCATCATTTTCTTCCTTAAACTATTGAAGAAAACAGAAAATCTTTCGATGAAAAAACTGAACAACTTTACGTTATCACAGTTAAGCTTCCGTATTCGTGAATACACGCAAATGCTTTCAATGGTTGCAATGTTACTCGCATTAGCTTTAGGTGCATTAACAGTCGGTCTAGGCTTTAAAAACCAGATCACTCAGTTGACGAATGAAGTATCAAATTATGATCTAGTATTGAATCAATCAGAATTGATCGATCAATCTAAAGTGGAGAAACTTTCACCAACGATCAACGCGGTCTATCAACAAAAAGAAGACGAAAAAACAGTGTACTATAACTATAGTGAGTTTGAACAAAATCCATTTTTGATCATGGAAAATCAAACACCTAACACTGGGGAAAGAAACGTCAAAACGAAAAAAGTAACCGCAGAAGAATTAGCGACAAACTTAAACTATCAAGATGAGTTACGCTATTACGAATTGCCAGAACAACGAGAAAAAGAAATCAAATTACTGCCAGCAGAAGAATTTGCTCAATTAAATCTTCCACAAACAAGTATGCAACTGATCCAAGCAAAAGATTTTCATGAGAATATTGAACTAATTGGTGATCTGGTAGCAGAAAACAATAAAAATAATGAATCATTAAAAGATGGAATGTTTAGTTTCACGCAAAAATATGATGCGTATCAAATGATCAACGGCATGTTCTCTGGCTTTGAATTCATGGGCTTCTTCTTAGGGATCGCCTTCTTGACAATGTTAGCAAGTTGCTTGATGTTCAAAATCCTTTCAGGTAGCAAGAGTGATGTCGTTCGTTATGAGATGCTCGGTAAGATCGGTGCTCGTCAAGCATTGTTAAAACAATCGATTCGTCGAGAAATCGGTATTCTCTTCTTAGCACCAGGGATTCTAGGAGCCATCCATGTATTATTTGGACTTCAAATGTTTACTGTTTTGATGGATGATCCATATCACAACTTATGGATACCATTTACAATATTCTTTGTTCTCTACTTTATCTACTATGTTGTAACTACTTGGCTGTATACAGGCATCGTTTTGAACAAAAAAGAATAAGTTTAGATTGATAAAGAGCGAGAAGATGGTTCGTAGAAAAACCTCCTTCTCGCTTTTTCTGTTGCCTTCGATAAAATTTGCTTGAAGCATGATCAAATAGAGAAAAGACCACTGGATACGATGGAAGGAGATCGGTTATGAGTGAACTGCTAGTTTTTTCAAAGACGGATAACTGCAACAAATCCCTAGAAAATAAAAAAATACACGCTTGCTTTTTGATCATCTTTATTCGAAGTTTGAATTTGATAAAGATTACTTAGAGAGTGAGATCAACACAATTTTAAAAAGTATTTACTCTGATCATGCCATATTACGGCGCTACCTCGTCGATTATCGTTACCTTGATCGAGAAAAAGACGGTTCGATCAAAAGGCAGTGAGAGAGACAGAATCAAATAAATAAAAACGCATCTCTTTAAAAGCCAAAGTGGCACGAAAGAGATGCGTTTTTTAGGAACTTTTATTTGTTTGTTTTTGCCAAGCATCATATTTCAACAAAAAATATTCGATCACGAAAAAAAGTGTTGAAGTTGTTTCAAAAGGTGTAAGGATATCTTCTTGATCTTGTACTTCTGGATTCAAGAAGAAAATCGTTTCATCACAAAGTTTTGAGACAGTTGAGTTCCTAAGTTTTGTGATACCAATTGTCTGGATTTTTCGTTGTTTCAGTTGCTTCGCTAATTTGACGACTTCAGGAGACTCACCATTTAGCGTGATCAACAGGACTAAGTCTTCTGGCTGAATGATTTGGTAAAACTGCTTGTTGATGGAAACGGCACCGAAGTCATAGAGTATCAATCCGTTGTGTACGAAAAGCAATTTCATATAACTCGAAACTAGCGTTTGTATGTCACCTGATCCATAGATAAAAATCCGATTCGCATTTGCCATCATTGTACATAGATCGGTGAAATCTTTTTTCTTGAGATTTTCAATTGTTTGGATATGATTTTCCAAGATTTCTCCTTCAAGTTCAGATAGAGGAACATTTTCCTGTGTAAGTTCATTTTTTAGATGATATTTGAATTCTGAGAAACCATCAAATCCTAGTTTTTGGCAAAAACGCATGATTGTTGTGCGCGAAACGTTGCATTGTTTCGCCAGTTCGTTAATAGACATTGTTAAAGAATTTTTTTTGTGATTTGTGATATAGGACCAGATAAGAAAATCATTTTCAGTCAACCTTGACTGAAACGTCGTAATTCGGTCTTGTAACATCTCTTTTCATCATTGCCAAAAATCTATAAATCGTTAGAATTAACCATAAAAGTTTTCAGAGCCATGTTTCTACAACGCTTGTTTGGTCATTTGTAAATATGGATCTGACGAATAGTGGTTATTTTTTTGATGTAGCGATTGAATGTTCGATTCTAATTTATAGATATTACAGGTTTTGACAAATCAGTTTCCCCCTTTTTTCATTTGATATTTTTGAGAGAGTTCACGCTGTAATCGACGTAGACGTTTCTCAATTTTGTTTGTTTTATTGCTATTTTCATAGACCTTGTAAGGTGATACAACTGCTAAATCTTTGTTACCTAACTCAATAACCAATTCTTCATTAGCCAATTTTTGGTTGGTAGACTGTCTTCAATCACCCTTTGGTTTACCTGGAGGATTTTCCAATTGCGTGTGTCCTTATTGTTCTCACCTCACTAATAAGATACGTCTTCATGTACCGTTTATTTGATTAACTACTACCAGGCCTCTTGTTTTATTCGCGAAGATAGGATGTGATGATTCACAAATTTTGTGACAAAAACCTTTTTCCTGTGAGGAGTTTTTAAATCATCTTAAAGTGTTTCAGGAATCCATTTTAATAGTAAACTAAGAATCAGTAAAGCGCTTACTAAAAAATATGAAGGACTAAAAAACTATGATGAAAAAAATTCAAAGATTTGGTGGAGCAATGTTAGCACCTGTCATGCTATTTTCTTTTTTCGGTATCGTTATTGGTTTTTCTTTACTTCTTTCCAATCAAACGATCATGGGAGATATTGCTGCGCCTGATACACTCTGGTATAAGTTCTGGAATGTTGTAGCAGCCGGTGGCTGGACCCCATTTTTTCAATTACCGCTTTTATTTGTGGTCGGATTACCAATCAGTTTAGCTAAAAAATATGCGGCTCGAGCAACGATGGAAGCATTAGTGATCTATATTGCTTTCAATTATTTCGTCAATGCAATTTTAACGTTATGGCCAAATTCTTTCGCTGTGGATCTATCTCAAGGAACAGCCGTTGGTTCTGGGTTAACATCGATTGCTGGAATCATTACTTTAGATACGGGCATGATCGGAGCATTGTTGATTTCAGGTGTCGTGGTTTATTTGCATAATCGCTTTTATGAAAAAGAATTACCAGAGATGTTGACGATTTTTAGTGGTTCTGTTTTCGTTACGATGATCGCTTTTTTTGTCATGATTCCTCTAGCACTTTTGATGTGTGTCATATGGCCAATCATCCAAGAAGGAATGAGAAGCATGCAAGGATTTTTTATCCATTCGGGGAATTTTGGTGTATTCATCTATCAATTTTTACAGAAAATCCTTATTCCAACTGGCTTACATCATTTCGTGTACGCGCCATTTGCTTATGATAGTGCGGTGGTTGAAGGAGGGATGGCTGCTTATTGGGCATCCAATATTGGCGAATTCCAAACAAGTGCGCTTTCGCTTAAAGAACTTTATCCTTTTGGTGGTTTTTCTTTATCGGGCATGTCAAAAGTATTTGGAACTGCTGGCTTAAGCTTAGCCATTATTCAAGCCGCTCATCCAGAGAAAAAGAAGAAGGTCATTGCATTGATCGCCCCAGCTGCATTAACTGCGATTTTGACGGGAATCACCGAACCTATTGAGTTTACGTTCTTATTTGTTGCTCCAGCTTTATGGGGTGTCCATGCGCTATTAGATGCGTCCATTGCTACGGTTTCTTACGCTTTTGGCGTCGTTGGGGATTTTGGTGGTGGATTGATCAATTGGTTAGGACTAAATTGGTTGCCTCTTTGGAATTTTCATGGGTCAACCTACCTCACCCAAATCATGATCGGACTTACATTTACTGCGATCTGGTTCTTAGTATTTACCTTCATGATCAAAAAATTCAATTTAAAAACTCCAGGACGTGAAGAGGATGTATCAGAGATACAACTTTATTCAAAAGCTGATTACGAAAACAAAAAGAAGACACAACAAGATGAACAAGAGAAAAACCTACCTAAACATGCTAGACAAGCACAAGCCTATCTAGTGTTAGTAGGTGGAAAAGAGAATGTACTGGATGTGACGAATTGTGCCACACGGTTACGACTTACCGTGAAAGATACAAGTAAAGTAGCCAATCCTATTGATTTTCAGGAAGCTGGAGCCGCAGGACTTGTCAATCCAGGCAATGGTGGTATCCAAATCATTGTTGGGTTAACTGTACCAAGGGTGAGAGAATCATTTGAAGAATTGATCGCAAAATAAGAGGAGGATAATTATGAATAAGAAAAAAAGTTCAATCTTGATCGCAGGTGGAGGGAGTACATATACACCTTCATTAGTGATGATGTTAATAGAAGACCGAGAACGATTTCCAGTCAGAAAAATCAAATTTTATGATAATGATGAACAAAGGCAAGCTGCTATAGCAAAAGCATGCGCGATCATCCTCGCAGAACGAGCGCCAGAAATCGAATTTGACTATTCAACAGATCCCAAAGAGGCTTTTACAGATGTTGATATCGTTATGGCACAACTCAGAGTCGGAAAATATGCCATGAGGGAACAAGATGAAAAAATTCCATTTAAGCACAATGTTGTAGGTCAAGAAACATGCGGACCAGGGGGACTTTCTTATGGGTTGCGCTCGATCGGGCCAGTCTTAGAACTAGTCGACTATATGGAAAAGTATTCACCAGATGCTTGGTTATTGAATTATTCTAATCCAGCAGCAGTGGTCGCAGAAGCAACAAGAAGGTTTCGCCCCAATTCAAAAATCATCAATATTTGTGACATGCCCGTTTGTTTAGAAGATATCATGGCTCGAGTGATTGGGCTACGGGATCGTAAAGAGTTTGAAACGTCTTATTTTGGCTTGAATCACTTTGGGTGGTGGACAAGCATCAAAGACCATGACGGCAATGACTTACTACCAAAAATAAGTGCCCATGTAAAAAAATATGGCTATACAGAACAAACACAACAAGGCCAACACAAAGAAACAAGCTGGTTGGAAACCATGCTAGCAGCCAAAGAGTTACATGAAATCGAGCCGACCTTTTTATCTAATACGTATTTAAAATATTATTTGATGGCTGATGAAACGGTTGCTCATGCCGATAAACAGTATACAAGAGCGAATGAAATCATTGATGGACGGGAGAAAATCGTTTTTGAAGAATGCCAGCGGATTATTAATAACCAAACAGCCAAAGACACGCTTTTTGTCTCTAATGAGCATGCCTCATTTATTACAGATCTAGCTTGTGCGTTGACATTCAATACGAAAGAGCGCATGATCCTGATCGTTGAGAATAATGGTGCCATCTCTAATTTCAGTCACGATGCGATGGTCGAATTGCCTTGTATCGTAGGGAAAGACGGTTATGAAGTACTATCGATTGGTGAAATCCCTACTTTTCAAAAAGGTTTGATGGAACAGCAAATTGCATCTGAGAAGTTAGCAGTCGATGCTTGGGAACAAAAATCATATCAAAAATTATGGCAAGCCTTCATCATGAACAAAACGGTACCTAGTGCAAAAGTAGCGAAGGAGATCCTCGATGAAATGATCGAAGTCAATGCTCCTTATTGGCCGGAGCTTCACTAGGTATCACTTATAAAAATGAAAGGGGTCGGCTGGAGGAGATCCTTCAGCCGATCATTTTGAAAGTAGATATGGCAGTAAAGAACAAATTTCAACTCGTCTATTTGTTTCAGTATGCGTTGATGGCTATTTTGATGACGCAGATCGTACCGTTTTTGACCGAACAAGGCTATGATGCAGTCCAGAGAGGCTGGTTTTTGGCTTCTTACAGTGTGACCACGATGATCTTCCAAATCTTTATTGGCTATTATTCTGACCGAAGTAAGGAGATAAAAAAAGTTTCCATGGTAGTTTCTGTACTATTCGTATGCTTTGCGATCACTTTTTATTTGCTAGGAAAAGATATCTGGCTGATTCATCTGATCGTACTGGCTATTGCAGGAGGGCTATCCAATACAGGAGCAACCGTCCTAGATAATTGGGTGTTGTCAGAGTCAGAGATGCGAAACAACCTTGCGTCGATCAAAGCAATAGGTTCTTTAGGTTGGAGTGTGATGAGTGTATGTATTCCGGTATTCATTTTTAATAATAATTATCAGTGGCTGATGGTTCCCTTTCTCTTTTTTCTAATTAGTTATTTGTGCATCTCAAAAACATTGCCCAAAACATCTCACGATAAAAATGACCATAAAGAACAAAAAAACAAGGAATTTAATCTTTCGGATATGTATCAACTGTGTAAGAATGGGGAGTTCTTATGTTATACGTTGCTGTTTTTCCTTTTATATTTAACGATCGTCGCCAATAATACGATCGTGATTGACAAATTACTCTTAATGGATAGTGGAAATACGTTCGTAGGATTAAAGTGGGCGATTCAAGCTTTCTGTGAAATTCCAGCGTATCTTTTATTGAATCATTCGGTAACAAAATGGAAAAATGAGCGATTGCTTTTTATTTCTGGTTTTTCTTTGGTTTTGCAATTTTTGATTTATGCAACTTCACGAACGCCGCTAGTATTGCTTGCTGCCAGTTTCTTGCAGTTTTTCACTGTACCAGCTTTTACTATCGGTAGTCGAATGATCATCAGTGAGATTACCCCTAAAAATGTTTTTTCCTCCGGACAACTTCTGTCTATAAGTGTTTATATGGGGCTTTCTTCCTTTGTTTCTCCATTACTAGGCGGTGTCTTGGCCCAACAGTTATCATTGAACCAAGCACTTTACTTTTTTAGTCTGCTACCGATCTTCGCTTTTATTTGTTATTACTTTTACAACATGTAACAAAGAAATAAATGAGAAATCTGAACAGAGGCGTACAAGAAAGGTGAGGGGATTCCTTACTTTTTTTGTATAATCAAATAAAGGAGAGGAATACTTATGGATAAAAAAGTGCAAGTCTCAGCTAAAATGACGTCCAAAAGTCAAATTACTGTCCCTAAGAGTGTGTGTCAAAAATTAAGCTTGAAAGAGCATCAGAAAGTTATTTTTGAATTCACGTCCGAAGATGAACTTAAAGTGACTAGTGAAAAAAAATTCTGGCTGATGAAGACTTTTGGAACAATGAGTTGGTTGTGATGGAAGAACATGCGAGTGATAATACAGAAATCGTTGATTTTGGAGAGGATGTAGGCGAGGAGAAAATCGAATGATAAAACAAGGGGATATTATTTTTATAGATTTGGTTCCAACAAAAGAGAACGAACTAGCAAAAAAATGACCGTGTGTCATCATTAGCAATGACAACTATAACAAGATTTCAATACCGTTTTAGTCATGCCAATCAGTAGTTCAACAAAATATTTACAGGAAAAATATCAACGCTCAGGTGCATTTCAAACAATTTCTGATACAGCGATGAATACAATCAAAGGAACGATATTATGTCAATATAGCCGAAGCATCGATTGATCTCAACGCAGTAATCTTCAAGTGGTTGATCAAATTGATCCTCAAACAAAAGAAAGGTTATCAGAAATTGCCAAATATTTTTTCTAACCAATAATGCAACTATCCAGCGCCTATTTAGGTGGAGTAAGATACATAAAAAGAACCAGAACACAGAAGTATTCCATCCACTTCTGAGTTTTGGTTCTTTGATGTGGTGTCCATTTTTGTTATCTCAAAAATTGTTTCATCCGAAAGACACGATCAAGGTTCAAGCGACTAGCAAGTGGCTGATCGGTTTCTCTGACTGTAACAGAAAGTTTCTGTGGGATCTCTCTCACTGAAAAATGATGCCATAGGTCCCAGAAAGAAGCAAATCTTAATTCTGATAGATATAGAAGTGAAGGGTTTCTTTGATTGAACAACGAAATGGTCATTCTAGATGAAGTAGACGAAGAATTTCGCCAACGAGTAGGAACGACAAAGGAATCCATTCGTTCATTTGTTTCAGAATCCTGTGTTTCTTGTTCTTTTGGTTCGTCGTATTGCGTCAAGTCATACGCTTCAATGATCGCATTCAATTTTCTAGAATATTGTCGATCAGTTGCATAGCGCCCTTCTAGATATTTCGTTGCTTCTCGGTAATCTTTGGTCTCAGATTTCCATGTTGGTTTGTAAAAATCAGCATTATGAGATAAGCCGTTTTTGATCAAATCTGCGTAGTCTTCTAAGCTTTCTTTGTAAGAAGGATATTTACGAAATGCTGCACGGATTTGATAGTTTTGCCCAGCTGCTGTTTGTTCTAAGGTATTGAAGGAAATACTACTCCCTTTATAAGCGCCCTTGATCCCAAAAAGATTATAGTTAGGTGAACGAGAAAGCAAGCTGTTACCAGAACCACTTTCTAGGATAGCTTGTGCCATCATAACAGAAGCATAAATATTTTCTTCTTGTCCGATTTCTCGAGCATCTTCAGCGATTTTTGCAACAAACTGATCTGTTGTTTGGTTTTGTGCGAAATGGAATGAATCGTTGATTCCATCTAAAATCGGTGAGCTGGCTAATGAATTTGTCGCTCGTGGTAAACCAGCTATATTGACACGTAAGGCAAAGTCGGGTCTGTAATCCTTGATAGAAGTGATCCGCACATGGTCACCCGGCTGAGGGGCATGGATGTAATTCCCATTACCAATATAAATACCTACATGATGGGTAGTACCAGAAGCAGGGCCCCAAAAGACTAAATCGCCCGGTTGAGCATTCTCGACAGGGATTTGTGTACCAGCATATTGTTGTTCCCCTGTCCAACCTCCAATTGAATGGCCAGTTACTTTTTTATAGATGTAATAAGTCAAACCAGAACAATCGAAAGTCGTAGGACCTTTGGCACCCCAGACATATGGTTTTCCCAGCTGGCGATACGCTTCTTTTACAAGTGCTTGTTGGATGCTCGTTGTGTTTGCTGGTAAAATTGCTTCGATCGGTGTTTTTACAACAAAATCAGATGATTCTGAAGCTGGGTTTTCAATTCGATCGGGCGTCTGAGGCCGATTAGTGTTTGTTGTCTGGTTTGAAGATGAGCCATTATTGTTTGTTGATCCTGTAGAACCACTTGTATTCCCATTATTATTTGAAGAACTTGGTGGTCGTGAAGGATTTGTCGTATTGCCTGTAGTTGAATTTCCGTTGTTGTTGCCATTATTTCCCGAATTGCCAGTGTTGCCATTATTGCCACCATCCGGAATATCTGGAGTAACTGGCGTTGGCTCTGAGGAATCCGTCGTTTCTTCTTCTGGAGAGGTTGGTTCAGAAGGGGAAGTTGACGACTCAAACTTTGCGGAGATCGTTAAATCAGTCACGCCGACTGTAAAAATTTGTTTAGTATAGTCGATTTCTTGCGCACCTTCGATTTTGACAGAAACTAATTGTTCATTCGTTTCAGGTGTGATCATATATGTAACTTTGGTTCCTTCTTTTAAATCTTTGATTTTGCCAGACTTAGAAATCTCTAGGAAATCTTCTTCTGTGTACTCTCTTGTTTTGATCTCAGATTCTTCTTTCTCTTCATCAACGATCTTCAATTTGATTTTTTCACGTAAATTCCGAGCAATCGATAGCGTCCGAGTGGCTGTTTCAGTAGATTCTTCTGTGGATTCCTCCGTGTTGTCTGAAGAATCAGGCGAAGAACTTGATAAGGTTGAATCATTTGTACTTGAATCGGTCGTAAACGACGGACTCTCTGCAACGATCGTGCTTTCGGATGTCTGTGTTTGCCTGATTGTAGCAAACGCAGGCTGTGTAGATAACAAAGTTGGAGCAATCAGCCAAGATGCTGCAAATAGGCGTATTGCTGTTTTTTTCTTCATAACGAAATACTCCTTTTCTTTTTCCACAGTTGTACTAATAAAGTTACATCTGTTCTGTCAGTTGCTTGATTTCGTGAATACATTCAATCAAGATTCACGAATAAAAAACAAATAAACATTGGACAAAAGCATTAAGTAGCCATTTATTTCGTTTGAACATTCATTGGTTGATGTACCCTATTTCATTTGTGGGGGCACAAATTTTGGGGGAAATGAGTACACTTACTATAAGTTTACCAAAGATTTATCAATTCTTCAAAACATTTCGTTAAATAACGAACGTAAAAAAAAGGCCTAACTGATGGCTTTTCATGTAAGAAATAAAAATATAAAATAACGTATTATTTTAAAAACCAATGATAACAGGTTCAGTCATCATTGGTTCGCAACAAATATTCGTCTTATTGATGGTCAGAGGGATCGATCGATTGAGTCGAGGTACGTTGGATCAACTCTACGGGCAATAAAAGTTCTTCCCATGATTTATCAGGGTGTTGGATGCGTTCTAAGAGTAAACGCGCAGTCGCTTTACCTAACTCTAAAATAGGTTGAGCAATGGTCGTTAATTTAGGCTTCATGTATTCACACATATCAATATTATCATAGCCGATGATGCTATAATCTTCGGGAATGATTTTATCATGCTCCGCTAATCCGCGATATACACCAAAAGCTAGTTCGTCATTTAATGCGAAGATCGCTGTAGTAGCAGAAGAAAGTAAATCAGGGACGATTTCATAGCCCCCTTTTTTTGAAAAGTGAGTAGGGAACCAATGAATCTGTTTCTCAGAATGATCCACATGTTTACACGCTGCTAAGAAACCATCTATCCGATTTTGGACATTTTGCGGTGTCTGTTGTGGATAGACTAAAGCAATTTCCTGATGCCCTAAACCTAGTAGATGCTCACCGGCTAAGTACCCACCTTGATAATCATCTGTTAAGACCGCATCACTAGAACCTTCTGCTTTTTTCTGATCTAATACGATAAATGGCTTTCCTTGTTTCTTCAAAGAAACTTGGAGGGCTTTCGTTGAGACAGCCGAAGAGGCAATAATAAACCCGTCGACACCACGTTGCGTCAACTCAAGTAAATAATCCGTTTCTTTTTGATGATCAAAATCTGCATTGCATAGAATCGTGACAAAATTTTGTTGGTAAAGATAGTCTTCTATCCCTTGCATCAATGTATTGAAAAAAGGGTTGGTGATATCAGGGACAAGAACACCGATTGTTTTTGTTTTCTTTGTGATCATTTGACGTGCAATGTAATCAGGTTGGTAACCTAATTCGTCTCTTGCTCTTACTACTTTTTTGACCGTATCTGGATGGAATTTTGCTTCATTGCCATTCAAGATCAATGAGACAGTTGCGATGGATACGCCTGAATGTTTCGCAACGTCTTTGATCGTCACTTTTTTCTTTGCCATTGCTATACTCCTATCTCTTTCTTAGTGTCATTTTCCCATGAATACGTAAAGAAGTAAATGATGATTCTGTGATATTATTCACCTTGCACACCCTAGAAGCGAATAACCGGTGTTCCAGAAGTAAAACTTCAATAATAAGCCAAAAAAATCAAAAAATGAAAAAGCCATTTTAGCTTTTCCTCTCTTATTACTCAGTGCTAATCGCTTCTCTCACGACCTCTTGTAAACGGTGTTCAAGGCACAACACTTCGGACATAAGACAAAAAATAAAAAATGAAAGAACCATTTTCTATTTTTCTTTCTTATGCCTCTGTGCTGAACGTACCTTTCACGACCTCTTTTGAAAAGGTTTTTTTCACAACCTTTCATTTCAGTGTTAAAATAGAAGAGATTTACCAAATAGACAAATAAACGGGAGAATGAAGGTGGAAGTTTTATGAAATATGTAGAAGTAAAAAATGAATTTAAGCGTTACCAGATGGGCGAAACAACGATTACAGCGAATGACGATATTTCATTCTCCATTGAAAAAGGAGAATTAGTGATCATCCTTGGCCCTAGTGGAGCAGGGAAATCAACGGTATTGAATATTTTAGGTGGGATGGATACACCGGATGAGGGACAGATCATTATTGATGAAACAGATATTGCTCAATTCAATGACAAACAATTAACGGCTTATCGCCGGACAGATGTTGGCTTTGTTTTTCAATTTTATAATCTTGTTCCTAACTTAACCGCAAAAGAAAATGTTGAATTGGCAACAGAAGTTTCGCCAAATGCGTTAGATCCTGTAGAAGTTTTGACACAAGTTGGTCTTGCGCACCGGTTGAATAATTTCCCATCACAATTATCAGGGGGCGAACAACAACGTGTGTCGATTGCACGAGCGCTTGCGAAAAACCCAAAATTATTACTTTGTGATGAACCAACTGGCGCATTGGATTTTGAAACAGGAAAACAAGTATTGAAATTGTTGCAAAATGCTAGCCGTGAACATGGCAACACCGTTTTGATCATTACACATAACTCGGCTTTAGCGCCAATCGCTGATCGAGTGATCCATATCAACGATGCAAAAGTCCGTGCAGTCGAATTAAATGAACAGCCTTCATCTATCGATGAACTTGTTTGGTAAGGAGGTTTGCCATGAAAAATAGAACTTACCTCAAAGCAGGATTTCGTGAAATACGCCAATCAAAAGGACGCTTTATCGCGATCATTTTGATCATTTTACTCGGCACGCTCCTATATGTAGGCGTCAAGACAGCGGGTCCTGTGATGCAAAAAACGATGGATGAATATGTCAGGGCAGGTAAACTCTCTGATCTACAGATCGTTTCGACAGCAGGATTGACGAAAGAAGATGTTGCAGAAGCAGAGAAACTCTCAGATGTAACCGTTGAAACGGGTAAACAGCTATATTACGCGAATGCCAATAAAAATGAAGTTGTCCAAGTGTTCTCCTATGCACCTGATATGAAACAAAATCAGTTGACGGTGATCGACGGTCGCTTGCCGCAATCGGATGATGAACTTGTACTAGATGAGAAGGCAAAAAATCAAGGTTACAGCATCGGTGACACTTATACGATTGAATCAGATGACTTGAAAGAGACGGCGTACAAGATTACAGGATTTGTTCGTTCCCCGTTATTCATCAATAATTTAGAACGAGGGTTTGCAAATGTAGGGAATGGGAGTATTGATTACTTTGCCTATGTTCCCCAAGATAATTTTAAAACAGATATCCAATCCGTTTTATATCTTGACTTTGCAAATGTCGACGATTTAAATACGTACAGTGAAGAATACCAAGAAGAGATGGAAAAAAACATCGAAAAGCTGGAAGCGTTGTTTGAAGAGCGACCGCAGCAACGTTTAGAACAGTTGAAGCAAGAGGGCAAGGATGCTTTAGCCCCTGCAAAACAAGAAATCACAGACGGAAAATCACAAGTGGCTGATGCGAAAAGTCAATTAGAGGCAGCGAGAACACAGATTGATCAACAACGTCAAGTCTTGGAGCAGTTACCTGAACCGCAGCGAACACCGGCATTGAGTGCTTTAGCGGAACAAGAAAGTCAATTATCAGAACAAGAAGCACAATTGACAACAAAAGAAGCGGAGCTAACAGAGGCCGAAGCGTCTATTGCGGAGAATGAAGAAAAAATCAATGAATTAGCCAAGCCAACTTATCTTTTCCAAGAGCGATCGGAAAATGTCGGCTTCCAGGAATTTGGCGATCTAGCTGAACGCATCGCAGCCATCGCAAATGTCTTTCCAGTCTTTTTCTTCTTTATTGCAGCATTGATCACTTTTACCACGATGACACGGATGGTAGAAGAAAACAGACGAGAAATCGGTACATTGAAAGCTTTAGGATACAGTAAATTGGAGATTGCCAAAAAATATGCCATTTATGCTTGTCTCGCTTCAGGTATCGGAATCATTTTAGGAACGATATTAGGAACCAATCTTTTGCCTCGGATCATTTTCGAGCTTTCAAACGAACGTTATGATATTGGCAGTGCGGTGATTTTCTATGATTGGCCACCAATCATCCAAGCAGCTATTGCGTTCTTCATTGCTGCTTTTGGTGCAGCGATGTTAGTTCTATTCAAAGATCTACGCGAACGACCAGCTGCTTTGTTACAGCCTAAAGCACCGAAACCAGGGAAAAGAATTCTTTTAGAATACATTACTCCTCTTTGGTCACGTTTAAGCTTCAACCAAAAAATCAGTTATCGTAATCTTTTCCGTTATAAATCACGGATGTTCATGGCAATCATCGGAATTGCTGGTTGTGCAGGATTGATGGTTGCAGGAGTTGGACTAAAGGATTCGCTTAGCTCGGTTTCTGCCAAACAGTTTGGACCAATCATTGATTATCAAGCGATCGTAACGACCAATCAAACTGATGAAACGAGTCAAAAAGAAATCAATGACGCAATGGATGATCAAGTGAAGATCACTGATCGTTTAGCGGTTGATTCGCAGACGATTGAACTACGTAAAAAAGGTCAAGCATCACAAAGTTTGACATTGATGGTACCAGAAAATGAACAAGCATTAGAAACATTTATCCATTTGAAAACAACGGACGATCAATCGGTAGAACTACCAGACCAAGGACTTGCGATCACACGCAAAGCGGCCGAATTATTCGATTTATCCGTCGGTGATACGGTGGAAATGTATGATGACGATCAACAAAAATTACATGGAACGGTGGCAGTCATTTTGCAAAATTATTTGGGTAATTTTGTCTATATGAGTCCAACATATTATG
The DNA here is from genome assembly GCF_050529595.1 of Enterococcus sp. DIV1368b. NCBI lineage: Bacteria > Bacillati > Bacillota > Bacilli > Lactobacillales > Enterococcaceae > Enterococcus > Enterococcus sp. DIV1368b. The sequence continues at coordinate 487,296 of NZ_CP172883.1, forward strand.
AAGAGATTTCTGGACAGCCAATGACAACCAATGCGTATCTACTCAAAACAGAAAAGATGTCGAAAGAAGAAGAGGATACACTCTCAGAAGAATTATTGAAAACGGGGGCGGTTACTAATACCTCTTTTATTTCGACACAGATCAAGAACCAAGAAGAATCTCTTTCAAATTTAGATGCAGTGGTCATCATTTTCGTCGTTCTATCTGGTTTATTGGCGTTTATCGTTTTATACAATTTAACGAATATCAATATCTCTGAACGAGTACGTGAACTTTCTACAATCAAAGTATTAGGCTTTTTTGATAAAGAAGTCACGATGTACATCGTTCGAGAAAATATCATCTTTACTTTATTAGGGATTTTTGGAGGATTTGGGATCGGTTATGTGCTGACCGACTTTATCTTACGCCAAGCTTCAATGGAATCAGTGATTTTCCCGTTAGTTATTACCTGGGTTGCTTATACACTATCCGCTGCTTTGACGATTCTATTCACGGTGATCGTGATGATCGTCACTCATTTCAAATTGAAGCATATTGATATGATCGATGCATTGAAATCAAATGAATAACGAGTGGGGGGACTAAGATGAGTATTACTGTGAATATCCTATATAGCGGTAAAGAAGGCAATGCAAAGGCATTTGCCCAAGAAATGACAGAGCGAGGAATCGTCGAACGCATTCGTGCGCAAGAAGGAAATGAACGTTATGAGTATTTTATTCCTTTAGAAGATGCTGAATCGATCTTATTGGTAGATCGCTGGACAGATCAAGAAGCAATCGATCGTCACCACAAATCAGAGATGATGGTGGAGATTGCTGAATTACGAAAAAAATATCAGTTGAAGATGAAGGTCCAACGTTTCATCGATGAACCAACAGAATAGATCAATCGATAGTTCTGATCCGTTTATTGCTTATTCTTGAAAAAGAAGATCGCAATAAACGGTTTTTTTGTTGAAAGATAGAGGAGAATAGATAAAGAGAGCCTCGGGGCAAAGCCAAAAAAGGATAAACGGTAAATTTCCCCGTTTATCCCTAGGATTATTCAGTTGGATGAGTTGAATTAGCTGTATCAGTAGTGTTCTTAAAGCGAATAAAGCTACGGATCATCTCCCGAATGATCGTATACGTCGGCAATACGAGGATCATTCCTAATAAGCCAAACAAGTTCCCAGCGACAAGTAAAAGAAAAACAGTCGCAATTGGATGGATATGAATCATCTTATTCATCACTAGAGGAGACACCAAGTAAGATTCCCCAAATTGAATCAAGGTGATGAAAGCTACTAAGAGTAAGGCTGTTTTCACGTCTTGACTTAATGCGTACAGTAAAGCCGGTGCAGCACCAATAAACGGACCAAAATAAGGAATGATATCCATCAATCCACAAATCAAGGCAAGTAATAACGCATTTGGCAAGCCTAATACTTTAAAAACAAGATAACTCCCCACACCTACATACGTACAGACTAAAAGCTTGCCACTAATATAGGTCGAAGCTGCTAAATGGAAATCATGGCACCAATCTCTGACTAACTGATGGAATTTCTTAGGCGTGTAGCGTGTCAATATAGCTGGAATCCTGTCGCCATCTTTGAACATATAAATCAGTAAGAGTGGAATCGTAAAGAGAATGATCGCAGAGCGCGAAACGATTTCGAATACATTGACTAAACTTGAAGTGGCACCTGAAACAAATTGTAAAACAAAACGTGTCAATTGGTTCAATTCCAGTGTATCAATAAATGGGAGCAAGCGTTCTTCTAATAAGGAACCATCTAGATTCTCTGCCAAAACATAAAGAATTTGAGGAACCTGACCGATAAATTTACTGATTTCCAAAATGATGATCGGTAAAATCACTTGTACGGTCAAATACACAGTTAACAAAATCAGTAGCATCATCAGTGTGACCGCAAGCGTTCTTGATTTTATATATTTGAGGAGTTGATTGTATATTGGAAGAAAAATATAAAATACGAAAACTGAAATCAAGATTGGCAAGAAGATACTTGCCATGATCGCTTCGAGTGGCCTGAAAATAAAAGTGATCTTAGAAAAAATAAAAATAGTGATTCCTGTCAAGCTAAGTAAAACAAGTGTTGCAAATAATTTGGAACGTTTTAAAAAAGTCATAGTAGAGATCCTCCGCTTTTTGGCTTTTTATCGTTTAGGGTATGTATGAAAAAAGCATGTTACTTGAAGACTGTTCAATCGATTTTAGATGCTACAAGCTGATTTATATCACGACCCTATACTTAAATATAACATAACTAAAAGAATTTATTTTCTTGAAAAAGGAATTTGTAAAAAAATAAATAGTTAAATGAATTGAGCGCGGCGTGAATGATCGATTTAACGTAAAATATTTGCTGGAAAAATGATGGTACACATTTCCTAGCGTCATTGATTTACAAACGCTTACGTTTCATATATAATTGGATTATCAACTTGTATATATAAGTTAAAAACAGCTGGAGGTACAGGCTTATGGCGTTTACAGAAAAAGTGATTTATCAGATTTATCCCAAGTCATATCGTGACACGAATGGTGATGGGATTGGTGATTTACCAGGAGTCAAAGAAAAATTGCCTTATTTAAATGAATTGGGCATTGATATGATTTGGTTGAACCCCTTTTACCCAAGCCCGCAAAAAGACAATGGGTATGATATCTCTGATTATCAAGCAATCGATCCATTATTCGGTACGATGGCTGATTTTGAAGAGCTAGTCGCTGAAGCAAAAAAATATCAGATCGACATCATGCTAGATATGGTATTGAACCATGTCTCTATTGAACATGAATGGTTCCAAAAAGCATTAGCTGGAGACAAGTATTATCAAGATTTCTTTATTTTAAGAGATGAACCAACAGATTGGGTATCAAAATTCGGTGGGAACGCTTGGGCGCCCTTCGGCGAAACAGGGAAGTACTATTTACATTTGTATGATAAAACGCAAGCTGATTTGAATTGGCGTAATGAAGCAGTCCAACAAGAATTATTCAAAGTTGTTCGTTTTTGGATGGATAAAGGTGTCAAAGGGTTCCGTTTTGATGTAATCAACGTGATCGGAAAAGACGAGGAACTAAAAAACAACGCGGAAAATGAAGGGAAAGCCGAGTACACAGATAAACCAATTACTCATACGTATTTACAACGCTTAAATAAAGAAACGTTTGGCCAAGACCCTGAAATCATAACGGTAGGGGAAATGAGTTCAACGACTATCGAAAACTGTCTTTTATATACGTCACCTGAACGAAATGAATTGTCAATGGTATTTAATTTCCACCATTTGAAAGTCGATTATGAAAATGGCAATAAATGGACAACTCCGCCATTTGACTTTGAAGAGTTAAAGCGTTTGTTCCATACTTGGGGAGAAGAAATGAGCGCAGGAAATGGCTGGAATGCACTATTTTTGAATAACCATGACCAACCACGTGCCTTAAATCGTTTTGTCGATGTTGAACAGTACCGTAAACAAGGGGCAGAGATGTTGGCCACGATGATCCATTTAAATCGAGGCACTCCGTATATCTATATGGGGGAAGAAATTGGCATGATCGATCCTGACTTCGATTCGATTTCTGACTATCGGGACATTGAAAGCTTAAATGCATATAAACTTTTACAAGAACAAGGATTCACACCAGAAGAAGCCTTTCGACGAATTAAAGCAAAGTCACGAGATAACTCACGCACACCGATGCAGTGGACAGATGAACCACAAGCTGGCTTCACATCAGGGACACCATGGTTACCTTTAGCATCGAAGCACGAAACAATCAATGTAGCAACTGAGCAAAAGCAAGAACAGTCGATTTTTGCCTATTACCAAAGACTGATCCAACTAAGAAAAACATATCCAGTGATTGCTAATGGTGATTACAAAGCCTTTGTACCTGAGCATCCACAAGTCTATGGCTATCTTAGACAAACCGATGATCAAAAATTATTAGTTCTGACCAATTTTTACGCGAAAGAAACGTCGGTGGAATTACCGGAAGAATTTGTAGGCGCGGAAGTATTGATCAGTAACTACCCAACGACAGTTGAAAAAGAAATGAAGTTACAGCCTTATCAAGCAGTCGCACTATTAGTCCAAGAAAAGTAGAGACTGTGACAAACGAATAGTTTTAAAAATAAGCAGCAAAAGCATGAATAGCTTTTGCTGCTTATTTATGGAGGAGTTGCATCTCTCTGAAATGTTGCTCTTTGAATACCGTATAGTTTTTTTAAGGATAGGAGTGGACGAATGTCTTACTCCTATCCTTTTTTAGTTACTTAAAGTAATCCTTCTCTGAAAAATCAGCTTTTTGATAAACCCCTTGATCCCCATAAAACTTGTTATAACGCTGTTTGAATTTTCTAAAGAGAAAAACAACGAGTAGTTTGATCAGCGTATAGATCGGGATACCAAAAATGACACCCATGATTCCTAGAAGATCTCCCATGACTAATAAGACAATCAAAATCGTGATGGGGTGGATCTGTAACCGATCACCCATCACACGAGGGACCACAAGATCTCCGTGAAGCAACTGGACAACGAACCAGACGATCACAAATTTTACAGCCATGAACGTCGAATCTTGAAAAGCAATGAACAGTCCAGGAAAGAAAGCGATGAATGGACCAATATAAGGAATAATACATAATAAACCAGCAGCGATAGCCAGAATACTTGCAAATTCTAAGCCAATCAATAAGAAAGTTACCCAGTAAACGGCACCTAGAATGAAAGAAGCGATAATTTGTCCTTTTAAGAAAGCACCTAATTGTTGGTTCGCAATTTTAGTCAATGTCCGAAAATCTGTGCGAAATTTTGGTGGAACGATACCTAAGACCGATTGATAAAAATTGTGCGGATCTTTTAAAAGGAAAAAGGCAATGATTGGACCAGTAAATAAAGTGATAAAGGTCGTTGTGACCGCTGAGAATAGATTTCCTAGACTTTCAGCACCGCTCTCCCAATAGTTACCGATAAATGAAGTAAAGTTATCGGTGAAATCATCAATCGATGCAAAGAATTGATTGAACGAATCAGAAAATGGTGTCTGTGCTAAAAAGTCCTTCAACGTTTGTTGAAAATCTTGGAATAGGTCAGGCAGTTGTTGAATCAAAGTGGTTGCTTGCTGTTCTAAAAAAGGAAATAGCCAGACACCTCCTAAGCCAATCAGCAATAAAATAATAACAAAAACTAAAATGACTGACAGATTACGTGAGAGTTTCTTGCTGAGACGTTTGATCAAAGGTTCTAATAAATAATATAAGACCAAAGCAAAAAGGACTGGTGGTAAAGTCGTGATGAAAATGACAACCAGTGGTTTGAATATAAAAGCAATCTTTTGGAAAAAGTAAACGACCAACGCGATCATCACGAGTAATCCTAGAACGTAATACGAAGTTTTCCCTCCTAAAAAACGAATCAGTCGGGAAGATTCTTTCGGTTTTTTTTCCACGATAGTTCTCCTTTCTCTTGAAATAAGTAGTTGGATTTTTGGGTTATGCCGTTCTCATTGATCAGCTACTGAAACCGAATGAATACTTTTTCAATAGCTAGCCAGACCATGAAAAATATAAAGAGCTATTTTCTCAAGTTCTGCCTTACTACTTGGAGCTGAACATCTTTCTCACAACCTGATAAACGGTGTTCAAGAAGCTGACCTTCAACATTAAGCTAAAAAATCAAAAAATATGGAAAGCTATTTTCTGATTTTCCATCTTACTGCTCAGGTCAGAGCGCTTCTTTCACAACCTATGATAAACGGTGTTCAAGAAGCAACACTTCAATAATAAGCCAAGAAAATCCAAAATGAAAAAGCCATTTTTGATTTTCCTGTCTTATTACTCAGTGCTGACCGCTTCTTTCACAAGCTTGTCCTACTCCAAGTTATTATAATCTGAAACGGGTATAAAAAGAAAATGATACAGTTGAAAAATCAATCGAATTTCGATAATAAAATAAATTTAGTAATAATGCTTGACGGTTGGTTTGATTCTATGCTAAATTAATTCCTGTTGCTAAAACGTAACTATTACGATTTGCGTTTATTAATCGTAATCAAATAGAGAAAGAAGATGAGAAGGAGCGAATAAAATGAAACGTTGGATCAAGGTGGTAGGAGGATTACTGTTGACAGGGATCCTTGCAAGTTGTGGCACAGGAGATACTGCAACAAATACAAATGCACAAAATGATGAAAGCTTGAATGTAATGACGACATTTTATCCAATGTACGAATTTACGAAGCAAGTAGTTGGTGAAGAGGGAAATGTTGAATTATTGATTCCAGCTGGAACAGATTCACATGACTATGAACCTTCAGCAAGAGATATGGCAAAAATCCAAAATGCTGATGTTTTTGTTTATAATGATGAAAATATGGAAACTTGGGTTCCAGCAATTGAACATACTTTAAAAGAGGGCGATGTACTTCCAATCAAAGCAACCGAAGGAATGTTGTTATTGCCTGGGGATGGTCATTGCCATCACCACGATCATGACGATGAAGATCACGATCATGAAGACCATGATCACGATGATCATGCGGATGACCACGACCATGATCACGATCACGGAGACCACGGTCATTCTCATGAATTAGATCCACATGTTTGGTTAGCTCCTAATCTAGCGATGAAGCAAGTAGAAACGATTCGTGACCAATTGATTGAGGCATATCCTGAAAAAGAAGAAGCATTCACTGAAAATGCTGCCTCTTATTTAGAAGAATTAGAAGCGCTACACAACACTTTTAAAGAAACATTAGGTCAAGCAAAACAAAAATCATTTGTGACCCAACACGCTGCGTTCAATTATTTAGCTCTAGAATACGGTCTTAATCAAGTACCAATTGCCGGTCTTTCTTCAAGTGAAGAACCATCTGCTGCAAGAATTGCCGAGTTAAAAGAATTTGTGGAAGACCATGGGATTGAATATATCTATTTTGAAGAAAATGCCAAAGATAGTATTGCTCGTACGTTAGCCACTGAAGCTGGGGTATCACTAGCAGTATTGAATCCTTTAGAAGGATTGACAAAAGAACAAATGGATAACGGCGAAACGTACATTTCAATCATGGAAGCAAACTTAAAAGCGCTCCAAAAAACTACGGATACTGAAAATCCATTAGAAGATACATTGAAGCCTGAGAAAGAAAAAACAGTTTACAATGGTTATTTTGAAGATGCAGAGGTCCAAGACCGCCCGTTATCAGATTGGAACGGTGTTTGGCAAACTGTCGATACGTATATGTCAGATGGAACATTCGATCAAGTATTTGAATATAAAGCCAAAACAAACCCCGATATGACAGCTGAAGAGTATCGTGAATACTATGAAATAGGCTACAAAACAGATGTCGAAAAAATTGAGATCAAAGATGATACGATGATCTTTACTTTCAAGGATGGCGAAGTTAAAGAATCGAAATACCGTTATGCTGGTAAAGAAATCTTGAACTATTCAGCAGGTAATCGCGGTGTCCGTTTCTTGTTTGAAGCAGAAGATCCTGATTCTGGTGCATTCAAGTATGTACAATTCAGTGACCACTCGATTGCGCCTACCAAATCAGACCATTTCCATATCTATTTAGGAAATGAAAGCCAAGAAGCTTTACTAGAAGAAATGGACAATTGGCCAACTTTCTATCCTGAAGAAATGACTGGAAAAGAAATCGCGCAAGAAATGATCGCGCATTAAACGATACTAAAAAACGAAGAATGAATGGAAAAGAGGATTTTACGACTTTTTCATTCATTCTTCGTTTCTTTATTAAAAAGAATTTATTTATTTTATTGTCTTTCAAGAAATCAACTTCTTTAGCCCACGAATCGAAACAGGGATCACTTCCCCGTTAGATAGAGTCACTTCTCGTGTTTTCTTATTGATTGTTTGGACGTTTTGGGTATTGATGACATAAGATTTGTGACAGCGGATAAAGTGTTGACTTTTCTTTTCGATATCTTTTATCTTCTCGTAAAACTGCATTTGGGCATGTGTCAAATGGACCTCCAGTTTATGAGGAGTACCTTGAGCAGTAGAAAAGTATTGGATATCTCGAATAGGTAAAAATTTGATTTCATCATTGAATTCAATTCTAAAAATATCCTTTTGTAATGGCGCAGTTTGGAAATCTTCGAATATTTTACTTAAGATACGTTCAACATTTTCTTTAAGATCAAAAATATCTTCTTTGATGATATAATCAGTCGGCTCAATGTTGCTTTTCAAAATCGTCATGGAAAGATCGGTGTGTGAAGTCACATAAATGATTTTTCCAAGCGAATCCAAGTCACGTACTCGTTTTCCAATGGCAATGCCATCTAATTCACTGTCTTTCAGTTCGATATCCAAAAAATAAATACCAAAAGAAGACGTACGTATCCTTGCTGCATTGAGGAGTTCAATAGGATCAGAAGTTGCAATATGGACATAACTATCCAAATTTTCAATCATGATCCGATTCTTGATTACTGTAGAGATGACTTCCAGTTGTTTCGGATCGTCTTCACAAATGTAAATGGGAATCATAAAATTACTCCTTTAATTGTATATGGATTGTTTGTGAAAATCGCTGATTCTCAATCGATGTTTCAAGAAAAAGATAAGGATTCGTTTTTGTTAACTCATCAAGAATAAATAAACCTAATCCTTCATTTTTGGGATTTGTTTTCGTCGAGAAGCCTTTTTGTTTTAACTTACTCAATGGAAACGTATTCGTAGTAGTGTTGATGACACGGATCATCAACGACTGTTTTTTCTTGATGATCAGTACTTCGATTTTTTTCTTTTTGGTTACTGTTGCACCTTCGATTGCATTATCAAGAATAATACCAAGCATTCTTACCAAATTGATCGTATATTTTTTACCAATGACGATTTCGTCTGGAACAGTCAATTGGACAGAGATACCTTTTTCTTGTGCCATCATTAATTTTAAAGAGAATAGACTTCTTATTTCAGGTACCTTCATTTTGTCTAGTAAGCTAAGATTTGCTGGGAAGAGATTCATCATTTCACGTGTAGGTAAAATCGTTTGGTTGTAATATTTTTGTAAGCCTTCAAGATCGCCTTCAGAAATATAACTATTCAAAGAAAACAACAGATTTTGATAATCGTGTTTAAACTCTCTAAGTTCTTGATAGTTTTTTTCTAGATCTCTAATGTAATCTTGCTGTAATTGGATGCGTTGTTCCAATAATTGATCTGCCATCTTTTTATTTGATATTTTCCAATAGTAAATCAAGATAATTAGGCCGACACACAGATAAAGGATAAAAAAGCTCGTATTTAATGCTAGTACTTTTGGCGTTTCACCAGAAAAGCGTGTATAAAAAATAATGATATAGTAGGTAAGTAGAACCAAGGAACCGATTGTACCAATCATTCGACGGTCAACGCTAGCGGACCAATTATCTAAAAATTTTTTGAATCCATACGCAAATAATAAAGATAAAATCGCTGATACAGTTATATGGAAATATTGTAATGCATCTCCAGGTTCAATGACAGCAGATTCCAATACTAAAAAATCCGCGACGCTCGTCAAATGATCGCCTAAGATGGAAGCTAATAATCCCAATGGTAATGCGTAGATCATATGTTGGCGCGAGGATGAAAAGAAAAAGAAAAGTAGACTCAACATGGCAATTGCGACAAGTGCAGAAAAAATACCTAAAATCGGGTAAAGTATTCCCAACAGGGCTGCTGCCAAGAGACTAAACGTAGAAAATAGGTATTTATTTTTAATTTGGGAATTGATGATTAAGATAGAACTTGTGTAAATCAGATATTGCAAGGCTATGGACCACAAAAACATAAAGCACAGCTCCCATTGCGTTTTCCCAAATTATAGCATATTTATAATATTATTTTTTTAATTTTTCAGGTATTTTAAATTCTGAGCTCATACCGAAGCAGCAGCCAGATACAAAGAAATCAGAAAGGTTAGTTAATTGTTTAACGATTGTTTTTTTCATAAAAAATTCCTCCAATATTCATCATGTAATTTGTAACTGGAAGCAACGTAGCTATTTCTAAAATAATCCCAAGTAGTAAATAGGTAGAAAAGTAAGAAGCAGAGAAAAATAATGTGAGTACTGCAAATAAAAGATACATGAAAATTGCTTTTTTTAGTAGGGGTGGGCGTTTCTCTGGTGCAATCGGGTTAAGGGCTGTGCCTCTTGATCCATAGCGAAGCAAAAGGAAAAAACAAACAATTAACAAAAGGACCATCATAGGGAAAGAGAAAGTCAATTGATAATGTTTCATTACTAAGGGAACCCCCCACAAATAAAGCAAAGTCCAAAGTAAGCAAACAAATTCAGAATCGGAATGGAGACCGTAAGCATATCTGCGAATACAGATATATGAAAGGAAAGTCATTCCTGTTTCCGCCCACGTGCCTGTCAATAAAGAAAATACAAAAACGACAGCAAGTTTTCCAAGATTGTTCAGTAAAACTTCCAGAGCAAACTTGACTTGGATGTAAGTCATATCTTCTTCATCTTGTTTTCCGTTGAATAATATTGCCAATATTCGATTTACCACTTTATTTTTCATCTCTATACGTACCTCCGAATACTATAATAAGCGAAAAGACACAAAAAAAGTTTTTCGATTCATAAAAGGACGTTTTGACATCAAAATCGTTAACTAAGTGAATTTTGTAACATATTTGTTATATAAGAGTGAAAACTTTTTCTTATGTAAAAAATAAAAGACATGTTTATCTCTAAATAATAAAAAAATTCCTGTAAAACTATCAAATCATCTTTAAATTTTCAACTAAACATACGATTATGCCAAAAAAGAGTGAGATTAATTAACAGTTTTGATGCCAAAAGAACTTTTTATGATATTTCTGTGTTATGTTTAAAAATTTATGTTAAAAATTAGTAGAGGTTGCGAAGATGAATGTAAGTGACACGTTCTTATATTTTTGTTTTACCAACTTCTTAATAGAAGGCAGCAACTCCCCTTCCCCTTTTGTTGTTGCCTTCTGATATCAACAACAAGGTAGTTTCTATGTTAACATGCAAGCCTTTAAGAAGGTGGGTTTGTCAATAAAGGTAACAGATTCGAAATTTTTATCAAAAGAAGTTGTGCTGTATGTACAACATAATGGAGGAAATAGCATGGAAAATGAAAATCTATTTGAAGTCGGTAAAACGTACGCATTTGTATCAGATTTATTTTGTTCTCCAATTGAAGCAGAAATTGAAAAAATCTATGAGAATAGTTTGATGGTTCGTGTTCTCAATTGCGCAGATGAAGACAATGAAACTGCACACAATTTACACTGGCAATTAGTCGTTCGTAAGTCAAGTGCAGTGAAAGAGTACAGCTACTAATAGTAACTGTTCATGAATGAAAAATAGTATTTTGATAAATAGCCAGTCAAATCTTGAATGATGGAAAATCATTTTTGGATTTGACTGGCTATTTTTACTTTGAAAGGTAAAGGAAAAGTGGATTTTGCTTTTTTGGGGTTCTCATGTAGTTTTAGGAACTCATCAAATACATCAGTTGATAGTAGAGTTTCTTTTGTTTCTTCCTAAGACCACGATCGTAAAAGGGTGAAGCCCCATTTTATTTTTTGTAAAGGTCTGGTAGTATAAAGAAAATAAATGGAGTAGAAAATAAATAAAAGAAAGATGGGGAAGATGATCAATCAAGAAAATGAGAAAGAAATTCTTCGATTGCAAAGAGAAATCAGCCATTGGGAAAGAAAATATAAAAAGCTCCAACAAATTTTTCGAATGCAAGAAGAAATAATTGCTAGTTATGAAGCTGCATATGGGGAAGCACCAGGGTTGGTAGAAGAACAACATGAGGAAGAACAGCCAAATGAATCATTTTTTGAACATATTGAGAAGCGTTCTTATAATCGATTCAATAATGAACAAAAAGCAGCAATCACTTATGATATGAGCAAACACTTACGGATCATTGCAGGTGCAGGAAGTGGAAAAACACAAACGATATGTGCGAAAGCTGTATATCTGATGAATGAAGAACAAGTAGAAGAGCAAAGGATCTTAATGATTACCTTTACTCGAAATGCTGCCAATGAATTGAAAAAACGGGTGGATAATTTTAGTCAAAGAAAAACGAATGTGACGATCGGAACTTTTCATAGTATTTTTTATCGTCTGTACAGTGATATCAAACGGCAGTTTCCGGATCTTTCTGCCGAAGGGATTCAAGGTGAGTTTTCTAAAGACACACCATATAAAGTAAATATTTTGCTGCAGAAACTAATAAAAAAATATCAATTGTATTCTTTCGATCAGTATGGGGAGAAAACGATTGCTAACCGATTGGATTATTGGCAAAATATGAATCTCTCCCAACAGGAGATCATCCAATTGATCAAAAAGAGATTTGATTCCATTGAAAAAGACCCACGTCAACCTATCTCTGAGCGTATGGATCAATTAATGACTGAACTATATGAAGAAAAACAAAAGCAACGACTTTTTGAATTCAATGATGTTCTACAAAATTTGAAAAATGTCCTCTCTCATGTAGATGTCAGAAGATATGTAGGTCAAAAATACGATTACTTGTTTATCGACGAGTTTCAAGACACGAATCCTTTGCAATGGGCAATCGTTCAGTTGATTGCGAAAGACTCGCCAATCAAGTTGATCATCGTTGGGGATGATGATCAAAGTATCTATGGCTTTAGAGGATCAGAACCTGATTATCTCAAACAGTTTGAAAAAGAATATCCAACAAAAACACTCTTTCTATTGACCAATTATCGTTCGCGAGCGTCGATCGTTCAAGGAGCTAATCGATTGATCACGTACAATAAAGAGGATCGCATACCTAAAGCGATGGTACCAGCACAAAAGGAACCAGGCGTATTACAGGCATTATCATTTAAAACGGTACAAGAGGAAAGTGACTGGTTGATTCAGCAAGTATATGCTTTTATAGAAGACAAAGGAAAATACAAAGAATCTATTATTTTATATCGCTCATTATCACAAACACAAGCATTGGTGCAACGTTTGATCCAAACAGATATTCCGTTTGTACTAGAAGCAGATACCCAATATGCGGGGATCTATGGAATTAAGCTTTTTTATCAATTTTATCAAAAATTTATCGGTTGGTATGATGCGGCAACACCGATAAAAGTGCAAGCACACCAACAGTTGTTACGACAGTTGATGATTAATTGTTATCTGAAAACAAATGAATGTGACCAATTTTTCTCTAATAAAAACAGTGACCAAGATATTGTCGCTTATATTTTAAAACGGCGGCCTAATTTAGAAGCTAGAGAAAAAGAACTAAAGACATTTGTAAGCGCGCTAGAAACATTTGATCAACCAACGAAGCGGTCATGTGTTTCACTGATTGAGGCCTATTGTCGGTTGCCAAGACCGAATAAAGAAATCGAGCAAGGTGACAAAGAATGGTTGCTGGAGACTGTCAGACAATATCCAACGATCCCACAATTGAAAAAATTGTATCTTGAGGTCCAAGGAATTGCAGCTGAACTAAAAACAAGGTTGATTGCTTATCGTAAGGGGAAACTAGATGCATTATGTATCCAGAGTATTCACAAAAGTAAAGGGTTAAGTTATCGTAACGTCTTTTTAATCGGTTGTAATGAAGGGATGATTCCTTACAATGGGGCGGTAGCAAAAGATAAAAGATTGAAAAGTGAGTTGAAAATCGAACCATTAACGACGATTGAGGAAGAGAGACGTCTTTTTTATGTCGCAATGACTAGGGCAAGGAATCGTCTTTATTTATGTGTACCTGAGTTTAAAGGGAAAAGAAAATTAAAACCTTCACGTTTTATTAAAGAAACAGGTTGTAAAGTTAAAAAAATCAAATAAATGACGAAAAGCAAAGCGAGTAAAAATACACTCGATTTGCTTTTTTATTCAAATAAATAAATAACTTTTATTATTTATGCCATTTTTAAATAACCTTTGTTTATAAAAAAGAATATAACCTTTAATTGACTGTTTAAATAACAATATTATGAACAAAAACAAAATTTATTTATTTTAAGGATAGCGTATGACTGGCATTATTTTGATATTACGTTTAGAATGGGATTACAATTAAAAAGGAGTGAGAAAATGATAAAACTATACACTTCGCCTAGCTGTACATCTTGCAGAAAGGCCAAAGCATGGTTACAAACGAATCACCTTGATTTTGAAGAAAAGAATATCTTTGCAGAACCCCTATCAGAAAATGAGATACGACAAATATTGGCTGCAACCGAAGGCGGAGTCGAAGATATTATTTCTACTCGTTCAAAAGTTTATGAGAAATTAGGAATCGATTTTAATGATTTATCATTAAAAGAAATGATCCGCTTGTTCAAAGAATACCCATCTTTACTTAGACGTCCGATTCTACTTGATGAAAAAAGAGTATTGATTGGGTTCAATGAAGATGAAATACGAGCATTTATTCCTAGAGAAATACGAGGTGTCGCAAGAAACTTGATTTATATGAAACATAGTGTCTTGTATTCGTAAGAATAGGAGGAGACGTTGTGAATATCAAAATCTATAGTTCAACGAATTGCACAATAACGGTTAAAGCAATCCAATGGTTAGAGAAAAAGAACTTGTCTTATCAATTTGTTGATCTAGAAAGTAGAGCTTTAAGTAATAAAGAAGTCAAAGAGTTATGTAGTTTTGAAAATGCAGATATTGAACAATTATTTACTACATGGTCATTTGAATTCAAAAAAATTAAAGCTGGGCTTCCAAAAAATCAGGAAGATCAACTTCTATTTTTGTGCAAAACGCAACGTCATCTTTTAAGACGTCCTTTGATCATCATCGATGATGCGCTGTTTGTTGGCTACGATCAACGATTGATGGAGCAATTGATTTTACATGAATAGACTGTATCCAATTGTGTTACATACTGAAAAAGGCAATTGGGATCATCGGTTTTTCCTTAGTAACAAGCCAAAGAATCAAAATCTCACTTACCTGTACTCTGGTTTTTTGGCTTATTACCAAAGGCGCGATGCATATTTTTCGTAAAGAAACTAGTGAAAACTAGCAAAAAGTGTAAGAGGCAAATCGTATATTCCAAAATAAAACATTTCAACTTTTTCGTATTTCTACTATAGAGAGGATCAGAATTGAAAGTATACCAGATAGATTTATCAGAAATAGTGATTGACAACTAAATAGAATAAATGGTATATTTTTTTTTGTTGTTTTTTGTTTATTACTGATTTTAAGAGTGTAAATAAAACTTTAAATAATGCTTGACGAATAGGAAAACACATGTTAATATAACTAGTGTTGTTTGAGAAGTTCATCAAGGAATGCTGACTCTACAAAAGAAGAGGTAAAAAAAGTTGTTGACAAATAACAAACAATGAGTTATGATATGTGAGTTGCTAAAACGACCTCGTGAAAAACGAGTTCGAAAAACTTTTAAAAAATAGTTGACAATCATTTGAGAGTTTGCTAAGATATAAAAGTTGCTACGGCAATCACAAACGATAAATCGAGACAGTTGTGTTTCATTTATCACGTAGACCTTTGAAAACTGAACAAAGTAAGACAAACCAAATGTGTAGGGCGTCTTGATTCAATTCAAGACAACAAACATTTTTAACAAGCAAGCAATATGCTAGCAAACAATTGAGCTTAGCAATCGAAAGATTGTTCTAACTTTTATTTATGAGAGTTTGATCCTGGCTCAGGACGAACGCTGGCGGCGTGCCTAATACATGCAAGTCGAACGCTTCTTTTCCCACCGGAGCTTGCTCCACCGGGAAAAGAGGAGTGGCGAACGGGTGAGTAACACGTGGGTAACCTGCCCATCAGAAGGGGATAACACTTGGAAACAGGTGCTAATACCGTATAACAATCGAAACCGCATGGTTTCGTTTTGAAAGGCGCTTTACGGTGCCGCTGATGGATGGACCCGCGGTGCATTAGCTAGTTGGTGAGGTAACGGCTCACCAAGGCCACGATGCATAGCCGACCTGAGAGGGTGATCGGCCACATTGGGACTGAGACACGGCCCAAACTCCTACGGGAGGCAGCAGTAGGGAATCTTCGGCAATGGACGAAAGTCTGACCGAGCAACGCCGCGTGAGTGAAGAAGGTTTTCGGATCGTAAAACTCTGTTGTTAGAGAAGAACAAGGGTGAGAGTAACTGTTCACCCCTTGACGGTATCTAACCAGAAAGCCACGGCTAACTACGTGCCAGCAGCCGCGGTAATACGTAGGTGGCAAGCGTTGTCCGGATTTATTGGGCGTAAAGCGAGCGCAGGCGGTTTCTTAAGTCTGATGTGAAAGCCCCCGGCTCAACCGGGGAGGGTCATTGGAAACTGGGAGACTTGAGTGCAGAAGAGGAGAGTGGAATTCCATGTGTAGCGGTGAAATGCGTAGATATATGGAGGAACACCAGTGGCGAAGGCGGCTCTCTGGTCTGTAACTGACGCTGAGGCTCGAAAGCGTGGGGAGCAAACAGGATTAGATACCCTGGTAGTCCACGCCGTAAACGATGAGTGCTAAGTGTTGGAGGGTTTCCGCCCTTCAGTGCTGCAGCTAACGCATTAAGCACTCCGCCTGGGGAGTACGACCGCAAGGTTGAAACTCAAAGGAATTGACGGGGGCCCGCACAAGCGGTGGAGCATGTGGTTTAATTCGAAGCAACGCGAAGAACCTTACCAGGTCTTGACATCCTTTGACCACTCTAGAGATAGAGCTTCCCCTTCGGGGGCAAAGTGACAGGTGGTGCATGGTTGTCGTCAGCTCGTGTCGTGAGATGTTGGGTTAAGTCCCGCAACGAGCGCAACCCTTATTGTTAGTTGCCATCATTTAGTTGGGCACTCTAGCAAGACTGCCGGTGACAAACCGGAGGAAGGTGGGGATGACGTCAAATCATCATGCCCCTTATGACCTGGGCTACACACGTGCTACAATGGGAAGTACAACGAGTCGCGAAGTCGCGAGGCTAAGCTAATCTCTTAAAGCTTCTCTCAGTTCGGATTGTAGGCTGCAACTCGCCTACATGAAGCCGGAATCGCTAGTAATCGCGGATCAGCACGCCGCGGTGAATACGTTCCCGGGCCTTGTACACACCGCCCGTCACACCACGAGAGTTTGTAACACCCGAAGTCGGTGAGGTAACCTTTTTGGAGCCAGCCGCCTAAGGTGGGATAGATGATTGGGGTGAAGTCGTAACAAGGTAGCCGTATCGGAAGGTGCGGCTGGATCACCTCCTTTCTAAGGAATATTACGGAGACTACACACGTTTGTCGATACTTTGTTCAGTTTTGAGAGGTCTACTCAAAATGTAACCCGGGGCCTTAGCTCAGCTGGGAGAGCGCCTGCTTTGCACGCAGGAGGTCAGCGGTTCGATCCCGCTAGGCTCCATTAACAACGTATGTTGTTATATACTTGTTCATTGAAAACTGGATATTGAAGTAAAAATGTAAGTAATACAAACCGAGAACACCGCGTTGAATGAGTTTTTTAATAAGTTCAATTGCTTATTTTTCTTGATTGGACTTCTATCGCTAGAAGAAAGATCAAAACCCAACCGCAAGGTTGATAAGGTTAAGTGAATAAGGGCGCACGGTGGATGCCTTGGCACTAGGAGCCGATGAAGGACGGGACTAACACCGATATGCTTTGGGGAGCTGTACGTAAGCTATGATCCAGAGAT
>NZ_CP172883.1:507500-752500 GCF_050529595.1 Enterococcus sp. DIV1368b
GAGACAGTTCGGTCCCTATCCGTCGCGGGCGTTGGAAATTTGAGAGGAGCTGTCCTTAGTACGAGAGGACCGGGATGGACTTACCGCTGGTGTACCAGTTGTTCTGCCAAGGGCATTGCTGGGTAGCTATGTAGGGAAGGGATAAACGCTGAAAGCATCTAAGTGTGAAGCCCACCTCAAGATGAGATTTCCCATTTCTTTAAGAAAGTAAGATCCCTGAGAGATGATCAGGTAGATAGGTCAGGAGTGGAAGTACAGTGATGTATGGAGCGGACTGATACTAATCGATCGAGGACTTAACCAAAATAAAATGAAAAACTCGGAGAGTTTCTTACTGATACTTCAAATCCAGTTTTGAGTGAACAAGATTTACTCAATATAGATAACACCAAGTGTGGTGGCGATGGCGAGAAGGATACACCTGTAACCATGCCGAACACAGAAGTTAAGCTTCTTAGCGCCGATTGTAGTGAGGGGTTGCCCCTTGTGAGAGTAGGACGCCGCCACGCAAATGAAAACAGTTGAACGAAAGTTCAGCTGTTTTTTTGTTTGCTTTTTTGAAATAGCAAAAATTCTTGTCAGTATTCTAGACAAAAAAATACATGATCTTGAAAAAAATTTTTTCAAGGTCATGTACTTTGTTAAAGTCGATCTAAGCTTTTTCTCTAAATAGAAGTGAATTTCATTTGACCAATAATCTAAAATGTTGATTGTCCAATTATTGCATCTTAACTAAAGAATGGCTTCGATTGCTTCTTTCATTTTTAACGGCGAAGTTTTTGGCGCAAAACGTTCAATTACTTGACCGTCTTTATCAATAAGGAATTTTGTAAAATTCCATTTGATTGCAGGTGTCAAAGTCCCTGGTGCTTGTTCTTTTAAATAATCAAATAGAGGATCAGCATCCCCGCCATTGATCACCGTTAGTTGGTGCATGGGAAACGTAACACCATACGTTGTTCGGCAGGCTTCCGCAGCATCATTTGCAGAAGCTACTTCTTGCTTGAATTGATTCGATGGGAAACCCAATACTACTAACCCTTTTTCCTGATACGTCTGGTAAAGCTCTTCCAACTGTTCAAATTGTGGCGCCAAACCACATTTTGTTGCAGTATTAACGATGATCATAGGGTGTCCCTTGTATTTGTCCAATGAGTAAGTTGTCCCATTTTCTAATGTGACGTTAAAATCATAGATATCCATTCGTTTTTTCCTCCTATTTGTTGATGTATAATAAGGGGCTTGCAGATGTAGTCCCCTAAACTGAAAACATAATGAGCGAAAGTCAATGCCTTCGATCATTAGCCAAAATGGAAGATTAAGAGATATTATTTGAGTTTTCTCTTAATGTTCACGCCAAATTGTCTTTCTCATAACTTACCAAAACAAGCCGTAAAAGACAAAGATTTGGTATGTTCTTTTGTCTTTTACGGCTTATGACTATGAGATGTAGGTCACTTTCCTCAATCTCTATTATTCTTAAATAAATGTATGGTCTGCTTATACTCCGACGTCTGACCATTCATCTCGTTTTGCTAAAAATTCACGCGCTAAAGCTTGTGCGCCTTCTAACGTATGGTTTGCAGCCCAGCCACATTGGATTTCGTTACTTGCTGGAACTTCTGTCGCTTGTAGCACATCTTCCATCGTTTTTTCTAAAACATCTAAAATATCATCATAATTCTCATGGTTGATGACAGTAAGATAGAAGCCTGTTTGGCATCCCATTGGTGACCAGTCTACAATATAATCTGCATGATTACGGATGTTTTCGGCAGTTAAATGTTCTAAAGAATGCAAACCTGCCATATCCATGTGTTCTTTGTTTGGCTGTTTGAAACGGACATCATATTTGATGATCAAATCGCCATGTTCTCCTTTTTTACGATCAGCTACACGAACATAAGGGGCTTTTACTTTACGGTGGTCTAAATTAAAACTTTCGACATTCATTTTCATATTGAATTACTCCTAACTATCTGATGATTCTTTTTAGGAGGAATGAAAATCCTCTAAAAAGATTGAGTCGATTTATCTAAATTCTAACACTTATTGCAGGTCAGGTGTAGAAAACTGACTGATTTTTTTCAATTCTTTATAGATAAAATGGATCAGTGATTTTCCAATTGAGTAAAGGCTTGATTCAAATCATCTAAAAGATCTTGGGCGTACTCGATTCCTACGGATAAACGAATCAATCCGTCTTTGATTCCAACTTTTTCGCGTTTTTCTTTAGGTACAGAGGCATGAGTCATCACAGAAGGAATTTCCACTAAACTTTCGACACCACCCAAGCTTTCAGCGAGGATAAATAGTTGCAAAGCTTCTACAAAAGGAATTGCATCTGCGTCGTTTTTCAAGGTAAAGGAAACCATTCCGCTATAGCCGGACATCTGTTGTTTCGCAATTTCATGATTATTATGAGTTGTTAGACCAGGGTAATAGACTGATTCAACTTCAGGATGGTTCACTAATAATTCAGCTACAGCATAGGCATTTTTTTGATGTTCTTCCATGCGCACACTAAGAGTCTTGATCCCGCGTTGCATCAACCAACTATCTTGTGGACCTAATACGCTACCGATGGCATTTTGATAGTAACCGATTTGATCCGCCAACTCTTGGTTGTTTGTCGTAACTAATCCAGCAACGACATCACTATGCCCGCCTAGATATTTTGTACCACTGTGTAAAACAATATCAGCGCCTAATTCTAAAGGCTTTTGAAAGTAGGGTGTAGCAAATGTGTTATCCACGATTGTTAACAAGTCATGATTTTTTGCAATGGCTGCCCCTGCTTTCAAATCGGTGATTTTAAGTAGAGGGTTACTTGGTGTTTCTAGATACAAAGCTTTTGTATTGTCTTGAATTGCTTCTTCAATCTGTGCAAGATTACTTGTGTCGACGATCGTATACTCTAAGCCATTTTTTGTAAGAACATTATCAAATAAACGGAAAGTCCCTCCATAGACATCATCGCCTAAGAGAATGTGATCCCCAGATTGGAATAAGGAAAAGACGGCATGGATTCCTGCGAGACCTGAGGCAAAGGCAAAGCCACGAACGCCACCTTCTAAGTCTGCAATCAATTCTTCTAAAGCAAAACGTGTTGGATTACCTGAACGTGAATATTCGTATTCTTTCGGTTGTCCAACTGCATTTTGGCGGTAAGTCGATGTTTGATAGATCGGTACGCTAACTGCACCTGTTGTCGGATCTTCACTAATACCACCATGGATCAATTTTGTTTGAATATGCATAATTATTTCCTCCAATTTCTTCATTGAGTTTATCGTTTCGTCTGTTGCTTACAGATAAATATTTTTTGATAAGTAACGATCGGACGTATCTGGAAATATGGTCAGGATAGACTGTCCGTTCGGTAAACGTTGCGCTTCTTTTAAAGCTGCGGCAAAAGCGGCTCCGCTCGAGCTGCCTACTAATAATCCGTGTTCTTTTGCTAGTTGGCGTGTATAAGCAAATCCTTCAGCGTCAGAAATCGTTTCAAATTGATCAATTGTCAACTCACTAAGAAAAGGGGGGACAAATTCAACGCCGATGCCTTCAATTTCGTGCCCATGTGAAGGACCACCATTCAAAATCGATCCTTCTGGCTCAACACCAATCAAGCGAAGTTCAGGTAAACGTTCTTTTAGAAATTTTGCGGTTCCAGCAAACGTACCACCACTTCCAATACCGGCAACAAAACTATTGATTGACCCTTCCAATTCTTGAAACAATTCAGGCCCCAATGTTTGGTAATAAGTGGCTGGATTGTCTGGGTTTTCAAACTGCAAGGGAACATAACTATTTGGGATCTCAGAAGCTAATTGTTTACTTTTTTCGATCGCACCAACGATTCCATCTTCTGTAGGAGTGTGTACGATTTTTGCGCCTAGGGCCTGCATGATTTTTTGTTTTTCTATACTAAATTTTTCTGGTACGACAAAAATTGTTTTTAAATTGAATTTCAAAGCTGCCAGACCTAAACCAATCCCTGTGTTACCAGCAGTTGGCTCAATGATCGTTGTTTCTTGATCGATTTTTCCGCTCTCAAGACCGGAAGTCAATAAATACAAACCTAAACGGTCTTTGATACTACCTCCTGGATTCAAGTATTCCAGTTTTGCATAGATCACGGAATCTTTTGGCATAGGAAAATCTTTCGCAGTAAATTTATAGACGGGTGTATGCCCGATTGCTTCAGTAATTGATGAAATGATCACGAATCCAAACCTCCAAAAAAGTAAAATAAAAAGGAGCTGACTATTTAATCAGCTCCTCGTAAGATCATAAATTGAAAAGACTAAGAAAGAAAACACTTTCACTACAGAAAGAGATCTTTCATTCAACTATGAAGGGCAATTAATAGACATGGCAAACAGTATGCTGTTTTTATACACCATACAACAACAACACTTCAATTGTTTTAAGTAATTGATTGCCATGTTTATCCCTCCAATAATGATTTAATTAAAAATAGCATGAAAAAATAAGAAAGTCAAAGACTATCATTTGAAAAGCAATAATTTCCTAGTTTTATAGACGTTTGTCTGATACAATAAGGGTGATTATGATTAAGAAAAAAAGGAGCAAAAAATAATGATCTCAGCAAGCGATTTAAAAGCCGGAATGACATTTGTCCAAGACGGAAAATTGATCAAAGTAATTGATGCAAGCCATCACAAACCTGGTAAAGGAAATACTGTGATGCGTATGAAGCTAAAAGATGTTCGCACTGGTGCTACTTATGATACGACACTAAGACCAGACGAAAAATTTGAAAAAGCACACATCGATACAAAACCAGTTCAATACTTATACACAATGGATGATACAGCATTCTTTATGGATCTAGAAACATACGAACAATATGAGATCCCTGTAGAAACTGTAGCTGAAGAAATGAAATTTATCTTAGAAAACATGGAAGTAAAAATCCAATTCTTCGGTAGCGAAGTGATTGGTGTCCAATTACCAACAACAGTTGTCTTACGTGTTGTTGAAACACAACCATCGATCAAAGGTGCGACAGTGACTGGCTCTGGTAAACCTGCAACAATGGAAACAGGTTTAGTAGTCAATGTTCCTGACTTCATTGAAACGGATGAATTATTAGAAATCAATACGGCAGAAGGTTCATACGTAAAACGTGCAAAATAATCGAGTGTAGTCAAAAAAAGCTTTTAAGCATCTTGCTTAAAAGTTTTTTTTATATTTTGTTGTCTTTAGACCAAGTTGAGCTCGCAAAGCGAGTGAAACAGAAAACCACCTGCTATGCGGGTGGGGAATAAAAGGTTCTACCAAAAAGCCCTTCCTATCGTTAAAATATGATTGTTCAGGTCATATTGATAACGAAAGGAAGGGAAAAGAAATGGCTAATAAAGCAAATAGTTTAGCCCATACAAAGTGGCTGTGCAAATACCACATTGTATTCACACCAAAGTATAGAAGAAAAATCATCTATAATCAATATCGAGCAAGTATTCAAGAAATTATCAAACGACTATGTAAGTATAAGGGAGTAGAAATCTTGGAAGGACATATGATGCCAGATCACGTCCATCTATTATTGAGTATCCCACCAAAAATAAGCGTGTCAAGTTTTATGGGTTATCTTAAAGGAAAGAGTGCATTGATGATTTTTGATAAACATGCAAATTTAAAATATAAATTTGGCAATCGACATTTTTGGGCAGAAGGATATTATGTAAGCACAGTGGGATTGAATGAAGCGACCATAAGGAAATACATTCAAGAACAAGAGAAACATGATATAGCGCTAGATAAATTGAGCGTTCGAGAATACGAGGACCCTTTTAAGGGTTAGAGAGTAGAACAAAAACCTTTTTAAAGGTAGGCAAAAGTGACAAAGGCAATATGGCTTGAACATGAAATGAGAAAGCCAGCGTCTTTAGGCGCTGGCCGGTGTTAAGGGCTTATAGCCCTAGAGCAAACCACCCTTTTGAAGGGTGGTTATGATTGTTCAGTCAACTAGCAAACAATGTCTGTAACTTTAAATGGTGGACTTCTAACAGCCGCTGATACAGCTTTGTTTCAAAGTCTCTATAATGACAAAGATCAAGAACTGTATATTTAGAAGAATCAAGACCAGCAGGGATCAATAAGGGGGAACCCAAGATGAAAAAATCATATTCTTCAGTGATGGGAAGTGTGAGTCGCTCGATATCTACAAAGGGGATCTTCTTGCCTAAATTCATGATCTCTGCGGAAATCAGATGCTCAGAGACGTTGACAAACCCAACTTTCAATTTATAGTTTTCATCGATTTCTGAATAATACGGATAAAGTAAACTGGCTTGTAGAAAGGCTAATTCACTTACGCATGATTTCAGCCATGTGTAGTTTTTTCGTTGTGCGGCCTTTTTCCAAAATCCTTCGATTTTGATTGTCAAGATACGTAAAAGTGGATATTTATCTTGAATATAAGAAGAGATAAATAATGTGGTCAAAGGAATTTTTTGTTTGAACATGCTAAAATTTCCAATTGAAAGATAAAGATTCAAAAGCAAAGCGGGCTCTTTTTCAAAATGGAATGTACCAATAAATGTCTGACAATGTGCCTGAAATTCTTCTAAAATAGCTTTGATTTCATTGCTCGGTTGTTGATAGGAATGGTGAACGATCGGCACACGAATATCTTGATTAGAGGTAAGGAACGGCCAATAATAGAACAAATAAAACAACGAGTTTACTTCTAAGATATCTAAACGAAGATCCGCAATTTTGAAGAAGTCATAAAAAAAATCAATGTTTGTTTTACTGGGAATAAAGGAGTCTCTCGATAATCGATAGATATCCGTAAAATGATCATTTTCGATCCTCAGCAAACAAATCAGACAATGGAGACTGGCTTGTTTTTTTCCTAAGTCAAACTTATTTTTGAGCTGTGGACCTTCGTGCTTATAAATCAATGCGCGAACTTCTTGGTTGTAAGGAATACTATCCAGACTTTCTCCTAATGAAACAAACCAAAAGAAATTGAAAAAAATGATACGAATCAGCGTTTCAGAACCAGATAGGGTAAGATTCGATAAATTCAAATTGATATTGTACTCCTTCAAATATTCAGCCAATTTTTTTGTTTGTCGAAAACATGTTGAGCGGCTGATAAAATGGCGGTTGCAAAAAGCTGCAAGATCTTCATCTTGTTCAGTCAGAAGACTGATCAATAGTTTATAAGGAACACTTTCTGTTGATAGGTAATGTTGGTATTGGGTATATTGAACAAGTTGTTCAGGAATGGATAACTTGTTTTTAGTATGTAACAGTTTAATATCAGTAAATTGTTCTAAATCATCTTGTATAGCACATAGGATTTTTTTGAAACGAGTCGCACTGAAATAGAAATCTAAGTTTTCTCGTACATGATCTAAACTATATTCCCCCGGCCATAAGGTCATTACCTTTCCATACACACTTAATTTCATTCTTGCATGGTCATCTAATAAAATTTTTTCAATCAATTCTTCACCTTCTTTTTATATTTTTATTATTAATACCGTATTTATTTTTCCTTGTAAATACTTGTCTCAATTTTCTAAAAAAACTCTACCGGATTTAGAAATATTCTTTTAAAATTTGTCTCAAAATTATCGCTCAATGAGTATATTTTGTGAGATAAAAGAATAATAAATCGGTTTTAAATAACGAAACGTTCAATGTATTCGTTTTACTATATCAATTTAAAGATCCTTAAAATAACTATAATTTAATAGTTAGAGACAAAAGAGAAGAGAACTAGAAAGATTAGTGAATTTTTTCTTTTTTTTATATTATCTAATTGAATTTTAAAGTTTTTCTAAGGAGGTATCCATAAATGAAGAAGCGAAATTATTTCATCGTTTTCTGTCTATTTTCTCTATTTTTCGTCACCTATTTCTACTTCCAAAAAGGAAAGACTGTGGCAGCTAATGAAGAAGCAACCATTGAAGTCTTAAATAATGAATATGGCAAAGTAAGTATTAGGAAAATAGATCGTAAGCTAACGGTCGTGTATCGATTAAATGAGCAAGCACAAGAAAACCGATTTTTATTCCAGTTACATCCAAAAGATGCACCTGAAACGAATCTGCTTTCCTCTTATGTTTCTCAGGAATATCAAGAATACACAGATGAACAACAACGAAAATGGCTAGCAGGTGATTTTTCTCAAGCCATTGAAGAAAAAGAATTGACCATTGAATTGCCGAGTACGAGCAAAGAATTTCAACTCAATATTCAGATAGAAGAAAAAACGGGTCAGTTACTTTTATCTGAACCAGCTTCCTTTTCATTTTCTATAGATAACGAGAATCAGGAAACTGCACAAACGAGTGAACCAATGTCTGAAACCACGACTTCTTCTGAAAACAGTGAGGTGTCGGATGATTCATCGGTAGCTAAAAACGAATATCGTCCGTTTGAACAACCACAATTATTCAATGAACAGTTGAAACCTAAAGGGTTAGCTACGATTGAACCAGAATATATCACAGATGAGCAAGGAACATACCCTAAGGCAATGTGGCAACCGGATAACAGTCAATATGTGCGTAATCATCAAGGCAATCGCCAAGGACAACAGCAATGGGACGGGCAAAAAGGTTGGGATGGCAATCCAAGCAATCGCAACCATTCTTATATTGAATATGGTGGGGAAAAAGAGGACGCTGATTATGCCATCCGAAAATTTGCCAAAGAGACAGCGACTCCTGGATTGTTTGACTTGTATCTGAATGTTCGAGGAAATACCCAAAAAAATATCACTCCTTTAGATGTTGTCCTGGTTGTCGACTGGTCTGGCAGTATGAATGAGGAAAATCGGATTGTTGAGGTGAAAAAGGGGATCGATCGCTTTGTCGATACCTTATCAGAAAGTGGTGTAACGGAAAAAATCAATTTAGGTTATGTTGGTTTTTCTAGTGAAGGCTACGCCAATCGCAGGATTCCGATCGCGGGATTTGATTCTGTAAAGGAAGAAATCCAAGCAGCGACACCTGATTCAACAAGTGGTGGGACGTTCACTCAAAATGGATTACGTCAAGCAGGTGAAATGTTATCGGAACAAAATGATCATAAAAAAGTGATCGTTTTACTAACAGATGGTGTGCCAACAAGTTCCTATCAAGTAGCCAGTGTGGTGACTGAAGAAGATGGTAGTTATTATGGTGCGACTTTTACCAATCGTGTTGATCACCCTGACTATACTTCAAAAATTTCCCCACCTTATCTCGTACCAGTTAAAGATCAAGATTTACAGTGGCGCTGGATCAATTCGACATTTACAGCCACAATCGGTGAAGCAATGGCATTGAAACAACGAGGTATCGAGATCCATGGCTTGGGTATACAGTTGCAAGGAGATGAAACTGAAGGCATCACGAAAGAGGAAGTAGAACGTCGAATGCGTAAGATGGTTTCCACTGGCGAAGACGGTACGGCATATTATGAATCTGCCAATGAGTCTACAGATATTGCTGATTATCTAGCCAAAAAAGCTGTGCAGCTTTCCGGAACAGTCGTTGATGGAAAAATCACTGATCCAATCATTGATCCATTTGTTTATCAACCAGACAGCGCTTCTGTTACAAGTGTCGGGACGACCCCTCTATCGATTGACCCACTTCTCTCTATTGATGGGCAAACGATCAACGTCGATAAAATCTATTTAGAAAAAGGGCAGGAAATCCAACTACATTATCAAGTGAGACTCCAAACAGAAAGCGAAATGTTCGAGACTGATACTTGGTATCAAATGAATGGGCAAACAATCTTCCAACCAACGAGCAACCCAGATGTTCTTGCTAAATTCGGTGTGCCGTCAGCCAAAGCACCAGGTGTATCTCTTGATTTTTTCAAAGAATGGGAAGAATTTGATCAAGATACGACGACTCGACCAGAGAAAGTGATTTACGAAATCAAGCGAACAGGAATCACTGAAACATCTAGTTGGGAAAGTGGCTATGTCCAATTAAGTAAACCAGAAGATGAGAACACCAATGTCTGGGAGCGAACCAATATCACCAAACTTCTAGCGTCCAGTGAAGCGTCTCGTGAAACCCTCAGCTTGCCAAAATACAACAATCAAGGGCAAGAATTTCACTATGAAGCGGTGAATGAGTTGGATGTACCAGGATATCAATCAGAAAAAGTCAACGCAACGACTTGGAAAAATAAAAAACAATTTGTTCCTTTAGATTTAAAAATAACCAAGAAAACTTCGTCAGCTGACCATCTTTTAAAAGGAGCAGTGTTTCAACTAACGATTGAAGGTCAGGAGATTCAGCTGATCGACCATGAGGATGGTACCTATTCATTGCCAGAGGGCACACGCCTTGAAAAAGGAAAATCTTATACATTGACAGAAATCAGTGCACCTGCTGGACATGAAAAATCGGAAAAGCAGGCGTGGGAAATTGCTATTTCTGAAAATGGGGAAGTAACAGTGGACAAACAACAAGCTACAGTTACTGATCAAGTGATCCAATTGACGATTGAGAATCCATTTGCAGACCTTCCGATAGCTATAAGAAAATATACCGAAAAGGACAAACAAAAAATCAATCTGGCAGGAGCAACTTTTGCTTTACAAATAAAAGGAGAAACAGGAACCTATCATACACTGAAAGAGGAAGTTACCGCATCATCAGGATTGGCAGAATTCGTGATACAAAAAGCGGGTGAATATCGCTTAGTAGAAACAGCAGGACCGCTTGGCTACGATACGATTCCAGGAAACTATGAATTTAAAGTTGACCCTTACGGTACGATTCTCTATGACGGAGAAAATGTAGAGGAAGATACCATTTGGACATTGACGCATATGAATCAAATCAAACCTTTTGATTTAACAGTCCTAAAGCAAACGGATACAGGACAGGCGTTAAAAGGGGCAGTCTTCCGACTATCCGGTCCAGATGGACAGGTTGAATTACCAAACGACGATAAAGCAACTGATACATTTGTTTTTGAGAACCTAAAACCGGGTGAGTACACGTTGGAGGAAATCAAAACACCAGAAGGTTATCTGGGATTAGAGCAACCCGTGCAGATTGTTATCCAAACGGATGGAAAAGTAACTGTAGATGGTGAACTAACAGAAGTTCAGTTACAAAATGATCATACGAACAACCAAATCCATTTGGTCATCACCAATCAGGCATTGATCCCACTGCCTGAAACGGGAGGATCTGGCCGACTTGGCTTCCTATTATTAAGTATCCTTGCGATTGTTTCATTTGTCGTTTATTCAAGGGGGATGAAACGAGGAGGCATTTCAAGTTGACCAAGTATTATTGGTTCTTGCTGTTGTTGCCTTTTCTGTTAGTTGGTGGTGCCAAAACGTGTATTGCCCAAACACAAGAGATGGTCCAGTTGATTGTCCATACTACGCAGCCCTCATCAGATAAACAAACGGAATCTCATAAAGCGAGTTTTGCGGTTTACGATGTGACAAAATCATTTTATCAATTACGTAAAAAAGGATTTACTGTCGAAGAAACACAACAAATCATTGCGCGACAAGGTACTTCAGCAGGTTCTTTTCTAATGGAAAAACTGGTGAAGTCGAACAATGATGGAGAAGATGTAGCAATCTTTGATCTACGTGAGTCAACGAATCAAATAGGTAACGTTTATTTAGTGAACGAAACCACTCCCATAGCAGATGCGTTTGTAGGATCACAAAATGTAGTCGTGGTTTTGCCTCTTTATGATTCATATGATCACCCACAAAAGGCAATCCATCTCTATCCTAAAATGAACCAAGAGCCATCTGCGATCGTCTTTGAAAAAAAGCTTGTAGAGGAAAAAAACACTTATTCGATTGGTGAAAAGATCTACTATCAATTGGATATCCAGTTTCCAAATGGGATAGCCAGTGAAGAAACATGCGTAGTCACTGACAGTGCGACGAAAGAATTGGAGTTGCTAACTGAATCGCTCAAAGTCCACAGTGAAGAAAAACGCTTGGAAAATCTGACGTTTCATAGCCATAGTCAAGGATTCAGTATTGCGTTTAACGGTCAAGACTTGCAAGATCTGGCAGGTAAAACAGTGAGGATCAACTATCAGATGCGTTTACGACAAGATGCAATCGCTGATCAATCGATCATCAATCAAGCGTCATTAGATATCGGAACAGCATCATTGTCACGAAGTACACGTATTCGAACAGGAGGGAAGTGGTTTCAAAAAGTTACAACAGATAAGGAACAACAGGTGCTAGAAGATGCAATGTTTATGATCAAAAACCAACAGGAAGAATACCTGCATTTGAAAGATGGAAAATATTGCTGGAAAAAACGAGCAAGAGATGCAATAACGCTGACTTCTGATCGAAATGGCTTATTTTCCATCAATGGCTTAGCAGACGGAGAATATTTACTTGAAGAAATCAAAGCACCAAAAGGGTATAAAAGAAATCCTTATGCTGTCTCGTTTGTCGTAAAAAGTATGTCATATGCCATCAATGGACAACCTAGTGAACCTCTGAAAATCACTAATCAGAAACAAGAAACGAGTTTTCTTTTTCCAAAAACAACTGACGAAAAAATAAGTGTTGGTATGATTGGTGGCCTATCGATCATAGGTAGTTTCATTATTTATCAAAAGAACAGGAGTAAAGAAGAATGAAGAATAGAAAAAATTTCAAAAAAGTATTACTATGTCTTATTTCATCACTACTTACACTGGTGGCATTACTTCCTAATCCACAAGTGTTTGCTGAAGGAACGGATGCACAATTGGTGATCCACAAAAAGAAAATGTTAGATTTCCCACAACAAGAGATCCAAAATACAGGGAAAGAAATGACTGAATTCAACAACTATCAAGGGTTGGCAGATGTGACGTTCCATGTGTATGATGTCACCGAATCATTTGCTGAAGCAAGAAAAAATGGCGCGACGATTGAAGAAGCAAAAGCGATCGTCCAATCACAGACTTCTGGCACAGCTCTTCTTTCTGGTACCACAGACGCTCAGGGGGATCTTTCTTTAGCATTGCCAAAAAAACAAGCTGGAAAAGATGCAGTTTATGTGATTGATGAAGAAGCAAAATCAGGAGTAACAGCTGCTGCAAATATGGTTGTGGCATTTCCAGTATATGAACTGATCAAACAATCCGACGGTTCATATCAATATGGGACAGAAGAACTAGACGTAGTTCATTTATATCCTAAAAATGTCGTGGAAAATGAAGGAACGCTGAAGGTCAAAAAAGTAGGTTCAGCAGAAGGCGAAGCACTAAACGGTGCGGAATTTGTCATTGTGAAAGAAGATGCAGGTGTTGCCAAATATTTGCATAGTGTGGCACAAGGAATGTATACATGGACAACTGATAAATCTAAAGCAAAACACTTTGTGACTGGCAAAAGCTATGAAATCGGTGAAGAGGCCGTTGCTGAAAATGAAGCAGAGAAAGGTCAAATGCTCATTACTGGATTAGAAGTTGGCGAATATGTGTTAGAAGAAGTAAAAGCACCTGAAAATGCAGCGATGATCACTGAGCAAACAAAGACACCATTCACAATTGTTACTGGCAACCAAACGCCAGTTGAACTTACAGTGAAAAATGATACGACGAAAGTAGAAAAAGAAACGCCGCAATTAGATGGGCAAGACGTAGCAATCGGAGAACCGATCAATTATGAGATCAGCGTCAATATTCCTCTTGGGATCGCGGATAAAGAAGGATCAAACAATAAATATACCACCTTCAAATTGATTGATACACATGATCCAGCTTTAACATTCATGAACCAATCAACTGGAGAAACAGGTTATGCACTTTACGATGGTGAAACGATCATTGATTCAATAAATTACCACGTAACTGAACAAACAAACGGCTTCACAGTAACGATTGAACCAACTTATATTCCTTCATTGACTCCAGGTGGTACGTTGCGTTTTGTTTATTATATGCATTTGAATCAGTTAGCAGAACCAACCCAAGGCTATAACAACGAAGCAAATGTTGATACTGGACATACGACAGATCAAACACCACCAACTGTGGAAGTACTGACAGGTGGGAAACGATTCATTAAAGTAGATGGAGCAGTAGCTGATATCAAACCATTAGCAGACGCTTCGTTTGTGGTACGTGATCAAGATGAAGCAACAGCGAAATATTTGATCATCGATCCAGTAACAAAAGCAGTAACGTGGACGACTTCACAGGAAGAAGCAACGATTTTCACGACAACAAGTGATGGATTAGTGGATATCACAGGCTTGTCTTATGGCACGTATTATTTAGAAGAAACAAAAGCACCAAACAATTATGTGAAACTAACTGAACGAATGGCGTTCAAGGTCGATCAGCAATCTTATGCTGTTGCAGGTGAATTGGTTGCACCAGAGAAAGTACCAAACAAACACAAAGGGACATTACCAGCAACTGGTGGCAAAGGAATTTCATTGTACATTTTCTTAGGTGTGGTTTTACTGACAATCGTGGGTGCGTACTGGCTAAAACGCCCAAAAGTTAAATAGTCTCAAAATGAAGAACAAGTGACTCGCTGAGGAGAATAAAATGAAACAAAAAAAATGGCGTCTGTTAGATCTAATCATGTTCTCGGTATTTTTTATCGGTGTCCTCAGCTTGGCGTATCCTTTTGTCAGTGATACGTTGAATGATTATCTCG
Organism: Enterococcus sp. DIV1368b; assembly: GCF_050529595.1. Taxonomy (NCBI): domain Bacteria; kingdom Bacillati; phylum Bacillota; class Bacilli; order Lactobacillales; family Enterococcaceae; genus Enterococcus; species Enterococcus sp. DIV1368b. The sequence goes on from NZ_CP172883.1 coordinate 522,154, forward strand.
ACCAGCAGATCATCAAAAATTATCAAAAAAAGGCAAAGTCTGAACATGCGACAGAACTTGCTGAATTACAAAAGCGGATGATCAAAAAAAATGAACAACTGGCATCAAACGAAGCGATGCCAGAAGCAGACCCATTTTCCAAGAAAAAAAAGACTGATCAAAAATCTCAGAAATCGTATATCGAATCACATACCGTTGGTGTTTTGACGATCCCCAAAATCAATGTCAGCTTACCGATTTTTGATCAAACAACGACGAAACTATTGGAAAAAGGCGCTTGTCTGCTCGAGGGCACCTCATACCCGATCGGAGGAAAATCGACACATGCGGTACTTTCCAGCCACCGAGGCTTGCCGCAAGCAAAATTGTTTACAGATTTACCTCAATTAAAAATAGAAGATCACTTTTATATTGAAATCAATGGACAGTATCTTGCGTATCAAGTCGATCAGATCAAAACCGTAGCACCGACAGAAACAGAAGCGCTGCAAATCCAAGAAAATCAAGATTTAGTCACACTGGTTACTTGTACTCCGTATATGGTCAATAGTCACCGTTTATTAGTACGCGGGCACAGGGTCGCTGTTGAACCAGAAGAAATAAAAGAAGCGTTAGAAAAAGTGAAACAAGCGAAGCGTACTGCATTTTTACTCGTAAATGGCTTGATCAGTGTGTTTTTGTTGCTATTTCTTATCATGATGATAAAATATTTTACAAAAGTTATTAAAAAATGATATAGTTTTGGAAACTAGATGTTAAAGTTTTTGTAAACAGAACATCCTTCATGTATAATGAAATTGAACAAACGAAATGGAGTGGATCAAGATGGAGATAGAATTTAGCCGAAAGTACCAAATCGTCAATGAAGTATTAAATGCGGTGACCCATGGGATTGCAGCTTTGTTAAGTCTGCTTTGCTTCAATTTGCTGATGGATCGCGCCCATACAACCTTAGATTATGTCGCTTTTGCGATTTATGGTAGTTCTCTTTTTCTGCTATTCTTTTCTTCTACGTTATTTCATAGTTTGATTTTTACGAAAGCAAAAAAAGTATTTCAGGTATTTGATCATTGTTCGATCTACCTTTTGATTGCTGGAACCTACACGCCATTTTGTCTGCTAGTCGTGCAAGGAACGACAGGACTAGTTTTGCTAAGTGTTATTTGGGCGACAGCAGTGATCGGTATCATATATAAATGTCTGACTTTAACAAAGACAAATAAAGTATCAAAAGTTTCAACGATCATTTACAATGTGATGGGGTGGGCAATCATCGTTGTGCTACCTAAGCTCTATCAGAATATCGATTTGACTGGCTTACTACTGCTAGTTGGCGGAGGAATCGCTTATTCTGTGGGATCACTATTTTATAGCATGAAAAGCAGACGATTCACCCATGTGATCTGGCATCTATTTGTCATGTTAGGTGCAGCGTTGATGTTTTTAGCAATCTATGTAAGTAATTGATTTAAGAAAATTTCACTTTAAAAAACTGACCAAGAAATTGGTCAGTTTTTTTGTCTGTTTCTAAGAGGATTATGTGAAAATAAATAGTGGTTTTTTATTTTTTTGTTTTCTGTATGCAATAAAATTGAAAAAATAAACATTTTTGCTGAAAATAGCGATTTAAACTAGACAATTCAAACAATTTTGTTTAATATTATTCAAATAAAATTCAAATTATAATCTAAGGATATTTCAATTTGATGAGAAAATAATTTTTTGAAAAGAGGGAAAAGAGAATGACAGAATTAACGATCGGCGAAATTCCAGTGAGTCAACTAGCAAATGAATATCAAACACCCCTATATGTGTATGATGAAAAAAAGATGGAAGAAACGATAAAGTCGTTTAAGCTGAACTTTGATTCTGATTATTTTCAAACAAAGATCTTGTATGCGTCTAAAGCCTTTCAAACAGTAGAATTACTCCGTTTGATCGCTGAACAAGGGTTAGGTCTAGATGTCGTAAGTGGTGGAGAAATTTATACCGCGTTACAAGCTGGATTTCCTGTAGAAGATATTTATTTCCATGGCAACAATAAAACGGTCGATGAATTAAGATACGCGATCGAAAACGATATACACCATTTCGTTGCAGATAATGGGATGGAAGTCGAAGTCTTGGAAGAATTAAGCCGAGAATATCAGAAAAAGCTACAGATCATGTTGCGATTGAATGTAGGGATCGAAGCGCATACCCATGAATACATCGTCACCGCACATATCGATTCAAAATTCGGTATGCTTTACGATAGCGATGTTTGCCAACAAGCGATTACACGTATCCAACAAAGTGAGTTTCTTAGATTGGAAGGCTTTCATGCCCACATCGGCTCACAAATCTTTGATATGACGGCTTGGTTGGCTGAGATCGACCAGTTGGTCACCTACCTTGAAGATTTTCAACAACCGCTTTCTTTAAATCTAGGAGGGGGCTTTGGTATCCGTTATACCGAAGCGGACACACCTTTACCGATTGCAGAATCAGTCAAACATCTGGTTACACATACAGAGCAGGCACTAGCTGACAGAAACTTAACGATCGATCGCTTATTGATTGAACCTGGGAGAAGTATCGTTGGTGAAGCCGGAACAACACTTTATACAGTCGGCTATATCAAAGAAACACCTCACAAGAAATATTATTTTGTGGATGGTGGGATGACAGATAATATTCGACCGGCACTTTATCAAGCAGAATACACCTGTGATTTAGCAAATAAACTAGACATTGAAAAAACAGAAAAAGTGACGGTTGCGGGGAAAATGTGTGAATCAGGAGACGTGGTGATCCAAGAAACACAGTTGCCTCCTGCAGAGCCAGGTGATCTTCTGGCAGTGTATGCCACAGGAGCCTACGGATATTCGATGAGTAGCAATTACAATCGTGCACTTCGACCAGCAGTTGTTTTTGTCAAAGATGGCGTGTCGAGAGAAGTCGTGCGTCGGCAAACTTATGCGGATCTATTGAGAGGAGAAGTCTATGCAGATTTATAAATATAACGGTTGTGGCAATGATTTTATTCTCTTAGATTACGATGAAACGATCGACTATAGTCGTTTGGCTCAAAGCTTGTGCGCACCAACTGCTTATGATACGGATGGATTGATTGCTGTTAAAACCGATCCATTGGAAATGATCTACTACAATAAAGATGGCAGTCGTGCACCGATGTGTGGCAATGGTATCCGTTGTTTTGCCAATTATGTCAGCGATCAACAATTACATGAAGAGCCACAATTTGCAGTCAAAACGCTTGCTGGGATGATCCATGTGACGATCCATTCACGAGAACCTTTTTATTGCACGGTCGACATGGGTTCGCCAGACTACCGACCAGAGAAAGTAGGCGTAGCGCAAGCAACACCGATCATCAAACAAGCGCTGACGATTGATGAGCAAAAGGTAGAGCTGACTAGTTTATTCATGGGGACGATCCATACAGTTGTTTTTGTTGAAGATGCGTTGGCTGAATTAACCAAGGAGACAGGAGAAAAACTCTGCCATCATCCCTTATTCAAAGAGAAAACAAACGTCAATTTTGTCCAATATGTCAATGAAGAAGAATTGATCGTCCGCACGTATGAACGTGGGGTCGGTTGGACATTAGCTTGTGGCACAGGCTGTTGTGCAGCGTATGTCGTCGCAAAAGATCAAGGATATCTCTCCGGCTTACAAGCTACGATCCATTTAGAGCAAGGTGATTTACTGATTTCTGGTGATGAAACGATTACGATGGCAGGACCAGCCAGTTATGAATGGCACAAAAATTTGGAGGTAGAAGGATGATCAAAGGATCGATTGTTGCATTAGTGACTCCGATGACGGAAACAGGTGCAGTGGATTATTTAGGATTGGAGCAGCTGATTGCTTTTCATCTGAAAGAACAAACAGACGGATTACTTGTCCTAGGAACAACTGGGGAATCACCAACACTATCTGAGGAGGAAGAGGAAGAGATCCTACGATTCACCGTTGAAAAAGCCAATGGGCGTATCCCAGTGATAGCTGGCGCAGGATCGAATGCGACGGCGAAAACGATCAAGAAAGTCCAGCGTTTTGCAGAACTAGGGGCAGACCAATTATTAGTGATCACGCCTTACTATAATAAAACGAGCGATGCAGGCTTACTGGCTCATTTTAAAGCGATCGCAGACGCGTCCTCTCTACCAATCATCTTATATAACGTACCGTCACGAACAGGCATGACGATTTCATTACCTGTATTAACGGAACTAGCGAAGCATCCACGAATCATCGGCATCAAAGAGGCTTCTGGTGATATGTCCTACACAATGGAAGTCGCACAACTGATTGATGAATCATTTGCGCTTTACAGTGGCAATGATGATTTGATTTTACCCATCTTGAGTATTGGTGGCATCGGTGTGATCAGTGTTTGGGCGAATATCCAACCAAAAGTAGTCCATGGATTAGTCCATGATTACTTGGATGGAAATAGCCATTCAGCAAAAGAAAAACAATTGACTCATTTAGCGTTGATCAATGCCTTGTTCAGTGAAACCAATCCAATTCCAGTGAAAGCAGCAATGAATCATTTAGGTTTACCTGCTGGACCATTAAGACTACCACTGATTGAATTAGGCGAGGAGAAAAAGCAACAACTGATTGCACTGTTAGCAGAAAACGGAGGGGCAAGCATATGAATATCGGGATTATCGGAAGTGGAAAAATGGGCAAGCGAATTGCAGAAGTTACCGAAGAATATCAACATCAACCATTGATGTTGACCGAATCCCTGCAATTAACAGATGAATTATCGTTTGCTCAGACACCAGCGGTCATGATCGATTTTTCTCATCCAGCTGGTTTGGATAAAATCTTGCGATACAGCCAAGCTCACCAAGTCCCACTGGTGATTGGCACAACTGGCTATACCGAAGAGCAATTTGCTGAAATCGCCCAAGCAGCTCAAACGATTCCTGTACTCTACAGTGCTAATTTTTCATTAGGAATCATGGTGATGAATCGCTTGATCAAACAAGCAGCTCAAGACTTAGCCAGCTGGCAGATCGAATTGATCGAAAAACACCACAGCCAAAAAAAAGACGCACCTTCTGGCACAGCTAAGCGCTTAGTGGAAACACTACAATCCGTTCGAGAGCTGTCGCCTGTCTATCAATGGGCAGACAAACCACGAGAAGACCAACAAATCGGTGTCCATAGCCTACGTGCAGGCTCTTTTCCAGGAGAACATGAAGTCTTTTTTGCGACCAAAGATGAAGTTCTTTCAGTGAAGCACGAAGCCTTTTCAAATCGAATTTTTGCAGAAGGGGCAGTTCAAGCAAGCATCTGGTTGGCCGAACAGTCAGCCGGTTTTTATCAATTAGAAGATCTATTTGGACCTAGAGGAGGAGCCTAAATTGAACGCACAAGAAATCATTCATTTTATTCAAACAGCAGAAAAAAAGACCCCAGTCAAAGTTTACTTAAATGTTTCTGAACCCATTGAGTTTCCAAACGCAAAAGTATTTGGCGAAGCGCACAGTCCAATTGTTTTTGGGGATTACAAAGACATTGCGCCGGTACTAGAAAAAGAAGCGGAGAAAATCTTAGCGATTGAACTAGAACAGACAGCTAGAAACAGTGCAGTTCCTTTACTGGATATCAAAGACATCAACGCTCGGATCGAACCAGGCGCTGTCATTCGTGACCAAGTAACCATCGGAGATCAAGCAGTGATCATGATGGGTGCTGTGATCAATATCGGTGCTGAAATCGGGGATCATAGCATGATCGATATGGGAGCAATCCTAGGCGGACGTGCGACTGTCGGCAAGAATTGTCATATCGGCGCCGGCGCTGTGCTAGCAGGGGTCATCGAGCCAGCTTCCGCTCAACCAGTAGTGATCGAAGATGGTGTATTAGTTGGTGCGAATGCAGTGATCGTTGAAGGTGTTCGTGTTGGAAAGAATGCAGTCGTCGCAGCAGGTGCAGTCGTTTTAGAAGACGTTGCCCCTGAGACGGTCGTTGGTGGTACACCGGCACGTGTATTAAAAATAAAAGATGATCAAACCAAAGAAAATACCGCATTGATTGCAGCACTAAGAGAATTGTAGACAAAGAAAGGATGAAAAACATGCGCGAAATAGATACCTGTATTGTCGGAGCGACGGGTTTAGTCGGTCAAACTATGTTAAGAGTATTAGAGGAGTACGATTTTCCAGTAGGAAAACTCAAGCTTTTAGCATCCAAACGCTCTGCGGGGAGTCTGTCTGTGTTTAAGGGAAAAGAGTATGTTGTCGAAGAACTGACTGAGACTTCTTTTTCTGGGTATGATTTGGCGCTTTTTTCAGCTGGAGCATCCGTGTCTCAAACATTTGGCCCAATTGCACGTCAAGCCGGCTTAGTAGTCATCGATAATTCTTCAGCGTGGCGAGAAGATCCTACGATCCCGTTGATCGTCCCTGAAGTAAATCTAGAAGATCATACGTTAGATCCATTGATTGCCAACCCAAATTGTTCGACGATCCAATCCGTCTTACCACTGAAAGCACTACAGAATACCTTTGGTGTGAAGCGTGTCAATTACACGACATATCAAGCTGTTTCAGGTTCAGGGCAACAAGGAATCGCTGATCTACAGGCGACTAAAATTGGTGAACCAGCCACTTTTTATCCTCATGACATCAGTCAAACGGTCATTCCAGAAATCGATCGCCCAATGGAAAATGGGTATACCAAAGAAGAACAAAAAATGATCAATGAAACGAAAAAAATCTTGCATCAACCAGATTTGCCTGTATCTGCGACTTGTGTGCGTGTTCCCATCGAAAATGGCCATGGTGTCTCGATTGCTGTTGAGTTAGAAAAGGAATTTTCATTGGAACAAATCCGTGCTTGTTTCAGTCAGTTTCCAGGGATTTTGGTTGTCGATAACTTAGCAGAACACCAATATCCCACAAGTACATTAGCAAGAGGCACAGACCAAGTATACGTGGGGCGTATTCGTCGCGACCTCTCTGTTGAAAATGGCTTACTCTTTTATACTGTAGCTGACAATATTCGCAAAGGCGCTGCGGCTAACGCTGTTCAAATTGCTTTGGCACTTCTTCAAGAGGAGGTCCTTTCATGAAAGTCGCAAAATTTGGTGGAAGCTCGATGTCTCATGAAGAACAGTTCCGTAAAGTCCGTGAGATCGTGCTAGCTGATCCTAGTCGAGAAGTCGTTGTCGTTTCCGCTTTAGGAAAAAGAACCGATGAAGACGATAAAGTGACCGATTTACTCTATTTGATCCATGCGTATCTTCAACATAAGGTTGATTGGACGCCACTATGGGAACGGATCACACAACGTTTTATTCAAGTAAGGGATCTTCTATCACTCGACTTTCCGATTGAAAAAGAATTAACCACGATCGAAACACAACTAAAACAGGAAAAAGTGACGATCGATTATTTAGTCAGTCGTGGGGAGTATCTGACTGCGCAATTGATGGCGGAATATTTAGGGTATACCTTTGCAGACGCAAGTGAGCTGATCTACTTTGATTATGAAGGAGGCATCGACTTTCCGCGTACAGAGCAAGCAGTACGCGAGCTGTACCAGAAACACCAAAAGTTGATCGTCCCAGGATTTTATGGTGCCAATCCAGCAGGAAAAGAAAAATTACTTGGTCGTGGGGGCAGTGATATTACCGGCTCCGTTTTAGCAAGTGCCTTACAGGCAGATCTTTATGAAAATTGGACGGATGTTTCAGGTATCATGATGGCAGACCCAAGAATCATTGACTCACCGAAAGTCATTGAAGAGATCTCTTTCCGTGAATTACGAGAAATGGCTTATATGGGTGCTAATGTGTTACACGAATCTGCGGTTTTTCCTGTACAAGAAGCTGATATCCCGATCCAAATCAAAAATACGAATCGACCGAATGATCATGGAACAAAAATCTCAAATCATGAAGTCGAAAAAGAAAATGGGTTGACGGGGATTGCAGGAAGAAAAGACTTTCTTTCAATCACCTTGTTCAAACGACATATGTCAGACGAGATCGGTTTTATTTGGAAAGCCATGAGTATTTTTGCCAAACATGGCATCTCGATCGAGCATATCCCCTCTGGCATCGATAATATCGGTGTCGTCGTTTCGGCGGAATTGATCATGGATAAATTGTTTTTGATCACGAAAGAATTACGTGAGGAATTAGGCGTAGAGGAAATCGAAATCATCGAAGACTTGGCTTTGATTTCTGTTGTAGGCGGTCCACATAAGGAACCAATTGGACTTTCTGGAAAAGTATTATCGATTTTGAATGAGTTAGAAATCAGGACCTCGATTTTATCGCAAGGTGCGCAAGAGTTGAATTTGATCATCGGCGTACCCAATACACAATATGAAACCGTGGTAAAAGGAATCTATGAAGGGATGGTGAGGCGACATGTTGGCAACACACCGAATGGCGTTACATCAAATTCCTGAACTTGGCTTTCATGAATTTAAAACGAAAGAATACCTTTACGAACAAATCAAAAACTGTGGTGGCGTGATCCATGAAATCGATGAGACAGGCTTGTTGGTTTATTTTGATCAGCAACAAGACACAACGATTGCTTTTCGGACAGATATCGACGCGTTGCCCATCACTGAAGCCACAGGGTTACCTTTTGCGTCTACACACCCAGGATTCATGCACGCCTGCGGACATGATGGTCATATGGCGATGCTCTTAGGATTGACCGATTATATTGCCACGCACCGTCAAGAGATGCAGCACAATATCGTCTTGATTTTTCAACCCTCAGAAGAAATCGCTGGTGGGGCAGAAAGTGTGATCCGTTCTGGGTGGTTGGAACATTACAAGGTACAGGCAATCTTTGGTTTTCATTTATGGCCAGGCTTACCAGAAGGGAAAGTATTTTCACGACCAGGTGCGTTGATGGCCCAAAGTAGTGAAACAGATATCATCGTCCAAGGCAGATCTGCGCATATCGCCTCAAGTAGTCAAGGCATCGATAGTTTAGAAGCAGCTGTGCGTTTTATGAAACAAGTCTATGACTTTGATAAATCTCTGCCAGAAAACCTTGAACATCTCTTGAAATTTGGTCAGATCACAGGTGGGACGATCCGCAATGTCTTAGCCAATGAAGTCGTGATCTCAGGCAGCATTCGTTCATACAGTCGTAAGACCCAAACGGACTTAAAGATGCAACTAGCACGACTAGCAGAAGAATTCCAACAAACTTCCCCAGCGAAAATCTCATTTCGTTATAACGATGGCTATCCTGCTGTACGTAACGATGAACGGTTGTATGCAGCACTTGCCCACTCAGAGTTATTACATGAGTTGGCTGAGCCTGTCTTACAAGCAGAAGATTTTGGTGTTTATACGGAACACTATCCTTGTGTCTTTTTCTTCTTAGGTGTAGGGGATACACCAGCCCTGCATGATGCAACCTTTGATTTCGATATGGCCGTTTTAGAAAAAGGATTGGAATGGTACCAAACAATCCTTTACACCAAGGAACTTTTCTGAAAAAATAAGGATAGTAACCAAAAGGGGAGAAGTCTATGAATCTACACCATCGTTTTAATCCAAGGCTGGCTAAAATCGAAGTCTCGCAGATCCGTATGTTCGATCAGCAAATCTCAAGCATTCCGGGTATCATCAAATTGACATTAGGTGAGCCAGATTTTTCAACACCTGAAGCAGTCAAAGAGGCAGGGATCACAGCCATCAAAGAAAACTATTCTCATTATACCGGGATGAGAGGTTTACCAGAATTATGTGAAGCAGCTTGTTTCTTCCAAAAAGAACGTTACGGTCTTTCTTATGATCCGCAAACGGAAGTACTGACAACGATTGGTGCCACAGAAGCGATCGCGACAGCTTTATTAGCGGTCTTAGAAGAAGGAGATAAGGTATTGATCCCAGCACCTGCGTATCCCGGCTATCAACCAATCGTTGATCTAGCAGGCGCCGAATTGATCACGATCGATACATCAGACACTGGCTTTATTTGTCAGCCAGAACAACTAGAAGAGGCGTTTGCCAAATACGGAGACGAAATCAAAGCAGTGATTTTGAATTACCCAAGTAATCCAACTGGAACATTGTTATCTGCAGAGCAAATGAGTAAACTTGCAGAAGTTTTAAGCCAACATCCAGTCTTTGTCATCAGTGACGAAGTTTACGCGGAGTTGAATTACGTGGGGGATCATGTATCGATGGCTACGTACTTACCTGAACAAACGATCGTCGTGAATGGACTCTCTAAATCCCATGCCATGACTGGCTGGCGCATTGGCTTTCTTTTTGCCCAAAAACCAGTGATCGATGAATTGATCAAGGTCCACCAATATTTAGTTACTTCTGCCACAACGATTTCTCAAAAAGCTGCGGTCGAAGCATTGACAACGAGTATGGACGAAGGGAAAAAAATGAAGGCCCGCTACGTCGAACGCCGAGATTATCTATTACCACAACTTACGGAATTAGGCTTTCAAATCTCTCAACCTGATGGTGCGTTTTATTTGTTCTGTCGCTTACCAGAAACGATCCAGATGAATTCGTGGGATTTTTGTTTAGCACTCGCAGAACAAGGTAAGGTTGCCTGTATCCCTGGCTCAGCTTTTGGACCGGAAGGCGAAGGATTTATCCGAATCTCTTATGCAAGTGGGATGGATGACCTACAAGAAGCGTGTAAACGTATCGGCACATTTTTAGCACAATTAAAACAATAATATTAAAATAACGAATAAAATTTTTAGGCAAGCCTTTTCATTTGCATTATTATTCTTAGAATGATATCGTAAAATTGTTTAGAATGATTCTAAACAATTGTTATGAGGAGGGTTTTGTCAATGGAAAAAACGAAAGTAATTATTGTCGGTGCATCACATGGAGGGCATCAATCCATTTTAGAATTACTATCTAGATACGGAGAAAATGTGGATATCACCTTGTTTGAAGCAGGCGACTATGTTTCATTTATGTCATGCGGCATGGAATTATATTTAGAGGATCAAGTCACTAGTGTGAATGATGTCCGTAATTTCAGACCGGAAAACTTTCCACAACCAAATGTGGGGATTTTAAATAACCACGAAGTTAAGACAATCAATGCAGATAAAAAAACAGTAACAGTTACACGTAAAGAAGATGGACATACAGAAGAGTATGCTTACGATAAATTGATTTTGAGTTCAGGTGTGAAACCAAACTCATTACCTATTCCAGGAACAGACTTAGAAAATGTGTATTTGATGCGTGGCTATAATTGGGCAACGAAAATCAAAGAACGCATGACAGACCCAGCAGTGAAAAAAGTAGCCGTTATCGGTTCAGGTTACATCGGAATCGAAGCAGCAGAAGTTTTCTTGAATGCAGGGAAAGAAGTAACGTTATTAGATATGATCGATCGTCCTTTAGGTACTTACTTAGATAAGGAAATGACAGATATCTTAGAAGCGCACTTAAAAGAAAAAGGCATGAACATCAAAACTGGCGTGAACATCAAAGCCTTCACAGGTGACGGTAAAGTCGCAGCCATCGAAACAGACAGTGGCACGATCGAAACAGATTTGATCATCCAAGCTGCCGGTGTCAAACCGAATACCGAATGGTTGAAAGGCATCGTTGATTTAGATGAACGTGGCTGGATCATCACAGATGAATACCTACAAACAAACTTACCTGATGTTTATGCAGTAGGAGATGCAACACTTGCTTATTCGATCCCAGCAGGCAAAAAAGTGCCGATCGCATTAGCAACAGTTGCACGTCGAGAAGCACGCTATGTCGTTCAACACTTATTTGAACAAACACCAAGCAAACCATTTGGTGGCTTAGTCGGCTCATCTGCGTTACGTGTGTTTGACTATCATTTTGCTGCAAGTGGCTTGAACAGCTTCACAGCTGATCGTGCAGGCGTAGCCATCAAAACAGCCTTCTATGAAGATACGATCCGTCCAAAATTCGTACCAGAAGAATTTGGGAACGGAAAAGCAGCTGTACAATTAGCCTATGATCCATTTACGCATCAATTGCTAGGTGGCGCTGTTTTATCAACGAAGGACATCACTGCACAAGGCAATGTCTTAGCATTAGCAATCCAACAAAAATTGACGATCGAAGACTTGGCAGAAGCAGATTTCTTCTTCCAACCAGGACACGACCGTCAATGGAGCTTACTAAACTTAGCGGCACAACAAGCACTAGGTGAAGAGCCATTTGTGGAGTAAAAACTAAATTTAAGTAATAGTAAATACGGAATAACAGGTGGATGGAAACATTCAGCCTGTTGTTCCGTTTTTTTATTTATTCGTAAGAGTTGTTTGGGCTGAAGGGAAATATTGACGATTATGCTTTTAAAACAGCTTTTTAGGAATGCAATAAATTTTTTTGATATTTTTTGATATGATTAAGGTGGAAGTTATTTTAATTTGTTAAAGTAATATTTTAGTGCGTTACGTATATATATTTGTAGAGAGGAATCGGTTACTATTTATACATAGAATGGAGAGATGAAAGATGACCTACGTTCGAATAATCAAAATAATCCAATTGGTTTTATTGGCACTAAGCATCTATTTTGCTGCAATGAAAAATACGATCTATACCATACTGATTATGCTATCACTATTTATTGAATATACCCAATCCGAGCAACCTAAAACTCCTTACAAATCGGGAAAAAATTCAATCTATCTACCGAATCAAACATCTAGAACGGAAGTGATGTTTGCGCTGATTCCCACGATTTTAGTTCTTATGATTTGCTCCATTTTAGAATTAGAATTGTATCATTTTTAGTAACAGGAATAATTTGAACCACGTCTATTTATTAGTAATAAAAAATGAATACATAAAAGTATCGATCGTATGAGAATTTTAGAGAAGGTGAACCGAGTGAGCCAAATAATTGTTTTCACCTCCTATCTAGTGATGGGGGACAAAAATAAAATTCATTTTTGTTTCTAACCTTAAACTTAATAAACGGTGTTCCAGAAGTAACTCCTTCAGAAATAAGCCGAGAAACCCAAAAATTTGAAGAACAATTTTCGTCTTTCTCGGCTTATTTCTCGGAGCTAGACACTTCTGTCACAACCTCATGGAGGTATAAAAATAATAGAAAATAGTTAGAAAACAGGACAGAAAATCTACAAATAGAAGAATAGAACGGAGAGATTAAAATGACCTACGCTAGAATACTCAAAGGAACTAGTTTGATTTTATTAGCTTCAAGTATCTATTTTGCAGCACAGAAAAATACTATTTACTTCACACTGATTTTATTATCGATACTTATTGAGTCTGCCCAACCCAACCGCCCTAAGATCCCTTATCAATCAAAACGAGAAGCCATCTATCTACCGAATCAGACGTATGGTACGGAAGTGAAGGTTGAATTTGTTTTGACGGTTGTAGTTTCTATTATTTGTTTTGTTTTGGCATTATGACAAGACATGAATGTAGATGAACGTCATGAATCAAACGTAAATAAAATTGAATGAACTCTTTCGTAAAGAAGCACCAATCACCGAAAAAACTTCACATTTTCGGTGATTGATGCTTCTTATACTTGTTCCTCAATCCCCCTTCTTCACCCGTATCGCATACGAATCCAGCAAGATCCGAGCAATCACAGAAAGTGGCAGGCGAGAGCGAACTTCATATTCAGGGAAAAAAGAGATTTCGGATTTGAAGCCGATCAAAGATAATTCTGCTAAGTGATTCAAGCGACTTTCCCGTGAGGCGGTGATCAGGATCGAACTGATTTCCTCGCGGTAGCAATTCTCCGCTGCTGCTACGAGTTCTTCTGTTTCACCGTTTAAGGAAATAAAAAGAACGACATCTTTTTTGTGCAATTTGCGACTAACGGTTTTGATGATATTTGGATCGGTATGAAGGACACAATACTTATCGAGTAGTTGGAATTTGGTTTGTATTTCTTCCCCAATCATTTCTGAAAATCCTCTGGCAAAGATAATGATTCTTTGTGAACTCCAGATTTTTTGAATCGCATCTTCGATTACTCCTGTATCCAATAGATTGATGGTACGCACGACTTCCTGTTCGTTTTTTAGAATGGAGGTTTTTATTTCTTCATCTACTTTATCGACCGTAGCAAAATTGATGGTGGTATTCTTCTTTTCCTTTAAATGATGCTTAAAAGAAGTATAGCCTTCGTACCCTTTTTTCTTCATGGTACGAACGATGGTCGTGGTGGATACGTTGGCTCGTTCGCTTAGTTTGATAATTGATAGATTTGGGATTTCTTGGATGTGATTCATCATGTACTCCCATAAAAAATGTTCTGCCTCGCTCAATTTAGGTTCCATTTTACTCCTCCCCCTTTTCTGTTTGGCTTCTTTTTATTCTACCACGGATGTAAACCCTTACTCAGGTGAGTTTTATTTTGTAAACATTTACCTAAAATTTCGCTTATTTAGAAAACATGTACATCCAAAAACAGGTCATACTGTAGATAAAGTGAGGAGGGATACAGGTGGCTAACGTATATACATGTACGATGAATCTGGCGATTGATCTGTTTATTGAAGTGGAACGACTCAAACCGAATGTCGTGAACCGCTCAATCGATGATGACATCCAAGCAAATGGGAAAGGTGTCAATGTTTCATTGATTTTAAAAAAACTCGGGATACCAAATACTGCGTTGGGCTTTAGCGGAGGATTTACTGGGGCTTATATTGAGGAATGTTTGACGAAGGAAGGAATCAACGCTCATTTTGTTTCTATACCTGGAATGACTCGCATCAACGTATTTACACAAGTGAATGAGGAATCAAGTGAATACAAGTTGGTCAATCGTGGACCAGAAATCGACCAGTTAGCGATGGAAGAATTGCTTGAGACAATCAGTCATTTGTCAGCTGGAGATTATCTTTGTGTTTCTGGGAGCCTGCCAAGAGGGGTACCAGAAGAAATCTTAGTAATGATCAGTAAAATCTGTCATGAGAATCAAGTGCGCTTGATCTTAGATACGAGTGCTAAAATCGTTAAACGATGTCTAAAGTATCAACCATTTTTACTGAAACCGAATGAGCAGGAATTGGCAGAATGGTTTGATGAAGAAATAGCAGAAACGGAATATGTGAACTATTGCAAGAAACTATTAGCCGCAGGCGCTCAAAATGTATTGCTGTCATTAGGTGGAGCGGGCGGGATCTATGTGAACGAAAATTATTGTTTGACAGGAAATGCCCCGCAAGGAAAAGTCGTCAATACCGCTTGTGCCGGGGATACACTCTTAGCCACTTTTCTGGCAGGCTTGATCAAAGAAGAAAATAGTGCGGATTGTTTCAAGGACAGTTTAGCTGCGGGTAGCTCGACTGCGTTTCAAAAAGGATTGACTGATTTTACAGATGTCGCAGAGTTGAAAAAAGAAATCACTATTCATAAGGAGGAATTCAGATAATGGCTAAGTATCGATTAATTGCAGCAACTGGTTGTCCCACAGGTATTGCCCACACGTATATGGCACAAGAAGCACTGGAACAGGCAGCGAAGAAAAAAGGCATTTCGATCAAGGTGGAGACCCATGGTCAAGTAGGGGTAGAAAATCGTTTGACAGATCAGGAAATCATTGAAGCGGAAGCAGTGATTATTGCGGCGGATAAAGATGTCCAGCCTGAAAGATTTGCCGGGAAAAGGATCATTGATGTTTCTGTTTCGAAAGGGATCAAAGAAGCCGATCAATTGATTGCTGCGGCTTTAAACGGTGAAGGAGTGATTTCTGAAAAAGTCGAAATGGCGGAAGGAGATAAGGAAAAACAACATGCACAACAGAGTATTGGTCACAGCATCTATAAGAACTTGATGAATGGTGTTTCTCACATGTTGCCTTTTGTTGTCAGTGGAGGAGTCTTGATCGCCATTTCTTTTTTATGGGGGATTTATTCTGCTGATCCTGCCAATGCGCAATACAATGAATTTGCTGCGAATTTGAATCGAATCGGCGGTTTTGCGATGAGTATGATGGTGCCGGTCCTTTCCGCTTTTATTGCTGAAGGAATTGCAAAGCGTCCTGGACTGGTTGTTGGTTTTGTCGGTGGATTGATTGCCTCAGATGGTGGTACAGGTTTTTTAGGTGGGATTATCTCAGGTTTCTTGGCAGGGTATGTGGTATTGGGATTAATAAAAGCGTTACAACCTTTGCCTAAAACACTAGATGGTTTAAAAGCAATTTTCTTATATCCCGTACTAGGGGTGTTGATTACTGGATTGATCATGACAGTCATTTCAGGACCGATGGCTAGTATCAATGAAGGAATGATGGATTTTCTTGCAGGGTTTGAAAACTCAAGTCCTTTAGTCTTAGGGGTGATCGTCGGTTGTATGTGTGCATTCGATATGGGTGGTCCGATCAATAAAGCAGCCTACGTTACTGGAACTGCCCTGTTAGCACAAGGAAATACTAGCTTTATGGCGGGAGTTTCTGCAGCCTGTATTGCTCCGCCGTTGATTACTGGCTTTGCGGTCTTACTTTTTGGGAAATACTTCGAGCCAAACGAAAAGAATGCTGGTCTAGTGAATTTCATTCTAGGCTCAACACATATTACGGAAGGTGCGATTCCTTTTGCGGCAAAAGATCCACTTCGTGTCTTGCCAATCATGATGCTTGGTTCGTCGATCGCCGCTGTATTGACCTATTTCTTTCACGTGCAAGTACCAGCACCCCATGGCGGATTTCTCGTTTTACCAGTAGTGACCCATGGCTTACTGTGGGTTCTTGCGATTCTTGCTGGTTCTATTGCAGGCGGAGTATTACTAGGCTTGGTTCAAAAAAGAAAGTCACTGAGTGTGTGAAAGGGAGAGGATTCATTTGATGGAAAATTTATTTGTTTATACCAATGTGGCGGCGAATACTCGTGACGCGGTGTTTGCGTTTCTTTCAACAAAAATCGTTGAGGTAGGAAAAGCGACCAGTGAACAGGCGGTCGAAATTGGTTTGAAACAACGCGAAGCAGAAGGTACGACTGGTATGATGGATGGCTTTGCGATCCCTCATGCGAAAAGTGAAAGTATAGAAGAACCAACGATCATTATTTTGAAATTAACGAATGCAGTCGCCTGGGATAGTTTAGACGGTCAACCGATCAAGTATGTGATTGCGTTGTTTATTCCAGCTGCAGAAGCAGGAACCAGTCATTTGGCGCTTCTTTCGCAAATGGCACGAATGTTGATGGATGAAGGCTTTAAACAAGCATTTATCACTGCTTCCACTCAAGAAGAAATTGTTGGGTTGATTGATTTTAAGTTAGAAGGGATGTTGAAAAAATGAGGAAAGTATCAGAGGGGAAATACCAAGCATTGGTAAACATGAGTAATCCAGACGGAATCATCGGGGCTTTAGCGATAGATCAAAGAGGCGCATTGAAAAAAATGATGGCGAAACACAAAGAGGAGGTCAAAGTGGATGATTTGATCCATTTCAAAGAACTCGTGTCCGAAGAATTGACACCTTTTGCTTCTTCGATTCTTTTAGATCCAGAATATGGGTTGCCAGCTGCCGAAAAACGCGCCAAGACAGCTGGACTATTGTTGGCTTATGAGAAAACAGGATATGATACAACGATACCTGGACGTTTGCCAGATACCTTAGCTTTTTGGTCAGTCAAAAGATTAAAAGAAGCTGGAGCAGATGGCTGCAAATTCTTGCTTTACTATGATGTAGACGAAAGCAAGGAAGTCAATGAACGGAAACAGGCATATGTAGAAAGAATCGGTTCAGAATGTCTGGCGGAAGATCTTCCTTTCTTTTTAGAATTGCTATCTTATGATGCAACGATCCCAGATACGACCTCCAAGGAATATGCCAAGATCAAACCGAAAAAAGTCATTGAAATGATGAAGATTTTCTCAGAGCCGAGGTTCAACGTAGATGTCTTGAAGGTAGAAGTACCTGTCAATATGACTTATGTTGAAGGTTTTGGAAAAGAAATCATTTATTCCAAGCAAGAAGCATCCGCTTTGTTCATCGAGCAAAGCCAAGCGACTGACTTACCGTTCATTTTTCTTAGTGCAGGTGTCAGTGCCGAAGGATTCCAAGAAACGTTGTACTTTGCCAAAAACGCTGGGTCTTCGTTCAATGGTGTTTTATGTGGGCGAGCTACATGGGCAGATGGTGTGGCACCTTTTGCGGATCAAGGGAGACAGGCGGCAAAAAAATGGCTTGCTGAACAAGGGAGAAACAACATTGAGGAATTAAATGGAGTCTTGATGAAGACAGCTTCGCCTTGGAAAAATAAGATTAGTCGCTAGTTGGTTAGTCATCTTGAAATAGCAAAAGAGAAACACTTTGAGCACCTAGACGTGGGAAATGAAGTGTTTCTTTTTTTTTGTTATTTTTCATTGGAATTTAGCGAAATGCAAGAAAAAGAACCGTTGGATTTCTTCATTATTTTATAAATTTTCTAGAATAAACAAGCTTTTTAAGGACAAGCCTTATGCTGCTTTTTATGAGGTTTATGCTGTTTTTTTATTTTAAGTGGTATTTTCGAGGTATTTAAAATGTTTTTATATATAGTTGATTGAAACGTTGTTATATAGCGGTTTTTAAGCAATTTTTATGTTGACAGGTAGTTATTATTACTTTACGATTGTCTTGTGGTTATAACCAGTTGGAAGGGGTAAAGAAATGGAAAATTCTCGTAAAGGGAAACCGTTATATTATCAACTAGTTGATGTACTAAAGAAACGAATTGAGGCAGAAATGATCCCGCATGATAAATTGCTGTCTGAGAGGGAGTTATGTCTGTACTATGGTGTGAGTCGGACGACGGTTCGATTGGCATTGCAGGAATTAGAAACACTTGGCTATATTTATAAAAAACATGGAAAAGGAACGTTTGTCAGTGACTTATCGCATCAAGCAGCAAGTCTAGCTGGTGCTTACAGCTTCACAGAAGAAATGTTGGCATTGGGGCGTACACCGAAAACGATTATTTTAGCTTTTGAAAAACAAGCAGCGACAAAGCAGTTGGCTGAACGATTGAATCTCAATCTAGGAGAAGCAATCTTCAAAATCAAGCGGCTACGTTTAGCGGATGATGTCCCTTTGATGGTTGAACGGTCTTATTTACCAGCAAAACTGTTTCTTGGCCTTGATTTGTCAATTTTGGAAAGCAAGCCTTTGTATGATGTTTTTCTGGAAGATTTTGATCAACATGTCCAAGTGGCAGAAGAGGAATTCTACGCCAGTATTGTTTACGCAAATGATGCTGAATTACTGCATATATGCGATGGAGCACCGATTTTACATTTGAAACGGACGACCTTCAATAGCAAAAACGAGATCATCGAATATACAGATAGTGTCGCAAGAGCAGACCAATTCCATTATAAGATCCGTCATGTTCGGAGTAATCTAGGAGGAAAATAACATGTTTGAACTGTCGAAGGATGAATTAGAAAAAATAGGTGCAAGGATCACTACAGAAGAAATCAAACAACAACCAGATCTGTGGGAAGAGGTTGTGGAAATCTTAGAAGAGAAGAAAAATGAATTAGCCCTTTTCTTTGATGCACTTGAAAAACAGGCAAACGAGCAACAAATCCAAGTCATCTTTACCGGTGCAGGCTCTTCTCAATATGTAGGCGATACGCTTGTTCCTTACTTGAATGAGCATGGAGACACCAAACGATTTGCTTTTCATAGTTTTGGTACGACCGATATTGTTGCTTCTCCAAGAGAGTATTTGTTTCCTGATCAACCCACGTTATTGATTTCGTTTGCTAGAAGTGGCAATAGTCCGGAAAGTCTGGCGGCAGTCAAAATCGCCGATCAAGTTGTGGATACGTTGTTCCATTTAGCAATTACGTGTGCAGAAGAAGGAAAATTAGCACAAGTCGCACGTGAACAATCGCAACATTTCTTGTTGTTGATGCCAAAAAAAGCAAATGACGCTGGCTTTGCCATGACAGGTAGCTTTACATGTATGTTATTGAGTGCCCTTTGGCTGTTTGATCAAACGAACCAAGAAACAAAACAAAAGTATGTCACTTCCTTGAGTCATATCGGCAAAGATGTTCTGAAAAGAGAGCAAGAACTGATCCAAGTGTTAGCAGTACCATTCAATCGGGTCGCATACCTTGGCTCAGGTAGCTTGGCTGGTGCCACAAGGGAAGCACAGCTGAAAATCTTAGAGTTGACTGCTGGAAAAATTGCGACAATCTTTGATTCTTCGATGGGCTTTCGTCATGGACCAAAATCCTTTGTCAATGAGCAAACTTTAGTGATCGGGTTTGTGACGAACCAAGCGTACACACGCAACTATGATTTAGATATTTTGGAAGAAATCAATGGCAATGCTATTGCTGCAAAGGTGTTAGCCATTGCTCAATCGACGCAAAGAGACTTTTCTGGAGCAAACTTTTTTCTAGAACCAACCGCGCTAGAATTACCCGATGCCTATCTATCCGTAGTGATGATTTTGACCGCACAAATCATTGCTCTTCAAATGTCAATCAAAGTTGGTAATACGCCTGACACACCTTCACCGACAGGAACGGTGAATCGAGTAGTCAAAGGTGTGACGATCCATGAGTACCAAAATGAATAACAAGGAGGTCAATAAAAACGATGACACCAAATAAGAAAAAAGCGATGGAACAATTAGCAACAAAAGACGGCATCATCAGTGCATTAGCAATTGATCAGCGGGGGGCATTGAAGAAAATGCTGTCGGCTTTAGGAGAAACACCCACAGATGAACAATTGATTGAGTTCAAAGCGTTGGTTTCTAGTGAGTTGACGCCTTATGCTTCAGCTATTTTATTAGATCCTGAATATGGTTTGCCCGCTGCCAAAGTACGTGATCCATCCGCTGGTTTGCTCTTGGCGTATGAAAAAACGGGTTATGACGTATCAACTCCTGGACGGTTACCAGATCTATTAGGAGACTGGTCTGCATTGAGATTAAAAGAAGAACAAGCAGATGCAGTGAAATTTTTACTTTATTATGATGTAGATGAAGATCCAAAAATCAATCATTTGAAACACGTCTTTATTGAACGTCTAGGAAGTGAATGTGCAGGAGAGGATCGACCGTTTTATTTAGAACTGCTCTCTTATGATGCCAAATTAAATGATAGCGCTTCACAGGAGTATGCAAAGGTTAAACCGCATAAAGTGATTGAAATGATGAGAGAATTTTCAAAGCCTCGTTACCAAGTAGATGTTTTGAAAGTCGAAGTACCAGTCAATATGAACTTTGTCGAAGGTTTTGGTGACAAGGAAATCGTCTATAGTCAAAAAGAAGCAGCTGACTTTTTCAAGGCGCAAAGCGAGGCGACTCACTTGCCATTCATTTTCTTGAGTGCGGGTGTATCTTCTGAATTATTCCAACAAACGCTAGTCTTTGCCTATGAGTCAGGTTCCACCTTCAATGGTGTCTTGTGCGGAAGAGCGACTTGGAAAGATGGCGTCAAAGCTTATGTAGATGCTGGGAAAGAAGGAGCCGTCAAATGGTTACGGACACAAGGTAGACAGAATATTGAGAACTTGAATCAAGTAATCAATCAGACAGCGACACCTTGGTATCAAAAAACAGGTGAATAATGTAAGCGTTACCTTTATTTTTAGAATGAACAATTTATTTGTAAAGGAGAATGAACAATGGCAATTATTGGTGTAAGAATCGATGGACGTTTGATCCATGGACAAGTCGCGAATCTTTGGGTAACGAAGTTGTCGATTACTCGGATATTAGTTGTAGATGATGAGGTCGCAATGAATACAGTAGAAAAAAGTGGCTTGAAATTAGCCACACCAGCAGGAGTAAAGTTAAGTGTCTTACCGATTGAAAAAGCCGCAGAGAATATTCTTGCTGGCAAGTACGATTCCCAACGTTTACTGATCGTCGCAAAAAAACCTGATCGATTGTTGAGACTTGTTGAACGAGGCGTGCCGATCAAGGAAGTCAATGTAGGGAATATGTCTCAGACAAATGAAACCAGATCAATCACCAAATCGATCAATGTGGTGGAAAAGGATATTGAGGATTTCAAACAGTTAAATGCGCGTGGGGTCCATTTGACCGCACAAATGGTACCAAGTGATAAGTCAGAAGATTTTATGAGTCTTTTGAATAAATAAGGGGGTTAAGTAGATGTCCATTCAATGGTGGCAAATCTTATTATTATCTTTATATGCAGGTTATCAGATTTTAGATGAACTACAAATTTATTCCTCAATGAGTGCCCCCGTTTTTGCCGGTTTGTTCACCGGATTAGTCATGGGGGATTTACAAGCTGGTTTAATTATCGGTGGTAGTATGCAATTGACCGTTCTAGGTGTTGGGACATTTGGCGGTGCTTCAAGGATCGATGCAAACTCCGGAACGATACTAGCAACTGCTTTTTCCATCTCATTAGGGATGAATCCAGAACAGGCAATTGCGGCTATTGCAGTTCCTGTCGCTAGTTTAATGATCCAATTGGATATTTTAGCTCGATTTGCGAATACGTACTTCGCTCATCGTATCGATCAACATGTTGAAACAATGAATTATAAAGCAATTGAACGCAATTATTTATTAGGTGCTCTTCCTTGGTCCTTGTCACGTTTGATCCCCGTCTTTTTAGCCTTAGCATTTGGTGGCGGATTAGTCGAAAACGTCGTCGCTGTACTAAATGGCGATTTAAAATGGTTAGGAGATGGCTTATCTGTCGCAGGAGCGGTATTACCAGCAGTCGGTTTTGCTATTTTACTACGCTATTTACCAGTCAAGAAACATTTTCCTTATCTGATTTTAGGTTTTACGATCACTGCCTTATTAGCAACGTTGTTCTCAAATGTCCAGTTGCTTGGCACGAGTGTCGCAAGTGTCGTCAAAGATTTGCCGGCAACCTTCAATTCATTACCGATGCTGGCAGTAGCAATGATCGGTTTCTCTTTAGCAGCGATCAGCTATAAAAACAATCAACGAACAGAAAACCAGCAAGTAGCAAGTTCTCATACAACCTCTGAGGAAGGAGAAATCGAAGATGACGAAATCTAATTACAAGTTAACGAAAGAAGACTTTACACAAATCAACCGCCGAAGCTTGTTGACCTTCCAATTAGGCTGGAATTATGAGCGGATGCAAGGTTCAGGCTATCTCTATACGATCCTGCCACAATTGCGAAAAATCTACGGAGATGATACGCCGGAATTAAAAGAAATAATGAAGACTCATACACAATTTTTCAATACCTCAAACTTTTTCAATACGATCATTACTGGAATCGATTTAGCGATTGAAGAAAAAGAAGGTATTGCCTCAAAAGAAACTGTCTCTGGGATGAAAGCTGGATTGATGGGACCTTTCGCCGCGATTGGCGATTCCATTTTCGCCGCATTGATTCCGACCATTTTTGGGGCATTAGCCGCCAATATGGCGATCAATGGGAACCCCGCAGGTATTTTTATCTGGATCGTTGCCCAAATCGTAGTCATGGTCTTTCGTTGGAAACAATTGCAATTTGCTTACAAAGAAGGGATTTCTTTAGTGACCACGATGCAATCGCGATTAACAGCGCTCACAGATGCCGCAACCTTGTTAGGGGTGTTTATGGTCGGTGCATTAGTTGCTACAATGGTGAATGTGCAAGTTTCCTGGGCGCCGAGCATTGGTGATGTGACGATGAACATGCAAAATAATATTGATATGATCCTGCCTAAATTATTACCAGCTGCGATCGTTGGCGGTGTCTATTGGTTATTAGGCAAAAAGAATATGACCTCCACCAGAGCAATTTTTATCGTCTTGATCATCTGTGTCGTTTTATCCGCTTTAGGCGTGATCTCAAAATAGGAGAGTGTTGAAAATGAGCAAACAGTTAGTTCTTGTCAGCCACGGACAACTTTGTGAAGGACTAAAGGCAAGTACCGAAATGATCATGGGACCGCAAGCTCATATTCATACAGTGCCTTTATTGCCGGAAGAAGGAACAGAGGATTTCAAAGAAAAATTTCTTGCGGTGGTTTCTTCGTTGGAAGACTATGTTGTTTTTTGTGACTTGATGGGCGGGACGCCAGCAAATACTATTGTCCAATTGATCATGGAAGGCGAGTCGATCGAATTATATGCAGGCATGAATATGCCAATGGTCATCGAGTTTATCAATAGTCAAATGGTCGGAACAGCGCCGGAATATGTTCGTTCTGGTGCAGAGAATATTCTGAATGTGAACCAAATAATTGCTGCATTGGCTGAAGAGGACGAATAAATCAATGTTTGACAACGTTTACAAAAAATAGTATCTTTTTAGATAGGATAGTGATTATTCAGTTAAGCTAGACCTGATCAACGGCCTTTTTAGGTGGTTGATTGGGTCTTTTTTTATACTCAATAATAAAATAACAGTAAGGCTATCATATCAAACTGAAAAGGGGCAATGACTAATGAGTTTTCCAAAGAATTTTTTATGGGGTGGCGCAACAGCGGCAAATCAATGTGAAGGAGCATGGGCTGTCAATGGCAAAGGAGATTCGATCAGCGATCACAATCGTGCAGGCAATCGTGAGATGGGGAAACGACGTACCTTTGATTTGGTGATCGATGAAACCAATCATTACTATCCGAGCCATACAGCGATTGATTTTTATCATCGCTACAAAGAAGATATCGCATTATTTGCGGAAATGGGCTTTAAGGCCTATCGTTTATCGATTGCGTGGACACGGATTTTTCCTAATGGTGACGAAGAGCAGCCAAATGAAGAAGGCTTGAAATTTTATGATGCAGTGTTTGATGAGCTACATAAATATGGGATCGAACCGATCGTGACGATCTCACATTTTGAGTTACCGTTTCATTTGGGAAAAACGTATGACGGATTTTTAGACAAGCGAACGATCGAGTATTACGAACGCTATGCAACGACACTTTTTGAACGCTACAAAAACAAAGTGAAATACTGGTTGACCTTCAATGAAATCAATTTTGGCGTCTTAGAACATGGCAAACAAATCAATGGATTATTCAATCGAACCTATACGGAAACAGAAAAATATCAAGCCTTGCATAATGTCTTTCTTGCCTCTGCTCGAGCAGTGATTGCTGGACATAAAATCAATCCTGATTTCCAGATCGGCTGTATGTTGGCGTATATCACGATGTATCCTAAAACCTGTCATCCATTAGATGTATTGAAGACGCAACAAATGAATGACCGGTTAAATTATTTCTGTGGCGATGTCCAAGTCAAAGGAGCCTATCCTTATTACATGAAACGCTACTTTGAAAAAGAAAAAATCGAAGTGGACATCACAGAAGAGGATTTGGCACTCTTGAAGGAAGGCGTTGTCGATTATTATACGTTCAGTTATTACATGAGTACGTGTATTGCAGATGATTTAAATACTCGGTCAGATAAAAGTGGCGGCAATTTATTTGGCGGGGTGGCTAATGAGTATCTTGAAACAAGCGAATGGGGCTGGCAAGTTGATGCAGTTGGTCTAAGGTACACGTTGAATCAGATTTATTCGCGCTACGAAATCCCATTGATGGTCGTAGAAAATGGACTTGGGGCTGTCGATAAAATTGAACCAGATGGCTCGATCCATGATGACTACCGGATCGATTATCTCGCCCAACATATCCAAGAAATGGGGAAAGCAATCGATGATGGCGTGGACTTGATTGGTTATACTTCTTGGGGCTGTATTGATTTGATCAGTGCAGGAACTGGTGAAATGAGTAAACGATACGGCTTTATCTATGTCGATCGAGATGACGAGGGCAACGGAACGCTGGCTCGCTCGCCTAAAAAATCATTTTACTGGTATCAAAAAGTGATTGCGACAAATGGTGAAAGCGTAGAAATGAAATAATTCGGTAGAAAATAGCCCACCTCCAATCGACTGGATGTGGGCTATTTAGTGAGAGATTTTGTAGGTTATGAGTCCAAAACCAACGATTATGATCGGTTTGATCTAGACGAAGTCAACTCATGTTATAGTAAAAAAAGTTGCTTCTGGCAGATAGTGGAGGTTGGGGAGCAGAGGTAACAGAATAGGACGCTCTTTTAACCAAATAATTAAAAAATATCCTAAGAAAAAGAGAAAGGGTGTTATTGTTAGACGATAACCGCTAGGATAGAAGGAGAGAAATAGTGAGAAAAATCAAAAATATCCAAATCATTCGATTGATCAAAATCATCCAGTTCGGTCTTTATTTTATGTCATTGTTTTTGTTTGCAAAATCCAGATATAAAGTGGCACTCTTTCCTTTATCAGGTGGGATGATATTAGAAGTACAACTCCCTAGAGAGTTTGGTTGGGGATTTGTAAAAAATAAGAAAAATGTCTTTCTGTCTTCGAAAAAAACATGGGTCGAACCAATGATTGCTTTGATTGTTTTAATATTTTTGGTTGGTTTCGCATGTTATTTCCTATAAAAATTCGAACAAATCGAGGAGGAGCAGAAACGATGGATCATATTTTTGTGAAAAGCGAGTTTGCACCACTAAAGCGGGTTGTTTTAGCACAGTCTGAATTTGGCTTTCCTACGAAAGAATTAACCGGTGTCGATTTCTTGACAGAAGAAAACCATGAGTTATTTAGTGGGCCTGAAGTGATAGGCAAAGACTTTAGTGAAGTTTTCCCAGAACAACAAAAAGCTTGGGAAGTCGAACGGAAGAATTTACAAAAAGTACTAGAAAAATATGGGGTAGAAGTCCTTTTACCAAGAAAGTTGACCTCTTTTGAAAAAGAACTAGGGCTAGAGTATGGCTACAGTAACTTTTTCACCAGAGACCCCTTTTTTACGATTGGGGATCTATTGATTGAAGGTTCATTAAAGCTCCCACACCGCAGAAATGAGATTCTACCGATTCGTGAGATACTCATGAATGAATCGAATGAGAATGACTGCTTGTATTTTTCTATTCCTAAGCCAGATATTTCGCAAGGTATCGATTCAGAACAAGGGCCTTTCTTAGAAGGTGGAGATGTTTTAGTATTAGGAAAAACGATTTTTGCAGGTAACTCAGGGTTAGCATCCAATACTCATGGTATTGAATGGTTAAGAAATCTAGTCAAACGATTTGGCTACAAAGTGATCGAAGTGCCACTTCATCCGACGATCTTGCATTTAGACTGCGCATTAAGCCTTGTCAAAGATGGATTGATGATCGTGTGTGAAGAAGCGTTCCTAAATGGTATCCCAGAACAGTTAAGCCATTGGGATCGGGTAGAGGTGTCTTTAGCACAAGCCTCTCGATTGGCGACGAACGGACTGCCGATCAACGAGACAACGTATATCATAGATCCAGAATTTACTTTTATTGGTGAAGAATTAGAGAAACGAGGAATCACAGTCGAGTATATTGACTATAAACTGACAAGGATTTTTGGTGGTTCTTTCAGATGCAGTACGCAACCGCTTCTGAGGAACTAAGTGGAAACGATCCTACAATATGGGAAAAGGAAGGTCATTGCAGAAATGGTAAAAATCACAAATTTTCGCGATATCGGTGGCATCAAAAATAGAAATGGCAAAGAAGTTTTAACAAATGTTTTCTTGCGTTCAGGTGAACTATCTAGTTTGACAGAAGAAGATGCTAGACATTTAGAAACCACCTATCGTTTAAGTAAAATCGTTGATTTACGCGGTGAAGATGAAATTCAGGCTCGACCAGATAAAACGGTTCCACAGACGAAATATATCCATATCGACATCATGAAAGATGTGGCAGACGAAGGCGCTGGGCTGGAAGATTTTGTGAAGATCGGCTCCCCTGAAAAAGCCACGAACTATATGACAAAAATATATGAAGATATCGCCTTGAATCCGACTTCGCAGAAAGGGTATGCTCGTTTCTTCCAAGAAGTACTTACTATGGATCAAGAGGAAAGCCTTTTATTTCATTGTTTTGCTGGGAAAGATCGAACGGGAATCGCAGCCTTGCTAATATTAGAGTCATTAGACGTTCCTCGCAAGGCAATCTATGTCGATTATCTACGTACGAATGAACTACGTAAAAAAGAAAATGCGATGATTTTGGCGCAAGCAAAAAAAGTCCACTTGAATGAGGGGAATCTAGCTGCTTTAGATGTTGCGTTGAATGTGGACAGCAGTTACTTGGACCGTTTTTATCAAGTGGTAGAACAGGAATATGGGTCGATCCAAACCTATTTGAAACAAGCCCTGGCTATCGACCAATTAAGTTTACAGGCAATGAATAATCAATTTCTTAAAGGTTGAGTTGCTATTTTTCATTACTCCGAAAGTTAAAACATTGATTTTTCAAAAAATGTAAGAAAACAATCATATTATAATCAACTGTATCGATAGACTTGCTGATCTAAGAAATTAGGTCAGTTTTTTTGTCTTCCAATACTCAAGAGAACAGTTGAAAAGGGATTCGGTTTATTTTGAGGAATAAATATCTTTTTTTTAGGGGAATTGAAGTGGATCTCAGGTTGTGCATCACATTGTCTTAAGGGTTATAAAGATGTGATTTTTAGTATAATGTAATTTTTGCTTTTAGTTTATTCTAAGTAAGGATTTGAGCTGTTTTTATATTTTCTTTCGAATGTTATTTTATTTTTACTTAATCATTCTTTTATATTAGGGGAATAAGCGTTAGTACAGTAATTTTTCTACATTAGAAAAAAACAATAAATGAATTAAGATTAAATGAGGTGATATATTGTTGAAAAAAAGAGAGCTTTTTTATTAATAGCTGAGAGATTAGATACATGATTAAGATATATTGTTTTTTTGAGTAGGCTATAAGCTATTAATGACAAATTCTTTCACTTATATAGAGTTAGGGTGGGTGGCTACATGAGAAAGAAAGGTTTGTGAAAAAAACAACTTTTGATTTTCAATGTTGTGAGGATGCTTTTGCCAGTTGGGCAAGTAATTGCGATTCACGTAGAATCGAAGGAATCACCAGAAGCACATAGCAATGACGAATTGGTTTTAAAAGACGATGTGTTCCATTTTAATAATATTCCGCAAGAAAACGGGACAGAAGAGTTTTCTCAATTTGAAGAAATTGAAAATGATAGGCTCTATGAGGGAGCGGAGATAAGTACTGAACTTATAGAAGCGCCTGAGTGGACTATTGAACAAAGCGATGTAGAAGCGTTTGTTAATGAGACTGAAGGGTTTGATCCTGCAGCCGTTGAATCTGGTCAACTAGGAACGATTCCATGGACAGTCGATGCTTCTGGGACACTGACTCTAGGTTCTGGCATCTTCGATGAGGAAAATAATGTTGGTGGTCGATATGGAGCGATGGATTATTTTAATCATACGTCCGCGAATCAAGAAATGATCAACAGCATCGTTATCACGGGCAGGATCGAATTACGGGGAAGTTTGATTGGAACAAGAAATAGTGTCTTATCGAATGCTGAGCAGGGGGAACATAACCAAGGATTTTTTGGAAAATTTACGAAAAGTCCAAACAATTGAAGGAATGGAGTATTTAGATACGAGTCAAGTAACAAATATGAACGTATGTTTACCCAGATGCGCAATTTAAGAGAAATAGATGTGAGTCATTTTGATACAAGAAATGTAACGAATATGAACAGTCTGTTTTATCGAATCTCATCGGTTTGCTCTTTCATGTTATCTGGTCAAAAAGAATAGCTGAAAAATATCATCTTCTTATTGATCAGATAGTCTGTTTATGGGGTAACTAACAAGCTCTTCTGTGTTGCATCAAAAAAAGATCCGTTCGACTAAGAAACAGAAAGTCGAACGGATTTTCTTTTTGTTGATTGACTAGCAACCATCATCTGCGTCTTGGTTTTAGACTGTTTAGACCATGTCTAAACATTGCATCAAGAAGCGGTGACCAAGCGTTGGTTGTAAATTTAGCTTCTTTACCAGTCGCTAAGCGATTCATTTGTTGTTCATAATAAGAAAGACTAATAATGCTCCCAGCTTTTTTGTCGAGGTTTTTCAGATGTGTCGTTAGACGTGGTAACTGAATGGCTTGAGCATGTCCTTCTGCTAGTTGATTTGGCAACTCTGGATTCATTGCTAGTGCTCGTGCTAGTCCAACCATTGCAATTTTTTCTTTAGTGATTACTTCTTCCATTGTTTCTGGTTGTGTCAGTCCACCAGTTAGAATGATTGGGGTTGTCACTTGCTGTTGGATATCTTTAGCAAAATCAAGGAAAAATGCCCCTTTCCCAACCTCCATGAATTTTGTTTTTTCGTAATTGCCACCAGAAATCTCAACAAAATCGATCCCTAGTTCCGCCATTCTTAAAATAACTTGACGCGAGTCTTCTTCACTAAACCCTTGAGCAGTAAAATCTGTGGAATTAAGTTTTAAACCAACAATAAATTCCGGTGTAGTGGCTTCTCTTAGCCCTTGGTAGATCTCAAGAAGGAAACGCATCCGATTTTCCAAAGAACCACCGTATTGGTCGGTTCGCTGATTATCTGCTGGAGAAAGAAATTGGTTGATGAGATAGCCGTGTGCCCCATGGATCTGTACCCCAGAAAAACCAGATTCTTCCGCTATTTTACCAACTGTGACAAATTGTTCCACCAGTGTTTTGATCTCTTTAGTAGTTAGTTCTCTTGGAGGATTAAAAAATCCTTGAAGTTCTTCACCTATTGGTTGAGCAGTAGGTGCAACCGGTTGTGAGTTCATTGTTTTGGGTGACTGTTTGCCGGGATGATTGATTTGTAAAATAAATTTTGTATGGTTTTCTGTTCCAGCTTTGGCCCAGGCTTTTAAAATTGATTTATCTGTATTTTCATCTATAACAACATTTCCAGGTTCACCTAAATGATCACGATCGACCATGACATTTCCTGAAATTAAAAGTCCACTACCGCCTTGAGCCCAACGGTGATAAAGATGAATATGTTTTTCAGTTGGGTTATTTTCTTTGTCGGCAAGTGTTTCACTCATTGCAGATTTGACGATTCGATTTTTTAAGATTGTTTGATTTGGTAAAGTGATTTCTGATAATAGCATTGAATTCTCCTTTTATTTCAGTATTTTTTTTAAAAGTTTCAACGACCGATTTGAATAAGGTGGGAATAATCCAGGAACGTTGAAGGTTGAACGATTTTCATAGACTCCTTTTTGATGAGAAAAGGTAAGAAAACTATATTTTCCGTGATAGCCACCGATACCAGATTCTCCTACACCACCGAAAGGTAAATGAGGATTGGCTACATGTTTCAGAACATCATTGACCGTCACATTTCCTGATGAAATAGCGGTCATGAGCTGTTCTTTTTTCCGATTCGATGTTGTAAATAGATATAGTGCTAAAGGTTTTTCATACTGTTTAACTTGAGAAATCGCATCATCGATGGTATCAAAAGTCAAGATTGGTAAGATCGGCCCAAAGATTTCTTCTTGCATCGTTGCGGCATCATGACTAGGTAAATCCAAAATGGTGGGTTCAATATATAAATCTTCCCGATCTGTTTCACCACCAAATACGATAAAGGAGTGGTCAGCTTCTAACATCTGTTGCAATCGGATAAAATGGCGATCATTGATGATCCTGCCATAGTCTGTGTTATTTCGGATATCAGAACCATAAAATTCTTTCGTGGCAATAATCATTTCTTTGATCAATGTGTCTTTTCGTTTACGGGACACTAAAACATAATCTGGCGCAATACAAGTTTGTCCGTTGTTCTGCAATTTTCCCCAAACGATGCGCTTTGCTGCTACTTTTAAATTAGCAGTATCATCAACGATCGCGGGACTTTTTCCACCTAATTCTAAAGTGACAGGAGTCAAGTGTTTGGCAGCAGCTTTCATCACGATCTTTCCGACAGGAACGCTACCAGTGAAGAAAATATAGTCGAATCTTTGTGCGAGTAATTCAGTCGTTACGTCCACACCACCTTCGACCGAGGCAATGTATGTTTTGTCAAAAGTTGAATGAATCAACTTTGTCAGAACTTTAGCCACATTTGGTGCTAATTCGCTTGGCTTCAAAATCACCGTATTCCCTGCAGCAATTGCCCCAATCAGTGGCTCAATAGCTAAATGAAAAGGGTAATTGAAAGGAGCAATGATCAACACTTGTCCATAAGGTTCATACTCAAGATAACTTTTCCCCCACATATAAATCGGTGTATGAACGGTTTTTCGCTTGGCGTATTTCTTTAATTTTTTGATCATCTCAGAAATACTTTGATAGACAACACCAATTTCAGTGACATATGCTTCGTGTGCTGGTTTTCGCAAATCTTTGAATAATGCTTGTGTCAATTCAATCTCTATTTCTTGCATCGCCTGTTTCAGTTTGATTAATTGGGCTAATCGAAAGTCGATTGATTTTGTTTTTCCTGTTTCAAAAAAATGTTGTTGATCCTGTAAAAGTTGGTTGATCATCCGTTTTCTCCTTTTAATATATTTATATGTTCGAACTTATGAACCTATTTATTTAAAAAGAAAGGCCGAAGCCTTTTTATATTTTTTCTAATAGTTGCATAAATCCTTTCAAGTTACGTTTGATACAAGCAACATCTAAATAATAGATCCGCTCTTTGCCACGTTTTTCGACATACACAATCCCTGCTTGTAAAAGCAACTTTAAATGATGAGAAATAGCGGGGCGAGAAATAGACATTTCTTCTGTGATTTCTGTCACACTTAAACCACCTTTTTCTACTAGCAAACTGACGATTTCTTGACGATTTTCTTCTTGTAATGTCGTAAATAGGGGCGTGGAATCGCGTAATAACGCTAAAAATGTTTCTCGCATAGTGACCTCCTTCAATTTGTTAATTCAAGTGTAACATAATATGTTTAAACTTGTCAACTTGTTATAGGAAGTCATCATAAGCATGTTATTTTTTAGTTTATTCACTTATTTATTATTAGTATTTTCACATAATTTTTGATATACATGTTTACAATCTATTTTTTTTTAAGAATAGATATAAAAAGCAAAAGAGGTGTGAAAAATGCGAGAGTTACAGTTAAAATTTATTACAAATACGATTACAGAAAGGTGGATGCGGATTTTAAATGTGATCGAACAACAGAATATGTTTACGATTGTCGGATTGTCACAGCAACTTGGTGTTTCTAAACGGACAATCCTAAAAGATGTCAGTGAACTGAAAAATTACTTTGAAGAGAGTGCGATTTTTGAGTCAAATACCACTGGCTATTTTTTTAAAGAAAAAAATCGACGACTGTATCATGAAGACAAAGAAGCATTGTTACAATCGGAGATTTGGTTTGAAATTATCAGTGACATTTTTTATGGAGAACTAGTATCTGTCGGAGAATTAGCTGATCGCTATAATTATTCAGAAAGTACGATGCTACGATCAGTCGCTCAAATCAAAGAGGTTTTAAAAGAATATCAGCTTTCACTTAGCTTAAAACCAGTGGACCTTGTGGGAAAAGAAGGAAATATCCGCAAGTTTTTTTTTGATTTTTTTTATGAAGGAGAACCAACACCGTATACGGTCTATCCCCCGGAAAGTATCCACCAAATGTTTTTGGATAAGTTAGGTGAGCGTCTTGGTAAGTATGAGATAGGAACAGGGATCATGGTCACAGGATTTTATTACTGTTTGTATATCACGATGATCAGAAATAAGAATGGGCATATCATCTCTTTACCTCGTAGGATAAAAGAGATCGATTTTAGCAATGAGACAGATTTTTTATTGATGTCCGAATTGATTCCACTGATCAAAAAAGAGTATGGTATTTCGATCCACCAAGATGAAATCATTTGGCTTTTTTTGATCATAATCAGCAAACGAACAATTGATCATATCGAGCAAGAGACTGTCTTTTTGGAGAAGTATAATCAGTGGCCTGAAATAGAACCAGTGATTGAATCTTACTTCCAATTATTCAACATCGACCGAAAGACTGATCCCATATTATCCACCTTTCTTTCTGCCTTTTTTCTGGGGAGGAAAATCAATAATGAAATGGCACCAATACTGAATAAATTGTTAAGTGAAGAAATTATTATCATCAAAGATCTCTATGGTTTAGCCTATGAGAAAAATCGACAATTTATTCATGAAAACCAATCATTGCTGTCTTTCTCAGAGAAATATTTAGAAGATATCATAGCAAGTTTAACGATGTATACAGAAATCTTGTTCTCTTATTATTCACCCAAGAAAACAGTGTTGTTTCTTTTGGAAGGTAATCATTTACTCGTTCAGTTGATCAAAGTCCAAGCCAATCAACTGTTGTCGAAGCAGCATCATGTGCTGTTTGTTCCGTTACATGAATTAACAGAAGAACGTTTGAACGTTGAGCATGTTGATTTGATCGTAACGAATTATCGTCCTTATTTATTGGATTACCAGTTGAACAAGGACTATTTGTTGATCAATCGAGTCCCTAATAGAAATGATTGGGTCAACATTTTTACTCAGTTGAATCCTTTACTCAATAGTATGCTGTAAGAAGTAAAAAACGACATTAATCGATGAAGTAACTAAAGAGATTAACTGATCTCCGCGGTTCTTCATCGATTTTTTGTTGTGCAACTAAAAGAGCGAATCTATCAAAGTCACATAGTGAAAGTAGGAACAAGCCACTTCACTAGTTAGTGAAAAATATGAATTTCTTTTCTTTTTGCGCTACGTTAATCTTATTTATGCAGAAAGTAATGATAATTACTATTATGTGAGAAAGGTTATAGGAGGAGGGAAATGAATCGTAAAAAAAAATACATACTAAGCCTGAGTATGTTACTTATTCAATGTTATGCACCGTTGGTTGTATACGGGACAGAGGTTCGATCGGTTGAAACAGAGGGGACAGTCGGTTTTACAGGCGTGTATGAAATGCCTGGAGATCCAGTACCAGCGCCAGAAGTCGAAATCAAACCAGATTTCCCAAAAGAAATCGCTCAACAACCGTCAGAGGAGAGAGATGCCAGTCACAGAAGATTGCCAAAAACGAATGCACAACAAATGAGTAGTTGGATAATTTTAGGGGTTTTTCTTGTGATAGTGACACTTAGTTTTTGGTTTTGGAAATACAAAAAGAAAAAACAATCATAGAAAGTAGGACGTGTATAAATGAAATTAGTGAGATTAGCAACAATTGCAGCCTTATCATCAACAGTTTTTGCCGGAGGTATGACTGTATTTGCAGAAGATGGTTCCACAGACACATCAAAAGAAGTGCGTAATGTAACAACTAATGGAACGATTGAATTTACACCAAATGAAGATGAAGAGCTAGTCGTTGTTCCGCCAGTAAAAGAACCAGATGTCGAGATTGAGCCTGAAGTGCCAGGAACAACTGGACCTTTATCGATCATGAAAGCTGTCACAATGGATTTCGGTTCACAAGTCATTTCAAATCAAGATCGAACATACAATATGGTTGCAGAAAAACAACAAAAAAAGGGAACAACTGGTGAAGAAAACAAAGTCCCTTATGTCAGTTTTGCACAAGTACAAGATGTCCGTGGAACGAATGCTGGTTGGAATCTGCAAGTACGCATGACCGACTTTAAAGCAACGAATACAACAAATGATACATTGCTCGGTGCAGAAATTTCATTGTTGGATCCAAGAATCCAGTATGAAGGAAGTACGCCTGAGAATGCCCCAGCGGCTCATGCGAGCGAATTGAAATTGTTGCCAAATGCTTCTGCTGTGTCAGTGATGAAAGCAGAAAAAGATAAAGGTGCAGGTGTATCTTCAGTCGTTTGGGGAAATCAAGCAGACTTGGATGCACAAGAGGCGAACGATGAGGTTGATGTGGTAACCAACAATGCGATCCAATTATTTGTTCCGGGTTCTACAGCAAAAGATGCGACTCAATACAAATCAACACTAACTTGGGAATTATCCAATACACCTGATGTTAGTGGTGTAAATTAACAAGATAAAAAATATGAGTAACATAACGAATCATAATCATTAAGAAGCAACCGATTTTAGTTTATAGAAGTGAATGTGGTAGCGTTACAATTTTGTAGCGCTACCTCCTTTAAAGAAAGGGGTAAGTTTATGAAAAAGACAAGTACATATCGAAAAAATAAAATCCA
Organism: Enterococcus sp. DIV1368b; assembly: GCF_050529595.1. Lineage (NCBI taxonomy): Bacteria > Bacillati > Bacillota > Bacilli > Lactobacillales > Enterococcaceae > Enterococcus > Enterococcus sp. DIV1368b. The sequence continues at coordinate 558,124 of NZ_CP172883.1, forward strand.
ACAAGTGGGAATCGTATTACTCGTCATGGTTGTCAACCTGATGGCTCCCATGTTGGTTGGAGCGGAAGAAGGAACGTTGAATTTTTATGTAACGCCTGAGTTCTCAGAAAATCAAAAATCAGGAAATGATCGTTATTTTCAATTAAATCTTGCACCAGACACGACAGAAAAGCTAACGTTGAAACTACAAAACGCAAACGCAGAGGCAAAGAAAATCAAAATCACGCCACATACTGCTTATACCAACGTGATGGGGGTCGTAGAATATGGACAAGATGCGGAAGAAGCAGATCCAACGCTCAAACATTCGTTGGCTGAGTTGATTGAACAACCAGAAATCATTGAGCTTGCTGGAAATGAAACAAAGACCGTTACGCTTGACTTGAACATGCCTACAGAAGAATTTGAAGGATTATTAGCGGGTGGATTACGAGTGTCAGAAGTCAAAGAAGAAGCAACAGAAGAAACGAGTAATGAAGAAGGTGTCGCCATCCAAAATGAGTTTGCGTATATCATCGGTGTGGTTGTGAGCAACAAACAAGATGCTGTACAACCGGATTTAGAGTTGTTAGATGTTTTTGCTGACCAACTCAACTATCGCAATGTGATCAGTGCGAATCTACAAAACTTCACCCCGACCTTCGTGAATCGCTTAGAAGTCGAAGCTACGGTTCAAAAAGTGGGCGAAGAAGAGATTTTATACCAAGCCAGTCAAGAACAGATGCAAATGGCACCAAATTCGAATTTTAATTTCCCGATTTCTTTGGAAGGTGATCGTTTTCGCAGTGGTGACTACGTATTGAAAATGACGGCGCGTTCTGGGGAAGACGAATGGCAATGGGAAAGAACCTTTACGATCGAAGCAGATGAAGCACGAGCATTGAATCGAGCGGATGTTATGGTCGATACGAGTATTAATTGGTGGATGATTGGTTCAATCATGTTACTTGTTTTATTGCTTGGAATAATTCTTTACCTAATCCATAAAAGAAAAAAAGAGCAACCGAATAAGAGTAATGAGAAGGAGTGAATACAATGCCCTCAAGATTAAGAAGAACGATGCTTTTTTTAGGGACGACAATTTTAGTGATACAAACAGTAACTATACCGATAGGCATGGTCTACGCAGAAACCACGATGGACAATGTGGAACATGAGCCAATGGAACGTCCTGCTATCCAAAACTCCTTAAAAGAACTATCCAGTAATCCTAACTTTTTCTTTTCTCAATCTCAATTGCAAGGAACGATAAAAGTTCCGCTACAAGTGACGTTCTTTTCTGATCAAGAAGTGTCAGAGGCACGAGTGATCTTACCAGAAGAAGCAACGCTTATCCAAGACCAATTGTCGGCAGGGATTTCAATCGAACAAGGAGAGCAGCCTCATGAATGGATCGTTCAGTCAAAACATGCGCAAAATACGTTTGTTCTTCCTTTGGTATTTGACAAGACAGGAAACTATGAACTGTCTGTGGAAGAAACGACAACTCAGCTAAAAATCAGTGAGCCAGAAGCAATCAGTGATGAACTTCCAGCTGAAGAAAGTGACTCCCCTGATGAGGAGCTAGGCGGACAAAAGGAATCAAAAGAGGGAGAACATATAATAGAAGAAAATCAAGAGGATGATCAGACATCCGAAGAAGTAGATGAGCCTAAGGAAGAAGCTCCGCAGAATCAACAAACAAAGGAGAAAGAGCCTTTCGTAAGTGTTTCAACATGGGAAGAATTTCAAAAAGCCATAAGTAACGATGATGTACAAAAAATTATTTTGGAAAACGACATAGTCAGAAACGCTGGAGCGGCAGGTACGATCAACAGAAATATAGAAATTGACGGACAAGGATGGTCGATAAATTTTGCCAATAATACTGCTGGATTCACACTTGGAGCAGTGAGCGTAGAGACGACAATTACTTTAAGAAATATAACAATAACAAAACCGGGAACTACAGCAATTTTTACAGGTACAGCAGCCAACAGTCAAAGATGGACATTAAATTTTGAAAATGTTCATACAGGAAATGGGAATGTATCTGGTTTAGTTAATGCACCGAATGCAAAGGCAGGATATATAGGTGGCGAAAATACTTATAGGTCGACTATGAATGCGCGTGATGATGCTGTCTTCCGAGTCAATAATTTTTTTGCTCGAAATGGAAGTAAAGTAAGTATGGACCTGCAAGCAAAGTTAGCACAAATTTCAGGCGTATTACCGGTAGTTCAAATTACGGATGAAGACACTACAGTTTCTATTAATACAACTTCAACAAGCTCTGGTAGATACGGAGGGGTTATCAGACTAGATTCAAATGAATCGCTTATTGAGGTTAACAATGGAGCATCTTTGAAAATAGAAGCCCCTCAAACTAGTGCGCTTCTTTATGATACTGCTACGAATTCAAGAATTTTGGTAGACAATGGCTCTAAAATGGAACTTTACTCTTCTCTTCTTAATGGAAATGATGCAACAGTTAGATTTTATGGGGCTGCAAGCCGAGGTTCTCGATTTGATATAGATAATAATAGTACTGTTATTATTGAGGCTGAAGAAGGAGCTGCTCCGGCAGTAAGATTTCGTGCGGATGGTCAATTCTTTGTAAAAGGAAATAGTAAATTACAAATGTACAATGGTGGAAACGGATCACCTAATAATTCGGCGAATCAAGGGATAGAATTTGCTAATGATGGTGGAGTTTTTGATTTGAGTGGCGTGGGAACAGAAGTAAATATTGTCTCTGATTTTGGACCTGCTATTGGTGGTAACAGTTCGATGGAAATCAATGTTAGGGAAGGAACTAGTTTTACAGCAATTGGAAGATCGAGCACTGCATCAGGTGCAATATTTAATGGTTCAATTAGTAATATAACTATTGATAATCCACTTTTTTTTGATTTTAAAAATACACGTCCAAACGGAGGCAATATATACAGTGTATCGGCATCCTCTATATTTGATTTGAAAAATTCTAATTTTGCAGCATGGGCTAATGGTTCTAATTTTGATCTTGAAGCAGAAAAGTATTGGAATATGGTTGATTTTGAATTAACGGGAAGCAATTTTAATACTATTAGAAAGACTAGCGATCCGGAATCATTTAATACAAGTACTTTTGGACCGGCTGGAATGACTGCATATAGTAGAATTAGTGCAAATAACGCACGTGCTGTTGTAGATGAATTAAGAGTTCCTACCAATGCAGATAAGTCTATTTTTGGTCATGTAAGTATTCCGGAAGGGAGTGACTATAGATCAGCGTTTGAAGGCGAGGTAGAACTAGAGATAGAAATTGAACGACTTACTGGAGAAAAAGAAACACATAGAGCAGTTACTAAAGTAGATAGTATCTATGGTGAAGCAGATAGAGAGGGGATATTTGAAATAAAATTACCTGATCTTTTAAACGAGGGAGATCGGATTAGCGTTCTATCTGCTTTTCGCGGTGTTGGTGAAGTTGGAGTTCCAAGTTTACCGGACGATATCAAAATAGATAGTGTTGTCGTCTTTCCAATTATCCCACCAAAACCAGTGGAGTTTCCTTTGAATACCATCGGAAAAACAGCAACACATGTTCAGGGATATGTTGAAAACAAAGAGGTTGAAATAACCGCAACTCATAATGGACAAATCTTTGACACTTCTGATGTAACGGTAGACAACGAGGGTAACTTTATCCTGAATTTATCTAACTTAACTTTAAAAGAAGACGATGAGATTCAGGTCTTTCTAAGAGATGCGGAAGGCTCGGCAAAAGCCGCAGGTGTGATCAATCCGCCAGAAACCAATAACGCATGTGGAAATATCAACCCAGCTGCTGACTTAACATTTCACGATGTAACTTTTGAACCGGCTACGACATTAATCGTTGAGGATGTAGGACCTTTCTCACCGGTAGATCCTTTGGATCCAGAATTAGAAGTGGAACCTGAAAATAAACCAGAATTGCCAGAAGATCAAGGGCAACTAAGTATTGACTTTATTTCGTCCTTCAATTTTGGCTCACAAGCTATTTCTGTTCATGAACAAACCTATTATGCCCAACCTCAACGATTGTTGAATGAAGATGGGACAGTGAAAGAGAACGAAGAGCGACCAAATTATGTTCAAATCAGTGATCGTCGACCGGACAATGAGCGAAGTGGTTGGCAATTATCGGTTACCCAGAATGGACAATTCAGTAATCAAAATGGTCATGAATTGCTTGGTTCGGAAATCCAATTGAGTAATCAACAATTGGCGACAGCACAAGGCGGAACTGCGCCTGAGCTACAGGAAGAATCCATGCAGAGGATTTTACCAAATACGAAACAAATCTTATTACAAGCAGATAAAGAATCTGGAACTGGAACGTGGATCTATCGCTTTGGTGATCAAGAATCGGCACATAAGAGTGTCGGATTGTATGTCCCTCAAGGAACGAATCCAGAAGCTGAGAAATATACAACGACGTTAACATGGGAATTAAGCAGTGTTCCAGAAAATCAATAAAGAAAAAGAGTTGTGACAGCCATATACAGTTTCGAAAAATAAGCCAGAAACCCCAAAAATCTTGGGGTTTTCTGGCTTATTTTTGCTAACATTCTTTTTTGAATACATTTACTAAGTTTTAGAGAGTGTGAGAGGACGAATATTATCACATTTTTTTCATCCTCTTAAAACTGAGGGGGAAAAGCACTATTATAATAGTAGAAAACTTTCTGTAAAAAGTGCGAAGAAAACGAGAGATCCCTTTACACTAGAGTAACTATAACGTATATAATCTATATAAGGTGTGCTGTCACCATTAACGTTGATCGGCACAGAAAAAGAAGTAAAAAAAAACGAAGCAAGCGAATATGGAGATAAATATGATAAAGAATAAATTGCAACAATACAAAATATTATTGATATTATTGATTCTTGTAGCTGTTTCGCTGATTATTTTTTTGAATCAAATCATTTATGCGTGGTTGATCGTGGAAATGTTTGCCTTTCTTCTTTGTGGCTATTTAGTGATTTTTGATCAAAGAGAAGCAACCTCTAAAATCGCTTGGATCTTAGCGTTATTATTTTTACCGATCGTTGGGATCATGCTGTACTATCTGATTGGTCGTGAGCCACGATTACGCAAGTTATCGAAACAGCAACTAGAGAACGAACGAAACATACAAGAAACGGTGTCCAAGATTCTTCAGGAACATTCAGAAATCATTCATGCCAAGCACGATCTTTCCAAAGAAATTTTCCATCTTTCCGCAAAGTATCCCACAAAAGACAATCAATTGACATTGTTAAAAGAAGGGACGGATGCTTTTGCTTCATTGTTGCAAGATATCAAACAGGCAACACATCATGTCCATGTTTTCTTCTATATTATAAAAGGGGATGAAACTGGCGAAGAACTAGTTGCTGCTTTGATCGAAAAAGCTCGACAGGGAATCAAAGTACGTTTTATGTATGACAGTGTCGGATCAATTGCTTTCCCGAATCGATTATTAGATACGATGCGAGAAAATGGTGTAGAGGTAAGAACCTATGATCTATTGAATTCACCGTGGCTGAGTAACAAAGCCAATTGGCGCAATCATCGGAAAATCGTTGTGATCGATGGGGAAATTGCACACACTGGTGGTATGAATATCGGGAATGAGTATAGTGGACGCGGGAAAAAGTTTTCTTATTGGCGAGATACGAATGTTCGAATCGAAGGGCCTTCTGTACTCGAGTTGCAGGAATGTTTCGTTTATGATTGGTTATTTCTCGATGAAGGAACGGAAACGATCACTTATTTCATCAACCAGCAAGAGCTGTATTTTCCCTTACAAACGGAACAACCAAAAGGTTCGGAAATCGTACAGGTCGTTTACGGAGGGCCGTATGATCAGGAGAGGATCATCAAAGACTCTTTCAATGACTTGATTGGTAAAGCAGTTGATTCGATCAAGATTGCTATGCCTTACTTTATTCCAGATGAAGAAACACTTGGGGCGCTTAGACGAGCAGCTCGCTGTGGGATCAACGTGCAATTGATCATACCAGGAAAAGGCGATCGCGGGATTTCATTTCATGGGACGAACTCGTTTATTGATGATTTGTTATCGGCAGGAGTTGAAGTGTCGATCTACGATACGACTGCATTTATCCATTGTAAATACATGATCGTTGATGATGTGGTCGCAACGATTGGATCAACTAATTTTGATATTCGTAGTTTTTATCTCAATCATGAACTGTCAATGTTCATTTATGGTCCATCAAAAACGATCGATGAATTGAACGTCCATTTTACAGAAGATTTAGCCCACGCTGAAAAGGTCAAAAAAGACGAATGGCAACGGCGAAGTGCATGGACGAAAATCAAAGAGAAGATCAGTGGCTTGTTTGTGCCGATACTTTGATAGAAGCAACGGAATCAGCGCATAAGAAGTTGCCATTAGCCTAAGACAGAATAGACAAAGCGTTTCTTACGTGTTTGTTTCTTCTGTTTTTTCTTTTATCCTTTCTTATTGTTTTATAACAATACAATGCGCAATAAAATAAGTTTTTTTAGAGATATGCTACTATAGAGATAGATATAGAGTGTTTTTTTACAGTTGGATCATACGAGTTTGCATCTGTGAAAATGTGCTTTGAGACTTAGAAAGTAAGAGGTGATTTTGTGAAAAACAAACAGAAATCAGTCATTGTTCTGGGAGGTGGACTTGGTGGTTTGTCTGCAGCAGTTTCCTTAGCCCAAGAAGGATTCGACGTATCACTATATGAAAAGAACGATCATTTAGGGGGGAAATTGAACCGTTTAGAAGCAAATGGGTTTGGCTTTGATCTAGGTCCATCGATTTTGACGATGCCCCAAATTTTTGAAAAACTGTTTCTCACGAGTGGCAAACAGATGGCAGATTACATTCCGATCGAACGGTTAGATTTGCAGTGGCGTTCTTTTTTTCCTGATCACACAACGATTGATCTATACAGTGATTTAACGAAAATGGCCCAAGAAAATCCTTTGCTGACTGCAAAAGACATGATGGAGTATCAAGATTTTTTAGACTATGCGAAGGAAATCTATGCGGCCACCGAAGTCGGTTATTTTGACAAAGGGCTTGATTCGACAATGGAGATTTTAAAAGAACATGGTGTGATCAAAGCGTTGAAAGGGTTTGATTATTTTTCTTCGATGCATGATGGAATCGCTAAACGTGTGAGTCATCCAAAAATGCAAGATATCTTAGGGTATTTCAGCAAATATGTCGGTTCCTCTCCTTATGATGCGCCAGCGGTTTTAAATATGATGAGTTATATGCAGCATGAGCAAGGAATTTGGTATGTTCCGGGCGGAATGCATAAAATTGCTGAAGGAATCGTCAACCTTGGGAAAGAGCTCGGCGTAGCGTTCCATACTGGCTGTCAGGTTGAAAAACTAAATGTAGTGGATGAACAGATCCGTTCGGCACGACTAGCGGATGGGACGGTGATCAAAGCAGATTATTTTGTTTCGAATATGGAAGTGATCCCAGCTTATGAACAATTATTAGATGAAAAACCAGCGTTTACAGAGAAATTAGAAAAGAAATTTGAACCCGCAAGTTCAGGTTTTGTCTTGCATCTAGGTGTTAATAAAGAATACCCACAATTAGCCCATCATAATTTTTTCTTTTCGAATGCTTCTAAAGAAAACTTTGATCAAAACTTCCATCAGCATCAGTTGCCAGACGACCCAACGATCTATCTTGTGAATGTCAATAAGACTGATCCTTCTCAAACCATCGAAGGACATGAGAACATCAAGATTTTACCGCACATCCCTTATTTACAAGATCAACCATTTACAGAGGCAGAATACGATGCCTTTCGGGAGCGTATCTTGATCAAATTAGAAACGATGGGGTTAACGGATTTGAGAAAACATATTGTCTATGAAAATCGTTGGACCCCGGAAGATATCCAAAAAAATTATTTATCCCATCGTGGAGCAATCTATGGGACTGTATCTGATCGTAAGAAAAATCATGGGTTCAAACATGCAAAACATAGTGAGCGCTATGACAACTTATACTTTGTAGGTGGGACAGTCAATCCAGGTGCAGGTATGCCAATGGTCACTTTGAGTGGGCAACAAGTGAGTGACAAGATTGCCCGAAGAGAAGCGGATGTATAGGAAGGAAGGCTTATTTTGTTACTAATAATGATCGTCCTTTTTGTCGCTTGGCTTTCAGGTTGGTGTATCTTTTATCGACTGCCATTCATCACAAACCTAACCTCTGCAAAACGTTTTGACACAAATGTTTCAATTATTATTCCTGTACGTAACGAAGTAAATACGCTCCCCAAATTGCTACAATCGATCCAAAGGCAAACGATCCAACCACGAGAAATCATCGTCGTGGATGATGCTTCCACTGACGGTACAGCAGAAATCGCCAAAAACTTAGATGCAACAGTTTTCTCAAATGATCGTGAACAGCATGGAAAGGCGGCTGCTTGTTGGTTAGGTGCAACAAAGGCCCAAAGTGAGCATTTCTTATTTTTAGATGCAGATACATTTTTTCAGACAGACAATAGTTTGGAAAGACTATTGAATGAATACGAAAAAAGAGGGAATAGTGGCTTGCTGTCGCTTCAACCGTTTCATCAAACTGTTCGCTTTTATGAACAGCTCTCGTTTGTTTTCAATGTGGTCATTCTGGTAGGGTTGAATACTTTTTCTGTGCTAGGTGAAAAATTAAAAGCAGCGGGGGCGTTCGGGCCGTGTATCTTATGCTCGAAAACCGATTACTTCCAAGTCGATGGGCATAAAGATATACCTAGTGGGATCTTAGATGACATGGCTTTAGCCAAACGGTTTCAAAAGGCAGGATTCCCCATCCATTTATATGGTGGGAAAGAGTTGATTGCTTTTCGCATGTATCCTGAAGGTTTCAAGCAATTGATCCAAGGATGGACAAAGGATTTTGCCACAGCTTCTAGAGCAACCAATCCCTTTATTTTGTTAGGAGTCATCCTCTGGATAAGTGGCGGAGTTGGTACGGTGTTGGCTTTTGGTATGGCACAATGGCCGCTTGTACTGGTCATCTATTGCCTGTATGTGCTCCAATGTATTGTATTTGCCAAACGTGTAGGAAATTTCAAGCCGATTTTCTTGTTCGTTTTTCCGTTCTTTTTTATCTTCTTTCTTTTCTTGTTTTTGTGGTCGTTGATCCAAACCTATCTTTTGAAATCAGTGACTTGGAAAGGAAGAAAAATCAAACTTTAGGAGGTTTTTATGCCACTGATCCATTTGACCACTGGAGTATTAGTGATGCTTGACATTCTTGCCTGGTTTATTTTCCATTTAGGTATTTCTTACGGTGTCCGCCAAATCGCTGACTCATTTTTTGAAAGAAAGCGTCGTTGGTTTCGTTCCTTTTCTTTTGAAAAGCAAGGAGTGATTTGGGAGAAAAAATTTCGGATAAAAAAATGGAAAGATAAGCTGCCAGATGGTACTGTGATTGCTAAGCGAGGATTCGATAAATCTAGGCTTGGTAAGACTGATTCCGCCGCACTGAAGAAATTCATCATCGAAACACAAAGAGCAGAGCTGACGCATTGGCTATTGATCACGCCAGCGTTCCTTTTCTTTTTGTGGAATCCAAAATGGGCGGGGTGGGTCATGGTTTTTTATGCGCTTCTTGTCAATGTCCCATTCATTATGATTCAACGCTATAATCGGCCACGATTGGAACGAGTCCTAAAAAAAGTAAAAAAATAGCATTTAGTTGGGGCGCAATCGGTTTAGCTCTGAGAAATAAGGCGGAACCTACAAAATTGCTTTTCAATTTTTGTGGGTCCCTCTTTATGTCGATAATGGTTTCTTCGATTCGCAGCGTTTATTCCATGTTAAGTTGAAAAGGTCTGGTCATTCGGTCTATCTCTTTCTAAAAACGAATAAATGGTTTTCTAGAAGTGAATACTACATAAACAAGCACCAAAATCCATTGATGAATAATTGTGGGGTTTTGGTGCTTTTTAGCGGAGCTTAACACTTTTATCAGAATCTCACAAACTGTCTTTTGTGCAAAGTTAGTGATTCAAAATGTAGGAATGCTCAAAATAAAGTTGATTTTTTTGAAACTTTTCTTAGAAAACGATCGTCTAATTAAGTATAAAAAAAGAAAGCGGAGTGAGCGTATGAAACATGACAAAAACTATTCATTTTTAACGATAGAGCTAATTTTCCTAGTCTTATTGTTCCTGTTTACTAGCCTCTTTTTATTGATGTATTCAATGGATACATTTTCAATCAGAGAAGAAAAACAAAAGGAAATAGAGATAAATGAATTAAAGAGAAGGGAAGATACGCAACTAAGTAAGGAAGCAAACAGGGATTTTACGAAAATACTGGGTCATATATATTATTTGAGGTGAAACAATCAATGCAAATCATTTTTCTGAGAGAGGGAGGTGTCTAATATTTTTAATCGGATCGCAAAAAAGCATCGAGTCAAATATTATGAATCTCAGTTAGAACAGTTGATTGAGACACAATATCAAAAAATGTATCGGATCGCTTATAGTTATACACACAGTTCGGAGGATGCACTAGATGTTATCCAAGATAGCTTTCAAAAGGCGTTGATGGATTTCTCAAAGGTAAAGAAGATTGATCATTTTCAAGCTTGGTTTTATAAGATCTTAGTCCGAACAGCAATTGATCATTGGCGTAAGAATAAACGAATGCCTTTGAATTTTGAATTGGAAGACGGTCCAGGACTTGAATTCATCGATTTTCAAAATGATGTTTCTTACATGGAATTACGAGAATTATTGAGCCAAACGCCTAGCCCAGAACGCGAGATCATTATCTTGAAATTTTTTGAGGGATTTACATTGAAAGAAATTGCGCATATTTTAAATTTAAATGAAAATACCGTGAAAACAAAAATGTATCGCTCGCTAGATAATTACAAAGAAATTTTAAAATAAAGGAGAGTGAATAGCGAAATGGGAGGAACAAAGAAAAAAATAAGTATGATGAATCAGGCGTATCAAGCGGGTGAAATCCCTGAACAACTAGAAGAAGAACTTTTTAAGCGTTTTGTGATTGCAAAGAAAAAAGTGAAAGTGAAACGACAAGTGAAAAAAGCTAGTCGTATCAGCTTGGGGATCGCCTGTTCAGCACTTATTTTGTTCGCAAGTGTTCAAAATAGAGACTTTCGCGTATGGGCGACAGAAATCCCTGTTCTCGGAGAGTTGGTTTCGATCATTACTGGTAAAACCTATTCATTCCAAGAAGAAAAAGCAGGTGTCTCGATTGCTGTACCAAAAATAATGGGGAAAGAAGAAATCCATGACCAGTTGAATCGAAAATATCTCGCAGAGGGACAACGAGCTTATGAGGAAGGAATGAAAGAAATCAAGAAAAACGGGCAACAGATTGATACAACAGGTGGATATCGCATATTGGTCAATGATGAGCGTTTTTTAGTGATTGATCGTTCAATCGAACAGACAATTGCGAGTACGCAAACGAACAATCAATTTGACACGTTAGATAAACAAAATGAGGTAATTGTGTCATTGCCTTTATTATTTAAAAATGATGATTATCTCATTGCTCTTTCAAAGGAAATTGAAGAACAGATGAAAAATCGTATGGAAAAAAATCCAGAATTAACTTATTTTGCTCTAGAGGATCATGGCTCATTTTTATTAAAAAAAGATCCTAGTTTTTATATCAATAAAGAACACCAGCTTGTTATCTTCTTTGATAAATACGAGGTAGCACCTGGTGCTATGGGGACACAAGAATTCATTATTGATACAAATAAAATCCAATCTTTATTGGCTGACCCAAACTATTTGAACTAAAGCTTTCAAACTTTACGAATAGAATCGTTCTTTGCCGAGAATAGTAGCATCAACCGGTAGAATCTTTTTTACATGTTTACCGGTTGACGCTTTTTAGGTTGAGAGAAATAGCATTCAATAATGGCCGAAGAATCCAATGCTTATCTGAATTACTCAATCGCTTGCTTGACGATTTCTTGCCAAAAATGAAAATATTCCTCTTCTAAATCGATCGAATCAAGTTCATCCCAAGCGATAAAGCCCTCGTTTACATAAAAGCCATCTTCTGTCATCTTTTTTTGAATCGTTCCTCGATAGTTTTCTCCTTTTTTTGTTTGGATCGTAATTTCTTGTTTGGCAATATAAGCAGTGATTATGACAGTCTCGAAATGATTCTTTACCATTGTCATCGGTAGCGCCTCCCTTTTATTCATTTTCCTCTTCAAAATATTGATAAAATTCATCTTTGATCAATTGCAGTTCAGCTTGTTGCTTTGGCTTGTTCCAATCGATTGATCGGGAGATTTGTTCGTCATATGTCTTGTTGGTACTAAACTCAAACCATTTTATTTCTTGTTTCAACCCAACGTGACGAATGTTCTCCCAGAGAATATGGTACTGGTCAATCGTCAGATATTCTTCATCACATTCGCCTAAGAAAACGCCCTCGATATTTTCTCTATATCGACCAAATTCATCTTTTGTGTTTAATTGGATGGTCACTTTTTGTCGGTAGAGAAAGGACTGTAATAGTACTTGGTCGATTTCCTCTCTCGTCATTTGCGATTGGGAAGGGAGGTCTTTTAAGGCGGCTTCTGCATTTTCTTCGATCCCTTTCACTAGTTCATCCATGGCAAAAGCGGTTCCCCATTTCAAGCCAAAGGGGCGATCGCGGTATTCATTGTAATCGAGAAATTCTTTTTTCGTGCGTCGCATGTCCTTCACCTTCAATACCAGCCATTCCGCCAGCATGACCGCCTACAAGCGAACTGCGGGCGATTGCTCGACCACCTTCCAGTAAACTATGTGCATGGACGATTGCTTTGAATCCATATTTTTGTCGAATCTTATCCACGACAAAGTCAATCTTTGCCGCATTGACTTGCTCTTTAGGATCATCGAATAGATTCAATTGCAAGCCAGTCGCATAAACTAAACGAGAACAATTGACGCCGATACTTCGGATATCTTGCCGTTGATAATGTCGATCAAAAATCATCAATAGTGCTTCTGCTAAGACATGACTGGCGTTGGTCGGCTCGATTTTCATCTGTTGGTGAAACCCGGTTTTTCCTGAAACATCTGTGTAGCCTAAAGAAAAACCGACCCATAGACTAACTACTTGTGCTTTTGCTTCTTCTCGACGTAAGCGTGTGCCAACTTGATCCGCCATTTCCTTGATCACGATTTCAATCTCTTCTCGGCGGGTATAGTCCTTATTGAGGATTTGACTATTTCCGATGCTTTTTGATTTAGGGGTGTAGACTTCACCAAGAAAGCTTCGATCGATTCCCCAGGCATGAGCATAAAGTTGTGTACCAATTACCCCCATTGCACTTTTTAAACGATAGTAATCCGCATGTGCAAGCTCATAGATGCTATGGATGTTCATTTTATTTAAACGAATCGCTGTTTTTCGACCGATCCCCCAAAAATCTGTCAGCTGAGGAATCCGCCAAAGTTTTTCAGGGACGTCTTCATAACGCCATTCGGCGATCATGTCTCGGGTATCCTTGGCTTCATTATCCAGAGCTAATTTTGCCAATAGTGGATTATCACCGATACCGATCGTGGTATAGATCCCTGTTTGATCATAAACGTCTTGACGAATCTTTTTTGCAAGTGCCCGGGCATCAGGAGCATCGAACAAATTCAAACTATTTGTGATATCCAAAAAACTTTCGTCGACCGAATAGACATGATGGTTACTTTCGTCTGCATAGGTTTTATAAATCGCATTGATTTCTTTGTTCTTCTCCATATAATAAGCCATTCGTGGTGGGGCAATATATAAATCACTGGGATAAGGAAAGGGCAAATCACGCGCACGACTGATATTCGTGATCCCGTAGGCTTTTTTTGCAGCTGGACTAGAGGCAAGGATCAACCCGCTACCACGTTCTTCCCATGAATTTCCGGGATACGACATAACAACTAGTTTGGTTGTTAAAGGGTCTAATCCAAGTGAGACACATTCAACAGAAGCATAGAACGACTTACAATCAATACATAAAATATCTCTAGAAGGTTCTTTATGATAGTCAAATACAGGATTTTGATTTTTAAACATAACAGTCACCTCTTCTACATGATTAGAACACATGTTCGTATTTTTTGTCAACGAAAAAATCAACAGGAACTTTAAAAAAACATCGGTCTTCTAAAGGATCATTGGCATAAAGAGAAAAAGATTTGAAAAAGTAGTTGACTTATTTCAGAAAGAAATCTATACTTAAACCAATCTTAAATCAGTTTGGAGCGATTTCTTATGAAAATCACATTGAATTCACAACTGAATACGTATTACTTTAGCTATTTTAGATAGGTTTGTATTCATGACATTCATGGATGCAAACACAACGTTTGTATCTATGATGGCTAAGGATGTTTGAGATGACTTGTCCGCCACATAGATGAAAATCTATAGTGGCTTTTTTGTTAGAATTGGTGAAGGCCCACTGTAGATTTGTCTACGGCGGGCTTTTTTTATACCTAACGAAAGGAGAACCACATCAGTTCATTTTCCAACGAGTTATTTTAAGTAAACAACGAACGATTTTCCATTGTCGATCAAGTGTTCAAACAGTGATAAAAAAATAAAAATAAAAAAGGATGTTATCTTATGATTTTAATTATTAAACCAGGAATTGAAGTAAACCAACTAGAACCAGTACTTTCACGTATCAAGGAAGAGGGCTTGGACGTCCAGATCAACCATGGCAAAGATCGTCTTGTTTTAGGATTGATCGGTGATCCAAAAATTATCCAAGGTGTACCATTTGAAAGATACGACATGGTGGAGCGTGCAGTAAAAATCTCTAATACGTACAAACTGACTTCTCGAGAATTTCATCCGCAAGATACAGTCGTTGATGTGGATGGTTTGAAAATCGGTGATGGTAGTTTTGTGACGATGGCTGGTCCTTGTTCGGTAGAAGGCGAAGAACAAATCATGGAAACTGCTCGTATGGCGAAAGCTGGTGGGGCAACGGTCCTACGTGGAGGAGCCTACAAACCTAGAACGTCACCATACGCTTTCCAAGGATTAGGAGAAGAAGGACTGAAAATGATGCGTAAAGCAGCGGATCATTACGGCTTAAAAGTTATTACTGAAGTCATGGATGAAGCCCATATCGATGTCGTTTGCGAATACACAGATATCATTCAGATCGGTGCCAGAAATATGCAAAACTTTCGTCTATTAGAAGCAGTTGGGAAAACAGGAAAACCAATTGGCTTGAAACGCGGGATTTCAGGGACGATCGAAGAATGGTTGAATGCGGCGGAATACATTGCGGTACAAAACAACCCAAACATCATCTTTATCGAACGTGGTATTCGTACTTACGAAACAGCGACACGTAATACCTTCGATCTAAGTGCTGTACCGATCATCAAAAAATTAAGTCATTTCCCGATCATCGTTGACCCAAGTCATGGTACAGGGGTTTGGGATCTCGTATCACCAATGGCAAGAGCTGGTGTTGCTAGTGGCGCAGATGGGATGATCGTAGAGATCCATCCTGATCCAATCCACGCATGGTCAGATGGACAGCAATCATTGAATGAAAAGAACTACCTAAGAATGATGGAAGAAGTCGAGATTTTAGTTGAAGCAATGAATAAAATCAAAGCCTTATAGAAAAGAGGAGCGTCATGTTAGAAGTTGTCTTACCAGAAAAAAGCTATGAGATCATCATTGAACGAAATGCACTCGATCATGTGTCTGAGTGGATCGAAGGAATCTGGAAAAATAAAAAAATCGCGATTATCAGTGATACGAATGTTTTTCCGATATACGGCGAAAAAATTTGTCAACAGTTGCGGGCAAGCTACGAAGTCGTCCATTATGTTGTTCCAGCTGGGGAGAGTAGCAAATCATTCGACATGGCAGCTAACCTCTATGCGTTTTTAGCAGAAGAACAATTTACGCGTAGTGATGCGGTGATTGCGCTTGGAGGAGGAGTGATCGGCGATTTAGCCAGTTTCGTTGCTTCCACCTATATGCGAGGGATTTCATTTGTCCAGATCCCGACTTCCCTACTGGCACAGGTCGATTCAAGCATTGGAGGAAAAACAGCAATCAATGCACCCATGGCGAAAAATATGATTGGGACATTTGCACAACCAGACGGGGTATTGATCGATCCAGAGACGTTAATGACGTTATCAGAGCGTAGAATCCAAGAGGGAATTGCTGAGATCATCAAGTGCGGCGCAATCAGTGATGAAACGCTATGGCAAGATTTGGCAAGCTTAACAGGAGTTGCTGACTTACTGGCTAATAGTGAAAAAATCATTGAAAAGGCGTTGCGTGTGAAGAAACAAGTTGTTGAAGAAGATCAATTCGATAACGGGAATCGTTTGTTACTGAACTTTGGCCATACGATCGGACATGCCATCGAAAATACTGCTGGTTATGGTCAGATCAGTCATGGCGAAGCCGTAGCGATCGGTATGGTGCAAATCACCAAACAAGCCGAAAGGATGGGACAATCACCAGTGGGTATCACTGCGCAATTGATCCAAATGATCGAAAAGTATCAGTTACCGATCAAGTACCAACCTTGGGAGGAGCAATCCCTTTATGATGCGATCACCCACGATAAAAAGGCACGTGGAAAGACATTGAAAATTATTTTATTAGATAAAATCGGACAAGCAAGAATCCAAGAAATCCCGCTTGAGTCCGTGAAAGACTATTTAAAGGAGGGGAACTAAATGCGTTTTTTAACAGCAGGAGAATCTCATGGTCCACAGTTAACTGCCATTATTGAAGGTATCCCGGCAGGTTTAGAAGTTTCACTTGAAAAAATCAATGAAGATCTTGCGAGGCGACAAGGGGGTTACGGTCGTGGTGGCAGAATGAAGATCGAGAAAGATCGTGTCCAAATCACCTCAGGTATTCGACATGGTAAAACGCTTGGTTCGCCAATCACAATGATCGTGGAGAATAAAGACTGGAAGAATTGGCAGACGGTGATGTCAGTCGAGCCAATCGAAGAAAAACATGTCACACGTCGTCGAGTAGCCAAACCTCGTCCAGGACATGCGGATCTAGTTGGTGGAATGAAATACCAACATCAAGATCTTAGGAATGTGTTAGAACGGTCTTCAGCTAGAGAAACGACCATGCGTGTAGCAATCGGCTCTTTAGCAAAACAGATCCTAGCAGCACTAGATATTGAAATTGCCAGTCATGTAGCAGTTCTTGGAGGGGTCAAAGCAACGATTCCTGAAGTGCTACCTGTGGCGGTGATCAAGGAAAAAACAACGATCTCCGAAGTCAATATGGTAGACCTTGAGATCGAAGAACAAGTCAAAACATTGATCGATGAGACGAAAAAAGCAGGTGATACCTTAGGTGGTGTCGTCGAAGTCCGGGTTGAAAATGTACCAGCTGGTTTGGGTAGTTATGTCCAATGGGATAAAAAATTAGATGGAAAATTAGCACAAGCCATGCTAAGTATCAATGCCTTCAAAGGGGTAGAATTTGGGATCGGTTTTGATGCAGCGACTTTACCAGGTTCTAAAGTCATGGATGAAATCACCTGGGATCAAGAACAAGGCTACCGCCGGACAACCAATCATTTAGGTGGATTTGAAGGTGGGATGACAAATGGGGAACAAATCATCGTTCGTGGTGTGATGAAACCGATCCCTACACTTTACAAGCCGTTGATGAGTGTGGATATCGACACGAAAGAAGCCTATAAAGCAAGTGTCGAACGTTCCGACAGTACCGCTGTACCAGCAGCTTCTGTGGTTGCTGAACACGTTATTGCAACGGCACTTGCCGTGGAGATCCTTGAACATTTCCCAGCGGATAACATGAATGAGCTGAAAAAATCTGTTGCCAGTCATCGGCAGATGATCCAAGACTTTTAGTGAGGAGACTGATATGAAGAAAAAGGTATTTGTCTTAGGTTTAGGTCTGATTGGTGCTTCGCTTTGCCGAGCCATCAAAGGATCGAATGTGACTCTTTATGGATGGGATCATTCAGCAGAAACAAGAAAAATTGCAGAAGAAGTCCAATTAGTGGATCATCTGGTGTCTGGGATCGAAGAAGCAAGTCAAATGGATGTCATTTTATTAGCGGTTCCTGTACAAGTTAGTTTGGACTATTTGCAACAATTAGCGACACTTCCGCTAAAGGAAACTGTATTGGTCAGTGATACTGGCAGTACGAAAGCAGCAATCATGACAGCGGCTAAGGAATTACCTTTTACTTTTATTGGTGGACACCCAATGGCAGGCTCGCATAAATCTGGAGTCAAAGCCGGCAATCCCAATTTGTTCGAGGAAGCTTATTATATATTGACCAATGATCATGAGAGTGATCGTGTAGCTGAACTGATGGAACTATTAGAACCGACTCGAGCAAAATTTGTGTTGATGGAAGCCAAAAATCATGACGAGATTGTGGGTGTTTTAAGCCATTTGCCTCATATCGTGGCTGCTGGTTTAGTGCAAACCAGTGAGGAACTCAATCAGAAACATCCAAGAGCCTCCCAACTTGCCGCCGGAGGGTTTCGAGATATTACGCGTATTGCTTCCTCCGACCCCAAAATGTGGACAGATATTTTATTGACAAATCAAGAAATCATGCTGTCCTTACTAGCAGAATGGCAATCCTCCATGGAAACATTGAAAACACAACTTGCGAAAAATGATGAAGAGGCCATTTATCGATTTTTTGCACAAGCGAAGCAGACAAGGGATCAGTTGCCGAAGAAACGACAAGGAACGATTCCAGCATTCTATGATCTATACGTTGATATTCCGGATATTTCCGGTGCAGTTGCTAAGGTAACAACGGCTTTGAGCCAAGCAGATATTTCAATCATCAATCTAAAAATACAAGAAACTAGAGAAGATATTTTCGGAGTCCTTGAACTGTCCTTCAAAAATCAAACCGATTTAGAAAAAGGACAAGCATTGATTCAAGCGGAAAATTTTCACTGTTGGATCAGGAGTTGAGACAATGAAATTACTTAACGCGACACATGGAATCAAAGGTGAGCTAACGGTTCCAGCAGATAAGTCGATTTCTCATCGCAGCATCATGTTTGGTGCAATCAGTCATGGAAAAACGACGATAACGAACTTTTTAAAAGCAGAAGATTGCTTGAGTACGATGTCCATATTTAAACAATTAGGTGTGAGAATAGAAGAGGAAGAAGAGAAAATCCATGTTTATGGTCATGGCGTAGAGGGATTACAAACACCCACAGAACGTTTAGATGCAGGTAATTCTGGTACAACGATCCGTTTACTTTTAGGGATTTTAGCTGGAAGTAAGATTTCGGCAGAAGTGTCTGGAGATGACTCGTTGAATCGTCGCCCGATGGGGAGAGTGATGAATCCTTTACGTGAAATGGGTGCGGATCTTAAAGGGATCGAACATCCAGATCTACCACCTTTACGAGTGACTGGTGGGCCTTTGAAACCAATCGAATATGAGATGCCGATTGCCAGTGCGCAAGTCAAATCAGCGATTTTATTCGCAGCACTTCAAGCAGATGGTGAGACAACGATCATCGAAAAAGAACGATCACGGAATCATACAGAAGAAATGATCAAACAATTTGGCGGAGAGATAAGAGTAGAAAATAAAGTGATCACACTTGCTGGCGGGCAACGGTTAGTTGGACAAAACGTGGCGGTACCTGGAGATATTTCGTCAGCAGCCTTTTATCTAGTCGCAGCAAGTATTTTGCCAGATAGTGAAGTCTTATTGAAACAAGTAGGAATCAATCCAACACGAACAGGGATTTTAGATGTATTGATCGAAATGGGTGCTTCGATCCAAGAAATGCAGATCGATCAACAAAATCAAGCGGCTGACTTAATGGTACGTTCTGCCAACTTGCAGGCGTGTACGATCGAAGGAGAAATCATTCCTCGCTTGATCGATGAATTACCAATTTTGGCATTAGCTGCGACACAAGCACAAGGCACGACGATCATTCGGGACGCACAAGAATTAAAAGTGAAAGAAACAAATCGCATCGATGCGACAGCGGAAGAATTGATAAAAATGGGCGCAAACATCGAAACAACAGATGACGGGCTGATCATTCATGGTCCAACACCTTTACATGGGGCAATTGTTGACAGTCATGGGGATCATCGCATTGGCATGATGTTACAGATTGCCGCGTTATTGACCGATGAGCCAGTTGAATTGAACCATCCAGAAGCGGTAAATATTTCTTATCCTGACTTCTTCACTGATCTAGCTGATCTGATCAAGGAGAAAAACTAATGGCTGCGATTGTGCTGATTGGTTTTATGGGCGCCGGTAAAACAACGATCAGTCGCAAGCTTTCTATGCAGTTAAAGAAACCATTGATCGATATGGATACAAAACTAGTCGAGGAGTTTGGCTGTTCGATCAGTCAGTATTTTGAATTACATGGCGAAGCTGCCTTTCGACAGGAAGAAACGAACCTGTTGAAAACCTCGTTGCAAGAAGAAGCGATCATTGCGACAGGTGGTGGGGTTATCCTACAAGAAGAAAATCAACGACTGCTGACAGATCATCTGGTGGTTTACTTAAAAGCTGATCCCGATCTTTTAATCAAACGTATCCGCCAAGATCACAAACAAGCCCGTCCGTTGGCACTCGATAAAGATGATACAGAGTTAAAAGAATTATTTTTTTCGCGAAAAAAACACTATGAAACATTAGCAGATCTTACGATAGAAACAACTGGTAAATCACCAGCAGAAGTTGTCTCAGAAATCATAAAGCAGGTGATGAATCGATGAAAATTGGTTATCTAGGCCCAAAAGGTTCCTTCACATATAGTGCAGTAAAGAATTATTTCAACGAAGGCGATTGGTCTCCGTATCAAGCTTTAACAAATTTGATTGATGCCCAGATCAACGATGCGATCGATTATGCGATGGTACCGATCGAAAATTCCATCGAAGGTTCCGTATTGCCCACATTAGACCATGTCTATGAAACCTTACCAACGATCCAAGGAGAAATCGTTTTGCCCATCAAGCAACAATTGATGGTGCATCCTGAGCATCAACAGACGTGGCAAGAGGTAACAAAAATCTGTAGTCATCCGCAAGCGTTGGCACAATCGCAAGTATTTTTGAAGCAACAGTTCCCTGACGTGGAAATCGAGCAAATGGGTTCGACTGCCCAAGGTGCCCAACAAGTTGCCGAGCATCCTGAACAAAAAATCGCGGCAATCGGACCTAAAGAAGCTGCGGAACAGTTTGGTTTGACCATCGTTCAGCAAGATATTCAATCGATCCGCAACAATGAAACCCGTTTTTGGCTACTAGGTTCCTCACCGATGTCATCTAAGTTACCAGTCAGTACTTACAAAGCAACACTATTTGTAGACTTGCCAGAAAATCGCCCAGGTGCGTTATATCAAGTACTTGCGGTATTTGCAGAACAAAAACTTAATTTGACCAAAATCGAGTCTAGACCGCAAAAAACCTCGTTAGGTGAATACTTTTTCGTGATTGAAGTAGAGATTGAACAAGCAGATACAAAATTGAACGAAGCAATCAAGCTACTGGAACAACGATCATTTCCAGTCCAATTGATTGGAGAATATCCAGTGTACCGTAGCCGTGAGAATAGTCAGTCGCTCCAAAGAAAATAAACCAAAGCAGCCAAACTTCGATAGCTGCTTTGGTTTATTTTTTGTTGGATAATTTTTCTTTGTTTATTTTATGATGGTAAATAGATATATATTAACTTAACACGTATAGCACGTGTTTTTACTTTTCTTCACGTGTTACACGTGTTAGTATAGATATGTCGGGAGGTATTGTAACAATGCCAATGACACAACAGGAAATGGTCAAACTCTTGATTTCCATAGGTGGGTTAAAAGTTAAGGGTGGAAAAGGTTCTCATATAAAAGTGAAACTACCAGGAGTAAATCGACCAATCATTGTTCCTTACAAGCTACCTAAAGGGACAGAACATGCGATACTGAGGCAGGCAGGGTTAAAATCGCTCTGTTCCTGTTTCTTGAGAGAGGAGGAGAATCATGCTTGTTTCATATCCGGCATTATTCTATTTAGAAACAAGTGAAGGCTATGACTCGGGATTTTCTGTTTTCTTTCCAGATTTTCCGGAGATGGCTGGTACAAGCGGATCTGACATTCCTGAAGCGCTCGAAAATGCCTCTGATTACTTAGGTATTCTTTTGGCGGCTGAGATAGAAGAAGACCGAACATTACCTGAACCATCTCTTATCAGTGCATTGTCACTTATAGAAAATAACCCTTTTAAAAGTGACTCCGAGTTCATATTAGAATATGATGCTGAAAAATCATTTATTTCAATGGTCTCTGTAGATCTAACAGAATATTTAGGCTCAGAGGAACCTATAAAAAAGACGTTAACGATTCCAAAATGGGCAGATAAGTTAGGTAAAGAAATGCATCTAAATTTTTCAAAGACATTGACCGAAGCCATAGTTCGTGAAAAACTAGGTGCTTAACTTTAAAAGAGAAACTATCATTTTTCTTTTAAATAAAATAAGTTATAAATCATAAACAGATGATTTGCACACTTTTCTGAAATCCTTTAGGCTAGAATCAAGCGATAAGAAAGGAAGAGGAAAAATGGCAAAAAAAATTGCAGCAATCGTAACTGATTTAGTCGAAGATATTGAGTTGACTTCACCAAAAGAAGCATTGGAAAATGCGGGGAATGAAGTGACAACGATTGGTTTTGAAGCAAACCAAACGATCAAAGGCAAAAAAGGTGGCGAGTTCACGATCGATCGCAGCATTGATGAAGTTTCTCCTGAAGATTTCGATGCGCTCTTGATCCCTGGAGGATTCTCACCGGATCAATTACGTAAGGACCAACGTTTTGTTGATTTCGTTACTTACTTCTTGAAAAATGACCAACCGTTATTTGCTATCTGTCATGGCCCACAATTGTTTATCCAAACCGGTCTAACAGAAGGTAGAACAATGACTGCCTATGACACTGTTCGTCCAGATGTGGCTTACGCTGGCGCCAATGTCAAAGATGAAGCAGTGGTGATCGATAATCAATTAATTACTAGCCGTACACCAGATGATTTGCCTGAGTTCAACAAAGCGATTGTTGAGATCTTAGGTTAAACGATTGAACACTTTGTAGAGTCGCAAGTCAGAATAGTGATATGAGGAATAAAGAATTTTAGAATGATTGGGACAGAAAGAATGCAAATACATTCTTTCTGTCTTTTTAACTGAAAAAGAAATTTATAATTAAAATAAGATTCAACTAATCAACAGCTGATTTTTACATTTTTTCAAAATTATTTAAACTAGATTCAAAATCATGATTCAATAAAATATGCGCCTGAGTTTGGTTGTTTGCCAAGCCCAGACGCATGTTTCTGTTTTTAACTAAATTTTCGTCGTACCGCTTCCGATATGTGCTACATAAAACTCTGGTTCATATCCTACAACCTCTAAATAACGTGCATGGACATTTTCTTTAAAGGCGGGGATTTCCTCTTCTTTGACTAGAGCGATGGCACAGCCGCCAAATCCTGCTCCTGTCATACGTGCGCCTAAAACACCAGGTTGTGCTTGTGCAGCATCTACAAGTGTATCTAATTCGATGCCTGTGACTTCGTAATCATGACGGAGTGAGTAATGAGAGTCATTCAATAATTGACCAAATGCTTCTAAGTTTCCTTGCTCTAATTCAGCTTTTGCTTTTAATGTTCGTTGATTTTCAGTGACTGCGTGACGTGCACGACGGATCAAGGTATCATCACCGATCAAGTCCGTATGCGCTTCGAAAGTCGCTTCATCCAATTCACCTAAAGCTTTGATGTCCAGCTTCGTTTGCAGACGTTTCAATGCTTCTTCACATTCACTGCGGCGTTCATTATACTTCGATTCTGCTAATTCACGTCGCTTATTCGTGTTCATGATAACCACGGCATAGCCATCTAATTTAACTGGGACCATTTCATAGTGTAATGTATTCGTATCTAGCAAGATGGCATGGTCGATCTCACCAAAACCGATCGCAAATTGATCCATGATCCCTGAATTGACACCAATGAATTCATTTTCTACTTTTTTTCCAGTTTGAACGAGTGTCAAACGATCGATCGCTAAATCAAACAAATCTTCCAGAACAACCCCCACTAATAATTCTAACGAAGCACTGCTAGAAAGTCCGGCACCATTAGGGATCGTTCCTTCAATCACCAATTCAAAACCGCTCTCGATGGTATAGCCAGCTTCTTTTAGTTTCAAGATCATGCCTTTGACATAATTTGCCCAGTTGTCTTTTTTATCAAATGTCAGGTCATCAAGCGTGAATTCGATCACGCCGATTTCCTCAAAGTTTGTTGAGTAAACTAATACTTTGTTGTCTTCTCGATGTGCAGCAACGCCGTAAGTGCCATAAGTGATCGATGCAGGAAAAACGTGTCCGCCGTTGTAGTCCGTGTGTTCACCAATCAAGTT
This sequence comes from Enterococcus sp. DIV1368b, assembly GCF_050529595.1. Lineage (NCBI taxonomy): Bacteria > Bacillati > Bacillota > Bacilli > Lactobacillales > Enterococcaceae > Enterococcus > Enterococcus sp. DIV1368b. The sequence continues at coordinate 582,614 of NZ_CP172883.1, forward strand.
GATTCGTCCAGGTGAAAAATAGTTTGTTGTTGGTTTTTCACCAAATAATTCGTTGAATTTCGTCGTTAAATGTGCTGTTTTATTCATCTGTCTTGTTCCTCTCTTGCTTCAAGTTTGAATTCTGTAATCGTCTCAAATGGTGTTTCCGGTACCAAAGATATGTCGCCGAAAGAAGGGTAACGTTCTGCTCCTGGAGCGATTTGTGTTTCAAAAGTGATCCCGCCATGGTTCGCTAAACGTTGCCCGCGCATGTCAGGTGTATCTTCCCCAAAGTTGGCAGTGAAAATGACGATACTCGATGCATCCGTCCTGACGCTGACTTTGATTGCTTCATCTGGACTTAAAAGAGAAGCGGCTGTTTTATCTAAGCCTGTTTCCTTTAGGAAGAACGGATGATCGATTCCATCAAATAATTCTTTTTGTGGAAAGTCACTGGTGAAAACAGTCGTGAGTTTTGTTGGTGTTTGAAAGTCAAAAGGTGTTCCAGTCACTTCTAATTGTTCACCTGTCGGAATGCTGTCCGGTCGTAATTCAGCAAAGGCATGGCTGTTGACCCACAGCGTATGGTCATCGATTGGTTGCGTCACATCACCACTCAAGTTGAAATAAACATGATTGGTTGGGTTGAATAGTGTCAATTGATCACTGACTGCTTTCGTTGTGACACGCCAAATATTATCTTCTGTAAGGGTATAACGAACTTCTACGGATAAATTCCCTGGAAAACCACGCTCTTTGTCGGGACTAGTCGTGGTAAAGATCACAGTGGCTTCTTGTTCGCCATCAATGATTTCGTATTGCCAGATTTTTTCTTCAAAACTTGGCGCACTACCATGTAAGGAGTGACCAGTTGCGGGATCGACAGGTAGTTGATACGTCTGACCGCCAAGGGTGAATTTGCCTGCATCGATCCGCCCAGCAGTTCGTCCGATCGTTGCTCCGATAAAGGCATCTTTTTCGAGATATTCTTCTGCTGAATCAAAACCTAGAATCAACTCTCTATCCATGAATGTCAAACTGACGATCCGTGCGCCTAAATCAGTAACAGCGAGGGTCGTTCCCTGTTGATTGGTTAAAGTAATCAACTGTGCAGATTGTCCAAATGTTTTTTTAGTAATGTCCATTTAAGTAGTCCTTTCTTGGTGCTGGATTAGTAGTTGGTGTAGGCGCAGTTTACGCCTAATCAAATTAACTATACCATTAAATGAAGCGTTTACAATGAGGTAGTTACTGTTTTTACCATTCAATCATATCAAAGAAGAGCACTTACTTGAATGTATTTCTGTGAGCAGTATTTAACTTTTTGTTGCATCTATAGTAGAATAAAGAAAATACGAAAGAGGGTACGTCAATGGAAAAAGCGATTTTTTTGAAAAAAGAACATCAATCCATCTCACAAGAACTATACTTTGATTTTTGCGGTTTTTCTAAAACATTGCCCTTTCATTCATTCGGACCAGCCATTCGTCAAGATTATATTTTGCATATCGTGATGGAAGGAAAAGGGGTCTATCGCGTAAAAAATCAGCAATATCAATTGAAAAAAGGTGATCTTTTTTTGATTAGACCGGGAGATTCTACTTTTTATTTGGCGGATGGTGAAGATCCTTGGGTCTACTGTTGGATTTCCTTCGGTGGGTCAGTAGCCGATAAAATCATTCAACATTCTTTATTTAAAGATGATCAATACACGATGGTTTCTTCAGAAATTGCTAGATATGTGGAGATTATCTTGGCATGTATGAATTACTCGACAAAAAATCTAGTCGATGAGCTGCAATTAAATGCGTTGACGTATCAATTGCTCGCGCTCTTATTAGAAGATGGTGGCTATGTTCATTTAGGAGAACAAAAAAGTTATTCAGCCCTCGCTGTTGATGCGGTACAGTATATCGAAGAACATTACAGCGAGCGTTTGACTGTTGAGGAGATCGCCCAAAAATTATCCGTTAACCGAAGTCATCTCTCTCGTGTGTTCAAAAATCACATGGGGATTAGTATCAAAGAATATATGATCGGTGTTCGCATCAATCGGGCAGCGTTTCTCTTATCTCTGACGGAAGAATCCGTGGAAGCAATCGCTTATCAAGTGGGCTTTAATAGTTTGGTCGTATTTAGCCGCATGTTCAAGAAATTCACTGGTGAGACGGCGACAAACTATCGTAGACGAATGAATAACGAAAAGATCAAAGGCGTTTCCGCAGAACAATTGAAAAAGCAATTAGAAGAACAAGCCATCATTTCTTGGGCAACCTAAGACATAAAGGCATCGTTGACTGGGTTTTTCTTGGGATATGCTAGACTAGAAAACGGGAGGAAAAAGCTATGAAAACATTGATTATTGTCAGCCATCCGACAATTGACACATCGTTGAACCAACAGTTTTTTAAAGAAGCATCCAGCCAGCTATCGACTACTTGGCATCATCTAGAAGCTTGTTATCCAGATGGGGAAATTGATCTTCAAGCAGAACTTGCTTTATTGAAAGAGCATGACCGGATCATCTTCCAATTTCCTTTCTATTGGTATAGCGCGCCAGCCCATTTGAAAATGTGGCAAGACCAAGTGTTAGAAGCGGCAACAGCAGTCTTATCAGGTAAAGAATTAGGGATCGTTTTAACAACCGGCGTGAGTGAAAAAGAATACCAAGCAGGTGGGAAAGAAGAGTATACGATCTCGGAGTATTTGCGTCCGTATCAACGAATTGCCCATAAATTCCAGATGACCTTTTTGCCTCCGTTTGTTTTAGCACAGTTCATGTACTTAACTCAAGAACAACGATTTGAACGCCTGATCAGTTATCAGCAATACCTCACATTAGTCGAAAAACCTTCACTGATCAATCGGATCGATTGGTTTATCGAACGATTTGCGCAAAATGAACGCATCAAGGAAAAAGCACCGATGAAGCAGCAGATGATCGAAACGATGTTAGAAGAAGCCAAAGAAAACATTGAAGATCTGACATTTATACTACAAGAGATGAAAGGAAGGACCTTATAATGGATCAATGGTTGACAGAACAATTAGCCGAATTGAGTACGCAAGCGGATTATGAGGGCAAAGCCTTACTTTATGAAATGTCACGCTTATTTGTCGAAATCAATGAACGGATCGAGCAGTTGCAAGGAGAAATCGATGGAGAATCTTGGAATCATCAAAAATGGTGATTTTTCTTCAGTAATAACAGAATAAAAAATGTTCATAACGCTTATTATTTGCTACAATGGAACTACAAGAAAGTTGGTAACGCTATTTTTTTTACAGAAATAACAGGTGGTGAATAAAATGAATGAAGAAAATGAACAGCGTGGCAATGTTCGATCAGCTCGAAGACAACAACAGAAACAAGCATCACGCATGCGTATGATGAAAATCGGTGCCGCTGTTGCAGTAGTCTTACTACTGGTTGGTGCAGGTACTGGATTATATCTCCATAGTAGAAACAATGCCAGTGAAAACTCGGTAGCAAAGACGAGTGAAACGACGCAATCGTCCACAGCTTCAACTACTGCTTCATCGGAAACTGAAGCAACACAAGAAAGTAGCGAAGCAACAGAACCTTCAGGAGCTATTTCTGAACAACTACAAGCAGTCGTTGCAGATTATTCGAAAAAAATCGAAGATAAAACCCCAGTGTTGATCGAAGAATACCAGGCAGAGATCCAAAACAATCAAGACGGTGTCAATGGTCTTTCGGTCATTGCCAATCGAAAAGCTAGAGAACTTCAAGCCTTATCGGATGAAGGAATCAGTAAATTAAGAGGGATGTACCAAGATGCTTCCAACAAAGAGGATATCGACCTAGATACCATGATCAATCAGCTATCTGCAAGTTACACGGCACAGGTCGCTCGGATCTCCGATATTTATCTGCGAACAAGTGCGGAACTTCAAGCAGCGACACCTAGTAGCGAATCTTCTTCGGAAGAGACGACACCTTCGACAGAAGCGACACCAGAAACAACAGAAACGTCGGAGTCACAAGCAAATCAGTACACGGCACAGTCCACAGAAGATACGAGCAATCAAGCCAATCAAGCAGCTACAACCGTTGTACGTGAAGGCGAAGGTCCAAATCAAATTGCGCAACGGACGGGTGTACCAGTTGAGACGATTTTGTCCTTGAATGGCATGACGATGGATGATTTCTTCTTTAACCCTGGTCAAGAATTACGTTTGAATTAGGATAATCAAGAAGAAAGATTCAACTTCAATTGATTAGATGAAGTCACAAAAATGGTTCTTTTTGCCAATTTTTGTGGCTTTTTTGTTCTAAATACGTTTCGTTCTCCACTGGCTCGTCATGAGTGGGTTGTGATTGGTTGTTTTTTTGTTAAGATAAAGAAGTGAATGTAACCCGTAAAGGAGAATATCATGAAAAAACGAGAATTCATCGTCCAAGATTTATTGAGTAAAATCTATCAGGAAGAATTCAAAGATGGAAAATTACCGAATCAACGAAAACTAGCGGAAATCTATCATGTTTCTCGCTTTACGATCCAACAAGCGATCAAAAACCTAGAAGAAATCGGTATTGTCCGTGTCGTTCAAGGATCAGGCATCTTTATCCATGAGAAATGGGTCAAAAATCCCTTGATCTTCAATTCTTTGACACGTACCCCTTATGATCGAATCCATTCAAAAATGATCAGTTTAAACAAAGCGCCAGCAACGGCTGATGAGCAAAAAATCTTTCAACTTGATGAAGGCGCCGAAGTTTGGACATTTGAACGTATTCGAATCGTTGATTATAAAATCGAGCAGTTAGAAATGTCAAAAATGCCGGTAGCAATGTTTCCCGACCTGTCCCAAGAAATCATCGAGCATTCCATCCAAAAATATGTGGAACAAAAAGGCTATCGGATTTCTCACTATATCACGAGTTATGACCCAATCACGACTTCCAAAGAACAATCAAAAGTATTGCTATGTAAACGCGGTACACCAGCCATGCAAATCACGAACCGAGCTATATTAGAAGATGGACAAGTCTATGAATACAGCAGCATCATTGCCATTGACTACTCAGTGACTTACATCCGCCCCTTTGACCGTGAGATCCATCGGTCGAGGATTGATTGAGGGGTTGAGTAGGATCAAAATAGTTTAATGAAAAAACTTCTGTAAAAATATAGCTTTTTTGAAAGGTAAGGGAGAAAACATTAAAACGAATTAGTTGATAGTAATTGTGAAGAAAGCACTGATGAAACGTAAAACGAAATCATCAGTGCTTTCTTACAAATGCTTGATAAGTGAAGTAAGTTATATCTATTATTTATAATAGAAAATATAAAACACAAAAAAATAACTTACAATAAGTATGAACCAAATAAGTCTTTCAACTATTTGAGCTATTGTTGATTGATTGTATGTAAAGATAATACCAAATTTATAGTTTCTGTTACTACGTATAAAAAAACTCTGTAAACCTAGCGTGAGCATGATAAGTAACTTCATGATCAGATTCGATAGCTGATATGATTGATCGTTAGTTGTTAGGAAAAAAGTATACAAAGTTAAAAGTTGTAACAACCAAATAACTTGAATAAGTTTACTCCCAGCTTGGGTTTTATTCGACATAGATGTTCATTCTCCTTAAAATTATTATTGTGATTTAAGTTGATTATATGCCTTTTTTAAGTCAATATTCAATAAGTGTTTAATGAGAATGTGGCATTAAATAAAAGATTAAGAAGGTCTGAGACACTCTATTGATTTATTTTTGTATTAGTATCTTTTACGTTGTAAAATTTATTTTGTGAGGAGTGATAAATGATGTTTAATGTAAAAGCTCGTAAAGTAGGGAATTCTATCTATATTTCAATTCCTAGACAGTATCAGGTTGAAGCTGGATCAGAATATGTCGTATATAAATCTAAGAATGGAGGATTAATATTCACACCAAAAATAGAAAATCCATTTTTATTGGATGAACCATTTCAAAAGGATGAAGATGAGGTATGGCAAACAATAGCAAAAGAGGAGATTGGGAAAAATGTATGAACCTCAACAAGGTGATTTGATCTGACTTAATTCTACGCCTTCTTTTGGCAGGGAAATAAGAGGGAAGCACCCAGCTTTAGTTGTTTCCTCAAATGCTTACAATAAAAAAACGAACTATATTATTGTCTGTCCGGTAACGACTGGGGGGAACAACTTTTCTGGGTATGTTTCTTTGAATGATTACAAGATACGTGGAAGAGTGAACGCAACACAAATTCATATAAGAGAAGACGATTTTCTTCAAGTCAAACAGATTTTAGATTATTCTTTAGAAATTGATTTTTGAGAATTATGTTTTACATAAAAAGCTACTAAGGTTTACACGTGTATTCATTATTGTAATAATAGGTATACAGCGGAACCAAAAAAAGCTATCCTTACATGTTTCGTGTAAGGATAGCTTTTTTGGGAATTACGGTGTCATGATCGTGCCGTCTGGTGTACGGCTTTGTGTCCATTCGTGTGGTCGATAGACAACTGGAAATTCTGCCGCCTGTTCTTCATTGAATGTGACACCGATCCCGCTTTGTTCGATCGGATAGAAAAAGCCTTTTTTTGGTGTGGGGATATTTCCGAAAAGTTGTTTCGTATTTTCAGGAATATCGATGTTTTCTTGGATCGCCGCATTGTGCAAGTGGATGTTCAAATGCGTATTCACTGCTAAGCCGATTGGTGTGATATCAGATGGCGTATGCCAAGCGATTCGTATCCCCATCGCTTCGCAAAAGTGTGCCAATTTCAAGGCAGGAGTGATCCCGCCGATTTGTGAGACATGGGCACGCATATAGTCGATTTGGCGATTGCGAACTAATTCTTTCCATTCCATTGGATTATTGAACAATTCCCCAGTAGCAATCGGAGTCGTTGATTGACTTCGCAATTGAGCCAACCATTCATTTTGGTTTGGGGGTAGAATATCTTCTAAAAAGAAAAGATTGTACTTTTCTGCTTTTTTTGCAAAACGGATCGCTTGATTAGGATGCAAGCGTTCGTGAACATCATGTAACATTTGGAAACGATCGCCATATTTGTTTTGGATATGTTCAAACATGGATAGCGTAGTAGACATGTATTCTTCTTGATCGAAATAAGAGCCAGCAAGTGGTTGTTCAGGTGTTGCTAAATTCGTTGGATTTCCCCCATAAAAACCTAATTGACAACGAATATAGCGATACCCTTGTGCGAGAAATGTTTCGATTTCACGATCGAGGTCCTCTAGATTATCTGCGACAGCATGCGTATACGCAGGAATTGCTGTTCGAGCTTTTCCGCCGAATAACTGATACAATGGCATATCAGCGATTTTCCCTTTGATATCCCAGAGCGCCATATCGACACCTGAAATGGCGTTATTTGTGATTGGCCCATTCCGCCAGTAAGAATTGACATTCATGACTTGCCAAAGGTCTTCGATTTGATTCGCATCGCGTCCAATCAGTAAAGGTTTTAAGTATTCTTCAACTACGGTCTGGACAGCCAAAGGACGGAATTGGAAAGTGCCGCAACCGAAACCGGTCACGCCTTTATCTGTTTCAACTTTTACGACTAACAAGTTGTGACGATCTGGTTTGATTGCGTAACTTTTTATATTTGTAATGATCGTTGGTGTCATTTTTTTCACTCCAATATACATAAATATGAATCATGTGCATCCTCATTGAAACATGGGGAAGAACATCCTGTCAATTTGGTCTAATAAAAACATCTAAACCAACTAAAAATCAGTCCAATTTTACGTCACTATTTTTTAAAACGTTGATATTAAAGCTTTTTTTATGGTTATTTACTAAAAAGGACTGGTTTTACAAGTGGCGTTCCACATGCTACTATTTGGGTGAAAGCGGAAACAGGAATTATTGTTTGATGAGAATAAGGGGGAGAACAAGTGAAGCATGAAGAAATAGCAAAACAAATCATACAACATGTGGGTGGAGCAAGTAATATCAACAACGCTTGGCATTGTATGACACGATTACGGTTTGATTTAAAAGATGAGAAAAAAGTGGATTATGCTGCGTTGGAAAAAACACCTAAAGTGGTGGGGACAAAATATCAAAGCGAACAACTGCAAGTTGTGATCGGTACAGAAGTCGCTGACTATTTTGCACCAATTGCGAAAGAATTAGGGTTAGATGAAACAAGTGAACGAAGTGAAGGAGAGAAAAAAGGAGTCGTATCCTTATTTATGGATACTGTTTCCGGTGTATTTGGTCCGATCGTACCAGCAATTGCTGGGGCAGGAATGATCAAGGGTTTGATGGCCGGTTTAGTGGCATTGAATGTCATTTCGAATCAGACGGATACGTATTTGATCATTGATATGATTGCGAGTGGCGTATTTACTTTCTTGCCATTTTTCGTTGCTGCTTCTGCCGCTCGGATCTTCAAAACGAATCCATATTTAGCGATTGCGATCGCTGCAACTTTACAATTTCCCACCATGACGACAGCGGTTGCTGAAGGTTCGATCTCTGCTTTCCAACTGTTTGGTATCATTCCAGTTCCTGTCTTTAATTATGCAGGAACAGTTATCCCGATCATTTTTGCGGTATTAGCACTCAGCTACATTTATCGTTGGGTGGATAAGCTGTTGCCACAAGTGTTACGGACGGTGTTCACACCAACCATTTCCCTGTTTGTTGCAGGATTATTGACACTAACAGTGATTGGTCCAATCAGTATTCATTTAGGTAACCTCTTAGCAGCTGGTGTGGCATGGTTATTCTCAATCTCGCCAGTGTTAGCTGGTATCGTGGTCGGTGCGATCCGTCCAATTGCAATCTTTACTGGATTGCATCATGCGATGACCCCAATTGCCTTACAAAATTTTGCGAATCAAGGCTATGACATGTTGATGCCGATGATGTTTATGGCAAACATGGCGATCACTGGGGCGACAGCGGCTATTTACTTGAAAGTGAAATCAAAAGAAGAAAAATCATTGGTTCTATCTTCTGCTGTTTCTGGTCTATTAGGAATCACTGAACCTGCACTTTTCGGGATCTTATCAAAATACAAGAAAGCGTTTATGGCAGCAACGATCGGTAGCTCGATCGCTTCAGCGTTTATCAGTTTCTTCGGTGTTCGGATCTACGGCTATATTTTATCAAGTATTTTTAGCTTACCCGCCTATATTGGTCAGTATTTTGTGTTTGCGGTACTTGGGATAGTGATTGCCTTGGTTTCCTCTTTTGCGATCACTTATTTCTTAGTACCAAATGAACAAGCAGAAGATACTGAGTACACGAACGAAGTGAATCTACACGCTGTGGCTAAAGGGGAATATATTCCTTTAGAAGATGTGCCAGATGAAGTTTTTTCAACGAAAATGATGGGGGATGGTTTTGCAATCGAGTCAATCGATGGCGCCATCTTTGCACCGGTCAGCGGAAAAGTCACTACGATTTTCCCTTCCAAACATGCGTTAGGAATCAAAACAAATAATGGCGTAGAAGTCTTAGTCCATATGGGGATCGATACTGTCAACTTGAATGGGGCAGGTTTCGATGTACTTGTAAAGGTCGGTGATCAGGTAACCGTTGACACTAAAATTGCTCAAATGGATTTGCCGTATATCCATAGTCAAGGGAAAAAGAGCATGGTCATCGTTGTGATCACGAACATGGATCGCGTGTCGAAATTTTCAGGTGAACGAAACTTAGAAGGGCAGCACCAAGCTGGAGCGCTCTTGGAACGCGCTTTGTTGAATGGATAAATGAACGAGTAACAAAAAACACACGTAGCCTTTAAAGGTTGCAGTGATACCCAAATGGACTTGGTATAATAAACTAGACAATAAATTAAGAGAAAGAGAGGATCTAGATTATGCCAAGACGTTCATTTGATAAAGCATTTAAAATCGCCGCTGTAAAACTGGTAACTGAAGAAGGATTTTCTGTTAAAGAAGTTAGCCTACAGCTAGAAGTTCACGCTAATAGCTTGTATCGATGGGTTCAAGAAGTTGAAAAATATGGAGAAAGTGCGTTCCCTGGAAAAGGGAGCGCACTTTTTGATGCCCATTACGAAATAAAGAAACTCGAACAAGAAAATCGTTACCTAAGAGAGGAATTAGACTTATTAAAAAAGTTCCAGGTCTTCTTGAAGCCAAACAAGAAGTAAGATTTCAGTACTTAAAAGAACACAAAAATGAGTTGAATATCCGGAGAGCTTGCCAGACATTGAACGTTTCAAAAGCTGGTTTTTATGAGTTCCTTAAAAGAAAACCATCCAAAAGAAAAAAAGAGAATGAACTCTTGAAAGAAGAAATCGCTACTATTTTTCAGGAACATCATGGAAGATATGGAGCGATTCGAATAACAAAAGTATTAAATAAAAAAGGAATTCTTGTTAATCGAAAACGTGTAGGAAAGCTTCTCCATCAACTTGGTCTTTATGCTAAAGGCAGTACCTATAAATACAAGTATTATAATCGAAAATCGCCCTCTCTTTCACGACCCAATCTTATTAATCAAACGTTTAAGGCAACAGAAAAAAATAAAATTTGGTTAGGAGACATTACCTACATCCCTCTGAAAGAAGGAACACTTTATTTATCTGTATTTATTGATGTCTGTACGAGAAAGATTGTTGGATGGTCTATGTCACCTAGAATGAAAGATCAATTAGTTGTGGATTCTTTTCTTCAAGCATTTGGAAAAGAGCAGCCTGGACCGGGATTGATTATTCACACGGACCAAGGCTCACAATACACAGGTACGAAATTCCAATCGGTGTTAAGAAAAAAAGAAGCACGCGCTAGTATGAGTCGAAAAGGAAACCCCTATGACAATGCCTTAATGGAATCTTTTTATAAAACGTTAAAAAGAGAGCTGATCAATGATGCTCAATTCAGTGATATCGATCAGGCTCAAATGGAGATATTTAAATATATTGAAACTTACTATAACACAAAACGCATACACTCTGCCCTTGGCTACCAATCTCCTAGAGACTTTGAAAAAAAATCCGCTTATTCTCTTAACTAAGTGTCTAGTTTTTCTTGACAAATCCAAAAAGTTAGATTTTTTTGGTCTAACTTTTGGGGGTCGCTGCACCTTTGAAGGTGGGCGTGTGTTTTTTTGATTTCTAAATGAAATCAAAAGTTGGATGGATGATTTTTATTTGCTTGACAGATGATGAAATGATTTAATCAATAGAGATGAGAGAGTAGCAGAAAATTCCTAGGAGAAAAGAGGAGAACAAATGGAACATAGAATTAAATTGTTCACTAATAATATCCAATTAGAAGAAGTTTCGTACAAAGAAACTGCCAATACTTCTATCCATCTATGTGGTACCTTTCTAATAGATTCAGAAACAGACTGGGTATTTCGTATGGAAGATTATAATCCGACTTATCTGGTACAGGTAATCGATGAGCAACATACTGAAACAAATAGCATACATGTAGAAAATAAAAATAATTTTACTTGTGTATCCTCGAAAAAATTAGTTTTTGATTTTTCAGAAGAATGGGTAGGGACAGTTTTGAAAATAATAAAAGCGAAAAATTTATATTTTTCTGAAACGAAGTTATTTAAAATAACTTTAAATGTTATTGATTTGTTAAAAAAAGAAAAAGTTGAAGTTGGTCATATTTATATAAGTATTTGAATGTAGTCTGTATCATTCGTATATTTGTCCTTTATTTCTTGTCTATTTACGTTTTTTTGCTATTTTTTTATTGGCGGTAAGTGATATTTTAAATGGAGAAAAGTTTGGATATGAGTGGAATGGCTTATTTACGCTTGTTAAACTATCTCAGGTTGTTTTATTTGATGTTTTTTTAAAAATAAATTAATCTTATTTTAAGAAGCGGTAAGCGCTTTTTAAATAATCTTAGGAGGAGATATGTATGACTGGAATTGACGGAGGGATCACTATCCCAGAATCGCCAACAATTACTGATGAACACAAGAAGCTGGTAGAAGAAGCTCGTAAAACGCTAATGGACAGTAGTAAAGCAATACCTTTTGCACTATTAGGCACACAAGTAGTTACTGGGACAAACTATTGGATCTTGTGCAAAGTCAACATGTTAGGCCCAACTCAGAATGAAAAATTAGTGACTTACAAAATCAACAAAAATTTACAAGATGAAGTGACACTTTTGGAAGCGGTGACATTTGAATTTTAAGTAAACGTACTTTCTAAGAAATCCATACTTTCAATGGAAAATTTGAGAATAGGAGCCTATAACAATGGATAAATCGAACGAAATGCTCATGTTGGATATCATGGATGACGGAATATTAGAAAATTTTCAAGTAAAAGACCGATTAGTTAATTCATCGATTCATACGGAAGAGTTAAGAGAAATCCATGTTCAGCGAGGAAAAGGAAAGTTGGTACAGGGTGGTGCACGAATTTCACGTGGTGTAACTGGTAGTCTAACAGTCGATATCAAAGTTCATACGATCAGTCAGGAAAATTTTAAAGAAATTGTTAATCAAGTCACAAGGAACTACAAATCGGAACACCATGAAGAACTAGAACAACATTCAAGGCAAAACACAAGCCGTACTAGTTGGTTGTTAGGCTTGTTTGGTGTAGCTAGTGGAAATAGTTATGATAACTATCAGAATCAAAAATCATTTACTGCTTCTCTCGAAGACACTGTTCTTCGTAATTCAGTCAAAGAGATTTTTAATAAAGCAGAAGAAGAGTGCACGGTCACAGGTTCGTTCACAATGGTTGGTATGGGAACAGAAACAACAGCAACTGTTTTTGCAGAAATCATGGTGATTGAATCTGCAGATAGAAAAGAAAAAATCCAAATCGTGAGTGATCGAGCGACAGTTGGAGATATCAATACAGGGTCAGGAGCAAATGTTCGTTTAGAATCCGATGATCACCTAGATATTGTTTCGTTTATGTAGGTCGGGAAAACACAAACATGTATAAATAACTAGGGATTCATTGTCAATAACTCTGTAAATTTTTTCATGTAGAATAGAGATTTCCTAACTATCTTTTGCTCGTTGGGATAAAACGATAAGTAGGCGCAACACTTTTGATTATTAAGCTTCCCCATAGAGTCGATAAGGAATTTCCCTCGTTCCAAATATCAGCTTTATGGGGAGTTTTGTTTTCAGTGAAAAATTCATCGATTTGATAAAACAATCAATAGTCATTGATGATCTAAATAAGAAAATCAATCTACTGTGTCAGGTGAAAGATCAGCAACGACTTCATAATAATGGTCGCCCCAATCGCATATATGTTGGACGATCGTTGAGAGTTCACGCCCGATCTCGGTCAATTGATACTCTACTTTTGGCGGGACTACGGGATAGACTTTACGTGTGAGTAAATGATCGCTTTCTAATTCTCTTAATTGCCGAATCAACATCCGTTGGTTGATATCTGGTAACATTTTTTCGATCTCACTTAGTCGCAAAATTGGTTGTTGTAAAAAACACCAAATCAAGACGATCTTGTATTTTCCACTCAGGACATGCATGGCTAAGTCTTTTGTATTGGTAAACTCTTTTTCATGGTATTGATACATAAAGGACCTCACTTTGATTTATTTATTCGACAGCAATAGTTGCTATTATACAAAGCTCACCAATGGAAGTAAAGAAATTGAGGATACTGACAAGTTTGTCAGTTTTGTTTCTCAACACAGCCTATGATACGATGAAGTGGAAAGATTGCGGATTCGCTCAATAACTAAGAACCAGACGAGCGGAATAAGAAAGAAGGAAGAAAAATGAAAAGTAGAGCTGCCGTAGCATTTGAACCAGGAAAACCGTTAGAAATCGTTGAAATCGATGTTGCTGATCCTAAACCGACGGAAGTCATGGTAAAAATTTTGTACACTTCTGTCTGTCATACAGATGCGTTTACCTTATCAGGGGAAGATCCAGAAGGTGTTTTTCCTGCGGTCTTAGGTCATGAAGGCGCCGGTATCGTTGTTAAAGTTGGGGATGATGTGTCTTCTGTTGAAGTGGGGGACCATGTGATTCCATTGTATACACCTGAATGTGGGAAGTGTGAGTTTTGCTTGTCAGGAAAAACCAATCTATGCTCTGCTGTCCGTGAAACGCAAGGAAAAGGTCTAATGCCAGATGGTACGACCCGTTTTTCTTATAAAGGCGAACCGATTTATCACTATATGGGTACGAGTACGTTTAGTGAGTATACTGTCGTCAATGAAATCAATTTGGTGAAAATCACAGAGGATGCTCCTCTAGATACCGTTCCTCTATTAGGCTGTGGTGTAACAACAGGATTAGGCGCCGTGGAAAACACTGCAAAAGTCGAAGAAGGTGCTGTCACAGCTGTCTTTGGACTAGGAGCGATTGGTTTAGCAGTAATCCAAGGCTTGAAAAAAGCCAATGCTAAACGAATCATTGCAATCGATATGAACCCTGAAAAATGGCCGTTAGCTAAAAAAATGGGCGCAACGGACTTTGTTGATCCTAAAACACACGATCGTCCGATCCAAGAAGTCATCGTAGAAATGACCCAAGGTGGCGTAGATTATAGTTTTGAGTGTATTGGCAATGTGGAAGTGATGCGTTCCGCGCTTGAAGCATGTCACAAAGGCTGGGGCGAAAGTATCATTATCGGTGTAGCCGGAGCTGGAAAAGAAATCCACACGCGTCCGTTCCAACTAGTGACTGGTCGTGTCTGGCGTGGTTCGGCTTTTGGCGGTGTCAAAGGGCGAAGCCAATTGCCAGGTATGGTGGAAGATTACTTGAACGGTGGAATCGATTTAGATTCATTCATCACCCATCGTTTGGATTTTACACGAATCAATGAATCACTTGAATTATTGCATCGTGGTGAATCGATTCGCACCATGCTTACTTATGGAGGTGACACGGATGGAACTACAGAAAATTGAAACACATCGGTCGTTTGGCGGGCAACAAACCAAATACCGTCACCTGTCAGAAACACTACATTGTGAGATGACATTCAGCGTGTATTTACCAGAAACGACCGTTGAAAACCAAGAAATCCCACTCATTTGGTGGTTAGCTGGTTTAACAAGTACAGATGATAACTTCAGTATCAAAGGTGGATTCCAACGCTATGCAGCAGAACAGCAAATCGCCTTCGTCATGCCGGACACATCGCCTCGGGGAGATGTTGCTGACAGTGAAGATTGGGATCTCGGTCAAGGGGCCGGCTTTTACTTGAATGCCACACAAGAACCTTGGAAGAAAGACTTCCAAATGTACGACTACCTTACGAAAGAGCTGACTGAGATCATCTACTCCTTGATCCCAAATCTTTCTGGAAAAGAAAGTATCATGGGTCATTCCATGGGTGGGCATGGTTCGTTAGTGATCGGTCTGAAAAATCTAGCACGCTTTGCTTCGATCTCTGCTTTTGCACCAATTTCGAACCCCTCGAACGTACCATGGGGACAAAAAGCATTCACCGCTTATCTAGGTGCTGACCAAGCGACATGGAGTGAATGGGATGCCACTGAGCTGATCAAAAAAGAAACAACCAGTCAACCGCCTATCCTGATCACACAAGGAACGGCTGATCCATTCTATGAAGTCCAGCTCAATGAAGAAGCTTTTTTAACAGCAGCAGAATCAGCGAAACACGAAGTTTTCTACCAAAAAGAAGAAGGCTATGATCATAGCTACTTCACCATTGCTACATTTGTAGAACAACATATTGCTTTTCATGCAACCTATCTGAAACAGTGAAAAGATCATTGTAAGAAATGGAATATGAGTCAGATGAACGAGCAACTAACTGGAAAATCTGAAGAAGACAGAAAGATGCAACTATAAGCAATAAGCAGTGAAACCTGAAAATGTTTTTTGAGAGATACCTCTTTAGTTTGATCAGATCGTGTACAGAGTAACGAAAGCTAATTAGTGAAAGTAGTTCTGCCGGATACTAGTTTCAATTGTTTAAATGTGTGTAATTCTGTGAGTCAAAATTAAAAAAAATAAAAGTAATAGGTTTACATTTTAGAATAGTTGTGTTAACTTAATTAAAGTTTCGGAGGATCCAAAGGGATTAGATAAGAATATTCTTATCTAATCCCTTTTTGTGTTCTTGTATTAAAAAATATTAGGAGGCGCATATGAAAAATCTATTCAAATATTTAATGATTACTTTGGGGCTATTGATACTATCAATTAGTATCAATATGTTTTTTGGCCCACATTATATTGCTGCAGGAGGAACGAGTGGTTTAGGAATATTACTTGAATACCTTGTTCAAGTAGATCGTTCACTCATCGTGCTTGCGCTAAATTCAGTTATGTTGCTATTAGCAATCGTTTATTTAGGTAAACAAGTATTTATGAAAGTTTTATATGGTAGTTTAGTTCTACCGTTATTGTTAACTTATGTACCTAAAATAATGTTTACTGAAAATAAAATTTTATCGATCGTTTTGGGGAGTCTAATTTTTTCTGTAGGTATGTCCATTGTTTATTCACAAAATTCTTCTAGTGGAGGAACGTCCATTCCACCGATAATTTTAAAAAAATATTTCAATATAAAACTCTCTACAGGCTTGTTTTTCATAGATGGTATAGTCATACTGCTAAATTGGAGTATTTTTGGTTTTGATCAATTTTTACTTGCTTTGACTTCGAATATTCTAGTTTTGCTAACGATGAATCTATTCTCGAAGCTATCCAACAAAACTGTGAAAAACTGTTGGTTTTCGAGTTGCTAACGGCACCCCTCATTCCGAACGGCAGTCATCATCCAGCTAGAGAGGATGGGCGACTTCTGCCTAATTACGTTAAATAAAAAATCAATCCTTTTACCCTAATAGCTAGATAACAATTATGATTGATTTTTTTCCCGTGAATAGTTGTGATGGCAAACATCAGTCGTTTCTAACTCTTAAATAGAGAATAATTCACCGGACTCATTTACAATGGATGCTTACAGTTGAAATTCTAACAAAAAATTTAAACTATCAGAATAATCGGATGATAAAAAAAATCATGTGCTATAAGAGTAAAAAGAGCAAATCTTGCTACTTTTTCATGTCTAGTTCCATTTAGTAACAAAACAATATAGTTTATCATTCCGCTTGCTTATGTTATTTATATTTAAGTATAAAGAAAAGCGTTCATTTAAAAATGAGGTGGAAAACTTGAAAGATCTACAATTGGCATTTATCAGTAATCGGACGACGAGCCGTTTGTTTCGAATATTGAGTATGATTGAACGAAGACGTTTGTTTACGATTGGAGAAGTGGCCGAAAAAATCCAAGTGACACAACGAACGATTGCCAATGATATCAAGTACATCAAAGACTATTTTGATGATTGTATCAGTTTAGAGTCAGGCAATAGTGGAATCCTTTTTGAAGAAAAAAAACCTTCGATATACCAAGAAAAAAAACAACAATTATTAGAAAATGAATGTTTATTTGAAATTATCGGCAATATTTTTTTAGGAGAATTGTCAAATATCGATGAACTTGCACATTTCTATCATTTTTCAGAGAGTACCTTTCGGCGATTATTGAATCGATCAACCACAGTTTTAGAGAGTTATGGACTAGAGTGGGTATCTAATCCTGTGTCGATTGAAGGAAGAGAAGCTAATTTGCGAAAATTCTTCAAAGATTTTTATTATGAAGGAGTAGAAACGCCCTATACGCTTGTTCCTGATATTGAATTACATGAATTGGTTTTAAAAAAATTAAGCAATAAATTGGGCCAAGATGAGGTTGGATCTGGCACTACGCCAGCAGCCTTTTATTATACTTTTTATATCGCAATCAAACGTGCAGGACTGGGTTTTTCTATAGAGATTCCAAGAAAATTAGCGAAATTAGCATACAAAGCAAAGAATTTCTCTCTCCTTCATTCTTTGAAAGAGGACATCAAGAAACTTTATAAGGTCGAATTATCAAAAGAAGAATTCGCTTGGATTTATTTAGTCACTATCTGCAAACGTACCCTAGACCATGAAGAATCAGAGAAAAAGTTTTATAAAGATTTTCATGAAGGCACAGAAATTTCTCAACTCACGAATCGATATCTAAAGGAATTTGATTTCCCCCCAAATATTGATCAAAAAATCACAACATTCTTACGTTCGTTTTTTCTCTCTAGAAAAATAAATGATTTGTTATCACCTGTGTTAAATAAAGAGGCGATAGAGATAAAAAAAGCAGTCATACGCTCAGATAATGAGAATTATCAGCGGAATTTAGGTTTTTTAAAAAAAGAAAGGAAAAGCTACTCTATTTCTTCAAAATACATGGAAGATATAAGTGTGAGTTTAACGATTTATAGTAATTTGATTTTCGATTTTTATTTACCAAGTAAAACAATTTACTTTCTTCTGGAAGGGGATCATTTTGTTTGTCAACAAATTATAACTCGTGTACGCCAACAATTTGGGAGTAAACATACATTAGTTTTTTTACCGCTTTATTATCTAGCAGAAGAAGTATTGAACGCCGCACATATTGATTTGATTGTGACAAACTACAATCGCTATCTTTTAGATTACATCATTGAGAGCGATTTTCTCTTGTTGAAAGCTGTTCCAGATGATCATGATTGGCAACGACTAGAAAGAAAAATAAATCCTTATCGTAAAACCTATAATTAATGTTTTTCTTACAGTTGCTAATAAAAATAGCGACTGTTTTTTTTCATTTATTTCAGACGTTAATGAAATAGATGATTTTATTTCATTAAAAAATCAATGTAATCTTAGTGAAGTAATAAACATGCAAATTGACTTACAGAATTTTTGGGAAAAGAGTTATCTTCGAGCCCACAAGAAATGACAGTTGATAAAAAGAATGTCTAAACGTTGCTCGCTATAAGTTTCTAATAAGAATAATGCAGTAGGTCAAATACTAGGAGGAGTGGTATGAACATAAATACAATTAGCCGAATCGTTGGAAAGTTATTATTGATTATGGTTTTGCTTTTGCACCATCTCCCGTTTCAACTTACTTATGCGGATAATCAGTCAAGCTCTTCTGATAATCATGAAGTAACAGCGATTTCGGAATATCCAGAAAAGACAGAAGAATCAGAAGAATTAGAAAATAGTAAAGAGGGAAGTAATCGTACGACTGAGTATCGTTTAGAATTAGTTGCAAGTCCACCAGCTGGTGGTAATCCTAGACGAACTGATTCGTCAGGATCGAATGTGGTATGGCTCCGTGTAGGAGAGAGCCTGGGTAATATGAATGCATTTCCCAATCCCGGTTACCGATTTTTACGCTGGGAAGTCGCTTCAGGTCCAATAGTTATATTTCATCCAACTAGCCAGGAACTTGCTGTAAGCCAAAATGGAGCTGGAAACTCTGTGATTCGTGCAGTCTTTGAACCAGTTCAAGGTGGAAATGTTACTGTAAAGCATGAAGATGAGGAAGGGAATCAATTAGCTGATTCTAGTGTGCTGACTGGATTAGTTGATCAAACCTACACAACCGAAGCGTTAAGCATTAGTGGTTGGCAATTGAGTAAGACTCCCGAAAATGCCTATGGAACTTTTAGAGTAGAAGAACAAACGGTTGTCTATACCTACGAGCCTGAACAGAATCTATGGGGAACGGTTCCTTGGTCGTATGAGGAAGGAACTGAAACAATCAGATTATATAGTGGAGAAGCTGGCGCAGTAGCAGATGCACCTTGGAAAACCCATTCTTCAGTTAAGCAAATCATCGTGGAAGATCAAGTGATATTACCAAAAAATTCACGGGCTCTGTTTATAGACTTGCGAAATCTGGAAATAATCGAGAATATTGATAGAATGGATGTTTCAAATGTCGAAAACATGCAGATGATGTTTTCCGGTACATCAAATCTAAGAGAATTAGATTTACGTAATTGGGATACGTCAAATGTCACAGATATGGGTGGCATGTTCCAATCGGCAAGCTCAATCACAGAACTAGATTTAGGTAATTGGAATACCTCCGCTTTAGTTTCTACTGTGTATATGTTCAATGGTGCAACGTCTTTAACAAAATTAGATATCAGTAATTGGGATATAGCAAGAAGCATTTTTGTTGTAGCTATGTTTAATAATACACCTTTAAAGACAATCGTTCTGGGAGAAAAAACGGTTTTCCTAACCGCGTCATCAGTTGGTTCGACAAATTTGCCACAGATTGAAATAACTGATCAATATACAGGACGGTGGGTTTTAGAAGAAAGTTTAACGAGCGGAACTGGGGTTATCGCCTTTGAAAACTCAACCGAGTTTATGAATAACTATGATGGCACTTATCCAGGTACTTACATCTGGGAGCCAGTTCCGCCTGAACAACTCATTGCCAAACTTGACCCTATGAGTGACCAATCTGTAGCGATTCACGGTCATGCCACAGAATCAGTTGACCAGTTGACGATTACCTATAAAAACACAGAAGGAAATACGATTGTTCTTGAAAAAGATTCTCCTCGTATTGTCTGGGGAGACTATCAAGATAACCAACAGAAAGTTCGTTCCTTCCAAATCAACTTAGCAGAAAATGAACGTCTGGAAACGGGATCAACGGTTGGAATCAAACTGTCAAAGCCTTCTGGAGACACAACTGGAGATGTGACAGAAGAGCAAATAGTCATCAAAGGGATTGATTATCGGAGCAATAACTTTACGTTAGATCGTTCAAAGATCACTGAGTTAGAGACAGTCGAAGGATTACATGCGCTCATTCTCCAAGAAAGTCGTGCGCAAGCAAGAAACATCTTATCTGAAGAAGACATGACCAATGATTTTCGCATCATTGAAACCGATCTTTCGTTAGATAGTAAAGAGGACGGAAGTTATTACGCTATTCTTGAAGTCGGCAATAAAGCGTATCAGATGACGATCGGTATCGATCTTACCTCAAAAGTTGAACATTTGCGGGTAACGATCCCAGTCAAAATGATCTTTGAATCATTGTATGACGAAGAAGAATCGAACCGCCAGTTTGAAAGCCAAACCTATGAGATCCACAACCAATCTTCGGTAGCTGTCGATACGTATATCAACCAAGTTGCTATTGATGATTCTGCTGGAATCGTTCTTTTGAAAGAAGGGGAAGATCCACTTGATTATGTAGAAAGTAATGTGGAGGATCCTAGTTACGAGGATATTACGAAGCCATTGTTGCGCTTGAATATTCAAACTCCAGAGGTCAAAAAACAGTTATACGCAACGATGCCAGAGCAACATCTGATTCGTTTATCAGAAGGAGATCGTACACCCCTTTCCTTATCGGGAGAATTTTATGGGGATTATCCACGGTGGGTTGATCATCATGAACTTGAGCAAGGGGGCTATTACGAGAACACACTTGTACCTAGTTACCGAATCGTGTTACGATTCGTCCCACGAATTTAAAGAAAAAAATAGTTAACAAGGAGGGGAATCCATTGGAGGAAACGAACCAAGCACAAAATAAAAATAAGCGTAAATGGCTCATGTGGTTTTTGCTATTTTCGTTGATTACCGGTGGTCTCGTCTATTATTTCAATCAACCAAAAGATCACGTTCCATTGGTCAGTGCAGATCTTTTACCAGCAGTCGGCGATGCCTCTGATCAACAATTGGCGGAACGTGCGCAAGAAGTAGCCGATGCCAATTATTTTACATTACAAATCAATCCAGAAGCCGTCTTTGAGAACGGACAGAGTGAAGGCTCGATCGAGATTGTCAATCCTGGGACGAATGTTTATCCGATCGCAGTTGATATTTCTTTACTCTCTACTGGAGAGTTGATTTATTCTTCGGGAGCCATCCATCCAAACCAATTCGTAGAGAATGTAAAATTGGAAAAACAATTAACTAAAGGAGAGTATCCTGCTAGAGCCACCGTTAATATTTATGACCCTGAAACGAAAGAAAAACAAGGGGTCACTGAAGCGGAAGTAATGATTATCGTTAAAAACTAAAAAAGAAAATGAGGGAATTTAGATGAAAAAAATAGTAGCAGCACTTCTAAGTACAGCAACAATCGCAGGGATCATGGTTACTGGGACAATCGTAGGAGCAGAGCAAGTGGTTGATGGACGCGAAGGCGAGACGTCAGGAGACGTGACTGTACGGGGAATCATCGGTGAGTTCGATAATACGACACCTGGACCAAATCCTGAGGATTTGGATCAATGGATCAATGTGACGATTCCAACAACCGCCTTATTTTACACAACAAAAGCCTCAAATCATACCACAATTACGTCACCTGAACACACGATTACGAATAATTCTGCTGTTGGCGTGATTGCTTCCGTTTCTGGCGTAGATACACCAACGAATATGGCTGAAGTAGACTCATTGAAAGTGAATACGATTGATTTGTTTGAAGATGGCAAGCCAACAGAAACGGTAGCTGAACTTTTCAGACTGCAAGGAAATCAAGGGACGAATGAAGGAAAATTTACTTTCACTGGTAAAGTCACGCCGGTCAATGCCTCAGCAGAGTTAAACCCAACATTTAAATTAGTTTTGAGTTTCTCTCCTAATGTAGCGTAAAAAAGAATCACTTAAATCCCAAAAAGAAGGGATCAATCGTATGCAAAGAAGAATGAAGTTGTTCTATATCACGGGACTATTCTTTATTATCGCTAATGGATTGCTTACTGAGGTAGTTGGTGCAGATACGACAACGGGACAAATCACTGTCACTGGACGAATTGGAGAAGACACTAGCACAGAAAAAAGTGTAACGATCAATGGATCACATGGAAACGAGGACAAGAAGCACACCCTTGTCGCTGATATTTCCGAACTAAAACAAGGGAAGCTACCAAAAACAAACGCTTTGAGCGGTCAGCGTTTCTTGTGGCTAGGCTATTTAATCGTTACCGCCTGGCTTGTTATTTCGACTAGAAAGAATCATTGCTCAGGTAACAAACGTCCGAAAAAGAATAGTTACTAAAAACAAAATAATAAAGAAGAAACAAACCAATAGGCCTCCGTCATTGAAAGGGGCTTATTGGTTTGTTCGTTTCATGGTGGATGTATATGCCGAGTGAGCACAACTTCTAGTTGTAAAAACAGAAAAATTCTTGCTTTGCAGAAAAAACATTTTTGATATTCCATTTTGCTTTCAGGTATGATCGCTTTATAAAAGGAAGGCGTGTTAGATATGAAAAAAATTATGCAGCTCAATTTGGTATTTTTTTTAGGAGGAATAATAGGCTTACTCTTTGTACGTTCAACAACAAGTGAAGCGACAATGCATGATTTCCAAACAAATCTTGGAATCGGAGTGAAAGAATCGGTCAATGGGATTTTGCTGGAAGATGGTGAATCATTAGCCGATAACGTCCATCATTTTATCAGTGAAGATGGGGCGTACTATGTCGTAAACAAGGAAAATCGTAAAACAGTGGAGGTAAGAACGTGGTACCAATTTCGAAATGCCATCAACGATCAAAATGTCAGCGCTATCAATGTGTCAGCTAGCTTCAATACGACCTTTCATTCGTTGGATACGATTGATCGCCCATTGACGATCAATTTTATCAATGCTGCTCGTATAGATTTAGAAAATAATCATGCACTCAAGCTGGCAAAGCATTCTACTTTAGAAATCAAAGCGAACGCCAAGTCGCCTATATTTGTTAGTCAAAATCAATTAAAGCAACCATTTATCCAAAGTTCTTATGGGAGTACGATTCGTCTAGAAGGTGAGGTGGTCATCGGAGATGGTTCAACTGAACTGAGAGAGCAACCCTTTATTCGAACAGAAGGATTGATCGAGGTTCCATCTGGCGCCAATGTAAGGATACATGAAGCAATCGAAGCGAATGATTTATTTGTGATCAACTATGGTCGTTTAGAATTACGCGCACATGAAATCACTCCTATAAAAATGGGAATCAATGGGACGATTAGAGTCGGTGAATTTTCTTCGCTAAAAGTGACGCATGGGGGGAGTCATTCAGTGATCAAAATGACTGGCGGGGAGATTTTTTTTGATAATCCGTACAGTATACATTTAAAACAGACTGGCTTCGGCGGGCTTGTCGCTCCATTGATCGATTCTTCTGCCGTACTCATGCAAATCAATGCCGTGAGAAATGCCTTTTGGGAAAATTATAATATGAGTTTTCGTCCCACTCATGTTTGGAATAGTCAATTACAGACACGACTTGGTGGCCCCCATGGTTCACAAGTTCTTCGTTCTAATTCAGTTAGTTTTGAAAAACATTTTTTAGGATTTGGTTCTTATCGAGAATACACTGCTGGAATGGAGATGCCATTATATCCTGAGACATTTCCGGAGTAAGATGAGTGGAGAAAATGAAAGAAAAGGTTATGAAGAACTTTAAAAGAATCAATTAAAAAATTTCGTATAGTCACGAAAAAACACTTTTGATTCAATATGAGTTCTTCGTTAATCTTAAATTATCAAATGAATGGAGGAAAGAAAATGAAACGAATGACTCTTATGAGTACCTTATTATTAAGCGGTATGCTCCTTGCTGGCCCAATTTCAGTAACGAATGTCGCTGCAAGTGAAGTCGTACCAGAAGCACAATCATTGACAGAAGGCGAAACTGCTGGTGGTGTTCTTCTGAAAGATGGGGAAACGTTATCAATGTATGGGGAAACCTTTACAAATGATGAGGACGTGGAATTTTTTGTAGATGATCAAAATCGCACAACTGCATCCGTAAGAACATGGTCTGGATTTAGAAGTGCCATCAATAATTCAAATGTATCAGTAATCAATGTCACCTCAAGTTTCAATAGCGCTTTAACTAGTCTAAACACAGTCAATCGAGCGGTGACAATCAATTTCCTCAATAATTCGACTATCAATATGAATAATAATCATTCCCTACATGTAGGGTTTGGTGGACATGTTCATTTTAACTCTAGCTCGAATCGACCAATTGTTACAAACGGAAACCAAGTCAGACAACCATTTGTACAAGGTGTTTCTGGTTCAACAGTAAGTTTTTCTGGGAATACGTTGGTTGTTGGGAATGAACAAACAAGACAGAGACAACAACCATTTATCCGAACAGATGGTCTAGTGCAAATCGACTCTGGCTCCCAAGTGATCATGAATGAAGCCATCGTGGCGAATCAATTGAATGTGATCAACAACGGTAGTTTGACTGTCAATTCGAATATTTTATCACCTGTACAAATTTCAACAAATGGTCGGATGTATGTGGGGGAATTCTCAACATTTAAAGCAGATCATACTGGTGGCGAGCCAGTAGTAAAAGTCCTTGGATCTGGACATTTAACAATTGATAATCCTTACCAAATCCATTTAAGACAAACAGGTTCTGCCGCTTATTCTAGTCCATTGATCCATACGTTAGGAACAAATATCCAGATCAATGCCGTTCGAAATGCTTTTTGGGCGAATAATAATTTTGGACCAACACCGACTCATGCTTGGACAGCCCATCTACAAACACAGTTAAGTGGTGCAAATGGGAGTCAAGTGGTTTCTTCGAACATCAATAGCTTTACACAGAATTTCTTAGGGTTCAATGGTTATCGAGAGTATACTGCTGGAAGTGCTAGTCAGCTGTACCCAGATACATTTCCCTCAACTGAATCAATGAACGACTAACGTTATCACGTTTTTACTCCCTCAAAGATTATTTCCATTTGAGGGAGTTTTTTTGTCTTAAAAATCGATACATATTTGCAAATCTAAACAACAAGCATTTCATGATACAGGTGCTGATAAAATAATCGTAAGCCAGGGTTAGGAGTAATCGTAGACATAGTTAAAATCTGCTTAGCAAAGACCCATTCGAAAGGCCATTGGAGTATGGTGGATTTATCATTCGTATATGGATGAGGGAAAACTCGTTTTGTCAGCTAAAAAATATTGATTGATGATTTTCGGATTGATTTTTTCGAGTAAGCGATTCCAATCGGAAGCAGAAGGAATAGACCGAAAAAGAATACATTCTGTTACTTCTTGGAATTCTTCTACATGTTCAGGATGATTAGTGATCAAAAAATCAATTTTATTTTTAAGAAGATAGTTCTTATTTACTTCACTAGCGTTTGGATAGAACACATATTGATATTCCATAAAATATTTATTCGATAGGGCTTCAATGAACTGGATGACATGATTATTGCCTTCAAAAAGAAAGGCAATATTTTTTTTGTTTTTCCAGTAGCGTTCTCGAATGGTTTCAACGTAGATCACTAAGTTAGAAGTGAAATCTACTAAAAAGTCATGAGAGTATAGCGAATGATAATCCGAGCTGTTTTCTAGAAAATGTTGGTACTTACGACACTCATTCGGGAAGATTTTTTGAATAAATCGATTGATATCTTGCGTATTTCGATTAGCAGAAATGCACAAATATTCTTTCACTTTCGCCGTTGTAAAAAAAGATTCTAAAAAGGTCAGATTGACGAGCTTATTTTCATCGCTACAGTCTAATATTTCTAGAAAATCTTCTGCAAGGCGCTTGCTTTCTGGCCACTGATTGTATGTTGAACAAAACTGTTTTTCAACAATGATATCACTCATTTTTCTCTGTGTAATAATGCTACAGAATAAGAAAATCAGTTCATCTTCAGGTAAACGGATGCCGTAATATTTTTCAATTACGTCATTTATTTTTTCGGCATGTACTTGTTGCATCCGATCAGTCAAGACACAGCGTAAGTGGTTATTTACGTTCACTGTATTTCCCTGCATGAATCGTTCAACCGAGATATAAAGTAAGTAAGTGTATAAGAAAAATGAGGTATTTCGATAGAAGTCATTCTTATACAGACAACTGATTTCATTCACCGCTTGCTGAGCGGAAACAGAAGGGAAGATGGTGTGCGGAGTGATTTCAGATTCATAAAAGAACGTGCAAAAAAAATGTCGTATATCTGCTTCTTGACCAATGATATTTACGGGATCATGCGTGATATCCAAATCAAAATGAACTAACTGTGATTGGATTTTTTTGAGGTATTTCAAGAGGGTCGTTTTAGAGAGATGTAACTGATCGGACCAATCGTCAAGGGTATATAATTCAGCAAAAAAAATTTTCTCAAGAATTAAAAAAAGTGGCTCGTTCTCAAGTAAAGCAGTTTTTTTCTCTTCGTAAGTGACTAATTTCAATTGTTTGAATACATACCCCTGATGGGTAGATTCAATCGTGATCGAATCCTCAAAATAATCTCGGATCTGACAGATATCTTTACCGATTGTTCTAGAAGTGCTCTCAGTAAGTATTGCTAAGTCATTCGCGTTGCAACAAGCATTCTTTTCAAATTCATTGAGGATTTGAAGCCATCGTATCAGGGGTTTATTGGTAATGAAATTCAGTTGGAATGTTTTCAATGTACCCACCTCTCATAGATCAGTTTAGTTTAGGGTAGTTGATTCTTTGTTTTAGGTGTAGCTAACTTTAAGTAAAGTATATCTGTTAAGTATAATTAGTAAATAGTAATAATTTCAGAGTATGGTGAAAAACGCTAATTGCGAAAGAATACGTGTGTTGTTTAAAGTATATAATGTACTCTTCTAAAAAACAAACTTGAGTCATAAAAATGTTATTTAGAAGAAAATAAATGTAGTTATCTAGAATAGGAGGAATGAAATAAATGTGAAAAAGAAGCCTTGGTATTTGTTATGGACCATTTTATTGTTTCTTGGGATGTTTTATCAACCAGTTCAAATCTTTGCGGCAGAAGGCTCCTCTGTAGAAACGAATAAGAATGTAGGGTTTTACGGAGAAATCGATTATGAAGGGGACCCTAAACCACAACCACCTTCTGAAGAGCAGGCGCAACCCTCAGATAGAGACGAATATGTACAGGTGAATGGACAATTACCAAAATTAAATCAAGTGATACCAAGTTACGGGTTGCTGGGTCTACTAATTCTTTTATGGGTCATTCGAACTTGGTTAAAACGAAGAGATAAGAAAATAAACGAGCAAGTCGCACTATCAAGTAGATGTTTTACAAAAAAATAAAACAAATAGGGAGAACGAATAAATGAAAGCATTAAAACTAGTATCAATGTCAGTGTTATTAGCAAGTCTAGCAACAGGAAGTATGGTTGTTCATGCAGACGATACAGATCAGGATGGAACACTAAAAACGAATGGACAGATTCAATATCGTGAAGCGGACGAGGAGAACGGTGAAACAATTGATCCAAACCCAGGACCAGAAGAAGTCATCGTACCTCCTACTCAAGAAGGTGCTTTCGCAATTGCATACGTTGGCGATTATGATTTTGGTTCACGTCAAAATTCAGCATTAGATCAATCTTATCCAGCTGCGGCTTGGTGGTTTGACATCGATGAAGAATCAACTGACTTTCCTAATCCTGATATGAATAGCCCATGGGTCAATGAAGCGACAAATCAAGCAGCCCGTGCACAATTTGCTCAAGTACGTGACTTACGTGAAGACCTAACAGGTTGGAATCTGGCATTGAAACAAGAAGCACAATTTACGAATGGGGAAAGAAGCTTAAATGGTGCTCAAGTCACGTTTGCAAATGGGACAGCTCAAAATACAAGTGACGAATTACCAACGATAAATTCAGGTTTCACGTTGATTCCGGAAAATAGCCGCGTGATCATGACTGCCGGAAGTAACATAGGCTATGGACTAAGTACTGCCATGTGGGGAGATAAAGCCAACTTAGTGCAAGACAGTGAAGTAGATGGAGGATTGGCTAATCCTTCTGTACAATTAAATGTACCTGGCACAACACGTACAGATGCTAATTCCAAATATACGACTAATTTATTATGGACATTGTCTGCAACACCGGCAAATATCAATTAACTAGCTAGAGATTTGAAAGGTTGATAAAAAACAACGATGCAGTCAGCATCGTTGTTTTTTAGAAAGGAGATAACTATGCCTTTATTGAACAAGTTTACAGCATCTTTTCTGGTTATGCTTTATGTAATGATCGGGTTTGTTGGTTTTTCTCAAGAGGTATTTGCCAATGGTGAACTAAATTTTAGTGTTCGCACCATTACGCCTGAAAGTCAATTTGGGGATGATAAAGGCTACTTTGATGTGGAATTGCAACCAGGAGAAACAGAAGAACTCACATTAGTGGTGAAAAATGTTAGAAATATCCCGATCGATCTCTCGATCACAGCTCATACTGCCTACACAAATATCAATGGTGTGGTTGAATATGGCGGAGAAACGGATCAGCCCGATCCTACATTAAAAGTGGAGATGAAGGACTTACTGGATGTCGAAGATGAACCCATTCGTTTAGAAGCAGGAGAGGAAAAACGGATCGTAACAACCCTCACTATGCCTCAGGATGAGGTAGAAGGATTATTAGCCGGTGGCTTACAACTAAGCGAAGTGGCGCAAGAAGAAGAGGAAGAGGATTCTGAGGATAAAGGAATGCAGATCATCAATTCTTTTTCTTATGTAATTGGTGTCGTAGCGAGTAATGATCGTACACAAACGATTGTTCCAGAATTGGCGCTTTTAGATGTATTTGCGGATCAAATCAATTATAGAAATGCCTTTAGTGCGACGATCCAGAATTTCTTACCTACTTTTGTGAATGAACTAAGTGTGGAAGCCTCGGTACGTAGAGAAGGATCTGATACGATTTTATATCGAGCATCAGAGGAGATGATGCAAATGGCACCTAACTCCAATTTTAATTTTCCAATCTCACTCAATGGTGAACGTTTTAGAAGTGGGACATATGTACTGAATATGACAGCTCGCTCTGGCGAACATGAATGGTCTTGGGAAGAAACTTTTGATGTGACAGCAGACGAAGCAAGACGCTTGAACCAATCAGATGTTTCCGTTAAAGATACCAACTGGTGGTTGATTGCAGCAATCGTTCTAATCGTGATCATTATTAGTGTACTCGCCTATACGACATACAAAAATAAGAAAAAAGCAAAACTAATGCAAGAAAAATACATGGATACCCTTTCAGAAAATAAAACAGATGACTAGAGGAGGAGGACCAATGCGTCAAAAAGTATGTAAAATGATGACTAAAATAAGTATTTCAATCTTTGCACTATATACTTTGGGTATACCTTTCCTCGCTGTTGCGGAGACAATCGATCAAGGGAGTCAACCTTTAAACACGCTAAATAGTAATAGTCAACCGACAAAATCATCTGAAGTGAAGGATACCCAGTCGTTGACACCCGCTTTTTCTTTTGAGCAAGCGGTAATAAAGGGAACTGAAAAGACGGTAACTGCCCTTTCGTTTATA
The DNA here is from genome assembly GCF_050529595.1 of Enterococcus sp. DIV1368b. Taxonomy (NCBI): domain Bacteria; kingdom Bacillati; phylum Bacillota; class Bacilli; order Lactobacillales; family Enterococcaceae; genus Enterococcus; species Enterococcus sp. DIV1368b. Next base: position 612,757 of record NZ_CP172883.1, read on the forward strand.
AGTACAGAAGAAGTGGATAACGTGGCAATCAAACTTCCGTCAACTGCTGAGATCATTGAAGATGAATTGTCCTCAGGGATGAGTAGCAGTTATGATGAAACGTTCGACCAGTGGCTCTTATCATCAGAAACACCGAAAAAGGAATTTACCGTACCTGTGATGTTTGCAGAAGCAGGAACCTATTCAGTAACTGTAGGAGAAGTGGCAACTGTTAAAGTAGAAATCACGAAGGCTGAGCCGAACCATTCTTCAGGAGAAGAAAAGTCAGAAAACGACGAACCAAAGGAAGAAAGAAATCGCTCGGAAGAGAAACAGGACGAAGAAAATGTCTTTCAAGGAGCAACGGTACCGGTTTCGACTCGTGCAGAATTTTTAAGTGCACTCGCCAATCCAGAGGTTTCTATCATCAATTTGGAACGTTCGATCGATATAGGCTCAGTTATCAGTCCAGAAAACTTGGACATTGATCGTTCACTAAAAATCAATGGGCAAATGAATACTTTGAATATCGGCACCGGACAAGTGCGTTTATTGACGACTACTGAGAGCAAAACTTTAAGAATTGAAAATACTTTTCTTAATAAAACAGATACCAATCCCTTTGTTATCGGGCAATCGTCTGGTGAAAATTGGACCCTTCAAATGGAAGATGTTTCAAGAGACAGCTCATCGATCAATTATTTTAGAGTAGCTGATATCTCAAGCGCAGTGGTACGAATAACTGGCGGTGAGTTAACCATAGATAATAGGATCAATCTACCAGGCGCGCTGTTTACGACAAAAGAATTTATCGTAGAAAATCAGGCAGTCGTGAAGCTGGGGAATACTCAAAATTCTGCGTTGGCATTTACGAGAGCGAATGCTAAACTGACCGTCGCAGACGGAGCAGAACTGTTTATTACGAACAGTGGAACAACTGCTTTGCAAAATTCCGTCTATTTTACGGGGAGCAATGCGACAGTTTCTGTTAAAAACAACGGTAACTTACAAATCCAAGCGGATGGTGCAGCATCTACTTCGTCAGACGCTACAAGTAGGAATGCGCTCTCGATGACAGGGAATCAGTCGAGCATTGAGCTGGAAAATGGAAGGTTAAATGCGACAACTACAGGTGGACAGGCAATTATCATGACAGGGGAAAACCCAACAATTGATGTGGCATCAGGTAGTCAATGGCAAAGTCAATCGAATACAGCGCATTCCATCAACCTTACAGGTGCAAATGGCGCATTCAACATAGCTAAATCAACGGCGGTAATCCAATCGACTACAGGAAATAGTCTAGTCATGTCTGGAAACGATGCAACTTTTGAAGTAAATGACTCAAGTAATGTAACGATCAACTCTAGTACAGGCAATCGGCTGACAATGACTGGTACAACGCCGACAATGACGATCAATGACAGTGATTTGAAGATGACTGCGACAACTGGGGCAGGTATTCGATTGTTGAATCAAGAAGCGATGTTAACTGTTGATAATAGTGCTGTTGCTATTACAAATACAGGGAACCGAACCGAGGATATCAATCAACTCGGCACCACCACATTAGGTAAAAATTCTACGTTACGTATGCAAAATGGTGCAACGCTAGACGTACAAGGTGCGTTAGTATCTACCGCAGGTGCGAATAGTTTGATTGGACTTTACGGGGAAGAGTCAAAAGCGACTCTTTCAGAAAATGCTCAACTGAATCTGACAGTCAACAGTGGAACAGGCAATGGCATATATTTACAAGGAAAGAAAGCGGGTATTACATTTGCAGATTCTAAAGCTGACATACAGACAGTGACAGGAAGAGCGGTGGAACTATCTGGGGCTGAGCCATCTGTCCATTTAGATAGAAGTGACTTGACAACGAAATCAACAAGTACCGGTGGAGCTGTTCTTCTGACAGGTGAAACTAGTTTATTTACCCTAGATAACCAAAGTAATATGAGTGTAGAAAATGAAGGCGGAGCAATTGCTAATGTCTCTCTTCAAGGAAATCAAGCAAAAATGGTTGTTGACAACCAATCACAACTATCCGTCGCAGTTCCAAGTACTAATTCAGCTGACACTGTCATAACGAATAATAGTATCTATTTAAAGGGAAATGCTCCTACCATGGAAATTACTCGAGGAGCTAGCGTGGATGTATTGGTCCGCTCGGGTACGAAGAGAGGGATTCGCTTAGACGGTGCGAATGCTGTTTTATCACTTAATCAAGGCGGAAAGTTAACTGCGGAAACGCAAGCAGCGACAGCGATACAATTGAATGGTGATTATGTCAAACTCCTCGCAGAGAATAAAGAGACAAGTATCAATGCGAAAAGTAACTATATCGCAACCACTGTAAATGGTGTATCCACTGTGAAGTTAGGCGAAGAAGAAACAGAAAAAATTGGGCGTGAGCCAATTGTAGGAGCATCCGATTCAGCAAATATCACACTTTGGGCGAACTCATCCTCTGCATTAGTATTACAAGGAATCAATGGACAGTTCAATGTAAATAGCAAGGCGACATTAAAGTTAGATTCAGGTCCTTCTGGACAACTTGAAGCAAATAATGCGAATGCTACTTTAAGATTTTTACGTTCCGGTCCAAATAATACAGGAACGACGCACGGTGGCTATCAATTCAATATCAATGGTGGAGATATGACCGTGACTAAGCGAAAAGGTAACGCAGGGGGTGCAGCGCAAATGGCGCCAGCAATCCGGATGTGGGGCAGTAATAATCAAGTGACTGTTAGTAATGCGGGGCGATTGTTAGTAGTCAATGAGGGGACTGGTATTGCTCACGATGGGAATACAGGTGGTGGAAACCAAGGAATCCATTATACTGCGGGATCAAATAATGGGTTTTCTGTCAATGATCCGGGTTCAGAAGTAAGAATCTATGCGAATGATGGTCCCGCATTGGATATGAGTGATGCGACAGTGGCCGGTGGAAATACCGTCGGTGGAAATGGTGAGATCAGAGTGAGTAATTTAGGTTATTTTGAAGCTTCCGGTCGTACGGCAAGCGCAAATGCAGGTATTTTTCGTGGTCGTTCAACTACTGTGAATTTCGATAATCCGCTATTTATGGACTATCGGAATAATCGTGTAGGTGGCGGGAATATTTTTAGTAATATTGCGAGCTCCACTTTAACTGCTACTGCAAGTGATTTTGCTGTTTGGAAAGATGGTACAGACTTAGATGCCGATCCCTATCTTCACTCGAACAATATGGATTATACTTTCTCTGGCACTAACTTTTCTACGCTCACTTCAATGGAACCAGCAGAACGTTTCGATTTTGATGCATTTGGTTCATCGGGTTTAACTTCTTATTCTCGACTCAGCTCAAACAATGCACGTTGGGCAATTGTAAATGAATTGAGAGTACCGACGAATGCGGATAAAAAAATCCACGGGTTGATCCGTATGCCAGTTGGTCTCCATGACAGCCGCCCCGCGTGGCAAGATGAAGTGAAGGTAACTGTGGAAATCGAAAGAGATGGGGCAGTGATCCAGACATACGAAACCTTGACACATGGTCACACAGCGGAAAAACCAGGTATTAGTATCTATGATGAAGAGCCACAAGGCGGCGTTTTTGAAATCGAACTTGACGAATATTTACAACCAGGCGATCTTGTACGTATCACAGATGTTGAGGTTTTAGCAGGTGAAATGGAAGGCGATTTTGAAAATGTGTATGAAGTGGAAGATGTCACCGTATTTCCTATCATACCACCTTCACCTGCGACTTTTTCCAATCATTTAGTTCCGGCAAATGCGCGGGTTATTTCAGGTCATTCCGACGATCCTGAGGTAGAGGTTACGGCGACTCATAATGGAGAAACAATCGATCCTACCCTCATTACCATAGATGATAAAGGGGATATCAGGATTGCTGTTGAGAAATTAAACTTAGCAGTAGATGATGTCATCCAAGTCTTCTTAAGAGATCGCCAAGGTTCTGCTAGTGAAGCTGGTGTCATGAATCCACCAGAGACGAATAATCACGTAGGAAACATCAATCCGAAAACGCCATTAGCATTTCGGGATGCAACGTTTGTTCCTGCTACCACATTGATTGTCGGTGGTATGGTCGATGGAGAGCTAACGATCGATCAAGCAAGTAATTGGGACTTTGGGACCCAACCGCTTACGACTAAAACACAAACGTACCATGCACTACCGAGTCAGATAGGCGGTACGGAGCAGGGAACTTCCAGACCGAATTTTGTTCAGGTGACAGATGAGCGACCGGTATCAGAAATAAGTGGCTGGAGTTTGTTCATCAAACAAGAAGAACAATTTTCTAATCAAAAAACAGGTGAATTGAAAGGTGCCCAACTTAGTTGGAAAAATGGACAAGCCATTTCAAGCACTGGAGAAATCGGCAATGAAGATAATTTAGGTATCATCCACACGAGTGGGATCTTGATTCCTAATAATAATAGTATCCAATTGATCGATGCCAATCTATTCATAGAGAAGCAAACATGGTTTTATAATTTTGGGGATGATTCGAATAAAGAGAGCAGTATCTTTCTAAATGTGCCGAATACAGCAAATGCAAAAGCAACAAACTATACGACGCACATCAATTACTCGTTTCAAGCCACTCCTAAAAATCGAATAGAATGAACCAGTCAGTGGTGATTAAAATCGACTGGAAATGAAAAAAACATAAAAAGGAATTCAATTGATCGGTACATTAAGGTCAATTGAATTCCTTTTTTAGATGTAAGATGTGGCAAGTGATGATTATAAGTATAAATATAAATGCACTGAAAGAGTCGTCGGAAGACCATCTACTCCGAGTCGGTGGAATTGTATTTACTTGTTTGGATCACCACATTATGCAGTAGAAAAAATGAATAACTGTAAGTTTTACTAATGTTGCGTTCTAAATTTTTGTAATAATTGAGGATCAATTTTATTTAGTAATTTTTTCCAATCTGAGGCATCAGGTACTGTTTTTAATAAAAGACATTCTAGACCTAACGTAGAAAATGTCAAGTATTCATTGTAATTCGTGACTAAGAGATCGATCTCATGATTTTCAATATAAGAGGCGCATAGCTCATTTGGACGAAGAAAGTAGATATTTTGAAATCCCCCTAAATATTTTCGAACTAAGGCTTCGAGATGTTGACTGATATACTCGTTTCCTTCAAAAATAAATGCGATATTCGTAGGGTTTTTCCAATATTTTTCTTTGATTGACTCAGTGAATATCGTTAAACTAGCACAGATATCGTCCAAATGATCATCAGAGAACAAATGATGGAAGGAGGGATTTTTTTCTAAAAAAGCTCGATTTTTTTTATATTCATTGCTAAACAAGGTTTTGGCATACTCATTGGTATCTTGGATATTTTTATTTCCACTTTTAGACAATAGACTACGTAGCTTGATGGACGTGAAAAAAGATTCTAATAAGATTAACTCGTGTGCTTGTGTGTGCGTATTTCTCTTGATCATTTGATAATAGCCGCTTGTAAGCGCTATTATTCTAGGCCATCGATTATACCTTTCACAAAAATATTTTTCCTGTTTCGGATTTTCGATACCTCTACGGCATAAAACAGAACTAAAAATAAAAATGGCTTCTTCTTGTGTTAGGTCAATATTAAAATAATCTTTCACAATCGAATAGGCAGGTGAAAGTCGGTGAAACTCTGGATCATTAAGGACAATATCTTTTAATTCAGGGTCGAGTTCCACCATACAACCACATAATATCCGTTCAATAGAGAGGTATAATAAATAACTAAAATAACCAAATGAAGAAACTTTTTGATTAGGACGCTCCAATAGGTTAACAATTTTAATCACTACTTCTTGCGTCGCAATTGATGGGAAAACCGTGTGGGGTGTAATATCTGATTCATAATAGAAAGCAAAATAAAAATTTCGAATATCGGCTTCTGATCCGACCAAATTGACGGGATTTAGCTCAAGGGTGATATTGAATTCTTTTACTTGATCTGCAATTTTTTTAACGTACGTGATCATCGTGCTCTCAGAGATATGAAAATAATCTGCCCAATCATAAATAGACTGAAGTTCGTTGAAAAAAATTTGTTCAAGAATAATAAAGAGTGGTTCATCTTCGAGAATCGCTCTTTTTTTTTCTAGGTAGGTTTCTGAAGAATGGATGTTTAAAGAATAACCTTGTTTCGAGGATTGGATATCCGCGACGTTCTCGAAATATTCTCTCAAATAATTGATGTCGTTGACTAATGTCCTGGCTGTACTGTTTGTCATGCCAATCAGTTGGGCTGTCGTACAGATTCCAGTAGACTCTAACTCTTTCAAGATTTGGAACCAACGTAATTTTACTTTATCTGTTATAAAATTTAATTGAAAATTTTTCAATAGAACTTTTACCTCCTATCTAAATCTTTCTAGGGAATAGAAAATAGAACATAGGCTTGTATCCATTGCGAAAGTTAAAGATATATTTTTGGAATTTTCCAATTTCTTATTTGTTAACAAGTGAGATAGAAATTCAAAAAAAGTTAGAATATTTTCAGATGTATGTTTTTAATAAAAGAGTAAAGGAGAATTGCTTTTATCATAGTATTCATTTAGTTAGGAACTCATTAGATCTAAGTTTCTTACATGTTGAATATGAGAGTAATGTTCAAATTGAGTAGTGGACATTCATATAAATTAAAAGTAACTTATGTTATCTTTTGAGTGAAAGGTTAACGTTTTTTATTTGCTTATTGGAGCGTTCGATTTTACATGGTTATTTTAATCAGTATCAAATGGTCGTTGGTTTCACTTCTATGATCAGTTTTTGATAGTGGTTCAAAGTGTTCAGTAGATAAACGAGCTACAAATACCATTAATTACCGGATATTCGTCCTTTCTATTATTTTTAGCGATCCACTTTTGCACTAGCGTAAGGTAAAAAAACAAATCGCTTTCAGATTGATAATTAATATTACCTAATAACTATATTAAAATAACTTAATGACAACAATCTATAAATTTCAGAAAACTATGAAATTATTCAATTGAAGTATTATTTGAATACTGTAAAATTGCATGAAGAAGTTAGAAATTAGGAGTGTTATTAGTTCAATTTGTTTGTTAATTATTGAGACGAAGAGGCTTGTTCTTAAGGTAGTCTCACATAAACAATTTCAAGTAATAGGGAAAACTGATTTGGATCTAGTAAGATGTTCTCTGCATTAAATGTTATTATGGAACACATAAAATATAGAATCTGTTACTTTCATTAATGAGTAAATATAAAAATAATCTGTGAAGAAAGATATATTTTTTTGTAATTATTTTCTTGAGTGAAGTATCAAAATGTAAGCGTAATTAAATTTAGTGAGTCTGACAAATAAATCTTAAAAGAAACATTAATGTGGTTTTTAATGTTTTAAGGAGGGAGCGAATGGAAACGAAAAGAATTGAAACGCCTGAAGAATACTTGGCCTATTATGATCAGAGAGTAATCAATCATTCTTTTATCAGTAAACATCCAGAAATGTTTGAATTTTATCTTGATTTACGAACAAAATTCCTAATGACTTATCAGCAAACAGATGCCACTCTTTTTCTGAAATTAGCAATATTATTAGATATTGATGCACAGCTACAGATCCTATTAGAATTGATCAAAAGTACAAACAAAAGTTTATGTGAAGAATTAGGGATGACAGAATCAGAAATCATTTCAATGATCGCCAAAGATAAAAAATGTTTTTACAGAGAACTAACAGGTCTTGACATGAACCACTCAGTACCTTGGCAGTTGATTTATCTTAGTGAATCTTGAGGGAGCTTGATTGCTCTCAGTAAGGTAGAAAAAATTCAACGAACTAGTCGCAGGTAAAAAAACAAAGGTCGGGACAAGAGAAGTTATCTCTATCCCGACCTCATATACATATAAAAATTAAGAGATTATTTCCGGTTCTTGATCATATCATACACGTCATAAGCTACAAATCCCATTGCAAGCAAATAAAGTGCCCAAGTAAAGATCGAATTTGTGATGAATTGGTAGTATAAATTTAAACTACAAAGGGTGTATAATGCCAAGCGTAGGAATGTGAATGGTTTGGAATGATAATTAGTCAAAATATAAGCCTCCAGAAAGATAGATATTGTATTTTATCAATAAGTTACTCTTTAACTATAGTGTACGGTGAAAGCTATTTCATTGTCAAATTCCTACAGGGGTCAAAGCCAATTCGCTCGCAAGAAGATACGAGTAAAAGCAAGTTTATCTATGAAATAAATCACGTCATCTTTTCTTTATTCTGTTATGATAAGGATAGTAAAGCAAACAGATAAAAAGGAGCTGAATGTATGGCAAAGAAAATTGCTTCTCCAGAGCTGCCCGAATTAGTTGAGGGAAACTTTTATTTAGAGGATGAAACAACCTTTTCAGGTATTATTTCTGAAGGGGAAGACCAAAGCTATCTTAGTTCTCGCAATATCGTATTGAAAAATAGCCATATCAAAAAATTAGCGATGCAAAAATCTCGTTTAGAGCGGTTTGAATGTAGCGATGTCATTTTTGAGAAGTGTGATTTCTCAAATTTAGAATGGTTTGGCGCAAGCTTTCATCGTGTGCATTTCAAGCAATGCAAATTGACCGGAACCAATTTCTCAGACAGCTTCTTGCGTGATTGTGTTTTCGAAGAGTGTGTAGCTAATTTGTCTTCTTTTAGCTACACGAATATGAAGTTTGTCAGGTTTAGCGACAATCAATTGAAAAATACTGATTTTTTTGAGAGCAATTGGAAAGATCTAGTAGTAGAAAACAATGACCTTTCAGGCTCAAATTGGGTCAATACGCCACTGAAAGGATTAGATGTTACAACGAATACTTTTTCTCAAATCAATCTATCTATGGAGCTACTTCGAGGACTGATCGTCAATCAAGAACAAGCGATCATTATTGCGGCGGGTTTGGGGTTGGTGATTGAGTAGATAAAACAGAACGAACAATGTTAAGAAATTAGTCAATCTGATCGAATACATCCTAGAATCAACCTAGAGCATAGTTAAATTGTTTCATGACCACTCAGTTTAGTTTATTGGCAGAAAGGAGAACTTACCGATGGATTTGACAGAAAAACTTGTCGATTTTGCTGCTACCTTGGAAGCCGTCCAAATGGATCATCCGTTTGGAAAATTTCCAGATTATATCGTGTTCCGCCATCAATCAACAGGTAAATGGTTTGGTTTGATCGTATCTGTTGAAAAAGACAAATTAGGTATAGAAGGCGAAGGTCAAGTTCCCCTCGTCAATGTCAAAGCAGATCCAGAAATCATCTCCATCCTGAAAAAGAGTAAAGGCTATTATCCTGCTTATCATATGAATAAAAACCATTGGATAAGTGTAGCTTTGAATGGTGCAGTCGCAGAAAAGCAACTCTTTTATCTGCTGAAAGAGAGTTATGATTTAACAAATGGTTAATAAAAAATCAAAATAATAGCAGAATATCTCAATTTAGCCAAAAGCAATCCAACGATCACTTGGATTGTTTTTTTTTTTTTTTTTTGAAATTTAAGCGCTATCTTTTTGTTCAAAAAAAATTACCAAAAAAATTACACAAAAAACAGATTAGCTTTAGAAAGAGAATAGGTCTGTTATGTATGATAGTAAATATAACAAGAGAAACATAACTAAAACAAATAGAAGAGGATGGTTTTTTATGATGAAAAAAGGAAGAAAGTATAAAGGTTATCTGGTATTAGTATGTTCTATCGGTCTTTTAGCAGCATGCAGCTCAGAGACCAAAGATAAGAGTGAATCAGAGATGCCAAAGGTGAAAAGCGAAAGAAAAGTGACTGTTGATGGAAAAGAAGGGACAGAACAAGTTATGGATGATGGAACAGTTGTTCAAATGTTTGAAGAAGAAATATCGAAACAAAGCGAAGATTAAGCATTGGATCAAATGTGATAAGGGTACTTTTTTATGACTAATCTGAATGAAGGAGTAGGTACATGAAGCCTAAAAAAAGAAAAAAATTCAACCGAAAATGGTATTTGCCAGTAGCAGTCATCACCGTTTTACTAGTGGTTGGTGCAATCAGTATAGTTGCTTCTAGTGGGAAAACAAAAGAAGAAAATTCAGAAACAAATATTGAAGCTCGGTCTGTCAAATCCCTTATTGATGAGGTGAAAGCGGCGAATTTGATTTTAGCAGGAAAAGTCATGCCAAACAATAGCAACAAAATCAAAATTGATCCAGAACGAGGAACAGTGAAAGATATTCTGGTAAATGAAGGAGATGTCGTAGAAAAAGGGCAACCTTTGTTTACATACCAAACGGATCAACAGAGAAAAGTTGTGGAAGCTGAAATGGACGTAGAAATCAAAGTGAGAGCAGTAGAACAAGCACGAGTGACTGCAAATCAAAAATGGACAGCACATAACCAAAAAGTAGCAGAGCTTGGAAAAGCAAGACAGGATTATGCAAAAGAAAAATCGGAAGAGTTACAAAGTACGATCAAAGCATTAGAAGGAGAAATCACAGGTCTACATGCAGAAGCTATTGCTGGCGACAATGAAGTGAAGAATGCCGAAACCGAATTAAGAAAGGCGCAATTATTTCTGGAAAACGAAAAAGAACGGCTGAGTGAAGATACCGTCACAGCTGATCACCCAGGAAGAATCAAATCATTGAATCGTGACTTAATCAATCAATCAAAAGAGCGTCAAAAAGAAGAAAACTTTATGGAGATACTTGATGATTCGAACTTATACGTTGATGGTCAAGTCACCGAGTTTGATCGTGAAAAAGTCGCTGTCGATCAGCGAGTAGAAATCATGGATCGTAAAGACCAAGCGAACACTTGGCAAGGAAACATTGTACAAGTAGCGAACTTAACGAATGATGCAAAACAAGAGGACCAAAAAGAAGAGAATCCTAATTTATCTAAGTTTCCTTATAAAGTTAAGATCGATCCAAAAGAAGAAATGCCACTGATTGGTTCCAATGTGTATGTCAATGTTTTACCGAAAGATTTTGTGCCAGGAAAAGTGATCATCAACCAAAGATACCTCATGGAAAAAGATGGAAAATATTATGTATGGAAAGTAGAAAATGATCGGATCAAAGAGCATGAAGTAAAGGTAAATCCGATGGATAATGAACTCGCAGAAATAATCGAAGGATTGACTGTTGAAGATCAGCTTGCTTTGCCTCAAACAGGAATGGTCGAGGGAATGGAGGTTGGTGCAAGTGTTGACGCTTAACAACATTCAGAAGTCATATTGGCAAGGCGGGAAAGAACTAAAAGTCCTTAAAGATATCTCTTTGCAAATCAATGAAGGAGAACTGGTCGCAATCATGGGGCCATCGGGGTCAGGAAAGTCGACGTTGATGAATATCATTGGTTGTCTGGATACAGCTACATCAGGGGATTATATCGTTGAAGGAACGGATGTCAAAACGTTAGCGGACAATTCATTAGCTGATTTTCGTAATGCAAAAATCGGCTTTGTTTTCCAGAATTTCAATCTCATGCCAAAATTAACCGTTTCGCAAAATGTGGAAATGCCATTAACGTATAAAAAAGTCAATAAAAAAGAGCGGCGTAAGCGTGCTTTGAATATGTTGCAATTAGTAGGGTTAGAAGATCGAAGTGACTTCAAACCGATGGAATTATCAGGAGGACAAAAGCAACGTGTCGCAATTGCGAGAGCTTTAGTGACTAACCCTAGTTTTGTTTTAGGGGATGAGCCAACAGGGGCACTTGATACAAAAACCAGTAGCCAAATCATGGACCTTTTTAAGGAATTCCACCAAGCAGGAAAAACAATTATTCTAATTACCCATGAGCCAGAAATCGCAGCGTTATGTCAGCGAACGATCACTTTACGAGATGGTCAAATAATCAGCGACGAACAAAATGAAGTGAGGTGATCGAGAATGGAAGAAATCAGATTTGCCTTACAATCGATTTTTGCTCATAAGATGCGTTCGGTATTGACTATGCTAGGTGTCATCATTGGAATTGCTGCCATTATTTCGATTTTCAGCATCATCGGCGGAAACACCGAAAAAATGAAACGAGAAATGATTGGTGGTAACAATAATACGATGAATATCCAATATGACAGAAAAATTGCTTTCCAACAGAACACTATGTCAGATGGAATCTTATCTGGAAAGGAAGAGAAAAAACCGTTATATTTTCCATTCTTAGACGAGGCGGTACTGAAGAAAATCAATGAAATTCCAGAAATCTTAGCAAGTGGCTTGTCCTATCAAAAAGATGGGAAAATCTACAGGAAAGCAAAAGGAACCGACGCCAAAGTTTCTGCTGTTACTTCATCTGTGGCCGATTTGGAGCAATTAAATTTCATCAAAGGGGAAGGATTTGCTTCTCAAGCTTTCAAAGAGCAACAACAAGCCATTTTTCTGGAAGATTCCTTGTATGACGAATTATTTCCAAATGAAGAAGGGATCGGACAGTTTGTCGAAGTGAATGGGGTACCATTCAAAGTTCAAGGTGTATTTAAATTAGATCCCAATAGTAGTAATCTATTTAGCTTTGAGAAAAGAGCTTACGTTCCTTTGCAGCAAGCGCATAAACTATCTGATGAGTTGGATATTGTACCACTTGTCACGATCCAAACAAATAATACCGATCAATTACAAGGCGCTGCAGAAAAAGCTGCAGAGATCCTCAATCAACAGATCCCACCATCTGATTATGAGTATGGGGTGATGAATCTGAAAGAATTTGCCAGAGAATTGGAACGAATGAACCAGTCAAGTTTTATTCTTTTGTCTGGTATAGCAAGTATCTCGTTATTAGTTGGTGGAATCGGTGTGATGAATATCATGTTGGTCTCTGTCACGGAAAGAACGAAAGAAATCGGAATAAAGAAAGCACTCGGCGCAAGAAGAAAAGTAATTTTAAAACAATTTTTAGTAGAAGCGGTCGTCCTGACTTTGATTGGTGGGGTACTAGGTGTGCTTATTGGTTTGTTAAGTGGCTATGCCATTACGCAATCACTGGATTATCCTTATATCGTATCCGTGATTTCCATTGTCGGTAGCTTAGTGTTTTGTTCCCTGATGGGTGTGATATTTGGTCTATTACCGGCGATGAAAGCATCGAAATTAAACCCTATCGAGGCATTACGCTTTGAATAAGGAGAGAGCTATATGGAAAGAATTTTAGTTGTTGAAGATGAATATATGATCAATCAGATCGTGACGGAATTTTTAAAAGAACGCAAGTATGAAGTTTATTCGGTAAGAAGTGGCGAACAAGCATTGGAAGCTTTTGCTGATCAAACATTTGACTTGATCCTATTAGACATTATGTTGCCTGGGATAAGGGGGACGGATGTTTTAAAGAAAATTCGGGAAACGTCGGATGTGCCGATCATCATGCTGACTGCCTTGGATGATGAATATACGCAGTTGCTCAGTTTTTCCCATTTGATCAGTGACTATGTCGTCAAACCTTTTTCCCCACTTATTTTGATCAAACGGATCGAAAATGTGTTTCGGATGAATCAAGGAAATCCCCACATCACTATTGGGGAGTACGCCATTGATCTCGATGGTGGTCTTGTAAAATACCAAGAGGAAGAAATCCATTTAACAAGAAAAGAGTATGATATTTTAGTGATTCTAATAAGAAACAAAGGGAAAATCATCACGCGAGAACAATTAGTGTATCAAGTTTGGTCGTATGAATATCATTTGGAAAATCGAATATTGGATAATCATATAAAAAATATCCGAAAGAAAATGCCACTTTTATCAATAAAAACGATCAAAAATAGAGGCTACCAGCTTGAGGACACCCCATGAGTATCATGCTGAAAAATTTTCTGTTTTCTGGGATCATCATTTTTCTAGTTTCGATTCTTTCGTTGATTGTCTTGTATTTTACGATGCCAGTCTACTATGAACGAATGAAGCTGAACGAAATAAACAAGGAATTCAATCAAGTGGCAAAGAGTATAGAGCACAAAGATTTAGCTACAATGCAAAACGCTGTTGATCAATACTGGCTTGAAAGAGAACAAAATCTTGATATCATGCTGTTGGATAATAATGGCCTAGTTCTTGGTCCTTTCTTTGACGGGAATCTTGACTATTCAGGCATCAGTCTTTTATCTGATGAAAAGAGAATTTTTCAAGAGATTACTGACAAACAAGGTAACACTTATTATTTATTTGGCATATACTCGATGCAACCAGTCGCAGAAGCAAGTCAAGTGTTACTTCATTTATATCCATTTATCATCATCGTCTCACTAATCATTGGGGGGATCGGCGCTTACTACTATAGTATTTATTCGACAAAAAAAATCAAAGAGATATCCAAAGTAACAGAAAAAATGATCGAATTAGATGCGGATATTCGTTGTGATGTCAAAGGTACGGATGAAATCTCACTTTTAGCGCAAGATATCAACCATCTATATGTTTCTTTGATCCAAACAATTGAAGTGTTAGAGCTTGAAGTAGCTAAAACGAAAGAATTGGAACAAGCAAAGTCAGAGTTTATGCAAATCGCTTCTCATGAATTGAAAACACCTGTTGCTTCATTGATGGGGCTGATTGATGGCATGATCTATAATGTCGGAAAATTTAAAGACAGAGAGCGATATTTAGAAGTTTGTAAAAATATTTTGCAAGAACAAACAGAAATGATCAATAATATCCTCTTTGCCTCAAGAAACAATTTGCCTTCAGATGATGTGGTCTATGAAGAAGTCTCAATCAAAGAAATGATCGAACATAAATTGACTTCTTTCCGGATACTTGCTGAAGCAGAACAGAAAAAACTAGTCGTTAATCTAAAAGGGGAGAAAATCATCGGTAATAAAAATGATATTGATAAAATTTTAGATAACCTACTAAGTAATGCCTTCAAATATACGAAGCATGAGGGAGAAATCAGTCTGTTTTTTGATGGTAAACAATTAGTGATTGAAAATGAAGTGAATCAGATACTTACGGAGGAGGAATTAAGTAAGATTTTCCAACCTTTTTATCGACCGGATTTTAGCAGAAGTCGAGATACTGGAGGTTCTGGTTTAGGATTGTTTATCGTACAACAACTTTTTGAAAAATATGGCTGGGAGTATTCATTCAAGTCAACTGCTAATTCCAGAATGTGCTTTTCTGTCATTTTTAGTGGAAGAAGCCTAAATTGATCGATGGTATCGCTAAAGGATAAACGGTCTGTCGCCACAAGATTTATTGGATATTTTTGTGATGTTAGCGAAGCTAATAGCCAAATTGCACAACTGCTATTTGCCAGGGACTTTTATTTTTTATTTTTACACACTCAACTGGAATGTACAAAACCACACTATACCATACCACTAAATAGTAAGAACAAAATGATCAAAAAACTCACAACGTACTAGAAACTCTTGTAGAAAATTTAGTCCCTGGTAAGTAGCAGTTGTGCAATCAGGTTGTGATAGATTGAAAGAAGTCAGGACTACGTTCGCGCAGTCCTGACTTCTTTTTGTATACTTTCTTCTACTATTCCTTGATTTTTCTTTCGCGTACAAAATAGTAACCCGTCATATAGATCAAGAAAATCAAACCGATCATCAATGAGATCCTTGTTTCGGGATTAATGAACATAAAGACTAATACCACTGCCAAAAAGGCTAATGACAGGTAATTGGTATATGGGGATAAGGGCATTTTAAATGGATGTTCAAGCATTTCTACCGGATGTTTTTTTCTGAATTTGATTTGACTGATCAAAATAACGATCCAAGGGACCATCCCTGGTAAGATACTGGAACTATAGACAAAAACAAATAAATCCTGTGATTGGGAGTAGACGAAGGGCAACAAATAATTCAAAATCAACCCAATCAAAATACCAAATGAGATGGCTACTACTGGGTAAAATGGCACTCCATGACGTGTAAGTTTCAAAAACTTTTTAGACATTTTGCCGTTGATGGCTAATGTGTAGACCATGCGACTGGCGCTGAAAATACCGGAATTACAACCAGATAACGCAGCTGTGATGACAACAAAATTGATCAAACCAGCAGCAAACGTGATCCCGATTTTAGAAAAAGTTTGAACAAACGGTGATCCTAGTTCGCTCAATTGATTCCAAGGATAGATGCTGACAATGATGAAGATCGCCCCAATATAAAAAATCAAGATCCGCCCGATCGTTGATTGGACAGCGTCTACAATCGTTTTTTGGGGATCTTTCGCTTCACCTGCAGTCATCCCGATCAACTCGATTCCTTGGTAAGAGGCAACGACGATCGATAGAGCAAAAAAGAATCCTTTCACGCCACCAGTAAAGAAACCACCATTTTTCCATAAGTTTGAAATCCCGATTGCTTCTCCTTGGTTACCGAATCCGAATAAAATGATGCCTAAACCGGCGATGATCATCAAAATAATTGTCACTACTTTAATAGTAGAAAACCAAAATTCTAATTCACCGAATGCTTTGACAGAAACAAGGTTGGCGAACATCAAGAAAAGGATCACAACGATTCCTGGAATGATCTGGGGCAAGTCTGGCCACCAATAGTTCATATATTCCCCTACAGCAATGACTTCACTGATACCGACCACGATAAACTGAAAAATATTGCTCCAAGCCGTCAAATAACCTGCGACGGGATGGATGTATTCACTTGCATAATTAGCGAAAGAACCGGTAGAAGGATCTAAATACAACATCTCGCCCAAGGCACGCATGATCAGGTACAAAAAGAAGCCTGCTACAGCATATGCCACCATTACAGAAGGTCCTGTCCAACGGATGGTGGATGAAGCACCCATGAACAGACCGACACCGATCGTTCCTCCTAGCGCAATCATTTGAATATGACGTGCACTGAGACTACGAGTTAATTTTTCTTCTTCCATACAAAAACTCCTTTTTTAAGTTGAGTGATAAAGTAAAAACAAGTTGATTCTATAACTAGCAAACATAAATAACGCCCATTACTTTATAGCTCTTGTTTGTGATTTTACAGAAAATTTTCAAAAATTGCGAGAAAAATCTAAAAAATCAAAAAAATTAGCTATAACACTTGTAAATGATTTTGATATTAGTTAAACTAAGTTTGAATAAAAAGTTAGGTACACCGAAAAGGAGTGGTAAGAGGTGTCTAAAAATGAAATATCCGTTAAAGATTTGACGGTTGCTTATCAAGGAAAAACAGTATTAAATCATGTATCAACAGTTATCCAAGCACAAAAATTTACAGGGATCATTGGACCGAATGGCGCTGGGAAATCTACTTTTATGAAAGCTTTATTAGAATTAGTTCCTAAAATTTCCGGAAAAATTACTTTCGACGGTCGATCCATAAAAACGATTCGCAAAAAAATTGCCTATGTCGAACAGCGTAGTGAGCTGGATCTTTCTTTTCCGATCGATGTATTAGGGGTAGTTTTGTTAGGAACCTATCCATCCTTGCACTTGGGACAACGTCCTGGGAAAAAAGAAAAGGAACGAGCAAAGCAAGCCTTAGCGAAAGTGGACATGACAGATTATGAAAATCGACAAATCAGTGAATTATCTGGAGGACAATTACAGCGGATATTTATTGCCCGAGCCTTGGCTCAAGGTGCAGAATGGATTTTTTTAGATGAACCATTTGTTGGGATCGATGCGGTCAGTGAAAGAAAAATTTTTGCTATTTTGGATGAACTGAAAAATGAAGGAAAAACTATTGTGATCGTCCATCATGATCTGCACAAAGTCGAAGCCTATTTTGATGAAGTAATTTTATTGAATAAAGAATTGATTGCAGCTGGATCAGTTGACGAAGTATTTACTTCAGAAAATCTACAGTTGGCTTATGGGGAGATCATTGGGCAATTAGTTAAAGGGGTAATGGAAAAATGATTCAATCGTTTATTGAGGGGTTAATGGATTATCAATTTCTACAATATGCATTGATTACATCTATGTTAGTTGGATTGGCTTCAGGGGTGATTGGCTCTTTTATTATTTTGAGAGGGATGTCTTTGATGGGGGATGCGATTTCTCACGCGGTACTGCCTGGAGTCGCGATTTCGTATATGTTTGGTTTTAGTTACATTCTAGGAGCCACTGCATTTGGGATGTTGACAGCTGGAATAATCGGATTTGTCACACAACGTAGCCGTTTGAAAAACGATACAGCTATTGGGATCGTTTTTAGTTCGTTCTTTGCATTAGGTGTCATCTTGATTTCTTTTGCTCAAAGTGCAACCAATCTGTACCATATCTTATTTGGAAATGTTTTAGCAGTTAGAGAAAGTGATATGTTGATGACTGCCATAGTGAGTGGGATCGTATTATTGTTTGTATTTATTTTTTATAAAGAACTGAAAATCACTTCTTTTGATCCGATGATGGCAAAAGCTTATGGGTTGAATACGACACTTGTTCACTATTTATTGATGTTCTTCTTAACACTGGTTGCCGTGGTGAGTTTACAGACAGTAGGAACGATTTTGGTCATTTCGATGTTGATCACACCCGCAGCAACCGCATATCTATTGACCGATCGATTGGCAAAAATGATTTTTATTTCGGCAACAGTTGGCGTATTAAGTGCGATCATCGGTGTGTTTTATAGTTATAGTTATAATTGGCCGTCTGGGGCGACCATCGTGTTGACCAGTGCAGTATTCTTTACGTTGGCCTTTTTATTTTCACCGACTAAAGGGATTATTTTTTCAAGAAACAAAACGAAAAAAAATGCCGAGTCGTAAAAAATCTAACGAATAGAAATGGAGTATGTACATGAAAAATAAACTGAATATCTTATGGTTAATGGGAGCTGTCTTATTTATTTTTGCAGGTTGTGGCAGTTCCGCAGCAGAAGAGAAAGAAGAAAACCTGACCGTCGTAGCAACAAATTCGATCATCGCCGACATGGCGAAAGAAGTTGGAAAAGAACACGTCGATGTTCATAGTATCGTCCCAGTTGGCACTGACCCACATGAATACGAGGTATTGCCAGAAGATATCAAAAAAGCAAGTGATGCTGATGTCATCTTATACAATGGGTTAAACTTGGAAACAGGGGATGCTTGGTTTGAAAACTTGATGGATACGGCAAATAAAAAAGAAGATGAAGACTATTTTGCAGTAAGTAAAGAAGTTGAACCACTTTATTTGACCGGTGGAGAATCAGAGACAGAAGCAGATCCACATGCGTGGTTGGACCTTTCAAACGGAATCAAATATGTACAAGAAATCGCACGCATCTTTGCTGAAAAAGACCCAGACCATGCTACGCAATATGAAGAAAATGCAGATGCGTATATCGAAAAATTGAAAGAATTAGATAAACAAGCGAAAGAGAGTTTTGGATCGATCCCAGACAATAAAAAACTATTAGTAACAAGTGAAGGAGCTTTTAGATACTTCTCACAAGCATACGATCTACCAGCAGGGTATATTTGGGAAATCAACACAGAAAGCCAAGGTACACCTGAACAAATGCAATCGATCATCAGCCAAGTTCGTGCTTCGGATGTTCCAGTCTTATTTGTGGAAACAAGTGTTGATCCGAGAAGTATGGAACGTGTCGCAAGTGAAACAGGTCTTGAAATCTATGATGAGCTATTCACTGATTCCATTGCAAAAGAAGGAGAAACTGGTGATTCTTATTATGGAATGATGAAATGGAACATCGAAACGATTCACGATGGTCTGTCTCAAGAAAAGAAATAATCACTAATCGATTTAATAATCTAAAAAGAGGCAAAAGTATGTAGCCTCGATAAATAAGGCGTCATCCACGAAAATTGTTCTTTAAATTTTTGTGGATGGCGCTTTGTTTTTGAAGAGAGTCCTTCTATTCCTTCCGTTTGCTCAGTTTTGGAGACGTGAGGACTAATGCTTCCGCAATTTATACAAATAAAAATTCGTTCGTTTATTGTTTTAAAGATACCAATTTTAGTGAAATTCCGTTATAGTTAAAAGAGAGGAAAGGAAGGTGAAGCTATGAATTTTACTAGCAAAGACAAACAATTGATTGCAAAAGAAATAACAAAAAAAATCAACCAATTAGAAAATAAGGAGAAAGATCAAGATCTCCTATTTCTTGAAGCAGAAATGGCGAAAGCGTTCATAGCGAGCCCAGAAGAATTGGAAACAGAGGAATACCCTGGGAAATGGTTATTTGATGATTTTCAGCCATTAGATGAAGAAACAGGCATTGGCTACTTTGTCTTTCTTTCATCCGTCGGTTTTACTCCTGGCGTATTAGTCAAACAAAAGAATGAACTAAAGGTTCAAGCATGGCCCGCATTGTTTTCTTTGATAGGGACAGAGGGTGTGATTCCAAAAATCCAATCCGCATTTTTCAAGAGTGCATTTATCGCAAATAGCAAACTAATGAACACGTATTATAATCGTTTAGTAGAAATTGCTCGTCCAGGAGAAATTCCACAAACGTTCACTTATGGGCAACAAAAAAATCTATACGAAGATGTTGTTTATTCACGGGATCTATCTGAGTTCTCAGCAAGAGAACAACTCCGTTTACATGAACTACTCCACACAAAACCTGTTTCGTTGAACTTTTTCAATGCATTAGACCAACGTCGAAAATGGGTATCTGTGAATTTCTGGGAAGTTTTTGCTGCTAGAAATCGTTGGATGGAAGAAAGAAAAATCCCAGATCAACAGATCCAATTCGTTCAATTGAAAAAAGAACGATTATATTACGGATTATATAGTCGTGTCTGATCGAGGGTGGTAATGATGGCACTAACATTAAAGGAAGAAATCATTCAAGAAAGTAAACGAATCGGGATTGATAAAATCGGGTTTACTACAGCAGAGCCATTTGATCATTTGAAAGAATCGTTGGTAGAACAAAAAGCTGCTGGACATACTTCTGGATTTGAACACCCTAATATCGATGAACGTTTATATCCGGAGATGACGTTTGATCGACCGAAATCAATCATTGCAATTGCTTTAGCGTATCCGACAAAGATCCATGAAAAGATGCCTAGAGATGAAAAGCGTGGACAGTTTGCTCGTGCTTCTTGGGGCATCGATTATCATGATGTCTTACGGGATCGTCTGCAACAATTGATTTCATTTATTGAGTCACGAGCGACACATTGGCAAAAGGAAGAAGAATGGCGCTTGGCGCCGCAAGTAGATACAGGTGAGTTGATCGACGTAGCTGTGGCGCAACGTGCTGGATTAGGGTTTATCGGTCGAAACGGATTATTGATCACAGAGGAATTTGGCTCGTTCGTCTATTTAGGTGAGATCGTGACCAATATCGACCTAGAACCAGATGCTCCTGGTGTCTTTGGGTGTGGCGAATGTACGCGTTGTGTGACGGCTTGCCCAACGGATGCACTTTTAGGTGATGGGCGAATGAATGCTAAACGCTGTTTGTCTTATCAAACGCAGACGAAAGGCATGATGCCAGAGGAGTATCGAAAGAAGATGAGCAACGTCATTTATGGTTGTGATATCTGTCAGTTGGTTTGTCCTTATAATAGAGGGAAAGATTTTCACTTTCATCCAGAAATGGAACCAAAAGTAGACGAAGTCTATCCGAAACTCACGCCCATGTTAACGATCTCTAATAAAGAATTTAAACAGCAATACGGTCATTTGGCTGGTTCATGGCGTGGAAGGAAACCTCTTCAACGAAATGCGCTGATTGCCTTAGCCAATTTAGGAGAACGTGCCGCTTTGCCTCATATTGAAGAGTGTCTAAGTGATGTCCGTCCAGTGATTCGCGGGACAGCAGCGTGGGCAATCGGTAAGTTAGGAATCAAAGATCCTGAAAAATGGCAAGAAGTATTAAGTTGCGCACTGGAAAAAGAAACAGACGAAGAAGCAATCCATGAAATGAACCAAGCAATCCAATTGTTACAAAAGAAAAAAAGTCCTAAAAAATGACTTTTTTACTCAAATACGTCATTTTTCCCAGTAATTGTTGTAACAATTACTGGTTTTTTTGTGTTTATTGCATCAATTTTTGGAAAAATGAGAAGAATTTCGCAGAAAAATACAATAAATTGAAAAAAATTTATTCTAAATATTACAGAATGTAAGTTTTTTTAAAGTTTCTACGAAAGGATTGAAAAACGATTTCAACGTTGATTTATAAAGCTTCTACGACTTTAGTCCTAGTTTTTCGGAAAATCAAATATTACAAATATTAAAAATGTGACGATTTTGTCATTAAATGTCATAATTCTTTCACCTATGAAATATTTCTAGATGATAAAGTTAGTGACGTTGAAACAAATCAAAGAGAAAAAAAGGAGCTTACTATGAATTCAATTAAAAAGATCGTTTTGGGGACAACTGTTGCCGCTGGAGCAACTGCAATGTTTGTAGGGACTACTGCTCATGCAGATGAAGTCTATACAGTAAAAGCTGGAGATTCATTATCTAAAATCTCACAAAAATTTGCAGGTGACAATTCACTGATCAAAGCTATTGCAGAGCAAAATTCGATTGACGATATCAACCGCATTTTCGTTGGTGAAGAATTAACAATTCCAACTGACGCTTCATCAGTAAAAACAACAGAAGTAGCACCAACAACTGAAAAAGTAGAAACTCCTGTAGTAACAGAAACACCAGCGCAAGAATATACATATGTTGCGCCTGTTGAAACAGTTGAAGTAGCACCAGCTACAACTACTGTAACAACAAACAGCAACTCTGCGAAAGAATGGATTGCACAAAAAGAATCAGGTGGTTCTTACACTGCAACAAACGGCCGTTACATCGGACGCTACCAATTAGATTCAGCATATTTGAACGGTGACTACTCACCAGCGAACCAAGAACGTGTTGTAGAAGAATACGTTGCTGGACGCTATGGTTCATGGGATGCTGCAAAAGCATTCTGGTTAGCAAACGGTTGGTACTAAGATAACCATCAATCATAAATCCAAAAAAGAGGGCTACGCAAGTAGGCCTCTTTTTTTTACTTCTTTTATAATCTTGAAAGATACGTATCAATCGGTTTTTGATAATGGTCGCCTCGCCAAATCCCTGTGTTGAGATACTCTGCAATCAAATAGCCGATATAAGGGCCAGTAGTCAAACCAGAGGAGCCTAAGCCACTTGCGGCGATCAAGCTTGGTTCATCTGGAACAGGTGCAAAGAACGGCGCAAAATCGGAGGTGTACGCCCGTGTGCCTACTCGCATGGTGTGTTTCCATGTAGCAAGTTGATCGGGTTCAGCTAAAAATGGTACTGTACTTTTTATCAATTGCTGATAAGCAGATTCGGTAGGAACCAAATCCCAACCCGCATCATTTTCATGGGTTGCGCCAACTAGTATAGTCCCATCGTTGAATGGGATAAAATCGGCTTCCCCTTCTAACATGGCAACAGGCCATTCTTGGCTATTCGCATAAGGTGTTTGAAAAACGATCAGCTGTCCTTTTTGTGGTCGAATATCGGCATGAAAGCCAATCTGCTCCAGTAACGGCTTCAATGAAGGGCCAGGCGCTAGAATGACTCGGTCAAAGTCAAGTTGTCCAAAAGTACCAGAGATGGCCCAGTGTGCGGTTTCTTTGCGTAACTGGACACGTTCAGAGATTACTTTGACCATTTGTTTCTCCAAGCGGGTGGCAAGGTGAGATAGATAGGCATGACCGTCTAAACGCCCTCCTCCAGTCACGAATAAAGCAGGTGTTGGTTTTAGTAGCGGGAGAGTCCTTGTCGTTTCTTCAGCGCTCAGCAGCGAAATCTCGCCGATTTCAGGTGCGTCTTTCTTTCGTTGTTCGGCAAGTGCAGCAAGATCTTCCAAAGCTTCTTTTTGGCGAAAAATCAGTGTGCCGGATTGTTTATAGATGGAATCATCAAGTGATAGATCCTGGATTAGTTTTGGGAAAAAAGCCGCACCATCTTTTGCTAACTGATACCACTGTTTATTTCGTCTTTTTGAAAGCCAAGGTGAGATGATGCCTGCACTAGCGCGAGTGGCTTGTCCTTCTTTTGCATCAAATAAGGTCACCTCAAATTTAGAGGTGTCTAAATAGTTGGCTAATGTCATACCGATGATGCCACCACCGATAATAGCAATTTTTTCCATAGAAAAACCTCCTTTACTTATCTACCATCTCATAGAATCATTAGAGATACAATATTTTATCCAAGGATTTTTTTCTATTTCCTCCGAACGATTGTATGGTGAAAACTGATTATTGATAAAGTTAGAGACAAAAAAACAAGGAGGAGTGAGCTTCATTCGCTCACACCTCCTTATCTATTAATTTTTTATTTGCTTAGGCTTTTGCACCATATAGCGGATAAATAGGATCAAACTAATGATCAACAAGCCAAGTAGGACACTTAAAGCAACTTTTGATCCTAACGTTGTTGCTGCTTCATAACTATCTGAACGATGATCTTGGAAAAAGTTGATGATCACAGCCACCAACGTAGTAGCGACAGCTCCAGAAAATTGTTGCAACGTATTGAATACGGCGTTGCCATCACCTTGTAATTCCATCGATAAAGCATTCATTCCAGTAGTCATCATATTGCTATAAGACAAACCAATACCGATCATATAGAAGAAATGACAGGCAATCAAAAAGCTTAATGATGCGTGACCTAAAATCAGCACAAGGACGGTCCAGCCAACAAGTGAAAACAAGAGACCGATGAAAATTGGTTTTTTAGGTCCATGTTGGTCGAGTAGCTTTCCTGAAAAAGGAGATAAGAGGGCACCAATAGCTGCACCTGGTAGCATTGCCAGACCAGCGACAAAGGCATTGTTCCCTTGGACGATTTGGACAAAGTTCGGTAGGACAAAAGAAACACCAAGTAATAAAAATTGATAA
The DNA here is from genome assembly GCF_050529595.1 of Enterococcus sp. DIV1368b. Classification (NCBI taxonomy): domain Bacteria; kingdom Bacillati; phylum Bacillota; class Bacilli; order Lactobacillales; family Enterococcaceae; genus Enterococcus; species Enterococcus sp. DIV1368b. The sequence goes on from NZ_CP172883.1 coordinate 637,536, forward strand.
ACTAAAAAGCTAAATAAGAATAAGCGGAACGTATGATTTTTAAAAATCTCAAGTCGGATCAAAGGATGATCGGCTTTTTTTGTTCGTTGATAGAAAAGAATGAATCCTAAAATGGCGACGACTAAGGATGCCCAGCCAATCCAGTCTCTGAACATGCTTAGAAAAGTTAAGCTTCCACTGAACATCAGACTAATACCAAGGACGCTAAGCAAATCTAAACGTCCAGTTTTTTCAACCTTAAATTTAGGAATCGCGTATAAGCCGATCGCAAGTGAAAGGAGTAACACTGGCAATAGAAAGAGAAAAATATGACTCCATGAGAAATTAGCAGTTAAGATCCCACCATACGTTGGACCAATCGCTGGTGCAATGGCGGTTGTCAAAGTACCAAGACCCATCATCGTTCCTCTTTTTCCCATAGGAGCAAAAGTCAAGATGATATGAAACATCAGTGGCAAGGCTATCCCTGTCGCAGCACCTTGGAGTACCCGACCTAAAAGTAGTAACAAGAAGGTAGGGGAAAAGTAATCGACCAACAAACCAGCAATAAATAGTAAATTGGAACTCAAGAAAAGAGTTCGCAGGCTAAAGTTTTTTGTCAGATAAGTTGAAAGTGGCACAATGATCGCAATCATTAATAAGTAAATGGTTGTTACCCATTGTACTTGGGAGGTACTGATTTGAAATTCCTGAATCAGTGTTGGGAAGGTCACGTTCATTGCGGTTTCGATCAAAACACCTGCAAATGACATGATCCCTGTGGCAAGTACAGCAGGAATTAATTGTAGTTGTTTTTGTTTTTGCATGTTTTTCACCTCTAAATTATTTCGTAAAAAAAGAGAGAGATTTCTATTCGAAAATAGAAACCGCCTCTCTCTCGACACGCTAGGCGTGTTATCTGTACGATTTATCGTTCGGCTTATTCTAGCACAAGTCTAAAAATAGTGTCAACCAGATTAGCCAATCCAATGCAAAAGAGTTATGATAGTAGTGAAGAAGAAAACAAGGAGGGCCTATGGAAAAAATCGAATGGAGAAAAACCGACCCTAGTTATCGTATGTCAAAGAAACCACAATTAATGACACTTCCTGCGCAAAATTTTTTTTGTATCAACGGAATAGGTGATCCAAATGGAGAAGAATTTAAGCGCCGTGTAGGTTGTTTATACGCTGTTAGCTATACGATCCGAATGGCACCGAAAAATGATTGGCTGATTCCTGACTATTTGCCTTACACGGTTTATCCTTTAGAAGGTCAGTGGGGGTTACAAGAAAAATTTTTGAACGAGCCAGTGATGTTGAAAGAGCATTTTTCGTATCAATTGATGATCAAGCAACCGGATTTTGTGACTCCTCAAGTTGCTGCAGAGGCGTTAGCGCGAGCGAAAACCAAAATTCCAGAAGATCTAGCGAGTCAACTTGTATTCACAACGATCGAAGAAGGTCTTGTGGCACAGATCTTACACATTGGTTCCTACGACGATGAACCAGAAACATTTGAAAAGCTTACTTTATTTCTTAAGGAAAAAGGCTATCGCCGAACTTCGAAAGAGCATAAAGAAATCTATATGAGTGATCCCAGAAGGACTGCGCCAGAAAAATTAAAGACGATTTTGCGAGTAGCCGTTGAACAAGACAAATCAGTCGAAGTGTCAGACATCAACTAAATAAGAGAAAGATCCCCTGTTTTTTTGCTATAATAGATACGAAGAGGTGTTTTTTGTATGAAAAAAAATCAACGACAATCCTTGATTCGCCAATTGATTACTGAACATGCAATCGGTACGCAAGAGGAATTATTGAATCATTTGCAGATGAATGGTGTCAATGCAACTCAAGCAACGATCTCACGCGATATACGTGAGTTGAAACTTGTGAAAATACAAGATGAGAATAAACAAATACGCTATGCGTTGTTCAATCAACAAGCGGATTCTTTGATGGAAGATCGCTTGCGAAGTGCGGTCAAACGAGAAGTATTACGAATTCAACGGATTCAATTCATGATCGTTGTCTTAACCGAAAAAGATGGTGCGGATGTGGTAACAAACTGGTTAGATGAGGTTGATTATCCAGAAGTGGCTGCGACGATTGCCGGCGTTGATACGTTCATTATTATTTGTCGCACAGAAGAAGAAGCCCAGGCTTTCGCTGAAAAATTAGAGCAAATGAGAGAATAGCTCACGTTTAGTCTAATGATCAATGGAAGCGCTAAACATATTGACGTTGTGTAAATCGTACTAAATTCCATGGATACTGGACTTGCAAGAATGGTACGTAATGATTGGAAGGGTGTCTTTACAATCTGGATCATTCTAAAGCTCCAATCAATTTGAACAAGTATACAGTGAAAGAGGGGCGAGCAGTCCAGTGATGACAAACATGATCATTTTTTTGACGATTTTAGTTTACGGTGTCAATTTTTTGGCATTTATGTATATTAAAATAAAAGAGATCAAAAATTACCTAGAAAAAATTGCAATCTATTTTGGGGTGAACATGACATTGTTGTTCACCAGTAGTATTTTCCTATTTTTTGGTAAGATCGTTGAAGACGGAATATTGTTGATAGAGTAATAGAAAAAAACTGATGCCCATTAATATAAGGCATCAGTTTTTAAGTCTCATTTATTTTTTTTTGGGAGGGGTACCGTACATTTTAGGTGTTACTGGTTTTAATTTAGGTGCTTTGCCTTCGATCTTAGGTTCTTCCAACCATTGATATTCCCCTTCACCATCTAAAGCTTTACCTTTTGCCCAAGAACCTTCGCTACTTTCGTCACCTTCTGAAAAGTTATAGAAATCATAAGCAATATCTTTACGTTCTTCTTCTCTTGGGAAAGTCGTAGGAACAAGAATACCGCCTTCTGTTTCTTCTAATTCTTTGACAGCTGCTGCCCAAAGGTTTTGATGATAACTGTCTCTAGCTAATAAAACTGATAGTAGGTCTTTTACGCCACGATCATCGATCATTTCGTAAATACGAGCTACTTGTAGTCTTCCTTGAGATTCTGCGTTCAAGTTCGCACGGAAATCAGCAAGTAGATTCCCACTAGCAACAATATAACCACCACTCCAAGGATTACCAACGCTATCCGCAGGACGAGGTCCTAAGCCAGCTACAATAGCGTGTTGAGGATTCATGCCGGAAATGATCGCACCAATCGTTGGGTCTTTTTTCATTGCTTCTTCTTGATCTTCAACAGGTGCATCTTCAAGTAAGCGAGCAACCATTGTCGCTAACATTTCAACGTGTCCAAGTTCTTCTGTTGCAATGTCCATCAGCATATCTTTATATTTTTCTTCCCCACGACAGCTCCAACCTTGGAAAAGGTATTGCATCGCTACACTCATTTCACCATACTGTCCGCCAATCAATTCTTGTAAATATTTTGCGATTAATGGATTCGGACGATCTGGTTTTGCCTCAAACTGTAATTCTTTTTGGTGTCTAAACATCAAATCTCCTCCTAATCATTTTTTAATACATTACTATTGTTATATGTAATGAAAAAAAATTCAAAGAAAACGCTCTAGATATTTAAGTTATTTTATAAACGTTGATTTAACAAGGATTGATTCTGTGGGAATGACTTCGTTAAAAGAAAAGATTAGGAATTGCTCAATGAAATATTTTTGTTTATAAATGATAACTATTGATAATTTCCAATAGTATTCTCATTTTTGTTAACGGAAAGTAAGTAACGAGAAAGAAGAGAGGGTCATATCAAAGAACGATTGTTTTTAAGTCCATCTTACTGCTCAGGACAAAACGCTTTTGTCACGACCTGATCCACGGTGTTCAAGAAGCAACACTTCGGTCATAAGCAAAAAAAATCAAAAATGAAAGAGCCATTTTCGCTTTTTTTTTGCTTATGCCTTAGTGCTGATCGCTTCTTTCACGACCACAATAAACGGTGTTCGAAAGCCAACTCCTACGATATTAAGCCAAAAAATGAAAAAATATGAGAAGCTATTTTCTCAATTTCCGTCTTAATACTTGGAGCTGACCGGCTTTCTCACAACCTATTGTTACTTGTAGAATGTTTGCTTCTTTGATATGGTTAGTACAAGAAAAACATCGGAGGTATATCATGGCTAAAATTATGGTAGTGGAAGATGAAGAGATCATTCGTCAGCTGATTATGGAAGAGTTGGAGAAATGGCAATTTGAAACTTATGGAACGTCAGATTTCAATCAGGTTTTTGCTGATTTTGAGAAAGAAGAACCACAACTTGTTCTTTTAGATATCAATTTACCAGTGTTTGATGGTTATTATTGGTGCCAGAAAATACGAGAAATTTCCAAAGTTCCAATCATTTTTATTTCAAGTCGTAATACGAATATGGACATGATCATGGCGATGAACATGGGGGCAGACGATTTTGTGACGAAGCCGTTTCAAATCGATGTCTTGATTGCTAAAATCAATGCTTTGTTGCGTCGCTCATATAATTATGGTGAGTTGTCGAGTGAAATGATGACCCATAATGGAATCACGTTGAACGTCGATAATGGCAGTATGGAGATTAATGGGGAAATGATCGATTTGAGCAAGAATGAGTATCGCTTGTTATTTATTTTAATGAAGCAACACGGAAAAATTTTGACTCGTGAAAAGTTATTGCGTGCGTTGTGGGATGATGAACGGTTTGTCGATGACAATACACTGACGGTCAATATCAATCGCTTACGTCGTAAAATCGAACAGGCAGGGATCACCGATTATATCGAAACAAAAGTCGGCCAGGGGTATATTGTTCCCTGAAAGGATGAAATACAACTATGAACTTTTTTAAGTATTTGAAAGATCAATGGTCGCTGATCGTCGGCTGGGTATTTTTTATTTTATTGACGATTTTTGTGATGTGGTTAGCCCCTAATATTACGGTTGATTGGGCCACGATTGCTTACTTAACATTGATCGAAGGTGTTTTCTTAATCTTTTTTTTACTTGTCTGTTACTTGAGTAAACGTCGATGGTGGGCAAAATTGGCAAATCTACAAAAAAATTCTCCCTTGCAAAATTATTTAGATGGTGGACATACAGAGGAAGAGAAGTTGATAGAAGATTATATCAATCAACTGATACGTGAACATCAGGAAGTGATGCAAGAAGCCATCACGAACCAGCAAGATCAAAAAGATTATATCGACTCATGGGTCCATGAAATCAAAGTACCCGTAGCGGCTTCAGAATTGTTAGTACGATCGATCGAGTTTGATATCGATGATCAAAAGTATACGTTGCTAGAAAATGAGTTGTCTAAAATCGATGAGTATGTGGAACAAGTATTGTATTATGCACGCTTAGATAGTTTTTCAAGAGACTATTTGATCCAAGAATACAGTATCAAGAGTATCATCCAACCCGTCATTCGTAGCCAAGCAAATTATTTTATCCAAAAGAAAATACGTTATGAAGTGATTGGTGAAGATCAAACGATTTTGACTGATTCCAAATGGGTGGCTTTTATTTTCAAACAAATTCTTAGTAATGCCATTAAGTATACGCCAGATGAAGGCGAGATCAAACTATTGATCGAGAAGACGACAAAAGGCGTAAAATTTTCTGTCAAAGATTCAGGCATCGGTATACCGAAAGAAGATGTTGGACGGATTTTTGACAAAGGCTTCACAGGATCGAATGGCCGTCTGAGCAAAACCCACTCTACTGGCTTAGGATTGTATCTCGCGAAAAATCTCGCTGAAAAATTAGGGATTTCTCTCACTGTTGACTCGATCGAAGGAGAAGGGACGACCATGTCTTTGTTTTTCCCTATCTTGAGTTTTTACCAAGAAGAACGCTGAAAAAATGGGATTGCGACATGTGCACGCTTATTTCTGAAAGAACTACCGGTTGAACATTGTCTAATTTGGTTGTGATAGAAATGTGTTGACCTTAGATGATGATTGGAAAAGTTTTAATATAGTTATACATCAGCTGTTGCCCCGAAAGTAGAAGAATTTTCGAGGGAACAGTTGATTTTGTTTATGGATTTATTAGTGACTGATTGAACTTCATAGAAAGGTCAATGAAGTTAAGTTAGAAAAAAGTGAGAAATAAAAAATAACTCTTGTGTTGTTAACGTTTTCGTTGATATGTTCTATAACATGTGACATTTAAAAGAAGGAGAATGTTTATGGAATTATTAATCGCATTAGTCCCAATGGTAGCGTGGGGAAGTATTGGTTTAGTCAGTGGAAAGATCGGTGGCGATGCCAATCAACAAACATTAGGAATGACGATCGGTGCATTTCTTTTTTCACTCGTTGCTTTTTTCATCGTTAATCCAACGATCACGCCATGGATCACATTGATTGGCTTTTTATCTGGTCTAGCGTGGAGTGTCGGACAAAATGGGCAGTTTCATGGGATGAAATTTATGGGAGTATCTGTAGGTCTACCGTTATCGACTGGTTTTCAATTGATTTTGAATACGATTGCGGGCGCTGTCTTTTTCCATGAATGGACACAAACAAAAGATTACGTTTATGGTATTTTAGCGCTGATTCTTCTTGTAAGCGGTGCGTATTTGACTGCTCGACAAGATGATGAAGGCAAAGTCGATACAGATAATAAAATGCTTGATTTTGGTAAAGGATTCAGAGCATTGATCTATTCTACTTTAGGTTATGGGGTCTATACGATCATCGTCAACTGGGCGAATTTAGATGCGATGTCGATTATTTTACCGCAAAGTATCGGTATGATCTTAGGGGCAAGTTTCTTTGCATTCCGAAAAGTAAAAGTGGATCAATATGTTTGGAAAAACATGGCAAGCGGGTTATTATGGGGAATCGGTAATGTATGTATGCTATTGACCGTTAAGTCATTAGGGCTAGCAGTCGGCTTCTCTCTTTCACAAATGGGTATCATCATCTCCACTCTAGGCGGTATTTTTATCTTAGGGGAGAAAAAGACAAAAAAAGAGCTAGTATTTGTAATTGTAGGTTGCCTTTTAGTTATTTTTGGTGGTATTCTTTTAGGGTATATGAAAACAGCGTAAAGCTGTTTTTTTATATACTCAAAAATCAGGGGGAGGAAATTAAATGGATTTGTTTCGTAAGAAAGAAATCAGTCTCAATCATACGAGTGAGATGAAGAAAGAACTAAAAACATCCGATTTGATCATGCTTGGCATTGGCGCGATCATCGGTACAGGTATATTTGTCGTAACAGGAGTGGCAGCAAACCAAAATGCAGGTCCGGCGCTATCATTATCGTTTGTTTTAGCAGCGATCGTTGTGATTTTATCTGGTCTAAGCTTTGCAGAATTTGCTTCGCGGGTACCAGTGATTGGCGGACCATATGCGTATCTATACGTCGTATTCGGTGAATTTGCCGCTTGGTTGACTGGATGGTTATTGATCGGTGAGTTCTTATTGGCCGTTTCATCCGTTGCGTCAGGTTGGTCCGGTTATGTACAAGGGTTTATTGAAAGTCTTGGTTTTGGCTTACCAACGGCGCTAACAGGTGGATATAATCCAGCCAATGGTACATACATCGACTTAATTGCGGTGCTTGTTGTGATTTTCGTCACATACATTGTTTCTTTGGAAGCGAAGAAAGCGTTACGATTGAACAACATGATGGTTTATGTGAAATTTGGAATCATTGCATTATTTATTATTGTAGGAATCTTTTTTGTTAAACCAGAGAATTGGCAACCATTCACACCATTTGGCTTTGAAGGTGTCCTAGATGGTGCAGCATTAGTTTTCTTCGCATTCTTAGGATTCGATGCGGTAGCGATGGCTGCGGAGGAAGTAAAAAATCCTCAAAAAGATGTACCACGTGGAATCATTGGCTCGATCTTGATCGCAACCGTGTTGTACATCATCGTGACATTGATTTTAACAGGGATCGTGCCTTATACAGAATTAGGTGTGAATGATCCTGTGGCATTCGCGATGCGTTATGTAGGACATGGTACAGTAGGAGCGATCATCGCCGTTGGCGCGATCTTGACCTTATTGACTGTAACGATCTCAATGATGTATTCATTGGCTCGCTTATTGTTTGCAGTAAGTAAAGATGGCTTGTTGCCACAATTCATGACAGAAATCGACAAAAAACATCGTACACCGAAGAAAGCAACTTATGCAGCTGGGATCGCCGCACTATTCTTTGCTGGGTTCTTCCCGTTGAATATTTTGGCAGAGTTGACGAACATCATGGCATTAGCTTATCTAATGTTAGTTAGTCTAGGCTTACTGAAATTACGTAAAATGTTTGGCAAACCAAAAGCAGGCGAGTTCAAAGTGCCATTGGTGCCGATTTTACCAATCATTTCGATCTTATCTTGTCTAGTCTTGATGTCACGTTTACAAGCGGTGACTTGGTTAGTCTTTGGGATTACGATGGTGATCGGCCTAGTGATTTACTTTGGCTATGGTTACAAACACAGTAAGATGAATACCGAAAAATAAACAAATGAACAAAAAACCTTGTATCAAGCAGCGTTGCTGATACAAGGTTTTTTCATTCTATTTGTTATTGCGTTAAATCGAGTAATTTTTGTTTCAAGTCTTCTTCCATATGGCCAAGTTCGACTTCTGCATGACGACGTTTTTCTTTTCCTTCTTGTTGGATACGAAGTGTTTCTTGGATCGTTTCGATCAAATCATTTTGTGTGGTTTGCAATGTTTCGATATCCACGATGCCACGTTCATTTTCTTTAGCAGTTTCGATGGCAGAGATTTTCAACATTTCTGAGTTTTTCTTCAATAAATCATTGGTTGTTTCAGAAACTTGTCGTTGTGCTGTAACTGCATCTTTTTGTCGAAGCAAGGTCAATGCGATAACCACTTGGTTTTTCCATAATGGGATGGCTGTAGCAATCGATGCTTGGATCTTTTCTGCCAATGCTTGGTTTGTATTTTGGATCAAACGGATCTGTGGCGCTTGTTGGATCGTGATCTGTCTGGCTAAGCGTAGATCATGAGTGCGCTTGTCTAGGCGATCAAGAAACTGTGTATAATCATTGGCGATCTGTACATCCATTTGATCCCCTGTTTCTTCTGCTTTTCGCATGGCTTCTGGAATAATCTTTGTCTGTAATTCTTCCATTTTTAATTCGCCAGCAGCGATATAAATGTTCAACGCATCAAAATAATCTTTATTTTTTTGATAAAGTTGTTCTAACATCAGATTGTCTTTTAATAGGCCATCTTTTTCTTTGTCTAATTTGACTGAGATCTTGTCGATTTGCGCACCGATTTTTTGGTATTTGGCAGTGACTTCATAAATCGATTGTTTGACTTTACCGAATACGCGTTGGAAAATATTTCCTTCTCCTGCACGTAATTCATCTGGATTTGCTTCTTGAAGGCGGTACATCAGTTCAGTCAATGAATCACCGACTGGGCCGATATCTTGTGCTTGCACGTGATTCAACATCGACTGTGAGAACTCACCTAATTTTGTTTGAGCAGCTGAACCGTAGCTGATGACCGACTGAGAATCAGTGACATCGATTTTTTCAGCCAATTGTTTGGCTTGTTCTTGTCTTTCAGCAGGTAATTTATCAATCAACCGAGCAGCAGTTTGCTGTTCTTGAAGTGCATTGATTTCATTTTGTTGTGTTTGAGTCAATTTATCGACGGGTGTCGAAAAAGGATTATTCAATAAATCTTCTAAAGTATCATTTACAGGGGTTACTTCGTGTTTTGGTTCATGTGGATTATTTTCCATTAAAATTCCTCCTTATCGATTAAGCTAGAAAAAGTACCCGAAACAATCAGACGATGTCTAAGTGTTCCGAGTCCAAGAAATAAACGTGCTTATTCTTCTGGTACATCTTTATTATCACGCTTTAAGCTTTGTTTCGCAACAGATATCTCTACATCGATATCTTCCAAATCTTCCGAAACGAAATCTTGATAGTCTTTCGCGACTAATGAAGCAAGTTGATCAATGATCTGGGTACTTTCTTCTAGTTTTTGATAGGTCTGTTTGTTTTTGATCTCGTGTTCATTGATCTCAATATATTTGTTTGTCAAATCCACTAGGTTTGGCAAGTGGGTGTAAAGGAACTGACTTGCGTCGTGCAATCGAGTGGGTTCTTTTACGAGTTCTTTGAACAAACCTTTTGCTGCTTTTACAGGTTCGTGACGAAGATCGATCGCTTTAAGCTTTGCCGTTTCGTACATATTTTTTTCTAGTTGTTCGATTTCATTTTTTGTTTGATTCATCGTTTCTCTGAAAAAAGAGATTTCACTCGGTGTCATGCCGTTTTCGCTATAATGGGTCGCTAATTTGTCAGATAGATTTGGTAAAGCTGTTTTGTCCTTAGGTTTTTTACGAAAACCAAAAAGCCCCCAAATCAGCAAAACTGCGCCAATTAACAAGATCATTGATATGATCGATACATCATTATAACTGAAGAACAGTATCACTAAGAGTAAACCTACGATCCATTTCCAATTCTTTTTAATCATCCTAAAAACCTCCGTGTATATTCATTGTCCACTCTGCTCATCTACTTCTTTATTTTAGCACAACCTTCTTAATAATTAGTATCGGACTAAAGGTGGATTTTATGAGTTTATAGAATTTCTAAGGTTTGGATATGGTAAACTAAGTAAGAAATCAAAAAGAAAATTGAAAAAATCAAAAAAAGTAGTTATTATAGGACAAAAGAAAGCAGGGGAAAAGATGCTTGAATATGATCAGTTTGAAGAAAAAACGATCCAACGAAAAGAAATTTATCATGGAGCGATCATTGATGTTGCTGTGGATGATGTTCACTTACCAGACGGAAATATCGGAAAGCGTGAATTAGTCTTTCACCCCGGTGGTGTAGGAATCATTGCTTTTGATGAAAAGGATCGTCTACTATTAGTCAAACAATTCCGCAAACCTTTAGAAAAAGTGATCCTCGAAATACCAGCTGGTAAAATTGATCCAGGAGAAAAACAAGCGCCTGAGATCACTGCTGCTAGAGAATTAGAAGAAGAAACTGGATACCGCGCAGAGCGTTTGGAGCATTTGACTTCTATGTATTTGTCACCAGGATTTGCGAATGAACTCCTGCATATCTATCATGCAGTAAATATCAAAAAAGTGGAACAGCCTCTCGCACAAGATGAGGACGAAGTATTGGAACTTTATGCGTTGACTTTAGCAGAAGCAAAACAAGCGATGTCAGATCAAGTCATTTGCGATGCAAAAACGATTTATGCGATTCAATACTGGGAATCAATGAACAAAGGAAAGTAGAGGGATCGATTGATGGTCAAAGGACCGCTAGTCACACGTAGCGAAATCCGTAAACGACAGCAAGAACAAGCACAAGAATCATTAAAAAAACAAAGAAAAGCGGAAGCTACGTACAAACAAGAAGAAAAAAAGATCGCGAGTTTTTATCGTAAAGAACAAAAGAAAAATAAGCCAATCACGAAAACAAGAGCAGGCGAACGAGAAAAAACACGTAAATGGAATGCTGTTTTGATGAAAGGCTTGGTTATCGTCATTTTATTGTTAGCCATCGTTTTTCTGGCAGTTGCATTTATATAGAAAGAAGGAACAACTAAATGAAAATTGGAATCATCGGAGCAATGGAAGAAGAAGTAAAAATTTTAAGAGAACAACTAGGAGAACCCTTATCATGGGAAAGAGCAGGTGCTCTGTTTATCTCAGGCTCATTAGGCAATCATGAAGTCATTGTTGTACGTTCAGGTATCGGTAAAGTCTTGGCATCGATCACAACAAGCTTATTGATTCAACAATATGGTGTAAACATGGTCATCAATACAGGATCAGCTGGTGGCATCGGTGAAGGTCTACGTGTAGGGGATGTAGTGATCTCTGACAAAGTTGCCTATTTTGATGCAGATGTTACAGGGTTCGGTTACAAGCCAGGACAGTTACCTGGCATGCCTCTTTATTATGAAGCAAGCACGTATTTACGTTCAGAAATGAAAAGAGCCGCAGAAGCAACCAACTTGAATGCAAAAGAAGGCTTGATCGTCACAGGAGATACATTTGTTGATTCGCCAGTCAAAGTCCAAGAGATCCTAGGCAATTTCCCTGAAGCACTTGCTTGTGAGATGGAAGGGGCTGCAGTCGGTCAAACGGCGCAACAATTCAATATTCCTTTCTTGATCGTGCGAGCAATGAGTGATACTGCGGACCATTCAGCGACACAAAGCTTTGACGAATTCATCGAAGAAGCAGGGAAACGTTCAGCTGAAATGGTGATTGAATTTGTCAAACATCTTGTATAAGGAGTGAACCGAATGAAAGCATTGATTTCGATTGATTACACCTATGATTTTGTGGCAGACGATGGGAAATTGACGACTGGAAAGAGCGGTCAGGCAATTGAACCAGCTTTAACAAAGTATACAAAAAAGTTTATTGATGAGAAAGAATTTGTCGTATTTGCGATCGATGCACATGATCCCGAAGATGCTTTTCATCCGGAAAACCAATTGTTTCCACCACATAATGTAGTCGGAACGAGTGGCCGCGATCTGTATGGTTCGTTGCAAAAGATTTATGCGGAACATCAAACACAAGCCAATGTTTACTGGATCGATAAACGTCACTATTCTGCCTTCAGTGGAACAGATCTTGACATTCGTTTACGGGAACGTGGGATTACAGAGATTTATTTGACAGGCGTTTGTACAGATATTTGTGTCTTGCATACAGCAGTCGATGCCTATAACCTAGGCTATCAATTGTTTATTTACGAAGATGCAGTTGCCAGCTTTGATCCAATCGGACATGACTGGGCATTGAAACATTTTCAAACAGCCCTTGGTGCAGAGATCATTAAGGGATAAAAAGAGTGAGTATAGTGGATAAAGGCTTTTCTTGAGTACTTTATCCACTATTTCTATTGGTCATCAACTGAAAAAAGGGAAATAGATACATACAAATTGCTCAATGGGGTGTACATAAAGTCATTTATACGTGAAAGGAAGGAATCGGTATGAGAAAAGGGAAAGCGGATTTAGGTTTTTTAGGTTTACTGGGAATTTTCGGTTTTTTAGGATATTTACCAAATCTCTCAGGGTTATTTTCGCTCTTTGCATTATTTTCTTTGTTTGGCTTTTTTTGGATAACAAAAAATGGGGAAGGTTTGAAAGATTTTTTTACGAAAGAAAGAGTTTTAACCAGAAGTATCTTACTAAAAATTATAATTTTTTCACTGTTATTAGCATATATTCTAACTTTAAAGCTGGGAGAGTTACAAGCGTTCGTCACTATATTTTTTAGTATGTTTTTTTCTCTTTTAATTGTTTTAAATTCATATCTTAGCAGAGACTAGTACGGAGTAGTGTCAGCTGATCGGTGAAGAAAGTGTAAAATCATACATATGTTCAACTATCAAAAAAGAGTATGGAATAAGTAGAAAAAACCTTATTCCATACTCTTTTTTTATTTAATTATTTAATTAGCGAATGCTAGTTTGATCTCTTAGTAAAAACTACCAAATATGCACACGTTTTTCAGGTGCTAGATACATCGGATCTTCTTCAGTGATCGCAAATGTTTCATAAAACTCTGCTAAGTTTTGTGGCTGGATATTCGCCCGAAGTTTCGCAGGTGCATGAACATCGATTTGTAAAAGTAATTGTTGGTATTCTTTTTTCGCTTTTGTACGCCAGATCGTTGCCCAATTCATGAAGAAATCGGCTGCTGAATAATCGTCTTCTGTCATTGCAGCTTCTAGTGCGCAACTTAATCCGCCAGCATCTGCAATATTTTCAGAAACGGTTAGTTTTCCATTGACTGTGCCATCAGCAAAAGGTACACCGTCAAACTGTTCGATCATGGCTTGCGCTTTTTCTTGGAAATGAGCGAAGTCTTCTTCTGTCCACCAGTTATTCAAGTTACCGAATTCATCAAATTTCGCGCCGTTGTTGTCAAACGCATGGGAAATCTCATGGGCAATGACTGCACCGATTCCGCCGAAGTTTGCCGAGCTAGATTGTTCCAAACTATAAAATGGTGCTTGTAAAATCGCAGCTGGGAAAACGATCACGTTTCGGAATGGATGATAGTACGCATTGACTGTATCAGCACTCATTTCCCATTCATCACGATCAACAGGCTTGTTCCATTTACTGAAACGGTCTTTTAGGGTTAGATGACTAAAGTTCAACGCATTTGAAAGCAAGGTTCCACCTTCATTTGCGGGAACTGTTTGGAACGCATCGAACAAGGCAGGGATTTTATCAGGGTAACCGACTTGGATGCCTAATTTGTTCAATTTGACGATTGCTTTTTCTCGTGTCGCATCACTTAACCATTCATTCGTTTCGAGTCGTTTTTGGTAAACATTGATCATTTTCTTGACCATTTGTTCGACATCTTTTTTCGCTGCTTCGCCAAAATACTTGTTTCCGTAGTAATCGCCCAACACATGATCAAACTGTCCAGAAGCAAGGTAGTAAGCTGCTTTCTTTTGGGGCATTGCTTCATCGGTTCCTGATAAAGTCCGAGAGAAGATCCCACTGACTTGACGGAAATCTTCAGATAGATAACTGCTTAGTGAACGCACCGTTTTTACGATCATCCAGCTTTTAAGTAGTCGGAAATGTGGTGTCGTCAAAAGTTCAGCTAAATGTTCAAAGTAGACAGGGTCAGTAACGATCACTTGGTCTGGACGTGTGCCGATCAAGCCAGTAGTCAAGGTAGTTAAGTCAAGAGCATCGGTATATGCCGTAAATTCATTAAAGGCACGTGGGTTGTACATTTGGCTATAATCTGCATTTTCTTCCGCGCTTTTAACATGGGGCGCAATCAATTTATCGAATTGGATCGCTTGTTCGACGATTGCTTCTGCCTGACTTCTTTCTCTGCCTGTCATTTCTAAAAGTTGGACCATCATATCAAAAAAGACGGACAATAATTGAGCACCATTTGGATGTTCTGCTTCATAATAAGTTTTATCTGGTAAAAATAAAGAGGGTGGTGAAGCAAAAAAAGCATTGACCTGCGCATTTTTCATATCTGCATCCACATCTAAGACAACAGGCAACGGTAAGCTGTCCAATGTCCATTCGGGAAATTGCTGATTTAATTCGTCAAAGGAAGTGAGTTGCTCGATCCTTTCGAGGATAGGTTGTAAAGGTGTCGCACCTAATTGATCTCTATATTCATAATCATTTGCTAGTTGATAATAAGCAAGGAAGTGACGCATTTTATCAGATGTAACTTTTGTTGGATCAGCTAACATCTCATCTGTATCTCGCATCATTAGTTGATCAATGCCATCAACTAAATCCTGAAACCCACCAGTTGCTGGCTTATCGGCAGGAATTGTTGCTGTTTTTAACCATTCTTCATTTACTGCTTCAAAAAAATCTTGTTTCAAACGTTCTTGGTTCATTGAATCATCGCTCCTTTTTAGTTCCGTGTGCCCATTATCTAACAAAAAAGCAGAATAAACAAATGGAATGTAAAATCTATTTCAAAGCGACAAATTTTGTAATCGGTTTCTTTTGCAAGCAATCTCTAAAATCATTTTACATACGAATCAGGAAAAATGTTCAAAACGCGCAATCAACCATTAGTCGATCTGATTTATTTTTTTAGGACTATCCATTATAATGAGGAAGGAGGTGATTGATTCTGAAAAAAGCAAGTGGGAAATGGCAAGAAGTCTTGCTCAATGGAAAAACCGAGCGAATCAGTGAGTTTCGTCTGCTAAAAAGGAAACACGAAAATGGATACTATTTAGTAGTGATTTTTGAAAATGAGAGTTATTTGATTGTTGATCCTCAAGGAAAACCAGTCGAATTTATGACAGCGGTAAATGCCTATTCAACAAGCATTGCAACATCCAATACTTGGCAAGAAGCTAGTATAAATGCAGAAGGAATTGACGATGAGCTGATTGATAAACTTCTGGCAAAGTGGACGCAACGAGCGCCGACGACTCATTTAATTGATTGTTGGGTAGGTTTGCCGGAACAACGTTTCTTGACTTATAAAAAGTGGCGAACAACGTCTGGTTATCTTTGTGGCACTTATGCGGCAGCAGTGTTACTTGCCTATTATCAAGATTATTGTATGCCCAATCTGATTCCTTCAGATATTCGCCGAAAAGATTCCCGCGATGCGAAAGAATTGATCCAAAAACTGCGTAAAACGATCCAACCTTTAGGCTTGCCTACCATACCTATCCAAGTAAGTACAGGGATCTCAGCCTTTTTTAGAACACAACAGCAACCGATTTATGCCAGAAGTACAGTAGTCGGTTCTTGGCAACGAGCAACAAAGCGGATACGAGAAGGAAAACCTGTGATGATCGGTATTTTAAGATTGCTAGGTAGTACCTACGGCAATCATTGGGTCACTGCCTATGCTTACTATGAATCAGCTTCCGGTGAGCGTTATTATAAAGTCCATGATAATTGGGGAAACACAAATAAAGTGATTCCTGCAAGTTGGGGAAATGGAACAGTCTCACTTCCTTGATTATTTTCAGAAAATACCAGAAATACGGAACGAAATATGTTAAACTATCGAAGAATAGAGAAGTTTGGGAGGATGTCATGAGTAAAAAGTATCAGGACGACACGTTGAAAATCTTTAGTTTGAATGGGAATCGACCGTTAGCAGAAAAAATCGCCAAAGTATTTGGAACAGAGTTAGGGAAAAGTGTAGTCAAACAATTTAGTGATGGAGAAATTTCAATCAACATTGAAGAAAGTATCCGTGGCGACCATGTCTACATCGTTCAATCGACGAATGCACCAGTCAATGATTACTACATGGAATTATTGATCATGATCGATGCGATGAAACGTGCAAGTGCCAAAACGATCAATGTGGTGTTGCCTTATTATGGTTATGCGAGACAAGACCGGACAGCGAAACCCCACGAACCAATTACAGCAAAATTGATTGCGAACATGCTTGAAGAAGCAGGAGCGACTCGTGTATTGACCTTAGATCTGCATACGGTGCAAGTACAAGGATTCTTTGATATTCCAGTAGATAACTTATTTACAATGCCATTATTTGCGCATTATTACCGTGAACTTGGTCTGGTCGGCGATGACATTGTCGTTGTTTCACCAAAGAACAGTGGTGTCCAACGTGCGCGTAGCTTATCAGAGTATTTGAATAGTACGTTAGCGATCGTTGATCATGCGGACGAAGAAGTCGAAGGGACAGCAGCAAGTTACGTGATCGGAAATGTTCAAGGAAAAACGTGTATACTGGTTGATGATATTTTAAATACTGGATTGACATTCGCTCGAGCAGCCAAAGTCTTGAAAGAAAATGGCGCTAAAGATATCTATGTTTGTGCTTCCCATGGCTTGTTGTCAGAGCCTGCAAAAGAGATCTTGGACGAAGCACCGATCAAAGATATCTGTATCACTGATTCTGTCTATACACCAGAAGACCGTCACCCTGAAAACTTGACGATCGTCACTTGTTCAAACTTGATGGGGGAAGCCGTCAAACGTATCCATGAAAACACGCCAATGAGCCCATTGTTCCGTTTGGAAGAGAAGAGCTTTAGATAAAAAATGAAACACCATAAAATGACGGAATTTAGGTCATTTTATGGTGTTTTTTGCTCGGAACTTGGACATATCTACTAAAAAAATCCTCTTTTTGCCTAAGTTTATTTTTGGTAACTGGCTATTTCTATGCTAGAATGTGCCTAGCTCTATTTGAAAGGGATGAATACATTGGGCAATATTTATTTAGATCATGCAGCGACGACGCCGATGCATCCGTTGGTAATCAAAGAAATGATGGATATCATGGAAGGGACATTTGGCAATCCTTCGAGCATTCATGGATTTGGTCGGATGGCTCATGAAAAATTAGAAAATGCTAGACAAATCGTGGCAGATAGTTTACACGCCCGCCCGCATGAGATTATTTTTAACAGTGGTGGAACGGAAGGTGATAATACTGCGATTCTTGAAACAGCATTCTCACGTCAAAATGAAGGGAAACATTTAATCACTACAGTTATTGAACATCCAGCAGTCTTGAATACGATGAAGTATCTTGAAAAAAAGGGTTTTGAGGTTACATATTTACCAGTTGACCAAAAAGGGAATATCTCCATCGATGATTTTCGTTCTGCACTAAAAGAAGAAACCATTTTAGTATCGATCATGTACGGAAATAATGAAATCGGTAATTTATTACCAATCAAAGAAATCGGTGAAATTTTACGAGAACATCCAGCCTATTTCCATACGGATGCTGTTCAAGCTTATGGCAATCAAACGATTCATCCTCAAGAGTTAGGAATCGATCTTTTGAGCATATCTGGTCATAAAATCAATGGACCGAAAGGAATCGGTTTTTTATATAAAAGAGATGGCGTAAATATCCCACCTTTGCTTTTAGGGGGAGAACAAGAAGAAAAACGCCGTGCCGGTACAGAAAACTTAGCGGGGATCTGTGGATTAGCGAAAGCGGTAGAAATATTAACGCTGGAAGAAAGAGAAGCACGTAATAAAAAATACTTGGGCTTCCAACAACTGATTTTAGATAAATTGACAGAAAATGAGATTGAATATGCAATCAATGGAGATTTGACGAATAAATTACCTCATGTACTGAATTTACGTATTCCAGGGATCGTCAACGATCTATTGTTGATGAAATTGGATCTACAAGGCTTTGCGATCTCGATCGGTTCGGCATGTACTGCTGGAAATATCGAACCTTCTCATGTACTAGAAGCCATGTATGGAAAAGGAACACCATTCTTGAAAGAATCCATCCGCATCAGTTTTGGCTATGGGAATACAGAAGAAGAAGTCCAACGATTTGCTGATGGTTTAGTCAAAGCAATCTAAGCGCTAAAAAACCTAGTAAAACGAGTTAGAAACTTTTATAATAAAGAGGAAACTAAACTTACTGAGGTGAAAAAAATGGCATTTGAACAAACAGCGTCCGTACTCGGTTCTCCAGTTAGCTACCGTTTACATCCAGATGCAAAAAGATACACATTACGCGACAATGGCTTTACAGAAACAAATGGCGGGAACTATCAATTGATTCGTCCGCTTGATGCAACACCACAAAGCAAAGAGGGTTTTAAATTAAAAATCACGGTTGCAAAAGACATCAAGACAATGAAGATGTCGATCACGACAGCCAATGGCTTGCGTGCAGTCGATATTTTTAAAGATCCAAAGCAAAAAATGAGTCAAGATAAGTTTTATTTCTTGATGGATAGCATGATCAGCCGTGGACTATTTGAAAAAGTAGAAGGCTAAGTACTCATGTGACACAATAAAGAAAAACAAAAAAGTACCCAAACACTAGGAAAACAAGTGCATGTATCGTCTTCATGTGACGGCGAGCATGCGTAACTGTCCTTCCTAGCGCTTGGGTACTTTTTTATTTATCGGTCAATGATTATTCAACTTTTGACCATTCATCTAATGTTTTTCCTTGGGCATCTTTTAGTTCTAGCCAACTATTTGTTCCGCCATAATACAGTAATAAGCTAGCTTCATTCACACTTTTGACGATGATATCCTCCACAACTTTCCCATCTTTGATCTGCTCTTGGTAGTCAGCCCGCATCTTATCTCCATATTTCGCGGCATAACTAACCGAACCATCTTTATTCAAAGGGGCATCAAGTAATAACGTAGCGCCAGCTTTGATCAACATCTCATTGCGACTGATCCAGTAAAGTGTTGCCTTGCTACCACGAAATTCCACAGTAAAAGGAATCTCGCTGATTTGTTTCGTCCACCGATGACGCGCTTTGGCAGGTTTCTTTTTCGTTGTAGCAAGCGGAGCAAATCCGTAGCCAAAAGTTGATAACACAGTCGTTACTTTTTCAATCGTCGGGGCTAATTTTTTGGCTGCTTCAACTGGGATTTTTTCTTTGAAATCTTTGTCTTTTTCTAATGTTAGACCAGCTTCGGCGGCTTGATTATTCATTAGATACATAAAATAATCTGCTTCAAGATCCCATGGTAAATGGATAGTGATGACTTGGTCAAAGGATTTTGGGCGGATCTTTGTACCAATTGCCAGACACTTTTTGTCTAAGTAATAAAGATAAAAAGAATTTTCTATTTCTTTTACTGGCTTTGAACAAATAGAGAGTTGGATTTGTTCTTCCTCTAATTGGATCTGTGTTTCAGAAGCAGTGATCGTTGTGTGAAAGCTAACCTTGGTCATAGGTGTATCCTCCCGTTTTTTTCTACAGTGTACCATGTTTTTCAAGCAATAATAAAATAATCATAATTATAAAAAAATATAAGACAAATGAATGGTAAAATACAGAAAGAATACAAAATTAGGAGGCGTTATGCAGAAATACTGGAAAAAGAATATTAATTTATTTTTGATGGGACAATTTTTATCAGGAATCACAAGTATGGTCGTTCAATATGCTATTATTTGGTATTTGACGCAAGAAACAGGTTCTGCGACTATTTTAAGTTTTGCCACATTATTAGGAATGCTGCCGATGGTTCTATTAAGTCCATTTGTTGGGCCACTGATCGATCGCTGGGATAAGAAAAAATTATTGATTTATACGGATATCATTGTTGCGATCTTTGCACTTATTTTATCCATTGTAGGAACAGTGATGTCGACCTTTCCGCTCTGGTTAGTGTTTGTCTCTTTATTTATTCGTTCAGTCGCACAGACATTCCAAATGCCGACGATCCAATCAATTTTACCAACAATGGTTCCAGAAGAAGAATTAACAAGGATCAATGGGCGATTGGGTATGGTGCAATCAGCGAATTATATCGTTGCTCCTGGATTAGGTGCTTTTTTATTTGCTGCGGTACCGATGAATGCTTTGATTCTTTTGGATGTATTAGGCGCCATTCTTGGTGTAGGACTGTTGATTCTTGTGGTAATTCCCAAGATGGACATCCAAGGAGAAGCGGTTCATTTGTTAGCTGATACTAAATTTGGAGTAAAGAAACTATATGAGAAGCGAGGGTTATGGCATATTATGCTCAATGGGGCAGTTTTCATGCTGTTGTTCATGCCTGCCGCAAGCTTATATCCACTGATGACGATGGGTTATTTTAATGGCACAGTTGGGCAAGCGGGATTGATCGAAGTCATTTACGCCGTTGGAATGTTAGTCGGAGGCGCAATCATTGGTTTTTCTGGTCATTTTAAGAATCGAATGCAGCTAGTGATCATCTCCTATATCGTCTTAGGGGTATCCATCACAGCGAGTGGTTTATTGCCAGCAACCTCACAAGGATTTATTTACTTTGTTCTGTTGAATGCCCTTGCCGGTTTGGCTACGCCTTACTACAATACATTAGTCATGGCGATGATCCAACAAAGTTTTGAGCCAAGTATTTTAGGAAGAGTGTTGGGTGTGTTCAATTCACTGATGTCTCTGCCTGGTCCAATCGGTTTGATCTTTGCTGGACCACTAGCAGATGCCATTGGCGTGGAGAAATTGTTTGTGATTGCCGGTGTCGGTACATTACTTTGTGCAATTGCACTGTACATGGTTCCTTCAGCCAGAAACTACGATTTAGAATTACAAAGTAAACATAGCTAAGACAAAGCAATAGATTTCTTTTTTTAAGATAGGCATTGATTGCCTATTTTTTTGTTTTCACATACGATATTTATAAAGGAGAGTGAGCTTAGATGAATTATTTTATCAGCGATATGCATTTTTTCCATGAACGGTTGCTCGGTAATAGTGATTTTTCGCCGAGACCATTTAAAAATATTGCCCGCATGCATCATCAATTAATCACTAGTTGGAATGCAGTCGTAAAGGAATCCGACCATGTTTATCATCTAGGGGACCTCGCGATGCATCCTAAGTATGAAAAAGGTAGCGCAGAAATTCTTTCTTTAGTCAAAGAACTGAATGGCACGATCCACTTTATCAAAGGGAATCATGACAGTCGGGCCTTTTTCAACTACTTGGAACAACATGATCCGTGGAAAAAGGAAGGAAAGCAAAAATTTCACTTTTATGATGTAGGTGTCATCATAAAATTCAATCACCAACAATACTATCTGACCCATTATCCATTGTTGCTCGGAGGCAATGATAAAATACGCAATCTTCATGGACATATCCATCACTACAGCGTACCCATCGGCAACGACGTCAATGTAGGAGTAGATGCGCCGGAGCGAGAATTATTAAAAGCAAAACGCCCGTTTGGCACGCCACTTTCGGAAGCAGAGATTGAAGAAATCTATGAAGCAAAGTTTCAAGAGCTACAAAAAATTCAACGCTAAACATCGTTCGATAATTTTAAACCGTTAGTTATTTTTAAATTATTCTTAATTAAAGAATAGTTTAGATAATAAGCGGTTTTTGTTTACATTTAAATCCATTTTTGTTCTAAATTTTAAGTTATTATAAATCCATATCAAATAGAGAGGTGATGACATATGATCAAAAAATTGAGTGTAAGTTTAGCTTCTGTTGGCCTATTCAGTGCATTTGCTTTTGGTGCTGTTCCTACCTTTGCTGACACATCGCAAGGAACAGAACAAGTCGGTGAAGAAGTAGAAACAAAAGAAGAACTATTAAAAATGTTGCAAGAAGAATACGGCACAGAAGACAGATTTTATCTTGAATTTGAGGATGATGAATACAAAGAAGAAATCAATCCAGTAACTGGAATGGCTAGAACCACTAATAAAAAAACAGAGGAAACGGAAGAATATGAAGCATTCGGGGAATTTGAATTATTTACAAAAGAAGAATTTCTAAAATCACTACAAGAAGAATACGGGACAGAGGACAAATTCTTTTTAGAGTATGAAGATGATCAAACGAAAGAAGAAATCAATCCGATTACTGGAATGGCTCGAATAACAGATAAGGAAAAGGGGACGATTGAAGAGTACGATGCGTTCAAAGCACTTGAAACAGTCACAAATGACAAACTGCTTCAAACATTGCAAGAAGAATATGGTACAGAAAATCGCTTTTATCTAGTTTATGAAGATGAAGAGATCAAAGAAGAGATTAATCCTGTGACAGGAATGAGCCGACTGACTGATAAAGAATCCGGTGAAGTCGATGAACTCTCCCTCATCGAAGAGACAGAAGTTGCTGGATCAGAAGAATAACCATTAGGAAAAGAAGGTGAAAAGAAGGTGGGGGATGGATTCCCTCAAGAAATAAGGCGACAGCTACAAAAAATGTTTTCAAATTTTTGTAGCTGTCGCCTTTCTGATGAGATTACTTCTGTTCCCAACGTATATTCGGTTTTAGGGTGTGAGACAAAAGGAAATGTTACTTTTGTCTCACACCTGTTTTATTTTCGCCATTCATCTAGATATTAGGTGGAAAAAGTGTAGAGTCCATTTGTTCAATCCTTGTTAACAACTTTATAGATTCATCAGACATAAAATCCAAGGAGCTATTGAAAGTTTAAATAATACAATTGACGAGTTTTCCTTGATTATTCAATCCTTTACCAACAGTGGCTGTTCCATCATTCAAACGTTTAAGATCATTCGTGATATTTGTTGAGTAGACGATAAGGACCTCTTCAGGATAATAGTTGGACTGTGTTCAATGGACCATAAGTTCCATATTCAGGATTTTTTCAAAAATAATATTATCTACAGAGTTTCCAATAGTGAAGAACCTTCGTGGTAGGATTTTTGCTAACCGTTCTGCTTGCTTGTATAAATACATATTATTGTCTTAACGTTTGTATTCTTTCAATTGATTTTCATCTAAATGAGGTATCTGATTGTAATAAATAATTGGCATTTCCTTGAATGACTGATAGACTTCCACTTCAGCATAGACCTGTATACTTGAGAATTGAAGTGAAACAATTAATAAAAAAATTGTGAAAAAAAGTTTAATATCCATAATAATCTCTCTTTTTTCTATGATAAAATAATAACATATAATTTTTTTCAAAAAAATATATTTTTTGTTTTTTATCGTAATTGAAAAAAAAGAGAATATATAATTTAAAATTATTAATATAATAAAATTTCGTGTTTATAATAAATTATTTCCATGTTGAGTGTTTGGTTATATGTTATTTAAACTTTTGTATTAAATAACTAATTATCAATTTTTTTGATTATTTAAAATGAAGCGAAGATAGGAGTAGCTTATGAATGAGTACAAAATCGGCTTGTGTATGTCAATGTCCTTATCTATTCTGTGTATTATTGGTTCGCTGATTGATGGACGTGGACTAATTGGATTGTTGTTAGTTTTTTTAACAATTATTCCAGGATTTTTTGGGATCTATTTTACAACTAAAATCACTATGGATAAGCTTCTGAAATCTTTTTTGTTCATCGTAAATTATTTATTCGCAACGCATCTTCATATCAGATATTTAATCCAGTTTTTAACGAGGGTTCTATAGGTTACAAGAGATTAACGAATAAAAATCAGTTGGATCAATGAATCGTATCACCTAAAAGGTGTGAAAAGAAAGGAAGATTGGATGGACGGTTATAAAACCGGTTTAGTTGGTTCTATGATTTTATCGATCTTATGTTTATTGGGAATAATCATAGATTATAGAGGGTATGTTGGTTTTATTTTGTCATTTGTAATCATAATTCCTGGCTTTTTGGGAATTTATTTTACTACAAAAACTACCATGAAAAAGTACGTAGAGTGGACTCTGTTAGTCGTGAATTATTTATTTGCGACTACGCTTAGTGGTTGGTATTTTATTCATGCTTTTTTAGATTTATATAAATAAAGTATTGTATATCTCAAAAAATAAGAAAAAGGAGAAATCAGAATGACTCAAAATAAAAAGTATTTAATTTTATCATTTGTCTTTTTAGGTCTGTCATGTCTGCTTGCTATGCATTATTTTTTACCTTATATGCAATACCCTCTTATATTTCGAAGAATCATTATTATTGGCTGTTGGCTACTAAGCGGATTTAGTTTATTTTTTTGTCGAGGAATCAGGAATAAACTTCTGAAAGTGATTGTCATTGGCATCAACATTTTCTGTATCTATGGTTGGTGGATTTTTTATTGATTGTTAAGTTCTATCAAGTAAACTGGTCATCCGAACAACAATAACTTAAATGAAATTATGAGAGGAGATAGTTATGAACGGTTATAAAATCAGGTTAATTGTTTCTATGATTTTATCGATTTTATGTTTATTGGGAGCAATCATAGATTACGGAGGATATATCGGCTTCATCTTGGTGTTTGTGATCATTATCCCAGGACTTGCGGGAATCCATTTTACCACAAAAATCACTATGAGAAGGTACTTGAAATGGTCTCTGTTAGTCGTGAATTATTTATTTGCGACTACGCTCACCATATGGGATTTGGTCTATGTTTTCTTACAATTTTTTTATAAATAAAAAGGAACAGGCGTATCAAGAAAGATATTGAAAGAAGGAGAAAAAAATGATTCAAAATAAAAAATATTGGATTTTGTCGTTTGTATTATTGATACTTTCATGTCTACTTGCTAGACATTATTTTTTATCCTATAGACTATATCCACTTGTATATCAAAGGATTATTGTCTACGGTTGTTGGATACTAAGCGGATTTAGTTTATTTTTTTGTCGGGCGATCAGTAATAAATTTCTGAAGCGTATTGTCATTAGCATCAACATTTTCTGTATTTATGGTTGGTGGTTTATATATGATTTTTGAAAATACAGATATTCATAAATTTAAAAGGAGAATAAGATGACGAATAACCAATTCAGATTATCTATAGCAATGTTTTTTTCGATGAGTTGCTTTGTTGGAGGAATCATTTCCGGAGAGAGTGCTCTACGAATTATTTTGTTTTTCATGATGACTTTTCCAAGTCTGCTAGGACTTTATTTTTCCACTAAAGTGGAACTTCGACATTATAAATGGTTGCTTATTTCTTTGAATTACTTTTTTGCTACGTATATTGTTATTGGGCAATTCATTGAATGGTTCATTAGAAAGTTTATCCAAATGAGTTAAGGCTATTTTACGAGGAGGAATAGGAATGTTAACCAAGAAAAATTATTTAGAATTTATTTTTTCAATTGTTTTATTGGCAATCTCTATTCTTTTATTTTTGTTCCATGCCTATCCATATTCTAAATTTCTTTATGAAATCAGAATATTCATCATGGCGGTTTGTTGGTTATGTAGCACTGTAAGTTTGTTTTTTTCAACGAAAATCACTTATCCATATTTGAAAAGAGGAATCATATTAGTGAATTTTTGTTGTATCTATGGTTGGTTATTTTATTTTGGTTAGTCTATGTGTGCTTGTAAAATAGAAAATTAAAAATAGTAAAAGGAGCGTATAAATGTCTTTTCTAAAAAATAAGTCTTGTACAAAAAAATCAGTAGTTCTATTGATATTGTCAATTTTTCTTGTATTTATTACGTGTATCTTTGCTAGTCCCATCTTGTTTGATTCATTTAAGTATCAACCGCATCTGTTTATAGTTATAATTTCGATTTGTTGGGTCATCAATGGAGGGAGTATCGTATTTGCGCTAGGAATCGCAGATAGATACCTGAAAAGGACGTTGATTACGTTGAATTTTGTGTTTGGCTATGTCTTTTTATCTACGATTTTTCATTTTTCTTTGAATTTTTGAAGCTATTTCTGTTTTTAGTGAGAAATATTGATGTTGATAAGGAGGAGAAAGAAGAATGAAACGTGCATTGAATCTAGTCGTTTTATGTTTGTCAATGCTTGCATGTGTAAGTGGTCTGTTTTATATACATATTTATTTAAGTGGAGAAATTGAAGGGATTCTTTTTGCATTAGGTTTGGGTTTTCCGGGTTTGATTGGTTTTTATTGTTCGACAAAAATAAAAAAGACGAAGTTGAAATGGCTACTGCTAGGGCTGAATTACCTTTTCGCTACTTACAGTACTGTCTTGATTATCGTAATTTATTGGTTACAAGTCTTCGGGATAGAGTTTTTTACAAGTTAGTACATTTTATTTTATGTATTAATTGAACAATTCAAAAATTAATAGAAATTTTATCTAGTTGTGAGTGGATTTAAGAAAGAAGGAGTCACATATGATTATAAAACAGAATAACAAGTACTGGATTTTATCGATCATCTTTTTGTTCGCTTCTTGTTTATTTAGTAGCAGTTATTTTTCATCTTATAGAACTTTGCCTCTTGTATATCAAGGAATCATCGTTATCAGTTGTTGGTTATTGAGTGGATGTAGTTTGTTTTTTTCTACAGGAATCAACAATAAATTTATTAAGTGTATTGTTGTAGGAGCGAATATTTTTTGTATTTATGGTTGGTGGTTTATATTTTGATTTTTGAAACTACAGATATTCATAAAATTAAAAGGAGAATAAGATGACGAATAATCAATTCAGATTATTAATAGCGATGTTTTTTTCGATTTGTTGTTTTGTTGGAGGAATCGTTTATGGAGATAGTCCTCAGAGTGTCTTATTGTTTTTCATTATGACATTTCCTGGATTAGCTGGGTTTTATTATTCGATGAAAGCGAATCTTGGACGATACAAATGGATGATTGTTTCTCTGAATTATTTTTTTGCTACATTTATTATTATTGGACAATTCATTCAATTAATTGTTTTAACTTTGAACAAAAAATAGAGTTAAGTATTACTTGAAAGGGAGATTGAAATGAAAAGTACATACAAAAGATATTGTTCATTGATTATTTTACTCTTATCGATCAGTGTAATTACGTTCAGTATGGTTCAAGGAGGTCGCTATAGTATTGAATGGCGAGTAATATTGACATCGATTTGTTGGCTACTTAGCAGTATAAGTTTATTTTTTTCAAGGTTCATTGAAAGAAAAGCCTTAAAAAACTTAGTCATTTTTTTTAACTTTAGTTGTATCTACGGTTGGTTGTTTTCTTTTGGCTAAGTGTCTATTACTGATGAAATGAACAGTAACTTTACATAGAAAAAAGCACCATAACGCCACAATAAATAAAAGATGAATAGGAGATCACCATGAAATTCCATAAAATAGGATTGGGTCTGTCGATGGTGTTGTCTACCTTCTTTATGATAGGGAGCTTTCTATATTGAGAAGATCCACTTTCAAGTTTTGCATTTATCCTGTACATGGTAATTCCTGGACTTATGGGGATTTATTTTACGTACTGTCTTACGATGAGTAACTATCAGAAAGGATATCTCTTAGTCGTAAATTATGGATTTGCGACCGCTATGAGTTTGATGCGTGTGATTGAGTTTATTTCTAGTAAGCTGTGATCGTTAATCGTTGAAAAAAGGAGTGCAATGAATGATTTCAATTGAACCTAAAAGATTTGAGTTTTTTTGCTTACTATTTTTGTGCTTGTCATTTTTTTTACAAGTTTTTATTTTTTATCTTATTCACCATATGCTGGCGAGATTAAATTGATGATTTCCACGATTTGCTGGTTCTTGAGTGGGATTAGTTTATTTTTTTCAACAGGAATAAAATTCGGTTGGGTAAAAGTATTGATCATTTTGGTTAACTGGTTCTGTATCTTTGGCTGGTGGTTTTCTACTAGATAAGTATTTTTTAAAAGGAGTGAGTGGAATGTTTGTAAAAAAAAGTATGCCGAATAAATATATTTCGTTCTATCTATTGGCGCTTTGTTTTCTATTAGGAAGTTTAGTTTTTGTTTTCAAATTTTTTTGGTTATTTGGAACAGTCCAATATTCTTGGTGGATCATTAGTGGAATCAGTTTGTTTTACTCAACTAGAATCCCCTCAGCATTCTTAAAAAGGGTGCTCATTGGCATTCATCTTGTTTTGATGTATGGTATTGTACTAGGAACTTTATTAGGTTTTGTCAGCTTTGGTAAGGTGGAGTATTTATTGTTCCCTGTTGCGTACGTATTGATTGTGGGCGCGCTTCATGAGTTAGAGAAAAAGAAAGCATTCTTTATCATGGGCTTGATCATCCCGATGTCTATTTCTACACTCGCATTTATTTATGCTCATTATTTGATTATTTTTCAAAGTCATTCATTCGAAAGTTATTATTTGATTCCTTTACTGATGTTGATGGTGATCTCTGGCTTGATTGGATTATACGCCGCAACAAAGCTTGAAACTAGCCGGCGAAAATTTTACTTATTGTTTATCAATTATTTGTTTTCTACATATTTCAATGTTGTGCTGTTACTTTTGTTTTTGGTGAATGTAGTAAGAAACTAAATCATGAATAAAACGCCTCTCATAGCAAAGTTTTGGTATCTGAAAAGTACAGAATGGTCCAACTAAAAAACGTCGCTTTTTTAAATTGATTATTTAGGGGTGAAATTTTCAGAAAGATGACGTATAATGTAAAATACTGAAAAGTTGCGACCTTCAACTCGTAGATGTTTCAGAATCTAATTGAAATGATGGTGATACCATGACAGACAACAGCAAAACACGCGTTGTCGTTGGGATGAGTGGCGGTGTTGACTCATCTGTAACAGCACTTTTGTTAAAGGAACAAGGCTATGATGTAATCGGGATCTTTATGAAAAACTGGGATGATACCGATGAAAATGGCGTCTGTACGGCGACGGAAGATTACAAGGATGTAGCGAAAGTCGCTGCCCAAATCGGGATTCCTTATTACTCGGTTAATTTTGAAAAGGAATATTGGGACCGTGTGTTTGAATATTTCTTAGCAGAATATCGTGCAGGACGTACCCCGAACCCA
Source organism: Enterococcus sp. DIV1368b (assembly GCF_050529595.1). Taxonomy (NCBI): domain Bacteria; kingdom Bacillati; phylum Bacillota; class Bacilli; order Lactobacillales; family Enterococcaceae; genus Enterococcus; species Enterococcus sp. DIV1368b. Next base: position 667,136 of record NZ_CP172883.1, read on the forward strand.
GATGTAATGTGCAATAAGGAAATCAAATTTAAAGCATTCTTAGACTATGCAATGGACTTAGGAGCGGAATATGTTGCTACTGGCCATTATGCGCAAGTCACACGTGATGAAAATGGCGTGTCACATATGTTGCGTGGGGTCGATAATAACAAAGACCAAACGTATTTCCTTAGCCAATTGTCACAAGAACAGTTAGCAAAAACGATGTTTCCGTTAGGCGGTATGGAAAAATCAGAAGTACGTGCGATCGCAGAACGTGCCGGGCTAGCAACGGCGAAGAAAAAAGATTCAACAGGTATCTGTTTTATCGGCGAAAAGAATTTCAAACAATTTTTAAGTAACTATTTACCAGCTAAAAAAGGCAATATGGTGACCCTTGACGGTGAAGTCAAAGGTGAACATGCTGGTTTGATGTACTACACGATCGGACAACGCCAAGGCTTAGGCATCGGCGGCGGTGGCGATTCACAAGAACCTTGGTTCGTGGTTGGAAAAGATCTTGCGACGAACACGTTATATGTTGGACAAGGGTTCCATCATCCTGCATTGTATGCAACCAGTTTAGATGCAAGCGAAATCCATTTTACAACGAATGAACCAATGCCAAAAGAATTCAAATGTACAGCGAAATTCCGTTACCGTCAACAAGATGTACCGGTAACTGTACGCTTATTAGAAAATAATCGCGCAGAAGTCATCTTCGACGAACCCGTACGCGCAATCACACCAGGACAAGCCGTTGTTTTTTATGACGGAATGGAATGTCTAGGGGGCGGATTGATCGATCATGCGTATCAAGAAGCGAAAGTTTTGCAATACGTCTAAGATAATCTAAAAAAGCCACAGGATTTTTTTACGAATCCTGTGGCTTTTTTGCTATTTATTGACAAAAGCATGACCATTGCTTGTTTCTTCCTGCTTATGGATCTCCTTCGTATTATGGCGAACCAGCACAAAGTTTGCGAGTACAAGTAAGGAGGTGGATAAAAAGACACCACGATAACCGAAGATACTTGAAACGCTTGAACCGATCAAGGGGCCAACGACATTTCCAGTGGCTTGGAAGGATTGGTTGTAACTAAAGATTCTTCCGGCAGCTTGTGGGGGAGAGTATTTAGTGATCAATGCTTGGACCGCAGGAAGGAGGCAAGCGTCTGAGATCCCGATCAAAAATCGTAGTCCTGCAAGTTGCCATACATTCGTTACGAAAGCCATTGGGATGTAGACGATCAAAGCGAAGCCTAATCCGATGGCTAAGATTCGTTCACTTCCGATCCTATCGCCTAAGCGTCCGAAACGAGGAGCGGCTATCAGGGTGGCAATCCCAGGAATAGAAGCAATGATTCCGCTGATCAACGTGACGTTGCCATGTCCATGTAATAATTGCCGGATATATAAACTAATGATCGGACTGATCGAATTATTTGATGCTTGAATGATCATTGTGGTAATAAACATACCGATGACGACATGTGGGTATTTCAGGTCACGGAAAATTTGTTTAGCAGAAACCAACTCGCCTTTTTCTACTGGCACAAATTGTTCATGGACAAAAAATAAGCTAAGTAAGAAAACGAAGAACAAAATTGTCCCAGTAATAAAGAAGGTAGGGCGATACCCAAAAGCAGAAGCAGAAAGTCCGCCAAGTAAAGGACCAAGCAATGTTCCGGTCACAGAGCCGGTCGCCAAAGTGCCAAGTACTTGTCCACTTTTTTCTCTTGGAGTACCAGTGGCGACTAAAGCTGTAGCGTTACTGATATAGCCGGAAAAAATCCCCTGCAACAGACGTAATGCGACTAATTGATACACGCTGGTTACTAGACCCATCAAGGAAATCACTACCGCCATCCCTAGAGAAGCGCGCAACAGCATCAACTTTCGGCCTTTTTGATCGGCAAGTCGTCCCCACCATGGAGAAATCAAGGTAGTAACAAGGAATGTAGAGGAGAAGGTCAAGCCACTCCAAAAGTTCAATTGTGACGTACTGTAATTTCCTAACGTATCTATGTAAAGCGACATAAAAGGCATCACTAGACTAAACCCAATCCCTGCCATAAATGTACCAAACCACAAAACCACTAGGTTTTTCTCCCAAGTTTCTCTTTTTCTGAATACTGCCTCTTTTACCCTTGACACCACAATTAAAGCCTTCTTTCTGAAAATTTTCATCTACAATCATTTATTATAAACTACAATGTGTAGTTTATCAACAACAAGTCTTTTTTCTCTTCGTCTTTCATGGTAAACTTAAAAGGATTGAGTTTAGTCCATAAGAGGGGAAATCAAATGAAAAAACGAACGCTGTCACAAGAGAAAATCATCGACTGCTTTCGAGAATTGGCAGAAGAGATGGCTGTACAGCAAATCACTTTTCAACATTTAGCTAAGGCATTGAATATCAAATCACCGTCGCTTTATAACCACTTCAAAAACATTCGGGAAGTGAAAACGGCGTTGACTGCGAAACTTTTAACGGAGTTAAATGATCAATTACGTCGAGTGTTAGTTGGGAAAAGTAAGGGAGAAGCGATCCAAGCGTATGCGCAAACTTATCAGTCATTTGCGTTTCAAAATCAGGCAGTCTATGAACTGCTGATCAGTGTACCACATACGAATGAAGAAATTTTATTAGAGGGAATACACGAAACGAACCAAATCATTTTGCAAATATTTGACGCTTTTTCTTTGTCGAAAGAAGAAAAGGTGCATCGAAGTCGAGAACTGCGAAGTATGATCCATGGCTATCTTTCGTTACGTTTTTTAGGGTACTTTACCAATGAACCGAATGTTTCTCCAGAAGAAAGTTATGTCTGGATGATCGACGACTTTATTGCAACTTTACCAATAAAATAAAAGGCATCATTTAAATTAATTTTCTGAACATTCATAAAATGCCCCTTTTAAGCAAAATTTCTTGCAACTTTCTTGGAAAGTGACTAATATGTTTTTAAGATGATCTGAGAAAAGGAGCGCATGTATGTATCAAGTAATTACAATGTTCGGTGACAATGAGCCTTGGTGGTTCTTTGAAGATTGGCAAGAAGATATTCAAATGGAGGAAACTTTCTCCTCTTTCGAAGAAGCACAACAAAACTATGAAGAAAAATGGCTAGCCATTAAAAACAACTATGAGTATATCCATGCCAAAAATAATTTTCTAAGCGCCTTTTGGAATGATGGCGATGAGCGCTGGTGTGAAGAATGTGATGATGATTTGCAGCAATACAAAGGACTTGCTTTGCTGAAAGATTATCAACCGATCACTTTGGAAAGCAGAAAGGATTTTTATGAAACAACTAATTCTAGCGGAAAAGCCAAGCGTTGCGAAAGACCTAAGCAAGGTGCTTGGTGCTAATCAAAAACACAAAAACTATTACGAAGGACCCAAGGTGATCGTGACTTGGGCCCTTGGTCATTTATTAGGTCTAAAGATGCCAGAAGATCTGAATAAGGAATGGCAAAGCTGGCAGATGGAAACCTTGCCGATGATCCCTAAAAAACTAGGGATCAAACCATTACCAAAAACTGGTCATCAATTGAAAGCCATCAAGCAATTGGCTGGTCGTAAAGATGTTTCAGAAGCAGTGATCGCGACAGATGCCGGACGTGAAGGAGAACTCGTTGCACGTTGGATCTTGGAATATGTTCACTTCAATAAGCCGGTGAAACGTTTGTGGATCTCCTCTCAGACGGACAAAGCGATCAAGACAGGTTTCAGCCAATTGAAACCAGCTAAAAGCTATGATGCGCTTTATGAGTCTGCTTTGGCTAGGGCAAAAGCAGATTGGTTGGTCGGATTGAATGTGACACGTGCGCTGACAGTAAAATATCAAGACAATTTATCAGCGGGTCGGGTACAAACCCCAACCTTAGCTTTAGTGCGTAATCAGGAAAAGAAAATCGAATCATTCCGACCACAAACGTATTTTACGATTTCATTGACAGTCGGCAATGAACAAGCAAAAATGGTCCAAAAAAACCAATTTGCTTTGAAATCCCATGAAGAAGCCCAAGCGTTTGTTAAAACCCTTAGTCAGAGTAAGGGAACAGTAGTCAACATTGAAGAAAAAACAAAGACAGAAAAAGCTCCTCTGCCTTATGATCTAACGGAGATCCAACGAGAAGCCAACCAACGTTATGGCTATTCTGCAAAGAAAACGTTGGGTCTTGTCCAAAGTTTATATGAAACGCACAAGATCGTCACGTATCCACGAACAGATAGTAAATATTTGACGAATGATATGAAAAGTACGATGAAAGAAAGACTTCAAGCCATCAGCGATTTTGCACCAGAAGTGAAAACTTATTTGAAAAATGGTGCAGTGGTTCGTCAAACAAGTGTCTTCCAAGATAATAAAGTAACAGATCACCATGCCTTGTTGCCGACGGAAAATCGTCCACGCTATGAAAAATTAAGCAACGAAGAACAAAAAATCTATCAAATGATCGTGACACGTTTCTTAGGCTTGTTTGCAGAACCACATAAAATCAGTCAAACGAAAATCACTGTCGTATTTGGGAACGAACAATTTGTTTTCCGCCAAAACCGGGTGTTGGAAGCTGGTTGGAAAACCTCTGCTGAAAGTCATGTGGATTCGTTTGACTGGAAAAAAGACATGCGTATCCAACCTGATTTTACGATCAAAAAAGAATTGTCAGCACCGCCGAAACCTTTGACGGAAGCAAGTCTGCTAGGCTTAATGGAAAAACACAGTTTAGGCACGCCCGCGACTCGTGCGGAGATCATTGAAAAGTTGATCAAATCCGAATTAATGGAACGCACACCGCAAGGCTTACAAGTCTCACCGAAGGGCAAGCAGTTGTTAGAACTGGTCAATCCATCGCTTGTGACACCAGATTTGACTGAAAGTTGGGAAAGAGATCTAGAAGCGATCGCGCTTGGAAAAAAACAAGCCAACGTCTTTTTACAATCCATCGAAAAAGAAACGAAGCGACTTGTTCAAGAAATCAAAACAAGTAAGCAAGAATACCAAGACTTTTCGATTACCCAAAAGAAATGTCCGGATTGTGGCTCGAATCTTCGTGAGAAGAACACAAAAGATGGCAAAATCTATGTGTGTACGAATCAAGATTGTAGCTATCGTCGTCGGAAAGATCCGAAAGTCTCTAACCATCGTTGCCCACAATGTCACCGCAAAATGGAGATCATTGAAGGCAAAAATGGCGCTTACTTCCGTTGTAAATTTGACGGGACGACAGAGAAGATGCTAGGGAAAAAAGAGCAGAAGAAAAAAATGACAAAACATGAAGAACGTCGCTTGATGAAGAAATATTCTCAAGCAGAAGAACCGGAAGAAAGCCCATTAGCAGCAGCCTTAAAAGCTGCGATGAAGGATAATTAAGTTACAAGACTTCATACCTTGGCAGATGATCCACATGAGCGAGTAGTCGTTCAAAATCTGCAAAGGGAAATATGATGGTGCTGGTGTTGCTATTTGGATGAAAGCCGACGGTATCTTTGCGATCGATCGAGGAGTCAATTACTACTTGGATCTCGTTTTCTAAATCGTTGACTAAGGCAAATGGATTGACGGTGCCTGGCGGAACATGCAACAACTGTTTGACTTGTTCTTCTGACACAAACGATAATCGTTTTTCATTCAACTGTTCTGCCAATAATTTCAAGTCGGCTTGTTTTTCATCAGGTAAGACGACAAAATAAATTTGTTTGCCTTTCTTTGATTTGACCAAAAGATTTTTGACTTGTGGACCTGGTAAAGTAAAAGATAGATTTTTGACAGAAGTAATGGCTGGATGATTCACTTCTTGGTAATTGATTGCCAATAGATCAAGCAATTCATAGGCCTCTTGTTTCGTGGCATGACACATAAAAAACAATCCTCCATTCATTTTTTATTTATTTTAGCACAAAAAAGATTGACAAATAAAAATGAATCAGGTAAATTACTCATTAAGTTAAATAAAAGACATCGAAAAGAAGAGTAGCAATTAAGTGTTTGAAGAGAGTCTCTGGTTGGTGAGAAGAGGCAATAACTGATTGTGAAACACATCTTGGAGTCGATTTTCTGAACAGCCAGTAAGAAAATCCGGGAAGCCCGTTATAGCTGCGGTCGTTGTTAGACGACCAGATAAGGTTAGTTTTGCGAGAAACTAATAAAAAAAGGTGGAACCACGTATTTTGCGTCCTTTGGTCTTCGGATCAAAGGACTTTTTTTGTTTTTCATGTGGTTGGAAGGGACAGCTAACAATGTACCCCTTTAAAGAAAAGAGGAGGAAAAGAAAATGAATGATTTATTAGAAGTGATGCCACAGTTGTTAGTAGGGGCGCTGACAACCTTGAAATTATTTGCCTTTACCTTGATTGGTTCTTTGCCATTAGGCATTATTTTAGCCTTAGGGTTGTCGTTACATTTTAAACCGATCCGTTATTTCCTACAAACGTATGTCTGGATCATGCGAGGAACACCGCTATTATTACAATTGATTTTCGTGTTCTACGGCTTGCCAACGATCGGGATCGTGTTTGATCGCTTCGAAGCTGCTTTGATCGCATTCATTTTAAATTATGCTGCCTATTTTGCTGAGATTTTCCGCGGTGGTATCCAGTCGATCCCTAAAGGGCAGTATGAAGCAGCTCAAGTCTTACAGTTGAGTCCTTTCCAAACAGTGACAAGAATCATTATTCCGCAAGTAACAAAAATCGTGTTACCTTCTGTCGGCAATGAAGTCATCAATCTAGTGAAAGATTCTTCGTTGATCTACATCTTAGGTTTAGGTGATGTGATGCGAGCTGGTAAGATCGCGATGGAGAGAGATGCAAGTTTACTTCCATTGCTTGGCGTGGCACTGATCTATCTCGCACTAACAGGAGTGCTGACGATCGTGTTGAAGCAAATTGAAGAAAAATTAAATTATTACCGCTAAGAAACGAGGAGGGAACAGCGATGATTGAATTAAAAAAGATTAGTAAATCATTTGGTGACAAACAAGTGATCAAAGATTTTGATTTAGTAATACCGGAAGGACAAACATTAGCGATCGGCGGACCGTCAGGAGGCGGTAAAACAACGATGTTACGGATTTTAGCCGGTTTAGAAAAAGCTGACAGTGGTGAGTTTTACCTAGATGGCACGAAATTTGACCCTTTTGAATTGAAAACAGAAGAACAAGTGGTAGGCGTCGTGTTTCAAGATTTCCAGCTTTTCCCACACTTGAGTATTTTTGACAATATTACTTTAGCGCCTAAAATGGTGTTGAAACAAAGTAAAGAAGAATACACGAAAAAGGCGGAGGAATTAGCGGACTCATTAGGGATTCGTGATTTATTAGGAAATTATCCTTATCAATTATCTGGAGGACAAAAACAACGTGTGGCCATTGCTCGTGCCTTAGCGATGAACCCACGAGTGTTAGCTTATGATGAACCGACAAGTGCATTAGATCCGGAGTTACGCCAACAAGTAGAGAAGTTGATTCTTTCATTAAAAGAAGAAGGCGTGACCCAAATCATCGTGACCCACGATTTAGTCTTTGCTGAAAACGTTGGGGATCAATTGATCAAAGTTATGCCAAGTAAGTAGGAAAGCGGTGGGGAGAAAATGAAAAAATTCAGCTTTTTGATTTTATCTTTGATTGGTTTTTTCTTTTTAACTGGCTGCACGAATGAGCGGACAGCGACAGAAAGCTGGTCAAGAATCAATCAAGAAAAAAAGATTATCGTAGGGCTAGACGATAGCTTTGTACCAATGGGTTTTCGTGATAAGGATGGCAAACTGACAGGATTTGATATTGAGTTAGCGAAAGCTGTCTTTGATGAATATGGCATTACTGTTGAGTTCCAACCAATTGACTGGTCAATGAAGGAATTCGAATTAAACAACGGAACAATTGATCTGATCTGGAACGGGTATTCAAAAACGCCAGAACGTGAAGAAAAAGTCTTGTTTACAAAACCATATATGAAAAATGATCAAGTGTTGATCACACCAAAAACTTCTGGCATTACAAGCTTTGAACAAATGCAAGACAAAATCTTAGGCGCACAAAACGGTTCTTCTGGTTATGATATGTTTGTCAGACATCCAGAAATACTCAAAGACTATGTGAAAAATCAAGATGCAGTTTTGTACGCCAGCTTTAATGAAGCATTGATCGATTTGAAAAGTGGCCGTACAGATGGTGTGTTGATCGACAAAGTCTATGCCGAGTATTTTTTGAACATACGAGACGAATTAGATAATTTCAATGTGATCAAAGGGGACTTTGATGGAGAAGATTTTGCTGTCGGTGCGCGAAAAAATGACGAAATACTTGTGGAAAAAGTCAATGATGGCATAGCCGAATTGGTTGAAAACGGAAAATTTAAAAAGATCTCAGAGAAGTGGTTTGGTGAAGATGTCACACCAGAATAGGTGACAGGATGACAGGAAGGATCGAATCATAGGGGAAGTCAGAATAGTGGAACAGCATCTGCTGCTCCACTATTTTTGTTTGTTTTGGACTTATTTTTAAAATGACTAGACTTTTGTTTATAAATGTCAAAAATCTACTTGGTAATGAAAAGGGTTTCGTGTTATTCTAAAGAGGTAAAGATTGAACTAGGAAAGGAAGATGTTCATGGAACACCAAAAATTAACAGCATTTCCTGATGATTTTCTTTGGGGATCTGCTTCAGCTGCCTATCAAGTAGAAGGTGCATGGCAAGAAGGCGGAAAAGGTGAGTCCGTTTGGGATCGCTTTGTTCGTATTCCAGGTAAGACATTTAAAGGAACAAATGGCGACCTAGCTGTTGATCATTATCATCGTTATAAAGAAGATATTGCCTTAATGAAAGAACAAGGTTTGAAAACGTATCGCTTCTCTGTGGCTTGGACACGTATTTTTCCAAATGGCCGCGGCGAGATCAATCAAGAAGGCTTAGCTTTCTATATGGATTTGATCGATGAATTGATCAAACACGACATTGAACCAATGTTGACATTGTATCATTGGGATCTGCCACAAGCGTTGCAAGATGAATACCAAGGGTGGGAATCTCGTCAGATCATCGAAGATTTTACGAACTATGCAAAAACCTTATTCGAAGCATTTCGTGGCAAAGTCCACTATTGGGTGAGTTTGAACGAGCAAAATATTTTCACTTCACTCGGTTATTTATTAGCGGTACATCCTCCAGGAGTGACTGATCCAAAACGAATGTATCAAGTGAACCATATTGCCAACTTAGCTAATGCAGCAGTGATCAATGCATTCCATGAAATGGATATGCCTGGGAAAATCGGACCAAGTTTTGCGTATACGCCAAACTATCCGATCGACAGTGATCCAAAGAACATTTTGGCTGCTGAAAATGCGGAAGATTTGATGGCACATTATTGGATGGATGTTTATATGTGGGGCAAATATCCAATCGCTGCGATGAAATTCTTGGAAGAACAAGGGTGGGCGCCAACGATCGAAGAAGGTGATGAGGAGCTATTAGCCTCTGCGAAACCTGACTTTTTAGGCATCAACTACTACCAAACAGCAACGAACGCCTTTAATCCATTAGATGGTGTCGGCGCTGGTAAGATGAATACTACAGGTAAAAAAGGCTCATCAGAAGAAACCGGCGTGCCTGGCATGTACAAAAAAGTAGAAAACCCATTTGTCGAACGTACAAATTGGGATTGGGAAATCGATCCAGAAGGTTTACGTATTGCTTTGCGACGAATCACGAGTCGCTATCGTATCCCTGTGTTGATCACGGAAAATGGTTTAGGTGAATATGACAAATTGACAGAGGATAAAAAGATCCACGATGACTACCGTATCAACTACTTGGAGAGTCATGTCAAAGCCATCAAAGAAGCTATTTCAGATGGTGCAGAAGTCTTGGGCTATTGCACATGGTCATACACAGATTTGCTGAGCTGGTTAAATGGCTACCAAAAGCGCTATGGCTTCGTTTATGTAGATCAGGATGAAACACAAGAAGGGTCACTTGATCGCTACAAAAAAGATAGCTATTACTGGTACCAACAAGTGATTCGTGAGAATGGCGCAAATATAGGTGAGTAGAGGGTATCTTTTGTCCATTCCCTCAATAAAAAGATGAATAATGGAAGAAGAAGAGAGGACTTTAGTCCTGCTCTTCTTTTTTATCATGAAAGAAAATCAGCAATCGAGCAAACAAAACTTTTGTTCGCTTGCTTTTTTTTGTATAATGGAACTTGATGAAAAGAGGGATAAATCATGGCAAAGAAAAAACGTCCTGCTAAAAAGAAAAGAAAAACAAAAAAACAGAAACAGCAGCAGGAGCAAATGATTGCGATCGGTGTTGGCTTTGCTTTTATACTATTTGCCGTCTTTGGCTTTTTGAAATTAGGCTTTTTAGGCATTTTAGTGGCGAATGGCTTTCGCATAGTCGCTGGAAATACGTATCAGATCCTCTGTGTATTATTAGCAGTTTTAGGATTTTGGATCATGGTCAAAAATAGAGAATTCACGATGGGTAAGAGTCGTCGTTGGCTGGGAGTCGGTCTGTTTTATTTAGGTATCTTACTCTTTTTACATGCCAATCTTTTTGGAAAATTGGACAGCGGAGAACCCAATATCATTGGAACGACTTGGGATCTACTATCGGCAGATATTCGTCAAAGCCAAATCACCACGAATGTCGGTGGCGGTATGTTAGGCGCATTTATTTATAATCTGACATTCTTTTTGATTGCTCAACCGGGAAGTTATTTCGTAGCTGTTTTATTGATTCTTGGCGGAGCAGTATTATTTAGTAATGTTGAGAGTCATCAATTATTGAATGCCTTACAAGTCATGGGAGATAGATTCCAAGAACTGTTAGAAGGCGACCCAGAAAAACAGGCACGTAAACAAGCTGCGAAAGAAGAGCGGCAAAAGCAACGAGCAGAAGCGAAGGAAGCGAAACGTCTTGCTGCGAAAGAAGCAGCCGAAGCTGAAGCTGCGGAAATGGAACAAAAGCGAGCCACTCGTCAAAAGAATCAAGTCCAAAAGGAAACTTCTCCTATTTATGAAGAAAGTGAACCTGAACAATTGAGTTTTGTGCCGATTGACAGTTTCCAAGGAAATGTCCAACCTCCTGTTATGGAACCTCCTAAACAGGATGAAATGACCCAAGCACAAGAGTCGTCCGAAGATGAGTTATTTGAAGATGATGGCACTGCATTAGAATTTGAGATCGAAGCAGAAGAAGAAAATCAAGCATACGAACTACCTTCAATCGATTTATTAGACTCTGCGCAAACCGTGGATCAAAGTGATGAGTACAAGAAAATCGAAAAGAACATTGGCGTGTTAGAACAAACTTTCCAAAGTTTTGGTGTCGATGCGAAAGTCGTCAAAGCGAGTTTAGGACCATCTGTGACGAAGTTTGAGATCCAACCAGCTGTTGGAGTAAAAGTAAGTAAAATCGTTAGTTTAACGGATGATATTGCCTTAGCTTTAGCCGCAAAAGATGTTCGTATGGAAGCACCGATCCCTGGGAAATCATTAATCGGGATCGAAGTGCCGAACAGCAAGATCAGTATGGTTTCGTTTAGAGAGATCATCGAAGCCCAACCGGATCATCCAGACAAGCTATTGGAAGTCCCTCTAGGACGAGATGTTTCGGGTCGTGTCCAAACGGCTGATCTATCGAAAATGCCTCACTTGCTGGTTGCTGGTTCGACTGGTAGTGGGAAGTCTGTAGCCATAAATGGGATCATTACAAGTATTTTGATGCGAGCAAAACCTCATGAAGTCAAACTAATGATGATCGACCCGAAAATGGTTGAGTTGAATATGTATAATGGTATTCCGCATTTATTGACGCCAGTTGTGACCAATCCTAGAAAAGCAGCACAAGCGTTGCAAAAAGTCGTTCAGGAAATGGAAGAACGTTATGAGAAGTTTGCTGCAACTGGTGTGAGAAATATCTCTGGGTACAATGAATTTGTCCAACAAAAAAATCTGGAAAATGGAACCAAACATCCGACCTTACCATTTATCGTCGTCATTGTTGATGAATTGGCGGATCTAATGATGGTTGCAAGCAACGAAGTCGAAGATGCAATCATCCGTTTAGCGCAAATGGCTCGTGCCGCAGGTATCCATATGATCTTAGCGACACAACGCCCAAGTGTGGATGTTATCACCGGGATCATCAAAGCCAATGTGCCTTCACGAATGGCGTTTGCTGTTTCCAGCGGAACAGACTCACGAACGATCATTGATTCTAATGGGGCGGAAAAGCTCTTAGGACGAGGGGACATGCTCTTCTTACCAATGGGTGAGAACAAACCGATCCGTGTTCAAGGCGCCTTCATTTCAGACCATGAAGTGGAACGTGTGGTTAACTTTGTCACCGATCAACAAGAAGCCAATTACGAAGAAAAAATGATGCCAACGGATGAAGTTGAATCAGCTGGTTCAGCTGAACAACCTCAAGATGAACTATTTGAAGAGGCAAAAGCATTAGTTATCGAAATGCAAACCGCTAGTATTTCTCTGTTGCAACGTCGTTTTAGAATCGGCTACAATCGGGCAGCTCGTTTAGTCGATGAATTAGAGGCCCACGGCGTCGTAGGCCCTTCAGAAGGCAGTAAGCCTCGAAAAGTTTTTATTGAGCAAGTGGAAGAGTCAATGGAGCAACCATTATCTGAAAATCAGGAAATATAAAATGAAAGCAAGAAATCTGTTCTTATCGAATGGATTTTTTGCTTTTATTTTGCGTTTAGTCCAAAAAAATATCTTTCATGGAAAAAAACAGGCAGTAACAAAACGATTTTTATAAAATTATTCATGTTAAAAAAATGATAAGCTTAAAGTCACAATAGTTTTTTAGATGAAAGGAGATTCACTGAATGAACGATGAGAAAACCAAAAAGGTTGAACAAGTATCAAATGAAGCTTCCCAAAAAATGACGAACGAACAATTGACAGAAACAATGAATGAAGTGCCCGAAAAACCTGTCAATGCGCTACAGGAAGAACCAATCAGCGAACCGAACGAAGAACCAATCAGCGAACCGAACGAAGAACCAGTGAAAGAACTAGTCGAAGAACCAATCAGCGAGCCGAACGAAGAACCAGTGAAAGAACTAGTCGAAGAACCAATCGAAGAACCGATCAAAGAACCGATCAAAGAACCAATACAATCAACAAGCCAAACACAAAAAACAACGCTTGATGAACCCCAAGTCGGCTTGGCAAATTCTGAGTTTCAAAGGGGCAATCAGGAAGTACCGCAAGAAATCAAAAAATGGAACTGGGGAGCATTCTCTCTAAATATCATTTGGGGAATCGGGAACAAAACGTATCTTCCATTACTGTGTTTGATTCCACTATTTAATCTTGTTTGGGTGTTTATTTGCGGATTCAAAGGCAATGAGTGGGCATGGAGAGATGGAAACTATACGGATGTAGAAACATTCAAACAAGTCCAAAAAACTTGGAGTCGAGCTGGCATAGCGATGTTTATTATTCAAATTGTGATCATCCTTTTATATCTTGTTTTCGTCGTATTCATTCTTTCTAGCTTATGGTATATTCGTGATTCTTTTATCCGGGATTCTTATAACTATGATCCTTACATTTATGATGGTTATTACTACTAGAAAGGAGAAAACAATATGCATCAAAAAATGATCAAAACTATTTTTATATTGAATATCGTTCAAACAGTGATTTATCTTTTTGGTTTCTTTAACCGAGTAGCAGAGCAGTCAGGTCTGGTTCCTCTCGTCTATGTGACACGTCTATGGGGGAATTTTTATGGAATTATTTTTTGGTCGATCCTAAGTATGATTTGCGTGATCGGCTTCACTTTAACCTTATATTTATTGCTTTCAAAAGCAGTAGATTCTAAAAAAACAGTCGGGTTGATCATTTCTGCTATTGGTTATGGTTCCCCACTGCTATTCAGTTTTTTCTTGATCATTCCAGCAACCTTGTTGATTTTAGGGCTTATCTTTATTAAATGGATGATTTTAGATCCAGAAAAATCAGTAGAAGAATACGATGAGTTGCATGATACTCATGCATGACCTAAATAAGATTTAGTACAAGTTTTTAACGATTATTTAGTTTCTTTTGTGAACTATTGCATTAATATAGGGAATCAGTTATAGTATGTAGCGATACTTTGAAAAAAAGAGGGAATAATCGTGGAAAAACAATCCATTTATGGCTTAACAAATAAAGAATTGACTGCTTGGTTTTTAGAACATGGTGAAAAGAAATTCCGTGCCTCACAAGTATGGGAATGGCTCTATCAAAAGCGCGTCACAAGCTTTGAAGAAATGACAAATCTTTCAAAAAGTTTAATTGAAAAACTATCAGAAAACTTTGAGATCAATCCATTGAAACAAGTGATCGTGCAAGAGGCAAGTGATGGGACAGTCAAATACTTGTTTGAGTTGCCAGATAAAAATATGATCGAAACGGTGTTGATGAGACAAGAATATGGCTTATCTGTGTGTGTAACTACACAAGTCGGATGTAACATTGGCTGTACTTTTTGTGCCAGTGGTTTATTAACGAAAAACCGAGACTTAACAGCCGGTGAGATCGTAGCGCAGATCATGATGGTCCAACATTACTTTGATGAACGTCAACTGGGGGAACGAGTATCCCATGTCGTGGTGATGGGGATCGGTGAACCGTTCGACAATTACGACAATGTGATGGATTTCTTGCATATCATCAATGATGCCAAAGGTTTAGCAATCGGTGCTCGTCACATCACGGTGTCAACCAGTGGGTTGGCAAACAAAATCAAAGAATTCGCTGAAAATGGATTACAAGTCAACTTAGCGATATCATTACATGCACCAAATAATGAAGTCCGTACGTCTATGATGCGTATCAATCGCCGTTTCCCAATTGAAAAATTGATGGAAGCAGTGGATGAGTACTTGGAGAAAACCAATCGCCGGATCACGTTTGAATACATCATGCTGAATCAAGTAAATGATCGTCCAGAACACGCGCAACAACTGGCTGATCTGTTGAAAGACAAGAAAAAATTAACTTATGTCAATTTGATTCCTTACAACCCAGTAAGTGAACATGATCAATATTCAAGAAGTCCAAAAGCGGATGTATTGAAATTTTATGATGTGTTGAAAAAGAACGGCATCAATTGTGTGATTCGCAAAGAGCATGGGACAGATATTGATGCAGCTTGTGGGCAATTGCGTAGCAAACAAATGAAAAAAGAAAAAACTGTAGCAAAATAAATATTCTTAAAGTTAAGTTTTCTTTCCTTCTCTTTTTCTCGTTTGGCTGATAGAATAGGCTGAAATTGGAATGGAGGGGAATAGGATGATCATCAGTGAATTTGATCGTAGAAATATCGGATTGAAGGATCAGTTAGCTGACCTTTTGCGTTTGACTTGGCCGAAGGATTACGGTGAACAACCAATGAAAGAAGTCGAGCAACTACTAGCGACGGATCGAATCGCCGTCTCAGCGGTTGAACAAGATCGTTTGGTTGGTTTTATCGGTGCGATTCCGCAGTATGGAATGACTGGTTGGGAAATTCACCCTCTAGTAGTAGAAACTTCTTATCGAAAGCAGTATATCGGTAGCCGCTTAGTTGATTATGTTGAGAAAGAAATCGCCTCTAAAGGTGGTGTGATGGTTTATTTAGGAACAGATGATACGGATGGAGACACAAGTCTTAGTCATACGGATCTTTTTGATCATCCGTTAGATAAACTGAAATCAATCGAAACCTTCAACAAGCATCCTTATACATTTTATGAAAAAATGGGCTATCAAGTCGTTGGAGCGATTCCTGATGCAAATGGGATCAATCAACCAGATATCATCCTGGCAAAACGACTTGGAGAAATAAACCAATGAATGAAGCACCAAAATGATTTTTTTTAAATCGAATAAAACATGCGAGCCTCCCCTAGTGTGGAGGCTCTTTTTTGTGGCAAAAACCGAACATTCATATCGAACGTTCCTATAACGACCATTTTTTTATGATTATTTTATTCGAAAGAGGATTAGATAAAAATCCTTGATTTATCTCATTTTTTCAGAAAAAAATAATAAAACGTTCATGGAAAAGTCATTATTTTTTAGAAAAAGCGAAAAAAACTGTTGCAATTTTAATAATTATTCATTAAACTCATAAACAACTCAGAAAATACTAATTATTCTGAAAATTTCGATAAAGGGGTACGGAAGATGAAAAAGAATTTAACTTTTGGTGTTGTGGCCTTATGTGGGCTTGTACTTGCTGGTTGTTATGGTGGCAGCAGTGCAGATACAAGTGGTAGTGGTTCTTCAAGCAGTGGATCAGCAGATGGAGGAGGCGTCTTCAACTTAGTAGTACCTCAAGAAATGCCGTCGGCCGACTTATCGGTTGCAACAGATACAATCAGTTTTACTGCACTAAATAATGTGTATGAAGGAATCTATCGTTTAGATGAAGATAGTAAACCTCAACCAGCCGGTGCGAGTGAATTGGCTGAAGTTAGTGAAGATGGATTGACTTATAAAGTCAAATTGCGTGAAGACGCAAAATGGTCAAATGGGGAGCCTGTCACAGCAGCTGATTATGTTTACGGTTGGCAACGTACGGTAGATCCAGCGACGGCATCAGAATATGCGTATCTTTTTGCACCAGTTGAAAATGCTGAAGCAATCACAGCAGGCGACAAAGACAAATCAGAATTAGGCATCAAAGCAGTTGGTGATTATGAATTGGAAATCAAATTAGCCAAACAAACACCATACTTCCAATACTTACTTGCTTTCCCTTCATTCTTCCCACAAAGTCAAGCAGTGGTTGAAGAACATGGAGATGCGTACGCATCATCAAGTGACAACGCAGTATACAATGGACCATTTACTTTAGCTGATTTTGATGGACCAGGTACTGATACTGAATGGACGTACAAGAAAAACGAAGAGTACTGGGATAAAGATGCAGTTAAATTATCAGAAATCAAAGTCAGTGTCGTAAAAGAATCTTCTACTGCATTGAATCTATTCAAAGATGGACAAGCAGATGATGTCATCTTATCAGGCGAGTTAGCACAACAAAATGCGAATGATCCAGCTTATACGTCAGTCAAAGAAGCACGTACAAGTTATATCGAGTTCAATCAAAGAGAAGATGATTCACCATTCAAAAATGTGAACTTAAGAAAAGCCATTTCTTATTCAATCAATCGTGAAGCATTAGTGAAACAAGTTATGGGTGATGGTTCAGTTGTTTCAACAGGTTTGATTCCTGCAGACATGACTAAGAACCCTGAAACAAATGAAGATTTCGCAGCAGAAGCCGGCGAATTAGTATCATATGATCAAGACAAAGCAAAAGAATATTGGGAAAAAGCGAAGAGTGAATTAGGAATCGACTCATTAGAATTTGAATTGATGGCATCAGATGATGACTCAACGAAAAAAGTGATCGAATATATCCAAAACTCTATCCAAGAAAACCTTGACGGTGTGAAAGTAAAACCTACACCAGTACCATTCTCAGTTCGTTTGGATCGTTCATCATCTGGTGATTTTGATACAGTATTAGGTGGTTGGGGCGCAGACTATGCTGACCCAAGTAGCTTTACTGACTTATTTGTAACAGGCAATTCATACAACCGTGGTCAATGGTCAAATGCAGACTATGACAAAGCCGTTGAAGCATCTGCTTCTAAAGATGCAGGTGACGAACAAGCGCGTTGGGCTGACTTACAAGAAGCGAATAAAATCATCGCTGAAGATATGGGTGTCGCACCAGTTTATCAAAAAGCTGAAGGTCATTTAGTTAATCCAAAAGTCAAAGGTATCGTTCATCATGCTGCTGGCGCATCATGGGATTACAAATGGACATATATTGAAGAATAATCTGTCCTAAAAAGAAAAAAGAGCGTCTGGGATGTTTGACAAATCCCAGACCTCTCAATTTTCTGATCCTAGTTATTCTTTTGGCCGTTCATTTAGACAAGTGAGATGAGCGCAAAGACAATCGAAAACACAAGCAAAATTCCAGCGATGATCAGCCAAAAGGTATACATACCGTAGCTGACCGAAGATAGGGAAGTAAATTCTGGTTTTTCCTTCCGGTTTCTTGTTCGTGCTAAGTGAAACGAACGTTGAAAGTGATCAAAGAAACCTGAGGAGAACACCCATAAAAATCCGCCGATAATCAAAAACGGCAACGCACATAAAAATAAATCATTGGATAATTGAAGAAGGGTCAACTGATCAGTCAAAACATTTTTAAGTAACACGAGGACGAT
Source organism: Enterococcus sp. DIV1368b (assembly GCF_050529595.1). NCBI lineage: Bacteria > Bacillati > Bacillota > Bacilli > Lactobacillales > Enterococcaceae > Enterococcus > Enterococcus sp. DIV1368b. The sequence goes on from NZ_CP172883.1 coordinate 685,375, forward strand.
CACTAAACCGGCAAACAAATAAGGACGATATTTTTTTTTCATTATTTTGCTCCTTTATCATTGGTTCATTAAATAATGTAGCGAAACATTGATCAGAAGTCAAAAGCTAGGGGGAAACATTCGTGAATAGTTATATAAAATATGTATTAAAACGCGTCTTCTTTATGGTGATCACACTATGGTTGATTGCAACCATCACATTCTTTTTGATGCAATTATTGCCTGGTACACCTTACACAAACCAGGAACGTTTAAGTCCTGAAACAATTGAGATGTTGAACAAACAAGTTGGTTTGGATAAACCAGTCATCGTTCAATATGGGATCTATCTTTCTAATTTGATCCAAGGAGATTTTGGTATCTCTTTCCAATTCAAAAACCAACCAGTTGCTAACTTATTAGCAGGACGAGTAGGACCTTCATTACAGCTTGGTCTACAAGCAATCATTTTCGGAACTTTCTTTGGAACGATCCTAGGAACAATCTCAGCAATGAAACAAAATACATGGGTCGATACGTCTTCTACATTAGTCGCGATCTTAGGACGTTCTATCCCTAACTTTGTTTTTGCTGTATTGTTACAATACATTTTTGCCATCCAATTTCGTGTATTGCCGATCGCAAAATGGGATGGGTTCATGTATACGATCTTACCAACGATTGCACTAGCCATGTCGCCATTAGCCGACTCTGCCAGATTCATCCGAACAGAAATGGTCGAAGTCTTGCATAGTGATTATGTCGAATTGGCTCGAGCAAAAGGCTTGAGTCGTTGGGAAATTGCCTTTAAACATGGTCTACGTAATAGTTTGATCCCGTTGATGACTTTGTTAGGCCCATTAGCAGTCGCTTTGATGACCGGTTCATTAGTTGTTGAAAATATCTTTGCTATTCCGGGGATCGGTGAGCAATTCGTTAAGTCGATCACAACAAATGACTATCCAACGATCATGGCTGTTACGATCTTGTATTCATTTATGTTAATCTTAGTTATTTTAGTCGTGGATCTATTGTACGGACTAGTTGATCCGAGAATCCGAGTTTCTGAAGGGAGTCGAAGCTAGATGGAACTGATACCTAAACGCTACGAAACAATTGCAGAAATTCCTGCAGATGAATTTTTACCGTTACAAAAAAACACAGAAGAAGAACGTGAAAAAATCGAAGCTCCTTCACTGAATTTTATCCAGGATTCTTGGCGTCGATTGAAGAAAAACAAAGCGGCAGTTATTTCCATGGGATTATTGATTGTGATCATCTTTATCTCGATCATCACGATTTTCGTTTCACCCCATGATCCAACCGCTCAAAATGTCGATTACATCAACTTACCACCACGTATTCCTGGTATCAATATCGACGGACTAAACGGAAAAGCAATGGTTGCTGGTGAGTTAGTCGATAAATATGCGCAAGCCAATGTTCCTGCAGATGTGAACTACTTTTTAGGAACAGATGGTCTAGGTCGTGATGTGTTAAGTCGTTTGTTCATGGGAACACGTATCTCTCTACTGATTGCCTTCATCGCTGCGTTACTAGATGTAACGATCGGTGTTGCCTATGGTTTGATCTCTGGTTTATTAGGTGGTCGTGTGGACAATGCGATGCAACGTTTCTTAGAGGTCTTATCTGGTATTCCTAACTTAGTCGTGATGATTTTGATGTTGGTCGTCTTTGAACCAGGGATCTTCTCGATCGTGGCAGCGATGGCGATCACGAACTGGATTCCGATGGCTCGGATCGTCAGGGCGCAAACATTGAAATTAAAAGACCAAGAGTATGTGTTAGCAGGAATGACATTAGGTGAATCCAAATGGAAGATCGCCTTCAAGCATATCTTGCCAAACATTTCGAGTGTGATCATCATCCAAATGATGTTCAGTATCCCATCAGCGATTTTCTTCGAAGCTTTCTTAAGTTTCATCGGCCTAGGCTTGACACCACCTTCTGCTTCATTGGGAACGATGTTGAGTGATGGATACAAAACATTCTTATACTTGCCGTACCTATTATGGATTCCGGCAGCAACTTTATCGGTGATCATGATTGGTTTCAACTTATTAGCAGATGGCTTACGTGATGCCTTTGATCCTAAAATGAAAGAGTGAGTACGATGACGAAAATTCTTGAAGTAAAGAACTTACAAATCTCCTTTGATACCTATGCTGGAAAAGTCCAAGCAATCCGAGGCGTCGATTTTCATTTGAACAAAGGTGAAACATTGGCAATCGTTGGCGAATCCGGTAGTGGGAAATCTGTAACGACTAGAAGTATCATGCGTTTACTATCGAGTAACGCATCGATCGATTCTGGTGAGATCTTATTCAAAGGACAAAACATTGTTGATAAAACAGAAAAAGAAATGCAAAAGATTCGTGGGAAAGAAATTGCGATGATCTTCCAAGATCCGATGACTTCATTAGATCCAACGATGACGATTGGTAAACAAGTAGCAGAATCTTTACGTAAGCATAATAAAGTATCGAAAAAAGAGGGGCAAAAAGCCGCTTTAGAATTATTGAATCTTGTAGGGATCCCGGAGGCTGAGAAACGCATCCATAGCTATCCTCATCAATTTTCAGGGGGACAACGGCAACGGATCGTGATCGCGATCGCGTTGATATGTTACCCAGAAATCTTGATTGCAGATGAACCAACGACAGCCTTAGATGTGACGATCCAAGCACAGATTTTAGAGTTGTTGAAAAAAATCCAATCAAAAATCGACACGTCGATCATTTTTATCACCCATGATCTTGGTGTCGTAGCGAATGTTGCTGATCGAGTAGCAGTGATGTACGGTGGAAAAATCATTGAAGTGGGAACATCTGAAGAGATTTTTTACAATCCACAGCATCCGTATACATGGGGCTTACTTGGCTCTATGCCTACATTGGAAAGTGGCAATGACCGCTTATATGCAATCCCAGGTTCTCCACCGGATTTATTGAATCCGCCAAAAGGAGATGCCTTCTATCCACGAAATGAATTTGCATTGAAAATCGATGCGGAACAAGCACCACCGTTTTTCGAACTATCACCAACACACCAAGCAGCTACTTGGCTATTAGCCCCACAAGCGCCAAAAGTGACACCGCCAGAAGAGATTCAACGGCGCTGGGCGATTTTTCAAGAAAAGCAAAAAGCACATGGCCAAGGGGGATTGAACAATGAACAAAAAACTGCTCGAGGTTAAAGGCTTAAAACAGTATTTTAATGTAGGAAAGAAAAATGAAGTCCATGCGGTGAATGATATCAGTTTTCACATCTATGAAGGAGAAACATTCGGCTTAGTTGGCGAATCTGGTAGTGGAAAGTCAACCACAGGCCGAACGATCATCCGTTTGAATGAACCAACGGGTGGCGAGATTTTATTTGATGGGCAAGATGTGACGAAATTAAAAGGCAAACAAGCCATGACAAAGTTTCGTCATGAAGTCCAAATGATTTTCCAAGATCCATATGCTTCATTAAATCCAAGAATGAAAGTACGAGATATCATTGCAGAAGGAATCGATGTCAATGGACTAGCTAAATCACCCGAAGAACGTGCAGAAAAAGTCAACGAGTTACTAAAAACAGTTGGCTTAAATCCCAGCCATGGCACACGCTATCCTCATGAATTTTCAGGGGGACAACGCCAACGGATCGGGATTGCACGAGCATTAGCAGTCAATCCGAAGTTTATCATTTGTGATGAACCAATCTCTGCTTTAGACGTATCGATCCAAGCCCAAGTGGTCAATCTTTTACAAGATTTACAAAAAGAGCAAGGATTGACTTACTTGTTTATCGCGCACGATCTATCCATGGTGAAACATATCAGTGACCGTATTGGTGTGATGCACAATGGCTTGTTGCTTGAGATGGGAACCAGTGAAGAAATCTATAATCATGGAGTGCATCCATATACGGAAAGCTTACTATCAGCGATCCCATTGCCTGACCCTGATCATGAACGCCAACGTCGCCGGATCAAGTATCAACCTGAACCAGACGATGGACAAATCCGTACGTTACGCGAAATTTCTCCTGAACATTTTGTATATGCAACAGAACAAGAAGTTGCTTATTATGCGAAAAAATTAAAACGGCAGAAAGAAGCCTTGCTAGTCGCAAACTAGGGGGAGAAGCCGATGCTAAAAGCCTTTAAATTTCGAATCTATCCCACTGTTTCACAAAAACAGTGGTTGATCCAAACATTTGGTTGTGTGCGTTTCACTTACAATCATTTATTAAAAGCCAGACAGGCGTATTATTTAGAAACGCAAGAGATCGATTATACGCTGACACCAGCTTCTTTAAAAAAGCAATATCCGTTTTTAAAGGAAGTCGATAGTTTAGCCTTAGCGAATGCCCAATTAAACTTGGATCGTGCATTTCGTAATTATTTTAAAGGACGCGCAAGCTTCCCCAAACTGAAAAATAAAAAAAGTATTTGGCAGTCGTATACGACGAATAATCAAAAAGGAACCATCTATTTAGAAGAAACATACCTCAAATTGCCAAAGCTAAAAGAGAAAATTCGCATCCATGCACATCGTCCGATTGAAGGAACGATTCGTTCAGCAACGATCTCATCTCGATACAACGAGATCTTTTATGTCTCCTTGCTCTGTGAAGTTCCCCAAAAGACGATGAAAGCGTCAAATAAATGGATCGGGATAGCCTATGATCCAGATCGTCTAGTGGAGATGTCCACACCGCTTGACATCACGATCCCTAAATTCAAACAAGTGGATCAACAGCTCCTGCGGGCAAAGAGAAAGCTTGTGATCAAAGGACGATCAGCACAGCATCGACGAACACACGTTGAAAGAGTAAAAAATTATCAAAAGCAAAAAAGGAAAATCAAAGACCTTTATTTAAAACAAAAATTTCAACGAGAAGACTATTTGGAACAAATTTCAGGAACGGTGATCCGTCATTATGATTATTTGTTTGTCGAATCGATTTCAGCAGATTGTCCGGAAGGTGATTTTTCTATCCAAGACTGGCACAAGCTATTAGCAAAGCTCCAATATAAATCGCAATGGTATAGCAAAAAGTTAGTATTGATCGATATGAAAGAACAAACAAATCCTTCCACAAACAAAAAGAGTCTGGAATTAGTTGAAATCGGGAAGCAAGTCCTTTTTGAATAAAAAAACTGGTAGGGGCGCCAGGGTTCGCCTTGCTAATAAAAAACATCTATTGTTTTTGTTTCTAGGAATTTCTTTCAGAGAAGCTCACTAATTATGACAAACCAAAAAAGAGGAGAAGAGCATTCATGCCCTTCACCTCTTTTTATTCTGTATGTCCAGGTTTTAATTGATAGATCTTTGAGGGACGTCCGATACCGACAGGGCGTTCACCGATTTCATCGAAGTATTGTAACATGGCTTTTTTGAAATTGGAATGATCGATCATTTTAAAATCGATCCCTAAGAATTTAGCGAATACTTTGCGTGCTTCAGTGATCGTGAAGTCTTTTCCTAGAACTTGAAGCACTTGCGGTTCATGTTCCATTTTATTGACGACACGGTTGAAGGCTTTGACAATGATCTCGCTATGGTCAAAGGCTAATGTGTCTTTGCCAGAAGACTCGCTCGTCGTCAAGTCCAGAGTGATTGCTACATCCCCACTCGATAGATGCAGTTTGTTTGCATTGCGTTCAAGTGAAAACCACTGCACTTCTTTGGCATCATCTCCAGCGATCAAAGGTTCTTCACCGATAAAGGCGAGATAGCTGACTGTCACGACCCAGCCACGAGGATCACGATTCGGTGTACTGAAGGTATGCAGTTGTTCAATGTTTTCTTCGGATATGATGACGCCTGTTTCTTCTTTTGTTTCTCGCAAGACGCTGGCACCTGTGGATTCGTTTTTTTGGACGAATCCTCCGGGAAGTGCCCAAGAATTTCGGTAAGGATGGCTTTTACGTTGGATAAGTAAAACTTTTAATTGATCTTCTTCTTTGTTGTAGCAGAGTAAAACGATATCGACTGTCAAGGAAGGTTTTTCATATTCAGGACGTTCTTGGTCTTGGTACCAAGATAAGAAATCAGTTTCAGAGGCCTTTTGTTCATAATATGTTTTTTCTTCTTCTTTTGAATGAAAATGTTCCACTTTCTCACCTCCTGTGATGTTAAGGTACTTTTTACTTTATTGTAGCAGAATCTCCCTGAAAACCAAAGATTTCTAGACAAATAAATCGAACTCAGAGTTGAAAAAGGAACGGTAAGAGTAGATTAAATAGGAAGAAAAGCAAATAAAAAGGGAGAAGCTTCTGTTTTTCTTCTCGAATCGCGAAAAAGCCACAGAGGACGATATACCCTGCTAGGATCACTCGAAGGATCAAAGTGAGCAAAAGAAACGTATTTAATTGTCCATGCAAATTGAAATAACCATACAGATGTAAATAGTAAAAACTAAATAATAAATGGATGAGAGAAAGTAAAGCAATGCTGATAATCATTCGTTTGTGTTTTTTTGTCATTAGTCTCAAAACCTTTTCTTATATGATATTGCTTATTATAGCATGTTTGTAAAGTAAAAATGAGAGAGTAGATGATCCTGAAGAAAAAGGAGTGAGAGTGTGGGTAGAGAATGAAGTGGATCATCACGATAACGTAGGTTCTTTATAAATGTTTTCTTGAAGGGAAAGGACATCTTTACATTTCGGGAGTTATCAAAAAAAGCTAACAGCGTATTCATTTTATGGTATACTAGCAAGGAAACGAATTCGCACCATGCGATAAAGGAGGAAGTACCCCATGGCAGAAAAGGAAACTTTTTATATCACTACGCCCATCTATTATCCAAGTGGCAAACTGCACATTGGCAATTCTTATACAACGATTGCATGTGATGCTGTTGCACGTTATAAACGTTTGATGGGCTTTGATGTGTTTTATCTAACTGGGGTAGATGAACACGGACAGAAAATCGAGAAAAAAGCAGAAGAATTAGGCGTAGAGCCACAGGAATATGTAGACAAAATGGCTGCAGATGTCAAAAAACTGTGGAAAACATTAGATATCAGCTACGATAAATTCATTCGCACAACTGATGATTATCATAAAGCAGCAGTTCAAAAAATCTTTGATCGTTTGCTTGAACAAGGCGATATTTACTTAGGTGAATATGAAGGTTGGTATTCTGTCTCAGATGAGGAATTCTTTACAGAAACTCAACTTGCAGAAGTATACAAAGATGAAGACGGCAAAGTGATCGGTGGGAAAGCGCCAAGTGGTCATGAAGTCGAGCTAGTCAAGGAAGAGTCTTATTTCTTCCGTATGAGTAAGTATGCAGATCGCTTGTTGGAATACTACGAAGAACACCCAGAGTTTATCCAACCTGAATCACGTAAAAATGAGATGATCAATAACTTCATCAAACCTGGTTTAGAAGATCTAGCAGTTTCACGGACGACGTTCAGCTGGGGAATCAATGTCAAAAATGATCCGAAACATGTAGTGTATGTCTGGATCGATGCGTTGTCGAACTACATCACCGCACTAGGTTACGGTTCAGAGGACGATCAATTATTCCAGAAATATTGGCCTGCAGATGTCCATATGGTTGGAAAAGAAATCGTTCGGTTCCATACGATCTATTGGCCGATCATGTTGATGGCATTAGATATCCCATTGCCGAAGAAAGTCTTTGGACATGGCTGGTTATTGATGAAAGACGGCAAGATGTCTAAATCGAAAGGTAATGTCGTTTATCCAGAAATGCTTGTTGAACGCTATGGCTTAGATGCTTTGCGTTATTACTTATTGCGTGCAGTACCATTTGGTTCAGATGGCGTATTTACACCAGAAGACTTTGTGTCACGTGTGAACTACGATTTGGCGAACGACTTAGGGAATCTCTTGAATCGAACGATTGCAATGATCAATAAATATTGTGATGGCATGGTTCCTGACTATGCGTCATTAGTGACACCGTTTGACAGTGAGCTATCAACAACTGCTGCGAATGTGGTAGGTCGTTATCATGATGCAATGGAAAAAATGGAATTCAACACTGCATTAGCTGAAATCTGGGTATTGATTTCTCGTGCCAACAAATATATCGATGAAACAGAACCTTGGGTCTTAGCAAAAGACGAAGAGAAGAAAAAAGAGTTAGAGAGCGTGATGATCCACTTAGCTGAATCGCTACGTATCACTGCGATCCTCTTGCAACCGATCATGACAGAAACACCAACTAAAATCTTCAATCAATTAGGGTTGGATGCCGAGACGATGAACCTTGAAGGATTACACTTCGGTGAATTCCCATCTGGGACAAAAGTCGTTGCAAAAGGTACACCGATTTTCCCACGCCTAGAGCTGGAAGAAGAAATTGCGTATATCCAAGCAAAAATGTCAGAAGGTACTCAAACAAATGAGGACTCTGTCAAATGGGACCCAGAAGAAACAGAGCTTGTTTCGACCAAAGAAAAACAAATCAAGTTCGATGTATTTGAAAAAGTCGAATTAAAAGTAGCAGAAGTCATCAATTGCCAAAAAGTCGAAGGGGCAGATAAATTATTGCAATTCCGTCTAGATGCAGGAGATGACCAAGACCGTCAAATCTTGTCTGGTATTGCCGAATTTTATCCTGATCCAAGTGAATTGATCGGCAAAAAATTAGTGATCGTTGCTAACTTGAAACCACGCAAAATGCGCGGGCTGATCAGTCAAGGAATGATCCTTTCAGCAGAAGCAGCTGATGGTTCACTACAAGTGATCGAAGCACCAAAAGGTATGCCAAACGGTTCTGAAGTTGGCTAATCAATGACTGTAAGAACTATTCTAAGCAAATAAGCTTAGAATAGTTCTTTTTTGATAGGCTTACTTTTCGTGGATCTATAAAAATAAAACTAACGAGGTTGTGCGAACACCGTTTATTTGTTTTTAGGGGGTACGAAAGGACGAATCTCCTCGGCTTTTTTATAACTTTGATTGAGTGACAAATTTTTTGGAACTGCAGTATTAAACCATTCATTCATGTTACAATAAGAAAGAAAAGTGAGTAAGTAAACGATCCAAGCCGAATGAGCAGGTCATTGGCTTAGCTAGCGCTTGATAAGAAATAGGATAACTATGCTATCTATTGGAAGGAGACGAAAGATGAATGTGGCTGAGTTAGATTTAGTTACCCGATTTGTACTGGAAAAAAAAGCAAATATGCATGGCGGAATTTACCATTTGACGCAAGTAGAAATGGCGTATAACTCCAATCGAATAGAAGGGTCGAGAATTTCTGAGAAGCAAACCGCCTTAATATTTGAAAATAATATTCTCCCTCCTGCTGAAAGTGGCGAGGCAACGAAACTAGATGATATCAAAGAAACAGAAAATCATTTCAAAGGTTTCGATTACGTGATCGATCATATCGAAGAACCGTTATCGAATGATTTTATCAAAGAACTACATCGAATTTTGAAACGAGGAACAACTGATGAAAACAATCCGCTAACACCTGTCGGAGAATTTAAACTTGTTCAAAATATGATTGGTTTTGGTTATGATGAGGTTGAAACCACAGCACCCGAGGAAGTAACTGAAAAAATGACGGAATTACTTGCTCACTATGAGAACTCAAAAAAACAAAGCTTAGTTGAAATTGCAGATTTTCATGTGAAATATGAACGCATCCACCCATTTGCAGATGGCAACGGACGTACGGGACGTTTGATTATGTTCAAAGAATGCTTGAGGCACAATATCATGCCTTTCGTGATCAAAGATGTTGATCGTGAGTTCTACTACAGAGGTTTAAATAATTGGGGAACCGAGAATAATTATTTACTTGATACTTTAGGTATAAATCAAAATATGTATGAACAGTTTTTAAAAAAAATGAAATTCACAGGATCGGTGCATCAATAAAATAGATTTATAGATAATTGAAAAAAGTCGAGCGATGATAATCATCGTCCGACTTTTTTTAGTTTTAGCCGTTGTTTGACTTTCGTTGGCAACAGCGCTGCGACGATTGAAAATGGAATACATAGAATATACCAAGCAATCAGGCGGCTATTGCCGTAACGTGCATAAATCTTGGTCAATAGCGAGTGAAGGATCACCAGCCCTAGGAGCAAGCTGATCGCAAAGAACCATCTTGTATCCCAATCAGTCAAGTGGCGCAAGGCGTTCATAGCTAAAGGATAGCCGTAGAAAAAAATCCCGACCATCGTGACGCGCCAATTTTTGACGATCGTTTGAACATTCAATAGTAAAAAGATGACCGATAGTAAAAAAGCAATGGGCGGAAACAAGCCGACGAGAAAGGAATAGACGATTCCCCACAACAACATCCCAGGCCCTTTGATCAAGGCGGCAATGAGAAGAAAACCAGCCATCAATAGCAATTGCTGTGTCAATGTCGCAATCGTCAACCAGCCAAATAAAATCAACAATAACCAATGTAGCTTGGATTGTTTTTGTTCTTTTTGTGGAAAGAAAGTAGTACCTTTATCTTTTAGATAAGATGCTAGTTTTGGATCGATCGATTGAAAATCCATAGGGTACCTCCTTACATTTCAAGTAGCTTCATTCTATAAGAAGCAAGACAAGAATACATCCGTCTTTAGAGGGATATTTTCACTACAAATTTCTGAAAAGAATGGTAAAATGAAAAGTTCTCGGGTATACTGAAAAAAATAAAAAAGAAATACGAAATGAGGAAGAGGATGAAGGGGAAATTAAAACGCGAGATCAATTTGTTTGGTGCATTATCCACAGTAATGGGAACTGTGATCGGCGCCGGCGTCTTTTTTAAAACAGCAGCGGTAGTGGCAAGTACACAATCAACAAGTTTGACGTTACTCGCGTGGTTGTTAGGGGGATTCTTAACGATCTGTGCGGGGCTAACAGTCGCTGAATTAGCCACTGCCATTCCTGAAACAGGTGGAGCGGTCAAGTATATTGAAGCAGCTTACGGTAAGTTACCAAGTTTTTTGTTAGGCTGGGCACAAAGTTTGATTTACTTTCCAGCCAACATTGCGGCATTATCGATCATCTTTGCAACACAGCTGATCAATCTCTTACAGCTATCTCCTGATTATTTATTAGTGATTGCTATTATTACAGCACTTTCTATCACTGGATTGAATCTGTTAGGGACCAAAGTTGGTGCGTACGTTCAATCGATTACATTGGTAGTCAAGTTGATCCCAATTGCAGTGATCATTATTTGGGGGCTTCTGACACCAGGACAGGGTACTGTTCAATTATTTCCAGTAGAAGCCGGACAAGGTGTTTCATGGGCAGAAGGACTTAGTGGTGCTTTGTTGGCGACGCTTTTCGCTTACGATGGCTGGTTAGGTGTCGGAGCCATGGCTGGAGAAATGAAACGTCCAGAAAAGGATCTACCAAAAGCGATTATTTTAGGATTGAGTTTTGTGACATTCGTTTATCTATTGATCAACTTCGTCTTTTTAAAAACATTACCGATTGATCAAATTGCTGGGAACTTGAATGCTTCATCTGATGCGTCAGCGGTCATCTTCGGTGAACTAGGAGGGAAAATCGTTACGATCGGTATTTTGATCTCTGTCTACGGCGCATTGAATGGTTATACGTTGACTGGGATTCGTGTGCCATATGCCATGGCATTAGAAAATGAATTACCGTTCAGCAAACAGTTGACAAAGCTTTCAAAAAACTTTACCGTCCCTTATGTCCCTGCGTTGTTCCAATTAGCGATCGCCTGTATCATGATGAGTTTAGGGTCGTTTGATTTTCTGACGGATATGTTGATTTTTGTCATGTGGCTATTTAGCTTATTGATTTTTATTGGCGTATTTATTTTAAGAAAGAAAGCACCAGAGATGCCTCGTCCATATAAAGTACCATTGTATCCTGTGATACCGATCATTGCGATTTTAGGAGCCATCTTTATTTTAGGGATGACACTGATCACACAAACGAATTTGGCATTGATCGGAATCTTAGTCACATTATTAGGTGTACCTGTGTTCTACTACAAAAAAAGACAAACTGAAAGTAACTAACTGATAATGAAAAGACAAGAAGTGAATCAAGTCATTTCTTGTCTTTCTTTGTACGATATCTCATGTTTTTTAGTCTTTGAGACTTCTTTAACGCCTGCTTATATGCTAAAGTAATGAATGAAAAGGAGAGATAAAGATGATATTTGATTCTCATACTCATTTGAACGCGGAACAATTCAATGATGACATTCCTGAAACGATCCAGCGTGCAGAAGAACTAGGTGTGACTAAAATGGCCGTCGTAGGCTTTGATACACCGACGATCGAAAAGTCCTTGATGCTTAGTCAAGATTACCCAAACATTTATAGCATCATTGGTTGGCATCCTACCGAAGCTGGTAGCTATACGAAAGAAATCGAAAATAAACTTCAAGAACAATTGACTTTACCAAAAGTGGTTGCTTTAGGGGAAATCGGACTGGATTATTATTGGATGGAAGATCCAAAAGAAGTCCAAGATAAAATTTTTAGAAGACAGATCGCCATCGCAAAAGAGATGAACTTACCAATTAGTATCCATACGAGAGAAGCATTGGAAGATACTTATAAGGTTTTAAAAGAAGAGGACATTCGCGACATTGGTGGGATCATGCACAGCTTTAGTGGTGATTATGAATGGGCACAACGTTTCCTTGATTTAGGGATGCACATTTCTTTCAGTGGTGTCGTCACTTTCAAAAAGGCGTTAGATGTGCAAGAAGCAGCGACAAACGTTCCATTGGATCGTCTATTAGTGGAAACGGATGCTCCATATTTAGCGCCAATGCCCTATCGAGGAAAAAGAAATGAACCAGGGTATACTCGTTACACAGTCGAAAAGATCGCTGAACTTCGTCAACTACCAATGGAAGAAGTAGCGGCACAAACATGGAAAAATGCCCATCGTTTATTTGGATTATCAGAGCATGACTAAGTTAAAGATCCAAGAAATCATTGTTGTCGAAGGGAAAGACGATACGAGAAGGCTACAAGAAGTGGTTGAAGCCGACACGATAGAAACGATTGGTTCAGCGATCAATGAAGAAATCTTGATGCAGATCGAACATGCACAGGAAACTAGGGGAATCATTATTTTTACGGACCCAGATTTCTCAGGTGAGAAGATTCGTAAAACAATCATGGAAGTGGTACCACAAGCAAAACATGCATTTTTGCCAAGGAACCAAGCCGTACCGAAAAAAAAGGGAAGCTTAGGAGTCGAACATGCGAGTGACGAAGCGATATTAGAAGCGTTGAAAAAGGTCGTTACGCCAGTCGATGATGAGACCCAAGTACCAGAGATCACTAGACAAATGCTTGTTGCGTATGGATTGATTGCCGGACCACAAGCAAAAGAAAAGCGTGAGATGCTAGGCGATGAATTACGCATTGGCTATACAAACGGAAAACAATTGGAAAAACGGTTGAACATGTTCCGAATTACGTTAGCTGAGTTTAAGCAGGCAATGAAAAAAGTGGAGGATCATTATGAGTGAATATCGGGATATTGCAACACCCACTAGAACAAAAGAAATTTTATTGAAGCACGGCTTCTCCTTTAAAAAGAGCTTAGGACAAAACTTTTTGACAGAGCCGAATATCCTTCGGAAAATCATTGAAACTGGTCAAATCGATCAGCAGACTAATGTCATTGAAGTAGGACCAGGAATTGGTGCATTAACAGAGCAAATCGCGCGTCATGCCAAACAAGTAGTCGCATTTGAAATCGACGATCGATTGATTCCTGTCTTGGCAGATACCCTTTCGCCATATCCGAATGTCACAGTCATCCACCAAGATATTTTGAAAACTGATTTGGCAGAGGCAGTCAATACTCAATTCAACGAGCAGTTACCATTGAAAGTGGTGGCTAATCTGCCTTATTATATTACGACACCAATCATGATGCACTTTCTTGAATCAGACGTAGTGGTTGACGAAATGATCGTGATGATGCAAAAAGAAGTAGCTGATCGCATCTCAGCCAAACCGGGAACAAAAGCATATGGTTCTTTATCGATCGCTGTGCAATACTATATGGAAGCAAGTTTGGCGTTTATTGTGCCAAAAACAGTATTTGTACCACAACCAAACGTGGATTCAGCAATCTTGAAATTGACAAGACGCGCAACACCAGCAGTTTCCGTAACGGATGAAAAAGCCTTTTTCCGTCTGACAAAGGCTGCGTTTCAACAGCGTAGAAAAACTTTGTGGAATAATTTGCAACATGCCTATGGGAAAGACGAAGAAACAAAAAGTTGGTTAACCGCAAGTCTAACGGAGGCAGGAATCGATCCGAAAAGACGAGGAGAAACACTTTCTTTAGGAGAATTTGCTGCTTTGAGCAATGCCATGGAACATCTAAAAAAATAAAATGAGGAATAGAAGGCTGAAAAAGTCTTTTCGCTCTAAGCATGAAGGCATCACTTGAGAAAACCATTTTGGGTATTCTTCAAGTGGTGCCTGACTATTTTAGGACATAAGGTCCAAGATCAAATTATTCGATTTTAGAGAGGGGGGCATTTCAGATGTTCTGTTTCTCTTTATGTGTCTTGACACATTAGAAAGTTAGCGGTACAATAGGTCAAAACAAATGTGTCAAGACACATCAAGGGAGTAAAAAAATGAAAACAAATTCTGTAAGAAAATTGACAATTTCCGCTTTATTGATCGGGATGGGCGTTCTTATTCCGATGATCATGCCTAAGATCGTAATTCCGCCTGCTTCATTTACACTAGCTTCACATGTGCCATTATTTATCGCAATGTTTTTTTCACCCGGTGTAGCTGTTGCAGTGGCGCTAGGTACAACATTTGGTTTCTTCTTGACGACACCTGTGATTATTGCGCTTCGTGCATTGTCTCATTTGGTATTTGCTCTAATCGGTGCATGGTATTTACAAAAAAAACCAGGGATCGTCTTAAAAGACGGGCAATTCACATTAATGAACTGGCGTTTTCAAGGGTTTAACTTATTGATCGGCGTGATCCACTCGATCATCGAAATGCTAGTGGTGAGTGTATTCTTCTTCATAGGGAATATGCCGGAAACATACTATGCAGAAGGCTACTTCTATACCGTATTCATCTTGATGGGGATCGGTGGCTTGATCCATAGTTTGGTGGATTACAATATCGCTTACTTCATTGCCGGAACATTGAGTAAATTCTTTGATGTGCCAGTTTTCACTGCTGCCAAGAAACAGCAAAAGAAAGAGATCGTACAAGGAACGATCAAAAAAGTCGTTTAGCAATGCCACAGATAAAGACTGAAAAATAACCAAAAAAAGACCCAAGATCGTACGATCGATGGGTCTTTTACGTATCATCAAGTTCTGTTTCGTTTATGGGATCGTGATGACATCTTCTGTATCTTTATCAAAGAAATGGCCTTTGTTGATATTGAAGGCAAGGTCGATCATTTCTCCTGGTTTATGGAAGTCACGCGCGTCAACTTTTGAAATGAACTCAGTTGTTCCAGTGCGAGTATAAAGCATGGTTTCTGCACCAAGTAATTCAGATACAACGACTTCTGAATTGACAACAGTTTCTGGTGAGGCATCCAAGACAACTTGTTCACTATGGATATCTTCTGGACGGATACCAAAGACAAGTTCTTTTCCTTCATAACCTTTTTCAACTAGCACTTTATTTTTACCTTCAGGGATTCTCAATTTTAGTCCATGACCATCTGAGATAACGCCTTGGCTTAATTTTACATTGAAAAAGTTCATGGCAGGTGAACCAATGAAACCAGCAACGAACATGTTGACTGGTGTGTCATAAACTTCTTTCGGTGAACCGATTTGTTGGATAAATCCATCTTTCATGATGACGATGCGGTCTGCCATTGTCATCGCTTCTGTTTGGTCATGGGTAACGTAAATGGTTGTTGTTTCTAAGCGTTGATGCAACTTCGCGATTTCGGCACGCATGGCTACACGTAGTTTGGCATCCAAGTTTGACAATGGCTCATCCATTAAGAAGACTTTCGCATCACGTACGATGGCACGACCTAAAGCGACACGCTGACGTTGACCTCCTGAAAGAGCAGCAGGTTTACGTTTTAAGTATTCAGTCAAACCAAGGATCTCCGCAGCATTTTCCACACGTTGTTGGATGTCTGCTTTATCGTATTTACGCAATTTCAAACCAAACGCCATATTGTCAAATACCGTCATGTGAGGGTATAAGGCATAGTTTTGGAATACCATCGCGATATCACGGTCTTTAGGAGCAACATCGTTCATTACTTTACCGCCGATATTCAATTCTCCTTCGGAAATATCTTCAAGACCAGCGATCATTCGTAGAGTTGTTGATTTCCCACAACCGGAAGGACCAACGAATACGATAAATTCGCGATCTTTGATTGCCAAGTTAAAGTCAGTAACAGAATAGTTTTCTGCATTGTCATATTTTTTGTATACATTTTTCAGAGCCATTTCTACCATCGTACAAACCACGCTTTCTTTTTTCTTTTATTTGATGTGTTTAGTATAGTTGAAAGCGCTATCTATATTCAATGTCACAATGAACAAGAATTCGTGGCATCTTTCGTCAATGTGTACAAAATAATTGGAAAGTGCGTGGAAAGTGAGACAAAAATAAAATTCATTTTTGTTTCTATCCTTAAAAGCGAATAAACGGTGTTCC
The DNA here is from genome assembly GCF_050529595.1 of Enterococcus sp. DIV1368b. Lineage (NCBI taxonomy): Bacteria > Bacillati > Bacillota > Bacilli > Lactobacillales > Enterococcaceae > Enterococcus > Enterococcus sp. DIV1368b. The sequence goes on from NZ_CP172883.1 coordinate 702,002, forward strand.
AGGAGTAACTCCTTCGGAAATAAGCCGAGAAACCCAAAAATTTGAAAAACAATTTTCGGGTTTCTCGGCTTATTTCTCGGAGCTGAACACTTCTGTCACAACCTCATCACCTACAAAATAGAATAAATGATGTTCATGAAGCAGATCCTTCAATAATGAGAGCAAACTCCAGCAATATGGCAATTTATTTTTTTTGTTTTTACTGCTCGATTTATCAAAGATTTACCGTGTATTCACTATCTTAGAGCAATACTTTGTAGATATTAAGAGATATAAAAAAGGAGGCAACCAAGAAAACAAAATTTGATTTTCATGTTAAATTAAGTTAAACTCAATTTAACATAAGCTGGGAGATGATAATAATGGAAACGACTATTAGAAAGATTGGAAATTCTGTAGGAGCGATTTTTCCCAAAGATATTTCTCCAGAAGTTGGAAAAATATATACGATTATTAAAATAGGTGAAACATATGTATTAAAGCCCAAAAAAGAAGATATTTTTAAGACTCCAGAGGCATGGGCAGGCTTTAGAGATTCAATCACCCAAGAAGATAAAGAGTGGGATGAGATGAACCTTGAGGGGGAGGAACTATAAATGGATTATCCAAAGCAAAAAGATATTGTATGGCTGGATTTTGATCCAGCTAGAGGAAAGGAAATACAGAAGCGAAGACCAGGTTTGGTAGTAAGTAAGAATAACTTCAACCAATACACTGGTTTTTGTTTGATTTGCCCAATCACATCAACTGAAAGAAAATTTGATACATATATTAAGATCAAAGAACCACAAATCATTTCTGGACAAGTTGTTACACATCAGTTGCGTTCAATTGACTACACCGCTAGAAACATAATAAAAATTGAACAATGTGATATTCTAACATGGGTGGATGTACTAGAAGTCCTTGATATGTTTGTATAGGGAGTTGTAAAATATCAAATCACAAAAAAATTTGTTACACTGATAAAAAGGGGCGATGACAGATGAAAATAGCATTGATTGCACATGATCGTAAAAAAGAGTTGATGATCAAATTTACAACAGCTTATAAAATCATACTTGAACAACATGAACTATTCGCGACAGGGACAACTGGTCAGCGGATTGCAGAAGCCACAGGATTATCGGTCCATCGGTTCAATTCAGGACCTTTAGGCGGCGACCAACAAATTGGCGCGATGATCTCAGAAGATGAATTGGATCTAGTGATTTTCCTTCGTGATCCTTTAGCAGCTCAACCTCATGAACCTGATGTCACTGCGTTGATCCGCTTGGCTGATGTGTATGATATTCCTTTAGCAACAAATATTGGGACAGCAGAAGTTTTGTTACGTGGGCTTGAAGCCGGATTTTTGGAATTTCGACAAGTCATTCATGAAGAAGGAAGTAAGATCCCTTTTCCTAATAAGATCTAAAATTCGGGTTTTATGAAGATAGAGACAGTTGATCAAGGCGAATGTCTGTTACATCACGAACTAAGCAATCGTTTTCGCGTAGAATATTAGCTTTTTTATTTACAGTTCTTCCTTTTCTATGCTATAGTTTGTCTGGGATAAGTTCCCACTATTAACAGAGTAGAAAATAAAGCGTTAAGTGCTTAGAGGATGGGATGTTGCCTCTAGGACGAAGGACGTAAGTTCGCGGTTTTATTTTCGCATTCGCTGCATGAAACATGTAGCAGCTCTTAAAGGAGATGCTAGAAATGAAGAAAAATCGTTTAGATGCTCGTATGATTACGATCATGGGACTGCTGATCGCATTGATGGTCACGTTGTCTCGCTTAGTTTCATTTGAAACACCATTACTCAAAATCAGTGTAACGTTCATTCCCCAAGTAATCATGGGTATTTTATTTGGCCCATTTTGGACAGGGATCGGTTCTGTGTTAGCTGATATTGTGGGTATGGCATTATTTCCTAAATCTGTCTTTTTCATCGGCTTCACGTTGAATGCTTTTATTGAAGGAGCGATTTATGGGTTCTTTTTCTATCGCAAAGAGATCACTTGGAAAAATGCAATCTTAGCCACGCTCAGTGTGACAGTGTTCGTTAGCTTGATCCTGACACCATTATGGTTGGTCATCATGTATCAAGTACCGATGAACTGGGTATTCTGGGGACCACGTTTATTAAAAGCCATTATCTGGTTGCCGATCCAATCGACGATGATCTACGTGATTGGGCGCGCCATGCCATATAAAAGAATTTTGCGGAGTTTAACGACGCATACAAAATAAAAAACAAGCAGTCTTCCCATCCCAGAAGACTGCTTGTTTTTTGCATAGATCAGAAAAATCATCTGATTCGATGTTCACTATTTTTCAACCGATCCAGTAAATTGCGCTTGATAAAGTTGACGATAGCTACCATCTTCGATTTTCAATAATTCATCATGTGTCCCCATTTCAACGATTGCCCCTTGATCCATAACGAGAATCTGATCGGCATTTTTGATCGTGGACAAGCGATGGGCAATCACAAAACTAGTTTTTCCTTCCATCATTTTTAGGAAGGCATTTTGGATTTTCTTTTCTGTCAATGTATCCACTGAACTTGTTGCTTCATCAAGTATCAACATAGGTGGATTACTGATCATCGTACGAGCAATCGTCAGTAATTGACGCTGCCCATCGGAGATTTTTAATCCCTGTCCACCAATGCGTGTATCTAGTTTTTGTGGCAAGCGTTGGACAAATTCATACATATAGGCTGATTTTAGGGCCTCATTGATTTCTTCATCACTGGCGTCTGGTTTTCCGTAACGTAAATTTTCTCGTAACGTACTGTCGAATAACCACGTATCTTGTAAAACCATGCCAAAGCTTTTGCGTAGGGAATCACGGGCGATTTGGGTAATATCATAATCGTCGATCGTGATCGTCCCGGAATTGACATCGTAAAACCGCATCAATAAATTCACTAATGTGGATTTACCAGCTCCCGTTTTACCAACGATTGCCACTGTTTGACCTGGCTTGGCAACAAAGCTGAAATTCTCGATCAACCGTTGTTGTGGTTCATAAGAGAAAGAAACATGTTTGAAAGCGACCTCGCCTTTGATCGTTTGAGGATCAAGTTGATACGCAAAAGGTTCATCTGGCGTTTCTTCCGGTTGATCGATCAATTCAAATGCTCGTTCTAAACCAGAAAATGCGGTTTGGATCTGTGTCGTGATCCCTGATAATTCAATAAAAGGTTTTGAAAACTGACTTGAATAGATCGTAAAACTTGAAATGATCCCGACAGTAATCGTTGAATCACTTCGTAAGGCAAGTAAACCACCAATCAAACCAATGGAGAGATAGGCTAAGTGATCGACAAAACGAGAAGATGGGTTCGTTAATGAAGAAGAGAATTGCGCGCGCTGCCCTTTCTCATATAAGTCAGCATTCAAGGCACTGAATTGCTGTTGATTGACTTCTTCTTGTTGGAACGCTTTGATGATTTTTTGATTACCGATACGTTCTGTAACAAAACCTGAAATATTCCCAATGATTTTTTGCTGGTTATCAAAATCATTTTGAGAAGCGCGTGCCACTAACCAGCTGACTAAGAAAATGATTGGTGTCGAACAAATGACGACAAGTGTCAATAATGGACTCAAGCTGAGCATGAAGATCAGTGAGAGGATAATGATCGCCACTCCAGAAAATAATTGATTGAACGCCGCTGATATCGCAATGGAGATGTTATCCATATCGTTTGTAAAACGACTGACAATGTTTCCATGGGAATTTTGATCATAGTATCTTAGCGGTAAAAGATTTAAACGAGCAAAAGCATCTTTTCGTAGGTTAGCAACAGAGAGGTAAGCCAATCGGTTACTTAATACTTGGATCAACCATTGACTGATGACATTAAGTAAAACGATCCCGCCAAACATCACCAGAAGTTGGACCAATCGAGTAAAGTTGACTTGCCCCACACCAACCATTTGATCGATACTTTGACCGATCTGTAAGGTCATCACGACGGTAGCAACACCATTGACGATTCCCAACAAGACAGCTAACCAAATTTCACGTGGATGGGCCGTCAGATAAGGAACAAAACGTTTGAGCGTTTGCCACGATAGTTTTTTTGTTTTCATTTTATTCCTCCTCCTGTGATGCCACGATTTCACGATACTCAGAAGATTGACTAAGCAATGTATCATGTGTACCCTGGGCCACGATTTTTCCTTGATCCATGACGAGGATATGCTCTGCTTGTTGAATCGAACGGATGCGTTGAGAAATAATGATGACCGTTGTATTAAGGGAAGTTTGTAGTGCTTGGCGCAAGTTCAGATCCGTTTGATAATCAAGGGCACTCAAGGAGTCATCTAAGATCAATAAGGCAGGTTTGGCGATCAATGCACGAGCAATCGTCAATCGTTGTTTTTGACCTCCGGAAAAGTTTTTCCCGTTCTCCATGACTCTTGTATCTAATCCTTTGGGTAATTGGCGAACAAAATCTTCCGCTTGGGCAATTGCCAAAGCTTCCCAACACTCTGCGTCTGTCGCGTCAGGTTTTCCCCACTGAAGATTTTCCCGAATGGTACCGGTGAATAAGACAGCCGTTTGTGGTACTTGCGAAATCTGACTTCGTAATGTATCTAATGGCCAGTCACGAACGTCTTGTTCATCAAATAACACAGAGCCTTCACTAACATCATAAAAACGTGGGATCAATTGTGTCAATGTCGTCTTCCCACTTCCGGTCGGACCAATGATCCCTAAGACAGTTTGGCGTTTCAAAGTGAAATTGATTCCTTGTAATGACAGACCAGATTCTGGCGTATAACGAAAATCTACGTCTTTAAATTGTAGAATTGTTTCAGAATCCATGACTGGTTCACTAGGAGTCTCAGCATCTGTAATGGTATTTTCGGTATCTAAGACTTCTTTGACCCGCTGAGCAGAAGCTTCTGCACGAGTAAAGATCACGACAAGATTGGAAACAACGATCAAGGCTAATAACATTTGGTTCATGTAATTGATCAATGCTAAAACTTGTCCTTGTTGTAAGGAACCGATATTTACCTTGACCCCGCCAACAGTCAATAGACAAATGATCCCGACATTCATGATCAATGTCGTTGCCGGAGAGAGCAAAGCGGAGATATTGGAAACACGTAAATAATTTTTTGCTAAGACATCCGTGTTTTCATCAAACGTTTCGATTTCTTTATTAGTACGTGAAAATGCTCGGATCACACGAACCCCGCTTAAATTTTGGCTAACAGTCTCATTTAGACCATCCAACTTTTCTTGGACTTTTTGATAGAGGGGGATCGTCTTACGGATAATAAAGTATAAAATGATTGAAAAAATTGGTAATAAAGCTAAGAAGAATAGCCCGACTTGCCAGTCGATCACAAAAGCCATCACTACTGATCCAATACTTAAAAAAGGTGCTCGGATCAATAAACGGATAACCATTGCGAGTGCAAGTTGTAGCTGATTGATATCATTGGTCATGCGCGTGATCAATGTATCCGTCCCAAAATGATTTAATTCACTATGGGAGAAAGAGTTGATTTTTTTGATGAGTTGGTTTCTAAGTTCTGTTCCAAACCCTTGAGAGGCAATGGATGAATAATATTGACAAATAATGGCACAGATCAATCCAATCACCGACATGACGATCATCCAGATACCCATGTTGATGATCACTTCACGATTGTTCATTTTTAGCCCATTATCGATCAGCGAAGCCATCAGTAAAGGCAAAATCAATTCAAAGACTGCTTCTAAAAATTTAAATACAGGACCTAGGATGATTTGTTTTCGATAGTCTTTCGCATAGCGCAATAACTGAATCATAAAATTTCCTCCTAAAAACAAGTTACCCAATATTGTTCGCACGTCTATCGGCAAAAAACCGATTTATGATAAATAGATATCCTTAAAGCAACAAAAATATCTTGCAGCGAGAAATCTAACGATGATATAACTAGGTACTCTCATATTGTAGCTTATGAAATTTAGAATGAAAAGAGAACAAGCCTTTTCATAATCCGCACATTTTAGTAAAACTTAAGAAAATACACAATAGTGCGTAGTACATTGCCGCTCTTGCACCTCCTAAAATCGCATAAATCGCAAAAAAAAACTACAAAAAAGCACCATCCACAAAAAATTGATGAACAACTCTCGTGGATGGTGCTTTTTTTTCGAGGCTAAACATTTCTGCCTCGCGACTTGCGGTCATTAATATTTTTTATTTTTGTAAGTCAGCTAAAACTGTTTCGCCTTTGACATCGACATCGATGACATTATAGAACCCATTTTTAGTATCAGCGACATCCCAAACAGCTAAGATTACATGATAGCCTAAACGGTCATTGGGAATGTTGATCGAATGTGTTGGATTAGTAGAAGCTAGTTGTCCATCATTGCCTACTTCACCAATGAATTCCAAGTCGTCTCTTGTCAACGCATCATTTTGATCCCAACCGGCTTTTGTCATGTAGTAATGCCATTTCGTTGTTGCATGATTGGCAGTGAATGTCCAAGTAAAATCATTTGCACCGGTTGTCAATTGTTGTTTTGTCCACAGTGAGGATGATTGTTGATCTAATAGGAAATCACCTACCGCACCATTTGCAGAAGCGATTTGTCCATCTTCAGGTCCAGCAGCTGGAAAGCCTTTTGGTGCTTCAAGGGATTGTGGCTCATTGATAACAGCTCCGTATTTTTTGAATGCAGCATTCCAGTTTGTATTTTTGTCAAGGCTCCCTTGGTATCCACGACTTGCTGGTTCAGAAACGTAACCATGAGCAGCAACATCGACAGAAGTAAGAGTGCTTGCCCCAATACCAGCTAAAATGAATCCTAAACCAATTAATGTACTTTTTTTCATGATGATTCCTCCAATAATTTTTCTTTATGTAACTTACAATCGGTATCATAACTGACATATTATTAAGGTGAAAATTATGTATGTTATTGCAACAAAAAAAATTCGTTCAGCACGAAAATGTTTTTTTTTAGGAATAGTTCTATTTAGTCGTGTTTTTGATTATAGGGAAATGGTCGCTGGTAAAAACAACTGCAACTGAAGAAATCGCTTATGCACGGGAATAGAACAAGAAACGAAAGAATTTATTGGAAGTGGTGGAGTAAATGTAGAGAACGAATCAGATAAATGAAGGAGGCAACATTACTCTTCGTTACAGGGAGATAGTTAAAAACCATGCATCTTCTCATTTGGGGATGAGGAGATACACGGTTTTTTTAGGCAGTATTCGCTTGGCGTTGTGAAGAGAGGCGATCGCACGTACTTTTAACAACAACTTTTGTGTGGTGCTCATTGTGCGTTAAATCACATATCTCTGCGCACAATTTTTCTTTTAGATTGATCATATAGTCTTTACTCGTAGAAAGATCTAACCATTCAAAAAATGCAATACCCGTTTCCACTTCTTTTAAAGCTGTTTTTTGTCCATCAGCTAATTTATCTAGAGCAGTAAATACTTTGTAATGTGCAAGGTCGAGTGTTTGCTTATGTGTCGTAGCGATTTTTTTTAATTGAGCTAGAAATAATTTGCGTAATGTGATTGATTCACGGTTAAAAGAAAGACGGACACCGTTCAAAATAAAATTAGAAAGAAGCTCAGAATAATAGGTATTATCTATGTAAGCTTTCATCTTTGTGACACTGTTTTGGAACGAATAGGCAATATATTCATCATCAAAAATAAACAAACAATTTGAAAAAATAGTCAATTCAAAATGGCCCCAAGTATCAATCTTTTCAAGATACTTCTTAATGACACTGATTTCTTCTTTCATTGATGCGGTAAAAGATGTGCTATACAGATAATTTGAAATCAATTTTCTTTGGGCATAGATCAAACGATAATAAATGTTTCCTGTTTTTTCAAATTCATTAAGCAATTCTTGCTCTTGAGCAGATGTAATGGTTTTTGAAGTAATCAAATAATTCGTTAATTTTTGTTTATTTGACAATGAATTACTATTCAATAAAAATTGATATTCTTCAAGTGTGATATTCATCCGATCAAGATAATTTACTAATAGTTCAAAACCAATTTTTGTTCCGCGTGATTCGAAAGCTGCTAATGTTCCTCTTTGGGAGATACCTACAGTTAATTGTTCTTGCGTCAATCCACGATCTTTTCTTAATTTTCGAATTAGAGCAGCATGTTCTGTCATGTTCATTTCCTCCAGAAGCTGTTTTTTGTACATGGCTATAATAGCATAATGTAGTTATGTGGATGTTATGTTTTCATATATGCGCCATTTTGCTAAAAAAGTGCGATTTTTTTTGTTTGAAAATTATTTTGTTGCAATACCAGACAAAAAAAATTTTGAAGAATAAGATATGTTTTAATCTGGTCTGTAATACAAATTTAGGAGGGAAAAAATGAATAAAAAAAGTTTATTATTCTCAGTTGGTCTTTTAGGTTGTTTGATTGGAGGCGGAACAGATGTGTTTGCAGCAGACGCAGCAGATACGATGCCAGATATCTCAAATCGCCAAGTTTCAGTAGGTTATTATCATAATTGGGTGCCTGAACAAGGTGCTGGTTACCAAGGGGGCCGTCCAGCAGATACTGATTTGGCAAAAGTAAATCCTTTTTATAATGTGATTGCTGTGTCATTCATGAAAGGGGAAGGTATCCCAACATTCAAACCTTACAATATGTCTGATACTGAATTTAGACAAAAAGTAGCAACTTTGAATGCTGAAGATCGTGTGGTACTCATTTCACTTGGGGGTGCAGACTCACATATTGAATTACATAAAGGAGAAGAACAAGCCTTTGCAGATGAAATCATCCGTTTGGTTGAAGTTTATGGATTTGATGGCTTAGATATTGATTTAGAACAAACCGCAGTAGATGCAGGCGACAATAAAACAGTGATCCCAGATGCGTTGAAAATCGTCCGTGCACATTTTGAGAAAGAGCAAAAACATTTTATTATCTCCATGGCGCCAGAGTTTCCGTACTTAAGAACACAAGGTAAATATGTTCCATACATTACTGCTTTAGAACAAGAATATGATTTTATTGCACCACAGTTATACAACCAAGCAGGTGACGGTATCAGTGTTGGAACTGAATGGATCGCTCAAAACAATGACAGCAAAAAATTTGAATTCTTATATGGGATTTCAAAAGCTTTCAATGAAGGAAGCGGTGGTTTTATCCAAATTCCAGCGAATCGTTTAGCTTTAGGTATTCCAGCAAACATTGATGCAGCAGCAAATGGTTTCGTAAAAGAGCCATCGAAAGTCTATGACGTATTTGAACAAATGGAAAAAGATCAAACACCATTGAAAGGTTTGATGACTTGGAGCATCAACTGGGATGAAGGAAGAAACTCTGCTGGAGTAGAGTACAATGAATCATTTGCGAAGTCTTATCAGGATTTATTCCAAGAAAAAACACCTGATACAGAAAAACCATCACAACCAACCAATCTAGCAGGAACAGCAACACATTCAACTGTCGCACTATCTTGGACAAATTCAACAGATGATCGTGGTGTAGCAGGTTATTACATTTATCGTGATGGCGAACAAATTGGTAGAGCAACAAACAATGCTTATACAGACACAAAATTGACTGCCAGCACAGAATACACTTATACAGTGAAAGCATTCGATGCAGCTGGTAACGTTTCAGAAGAAAGTAAAGCATTAGTGATTTCTACATTAGAAGAGCCACCAGCTGACTTAGAAGCTCCATCAGTACCATTGAACATTGCGGTTTCATCAATTAGTGACAAGAGTGTCTCTTTATCATGGACACAATCAACAGACAACGTGGGTGTAGTAGGTTACTATGTTTACCGTGACGGTGAGCAAGTAGGAGAAACAGCAACAAATACATTCAGTGACGCAGGATTAACAGCTAACACAGAGTATTCTTATACAGTGAAAGCATTTGACGAAGCGGGCAACATTTCAGAAGAAAGCAAAGCATTAGTTGTGACAACGGCGGATGCACCAGCAGTAGAAGCATGGGATGCAGATACAATTTATGATCTAGGTGATATCGTGACACACAAAGGCAACACATATCGTGCAAAATGGTGGACACGAGGCAATGAGCCTGGAACTGAACAATGGGGACCTTGGGAATTGATTGGCTAAACAATCCATACCCGTCTTTATTAATGAAGCAATCGTTGATGCTGAATCAATCAACGAATAAGTGATTTGCTCAGTATTGTTAAGATTTTCGTGCATGTCTAACGAGAATCTTAGCAATTGGGCAAACGCATGATAAAAATTCAATTATTTTTTATGTTTGTATAACAGAACATGGAAAAAACATATATTATAACAACTATTATAAAAATTCCAAGTCCTCTTTTAAGAGGGCTTTTTTTATTTTATCAAGTAACATGAATGAATTGAAATCATAACGTACAGGTAAAATGTTTATTAAATTTTTACACTGAGAAGGGTAAATCTATGGATTTTTTTCCATAGTTTATCAAGCATAATATAGACATAGATTGGTGATTACTTGGTAAAGGAGGTTGATATATGAGAAATAAATATAAGGTAAATGGTTGTTTTCAAGCTGAGCTTTTGATGGAAAAGCCATGATCCACCTGAGCAGGGAACCATGAAAGGAAGAATGATCACCCTAATACTATCGGTGGGATCAAATTATCTAGTTGTACAAAAAAGGGATGTTTTTTAGGATGATAAAGATGAAGCTGGCAAAAAAAATAAAGGTAGTTATGTGTATAGTAAGTATCGTTTTCTTTTTTTATAAAGTAGCCATCAGTCTACCGTATCATGCGTCTGCTGATTCGACAACTGAGAGTAGTGAAAATGCGCCGAGTGAAAGTACTACGACAAAGGAAATGGGTTCTTCAGAAGAAATAAGTGAACCATCCAATAGTACTGTACAAAGTGATTTCCAATCCGTTTTAGCTGTCCCTACAGCAGCTTCAGGCATAGCTAGTGTGGATAACTTCAATGATTTTCGTACCGCTTTATTGGACCCCACTATTACAGACATTTATTTAACTGGAGATATCAAGTTAACGGCATCTTTTAATATCAATTCGCCAAAAAATATTTATGGCAATAACCATACGATTGATATTAATCTTCAACTGGTTGGCGTTGCATTAGCGTATACGACTTGCTCTATTTCTGATGTCACACTAATCAATCAACATCCATATTCGTTTTTCTGGTCCGAATTCTCAGGAGTCACGATCAACTATACAAATGTCACATCTTCTGGACAACAATTCATTTATCTGCCTTATGGGACAGCGAATCTGTATGAGAATATTACAGCCTCATCAGATACGCAAGAAGTGTGTGAAGTAAAAGAATTAAATATACGAAATGGAGCAAATGTAGCATTCAATAATACGAGTAACAGCTATCCAGTAGTAGGTAATAATAGCAGCACTGTCTTGAACATAGAAGATCATACAACTTTTAGCGCACAATCAAATAATCCAACAGCAACTATTGCAATCGGTCAATCTCTGTCAATAGCAGCAACCAGCAATTTTTCGATTGCTAATTCCACAGGCTGTGCTTTAGGTTCATATTATAGCAGTGCACCATTCACGATCGCTTCAAATAGTGGGATTGGTACTTGGAAGCTAAATGGCACAGACCCACTTCCCGATATCGGCTATACTGGACCAATTACGACAAGTTTTAATTTAACTTCGATTGATATTGCTCAAAATACCTTGAATGTGACGTCTAATAATTCCATGTTTCCAAAATATTTCCAGTCTAAAAATGTAAGAAAAATAGCTAGTGGTCCATTCACGAGTAAAGCACAAGTAATTACCAAGGATATCGATCTATTATTGGGTGAAGTTTGGATACCACCATATAACTTTGTGAGTGCAACAAATGCGCTAGGACAGCCACAAACAATCAATGATGTCACGATTCAAGGCGAAGCGGATGGAGAGAAAATAGGGACCTATCAAATTACTTTTACTTGTGATGATGCGGAGTCTGTGGCGACAGTCAATGTATTTGATATTCAGCTTCATTCCTTGCCTACGATCTATGCCAAAGATACATGGAATGAATATGATGGATTAGATTGTATCATCGAATCAGATAGTAGCAGCAATTCATCTCTTTCGTTTTTCGAGACAAACGTCAGTGTCACTGCACAAAAAATCGAAGGAGCGAATATGATTGATATTGATCCACAAAAATTGACAGAAGAAGAAGGACAGTATGTTCTCACCTATACGTATAAGCATAAATCGAAAAGTATGAATGTGACGGTTGAGGAGAGCCTTTTCAATGATCAATCAATCTATCCGTCCATACTTGATTTTGGCCATGTCCCAATCCAATATACAACCAATCAATTGATTGCTACAAATGCCACAGGGAAAATCGATATCACTGACAAACGAAGTAACAATGGAGACGGCTATAAAGTAAAAGTCACTCAGGACCATGTCTTGACTGGAATAAGTAGTGGCTTTCAATTAACAGGGTCAATCATCCAATTTGAAACAGGGACAGCAACTAATAGTAGTGGGGGAGCAGTGATAAGTACTGGAAGTAATCAAACAATTGATATTCCTGTTGGGCAAGAAAAAGAAGTATTTCGAGTGGATAAAGGGAATAGTCGGGGACAGATCGTTTTGCCACTCACCGAGTTTAAGTTGGAGTTGCCAAGTGACAGTCCGAAAATAGCTGATTCTTATCAGGCAAAAATCACTTGGACACTTTCAGAAACACCCTAGCCATAAGTCTCTAACGGACGATGGATAATGATAGCATGAGAATGTTCAATCTGAGGAGTCAGAAAACGAGAGATCGAAAAAAGAATCAGGATTAAGTTGTGCGCTCATTCATAGAACGTTGTGCCAATCGTTGATAGAGACAACTCACAATGGATCATTTCTGAAAGCGAAAAGGAACGACGTGCAGACTGATCACAATTGAAGTGGCAACAAAGTCGGCTAGCTATAAAATATTTTATACAATGAAAAGGAGCATAAGATAATGGTAATCACAAAAAAATATGTCATGGCAGGTATGAGTATCTTAGTAGGAGCAAGTTTAGGTATAACATCGGTGAGTGCCGATACAACAACTGATGGCACAGTGACTTTACAAGCACCAACTGGTGGAAATGGAGAAGATTTGAACCTAGCAACCAACAAGTTACCAACCAATCTGAATTTTGGTACTGCTAATATCAAATATGATCAATCCATCGAACAAATCGCTACAGTAGATGGTAATCAGGCATCTAACCCAACAACTACGGATATCCAAGTCACAGATAATCGTGGTGATCTAACAAAAGGTTGGAAACTAAAAGTAAAACAAATTGCCCAATTTACGTCCTCAGTCAATCAAGCTGAGTTAGCAGGGGCAGAATTATCGATCAATACAGGAAATGTGACAAACATTGGTGGTGATCTACCCACAGGCGGTGTAATCAACACCCAAGACTATGTGATTACTCCAGATGTGGATGTGGAAGTATTCAAAGCGAGTCCAGGAGAGGGATTAGGAATTTCAACATTGCCAATCAATCAATACAAATTAAGTATTCCTGCTGCAGCAAAAAAAGAAGCGGATACCTATCATGCGCAATTGACTTGGACGTTTTCTGATACATTGTAAGAACTGCCCTTGACAGAAAGGAACTGCCCAGTGAAAATCAAAAAAAATATAGCCATGTTTTTATTTTTACTTGTTTTGTCTCATCTATGTGACGTACCTGTGTTTAGTGATGAAAACTCAGCTTCTCAGAATATTCCATTTTTGGTGTCCACGCAATTGCCGGACAATCAAATAAATAAACAGGTCTCCTATTTTGATTTACAAATGGAACCAAAACAAGAACAGACGTTGCATCTTAAAATCGAAAATATCTCGGATCAGACGATCATGCTAGACACAACTTTATATCAAGGAAATACGAACAGTATCGGGGTCATTGAGTATGATAAATCGGTCAAGGGTTTAGCAAATAACGCGCAAGTCAATATAGAAGATCTAGTAAAAATATCAGAAAATAAAATCAAAATTTCTCCAAAGCAAACGCATGAATTACAAGTGAAAATCAAAATGCCTGAAAAGAATCTATCTGGGATTACCATTGGAGCGATCCGGGTAGTTCAGAATAATGAAGCAAACAAAGAAGGCAATATTCAAAATAATTTTGCGAGAGAAATCGGTTTAGTTTTGCAATCAAGTGATCCGGAGCAAATTCCATCAACATTAAAACTTTTAGATGCGCAAGCAGAACAAGTGAATACGCGAAATGTTTTTACAGAGAAAATCCAAAATCCTAAACCCAAATTAATCCGGCTAACCAACATCAAAGCAATCATTACGAAAGAAGATGATCAAGAAGTTATGTATCAAGCAAACCAGCCGGAAGGCTCGATTGCTCCAAATACGGTATTGAACTATAGGATACCATTAGACGGTAAAGCATTATTACCGGGAGTGTATGTTGCGACATTTGAAGCGGATGAAGGGGAACATCACTGGAAGTTAACAAGGAAATTCACAGTAAAAAACAACATAAGCAAAAAATTAAACCAAACAGATATATTGATAAAAAGTCAGCCTAGTTTTTTTGCAAAGTACAAATGGATGATGATAACTGGGTGTGTCTTATTAGTGATTATTCTAGGTCTGTGTATTTATATAGGTAAAATCAAAAGGAAGTTGGTTGAACAAGAGAAGAGCTAAGCTAGTTTATAATAAGTAAAAGGGGGAGAACAGAAGTGATGCCACGTTCTTCCTCTTTTTTTACAAAAAAATAAATTTTTTTAAATTTTATGAAACTTTTACTTCAACTTGATTTTTTAATGATATTATCCATTTAATTTAACAGGTGGGTGGGGGAGTAATAGTGTTTAGAAAATATTTAGAGAAAGAAATTTTTCGAAAAGTAACTATTATTAATCTATTATGGGAAAAATCAAGTTTGACTTCGCTGGAGATGTCTCAACAATTGAATGTTTCTGTTTCAACGATAAAAGGAGACATAAAAGCAATCAATCTACAATTCGATGAGACTGATCCGTTGATTGAATCAAATCCAACAGGGTATTTGATCAGACATAAGTATAAAAGAAATAAACGAACGTATATGAAGAAAGTCTATCAATATTCACCATTTATCAAAGCGTGTATGTATTTCTTTAAAACCGATTTTTCGAATCCCCTAGGTTTTGCCAAGCAAGAATATATCTCTTCCTCCAAAGCATATCAACTAAAAAAAGAGGTGATGTCCTATGTCGCCTCTTATGGCATCGACCTCAATGATAAGAAGGTAGAAGATGAGTATCGCTTACGGTTTTTAATTGCACTTTTTCAAATGAAGAGCGGTATTCAAGTAGTTAAGGTGTCAAAAACAAGTCAGTACAAAATAAATCATTTGTTTCAACAAATCGAAAAAGAACAAAAATGTTTATTTTCAGATTTCTCAAAAGAATACGCACAGATTTTACTTCAACTGATGTTTGATCGAAAAATGAAGTTGAAAGACAATCTAGATATAAAAAAGTTAGAGATGTATAAATGCACACCTATTTATCATCAGATAGAAGATCGTCTTGTCGCCTTTTTGAAACAAATGTTTTTAAGCCCAGATGAACGAAACTTAAACTATTGTACGATCGTATTCAATTTTTTAAACCAAAATTTTTATGAAATAAATGCACATGAAAAGAATTATCAATGCTATATCGCTTTTACTAAAGAGTTCCCAGAGATCAAGTATGAGTATCTGATCGACAAGATGGAACGTAATATTCCTAACTTTTCTAATAATCAACGAACCATCGAAGTACTAACTTTGATGTTTTTGCGGAAATGTCATTTTAATTTTCAACAGCTGATTCCTGAAGAACATGTTGTGGAAGGGACAGATATGGCAGAGATTCCTCAAGCTTTCTTTGAGAAAATCAAGCAGATCTTTATGGACTGGAATGATTTTTCAGGATTGAACCTAGCATTTTCAGATGATCATTTTCGGTATTTAGCAACAAAAATTTATTTTTTGACTTATCGGAGTAAAAATGAAAAAAGAGTCTTTTTACTGACAGGTGTCTGTACGGACTTCTTATGGGCACAGGAAATGTTAGAACAAGAATTTGGAAACACCCTGGACATTCAACAATTCAATCCGGAAACCATTCCCAGCAACTATAATAAACGTGACGTGATTTTATATAATATCAGCCATGAGAAACTATCCCAAATTGATTGCTTCAAAATGAGGGTATCCTTTAATTTTGATTTTTGTGAATTGTTTAACATAAGGAAAGAATTATTTGGTTATGATATCGCTATGTATAAAAAAATCATCGAGAAAGAATTACGATAAATAGAAGAGATGGGCTGAGGCAGCTGATTTTTTAGAAAAATAAATAAAAAAACGAAAATCGCTTGTTGAACGACGATTTTCGTTTTTTTATTCTTGAGGATTTTGTTTATTCTTGAAACTTGCACTTACATTGGTGGAGTAACTGACCACATAAGATGCACCTCCTTTAGTTCGACTGTTGATAAATAGACTATATCATTGGAATAGACCAAAAAAACATCTTGTATGGTATTGCAACATTATAATTTCTATTTAAGTTAAATCAAGGAATAAATGGCTGAATTAAATGATTCTGGGACATTTGTCCTCTCGCACCCCCTAAAACTGAATAAACGGTGGGAACAAAAGTAACGACTTCGGAAACAAGACACTATTCAAAAAAAATTTGAAAACAATTTTGTTGGATAGCGCCTTATTTCTCGCAGCTAAACACTTCTATCCCAAGCTCTTTTTAAACAAAAGCTAAAAAAATGAAAATAAGTCCTGTATTTTGTTAATGTATACTATAATAGAAATTAACTATGAATTTTGGAGGAATTTCCATGAAACAAAAAATTGCAGTATTAGGCCCTGGTTCTTGGGGAACTGCTTTAGCTCAAACCTTAGCAGAAAATGGACATGACGTCCGTATCTGGGGGAATGTTCCAGAACAAATCACAGAAATCAATACGTATCATACGAATAAACACTATTTACCTGAATTACATTTACCAGAATCGATCATCGGTTACACAGAATTGGCTGAAGCTGTCAAAGAGGTAGATGCAGTATTATTTGTCGTACCGACGAAAGCAATCCGTGCTGTAGCACAAGAATTGCTACAACATTTAACGACAAAACCAGTGATCATCCATGCCAGTAAAGGATTAGAGCAAGACACGCATAAACGGATATCAGAAGTGATTGCCGAAGAAATCCCAGAAGAAAAACGACAATCTATCGTTGTTTTATCAGGCCCTAGTCACGCAGAAGAAGTGGCGGTCCACGATATCACAACGATCACTGCTGCAAGTGTTGATCAAAAAGCAGCTACTTATGTGCAAGAATTATTTATGAATGATTATTTCCGAATCTATACAAATAATGATGTGATCGGTGTGGAAACAGGTGCAGCATTGAAGAATATCATTGCAATCGGTGCCGGCGCGATCCACGGTCTTGGTTTTGGTGACAATGCGAAAGCGGCGATCATGACAAGAGGATTAGCTGAAATCAGTCGTCTCGGTGTAGCGATGGGCGCGAACCCTTTGACCTTTATTGGATTGAGCGGTGTTGGTGATCTGATCGTCACTTGTACCAGTGTCCATTCACGAAATTGGCGCGCGGGGCATATGCTGGGTGAAGGACAAAAATTAGATCAAATCCTGGAAAATATGGGGATGATCGTGGAGGGTGTATCGACAACAAAAGCGGCGGTTGAGCTGGCTGAGCAACTAGGTGTAGAGATGCCCATCACTCAAACAATCTATCAGGTCCTTTATCAAGGGAAGGATATCAAACAAGCAGCAAAAGAAATCATGTTGCGTGATGGCAAGATGGAAAACGAATTTCAGTAAATCAACAGAATGGAGTATATAAATACGCATATGGAGAATAAAATCGTAAGAAAAGCAGTCATTCCTGCAGCAGGTCTAGGTACACGTTTTTTACCTGCTACAAAGGCAATGGCAAAAGAAATGTTGCCGATCGTTGATAAACCAACGATCCAATTTATCGTAGAGGAAGCTTTAGCTTCGGGGATCGAAGATATTTTGATCGTTACCGGAAAAGAAAAACGACCGATTGAAGACCATTTTGATTCGAATATCGAATTAGAATTGAATCTACAAGAAAAAAATAAAATCGACTTGCTAAAATTAGTCGAAGAAACAACGAATGTCAATCTCCACTTTATCCGTCAGTCCCATCCTTTAGGACTAGGTCATGCGGTATTACAAGCGAAAACTTTTGTTGGAGATGAACCATTCATCGTTATGCTTGGGGACGATTTGATGGAAGATGAGATTCCACTGACAAAACAATTGATCTTAGATTACGAGAAAACAAAAGGTTCGACTGTAGCAGTCATGAAAGTTCCTCATGAAGACACGTCAAAATATGGGATCATCGATCCAGAAACAAAAGAATCTGAAGGCTTGTATGAAGTGAAACGATTCGTCGAAAAACCAACACCTGAAGAAGCTCCGAGTGATTTAGCGATTATTGGACGCTACTTATTGACACCAGAAATTTTTGAATTATTAGAAACACAAAAACCTGGAGCTGGAAATGAGGTTCAATTGACGGATGCCATTGATGAATTAAATAAAAAGCAACCCGTATATGCGAGAGAATTCAAAGGCTCTAGATATGATGTCGGTGATAAATTTGGTTATCTAAAAACAAGTATCGAATACGGTTTAGGTCATCCTGAAATCAGCGAGCAACTGAAACAATACCTCATTGATCTAAGTCATTCTCTGGACTAAAAACTTAACAATTAGAGAAATAAAATCTTGAGAAAAGAATAGTAAATGAGGTGTATTGCTTACATGGGGATTCTAATCAACATTGCACAAACGTTTCTTGATGGATTGAAATGGTTGATGGAGGGAAATAATTGGCTGTTTTTACTGCCAGTATTATTTATTAGTTTGTTTACGATGTTTTATATGGTCAGAATAAAAGAAACCTTTTTGATTTTTATTTGGTACTTAGCAACAGTGGCGATCGGTAGTTTGATCATCGTTCTTTTGTGGGGAGATCAACAGGCATTTCTTTTTGCGGCAGCTTTTCTTTTGCTGTACCTTTTTGCCTATATCCCGTATCTACTCAAAAAATTTCATGTCGTCAAAAAAGGCAAACATGCGGCTTCTCCGAACCGCTCAAAGGATGTCTCAGAAAGACGGACAAGATCTGACCGCTGATATTTTGATACTTGCACTTGTTTCGCACTTTCCTTACAATAGATGCAGATAGAAATAACTAAAAAAAAAGGCTCCTTGATAGTTAGCGGCAACTAACTATCAAGGAATGACCAGTCACACGTATACACCCTGACCGATCATTTTGCCATAGTCGATGCAGCGCACCGACCGCATTTATTGTACCTGATTTAAGGAAGATTTTCTACCTTATGAATAGAAAAAGCGGAGGAAGCAAGGCGATTTATTTACTATGTCAAAAAAGATGTATATTCAAGCAAGCAGTTTGTTTAATCCGTTTGAAAGACTTGCTTTTAGCGATACATCGTTCCTATCTTTTACACTGAAGCCGAAGAACATCAAGATGCTGCTACATCAGATCTTTCGCTGGAGTGTAATGAATAAGTGGTTAAGGTAAAGATGAGACTGAGCAATTGCTTCGTCTCATCTTTTTGTATTTTTCTTTTTGATAGTTGTCTCTATTCTGAAATAGCAGAAGAAGAGGAGAAAAGAATGAGCTTACCCTATTTTGATTATTGTCAACAACTTGAACGAAAATTAAGGATCGAGGAACCCTTGATGGAACAAGCGGGACGTTGGATCGCTACACAGATTCATCGAGGAGGATGCTTACATATTTTTGCTAGCCGTACCTTGCAAGGTATTGCCTATGAATTTTGGCAACAATCTCCAAAAATCTTGCCAACTCAGTTGATTGAACACCCTGCAGCGGGAATTTATGAGTCACTGGAAGGAACGGGTCAAGCAATCATTGAACAAATCAATGCGCAACCCGAGGATATTTTTCTTCTCTTATCAAATGAAGGGAGAAATCCTGCAATCATTGAACTGGCGGAATGGGTCAAAGAACAAGGTCACCTATTGATCGTGATCACAGGATTTGATTTATCCCGAAGTATCAAATCAAGACATAGTAGTGGTTTGCGCTTATATGAATATGCAGATCTAGTATTAGATAACTATGCAACGATAGACGATGCCGTCCTTACGGTTCCTAAGTTTGAGCCAGCTATATGTGGCACAGCTTCGTTAGCCACCTTAATTTTATTACAGCAAATCGTTTATTTTTCAGTTTATTATTTGTTGGAGAATGACTAAAGAGAGAAGGATAAGAGCCCGAAAAAGAGACAAGAAAGAATCGTGATGATTCTTTCTTGTCTCTTTATACACGTTGATGAAAGAGTCTTCCCCAAAACTCTTTACACTCCAATTATAGTACATTTGTTATGAATATTGCAATGAAGATACCTAATGAAAATAAAAAGAGAGTAAGAGAGAGGCAGAAATTCAATTAAAAACATCGGTTCAAATAGGAAAGGAGTACGGATGGAAATGTATAAATATTTGTTAATCTCTTAAAAAATCTTTGTTTATACGTAAATAGAAATGAAAATAAATGATCGGAAATAGCTACATTGTAAAAATAAAAAAAGAATTTTAATCCATTTTTATAGGTGCTATGGCTTTAAGAACAGCTTTTTTATTAAAATGTGTCTTGAAGATAACTAAAATCAATAGATTTTTTTAATTGTTTATTCATGTGGTATAGAACATTTTACTGTATAATCTATTTGCTTATTCATTATTGACAAAAACGTAGCAAGAAAGGAAGAACGAGTTTTGAAGAGAAAAAATTCTTCAGTAAAGAAAAAACGAGACTTTACCAAAATGACGACCCCGCATACGTATGTCATTATTTTTGGTGTAGTTGTACTTGCCTGGTTATTAACATTTATCGTACCAGCGGGGAGATTCAGTACGCAAGATATAGAATACAAAGATGCAAATGGAGAAACTAGTACCAGAACAGTATTACGCCAAGATTCGTTTCGTTATGCTTATGAATTAGATAAGTCTTTTGTATTTGATCAACTGGAAGAATTACAAAATGATCCAAAGGAAAGAGAAAAGCTAGCTGTTCCTGAAGAAGGATTAGAAGAAGTCTTGGCAGCTGGTGAAAAAAACTTGACCCAAGAGAAACTAGATGAAATCTCACTGACAGATGATGTTTTATACGATGAATATGGTGAAGACATCTATGATACCTCAAAGAAATTGCATAAAACAGCAAAACTATGGGGAACCGATGATTTCGGTGGGTTTGGCTTTTTGAACTTTGTTTTTGAAGGTCTAGTATCAGGCGATAAATATGGTTCAGCAGTCGGGATTGCTGCACTTATTTTAGTCGTGGGTGGGGCATTTGGGATCATCATGCGAACAGGTGCCATTGATGCAGGTATTTATGCTTTTATCAATAAGACACGTGGACTAGAACGTTTAGCTTTACCGCTCTTATTCTTTGCTTTTTCATTTGGAGGCGCAACGTTCGGTATGGCTGAAGAAGTCATTCCATTCTCAATGGTCATGGTACCTTTTGTGATTGCCTTAGGCTATGATTCGATCGTCGCCGTTACAGTCACCTATGTGGCGTCACAAGTCGGGAATGCCACGTCATGGATGAGTCCGTTCAGTGTCGCCGTTGCTCAAGGGATCGCAGGTATTCCAGTCTTATCAGGCGCCACCTTCCGATTGATCATGTGGGTCGTCGTGACTGCGTTATCGGCTGGTTACTTAATGATCTATGGAGAAAAAGTTCGGAAGAATCCGGAAAGTTCATTAACGTATAAATCTGACGAATACTTCCGTAACCATTTGAAGAAAACATCCGATGAACAAAAACCATTTACATTAGGCCATAAATTGATTTTAGCGGAAATGTTGATCGTTTTAGTTTGGATCGTTTGGGGAGTTACTCAAAAAGGCTATTATATCCCAGAAATCGCCTCTCAATTTTTTGTAATGGGACTAGTCGCAGGGATCATTGCTGTTTTATTCAAATTAGACGGTATGACGGTCAATGATATTGCCTCTTCTTTCCAATCTGGGGCAGCAGATCTAGCTGGAACAGCAATCGTTGTTGGGATGGCAAAAGGAATCTTGCTTGTATTAGGTGGATCAGATGCTTCTGTACCTTCTGCGCTTAATACAATTTTGCATGGTATAGGAACAGCGCTGACTGGTGTACCGGCAGTTATTGGTGCATGGGCGATGTATGTGTTCCAAAGTTTGTTCAATCTAGTCGTCACTTCAAATTCTGGACAAGCGGCATTGACGATGCCAATCATGGCACCGTTAGCTGATTTAGTTGGTGTCTCTCGTCAAGTTGCCGTATTGGCTTATCAATTAGGTTCAGGATTCATGGATGCGTTCACGCCAGTTTCTGCTAGCTTGATCGGCGTCTTAGGTGTGGCACGGATCGAATGGGCAAAATGGGCACGATTCCAAATCAAAATGCAAGGATTCTTCTTTGTTTTAGGAACAATCTTCATTATGATTGCGATCGCGATCGGCCTTCAATAAAACAAATAAGAACTGATTGATAGCAATCAAAGAAACGGTGCTACCCATATGTAACGCTGAGATAATAAGCGAGAAAATCCGAAAGTATCTTCATATTTTGGGACTTTCTCGCTTATTTCTAAAAGAGCGACGTAGGATCGCTAGATTGCTTTTCAAACAACCCTTTGTGTGTATGAAAAGATACAGACTATTTTATAAAGAGGAGGATCACGGATGAAACTCATTCGACAAATCGATGTCTATGCACCAGAATATCTTGGTAAGAAGGATGTATTAGTGGCAGGAAATAAAATCATTGCCTTGGAAGATCAACTATCTGGCGGTTACGAAGAATTGATCGTGGAAGAAATTTCAGGAGAAGGAAAACTCTTGACCCCAGGTTTTATTGATGCCCATTTCCATATTTTAGGTGGCGGCGGCGAAGGTGGCTATCATAATCGCACACCAGAAGTCACACTTAGTCAACTAACGACAGCAGGAGTGACAACAGTCGTAGGTTGTATCGGGACAGATGGCGAAGGTCGAGATATGACTGCTTTGATCAGTAAAGCAAGAGGGCTAGAGGCAGAAGGATTGACTACGTATGTTTATGTTGGTTCTTATCGGTTGCCGGTCAAAACGGTGACTGATTCATTGATCAAAGATTTTCTTACTATTGATAAGATCATTGGGATCGGAGAAATCGCTGTCTCTGATCATCGCTCTTCTCAACCAACATTCGACGAGTTTGCTCGGGCAGTGGCGGATGCTCGTGTTGGGGGCATGTTATCAGGTAAAGCAGGAATAATGAATGTCCATTTAGGTGGCGGAAGTCGAAAATTGGAATTATTGAATCGTGTGGTTGAAGAAACAGAAATCCCTATTACTCAGTTTTATCCGACGCATGCGAATCGGACAACTGAATTATTAGTTGCATGTATCGAATTTGCAAAAAAAGGTGGAACGATCGATTTCACTGCAAGTGAAGATCCTGATTTTTGGGAAAAGACCGATGGTGAAGTTCGTTTCAGTAAAGCATTGAAGCAGTTATTGGAAGCACAAGTCTCTCTTGATAACTTCACCTTGACCTCCGATGGACAAGGTAGTCTCCCATATTTTGACCAAGAGAACCATTTTATCGGTATGGGCGTCGGTAGTGCGAAATCCTTACTGGTTGGCATCAAAGAAGCCGTTCAAAAAGAAGACATCCCCTTAGAGATTGCCTTACGAGCTGTGACGTCCAATCCTGCAAGAGTCCTGAAACTGGACCAAAAGGGAAGAATCGCTGTCGGGAAAGATGCGGATCTTTGTTTACTTGATAAAGAAACCTTAGAAATTGATACGGTGATTGCTAATGGAACGATCATGGTCCAAGAAAAACAAGTGAAAGTTTGGGGAACATTTGAGCAAATTCTTAACAACTAATTAACTCAATAAGCATTCTGTTTGTTTGTTTTTATAATTGGTGTTACTCTAAAAGTGGTTAGAAAGACAAATTTTAGAGGAGGAAATATTATGGCAGATTTAGAAGGACGCTCTAAAGATTTGAAAGACAAAGTTGCAGGTGAAGGCAAAGAAGCCTATGGAAAAGCAACAGGTGATAAAAGTAAAGAAACAAAAGGTAAAGCCCAATCTGCAGGTGCGGATATCAAGAGTAAAGCTCGTAATATCGGCGATGAAATCAAAGAAGGCTTTGAAGATGTAAAAGAAAAATTTTCAAAAAAAGACCATAAATAGTCTACTTGTAAATTCTAAAAAAAAAGCGTCCTACCAATAAGGTGGACGCTTTTTTTAGCGGTTATCCAATGTCAATGGACGCGAATGTTTTGTTTTTTAATTCAAAAACTTCATCACATTTTTTAGCCACTTCTAGTTCGTGTGTCACAATGATGATACAGCGATCTTGCTCATGGGCGATTTCTTGGAAGAGTTGAACGATTTCTTGTGAAGTCGTTTCATCGAGGTTTCCTGTTGGTTCATCCGCGATGATTAACTGATGTTCGCAACAAATCGCTCGGACGATCGCTACGCGTTGTTGTTGTCCCCCAGATAATTTAGTGACTTGTTGTTTTGCAAGAGTTTCATTTATCCCAACGCGTGCCAAGCGATCAAGTGCTACTTGGCGATAATTTTTTTGAGGAGTATTTGAAATTTCCATGGCGGTAATGACGTTATCAAGAGCGGAAAGGTAAGGCAATAAGTTGTACGCTTGAAAAATAATGGATACATCATTTTTACGATAATTTCGTAGTCCTATTTTAGCTAAAGCGCGCTCTTCATAATACACAGTCCCTTCTTTTGGTGTATCGAGTCCTGAGATCAACGAAAGGAAGGTCGTTTTTCCTGAACCACTTGCCCCTAATATGGCGTACATTTCCCCTTTTTCAAAGGATAAATTCACGTTTTTATAAAGTGCTTCTGTTGGATTCTGATACCAGAAGCCCAAGTTTTCTGTACGTAACATCTAATTCCTCCTTTAGTTTAATAAAATTTTTCGTGGATTTAATCGTAGTATGCCAATGGATGCTAGAAAAACGGAGAGTAAGCTGATCCCGAATGCAACAGCTGCTAGAAGGCCGAGTTGAGCTGGTTGAACGGTGATTTCAAGGTCGCTTACTTGTTCCGAAACGGTAAATGGATTACTAGTTCCACCGGGTTGTCCACCAGGTCCACGATTGCCACCACCAGGCATCTGCTCTCCTTGTTGCTCGGCAGGTGAGTCGGTTGACGTTTCAGTTTGTTGATCAAGCAACTGTTGACCGACAGCATTTGCAACGACATTTCCACTGAATGAAGCCACACCTAACGCGACGATCATACATATGGCCACTTCTGTAAACAATTGAAGGACGATTTTGCTTCTGGATTCGCCTAATGAAAGCAATACTCCTAATTCATGGCGGCGTTCCCGGATCGTGATCATGATGATCAAAGTCAAAATAATGATTCCAGCCACCGCAACGAGTAAAACGACATTTTGTGAAAAACTGGCCACGTTGTTAAGTGGTTCAAGCATTGCTTGGAACATCGTATCGTTTGATTGAAGACTGAACGTTGATGTATCGATCAGGTTTTCTGCTTTAGTGATAAAATCTGCCATTTTATTGGGATCGGTCAGCGTATAAACCGCAGAGTCGATTGTGTCATCTTCTGAAGAACCATTCAATGTATTAGCAAACGTATAATAAGTATACAAAGTGTTCGCTGGATTCATGAAATTGAAATTCATTCCCATGCTACTACTTGTTTCACTCGACTCATAGATTCCTTTAATCGTCATTTCATAAGTTGTTTCTTCATCTTCAGTGCTAGTAATAACGAAAGTATCCCCTACGGATAAGTCATTTGCGCTAGCTAAAGTAGAGTCCATCACGACATTGTTCGTATCTTTGTCGCTATCAGTGATTCCTTCTCCTTCGATGATTTTTGCTGTGCCATCCGTAAAGCTACTGGTTTGGGCTGTATCGGATACCCCGCTGATTTGAAAGTCTGCTTGGATCATTTGCGGTTTGCCACCCCCCATAGCTCCACCCATGTTTTCACCGTTTGGTGCAGCATCAGTCGTAGTATCAGTTTCAGTTTCTTCTGATGTTTCTGAGGTATCAGAGCTTGAAATGGCAGTGATCCCGCTATTGGCTAAAGCTGATGCAGAGCTTTCGAAGGAAAAACTTGCTACATTATCTAGTGCTGCGATCTTTTCTGCATCGCCGACTGAAACAGGTGTGAGGGAGAAACTTCCAGGATCTGGTCGCCCACCGGATTCAGTATCAGTTGCCTCCGTTTGTTTTTGAAAAGCCGCTTCACGATTCGCACTTAAAGTGACGGTCGCGCCGACATCTTTTTGAGCTTGCTCTGCGGCTTGTTGAGCCGCACTACGTATGGTTAGTCCAGCAAGAACGAAGACAAGGATTGCTGTAAAAACTGCTAATAATAGTAAAGAACGCCCCCATTTTACTTTTGTACTTTTTAATGCTCGTTTGAAAAAATTCATTGGTTCGATCTCCTTTCGAAATGAGTACAAAAAATAGAATAAAGGGAGTAGCTTAAGCCTACCTTAAAAAGAGACCACGACCAGAGAGAGTTGAAGCCTAAAAACAAGTCAAATGGAGTAGGAAATGAAAAACATTCTATAGTTATTGAGTAATTTATGGTAAAATAGACGAAGTATCTTCTAAAATGAAAGAAGAAAAAATGGTCTGGGAAAAACATGGAGACAGAAACAATCGTACATGCTAGCGATTTGTTTGATTTGTTGTATAATGATGTGGAGCAGTTGATCGAGCAACTGAAGCAATCCCGATTTTTTTGTGTCAAAAAAAGATCCTAAACGCCTGTAAAATTAAGATGGATTTTAGTACTTAGTGAAATCATCCGAAAACCAGGCACTCAGAAAATGGATCGTTTAAATAAAATAGAGAATCGACATCGTTAAATGAAGATGTCATAAGAAGAGGTGAAATTTGTGAGTACCATTAAGATTATCCCTTTAGGCGGTGTACGCGAAAACGGAAAAAATTTGTACATTGCAGAAGTAGGGGAAGCTATTTTTATTTTAGACTGTGGTCTGAAGTATCCTGAAAACGAATTATTAGGGATCGACGTTGTGATTCCTGATTTTACGTATTTAGAAGATAATGTCGATCGTGTAGCAGGTGTTTTTCTGACACATGGTCACGCAGATGCGATTGGGGCGTTGCCTTATTTATTGTCAAAGATTTCTGTACCTGTGTTCGGAACAGAGTTGACGATCGAATTGGCAAAATTGAATGTCAATCGCAATGATGCTGCAAAAGGATTCAAGGATTTTCATGTGGTAGATGAGCATACAGAGATCGATTTCGGTGAAACGATCGTTAGCTTCTTCCGCACTACCCATACGATCCCAGATTCAGTTGGGATCAATTTAAAAACCCAAGAAGGAAATATCGTTTATACGGGTGATTTCAAATTTGACCAAATGGCGATCCCAATGTACCAAACGGATTACGCTCGTTTAGCAGAGATTGGGAAAGAAGGCGTGTTAGCTTTACTGAGTGAGTCAGCAAATGCAGAAAACGCGACCCCTGTTGCTTCTGAGTTCCAAATCGCTGATGAAGTATTTGATACCATCAAATATTGGGAAGGACGGATCATCGTTGCTTGTGTTGCAAGTAATCTTCAACGTGTCCAACAAATCTTAGACGCCGCTGCCAAAGCAGGACGTAAGGTCGTGTTGACTGGTCAAGACTTTGAACGGATCATCCGAACAGCTATGCGCTTAGAAAAACTTCAATTACCAAGTGAGGACCTATTGGTCACATTAAAAGATATGAAAAACTATGAGCCTGAAGAACTGATTATTTTAGAAACAGGCCGTATGGGTGAACCAATCAAGTCTTTACAAAAAATGGCGAATGGTGCGCACCGTCATATCAAGATCAAAGAAGGCGATCTTGTTTATATCACAACGACACCAAGTATTGCGATGGAAACGATGGTTGCTAAGACAGAAGATATCATTTACCGAGCAGGTGGAATAGTCAAACAAATCTCTGACAACCTGCGGGTTTCCGGTCATGCAAATCCTAATGACTTACAATTGATGTTGAATTTCATGAAACCTAAATATTTCATCCCAGTTCAAGGAGAATACCGTGAATTAGCTGCCCACGCAGACTTAGCCCATGCAGTTGGTATCCCCTACAAAAATATCTATATCACTGGACGTGGAGATGTTTTAGAATATAAAAACAAGCGGATGAGTGTGGCAGGTACGATAAGTGCTGAAAATGTCATGATCGACGGACTAGGCGTTGGTGATATTGGGAACATTGTTTTACGCGACCGTAAAATCTTATCTGAAGACGGTATTTTTGTTGCAGTAGTGACAATCAGTCGTCGTGAAAAGAAAATCGTCTCAAAACCGCAAATCACTTCACGAGGATTTGTTTATGTCAAAGCAAGTCGTGATTTGATCAATGAAAGTAGCAACATGATCGAAACCATTGTAGGGAAACATTTAGAAAGCGATGATTTCGAATGGAGCAAACTGAAACAAGAAATACGTGATCAATTAGGTCGCTATTTGTTTGAACAAACCAAACGCCGTCCAGTGATTTTACCAGTCATCATGGAAGCGACACAACGTCGCGGCAAAAGATAAAAAATGAAAAGCTGTATCAAAAGATGTTCAGATGATGGATATGTTTGGTATAGCTTTTCTTTTATAGGAGCGAGATCATTGAATATATACGATGGAAAGGTGGAAGTGTCTTTAATGGAAAAAGAACTTGGTTTGGGAAATAATCAAATGAAAGAGAAACAGATCATCATTTTTGGCGTAACTTCAATGAGTACAGATAGTACGCTTTATAGCAATTTGTTAGTAACAAAGATGAACAACTTCGCAAAAAAACAACATTTACTTGTGCATGTTGACATGCATAGCATTTCTAAGTTGGATCAGTATGCAAAGGCTGCCGATGTTATTCTATTATCTCCAGAGCTGTCTTCTATGAGAGAAACTATCATAAAAGAGTATCCTACAAAGGTTATTGAAGTGATAGACATGAAAGATTACGGTCTGCTAAATGCTGAGAATATCTTTAAAAAATTTCTCCATCACTAAACTGGAAAAGAAGAAATTTTCAAAATAGTTAGCAAACTTCGTTTTTTTTATTTTTTATCACTCCTCTATCTAAAAAAGTGTTGTGGATTTGTTCAATCTTATAAGCCGTATAAGGCATTTCAACTTAAATAAAAATCCCAATAGTAGAAACTAGAGCCTTAATTTCTACTATTGGGATTTTTTATTTTGAGCATCATTACGGATTCGTAGTCATTCTGGTTTTATTCACAGTGATCAAACAATAAACAGAAACTGTCAATCATAGACGAAACATTCTTTTATCTGGGTATTCAGTCGTAAGTACACGCTCACTTGATACTTGGTACAACCTGTATTATCTGTTACAATTGAATAGGATATACTGTACTACTAATTGTGTGAATGATCGAAATGAAAACGAAAGAGTCAGTGACCAAAATGTTGAGGAGTGAGAAGATGAAGATTACTTATCATGGACATTCTTGTATTTCTCTGGAAATGAAAAATGGCCAACAAGTGCTGATAGATCCATTTATTACTGGGAATCCTATGACTGATTTAAAAGTGGATGAAGTCCAGACGGACTGGATATTGATCACCCATGGACATGCTGATCATATTGGAGACATGTTGCCGATTGCGAAGAACAATAAGGCGACCATCATCAGTATTGTCGAAATCGCTGATTATGCACAACAGCAAGGAGCGAACTCTTTTGGGATGAATATCGGTGGCAAAAGGGAGTTTCCTTTTGGCACAGTCAAATTTGTCCATGCACAGCATAGTTCAAGTATTGAAATCGATGGTGTTTCGCGTTATATGGGAGAGCCTAGTGGTATTCTAATCCAAGCAGACGGGAAGACGATTTATCATGCGGGTGATACTGCAGATTTTAGCGATTTAGCGCTCTTAGGTGAACAGTTTATGATCGATGTAGCCTTTTTACCGATTGGCGACAATTATACAATGGGGCCTGAGGATGCGGCTCGTGCGGCAAAGCGAATCAAAGCGAAGAAAGTCGTGCCGATCCATTACAATACCTTTCCTGTCATTGAACAAGATCCGCAAGTATTCATCGATTTATTAGCAGATACCGAAGGAAAAATAATGAGCGTTTCGGAAACGCTGGAAGTGTAGGGGAAAGAGATGGCGACAAAACATGATTTGATTTTAGAATATATCGAAAGCCTACCAGTGGGGAATCGAATATCTGTCCGTAGTATTGCCAAAGAATTGAATGTCAGTGAAGGAACGGCCTATCGAGCAATTAAAGACGCTGAAAATGTAGGATTAGTGTCAACGATCCAACGAGTAGGAACGATTCGGATCGAACGTAAGTTGAAGAAAAATATCGAACGATTGACATTTGGCGAAGTCGTGCGGATCATTGAAGGCGATGTTTTAGGCGGAGCAGTCGGTCTAGATAAAGTCTTGAATAAATTTGTCATAGGTGCGATGACCGAACACGCAATGGAACGCTATATCACTCCAGGTTCATTGATGATCGTTGGTAACCGTACAGAAGTGCAAAAATTAGCACTTGAGGATGGCGCAGCAGTGTTGATCACGGGTGGTTTTGATACGACGCCTGAGATTGCCAAATTAGCGGATGAATTAGCTATGCCGATTTTACGTACGACCTATGATACCTTTACCGTAGCGACGATGATCAACCGAGCGCTTAGTGACCAACTGATCAAAAAAGATATCATGCTCGTCGGTGATATTTATTTGACTGCCCAAAAAACACATTATTTGTTACAGTCGGATACGGTGGCTGATTATCAACGGATTTCAGAAGAAACCCAACATTCTCGTTTCCCAGTGGTGAATCATCACATGCGTTTGATGGGGATCATTACGGCGAAAGATGTCGTAGGTAAAGCACCGACACAAGTCATTGATAGGGTCATGACCAAAGATCCCATCAGTGTCAAGAAAACGATGAGCGTCGCTTCTGTCGGACATCAAATGATTTGGGATGGTTTAGAAGTCATGCCAGTCGTTTCCGATGATTTGACGTTAGAAGGATTGATCACACGGCAAGATGTCATGAAGGCGATGCAATTGGTGCAACGTCAACCGCAAATCGCTGATACGATTTCTGATCAGATTTCAGGGGCGATCCAAACGATCGATACAGATCGTGAAGGCAATCGATTGACGACGCCTAAGTTCAAATTTGAGGTTTCGCCACAAATGGTAACAGGTGTTGGAACGATTTCTTTTGGGGTGTTAAGTGAAATCATTTCAGATGTTGCTCAAAAAACAATGATCATGAATCAGCGCAGGAATATCTTGTTGGAGCAAATGAATCTACATTACCTTCGTCTGATCCAGATCGAAAGTGAGTTAGACATTCGTCCAAGAGTTTTAGAAATCGGTAGAAGATCCGCTAAACTTGATGTAGAAGTATTTATAGAAAACACGATCGTGGCTAAAGCCATTGTCGTCTGCCAAGTGATGGAACGTTCGTAGAGAGTAGGAAAGAAAATGACCATACAAGAAGAGATTTTGAATGAAATCAAAAAATATCAAAAAATCGTGATCCACCGACATCAAAGACCTGATCCAGATGCTTTAGGTTCACAAGTGGGATTAGCTGAGTTATTACGTAATAGTTTTCCAGAAAAAGAAATTCGTCAAGTTGGAAAAGACGTTGAGGGCTTACGTTATTTAACAGAAATGCAAGAAATCGACGATGCCTTTTATCAAGGGGCATTAGTTATCGTGACAGACACAGCGAATGCGCCTCGTATTGATGATAAGCGCTATTCCTTAGGGGAGCAAGTGATCAAAATCGATCATCATCCGAATGATGAACCATATGGTGATTTACTTTGGGTAGATACGAAAGCTAGCAGCTGTAGTGAGATGATCGCTGAGTTTGCTTTGCTGTTCCCTGATGAGCTGAAAATGAACAGCGACTCTGCTCGTTTATTGTATGCAGGAATCGTTGGTGATACTGGAAGGTTCTTATATCCTTCAACAACAGGACGCACGTTAGAACTAGCAGCAGAGTTAAGAAAGTATTCTTTCGACGCAAGCAAATTGAATCGTGAAATCGAACAAATCACCATGAAAGTAGCGAAACTATCCGGTTGTGTCTATCAAACGATCGAAGTTGACGAAAAAGGTGCCGGAAAAGTGATATTGTCACAAGAATTGTTAGGCAACTATGGCATCGTCGATTCAGAGACCGCAGCTGTCGTCTCTTTACCTGGTGTGATTGACGAAGTGTTAGCTTGGGCGATTTTTGTCGAACAACCAGAGGGCTATTATCGTGTACGTTTACGTTCAAAAGGACCAGTCATCAACGAGATCGCCAAACGACATCATGGTGGCGGCCATCCTTTGGCAAGTGGCGCAAATGCAAAAGACCTGCAAGAAGTGGCAGAGATCTACAAAGAAATACAAGAAGCTTGCACCAATTATACACGTTAAAAGTGTACTCCAAGTAGTAAATCGAAAATTTTAAGCAAACGTAACTTTCTCTTTTATCTATTCCCTTTGCACGAATAAATGGTCTAAGCAGAAGTGACCTCTTCGGAGATCAGGTTACTTCTGCCTTAACCTTTTACTCATCGAAGTTGCTTGTCTTTTTTATCAGGGATATGTGCAATCAAGGTCAGTGAGATTGAATCAGCGTAGGTAGTCTAGGAGCTCTGATAATAAGTTGCTCTTTTCAAACTGTTATTTTTCCGTTATAATATTGCTCAATAACGAACAAAAAGGAGAAACAACATGACAGTACCAAATTGCCCAGTATGTGGTTCAGAATATGCTTATGAAGATCGGGGATTATTGATTTGTCCTGAATGTGGAAACGAATGGACACCATCAGAAGAAACAGAAGCAGAAGGCCTAGTAGTACTTGATGCAAACGGCAATCGTTTAACAGATGGCGACAGTGTGACCGTTATCAAGGATTTAAAAGTAAAAGGAGCTTCCTCACCTATCAAACAAGGAACAAAGGTGAAGAATATCCGTTTAGTTGAAGGAGACCACAATATCGATTGTAAAATCGAAGGGTTTGGTCCGATGAAGCTGAAATCAGAATTTGTCAAAAAGAATTAAAATATTCAATCTCTTTTCACAATTATTCTACTCGAACAATGGTAAAATAAAAGCAATGAGGAAAGGGTGAAACGATTATGTATGGATATGGTTTTTATGGCTTAGATCCAACGTTTCTTTTAGTTATTGCTGGATTAGCTATTTCCGGAATCGCTTCTGCTTACGTCAATAGTACTTTTCGTAAATATGACAAAATCAGAAGCAAAAATAATGTGACTGGTACACAAGCCGCCCAGTTCATTTTACAAAGTCAGAAAATCAATAACGTTGGCGTCCAACAAATCGCCGGTGATTTGACGGACAATTATAATTCAGGGAACAAGATGTTGAGTTTATCGCAAGCTACAGCACAATCTACCTCAGTCGCTGCAATCGGGGTAGCTGCCCATGAATGTGGACACGCAGTGCAAGATGCCGTTGGTTATGCGCCGTTGAAAATCAGAGCTTCATTAGTGCCTGTCGCTAATTTTGGCTCGATGATTTCGTTTCCGTTGATCATGGTAGGTGTATTATTTAGTTGGAATACGACGTTGATCAATATTGGTATCTTCGCTTTTTCATTGGCACTATTGTTTCAACTTGTTACGCTACCAGTAGAATTCAACGCGTCAAGACGAGCGATCCAAATTTTAAGTGAAGGTGGCTTACTGACAGAAGAAGAGGTACCAATGGCGAAACATGTGCTATTTGCGGCGGCTTTGACCTATGTTGCTGCAGCGCTATCTACTTTCTTACAATTACTACGTTTGATTTTGCTTTTTGGCGGCAACCGTCGAGACTAGAACAAACCAATAGAAGTGAGGGACAGTCGATTGGACTGATCCACTCACTTTTTATTTTGGAAAAATTAGTATTAATTTAAAAGTTCAGACGGAGACACGCTTGCTTCTCCTATCTTTTCTTTAAATCAAATCATTTTATTGACATAGAGTTGTTGAATTTTTGTGACTAAATCTACCCACAAATCTTTTTCTTTACTAGGATCAAGGTAAAAAATTTTACTCGTTTGATGAAATTTATCAAACCAATCGGTGACGATCAAATCTGCTTGTTCTGGATTTTCTGTCAAGCGAATCATTTTTTCGTCAAATACTTGTCGTAATCGATTTTGGATATGATAATTCCCTGTCAGCGTTTTATTCATTTGTACATAGATCAATAATTTTTCATTTGTTTCCGACTGCAAGAGGTTATAGATCAAGCTACTCAAATAATAAATAATCAACGTTTTTTTTGGATGGTCATGAAAAACTTCAGAGATAATTTGTTGTATTTGTTGTATTTGTTCATTCGATTCATCAATCTCAAGTGCTGGTTTAGGAAAATGCAACGAGTAGAAAAAAGGAGTTGTATTTCCCAATATCAAAATAGAAATTAAAGAAAGCATAAGATAGTAATTGTAGAAAAACCTTTTTTCAGATGATGCAATCACTGGAAAGGTTTGAGCTAGCTCTTTTGTTAGTGAGGTGATTTTCATACATAGATGATTACGTTTATTCGTCAAAGTATAACCAATCAAACTCTTCTGCTGGCTTGAAATGAGATTAGGAAAAAAGCAATAAATCAAAAAATTAAAATGCAATAGTTCATCAATGGCGATTTCATGTGGTAAAAGATGAAACAAATGATGTTTAAAACTACCGGAGACATCTTGTACCTGTTGTAGCAATTCTAAAATAGCATAGACCTCACTAGATTCAGAGGTGATCAATGATGATTGTTGTGTACGAAGCGTAAAGATAGCAATCAGCAAATACAGGTTTTCTTGATATTTCAATGAATGCTTTGAAACGAGCAATTTTTTGGATAATCGCCGCTCTCTTTTTAGTTGGCTCAATTTGAATTTGTCAAAAGGCCATTCCAACCCTTGAAAAGCATCAGATAGGATAAAAAACAAATAGAGTCGGATAAATAATTCGTTTCCTTTGAACAAATAACAGCCCTGAGATGAAACAATCTCGATTTCAAAATCTTGAAGTGTTTCATTCAATTGGTGTGTTAATTTTTCTAAGTAAGAGTGGGATATGTATAATTGCTCCAATAAATATTTTTTCGGAACATACGCTTTGGGATAATTGACCATAAGCAATAAGTAGTTGAAACGATTGGATTCTCTTAAATAAAAAAGTTTGAGCTTGTGATAAATCATCATTTTTATTTCTTGGTATTCATCAGATATAGTTATTTCTCCTTTGTGTGTAGAGAAAATAAAAGTAGAAATGCTCAATTGCTGTTCAATCGTAGTATTCAACTTTCGAATCAATTCTTTGATTGTCCGTTTAGGTATAGTCAGTTCATCCGCAAGTTCTTTTAACGTACATTGACTTTTTTGAGCGATCGTGTAGAGGACTAATAACTCTTTCTTTTTTGCATCGATTAACATGATGGACTCCTTTCTGACAATTAGTGTACTAGTGGTGACATAAAATGTGAGTGGAAAGTGTTTTCAATGTATGATATTCTCACATAGTAATAGAATTTGATTATATAACTTGTTATTTTAAGAAATGATAATCAGTTATCTATTCTATTGTTTATTTCTTTGCTTATTTTGTCAAGTTGGAATCATTTAAATAATCTTGGATAAGGGAATACAATGTTATTTAATTGAGGATATCGTTATTTTTTAAATCTTATTTTTGGCGAAGCATTAGATAAATCAAGCTTCTATTACAAAGAGACATATTTTAACCCCCGAAATATGTTATTATCGTTTTTTTTTATCAAAACTTGTTTCTTCATGGTTTACATAAGTTTTTCCTACTAGCGAATGCGCTGGATCGTCATGGGAAATTAAAAAAAGAATCATTGCCGGATATGAATAAGATAATCGGAAAGGATGGATGGTTTCGTGGGAAGAGTGACGAATTTTAGTAAAGAATATTTACTATTTAAGAGTATGGTATATGCTGAAGAAAATGGGTTATCGACAATCACAGCGAGAAGTTTAGCTTCTTTTTGTGGCTGTTCTACTTACCCGATCTATGCACATTTTAAATCAATCCGTATACTAAAAGAAAAAATTATCGAAGAGATCACGATATGTTTTGATCGATATTTAGCTGAATACGTTATTGACGATTTTTTCAGTGTCGTTCATTTATTGAAGGAGTTTTTCTCGATTCATGAGAGTATTAGAGGAGTAGTTATCAAATCCGAATTAGACATGGCCTCGTTGTTCAAACGAACGTTCTCAGAATTTGTCAGAGAACATACGGGAATCAAAGAAGCGTATTTATTAGAACTTCTTTGGCTGAACGCATTAGGAAGTTTAAATTCAGATAAATCATCAAAGGAATTTTTTGAGACAATGACATTGATTTGGAATAAGTTAGCAGAATTAGAAGATGATTTGCCTGAAATGCTAACAAATATCCAATACGTTCCGGTTAATTGACCTTACATTTCTTTGGATGGATGATTTACTTTAGTTGTTCGTATGAAGCATCTCCAAAAAGGAGGTGCTTTTTTTAACGCATCAAACTAAGGTTGCTTGAAACCGAAAATGCCAAATGAGGCGTCTTACAAAAGCAAATAATAAAACAAGACAGTAGTTGCTTTTTGTAAATTTTTTTGCTATTCATCGGGCAGGGCTCATAGCAATTAGTTCGCTTATCTATTTGACTGTGATATGATTGTAGTAGATAAAAAGGAGCTGATAATTATGAAAACATCAACAAAAGTAACGATTGGATTAAGTGTCGCAGCAGCAGCAAGTGTGGCAACAGCTGTAGTTGTTTCTGGCAAAGTGATCGAAAAAATCCATCATCTAAGTAACCGAACAAAAGTAAAAAAATTCGTGTATGACAAATTTGATGGGAATGAAAAGTTATTAGATGTCGTCGACCATTTATCAGATAGCGATTTAGATTCATTGATGGGCATGCTAGCAAAGATTAAATCTGGCAAAAAGAAAATTTCTGTCTACGGTGACTCTATCAAAGACTCGACAGAAGATGCGAAAGGTCGTCTGATGTCACTTGTTGAGAAAATGATCTAAAAACGATTCTCTTTGGATTGATCGAAAAAAGGAACAAGCAAGGCGATGTTTATTGCTGCTTGTTCCTTTTTTTATATGTGTAACAAAAGGAGGTAACAAAAGAGTAAGTCATCTGCTTTTTTTAAATTGAAGCCTGTTTGTTCGTCAAACTTTTCGATCCGATATTGGAGAGTGTTTCGATGCATGAAGAGTTGCTTAGCCGCTGAACTGATATTCCCAAAATTCTTCCACAGTTCGATAATGATGTCTTCCATTTTAAAACTACGGATTATTTCTTGATATTCATTTGTTAGCTGACTGGATGTAACTAATTCTTTTGTATAATAATATAAGGCAATTTCTTGTATGGAAGTCGTTTGGTCGGCTACTTGTATTTGTGTTCGTTTATTCAGGAAAATTTTTCGTTCTTCATTGAACATAGCGGTTAGATTTTGTCCAGCTGAATGGAATGAACCGACAAAGGCTTGTGTCGTCATATCAAAATCGACATCAAGAGATAAAAAGATACCTTTAAGATCTGCCGTATTCAAATAATTGGCATGCTTTCTTTCGATGATCAACGCATCTGTCTCTGTGTAAAGAAAAAAATCAAGAGCTTCGGGAAATAATCCAGAAATTGTTTCTCGCCATTCTTTTTGTAAGAAATCGGATCTCTTTTCAAAATGTAACTGAATGATTCGGCAGCTTTCTTCACATACATATCCCTTTTCCTCAAATAAATATTGATACCAAGGATGTCTGTCTAAGGTGTTTGTTTTCTGAAATAACGCTTTCAAAAGTTTCTCTTCTTGAACGGACAAGGAACTTTTATCGATCCACAAGAAGTAATCTTCTACGACTAGTGAAAGAATTCGATCATCAGAAGAAGGAGTATTCTTTTTTTGTGCATTTGGGTATAATCCTAGTAACTTTTCTGTGTTCATTTACTTCACCTCATTCACTAGTTTACCATAGGACACGGCGATAAGGAAAAACTCTTTGTACTTCACCAAAAAGCCAGTTATACTATGTTTGATAGAGAAGATAAGTAAATCTAAAAAAGGTAGGAGTACAAGTGGAAGAAACAGAACAACAGCGAACAAAAGAAGAATGGATGCGTGTGGCTATTGAAGAAGCCAAAAAAGCAGAAGCGTTAGCAGAAGTACCAATCGGCGCCA
The DNA here is from genome assembly GCF_050529595.1 of Enterococcus sp. DIV1368b. Taxonomy (NCBI): domain Bacteria; kingdom Bacillati; phylum Bacillota; class Bacilli; order Lactobacillales; family Enterococcaceae; genus Enterococcus; species Enterococcus sp. DIV1368b. The sequence continues at coordinate 740,419 of NZ_CP172883.1, forward strand.
TCGTGGTTCACCAAGGACAGATTATTGGGCGTGGACACAATTTGAGAGAAACAACACAAAATGCAACAACACATGCTGAGATGATTGCGATCCAAGAAGCATGTAAGGCAATCGGAAGTTGGCGTTTAGAGGAAACACAATTATATGTCACGTTAGAACCGTGCCCAATGTGTAGCGGTGCCATGATTCTTTCTCGCGTAAAAGAAGTTTACTTTGGTGCCTATGATCCAAAAGGAGGAACCGCAGGGACATTGATGAATTTACTTGAGGATGAACGTTTCAACCATCAAGCCGATGTGGAAGGCGGGATATTAGAAGAAGAATGTGGTGAACTTTTATCTGTGTTTTTTAGAAATTTGCGAGCAAAGAAAAAGAAATTAAAAAAGGACTAGCCAAGGATAATAAAATGCGGTATACTATTCCTTGCCGAAAGGCTAGGACAATGGTGGGCTTGTGAAGCGTGTCAGATCCGGAAGGAAGCAGCACTAAGCAGGTGCCGCCATGTGTCTGATTGATTGGATTTATTAAGCCTAAAGGGCTTTTTTTATTAGAGGCAAGTTTAAGGTATTTAGATTTTGTAAAAAAGTCTAAGTACCTTTTTTTTGTGCAAAACTTTCCATGTGAACAAAGGGGAACCCTATGGTATGATGAAAAAAAGTGAGGTGGAACAAACAGTGGAAGAAATCGTTCTTTTACACACGAATGACTTACATTCTCATCTTGAAAACTGGCCACGGATCAGAAGATTCCTTGAGCAAAAAAAGCGTGAAAATGAGAAAAAAAATAATACGACAACTCTCACGGTTGATCTTGGGGATTTCGTTGATCGTTGGCATCCTTTGTCAGAAGCAACGAATGGTCATGCCAATGTTGAACTAATGAATCAAATCGGCTATGATGCAGCAACTATAGGGAATAATGAAGGTGTAGGTAATTCCAAGAATGAGTTGAATCATTTATATGATCACGCGAATTTTGATGTGCTACTGAGCAACTTATTCGATAAAAATACTTTGCAACCACCAGTGTGGACAAAGCCATATAAAATCATCGAAACAAAGCAACGAACAAAAGTCGGTCTAATTGCTTTTACTGCGCCATTTCCTTTGACATATAATCCAAATGGTTGGGATATCCGCCAACCTTATGACCTTTTGCCCGAACTAGTGGAACAATTGCGTCCCCAGGTAGACGTCCTTATTTTAATGAGTCATCTAGGGATCCAAGATGATTTACAGATTGCAAAAGAAATCCCTGCAATCGATGTGATTTTAGGTTCACATACCCATCATCTTTTTATTGATGGGAAAGTCGTAAATGAGGTACAATTAGCCGCTGCCGGAAAATTTGGGCAATATGTAGGGGAAGTACATCTTTCATTGGAAAATAAAAAAATCGTCGGACACTACGCCAAAGCGATTCCGACAGATACCATGACTGCATTCGTAGAGGATGAGAAAGAAATCGCCGGTTATCTTGAACAAGGACATCGTCTTTTAGCTCAAAAGAAAGTGGCAGATCTACCATTTGACTTATCACTTGATTTATTTGATGAACATTCCTTTATCCAAATCGCTTTAGAAGCGGTAAAAGAAAGAGGGAACACAGAAGCATCATTTCTAAATAGTGGGCTTTTTTTGAATAGCGTACCTAAAGGGCTGGTAGATCAAGATCAACTCCATAGCGCATTACCTCATCCGATGCATTTGATCAACGTTACACTGAAAGGCTCGGATATGATTCGCTTAGTGTTGGAAATCGAAAAAAGTCGACTCTTCTTACGGAATTTTCCTATCAAAGGAATGGGATTTCGTGGTCAGATATTTGGTGAGATTTTCTATAATGGGATCACATATGATGCGGTCAACCGAGAAGTTCTGTGGCAAAAACAACCAATCGAAGAGAAAAAGAATTATACCGTTACTACGGTGGACCATCTGATGTTTGTTCCTTTTTTTCCAACCATCGAAATTGTCGGACAGGTCGATTTTTTATTTCCCGAATTTATTCGCACAGTAGTGGGAGACTACTTAAATGCTCACTACCCAACCAATGAAAAAGAAGGTATAATAGAAAAATAGGTGGTGAAAGCATGTCGACGAAACAAAATAAACAACACAACAGTGACAAAAAAGAGAGTCAAGAAACGGTCGATCGCTCACAAGAACAAACGGTGACCGAAGAAGTGACGGCAGTTTTAGAAGAAATAATCGAGGAAACGAAGCCAGAGAAAGTCAAGGGAGAAATCGTCACATTGACAGATGAAACGAATCTTTTGATTGGTGATAGACCTTATCGTATCGTAACGGATTACCGGGAAGGTTTCAATGCTGAGAAGCTTGGTGAGAGATATAGCGAAGTGCTTACCAGATACGATTACATCGTAGGTGACTGGGGTTACGAACAGCTACGTTTGAAAGGCTTTTTTGATGCCACGAATCGACGTGCTCACCCAGATCAGCGAATTGATGCATTAGAAGATTATTTATACGAATATTGTAATTTTGGTTGCGCATATTTTGTCATTGAACGTATTGGTGGAAAAAAAGAAAAAAACACCCAACGACGCAAAAAGAAAAAAAATCCGAATCGCAACAATCAAGCGCATATCGATGAAAAAAAAGCGCCCGTTGAATCAGTACGCAAACAACCTGTGATCAAAAATCGTAAACCAGCAACTACTAAGGCAACAACAAAGGGAACTGAAAAATCGTCAGAACGCCCAACAAAATCAACTTCTAAAAAGAATTTTACTATTAGACAAAGGGAAGAATGATCCTATGAATTATAAAGGCTATTTGATCGATTTAGACGGAACGATCTATCGTGGAACGGAGCCGATACCGGCAGGAAAACGATTCGTCGAACAGTTACAGGAAAATGGGACGCCCTTTTTATTTGTAACCAACAATACGACAAAAACACCGGGAACAGTGGCACAACGTTTAGCCACTGAGTTTGATATCCATGTCTCACCAGAAACGATCTATACAGCATCTCTAGCGACAATTGATTTCATGAAATCAGACGCTAAAGGAAATAAAGTGTATGTGATCGGTGAAGCTGGCTTGACAGATTTGATCTTAGAGGCAGGGTTTGTATGGGAAGAAGAACACCCTGATTACGTCGTAGTAGGTCTAGACAATCACTTGACTTACGAAAAAGTGGTGACCGCAACCTTAGCGATCCAAAAAGGGGCAACGTTTATCGGTACGAATCCTGATAAAAATATCCCTACAGAAAGAGGATTATTACCTGGAGCTGGCTCGGTTGTTTCTTTTGTAGAGACAGCGACACAAACCACACCGGTCTATATTGGTAAGCCAGAAGCTATCATTATGGATAAAGCAGTGGAACTTTTAGGATTGAACAAAGAAGAAGTCATCATGGTAGGGGACAATTATGAAACTGACATCCAAGCAGGGATTCGTAATGGCATTGACACCTTGCTAGTATTGTCAGGTTTTACGAAAGAAGAAGACATCCCACAACTACCAACACCAGCAACCTTCGTCTTGCAATCGTTAGATGAATGGAGTTTCTAAAACAATGAAAAATAAACGATGGCAATGGGTGGAGTATGCGGGGATGGTTAGTTTGTTCCTGACGTTGCTCACTTTAGCAATTGCAATAACGATCAATTTTCGTCCACTTTATGTATTTGATATCGGACATCTAGGTATCTTGGATTACACCACCGTGGATCAACCAACATTACTCCAAAATTATGATCAATTGATGAGGTATCTGAATAATCCTTTTGAGCAAGTGTTGGCACTTCCTGACTTTCCAATGTCAGCGAGTGGCTTACATCATTTTTATGAAGTAAAGTTATTATTCATGCTTAATTATGGGGTGTTGCTACTAACATTGATCCCAAGCGGTTTGTTCCTTCGTCAATTGAAAAGAGACCAACGTTTGTGGCGGCTGATCCGTCCTTTTCAAATCGGCATGGTCCTACCATTTGTTTTTGGCTTTTTCATGTTGATTGGTTTTGATCGTTTTTTTATTCTTTTTCACGAAACATTTTTCAATAATGATGACTGGTTGTTTGATCCTCAGACTGATCCAATCATCAATGTGTTACCTGAGCAATACTTTATGCATTGTTTCATTCTGTTTTTTGTGCTTATCGAATTATTTTTCGCTTTGATGGTTCTTGTTGGCAAAATAGAATTGAAAAAGGGGAACAATTAAACAATCACTTTCGGGTAGCGCGTTGATTGCTTTTTCGGATATAGCAAAAAATCATCCATAAAAATCCTTTTGCGATTTTTATGGATGATTTTTTATTTTTATTTGATTATTGTGTCAAACGGCTCCGTTTTTCCGGTTCTTGGTGGGCTAAACGGCTTGCGGCAGAAGCGGCAATTGCTCCCACGATATCATCTAAAAATGTATGGACATTTTTGCCATCGTGACTATTTAACTTTTTCAAGATCCCAGGTTTTACTTTATCAATATAGCCATAATTGGTAAAGCCAATCGTTCCATAAACGTTGACGATCGACAAGGCTAAAATTTCATCTATTCCGTATAATCCTTCATCATCTTCAATGATATGCTGAAGAGGGCTCATCAATTGTTTTTGTTCTGCCAAGATATCTAATTGGATGCCAGTAATGATCGCGTTATGGACTTCACGCTTTGTCAAGACTGCGTTAATACTTTCCGCACAATCCTCCAAGCTTAAATCTGAGATATAGTCTTTTTGTAAAAACATGACTAATTCAGCGATATCCTCGATTGTTACCCCACGTTCTTTTAGGAGATCTCGCGCTTTTTCTTCTAAGGTTTCTGTTTTTATGACCATTTTTGATTCCTCCGTCTCTTCTTTCTATCTATAATGGTAACGTAGTACGTACAAAAAGCAAGAATCATTTCTTCTATAAAAAAGCAGCTGAGTTATTTTGGTCCAAATGTTTTATCATAAAGACTTGTACTATGACCAGGCTGCGTACGTTCTTTTGGATTGATGAAATGTAACGCGTTATTGACAGCAGTCGGTGCCTCTCCAAATCCCGTGGCAATCAATTTCACTTTTCCTTCATAGCTACAAATGTCGCCAGCAGCATAAACACCAGGAATTGAAGTTGACATATCGGAGTGGACGGTGATCGCATTTCTGGAACTTTCAAGTCCCCAAGAAGACAAATGCTCTAAGTTAGAAGTGAACCCATAATTGACGATCAATGAATCAACCATGAGATCAATCGTTTCCTCCGTCTTAGCTTTTTTTAGACGAATGTCTGACAACTCTCCATTTGAACCAGATAAACGCTCAATCAAATAAGGCGTTAATACATTTACAGAGGATTGATTCAACTGATTGACGCTATGTTCATGAGCCCTAAATGCGTCTCGACGATGAATCAAATAAACTTCGCTCGCAATAGGTTCAAGCATCAGTGCCCAGTCGATTGCTGAATCCCCACCGCCAGCAATGGCAACTTTCTTTCCTGCATATTTCATCAAGTCGTTCACGAAATAATCTAACCCGTGGTTTTCGTATAGGTCAGCATGTTCTAAATTCAGCTTTCTTGGTTGGAAAGAACCACTTCCTAGCGTCAGAATCACAGCTTTTGAATAATGGATACCTTTCGTAGTAGTGATCTCGATGATCTCGTCTTCTCTGGAAAGTGAGAGAACTTCTTCATTTAAATGAAATGTATGATTAAAAGTGGTCAATTGTTTCTTTAAATTATTAACAAGATCAACCGCTTTGATTGCTGGATAACCAGGAATGTCATAAATATATTTTTCAGGGTATAAGGTAGTTAACTGTCCGCCAAGTTGAGGCAAACTATCAATAATATTGGTTTTCGCTTGGCGCATACCAGCATAAAAAGCTGCAAACATGCCAACCGGCCCTGCACCAATAATTGTAATATCGTAAATTTCCATTTGAAATTCCTCCCTTGGTGACACTATAACAGAATTTAATTGAGAATTCTTCTCAAATAGTTTAATGATGGAACGAGCAGTTACTAAAATATAAGGAGTGATCTAACATATAGTTTATTTACTTTCAATATTAACTAAAAAGAGTTATTTTACTAGTACGAAGTGTTTGAATCTAAGAGGTAGAATTTTATGATTAAAAGAATAACAAGCAATGCAAAAGAAGACGGAGTATTGACGCTGTCTTTTCTATTAGCAATAGGTACCATGTTCATCATCCCGCCAAACTTCAATTATTTTTCTTATATCGATTTTCACACATTGATTCTTCTTTTTTGTTTGATGCTGATTGTAGAAGGGATACGGCAACAACAGTTTTTCGATTATCTAGGCAATTATTTGATCACCCAGACAAAAAATACGAGAGGGATCATTTTGATTTTAGTGTTTCTCACGTTTATCAGTAGTATGCTGATTACGAATGATGTGGCACTGATCATCTTTGTACCATTTGGTCTATTGATAGTAGAAAGGATCGGCATGCGAACATTGATTCCTTTAGTCGTAACTCTAATGACGATTGCGGGTAATCTAGGAAGTATGTTCACTCCGATCGGTAATCCACAAAATCTTTATTTATTCGCACAGTCACAATTAAAACTGCTCGAATTTTTACAGTTGATGCTTCCATATACACTAGCTGCTGCCATATTATTGGTGATGTTGATCTATGGAAGAATCAAAAATAATACCATCGATCTGGCGAAGACAGAAGAGATAATGTTAAAGCGAACACAACTCATTTTTTATTTTGGTCTATTTTTAACATGCCTTCTAGCTGTAAGTGGTATCATCCCTCATTATGTCGTATTGGTCTTAGTGAGTGTCAGTATCCTAGGCAATAATCGTCGCCTCTTTAAACAAATCGATTACTCCTTATTATTTACGTTTGTTTTTCTTTTTATATTTATCGGGAATATCAAACAAGTAGATGTTGTCCAAGCCTTTTTTGAAAAAAGTGTGGCGCATCATGAAGTTAGTGCAAGCATTTTTGCAAGTCAATTGATTAGTAATGTTCCTGCGGCGCTCCTATTATCAAGTTATACAGAAAATATCAAGGGTTTGATCATTGGGACGAACTTGGGAGGATTAGGGACATTGATTGCTTCAATGGCAAGTTTGATCTCTTACAAATTAGTCATCAAGCAATATCCGGAATGGAGAAAAAAGTATTTATTCGTCTTTGCATTCTACAACATCGTTTTTTTGATTTTCTTGTGGCTCATCTTTACCGTATATCAATAGAATATGTTATGATTACACAAGAAGACAGAATTTTTTAGGAGGAAGAAAAAATGGCATTTCCACAACTTGATCTTATGAATGAAAAGGGGCCTAAAGCTCTTATAAAAACGAACCGCGGAGATATTACAGTAAAACTATTTCCTGAGTTAGCACCTAAAACAGTCCAAAACTTTGTTGAATTAGCAAAAAAAGGGTACTATGATGGTGTGATTTTTCATCGTGTGATCCCTGATTTCATGATTCAAGGAGGCGACCCAACCGGTACAGGCATGGGAGGCGAAAGCATTTACGGAGAAAGTTTTGAAGATGAGTTCAGCCGCGAATTGTTCAATCTACGTGGCGCACTATCAATGGCTAACTCTGGTCCAAATACAAATGGCAGCCAGTTCTTTATCGTCAACAACACAAATGTGCCAGAAAACATGCTTAGTCAGTTAGAAGGAGCAGGATTCCCTAACGAAATCATTGAAGCGTATAAAAATGGTGGAACACCATGGCTTGATTTCCGTCATACAGTGTTTGGCCATGTACTTGAAGGAATGGATACAGTCGATGATATCGCAAATGCGCAACGTGGACCACAAGATCGTCCAGTACATGATGTAGTGATCGAAACGATTGAGATTTCTGAATAAAGTAAAATTTTAAACATACTAAGCTCTTAAAGAGCACCGAACAGCAAAAGCAGAAAATACTTTTGCTGTTCGGTGCTTTTTTTGTTTGGATGGTAACAAAGTAGGAAAGACTAACATTTTTTGTCCAATGACTTTTTCCATTTTCTAACTGAAAGCACGTTGGATACGTAAAAGTCCTTCTTTTAATACTGATCTTGGACAAGCGACATTCAAACGCATATGGCAATGACCGCTTGGTCCAAAACTGATCCCAGGATTTAAGACGACTTTGCCTTTTTCAATCAGCTTCTTTTCAAGTAGCAGGTCATCGTCCATATAGGCAGAAAAATCAAGCCATATAAGGTACGTTCCTTCTGGCTTCATCACTTTGACATCAGGGAGATGCTTAGTAAAGAAGGTAATGACTTCTTGGACATTTTCTTCCAGATAAACTAATAACTCATTTAACCATTCCTCACCAGTTTCGTAAGCAGCTTGAGTGCCTAGCAGTCCGAAAGTATTGATTCCTTGATGTTGATTTTTTTCTAATTGTTTCGTAAAGCGACTTTTTAAATCATGATCTTTAATGAAGACCATTGAATTTTTTATTGCAGCTAGATTAAATGTCTTAGTTGCTGAAGTGAATGTGATCAATAATCGAGAAAGGGCAGGATCAATTGTTTGCATCGAGGTGAAGTCATGTCCGGAAAAGACGATATCTTGATGGATCTCATCACTAAATAAGAAGACGTCGTATGTTAAGCAGAGTTCACTTAACTGTTTGAGCTCTTCTTTGGTCCAAACACGACCACCTGGATTATGCGGATTACATAGAATCATTGCTTTTATCTTGTTTGAGACGATTTTTTCTTCCATATCTTGAAGGTCCATTTCAAAATGATCGGCTGTTTTATTTAAAGGACTGCGAATCAATTGACGCTCATTACTTTCAACAATTGCACCAAATGGCGGATAAACTGGATCATGAATCAACACTGCATCACCTGGAGCTGTAAATGCTTGAATCGCCAATGAGAGACTAGCTAAGACCCCACTAGTGAAAAGGATGTGGTCTTTAGTTAGGGTCACATGATGGCGCCTTTCTTCCCAGTCGATCACTGATCGGTAGAGACTGTCCGGTACGGTTGAATAACCAAAAATGCCTTTTTGCAGATAGTTTTGAAAAGCTGTTGTTACTCCATGAGGTGCAGGAAAATCCATATCCGCTACCCATAAAGGTAAAAGATCATTCCTACGATAAGTTTGTGAGATGGCATCCCATTTTACGCTATCTGTGTTTAGTCTTGAAACTATTTCATCAAATTGTTCCATCTATAAGACCTCCATATCTACATGCAAGAACAGAACTTCTTTTTTTTTAATATTTACAGTATAATGATAAATGCGAAGAGAGGGAAGTATATGACTTATAAAATAGGCGAAATAATCAAAGGGAAAATTACTGGAATACAACCATATGGAGCGTTCGTTTCATTAGATGAAGAGACACAAGGGTTGATCCACGTATCAGAAGTGCAATCTGGTTATACGAAAAGTATTCATACATTATTGAAGGTGGGGCAACCGGTGACTGTACAAATCATTGATATTGATGAGTATTCGAATAAAATCAGTCTGTCGTTACGTACCTTAGAAAAGAAAGTACCATCGATCCCATACCGAAGAAAACGATACTTCACTAATAAAAATAAAAAAATCGGGTTTGCAACGATTGAAAAACAGTTACCTATATGGATCAAGGAAGCATTGATCCAATTAGATAAAAAAGAATCAAGGAAATAAAAGTGTATTTTTTCTGAAAATATGCTAAAATTCTCTTGTAAGCCATAAACAAGTTGATCGAGGTGGAAATTTTGGCAAACAAAAGAGTCGCTGGTACAATTATGTTGCATTTGGAGGATGGATCTAAAAAATTTTTAGTTCATTCAAGAGAGAATAAATTAGAGTTCGCATGCGCAGACCACTCAAATGATAAGACTGGTTTAGCAAATATACTTAGTTTCTTAAAAGAAATCGTTCATATTGATGTGAGTAAAATCAACTTGATGGAGTTGACGAACACCCATATCAATCAAGAAAATGTTCCACTTTTTGTTTTTGAAACGGAACAAAAAAATCAACAAGAACAGTTAGGCGAAGGTTATCATTGGGAAGATCCAGGACAAATGCGTACGGTACTAGGGATTTATGAAGTAGATGGTGTACCAATTTTTTAAATTGATTCAAGTACCTCTACCAAAGAGAAATGGATGCCGTTCGTAGGTGTATCGTTGACTGCTTGAGAATCGACGAATAAAATAGGAGATCATTTTTTGGAGCCAAGCAAAACTTTCAGAGAAGTTTGAATATCTTTCAAACTTCTTTTTTTGTCTATTTAAAAGGAAAGTAGAAGAGAATGTTCAGGATTCAATTGATTTTTAACTTATTTTATAAAATAAACAATTAAATGCATGGATAATCCGAATGATCGTAAAATAATTGGAAACCTTGTCTTTTTTCTACTTAAAAATAAGTATTGACGCTAGGTGGTTAGCATGGTAAATTAGACAACGTTGATTCGAAAATAAGTTCTTTTGAAAATATTCAGAAAAACATCGAAAAAACTATTGACCACTAGATAAAACCATGTTAATATAACGGAGTTGAATTATTTCCTCGCCTTATTAAATGCTTATACGTAAGAATTTAAAGCGAAATAAAGTGTTGACAAATAACAAACAACGAGTTATGATAAGTGAGTTGCTAAAACGACCTCGTGAAAAACGAGTTCGAAAAACTTTTAAAAAATAGTTGACAATCATTTGAGAGTTTGCTAAGATATAAAAGTTGCTACGGCAATCACAAACGATAAGTTGAGACAGTTGTGTTTCATTTATCACGTAGACCTTTGAAAACTGAACAAAGTAAGACAAACCAAATGTGTAGGGCGTCTTGATTCAATTCAAGACAACAAACATTTTTAACAAGCAAGCAATATGCTAGCAAACAATTGAGCTTAACAAATGAACTATTATGATGTTCGAAAGTAAATTTCGAACTACAGTTCCACATCAGCTTTCGCTGTGAGGAACTAGCATATTATGAGAGTTTGATCCTGGCTCAGGACGAACGCTGGCGGCGTGCCTAATACATGCAAGTCGAACGCTTCTTTTCCCACCGGAGCTTGCTCCACCGGGAAAAGAGGAGTGGCGAACGGGTGAGTAACACGTGGGTAACCTGCCCATCAGAAGGGGATAACACTTGGAAACAGGTGCTAATACCGTATAACAATCGAAACCGCATGGTTTCGTTTTGAAAGGCGCTTTACGGTGCCGCTGATGGATGGACCCGCGGTGCATTAGCTAGTTGGTGAGGTAACGGCTCACCAAGGCCACGATGCATAGCCGACCTGAGAGGGTGATCGGCCACATTGGGACTGAGACACGGCCCAAACTCCTACGGGAGGCAGCAGTAGGGAATCTTCGGCAATGGACGAAAGTCTGACCGAGCAACGCCGCGTGAGTGAAGAAGGTTTTCGGATCGTAAAACTCTGTTGTTAGAGAAGAACAAGGGTGAGAGTAACTGTTCACCCCTTGACGGTATCTAACCAGAAAGCCACGGCTAACTACGTGCCAGCAGCCGCGGTAATACGTAGGTGGCAAGCGTTGTCCGGATTTATTGGGCGTAAAGCGAGCGCAGGCGGTTTCTTAAGTCTGATGTGAAAGCCCCCGGCTCAACCGGGGAGGGTCATTGGAAACTGGGAGACTTGAGTGCAGAAGAGGAGAGTGGAATTCCATGTGTAGCGGTGAAATGCGTAGATATATGGAGGAACACCAGTGGCGAAGGCGGCTCTCTGGTCTGTAACTGACGCTGAGGCTCGAAAGCGTGGGGAGCAAACAGGATTAGATACCCTGGTAGTCCACGCCGTAAACGATGAGTGCTAAGTGTTGGAGGGTTTCCGCCCTTCAGTGCTGCAGCTAACGCATTAAGCACTCCGCCTGGGGAGTACGACCGCAAGGTTGAAACTCAAAGGAATTGACGGGGGCCCGCACAAGCGGTGGAGCATGTGGTTTAATTCGAAGCAACGCGAAGAACCTTACCAGGTCTTGACATCCTTTGACCACTCTAGAGATAGAGCTTCCCCTTCGGGGGCAAAGTGACAGGTGGTGCATGGTTGTCGTCAGCTCGTGTCGTGAGATGTTGGGTTAAGTCCCGCAACGAGCGCAACCCTTATTGTTAGTTGCCATCATTTAGTTGGGCAC
>NZ_CP172883.1:757500-2940000 GCF_050529595.1 Enterococcus sp. DIV1368b
TGCCGATCAATTTCAAACGAATAAAAAGCAACAAGCTTTACAAAATGCTGTTGTAAAAAATGGGATCACTGCTTCAGCAGAAAATATTGCTTCACATACAAAAAACACACCGGTATTTTCTGTAGATCTAGCGACTGGGAAAGTCTCAAACCAAAAACAATCTGGCCGTTGCTGGATGTTTGCGGCGTTGAATACATTCCGTCACAAATTGTTGAATCAATTCCACTTAAAAGAATTTGAATTATCACAAAATTATACTTTCTTTTGGGATAAATATGAGAAAGCAAACTATTTTTATGAAAATATTCTTGCAACTGGTAATGAAGCATTAGACAGTCGTAAAGTCGCTTTTTTACTAGCTGTTCCCCAACAAGATGGTGGACAATGGGATATGATCGTATCATTATTCCAAAAATATGGTGTCGTACCAAAATCAGTGATGCCAGAAAGCGCGAATAGCTCAAATTCTCGTGATTTGAATAACTACTTAAACAAATTATTGCGTAAAGACGCCGTTAAACTACGTCAATTAGTGGCAGAAGGAAAAACAAATGAAGAGATCCAAGTAGAAAAAGAAAAGATGTTAGCTGGGATCTATCAATTTCTAACAACTTCTTTAGGTACGCCACCAACTGAATTTGATTTTGAGTACCGAGATGAAGAAAAAAATTACCATATCGATCAACAATTGACTCCACAAATGTTTTACGATAAATATATTGGTGTAAATTTGGATGATTATGTAAGTATCATCAATGCACCGACGGCAGACAAGCCTTACGATCGCTCTTATACGGTCGAAATGTTAGGGAATGTTGTGGGAGGAAAAGAAGTCAAATATCTTAATGTCGATATGACAACGTTCAAAAATTTAGCGATTGCTCAATTGGAACAAGGAGAATCTGTGTGGTTTGGGTGTGATGTTGGTCAATCTTCTACAAGAGATAGCGGCATCATGGCAACAGACGTTTATGAGATGGATGAATTATTTGATTTAGATTTTTCTATGACGAAAGCGGAGCGTTTAGATCATGGAGAAAGCTTGATGACTCACGCGATGGTCTTGACTGGTGTCGATTTAGTTGATGGAAAATCAACTAAATGGAAAGTCGAAAACAGCTGGGGAGAAAAAGTCGGAGATAAAGGGTTCTTTGTGATGAGTGATGAGTGGATGGATGAATATACGTATCAAATCGTTGTCCGCAAAGATTTATTGACGGAAGAACAGCTAGCCGCATTTAATGCTGAACCAATTTTATTAGCTCCTTGGGACCCAATGGGGGCATTAGCTTAATTTCAATATCAATCAAAACAGATACAGAGACTTGATAGTTTTCTGTATCTGTTTTTTGTTGATTTCTTGATTTCAGGATTTTATAAATACCTGTGTTATACTTTAAAATGATATAGGAGTTGTTGCGGGTGTACTTGATCGATGAATGATCGATCTTGTGAAATAGCAAGGAGGAGTGAAAATGGATATCCAAGAAGTGTTAACAGAGATTCGTTTGAGTGGTAAGGTGATACCGATTACTGGGGGAGATGTGAATCAAAACTATCGAATTGAAGAACAGCAAAAATCCTATTTTCTAAAAATCCATCCTCATGTGACCAAACGCTTTTTTGAAGCAGAAGTGGATGGTCTGAAAGAGCTTGCACCACATGTACGAGTACCTGAAACTTATATGTTAGGCGAAACAAATGAAGGTGCCTATCTATTGATGGAATGGATCGAACCAGGGAAAGGTGATCCTCGAGAACTGGCAAAAGACTTAGTAAAAATCCATCGTTCAACTGCACCACAGTTTGGTTTTCGCAAGGACAATTATCTAGGCAGTTTACCACAGCTCAATACATTTGAAGAAGATTGGTGGACCTTCTTTTTCAAAAATCGCTTGGAGGCTCAAATCGACATAGCGGAGAAAAACAATCGATGGAATGAAACACGTGAAAAAGAGTATCAGCGGTTAAAAAAGGAACTACTAAATCGTGACGATCATCGGAAGATTACGCCTAGCCTCTTGCATGGAGATTTATGGAGTGGTAATGTTTTCTATGATAGGCAAGGAAGACCAGTGTTTATCGATCCGGCAGTTTCTTATGGGAATCGCGAACAAGATATTGCGATGAGTCAGTTGTTCGGTGGCTTTCGTCCTGAATTCCTAGAAGCTTACCAAGAAAGCTGGCCATTGGAAGAGGGCTGGGAGAGTCGTTTGCCACTCTATCAACTCTATTACTTGTTGGCGCATCTCAATATGTTTGGAGAGAGTTATGGGACACAGGTCGATCAGATATTAATGAAGAAGTAATTGGAGGTTTTCTTTTGGCACAAAAATATACAAAAAAACATGAAGTATCTTATTATGAATGTGATATCAACAAAACAATGACTTTTCCGTCCATGCTGGGTGTAGTCATCAAGACTTCGGAAGAACAAAGTGATCATTTAGGTCGAGGAACCGACTTTGTCAGTAGCTTTGGCTTGACTTGGGTAATCACGAACTATTCGATGAAAATCAATCGCTTGCCTCATGTAGGTGAAACAATCGATGTTACCACACAAGCGATGCAGTATAATAAATTCTTTTGCTATCGTAATTTTTGGATTCATGATGAGGAAGGAAATGAATTAGTTGAAATCGAATCAGTATTTGTTTTGATGGATCTAGTGAACCGTAAGATGAGTAGTGTGAATGAAGAAATCATTGCACCTTTTGAAAGTGAAAAAATCAAGAAAATCAAACGACAAGAAAAAATCGAGCCAATCGAATCTGGCTTGATGTTGCCATATCGTGTTCGATTTTATGATATTGACAGCAATCAACATGTGAACAATGCGATGTATTTCAACTGGATCATTGATGTTTTAGGTTACGATTTTTTGACAACACATACACCTAAATATGTGTTGATCCGTTTTGATAAAGAGGTTGAATATGGCAATGAGATCGAGAGTCATTATGAACAAACGGTTTCTGAAACAGAAGTAAAAACGAGACATGAGATCAGAATGCAAGAGCAACTTTATTGTGCAGCAAATATCTCATGGGAGAAAAATGCAGAAACAAAATAAATCGAGTGAGATAAGATTGTGAGATGTTTTGCTTCGATAAATAAGCGCGAAAAACCGAAAATTGTTCTTCCAATTTTTGTGTTTTTCGCGCTTATTTCTGAAGGAGTTTCATTTGGAACTCCGTTTATCAACAATATGATTATAGCGTCTATTGAGTTCTCAACATGATGAGACGTACAAGACCCGTATTACTCGATTTTTTTATTGTGTCATAAATTTGATCAACTGTTCTTCTGACAAGCCACCGTTAATGGCAATCAAAAGTTTTATTCTAGCTTTTTGGCTATTGATACTATTACAAAAAATAACGCCCATACTTGCGAGTTCTTTTCCGCCACCCTCGTAATCATAGACGGGTTCAGCGATTCCGTTGAAACAACGAGAAACCAAGACTACTGGTATTTTTTGGATCAAGAGTTTCTTTAATGCTGTTAATGCCTGCGGAGGGAGGTTCCCAGCGCCTAAAGCTTCAATGACCAGACCGTCGACTTTCGAATGGGCAAGTGCTTCTAATAAATCACCTTGCATACCCGCATAGGCTTTGACGATTGGGATCGTTCCTTTGACTGATGCGATATCTAGTCTTTGCGCTTCAAGTAATTCTTGCATAAACAATATACGATTTTTAGTGATCAAACCGATTGGTCCTAACGTAGGAGTACGAAAAGTAGCGACATTAGTCGTGTGGGTTTTAGTGACATAGCGTGCTGAGTGGATCTCATCGTTCATCACGACTAAAACACCTTTGTCTTTTGCTTCCTCACAACTTGCTACTCGAATCGCACTTTCAAAATTATATAGACCATCGCTACCTAACTCATTACTTGAACGCATCGCTCCTGTTAAGACGATCGGTAATTTATCGCCAATCGTTGAGTCTAGAAAAAATGCTGTTTCTTCCAACGTATCTGTCCCATGGGTGATCACGACACCTTGGATGTCAGAAAGAACGGCTTGATTGATTCTTTCTTTAAGTTGTAACATATGTTTAGGCATGATGTGCGGGGAAGGAAGATTAAAGATATCTTCCATGATCAAATCAACATTTTCTGGAATCGTTACTTCTGCATCTAATAGTGGGTTAGCCACATCTGGACTCACGCCACCTGTTAAAGAATTTTCTTTCATGGCGATCGTACCGCCTGTGTGTAAGATAAGAATTTTTTTCATTTTCAGAACTTCCTCACGAATAATTTTGCATAGGGTTTCTAGCTTATTGTATACTATATAAAAGAGTTTTGCTATGAATGAATCAAACGGAGTAACTTGAACAAAAAGATAAAATGAATTTAACGAATGGAAGTGATTCGCCGTGATCAAAGTTGGCTTGACTTCATTTAAAGAACATGACAAATTAACAGGAAAAAAGAATAATACTCTTTACGATTATGCGAGTGTCCTTTCATTAGTCGAATTAGATACCGCCTACTATGGCATCCCCAGAAAATCATCTGTGGAAAAGTGGGTGAACGAGGTGCCGGCAGCTTTTCGTTTTGTGATAAAAGCCTATCAAGGAATCAGTGGTCAAGGTGACTGGCAAAAGTATTATCAATCTGAAGAAGAGATGATCGCACGCTTTTTAGAGGTGATGGCACCGATGAGTGAAACAGGAAAACTCTTTTGTTTTTTAGTTCAATTTCCAGCTTCATTTAAATGCACCAAAGAAAATGTCGCCTATTTAAGAAAACTAAGAAAATGGTTCAATGGCTATCCGGTAGCTATTGAGTTACGTGACTATTCTTGGTATAGCGACCAATTTCTGTCACGCACGAGACAGTTTATGACTCGTGCAATGTTTTCCTTAGCAATCATTGATGAACCACAATTACTGAATACGACGATTCCTTTCGATCCTTATGTGACAAATACGGATTTTACCCTTTTTCGTTTTCATGGAAGAAATGAGCAAGGTTGGCAAGCAAATGATCAGGATTGGCGAAAAAAAAGAACGTTGTATCGCTATTCTGAAGAAGAGTTACAGGAATTAGCAGCAGCCATCAAAAAAGTAGACGAGTCAACAAAATATGTTGGGGTGATCTTCAATAATAACTCTGGTGGAGATGCGGCTGAAAATGCCTTGGCATTACAAAAGATCTTAGGGATCGAACCAGATGAGCTGAATCCAAAACAAATCGATTTGTTTTGAAGACCTGTCTTTTGTAATCACTCTATATAAAAAGTAGCACGCACGCCTTACCAATAAGAATTGAAACTGTTCAACTAGAAATTTTTACTAAATAATAATCGGAAGAGGTGATGGAACGACATGATCAAAGCAGTTTTTTTTGATATCGATGGCACATTAGTCAACAACCAAGCAAAAGCGTTGGCTTCAACTAAATATGCGATTGATCAACTACAAAAAAAGGGCATATTATGCGGTGTTGCCACTGGGCGCAGCCCTGTAAGAATCAAAGAAGTGATCGATGAACTTGAACTAGACATGTTCGTCGTCTACAATGGTCAATTAGTCTTTGACCGTGATCAAACGATCGTCGACCATCCTTTTGATAAAACAGTATTAGCGGATATCGTCCACTTTTCAGATGCTCATCACCGACAAATCATTTTTGGTGGGCGAGATCAACTAGATGGTTCAACGACGATGATGCTAGGACAATCGATCATCATCAAAAAAATCGTCAATCACTTACCAAAAAAATTCCCTGTACGTCTGTTGAAAAAAATCTTACAAGTGTTCAGTCCACATCGTCAACGTAAACGGTATGAAACCTTAGCGATATTGAATGAACCGATTTATCAATGCATTTTATTGAGCCAAACATCTGAGCAAGAAAAACTCATCCAACGATTCCCAGAGTGTTCGTTCCAACGTTCTAATCCTTATACGGTCGATATTATTCCTAAAGGGGGATCCAAATTGTTAGGAATCCAACAGTTTGCGACAAGCAAAGGAATGGCATTGTCTGAAATCATGGCATTTGGCGATCATTACAATGATGTTGAAATGCTAAAAGGAGTAGGAATCGGTGTTGCAATGGGGAATGCGCCAACTGGTGTGAAGCAGCAAGCTGATTTTGTCACAGCATCAAATGAAGCGGATGGTATTTATAAAGGTTTGAAGCATTTCGGGATAGTTGATTGAATGTATGTCAGTTAGGAGGACTAGAATCATTATGGAGCCAGAAACACCTTATCAAAAAGTAGAACAATTCCATCGGACATTCGATCCAAGAATACCAGAGCGACCCACTGCATTTACTAAAGAACATGCGGATGATCGAGCAGGATTCAAAATCGAAGAGTTAGTTGAATTTGTGGCAGCAGCCAGTGAGGGTGATGCGAAAAAATTGCATGATTCCGTCCAATACTTGCATCATGCACTTGATCAAGCAGAAAAAAAGATTCTCAAAAAAAATGTTTGGGGAGAGGAAAGTCTCGTCGAGCAAGTAGATGCGCTGACCGATTTGCTTTATTTTACGTATGGCTCTTTTTCTTTGCTGGGCGTTGATCCTACGAGGATTTTTGATATTGTCCATCAAGCGAATATGGGTAAACTATTTCCAGATGGTAAACCTCACTACGATCCTGTTACAAACAAAGTATTGAAGCCAGACAATTGGCAAAAAAATTACGCGCCTGAAGAAAGGATCGCAAAGGAAATCAAGGAGCAAATGAAGAAGGCAGAGCAAGTAAAGTTTGCCACAGAAAATTCTTCAACGGGTCCTTGATAAGGTCTTCTCATTTTAGTTGGTAGAAAGATGGCCAAAAGATTTTTTATGTAGGTAGTGTATGACTGAACATAGTATGTTATAATATAAAATAGATGTCTTTTTGCACGAAAGACGTATTTACAATGTTATGCAAATCAGATTCGTCTGATCATAAACAAATAGAGACAGTAGATGCATATTGAAAACGGAGGAACCTTAAATGGGAAATAATGTTATCATCGGGATCGTCATTGCAATCATTATAGTCGCCATTCTGGCTTTTTTGGTTAGTTACGTAATGAAGAAAAAAAACCAAGATCGATTGGACGTCTTAGAAAAACGCAAGGAAGAATTATTCGACTTGCCTGTGATTGAAGAAGTTGACGATGTCAAAAAAATGCATCTAGTGGGGCAAAGCCAAAATACCTTTCGTGAATGGAGTCAAAAATGGAACGACATCTCTACCTCATCATTTGCCGAGTTAGAAAGTCAGATCTTTGAAGTCGAAAATCTCAACGAGAGCTTTAGATTCTTAAAAGGAAAAAAAGCAGTAGAAGAAGCCGAAGCAACCATGAACCAAATGGAAAAAGAAGTTGCGGAGATTCGTGAAGGCTTAAAAGAATTGCGTGAAACAGAAGAACGTAATTCCTTAGCTGTTCAACAAGCTTTAGACGTTTATGAGGAACTAAAAGCAACGATCCGAGAAGAAGAACAGCAATACGGTCCAGCTTTACCTGAGTTACAAAAGCAAGTGAAAACGATTGAAAATGAGTTTACACAATTTGTTACGTTAAATACTTCAGGTGATCCAGTGGAAGCCCGTGAAGTGCTGGATAAAGCGGAAAAACACACGTATGAAGTGGATGCGTTAATGAAAAAAATCCCGCCATTATTTGAAGATCTGAATACGACTTTCCCGGCGCAAGTGGAAGAGATCCAAGAGACCTATGACCGCTTGATCAAAGAGGAGTATGTTTTTCCAGAAGAAAACCTGTCTGGCGATATCGAAACGATCAATCGTCGAATCGAACGTTCGTTGATCAATATTGAGAAAACGGAAGTTGAAACTGTTGAATTTGAAAATCGTGAAACGGCTAATCTGATCGATGCATTATATGATATTTTAGAACGTGAGATGGAAGCACAAGCATTTGTGACTAAAAATCAAGCAACGATCGAACAATATATCAAACATGCGACAAAAAACAATCGTCAATTGTTGATCGAATTAGATCATACCGCTCAAAGTTATACATTGAACCATAACGAAATTGGGCGTGTACGTGGTTTCCAAACAGAAGTGGAAGAAATCGAACGCCAAAACGAACAAATCAAACCACAGTTACAACAACATGAAGTGGCTTACTCAGAAGTAAGAACGTTCTATAAGAAAGTCTTCAAAGTATTAGAAGATATTGAAAACCAACAGGTTGAAATCAGCGATTCTTTACACGAACTAAGAAAAGGTGAAAAAGAAGCGCAAGAAAAAATCGATACATTCGAATTTAAATTGCGCAGTCTTAAACGGTTTGTTGAAAAACAACGATTACCAGGTTTGCCAAATGATTATCTAGAGTTTTTCTTTGTGGCAACAGAACGTATCGAAGAATTGAGTACTGTGTTGAATAAAATCAGAGTCAACATGGATGAGGTCGAACGTCTTGTAGCATTATGTGAAGAAGATCTAGAGTTACTTGATAAGAAAACCCACGATCTAGTGGATGCAGCAGCATTAACCGAGCAAATGTTGCAATATGCGAACCGTTACCGTCACACACATGAAGAAGTGAAAGAAGCCATTGAAAAGAGTTATTACTTATTCAATAAAGAATATCACTATCAAGAGGCTTTGGATGAGATCGGCACAGCATTAGAGCGCACAGAACCAGGTGCATTCAAACGAATCGAAGATTTTTACTTCAATCATCCTGATTTAGTATAATCCTGCGATCAAAAAAGACAACACAGGCAAGTGCCGAGTGTTGTCTTTTTTTGGGAGTCATTGACTAGTAACTATTGGGTAGAGAAATACGTTGATTCGATCGATTTTTTTATAGAGTCCAACTCAGAGAAAACGCCACTTGAAAGCACAAGGGACAACCGTTATAATAGGTAAGAATTTCAAAAAAAGAAGGTTTAAATATGATATATTTCGATAATAGTGCGACAACACCGATTTATCCGCAAAGTTTGGATGCGTATGTCAAAACAAGTCAACGGATCATCGGGAATCCATCAAGTCTACACGATTTAGGCAATCAGGCGAACCGCCTGCTACAACAAGCGAGAAAACAAATCGCTGAACTGATTGCTGTCTCCCCTGAAGAAGTGTATTTCACATCAGGTGGAACAGAAGGAAATAACTGGGTGCTTAAAGGAACGATGCTTGAAAAACTAGGTTACGGTAACCACATGATCATTTCAGGCGTTGAACATCCAGCTGTCAGTGAAACAGCTGAGCAGTTAAAAAAACTCGGTATCGAAGTGAGTATTGCTCCTGTCGATAAAAGAGGGATCGTCCGCGTAGATGAGTTGAAAAAATTAGTGCGTAAAGAAACGATTTTAGTTTCCGTTATGGCAGTAAATAATGAAGTAGGTGCGATCCAACCAATCAAAGAAATCAGTAGTTTTTTAAATGATTTTCCTAAAATCCATTTCCATGTGGATGCGGTACAAGCCATTGGTAAAGTTCCTTTAGAGGAATGGTTGACTGAACGTGTGGATTTTGCCACTTTTTCTGCCCATAAATTCCACGGGCCTCGTGGTGTTGGTTTTGTTTATTGGAAAAAAGGCCGCCGGTTAGCACCGCTGTTCACTGGAGGCGGACAAGAGAAAAATCAACGGAGTGGAACAGAGAATGTGCCGGGAATCGTCGCGATGGCAAAAGCCCTGCGTTTAGCTCTAGATATCAAAGCACAAAAACCAAACCAAACTGCCTATCTTAAACAAGCATTGATTGAAGCTTTACATACGTATGATAAAGTAACGATTTTTTCTGAAGGTGAAGATTACGCACCCCATATTTTGTGTTTTTCATTAAAAGGTATTCGTGGTGAGGTATTGGTCCATGCATTAGAAGAAAAACAAATATTTGTCTCTACGACAAGCGCTTGTTCTTCTAGAAAGCACATGGCAAGTAGTACGCTGCATGCGATGCAAGTACCCAATGATTTAGCTACTTCAGCGATTCGCGTCAGCTTAGATGAAAGCAATACGATGGCAGAAGTCGAACAATTCATGATCATCTTTAAACAGTTGTACAAGAAATTTTCAGTCATCAATTAAGAAACAGAGGAGTGTTTTTGTGAAGTACAGTGAAATCATGGTTCGCTATGGTGAACTTTCAACAAAAGGAAAAAATCGTCGCAGTTTTATTATGCAGTTGGCACAAAATGTCAGACAGGCATTGAGCGATTTTCCTGAAATCAAGATCCACGCAGAGCGTGATCGGATGCATCTACTGTTGAATGGTGTAGACGGAGACTTAGTTATCCCTAAGTTAGCGAAGATATTTGGAATCCAAAACTTTTCACCTAGCGTGCGAGTAGAAAAAGAAGTACAAAGTTTAAAACAAGCGGTTCAGGAAATCATGCAAGAAATCTATACAGGAAAAGAAACATTCAAGATCATTGCAAAACGTAGTGATCATAGCTTTGAATTGGACAGCAATGAACTAAACCAAGCATTAGGAAATGCAGTCATCGATGTTTTTCCGGATATCCAAGTACAGATGAGAAAGCCAGATATTGCGTTGCGTGTGGAAATCCGCCGAGATGGGGCTTATCTTTCCTATGAGACGATCAAAGGAGCTGGCGGTCTGCCTGTCGGTACAAGTGGAAAAGGTATGTTGATGCTTTCTGGAGGGATCGATTCTCCAGTTGCCGGTTATTATGCCATGAAACGTGGGGTAGAAATTGAAGCTGTCCACTTTGCTAGTCCACCTTACACGAGTGAACAAGCCTTGCAAAAAGCGAAAGACTTAACAGTGAAGCTGACACCCTATGTTGGTAAAATCGAATTTATCGAAGTACCGTTTACAGAAGTGCAAGAAGAGATCAAACGAGTGGTGCCCCAAGGCTACTGGATGACGATCACACGTCGGATGATGCTTCGTTTGACAGATGAGATCCGCCGTATTCGTCATGGACTAGTGATTTTAAATGGTGAATCATTAGGGCAGGTGGCTTCCCAAACACTCCAAAGTATGGTGGCAATCAATGAGGTCACGAATACACCGATCATTCGTCCTGTAGCGACGATGGATAAATTAGAGATCATCGAAGTGGCTGAACAAATCGATACGTTTGATTTGTCCATTCAACCATTTGAAGATTGCTGCACGATCTTTGCACCGCCACAGCCTAAAACTCGTCCACGACTAGAAAAAGTGCATCAATACGAAGAACGTTTGGATATCGAAGGGATGATCGAACGTGCATTGGCAGGATTAAAGATCGAAACGATCCACACAGAAACAGCAAAAGAACAAGTAGAAGAATTTTCTGATTTACTTTAAACGAAGGAACTTGTACTTCTTGTACGAGTCGATCATTCGTAATAAAAGATCCAGTCTCAAGAAGTAGACAGGTGAAAGAGGACGAGACAATTGTTTAGCCTCGAGAAATAAGGCGCCATCCACAAAAATTGTATGTCAAATTTTGTGGATGGTACCTTATTTTTCTTGTTTTTCATGGAGTTAAGCTTCCTCCTATTGCGAGGTTCCTTGTTCCATGCTAAACTAAAATTATGTGAAATGATTAACAAGGAGAAACGATATGCGAGAAAAATCAGAAACGTTACCCAAAGCAACAGCGAAACGGTTGCCTTTATATTTGCGCTATTTGAATATGTTGAATGATTCTGGTGTTCAACGAATCAAATCAAATGAATTTAGTGAGATCACACAAGTACCTTCTGCCACGATCCGAAGAGATTTTTCTCATTTAGGAGAATTAGGGCGAAGCGGTTATGGGTACGATGTTCCCTATTTGATTGAAGTATTTGATCGAATTTTGAACACAGAAGAAGAAAAAAGAATCGCTTTAGTTGGTTTTGGGAATTTAGGAAAAGCATTGAAACACAATAATTTCAGAAGAAATGCAAATTTGAATATTGTTTGTGTATTTGACAATGATCCAGCCATCGTCGGAAAAGAAATCGAAGGTGTGATGGTTTATCCTATGGATCGTTTTAGTGAAATCGTTGAAAAAGAAGGAATCAAAGTGGCGATATCGACTGTACCAAGTAAGTATTCACAAGCAGCTATCGATGAAATCGTCAAAGGAGGCATTACTGCGATCTTGAACTTTGCGCCAGATCGTGTCAATGTTCCGCCACATGTCCATATGCAATACATCGATCTGACAACTGAGCTACAGACGTTGATCTATTTTGATGAAAATTATTCGCAAGTCTTTCCTTCCAAGTAGAAAACAAGTGGAAAGATCGTACCAAAGTGAAGTCTTTATGTGAATCGAACAGTGATTCATCAAGAGCTTTTATTGACTTTGGCTACTAACCATTGTAAAATGAGTCAAGATGTTGATCAAGAGGAGTAACTAGTCCGACGTTTAGAGAGAGAGAACGAATGGTGGAACGTTCTTAGCGAAAGCTAGTGAAGGTAGCTTGGGAGTTTTTGTCTTGAATCGAGTAGAGATGAACGAGTAGTGATCGTTAACTCACTTTGAGAGGTAATAGGCAACTATTACAAATTAGGTGGTACCGCGTAATTTATACGTCCTAAATACGAAAGTATTTAGGGCGTTTTTTTTATTTCAAAGGAGGAAGACAGTATGACGGAAGAAAAGAATCTATCGACAAAGTATAATCCGCAAGAAGTTGAAGCGGGGCGTTATCAAAACTGGTTAGACGAAGATTTATTCAAACCTAGTGGCGACAAAAAAGCAAAACCTTATTCAATCGTTATCCCACCTCCCAATGTGACTGGTAAACTCCATTTAGGTCATGCTTGGGATACAACATTGCAAGACATGTTGATTCGACAAAAAAGAATGCAAGGCTATGATACGTTATGGTTACCGGGGATGGACCATGCAGGGATTGCAACGCAAGCAAAAGTAGAAGAAAAACTACGTGAGCAAGGTGTTTCTCGTTATGATCTAGGTCGCGAAAAATTTATTGATCAAGTATGGGAATGGAAAGAAGAATATGCCGGTCATATCCGTGAACAATGGGCAAAAATGGGTTTATCTTTGGATTATAGCCGTGAACGCTTCACCTTAGATGATGGCTTGTCTGAAGCTGTTCGTAAAGTATTCGTTAGCCTATACGAAAAAGAGTTGATCTATCGTGGCGAATACATCATCAATTGGGACCCACAAGCACGCACAGCTCTTTCTGATATCGAAGTGATCCACAAAGAAATCGAAGGTGCCTTTTATCATATGAGCTATGAATTGGCTGATGGTTCAGGTGTGGTGGAAATTGCAACGACTCGTCCAGAAACGATGCTTGGTGATACGGCGATCGCTGTTCATCCAGAAGATGAGCGTTACCAAGCATTGATTGGTAAAAAAGTCATTTTACCACTAGTGAATAAAGAAATACCGATCATAGCAGATGAATATGTCGACATGGAATTTGGAACAGGGGTTGTAAAAATCACGCCCGCACATGACCCAAATGACTTTGAAGTCGGTAACCGTCATGACCTCCCACGAGTGAATGTCATGAATGAAGATGGCACGATGAATGAATTAGCAGGTAAGTATCAAGGAATGGACCGTTTTGCAGCACGTAAAGCGATCGTTGCGGATCTAAAAGAACTTGGGCGTCTGATCAAAATCGAAACGATGATCCACAATGTAGGCCATTCTGAGCGTACAGGGGTAGTTGTTGAACCTCGTTTATCAACACAATGGTTTGTAAAAATGGCACCTTTAGCTGAAAAGGCGATCCAAAATCAAGAAACTGATGATGCAGTTGAGTTTTTCCCACCACGTTTCAACCAAACCTTCTTACGCTGGATGGAAAATGTTCATGACTGGGTAATCTCACGTCAACTATGGTGGGGACATCAGATCCCTGCGTGGTATCATAAGGAAACTGGTGAAATGTACGTGGGCATGGAAGCACCAGCAGACAGTGAAAACTGGTTACAAGATCCCGATGTGTTGGATACTTGGTTCAGTTCAGCGCTATGGCCTTTTTCAACAATGGGCTGGCCTGACGAAGACAATGAAGATTACCAACGTTACTTCCCAACAAGTACATTAGTAACGGGCTATGATATCATCTTTTTCTGGGTAAGCCGAATGATTTTCCAAAGCTTGGAATTTACAGAACGTCGTCCATTTGAGAATGTACTGATCCATGGATTGATTCGTGATGAACAAGGACGCAAGATGAGTAAATCTCTTGGAAATGGGATCGATCCAATGGAAGTCATTGAAAAATACGGTGCTGATGCGTTACGCTGGTTCTTATCCAATGGTTCAGCACCAGGACAAGACGTACGTTTTAGTTACGAAAAAATGGATGCTTCTTGGAACTTCATCAATAAAATCTGGAACGCTTCTCGTTTCGTTATCATGAATGTAGAAGGAATGACCGTAGAAGATATTGATCTTTCAGGTGAGAAAACTGTAGCCGATCGCTGGATTTTGACACGTTTGAATGAAACAATCGCTAAAGTGACTGATTTATTTGAACAATTTGAATTTGGTGAGGCAGGTCGCCAATTGTATAACTTTATCTGGGATGATTTCTGTGACTGGTACATCGAGATGAGTAAAGAAACACTTTACGGTGAGGATGAAGTAGCGAAACAAACCAACCGTAGTATTCTTATCCATACGTTGGATCAGATCTTACGCTTATTGCATCCGATCATGCCATTTGTCACAGAAGAAATCTGGCAACACATCCCTCATAAAGGCACATCTTTAGTAGTGGCTGATTATCCAGTCGTGCAACCGGAATACGATGATGAAGCTGCTTCAAAAGGGATGGAAGTACTGAAAGAATTGATTCGTTCTGTACGTAATATCCGTTCTGAAGTGAATACACCATTATCAAAACCAATCACGTTACTGATCAAAACAAATGATCCGAAGATCGATCAATTCTTAAATGAAAACACTAGCTATATCGAGCGCTTCTGTAATCCAGCAGAGTTGACGATCTCAAGTGACGTAACTGCACCGGATCTAGCAATGTCAGCGGTCTTGACTGGCGCGGAAATCTTCTTACCTTTAGCAGGGCTGATCAACATTGAAGAAGAAATCCAACGTTTAGAAAAAGAACTAGCAAAATGGACAGGCGAAGTGAAACGTGTACAAGGAAAATTAAGTAATGAGCGTTTTGTATCGAATGCACCGGATGATGTAGTTGAAGCAGAGCGTGCAAAAGAAAAAGATTATTTAGAAAAACAAGCAGCTGTCAATGAACGTATTGCGCAATTAAAATCAATCAAATAAAACGAAAGGGAGAGGTGACGGAAGTTGCCTCTCTTTTTTAAGTAAAAAGAGTTCTTCTGGATTTCATTGTTTCCTACGTAAGCTTTTTTGTTATAATGAAGAGGAATGGGGGGATAGTAACGTGAAAATCGAAGAAGCAATCAATTGGATCCATAGCCGATTACCATTTGGCTCACGTCCTGGATTAGACAGAGTAGAGGCCTTATTAGAGGTAGTCGGACACCCAGAAGAAAAAGTCAAAACGATCCATATTGCAGGGACGAATGGCAAAGGTTCAACAGTGACTTATTTAAGATATTTATTAGAAGAAGCCGGCTTGACAGTCGGAACATTTACCTCCCCATATATCGAATCCTTCAATGAGCGCATTTCGATCAATGGACAAGGCATTCCTGATGAATCATTGATTCGACTAGTAAAGAAATATCAACCGCTAGTTGAGCAGATGGATCAATTTGAAGCAGTAGCTGGCATTACCGAATTTGAAACGTTGACTGCTATGGCATTTGATTATTTCTTGGAAGAACAAGTGGACGTCGCGATCATTGAAGTGGGATTGGGTGGTTTACTCGACTCAACAAACGTAGCGAAACCTTTGTTGACGGGTATCACAACGATTGGTATGGATCATACAGATATTTTGGGCGACACGATCGAAGAAATCGCTGCTCAAAAAGCAGGGATCATCAAACAAAATGTGCCACTGGTCACTGGAAATATCGTACCTGAAGCCTTGGCAGTGATCGAAAAACAAGCAAAATTAAAAAATGCTACACAACACGCATGGGGAGAGGCTTACACAGTCAGTTACAAACATCCGGCAGAAGAGTGGGGCGAAATTTTTTCATTCCAAAATGAGTTTGGCAAAATCCCTAAGTTGATCATCCATATGATTGGGAGACATCAAGTTGAAAATGCGGGTATGGCGATTGAAATGTATCAAATCTATTGTGGACGGATGAATCTTCCATTCCGTGAAAAAGACGTGATCAATGGCTTGAAAAAGGCGCAATGGCCAGGTCGTATGGAACGATTAAGTGAAGAACCCTTAGTGATTTTAGATGGGGCGCATAATACCCATGCGATGGCACGTTTAGTCCAAAATCTTAAACAAGAATTCAAAGGCTATCATATCCATCTTTTGTTCTCTGCTTTACGAACAAAAGAGGTTGATAAAATGTTACACCAATTACAAGAAGTACCAGACGCAACAATTTACGTCACTACTTTTGATTATCCTAAAGCAATCGAGCTGTCGGATATCCAAGCAACGACTGATGAGAAAGTTACGATTGTTTCAATGTGGCAATTTGGGCTTGCAGAGATCTTGGAGAAGATGACGGCTGAGGATGTTCTTGTAGTGACAGGTTCACTCTATTTTATTTCGGAAGTGCGACGTTTGCTTGTACAGTTGGGAGGAAAAAATGAAAGTTAATGCAGTGATTTTTGATATGGATGGCTTATTATTTGATACAGAGATCGTTTATTATGAGGCATCCCAAACAGTAGCCGATCGGATGGGGTTTCCCTATGACAAAGATCTTTACTTGCGATTTTTAGGCGTTTCTGATGAAGAAGTTTGGGCGAACTACCATACTATTTTTGCAAACTTTGGTCGAGAAACTGTCCAAAAATTTATCGACGATTCCTATCAAGAAACGCTTGATCGTTTTGCCTTAGGTCAAGTTGAATTAAAACCAGGTGTTTTAGAATTCTTGAACTTTTTGGAAGAAAAAGATATCCCAAAAGTAGTCGCATCAAGTAATCAGCGACATGTCATTGAACTGTTGCTAGAAAAAAATAATCTACGTCATCGTTTTGATACGATCGTCTCAGCTGAAAATGTCAAACGTGCAAAACCAGATCCAGAAATCTTTTTACATGCCCAGGCGTTTTTAGGTACTGAAAAAGCGGAGACATTGATATTAGAAGATTCACAAAATGGGGTACTAGCAGCGTATGGTGCAGGAATCCCAGTAATCATGGTGCCAGATTTACTAGCGCCTTCTGATGAATTAGCCGCTAAGACAACAGCGATTGTTTCTTCACTTCACGAAGTTCCGGCATTGATCAAATAAAAATAAAATAAATATCCTCCTTTTTCGTATCTTATTTTGAGCGCACGGGAAAGGAGGTTTTTTATGGAAAAAAATTTGCTTCAAACAGTACCCGCTACGTCTCTACCAAGGGAGAGGATGGAGACTTATGGAGAGGATGCGTTATCAGATCAAGAGCTTTTAGCCATTTTGCTTCGGACTGGTCAGCATCCGTATAATGTATTAGAAGTTGCGGGTACGTTATTGAAGAAATTTGGTGGTTTAGCGCTCTTGAGACAAGCAACACTAGCAGAATTAGAAGCGGTTCGTGGGATTGGTCGGGTCAAAGCCTTAGAGATCAAAGCATTGATCGAGCTTGGTCGACGGATACAAGTCGATCAGTTGCGTCAAACGACGACTGTCCATGCGAGTTATGAATTGGCAAAAGAATTGATCCTAGAACTAAAAGATCAAAAACAAGAACATTTAGTTTGCATCTATCTCGATACCAAAAATCAAATCTTACTAAAGAAAACCTTATTCATCGGGTCATTGGATCAGACAATCGCACATCCACGTGAAGTGTTCCATTACGCAGTCCGCTATTCAGCAGCACGGCTTGTACTTGCTCATAATCATCGTGAGACACGTTCGTAATTGAAAAGATTACGCACGTCCTCTCAGAAATAAGAGAGTCGTGAACTCTTTGCTTGATAGGTGAAATGAAGGAGTAACGTCCTGAAGCGCTTACTCTGATACTCCGGCATGCGTCATTTCATATATTGGGAATGAGGTGTGAATCTCGGTGAAGTCGGCTGAAAGATACCGTCTGTTGATTAAAATAGTGAACTGCAACGAAATCTCTCTAGCGGTAGAGGGTGTATCAGATAGGTCGGGAGTCGTTAAACTTGATAAGGTGAGAATGTGGTGAAACACTGACGAACCAGCGAATGAAATATCCATAAGTGGCGAATACCTAGAAATGGGTAAGGCTAACAGTAGGTTAGTTATGTTCCGTGGGCGAGTACCTATGGTGGTTCCGAAAGCTCCATGCACAGTTACAGGCTGTGGAGAGAACATTGGGTAAGAGTTGGCACCTAAGTCAAGACATAAGATAAAGCAAAGGGAACGTGGAAAGCTGTCATCGTGGAGAGAGTATACTCAATGAAGCGATTTTAAGGGGAATCATAAAGAGGAAACTTAAATTTGTGGCAGTGAGAGTGGAGGCACGAGCGAAGAAATTTCTGTAATGGAGATGGAGCAACAGCCTCTAGCCGTTAGTTTGATATACTTCAACTCAGTCATAGCAAAGGATTCTGGTATGACTCAAAAGGTCACGTACCTATAAGGAGCGTGATAGACCTTGAAAGAAAGTTTTAAGAAGATCCCTAGAATGAAAAACACACGGTTACGCCATGCGGAATATTATGGTATGACCGAAGTCTTCGATTCAATCTATGAGCGAAGTAATAAGGGCGAAAAATTTAAAAACTTGATGACGATCATCACCTCAACAGATAATATTCTTCTAGCCTATCGAAATATCAAACGTAATAATGGTAGTGCGACACCTGGAATAGATAAGGTGACTATCTACGATATCGAGAAGCTGGATACAGAGGAGTTTGTCAACAAAGTCAGGAAACGTTTCACTCATTACAATCCTCGAAAAGTAAAACGAGTAGAGATTCCCAAGCCGAATGGGAAAACCAGACCACTAGGAATCCCATCAATGTGGGATAGAGTCGCACAACAATGTATCCTACAAGTCCTTGAACCAATCTGTGAACCAAAGTTTTATAAACACAGCTTTGGCTTTCGACCAAACCGTTCAGCAGAAAACGCTGTTTCTACAGCGGCGGGGCGAATTAATCGAGCAAAAATGCAATATGTAGTCGATGTAGACATCAAAGGATTCTTCGATGAAGTCGATCATACAAAATTATTGCGACAGATATGGACATTGGGAATACAAGACAAACAACTACTCGTGATTTTGCGTAAAATGTTAAAAGCACCTATCCAAATGCCTAATGGAGAAACGATCTATCCAACGAAAGGGACACCACAAGGCGGGATTCTTTCCCCGTTGTTGGCAAACATCAATTTGAATGAATTTGATTGGTGGATCGCGAAACAATGGGAAAGTTTCAATTGTGAAAACATTAATGACTATTACAACGAAAAGGCTGAAAGATGGAATCACCAACATAGATATAAACGGTTGAGAAAAACGTCAACACTAAAAGAAATGTATATAGTCCGTTACGCAGATGACTTTAAAATCTTTACAACTACAAGAGCAAATGCTGAAAAGATTTTTACAGCAAGCAAAATGTGGTTGGAAGAACGGTTAAAACTACCTATCTCTCCAGAAAAATCAAAGATTACAAATCTGAAAAAGAAAAGTAGTGAGTTTCTTGGATTTGAATTGAAAATGGAACGTAAAGGATACGACAGAATGGGACGTAAGAATTATGTTTGCCAATCCCATATTTGTGATAAAGCCAAAAAGAGGATCAAGAAACAGCTCAAAGATCAGATAAAATTGATATAAAAAGCACCAAACGGCAATGATGTTACCCGTCACCTAAACATTTACAATAGTATGGTTATCGGGATTCACAATTATTATCAAATCGCAACACAAGTCAATGCCGATTTGATGCCGATCCAGTATCAATTAACCCAAGTTGAGAAGCACAGATTTAAATACTTGGGAATAAAGAAGACATCAAAATATAAAACTCGTGATAAAGGTATTCGACCGTATCTAAAATCGAAAATGACAAGGTATATTAACGATATACCGATTATACCGATTGGTTTTATAAAGACGAGAACGGCTTTAATGAAGCACAACGGTGTGTGTAAGTATACAGAAGAAGGTAGAAAACTGATTCATAAAAAGCTTCAAGTAGTTTCAGTGCAAGCACTTCAATGGCTTAGAAGCCATCCAGTGATTGGCGAACGAGCAACAATTGAGTTTAACGATAATCGTATTTCTCTATTTGTGACCCAACAAGGAAAATGTGCGGTTACAGGTGAAGAACTGGATGTCATACAAATGCACTGTCACCATAAAATCCCATGGATCAAATCAAAAGATGATCGATACTCTAATCTCGTTTTGATTAGCGATACCATTCATCGATTGATTCACGCAACACGTGAAGACACACTTCTATCTTATTTGCAAGACCTTAACTTGTCGGATTCGGAATTAGAGAAAGTCAATAAATTGCGAGTAGCAGTAGGAAACACAAAAATTTCATTCAGTAATCAATTTAAAACCGGACTGAGACAAACATGAAGTAATGAACTAACGGGGGAACGCCGTGTACGGTGAAAGTCGTACGCACGGTGTGAAGTGGGGGAAAAACTGGCGATAATATCAAAGGTTTACCTATCGCTATCCAGCGGCAACGTTCTTCCGTCCAAGCAAGACATGCGATTGACACGACGCATTCAGGAATGTGGAGAGATGATGGGGATCGAAGTTCTTGACCATCTGATTATTGGCAGCAAACAATACTTTAGTTTGCGTGAAGAAGGATTAATGGAAAAAGAATGATGTAGCTTTCTTGCAAAAAAAAACAACCAAGTGTACAATTATAATGTAATTTTGTTTGGGAATAGAAGTTGAAACATCTGTTGCACCTCTATCGTACACGAGCAATGTTACAATCAAATAAGTGCTTTGGCACGAGGAGGGTATTATTAATGGAAAACGGAACAGTTAAATGGTTCAACGCTGAAAAAGGATTTGGTTTTATCTCACGTGAAGATGGAAGCGACGTATTCGTACATTTTTCAGCAATCCAAGGTGACGGATTCAAAACATTAGAAGAAGGTCAAGCAGTTACTTTTGACGTAGAAGATTCAGATCGTGGCCCACAAGCTACAAACGTTGAAAAAGCGTAATCTATACGAAAATATACTGTTATGAGGCTTGCTTTGTCATGGAGCGAACCAAGTAATTGATGACAGAGGTTGAAACCAACATGTTTCCCTCGAAAAATAAGACGAGACCCACAAAAATTGTTCTTTCACATTTTTGTGGCTCTCGCTTTTTTTATAAAAAACCGGGAGTAGGACATTAATTCTCACCACCTAAAACCGAATAAACGGCGGGAACAGAAGAACCGCTTCGATAAACAAGGCGCCAACCACAAAAATTTGAAGAACAAATTTCGTGGCTGGCGCCTTATTTATCGAGGCTGAACACTTCTGGCCCGACCTCGCTTTTAAGTTAGTTTTGATCCGGTGTCATCACCATAGGGATGATCATTGGATGTCTTTCTGTACGATCGAACAAGTAAGGTTGTAATGCACCGACCATCGCTTCTTTTAATTTGTGCTCCGAACAGTCGGGGGCATTTAGCACATCACGCAATGCGTGGAACAAAATGCGTTGCGCTTCATTGATCATATCCCCTGATTCACGCATATAGACGAAGCCACGAGAAAGGATATCTGGTCCAGCTAGAATTTCTTTTTTCTTGATATCGACAGTTGTCACTGCAAGAACGAGTCCTTCTTCTGAAAGTAAATGACGATCTCGTAAAACAACATTACCGATATCACCGATTCCACTGCCATCGATATACACATCGCCAGCGACGAATTTTCCAGCTAAACGAGCAGAATCACTTGTCAATGCTAATACATCACCGTTTTCCATGATAAAACAATTCTCAGCTGGTACACCTGTGTCTTGTGCAAGAGAGGCATGGATCTTCAACATCCGAAACTCACCATGCACCGGTACAAAATATTTTGGCTTCATCAAACGAAGCATCAATTTTTGTTCTTCTTGACCACCATGACCAGATGTGTGGATATTATTGATTTTTCCATGAATTACTTCAGCACCAGCTTCAGACAATAAGTTGATCAAGTGGTTCACACTTGTTGTATTACCTGGGATCGGTGAGCTAGAAAAAATCACCGTATCATCTGGTTGGATTTGGATTTGACGATGGGTACCATTCGCAATGCGGCTCAATGCAGCCATTGGTTCACCTTGCGAACCTGTACATAGGATCATTGTTTCATTTGCAGGCAAACGATTGATTTCATGCGCATCGACAAAGGTACCGTCAGGCACTTTGATGTAGCCGAGACGTTGTCCGTTGACGATCGCATTTTCCATACTACGCCCGAAAACAGCAATTTTTCTACCCGTTGCTACAGCGGCTTCCGCTGCTTGTTGTAGACGGAAGATATTGGAAGCAAAGCTGGCAAAAATGATCCGACCTTCGATTTTCTCAAATATTTTCAAAATAGAAAGGCCAATCGTTTTTTCTGATTTCGTAAACGTTGGAATCTCTGCATTGGTACTATCTGAAAGGAGGCAAAGAACGCCTTCTTCTCCGATACGAGCCATTTTATGCAAATTTGCTGGTTCTCCTACAGGTGTAAAATCGAACTTGAAATCTCCAGTAGCCACGATGTTACCAGAAGGTGTTTTGACAACCACACCTAAAGCATCCGGAATACTATGGGTCGTTCGGAAAAAGCTGACGGATGTTTTTCTGAAACGGATCACAGTGTCTTCATTGATTTCATTTAGCACAGCGTCACGAAGTAAGCCATGTTCGTCCAGTTTATTTGTGATCAAAGCTAAAGCTAGAGGGCCAGCGTAGATCGGGATATTTGCTTGCTTTAATAAGTAAGGTATCCCACCAATATGGTCTTCGTGTCCATGAGTGATCACTAAAGCTTTGATTTTGTGTATGTTTTGTACGATATAGTTGTAATCAGGAATGACGTAGTCAATGCCAAGCAGTTCATCTTCTGGAAACTTGATTCCAGCGTCGATGATAATGATTTCATCTTGGAATTGTACCCCATACGTATTTTTCCCGATTTCACCTAATCCACCAATCGCAAAGACGCCTGTCTCATTATTTTTGATGGAAAGTTTCATCTTAAAACTCCACTAATGTGAATGCTGGGTTTTCTTTTTCGTATTCTAGATGGTTACCTTCTAGAAGTTGTACGAATTCGATATTGTATGGGGTATTTTCTTCCACTCGTTGGCGTGCTTCAACATCGCTGTTTGCTTCGATGTATAGCGATTGTGTTTCTTCACGTTTTGGGTTACGGATTTTTGACTCTTGATAATAAACTTTGTAAATCATGGTTTATGTCTCCTTTATCTGCTTAAAGCAGTAATTTAGCGTATTTTTTGGACAACACAAAACGAGGGGACAAGCCACCTATGTTTTTTTATACTTTAAGAAAAATACTTGATTCTCCTTAAAGAGACAAGCCTCGCATTTGCTTATCCAATTGGAATATTTTTTACTCGGATCCTCTGTATGAAACATACAATAGTTAATTGCTATTCTAGCATAAATCAAGAGATAAGTATAGAAAACGGTCACTGTAAAATGAAAAAACGTACGAAGAGAAAATATTTTTCAGAAAAAATTCTTTTTAAAAAATGTAGTGTTCTATAAAGTAGTAGATTGTGCTACTATTGAAAGTAATGGCAAGATAGAATATTTAAAGGAGATGATAAAGTGAAGTTAATGTGGCATTACACCATGCGCTACAAAAAATATTTGGTGTTGAATTTTATTTGTGTGTTCGGCTTTATTCTGATCGAACTAGGTCTACCAACTATTTTAGCGCGCATGATCGATGTTGGAATCCTCAACGATGATTTTGACTATGTGAAACAACAAGGACTATTGATGATCGTGATTACTGTGATCGGGATCATAATGAATATATTTTTAGGTTATTTTGGGTCAAGGATCACGACGAATATCGTTGCAGACATTCGTGATGATCTGTTCAAACATATCCAAACGTATTCACATCAAGAGTATGAAACACTAGGCGTATCATCATTGATCACTCGTACGACCAATGATGCGTATCAAATCATGTTGTTTCTACAAAATATTTTAAGAATCGGTTTTATGGCACCGATGATGTTTGTTGTTAGTTTGTATATGGTTATGCGAACAAGTCCATCTCTTGGTTTATACGTGATTGGTGCATTGCCATTCTTATTATTGGCTGTTGTTGGGATTGCTAAGTTTTCTGAACCTTTATCAAAAATCCAACAAAAGAATTTAGACAGGATCAATAGTATTCTACGTGAAAACCTATCAGGTCTACGCGTTATCCGCGCGTTTGTAAATGAAAAATTTGAAGAAAAAAGATTTGAAAAAGTCAACGAGAATTATGCTTCAAGTTCTAAAAGCCTCTTTCGCTTGATGGCGGTTGCCCAACCTGGCTTTTTCTTCTTATTCAATATCGTGATGATTTTGATTATTTGGAGCGGTACGCTACAAATTGCAGATGGACAGTTGCAAGTAGGGAATCTAATTGCTTTTATTGAGTATATTTTCCACGCGTTGTTTTCATTTATGTTGTTTGCGAGTGTGTTTATGATGTATCCACGAGCAGCAGTCTCTGCTAGTCGTATCCAAGAAGCTCTAAATGCTGCTCCTGCTATTGTTGAAGATCCAAATGGCATATCAGAAACAAAAACGAAAGGCTACATCGAATTTAAAAATGTGACCTTCGCTTACCCTGGACATTCGCAAGAACCAGTGATTCGCAACGTCAGCTTTACTGCTTCACCTGGTGAAACAGTGGCATTTATTGGTAGTACAGGTAGCGGGAAGTCTACATTGATCCAATTGATTCCACGTTTTTATGATGTTACTCATGGTGAGATCCTGATTGACGGTGTAGATGTGCGTAAGTACAAGTTGAGTAAACTAAGACAAAAAATCGGGTTTATTCCACAGAAAGCACTATTGTTTACTGGGACGATCGCTGAAAACTTGAGATACGGAAAAGAAGATGCAACGCAAGAGGAAATGGAACGTGCGGCTGATATTGCGCAGGCGACTGATTTTATTTCTAAAAAAGCGGACGGTTATGATGAACATCTTTCTGAAGGTGGCGCAAACTTCTCAGGTGGGCAGAAGCAACGGTTAGCCATTGCTCGGGCAATCATCCGTCGACCAGAAATCTATATTTTCGATGATAGTTTTTCAGCACTTGATTATCAAACGGATGCAAAACTTCGTGCGAGATTGAAAAAAGAAACAACTGAATCAACTGTATTGATCGTTGCACAACGTGTGGGTACGATCATGCACGCCGATAAGATCATCGTATTGAATGAAGGAGAAGTAGTAGGCATGGGCACACATCGTGAACTACTAGAAAATTGTCCGATTTATTACGACATTGCCGCTTCTCAATTATCGAAGGAGGAACTAGCATGAAAAAAACCTTCGCTTCATTTAAACGTTTAGCTCGCTATATCCGTCCTTATCGATTGACGTTTATCTTCGTGCTACTATTTACATTTTTAACGGTGGCTTTCAATGCGGCATTGCCTTATGTCGTCGGGCTTCCAACAACAGAAATCAGCAAAAATCTAGTGAATAATGAGGCAATCAATTTTTCTTATATCATCAACTGTTTGATTTGGATCGCGGTGGTTGGTACAGGTTATAGTATCTCTCAATTGCTTTCTGGGGTATTGATGACAAATGTTGTTCAGAGTGCCATGAAAGACTTGCGTAGAGATATTGAAGAAAAAATCAATCGTTTGCCGGTTTCTTATTTCGATAAAAATCAACAAGGGAATATTTTATCTCGTGTGACGAATGACGTAGATGCAGTTAGTGGTGCCTTGCAACAAGCCTTTATCGGTATCGTCAATGCAATCTTAGGGATTACGATGGCAGCAGCGATGATGTTTTATATCCAACCGGTCATGGCGTTGATTTCAATGATCATGATTCCAGCGTCAATTTGGATATCTAAACGAGTGATCAATGCTTCTCAAAAATATTTCCAAGAAATGCAAAATTCTTTAGGTGAATTAAATGGCTATGTTCAGGAAAACATGACTGGATTCAGTGTGTTAAAAGTATACGGTCGTGAGAAAGAAACATTTGAAGGATTTCATAAGGTCAACCATAGCTTGAAACATTTTGGGTTTCGAGCAGCCTTTATTTCTGGATTGATGATGCCGTTAGTACAATTAACTGCCTACGCTACGTATATCGGTATGGCAGTTTTAGGAAGCTTTTATGTGATTTCTGGAGTCATTGTGGTTGGGCAATTACAAGCCTTTATCCAATATATTTGGCAAATCAGCCAACCAATGGGTAATGTGACGCAATTATCTTCCGTATTGCAAAGTGCATCCGCAGCCACGAAACGGGTATTTGAGATTTTAGATGAACCTGAGGAAAAAGAAAACAAGACCGATGTTCCTTTGCCAGAAACGATCCATGGAAATGTTTCGTTTGAACATGTCGATTTTGCTTATGATCCGAAGAAACCTTTGATCCAAGACTTGAACTTTGAAGTGAAAGCTGGACAAATGGTGGCAGTTGTCGGACCGACGGGCGCTGGGAAAACAACATTGATCAACTTATTGATGCGTTTTTATGATGTGACGCATGGCGCGATCAAAATTGATGGTATTGATACGAAAGCGATGAGCCGAAGTGATGTTCGTTCCATGTTTGGGATGGTACTGCAAGATGCTTGGTTGTACGAGGGAACGATTGCCGACAACATTCGTTTTGGTAAATTAGATGCAACAGATTATGAGATCGTTGATGCAGCGAAAACAGCGAATGTCGATCATTTTATCCGAACGATGCCTGATGGTTATGAAATGGAGATCAATTCAGAAGGAGATAATGTCTCGTTGGGACAAAAACAATTGCTGACGATTGCTCGTGCGGTTGTTTCCGATCCGAAGATATTGATTCTGGATGAGGCGACTAGTTCCGTTGATACGAGACTTGAAGCGTTGATCCAAAAAGCAATGGATAAAGTGATGGAAGGACGAACGAGTTTTGTGATCGCTCACCGTCTATCAACGATCCGTGAAGCCGATCTGATCTTAGTGATGGATCAAGGCCAAATCATTGAAAAAGGAACACATGAAAGTTTATTAGCAAAAGGCGGTTTCTATGAGAAACTTTATAACAGCCAATTTGCTGAAGCAGCGGAATAATGAAAAGAGGTTTCTAGAGGCGAACAGCCTTCTAGGACCTTTTTTCTTCAATAAATGAAAAGAGGGAAAAAGATGGCAAGGTTTATAGCAGATAATGCGACGGTTATCGGTGATGTAGAATTAGGAGAAGATGTCACGGTTTGGTACCAAGCAGTGGTTCGTGGCGACAGCAATTGGATCAAGATCGGCAAAGGAACCAATATCCAAGATGGGACGGTCATCCATGTCGATCATGATGCCCCAGTTGAGATTGCTGAAAATGTCACAGTCGGACATCAATGTATGCTTCATGGCTGTAAAATTGAAAAAGGCGCATTGATCGGCATGGGAGCGACTGTTTTGAACCATGCAGTCATTGGGGAGAATAGTTTGATCGGAGCAGGCTCACTTGTGACAGAAGGAAAAATCATCCCACCGAATGTTTTAGCTTTTGGTCGACCAGCCAAGGTAATCCGTCCGTTAACAGAAGAAGAAATCCAAAAAAATAAACAGAATATCACGCATTATATCGAAATGGGACAAAAACATGCAGAAGGATTCTTCAAAGAATGGCAACAATAGTTTTAACACATGTTTTTACAGCAAAAAAAGAAGGTCTGTCATCCAAGGATGAAGGCCTTCTTTTTTGATCTTGATAGGTTGATTAGCTTAATGAAGCACTGTTTTCCATGACTTCATCGATCAAGCCATATGCTTTGGCTTGTTCAGCAGTCATATAGTTGTCACGATCTGTGTCTTTTTCAATCACTTCGATTGGTTGACCAGTACGTTCCGCTAAGATTTTATTCAAACGTTCGCGGGTTTGTAAGATATGACGCGCAGCGATTTCAATTTCTGTTGCTTGTCCTTGTGCGCCACCAAGTGGTTGGTGGATCATGATTTCAGCATTTGGTAAAGCAAATCGTTTCCCTTTTGTTCCGGCAGTCAATAAGAAACTTCCCATTGAAGCAGCCATCCCCATAACGATTGTTTGGACATCTGCTTTGACAAAATTCATTGTGTCATAGATGGCCATTCCAGCAGTCACAGAACCACCAGGTGAGTTGATATAGATGTAAATGTCTTTTTCAGAATCTTGTGCATCTAGAAATAGTAATTGTGCGATGATTGAGTTTGCTAAATCATCTGTTACTTGTCCACTCAACATGATGATGCGGTCTTTCAGTAAACGTGAGTAAATATCGTAGGCTCTTTCCCCACGTGAGGATTGTTCAATAACTGTAGGAATTAAATTCATAATAAGGTTCCTCCTTGATTTGTTTAGAAATAGTGTAACATAAATTGATTTTGATTACCTACAAAGTAGTATACATTTTTGGTCAATAAAGGTCAAATGAAAAAACTTTCCGAGAGCTAGTCTCATAAAGTGAGTTTATGTTATGATAAAAAAGAAATCAATAAGAAGGAGGAACCGTAATTGGTAATTGCTATCACAGGTTTTATCGGTGTATTAGTAGGAGCGATCTTAGTCTACTTAGGGATGGCGATCCAAATGCGTCATCTTGAGAATAAAGAGCAACGTAGACGCGAATTGGAACTGAAAGTCAAAGAAATCGAAACATTGAATCAATTAAATAAAAAAATCAATGAGATTCTCCAAAAGCGTGCGAGCTTGTTGGAAGAATATGTCAGCTTTGATGCTTTTGACGATTGTTATATCACAATCGATGACTTTGCGTATCTGCAATCATTTTCTGCACAAAATAATTTTTATTTACCAAATTATATTTTAGATGAATTATTCCAAAATATCGCTCACCGCAAAGTGATTCTTTCACCGGATGAAACGATGAAGATCGGCGGCTATGCTTACAAAGGTGGGCGTGTCATTTTGGAAAACTTTACAGATAATTTGACCGCAATGATCAATGAGAAAAAATCCCAGTTGAAAAATACGACGAGACAACCAATCGGCTTTTTCTCAAAAGATGATGTGTGGAGCTAAACAAAACATATTGTTTGTTCAAGGATAAGAGAAACTAAACATTTTGATAAAGTAAAAGTTTGGGCACTTACAAGGAGTCCAAGCTTTTTCTTTTTTGTTCCTGTGGTAAAATAGGGATGATCGGAGTGAGGACTATGGTACAGATTTATGCACATCGAGGAAGTAAAGGAACCCATCCGGAAAATACATTGCCCGCCTTTTCTGAAGCAGTAAGAGTGGGGGCGGACGGGATCGAGCTAGATGTCCATCTTAGTAAGGACGGTCAAGTAATCGTTATCCATGATGAAACCGTTGATCGAACAACCAACGGCAAAGGCCTTGTTCGAGAAAAGACTCTCGAAGAGCTGAAAAAATTGAATGCAGGTAGTTGGTTTAGTAAAGATTTCCCAGCAGCGAAAATCCCTGCGCTAAAAGAAGTACTCTCGCTACTTCTCCAAAAAAATTATCGAGGAACATTGATGATTGAAATCAAAACGGACAAGTATGAGTATGAGGGGATCGAAGCACAAGTGTCTGAACTCATGACAAAAAATGAGTGGCCGTTTCGTCATGCTTATTGTAGTTTCAACCTTCGTTCATTAGAACGTTTATCCGTCATCGAACCAGACGCACAACTGGATCTTTTAATGAGTGATTCAATGAAAAAATTAGATCTAGCTAAGACCTTACCTTTTATTGAAGGTCTTCACCCTAAAGCAACTTGGGCATTTGCGCATCCTCAGGAAATACAAGAGTTTACAAAGCGTATTCGTCTTTGGACAGTCAATACGACAGAAGAGCTTGAAAGAGGATTAAAGGAACCTGTGGATGCACTCATCACAGACTTTCCTGAACGTGCTTGGTATGTTAAACAATTAATGAAAAAGTAGGAGCCATATGGAAAAAGTATTAGTGATCGTAGGACCCACAGCAGTTGGTAAAACAGCGTTAAGTGTGACACTTGCCCAAAAATTCAACGGCGAGATCATCAGTGGAGATTCCTTACAAATTTATAAACATCTGGATATCGGTACGGCAAAAATCAAGCCAGCTGAAATGATGGGGATTCCTCATCATTTGATTGATGTGATCGAGCCAGACCAGCAGTATTCGGCAGCGGATTTTCAACAGGCAGGTCGCAAGTTGATCAAGGAAATCACCGAAAGAGGACATTTGCCGATCATCGTCGGTGGCACCGGTTTATATATTCAATCGTTATTGTACGATTTTCAATTAGGAGCAAATGAAGAAACGGATTCTGCTATTCGAGAGAAATATGAAAAAATGGCTGAAGAACTAGGAAAAGAACAACTTTGGGCTTATTTGAATGAACGCGATCCGCTTGCGGCGGGAAAAATCCATTGGAATAATCAGCGAAAAGTGATTCGCGCATTAGAAGTATTTGAGACAACAGGCTACAGTATCATGGCACCGAAAGAAAGACCTGAGTGCTTGTATGATTATTATATGATCGGTCTGGATACGGAGCGTGAGTTCCTTTATAGTAGAATCAACCAACGAGTGGATCAAATGCTCACAGAGGGATTGATTGCAGAAGCAAGAAAGGTCTATGAATTAGGGGCGGTTCAAGCCAGTCAAGGGATCGGCTATAAAGAATTCTTTCCTTATTTTGAAGAAAATATCACTCTAGATGAGGCAGTCGAACAAATCAAATTGAACTCTCGGCGCTATGCCAAACGACAACTGACTTGGTTTCGTAATCGCTTGACGGCGCATTGGTTCGATCTCTTGAAAAAACCGACAGATCTAGCAGAGATCGAAAATGCCATCGAAGGTTGGCTGAAAGAGGTGAGGACATGAGAGAAGCAAAAGAAAAAGTAATCATTGTTGGTGTGGAAACGGAAGAAAATCAGCGATATTTTGCTGAATCAATGAAAGAATTGGAACAATTGATCGATACAGCAGCTGGTGAAGTCGTATATAGACTCACGCAAAAACGACCGCAAGTGGATCGTCAAACGTTGATCGGTAAAGGAAAGCTTCAAGAATTGACTCAATTAGCAGATGCTTATGAGGCAGATCTTGTCATATTCAACCACGAATTGACTCCGCGTCAAAGTCAGCTGATTACCGATGCAGTAGGGGCGCCGGTCATTGATCGAGTCCAATTGATCTTGGATATCTTTGCGATGCGTGCGCGATCTAAAGAAGGAAAACTGCAAGTCGAATTGGCGCAATTGCAATACCTACTACCTCGTCTTGCTGGACAAGGCGAGTCGCTTTCTCGTCTTGGTGGTGGGATCGGTACAAGGGGACCAGGAGAAACGAAACTGGAAACGGATCGTCGGCATATCCGCAACAAGATCTTAGGCGTAAAAAGAGAGCTAAAAGCAGTGGAGGCCCATCGAGAACGTAATCGGCAAAAAAGACAAAGTAGTGAAGTGTTTCAAATTGGTTTGATCGGTTACACGAATGCGGGTAAATCAACAATCCTTAATTTATTGACGCAGGCCGAATCATATGCGAAAGATCAACTATTTGCCACCCTTGATCCGCTGACGAAAAAATGGCGTTTTGCGGAAGGATTCGAATTGACTGTAACGGATACCGTTGGTTTTATCCAAGATCTGCCCACCCAGTTGATTGATGCGTTCCATTCAACCCTTGAAGAAAGTCAAGGGATGGATCTCTTGCTCCATGTTGTCGATGCAAGTTCTTCTGATCGAATCTTGCAAGAACAAACGGTTTTAAAGTTGATGGATGAGTTAGATATGAAAGAAATGCCTGTATTGACTGTGTATAATAAATCAGACCAGATCGATACAGCAGGGTTTACACCGACTTTATTTCCGAATGTCTTGATTTCTGCTCAGACACAAGAGGGGAAAGAACGCTTGATCGAGGCCATCAAACGGCAGTTGATGGAGTTGATGCTTCCTTATACGAAACTTGTGCCGAGTGACCAAGGACAAACATTAAGTGAGTTGAGACGGCAGACACTTGTATTAGATGAACACTTCATTGAAGAACAAAATAGCTATGAAGTACGTGGGTTTGCGAATAAAAATTCAAAATGGCTAAAAAAAGATGAGTTATTTTAAAAATGAAATAATAAGAAAATACGAGCTTGATCGACTTCATTTAGAAGTGGATCAAGTTTTTTTATAAAAAAAACCGTTTCTTATGTAAGGAAACCTAACATGAG
Source organism: Enterococcus sp. DIV1368b (assembly GCF_050529595.1). Lineage (NCBI taxonomy): Bacteria > Bacillati > Bacillota > Bacilli > Lactobacillales > Enterococcaceae > Enterococcus > Enterococcus sp. DIV1368b. The sequence continues at coordinate 789,830 of NZ_CP172883.1, forward strand.
AGGTTGACAGTCTTTTTTGTGATTGGTATACTTTATTCAATTGATAGGACGAAAGGAGACGTCAGATGGGAGAAAAGGAATTACGTCGTTCAATGTCAGTATTTCCAATTGGTACAGTTATGAAACTAACAGACTTGACTGCTCGACAAATCAGGTATTATGAAGAACAGGAATTTGTTCACCCTGAGAGAAGTGAAGGGAATCGACGCATGTATTCACTGAATGATATCGATATTTTATTAGAGATCAAAGACTATCTTTCAGAAGGATTGAATATGGCTGGAATCAAACGGGTCTATGAAATGGCACAGGCGAAAAAACAAGAAGAAAAAAGTAAAAAACCGCTGACCGATCACGACGTTCGTCAAATTTTCCGTGATGAGATATTAGCTCAAGGCGGGTTAGCCAAAACAGGACATTATCAGTCACAAGGCTTGCAACAACGTCAATACTTTGACTGAATGAAATAAAAAAAAGAAAGAGGGATACCATGGTAAAGAAACAAATCACAGGCGAAGAGATTAAACGAATCATTGAGGATGAGAACGTACGCTTTTTACGTTTGATGTTTACAGATATATTAGGAACAATCAAAAATGTTGAAGTTCCAGTGAGTCAAATCGACAAAGTACTTGAGAATAAAATGATGTTTGATGGTTCTTCGATTGAAGGATTTGTCAGAATCGAAGAAAGTGATATGTACTTGTATCCTGATCTTTCTACTTGGATGATTTTCCCATGGGAAAGCGACCACGGCAAAGTGGCGCGCCTGATTTGTGATATTTATAATCCGGACGGTACTCCGTTTGCTGGTGACCCTCGTGGCAATCTGAAACGTTCATTAAATGATATGAAAAAACTTGGCTTTACCTCATTTAATTTAGGACCTGAACCAGAATTCTTCTTGTTCAAATTAGATGAAGATGGTGGCATCACAACGACGTTGAATGACAAAGGTGGTTACTTCGATTTTGCACCAACGGATCTAGGCGAAAATTGCCGTCGAGATATCGTACTGGAATTAGAAAGCTTAGGCTTTGAAGTGGAGGCTTCTCACCATGAAGTGGCTCCTGGACAACACGAGATCGACTTCAAATATGCGGATGTCGTTGATGCTTGTGACAATATCCAAACGTTTAAATTAGTTGTGAAAACCATCGCTCGTAAACATGGCTTGCATGCGACTTTCATGCCAAAACCATTATTCGGGATCAACGGTTCTGGCATGCACTGCAATATGTCTCTATTCAATGAAGATGGAAATGCCTTTTACGATAAAGACGGAGATTTAGAATTAAGTCAAACTGCGTATCATTTCTTAGGTGGCTTATTGAAACATGCGCGCGCGTATACGGCAGTCTGCAATCCAACGGTCAACTCTTATAAACGTTTAGTTCCAGGCTACGAAGCACCTGTTTATGTGGCATGGAGTGGACGTAATCGTTCGCCATTGGTACGTGTACCGGAATCTCGTGGTTTATCCACTCGTTTAGAATTACGTTCTGTCGATCCAGCAGCGAACCCATACCTAGCAATGGCTGTTTTATTACAAGCAGGTTTAGATGGTATCCGAAATGAATTGACACCACCACCGGCTGTTGATCGTAACATCTACGTGATGAACGAAGAAGAACGTGAAGAAGCACAAATCCAAGATCTGCCATCAACGATCCACAATGCCATCAAAGAATTACGCAAAGACAAAGTAATGATCGATGCGTTAGGCAATCATATCTTTGCAAACTTTGTGGAGGCAAAACGTCTGGAATGGGCTGCCTTTAGACAAACCGTTTCTGAATGGGAAAGAGAACAATATTTAGAGCTTTATTAATCCAGTTTGTAGAAAATAATAAAAAATGTAAAATGCCGAATCTATGGAGTAACATCCATGATTCGGCATTTTTTTATCTACGGAATATGCATTTCTTGTAAGTATATTGATTAGTTTTGCGATGAATTTTAAGGAACTGATTTACTGCTATTTATTTCATATCATATGTAAACATCAATCGATTGTATGTGTGTGTTTCACTCGCCATTGTTCTAATTTAATAGTTAACCAGAAACCATATATTCCTAAAGTAATGAGAGTGAGTAATAACCATTTGATCCAATGACCAAATAATTGCATTGCTGTACCATCGAAATAAAGTCTTTTTCCGTTGATTACAGTATGTTTGATTTTCCAATTATACAAAAAACAAAATCCCCAAGGTGCGCAGATACCTAACGTTAATATGGTGATAAGTGAAGCTAAAATCGATGTACCAATATAAGTAGCAAGTCCACCATCAAAATAAGATTCTTTCATAAATATTCCTCTTTTCTGGATATATTTTTTAATTCAATATTAATAGTAACATTTTCTGCCTATATTTTCCTAAAATTTCGGTAACATTTCCTATGTTGCCATTTTCCCTCTTACTTTGATCAATTGAATACTAATCAAAGTCTTTTACGAAAGTGAGTGTATCCTTGTTTAGTGAATTTGTTCAATCACAATTGAATACTTGACTTTCGTTTAGATAGCTTGTAATATACACCTTGGGCACCCTTTTAGAGGGTCAGAAGTTTACAGAAATCAACGCTCCCTATTCTTTAGAAGGATAGGGAGCCTTATTTATTTTCTTAGACTTTTCCTGCAGATAAAACAAGAAGGAGTTTTTGAACATATGACAAAATACATTTTTGTGACAGGCGGCGTGGTTTCATCGATTGGTAAAGGGATCGTAGCAGCATCTTTAGGCCGTTTGTTGAAAAATCGTGGATTGAAAGTAACGATCCAAAAATTTGATCCATACATCAACGTGGACCCAGGGACAATGAGTCCATACCAACACGGAGAAGTTTTCGTTACGGATGATGGAGCAGAAACGGATTTGGACTTAGGCCACTACGAACGTTTTATTGACATCAACTTGAACAAATACTCCAATGTGACGACAGGAAAAATTTATTCAGAAGTTTTACGTAAAGAACGTAAAGGGGAGTACTTAGGCGCAACTGTCCAAGTGATTCCGCATATTACGAATGAAATCAAAGAAAAAATCATGCGTGCAGCTAAAATGACTGACTCAGATATCATTATTACAGAGGTCGGCGGCACAGTTGGGGATATTGAATCACTGCCATTCTTAGAAGCGTTGCGTCAAATGAAAGCTGATGTTGGTTCTGATAACGTGATGTATATCCATACAACGTTGATTCCTTATTTAAAAGCGGCTGGTGAAATGAAAACTAAACCAACACAACATAGCGTGAAAGAGTTACGTGGATTAGGTATCCAACCAAATATCTTAGTCGTGCGCACAGAGCAACCTGTATCTCAAGATGTCAAAAATAAATTGGCACAATTTTGTGACGTTGAACCAGAAGCCGTGATCGAATCACCAGACGTAGATACACTATATTCAATCCCGTTATTATTGCAATCACAAGGAATGGATCGGATCGTTTGTGATCATTTGAAGCTCTCAACGCCAGAAGCAGATATGACAGAATGGAAAGCATTAGAAAATCGTGTCTTGAACTTGAAGAAAAAAGTTCGCATTGCTTTAGTAGGGAAATATGTTGAATTACCTGATGCGTATATTTCAGTTGTGGAAGCATTGAAACATTCAGGCTTTGCATTTGATGCAGATATCGAATTGGATTGGGTCAAAGCACATGAATTGACGAGTGAAAATGTGGACGAACGATTGAAAGAGGCAGATGGGATCTTAGTACCAGGTGGTTTTGGTGATCGAGGAATCGAAGGGAAAATCGAAGCCATTCGTTATGCTCGTGAAAATGATGTCCCATTCTTAGGGATTTGTTTAGGGATGCAAATGGCTTGTGTTGAATTTGCTCGCAATGTCGTAGGTCTAGAAGATGCTGCTTCAGCAGAAACAATTCCAGAAACGACAAACAACATCATCGACTTGATGGCAGATCAAGAGAACGTTGAAAATCTTGGTGGAACATTGCGTTTAGGGCTTTACCCATGTAAAGTCAAAAAAGGCACGACTACTGCTACAGCTTATGATGGTGCAGAAGTTGTCCAAGAACGTCACCGTCATCGCTATGAATTCAACAACAAATATCGTCAACAATTTGAAGCACATGGTTTAGTCTTTTCAGGTGTATCTCCAGACAATCGTTTAGTTGAGATCGTTGAGATCACCGAGAAGAAATTCTTTGTTGGATGTCAATTCCATCCAGAATTGATCTCACGTCCGAACCGTCCACAGAAATTGATCAAGGCATTTGTTGGTGCTTCGTTAACGGAACGCGAATCAAAATAAAAAATACTAGGAATTGATCCGTCAAAATCAGCGGGTGTCAAATTATTAGAATTGTTATTAATAAATATTTTAAATGTTTATAGAGAACCTTTTACCTACGATATTTCAGTGAATTTTATTTATTTAATGAAAAAAGCGTCTTGAAAATTTTCATTTTTATTGATTTTAGTAGAAAACTAGTGAAATGTTTGGTAAAATAGGTTCGTTGGTTAAGGATCATCTTAACAAATTTAGTTTTCACAAAATTTAGGAGGAATTTATTATGCCAGTAGTATCAGGAGCTGAATTTTTACAAGCTGCTCGTAAAGGCGGTTATGCTGTCGGCGGGTTCAACACAAACAACTTAGAATGGACTCAAGCGATCTTAGAAGCAGCTGAAGCTAAAAAAGCACCAGTACTTATCCAAACTTCAATGGGTGCAGCTAAATACATGGGTGGTTACAAAGTATGTAAAGACATGATCACTAATTTAGTTGAATCAATGAACATCACTGTTCCAGTGGCAATCCATTTAGACCATGGTGACTACGATGCAGCATTAGAATGTATCGAAGTTGGCTATACTTCAGTTATGTTCGATGGTTCTCATTTACCATTCGAAGAAAACTTGAAATTAGCTAGAGACGTTGTTGAAAAAGCTCACGCTAAAGGAATCTCAGTTGAGTGTGAAGTTGGTTCAATCGGTGGAGAAGAAGATGGAATCATCGGAACAGGCGAATTAGCAGACATCGAAGAATGTAAACAAATGGTAGCAACAGGTATTGACTACTTAGCATGTGGTATTGGTAACATCCACGGTCAATATCCAGAAAACTGGAGCGGATTAGCATTTGATCACTTACAAGCAATTGCTGATGCTGTAGGTTCAGATGTACCTTTAGTATTACACGGCGGATCTGGTATTCCTCAAGATCAAATCGAAAAAGCTATCTCAATGGGTATTTCTAAAGTAAATGTGAACACTGAATTCCAATTATCATTTGCTGCAGCAACTCGTGAATATATCGAAGCTGGTAAAGACCGCGAAGGTAAAGGATTTGACCCTCGTAAATTATTAGCACCAGGTAAAGCAGCAATCGTTAAAGATGCTGAATCTCATATCGACTGGTTCGGTTCTGCTAACAAAGCATAATCGATTAAAGTTAGATCAAACGAGATAACTGATAGAAGAGAACAATGTGCCGATCCGGCGATTGTTCTCTTTTTTTATTTAAATAAAAGGAACGATACTCGTTTCTTCGTTTCATCTATGATAAAATACAAGCATATGTATAAAATTTGAGGAATAAACAAGGTGGGGAACAAATGAAAAAAATAATCATCGAAGGAAATCGTCCATTGACTGGTGAAGTAACGATCAGTGGTGCTAAAAACAGTGCAGTTGCCTTAATACCAGCAGCGATTTTAGCAGATTCTCCTGTGATCTTGGAAGGTGTACCTGACATTCAAGATGTTCATTCATTGATAGAAATTTTAGAAATCATGGGCGCGACTGTCCGTTTTGAAAACAATGTATTAGAAATCGATCCACGCGGTGTCGTTTCAGTACCGATGCCAAGTGGGAAGATCAATAGCTTGCGTGCTTCTTACTATTTTATGGGCACGTTATTAGCTAAATTTGGCGAAGCAGTTGTTGGTCTACCAGGCGGCTGTTACCTTGGTCCGCGTCCAATCGACCTTCATATCAAAGGATTTGAAGCGTTAGGAGCAAAAGTCACAAATGAACATGGTGCGATGTACCTACGAACAGAAAACAAAACGCTTCATGGAAATCGTGTGTTTATGGATGTGATTTCTGTTGGTGCAACGATCAATATCATGTTAGCCGCAGTAAAAGCAAAAGGACAGACGACGATCGAAAATGCGGCGCGTGAACCTGAAATCATTGATGTTGCGACATTATTGAACAATATGGGTGCCAAGATCCGTGGAGCAGGCACTGACGTGATTCGTATTGAAGGAGTAGAAGAACTGCATGGCTGTCGTCATTTCATGATTCCTGACCGTATCGAAGCAGGGACTTATTTGGCTGTAGCTGCTGCTGCAGGAAATGGTATAAAAATCAAGAATGTGATCTATGAGCATCTTGAAAGTTTTATTGCTAAACTTCAAGAAATCGGTGTGAGCATGAAAATCAGTGAAGATGAGATCGAAGTCTATCCTTCAAAGAATTTAAAAGCCGCGAATGTGATGACTTATCCGTATCCAGGTTTTGCCACAGACTTACAACAACCGTTGACACCGTTATTATTGATGACTACTGGAACTGCTGAGATCGTGGATACGATCTATTCGAAGCGAGTGAATCATGTTCCTGAATTAGCACGAATGGGTGCTGATATCTCAGTAGAAGGGAATATGATCATCCTGAATGGGCCGAATAAACTTCATGGCGCGGAGGTCGTTGCCTCAGATTTGCGTGCAGGTGCTTGTTTAGTCATTGCTGGATTGATGGCAGAAGGCACGACAACGATTTATAATGTCGAATATATTTTGCGTGGCTATGATCATATCATCGAGAAATTAACAGCAATTGGAGCAAGTATCAAAATGGTGGAGGAAGTGGAAGCCGAATGAGCGATTATTTGACAATGGCCGAACTGGAAAACAAAACACTAAAAGATGTTTACAGTTATGCAAAAGAATTCAAGATTCCTTATTATAGTAAGATGAACAAAAAGGAATTATCCCTAGCTGTTATTCGAGCTCAGGCTGAAAAACAAGGCTTTTACTATATGGAGGGGATTTTAGATATTGTTGGACAAGACGGCTATGGTTTTTTGCGTCCGATCAACTATGGGCCAAGTGTCGAAGATATTTATATCTCTGCCTCCCAAATTCGTCGCTTCAGTTTAAGAAACGGTGACAAAGTAGCTGGTAAAGCAAGACCGCCTAAAGAATCAGAACGATATTACGGATTGATGCACGTTGAAAGTGTCAATGGGAGAGATCCGGAAGATGCGAAAGAGCGCCCGCATTTCCCAGCATTGACGCCGCTTTATCCGGAGAAGCAACTTCGTTTAGAAACGACACCGCAACAAATTGCAACACGCATGATCGATATTTTCTCGCCGATTGGCTTTGGACAACGTGGGTTGATCGTTGCACCGCCGAAAGCAGGAAAAACATCCATCTTGAAAGAAATCGCTAATGGAATCACTGAAAATCATCCAGAAGTGGAATTGATCGTCCTATTGATCGACGAAAGACCTGAAGAAGTAACCGATCTTGAGCGTAGTGTCAAAGGCGATGTGGTTTCTTCCACATTTGATCTGCAACCACAAAACCACACGCGGGTTTCTGAATTGGTTTTAGAGCGTGCCATGCGTTTAGTTGAAGATAAACGGGATGTCGTCATCTTGATGGACAGTATCACTCGCTTGGCTCGTGCTTATAATCTAGTGGTACCACCAAGTGGTCGTACATTGAGCGGAGGGATCGATCCTGCTGCACTGTACAAACCGAAAAAATTCTTTGGCGCTGCCAGAAATATTGAAGAAGGCGGTAGCTTAACGATTTTGGCTACGGCATTAGTTGATACAGGGAGTCGGATGGATGATGTCATCTACGAAGAATTCAAAGGAACAGGGAACTTAGAATTACAACTCTCTCGTGAACTATCAGAGCGACGTATTTTCCCTGCTATCGACATCAAAAAATCAGGTACTCGTAAAGAAGAGTTATTGATGGATAGTGATCAGCTAGAAGAAATCTGGAAACTCCGTAAGCATATGATTGGCGACTCATTAGAATATACGGAACAATTGATTCGTTTCTTGCGAAAAACTAAAAATAACCAACAATTTTTTAAAGATTTCCAAGATGTTTCTTTTGGCAAAAAAAATCCCACAAGAAATTTAAAAAGATAATTGCAAGCTTATAGGAAACATGGTAAGATGTAAATGTTGTAAATCGACAAATCAACTCTGGTTCAGCAAATGAAGCAGGGCAAAGGAGCGAATAGCATGAAAGAAAATATCCATCCAGATTACCATCCAGTCGTATTTTTGGATTCTACAACTGGTTTCAAATTCTTGTCAGGTTCAACAAAAACTTCACAAGAAACAGTTGAATGGGAAGACGGTAATACATACCCAGTCATCCGTGTCGAAGTAACTTCTGACTCACATCCATTCTACACTGGACGTCAAAAATTCACACAAGCAGACGGACGTGTGGACCGTTTCAACAAAAAATACGGTCTCAAAGACGAAAACGCTGCAGAATAATCAAACCATTGTTAAGTCAAGGTTTAACAGACTATCCTATCAGGATAGTCTGTTTTTTTTGATCTTTTGTAATTCTTATGTAGAGCTCATAAAAACTGCAAAACGATTTGCTGTTTCTTCTGATTACTGGTTATGTGTTTACGAATAATCTTAAATGTTAGGTTTATTCGTTTGTTATATCTAAATAATTTCTTGAGCCTTCACAAAATAATAATATGCTTCTGGACTAAATTTTTTAATCTTTCCCATTTTTTTAAAGAGTGGAACACCAGTTAGCTCAGATAAAGGTTTAGAGGAATTGTAATGGTCAATATTAGTATGATTAGATTTTAACAGACAAGCTAAATATGCAGCTTTAGAAGCACTGACCACAGCTTCTTCTAAAATATAGTTTCTACTAATGATATGAGACTTGATTCTACGTATTCCATCTTCTAATTTTAAGAATGTTTCTTTATAGCTACTACCACGCCCTCCAATGATACATGCGGTCTTTAAGATATCGTCTAAAACATCCTCAGGATTCAAGCTACTTAATTCGCGATATATAAGTTCTTGTTTAGCACATTTGATGAATGCAGCTCTTATTTTACCTAAATCAATTGCTTGATCAAATAAACTTTCAATATCAAATAACTGCTTAATAATTTCCATTTCTTTTCCTTTATTGTAAGGAATACCAGTAGTATTTGGGGCAAATGCAGTTAACTTATCGCCTAGAATGTTTTCGATATCTGGGACGGAAACTATTTTGTTTGGTGGTGAAGTAACAACAAAAGGACTTTTGATTGGAAGTTCTATTAAATGATTGTAGGGAGAGGGTTCAAATAAAATATCAAGTAACACATAAGATTCTGTACCATCTAATGGCGATGGATAGAAAAACTTGAAATGGACCTTTGGAATCTCAGTTTGATAGCGTGATTGTTCTTCAAATCGGGTAAAAATAGAACAGTCAATAATTGTTTGTAACGTATTAGAAAGTTTTTCTTTGGAGATTATTTCAGTAATAACAATATCAATATCAATAGAGAATCGTTTGATTTTTTCCAGTAATAAAAGTAAACAAGTTCCACCCTTGAAAATAAACTCTAATTGAGTATCTGTAAGCTTTTCTAGTAAATATAAAGCGTGAGTTACTTTGTCCAATAAGTTATGATCTAAGTTTTGATAGTTATTTTCTACAGAGGCATACCAGTCAGTAGTAAAACTTGATTCTTGAATCATTCTTCTTCTCCTTATATAGGCAATATTTTTTTAAGTTCTTGGTGTACATTTCTCTTGTTTGCGTAACGGGTAAGTGTTGAATAATTAATATTGTACGTATCTAGAGCAGTAGAGATAATTGTATGGATTTCTGAAGAACTGATTGGAAGAATAATCGGATTGTTCACAAGCAAATCGACAATTAATTTTTCTATTTTAGGAGTATAAAAGCTTCCATCAAACCTATTTAAAGGAGCATCAACATATAACCTATTTACAATAATATTTTCTTCTGAAGGGTTAATATAGTAGTCATACATCTTTTGATCCGGAGATACAAAAGTATTTGGAAACCGTTCCTTCAAATAATGAAAGGCAGCATTTAAGGTATCAATCTCAATCTCAATGATCAGATTATTTGTCTGATACATGTGATTGGATAGATTCCCAATCCATCCTGTAGAGTATATACTGAAATTCATATACGGAAACTTGGTTTGTAAAAGGTTGGCTATGCGTAAAATTTTATCATTAGGTGCTAAAGCAAATGTCTCCTTTTCATTGAGTGCATAGACACCTCTTTTGGGACTATATATGATTCCTTGTTGTTTGAGCGCATAAATTCGCCAACGTAAGGTATTCAATGGTAATTCGGGAGTGAATTGCCGATAAAATAGCAAGAGTTCTTGTGTGGAAACTTCTGATTTATTTTTTAAATAATCAATTAGCTCATTTTTGTATAAATTACTAGACATAATAATTCTCCTAGGCAAATAATTGGGTTTAAACGTATTTTCAACCCGAATGTTTGCTTAATTCTACCAAATAATTGGGTGTAAATCAAATTATGACCCGAATATTTTTATTATTCTAATCTCTAATTTTAAAAGTCTGACTTGTGATAATATAGATTACAAAAGAGATGGCAAAACCTCATATTAATTCCTTGGTAATTAATGATCTCTTGCAACAAAAACATGTAAGAGAAGAGGCGCAGAAAAAGGAGAAAAAAATGAAGGATAAAAAAGCTTTTTTGTGTTTGGTGTTCGGTCAAGCAGTAGCGAATATCGGTGATACGATTTATACAGTAGCAATCATCAGTGCTGTTTTTTCTTGGACAAATTCAGCATTTGCTTCAGCCGTTGTACCAGTCGTCGTTACAGGAGCAATGATGTTGGCTAGCTTTTTGACACCCTTATTCTCCATGAAAATATCGCTTGATAGAATGTTGAAATGGAGTCAAATAATGAAGACCATTTTTTTGACTGTTCTAGCAGCCTATCTCTCTTATCTGCCTAAACCAATTAACCTAGGCGTAATTTACTTTTTGATTGCTTGTATTGCATTTTTAGATGGATGTGCGGAACCAGTCAGTATGGCACTTATTCCTCGATATATCAAAAAAGATCAGTTGATTCGGGCAAATAGCTTATTTAGCACGATGCTTCAAGTCGTTAATATCGGAAGTTGGGCGGTAGGTGCTTCTCTACTTATCTGGTTTTCTGTTTCTGAGCTAGTTTGGATAGACGTGGGACTATTTTTAGTTTGTTCTGTTTTATTTTTATTTCTACCTAGAGCTGTTGAAAAAGCAGCAAAGCACTCAAAATGGCAAGAGTTGAAAAAAGGTTGGCGATACGTTTGGAGAGAGCCTTTGATACGGATAGTCGTGATCATGGATACAATAGAAGGAATTGCCAATACAGCATGGGCCTCTTCTATTGTGCTGGTTTTTGTATCGGTAGTATTGGAACAACCAGCTAACTGGTGGGGCTATATCAATACTTCTTATTTTATTGGCGCGTTACTCGGAAGTTTGATCGTGATGAAAAGTCCGGCCTTTTTTGATAAAAGTAAAGGAAAAGCAATCGTAGGAGGCTCTTTTTTGGGTGGTGTAGCAACTTTGCTAGTCGTGTTGCTCCCTTATGCGTCATTTGTTTTTCTCTGTACGTTTATGATCGGAATCTTTTTCCAGATAAAAAATATTCCGCAAGCAACGATCATTCAGCAAAAGACTTCAGAAGAAAAGTTACTTTCTGTGTATGCGATATCAGGAGTAATCCATATGGGCACTTTTTCGACTGCGATGCTAGTTATGGGGAAAATTGCTGATCTTTTTGGCGTGAAAGTTGTTTATCTTTGTTCAGGGATACTTCTTATACTCGTGGCGCTCATCGGTCAGTATAAGAAAAATCTATTTGCTTGAAAAAACTAGTATTATTTTAACACGAGATGGGACAGAAGTGTTTAGCCCTGATAAATAAGGTGCCATTGACGAAAAATTGTTCTTCAAATTTTCGTGGATGGTGCCTTATTTCTGAAAGTGTTACTTCTGTTTCCACTGCTTATTCGATTTCAGGTGGTGGGAGAGGATTAATAGCCTAAACATGTTTTTTTATTATTGTGAGAAAATATGGCAAGCGTGTTGTTGTTTATTTATTTTTTACATCATTGTTTGGTAAGGATAGTGGTATAAACAGCAATTTTATAGGTAATTGTCAGTAGAAACATAAATAAAATAAAAATTTTTTTATTTTTTTCAGATGTGAAGAAAAATTGGTAAATAACACATTCTTGCGGATGTTATAGTTATTTTGTAATAAAAAATGATTTTAGGGGAGTTATTTTAAAAATGAAGAAAAGTTTATTATTTAGCGCTGCACTTTTAGGGATGGTTATGTTTTCTGATGTAACTACCGCAGAGGAAGTTATTCATTCGGGGGATAATGAAAAAGCTACCACTTCTGCAATCGTACAAAACAATCAAAATATTTCTACTAAACTAGAACTCAAACAGAGTGAGAATCTAAATACATATAGATCAACTATTTTAGATAATCCATATGGTCCGAGTACTAATCAATCGACCGGAATATATAAACGTGCGAATGATGTGATCGAGATATACGTAGATGAATCAACTGATCAAACACAACTACCGACGTATACAGTTACTACACCTGCTTTAACGAATTTTTCGGAAGGCTCGGCAAATGGAACACAACTTGTTAAGGGACGTAATGTGATTTCTGGTTCGCAAGTCGGTCTGATCCACATTCGTAATGAATCTGGTCAAACAGCGCAAGGAAAACTAAGTATTGAAATCAAAGGCGGGGTAACGATTCCTCGATTTATTCTTGGTGAAACAACTCAGCAAGAATGGACAAAAATGATTGCCGATAATCCGACAGCAGTAGGCTATGAACTAGTCAGTGACCGTGTGTTAGTGACAGGATCGAATCGAACACTCCAAGATGCAAAGGATCCTGAGACGATTCTTAATGCACATGAGAAAGTCATTACGTTCCATAATCAAACATCTGGTTTAGATGGTAGTTCTGCTGTCCATCGTAAGCCAGTTGGGTTGTTCCAACATTTGCGAGAAACTATCCAGTCTGGCTATTATATGTACGCTTTTTACCAACATACAGCTTATAACAGCACCTCCGATGCAATGAGAGCAGTACTGAATCCTACGACTAGGGGACAATGGGGAATTTGGCATGAACTTGGTCATACCTACCAATTATCACGAATGAATTGGAAAGACTTGACGGAGGTCACAGTAAACATCTATTCTATGCGTGCAGAAAAAGGACTGGGCGTGCGTAGTCGTCTAGAAAGCGATAATCGTTATCCAACTATTTTCAACTATTTGAATGGAACAGGGCAAAAACAATTTGATAGCCAAAACGTTTGGACAAAATTAGGAATGTTCTGGCAATTGGAATTAGCATTTGGTGAAGATTTCTATCCAAACTTACATAAAATGTATCGAAACGAACAACGATCACTGCCGACGGAACAAGACAAACGTCAGTATTTTGTCGTTGCAGCTTCAAAAATCAGTGGTCAAAACTTGCAACCTTTCTTTGAAAAATGGGGCATCCAAGTGACTGCTGAAAGTCGAATCGAAATGGAAAAGCTACCAAGCTTGACTAAAAAAATCTGGGAATACCGAGATGAGATGACAGGTGAAGTAGGGGATATCGATGGTGGTACGAACAATAATGACAAAGAAGCACCGACAATCCCAACAGGTCTTGCAGCGAATGAGGTAACAAGTCATTCTGTTAAATTAGCATGGAACCCATCTTCGGATAACACGAAAGTCAAAGGGTACAATATCTATAGGAACAACGTAAAAGTGGGAACAACGGATAAGCCTGAATATTTAGATGGAAATCTAAAGAGTAACGAAGTATATGTGTATCAGGTGAGCGCTTATGATGAAGCAGGGAACGAATCAGAAAGAACGAGCTTCTTGACGGTCGTTACAAGACAAGAAGAAAAAGATGATGAAGCACCAAGCATCCCAACAGGTTTGACGCAGGGAAGTGTAACGACTAATACCGCGCAGATCATTTGGACTGCTGCGACAGATAATCTACGTGTGGCTGGCTACAATATCTATCGTGACGGTGTAAAAATCAATTCAGTAACAGGTTTGAATTTCACTGATACGAATCTAGCAAGCAATACTAGCTATACTTACCAAGTCAGTGCTTATGATGGAGCAGGTAATGAGTCAGGAAAAAGTCAGGCAGTGACAATCAAGACCAACGAGCAAAATGTTATTCAAGATACTTGGCGCAGTGACCAAATTTACACAGCAGGAGACTTAGTGATTTATAACGGCATCCAATACCGTGCTAAATGGTGGGTCAGAGGAGAACGTCCTGATACATCACAGGCTTGGGAGAAAGTAGATAAAACACAATCAGAAGAATGGGGAGCGAACAAGGCATATTCTGGTGGTGACCAAGTTGTCTACAAAGGAAAGACCTATGAAGCAAAATGGTGGAATACTAATAGCAATCCAGAAACAAGCAGTGTCTGGGTATTGAAGTAATAAGTTAAAACAAATCAGTTTCACTAGAATAAAAAATCAGTAATGAAAAACAGCACCTACTTCTTTCTCTAAGGAAAGTAGGTGCTGTTTTTATGAAATAAAAGAAGTAGACTCAATCTTACTCTAAGTATCTCTCAAATTAGTTAGATAGTGGTGTTTCTTTTGATGTTTCAGTTTCTAAAGCCTGTTCTTTTGCTAATTCATTTTTATCATAAATCTTAACGAATGGATAATACATAAAAATGGAAAGAATGATTAATAAAATGTTCAATACGGCTGCCCGCCAGTCACCACCTGTAGCTAAGTAAGCACCAATAGGACCAGGGAGCGTCCATGGTGCGGTGATGGTAACAGCACTGACTAAGCCTAGTTTAGTCGCAAACCAAGCGATGGTTGCGCAAACCATTGGAGCAAAGATAAACGGAATGATTAGTGTTGGATTCAATACGATCGGTACGCCAAAGATAACTGGCTCATTGATATTGAAAATAGAAGGAGTGATGATTGCTTTACCTAATTTTGAAGCATATTTTGATTTGGCTGTGAAGGCAAGCAGAATCGCTAAACCGATCGTACAACCTGCGCCACCGATCCAAACAAACCATTGATAAAAAGGTTCAGCTGCAATGTTGGGTAACGCCTCACCAGCTGCTGCTGCAGTTGTATTGGATTCTAAGATCTGCAACCATAAGGGGCGAGCAAGTGAACCAATGATGGATACGCCATGGATACCGAATGCCCAGAAAAAAGTGATTAGAAAAATCAGCAACAAGACACTCGGCAACGTATCGGTTGCGCTGATCAAAGGGCTGACAATTTTTGAAACGGCAGTGTGCCAATCAAAGCCGATGTAATAGCTGATCGATGCCATGACTAAAATCACGATCAAGGTTGGCGTTAATGCTTCGAAAGAACGAGCGACCGCAGGAGGTACTTGCTCAGGCATTGTGATTTTAAATTTCGATTTATCCGTCAAACGATACACTTCGACTGCAAAAATTGAAGTAATGATTCCGACAAACATCCCACCACCGCCAAGATTGGCCATAGGCAAAACAAAACCAGAAGTACCAGCAGCTTCCGCAGCCTCAAGAGGAATATTGACAGGGATAAAGGTCAACAAAAAAGCAATCGTAGCGAGTAACCCGCCAGAAACAACATCTAGTTTATAGGTTTTGGCTAAACTGGCACCGATACCAAATGTCGCATATAGAGACATGATATACATGGTCATGCGATAGGGTAATAAAATAGTTGCTGCATTTTCGGACAAGAACTGATAGATCCCCCAACTGGGCGGTAAAGGAGGAAAAGCAATGATCAAGAAAAACGAACCGACGATAATTAGTGGCAATGTAGCGATGATCCCATCACGAATGGCACGTAAATGTCTTTGGTTGGCAATTGTAGCCATTGGACCTGCCAAATAACGCTCAATGATTTCTGTAAACTTTGTTAACATTTCGACACTCCTTTTTTATCGATAGAATTTAGAAGATGATGCCTTGATACAACCATAAGTAAGCGGCGGACATGAGACAGACTGTAGCAATAAGAAATGTTCGGATACATCCTTTAGTAAAGCCTATATTAGTTGAAATAAAATAATAATTGCCAGTGATGACAGCAGCTAAAGAGGGAGGAAGAAAGAGAAAGACACCCAGTCGAACTTCCCAGTGTAATAAATAGAATAAATAGGGAATGAAGATACCACTCACGATACAAGCAAGAAGCAAGTAACAAGCCGATTTCATTCCAAAACGAATGATTGATGGAGCTGTTTCTTTATTATTCATGGTACGACCTCCTTTCATTTTTGAAACGCTTACATAAGTCAAGTATACATTTATGAAATTAAAAATCAACATATATATCTATTTAACGTAATTTTATTTCTATGACTATTTCAGTATGGGTAAGTGTGTAAGTATTTAATGATAGTATAAAAAAACATGAATCAGATAGAGGGATTCCCTCATAGTCTGATCCATGTTTCGTGTTCTGTTTTCATTGAATTAAAAACTTCGGCCACCGCCGCCAAAGGTACCGCCACCACTCGAATGAGTCGTGCTGCCACCACCACCGCTTCCTGGGGGTGGCGCTTTAGGGATACGACGAGTCGTGACAAAGGAGTTCGTTAAACGATCTGTTTTGTCCGTCAATTTGATACTTGCCTTTTCACGGAATGGGT
Source organism: Enterococcus sp. DIV1368b (assembly GCF_050529595.1). Lineage (NCBI taxonomy): Bacteria > Bacillati > Bacillota > Bacilli > Lactobacillales > Enterococcaceae > Enterococcus > Enterococcus sp. DIV1368b. Next base: position 806,588 of record NZ_CP172883.1, read on the forward strand.
ATTTATATGTCCCGGATTTCAATTGGTATCGTGAGGCGGTGATCATATAAAAAGCGATGCTTAAGATAGCTGCCAAAGCCACCGCAATCACTATTTCGACGGTAGTCAAAACTTTATACCGAGTGATTTTACCTGTGGCTTCATCTATACGATAATGACCGCCAGGCACTCCTTCATCTACATAAGTAGAAGCTTTGGTCAAATAGGCTTGGGCTGCTGCATAATAGTTTGCATTCGTCATCTGATCATAGACATCATCCAAAATCGAATCGATCCTGCGGTCCGTCAAATAGTCGATCATATTTCCAGAAGTGGAGATATAGATTTCTCGTTGCCCCATATCTAAAAGTAAAACAGAACCATTTTGATCATTTCCTATTGCGGTTCTTAAATAGTTGTCAGCGAAATCTCTCGGTTCTGAACTATTTGAGGTAGTTGTGACGATAAATACTTGTCCTTTGATCTTTTCATTGATTTCTTTCGCTTGTTGGTTCAGTGTGTTGACTTGTTCGCTTGTAAATAAATTCGCGTCGTCATTGATTGTTGGGGTAGCAGCTCCTACGATCGGTGTCCACAGTAAACTAATAGCTAATAAAAAGAAAATGGAGAGACTTTTTTTACTCATCATATCAAATAGCCTCCAATCATAAAGAGGATCGCTAAAACAGTGAATATCCCAAAAGAGGTCAAAGCGAGTTTTTTATGACTGATCGGTAATACACCGCTAACTTTACCCGTTTGGCCATTCATTGCATAATAATAGACTTTCTTGTTAGAATCGTTGCTACGGTAAGTAACAAGCCAGACCGGTAACAAGACATATTCATTTTTTTCGCCAGTGATTTCCGCAGAAGTACGTACTCCGGTCAAAGTAGTATAGCCATTGGCTGTATCTCGCAACAATTTTTCGGAATAATCACGTAACTCATTTTGGATATCTGCTTTGATTGCTTGGTACTCAATGTCACGTTTCTCTGCTTGGAAACCAGCAAGATACTGACTTTTGAATCCGATAGCTTTAGCTAATGGAAATGGTTGGACAGCCTCCACCATTTTTTGTTGTGTATTTTTTGACAAAGCATTTTTTACTAATTCTTTGAAGGAAAGCTTTCCTTCGCGGTGAACCGCATATTGTTTTGTTTCGGTATACTCGATATCACCAACACGCCAGATCCTGACCACTGTCCCGTTGGCTTGTAAGGAACCATCTAGTTCAGCATCGGTTGCCCAATAAGGGAAATAAACGCCAGTTAATTTGTCGATTTGATCCTGATTGAAAAATGCTTTTGGTACAAACCATTTTTTCTTCGTCCATGCGAGAAACTGTTTGATTGCTTCTTCTTTTTCCACAGCAAAAGGTAGGACTTTATTTGGTAAGAAGTCACCACTTAACCGTCCTGATAGCACGACTGGATTATGGCAGTAGTAACAATAGGTAGCAGCTGTAGTGGCTTCTGTGACGATTTCTGCACCGCAGTTTGGACATAAAAATAGTTCCATGTTGCTTTGCTCATCGGTAGCCGTCTGTCCAGCTGTTGTCTCTGTATGGGTTGTTCCACCAGCATCTGCAAATGCTTGACGTTCTGTTTCATCCATTTGATCGAACTGTTCTTCTGCTGTAAAAGTGAAGTCATCCGTTGCAACTGATTGATCTTGAGTCCCATTGATGTCGCGGGCCGCTGTTTGTTCTTCTTCATATTGACTAACTTCTGCTTCTGTATAAATATTTAAGCAATAATCACAATGAAATTTTTGATCTTTTGGATCGAAGGTCAATGGTCCGCCACAATTGGGGCATTTATGTGTTAAAGCATCCATTCAGGCACCCCTTTCAACTAGTCGAGTGGGATACCTTTGAATGGTTTTCCACAATTTGGACAAAACTTAGGAATTCCATTTGAAAGATCCACTACTTCATGACATTCGCTACATTTCATTTCGAGCTTTGGCTGGCTATTCGCTACTGGTTTTGCACCACCACAGTTTGAACAGAATTTACCAGTGTTTTCGGTACCACAGACAGGGCAAGTCCATGTATCATTAGTGCCTTGCGCTGTTTGTTGGTTTTGTTTTTCTTGTTGTTGCTTGATTTGTTCTTGATTATTTTGTGAGGACTGAGCTAAGTAGGAGCCATTGGCATTCATGCCCATTCCCATGCCCATAAAGCCAGTCATTGCACCGGCATCATTTTTACCTGCAGCTTCCATCCCACGAGCAATCGAACCTTGCACATAGCCCTCACGGACACTAGGATCACCTAACATGGCACCTTCATTACGCATGTTGATGAGTTTGACCGAATCATCTGTGTAAGAGATGCTAGCAACTGCGACAGATACAATCTCCATCCCACGAAGCTCACGCCAGGAATCGTCTAACGCTGTGCCCATATATTTGCTTAGTTCTAAACTTTTTGATGGGACATAGGAAATACGTTGCCCATCAGCAGACATTTGGTTGATCGCTGATTGAAGAGCAGTCAAAAATTCTGCTAAATATTGTTCATTGATATCTGCAATTTCAACTTGCGTCTTATTTTTAGGAATTGCATTTGTATAGAATAAGATTGGATCGGTGATATGGATAGAGTACGTTCCATGCGCACGTAAGAATAATTCTGCATTATAGAAATTATCAAAGTAATTCAACGGAGCGCTTGTGCCAAATTTGATTCCCTTGATCTCTTGTAGATTGATATAGAATACTTGTTGTTTTTGTGGTGTCACGCCACCAAATTTAAAGCGGTCGAAGGTTTCAGCGATTGCACCTTTCAATGAACCATTGAACATGGAAGGGGCAGCATCATTTTTGATCGTATAATAGCCTTCCTCAGCTGTGTAATCGATGATTTTTCCACCATCTACCAAGAGCATCATCATGTTCGGATAGACATGAACGACTGTGCCGTCTGTCAATACATCTTCTGTACCTTTTCGATTGGATCCTCGTTTATCGTCTTTACGTACCTTGACACCTTTTGCCATAACTGTGGTGTCGCTCATATTGTCTGGTTCAATGACTTCGATCCATTGATCTGCTAATCCGCCGCCGATCATGCTAGTTGCTGCTTTAATAAGTCCCATAAAAAGTCCTCCCTGTGAGCAAGTATTTTTTTACTACGTATATGTTTATATTATACCATAGGAGACTGAAAATGCTCTCAGTCGAAAGATGTAGAAAACCAGAGCAACTCTTTTCCACGTTCAGCCATACATTTTAGAACTGAACTTTTTTTCAGAATCTGGATAAATACTGTTCAAGGCGCAACTCTTTGGACACAGCTCAAAAAAATCAACGATGAAATAGCTATTTTGGATGTTTCTGTCTAATAGTCTAGAGTTTAAGGCTTCTTTCACAACCTAGCCAAACGATGTTCGAAATTGGTATTTAGCCGAAACATCCCAAAATACGAGCAGCTTTTTTGAATGTTAAGACTTATTTCTAAGTGTTGCTCACTTCTGTTACAACCGAATAAAGTATAGTAGTTTTTTTTTGCTAAATCACGTATAATAAAAGTTAGTGAATTTTTCAAAAGAAGGGGGATCCTTATGGCATATCAAGCACTTTATCGTGTGTGGCGTTCACAGCGATTTGAAGATATCGTTGGACAAAAAGCTGTGACACAAACATTGAAAAATGCGATTGTTTCCCATAAAACCTCACATGCCTATTTGTTTACAGGACCAAGAGGGACAGGGAAAACAAGTGCGGCAAAAATATTTGCCAAGGCGATCAATTGCCCAAACAGCAAAGATGGTGAACCTTGTAATCATTGTGAGATGTGTCAGTCGATCACGACTGGGACACAAGAAGATGTCATTGAAATCGATGCGGCAAGTAACAATGGTGTCGAGGAGATCCGTTTCATCAGAGATCGAGCAAATTATGCACCAACAAAAGCCGCTTACAAAATTTATATCATTGATGAAGTCCACATGCTTTCGACTGGAGCGTTCAATGCTTTACTGAAAACACTGGAAGAACCAAAAGAAAGTGTAATTTTTATTTTAGCAACCACTGAACCGCACAAAATCCCTGCAACGATCATCTCTCGAACACAACGTTTTGATTTCAAACGGATCAATGCAGCAGATATTACCGAACATTTAGAATATATCTTGGATCAAACAGAGATTGCTTATGAAGCGCCTGCGTTGACTGTCATCGCACGAGCAGCAGAAGGTGGGATGCGGGATGCGTTAAGTATTCTTGACCAAGCGATTTCTTTCAGTGATGGCACGATCACGTTGGATGATGCGATGCAAGTCACGGGGAGTTTGACGAATGAGATGATGGATGCGTATCTATCCGCTTGTTATAGCAAAGAGATCCCACAAGCCTTACAAGAATTGAATCAAATTTTAGCGGCAGGAAAAGAATCACGGCGCTTTTTAGAAGATCTCTTGTCTTATTGCCGTGATCTATTGATGTATCAGCAAGCACCAAATCTATTAGAGGAAACCTCACATGTCAAAACAGAAACATTCACGACATTGGCGAAAGAAATACCGGCACAACGCTTGTTTCAAATGATCCAAATTTTGAGCGATACACAAAATGAGGTGCGTTTTACAAATAGCGCGACCATTTATTTAGAGGTTGCCACAGTGAAACTAGCTCAATCTTCAGCAAATGAAAGTCAGCAAGTGCCTAGTGAGATCGATCAGCAACAAGTAAGACAATTGCAACAAGAGATCCAAGAGCTGAAAAAGGAAATCAAAGAAATCAAAAATGGTACGGTGAAAGTCACTGCGAATCAGCAAACGACGCAATCACCTGTTCAGAAAAAACAGCCAAGTACATACCGTATTCCCACGGAACGGGTGTATAATGTACTAAAAGAGGCGACAAGGAAACACTTGAATGAAGTAAAAGAAGTCTGGGATGATCTTTTGATGAGTTTGTCAGTGACCCAGCGAGCGATGCTCAAAGCAAGTGAACCAGTTGCGGCAGGACCTAATGGACTAGTGATTGCTTTTGATTATGAAATCGTCTGTCAGCGCGCAGCTAATGACGAAGAGCTTCAATTAGCGATCCACAACCAACTTAGTCGCATGATCAAAGATTATGCGCCAGAGCCTGTCTATATCACACGGGAAAGTTGGCCCGGTCTAAGAAAAAATTATCTCGTCCAAGCAAAGGATGGAGAAGCCGAAGAATCGTTTGCGTCTGATGATGAATCAGACGAGATCGAATTGCTTCCTCAAGAACAAACAAACCAAGAAAATGTAGTGACGAAAGCTGAAGAACTTTTCGGTTCAGCAGTCACAGTAATCGATGATTAGAAAAGGAGAGCGATACTAATGATGCGCGGAATGGGAAATATGCAAGGGATGATGAAACAAGTCCAAAAAATGCAAAAAGAAATGGGCGAAGCCCAAGAAAAACTAAATGAAACAGAATTTACTGGCAGTTCTACGAATGACTTAGTCAAAGTCGTCTTTACTGGTAATCGTCGAATGAAAGATATCCAGATCAATGATGAAGTAGTTGACCCAGAAGATACAGAAATGCTACAAGATTTGATCGTGATGGCTGTCAATGACGTATTAGAAAAAATCGATACAGAATCAGAAAAAACAATGGGAAAATACACTAAGGGCTTACCCTTTTAAATTTTCCTGAAGGGGAAATGAACATGCAATATCCAGAACCAATTGCCAAACTGATCGACAGTTATATGAGACTTCCAGGTATTGGTCAAAAAACAGCGACAAGACTAGCTTTTTATACGATCGATATGAAGGATGAAGTGGTCAATGAATTTGCCAAAGCTTTATTGAGCGTCAAACGTGATCTACATTTTTGTAGTATTTGCGGAAATATCACAGAAGAAGATCCTTGTGAGATCTGTAAAGATCCATCGAGAGATCGTGGTATCATTTTAGTCGTTGAAGAACCAAAAGATGTCATGGCGATGGAGAAGATGCGTGAGTATCGTGGCTTGTACCATGTGCTACATGGTGTATTGTCACCAATGGAAGGCACGGGTCCAGAAGATATCAATATTCCTCCTCTCTTACAACGCTTGCATGATGCAGAGGTCCAAGAAGTGATCATCGCAACGAATGCGACCACTGAAGGAGAAGCAACTGCAATCTACCTTTCACGATTGATCAAGCCTGCTGGTATCAAAGTCACACGGTTAGCACATGGCTTATCTGTTGGTTCCGATATCGAATACGCAGACGAAGTGACTTTAATGAAAGCGGTCGAAGGCAGACGTGAACTATGATTTTTTGCTACGAGTCAGATCGCGGTAGTTTGATCAACAAAGATTTTCAGATACAATAGAAAAGCAAGAGAAGAGATGGAGGAACAAGTGTGAACGGCTTATTTATTACGATCGAGGGACCTGATGGTGCAGGTAAAACGAGTATCATCAAAGAACTATTTCCTCTTTTACAACAAGTAGCAAAAACAGAGATCATTCAAACTCGAGAACCAGGTGGGATACCAATTGCTGAACAGATTCGTGCAGTGATCCTTGATCCGAAAAATGATCGCATGGACGAGCGAACAGAAAGTTTATTATACGCAGCTGCTCGAAGACAACACTTAGTCGAAAAAGTTTTACCTGCACTTTCGAGTGGGAAAATCGTTTTGTGCGATCGTTTTGTCGATAGTTCGTTGGCCTATCAAGGTGCAGGTCGTCGGATCGGCGTAAACGAGATTGCTGAACTGAATGAATTTGCTACAGAAGGAACGACTCCTGATTTTACTCTTTATCTTGATGTGGATTCTGACACAGGATTACGTCGAATCGCTAAAAATCGCCAGAATCAAATCGATCGCTTAGATTCAGAAGGATTAGAGTTCCACCAGCGTGTCCGTCATGCCTATTTGAAATTGGTAGAGGAGCATCCAGACCGCATCCATAAGATCGATGCAAGAAATAGTTTTGAAGAAGTGTTACAATTGAGTTACCACGCAATTATCAACCAATTTCCACAATATTTTGAAAGTCAGGAAGGTGAACGTAAATGAAAATCATTTTAGCAATCATTCAAGATAAAGATAGCAACCGTTTGTCCAATGAATTGATCGATGCAAACATTCGTGCGACTAAATTATCTTCTACTGGTGGTTTCCTTAAAGCGGGAAACAGTACATTTATCGTTGGTATCGAGGACGATCGCGTCGAAGAAGCATTAGAGATCATCAAAAAAACGTGTGAGTCAAGAAAACAATTTGTTTCTACTCCAGTAACGTTAGATATTTCAATGGACGGTGGCGTTCCTTATCCTGTAGAAGTAGAAGTGGGCGGAGCAACAGTCTTTGTCTTACCAGTTGAAGGATTCCACCATTTCTAGGAGGAACTATGGCTCAAGAAAACATACTTGCGCAAATGCAACCTCTCGTGTATCAACAACTTCAACGAAGTTTTGAGCATGGGCGTCTCGCTCATGCTTATCTTTTTGAAGGTGAAAAAGGTACAGGAAAGCATGAGGTAGGCATTTGGTTAGCACAACATTTATATTGTACGAAGATGAACAACCAACAACCTTGTGGCAGATGCAATAATTGTCAACGGATCCAAAATCAAGAACATCCAGATGTACTCGTTCTTGCACCCGATGGTCAGTCGATCAAGGTCGATCAGATCCGGCGCTTACAGACAGAGTTTAGTCGTAGCGGATATGAATCAAGGAAAAAAGTATTCTTGATCCAGGAAGCAGAAAAAATGAATGCGAGTGCGGCCAATAGTTTATTGAAATTTTTAGAAGAACCACCTGGTGATTTTCTAGCGATTTTAGAAACGGAAGCCATTGGTCGGATCTTACCTACGATCCAATCTCGTTGTCAAACCTTGCATTTCCAAGAATTGTCAAAGGATTCATTGATTCAAAAATTACAAGATCAGCAAATTTCTGCGGAAAAAGCAAAACTTTTGTCATTCTTGACAAACAGTTTAGGAAAAGCAGTTGAAATCTCAGAAGATGAATGGTTTAATGAGGCTAAGGACTTGATTTATCAATGGTTTGTCTACTTGGATAAAAGAGATACACAAGCCTTTATCTATGTCCAAAAACGATTGGTGAAAGTATTTAAAGAAAAAAATCAACAATTTACTGGTTTTTCAATTTTAATGTATTATTATCAGGAAGCTCAAAAACAGGCGATAACATCTGGGGAGTATGGTAAAGTCAAACGGCTGAATCAAACGATTGAACGTCTTTTGTTAGCAGAACAAAAACTACGTAGCAATGTGAGTTTTCAAGCCGTCGCTGAGCAATTTGTATTACAAACGATTTTTTGATTTGTCAATTTATATTTTGCGTAATCAAGGAGGCCACAAATGGTAGAAGTAGTAGGTGTCCGTTATAGAGATGCTGGTCATGTCTATTATTTTACACCCGGAGATTCAGAATATGCATACAATGATAAAGTGTTAGTCGAGTCTCAGCAAACTTTACATATCGCAACGGTTGCTATTCCCAAAAGAGATATTGATCTGGAAGATTTACCTGAAACCATCAATCCCATTTTGCATAAAGCAACAACTGCTGAGCTTAAAAAAAGCAACAAAAATGAAGAAGATGCAAAAAAAGCTTTTTTGATTGCGAAAGAAAAAATTAGAGATCGAAAACTAGAAATGAAAATCGTCCAAGTTGAATATACTTTTGATCGAAGCAAATTGACTTTTTATTTTGCGGCAGATGGACGTATTGATTTTCGTGAATTAGTGAAAGATTTGGCGGCCGTTTTTCGTACAAGGATCGAATTGAAACAAATCGGTGTTCGGGATGAGGCGAAGATGATCGGAAGTATCGGGCCTTGTGGGCGACCACTCTGTTGTTCTTCTTTCTTAGGAGATTTTGTGCCTGTTTCGATCAAAATGGCAAAAGAACAAGGATTATCACTGAACCCAACTAAAATTTCTGGCTTGTGTGGTCGCTTGATGTGCTGTCTACAGTATGAAAGTGAAGCATATGAAGCCGCAAAAAAAGAACTCCCTGACTTTGGGAAAACACTTGAAACTCCTGATGGTAAAGGGAAAGTCGTAGGATTGAATCTGCTTAGTCGCTTAGTTAGTGTGCGACTGAACGGACGGGAGAATCCTGTTGAATATGAATGGGATGAACTAAAAAATTTCATCCAAGTAGGTGAGATGAATGGATAAGAGATCATTATATGATGGGTTGAACCAATTGGAGTCAGAGTTACGAAATACATTGACTGAATTAGTAGAGATGAAACATGCACTGCATGAGATCGTTGAGAAAAATACCACCTTAGAGATGGAAAATCAACGACTACGCGAACATCTTCGTGAATTGAACCAAGTGGCGCAAGCTCCAGCTGAAAATGCCAAACAGGAACTATCAAAATCCCGAATGAATCTTGAAAAGATTTATGAAGAAGGATTTCATGTTTGTTATGATTTGTATGGTTCAAGACGTGAAAATGATGAACCTTGTGCGTTCTGTTTAGAAGTGATCTATCGAGAAAGTGGACGCTAAATCAAAGGATCTAGTGGCTTCTATCACGGTCAACGAATACCGCAAAGCATTCTTGTTTTGCGGTATTCGTCGTTGAACTACCAGGATAAATTTTTTAATTAGAGTAGCTTCCTTTACTCTGTTTGAGAAGGAGAATCATATGTATAACCAAAAGAGCTTTAAAGGAAATCACGTGTTTGGCACACTTTACCTCGTTCCAACACCGATCGGAAATTTGGAGGATATGACTGTTCGCAGTGTGCGCACATTACAAGAAGCGGATTTGATCGCAAGTGAGGATACACGCAATACACAAAAGCTATTGAATCATTTCGAGATCCAAACTGCCCAAAAAAGTTTACACGAACATAATTATAAAGAACGTATTCCTCAATTGATCGACTGGCTAAAAGAAGGAAAATCGATAGCACAAGTGAGTGATGCAGGCATGCCATCTATCAGTGATCCTGGACATGAGCTTGTCGTTGCTTGTATCAAGGAAGATATTCCAGTCGTTGCATTGCCAGGACCTACCGCAGGAATGACTGCATTGATTGCTTCAGGTCTCGTACCGCAGCCATTTTTATTTCATGGTTTTTTACCTAGAAAGAAAAAAGAACAAAAAACAATGTTGGAATCGTTGCGCAATCAAACAGCAACATTGATTTTTTATGAATCACCTTATCGCGTGGCTGCAACGTTGATTAATATGTTAGAAGTGTTCGGTAATCGTCAAGTTGTGCTTTGTCGAGAATTGACGAAGATCCATGAAGAATATTTACGCGGAGACATTGAAGAATTACTTGCTTATTTAGAAAAACAGCCGATCAAGGGAGAATGCTGTTTACTTGTTGAGGGAAGTAACGAAGAGGTCGTACCAAGTGAACAACTTCAAGGTACGTTAAAAGAACAGGTACAACAATTGATTGAGCAAGGAGAAAAAACTAACGTGGCAATCAAAACGATTGCAGTCAAAAACGGAATAAAAAAACAAGAAGTTTATCGTCAGTTCCATGAATTGGATGATTAACTTTTCATGAAAAAAATCGTTCAGAAGATTGCTGTGGTGAACAGTCTTTTGAACGATTTTTTTCTTAGAATCAATTAAGCACGAGGTACAGCTTCTTTGAAAAACTAACCTCCTAACTTGAAAGGGAACAAAAGTTCGTGTATAATGATAGTGGGGTGAGTCTGATGGAATTACAGTTTCCTTTACATAATGATACGTCAAGAAAAATCATCCATATCGATATGGATGCCTTTTTTGCATCCGTTGAAGAACGAGATCACCCTGAGCTTCGTGGTAAACCCTTAGTGATCGCCAGACATCCGAGTGATACTGGCGGGCGTGGGGTAGTGACAACGGCTAACTATGAAGCACGTAAGTTCGGTATTCATTCAGCAATGAGTGCCCAAAAAGCCTATGAACTTTGTCCAGAAGCGATTTTCAAACCGGGAGACCACCAAAAATATAGTGCGATATCAAAAGAAGTCAGGGAGATTTTTTATCGCTATACAGACTTAGTCGAACCAGTTAGTATTGATGAAGCTTATTTAGACGTCACGAATAATAAAATCAATTGTAAATCAGCGATCAAGATCGCCCGCATGATCCAACTTGATATTTGGCAAACGGTGCATCTGACTTGTTCGGCTGGTGTCAGCTATAATAAATTTTTAGCGAAACTTGCATCAGATTTTCAAAAACCTAAAGGAATGACGGTCGTTACCCCCGAAGAAGCAGTCGATTTCTTAAAAGCATTACCAATCGAAAAATTTCATGGTGTCGGCAAGAAAACTGTTCCTAAAATGCATGAATTAGGTATTTTTACAGGAGAAGATCTGTATAAATGCAGTGAAATGATGTTGATCCAACAGTTTGGTAAAATGGGGTATTCGTTGTATCGAAAAGTACGAGGTATCCATGATTCGCCGGTCAATGTCACCCGCGAGCGTAAGTCAGTCGGAAAAGAGCATACGTATGGACAACCACTAAGAACAGAAGAAGAAGTTTTAGGTCAATTACGTCAGCTAGCTGAGAAAGTAGAAGAGTCTCTCCGACGTGTTCAGAAACATGGAAAAACAGTTGTCTTGAAGGTCCGTTATACCGATTATTCTACAGTAACGAAGCGAGTGACATTACCAGAATATGTTTATAAAAAAGAAGCGCTGTTTTATCAAGCGAGTCTGATATGGGAAGAGATTTTAGGGATAGAGAAAGGGATTCGTTTATTAGGTATCACACTGACGAATTTAGATCCGATGACTTATGAGAATATTGTGTTGCCTTTGTGGGAAACGCAAGCGATAGAATCAGAAATAGAATAAAGAATGCTCCATCTTAGACTTTGAGACAAAAGCGAAATTCACTTCTGTCTTGGCCTTTTAGATGGAGCATTCTTTATTGTGTTCAATCAAAACTGAGTATAGTTAAATCAGTTCTTGTTTTTTTATTTGTTCATATGTTTGCGTAGCATCTGTACATTTTTCCCAGATGACGACTTGTTTTTCAGCAAGCGATCGTTGCACGTCAATGATGCGCTGATTACTACTTCCACGAAATTGTAATTTGAAATCTCTTTTTGACCATTCAAAACGGCCATCAACAAGAATATCGATTTTCGAGAGCAGTTCTAGTTTATCTTCCGAATCTTGTAATAATTCATCGAAGGTATAACCGGTCCAAGACCAGATGTCTTTGCTGTGACCAAATTCTTGCCGGATTCGATCGACTACACGTAGGCAAACATTCGTATTCAAAAAAGGTTCACCGCCTAAGAGTGTCAATCCTTGGACGTAATCATTGCGTAGATCAGCCATGATTTGTTCTTCCAGTTCAGCAGTGAATGGTTTGCCGTAACGGAAATTCTGAGCGGCTTTGTTAAAACAACCTTCACAGGCAAATAAACAGCCACTTACATATAAGCTATTACGAACACCTTCGCCATCCACAAAGTTGAACGGTTTATAATCGGCAATATAGTCATGACTATAATCTTGAGCCAGCCATTCTTTAGGTTTAGGATTTCTCATAGTAAAACTTCTTTCATTATAAAATGGTATCCGTTATAAAAAATTCTTGAAGGTCGTAGGAGACATAAGAAAATAGCCAGAAGAAGGGGTACTATCTCTCGTATGACTTGGAGTTGGACGGTTGTCTCACAACCTTATCTACAGTGTTCGAAAGCCAATTCCTACGATAATAAGTCAAAAGATGAAAAAATATAGAAAACTATTTTCCCATCTTCTATCTTATTACTTGGAGCTGAACGGCTTGCTCACAACCTTATCTACAGTGTTCGAAAAGCTGACCTTCAACATTAAGCTGAAAAATCAAAAAATATGAGAAGCTATTTTCTGATTTCCCATCTTACTGCTCAGGTCAGGACGCTTTTCTCACAACCTCATCCACGGTGTTCAAGAAGCAACACTTCGGTAATAAGTCAAAAAAATCTAAAATGAAACAGCCATTTTTGATTTTTCTGTCTTATTACTCAGTGCTAAACGCTTCTTTCACAACCTTATCTACGGTGTTCGAAAAGCTGACCTTCAACATTAAGCTGAAAAATCAAAAAATATGAGAAGCTATTTTCTGATTTCCCCTCTTACTGCTCAGGTCAGGACGCTTTTCTCACAACCTTACTTCATATGTTTCACGCGTGATGAGATTTCTTTGTGTCTGCCGTGGACCATTGGGCGGGCTTGTGGGTTTCCTAGATAGCCGCATGTTCGTTTGACTACGTCACATGATTTTGGATCGTGATTGCCGCATTCTGGGCATTCAAAGCCACGTTCAGTTGGTTGGAAATCTCCTTCAAAACCACATTGATAGCAATGATCGATCGGCGTATTGGTTCCTAAATAGCCTACTTTGTCATAGGCAAAGTCCCAAACAGCTTCTAATGCCTTAGGGTTTTGTTGCAAGACTGGATATTCACAGTAATGGATAAAGCCACCAGAACAGTATTTTGGATAGTCTTTTTCAAATTCAAGTTTTTCAAATGGCGTTGGATTTTTACGCACATCATAGTGGAAACTATTAGTGTAATATTCTTTATCTGTGATATTTTCAACGATACCGAATTTCTCTGTATCTAAACGACAAAAACGATCAGTCAAGCTTTCACTTGGCGTGGAGTATACGCTGAAGTGATAGCCATATTCATTCCCCCAAGCGTCTGCATTGGCTTTTAGTTTTTTCACGATATCCAGAGTGAAGTCTTTAGCTTCAGCATTATTTTCCCACTCACCGCCAAAGAAAGAAGCAGCGACTTCATAAAGTCCAATGTAGCCTAATGAAACAGTTGCTCGACGATTTTTAAATAATTCGTCTACGGCGTCTGTACGAGATAGTCGTTTACCGAAGGCACCATACATATAAAGGATCGGTGCATTTGCAGGAATCGCTTCTTTACAACGTTCGACACGATAAACTAATGCATCTTTCATGATCGACAAGCGATCTGAAAGTAATTGCCAGAATTTTTCTTGGTCACCATCTGCTTCCAAGGCGATCCGTGGCAAGTTCAATGTAACCACACCTAGATTCATTCTTCCGACATTCACTTCTTCACCGTTCTCGTCTTTCCAACCTTGTAAGAAGGAGCGACAGCCCATTGGTACTTTGAAGCTTCCTGTCAATTCAACGATCTTGTCATAATTTAGAATATCTGGATACATTCTTTTTGTGGCACATTCTAATGCTAATTGTTTGATGTCGTAGTTTGGATCAGTGGGTTTCAGATTGATTCCGTCTTTTAGTGTAAATATCAATTTAGGGAAGATTGCTGTCCGTTTTTCACTTCCTAATCCATTGATCCGGATTTGTAAAATCGCTTTTTGAATTTCTCGTTCAAACCAATTTTTACCTAGACCGAAGCCAAGTGAAGTAAAAGGCGTTTGTCCGTTGGAAGTGAAAAGTGTATTGATCTCATATTCTAAACTTTGCATGGCATCAAAAATATCTTTTTTTGTTTTGGCTTTTGCATAGGCTTCTTGACGTTCGGGTGTGTCGATCCATTCTTTGGCATCAATTAAATGCTTTTTGTAATTTAATTGTGCAAAAGGAGCAAGCAATTCATCTGTACGATCGGCAGAACATCCGCCATATTGGCTAGATGCAACATTGGCAATGATCTGTGAGATCTGTGCCGTTGCTGTTTGGATCGATTTTGGTGATTCGACTTCTGCATTCCCAATTTTAAATCCGTTGTTCAACATACCTTTGAAGTCGATCAAACAGCAATTTGTCATTGGTGTATACGGATGATAATCGAGATCATGATAATGGATATCGCCTTTTTGATGTGCGTTGGCAATATGCGGTGGGAGTAATTTTAGCCCAATCGATTTCCCAACGATCCCAGCAGTCAAGTCACGCTGTGTATTGAACACATTACTATCCTTGTTCGCATTTTCATTGACAACACTTTGGTCTTTATTGATCAGTTTCTCAATCGAAAAGTTGATGTCTGTTGCCTTACTACGAGCAAAATCACGTTTTGTTCGATAGTGGATATATTCTTCTGCTAAGGCATATTCGTTTTTTTCTAACAAAATATGTTCAACGATATTTTGGATCTCATAGATTTTTACGTTATTTGCGAAGCGATCTTTGATTTCTTTGATCACAAGTTCTGCGATTGATTGGATCTTTTCGTACGTAATAGGAGATAAGGAACCGTGAATTTTCTTTTCTGCTTTGATCAGTGCGGCATTTATTTTCTGTTCATCAAATGGTACCTCGCGTCCGTCGCGTTTGATGACAGTCATTTTTTTGGTTTCAGGCTGTTTTTCTAGTACAGCCATTTCTTGATCTGTTCGTTTCATTTTCTTCAGCTCCTACAAAAATAGTTCTTGTCTATCATAAAACAAATTGAAGAAAGGAGCAACTAATTATCTGCTACATATAGTGTTTTATCGCTGTATAATTGAATGAGTATACTATATATGGTGTATATTATCTTGTGAAAAAAAGTGAAAACGTATGGTATCAGCTTTTGGAAAATACGAATTATTTTTTTTTGAATAAAAAAATTGAATAAAAAAATTTCATGGATAAATTTTTCGAGTGGTCAGGTGACAAAATCAAAAGGGAAAAAAGTGAAAGGATGTGATACTATTCAATTAAGGATAAAGGTGGAGGATTAGCATGAGTAAAATAATCGAAGTAAAACATCTAAGTAAAAGTTATGGAAGTAGTAAATCACCGGTCAAGGTGTTAGACAATGTTTCTTTTTCAGTTGAAGAAGGAGAGTTTATTGGGATCATGGGGCCAAGTGGGGCTGGAAAAACTACTCTGATGAATATCTTATCAACGATCAATTTACCAACGATGGGTAGTGTGATGATCCAAGGGAATGAAATCACAAAAATGAAAAAACATGAATTGAGTGATTTCAGACGAAAAAAAATTGGCTTTATCTTTCAAACGTTCAATCTTATCGATACATTGAATGGTAAAGATAATATTTTACTTCCTTTGGCTATTGAAAATATGGCAAAAGATGAAATGGACCGAAGAGTTTTACATGTTGCCCAGCTTTTAGGGATCGAAGAATTACTAAAACGTTATCCTGATGAAATGTCAGTTGGACAAAGACAACGGATTGCGGCAGCTAGAGCTTTAGTAGTAGAACCAGAGGTGATCTTCGCAGACGAACCAACGGGATCATTGGATTCAAAATCAGCAACAGAATTGTTGAATTATTTAAAAACAGTCAACGAAGTCGAAAAATCAACGATCTTATTAGTGACACATGATCCTTATACAGCTAGTTATTGCAATCGTATTTTATTTATCAAAGATGGTGTGATTTTTTCAGAAGTGATCCGCCGAGGAACGAGAAAAGAATTCTTTGAAAAAGTCATCGACATGCAGGCGACGATTGGAGGAGGCGGTAAAATCAATGCTTTATAAACTAGCCGCAAAAAGTTTTTTTAAACAATCGAGGGGCTACCTTGTCTATTTCTTCAGTTTGACCTTATCGACGATGATCTATTACTCTTTTAGCGCGATGACCTATGACCAATCACTGATTCGAAGGGCAAGTCAAGATGTTTCGATAGATACTATTTTAAAGCTTGGTAGTTGGATCATTACCGTTGTTTTACTCTTTTTCGTACTCAGTGCTAATCGTTTCTTTCTCAATCGGAGACAAAAAGAAATTGGGATCTATCAATTGTTTGGAATCAGTAAATTCCAGATTTCATCGATCTATGTGTTGGAAACGATGACTATTGGTTTTTTTGCTTGTATGTTAGGTATTTTATTGGGAAGTATTTTTTCAAAATTGTTTCAAATGATTTTAGTACGAATGATGAAGATGGATATTACTAGTCGTTTTTTTATTTCTATCCCGTCCATTGTTGAAACCGTCGTGGTATTTTTTGTGATTCTTTCAGCAGTTTCTCTTTATTCACTATGGAAGATTTGGAGTTATCCCATGAATCGTAGTTTTGGGGAAAGAGAACAAGTGGAAAGTTCAATGTTGCGTATTCGCACAAGGCATCGTTTATTAGGCGTAATCGGTCTATTGATGATTTCTAGTAGCTATTTCGCCGCATGGAACTTTAGAGAAACGATTAGTCAGCTATTTGAAAAAAAGGTAAATCTAGGATTAATGATTGCTTTCCCATTTTCGATATTTTTTGTTTGTTTATTAGGAACCTATCTGTTCTTTTGTTATTCTTTTCGCTTGTTGCTCCATTTGTTGAGCGATTCGAGATTCAAGTATCGAGGAACCAATTTTTTATTGATTGGGAACACACAGATCCATCTTTTAAAAAGTTGGCGAATGAATTCGTTGATCACATTAGTTATCGGTCTATCTTTGGCAATGATCGGAGGGATGACTGGTATATCGACACTCATTGCACATCGTGAAGAGATTGCTGCTCCTGTTTCTTATCAATTAGATACTCAGACGGCAAACAAACTTCGACCGATCTTAGCAGAAGAGAATCAGAAGATCACTGATGAATTCGTTTTTCATTACAAAGTAGTAGGTAGCTATTATGACTTGAGCATTGGTTCGGTATCTGCCGGCAATGAGATCAAGCCAGTCAATTTGATTTCTGAAAAAGAGTATCACGCTTTTCGCAAAATCAAACCTAGTCTGCCAGAAATCAAACTTACAGGAAAAAATCATACAGTCATGTTAGATGCAATAGAATCGATGTTTCGTAATTTTTCTAGTTACGGGAAAAAGATCCATCTACCTGGTCAGCAAGAACTATTGATCCAACAGGTGCTTCCGGGATTTCTGGGAGATGAAGATATGACCTATTATGGACCGACCTTGGTCGTTGATCAAGCGATCTTTGACCGTGTAACTGGATTAGACTTTCAGATCATCAATTGGAATGTAACTGGTGGCAATCAAGAAAAATTGACCGAACGATTAAATGAAGAAGTAGCTACTAATTGGAACCACACGATTTATTATAGTTATGAGATCACCGATCAAGGGATAGTTGGGACGATCCATACCGATGCTTCTAAAGCAGAGGAAAGTGAATACTCAGAAAATAAATTAACAGGTCAAGCTTCACGTTTGAATTATAATGCTCGCTATCCTAGACTGCGTGCCACTGATCGTCAAATTGGAATCAATATCTTTGTTGCCCTTTTTGTGGGGATGATCGTGATCATTGCAACTGGTAGTATCTTGATGGTTCGGCAATTATCCGAAGCTGAAATTGAACGAACCAATTATCAATTGCTGACAAAATTAGGGATTGCTCAACGCAAAACAAATCGGATGATCTATAAACAAAATGCGTTGATGTTTTTTCCACCAATGATTTTGGGCATCACTCATGCTGTATTTGCCATCAATGTGTTTTCTCAATATGTAGAAGGGGCAGACTATTGGTTGGCATACTTTGTCTGTGGCTTATTGATCGTCATTTACCTACTCTTTTACTTTATGACTAGCCGTTTGTATTGTCGGATCATTGAGGAATAAGAAGAATAGAGCAAAAAGGGTATCTTATTCTAGCTGAACGAAAGACAGAATCGAGTTGTACGAATCTATTTTCGTACGGCTCTTTTTTTTGTTCTCTTTAGTTAGTGACAAAACTGTTAGCTGTAAAGCGCATTCTGTTAGTAAAACAAATGTTTTTTTGTGGATGGAATGAGTAGAATTTGACTAAGGATCTAAATAGGAGGAAAAAGAGATGAAACAATGGTGGCAGCAACCACAGGTTCGATATTGGCGAACTTTTATGCTTCGAACCCTTATTTATTCTACGATACTATTGTTACTCATTTATTTGTATCATTACAAAAATATTCAAGGTGGAACATTTATATATAACGAATTCTAGGAGGGAAACGATGAAGAAAAAAGGAATCGTGGAAGCGATCGATTTTTGGGGAATAGCAGACCCAGAGAGAATCGCATATCAGACAGCAGAGGAGCGACACACATATCAAGAATTGAAGCACTCCTCAGATGCATTAGGCTATTACTTAGAGAAGCGTTTGACTACGAAAGGGCCAATCGTCGTGTTCGGCAATCTAGAGTTTGAGATGGTGGTATCATTCTTGGGTGCAGTGAAAGCAGGACATGCGTATCTACCGATTGATGCCCATACACCGAAGGAGCGGATCGAAGCGATTTTACGTGTCGCACAACCTAGTATGATCATTAGTTTAAGCGACTGGGAGATTGAGACAGATCTACCAATCATCCAAAAAGATTGTCTACGCTCGATCATCGCCTCGATAGTTGGTTATCCATTTGAGCATGCAGTGAAAGGTGATGAAAATTTTTATCTGATTTTTACTTCGGGCACCACAGGGGAACCCAAAGGCGTGCAAATCAGTCATGATAACTTAGTGAGCTTTGTCGATTGGGTCTTGAGCGATTTTTCAATCAAAGAGGGACAAGCTTTTTTAGCACAAGCGCCTTTCTCTTTTGATTTATCTGTATTCACTTTGTATCCAGCATTAGTTTCCGGTGGGATCATCAAGCCCTTATTTAAGGAAAACGTACAAGATTTTCAAAAACTATTTGCCGTTTTACCACAATTAAAACTGGACATCTGGGTATCAACCCCTTCGTTTGTCGATATTTGCTTGATGGACGCATCTTTTGACGATGGACATTTACCAGAACTGACTACGTTCATTTTCTGTGGCGAAGAATTGACGAAAAAAACGGCGCAAGCGTTACTCGAACGGTTTCCTTCAGCCAAAATTTACAACACGTATGGGCCGACAGAAGCGACAGTAGCCATCTCTAGTATATTGATCACAAGAGAAGTATTGGCTACGTATGAGCGTTTACCAATTGGCTATGTCAAGTCTGATACTACTGTATCCATTTTGAAAAATGGCGAAAGTGATCATGGCGAGATTTTGATTAGCGGTCCTAGCGTGTCAAAAGGCTATTTGAACAATCCTGAGAAAACAAAAGAAGTGTTCTTTCAAGTAACTGGGCATCAAAACTATCGAACAGGAGATGCAGGATATTTAGCAGAGGACGGTTTGCTTTTTATTGAGGGAAGAATCGATCAACAGGTGAAATTACATGGTTACCGCATTGAATTAGGTGATATTGAACATGCGTTGCTTAAAGATGAACGAATCAAACAAGCAATCGTTGTGCCCAAATATCAAGGATCGAAAGTCCAACAATTAGTGGCGTTTGTTGTACTGAACCAAGCGATTCCGGATACTAATTATCAGTTGATACGTTCGATCAAACAAAGGTTGACCGATTTTCTGATGGACTATATGATCCCACAAAAAGTGGCGTTTATTGACCAATTGCCACAAACGAACAATGGGAAAATTGATCGAAAAGCATTGACAGCTGAGGTGAATAGGTGATGAGTCTCCCACATATGATTCCTTATGCGGAGCCGTATTATTTTCTATTACTGAGTTTCGCGTTAGCGCCAATCATTTTTTCTCTACTATTTTTCCAGAAACGCTTAGGAACTTATCAAGTTTTTGTCACTTTCTTTTTCTTGTTCATCAGCTTTGGAGGAACGTATTGGCAACAAGGACTTGCTTTGATTGGCTATGTGGTCTGGCAAAGTATACTTGTTTGGTGTTATTGCACTTATCGAAAAAAAAGAAATCAGAGTGTATGGTTTTATCTAGCGGTAGTTCTAGCAATTCTACCTTTAGCGATTACGAAAGTCACACCATTTCTAACATCTGGTAAGGGATCACTGCTTAGTTTTCTGGGTATTTCCTATTTAACATTCAAATCGGTACAAATGATCATGGAAATGAGAGACGGTATGATCAAAACCTATCATCCTTACCGTTATATTCAGTTCTTGTTGTTTTTTCCAACCATTTCTTCAGGACCAATCGATCGTTATCGAAGATTTGAAAAAGATCAGCTCCAACCACCAACAAAGGAACAATATCTGGAAATGTTGGAAAAAGGGGTCCATCATTTGTTTATGGGTTTTTTATACAAATTCATCATCGGTCATTATCTGGGACAGGTACTGTTACCCATCGTATCAAAAGGTGCCTTGGCTCATGGCGGAATCTCATGGTGGCTATTGGGTTACATGTATGTCTATAGTTTGTATCTCTTTTTCGATTTTGCTGGCTATAGTTTGTTTGCGGTTGGTACGAGTTATTTGATGGGCTATGATACCCCGATCAATTTCAACAAACCATTTTTAGCTTGGAACATCAAAGAGTTCTGGAATCGTTGGCATATGTCTTTGTCCTTCTGGTTCAGAGATTACGTGTATATGCGGTTGATGTTCTTCTTGATGAAGAAAAAATGGTTCAAGAGTAGGATCGTGACTTCAAATATCGGATACTTTGCATTGTTTCTATTGATGGGTGTCTGGCACGGTTTGACATGGTACTACATTTTGTATGGTATCTATCATGCAACGCTGATTTGTGTGACAGATGCATGGATTCGCTACAAGAAAAAACGGAAGAAAAAACTTCCTTCCAATCGCTTGACCCACGCATTTTCTGTTTTCATGACGTTTCAAGCAGTATGTGCTAGCTTATTGATTTTTTCAGGATTTTTAGATCAACTATTTTTTAAATAAATGACGAGTTTAAAGGAGAGAATAGATATGGAAGAACAAGTTTTAACGATTTTAGCAGAGATTACAGGTACAGATGAAGTGAAAGAAAATAAAGAAATCGATTTGTTTGGTGAAGGTTTATTGGATTCACTAGGATCTGTTCAATTATTAGTTGAGCTGGATGGACAACTTGATGTACAAGTTCCTGTCTCAGAATTTGACCGAGAAGAATGGGCAACACCAAATAAAATTATTGATCAAATCAACGAATTGAAGGGATAACGATGAAGAAAAAGCTGTTTGCGATTTTTGGTCCAGTGATATTTGCGTTTATACTGATTGCGATTTTTTTCACTTCATCTTATCGCGTGAATGTAGCTGACCCAGAAATCATTCATAGAGCAGCCAGTTCGATGTCAGACAACGTCTTACGAGGGGATGTAATCAAAAATACAGCTTTTACTGAAAAAAAGTATGTGCCTTTTCTTGGTTCAAGTGAATTGAGTCGGATCAGTCCTTTTCATCCTTCTGTTTTAGCCCAGAAATATCAACGGAGC
Organism: Enterococcus sp. DIV1368b; assembly: GCF_050529595.1. Taxonomy (NCBI): domain Bacteria; kingdom Bacillati; phylum Bacillota; class Bacilli; order Lactobacillales; family Enterococcaceae; genus Enterococcus; species Enterococcus sp. DIV1368b. Next base: position 828,612 of record NZ_CP172883.1, read on the forward strand.
TACGAACCATTTTTATTAGGTGCCCCTGGGACTCAATCGCTGAGCCAGTTCATGATGATGCGCTCAGCTAGTAAGGATCTCAGAAATAAAAAAGTAGTGGTCATCGTGTCTCCTCAGTGGTTCGTAAAAGACGGGGTGAAGGAAGACTATTTCAGTACCCACTATTCAGAGTTACAGACATTGGATTGGCTGTTTTCAATAAAAAAAGTGACCGCTTCAGATCGCTATTTCGCGCGACGTTTATTAAGTTTTCCAATCGTTTCGAAAGATGAGGACATCACGCGGATTTTAAGTACAGTACAAAAAGGAATCAAACCCAATGATAAAGAATTAGCGGGCTTGGAAGATAAATGGAACATCTTGAAGCGTGAGGATGAATTATTTAGTGGGATTGGTTTGACGGATAAACAAAAACAGATCGATCAAGCGACTAAACCATTACCGACGAGCTATGAAAAAGAACAACTAAATAAGCTCGCTACGCAGATTGGTGCTAGTAAAACTAAGAATAATCCTTTTGCTCTAAAAGATGATTTCTACAATACCCGAATCAAACACCATTTAGATGAGTTGAAAGACTCACAGAAAGACTGGGATTATCGTTTTTCAAAGGAATATTCTGATTTTCAATTATTATTGCAACAACTAGCAAATGAACATACTGAAGCACTATTCATTCTTCCACCAGTGAATGAAAAGTGGAGTGATTATACTGGTTTGTCTCAAGAAATGTTGCAAGGATTTGCCAAAAAAGTCAAGTATCAATTAAAGAAACAAGGATTTCAACATATCGCAGACTTAACAAAGATGGCTAGTGTTCCCTATTTTATGGAAGATACGATCCATCTTGGTTGGCAAGGCTGGTTGACTGCAGATCAGTACATCCAACCCTTCTTAGAAGAGGAGCAGCCAGTGAGTCATTATCAGATGGACGATGCTTTCTATAGTAAAGATTGGCAATTGCAGACCCCGGATACACTACCAGAAAAATAAGTGATGCATTTGAATCAAAATAAAAGTCGAATAAAGAAATGTGAGGAATGACCTGTAACTTCCAAATAAAGTGGATGTTATGGGTTGTTTTTGAGATGTTAGCAGATCCAAAAAAACTAAAACGAAGATTGGCTTGATAATAAGACTGCATAAATCAAACAAATATGCTGCCCCAAAATCAGTGAACAATGATATAATTCTACTATTAAGTATGGAAAAGAGGGAAAGCGTTTGAATAAAAATGAAGAACAATTATTGATTGATTTAACAACTGCGCGTGGCGTACCAGGAAATGAAGAAGAGGTACGAAAAGTCTATAAAAAATATGCAGAGCAATTCACAGATGATATTTTTTACGATGGTTTAGGTAGTATCATCGCAAAACATGATTCTGGCAAGGGCCCTAAAGTATTTATCTCCGGACATATGGATGAAGTTGGCTTTATGGTTACAAAGATCACAGATAAAGGATTTATTGAATTTCAAACACTAGGTGGTTGGTGGGGCCAAGTCATGTTGGCACAACAAGTAGAAATCAAGACCCAAGAGGGAAAAATTATCCATGGCGTGATTGGTTCAAAACCACCACATGTCTTGACTGCTGAAGTTCGTAACAAACCGTATGATATCAAAGATATGTTTATTGACATCGGTGCGACAAGCAAAGAAGAAGCGACGAAATGGGGCATTCGTCCTGGTGATATGGTCACTCCTTATATTGAATATCGTCGAATGAATGATGGAAAATTCTTGTTAGCAAAAGCATGGGACAATCGTATTGGGACAGCTGTTTCTTTACGTGTACTTGAAAATCTAGCAAAAGAAGGACATCCGAATGTCTTATTTGCTGGAAGTGATGTACAAGAAGAAGTTGGTTTAAGAGGTGCGCGCACAAGTACTCATTTGGTTGACCCTGACATAGCGATTGCTTTAGATACAGGTACTGCTGGAGATACACCAGGGATGACACCGAAAGAGGCAGATTCAGTTTTAGGTAAAGGACCACAAATCTTGATTTTCGATGCTTCGATGATCCCACATAAAAAATTATTGAATTTTGTGATCCAAGTGGCAGAAGAAATGGCTATTCCATTCCAATATACTGTCATCACCGGTGGGGGAACAGATGCGGGCCAAATGCATGTGTCACGTAATGGTGTGCCATCTATTGCAATCACTGTCCCCGTTCGTTATCTGCATTCACATACATCGATCATCCATGAAGAAGATTACTTCAATACAGTGAAGTTAGTTACTGAAGTAGTCAAACGTTTGGATAGTGAAAAAGTAGCAGAAATCAGGAGCTATGAGTAATGAAGAATGTTTCTGAATATCGAAAAAAAGCCCGGGCATCTTTAGAAGGACAGTGGGGGATCAATGCTTGGATCATTTTCCTTTCAGTCTTTATTGGGTTGATCATCCAGCAGCTTTTTGTGGGCATCTTCCCAACAGATAGCACACAGGCAAACATACTCAATTTTTTGATCCAACACGTACTGATCTTTGCTTTTACTTATGGGGTCTATTATATCTCGTTAGTTGTGGTCAGAGGTGGGCGAGCAAAATCTAATCTGTTGTTTGCTGTTTTTCAAAAAGAATATTTTGTACCGATTCTGCTTATCAATCTTTTAAATACCGTATTCAATTGGTTGATCAACGGTATTATACTTTTGCCTAGTTTTTTGATAGGCGGGTTCAATACGTATATCAATTTACTTTTCAATGGAAATGCTTCACCACAAGGGATGATGAATGATTTTACGATTGATCTGAGTTTTGCAATCTTTACAACTTTACTATTCGTCGTGTCGCTATTTGTGATGACGATCGTTGCAGGATTGTTCCAATTTGCTGCTTGGACAAAGTTTGACTATCCGAAACTGACAGTTATCCAAAGTTTGAAATATGCTTGGTTTTTATTAAAAGATCGTATTGGTACCTATCTTCTCCTACAACTTTCTTTTATTGGTTGGTATATTCTCGGATTTATTGCGCTATTCTTTGGTTTACTCTGGGTGATTGCTTACGTCAATGTGTCGATTGCACAGTTTTACGAACAAGCCCGTATTGAAAAAGGTAGCCCAATGGAATACTTTAACTTAGGATAAGCAGTTTTCCTTATGAAAATAAGAAATTGTGGTAGCATAAGTTTTTGAGGGGGAATCAGTCATGAAATTAACCGTTTTAGGTTGCTTAGGTGCATATCCTTATAAAAAACAAGGAACGACGAGTTATTTGTTGCAAGCTGATCAATTTAATTTGTTGATTGATGCAGGGAGCGCAACGCTTGTGAAATTGGAAGACCATCTTGATCCGCTTGCTTTAGATGCTGTGATCATCAGCCATTATCATCATGACCATATCGCAGATCTAGGTGTCTTGCAATATGAGTGGCAATTGCATCCAAACAGAGATCAAGAAAAGATATTACCAATCTATGGACATACGAAAGATGCCAGTCATTTTGAACAATTGACAATGCCGGGAGTGTCCCAAGGGGTGGCATATGATCCAACTCAAGAACTTGAAGTCGGGCCATTTTCGATCACTTTCTTGGAAACGATTCATCCAGTGGTTTGTTATGCCATGCGTATTGTCGAAAGAGCCACCGGAAAAGTATTTGTTTTTACAGGAGATTCTGGCTATTTAGAGAGTTTCATCCCATTTGCTAAAGAGGCGGATCTCTTTTTGGCGGACACGTATCTTTTTGCAGGAAATGAGCGACATAAAGCGCATTTCACTTCAAAAGAATCCGGGGAGATCGCAAAAGCGGCAAAAGTCAAAAAACTGGTTTTGACACACTTGCCACAATTTGGGGACCTAACACAATTAGAGAATGAAGCAAAAGAAGCGGCTGGAGAAGAAATCGAAGTTGCTTTAGCTGAAGTCGATAAAGTGTTTGACATATAGGAGGACGAGCAGAATGATTTTTGTACCAAATGAAAACCATGATCCAAGAGTGAATTTAGCAATTGAGACCTTTTTACTGCAAGAGATGCCATTAGAAGAACCAATCTTGCTATTTTACATCAATGAACCGTCAATCATTATTGGTCGAAATCAAAACACGATTGAAGAAATCAATCGTGAATATGTTGAAGAGCATGGCATCCATGTGGTACGTCGTTTAAGCGGTGGTGGGGCTGTGTATCATGATTTTGGTAACTTGAATTTCAGTTTCATCATGCCAGATGATGGGGATTCGTTCCGTGACTTTGCGAAGGTGACTAAACCAATCATTCAAGCGTTACACGAATTAGGTATTTCAGGTGCCGAATTAAAAGGACGTAATGACCTGGTGATCGATGGCTTGAAGTTTTCAGGGAATGCTATGTATGCTACAAATGGTCGAATGTTTGCACATGGAACGATCATGTTCGATTCAGACATTGATGAAGTAGTCAATGCGCTTAAAGTCAAAAAAGAAAAAATCGAATCTAAAGGAATCAAATCGATTCGTTCGCGAGTTACAAATATCAAACCATTCTTACCTGAGGAAAAACAAGGAATGACAACAGAAGAATTTCGTGAAGACATTCTTTTGAAAATCTTTGGGGTGTCTTCAGTAGAAGAAGTAAAAACTTATGAATTGACAGAAAAAGATTGGGAAAAAATCAATCAAATTTCTGAGCAGTATTATCGAAATTGGGATTGGAATTATGGAAAATCACCGGATTTCAACTTTTCACGCCAAAAACGCTTTTCAATTGGCTCGATCGAAGTACATCTGAATGTCTCAGAAGGGATCATCGAGGATGTAAAAATTTTCGGCGATTTCTTTGGTCTAGGAGATATCAAAGATGTTGAACAAGTGTTGACAGGGTTAAAATATGATAAAGCTACCTTACAAGACGCAGTGGAAACGATCGATATCAAGAAGTATTTTGGTGCGATCGAAGCACAAGATTTATTGGAGTTATTGTACTAAATAAGGTTGTGCCAGAAGCGTCTTGACCTAGGAAGTAAGATAGAAAATTGAAAAATAGTTTTTCATGTTTTACAATTTTTTAGTTTGATGTTGAATGTCCGTTTCTGGAACATCATTTATTTGGTTGTAAGGGGATAAGATAACTAATGTCCCAGACCTGACAAATCTTAAATAGATCATAAGACCTTCAAAAACAGCCGATTGACTGCTTTTGAAGGTCTTTTTTAGCCAGGGGATATATTGATTTTTAGGCGATCGACCCACTTATCTTTTTCTTGGATCAAGGTGCTGCTGTATTTTTCGAGCGTGTTCTGGATCATCATCAAGTCATACTGTTCCTGTCGTATCAATTCTTCTGTCACATCTTTTGAAAAAATATTTTTCTCATAGTGTGTACTGTGCTCACAGTGGATCTGGATGTGAGAATTGATTTCTTGGATCGATAAATAGATTTCTCGATGCAAAGGATTTTCAATGGCTTGTGTTTCGCGAAACGAGTGCTCTAGAATATGGATGAGTAATTGTGTGAAATCTTCATCATGGATCGGTAAGGAAGCTGGGATATGGGTGTGAAAATCAACCTTGATATTCTTTTTAGCAGCGACTTCTTGATATCTAGCCAAAATCAAATTGGTTAGTTGGTGACCTGTCGGAAAAAGAGACAAATCCAATCGTCTTGTTTCGTCTACGATCCGTTCTAAGTAAGTTTTCGCTTCGGCTTGTTCATTTTTATCAATCAATTGACTCAGTTCTTCCATTTGTACAACAAAGTCATTTTTTGCTTGATCGATTTGTTGGATCTGTGCTTGGATTTTTGTATAATGTGTTTCGATCAGATCTGTTTTAGTTTGTAAGAAAAGCCGTTCTTTATGGTAACTATCGATTTTCATGATATTCTCCATGATGTTGTATCCGACAATAACAATCAGGAGAATCGCAAATAAGAGCGTGGACCAGTTGATGATCGAATGCCCGATCCCTAAGGCAGTTTGAATATAAAACATACAATGAAAGATAGCGATCAAAACGATCCAAGGACTACATACAGTGAAAAAACGATTTTGTTTATATGCTTCACCGATACTTGCTATAGAAGTAACTAAAGTGCTTACAACACTAACAACACTAGCAAAGGGCATCAATTCGGGTAATTCAAAATCTGAAAATAATGCATAAATTAAGATGTTGGCAAAAACAAATGTTTGGAAATAGCAGAAATAACCATACCATTTCTGATAGTTCGTCATTTTGGACTGATAGTAAAAAATAATCAGTATAGAAGTCAAGATTGCAAATAAGTGGGAAAAAATCGAATGTACGATTGGTTCAAAAAGAACACCGCTCAAGATATCTTCCGAAATCGATTCAAATCCAAGCACGAAAGAAAATAGGCTCAAAATCAATAATGAACGATCTAATCTATTATGCCTGTAGAGAATATAGCTAGTCCAGATCAATAATCCGATGGCAATGACGAAAGCCAAGATCATCGCGATGACTTGTGGGATCGATTGTGAAAAAATGAAGCTGATCATTGGACTGGTAGTTCCCAAATAAACTTTGGGTGTCAGACCAGCATAATTTTGATAAGGCGAGGAAACAACGATTTTCAACGTCTTGCCCACATAGGATTCTGGTAGATCGATGATCGATAAAGACAATCCAGGATTGTTTCGTGCGGTTTCTTTGGAGCGACTGTAGAGTAGCGTGTCATCTAATGAGACACTTAGCCATTGATGGTTGCCTTTGATCAAGAGATTGGCATCCGCCAATTCTTTATGTAGAGTAGTTTCCATTATAAATGGTTCATTCTTGTCGATGGACGGCATGTAGTCGATATGGTTACTGTCGAACTGAAAATAAGGATCATGCTCGGAATAATAGACCCATGAATCATCAATCTGAGACATTTTTTTATTGTCGATTGGCGTGAAGAGGTAATGAAAAAAATAAGCGATACTTATTATAAATAACGATGCAAATATAATAAGTACGCTCCATTTGATTTTCGTAGAGAATGGCATAATTTTATTACGTCCGTTATTAAAAAGAACCATAGACAAATCTCCTTTAATAAATTATCTAATTCCAGAGTAAACTTTTTTCATTTAACAGTCAATTTTTAGCTATTTTTATCGTTTTTTTGTTTGCTTATTTATTTTTTTATAGAGAATCTTCAAACTGAGTATTAATATTGTCAAAAAAATTTCGTTATTATATTATAGATTTAATAAAATGTTTCTTAAGGAGGATCAATGTGCCTATCTATAAAAAAATAACTTTTTTCAGCTCGATTTCGTTAGTGGTTCTTCTAGCAATCATTTTGTGTGTCGTGCTACTCCCTCGAGTATTTGGGCTGACACCGCATATCATTGATGATCAAGCGATGGCATCGTCTTATGCAGAAGGAAGTCTGATCTATGTACAGAAAAGAAAGGCAGAGACGATTTTAGTTGGAGATGTGATCACCTACTATGAAAATTCAGGTAAACATATCGTGACAAGAAGGGTCGTTGCTATTGAAGATCAACACCAGTATTTTTACACGAAAGCTGATGGAAAAACACAAATCGAAGTTGAAGCAGTACGAGATCGTAATATTATTGGCACGCCTATATTCAAGATCCCGTACATAGGGTTATTGTTCTCACGGCATGCGTTCAATTGGATGAAATGGGTATTCCTAGGAATCGCTGTGTGCTTGTCTTCCATTACAGCTTGGCATACCTACCTTGAACTGAAACAACGTCGAGAGAAAGAAACTGATTTTTTTTCTGACATGTAATAATCATATTTTTATTTACCAGCTTCTCCCTCTTGTCGAAAGATAGGTTTCTTCGTATAATGTTTGGAAGAGGAGGGGAAGTATGCGTAATGAAATGATGCATCGTCCCGTTGTAAAAGAAGAGTTATTGGATTTTATGCGGACAAAACAAAAACAGTTAACTGGAGAATTGGGGAAAGTTGAAGAGGAAGCACATGCGGCGGAAGTGCCAATCATTCCTCATGAGACGGTCGTCTTTTTGCAGTTTTTATTAGGACAGATCAAACCAAAAGAAGTACTTGAAATTGGAGCTGCGATTGGTTTTTCCTCTAGTCTGATGGCACAAGTCATTGGAAAAGAAGGTCATGTGACGACGATCGATCGCTTTGACGTGATGATCAGAAAAGCGAAAGCAACGTATGAGCGTTTAGAGATGACGGATCGAGTGACATTATTAGAAGGCCAAGCGGCTGATATTTTGCCAACATTGACAGGTCCGTATGACTTTATATTTATGGATAGTGCAAAATCAAAATATATCGAATTCTTGCCTGAATGCCTTCGTGTATTGAAAAAAGGCGGCGTCTTGATGGTTGATGATATTTTTCAAGGAGGGACGATTCTTCTGTCAGATGAAGAGATCCCAAGAGGAAAACGAGCGATCCATCGTAAATTGAATGAATTTCTACGCGTGGTCATGGAACATCCGGATTTGACCTCTACGTTGTTACCTTTGGGTGATGGTGTGATTTTGATCACGAAAGAGGCAGAAATAATCGACTTATAATTGCCAGATTTTTTAGTAAAGATTCAAAAGAATGCTAGCTAAGCTAAGCGAGTAGCTAAGTCAATTTCATTGATAGCAAGGCAGAAGTTGAAAGTAGGGAATCTATCCAATCAAGTTCTGCCTTACTATGTTGAACGAAACAGACTTTCATGTTCCATGTTAAAATGACAAGTCGATCGTAGCAAAAAATTATAATATGAAAATCGTGGCTGTGTTTTTACAGTAAAATCTGTAAGAAAAAAGTACGATAAAATTTTTGTTTCATAAAATAACTATTTTGTATTGACATAAGCTTTCAATTTATCTATAATTATTTTTGTTCCGCTAAAGCTGTCATAGTAGCTCAGCTGGATAGAGCATCCGCCTTCTAAGCGGACGGTCGGGGGTTCGAATCCCTCCTGTGACGTAAAAAACCGTTAGAAACGTTTGTTTCTAGCGGTTTTTTTGTCTCTCGTGCTAAATAAGATTGATTCATCGCTGAGCGTTGAAGGTGTTAACTTGATCGGATAAAAAATCGATGGTTCAAATTCCAAAAAGTAAAATGATAAAAAGTAAAATCAAATCATATAAGATATGCGCAAGCATAGGGATCAATAAGTTTTGTGTTTTTAACCAGGCATAGAGAGAAGGGGCATGAGCCAAACCAATAACAAAAATACATTGATAGAGATTCCCATCGTATACGGCATAATGGCTGAGACCAAAAACCAATAGAGAAATCGTACTAGCGCCCCAAATAGAAAATTTAGTACGCATAAATGTAGAAAGTAAAAGAAAGATCAAAACAAAAATCGCAGCAATATAAAGTTCTTCTCCAATCAGGCTCACGCTAAGCTGTGATAAATATAGAATTATTCCACCAACGTTTAACCCTTCGTACCAGTTATCTCCACCAGCATTTGCGGCCATGGTTTGATTCAGCAGTTTTCCAGTCAAGATAAAAATATCTGAAAGTAGTGAACCAAGGATAAGGATAAAAGCAATCCAACGCCAATCTCTCTTATTGAGTTTTTTGAATAAAGTGTTTGTGTTGTTCCAACCAATCAGTATGATTAAAGCAAGCGCTCCCCCTATAGGTAAAAAGGTCCAATCTAACCTACCTGAGAAGATCGGATAAGATGTCATCATTCCCCAATCAGCAAAAATTAAAATAATGAGTGCTAAGAGTGACCGCCACAGATTGAATTTGACAGTTTTAAACATTGCGAACATTAAATAACTCCTCCTATAAATAAAATCAACAAAGGGCGATTGTAACATTGAGATGGAATATCGAGAAATAATTTGCTGTCATTTTTAGCGTTTGATTAGAGACATCATAAGTAGATAAAAATAGAATGAATACGAGTACTCACTAAATTAGCCTTTTTTGACAATAGAATAATTTGCTTTCCAAAAGGAAAAAAGAATTTTTTTAATCATTACCTATTTTTTTGAAGTTTTTTCATTTGGATCAATATAGGGAAAGTAGATATCTATGATAAAATAAAGTAACAACATCAACTGGACGATTAATAAGGACCGATGTTCCTTAGATCGAAAATCGAATGGGTGTATTTCAAGAGAGGAGAAAGGGAAGCGCTTATGTTAATCACCAAAAAATGGATGGATCGTTTAACAGGTCCGTATCGATCATCAGGAATGTTTCGCTGTTTAGCGGAATCTCAGAGTTTGGACAGTATCAGTAGTAAAGTGATTTTATTGATCGATGAGACCAAAGTGACGATTTTATTTTTGAATTTTTTTCAAACGAAGGTTATTGATCATCTCACGTATGAACGCACAGCGATCGAAGAGGAACAAGTCACATTAGGTGGCGGTTTATCAGTTATCTGGCGTTTTTCCACTGGCAGTAAACATTGGCGGTTTCGAATCATCAAAAAAATCATCCCTTTAGGTGATGAACAAAGAGAATTTTTGATGCAACTCGAGTAAGGATATCACTTACGAAAAAAGAAGAACACTAGCAACGATATTGTCGTTCCATAGTCGTTCTTCTTTTTTATTAAAACCGTGTGATGATGTCATCTAAAATAGCAATCAATTCTTCTTTCTCCACGTTTAGATTTCCATTGATCCACTCAGTCAGGACACTGGTAGTGCCGGAAATAGAAAAAAGAACCTCTACTTTATTTTTGATATCTTTCATATCTAATTGTTCTTCGTCCATGATTCTTTTTATCAGGATCTGCGTAAGTTGGACAGAGAGTTCATCATCCATGAAATCATTGAAGAAAAAGTGAAAAACAGCTTTGTTCTCATCTACATGATTGACTAAAGTATGGACGAATCGGCGAAAGTCATATTGCTCTTTGTTGGGGTAAGTTTGATCGAAGATATCTGTCAGTGTACAAATCGATTCTTCAATGATTTTTGAACGCAAATCATAGATATCCTCATAGTGAGTATAAAACGTCCCTCTCCCGATATCTGCTTGTTGTGAAAGCTCCGCAATCGTGATTTTATTGATGGGTTTTTCTTTCGTTAAATCTAAAAAGGCTTGTTTGATTGCGTACTTCGTTCTTTTGCTTCGACGATCCATTTGTATCTCCTTTTTTAGACAGTATCTTTCTAAGTGTTCATTATTGGACAGATGTTGAATCATTGCCTATAGGAAGTCACTTTTTAAGTAATTATAATAAAGTTACGTAAAGAAAGAAAGTTTTGTTTCAAAAGGAGTAGATGGATATGGAAAAATTAACGATTCGTTCAATTGATAGAAAAGACTTAAACAAAGCAAGTGAATTTGCAGCACAAGGGATGAATTTTTCGAGCTATACAGAAAATCCTATTGCACTTTATCTCTATCGTCAGTATGCATTTACAGGCGCATTGATGAAATCAACCGTCACATTAGGTGCGTATCTAGACGGTCAATTTGTCGGCTTTCTTTTTGCTCGCTTCGATGGGGAAACAAAAGTGCCTGTTGGATGGGGGAGACGCTTGTTTGTCAACGTAGCAGAAAAATTGATGGGATTGACCGGATATCGAGAGGCGATAGGAACTTATGACCAAGCCAATCAAACAATGTATCATGAATTTGCATCCACTTATCCAGAAGGCGAAGTCACTTATTTTGCTGTTGATCCCACATTGAAGGGGAAGCGGATTGGTTCACGCTTGTTAGAAGAAATAGAGAGACGCTATAAAAATAAGCGAATATTTCTCTATACAGACTCTAACTGCAACTACCAATTTTACTTAAAAAAAGGATTTACCATTTTTGGTCGCCAACCAGTTGATCTAGGTGGAGGAGAATCAATGACCTGTTACTTATTAAGCACGACCTTATGACTAAATAAAGACTACTGCTACAGGTCGGGACAGAAGTGTTTAGTCTTATTTCCGAAGAGGTTACTTCTGTTCCCGCCGTTTATTCAAGTTTTATAATATGCAAAAGGAGTAATATCCCCGTCACTTGTTTGTATTGTTACACTCTTGATTTTTGAGAGTAAGTTGCAGAAAAAAAACAACAGTTCCTTTATAATCAAAGAGAGATCGTTTTCGGTTGGTACTCATAGCAATGATCCAGCTAAAAAAAACGATCAATCACCGATTTTAGAAAGGAAGAAAATAGATGACATTATTATCTCAAATTTTAGTTACACTTGTTGCCTTGGAATTTCTTTATATCATGTATATTGAAACTTTTGCGACGGAATCTGCCACAACTAGTCGAGTATTCAACATGCCGAAGGAAGAATTACAACGTCAGTCAGTACAGACTTTATTTAAGAATCAGGGGATCTATAATGGTTTACTTGGTGTGGCATTGGTGTACGGCGCTTATTTTTCAAATGCACCAAAAGAAATCACGGGGCTATTGCTGATCTATATTTTGCTTGTAGCTGCTTATGGTAGCTTGACTAGTGATCGCTTGATCATCGTCAAACAAGGTGGGTTAGCGGCGATTGCACTCATTACGTTATTCTTTTAGGATATAATGGAAAAACAGCTGAAAAAATTATGAAAGTTTGTGAAAAAACTTACTTTAATCAACAAAATATGCTATCCTGTAACGTGCATTTCATCAATTTTTTATGAAAATGGGGTAGTAGTGTTGTTAAAGAATTATATTGGTTTATTGAAAAAAGAATTTTCTGGTTATAATCTTTCGGTATTTCAAAAAGATTTATTGGCAGGTATTACAGTCGCGGCGGTTGCCTTACCACTCGCTTTAGCCTTCGGTGTTTCAAGTGGGGCAGATGCAGCTGCTGGTCTGATCACTGCTGTAATTGCTGGTCTAGTCATTGGTGGTTTATCTGGTGGGTTCTATCAGATTTCTGGTCCTACTGGCGCGATGGCAGCAATCTTGATGTCGATTGCCGCAAAACAAGGAATGCAAGGTGTCTTGCTGGCTACTTTTTTGGCTGGAGTTCTTTTACTCGCTGCGGGTGTCTTGCGATTAGGAACGCTGACTTCATTTATCCCTGCACCTGTCATCACAGGGTTTACTTCTGGTATTGCAATCATTATTGCTTTAGGTCAGATCGATAATTTATTCGGTGTTCACTCAGAAGGGGCCAATGTGATGGAAAAATTGGCTAGTTATCAAAACTTAGGCTTTGAAATTTCTTTGCCAACGATTTTAATGGGAAGTTTGGTCATTATTGGGATGCTGATCTATCCTAAAAAATGGGGGCAAAAGATACCAAGCTCATTGTTGGCAATCATCCTCACAACTACGTTGATGATGATCGTTGATTGGCCAATTGCGACCGTAGGGGAAATTCCCCAAACGTTGATCAGTAGTAACCGTTTGGTACTTGGTGATTTTAGTTTGTCTGCGATCCAAACAGTGATTGTGCCAGCAATCAGCATTGCACTGTTAGGTATGATCGAAAGTTTGTTGTGTGGTGCCTCGGCAGGCCGAATGGCGAATCGTCAGTTAGATAGTAATCAGGAGTTGGTCGCACAAGGAATTGGTAATCTACTGTTACCATTTTTTGGTGGGATTCCAGCTACAGCAGCCATTGCTCGAACGAGTGTCGCAATCAAATCCGGTGCTCAAACCAGAGTAGCTGGAATGATCCATGCAATCGTATTGTTTCTATCCATGCTTATTTTTGCACCAATCATGTCGAACATTCCGATGCCAGCATTAGCAGGCGTATTGATCGTCACTGCTTGGCGTATGAATGAATGGGAAACAATCAAAGAACTATTCGCTAAAAGATACTGGTCAGCGCTTCTTCTATTTTTCTTGACGATGGGGTGTACAGTGATTTTTGATCTTAGTATTGCGATCGTTATAGGAATTATCAGTGGGTGTGTATTTTTTATTGTTAAGAGTGCAGCCATCACGATTTCAGTAGAGGAAATCGACTGGCAGCGAATGAGTTTGCCGGAAACGAAAAAGTTGGATAATTGGGCAGTTGTTTATATCAGTGGTCCTTTATTCTTCATGTCCGCCGAACGATTGAAAGCGACGTTAACAGAATTAGCAGATAAAGAAGGAATCATTTTTTCAATGCGCGGGGTGCCAAGTATTGATTTGACGGCGCAAAGTTTATTTGAAGAATTTCAAGAAAAAGCTGCTATAAAAGAACAAACGATTATTTACACCTCGTTACAACCAGAAGTGGAAAAGCAATTGCAACATCTTTGGGAAAAACAAAAGACAGAACAACATCTTACGGTGGCTCATGCGCTGGCCTCTTTACACAAACAAACTATGTTAGATAGTGAAATATAGTCAGTTGGTTCGCTAAAAAAATTGTGACTGCCGCCTGTTCTAAGGTAAAATAAGTTTATAGACGTTTGGGAGGTAGGAATGGATGAACATCAAACAAGTGAGTGAAGAAAAAGGAATCTCTGCGGATACGTTACGCTACTATGAACGAATCGGTTTGATCCCACCGGTGAACCGAACAAACGGAGGTATCCGGGATTATACTGAAGAAGATTTACGTTGGGTCGATTTCACCTTATGTATGCGTAGTGCGGGGTTATCGATCGAATCTTTGACTGAATATATTCGTTTATATAGCGCCGGTGATGAAACAATCCTTGCTCGTAGGGATCTTCTTATGGAAGAAAGTGAACAATTGGCAAAAAAAATTGCAGAGATGCAAGCTTGTCAGGAACGTCTCCAAAAGAAAATCGCGCGTTATAACCAAGATTTGGTCAAAGGAGATCCAATCTTAGCTTGATCTAGTCGCTAAAACCTAGAACCAACCAATCGATCATGATTTGTGAGACTGGTTGGTTCTTTTGCTGTCTTTACTTTTTTTCAGCAAGTATTTTTCCAAGTTTTTGCCAATCTTCTAAAATCGTTTCTGTCAGCGTTCGATTATAAAAAATGGCCGCTGGGTGGAAGAGTGGAAGAACACGATACTGTTTAGTGGAAAATTGATAAGCATCATGCGGTGGATTTAACTCTAAGACTGGTCCGGTATATAGTTTTCCGTGATTTTTTGAAATTGTATAGCCATTACCTAATAAACGTTGCAGTCCAATATTGCCTAGCGTGGCAATCAAAGAGGGCTGTATATGTTGTAGTTCGTAATCTAAGATTGGTGCATGAGCAAAAACTTCCGTTTTACTTGGCGTTCGATTCGGATAAACGATCTCTGATTTTTTTGTCCGTCCATTGATGCGTTGGACGATTCGATAAGGACGGCTTCTGACAGCGCTAGTAATATACACTTCATCCCGAGATAACCCGACTGATTTTAGTGCATTCATCAACTCTTTGCCAGCTTGGCCGCTAAATGGAATGTGATTCTCAATTTCTGTTTTACCTGGGGCTTCGCCAACTAACATCAATTTGGGTCGGATAGGACCTTGTCCAGCGACAAATCCTTCCACACGATGTCCTTGAATACGCCGAGTTGCTTCGTCAATCAAATGTTTTGGGTAATCCATAGTATCAACTCCTATTCTCATCCATTATAGAAAGAAATCGTTCAATTGACGAATGATTGGCAAAATAAAAAAGTTGTTGACTAATATAGTAGGATTTGTTATTCTAGTAATGTTGTAATTGTGGTCTCCACAGCTACAACCGCACAGAATGAGTTTGATTAAGTACAGGACACCCTGTCACTCTGGATGGCGAGTCTAAGTATGAAAATAAGGAGGTGCTTTAAAGCATGTACGCAATTATTAAAACAGGTGGTAAACAAGTAAAAGTTGAAGTTGGACAAACAATCTACATCGAAAAACTTGACGTTGAAGCAGGCGAAAAGGTTGTATTTGACGAAGTTATTTTAGTAGGTGGCGAAACTACGAAAGTAGGTGCTCCAACCGTTTCTGGTGCAACAGTTGAAGGTACAGTTGAAAAACACGGCAAACAAAAGAAAGTCGTTACTTTCAAATACAAACCTAAAAAACACTCACACCGTAAACAAGGTCACCGTCAACCATACACAAAAGTGGTTATCGACGCGATCAACGCTTAATCTGCGTTTGAGAAAGAAGGCCTAAACAATGATCAAAGGGACATTTAAACGAAATGACGCTGGTCAAATCGTTTCATTTACTTTGACTGGGCACGCTGATGCCGGTCCTTACGGAAGTGATATCGTTTGTGCAGGTGTTTCTGCCTTAGCGATCAGCACTGTCAATGGGATTTCATCATTAGCTGGTTTTGAACCGATTGTTGACATGAATGAAGAAGAAGGCGGCTATTTATACGTCGAAGTAATTTCACGATTGACACAAGAGCAAAACAATATTGCGGAAATCTTATTGGAGAATCTCCTATTAGGTTTACAATCGATCGAAGCTGAAAACCCAGAATATATCCAAACAAAAACAATTAATGATAAATAGGAGGTGCAGACCATGTTGTTAACAATGAATCTACAATTATTCGCCCACAAAAAAGGTGGCGGTTCTACATCTAACGGCCGTGACTCAGAATCAAAACGTCTAGGTGCAAAACGTGCTGACGGACAAACAGTTACAGGTGGATCAATTCTTTACCGCCAACGCGGAACAAAAATTTATCCAGGTGTGAACGTAGGTATTGGTGGAGATGACACTTTATTTGCTAAAGTTGACGGTGTTGTTCGTTTCGAACGTAAAGGCCGCGACAAAAAACAAGTGTCTGTTTATCCAGTAGCTCAAGAAGCTTAATGAACAGTTGGCTCTATTCCTTGCCTAGCGAGGGATAGAGTTTTTTCATTTTTTCTGAATCACTAATGATTTCCGGCTCAAACAGAGTCAGGCTTTTTTTGCGTTGGGAGAATGACTGGCTGTAAAAATAGTTGGTTTACTATTTTCGCTAGTTCTAACTGGAAAAGATATCCCGCAAAGTAAAAAAGAGGTAATCGTTTTCTGTTATCTGAAAAAATAGTATACGTTTAGACTTGTCTAAATTGCTTAATAAATAAACAACAAATGTTCTTTTTTGTTTTAAGCGTATCTTGTTTTCTTTTTGATATAAATAGTTGACGAATAGTGATTAAATCAATAGTATTAGGTTTTAAGGACAAGAGAAGAGGGGCGAAAATATTGGCAAAACGAATTGACCGAATTTATACGTATGTCAAAGAAAAGACCGCTCATTTATCTATAGAAGAAAATGATCAAGGTGTAACGACCCAAGAGATTGCGGAAGTTTTGGGTATCCAGCGTACTAATAGCAGTAAAGATCTCAACAAATTGGTGCGTGAAGGAAAGTTGAAGAAAACCGATGGTCGTCCGGTTCGGTATGTCTATCAAGAAAGTCCAATCATTGAAAAGCCATTATCCAAATACGTACCTAGTTATAAAGAAGAATTGACTCACGTGAAAAAACCGAGTCTTCAAGTAGATACGAAAGATATTTTTGCCAAAATCATTGGAGCGAATGGTAGTATGAAAAACTCAGTGGAACAAGCAAAAGCCGCCATTTTGTATCCTCCCAGAGGGTTGAACTGTTTGATCACTGGACCGACTGGTTCTGGAAAGACTTATTTTGCTCATGCGATGTTTCATTTTGCTAAAACCAACCATGTGGTGGAAGAAGATACAGAGTTGATCGTCTTTAACTGTGCGGACTATGCTAATAACCCTGAATTACTGATGAGTCATCTTTTCGGGTATGTCAAAGGTGCGTTTACAGGTGCGGAAGAAGAGAAAATGGGAATCATTGATCAAGCGGACGGCGGGATGCTTTTCTTGGATGAAATTCATCGACTCCCACCTGAAGGACAAGAAATGATTTTTTATTTTATGGACCATGGTACCTATAGCCGATTGGGTGAAACAACGAAATCTCATGAAGCGAATGTTCGGATCGTCGGTGCAACGACTGAAGATCCAGGTTCGGCACTACTTGAGACATTTGTGCGCCGTATTCCGATCAATATCAAGTTACCTGCTTTTGATCGACGTCCAGCGAATGAAAAAATCGATTTAGTCAAGATCATGATTGCTCACGAAGCGAATCGTACGCAAAGAAAAATTTCTTTAACAGAAGATGTTGTGAAAGCGCTAATAGGCAGTGTTACTTATGGAAACATTGGACAGTTGAAGTCGAATATCCAATTGGTATGTGCACGAGGATTTCTAAACCATATGAACAAACCTGAAATATCGATTACGATCGATGATTTAACTGAAGGGATTCGTAGTGGGTTGATTCAACTAGCAAGTAATCGAAAAGAGATGGCAGAGTTATCCAAGATACTTGATCCTAAAATCACCGTTTTTCCGAACGATGATGTGATGCAGTTACAGGCAGACTCTTATGAGTTGCCTTATAATCTTTACGACATTATTGGTGATAAAGCTGCTTTGCTCAAGTCAGATGGCTTGGACCAAGAAGCAATCAATCATTTTATCTCAACAGATATCAATATCCATTTAAAGTCATTCTATAAAGATCACGGTTTTTCATTTAATGCAGATAATAAGTTGGCGGAATTTGTCGATCCTAAAATCATTGAAGTAACGAATCAGATTTATCTCATGGTGAAGCAATCTTTGCCATACGAGTTTCAACAAAATTTTATTTATGCGATGAGTCTGCATATCAGTTCTTTTCTAAAACGAATCCATTTAGGAGAAGAACGGCATACGAATGATAATATCCGAGAAATGGCCATTGATTTTCCTGAGGAATACGCACTGGCGAAAGAAGTACGGCAACATATCGAAATGTATTTCCAAGTGGAGATCCCAGAAAGTGAAGATTACTATTTGACTGTATTGCTTGTTTCATTACGAGCCAATCAAGCAAGTGGTCGAATCGGGGTCGTTGTGGCTGCACATGGCAATAGTACCGCAAGCAGTATGGTCCAAGTGGTTCAACAGTTGCTAGATGCGGATAACGTCCGGGCGGTGGATATGCCACTAGACATGGACCCGAAAACTGCTTTAAGTCGGATTGAGCGGAGTGTGCAAGAAGTAGATGAGGGAAGTGGTACGATTCTTCTGGTGGACATGGGTTCGCTCGCGTCTTTCAATGCTCAGATACAGCAAGATACGGGTATCCCTGTCCGAACAGTCGATATGGTCACGACTTCTTTAGTTTTAGAAACAGTACGTAAAGTGTCGGTGCTGGGAACAGATCTTGACTTGCTTTATGAATCCTTGAAGAATTTCCGAGGGTATGCTGAAGTCTCAAGTGGAAATGTTGCAGAAGCGGACGACAAGCAACGAAAAGCCGTAGTGGCCATCTGTGCCTCAGGAGAGGGAACAGCACAGCGAATCAAATCGTTGATCGAGCGTGCAGTCAGTAAAAGACAAGAAGCTCAATTGGAAGTGATTGCTTTGTCTATCGTCGATTTGAAAACTAAGCTACCAAAGATCCAAAAAAATTACCAAATCATTGCGACGACTGGGATCACGGACCCGCATATCGATGCACCATTCATTCCTTTGGAAAGATTTATTGATCAAAACATTGAGGTGATTTTAGATCAATTACTGTTAGAGTCAGAGTTAGATGAAACCGAAGATGTTTTATTAAATGAAGAAACAGCCAAAAGTACATGTGTGTCATTTATCGCAGATAATTTTACATTTATCAATGGAGAAAAGTTAATCGATCCTCTATGGAAATTTGCAGATGGGTTAATGGATTCAGCAAGCATTGATGTAAAAGAATACGGATTTATGATCAACCTTGTTCTACATGCGGCGGGAATGATTGAACGTGTCATCTTAAATGAACCGCTCTCTTTAGAAAATCAAGATAATCGTTCGATTAAAAACGATCTGCTCTATGTTAAAATTGTTAAGCCACTAAATGATTTAGAAGAAAAGATCAAAGTCAAGTTTCCGTTAGAAGAAGTGTATTATCTATTGAAAATGATCACTAACCATTTAGAGAAAAAAGAATACACTAATGAAGATATACACAAAAACGATACACTAAAGTAGTGTGTCGTTTTTGTGTATTGTATAAGAAACCATTAAATAAAGCAGTGTATCTTTTAAAAGTTGGCACGGTTCTTGCTTTTAATAAAGTGTGCTTAACGGAAATTCTTCCGACAGAAGTGGGGAGATGTTTTGAGTAGTGATTTAATAAAAAGGAGATTTACGAATGGATATTCGATTAGCACGTATAGATGATCGTTTGATCCATGGGCAAGTTGCAACTGTCTGGTCTAAATTGACTGGCGTTGAACGTATCATCGTCATAAGTGACGTAGTAGCGAAAGACAAGTTAAGAAAGTTTCTTTTAAAAGAAGCTGCTCCACCAGGGATCATGGCAAATGTCATCACTGTTGAAAAGATGATCCAGATCTTTGAGAGTGGACTCTTAGCGCGAACGAAAGTGATGCTTTTATTTACTAATCCTAAAGACGTTGAGAAAATTGTCCGAAGTGGTGTCCGAATTGATTCTCTAAATATCGGGGGAATGAGTTTTTCTGAAGGGAAGACCATGATCACAAATTTTGTGTCCGTCGATCAACGAGATATCGAAGCCTTTCATTTTTTGGATGGTCAAGGTGTGGAGTTGGAGATTCGGAAGGTGCCTGCTGATCGGAAAATCTTTTTAATGGAATTACTGACCAAAGCCAAGAAAGCATAAAATTGTTGTTGCGTAACGGTCAAATGTATCTGTTGTCAAAGGCAAGCACTTATTTTTATTTTTGATTTTGTTACAACAAAAAGAAGTAGGAGGTATAAATATGGTAGGGATTATCCTAGCAAGTCATGGGCAATTTGCTGAAGGAATCTTACAGTCGGGTTCAATGATCTTTGGCGAACAAGAAAACGTCAAAGCTGTTGTTTTACAACCGAGTGAAGGTCCAGATGACTTGAGAGCCAAATTAGAAGAAGCAGTCGCTTCCTTCGATAACCAAGACGAAGTCTTATTCTTAGTTGATTTATGGGGCGGAACACCGTTCAATCAATCAAACACATTATTTGAAGAACACAAAGATAAGTGGGCAATCGTAAGTGGTTTGAACTTGCCTATGCTGATCGAAGCATATGCTTCACGTTTTTCAATGGAATCAGCACATGAAATTGCTGCTCATATCATTGAAACAGCAAAAGAAGGCGTGAAAGTCAAACCGGAAGAATTAGAACCAGTAGTAGAAACAAAAGCTGCGGCACAAGAAGCTGCACCTTCAGGAACACCTGGTAAGTTCACTTATGTTTTAGCACGTATTGATTCACGTTTGTTGCATGGACAAGTAGCAACTGCTTGGACAAAAACAACAAATCCAACACGGATCATCGTTGTATCTGATGCTGTAGCAAAAGATGAGTTACGCAAAAAATTGATTCAACAAGCTGCGCCTCCTGGTGTAAAAGCACACGTTGTACCAGTTGAACAAATGATCAAACTTGCAAAAGATGATCAACATTTTGGCGGCCAACGCGCATTGCTATTGTTTGAAAATCCTCAAGATGTCGTACGTGCAGTTGAAGGTGGCGTACCATTAGAAACAGTGAACGTCGGATCAATGGCGCATTCTCCAGGTAAAGTACAACCAAATAAAGTACTTGCTTTCAGTCAAGACGATATTGATTCATTCAATAAATTGAAAGAATCTGGCGTGAAATTCGATGTACGTAAAGTACCGAATGACTCTAAAGGAAACATGGATGAAATTTTGAAAAAAGCGCAAGATGAATTAAAAAATCGTGCTTAATTAATTATCAGAAAAAATGGAGGATTACTATCATGGATTTAAATATTATTCAAGTGATCTTAGTCATCATCGTTGCATTTTTAGCTGGTATGGAAGGAATTCTTGATGAATTTCAATTCCATCAACCAGTTGTTGCATGTACGTTGATCGGCTTAGTAACTGGAAATCTAGTTCCTTGTCTTATCTTGGGTGGTACATTACAAATGATCGCTTTAGGTTGGGCAAATATCGGTGCCGCTGTCGCTCCCGATGCTGCATTGGCATCTGTTGCATCTGCAATTATTTTAGTTTTAGGTGGTCAAGGTTCAGCCGGCGTTTCTTCAGCAATCGCGATTGCTGTGCCACTTGCTGTTGCTGGTTTATTATTAACAATCATTTGTCGTACGATTGCGACAGCGTTTGTTCATTTGATGGATGCTGCTGCAAAAGATGGTAACTTTAGAAAAGTTGAATTATGGCATATCGTTGCTATCTGTATGCAAGGTGTTCGTATTGCGATCCCTGCTGGTTTGATCTTAGCAATCGGTGAAGGTCCAGTAAGAAGCTTACTTGAATCTATGCCTGTTTGGTTGACAGACGGTTTAGCTATCGGTGGTGGAATGGTCGTTGCTGTAGGTTACGCGATGGTTATCAACATGATGGCTACAAAAGAAGTATGGCCATTCTTTGCAATCGGTTTTGTATTGGCAACTGTATCAGAAATCACTCTTATCGGTCTAGGCGCAATCGGTATTGCTTTAGCTCTTATTTACTTGGCACTTTCTAAACAAGGTGGTTCAGGTAACGGCGGAAGCTCAAATACTGGTGACCCACTAGGCGATATCATCGATAACTATTAAAGGAGGCGTTCACGAAATGGCAGAAGAAAGAATTCAATTATCTAAAAAAGATCGTATTTCTGTTTGGTTGCGTTCGACTTTCCTTCAAGGATCATGGAACTACGAACGTATGCAAAATGGTGGTTGGGCATTCTCAATGATCCCAGCGATCAAAAAATTATATAAAACAAAAGAAGACCGTGCGGCTGCGTTGACTCGTCATTTAGAGTTCTTCAACACTCACCCATATGTTGCTTCACCAATTCTAGGGGTGACTCTTGCACTGGAAGAAGAACGTGCAAATGGCGCACCTGTTGATGATGTTGCGATTCAAGGGGTTAAGGTTGGTATGATGGGACCTTTAGCTGGTATCGGTGATCCAGTCTTCTGGTTTACAGTAAGACCGATCCTTGGAGCTCTAGCTGCTTCTCTAGCGATGGCTGGAAATATCTTAGGCCCAATCATTTATTTCGTCGCTTGGAATATCATCCGTATGGCATTTATGTGGTACACACAAGAATTCGGCTATAAAGCGGGTTCTAAAATCACAGAAGATTTATCTGGTGGTTTGTTGCAAGACATTACTAAAGGTGCTTCGATCTTAGGTATGTTCATCTTAGGTTCATTAGTTAACCGTTGGGTATCAATTGGCTTTGCGCCAGTAGTATCAAGCGTTAAACTTGACGAAGGTGCTTACATTGATTGGAGTAGTTTACCTGCAGGTGCGGAAGGTATCAAGAGTGCGTTGGAACAACAAGCAGCTGGACTTTCTCTATCTGACTACAAAGTAACAACATTACAAGACAACTTAGATAGCTTGATCCCTGGATTAGCTGCGTTGTTACTAACATTGTTCTGTATGTGGTTACTGAAGAAAAAAGTTTCACCAATCGTTATCATTCTTGGATTATTCGTAGTGGGTATTGTTTTCCACTTGATCGGATTAATGTAATCTAAGGCAATAAAAGACTAAATAAGCTGTGACAGAAATCGATCATTGATTTTTGTTGCAGCTTTTTTCATAGAATGCGACGAGATTTTACTTCATCTCTCTTCTGATCGAATGGTGGACAATTGTGGAGAACCGTTTGTTAGAGGTAGTATCTATGCTCGAAAAGGCATACTATTTATGATAAGATGTCTTTGATATAGAAGTAAAAAACGCGAAATTAAGAGTAAGGCTAAACTGAACGAATAGCCAAATCATTGAAACGGTACGACTTTTGATTACCGTAACTTTAGATTGATTAGAAATGGAGTGCTTGAAATGGTACAATCGCTGAACACAAAAGTTGACTTAACGATGAATGCGACATCTTATCTAGGTGTGGCAGAATATGGGAAGATCATGATTGGTGACAAAGGTTTTGAATTTTATAATGATCGTGATGCGCGGAAATTCGTCCAGATTCCATGGGAAGAGGTGGATGTCGTGATTGCCTCGGTGATGTTCAAAGGAAGATGGATTCCACGTTTTGCGATTCGCACAAAGAAAAACGGAACCTATTCATTTTCTGCAAAACATCCCAAGGAAGTTTTGCGAGCAATCCGTAAGTATGTTGACCCAAGTCACATGGTTCGCTCTTTAAGTTTGATCGACGTAGTCAAGCGAGGCGTAATCGGTATTTTCAAGCGTAAATGATTTGTAGCTAGCCCTCATCGTTTGCTTGCTATTTATTTCTTATGATAAAATTAAAGAGTAAAGAGGGAGGTTATACGATGAGTTGGTTATGGACATTGATTGTTGGTGCAATCATTGGAGCGATTGCTGGAGCAATCACAAGTAAAGGAAATTCAATGGGATGCATCACAAATATTATTGCTGGTTTGATTGGTTCAACGATCGGTCAAGCGATTTTTGGAAACTGGGGACCAAGCGCTGCTGGTATGGCACTTATTCCATCTATTTTAGGGGCAGTGATCTTAGTTGCAGTTGTCTCATTTTTCTTTGGTAAAAGATCTTAGAAATGAAAGTCTAAAGCGTTTTGACTTGGGTGGAAAGCTCAAGCCAAAACGCTTTGTTCGTTTCTATTGAAGGAATTTATCTTTCCTATGCCTTTAAAAAAGAAAGTTTGCTATAATGATAAAAAGAGTGCAAAGAAAGAAGGAATTTACACATGATGTTACGAGTAGAAAAGTTACGCAAAAAAATGCGAGAAGCGAATCTAGATTCATTTTTAGTGACAAGTCCTTACAATCTCCGCTATTTGACTAATTTTACAGGAACCACTGGGTTAGCGGTCATCACATTAGAGAAAGCCTTCTTTATTACGGACTTCCGTTATACAGAACAAGCAGCTGCGCAAGCGCAAGGTTTTGAGATCATCAAAAATGTTGCACCAATTTTTGAGGAAGTCGCTGATTTGACTCGAAAAGAAGGATTGAAGAATCTAGCGTTTGAAGAACGCACAGTTTCATTTTTAGAGTATTCAGTATTGGAAGAATTACTTGATGCAGAGTTGATCCCAGTTTCTGATATGATCGAAGAATTGCGTGAAGTAAAAGATGCGGACGAACTAGCGGTTATTGAAAAAGCTTGTAGCATCGCTGATATGGCTTATGAACATATCCTTAAAATGATCCAACCAGGGATGACAGAGATCGAGGTCGCGAATCAATTAGATTTCTATATGCGTTCACTAGGTGCATCAGGTGTGTCTTTTGAAACCATCGTGGCAAGTGGTGTTCGTTCAGCAATGCCACACGGAGTGGCTAGCCAAAAGATCATTGAACAAGGGGATTTGATCACGATCGATTTTGGTTGCTACTATGAAGGATACGTTTCTGACATGACACGTACGTTTGCAATCGGCGATCCAGGAGAACAATTGAAAGAAATCTATCAAATCGTTTTAGATGCCCAATTGGCAGTTCTAGAAGCGGCTAAACCTGGAGTGACAGGTATCCAACTTGATGCAGTAGCAAGAGACTACATCAGCAAATACGGTTATGGGGAAGCATTTGGCCACTCCACTGGCCATGGTATCGGCTTAGAGATCCATGAAGGTCCTAATGTATCTGCGCGAGCAGAGAAACCATTTGTTGTGGGTAATGTCATTACGGATGAACCGGGAATCTACTTACCAGGAATCGGTGGTGTCCGGATCGAAGATGACTTATTGATCACTGCTGAAGGAAACCGGGTATTGACTCACTCACCAAAAGAATTGATTATTTTGTGATAATCAGCGTTTTTCAATAAATGTAAATGTCGAAACTCAGACTTTGTTATAGAAAATGGGCTCATTTAATGATACACTATAAGAGAAATCAAGCGATTGTAAACGGCGCGTTTTTTCACGCATGACTGATTTACAGGCGACAGTTTTCCTAGGTACATGACATCGCTTTTGAAGTGAAAGATGTACGTAGGCAAAAGGAGGAATAAATAAAAATGGCAGACGAAAAAAACTTAGTCTTACATGCTAATCAAGATTTAGGAGAAATCGTGATTGCACCAGAAGTGATCGAAGTCATTATCGGTATTGCAGCTTCTAAAGTCGAAGGGGTCTACGGAATGCGTGGGACTTTTGCTAGCAATGTCACAGAATTGCTAGGTCGCGCAGCGCATGGTAAAGGTGTATATTTAGTCAATGACGAAGAAGGTTTGAAAGTTGACTTATATTGTTATTTAGAATATGGCGTATCAGTACCAAAAGTAGCGATGGAAATGCAGGATCGTGTTCACCAAGAAGTACTGTTCATGACCGACATTGCATTAGCTGAAGTCAATATCCATGTCGTAGCAGTTGTACCAGAAAAATTGGAACAACCAGCAATCGATGAACTTTTTGAGGACGAAGAGGAAGAAAATGAATAAAGAGTTATCAAGACACGAGATCCGCGAGATGGCATTACAGGCATTGTTCCCATTAGATTTTAACACTGATCTGACAAAAGAAGATGCAATTTTCAATGCGATCGAGTTGGACCATCAAGAGATGATCAATGAAGAGCAATCAGAATTTGTTCCAGTATATCTAGACACACTAGTTGGTGGCGTCTGTGCAAAAAAAGCATCGTTAGACACGATCATCGAAAAGCATTTAAAAAATAATTGGCGGATCAACCGCATTTCCAAAATGGATCTGATTATTTTAAGAATCGCGATTTTCGAAATGATGTACGTGGATGACGTGCCTGCAACTGTTGCATTGAATGAAGCAATCGAGTTAGCTAAAACATTCAGTGACGACCGTTCACGTAAATTTGTAAATGGTATGTTATCGAATGTGTTAAAAGAATTAGAAGCTGGGGCGTAAGTCCTAGCTTTTTTCTATGATAGTTAGTAAATCTGGTTATGTTACAAGTGGTTTATATGGTAGAATGAAAGCAAAAATATCTGGGAGTGATCGTATGTCAGAATTGATGAATGGAAAAGAATTAGCAGAAAAAATGCAAGCAGAACTTGCGTTAAAAGTAAAAGAGCTTAACGAACGACAGATCAATCCCGGATTAGTTGTTTTATTAGTTGGAGAAAATCCAGCAAGTCAAGTCTATGTTCGTAACAAAGAACGAGTTGCGAATCAATTAGGTATTTATTCAAAAGTAGAGCGTTATAGTCAAACAATCTCCGAAGATGAGCTTCTAAATGAAATTGAAAAATATAACAAGGATCCACGGTTCCATGGAATCCTTGTACAATTGCCTTTACCAAAACATATTGATGAAGAGAAAGTGTTATTAGCAATCGATCCTAAAAAAGATGTTGATGGCTTCCATCCATTGAATCTAGGACGTTTATTTGCAGGGAATCCTGATAAGATCCCTTGTACGCCTTATGGAATCATGAAGATGTTTGAGGCATATGATATTGATTTGACTGGCAAGCGTGCAGTAGTGATCGGTCGCAGTAATATTGTCGGTAAACCCATGGCGCAACTTTTGTTGATGGCTGATGCGACGGTCACCATTGCTCATTCAAAAACGAAAGACCTTGCAGCGTTAACTCGTGAAGCAGACATACTCGTAGTGGCTATTGGGCGTGGCCATTTTGTGACAAAAGACTTTGTCAAACCAGGGGCGGTAGTTGTCGATGTGGGGATGAATCGTGATGAGAATGGAAAACTGATCGGCGATGTCAAATTTGATGAAGTCGCTCCTCTTGCAAGCTATATCACGCCTGTGCCTAAAGGAGTAGGTCCAATGACGATCACGATGTTGATGGCACAAACGGTCCAATCAGCTGAAGCAGAGCGAGGAGAGTTATGACGCAAGAATATTTAACAGTTACCACCTTAACCAAATATTTAAAACGAAAATTTGAAGCAGACCCATATCTGGAAAGAGTTTATCTAACTGGTGAAATCTCAAATTTCCGTATGCGAGCGAATGCGCATCAATATTTCAGTTTAAAAGATGATCACGCAAAAATCTCTGCGATCATGTTCAAAGGTGCTTTCCAAAAGTTACGTTTTCAACCAAAAGAGGGCATGAAAGTGTTGGTGATTGGTCGGATCTCCCTTTACGAAGCCAGCGGTTCTTATCAAATTTACGTGGAACATATGGAGCCAGATGGTGTTGGTGCGTTATACCAAGAGCTAGAAGAACGAAAAGAAAAATTGATGAAAGAAGGTCTATTTGCTGGACCTAAAATGGCATTGCCGAGATTTCCAAAACGCATCGCCGTTTTAACAAGTCCTAGTGGTGCGGTCATTCGTGATATTATCACGACGGTCAAACGCCGTTACCCAATCGCGCAACTTGTTTTGTTCCCAACTGTTGTGCAAGGAAACCAAGCAGCAGATGATGTCGTCCGCAATATCCAACGCGTTGAAGCGTTAGGAAATTTTGATACAATGATCATCGGACGTGGTGGTGGTTCGATCGAGGATCTTTGGCCTTTCAACGAAGAACGGGTGGCTCGTGCGATTTATCAAGCAAAAACACCGAGCATCTCTTCTGTCGGTCATGAGACAGATACGACGATTGCTGACTTAGTGGCTGATGTTCGAGCAGCGACACCGACAGCAGCAGCTGAGTTGGCTGTTCCAGTATTATCGGAAGAGTTGATGCGGATCAAGGAAAGACAAGCCCGCTTAGAGCAAGGGTTTTTACGCCAGATCCAACGAAAACAAGAGCGGTTTGCCCGCTCAAGACAATCCTATGTCTTTCGCCAACCTGAACGTCTCTACGAGGGACAAACGATCAAACTAGATCAATTGCGGCAACGCTTGTATCAAGCAACGCAACAAATTTACCATGCAAAAGAAAAACAAACCATGACCTTAAGTCATCAGTTGCAACAAGTTGCACCCATTTATCGAGTGAAATCAGCCAAGCAAGAAACAAGCTACTTAGAAAAACGACTAGAAGAAAAAATGTACCAATATATGCAACAACAGCAACAAAAGTTTCAACAGACGGTTCAATCACTTGATTTACTTAGTCCTTTAAAAATCATGGGTAGAGGGTATAGTTACACCACGTTGCATGATCAAGTGGCAAAAAGTGTCGATGAGATCCAAGTCGGTGATGAGTTAGTCATTCATTATGCAGATGGACAGGTCAAAGGTAAAGTGGAACAGATCAAAAAGGAGACAGAATAAGATGGCAAATCCAACATTTGAAGAATCATTGCAAGAATTAGAAAAAATCGTCATGCAATTAGAGCAAGGAGATGTTCCTTTAGAATCAGCGTTAGATGCGTTTAAAAGAGGGATGGAATTAAGTAAGCAATGTCAAGATACTCTTTCTAAAGCAGAAGAAACCCTCACAAAAATGATGACTGAGACGAATGAAGAGATCACTTTTGACGAGAAAGAGGGGACACAATGAATCTAACCGATTTTTCTGCGACTCACCTTCCTTTGGTAGAAGAAGAAATGGTTTCTTTCATTACGGAATATACTTCGGATGAACGCTTAAAAGAAAGTATGATCTATTCGATCCATGCAGGAGGGAAAAGAATCCGTCCACTTGCTTTATTAGCAACCGTGGCTTCTTTTGATGCCAAGATCGATACTTCAGCTTATCAAGTGGCAGCAGCATTAGAGATGATCCATACGTATTCATTGATCCATGATGATCTTCCAGCAATGGATAACGACGACCTGCGTCGAGGAAAACCAACCAATCATAAAGTCTATGGGGAGGCAATCGCAATTTTAGCAGGGGATGGATTATTGACGGGTGCCTTCCAGTTGATCAGCATGACCCACTTAGCGAACTCACCAAAATTGTTATTATTGCAACAATTGGCTGTTAGTGCTGGGACACAAGGCATGGTTGCAGGACAAGCGGCAGATATCCAAGGAGAAATGAAAGATTTGACGCTAGAAGAACTAGCATTGATCCATGAACGAAAGACTGGACGTTTGATACGTTATGCTTTGCTAGCAGGTGGGATTTTAGCAGAACAACCAGAAGAAGTTTTGGTACAATTACAACAAATTGCCGCTCATCTTGGGTTAGCTTTTCAGATCCGTGATGATTTATTGGATGTGACTAGTACGACAGAAGCATTAGGAAAAACAGCTGGCAAGGATGAACGAGCGGATAAAAATACGTATCCACGCTTATTAGGGATCGAGCAGACAAGAGCTGCGTTACAACGAGAAATCCATTCCGCCAATAGGATCATTGCCAAGTTAGAACAAGAAGTTTGTTCATTTGATGGAGAGATTCTTCGTCAGTTGGTCAAACGATTTGATGAGAAGTGAGGAAGAGGATGGAAAAAGAACGAGTAGATGTATTAGCCGTCAAACAAGGGCTATTTGAAACAAGGGAACAAGCAAAACGTTCCGTGATGGCAGGATTGATCTATAATGAGAAAAATGAACGTTTTGATAAACCAGGAGAAAAAATCCCCGTTAGTAGTGAATTAAAAGTCAAGGGGAAAAAATTACCGTATGTTTCTCGTGGTGGGTTAAAACTAGAGAAGGCATTAAAACAATTTGATCTAACAGTCAAAGATAAAGTATTGCTTGATATTGGGGCATCCACAGGAGGGTTTACCGATGCTGCCTTACAAAATGGAGCAAAAATGAGCTATGCCTTAGATGTAGGCTACAATCAGTTAGCATGGAAAATCAGACAAGATCCAAAAGTGGTCGTGATGGAACGTGTTAACTTTCGTTATGCAAAACCTGAAGACTTTGATCAAGGTGTACCAGAAGTCGCTGTCATTGATGTATCATTCATCTCTTTGAAGCTGATGCTACCGCCATTACATGCAATTTTGAAGCCAGAGGGTGAAGTAATTGCATTGATCAAACCACAATTTGAAGCAGGTAGAGAAGCGGTCGGTAAAAATGGCATTGTTCGAGAAGCGACAACCCATCAACAAGTCATCGAACAAATTTTGACGTTTGCCACAGAGCAAGGGTTTGATGTATTAGATCTAAGTTACTCTCCTATTACAGGTGGAGAAGGAAATATTGAATTTTTAGCGCACTTAAAAAAAGTATCAGATAAAGGAACGATCTATGCGAACGTTGATCCAGCTCACATCGTTGAAATGGCTCATGAACAATTCACGCATAAGCGATAGTCTAGAAATTGACAAAAAAGACTATGAGTTCTTCTTTATTAAGCGCTTAAAATAAGCTATCATTGAAAGAAGAAGGATTGGTGAAGGAGCGGATTGAGCATGAGAAAAAAAGATCGACATCGTTTGATTACTCGATTACTAAATGAACAAGATATACGTAAACAAGAAGAATTTGTTGAAATATTAAAAAATAAAGGGATTTCTGTTACACAAGCAACGATCTCAAGAGATATCAAAGAGCTTAAATTGATCAAAGTTCCCGCAGTTGATGGTGGCTATCGCTATAGTCTGCCTGCTGAAACAAGTGAAGATGTGAGCACAAAGCTAGAAAAACTATTGAAGGACGCATTTGTAGCAGTTGACCAGATGGAAAAATTTGTTATTTTAAAGACTTTACCGGGCAATGCTTCTGCAGCTGCAAATTTAATCGATAAACGTTACAAAAAAGAATTGTTCTCGATCATCAACGATGATGACAATGTGTTGATGATCACACGATTGGAAGAAGATGCTGTTCAATTAAAGAAAGATTTTCTGCATTACCTTTAATCTAAGGAGTGATTGCAATGCTACAAGAAATCAGTATCACCAATTTTGCGATTATTCCTGAATTGCGTTTGTCGTTTCATGAAGGAATGACAGCATTAACAGGAGAAACCGGAGCCGGTAAGTCAATTATTATTGATGCTTTGGGCTTATTAGCAGGTGGTCGTGGATCAAGTGATTATATTCGTCAAGGTGCCGATAAATGTATTCTGGAAGGGTTATTTGAGTGGCCTAAACAAGAAGGTTTTGAAGCGCTGATGGAAGAGTTAGGGATCGAGTCTGATGGCTCGAATCTGATCGTCCGTCGAGATATGTCTTTAGCAGGTAAGAATGTTTGTCGAGTCAATGGACATATCGTGACATTAGCGAATTTGCGACGAGTTGGCAGTTATTTAGTGGATATCCAAGGTCAAAATGAGCATCAGGAATTATTACAACCTGAGTCACATCTTGTGTTACTTGATCGTTTTGGGGACTCGACATTCCAACAGAAAAAAAGAGCGTACCAAGAAGCTTATCAAGCGTATCGTGAACTTGAAAGAAAAGTACGTAAGATCCAACAAAACGAAAAAAATTATGTCCAACGTATTGATATGTTGAATTTCCAACAAGAAGAAATCGCAGCCGCTCAATTAGAAGTTGGTGAAGAAGAAAAACTTCGAGAAGAGCGCGATAAATTAAGTAATTATCAAAAAATCGTCGATGGTTTAGCTACTGCTTATGGGGCGCTTAGTGAAGGTGAACAAAGCAGTCTTGATGGGGTGGGAATGGCTGTTTCCGAGATCCAAAGTATTGCCCATCTTGATTCAGAGTATGAAGCAATTTTTGATAATATCCAGAGTGCCTATTATTTATTGCAAGATGCAGTAGGGGATATGAGCAGGCAAATCGATCTGCTTGAACTGGATGAGAATCGTTTGGAAGAAGTGACGCAACGCATGGAAACGATTCGTCAATTGAAGCGTAAATATGGCGATTCAGTTGAAGCCATCTTAGCCTACTATGAAGAAATCACAGAAGAATTGGATTCATCGGATTTTACAGAAAGTCAACTTGATAAAATGAAGAATGAACTGACCCAAAAAGAAGAGTGGGCGTTTCAATGTGCAGAAGAACTCCATCAAGCAAGAAAAGCGATCGCAAGTGACTTAGAACAGTCGATTCTGCGCGAATTAAAGAGTCTTTATATGGAAAACACCGAATTTGAAGTTCGTTTTTCAACGCAAGCAAATGGACGCTTAGATGAGCAAGGTTTTGATATTGTCGAATTTTATATTACGACAAATCCAGGAGAACCATTGAAGCCACTAGTCAAGGTAGCATCAGGTGGAGAATTGTCACGAGTATTACTTGCTCTGAAAACCATTTTTTCTTCTGAACAAGGTGTGACTAGTATCATTTTTGACGAAGTTGATACTGGTGTTAGTGGCAGAGTGGCACAAGCCATTGCGGATAAGATATTGAAAATATCCAAGTATTCCCAAGTACTTTGTATCACGCATCTCCCTCAAGTGGCTGCTGTAGCGGATTATCAATATTACATTGTAAAAAAAGTCGTCGGCGGAAGAACACAAACATCCGTCTCCGAATTAGCCGCAGCTGAAAGAGAAAATGAAATCGCACGAATGTTAGCGGGGAGTGAAATCACGCCTTTAACGATCGAACACGCCAAAGAGTTGTTACGTTTGGCGAAAAAATAAATAGAAAATAAAAATCACCCTTTGCCTACATTGGCTAGGGTGATTTTATTTTGCTTTTTTAGGGAATAGAGGTAAAAAAACAGTTGAAATCTTTCCCAACAGAAAAAATAATTGGTTATTTTTATATTGTATTTTATTATACTTTTTTTATGATTTTGAGAATGAGATTTTTAAATCCAAAAGCTGTCAATAGTCAATCAATAGTTAATCCGCTTACAAAGGTATATTTTTTTAATCATAAAAAATTTTGGTCAATAATGAAAAGATAAATTCAGTAGTAATGTTTTCCCAGTTTTTGATTATGTTTGAAAAAAAAGCACTACACATAATTTAGTTTGAACGTATGATTATTGAAAATAATTCTTTTTTGAACGCTAAGAACAGGTACTTGAGGTTAGTAGGAAAATGATGTCATAAATAGTCTAAAGTATTTCTGTAAATAAACAAGAAATATTATCTGTGTAACTACCACGGATAAAAGATAGGTTTGTAAGAATGTAATAGATTAGTAAATGAATAATACGAATATTCTTAGATCAATAAAAGCTATCATTGATTCGCTTAAAGTATTGTATTAAAAGTATCGTCATATCGTCTATGTAAATGATTCGTTTCCGCTGGTGATTTATTTGTTATAGAAATAGCAAACTCAATGATTATTGTTCGTTGTTTTTGTCCCAATGGTGGTTACGTCGTATTTTTACTCATAGAGAATACCTACAAGAAAGGGAGGAAGGGACAATTCATCTAAAAATTTTTTGTAAATGGGTGATTTAGGAACGTACACTTTTAGAAGTTTTTCTAAGAAAAAGGAATGGAACAAAACAAATACATAAAAATGCGAGGAGTGTAAGATATGCCAGGAATTGATTTCAGAGAAACAGGTGGAAAGTTCATTAATCGAATGCATGACGCTAATAAGACAAATACTCAAAAAGATCTGAATAGATTAGCTATTCGCATGGGGAATGAATCCCTAAATGTGAGAGCAAACCCAATTGTTACTTATCTTTATTATTCGACAGGTATTCTTCAAAATACAACACTACAGCCGATTAATCAAAGGAATGATCGAGTTGCAGGAAATGCGCGCACCTCATTTGGAGAAAGAAATCAAGAAAGTCCTTCGTATGATTTAAATACTAGAGCAAATGCAACTCAAAGCTATCGTAATGTAGTACAGAGAATTCCTCAAGTCAGTATAGATCAAAACGTTCTAGCATCAAATGGGCTAGCTAATGTGACAGGTACGGTTCCTAAACATTTTAATAGTGAGTACGTTCCTAAAAAGGCATTGAAATTTAAACGTAAAGAATCTAGTGAACATAAGGGCAATACATCTCGCAATACAAGTGATGTATTGCAACAATCCCTAAATGGAAGTAGACAGATCAATCCAAGACATCGCCGTGCGCTCTCCAAGGAAGCCTCCTATTTAATTAAGAAAGGCACAAGTGAGTTACATGATCAGAGAGTAAAAATTCTGAATAGTATTCAAAAAGATGAAATGTTTAAGTCTGAAGTAAGATCATCCAACCATGAGCAGACATCCCAAACAAAAGACAATGAGCTAACGAATAATGGGATGACTTCCTGGCAAGAAGAAAAGTTTCACTTGTCACAGGAAAATGTAGATGCAATTAAGAAAGATGCAAGTGGACTACATGATCAGATAGTAAATCATACAAGTAGAATTCAAAAAGATGAGACTTCTTTTGTTTATGAAATCCCTAAGTTTGAAGCAAGACCATCCAAGCTAGATCAGGGAACAGACTCACGTAATCGAACAACCAATATGGAAAATCAGGAAATTTTAAAGGGATTTTTGGATGGATTACAAAAAGCCTATTCATCGCAAATAAAAGATAGTCCAAATTCAGATTTTAGATTGCGAGAAGAAAATGAGCCAACAAGCACTGGAATAGCGTCCTGGCAAAAAGGAAAGAATCACTTGTCACAGGAAGGTGTAGATACAACTCAGAAATCGACGATTGAACTACAGGATAAGGCAATGCAAAGTTTGAAGAGTATTCAAAATGATCACATATCTAAGTTTGAAGCAAGACCATCCAAGCGAAATCAGGGAACAGACTCACGTAATCGGACAACCTATATGGAAAATCAGGGAATGACAAAGAAATTTGTAGAAGGTTTACAGCAAGCCTCTTCATCCCAAACAAAAGATGATCCGAATTCAGAGGTCAGTTTTACAACGCATGGAGGAAAAGAAGTTGACACAGTTAAACTGCGCAATCTCAATGATAATCCTGTATTTGAAGCAAAAAATGTAAGAGGTGAAAACGAAGAAAGCTTGACACACGGTGTAGGAGAAAGTCTAAACAAGTTCGGAGAGCAAGCACAGCTCTATCGTTCTAAGGCTACAATATATCAACAGGCGATTCCTACGCAACCGTCGCAAAATAAATCACAGGATCTGTATAACAGCTTGGCGAATCAAAAAACTATTGATTTAAAAGATACGCCGACAGGTGAATATATTTTAAAAATGATAGAATCATCGGATGGACAGAATTTTCCCGCAGAATTGAAGGATTTTTTGAAAGATTTACAGCAAGCTCCTTCATCCCAGACCAAAGACAGTCCAACTTCAGATTTTAGATTGAGAGAAGAACAGGCGAATCAGTCTACACAGTCAGTGACCAGATTTCAAAATGAAAATAAGAAAAGTTTTGTGATGCTAACAAGTGATGCGAGAGTAAAAAGCCAACATAAAAATATATCGAATCAAGCAAGCCAGCAACCAAGAACAAACAAAAAAGAGGTCAGTTTAAGTATGTAGTAACCAATGTGACAGACTCTTGATGATAATAGCTAATAACAGGAAATGGAGGTTGCGCCAAATTTGGCGCAACCTCCATTATTTTTACATGACACTGATTACAGCAGTTAGAACGACTGAGCCGATTGTCAAAATCAACATTGTCCAAATCACTAATTTTGTGACTTTCGCAAAAGTGCTTGTTTGTTTTTTTTCTCGCATCGTGATTACCTCGATTTATTATTGTTAACTTGATTTTACATGCTTTTCACTGATTCTACAAGAGGGCATCTCTATAAAAACTTACCTTTTTTCAAATAATAAGTAGTCAGAAGTGAAATGATCACGGTCAATAGTATCAACCAAAGAAAAGCATCATCCCTTTCGGCAATTGGTAGTTTAATATTCATACCATAAATACTTCCAATGATTGTTGGAATCGTTAGGATAATCGTTAAAGAAGTTAAAATTTTCATAATATTATTCAAGTTGTTTGAAATGATGGCAGAAAAAGTTTGGTTCATCTGTTCGACAAGCTTCAAGCGGATACGAGCGGTGGTCTTTGCTTGTTCTGTTTCGATGATCACGTCTCTGAGGTGATTCATCATCGCGTGATTATTTTTTACCGATTGGTTCTCGGCTAATTGTTGCAACGCTTCAAGATTCGAGGCAGTCGCTTCTTTGAAATAAACCAAGCTTTTTTGGATATCCATGATTTGATACAATTGTTTATTCTCAGTTGAAACTTTTAGTTGTGTCTCCAACAAATCACATTGTGCAAGTAAGGTAGAGAGATAAGTGTTATAGGACTGAGTGATCTGCCAAAGTAACTGCATAAAAATATTTAGAGTTGTCGAAAGATCGTTTCTTTGAAACGTTTGATGAAAGACTTTTTTCAAAAAAAGTGGTTCGTGATTCGTAATTGTGATAAGCTTCTTTTTGGGCGTGAGAATAATCGAAAACGGATAAGTATCTACTTGGAAATATCCGCTAGGACTAGTTTTTGGAAAAGGGTATTGCAATAATACCAATGCTGGTTTTGTAAGCTTTTCTTGATTAAATTCTTCTACCCGGGAGTTTTCTGCATCGTCTAAGACAGACGTGAGGTAATCTTTAGGTATTTGGAACTGTTTGATCAATTGATTGATTTCTTCTTCTGTTGGTCGCTCGACACAATACCAAATGGTTTCAGCCGTTTCTTCCATTGAATCAACCAATTTCTGGTCTTCAAGTGTGAAATACTTTATCATTGGGAACCTCCTCAATACTTCTTTCTTCTATTATAACCAATTCTTGAAAAGAACACATTGAAAGAGACTACCCACTGATTATCAATCTTGATTTGTCAAAAAACGGCTGCAACAAAATAATAAAACAGTATAAATTTAAACTAAATGAAATCGTTGTGTAAACTAAATCACGTATACTGAACGCAACGATAAAAAAGGAGATTTGTCGAATGGGCAGTTTTTCACCACTTGTATTGTTTTGGTACATCTTTCCGGCAATCGTGATTTTTGGTTGTCAATTTCTAGTAAAAATATTTGCATTGACTCGTCGTTTCAAAGTCAAAGCACCTGATTTAGCCGTTCCTTTTTTGTGGGGAGGCATCCACGCATTGTCTCGTAATACCGCTACGTCTTCATTTTTGCCCTTTTTATTGATCACCATCCTTTTAATGGCAATCTGTATCGCGATATTCCAAGCTTATTACTATGACGAACTTGTGTATTCACGTTATTTCAAAATGACTTGGCGTCTTACTTTTTTGGTGACCTTAGTCATGTATCTCGTTTTGATCGTCCTAAACATCCTTTCGTTTCTCTAATATGGCGCAATCAGGCTGTTAAAAGACTTTAAAAAATCTTTTAGCAGCCTGATTGTTAAAATTTTTTTTACTAATCAAAAAGTTATTCTCAGATTTCCCATAAAAGGTGGTAGAAAGTGGGGGATTGTGGTAGACTGATTTTAGTTAGTGGAGGATTGGGGGTAGTTTCGATGTTAATGGGCGAATTTCGGCATAATATTGATGCAAAAGGTCGCTTGATCGTGCCTTCAAAACTGCGCGAAGAATTAGGCGAACAATTCGTGTTGACTCGTGGATTAGATGGCTGTCTTTTTGGCTATCCGATGAGCGAATGGAACGAATTAGAGTCGAAACTCAATGATATGCCCCTAGCAAAGAAAGACGCTAGAACCTTTGTCCGTTTTTTCTACTCAGCAGCTACAGAATGTGAGTTGGACAAACAAGGACGTATCAACATCCCTAATACATTAAGAAACTACGCAACAATAACGAAAGAGTGTGTCATTGTTGGTGTGTCAAACCGAATCGAAATTTGGGATGAAGCCAAATGGCAAGAATTTTCAGAAGCTGCGGAAGAAAACTTTGATGAAATCGCTGAAAATATGATCGATTTCGGATTATAAGAAATAGGAAGAGGCTGACCAATGACTGAAACATTTCAACACTATACAGTCATGTTAAAAGAAACGGTAGATGGACTTGCAATCAAACCGAACGGAATTTATGTGGACTGTACACTCGGCGGAGCCGGGCATAGCGAATACTTATTAAGCCAACTGAATACAGAGGGTCATCTTTATGCGTTTGATCAAGATCAAATAGCAATCGATCACGCAAAAATCCGCTTGGCTGAGTATGTCGAAAAAGGTATGGTCACTTTTATCAAAGCAAATTTCCGTGAGCTTGAAGAGCACTTGACTGAATACGTACCTAAGGTCGATGGGATACTTTACGACTTAGGCGTGTCTTCGCCACAATTAGACGAAGCAGAACGTGGATTCAGTTATCATCAAGATGCGCCTTTGGATATGCGAATGGATCAATCGGCACCTTTGTCAGCGTATCATGTGATCAACGAATATCCTTACAACGAATTAGTAAAGATTTTCTTTCGTTATGGAGAAGAAAAGTTTTCAAAACAAATTGCCAGAGAAATTGAACGGGTGAGAAAAGATCATCCGATTGAAACAACCGGGGAATTAGTAGAAATCATCAAACAGGTGATTCCTGCCCCAGCAAGACGAAAAGGCGGTCATCCCGCAAAACGCATTTTTCAAGCTGTGCGAATTGCAGTCAATGATGAGCTAGGTGCGGAGGAAGCCTCCTTAGAACAAGCAATCCGCTTATTGAAGGTCGGTGGCCGGATCAGTGTGATCACTTTCCACTCATTAGAAGATCGGATCGTCAAAAATATGTTCAAAGAATATAGTACAGTCAAAGATTTACCACCAGGGTTGCCGATCGTACCTGATGAGTTCCAACCTGAATTAAAAGTGATAACGAGAAAACCGATGTTGCCATCTGAAGAAGAATTGGCAGAAAACAATCGTTCTCGTAGTGCAAAATTGCGTATCGCTGAAAAAATACGAGAGAAAGAGGAGTAGAAGAATGGCAGAACTAAAGAAAGTCCAACAATATCCATATGATTTACAAGAAATTGAACTACCAGAGCAACCTCTGCCAGATTCACCCTCAGAGAAAGAAATCGTTCTTCCTCAATCTCCAGCAAAACGCTTGAAGCAAATCTCTATTTTTGAAAAGCTTGCAGTAGTGTGTATTGCTTTTTCTGTCATCGCACTTTGCGTATTAACAGTGATGTTACGAACCAATATCAGTGGTATGGAAAAGCAAATCGGTGCGCTACAGGTTGAATATAATGAAAAAAATCAAGAAAAAATCAGTTTGGAACAAGAGAAAAGTGAACTTTCTCGTACCGAGCGTGTTAAAAAAATCGCAGAAGAAAAAGGGTTGTCAATCAATGACGACAATTTAAGGAAAGTGAAGTAAATGAGTCTTAAAAATAAATTCCGGCGGTTTATGGAAAAGAAAAATCTAAATCCGATGAACAATCGCAAAAAAGTAGGTATCATTTTATTTGCTACGAGTATTGGATTGTTCTTTTTATTTGCCGTTCGTTTTGCATACATCGTGATCGGTGGACATGTGGCTGGCACATCACTAGAAGAAAAAACGAACCAGCTTTATCAAGGTAGTGAAGAGGTCAAGGCAAAACGAGGCACGATTTTTGATCGTAATGGGGTGGCACTAGCAGAAGATGCCACGTCTTACTCGATCAAAGCGATTCTTTCCGAAACATACACGACTGGAAACAAAAAATTATATGCACAAGAAAAAGATTTCGATACACTTGCGGATATTATCAGTAAAAACCTTTCAATGGAAAAAAGTAAAGCCTTGAAGGTGCTACGCGATGGAGCCAAGCAAAATCTCTACCAAGTAGAGTTTGGGAATTATGGACGTAATATCACCCAAGAAACGAAACAAAATATCGAAGCAGAGATGAAAGCAGCTGATGTGACTGGGCTTTATTTCGATAACCATCCTGCACGTATGTATCCTAGTGGGGTATTTTCTTCCCATTTTATTGGCTATGCGGTACCGGATGAAGAAGAAAATGGTTTAGTTGGCCGACTTGGGATCGAATCTGCTTATAATGATATTTTGAGTGGACAAAACGGAAAGATCTACTATCAAAAAGATAATTTCCAAAACCCATTACCAGGTACTGTAGCAGAAGAAGAAAAGGCAACAGACGGTAAAGATGTGTATACGACCCTTGATAGTCGTCTGCAAAGTTACTTAGAAACATTGATGGATCAAGTCAATGAAGAATACCAACCTGAAGAATTGACTGCGATATTGATGGAAGCTAAAACAGGCGAGATCACTGCGATGAGCCAACGCCCGACATTCAATCCTGAGACGATGGAAGGGTTGACTGGTGAAGATGCTGTGTGGCGTAACATCCTTGTACAAGATTCTTATGAACCAGGCTCAACGATCAAAGTCTTCACGACAGCAGCAGCGATCGAAGAAGGTAAATTTGATGAAAATGAATCTTTCCTATCCGGACAAATCAAAGTGGCTGATGCCACGATCAATGACCATGACTTTGGTAAAAAAGGAATACTGACCATGCGTCAAGCTCTTTCATGGTCTAGTAACGTGGGAATGGTAATGCTGGAACAACGTTTAGGTGGCAAGTGGTATAACTATTTGCAAAAACTAGGATTTGGGCAAAGTACTCACTCTGGGTTGGATGATGAAGTTGCGGGTGCTTTACCCACTGCTAATATCGTTGACCAAGCGATGAGTGCGTATGGCCAAGCGATTGGTGTCACGAATTTCCAAATGATGAAAGCTTTCAGCGCGATCGCCAACAACGGGACGATGATCCAACCACGTTATATCAGTAAGATCGTTGATCCAAATACTGGAGAAGAAGTTTCTACTGAAACGGAAGTGTTAGGACAGCCATTTTCGAAAGAAACGACAGAAAAAGTTCGTGAGTATATGCGTGATGTCATAGAAAATGAAAATTACGGGAGTGCTTACGGAGTATATAATGTTCCGGGATACAATATTGCAGCTAAAACAGGAACAGCCCAGATTGCTTCTGATACAGGAGGTTATCTAACAGGTGATACCGCGTATTTGTATTCGATCGTCGAAATGGTACCAGCTGAGGATCCCGAATATGTCCTTTATCTGACAATGAAACATCCTAAGACATATGACCGCACAGCTTTAGCAAAAATTGCGAACCCATTACTGAAACGAGCAATGGATTTCAAAGAAGCTGAAACAGCTACGCCAGAAGAGAAAAAGACGGAAAATATCACTGTCTCTGACTATCGTAATTTGAATCCTGATATTGCCGCTGCTGATGCACAAAAGAGCGGTTTGCAACCAGTAGTCATCGGCGATGGAGACAAGGTAGAAGCGCAATCCACAGCAAATGGGGATGAGCTGATATCGGGAGAAAAATTGATTTTATATAGTGGTGGTACTGCATTGATGCCTGATGTGACAGGCTGGTCAAAGGCAGATATCATGAAATTAGGAAAAATACTTGGTGTCGAAGTGACGTTCCACGGTGATGGTTACTGTACAGAACAAAGCCTCGCACCTTATGAAAAAATATCTGATGAAACATTAAGTTTCCATCTAAAAGAATAATAGGAGAGAAGAGAGCATGGATTTGACACAAACATTAATTCCCATTGCGAGTAGTTGTGCAATGACGATTGCAACAATGCCGTTATTTATTGGTTATTTTCAAATGAAAAAACAAGGCCAAGCCATTCGTGAGGAAGGACCTAAGTGGCATAATGTAAAAGCCG
Source organism: Enterococcus sp. DIV1368b (assembly GCF_050529595.1). Taxonomy (NCBI): domain Bacteria; kingdom Bacillati; phylum Bacillota; class Bacilli; order Lactobacillales; family Enterococcaceae; genus Enterococcus; species Enterococcus sp. DIV1368b. The sequence goes on from NZ_CP172883.1 coordinate 870,632, forward strand.
GAACTCCAACGATGGGGGGATTGGTGTTTTTAGTCAGTGCGCTCTTGACTGGTATCTGGGTAGGCGCTTGGCAACAACAGTTGACGCCTACTCTTTTCATCCTACTTTTTGTACTTGCCCTATATGGAGCAATTGGTTTTTTAGATGATTTCATCAAAATCTTCAAGAAAAGAAATATGGGATTGAACTCAAAGCAAAAATTGATTGGGCAAATTGTTGGGGGAATCATCTTTTATCTCGTTTATCGTGGTGAAGGATACCCTGGAACACTGAATTTTTTTGGAATTGATCTTCCATTAAGTTGGTTGTACGGATTATTCGCGATTTTCTGGTTAGTTGGCTTTTCCAATGCTGTTAACTTAACAGATGGTATTGATGGCTTAGTAGCTGGATTAGGAAGTATTTCTTTTTTGACCTACGCAGTTATCGCTTGGCACCAACAGCAGTATGATGTCTTAATTATCTGCTTGAGTGTTTTAGGTGGTTTACTAGGGTTTTTCGTCTATAATCGCAAACCTGCCAAAATATTCATGGGGGATGTCGGTTCCTTAGCATTAGGAGGATTATTAGCAGCAATCTCGATCATGCTCAATCAGGAATGGACATTACTATTGATCGGTCTGATGTATGTCATCGAAACAGCTAGCGTGATGTTACAAGTATCTTCTTTCAAATTGACTGGTAAAAGAATCTTTAAAATGTCACCAATCCATCATCATTTCGAGATGAGTGGTTGGTCTGAATGGAAGATAGATACTGTCTTTTGGATAACAAGTGTAATTACTTCGTTGATCACATTGTGGATCGTATGGTAGGAGATGACGAGAATGAAAAAAATAACAACTTATGAAAATAAAAAAGTCCTTGTATTAGGATTAGCAAAAAGTGGATTCAGTGCGGCCAAGTTATTACATGAACTGGGCGCACTTGTCACCGTTAATGATGGAAAACCGTTTGATGAAAATCCTGAAGCGCAAGAATTACTTTCTTTAGGGATCAAAGTAGTGACTGGTAGTCACCCAATTGAATTATTAGATGAAAAATTTTCAATGCTGATCAAAAATCCAGGTATTCCTTACACACATCCATTCGTTGCAAAAGCTCAAGAAATGGGTATTCCGGTAATTACGGAAGTTGAACTGGCTTACGAAGTAGCGGAATGCCCAATTATCGGCATAACAGGCACCAACGGAAAAACGACGACAACAACAATGACTGGGTTATTGTTGAATGCGGGGAAATCAGCAGGTATCACTCGTTTAGCTGGTAATATTGGCTATCCTGCAAGTAGTGTGGCACAAGAAGCAAATCCGGAAGACAAGATTGTTATGGAACTTTCAAGTTTTCAATTGATGGGGATTACTGATCTTCGTCCCCACATTGCAGTGATCACCAATATCTACGAAGCACATATCGACTATCATGGCTCTCGTCCAGCCTACGTCAAAGCTAAATGGCATTTGCAAAAAAACATGACGTCAGAGGATTATCTTGTACTGAATTGGAATCAGAAAGAATTACAGGAACTAAGTAAAAAAACAAAAGCGAAAGTGTTACCTTTTGCGACAGATCAAGTCTTAGAGACAGGTGCTTATTCTTTTGAGGGAGTTATTTATTACGACAAAGAAAAAGTCATGGAAATCTCAGAAATAGGTGTTCCAGGAGCACACAATGTCGAAAATGCGTTAGCAGCTATTACTGTTGCAAAACAATATAATGTCTCAAATGAAGAAATAAAAGAAACATTGAGTCATTTTCATGGCGTACCACATCGTACACAATATGTCGGTGAGGTCCAAGGACGTAAATTTTACAATGATTCGAAAGCCACAAATATCTTAGCGACCAAGATGGCATTAAGCGGATTTCAACCGGAAAAATTGATTCTGATCGCCGGTGGACTTGATCGGGGCAATAGCTTTGATGAACTCATTCCATCACTTGAAGGTGTGAAGGGATTGATCACTTTTGGTGAAACCAAAGAGAAATTGAAGGATGCTGGTGAAAAAGCGGGCATACCAACGATCTGCACCGCAGAGTCTGTGGAAGCTGCGGTTCCTGTAGCTTTAGAAAATAGCGAGCCAGGAGATGTGGTTTTATTATCACCAGCCAATGCAAGTTGGGACCAATATCCTAATTTTGAGATCCGTGGCGATCGCTTTATGGAAGCCGTTAGAAAATTAAAAATAGAAAAGTAGAAACGAGCGATAATAACTATGAAAATTTTGGTAACAGGTGGAGGAACCGGTGGACATATCTATCCCGCGCTAGCCTTCGTCAATTATGTGAAAACACAAGAGCCGAACGCCGAGTTTATGTATGTAGGTGCAAAACGTGGTTTGGAAAACAAAATTGTTCCAACCACTGGGATTCCTTTTCATACCTTAGAGATCCAAGGATTTCAGCGAAAGTTTTCACTAGCTAATGTCAAAACGATCCAATTATTCTTAAAAAGTATCCATCAAGCGAAAAAAATACTAAAAGAATTTCAGCCAGACATCGTGATCGGAACCGGTGGTTATGTTTCTGGAGCAGTTGTGTATGCCTCAGCTAAGTTAGGGATTCCGACAATCATCCATGAACAAAATAGTGTGCCGGGGATGACAAATAAATTTTTGAGTCGTTATGTGGATCGAATCGCGCTTTCTTTTAAAGATGCAGCGACCTTTTTTCCGGAGGACAAATCAGTTTTGATTGGTAACCCGCGAGCACAAGAAGTTGCAGATACGATGAAAACGGATATTCTAAAAAAATTTGATCTTGATCCTAAGAAGAAAACAGTCTTGATTTTTGGAGGAAGCCAAGGGGCATTAAAAATCAATCAAGCTGTTACTTCTTATTTGGATACATTTGAAGCGACGGATTATCAGATCCTTTATGCATCAGGAGAACGTTATTATCAAAGCATTAAGGAAAAGTTAGGAGAAACAAAAGCAAATATCAGTATTCAACCTTACATCAATGAAATGGCAGCGGTGATGGCGGCAAGTGATCTATTGGTCGGACGAGCAGGGGCAACCTCCATTGCTGAGTTGACCGCACTTGGGTTACCTGCGATCCTTATCCCAAGTCCTTATGTGACAAACGATCATCAGACAAAAAACGCGATGAGTCTCGTTCGAGTTGGGGCGGCTAAGATGATTGCGGATGGAGAGTTGGATGGTGATTCGTTGGGTGCCGCGATAAATGAGATCATGACAGATGAAACACTGCAAAAAAGCATGTCAACTGCCTCTAAAACATTAGGTATCCCGGATGCGTCTGAGCGCTTGTACCAACTAGCAAAATCGTTAATCATAGAATAAGGTGGTGGTCATAGATGAGTAAGAAAAAAGAAACAAAAAAAATGCCTGAGAAGTCAAACGATGAAAACTCGCTGACACCTTGGCAAATGGCCAACCGAAAATACTTAGAAGAACATAAAGAAAAAACAGATCATCAGACAGGAACAAGTGAAAAAAGCGAGCATGAAGAAGAACAAAAAGATCCTATTTCTTCTGAAAAAGAAGAATTGCTTGTTGAAGAAGATGATTTATTAGACTATGAAGAAATCGAACATAAGAAAGACGGGGGACCGTATAATGGTTCGTTTATCGATCGCTTGCCTAATTTAAAAAATTATCGAAACAAAGTTTTATACAAAAGGCTGAGTTTAATCATTTCCATTCTTTTGATTCCTTTGTTATTTTTGATTTATTACGTTTCCCCGTTGAGCAAATTAGAGGGTGTTTCTATTTCCGGAAATGAAGTTGTTTCGAAAGAAGAAATATTGAAGGATACGCAATTAGCATTGAATCAGCATATTTGGGGACAGTATTGGCAACGCCAAAGTTACATCGATCATTTGAAAAAAGAGCAACCTCGAATAAAATCTGCTACGATCGGTTTTAGTAGTGTCAATACATTTGATCTGTCTGTCACTGAATACAAAGAGATTGCTTTGATTTTAACGGACGGAAAATATAGCCCTGTGATCGAAGATGGAACAGTGTTGGATGAGACCGTTGAAAGTCCAACAAAAAATCTTCCGATCCTAGAAGGATTTACTGACCCAACAAAAATCAAAGATTTAGCAATAGAATATAATAAACTATCTCCAGAGTTACAAAAAGCCATTTCGGAAATCAAATATACGCCACGTAATACGAATCAAAATTTGATCCAGCTGAATATGAACGATGGCAATCAAGTGATCGTCAATATTACTAACTTAGCATCACAAATGAATTTTTATGCGCAAGTAGCTAGTGAAATGGAAGAAAATGGTGTGATCGATATGGAAGTAGGGATTTTTTCTTACCCTTACTCAAATAATAGCGAAGAAGCAGAAGAAGGATCTGAAGAAAGTACAGATGAAAGTGCGCAAAGTGCGGATCAAACTTCTACTCCAGAAACAGGCGTTGATGAGCCTCAAATAAGTGAGAATCAAGACGAAATGAATCCAACGAATGAAAATACGACCCCATCTTCGTCAAGTTTAGATGAAAATTAAGAAAACCACTGTAAAATGTGATAATCTACTTTCTAAAAACTGGTAATTTATGGTAAAATTGGAAACAGTGAATATATCTATAAAGTATATTTTTAAAACGGACGTTATTGGTTCGCATGTATATGGAATAGTTAAGTAGGAGGGAATCCCATTCATGGCAAAAACAGGAATGTACGTAGGCCTTGATATTGGAACGACATCTGTCAAAGTTGTCGTGGCTGAATATATCGACAGCCAAATGAATATTATTGGAGTAGGGAACGCAAAATCAGAAGGGATTAACCGAGGCATCATCGTTGATATCGATAAAACAGTACAAGCGATACAGCGAGCAGTGCGTCAGGCAGAAGAAAAAGCCGGCATTCAAATCAAAAGTGTAAGCGTGGGTCTACCAGCAAACATGCTTGAAGTAGAAAACTGCCAAGGGATGATTGCAGTAAACGGAGATTCAAAAGAAATCACCGATGAAGATGTCCGCAATGTGGCTTCAGCTGCACTGGTTCGTTCAATACCTCCTGAACGTCAAATCGTGTCAATTTTACCACAGGACTTTACGGTAGATGGATTCGAAGGCATCAAAGATCCTCGTGGGATGATCGGTGTCAGATTAGAAATGTATGGTCTATTATTTACAGGACCAAAAACAATCATTCATAACATTCGTAAGTGTGTTGAGAATGCGGGATTGATCGTCAATGAATTAGTGATCACACCTTTAGCGTTGACTGAATCAATTCTTTCAGATGGAGAAAAAGATTTTGGTACAATCGTTATCGATATGGGTGGTGGACAAACAACAACAGCTGTCATGCATGACAAACAGTTGAAATTCACGAGCCTAGATCAAGAAGGTGGCGAATTTGTCACAAAAGATATCTCCATTGTTTTAAATACTTCCTTCAACAATGCAGAAGCATTAAAAATAAATTACGGGGATGCTTATCCAGAACGTACCTCAGAGCAAGAAGAATTTCCGGTAGATGTGATTGGCCAAACAGAACCTGTTCGAGTCGATGAACATTACCTATCAGAAGTGATCTCTGCTCGAATGGAACAAATCTTCAATAAAGCAAAAGAAGCATTAGATCAAATCGAAGCATTAGAGCTGCCTGGTGGTATCGTGTTAACTGGTGGGGCAGCAAGCCTTCCAGGTGTCGTTGATTTGGCACAGGAAATATTTGGCGTAAACGTGAAACTTTATGTACCAAATCAAATGGGTCTAAGAAATCCGGTATTTACAAACGTGATCAGTATCGTTGATTACTCTGCGAATTTAAGTGAAGTATACCAATTAGCTAAAATCGCTGTTATGGGGGAATCAGCACCTGTTCATTATACAACCAATGAGCCGGAAGCTCACACATCATATGAACAATACGATGTGGCAGAAGAAACAACGTATAACGAAGAACCAGAAGAAAAAAATTCTGGCGAAAACGTAACAAGTAAAATCAAAGGATTTTTTACCAATATATTTGATTAATCATCGTGGGAGGAAAAAAACATGGAATTCTCAATTGATAATAACATCAATGACGGCGCAGTCATCAAAGTAATCGGCGTCGGTGGTGGAGGCGGAAACGCTGTAAACCGTATGATTGAAGAAAACGTTAAAGGTGTTGAGTTTATCACTGCCAACACAGACGTTCAAGCATTAAAAAATTCAAAAGCTGAAACAGTGATCCAATTAGGCCCTAAATACACACGTGGTTTAGGAGCAGGTTCACAACCAGAAGTTGGTCAAAAAGCAGCTGAAGAGAGTGAACAATCTTTACGTGAAGCATTAGAAGGCGCAGACATGATCTTCATCACTGCTGGTATGGGTGGTGGAACTGGTACTGGTGCTGCACCGATCGTTGCTGGAATCGCTAGAGAATTAGGCGCATTGACAGTAGGTGTTGTCACTCGTCCATTTACATTTGAAGGACCAAAACGTGGCCGTTTCGCTGCGGAAGGTATCGCACGTTTGAAAGAAAATGTTGATACATTATTGATCATCTCAAACAACCGTCTTCTTGAAGTCGTTGACAAAAAGACACCAATGCTTGAAGCATTCCGTGAGGCAGATAATGTCTTACGCCAAGGTGTGCAAGGTATCTCTGATCTAATCACTGCACCAGGTTACGTAAACTTGGATTTTGCTGATGTAAAAACAGTCATGGCAAACCAAGGTACTGCTTTGATGGGTATCGGAGTAGCAAGCGGTGAAGAACGCGTGATCGAAGCAACGAAGAAAGCAATCTCTTCTCCATTATTAGAAACATCGATCGATGGGGCAGAACAAGTCCTATTGAACATCACTGGTGGCTTGGATATGACGTTATTCGAAGCACAAGATGCTTCAGATATCGTAGCAAATGCAGCAACTGGCGATGTAAATATCATCTTAGGTACATCGATCAATGAAGAAATGGGCGATGAAATCCGTGTAACGGTCATTGCTACAGGTATTGATGAAACAAAAAAGGAACGAAAGTCTAGTCGTCCAGCTAGACAAACGTCAACTCAAACGCAATCTTCTGCTCAAAGCAATCGATTAGACATGGACCAAGCAAAACCAATTACTGCTGAAGATGAAAGCAGTTTTGGTGATTGGGACATCCGTCGCGAACAAAATGTTCGTCCAAAAGTGGATGAGTCTAATTACGAAACTATTGAGAAAAAAGAATTTGATACATTCAATCGTGAAGAAACAAAAACAAAAGGTGACGACGAATTGAATACACCGCCGTTTTTCCGTCGTAAAAAATAAAAGGAGGAAGAGCACATGATTGCTGACAACTTGCAGAATATCAAGCAAGACATTCAGGATTCGTGTGCTCTTGTTCATCGTGACCCGAAAGAAGTGACATTAGTAGCTGTTACAAAATCTGTAGAATCACTCCAAACTGAAGAATTAATCAATGCTGGAGTCACACATTGTGCAGAAAATCGTGTCGATAAATTGTTGCAAAAAAAACAAGATTTGCTTAAATATTCTGAAGTGAAGTGGCATTTAATTGGTAATTTACAACGCAGAAAGGTAAAATTGATTGTAAATGAAATTGATTACTTTCATGCGTTAGACAGTTTGAAATTAGCAGAAGAAATCCAAAAAAGATTAGAAAAACAATTAGCTTGTTTTGTGGAAGTCAATGTGTCTGGTGAAGTATCGAAACACGGTATCTCACCAGCAGAGCTTCTGCCTTTCTTAGAATCTTTAGCAGCCTATCCAAATATACAGGTAGTGGGACTTATGACTATGGCACCGAAGGACGCTTCTGCTGAACAAATTCGTAAAGTGTTTGAAACGCTGAGAGAATTGCGTGATCTTGCCCAATCAAAACAATACACACATGCACCATGTACCGAACTGAGCATGGGGATGAGCCAAGATTTTCAACTTGCAATTGAAGAAGGAGCTACATTTATCCGTGTAGGAACAGCGCTATTCAAAGACGAGGAGGAAGAATAATGCCACTTTTAAACAGGGGAGCAATTGCTAATTTTTTCGGATTAGCTGATGAAGAAGAGTACGAATACGAAGATTATCCTGAACAACAACAGGTTGCTAAGCAACCAACTAAATCAAACACACAGTATCAACAACATTCTCCAGCTGTTTCACAGCCGATTGAAAAAAAACAACGCCCAACGACGACATCTCGTCCGGTTGGTCGTGAGAATGCGCCGACGAACGAAACAAAAAAAGTCATCGAATTACATCAAACTTCTACAAAAAATACGCAAAAAGACCAACGACAAACGAGACCATCTGTTCAACCTAACACACAGTTAGCAGGAAAAATCACAGTGATGGAACCTCGTGCCTACTCTGAAGCAATGACGATTGCTAAAAGGATCATTGCGGGAGAAGCAACATTAGTCAACTTTCGGTTAGTAGAAGAAAAGCAGGCTCGACGTATCGTGGATTTCCTAACAGGCACAGTCTATGCGTTAGACGGCGATATCAAACGAGTAGGTGATGAGATTTTCCTTTGCACACCAGCTGGTCTGGAAATCGATAGTTCAACGGCTCAATCTTTCGCAGATGGAAGTATGTTTGATCTGTAAAGAGGAGGAGCAAACATTTATATTCTTTTTATGTTACTTAATTTAATTTCACGTGCTGCATACTTTTATAGCATGATCCTAGTAGTTTATGCGTTACTATCTTGGTTTCCAGGAGGGTATCAATCTAGCCTTGGGCGTATATTAGCAAAGATTTGTGAACCATATATCAGCCTATTCGATCGTTTGCCTTTAAGATTTGGACCAATGGATTTTACTGTCTTAGCATCAATTGTGATTTTAAATCTTGCTGTCCAAGGATTGCAGCATATCGTTTTATGGATGATTACGTTCGCTATTTAGTGTAGAACAACCAGGGATATATAGGAGGGAATCAAGTGGATACGAATGTGTATCAGCATTTCCGAGTAGATGAACGTCCGTTTATTGACTCTGTCGGAGATTGGATCGAACAGGTCCAAAGTCAGTATGCACCTTATCTGACAGAATTTCTTGATCCAAGACAATGTTACATCTTAGAGACCTTGATTCGCCAAAATAGTGACTTGCGTTTTCAATTATACGGTGGCTATGAGCAAGCAGAACGAAAAAGATGCTTGATTTTCCCAGACTACTATGAACCAGTTGACGATGATTTTGAAATGTCGTTATATGAAATCCATTACCCAAGTAAATTTGCCAGTTTGAGTCATGGAAAGATTTTAGGTACACTAGTTGGCACAGGGATTAAACGTTCTTACTTCGGTGATATTATTTCAGATGATGACCGATGGCAAGTTTTCATTGCAGACGAAATCGATCATTTTGTCGTTAATCAAGTGACTAAAATCGGGAAAGTGGCTGTTCGCTTAGAGGAGATCAATTACACAGATATGATCTTGCCAAAAGACAGCTGGACTCAAGAAAGAGGTACGGTCAGTTCACTTAGACTGGATAGTGTGATTTCGGAAATTTATAATATTTCAAGACAGCGTTCAAAGCAGCTGATCGAATCGGGGAAAGTAAAAGTTAATTGGACAGAAAATACAAAACCGGATTTTTTGCTTGAGTTATTAGATATTGTTTCGATCAGAGGATATGGTAGAATACAAATCCAAGACCTTGAGGGGAAAACAAAGAAAGACAAGTGCAGGGTGTTGTTTGGTGTATTACGTAAATAAAACAAGAAGGTGGTTTACTCATGGCTTTAACTCCATTAGATATTCAAAATAAAACATTCCCAACAAAAATGCGGGGATATAATCAAGACGAAGTAGATGATTTCTTAGATTTAGTTGTTCGTGATTACGAAGAAGTAACACAAAGAAATCGTGAGTTAGAAAAAGCAGTGAAGCATTCAGAAGAAAAACTTGAATACTTCAATGAACTGAAAGATGCGTTGAATCAATCGATCATTGTGGCACAAGATACAGCCGACAAAGTAAAAACAAGCGCAAGTAAAGAATCAGAAGTGATCGTGACTTCTGCACAAAATAAAGCAGACGAAATGGTAGCAAACGCTGAAAAACGCGCACACCAATTAACAACGGATGCAGAAGAAAAAGCCCGCCGTATCTTGACAGATGCGACTGAAAAAGCAAGACAATTGGCTACAGAAACAGAAGATTTGAAAAAGAAAACACGTGTATTCCATCAACGAATCAGCTTGATGTTGGAATCACAACTTGAACAAGTGAAAAGTCCAGAATGGGATGAAATCTTACAACCATTCTCGAGTTATGTAACAGACAGCCATGAAGTAATCAAAGAAGTTTTGGCAAAACAGCTTGACAATGAAATTGAAAGTGATGTACACTCTGAAACAGGAGTATACGAGTCTCCAGTGACTGCTTTTGATACGCAAGCAATCGATCTTTCGATCATTCCTGGAGAATACGAAGAAGAGTAGAACAGAAAAGCATTTTGACATTCTTAAAGCGAGCCAATGACAGTGTAAGATTGGTAAGACCCTGCAAAGTGAAAGATCCTCTACTTGCTTTATTTCTGAACGACAGTAAGAAATAGCGGCTGACCTCGTTATCGGTCTTCGAGAGTTACGATTGTAACTAAATTTGGGTGGTACCACGGCATGTTCGTCCCTAGGATGAACATGCTTTTTTGCGTTCTGTAAACTATAGTTAAGGAGTGTTTGTATGAAAATGAAAGAAACCTTGCAACTAGGAAAAACAAGTTTTCCTATGCGTGGGAATTTGCCGAACCGTGAAGGTGAGTGGCAAAAAGAATGGGAAGAAAATCAAATCTATCAACAAAGACAAGCGTTGAATGAAGGCAAACCAAGCTTTATTCTTCATGATGGTCCTCCGTATGCAAACGGAAATATCCATTTAGGGCATTCTTTAAACAAAATTAGTAAAGATATCATCATCCGTTCAAAATCAATGTCTGGTTTTCGTGCGCCGTACGTTCCCGGTTGGGATACGCATGGCTTGCCGATTGAGCAAGTCTTGACGAACAAAGGGATCAAAAGAAAAGAAATGACGATGGCTGAATACTTGGAAAAATGTCGTGAATACGCCCTTTCACAAGTAGACAAACAACGGGAAGACTTTAAACGTTTAGGTGTTGCTGGTGATTGGGAAAATCCTTATGTCACTTTAGATCCTTCCTATGAAGCTGCACAGATCCGTGTGTTTGGTAAAATGGCTGAAAAAGGGTATATCTACAAAGGATTAAAACCAATTTACTGGTCACCATCTAGTGAATCCTCATTAGCTGAAGCTGAAATTGAATATAAAGATGTCAAATCTCCTTCTATCTATGTCGCTTTCACTGTGAAGGATGGCAAAGGTCTTTTGGAAGAAGATACTGCTTTCGTTATTTGGACAACGACACCATGGACATTGCCAGCTAACCAAGGGATTGCTGTAAACCCAACATTTACGTATGTCTTAGTAGAAGCTGATGGTCGCAAATTTGTCGTTGCCAAAGATTTGATGGAAACGGTGCAACAGGCAATTGGCTGGGAAACAGTCGTAGTCTTAAAAGAATTTGCAGGACAAGAGATGGAATACATGACAGCGACACATCCATTCTATGAACGTGAATCTTTAGTGATCTTAGGAGATCACGTGACCTTGGATGCAGGTACTGGATTAGTCCACACCGCACCTGGACATGGGGAAGATGACTATATTGCAGGAAATCGTTACAATTTACCTGTGGTTTCTCCCGTTGATTCTAAAGGTGTATTTACGGATGAAGCACCTGGATTTGAAGGAATCTTTTATGACAAAGCAAATCCAATGATCACGGATCTATTACAAGAAAAAGGTGCCTTGTTGAAATTGGATTTCTTCACCCATAGTTACCCACATGACTGGCGTACTAAAAAACCTGTCATTTATCGTGCAACACCACAATGGTTTGCTTCAATCAATGATTTCCGCCAAAACATTCTTGATGAAGTGGAAAAAGTTGATTGGATCATTCCATGGGGAAAAACACGTCTTTACAATATGGTACGTGATCGCGGCGATTGGGTCATCTCACGCCAACGTGCTTGGGGCGTCCCACTACCAATTTTTTATGCTGAAAATGGCGAAGCGATCATTACACCTGAGACTATTGAACATGTCGCTGAATTATTTGCGGCCCATGGCTCAATCATTTGGTTTGAAAAAGAAGCGAAGGATTTACTGCCTGAAGGCTTTACGCATCCAGGATCACCAAATGGCGAATTTACGAAAGAAACAGATATCATGGACGTCTGGTTTGATTCAGGTTCTTCTCATGAAGCTGTTTTACGTCAACGCCCTGAGTTATCTTTCCCAGCAGATATGTATCTTGAAGGTTCAGATCAATATCGTGGTTGGTTCAATTCAAGTATCACTACAAGTGTAGCGATCAATGGTGTTGCGCCATACAAATCAGTTTTATCCCAAGGCTTCACGTTAGATGGCGAAGGTCGAAAAATGAGTAAATCATTAGGCAATACGATCGTTCCAGATAAAGTGATCAAACAATTTGGTGCGGATATTCTACGTCTATGGGTATCTAGTGTGGACTACGAAGCAGATGTTCGTGTGTCTATGGATATTTTAGGACAAGTTGCTGAAGTTTATCGGAAAATCCGAAATACGATGCGTTTCCTATTAGCAAATACGGATGATTTTGACCCTAAGAAAGATGCAGTAGCGTATGAAGATCGTCGTTCAGTTGATAAATATATGACAGTTCGTTTAAATCAAGTCATCAAAGAAATTCGTGAAGAAGGATATGATAAGTATAACTTTATGCAAATCTATCGCACAGTGATGAATTTCTTAACAGTTGATCTTTCTTCTTTCTATCTTGATTTTGCAAAAGATGTTGTTTATATTGAAGCAGAAAATGATCATCAACGTCGTTGTATGCAAACTGTTTTTTACGAAACAGCTGTTTCATTAACAAAATTACTGACACCGATCATTCCTCACACAACAGAGGAAATCTGGTCATTCTTAAAAGAAGAGGAAGCTTATGTTCAATTAAGTGAGCTACCAGGATATGTTGAATATCCTAACCAAGATGAGTTATTAGATACATGGGCGGCCTTCATGGATTTCCGTGATAAAGTCTTAAAAGCACTAGAAGAAGCAAGAAATAGTAAATTGATCGGAAAATCATTAGAAGCAAAATTAACGATCTATCCAAATCAACAGGTGAATCAATTATTGACAGCAGTTGATGCTGACATTCCTCAGTTATTGATCGTCTCACCAGACTACTTTACGATTATGCCAGAAAACACTGAAGCGCCTGAAAATGCTTTAGTCTTTGATGATGTAGCGATTTTAGTCGAAAAAGCAGAAGGTGAAACGTGTGATCGTTGCCGTCAAATCCGTAAAGATGTTGGCACTGATGAAAAATTACCACACTTATGCGGACGTTGCGCACAACTTGTTGAAGAATTCTATCCAGAAGCAGTCGCAGAAGGTTTTGAATAAAAGTTAGTAAAAAACAACCAAACACATTTTGTGTTTGGTTGTTTTTATTACATCAAAGAGTATTTTTAAGCGAATAGCAAATGATTGGTCACTAATCCAATTTACCGCGTTCACGGTACCAATGATCTGGTTGCCAGATCCATTCGAACCCGTCTTTTTCTAAAAGCTCGAATGCTGCTTCAGGACCCATAGAACCAGCTTTATAATTCGGGAAATCTGGTTGTACTTGATCCCAAACTTGGCGGATCACGTCAACGATATGCCAAGATTGTGCGACTTCTTCCCAATGAGAGAAGTTGGTGCTATCACCGTTCAATGCATCTAACATAAGCTTTTCATACGCTTCAGGACTATTTTCGACCATTTCAGCACTATTGCGATATTCCAGTTTGATTGGATCGGTGGCGAAGCCTTGACCAACTTTTTTTCCATTTAATGTAAATGAAAAACCTTCTGTTGGTTGAATATAGATAGTCAAAACATTTGGTGGTAACGTTGGATCATTACAAGGTTCGTCGATCGATGTTTTAAATACATTGACAGGTACTTGTTTAAAGACAATATTGATTCGTGTACCTTTTTCAGTAAGACGTTTCCCAGTACGTACATAAAACGGTACGCCAGACCAACGGAAATTATCGATCGTAAATTTTCCAGCAACAAATGTTTCAGTTGTCGATTGTGGATCAACGTTGTCTTCTTCACGGTAGCCTTTGAATGTCTGATCATCTAATTGACCTGCAGCATATTGCCCACGTACAAAATTTTCTAAGACTTCTTTTTTTTCATAAATACGAATAGCTTTTAACGCTTTGATTTTTTCTGATCGGATTTCTTTTTCGGAAAAGGCAACAGGCGGTTCCATCGCGAGTAATGCTAATACTTGAAGGATATGATTTTGGACCATGTCTTTTAACGCACCGCTGTGATCATAGTAGCCGCCACGATCTTCGACACCTAAACTTTCACCAAAAGTGATTTGGATGTTGTCGATGTAACGATTGTTCCATTGAGACTCAAAAATATTATTGGCAAAGCGAATCGCAGAGATATTTTGAATCATTTCTTTACCTAAGTAATGGTCGATACGGAAAATATCGTCTTCTGGAAAGGCTTGTCGAATTTTTTCATTCAATTCAAATGCAGAATGGAAATCAGAACCAAAAGGTTTTTCGATAATCAATCGGTTGAAGCCAGTTTCAGTGATGATTTTCTGAGATTTCAAATGTGAAACGATCGTGCCAAAAAATTGAGGAGCCATAGCTAAATAGTACATTCGATTACCATTCAAGTGGTATTTTTCATCTAAACGATCAGATAATTCTTTTAATGTTTGGTAATGAGAAGAATCATTGACATCATGAGATTGATAATAAAAATGGCTAGCAAATCGTTCGGCTTCTTCGGCAGAAGGATTTAATGTTTCGATTGTTCCTTTAACCACTTCACGATAGTGTTCATCACTCCAAGGACGACGTGCTGTACCGATCACAGCAAAATGTTCACTCAAGTTACCTTTTTTGTATAAACGAAAAAGTGAAGGATACAATTTACGTTGTGCTAAATCTCCTGTACCACCAAATATAGTAAATAATACGTTTTTTTCATTCATTATTTGGGTAATCTCCTTTACAGTTTATCGACAAAAATTGTGCTGGCGGCTTTAAAGCTGACAGGAATTTTTTTGGTTTTATTTTGGATGGTGATTGGTCCTTCATAGGCCGCTACATCAGTGATTTCATAAGTTTCATCAATATTGACATCGATTGTGACTAAATAGTCTAATAATTCCTTTTCATCAAGGACACGAGCGATCCGAATTTTTGTACCGACTGGATAGGACTCAAGTGTTTGACGACGCTCTTCATGGACAACCTGTTCTTTTTCAGGAATAATGCCTCCGTGAGGACAATGTTTAGGATGATTTAAATAACTTTCTAAATGATCCGCAAGCTGTTCAGAAGTCACATGCTCAAGTACTTCTGCATCGTCATGGACTTCATTCCAGTTGTAATCTAAATGTTCGACTAAAAAAACTTCCCATAATCGATGTTTACGTATCAGGCTACTTGCTTTTATCAGTCCACTATCAGTCAATTGTACACCTTGGTAAGGAGAGTGTTCGACTAGTTTTTCTTTGACGAGTTTAGAAATCATTTCGCTTACTGAAGCAGGTGACACTGCTAGGCTAGAAACGATTTGTTTATTGTTGACTTTAGTTGTGTCACCGCCTAATTCCAGAATGATTTTTAAATAATCTTCTCGGTTTGGTGTCATATGCGATCATCCTTTCATGGTAAGAAACCATCACTTGTAAGTGTAACAAAAAAAACACAAATTGACTATTTTATGAGAAAAAAATAGGACGGAAATGTCGGTTTTTTTTTCGTATTCAATCGTTCGTCCATCTTTCCAAGTAGTTGTTTGAGATGTGCAGTGATCAAATAGCCACTAGTTGAAAAGTACTTTGATCTTATCATAGCATAATTTGTTCGATCGTTGTGACCTAGAGGAAGTTGCATGGATGAAACTTGTAAAACGAGACAAAGAGTTTAGAAAACAGCAATTTTCTAAACCCTTCGTCTTGTTTTTATAAAAAAGAAGTACGTTAATGAAGTAATTGGCAGTGTATCATCTACTAAGCTAGGATAATCATGATTTTTTTGATAACAAATAAGCGGAATCGTTTGCTTCATCGTACAGTAACATGTCGTTGTAAGAAAACGTTAGGTAAAAGCCGTACTGATCTCTAACTATCAATTTTTCGGAAGTAACTTCGACTAATAGTGTTCCTAAAGAACGGTCATCAAGCCAAAAAGAATAATCAGAATGAATGGTCAGTTCATGGTGTGTTTGGCTGGTATCTGTAAATGACCAAGTTCCACAGTATTTATCCAGATGATCGACCTGTGCTTCTTTCTTTTTATGATCGAGTACTTTTTTTCCAGCAAGTGTTGCGATACCGGCAAGTAGAATATAGAGGATTCTTTTTTTCATTTTTTCCACTCCTTTGTCTTCATTTATGATAAAAGCATATTTTGCTTATTGTCCCTTTTCTTATAGTTTACTAAAGAACGTGCATGATTTCTCTAAGACTTTCGACTGGTTTTTCAAGTGTTTTTAGTAAAAATATGGTAGGATACAGTAGTAGGGAGACAGGTGATCACTATTGGAGTACCAAGATGTTGAAATTGCTTACTTCATTGAAAGACCAAATCGCTTTATTTCTTTTTGTTTGAACAAAAAAGGAGAAGTAGTCAAAACCCATGTTAAGAATACAGGTAGAGGCAAAGAGTTATTGCTTCCTGGTGCAGAGGTGGCGTTAGTACACATTCCTGGAACAAAGCGTAAAACTGCGTATGATCTGATTGCTGTTAAAAAAGAGCAGCAGTGGTTCAATATCGATAGTCAGTTACCAAACCGATTAGCGGTTGATGGGATTTTAGATGGGACGATCCACTTACCAAATTTAAATGGTGATATTGTGTTCTACAAACGTGAAGTGACCTTTGGCAAGTCTAAATTCGATATTTATTTAGAAACAAGTTGCGGACAAAAAGCATTTGTAGAAGTCAAAGGGATGACTCTGGAAAACAAAGCAATAGGTGCTTTTCCCGATGCACCGACCATTCGTGGACTTAAACACGTCAATGAATTGATCCGCGCGCATCAAGAAGGCTATGAGGCCTATATTCTTTTTATTGCACAATTTGAACACTTGCATCAAGCAACGATCCATGAGCAGATGCAACCAGAATTAGCCACTGCTTTTCGTTTGGCTCAGCAAGCAGGTGTTCAAGTAATCGTATATAATTGTCAAGTAACAGAAAAACAAGTGGTATTGAAACAAGCAATCCCATTTGACCTAAATACAGTTTTTGAAGATCCTAATTTATAGAAAGAAGGCGTAAAGATGATCCATTTAGGTATAATCGGCACAAATTGGATTACCCATCAATTTGTTCAAGCAGCATTAGCGACACGTAAGTATGAATTAACAGCTGTTTATTCAAGACATTTAGAAAAGGCGCAACAATTTGGCGCAGAATATGAAGGCGATATCGCATTCGCAACAGATTTAACTGTTTTTTTTGAGTTAGAACATATGGATACCGTCTATATTGCTTCGCCAAACAGTTTGCATTTTCAACATGCGAAGCAAGCAATTTTGGCTGGAAAAAATGTAATTGTAGAAAAACCGGCATTTAGTACGCCAAAAGAAATGGAAGAAATCATTCATTTAGCCAATCAAGAGAAAGTCTTTTTCTTTGAAGCCGCGCGAAATATCCATGAAGCTGGGTTTAAAAAAATTGCTGAATTTTTACCTTTGAAAGATGAGATCATTGGCGCGAATTTCAGCTATATGAAATATTCTTCTCGTTATGATCAAGTGTTAGATGGGGAAGAACCGAATATTTTCTCTCCGCGTTTTTCAGGTGGCGCAATGATGGATCTCGGCGTTTACCTCGTTTATGCAGCTGTAGGTTGGTTTGGCAAGCCGCAAGAAGTTCATTATTTCCCTAGAAAAATAGCCACAGGCGTTGATGGATTAGGTTGGGGAATTTTAAGATATGCTACTTTTGATGTGGCGATCCAACCGGGCAAGATCGGTGATTCATATCTACCTTCCGAGATTTATTTTGATAGTGGAACGGTGATCATGAATGGCGTCAATGCAATTGAGCAAGCAGAATACCATGATCGTAACCACGAACAAATCGAAAAATTAGAGATCGTTGCTTCTGAAAATCCAATGAGTGAAGAGGCAGAAGATTTTGCGAATGTGATCATGAACCCTAAAGATCCACAATGGGGATTACAGTATGAAGAATGGGTCGAACTTGCACGAAACGTGAATCAAGTCGTTTATGATTTGCGAATCAGTGGAGGGATCGAATTCGATGCAGATAAAGAGGGAACTGAGTAATGACTGATTTTGTAAAACATTTTCCAACTAATTGGCAAAACAAATGGGAAGAAAAAGGGTTCACTGTCCCATCGTTTATCCAACAAGAAGTATTCACCGACT
Source organism: Enterococcus sp. DIV1368b (assembly GCF_050529595.1). Classification (NCBI taxonomy): domain Bacteria; kingdom Bacillati; phylum Bacillota; class Bacilli; order Lactobacillales; family Enterococcaceae; genus Enterococcus; species Enterococcus sp. DIV1368b. The sequence goes on from NZ_CP172883.1 coordinate 889,089, forward strand.
TAAAAGAAGGCAAAAGCTTGATTGCTGTTTCTCCAACCGGTTCTGGTAAGACCTTAGCTTATCTATGGCCTTTGCTATTGAATGTGAAAAAAGGTGAGGCAAGTACTTTGTTGATCCTTGCTTCTTCTCAAGAATTGGCGATCCAAGTTGCAGAGGTCACTAGAGAATGGGCAAAAGATTTAGCAATCTCTATCCAATCTGTTGTGGGCGGCGCAAATGTCAAACGCCAAATCGAAGGGCTAAAAAAGAAACCGGAAGTATTGGTAGGCACACCAGGTCGTGTATTAGAGTTGATGAAACAAAAAAAAATAAAGGCTCATCAAATCAAAACAATCGTATTTGACGAGGCAGATCAACTTTTTGATGAAGGAAATCGACCATTTATTGATCAAATCGTTCATCAAGCGCCCACGGACTACCAGTTAGCTTTCTTTTCAGCAACAGCCGATCGTTCCATCCAGCAAATCGAATCATTGACAAAACAATCGCTGAAAGTGGTCGACGTTACAAAAATGGATGATTCAAGGAAAGGACTTAGTCACTATTTTATACGTGTCCCTGCTCGAAAAACAGAGGACTATCTAAGACGATTAGCGCATGTGGAAGGTTTCCAAGGTCTTGTTTTTTTCAACCAGTTAAGTGAGTTAGGCATGATGGAAGAAAAAATGAGTTATCGAGGAATCCGCGTGGCGAGTTTAGCATCTGACCAAAACAAGCTATTACGCAAAGCGGCATTAACTCAATTCAAAGAAGGCAAAATCAGCATGTTGTTATCAACGGATGTAGCTGCTCGTGGGCTAGATATCGCTGAACTTCCTTATGTTGTCAATGTCGACGTGCCAATGACAGAAGAAACATATTTGCATCGTGCAGGTAGAACTGGTCGAATGGGGCAACAAGGACAAGTCATCACCTTTGTGAATGAACATACACTAAGAGATTTAAAAAAAATTGCTCGACAAACAGAAACAGAACTCACTGAATTATTTATTTATGGGGGAGGCTTACAGACAGAAGCCCCTGAAAAAGCCCCAACAAAAATGCTCCCAAAAAAGAAAGAATTAGGAAAAAAAGAAGCAAGTGAAACAGTAACAAAAAAAGTTGCTTCTTCTCCGAAAACAAAACACAAAAACAAGCATAAAAAAGATAAAAATAAAGGAGCAAGGCGCAAATAAGCGCCTTTTTGTGTTATTATATTGAAAATGGAAACAGGTCGTTTGGTTAAAGGAGAGTTAGCATGAACGAAAGACAGGAAGAAATCTTGGATTTACTTACGGAAAATCATAAAGGATTGACAGCAACAGATGTTGCGAAGCAATTAGAGATTGATCGTAGTAATGCAAGCCGTTATCTAAGTGATTTATATAAAGCGCATTACATCGTGAAAAGCACTGGCAGACCTGTAGTTTATTCTATGCCTCCCAAAAAAACAGCTTCAGATAAAGTTCATGTGGACGCTTCTACACAAGTCACTTTTGAAACCTTAGTAGGGGAGAATGAATCATTAAAAGTAAGTATCCAACAGGCAAAAGCAGCGATTTTATATCCGCCAAGAGGATTGCATACGATTATTTTTGGGGAGACAGGAACTGGAAAATCGATGTTTGCTGAATGTATGTACCATTTTGCAATCGATTCGGAAATGCTTTCTCCAGATGCCCCCTTTATTTCATTTAATTGTGCGGATTATGCGCAAAACCCACAGTTGTTGTTTGGGCATATCTTCGGAATAAAAAAAGGTGCCTATACAGGTGCAACACAAGATAGCCAAGGTTTGATGGCTAAAGCAGATGGGGGGATCTTATTTTTAGATGAGATCCATCGCTTACCTCCAGAAGGGCAAGAGATGCTCTTCACGTTTATCGACAAAGGGGTTTATCGCCCATTAGGGGAGAGCGCACAAGTCCATGAGGCGTCTGTTCAGATCATCGGAGCAACGACAGAATCATCTGAAAGTTTTTTGACGACATTTAACCGCAGGATACCGATGGCAATCACTTTGCCAAATCTGGCCTCTCGTTCATTAGATGAGCGGTATGAAATCATTTCCTTGTTTATCAAGCAAGAAGCGAATCGCTTGAATCAACGGATCGATATTGAAAAAGAAGCGATTTTAGCTTTTATGTTATACGACGCAGAGGGAAATATCGGGCAAGTAAAACGTGACCTGAAATTAGTCTGTGCGAAGTCATTCCTTCATTATCGTATGCACCAAGAAGAAAAATTAGTCATTCGAAAAGAAGAGTTATCCCTGCAAGTCCAAAAAGGATTATTACGAATCAAAGAAGTCCCTGAACGATTAGATCGCTTCATGGATAGTAAGAGTCAATATTTGACGTTTGAGCCAGGATTCGCTGATGTGGTTTGGTCTAGGGACCCAGAAAGAAACATGCAAGTGTACAATGACATTGAAGAAAAGGTGATGTCGCTTTCTGAATCGGGTGGCGAAAATATTGATCTTGAAGCGTTGATCTCGAAAGATGTCGATGCCTATTTTCAAACGTACGTCAAAGAATTGACGAAAAGTACGATTCCTAAAGATTTACTTCCAGAAGACATCTGGCGTTTGACAAATGAGCTATATGATGTCGCTGAGAAACGATTAGATCGAATCTATAACCAAAAAGCACGCTTTGCGTTTGCCTTACATTTGCAAAGTACATTAGATCGTGTCAAAGATGGTCACATGATCGTTCATCCTGACTTGAATAATATACGAAAGAAGTTCAAAAAAGAATTTCAAGTTGCGATCGATTTATCTACGATCATTGAAGAAGATCAACAAGTAGAGATCCCATTTGATGAAATTGGTTTTATCAGTATGTTTTTATCGATCAATCTCGGAGAAAGTGAGCCAGTCAAAGAAAATAAAGTCGACGTGTTAGTCTTGATGCACGGGCGACAAACTGCTTCAAGTATGTTGGAGATGGCACAAGCTTTACTCGGAACAACGATCGGTCAAGCGTTCAATATGCCATTAGAGATGGAAGTTCAATCCATGTATGAAGAAGTATTGAAATATGTAAAAAATCGTCAAAGCAATTTAACAAATGGCTTGATTCTACTAACTGATATGGGTTCACTGAATACATTCAGCGATTTGATCTATGAAGAGACGGGGATACGTACAAAAGCAATCACGATGACCAGTACCATGATCGTCATCGAAGCAATCCGGATGGCAAATGTTGGTAGAAGCTTAGAAGATATCTACCAAAGTATCCAAATGTCTTTTGAATCGATTGTCAAAGATCAATTTAAAATCGAAAAGCAGGAATTGAACGAACGGAAAAAAGCAGTGATCGTAACTTGTTTTACTGGAGAAGGAGTGGCCGCAAAACTGTATCAACGAATCGTACCCGTTATCAATCAGGATAAAGTTGAAGTGATCCAAATGCAGTTTTTGGAACGTGAATCATTTAAACGCCACATTGATGCGTTATTGGAAGAATATGAGATCAAGGCGATTGCCGGAACTGTTGAGGTAGATTATCAAAATATCCCATTCTTTTCTGCCTATGACGTATTCGATGATGAAAAACTCAATACATTGAAACGCATCGCAGATGACGAAGTTCCGACAGCAAAAATTGTTGATTCATTAAAAGACTCATTGAATGCGATATCATCTGTTGAGCGTTTGATCCAAGCTTTGCAAAAAGCGATCCAACAAATCCAAACAGACTTATCGATCATTGTTGAACCAGGTGTGGATACGGGTATCGTGATCCATGTTGCTTTTTTGATTGATGGTCTGATCAAACATGAAAAATTACGTACATTTGATGATTTCCCGATTTTTGCAAAAATGTATCGCTTAGAAATGGATATCGTTCGAACGAATTTGATTGGGATCGAACGTAAATATGGTGTGAAAATCCCGGAACATGAGATTGCTTTTATCACACAAATGTTTATAGAAAATAAAATAAAAAAATGATTGAAATTGCACAGTGCACACACTAATCATTAGTGTGTGCACTGTATTTATTTGATCAGCGTTATGAAAACGCTATTTTAGCTATTTAGTGTTTGGCATGCTTCTTGCATTATAGTTATAGTGTAAAACCAAATTTAAAGGAGTGGAAAAAATGGAGAAAAAAACAATCATGTTAGTATGTTCTGCAGGAATGAGTACAAGTTTATTAGTAACAAAAATGCAAAAAGCAGCAGAAGAAAAAGGAATGGAAGCAGATATCTTCGCGGTTTCAGCTTCAGATGCTGACAATAACCTTGAATCAAAAAATGTAGATGTTCTATTATTAGGTCCACAAGTTCGCTTTATGAAAGCACAATTTGAACAAAAATTAGCGCCAAAAGGAATTCCATTGGATGTTATCAACATGCAAGATTATGGCATGATGAACGGTGCAAAAGTACTTGAGCAAGCTGAAAAATTAATGAAATAATCAAACGTGAAGCTGGAGGTAGAATAGTGGAAGATCAACAAAATCTAGAAGCCATCATGGGATTGATCATGTATGGTGGAAATGCAAAAAGCGATGCAATGGAAGCGATTTCTGCGGCGAAAAAAGGAGATTTTGATTTAGCGGAGCAAAAAATCCGCGATGCTGAAGCCTCTCTGGTAGAAGCACATCATTCACAAACTCAAATGCTCACGCAAGAAGCACAAGGAAATCATATGCAAGTAACGCTGTTGACTGTGCATAGTCAAGATCACTTGATGACATCGATCGCATTTACAGACCTTGCAAAAGAAATCATTGATTTATATCGTAGAACTTACGTTGAATAACTAAAACACTTCTTTTTTGAACGGAAGAAGAAAAAAATTTTTGAACGGATTTTTTTAATTTGATATAAAGAGTCATTCTTTATATAAAAACTTATAGGAGGAAGTAATAATGAATGGATTAACAAGTTGGATGGAAAAATACATCCTTCCAGTTGCCGGCAAAATCGGCGCGCAAAAGCACTTAGTGGCATTGCGTGACGCTTTTATCGGTACGATGCCTGCAACAATGGCTGGATCAGTAGCTGTAATGATCAATGCAATTATTCGTGATTTACCACAGCAATTTATTAGTACGTATGCTGACAGCTTAGCAGCAGACAAAGGTTTTTTTGCCGTATTGAATGTGATCATCGGCATCAATGGGTTCGTCTGGAATGGTACACTAGCAATTGCAGGACTGATTTTTGCCTTTTCATGGGGATATAATTTAGCCCGTGCTTATGGCGTAAATGACTTAGCAGGAGGGATCGTTGGTTTAGCAACGTTGATCCAAGGAATCGCTTTTGGCCCGTCGTTATCAGCTGCATTGAATGTCAATGTTCCACAAAATGTGGCAGATGCGATCAATGGATCGGAAATCGGGGCAACGATTGCTGACGGCACTCTATCAGTTGGTTTATGGGGATGGTTGAAGCTTGATCATTTAAATGGTAACGCCTACTTTACAGTAATGATCATGGGTGCAATCTCTGTTATCATTTTCTGTAAATTGATGCTTGCTAATATCACGATCAAAATGCCTGACTCAGTACCACCGGCAGTTTCTAAAGCATTTGCAGCAATCCTACCAGCAACGATTTCATTATATGTCATCGCTATCATTAATTATGTTGTTGGACGTGTGGCAGATGGTCAACTGATCATTGATTTAGTACAAAAATATATTGCAGAACCTTTCTTGGGCTTATCACAAGGTCTTGGTGCTGTATTGATCGTTACGATCTTCGTTCAGATTTTCTGGTTCTTTGGTATCCATGGTCCGAACGTATTAGCACCAGTATTAGAAGGTATTTGGGGTCAAGCACAATTGATCAACATCGATATCTTCCAAAAGGGTTACAATGGTAAAACAGGAACACCTGCAGTATTAGATGCGATTGAAGATGGTAAAGCGTACATGTGGGTACGTGGCTCATTTGATGCTTTTGCATGGTTTGGTGGGTCAGGTGGAACAATCGTTCTATTGATTGCTATCTTACTATTATCAAAACGTGCTGACTACTTGACTGTAGCAAAACTATCGATTGGACCTGGTATCTTCAATATCAATGAACCAGTCATGTTTGGTTTACCAATCGTCTTGAATGCAATCATGTTTATTCCATTCTTAGTCGCACCAGTTGTTGCGACAACGATTGGTTGGGTGGCAACTTATCTAGGATTAGTCGCACCGGTATCTCAACAAGTGACGTGGGTCGTTCCACCGTTCTTGCTATCGTTCCTTGCAACAGGAGCAGACTGGCGGGCACCGATCGTTACATTAGTATGTATGGTCGTGACCTTCCTGATTTGGGCACCATTTGTGATGTCAGCAAATAAAATGGACCCAGCAGCAGGCGAACCGAAATAAACAGTCGAAGTAGGGGCTATGGGCGATGACGATCCGTCAAATCCCTAGCCCTCGCTTCATTCGAGTAAAACTAAAAGTAATCAATAAAAAAAGAAAAGAGGAAAATAAATGATTTCAATCGCTAGTGCTATGCAACAAGATGCAATCAAAGAGTTGTTAGAAGGATACAACGAAGAAGGCATGACCTTTACTTTCAAAGAAAAACAAGGAATCAAATTATTCTTTGAAACAAGTGCAGAAGATAAAGAAGCAGCTGCCAAAACAGCAAAAGAATTGATCAAAGCCCAACCATGGGGCACAGTATTATATTTCCAAGCAGCAGCAGTCTAAGAAACAAGATAAGGGTGGTTCAAATGATAAAAAATGGATTGTTTTTGTGTAGTATTGGTTCACTGATCATACTATATAGTTTAAATCCGGGAACGCAACAATATGACATTTATAGTATGGTCACTGGATTGTTTTTTGCAGGACTAGGGATTTACTTCTTTTTAAAAGGTAAGAAGAAAGAAGAAGCAAAGGAGAAAAAGAACTAATGGAAATAATTAAAACACTAAATATTCCGGCATCGTTTTTCTATGATAAAGTGATGGATTCTGTTCTTTTCGATGTCCGCAAAGCCACTGGGAAATCAGTGACACGCAAACAATTAAAGAATCTTGAATACGTCAAACAATTCTCTCAAAATAATCGTGCACGCATTATCATTGAGGAAGTCATTGATAACCAATCTTATAAATTTCGTACCTCAACGACTAAAAATGATTTTATCGTTCATTATCAAATCAAACCAATTGATGAAAAATCGTGTGAAGTCCACTACACGGAACAAATGGAATCACATGGTATGTTGCAGAAAATGAATGATATGATCTTAGGGACGATGTTGATGTATTTTAAAAAGAGACGTTTTAAAAAGATGCTAGGGATGATTGAAGAATCCTATTAAAAGAGGATTGCAAATCAAACCGTCATTCCAAGAGGATAACTAATGATCAAAATGAGAATAAGTTGTGGAAACAACGTTTGGATCAAAAAAACGAAGCGCTAAAAACCAAAATCGTTTGTTCTATTTTGGCTTTTTAGCGCTATTTTTTTAAATCATTTTTTTATGGCAGACTACTTTTTGAAAAGGAATGAAGGTCCGCCTGCTATTCTTATAAAGAAAAAAATAGTACAATTGGTATAGATATTTAAAGGAAGAAGGGGAAGTATGACGAATGTTATAAAAGAATTGGGGAACCAAGCACTAGAAGAAATGTACACTTTAGCAACCTATGCTTTTAATTCACAAGATACAGACGAACGACGTGAACGATTTAAAATGATTGTTGAGAATTCATGGAACTACGGCTTTTTAGATCCAGAGGGCCATTTGACAAGTCAAGTAATGGCCACACCTTTTTCAGTGGATTTCTATGGAAAAAACTACTTGATGGCTGGAATCGGCTACGTTGCTTCCTATCCTGAAGCACGAGGACAGGGCGGTATCAATCGGATCATGGAAAAAATCCTTGAAGACTGTCGAGAAAGAAATGTCACGCTGTCTTATCTAGCACCATTTTCTTATCCTTTTTATCGTCGCTATGGGTATGAACAATTATTTGACCGGATCAGCTATGAGTTGGCGAGCCGTGATATGCCAGCTGTAAAGAAAACAACTGGTTATATGAAACGGACAAGTTTTGAAGAATCAGTGGATGCCATACAATCCATTTATACAAGTATGCCTGAGAGTATGCGAGGCGGTTTGGTACGAGAAGAATGGTGGTATTCTTACAAGTTCAAGCAACGAAAAGAGAATCATTATGCACTGTATTACGACCGTGAGGGAAATGCTACAGGATATGTCGTTTATAAATTAGCCGCCCCTACGTTTGTAGTCGTCGAAATGGGTTATCTAAATCATGAAGCATTGAAAGGCTTGATGCGTTTTATTGGTTCACATAGTGGCGCATTTGATTCGTTTGAGTATACATGTGGTTTTTCTGGCTATAGCAAAAATTATTTATTGGATAATCCATATGCTAAAACCACGATCACACCTTATATGATGGGGAGAATCGTAGATATTGAGAAATTTATGCAGACTTATCCATTCCGACATGCAATCAATTTTTCTATTCAAGTGACGGAAGATCCGTATGCAAAATGGAACGAAGGATTTTTTGATATTTCTTATGTCGATGGAGTACTTGAGGTGAAGAAAGTCCAACAGACAGAATTACCTGTGGTCAGTGGAACGATTCAAAGTATGACACAATTATTGTTAGGATATCAAACAGTTGAAGCGCTTGATTTCCATGAAAAAATCAAAGTAGAAGGCGTATTGGTGGCTGAACTTAGTCAAGCACTGCCTAGCCAACAACCAATTCTCAATGATTATTTCTGAGTGAAGACAATCAGATGATAGGAGGATCATAGAAATGGAAGAAATGACATATTGTCAAAGTTGTGGGATGCCACTTGATTCAGTTGAGGTTTTAGGGACAAATAAAAACAATAGCAAGAGTGAAGAATATTGCATTTACTGCTACAAAGATGGCGCATTTTTAACTGATTGTACAATGGATGAAATGATTGAAGAGAGTGTCAAGCACATGAGTGAATCAGGCATGCTGAAAGAACAAGGCAAGACAAAGGAAGAAGCGCGTGAATTCATGCATCACTTTTTCCCAGATTTAAAAAGGTGGAAACATCAATAAAGTTTATTCCAATAGCAAAAAATGGATGCTACCTCATAATTGAATAAAATGACTTCGCATAATGTATTTGGTAATAAGTTGAAAAATGGAGTTTTACTTTTGTTGCTATTTTTTTAAAAGAGCAGAAATATAATAGGGGATTGTGACCTATGGCATCTCATGATTCTTAAAACTGAATAAACAGTGTTCATAAGAAATAAGCCCGCCCCCCAAAATACAAGAACCAATTTCTGGGGAGCAGGCTTATTTCTCGGAGCTGAACATCACTATCACAAACTCGTGATAAGTTCTAAGACGTTCCTGACTGGAATCGAACCAGCGACCTATCGCTTAGGAGGCGATCGCTCTATCCTACTGAGCTACAGGAACAAGCATCAATACTATTATTTTAGCGCTTTGAAGGCATACATGCAAGCTGATTTTAGAGCAAAACGTTTCCAATAAAGGAATCCTGAGTGGTAGAATGATGGTGATAAAGGGGGTTTTGATTATGTCTGATAAGCCAAAAGAAGAAGTAATTGCAGAACGTTTAGATGAAGCAAAAAGAGAACGTGAAGAAATTACGAAAGAGGCAATCCACAAACACGAAGAAGAAAAACCTGTAGAAAAAGAAAGTCGCAAATTTACGTTTACTAAAAAAGAAGATTTATTATAAGCATATCTGTGGAATAACAAAAAAAGATCTGGGAATCTCAGATCTTTTTTTGTTTTATTATTACGCCCAGTCGCCATTTCTGAAGATCGGTACGCGTGAGCCATCTTCGCGGATGCCATCAATATCCATTTTATCTGAACCAACCATGAAGTCCACGTGCGTCTGGCTTCGATTCAAGCCTGCAGCTGCCAATTCTTCATCGGTCATTTCTGTTCCACCTTGCACACTAAACGCATAGGCTGAACCAAGTGCTAAATGGTTTGAAGCATTTTCGTCGAATAATGTGTTATAGAAGATGATACCAGATTGTGAAATCGGTGAAGGATCAGGAACTAGAGCAACTTCGCCTAAACGACGTGCACCTTCATCGGTATCTAGTAGTTTTGCTAAGACTTCTTGTCCTTGTTCCGCTGAAAAATCAACGACTTTGCCGTCTTTAAAAGTAAATTTCATTCCAGTAATGGTCGTTCCTGCATAACTTAAAGGTTTCGTACTTGAGATATATCCATCAACGCGATGACTATCAGGTGCTGTGAAGACTTCTTCTGTTGGCATGTTTGCCATGAATTTTTCATCACGAGCATTATAGCTTCCAGCGCCTTCCCACAAGTGATTTTTCGGCAAGCCAATTACGATATCTGTCCCTGGGGCAGTATAATGTAAAGCTGTAAATTGTTCCTTGTTCAATTCTTCTGCTTTTGTCGCTAATTTTTCATCGTGATTTTTCCAAGCAATTACAGGATCAGATTCATAAATGCGTGTCGTTTTGAAAATCTCATCCCACAATGCGTCGACTTGTTCTTCCTCTGGTAGATCAGGGAATACTTTTGCTGCCCACTGTTTCCCAGCAGCTGCGACAACTGTCCAACTTACTTTGTTTGATTGTGTCGCTTTTCTTAGATTCATCAATGCTTTTCCAACTGCTGATTGATAAGTGGCTACACGATCATTGTCGACTCCTGCGAATGCGTCTGGATCAGAAGAAACAACGCTGATTCTGCTCGCACCTTTTTCAATCCAATCATCTGCTTGATCGATTTTATATTGTGGAACTGTAGTGATTCGATCATCTGCTGCGTGAGTCAAGAATTCTTTTTGAATGATATCGTCTGTCCATTGAACGATCACCTCATCTGCGCCTAATTGATAAGCCTCTTTCGTGATCAATCGGGCTAATTCCGCTTGCTCTACATTGATTTGTAAGACTACTGTGTGCCCTTTCGATACATTGACCCCTGTTTCTGCAATTAAACGGGCGTATTTTTTTAAATTAACATTAAAATCAGCTAACATAATTAAATTCCTCCTCATCATATTTTTTGTAATTCCTCATTGTATGATAACATTTTATTAGAAGTGAAACAAATAAACATCTGATAAAATAATCATTTGTTTTTAATTAGAAAACAGAAAAAAGCATTGATATCCGAGTATAATGACAGAAAAATTTGTAAAAAATAAAAAAACAAGTTTTGCTTATTGAAAAAAAATGGTACAATAGTATTAATCAATGGTGGAAGCGTTATAAAAAATTTCAAGGAGATTAGAAAATTATGGCAAGAAAAAAAACGATAACAAAGGAGCAGATTTTGGCAGCCGCCTATGAAGTTGCTGCCAATGAAGGATTTTCAAAATTCACTGCGAGAAACATTGCAAATAAAATGAACTGTTCTACTCAACCAATCTATTTAGAGTTTAAAAATATGGATGATTTGAAACACGCGCTATTTGAGCAAATCTACGATTATCTAAAATACGAAGTCTTTCCTGTAGAACATACCGGCAATACGATTGTCGATCTAGCGTTGAATTACATCCATTTCGCAAATCGTGAAAAGAAATTATATAGCTCACTTTACTTGGAAGAGTATGGCGGCGGAAGAGAGATGCAAAATTTCTCCTATAATTACTTTATGGACGTAGTGAAAGAAGATCCAAAATACATGGACTTGTCAGATGATAAACTAGTCTCGCTTCACAATGGGACTTGGATCATTGCAACAGGTATCGCAGCTTTGATGTCATCGAATATCATCCATCCGACGGATACACAAATCGAAAAGATGATCCAAGACAGCATCAATGCCATTTTAAGCTTAAAAGATCCGATTGAAGTAGACTGATCTGCTTATTTGAAAAATTGATCGACCCCATTTGATAGTAATGCCTTGATTTACAAAACGTAATGCTTCTAAACAAAAAGAAGGATGTGGTAAACACATCCTTCTTTTTGTGATTAAGATAACATGGATACAAGAGATTTTGCGAACGCTTCAAGATTTTCAATATCTTCTTCCTCAGCGTTTAAATCAACTTTCACACTTTCGGCACCTTTAACAGCACCAGTTTTTGCAAAGGCAGCATCAAAATCGTCCACTGACTTACAAAACTCATCATAGAAAGTATCTCCAGATCCACACACTCCGTAGATTTTTCCAGGCAATTCAAGTTCTTGTAAGTCCTCATAGAAATCAACGATTTCGTCCGGTAGATCACCGTCATCGTATGTATAAGTAGCAACTACGCAAATATCTGCTTCTTGAAAGTCTTCTGCATCTACTTGTGTGCATTCATTGATTTCAACATCGATATCCATATTTTCCAGAGCCTCTGCAACAATATCGGCGATTTCTTCCGTGTTACCAGTCATACTTGCATAAACGATTTTTGCTAAAGCCATAAGGCGCCTCCTAAATTTTAATGAATAGCATTTCAACAACTACCAATTATACCAAAAGTTTGAGAAAAAGGAAGCGAGATTTATAAAGGTACTATGGGATTTGGCTAAATACTTCCTACTATGTTAAAATAAAAAGGATTTGTAAAAAGGAGACGAGAATAGATGATAACATTAAAATCAGCACGTGAGATCGAAGCAATGGCAGAGTCTGGTGCATTATTAGCAGATGTCCATAAAAATCTGCGAGACTTCATTAAACCAGGAGTAACTAGTTGGGATATCGAAGTATTTGTGCGTAATTATATTGAAAGTCATGGCGGAGTCGCTGCCCAAATTGGATTTGAAGGATACGAATATGCGACATGTATCAGCATCAATGATGAGATCTGTCATGGGTTTCCCCGAAAAAAACCACTTAAAAGTGGTGACTTAGTGAAAGTAGATATGTGTATCGACTTAAAAGGCGGAATCTCTGATTCTTGTTGGGCATATGTGGTCGGTGAATCCACACCTGAAATTGATCGATTGATGGAAGTGACAAAAAAAGCACTATATATCGGCATTGAGCAAGCACAAGTTGGTAATCGTATTGGGGATATTGGTCATGCAATCCAAACGTACGTCGAAGGAGAAAATCTAGGAATCGTACGAGACTTTGTTGGACATGGGGTAGGACCAACGATCCATGAAGAACCAACTATTCCTCACTATGGTGAACCTGGCAAAGGGCTAAGATTAAAAGAAGGTATGGTCATTACGATCGAGCCAATGGTCAATACAGGAACATGGAAAATGAAAATGGACCCAAATGGTTGGACAGCGTATACCAGAGATGGTGGGTTATCTTGCCAATATGAACACACATTGGCTATCACTAAAGATGGTCCAAAAATCTTGACTTCTCAAGGTGAGGAAGGAACTTATTAAGTTCTTCTTTCCGTGAACAGTTTTCAAACTGTTTGATTAACTAGAGAAAGTTGTGGATGACTTTCTTCTTCAAATAATGGATAAAAGTTGTAGGAAAGCTAGTAACTAAGATAGTAGGGTGGCAATTGGAAAAATATGTCTATTATTTTCTGGTTTGCCACCCTTTTCCTCAGTGTTATTAGCTTTTTTTTACAACCTAGATAAACGGTGTTCAAAAGCCAGCTCCTTCAATATTAAGGCAAAATTTGAAAAAATATGGAGAGCTATTTTCTCAAATTCTGCCTTAATACTTGGAGCTAAGCAGCTTTTTCACAACCTATGATAAACGGTGTTCAAAAGCCAACTCCTACGACATTAAGAGCAACATCGAAAAAATATGAGAAGCTATTTTCTCAATGTTGCTCTTAATACTTGGAGCTGACCGGCTTTTTCACAACCTATGATAAACGGTGTTCAAGAAGCAACACTTCAATAATAAGTCAAAAAAATCCAAAATGAAAAAGCCATTTTCGATTTTTCTGCCTTATTACTCAGTGTAGACCGCTTCTTTCACAACCTTGAACAGGAGATTACTATGAATATTTTGAATAAAATAAAACAACATAAGAATTTAATGCGTTTTATTGAGACGACGCAAAAGAGGATCGTTGATTCTGAAATGGGAACGACTTCAGTAGTTGTGGCTTATTATTTACTCTTATCTTTGTTTCCATTGATTATTGCGCTTGGAAATATTCTACCGTATCTTCAAATCGATCAAGAAACTGTCTTGACTTATATTCGCCAAGTGATTCCTGAAACAATCTATCAGTTTATTGGACCGGCGGTAAAAAATTTGTTGACACAAAGTTCTGGTAGTTTGTTGTCATTGTCAGCTATTGCAGCTTTATGGTCAGCTAGTCAGAGTATCAATGCATTACAGATTGCCATGAATAAAGCGTATGGAGTTGAAAATAGAGAAAATTTCATCATTGTCCGTTTCTTTTCCTTAATAGTTATCATCTTGTTCATGATTGCGATTAGTGGTGTCACTTTAGTACTTGGATTAGGACAAATGATTTTAGAGGCGATTCAACCGATCTTTAAAATACCTGTAAACTTTATTGACCAATTCCAAACATTGAAATGGCCGATTACTTTGGTAGCATTATTTGTGATCATGTTTATGATTTATTGGATTGTACCAAATGCGCAATTGAAATTTAAAGCAGTGATTCCTGGTGCTGTATTTGCAACGACTGGTTGGATGTTGTTGTCACAAGTTTTTGGGATTTATGCTCGTTATTTTGCAACGCGTGTGAGCGGTTATCAAATCATCGGAAGTTTTATCGTTTTGATGCTTTGGTTAAACTTTGCTGCGACGATCATTATTCTTGGTGGAATCATCAATGCTGTTGTGCAAGAGTACATAACAGGAAACGAAATAAAAGAACGAAGAAGCATCACATCAACATGGCTTGGTAAACTAAAAAATAAATTTTCTCAAAAAAAGAATTAGAAACACGAGTTCTTATTGTAAAATAGCGACAGTGTTTTATAATTATTAATGACTCTTTAAATAAAGTAGGTGCCCGTATGCTGGTTTCTTTTAGTATGGTAATAAGGATTTTTTTGACAATTTTATTGTCTTTGATATTGACCCCCATTTTTAAAATAATTTCAGTACAAACTGGGATGGTCGATAAACCGAATGAACGACGAATAAACAAAGTGCCGATGCCTTCAGCTGGTGGCTTACCTATCTTTGTTTCCTTCGTGATATCTAGTTTGTTTTTGTTCAAAGATATCATCCCTAAATTTTATATTCTACCTATATTATTGGCTGCATCCGTCATCGTGTTGACCGGATTACTTGATGATAAATATGAACTTTCACCTAAGCAAAAAAGTATTGGCATTTTATTAGCGGCTTTGATCGTCTATTTCATCGCTGATATCAGAATCGATTCTTTTACCTTACCATTCTTAGGTTATATCCAATTAGGTTGGCTTAGTTTTCCTGTTACCATTTTTTGGATTTTTGGGATTACTAATGCAGTTAATTTGATTGATGGTTTAGATGGCTTAGCAGCAGGGATATCTTTGATTGGCTTGATGACCATTGGTATTATTGGCTACTTTTTTTTACATGCCTCAACAGTATATATACCTATAGTTATTTTTTGTTTAGTCGCAAGTATCATCGGATTTTTCCCTTATAATTTTTATCCAGCCAAGATTTATTTAGGAGATACAGGTGCACTTTTCTTAGGCTTTATGATGGCGGTTTTATCTTTACAAGGATTAAAGAATGTTACGTTTGTTTCATCGATTTCTTTGTTGATCATCATGGGGGTACCTGTTACAGATACTTTTTTTGCAATCATTCGTAGAAAAGCGAATCGAGTATCATTTTCTACGGCTGATAAGAAGCATTTGCATCATCGATTGCTCGCTTTAGGCTTTACGCATAAAGGAGCTGTTTTGACGATCTACTCCATTGCTTTGATGTTTTCATTTACTGCAATGATCATGAATTATACGGGAAGCCTTGGAACGATCGCTTTGTTCTTAGTGATGCTATTTGCTGCTATTTTATTATTTGAATTGATCGGATTGATCAATGAAAAATACCAATTTATTCTAAAAACATTACGGTTTTTAGGGAATAAAGAATACCGTACACAAGTGATGCAGAAATACTTTAAGAAATGGAAAAGACCTTAATGGAGAACAATAAAAAAATGCCGATTTTAATTAGCATTGTGACAGCAAATAGTAAAAAAATATTCCAGACATTAGATACGATCATTGCGACGATCGGTGAAGAACCGGCAATTGAATTTCAAATTTTTGATAATAACTCGACACCTGAATACCAAGATCGATTACGCGAATATTTAAAATATCCGTTCGTGAATATTTATTTCAATAATGAAAACCGAGGCTTTGGATTTGGTCATAACCATACCTTGCTCCAAAGCGCTGCACAATATGCGGTGATTTTTAATCCAGATATTTTAGTAGATGAGCAGACGGTGATCGACCTGGTTGCGCTCTTAGAAACGCATCCTGAATGTGCGATGTTGGCACCTAAAATCTTGAATGAAGATGGGACGACTCAATACTTGATTAGACAGCGTTTAGCTCTATTCGACTATGTACTACGTTTCATTCCTTTCAAATTTGTCAAAAAAATGTTTGATCGGCGATTGAATCGCTTTGAATGTCGTGATTTACCGGAGGATCGTGATTCTTATGTTCGCATGATTTCTGGTAGTTTTATGGTAGTAGATGTTGCGAAATTTAAATCAATCAATGGGTTTGATACTCGCTACTTTATGTATTTTGAAGATAATGATCTTTGTTTAAGTTTTGAAAAAGCAAACGAAAAAATCCTTTATACGCCACGTTACAGTGTCATCCATCTATATGGAAAAGGAGCACATCGTAATTTCAAGCTTTTTCGAATTTTTTTAAATTCAATGATGAAATTCTTCCATAAGTGGGGGTGGACTTTCTTCTAATGACACCAGAAATAGCAGTAGTGATCGTATTGTATCACCAAAAAATCAGCCAATCGCCTTCTTACGATTATTTAAAAACAGCTACGCAAGCTGGGACAGTGGAGTTAGTTATTTTTGATAATAGTCCTGTTGCACATGCTGATGTGCTTTATTCAGAAAAGAATGTCCATTATCATCATGATCCAGAAAATCCAGGCCTAGCGGTTGCTTACAATTATGCAATTGACCACATTTCTGATACGGTACAGACACTTATAACATTAGATCAGGACACTCAGTTAGGTACTGATTATTTAGAAACCGTAGCCGAACTCACTTGGACAACAGAACGAGTAGCTGCGGTTCCCTTAGTATTTTCTGGTACAAAACAAATCTCTCCGGTGTGGGCAGACCACTATATCAATCGCCACTTCGAAGTGATCGAAGAGCCAGTGGTCACACGTCAGCGGATTATGGCAATCAATTCTGGTGCGGCATTCTCGCTCGCATTTTTAAGAGAGATCAATGGCTATAATACCGTGTTCCCACTCGATTTTTTAGATCATTGGCTTTTTTGGCAAATCAAACAATTAAACAAAGAAATTGTAGTTTTACCCACTATAATGACTCATGATCTCTCAGTATTAGATTATAAAAAAGTCAACGTAACACGCTATCAGTCGATATTGGCTGCTGAGTCGATCTTTTACCAAGAATACGACCGTCAGCATTTAATGCAACATCGGAAGCAGTTAGTATTAAGAATGACAAAGCAATTTTTGACTGTCAAGAATCGTCAAATCTGGCGAATGACTTTACGTTCGTTTGTTGATAATTGGAAGGTGTGAAATGATGCGATCGGTTTGTATAGCAACCTTTAATGGTGGCGCGTATTTAAAAGAACAATTGGATAGTATCTTAAAGCAACTTTCTCCAGAAGATGAAGTGATTATCTCGGATGATGGTTCAGTCGATGATACTTGGTCGATCTTAACAGAATATGCACATAATGATCCACGTATCAAACTTTTTGAAGGTCCTAAACAAGGTTTGATCAAAAATTTTGGCTTTGCGATTGAACAAGCTCAGGGAGACCTGATATTTTTAGCAGATCAAGATGATGTATGGTTAGATGGGAAAGTAGAGAAAATCACACAATACTTTAGCCTTCATCCAAAACAACTAGTAGTTATTTCAGATTTAGTAATCGTAGATAGCCAGTTGAATGAGATCCATTCCTCATACTTTACCTTTAGGAGATCCAAAGAAGGCTGGTTGACGAATTTGATTCGTAGTAACTATATCGGTGCAGGGATGGCTTTTCGCTCTTCATTAAAAGAGACGATCTTACCGATACCTGACAATGTACCGATGCATGACATGTGGATTGGTTTGCTGGCGGGAAATCATGCGGGCTTTATTCGAGAACCCTTGACTCTTTATCGGCGACACGATTTTAATGCAAGTGAAATTGAAACGAAGAGTAGTTGGCGCCAGAAAATCGCTTGGCGGATCCATTTGATCCAAGCACTTATACAGCGGAAATGGAAAAAACATCCCTAAAAGATATTGTTAAATTCTCAAGAAATCCATGACAAATAGCAGGATTGATGAGATAATAACAAAAGTGAAAATTCAAAGAAAAAGGAGCGCTTATATTCATGAAAGGAATCATCCTTGCGGGAGGAAGCGGAACACGCTTGTATCCACTAACAAAGGCAACCTCGAAACAGTTGATGCCAGTCTACGATAAACCAATGATCTATTATCCAATGTCTATTTTGATGTTGGCAGGTATCAAGGAGATATTGATTATTTCAACACCTCAAGATACCCCACGCTTTAAAGAATTATTTGGAAATGGGCATGATCTAGGTATTCACCTTGAATATGCGGTTCAAGAGAGTCCCGATGGCTTAGCTCAAGCTTTTATCATTGGGGAAGAATTTATTGGCGATGATAGTGTTTGCCTTGTTTTAGGAGATAATATCTACTATGGTGGCGGACTATCAAAAATGTTACAACGTGCTGCCTCTAGAGAAAGTGGAGCGACCGTTTTTGGGTATCATGTTAATGATCCGGAACGTTTTGGTGTGGTCGAATTTGATGAAAATATGCAAGCTCTCTCTATTGAAGAGAAACCAACAGAACCAAAATCAAATTATGCTGTCACAGGACTTTATTTCTACGACAACGATGTGATTTCAATTGCAAAAGAAATCAAACCATCTGAGCGTGGTGAATTAGAAATCACTGACGTCAATAAAGCGTATTTAGAAAGAGGAAAACTTTCTGTAGAGATTATGGGACGTGGTTTTGCTTGGTTAGACACAGGCACGCATGAATCTTTACTTGAAGCTTCTACCTTTATTGAAACGATTGAAAAGCGTCAAAACTTAAAAGTTGCTTGTTTAGAAGAGGTGGCTTATCGAATGGGCTATATCGACAAACAACAATTAGCTGTTTTGGCAGAACCACTGAAAAAAAATCAATATGGTCAATACTTATTAAGATTGGCTGCTGAATAAGGAGTTTTTAGTGATGAAAGTGACGGATACTAAATTAACAGATGTTAAAATTATCGAAATGGATGTTTTTGGGGACCATCGTGGTTTCTTTACAGAAAGCTATTCAAAAGCAAAATTTGCGGAACATGGATTAGATTTTGATTTTGTCCAAGACAATCACTCTTTATCTGCTGAAGCGGGAGTGATTCGTGGCTTGCATTTTCAAAAAGGGGCATCCGCTCAAACAAAATTGATCCGTGTCACTTCAGGAGCAGTCTTAGATGTGATCGTCGATATTCGTAAAGGTAGTCCGACCTATGGACAGTGGGAAAGTTATATCTTATCTGAACACAATCATCGTCAATTACTTGTACCTAAGGGATACGCACATGGTTTTGTGACGTTGACACCAAATGTGAATTTCCTTTATAAATGCGATAATTATTATGATGCCGCAGCAGACGGTGGGATCGCATTTGACGATCCAGAGTTAGCGATTGATTGGCCGATCGATCTTTCAAAAGCAATCATGTCTGAAAAAGATCATAATCATCCTACACTGAAAGAATTTGAAGCAGAAAACCCATTTGTTTATGGTGAAATCTAACATTTGATGAGGAGAAATATTAAATGAAAAATATCATTGTTACTGGTGGAGCAGGCTTCATTGGATCAAATTTTGTACATTATGTTGTACAAAACCACCCAGAAGTACATGTGACAGTCTTAGATAAATTAACTTATGCAGGAAACAAAGAAAATCTAGCAGGATTGCCAGCTGATCGTGTGGAGCTGGTTGTCGGAGATATCGCAGATGCAGAATTAGTCGATCGATTAGTGGAAAAAGCAGATGCAGTGGTGCATTATGCTGCTGAATCACATAATGATAATTCACTTAAAGATCCGTTTCCATTTGTACACACGAACATCATTGGTACGTATACATTGCTAGAAGCTTGCCGTAAGTACGATGTTCGTTATCATCATGTTTCTACGGATGAAGTCTATGGTGACCTACCATTACGTGAAGATTTACCAGGTCATGGCGAGGGTGAAGGTGAGAAGTTCACTGCGGAAACACCTTACAACCCGTCCAGCCCCTATTCTTCAACAAAAGCTGGTTCTGATTTATTAGTGAAAGCTTGGGTTCGTTCATTTGGACTAAAGGCGACAATCTCAAATTGTTCCAACAACTACGGACCTTATCAACACATTGAAAAATTCATTCCACGTCAAATCACTAATATTTTAAGTGGTATCCAACCTAAGTTATATGGAGAAGGAAAAAATGTTCGTGATTGGATCCATACGAATGACCACTCTTCTGCCGTATGGTTGATCCTAACCAAAGGAAATATTGGGGAAACCTATTTGATTGGCGCTGATGGCGAGGAAGATAACAAAACCGTGTTGGAAATGATCTTAGAAATGATGGGTCAGCCTAAAGATGCCTATGAACATGTCAAAGATCGTGCTGGCCATGATTTGCGTTATGCGATCGACTCAACCAAGCTTCGTCAAGAACTGGGTTGGCAACCAGAGTTCACTAATTTCCGGGATGGTTTAGCAGAAACCATCAAGTGGTACGAAGAGAACCAAGAATGGTGGCAAAAAGAGAAAGAAGCAGTTGAAGCAGCTTACGCTAAAAATGGACAATAAGAGGTGAGCAACCAAGCTTCCTCGGACAAGCTGCGTAGATAAGAGTCAAAGACTTCCTCTTATCGGATGTTTTTCTTGCTTGAATAGATAGCTTGAGAGACTCAACCTCTTTTAAATAGTCAATGAAGGGGCACTGCGTTTAACTGACGCTGCCCCTTTTTTCATGAAAAAGTTTTTAAGAGCGCTTGATGGATGCTCATCCTCTCGAAAAGCGAGAACCGATATGGTAGAATAAGCTTGGTTCTTAGAACGTGGTCAGAACATAACTGTTCTGCCGTTGTTTTGGGGTAAGGGGAGAGAAAGATACCGTTATTTTTGTCCAATACTCCGAACAAACAGTTGAATGAATCGTCTTCAAAAGATAAAGCGTTCATTAAAGACAACAAGAAAGCTAATGATATTTTTACAAAAACAATTTAAAAATAAATAAATCAAGGAGCGATTGCGTTATGTTTTTATTAACAGGTGGAAATGGTCAACTTGGTACCGAGTTACGTCATTTATTAGATGAGAAAGGGTTAGATTATGTTTCGACTGACGCCCAAGAACTGGATATCACGGATGCAGAAAAAACAATGACTTATATCACAGACTTAAAGCCTGAAGTCATCTTCCATTGTGCAGCCTATACTGCTGTCGATAAAGCAGAAGACGAAGGAAAAGAATTAGATGAAAAAATCAATGTAGACGGAACGAGAAATGTTGCATTGGCAGCGAAAGCAGTGAATGCGAAATTGATTTATATCAGTACCGATTATGTCTTTGATGGTAAAAAAGAAAATGAAGAATATCTAGAAGATGATGCAACGAATCCATTGAATGAATATGGTCGTACAAAATTACTAGGCGAACAAGCAGTGCAGGAAATTTTAGAAGATTATTATATTATTCGTACGTCATGGGTATTTGGCGTATATGGTCATAACTTTGTTTATACGATGCAACGTTTGGCACAAACCCATGATCGATTAACAGTGGTCAATGACCAATTTGGACGTCCGACATGGACACGCACACTAGCTGAATTTATGGTCTATGTAATCGAAGAAAAAGTACCATATGGTGTCTATCATCTATCAAATGAGAATAGTTGTTCATGGTATGAATTCGCAAAAGAAATCTTAAAAGATACAGCAGTAGAAGTAGCACCTGTTACTTCAGCTGAATATCCACAAAAAGCAACACGTCCACAATATTCAGTGATGAGCCTGAAAAAAACGGAAAATCTTGGTTTTGTTATTCCAACGTGGCAAGAAGCACTTGAACAAATGTTACAAGCTTCTGAAAAATTAAACAAATAAGGTTTTTCCTTAGAAAAAAGAAACAACGAAGAAATTGGAGAATTTTATGGAAAAACAAACAAGAAGTGCAAGGCGAGATAAATCACGACAAACGGAAATAGAACAGACGCATCCATTTTTAGATATCCTATTGAAATTGCGTTATGTGATTGGTTTACTGGTGATCGTTATCGTTGTGACATTCAACTTGAATGGTAGTTCGATCGGCAGTTGGGATAACTATGTGTCACAAAGAGATGATGGAAAAAAGACGGATGTGATTTTTGGTCAAAATCGAGAAGTTCGTTCAGATGAATGGCTGGCCCAAACGCCTTTTTATTTCTCTCAAGCAGAATCGGGCTATCCGGTCATCAACGAAGATTATTCATTGAATGGACAAAATATGATCATTGCCTACAATTCACCAGTGAAAGATATCACTGTTATCGGGAAACCATTTAACTGGGGATTCTTCTTTTTAGGAAGGGATCGAGGGTTATCTTTTTATTGGGCAATGAAACTGGTAGTCATGGTCCTGTTAGGATTTGAACTACTGATGATCTTAACGAAACGAAACAAGCCACTTTCGTTGATCGGTTCATTTGCATTGACCTTCTCACCAGCTGTTCAATGGTGGTTCATGCAACACGTTGGCGATTTGATTTTCTTTACGATTGGTTTAATGGTCGCCTTTTATCATTATTTTTATCAACATGAAAAAAAGTGGCTGCGCGCATTGATGATGTTACTAGTGGTCATATTCGGTCTCGGCTTTATCTTAGTCATCTATCCGGCCCATCAAGTGATGCTCGCCTATCTATTAGTTTTTTATTTTGTCGGTTTACTGGTCTATTACCGCAAAAAAATACAATGGGATTGGTTTGACGCTGTATTGATTACTGCTGCGTTGTTGTTTATTGGTATTGTCATGTGGCATTTTTGGTCAATTTCTAAAGATGCGTTACTCGCCTCTTTGAATACGTTGTATCCTGGGAATAGAGTAAGTACAGGTGGTAAATGGAAATTTAGTGAATTTTTCTATTTCTTAACGAACTGGAAAATCCCATTCGAGGATATCAGTTTCTCAAATAATTCAGAAGTAGCACTATTTTACCATTTCTTCCCAACTGTCTTTTTAGCAAGTCCATTTGTCTTGTTTGGGAAAAAAGACGACGATCAAAAAATTATTGGTCGGATCTTAATGCTCTTTTGTCTATTCGCGATCTTTTGGATCACCATTGGCTTACCTAGAACGATGGCTCAATTGACCTTGTTATCATTTGTCCCGCCATTTCGTGCGATCTTGACTTTCAGCTTTGCGGCATTTCTATTATCGATTTGGTTTATCGCGTACATTTGGAAACACGATGTCATCCCTACGTGGTATAAATTTGTCTTATTGATTGCTAATGCAGGTATCTATTACTATGCGTTACAAGGTTCCAAGATGGAAGGGTATTTCTCTGACCTTGAGCTGATCAGTGTGATTGTTTTGGGAACACTTCTTTTAGCATTTGCATTGTTTCGACAACGCGTATTTTTCTACCTTTCATTTAGTGCATTGATCATTGCTTCTGGCTTCTTTGTGAATCCAGTTGTCCAAGGAACAGGTGCGATTTTTGAAAAAACGTTAGCTAAGGAAATCCAAAAAATCGACCAACAAGATCCAGGTCAAGTATGGTTAACCGAAGATGAGCTCTATAACTTCACACCGGCTTTAGGAGTGAAGGCGTTCAATACGGTCCGCTTTTATCCAGACAAAGCTGCATGGCAATTGATTGATCCAGAAGGGGAATATGAGCGTTTTTACAATCGTTATGCTCATACTAGAGCCTTTATTGCTAAAGAAGATACAGCCTTCAAGCTAGATCGTCCAGACATGTTCTCAGTGACTTTGAATTTTGATGATGCTGAAAAGTTAGGCATCAAATATGTCGTAACCAAGCGTCCTTTAGATGACTATAACCAGCGTAATGAAGCGCAGTTCACTAAATTATATGGACCAGACGACGATGGGCACATGATCTATGAAGTAGCCTATCCAAACTATGCTATTTGGCAAACCCAATCAACAGGTCAATAAAAATTTGTAGTTTGAAGAAGATGTGTGCTAAAAATGGAGATATTGGATCAGCTAGAGACCTTATTGGTTACGCTGATCCAATCATCCATTCTTAAAAAGTATTATTTAGAAGAGGAGGTGGAAACCATTCAAACATTTGTCGAAAAATTCATAAATAAAATGAGTACTGGGATCTTGTTGTTGATGCTGATCGCTCTTTTTTCTGTCTGGACGATCGGTATAGGCACACCAGCTACTTTATTTTTATATGAACATAGCGCACAGTTCGTCACTTTTGGTGTATTTGTCTTAACAGGACTGAATATCTATAAAGCAAGAGGATTTGACTTTTTTTATCTAGGAGCAGCAGTTGTCATCTTCTGTTTCTATACGTATTTCAGTGGGATACGAGATGGTTCTTTGGCAGGTAACCTGTTGATCCCAATCCTGATTCTGATTGGATTGAGTGTAAAGTGGATCGAATTTGACAAAGTAGATCGAGGGATTTATTTGCTTGTCTTCTCATTTTTCCTTGCTGTTACGGTATATCGAGTATTTACAGAGATTCAAGTACCTGAAGGACAAAGCATATGGAACCAAGATAATAAATTATCCGATATTTGGATTAATACAAATACGATCGGTAGCTCGTTGATGATGCTTGGACTACTGATCAGTGGTTTCGCCAGTTCGTTTGAACGTTGGTATATTCGGATTCTTGGGGTACCAGCGATCGTCGCTGCATTTTTAGGAATCTGGGTATGTCAATCACGCTCGGCATTGATTGCGATCATCATTTTTGCTTTATTAGATATCTGGCCTAAAAGATTCTTTAAATTTATTCGTGCACCTTTTATCGGCTATTTAGCTATTTTTAGTCTGGCGCTACCGATATCCTATTTAGCTGCCACTTCTGAAGAGATCAATCTTTTCACTGGAAGAGAAGGCATATGGCTGAAATTTTATCAAACGATTTCCGAGAGTACGGAGCAACTACTGGTTGGAATGAAGCCTTTTCTTTATTTTCGTGGGGATGAGGTTTTAGGTAATCACAATAGTTATAATTCTATTTTGAATTTATATGGATTGATAGGAATCGCAATTGTAGGGATTTTATTACTTGTTTTTGTTGGAAGACTAACACTGAAAGCAGATTATTCGAATGGACAGCTTACGTTCTTATGGGCATTCATGGCAGTAATGATCCAATCGTTTATGGAAGATACATTGACTTCTTTCCCTTGGGTACCTATCGGCTACTTATTGTTAGCGATGGCAAGTCATCGTTACGATCAGCCACCGAGTAAGCAAATAAAAATACAAGAGGAAAATCAACTGTCAACTTCAAGACTTGCACGCTATCACTGAATTTGAAAATAAGGGGTGTGAGACAACAGTAACAATCAATTTTGTCTTTCACCTTAGAATCGAATAAATGGTGGGAACAGGAGCAAGCACTTCGGAAACAAGGCTGAACACTTCTGTCTCAACCTCAATCAATAAAATAAAAACGTGGGTAAGCCTTTTTTAGGCAAGCCCACGTTTTTTGCTTCATTGCAATTAAGTATCATCTTTTGTAAAATAGTAACGTTGATAAAAAGTTTACTTAATAGAAAATTAAGAAACAACGAATATCGCAGTCCTTGGCTCAATATGTGGTAAAATGGCTGTTGACTGTAATTAATTGAAACTGCTTGGAGGAACACAAATGTTGAAAGATTTGTTTTTATTTATGAAGGATATCTATCAAAATCGAAAGCTATTACTTCAATTCTCGTTAAACGATTTTAAATCACGTTTTGCGGGTTCATTTTTAGGGATTTTATGGGCGTTCATCAATCCCGTGTTTACGGTTCTCATTTACTGGTTAGTCTTTGGCTTCGGCTTGAAAGCGGCGATGACTGATGGGAAGTATCCGTTTATCGTCTATCTGATCACAGGGATGGTCCCATGGTTCTTTTTCTCAGATGCGTTTACCTCTACAACACTTGTTTTCCGAGAATACACCTATTTAGTGAAAAAAGTGGTATTCAATATCCGTATCTTACCAACAACTAAAATCCTTTCAAACCTGTACTCACATATGTTCTTTATTTTGATTGGTTTAGTCGTAACAATGGGACATGGTATTTTTCCAACGGTCATGTCTTTACAATTGATTTATTATCTATTTTGTATGGTCGCCTTTTTGACCGGATTGACGTGGTTGACCGCCTCGATTCAACCTTTTATACCAGATATCATGCAATTTATCACGATTTTACTACAGCTGATTATGTGGACATTGCCGATTCTTTGGAGTCCAAGTCAATTTAATCCAGCAATCATAAAGATTTTAAAACTAAACCCATTGTATTATGTTGTTCAAGGTTACCGTGAATCCTTCTTAAGTCAAGCTTGGTTCTGGGAACATGGTACTTATACAATCTATTTTTGGGTAGTTACATTAATCATGTTCGTAATCGGTTCCTTGGTGTTCCGTAGATTGAAACCACATTTTTCAGATGTGCTGTAAGGAGTATAGTTATGACAGAATACGCAATTAAATTAAACAACATCACTAAATCATACAATATGTATGCGAAACCGACGGATCGTTTTAGAGAAGCTTTGAATCCGTTCAAGAAATCGTACCATGATGTGTTCTATGCATTGAAAAATATTGATGTAGAGATCAAAAAAGGTGAAATGATCGGTTTTGTCGGTGAAAATGGTTCTGGTAAATCAACGATGCTCAAAATCATTACAGGCGTTTTGACTCCAACAAGTGGAACCATGGAGATCGAAGGAAAGATTTCTGCCTTACTTGAATTGGGTTCAGGTTTTAATCCAGAATATTCTGGATATGAAAATATTTATTTAAATGGAATGGTTCTTGGCTTTTCCCGTGAAGAAGTCGATGCGATGGTGGATGACATCATTGATTTCGCAGATATCGGAGACCACGTTTATCAACCTGTAAAAACTTACTCAAGTGGGATGTTCGTGCGCTTAGCTTTTGCGGTAGCGATCAATGTCAATCCAGATATTCTGATTGTTGATGAGGCACTCGCAGTAGGTGACTTGGAGTTCCAATTGAAATGTATGGAAAAATTTACGGAAATCAAAAATTCTGGGAAGACGATTTTATTTGTTTCCCATGACATCAGCTCGATCCGTCGTTTCTGCGACCGCTCTTACTGGCTAAAAAATGGTGAAGTTGTAGAATTTGGAGATACGATGGATGTGACAACCAATTACGAAAACTTCTTAAAGAAAAAATCAGTAAAAACAGTGGATCGTAACAAAAATCAAGTGGAACGTTTTGCTGCCCCAGATATCGTCGATGTGTTAAGTGCTGAATTACTAGATGAAAACAAGCAACCGATCGATATGTTAGAACAAGGGGAAGATCTTTATGTAAAGGTCACCTATGAAGTGAAAGATGATACTATCAAAAAACCTGTATTAGGGATTGCCCTACGAACGGTCGATAATTTCTATGTCTGTGGCTTGAATACTTTACTGGACGATATCACAATTCCTTGGGAAAAAGGAAAAAATGTCTTTTATCTCAAGTATAAGAAGTTAGGCTTACTTGCTGGCGAATACTATTTCGATGTGGCGGTTTTTGAAGAAAATGCCACCGTCCCACTAGTGTATAAAACGAAGTATATGAACTTATTTGTGACGGGTTCTTATATTGGTGAAGGGATCGTGGTCTTGGATCACCAGTGGAAAGAAGGAGATCAAAACAATGAAGTATGATTTCGAGATGGATTTAGATGAACAAAGTAGCGTAGGTAAGATTGTTGGACAAATCAAACCAGGAAGTAAAGTCTTGGAATTTGGTCCTGGCAATGGACGCATGACGAAACATTTGATCGGTGCAAAAAACTGTGAAGTAAGCATCGTTGAACTGGACAAAGAACTATTTGATTACGTCAATGAAATTGCACAAGATGGTTTTTATGGCGACATTGAAAGTTTTGAATGGGCAAAATATTATGCTGGTCAAACATTTGATTATATTTTATTTGCAGATGTCTTGGAACATTTAGTGGATCCTTTGAAGACATTAAAAAAAGTCAGAGAATTTCTAAATGAAGAAGGCGAGATTTTGATTACTTTCCCTAATCTCGTGCATAACTCTGTATTGATTCACCTCTTTAATAACGAATTGCCGTGGGCTTCGTTTGGGCTATTAGATGAAACACATAATTCATTTTATACCCACGAAGGCTTCCAAAAAGTATTTGCAAACGCTGATCTGCACATCAACATTGAAGATTATTTATATCTAGCAGTAGGGGATACTGAATTGAAGTCAGCATATACTGACTTACCAGAAGCAGTTCGTTATGATTTCAAAATGCGCCCATTTGGCGAAGTGTATCAGTATTTCTTTTCATTGAAAAAACACCCAAATGTGGAAGCTAAAATCAATTCACCGCAAAATTCAAATTATGTCAAAATGATGGAAATCATCAAAAAGAGTACGCAAGAAGAAATATTACAGATCCCGTTCAATAATTATACGGGAGAAAACCAAGTATTGACTTTTCCACTGACAGAAGAACCGGCAAGTTTTATTTTTCAATTTGAAAAGCAACCAAGTTACCTTGAGTTCAGTGTTGAAGTAGACGGAGTAAAGCATGATTTTATCGCATCGAATGCGGTCATCAAAACAGCGACAGACTGTTATATCTTTGATGGATCAGAAGCACCAAGACTAGAATTGACCGATATAAGTGGAGAAACGATCAAAATCTCTTGCCATTATCGATTCATTGGTGAATTACCAGCAACGATGGCTGAAGTCCTTAGAGAAATCAAACCTATGGCTGCTGTTCAAAAAGAACTATCTGCTGAAAACGAGAGATTAACAAAAGAAAACCAGCACTTACAAATAGAGAATAAAGAGCAGACGAAAGTCTTGAAGACTACGACTGATCGATATTTTGACTTGTTGCAACCTAACAATTGGGCAATAAAGCCAAAAGGACGATTGGTGAGACCAAAAGAAACGGCAAAAAAAATCCAAGCCAAAGAACTTTCTCTTTGTGTCGACGAAAAAAATTGGGATCCAGAAACAAAAGTACTCAAAATCATTGGATGGGGAATTTCAAATGCGGAACGTAAACCTTTATCTTATAAGTTGTCTGTAGATCAATCACCATTCTTCGAGGTTCAGCAGATTGAGCGAACCGAAGTGAATGAAGCCGAAAAACTTCCTCCCCACACAAAAGCTGGTTTTGAGATCCAGATAGCGTGTGAACAAGAAAAATCATTTTTGATCGAATTGATTGCAGAAAATGGGCAGTCTTGGCTAGTTGAAATATAAATAACTTATTAGGTAAAGGAGTACCAAACCAGTGCAAAAAAAAGAAATTGCTGTATTTATCGATAAAATCACTCGTGAGCGGGCGACCGGCGATTTATTGATCGTTGGTTGGGCAATCGATGAAGTAACGAAAGAAATACCGACGATCCAAGTTGAAAAAGA
The DNA here is from genome assembly GCF_050529595.1 of Enterococcus sp. DIV1368b. NCBI lineage: Bacteria > Bacillati > Bacillota > Bacilli > Lactobacillales > Enterococcaceae > Enterococcus > Enterococcus sp. DIV1368b. The sequence goes on from NZ_CP172883.1 coordinate 918,860, forward strand.
AAATATTATAGCAAAAAATACACCAGTCGTGCGTTTAGATATCAATCATCTCTATGATTTGGACGTAAAGACGCAAAGTGGTTTTAATCTTCGATTATCTGGAAAGATGAAGGGGAAAGCAATTTTAGATTTTCAAACGAAAGATCATCAAAATGGAATAGCCGTCAAATTGAATGGACGCTATCCTTATGATGATGGCATCGAGTCGAGTTTGGAAAAGAAAAAACGATTGTTAAAAAAAGGCTTGAACTATGCTCGGACGCATGGCCTAAAAAAGGCTGTACGTCGTGTGAAAATGGAATTGAAACCAGGTTCCATCGACTATGCGCAATGGATCGCTAAGCATGAACAAATTGACGTTGCAGCACAAAAAACAAAAGCGCAAGCCTTTGCCTATCGTCCATTGATTTCTGTCGTGATGCCAGTTTATAACGTAGAAATCAAATGGCTAGAAAAATGTATCGATTCTGTGATTGCTCAAACATATGACCATTGGGAATTGTGTATCAGTGATGATGCCTCTACCGATCCTAAAATCCATAAATGTTTAGAACGTTATCAGCAAAAAGACCCACGGATCAAAGTTGTCTTTCGTGAAGAAAACGGACATATTAGTTTAGCCACGAACTCTGCACTTGAGATCGCTGAAGGAGAATTCATGGCACTACTTGATAACGACGACGAACTTCCTGTCAATGCATTGTTTGAAGTAGTCAATGTCTTGAATGATCGGCCAGAACTTGATTTGATTTATAGTGATGAAGATAAGATCGATGCTGATGGCAATCGCTTCGATCCTCATTTTAAAGCAGACTGGTCACCTAATACGTTGATGGGAAATAACTATATTTCTCATTTAGGCGTCTATCGATTAAGTATCGTCAAAGAACTAGGTGGCTTCCGAAAAGGCTATGAAGGTTCACAAGATTATGACCTAGTTCTCCGTTTTACAGAAAAGATCCCAGCAGATCATATTTATCATATCGATCGTGTCCTTTACCATTGGCGTACGATTCCAGGATCAACAGCTAGTAGTGGTGAAGCTAAAAGTTATATTTACGATTCTGGTGTGAAAGCTTTGACGGATGCATTAGCTCGCAGGAATATCAAAGGTAATGTGCGTCCAGGAAGAATCTCAGGGTTTTATGAAATCAATTATGATGTCCTACAAGAGGAGCTAGTCAGCGTCATCATCCCAACCAAAAATGGGTATGACGATTTGAAAATGTGTATTGATTCGATCATCGAAAAAACGACCTATCCTAACTACGAGATCATTGTAGCTGATAACGGTAGTACTGATCCTAAGATGCAAAATCTTTTTGACTCCTACAAGGAACAACTGAAAGAACGCTTCATTGTAGAGTTGATCGATATTCCCTTCAACTATTCTCGCATCAATAACCTTGCGGCTGAAAAAGCTAGTGGAAAGTATTACTTATTCCTGAACAATGATACCGAAGTGATTGCTCCTAATTGGATGACAACAATGGTCTCATATGCTCAGTTTGATTCGATCGGCTGTGTTGGCGCCAAACTTTACTATCCAGATGATACGACTCAACATGCGGGTGTACTCGTTGGAATCGGTGGCGTCGCTGGTCATGCGTTGAATAATTATGACCGCACACATTGTGGCTATTTCGGACGATTAGTGATCGACGTCGATTATTTAGCAGTGACTGCCGCTTGTATGATGGTCAAAGCAGATGATTTCAAAGCGGTGGGTGGCTTCGATGAGACATTACAAGTTGCCTTCAATGATGTAGACTTATGTCTTAAAGTCTATGAACTTGGTAGAAACAATGTATATGCTCACCAAGTTGAGCTTTATCACTTTGAGTCAAAATCTCGCGGGTATGAAGATACGCCAGAAAAGCAGAAACGCTTTGCGGGTGAAATCAAAAAAATGCAAGATAAATGGCCCAAATATATCGCACATGATCCTTTCTATAATGACAATTTGACAAAACAAGGAATTGGCGATTTTTCATTACGACCAGAATGATTCTTGCATATTATGCTATGCCTTCAACAAAACTTGATACCTCATCAAGTCTTGTTGAAGGCATATTTTATGGGGACTGTTTTTGACACAACAGTGTTGCTAAAGCAACTAAGAGAAACTTTGAATTTAGGTTACAATTTGGTTATTCACTATGTTTTTAAAGTGTGCTATGGTAAGATGATAGAGGTATTATTTTGTGGTTAGGAGTGTATACATGAATAAAAATGGAGAATGGAATGCTGCTCGTCGGATATTCATTATCATGCTGGATGTCTTAGTTTACAATGCAGCGATATATATAAGTTTCTTATTGAAATTTCAAGGAGAAATTCCCACACGGAATTTTGAGACCTTTCAACATTCTGCAGTGTTTATATCTATCATCTTTATCGTCTTGAATATTTTATTAGGGGCATACGTCTTCTATAATCGGATGATCAGTGACATTATATTTGTGACTGTAATAGGGCAAGTATTGATGTCTTTAGGTGTAATGGTGGTGACTTTCGCTGGTCGATGGTTTGCCTTTCCACGGGCAGTTATTCTTTTATCTTTGGTAGTAGGAACAGTTTTACTGAGCTTATACCGTATCTTGGTCTACAAATTATATTTGAAAGTCAGTAGAGACAAGAAAGTAGTGATCGTTGGACTTGAAAAAGATGTTGCTCCAGCAATCCAAAATTTCCAATCTAAAAAAAATAATAAACATAAAGTTGAAGCGGTCGTTATCGATAACTATTATGAAAACATCAAGAAGATGATCGATACGATCGATATCGTCTACTTGTCATCACATATTGAAGAAAATGAAAAAATCAAGATTTATCAATTAGTTACTAAGAAGGAAAAAAAATTATTTTTGAATACGACTTTTGAGAATTTAACAATGATCAATCCAAACATTATGAACTTTGAAGATGAAAGTATCATTGAAGCTTCTGGTTTCAAGATACAACCAGAAGATGAATTGTTCAAACGCTTATTCGACATTATCATTTCCTTTATCTTACTGATCCTTGCATCACCTTTCATGTTGCTTACAGCAATACTAGTCAAAGTGACTTCACCAGGACCAGTGATCTATAAACAAGTCCGTATCACTAAAAATCAAAAAGAATTTTCAATCTATAAATTCCGGTCAATGACAGCAACAGCTGAAGCAAAATCAGGACCTGTCTTAGCGAAAAGTAATGATGCTCGAGTAACACCAGTCGGTAAATTTATCCGTGCTGTACGTTTTGATGAATTGCCACAGATTTTTAATGTGTTAAAAGGCGATATGTCGATCGTCGGTCCACGCCCAGAAAGACCTTTCTTTGTGGATCAATTCAATGCAGAAAATCCTTATTATTATTTGAGACATAATGTCCGTGCAGGCATCACCGGCTATGCCCAAGTATATGGGAAATATGTTTCTGACTATAACAGCAAGTTACGCTTTGATTTGTTGTATATCAAAAAATATTCGTTAATGATGGATCTAAAGATCTTATTGCAAACGATCAAGATCCTTTTTGATAAAATGTCTTCCCAAGGGTTAGAAGAGGATGAAAATGCCAGCTCACTGCAGGAAATAGATTTTCCAAAAGAACGAATTTATCGCTAGATCGGGAGGCACATAAAATGATAGAACCAAAATTTAGCATTATTGTGCCAGTCTATAATGCGCAATCCACGATAAAAAAAACGATCAAAACATTACAGACATTGGACTACGATGATTATGAAGTGATCATCGTCAACGATGGTTCAACAGATGATACTGAAAAAATGATTGTCACATTGACTGAAGGAAATCCAATTTTTCAATTGATAACAACGGAGAATAATGGCCCAGGTATTGCAAGAAATATTGGTATTGAACAGGCAAAGGGTTCTTATATTTTATTATTTGATGCCGATGATGAACCGAGCAAATCGATTTTAAAGAACTATGATCAACTACTTACCAATCATCCGCAGACAGATTTGATAGTCAGCTCTTTTCTTTTTAGAACGATGGATAATGAAAAAGTAGTATCCGAAAAAGTGAATCAGGTACCTGATTCCATTTATCGAAGCCATGAAACATTTTTAGAAGACATGTATCATTTGATGAATCAACAACTAATGTATGTGGTATGGAATAAGTGCTATCGCAGAGATATAGTCATAGCACAAAATATTCGATTTAGAAATTACCGTAGCTGCGAAGATCGTATCTTTAATTTAGAATACTATCAACATTGCCAATATGTGGTCATGAATCCAATCGTTGAATATACGTATGAATTCGTTGGAGGAAAGGGTATCACTAATAAATATTATCCTAATAAATTTCAAACCTTCAAAGAATTTTATTTGATAGCAAACGATGTAACAAATCAAATAAACAAACCCGGAATGGCTGCACTTTTATTAAAAGGAACGACTTCAGTGATTTTTTCTATTTATGGCAATTCCGATCAAACATCTAAAGAAAAAAACAGAGAAGCAAAAAAAGTTTTAGCTGATCCGGTGATTCTTGAAGCTAAAAATATAGCTTTGACAGATTCAACGGCTAAAAAGGTTACGAAGCTTCTGTATAAATTACCTGCACCGATTTTTTTATCGGCTGTTAGAATAGGTAGTTTTGTAGAAGAAAAGATGCCAGGATTGATGGCTTTCTTAAAACGATCGTATTAAAAAGCACGCTCAATCAGTTGAGCGTGCTTTTTCGTAATGTTTTTTAACCAAATGGCAACTTGTAAAAAACACACGCTTGTGCGAAAATATATAAGAAATTAAAAATGGATGAGGCTGTAATAATGTATAGTAATGATGTAGAACTAAAAAATGTGCAAAAAGTCGTACTTGAAATGTCAAAGTACTTTGTTGAATTTTGTAATGAGAATGGATTGGTATGTTATTTTTGTGGCGGTGGCTGTATTGGATCGATTCGTCATCAGGGATTCATACCTTGGGATGATGACTTAGATTTTTTTATGCCTAGACAAGACTACGAGAAACTAAAGATCCTTTGGAACAAACATGCAAATAAGGATCGTTATCCGTTATTATTTGCTTCATTAGATTACAATGATCATAATTCGTTTATGACTATTCGTGATACAGAAACAACGTTTGTAAAAACGTACCAAGAAAATATGGATATCCCACATGGTATTCCTATCGACATTTTTCCATTAGATGGTGCACCAGAAAGCAGATATAAACAAAAGATTCAAAAAATATGGGCATTGATCTATGCTTTATTCTGCTCACAAGTAGTACCAGAAAAACATGGGGGGCTTTTAGCTACTGGAAGCAGAGTACTTCTGAATATCTTTAGCTCTAAAAAAGCACGATATAAGATTTGGCGTTTCGCTGAAAAACAAATGAGTAAATATCCATTTGGTTCAACAAAGTATGTGACAGAGTTGTGTGTCGGGCCAAAATATATGGGTAATATTTATAAGTTGGATGATTTTAAATCTGCAGTTTTTGTCCCTTTTGAAGATGTCAAGATGCCGATTCCAATCGGTTATGATCGCTATTTGAAACAAGTTTTTGGAGAATATATGGAACTACCTCCAATAGAAGATCGGCAACCCCATCACGAGGCTGTTGTTCTTGATACAAAAGTATCATACAAAAAAAGACATAATAAAAATAAGGAGAATTAAATGGTGAAGAAAAATACAAGAATGTTGCCCAGAAAAATCAGCATTAAAAAGATCTTGTCAGGAACACTTTTGTGCACAATGCTATTGAATGGTTTTGCTCCTAGTATGTCTGCAAATGAAATTCAGTTTTCAAAAGCCAAAACAGGTAAAGATATTTCAGCTGTCCAACAAAGTGATACCACTACCGAAGATACAGCGGGAAGTACATCGAGCAGCTCAACTGAGAATGTAGAAGAGAGTACTGCTACTACAGAAACAATATCAGAGAGCTCTACCACTACGGATGAGTCAAGTGAGTCCGTAGAAAATAGTTCGACTACAACAGAAACTGGAGATAGTTCTTCAACAACCGAGAGTAGCTCTACAAACCAAGAAACGACAGAATCAACTGATGAGGCTGCAAAACAACAATCAACTGAAGATGTCGAAGTTGGTAAACAAGGAACAAACCATAAAAAAGGTACGTATGCAATGCAATCTGGTGGGATATCTTTGCGAGCAGCATCAGTGATTGACAAAGTTTATGCGAACAATCCTAATCTTCCAGGTAAACATTTTATAGATGTAGCTAGTTGGAATGGAAATATTTCAGTAGCTGAATACCAAAAAATAAAAAGTTATGGTGTGACATCTGTATCGGTGAAATTAACAGAAGGAACTTCATACACTAACCCTTATGCTGAGAATCAAATTAACAATGCAAAAGCTGCTGGCTTGACAGTTTCTGCCTACCATTACAGTTTATATACATCAGCCCAAACTGCACAAGCCGAAGCAAATTATTTTGCTGATGCTGCAAATCGATTGGGATTAAATAAGAATACGATCATGTTCAACGACGCAGAAGACCCTACGTTGATTAACAACGGAAGAGACGCACATAATAATTCGCTAGCTTTTAACAGACAACTACAGGCAAAAGGTTTTTCTAATGCAGCTCTATATATAGGAAAATATTGGATCACTAACGGATATATCAATACTTCGGCTTTCGGTAAAGATCGGGTATGGGTAGCGCAATACCCTTATTCACCAGATCAATCAATGCAATGGAACAATGACCATGGCGCGTGGCAGTGGTCTTCTAATATGCACTTCCCTGGGATTGCTAATTATGAAAACAGACCATTTGATATCTCAATGAGTTACAGTGCATTTTTCAGTGCGCCTAATCCCGGTCCAGATCTAAGTAAATATTATACAACCAATCCAGGTAGAGTCATTGTCAAACAAGATGATAACTTTTACAATGATGTGAATTTTACTGATCCAGGTCTTAGAGTCAAAAAAAATACTCTTGTGACTGTAAAAAGTATTCAGACAACTGCTAGCGGTATCCCTCGATTGTATACAGATAAAGGCTACTTAACGGCGAATAAATCATATGTAGTTGCGGCTCAGAGCAATATCGATTCATACTTCACAACGAATCCTAAAAAAGTTCGTTTAAAAGCAGATGATTATTATTACGCAGACACAGACTTCAAGCAACGTTTGAATAAAGTGTCAAAAGGTACCATCGTAGAAGTAGAGGATCTAGCGTATACCCAATCAGGCATTTTCCGTCTTAAAACAAAGAATGGTTATTTAACAGCTAATAAAAATATAGTTGAACAATTTTTAGAAATGTCAGATTTATATTATACAGCAAATCCTGGTCAAATCATTACTTTAAAAAATGATCAATATTATAAAGACGTTGAGTTTTCGACAGCAGGTGAATCTGTCCCAACCGGTACAGTCATAAAAGTAACAGGTATCGAAAAAACTAAAAGTGGGATTCCTCGTCTCAAGACAAATAAAGGCTATTATACTGCTAATAAAGACTACGTGATCGCTACAGTATCTGGCATTGATAATTACTACACGATGCGTCCGACACAGGTTGTTTTAAAAGCAAATGACGCCTATTATCGGGACCCTGAGTTTTTGCATAAAGGAGCGTCGGTCAATAAAGGAACCTTGGTAAATGTAACCGGGGTTGAATATCGTGAAAATGCAGTCCCACGTTTGATTACACCAAAAGGCTATTTAACTGCGAATAAAAGTTACGTACAAGAAGTGCCAAGTAACATCAACGATTATTACTATAGCAATATCAATCAAGTAGTCATGAAGAAGAACGATAGTTACTATAAAGATGTTTCATTCAGCCAAAAAGGTGATCCTGTCTTAAAAGATGAAGTGATCAAAGTGCAAGATATCGTCTTCACTACTAGTGGCATCCCACGTTTAAAAACAGCCAAAGGTTATGTGACAGCAAATAAATCTTATGTTATGACATTATTTTCTAATAGTGATAACTATTTCATAGAAAACCCAAGGAAAATCATTATGTTAAAAGAGGATCGTTATTATTCGGATCTTGCTTTTAATAATCCTGGGGCGACTATTCCAAAAGGTAGAGTAATCGATGTATTAGGTGTAGAATTTACAACTACAGGAGTTCCTAGATTAAAAACTGCCAATGGGTATATCACAGCAAATAAAACATATGTGACAGCTGCAGCAAATAGCAATAACAACTACTTTGTGACCAATCCAAATAAAGTGCAACTTTTGGTAGATGACCATTATTATAAGGATCTGAACTTTACTCAAAAAGGAAATGCAATTAAAAAAGGGACGATTTTGACAATCGAAGGTATTGAATATACCGCATCAGGTATGCCAAGATTGAAAACAGCGGATGGTTACATTACAGCAAATCAAGCCTATGTAAAAAAAGTAAACTAATACAATAAAACCAGGGACATGAAAAGATCAACTATTTTATGTTCCTGGTTCTTTCTAGTGCGTAAAAATTTAACTAGATAAATGTTTGTCGTTAGGACATTTTACCTGGCATAATATAGAAAACATTGAAACTTATTGGTAGTTGTGAGAAAATGTAAAAGGTTGAATGCAGTTTGACACTGGATTATTATTAGAACATTAAATATGACAAATACTTCATGTACTTGTAAAGGGAAGGAATTTAAATCGAATGATTACAGCTGTTATTATCGCCGGTGGAGTGGGCAAAAGAATGGGACAAGATATCCCAAAACAATTTATCAATATTGAAGGAAAACCGATTATTATTTATACCTTGGAATCATTCCAACACCATCCACAAATTGATCGAATATTAGTGGTTTGTAAATCAGGTTGGGAAGAAACGATGTGGGCGTACATCAAGGAATTCAATATCAGTAAAGTTCAGTGGGTGATTACTGGTGGTTCAAAAGGTCAAGAATCGATTAATAATGGTGTACAATTCTTAAGGGATTATTCTGAGGACGATGACACGATCATCATTCATGACGGCATTCGTCCATTAGTTGATGAACTTGTTCTGTCTGATGTCATCGTAAAATGTAAGGAATTTGGAAATGGTGTCACTTCACTTCCTTATAATGAACAGATTTTTATCAAAAAAACAGAAGAAACGACGGAACAATATGTGGATCGTAATACGTTGCGACGTGTTTCGACACCACAAGCATATCAGTATGGTAAATTGCGAGCTGCATATGATCGAGCAGTAAAAGAGAATATTGGTATGACGGATTCTTCTTATACAAATACGATGATGGTGGATCTAGGTGAAACACTTTATTTTGCTGCTGGTTCAGACAAAAATATCAAATTGACAACTAGAGAAGATTTAGATTTATTCAAAGCATACTTAAAAATGAAAGACTAGGTGGTGAGATAGATGGCTTTAAATACAAATCCGCTATATATAAATGATTTGCAAAAAGTGATCGACCACGTTGAGGGTATCAAAGACTTAAATGGAAAATCACTTTTGATGATTGGTGCATCTGGAATGGTCGGATCGTTTTTAGTCGATACGATCATGTTAGCAAATGATCATTTAGGAATCGATATTAAAGTATATGCGATGGGGAGAAATCGTAAGAAGCTAGAAGCACGATTTGAAAAGTATCAATCAAGTAATAATTTTCAAATCGTAGAAGGGGATGTTACTGAACCTTTAGATCCTTCTATCAAAGCTGATTACATCATTCATGGAGCTAGTAATACGCATCCTAGAGCCTATGCGACAGATCCTATTGGGACGATCATGACTAATTTAGCTGGCACGGAACAAGTCTTAAAGCACGCAGTAGCTACGAATGCTACACGCACACTATTTTTATCTACTGTAGAAATATATGGGGAAAATAGAGGAGATGTAGATAAATTTAAGGAAGACTACTGTGGCTATATCGATTGTAATACGCTAAGAGCCGGTTATCCTGAAGGTAAGAGAGTCAGTGAATCCTTGTGTCAAGCGTATATCGCTAAACATGATCTAGATATTGTCATACCAAGATTATGCCGTACATTTGGACCTACGATGTTATTATCTGATTCAAAAGCTTCTTCACAATTTATTTTGAATGCAGCTCGAGAAGAAGATATCGTTTTAAAAAGTGAAGGCAAACAGTATTTTTCTTATATTTATGTTGGTGATGCAGTCTCTGCCATCCTCCATTTGATGATCCACGGTAAAAACGGAGAAGCGTATAATGTATCAGAAGAGGCTTTTGACTTGCAATTAAGAGATCTTGCGGGAAAATTGGCAGAAATAAACAATAAAAAAGTTATCTTTGAATTGCCCGATGAAACTGAAAAAAAAGGTTTCTCAAAAGCAAATACAGCAATCTTAGACAATCAAAAACTCAAGGAAACTGGGTGGAATTCAGCATTTACACTTGAAGAATCTTTAGCTCACACAGTAAAATTAGTTAAGGATGAAGTTTAATGTGTACAATTAGTATAATCGTGCCTGTATATAAAGTAGAGAAGTATTTAAAAAAATGTGTTGATTCTATTATTGCACAAACTTTTACTGATATTGAAATTATTTTAGTCGATGATGGTTCTCCAGATGATAGTGGGAAAATATGTGACGAATATGCGGTTCAAGATAAACGTATAAAGGTCATTCATAAAGAAAATGGCGGATTGAGTAGTGCTCGTAATGCGGGTATTGAGATGGCTAAAGGAAAGTATTTAGGATTTATTGATAGTGATGATTATATTGCTGAAGATATGTTTGAAATATTGTATGATCAGTTACTGGATTATGATGCGGATATAGCTACAATAGGCATGATCGATGTGTATGAAAACAAAGAAACAAAGGTCAATAACTTAAAATTAGTTGAAGTTCTAGATCAAAAAGATGCGATAAAAGCTGTTCTAGATAGTACAGATGTATACGCGTATGCAGTCAATAAACTTTATAAAAAAGAACTTTTCGACACTGTACGCTATCCTATTGGGAAAATTGTAGAAGATGCTTTTATAATTATGGATCTATTACTTCAATGTGATAGGATAGTTACTAATACTGAACAAAAATATTATTATTATCGAAGAAATGACAGTATTACTGGATTGTCTTTTTCGACTAAAAATTTTGATGTGATTGAAGCATGGGAAAAAAATGGTGAGTTAGTGAAGAACGCTTACCCAGAACTTTCAGATTCGATCCATCGTAGAATATGTTGGGCATATTTTGATGTTTTAGATAAGATAGCGATCAGTGATAATAGTGAATCAAAAGAAATCAGAAAACCGCTAGTGAAATTTTTAAAATCGAATTTCATGTTTGTAATGAAAAATCCAATATTCACTAAAAGTCGAAAACTGTCGATGCTTGCATTAATGATAAGTAATTTATGTTATGATACATTAGCCAAGATAAAATATAATTATGTAACTAAGAAAAATAGTTGATGGCTTAAAAATGAATGTGACAGGAGAAGAATGAGTTTTATGGAAACAAAAAAAGATGATTATCTTCAAAAAGGTAAAAATATTTTTATAGTAGGGTTATTGGTCCTGCTCATCAGTAGAGCAGTTGGTGCGTACAGTTTACTTCCTTCTACAATTGATAGTGTACTGTTTTCGATATTAGCGATATTTGGTTCAATTGTATTATTAGCTGATTTTTTTACTAGAGTATTGAAAAAAAATCGTTGGACATATGATATCTTGCTACTTTTATTTATCGTTATCATGTGTATTTCTAGCTTGATAAACATGAAGTACGGTATATTTGGTAATCTCAAATTTATTGTATGGCAAGCATTATATTTCTTTATTGTCTATGACAATGGAATCAGCAGTGATAGAAATAAGGCCGATCACTTATTATCGATCATAAGTGGAACATTGATAGTGATTTGGACTAGTTTAGTAGTCGTTTCATTAGGGATGTTTTTGACTCAGTACAATTATTCAGTCCAATTAAGCAGAGTCAATCCCCTTAGAATAGGTATGTTGGAAGGTAGACTATTTGGTGTATTTTCTGATCCAAACTATGGTTCCGTGATGTGTGTAGTAACGATCTTTCTTAGCTTGTATTATATCTTTAGTAAGAAATATTCAAACAAATGGTTGTTGACAGGTGTGTATTTTTCAATCTTCTTAAATATCAGTTACATCATTTTATCAGGTTCTAGAAATGGCTTGATTACTTTATTAGTGACAACTTTTGTTTTTGTTTTCTTTTCGATGTATCAGTATCAATTAAAGAAAAAAATGAACCTTCTTTTAAACATCTTGCTTTCAATAGTAAGTGGGGTGGCTGTTATGGCCATTGTTTTTGGCGGAGCTCAGTTGATCAAAATCGGATGGTCATATTTTCCACAGTTTTTTGAGAAAAAACAAACTGGAATTACAGCAGGTAGAGTCAACTTAACAAGGCCCGATGTGGCACAAAGTACAGATGTATCTAATTTACGTTTTACTATTTGGAAAAGTGCTGTAGAGATTTTTCAATCAAGTTGGTTATTTGGTACTTCCCCTAAAAATATGATTGCTTATGCACAAGATGTTTTACCAAATACTTATATTGCACAACGTAATTTTTCTGTACACAATGCGTATTTGAATACTCTAGCATCTACTGGGATATTAGGTGGTCTAACATTTGTTGCTTTCATCGTTAGTAAAGCAGCTCGTATCATCACCTTTTTATTCAAACCAATCACTAATTTATTTGGTACACGAATGATTTATTGTATTTGTGGTATTTTTGCATTAGCATTTTCTGGATTTTTCCATAATGAAATGATTCTTGTGAATATTTCTGGCGCATTCTTATTCTGGTTTTTACTTGGTGAAGTAATCGGGAAGCTAAAAGCAAGCGATGGAATGAATCAATAAGAATGTGAGGAAAAGTTATATGATAGCGTCGCTTAAAAATAATATCGATCGGATGATTTTTGTAGTCAAAAGTCTCTTCTTGCGAGTAGGAAGATACGCTGTTTTTTATTGTTGTTATCCATTTTTAGTCATGCAACCTTTAAAAAGAAATAAAATCGTTGTTTCTAGCTATTTTGGAAAAGGTTATGGAGATAATCCTAAGTATATTTGTGAATATTTACTATCCCAAAAAGATGATTTAGACATTGTTTGGTTATGTAAGCCAGAAGTCCTTCAACATCAAGCAGATCTATTTCCAGATACGATAAGGTTAGTGAAAAATAAATCAGTTCGAGCATTGATTGAGATGTTCACGGCTAAGATTTGGATCGACAATTGTCGTAAAAGCTTTTATCCACCCAAAAGAAAAGGACAGTTTTATCTCCAGACCTGGCATGCTGGATTCGGACTCAAGCGAATCGAGAATAATGCAGCTGGTAAATTAAAACCAAGATATGTAAAATTAGCCAAAAAAGATTCTCAAATGTGCGATCTATTGGTTTTTGAAAGCTCTGATCTATTTAAAGATATCGGTAAAATGTTCTGGTATGAGGGAGAAATTTTTAGAGAAGGTGTTCCTAGAAATGACGTGATCGTCAATAACGATCCCACTATCATCCGTAAAGTGTATGAGTATTATCAAATTCCAACAGACCAAAAAATTGTTTTATACGCACCGACCTTTAGAGCAGGAGAACTGATAAAAGTCAGTCCAGATTTTTTGGAGCAAGTTAGAAAAGCTTTCTCAGATAAATTTGGCATCGACTATCAGATGCTTATCCGTCTTCATCCAAATGATACGGAGAATAAAAAACAGATTTTAGGAGAATTAGATAACTCTACTCTTATTGATGCTTCTGACTATAATGATATGCAAGAATTGTTGTGCGCAACAGATGTATTGATCACAGATTATTCTTCAACTATCGGTGAAGCATTAGTATCTAACAAAAAGTGTTTTATCTATGCGTATGATTATGACCAATATCTAGAAAATAGAGGTCTAGTAATGGATTTAGCAGACTTGCCATTTCCGTTGATTAGAAGTCAAGAAACATTCATTGAAGGTATTGAGAATTTTGATTTGGACGAGTATCTAGCTAAAATGGAAGAATTTAAACAAGGCTTGAATATTTCCGAATCTGGTCATGCAAGTAAAACATTAGGAGATCGTTTGTTGATTGAGATGTCTAAGTAGTTAGTTATAGACAAGACAGAGTTTGGGGTTGTTACAAACGTTAATTTAGGCACCTATGGACCTCTAAAACTGAATAAATAGAGGTTCATAGGGCTTTTTAAACTTGGTCAAAGGGCATGCCAGAAGTAGTTTCTTCGGAAATAAACAGAATACTTTTGGCACGATATCAAACTCAAATTTATTCTGAAAGGTCGTAAAAGAAGTATGAGTAAATACAAAAAATTAGTCGGGAATTCTTTCATATTCGCAGTAGGTAATTTAGGGAGTAAACTAATATCATTCGTATTGGTTCCACTTTATACATATTATCTAACTACACAAGAATATGGGAAGGTTGACTTAGTTACGACAACTGTCAGCCTATTGATCCCAATTGTTTCAGGAGGAATATCTGTTGCTGTTTTAAGATTTGCACTGGACAAAGATGTAGATAAAAAATCAGTCGTAACAAATGCTACGATCATTGCAATAATTGGGATTGTGATTACAGCGTTATGTTACCCATTATTGGCAATGACTGGTGCTTTTGATCAAATACTTCTAGCATTTATGTTTTTACTGGCATTTCAAGTATTTACACAAATCATTGCACAATTTGCTAGAGGTAACGGACAAGTTCGTATTTTTGCTTTTAATGGTATGATCAAAACTCTAGCGATCGGATTATTGAATATTTACTTCCTGGTAGTATTAAAAATGGGATTGAATGGATATTTGATATCATTGATACTTGCGGAAATCATTTCTTTCATTTATCTTGCATGTACAACACCATATTTTAAAGATTTTTCTGTTAAACTTATTAATAAATCTTTTATGAGAGAGATGCTAGTTTTTTCGATTCCGACTATTCCTAATGATGTCTTATGGTGGTTTGTCAATAGTGCAAGTCGATACTTTATTTTGTATTTTCTTGGAGTAAGCGCAAACGGAATCTATGCTGTCGCTAATAAAATACCTTCTGTTATCTCTATGATGCAGTCTGTTTTCTCACAAGCATGGCAGATTTCTCTTGTTGACGAGCGAGACTCAGAATCTCGTGGAGAATTTCATGCAAATATTTTTAAATATTATTCATTTTTGCTATTTTTTACAGCTTCATCGATCATGGTGATTTTAAAGTGGCTTTTAGGTAATTTAGTCCAAAGTTCATTTTTTATCAGTTGGCAAGTCACTCCGTTTTTATTGATTTCTGCTATTTATTCTGGATTTATCGGTTTCTATGGACAGTTTTATATTGCAGAAAAGAAAACAAAAGGATTGATGAATACTTCATTGATTTCCGGTTTACTGAGTGTCATACTTAACTTTCTTTTCATTTCATCTTTTGGCTTGATAGGGGTTGGATTTGCTTCGATGATCAGCTTGTTTGTTGGTTGGATGATTCGAATTTATGATACAAGTAAATTTATCACTGTAAATATAAATGTATGGAATATCGTATTAAATCATGTAGTTTTGGCCGCCCAAGTTGCATTGATCTTTTTATTCGATGGGTTATTGTTGATTGGATTAGAATTAGTTTGCTTAATTGCTTTATTATTTGTTAATATGGACATCGTAAAAGGTCTTTTAAAGACTGGTAAACGCATGGTACATTCAAGAAAATAAAAATATCAAAAATAGAGGAGTGAGTTCAAATGAATTCTATTTTAATAACTGGTGGAGCCGGCTTTATCGGCTCTACACTAGCCAATCATTTGAGTGAAAATAATAAAGTGGTTGTCATTGACGATCTATCTATGGGAAATAAAGAAAACCTTGATTTCACAAAAAATATCGTCTTTGTTGAAGGCGACGTATCTGATGAAAAAACAATGGACGAACTATTAAGCAATCAACAATTTGATTACATCTTCCATTTAGCAGCAATCGCCAGCGTTGCTGATTCTGTGGAACGCCCAATGGAAACCCATCGAGTGAATTTTGATAGTGTCTTGATGTTACTTGAGTTAATTCGTAAGTATCAGCCAAATTTAAAGCGTATTGTATTTAGCTCTTCTGCAGCTGTTTATGGAGATGAACCAACACTACCTAAAAAAGAAGAGTCAGTTATTCGACCGTTGACGCCTTATGCTATTGATAAATTTGCCGCTGAACAATATGTACTTGATTATTGCCATTTGTATGATGTGCCAGGAACTGCGGTACGTTTCTTCAACGTATACGGTCCAAATCAAAATCCAAATTCGCCATATAGTGGGGTGATCTCGATTTTAGTGGATCGCTATAAAAAGCAACTTGCTGGTGAAAAAGCGTCATTTACTTTATTCGGCGATGGCAGTCAATCAAGAGATTTTGTCTATGTTGAAGATGTTGTGCAAGCTTTATTACTTGTTTCCAAAGAAGAAAAAGCACTAGGGCAACAATTCAATGTTGGAACGGGAAACAGTACAACTTTACTTGAGTTGATCCAGACAATCAATCAGATTCTTGAAGTTGAATTACTGTTAGATTATCAAGAGGAGAGAGTAGGAGATATCCACGACTCTTTAGCTGATATCACTAAGCTTTCAGCACTAGGTTACCAACCTAAACATAGCATACTTGATGGCATGAGAAAATATTTAGCAACAGAAATAAATACGACAAAATAATAAAGTTTCTTTATTCAGGAAACAACAGAGAAAACCTTGTATCAAGCCAAATTGCTTATACAAGGTTTTCTTCGTTCTTATTCAATTATCACAGATGACAGGTCAACACATTGCTTATTCATCATTTCCCATCAATTTATAAATCTGATCTCTAAGGTCGGTGGCAGTTGTTTTATATTTTTTATCGGCTTGGATATTACTTTCTAGCACAACTGCATCAGAGGTATCTTTTTTCATTGCTAATACCGCATGGAAACGATTGATGTTTCCTTGAGCAAATATTGTATCCCTTCCACTATAGACCCCACCATTATATGGACGCCCACTCAAATTATTTCCCCATAGAGAAAAAAGTAAATCTTTTGGAATCAATTGCCCTTTTAATACTTTTGTAAAAAATTCATTCAAATCATAGACGGACATACTGATATTCCCAGTTCCTAATTCATTACGTATATCTGTTTCAGATTCAGTCAAAGCTTGATGATAATCATCGTCTGGACTCATTTGATAAGAGACTGCGTGTTCTGAAGTGTTTTTGACTTGGTCATAGAAGGTCGTCTGTTTCAATTGTAAGGGAGTGATGATTTGATCATACACCAACTTTTCGTATGGCTGATGGGTCAATTTCATTAAAATACCTGTTAGTAATGTGAAATTCAATGGTTCATATTTGTAACTTTGATCATTGGTATATTCGAGATGGTCTATGGCAAACTGGATCACCTCTTGGTCATTCATCGGTACGGTCGGAGAAGCTGTTTTTTTCAATCCTGATCGCATATATAATAAATCTTTGATCGTGATTTTATTGCTACCGTTGATTTGGGGATAAAATTTAGCCAGTTTTGTATCTAAAGAAAGTTTCCCTATATCCACTTGTTTTAGAATCAGTAGCGCAGTCATTGCTTTTTGGATCGAACCAATTTGATAATACAGAGATGGAGTATTTGGTTGCTGTGCTTCTTCGTTAGCGTATCCGTAGCCCTTTTCAAGGATCACTCGATTGTTTTTACGAATATAGACAGATCCAACATAATCATTTTTTTGTAACAATTGGTCGATTTGATCGGCAAGGACCTGTTCGTCTTTGGTCAAATCTAGGGAATCGTTTGCCACTTGAATCGAGGCGGATACTCTTGACTGTGCCATTTCATAGGTAGACCAAGTGATGATTCCAATAGTGACGACTAAAATGAATAAGCAGATTTTTTGAGAGAAAGAAAAATGGGAAGCTTGTTTTCTTCTTAAATGTTTCCTTTTGTTCATGTATATCAATCCTTCCTGTCTAAGAGCTTAGTGATTAAATGAAGCAGATTATTGTTATTTAGTAAATAAGAATCATTTTATTTTCTATTTTAAGCCGAAGAGAATCGATTTACTACTTACAATTTTGACATAAGAATTGTTAAAAATAATTCACCTCTGCCTGAATTTCATGTATAATGAATAAAGTTATGAAGTTGATAGTAAGGAGGAGTTGTTTTGTCAGAAAACAAACAACATCCAGATGAGAAGAGACGACGACAAAAGAATGCAACTGATTCGACAGATGTAGTCAGTAAGCGAAAAGACCTACGTAAAAAAGAAGATAAAATCGTAGGAAAAATTATTTTAGTGATTGCGCTTACGTTGCTAATTATTGGATGTGTATTTGGTTTTACGGTCTATCGCTATATCGATAGTGGCTTAAAACCTTTAGACCCAGAGAATGAACAATTGGTTTCGATCGAAATCCCTAGTGGCTCTTCAAATAAGCAAATCGGAGAGATTTTAGAACAAGACCATATCATCAAGAGCGGTATCGTATTTAATTATTATACAAAATTTAAAAATATGACTGGCTTTCAGGCTGGCTTCTACCAATTAGCCCCTAACATGACGTTAGATGAAATCGGTAAACAGCTCCAAGAAGGTGGAACCTCAGAACCTACAGAAGTGGCAGATGGGAAAATCACGATACCAGAGGGATATGATGCAGAGCAGATTGCAGAACGAGTAGCTAAAATCACTGGAAAAGACAAGCAAGAATTTTTAGATCTACTAAAAAATGAAGCCTTTTTCACTGAGTTAACTCAAAAATATCCTGATTTATTAGAAAGTGCAGCTAAGGCAGAAAACACCAAGTATCGCTTAGAAGGTTACTTATTCCCAGCGACTTATGATTACTATAAAGATATGTCACTCAAAGATTTGATCATTCAGATGGTCAATAAAACGAATACCGTGTTACAACCATACTTCTCTACGATCAAGCAGCAAAATCATACGGTTCAAGAAATCATGACACTTGCTTCATTGATCGAAAAAGAAGGCGTATCTGAATCAGACCGTAAAAATATTGCTAGAGTTTTCTTTAATCGGATTGACATAGGGATGCCATTACAATCAGATATTTCTATTTTATATGCGTTAGGCGAACACAAAGAATTTGTCTCTTATGAAGATACGGCAGTCGATTCACCATATAATCTGTATACAAATAAGGGATATGGGCCAGGACCATTCAACAGCCCAAGTGAAGCAGCTATTCAAGCTGTGATTGAACCTGCAGAGAATGATTATTATTATTTCGTCGCAGATATCTCTACAGGTGAGGTTTATTTTGCAAAAACATATGAAGAGCATATGGAATTAGTACAAAAATACGTAAATAATTAAAATTGAGCGTTATCTGTAACTTTATTTATTTTTAGAAAAACATTTACATTTTAGAAAAAGCATGGTAATCTTTTTTGGACTGTAGTCCGTAAAAGATTACCTTTTGCGGTATTCCATAGAAAAAGGAGAAGAGTTATACATGGTAGAAAAAGTATATCCTATGACGCTTGAAGGAAAAGCGAAATTAGAGCAAGAATTAGAAGAATTAAAAACAGTTAAACGGGGAGAAATCATTGAACGAATCAAGATCGCCCGTGGCTTTGGTGATTTATCTGAGAACTCAGAATATGAAGCAGCTAAAGATGAACAAGCTTTCGTAGAAGGACGTATCACGACAATCGAGAATATGATCCGTTTTGCACAGATCATTGACAATGATGGCGTTGATTCGGATGAAGTATCTATTGGTAAAACAGTGACGTTCATTGAGTTACCAGATGGTGAAGAAGAAGAGTATACGATCGTGGGAAGTGCTGAGGCAGATCCTTTCTCAGGAAAGATCTCAAATGATTCCCCGATCGCACAAGCTTTGATCGGCAAATATAAAAATGATGAAGTAACGATTTCAACACCTGGTGGCGATATGCAAGTAAAAATCGTCAAGGTCGCGCAAGCATAAGTTGAAATGTAGACACAGATAATCAATTATTGGTTTGTCTATACAAAAAGGTCTGGGACCATGACACAAAGTCCCAGGCCTTTTACTGTAGAAAGCGATAGTTACATCTAAAGTCCTATAGCATCTCAAAACAAAAATAGGTATGATAAAAAAGAGAATGAAAAGGAAAGGAGAATAGCGATGAATAGCTCTTGGCGCTTTTTTATAGTAGTAGAAGCCTTACTATTGATCTTTGCAGTTTGGCAAATCGTAAATAATGTTGAATTATTACTATTAGTTTTATTTGGTATTTTTAATATCTATCTTGCATTGCGAAAATCACCGAGATCGGGGTTTCAAAATTTTCAATTTGTACTAGGTGGACTAGTTATTTTTTTCAGTTTGATCAATAGTCCTGCGCTGTGGGTAATGGCAGTCTTTGCTGTCTTGTTCATTGGTCTTAAAGGTGTAGAGATTTCTGGGATCGATCTAACAAAAAATGCTTTTTGGCGAAAAAAACAAATCATTATGGTTCAAACAGAGCAAGTGAAGTCCCACAATAATGAACGAAAAAAACAACAATTATTCGGTAATCAGCGAATTGGTAATGATGTGTATGAATGGGATGATATCAATATCGCTCTACTTTCAGGAGATACGATCATCGATTTAGGGAACACCTTGTTACCTAAAGACGATAATATCGTTATCGTCAGAAAAGGAATCGGTCGGACACGCATTTTAGTTCCATTAGGGATTGCAATCAGTCTCGAACATGCAACGTTAGTAGGAAATGTACAATTTGAAGAAGAACAATTTGCATTGAAGAACGAGTCGATTAAAATCTATAGTAACGATTACGATGAAAATCCACGTCGTTTAAAAATCATTACGAACACATTACTTGGGGATATTGAGGTGATTCGAGCATGATTGAGAAACTTTCTCGACCGATGCTAGCTATTTATGCTTCGATCGCCTCATTTATCGTCATTTTATTTTCATTTTTTACTTATTTTTACGCAAGTAATCAAACTCATTTTTGGCGTACTTTATTAAGTGCCAGAATTTTATACGTACCATTGATCTTTCACTTATTAGCGATTTCTTCAGGTGTCGGTTTGATTGTTTTTTTGATTGTCTCTCTTTTACAAAAAGCACGTTATGGGAAAATCGAAGAACAGTTACGGGCAATTTCTTCCGGTAACTATGAAGCAAAAGTTTTAAATGATTCCTTACCAAGTGCATCTGACGATATATATGTCAAAGAAATTGAAAAAGAAATCACTAAAATCAAAGAAAAAATGATCGAAGTATCAAGTGAACTTCAAATATTGACGAGTCGACCTCAATATGTTGATGGACAAACAAAAGAGGAAATCTTAGAATTAGAAAGACATCGTTTAGCGCGTGAGCTACATGATTCAGTTTCCCAGCAATTATTTGCAGCGATGATGATGATGTCTGCTTTGACAGAACAAGCCGAAAAAAGTGATACGCCTGAAATGTTTCGTAAACAACTAAGAATGGTAGCAGATATCATCAATGCTTCACAATCTGAAATGCGTGCGTTGCTACTACATTTGCGACCAGTCAACCTTGAAGAGAAAAGTTTGAAACAAGGGATTGAGCAATTATTAAAAGAATTAAAAAACAAGATACAAATTGCATTGAAATGGGATATTGAAGATATCACTTTGTCTGATTCGATTGAAGATCATCTCTTTCGGATCGTTCAAGAACTACTTTCAAATACGTTGCGTCATGCAAAAGCAAATGAATTAGAAGTGTATCTGCATAAAATCGATAATAATCTTTTATTACGAGTGATCGATGACGGTACTGGCTTCAATATGAATGAAACAAAAACCGGTAGCTACGGACTAAACAATATCAGAGAACGTGTAGCAGGTATTGGTGGAACAGTAAAAATCATTAGTTTCAAAGGACAAGGGACAAGTGTGGAAATCAAAGTTCCTTTAATAAAGGAGGCGGAAAAATGATAAAAGTATTACTAGTCGATGATCATGAAATGGTACGTTTAGGGGTTTCTTCCTATTTGTCGATCCAAGAAGATATCGAAGTGATCGGAGAAGCAGAAGATGGGCGACAAGGCTACGAAAAAGCCATGGAACTTCGTCCGGACGTGATTCTAATGGATTTAGTCATGGAAGAAATGGACGGGATCGAATCTACAAAAGCAATCCTCAAAGATTGGCCAGAAGCAAAAATCATTATTGTTACGAGTTTTATTGATGACGAGAAAGTATATCCAGCTATTGAAGCTGGCGCAACAGGCTACTTACTTAAAACATCGACAGCCCATGAAATCGCCGATGCGATTCGTGCGACTCAAAGAGGTGAACGCGTGCTTGAACCTGAAGTAACCTCTAAAATGATGGAAAAAATGAGTCGACGTAATGAGCCAATCTTGCACGATGATTTGACGAATCGTGAAAATGAGATTCTTATGTTGATCTCTGAAGGAAAGAGCAATCAAGAAATCGCTGACGAGTTGTTTATTACTTTGAAAACAGTCAAAACACATGTTTCCAATATTTTAGCGAAATTAGAAGTAGAAGATCGTACCCAAGCTGCCATATACGCGTTCAAACATGGGTTGGTAAAGTAAAAAGAAGCAAAATAATGAATGTACAACTATATTGGGATACGATTAACTATATTACAGATTATTTTTATCAAATATTAATCCTCTTATTGACAAAAACCAATTTTACCTGTAGGGTTTAATTATAAAAACTTGTTAGGTGAGGCTCCTAAAAGAACATAGGCTACTGCCCTTAAACGTCGAGAGACGCCACAGGGTATAACAGGCAACGTCGGCTTAAGGCGTGCTTAACGTAGCTATCTGGATCATATTTCCAGAATTACGTCTTTTAGTGCTAAAGCTCAGACGAGAAGTTCGTTCAGGTAAACACTGGTACCATTTTGATGGGATCTTATGAGACGGCTTCTTTTGGAGGCCGTCTTTTTTATGTACTTCCTGTTTTTCTAACGAATCCATCCAACAAGTTTATATCGAAAAAACGATGTAACAAAGGAGAATACGAGATGAGAACATTAAATGATACAAATAACCTAGAAACACAATTGAAGATTCTTAATTATCTTGAGCAAAAAAAGCTTGAAGAATTGAAGAACTATTTAGCAACGATCGAGAAAGTGGAATTGATCCAACTATTTGTTACGCTACCTTTAGATAAACAAGTGCTGGTCTTTCGATTATTATCAAAAGACAAAGCCCTCGAAATCTTTGAAACATTTGAACCGTCTATCCAACAAGATTTGCTTCGTTCGTTTACGGATGATGGAGTGATTGAATTTGTGAATGAGATGGCTCCAGATGATCGGGTAAGGTTGTTTTACGAACTACCAGCAAGTGTAACTAAAAAACTATTGGCAGAGCTTTCTGAAGAAGAGCGAGCAACAACGAATCGATTGATGGGCTATGAACATGAGACGGCTGGGCGGATCATGACGACTGAATTTATTTCAATTAAAAAAGAAATGACTGTTGAAGAAGCACTGCATAAAATCAGAAAATTAGCGAAAGAAATGGAAACAATCTATATTTTGTATGTGACAGATATGGCGAAAAAAATTGAAGGAGTACTATCATTAAAGGATCTAGTCATTGCAGAAAGTGATCAACGGATTGAAGAAATCATGATCAAGCACGTCGCTTATGTAACCACAGATACAGATCAGGAAGAAACTGCACGATTGTTACAAGAGTTAGATTTGATCGCTATTCCTGTCGTGGATAAAGAAACACGACTAGTAGGTATTGTGACAGTGGATGACGCCATCGATGTCTTAGAGCAAGAAACGACCGAGGATATGTTCAATGCTGCTGGTTTAGCAGACGTCGCCTCTGTAGAAGCTGATCGTAGTACAGTACTGATTAACGGCAGTCTTTGGCAAATCTGGAAAGTCCGCTTGCCTTTCTTAGCGATCACATTAGTTGCAGGGATGTTAGCTGGTCTAGTGATCGATGAGTTTGAACAAACGTTAGAATCAGTGGCCGCTGTTGCTATTTTTATTCCTTTGATCATGGATATGGGTGGGAATGTAGGGACGCAATCATCGACGGTTTTTGTTCGCGGATTATCTTTAGGGCACATTGATCTCAACACGTTTATCAAGCACTTTTTGAAAGAAACAGGTATTGGTCTAAGTTTAGGGATTGTTGTAGGTATCGTATCTGGAATAGTCGCTTCTGTGTGGCAAGGAATACCATTGTTAGGTGTAGCTGTGGGGATCTCCTTGGTCTTTGCAATGACCTTAGCTGCCGCCCTTGGTTTTTTGATTCCTTTTATCTTATTGAAATTGAATATTGATCAAGCTGCTGGATCTGCACCGATCATTACTTCGATCAAAGATATTGCTGGGTTATTTATTTACTTTATTTCAGTTAACGTATTCTTAGGCTACCTATTGTAGGAATAGTTAGTATATATATAGGCATACCTTTTTATTAGAAACATCAAGGAATATTCTATGATCTACCAGAGTAGCCCTTCTTTTGATCCTCCATAAAAATTAGGGTTTTCCGTAAAGAAAAGCAGGGTTGCTTTTGTTTTTAGAGTGGCTTTGCTATACTTGAAATGGAATGGAAAAAGGAGGAGAAAAGTGAAACAGAATTTTGCAATCGTAGGACTTGGACGTTTTGGTGGCAGTATCTGTCGTACGTTAGTCGAAGCTGGTCAAGAAGTTTTAGCCATTGATAGCAGTGAAGATCGCGTGAATGAATATATGAATATCGCAACACATGCAGTGGTTGCGAATGCACAAGATGAAATGACTCTACGGTCTTTAGGAATCAGAAATTTTGATCATGTGATCGTAGCAATTGGAGAAGACATCCAAGCAAGTATTTTAGTGACTCTGATGGTCAAAGAAATGGGCGTTCCGAATATCTTAGCGAAAGCACAAAATGAGTATCATGCTCGTGTTCTTGAAAAGATCGGTGCAGATCGCGTGGTCCATCCTGAGAGGGATATGGGGATACGGATCGCACATAATCTTGTTTCTAAAAATATTTTGGATTATTTAGAGCTGTCAGACAAATTTTCGCTTGCTGAGATTCGGGTATCCAACCCTAAGTTCTTTAATAAAACGTTAGCAGAACTAAATTTCAGACAGCGATTTGATTTGACTGTAGTAGCCATCCGGCGTTTCGATCGTTCTGTCGTGGTGTCACCAGCCGCTGACGAGTATGTACGTGAAAATGATAATTTACTTGTTATCGGAGAAACAGAAGATGTAGATATACTTGATGATAAAATGAATCAATAAAAAGGGGCTCATCACATGCAATTAACAATAACGGACAAAGCAAAAGAATGGTTTCAAGCAGAGGTAGATTTACCTGAAAATTATGGTATCCGTTTTTTTGGGAAAGTATATGGCAAAACAGAAGTACATGAGGGATTTTCAATCGGTATGTCTGTGGAGTTACCAGAACGTCCGATGAAACAAGAAACGATCGATGGTCTATTATTCTTTATTGATGAAGCCGATGATTGGTTCTTCAAAGGCTATGATCTGGTTGTTGATTATGATCCACAATTAGAGGAACCAACGTATCATTTCCAAGAAACAGCAGATGTATAAGGTGAGAGATAGTCTTTTATCTTTAGGAAAATAAGCCTGACGAACGAAAAGTAAGTTTTACTTACTTTCGGATTGTTAGGTTTTTTTTTTAGACAGTCAAACGCTGATTCATTTTTACTAGGTTCATTATAGAAAAAAGTCGTTCAAGGTATGAAGTGCATCATACTTCATTCTTTTGAGGGTTTAAGCTAGACTAATAAGTAGAGAGGATGGGTGTGATGACAAAAAAAATAATTTATTCAGTACGTTCGTTTCGTGAAGAATTTATCGAAAAGATCAAAGAAATAGCACCAGAATATTCATTTCAAACGGAAGTAGCATCCGACGAACTTTCTGAAATAGCGATCAGTATCGGTTGGAACGGCGATTATCAAGAAGGTATATTCGCTTCTGATCGCTTAAAGTGGGTCCAATCGATTTCTGCCGGGGTAGATAATCTTCCATTAAACGAATTCGCCGAAAAAGATATCTTACTTTCCAATGCAAGTGGTATCCATGTAGAATCGATCAGTGAGCATGTGATGGGCATTATTTTAGGCTATTCACGTGGATTGTTTCAAGCCCAACGAGCGCAGTTCCATAAAGATTGGCTAGGATCAGAGATCCATTATCAAGCATTGGCAGATCAAAAATTACTAATTATTGGAACTGGACATATTGGAAAAAAATTGGCACAACATGCAGCTGTATTTGGTTTGGAATGTATCGGTATCAACACATCTGGACATCCAGTAGAGGGCTTCAAAGAGACTTATCCATTAGATAAATTAAAAGAAATCTTGCCGAAAGCAACGATTGTGGTGAATATCTTACCTTTGACAGATCAGACAAAAGGATTGTTTGACGCAAAAGTATTTGAAGCTTTTGATAAAGAAGCGCTATTCATCAATGTAGGACGTGGGCCTTCTGTAAAAACATCTGATTTAATAGCTGCGTTAGACGATGAACAACTTGCTTTTGCGGCTTTAGATGTGTTTGAAGAAGAACCATTAGCAAAAGATAGTCCATTATGGGAAAGAGAAGATGTATTGATCACGTCACACATTGCAGGTCAGACACCACATTTCCAAACAAAGTTTATGGATATTTTTCTAAAAAACTTAAAATCCTACGTAGAAAAAACAGAATTAGAAGTAAATGAAATCGATTTGAATGAAGGTTATTAAAGGTTATTAAATGAAAAAGAATCTCTAGAAGAGGTATGTAGTGACTACCTCTCCCAGAGATTCTTTTATTTTGGCAATTGGATTTTTGGCCAGCCTTTGACTGCTTGAGCAAAAATGAATATACCCGCAAATGCAATAAACGCTGTTGTATCAAAAGTTGGTGCAAAAATCATCAGAATCGTTGCAATAACAGTAGGTAATGAAATCGCATAGATCATTGTTTTTAGACAATCGAGAAAAGTTACTTTAGCCAAACGTAATCTTGCGTAAACATAAGCTGCAAAATTGGCCATAAGTAAAGTGATGATCAAATTTAAAAAGCTAGGATAAATGGAAATCAAAAATACTAGAGCTTTGATCCAAAAAGGGATCGTTGCTTCACTTAATGTACTACGTAAGCTTTCACCTGTTAGATTTTTTAAGGTATTATTCGTATACTCAATTTCAAATTGATTGTTGTTCAACAATGCCGAAGTCGTGCCAGTATTCGGTAAAGCTAATACCAATTTATCCTTTAAGAGACCGACACTTAGGAAATTCCCTATCAAATCTGAAGAGATATCTTCAGGGGTACGTTTTCCTTCGGGATCAAAGGTAAAGATGATCGAATCCGTTTGATAAATAAAACCATCATTTGTTGGCGAATCGATTTGTCCGTCACGAATCTTAAAATCTGGAATTTCAGATGCGATTTTTTGACCATCGGATTTGATCGTGTCTAGCACTTGAAAAATTTGGTAAGAAATAGGTAATGCCATTAGTATACTTAAACATAAAAGATAGACTAATGATTTTCCAAATGATACGTTTTTAGCATTTTTAAGCTCGGTGAATCGAGCAAATGAGCTAATGATTAATTGTTTT
This sequence comes from Enterococcus sp. DIV1368b, assembly GCF_050529595.1. NCBI lineage: Bacteria > Bacillati > Bacillota > Bacilli > Lactobacillales > Enterococcaceae > Enterococcus > Enterococcus sp. DIV1368b. Next base: position 946,442 of record NZ_CP172883.1, read on the forward strand.
GTTGTCATAATTACTCCTTCTGTAGAATTGTCATCACTAGCAATTCTAGCGGAGTATGCTATGAATTACAAGAGTTCTAAAACATTCTCTCACGATAGATAAGGTTATATTCTTATTGTTCATTGTTTTCTAGAGATGAAAATTGTTAGCAGATAGAGTATGATAGGAAAGAATGATAAATAAGGTAGGTAGAAAAATGAAGATTTATGTTCAATTTAAAAGCTATTTAGAAAGTAAAGGGTATTGGGAAGTTTTCATCTATCTATTTTTTGGTGGATTAGCAACGATTGTCAATTTTGTCAGTTATGCAATCGCGCAACAAATCTTCCAGTTATCGATGCCCGTTTCGAATACGATTTCTTGGATTTGTTCTGTTCTGTTTGCATTTGTCACCAATAAGGTATGGGTCTTTCAATCAAAATCTCCTAGTTATACGCATTTGTTTATCGAGTTTGGAAAATTTGTTTTTTACCGAATCGTTTCTTATGGACTAGACATGGGCGCCATGTTCTTGATGATCAAAGGATTGGAAATGAATGATTATGTGGCTAAAATCATTACACAGGTTTTAGTCGTATTGGCAAATTATGTCTTTAGCAAATTATTTATTTTCAATAAGACAGAAATTATCGAAGAGCCAGTAGAAAACAGTAAAAAATTGGAAGACTAGGCATAACAATTGAAGAATTCCCCTCACTTTGTTACTCTTTTAGTGTAAAGAGACCCAACAACTATGAGGAGGAATTTTTTATGACTTACACATTACCAGATCTACCCTATGCATTTGATGCATTAGAACCATATATTGACGAAGAAACGATGCATTTGCATCATGACAAACATCACAATACTTATGTGACAAATTTAAATGCAGCGATCGAAAAATATCCTGAACTAGGTGAAAAAACAATAGAAGAATTGGTTTCAGACATGGATGCTATTCCATCTGACATTCAAACTGCTGTACGTAATAATGGTGGTGGACATGCGAACCATTCATTCTTCTGGAAAATCATGGCACCAAATGCTGGTGGCGAACCAACAGGAGCAATCAAAGACGCAATTAATGAAACATTCGGCGATTTTGCAACATTCAAAGAAGAATTCAAAAAAGCAGCAGCAGGACGTTTCGGTTCTGGCTGGGCTTGGTTAGTACTTGAAGATGGCAAACTTGCCATCACTTCTACTGCCAACCAAGATTCACCATTGATGGAAGGCAAGAAACCTGTTCTAGGTTTAGATGTATGGGAACATGCTTACTACTTGAAATACAAAAATGTACGTCCTGATTACATTGAAGCTTTCTGGAATGTTGTGAATTGGGATGAAGTTAACAAGCATTTCGCAGGATAAAATAGCTTTCTTCCATTTGCCATGCAATTTAGAAAATTAACGGGGCAATGCTTGCGAGCGTTTTCTAAATTCGGTATAATGTTTGTGCAAGGGTTACTTGCAAGAACTTTTTTGGAGGCTATATATTTATGGAACACGGTACAGTAAAATGGTTCAACAATGAAAAAGGATTTGGGTTTATTACAGTAGACGGTGGAGACGATGTATTCGTACATTTCTCAGCAATCCAAGGCGATGGCTTCAAAAGCTTAGAAGAAGGCCAAGAAGTAGAATTTTCTATCGTTGAAGGTGCGCGCGGTCCTCAAGCTGCTGAAGTATCTAAATTATAAGATCATGTTGACGAAAAAAGAAGATACGGCTTGCCGTATCTTCTTTTTGTTTTTTTATTTTCTCTTTCTGGAAAAAATGGTTTTACAAGAAAAATTAGTTATTTTTGCTTATCACCATACATCATTTCTTTGATTTTTTGGACTAAGTGCTTATTTTCTGAAGCAGAAAGGTCATTGCGGATGGTAATATAAGGAATTTCATCTTCATAACTGATTATTTTGGTGGGGGCTTCAGTTGTACGAATAATCAAGTCAGGATTTAGCAATAATTCATTTGTGAAAAGGACATTCAAATACAAACGTAATTGGTCTTGTAAAACTTTTACATATAATAATTCGATACTTAGTGGATAATCACTTTCTAATTTCACTTTGATCTCTTTATCAAAAAATGTGGGTGGGGCAATGACTAAAAATGCTTCGATCTCTCGCATATGGAGAGCTACTAGAATGTTTTAACAATATTTACTTGAACAATCACTTACAACAAATAAAAAAAGACGGAGAGAACGGAGAAGTTGTTTCATTTCCTGATTTCTCCGCTTTTTTTTGCTGGAAATGCTTAATAGGAAGGCATAAACAAAGTTAAAAAAACTAGTTTTTTTAATTTATTGAACAAAAAATCATAAAAATCCAATAAAACGTATAAAAAGAATCGCTTTCTTTCTTTTCTGTTTATGCGCCCTATGGTATGATAATTAAGAATTTTACAAAAAATACATATAAATCACGAAGATAAACACTATTTTTTAAAGTTTTATTAGGATTAAGTAGTTGGATTGCTGAATGATTGGGTGTATGAGAGAATAATCAAGAATATGTATGATAGAGGTGTAGTATGAAGCGGTGGCAAAAAGTGATATTGACTTTATTGGGAATAATCGTACTTCTCATCGGCGGAGTTTCAGCTTATGGAATCAAGTTTATGGGTGAAGCGAGCCAAACAGTCAATCGGATTTCAAAACAATCTGATCGTGTATCAGCAAAACGTGACGATCGAGTAAGCATTGATGATCAAGAACCCTTTTCAGTATTATTATTAGGATTAGATACAGGAGGCCTTGGACGAACAGAACAAGGGAGATCCGATACGATGATGGTCGTGACCGTCAATCCACAACAAAAGAAATCAACGATCATTAGTTTGGACCGAGATATCTATACGAATATCGTCGGATATGGGACGGTCGATAAGTTGAACCATGCCTATGCATTTGGTGGTGTAGAGATGGCGATGGATTCAATCGAACAATTACTTGATATCCCTATTGACCACTATGTCACGATCAATTTGGATGGTATGAAAGACTTGATCGATGCAGTAGGTGGGATCGAGATCGACAATAAAATCGACTTTACTTTAGATGGCGTCCATGTTCCAGAAGGAAAACAAACAGTTGATGGTGAAAAAGGGTTGGCGTATGCAAGAATGCGTCATGAAGATCCTGAAGGTGACATTGGTCGACAAGCACGTCAACGAGAAGTTGTGACGAAAATCGTCAATAAAGTAGTCAGTCTTGATGGCGTAAGTAACTATCGAAAACTTTTAGATGCGGCAGGCAACAATGTGACTACTGATTTGGATTGGGATGACATGCTAGATATTGCAACAAATTATACCTCTGCTTTCCAAACGATCAAGCAAGACCAACTAAAAGGAAAAGACACGACGATCAATGATGTGTACTACCAAATACTAGGTCAAAATGACTTATTATCGATCCAAAACCAATTGAAAAAACAATTAGAGATCAAACCAAGTGATATGTTGCCTAACTTAAAAAATGATAATGCCTATATGATGTTTTATGATGACTCAGAAAATGGTGATGGAGATTCCACTGCTAATACCACGACCAGTGAGACATCTGAGTATTCACAAGATACGTACAATCAATATGGCACTGATGGGTATGGTCAGCAGTCGGTCTACTCAGAAGACACCTCTCAATACTACGACCCGAATCAGTATAACCAGCAACAATATTATGACCCATACGGCGGTCAGCAAAATGATCAAAGCACAGAAACTTGGACAGGCAATGGCTATTAACAAGTTTTGTTCATATGATTTATCCAATAAATAAAACAAGTAGATATCGAAAATGAAGGATATATCCTTTATTTTCGATATTTTTTGTTTTATTTTATTTTTTATTGCGTTATTTTTCGTTTGTTTTAAATGTTTTTCTTATAACAAAAAACATTTTGGAATCATTGGTGGATTTTTTTGATTGCAGAAATGTCTTAAAAACATTTGTTTATTAGATGTTTTACGCTATTTCAATCAAAATCGAGTAATCTTTTATATTTTGATTTTTATACTCAAAATTAAAAAACACTAATTCTTATTTAAAAATGTTATATTTTTAGTTTTTATTTGTTATGATATCGTTGTGCAAGAGGGAAATACATAGCACGAAATAAAATTGTTGATGGGGGATATACATACTAATGAAAAGAAATGTTCGTCTAAAGAAATTATTGGCTGGTGCTGCATTATGCAGTCTGCTAGTAGCACCGTTGTTTTTGAATGAACAACAAAGTGCAGCAACAGAACAAACAATCAAAACAACACCTGATTTTGGTGTAGGTCAAGGTATTGAATGGCCAGAACAAGTCGTTGCACCATTTGTCGATATGACGGCTTATACGTCAGGTACAGAGTTATCGAATAATGGCGCGTTGAATCTAGCGGCGATCGCAAAGGAAACAGGGCAAAAATTCTTTAATTTAGGATTTATGCAAGCAAAAGGAATCAAAGATGGTAAGATCGATTGGGCGTGGGGCGGATTTGCCGGATTGAGTGAGAACGACAGTGATCAATGGCAATATGAAGGCATTAAAAAAACAATCCGTGAATTAAGAGCGGTCGGTGGAGATGCTGCTGTTTCATTTGGTGGATTGAACACAGGTGCTTTCTGGGAAGTCAGCCATGATGAAGATATGCTTTATGATGCTTATATGGAAGTGGTTCAAGGATATGGCTTTACTCGTGTAGATTTTGACGTGGAAGCAGGGGCGATGGGCTATACAGAAAACTTACTCAATGCGAAAGCAGTCAAACGACTACAAGATACTACAGGAGTGCAAGTAACATTAACATTACCTGTTATGCCGACTGGTTTGATTTCGACTGGACTAGCCGTATTGCAAGCTTATTTAGAAGCGGGTGTCGATTTGACCAATGTCAATATTATGACGATGTGTTATGGTCCGAGTGTCACTGATTATGCACAAGGATCATTAGATGCGGTCGACAATACAATGGTCCAATTGAAGAATCATTATCGCCAATATGCTGGTATCACTTTGACTGATGAAGAAGCTTATGCAAAATTAGGTACAACTCCTTCGATTGGTTTTGAGAACGAACAACATCCATACTTCACGACAGAAATGTTCAATCAAGTTGTCGAACATGCAAGAGAACGTAAAATAGGAATGGTTTCTTATTGGTCGATGAACCGTGATGCAAAAACAGATGGTGGACAAGGGCAAATAAAAAACCAATTTGAATTCTTGAAAGTGAGTGAAGCATTTGCTGAAGGTAATGAGGGCGGCGGAAGCGAAACTCCGGAAGATAAAGAAAAACCATCTGTTCCGACAAATCTTTCTGTTGGGAACATCACAAAAAATAGTGCGCATATCAACTGGACGGCGGCGACTGACAATGACCGTGTGGCAAAATATAACTTGAGATTAGTAGGGAATGGACAAACGATCAATGTTACGACTACTTCTCTTTCATACGCGTTTACAAACTTAAAAGATGATACAGAATATACGGTAGAAATCAATGCAGAAGATCGTTCTGGAAATATTTCGGATACGGCAAAAGTTGCATTCACAACTTTAGCGAATGTAGTAGATCCAGGGGAGCCGGGCGAACCAGGAGAAGCTCCTGCATGGGAGGCGACAAAAGTTTACCTAAGTGGTGATGTTGTTTCTTATAAAGGTGCATTATACCGTGCCAAATATTGGACACAAAACAGTATTCCAAGTGAGTCAGGTTTGTATGGTCCTTGGGAATTGATTTCAGGAACGCCAGAAGGTGGCGATGAGATCGCCGCGTGGGAAGCGAATAAAGTTTATGTACAAGGAAATCGAGTGACGTATAATGGGATCGTTTATGAAGCGCAATATTGGACACAAAACAACAAGCCAAGCGAATCTGGATTGTACGGTCCTTGGAAACAGGTTGGATAAAATACCAATTAATAGTTAATAAAAAAACTACGTGAATTGCTCACGTAGCTTTTTTTATGCTAATAATAAGTCTGTTACACCCAATTTTATATAGTTGAGGTCGGTATTATCGAATAAAGTGAATAAAGAAATTTCCTCTAACTTTAAAAAAGTGTAAACAGGGAAAAGAAATCCGAATTTTTAGACATTATATTTGAATCTCCAAATCATCAGTTGTTTCTAAAGTAAAGGCTATAAAAATCGGACTATTTATATTTTTTGGTTATTATTCATTTTAATTATTTTTTAATCTAAAATAAATGTTTATTGATAATTATTATTTATCTTTAAATGAAATTATATTAAAACCCTATTTAATAACTTTTTTCAGTTTTTCTAAATTAAAAAAACTCTAAATAGGTTAAAATAAGGTTATGTAAAAATTATAAAAAATTCATATTATAAATAAAGATATTACTTTTTTGTTATTTCGTTGCTATGATGGATGTGTGAGATAGCTATCACAAAAAAATAAAATCGCAAGGAGGAATTGCAGATGAAAAAAATTGTTTTATTAATTGGTATGTTCATTTTAGGAGGAGCTTTTTTTACGATAAATGTCAATGCGGAAGCGGATAATTCACATCCTGTAAGTACAAATGGGAATCGACTTCGCTATAATACGCCATATCGTTTAAGAGACAAGAATTTACCTCATCGAAATCCTGTGACATTTGAAGCGTGGACGAGCTATGACTACGCAATATTCGGTCATTATACAAGGCCTGGTTATCGAGGTGGAACGCCGATTATTATTGAAAGCACAACTGGGAAAACGGGATTCATTGATTCAAATGATCCAATAGCTATTCGATCAACGAGTTCAAATTGGGGTGGTTGGGTCTATTGGGATGTGACGAATTCTTATTTAGCTAATTCAGTCTGGTTTACAAACAGACGTGTGCCAATCGGTCATTTAGTTGGGAATTCCCGAGATCGTTCAGTAGGAATCGGTGGTATGACGTTTAGTTCAAATTTAGGGTTTCCGTTGCCTACATATTTGGAGTTGGGTGGATCCGATGCAAATAAGCCTTGGATGACATTTAGAACAGTAACGCAAAATCAGCTTATAATGCCACCTATAAACGTTAGAAGGACACCGTTTTTATTAACTGATGCATAAGGAGTATAGGTCTCGCTGTGTTCTTGAAGTATCACTTGAATGGAAGCGTGTATTGAATAGTAAAAAGCGATGAATTGTTAAGTAATTACATAATAAGTTCGAACTGTTGATCAATAAAAAATAAATATGACAGAAGTGATTAGCTAAAAATGGGCTCTTCGTCAAGTTGTGTTGATGGATCCAATCGAAAATGGTGTACAGACGTAATCAAATTGCACGATGGAGATGGGAAAAAGCCTATTTAAGTGCATTCGTCGATCTCTATGATCGTTCGATTATCTCTTGGGAACTAGGTCATTCAGACAATAATTTACTTGTCGGGAATACGATAAAAAAGCAACGTATAAGAACTCTGGTGTACGACCATTCCCTCATAGTGATCGCGGATTTCAATACATGTCTTATGACTATAAGAAACTTGAAAAAAATATAAGTTCAACAAAAGTATTTCTCGAATGGGGTGTTGTCTGGATAATCAACCGATTGAAACTTTGTTGGGAAACATTTAAAGAGAGAAAGTTTCATCAAGAAAGCTATCAGAGCTTTGAAGAGGAAAAGAAATCTGTAAGTAAATATATGCGGTACTATAATAACTACCGCTATTCGGAATCTTTAAATGCGCTTTCTCGGAAGGGGTTTAGAAAACAAACTGCATGAAAATAGGAATCGAGACACTCGATTCCTATTTTCATGCAGTTTGTTTTTTTCACTGTCTACTTGACGGGAGCCAATTCAACATTTTGCTAGATAGGCTTTATTAATTCAAAATAAAAATCGCGTAATTCAAGATAGATGCAAAAAACACCCATAAATAGTAAGGGATCGTCAACCACATTGCTGTGCGATTGTGCAGCCATAAATGATAGACCAAAGCTGTTAAGAAAATCATTAATAAAGTGATATCGATTGCTGAAATCAAAGTATTTCCAAGGTTGAAGAATAAAGCTGACCATAAAAGGTTGAAGATGAATTGAATAGTAAAGAGCCATAGTAGTTTAGAGCGGTGTTTTTGATTTTGTGTATTTAGAATAAAGTACAAAGAAATGCCTATTAAAATATAGAGGACCGTCCACATAGGACCAAAAATCCAACTAGGTGGTGCAAAAGCTGGGAGTTGTAACGAGTAATAATATCTTCCTGGATTGCCGCTAAGAATGCCAGATAAAAATCCTAGAGCAACGATTCCGATAATGCAAACCCACAAACGATAATCTTTTAATCGATTGATAGTGTATACCATAAAAAAAACTCCTTTCTTTAGACAGTTTAACATAATTATTTATAACACCACCTATTTATGACTTGTAATTTTTTAAGTTATTTTAAAAAATGTTAATATAGCGTACATATTGACCAGAATAAATTAGTAACGGGGTGATTAAATCGTTGTTTAAAGCTATTTTAAGTTGATTTTAAAACGTTGTTGCAATACCGAACATTTTCGTTTTTACTTTTTTATTTAACTATAAAACGGAGATAAAACGATTAAATAACCTTAATTTTTTATTTGTTTTTGTTATATTATTTTGAGTTATCTGATATTATAAAATTTGTAATCGATTACGAACAAGGGAAATGAATTAGTTGAATGGGGAGAGTTTAAAAAAATGAAGAAAAAAAGTATAAAAAGATTATTAGCTGGAGCGGCTTTGTGTAGCTTATTGGTTGCACCGTTGTTTTTAAATGAAGAGCAAGGAGCGGCAACAGAGCAAACAGTTCGCGCAACACCTGATTTTGGTGTAGGTCAAGGGATCGAGTGGCCAGAACAAGTCGTAGCACCATTTGTAGATATCACGGCGTATACTTCAGATGAAGTGCTGTCAAATAAAGGTGCCTTGAATATGGCAGCAATTACTAGAGAAACAGGTCAACGTTTCTTTAATCTAGGGTTTATGCAAGCTAGAGGAATCAAAAATGGTAAACTTGATTGGGCTTGGGGAAGTTTCAATGGTTTAAGTGAAAGTGATAGTGACCAATGGCAATATGAAGGAATCAAGCAATCGATCCGTGAGTTAAGAGAAGTAGGCGGAGATGCAGCTGTGTCATTTGGCGGATTAAATTCTGGTGCCTTCTGGGAAGTAACACAAGATGAAGATATGCTTTATGATGCTTACATGGAAGTAATCCAAGGTTATGGTTTTACACGGATTGACTTTGACGTAGAAGCGGCTGCTATGGGGTACCACGAAAATTTAGCAAATGCGAAAGCAGTAAAACGATTACAAGATGCAACTGGGGTTGATGTGACGTTGACATTACCAGTTATGCCTACAGGATTGATCTCAACAGGATTATCTGTCTTGCAAGCTTATTTAGAAGCGGGTGTTGACTTAACTAACGTGAATATCATGACGATGTGTTATGGATCAAGTGTGACGGACTATGCGCAAGGTTCATTAGATGCGGTAGACAATACAATGGTCCAATTGAAAAATCACTACAAACAATACGCTGGTAAAACATTAACGGATGAGCAAGCTTATGCAAAATTAGGTACGACTCCTTCTGTAGGTTTTGAAAATGAACAACATCCTTACTTTACAACAGATATGTTCAACTTGGTTGTACAACATGCCAAAGAACGCAAAATCGGTATGGTATCATATTGGTCTATGAACCGTGATGCAAAAGTGGACGGCGGACAAGGGCAAGTGAAAAACCAATATGAATTCTTAACTGTCGATCAAAGTTTTACAGATGGTTCTGAAATGCCTGAAGATACACAAAACCCATCAACACCGACAAATGTAGGTTCAGATTTCATTACGACACAGCGTGCGCGTATCAATTGGACAGCGTCAACGGATAATGACCGCATTGCTCGTTATAATCTTAAATTAACTGGTGCAGGCGAAACAGTATCAGCGACAACGATGGCTGTGTCTCATACCTTTGAAAACTTGAAGAGCAATACGACTTACACAGTTGAAGTGATTGCAGAAGACCGTTCTGGAAATGTTTCGGATGCAGCAACTTATACTTTTACTACGCTTGAAGAATCAGAATCTACTCTACCCGCTTGGGACCCTGCAACAGTTTACTTAGGTGGAGAGCGTGTTACATATGAAGGGCTGATCTATGAAGCGAACTACTGGACGCAAAATGATATTCCAAGTGAATCTGGTCCGTATGGTCCTTGGAAACTTGTAACTAAATAACCTGTATTTTTCATATTACTCCATAAATAAAATGATAAATTGTAAAAAATATTAATAACTTGTATTAAAAAATGATATTTAAGTTATTATTGATATAGATATGTAAAAGAAGAGAGCCTAAAATAAGCTCTCTTCTTTTTATTGAAAAAACAATATGCATAACGAAACATTAAGAAAATATTAAGTGTATAATAAAATTATTTAGGTGATTAACTATCTTTAATGTCAATGAAACCCTATTAAATCAATCTTTAAATCTTTTTTTTGAAATCATTTCAACTAAAATAAAGTTATAAAAGCATAACGTTTGTTTTTATTTTAGAAAACGTTTACAATGAACCTATCAAATATAGGAGGTTCAGTTATGAAAAAGTTTAGTGTTATGATGTTCGTAGGAATTGTTATGTTAGGTTTGTTTGGCTTTGGTACATCTGGTTATGCACATGGTTATGTAACATCTCCAGGGAGTCGTGCCTATTTCGGTACAGCAGCTGCAGGTAATTTGAATCAAAACGTTGGACGCGCACAATGGGAACCACAAAGTATTGAAGCGCCTAAAAATACATTTATCGATGGAAAAATCGCAAGTGCAGGTGTTAGCGGGTTTGAACCATTAGATGAACAGACAGCAAATCGTTGGCATAAAAGTGTAATTAATGCTGGTCCTTTGAATATCACTTGGAACTTAACTGCACAACATCGTACAAGTACTTGGGATTACTATATTACAAAACCAGGTTGGAACCAAAATCAACCTTTGAAATTCAGCGATTTTGAATTGATCACAAAAATCGATGATAAAGCAACAGTTCCACCAAAAACAGTAAATCAAACAATTACTGTTCCTCAAGATAGAAAAGGCTACAACGTGATTTTAGCTGTTTGGAATATTTCAGATACAACAAATGCGTTCTATCAAGTAATTGATGTCAATGTTCAATAGACAAACCTTGAAGAGAAACCTTTTTAACTGATCATATAAAAGAACACCCATGAAGTGACTCTCATTTTCACTTCATGGGTGTTTATTTGTATGTTCGAACCATCTAAAATAAAAAGAGCGAGGTTCGATAATGATCCCATTTTTTGGCGAACTTCAGGTTGTATTGTATGATAGAAATAAGGACACCAAAAGGTAGGGTTACGGAGGAAATCAAATGAAAAAATTTTTACGAAAAAAAAAGAAAAACAAAGAATCGATTGAAGATACTGTAATCGAAAACGAAGAAACAAAAGTAGAAGAAACATTGGAGCAAACGCCTGAGGAACAAAAAGAATTTGCTTCCTTTTTTGCTGAAACAATGAAAAGACTTCCTCAAAAAACATCCGCGGCTATTTTACGAAATTTTGATTCGTCAAAAAGCAAAGCGGAACAAACATTAGCAAAGAGTAAAACACAGTTCGACCGTCTATTTGAAGAATTCTTAAAAGGGGTAGACGAACCCTTACGTAGAAAATGCCATGCAACGATTCATGCGGCCTCTTTGACAGCGGCGATCATCGGTTGTTCACCGATCCCTTTTTCAGATGCTTTTTTACTTGTACCAGTTCAGCTAACGATGATGGGACGTCTCCACAAGTTATTTGGACAATCATGGTCTGAATCATTAGGTAAAAGTGTCTCAAAAGAGTTGATCGTTGTTAGTTTAGGTAGAAGTGCAGTAGGGAATATCATTAAGATCATTCCGGCAGTAGGTACAGTGGCTGGTGCAGCGATCAACGCAACAGTCGCTAGTACGATCACTGAGTCATTAGGTTGGATCACAGTAAAAATGCTGAATGATGGCGAAGATATTTTTGATGATGTCATGTCTTTCAAAGGGCAAGTTCAAACACTTTTTACTTTATTGAAACGAAAAAAACAAATGAAATAAGGTTTGATCAGAAATAATCGGATAAAAAATAAGCATTGACCTCTGAAATAGTTTTGACTATTAAGCAGAGAGAAATGCTTATTTTTTTTAAGGATTCTGGCTGGCGCTATTGAATTATTTTTTTGTTAATTTCACGACGACTTCACAGCGTGCTGTTTGAGGGAACATGTCGACAGACTGTAGATACTCAACGTGAAATACTTTCGCTAATTGGACGAGGTCTCTTGCTAAAGTCGAAACATTGCAAGAAATATAAACTAATTTTTGCGATGGATTTTTTAAAATTGCTTGGATCAACTGCTCATCCAAACCAGTACGTGGCGGATCAACGATGATCCCATCTGGACGAAAGCCTTCATTCAACCACTTTGGTAAGAGCTCTTCCGCCGTTCCCACTTCATAACGAGTATTCTCATATCCTAAACGTTGTGCGTTTTTCTGTGCATCTGCAATGGCTTGGGGGATGGTATCCATTCCGCGTACTTCTTTTGCTTTGTTTGCCACACTCAAACCAATTGTCCCAACACCACAATAAGCATCTACGATCGTTTCTTCTGGTTGGATGGCTAAAGCTTTGATTCCTTCGCCGTATAAGACTTCTGTTTGTTGAGGATTCAACTGGAAAAAGGCACGAGGTGAAAGATCAAAAGTTACTTCATTGATCCGTTCCTCAATGGCTTCTTTTCCCCAAAGGTGTTTTGTTTCGTCACCCATCACAAGAGAGGTTTTTAAAGGCTGCACGTTTTGCATGATCGAAACGACTTCAGGGAGTTGTTGATTGATCTCGCGAATCAGGGCATTTTTTTGTGGGAATTTTTGACTCCTAGTGATAAAAACAACTTGTAGCTCACCTGTCTGTATACCCACTCGGACCATGATCGTGCGGAAAATCCCGCTATCCGCACGTTCATCATAAATCGGTAAATCATATTTATTCAATAAATCGACGACTGTATTCATCACTTTTTGTGTCGCTGGCTCTTGCACTAAACAATCAGTGATCGCTACTAAGTCATGAGAATTGGCTTGATAGAGTCCAGCTTCGATTTTGTCTGTCTGTTTATTTTTCCTCAATTGAAATTGTGCTTTGTTCCGATAACGCCAAGGATCATCCATTCCAATCGTCGGTAAAAGTGGATACTCACGATAACCGGCGGGTTTGAATTTTTCTAAAGCTTGCAAAAGCAAATCTTTTTTGAAATCGAGTTGTGCATGGTACGCTAAATGTTGCAATTGGCAACCACCACATTCATAGTAGACTGGACATGGAGCAGTCACACGGTCACTACTTGTTTTTTTGACTTTAACGAGCTGTCCTTCGGCATAGCGAGGGGTCGCTTTGGTGATCTTCACTAGGACTTCTTCTTTAGGAAGGGCATACGGAACAAAGACGATCATGCGTTTAAAGTAGCCGATTCCTTCTCCGTTGATCCCTAAACGTTTGATTTTTAATGTGATCGTTTGGCCGTTTTTAACAATTGCTTCTGGCATAGGTATCTCCCTTTTTATCATTATGTGGCTATATTCTAACATATTATAGCGAAAGTTGGGGATTTTCTATGTTATGATAGGAATATATGTTCGAGGAGGGATAGTTTGCTTTCTATTGCAAGAATCAGTAAAGGCAAGGGGCCTTTTTATCAGATTGATCTATCAGATGGCGAAACACTACAAGTATCAGAAGATATTTTAGTACGCTATCGTTTATTAAAAGGACAAGAATTGACAGAAGATAAATTAGCTGAAATCAAAAAGAGTACAGGTTATGATTTTGGCTTACAGCAAGCATTGAATTATTTGAGTTATCAACTAAGAACGGAAAAAGAAATTCGGATCTATTTAAAAGACAAAGAAATAGGACAAGAAGACCGTCATAAAATCGTTGAAAAATTAAAAGAATTAGGCCTGATTGACGATCTGACATTTGGTGAAAGTTACGTCCGTACGAATATGCGTTTGAGTGACAAAGGACCAAAAAAATTGGCACAACAAATGCAACAAAAAGGGCTATCACCAGAAGTGATCGAGCAGTCTTTAAGCCAGTATCCATTTGACGAGCAAGTAGAAAATGCGCGACAAACAGCAGAAAAGACTTATGAAAAAAATCGTGCCAAAAGTCAAAAGGATCTATTACGGAATATCCAACAGAAGTTGATGACAAAAGGATTTACCAATGATGTGATCCAAGAAGCGATGCAAACATTACCCCAAGAAACCGATCCAGAAGCTGAATACGAGCTTTTAGTACAACAAGGGGAGAAAATCTGGCGTAAGAATAGTCGCTTTGAACCTCAGAAGAGAAAGATGAAAGTAAAGCAGAGTCTCTATCAAAAAGGCTTTGATTTTGAGATGATCCAGCGCTTTATTTTAGAAAAGGAAGAAGAAGCAAGTGAGTAGAGAATGGGAAAACTGGTCCTTAGAAAAAACAAAAGAATTTCAAGAACGTTTTATTGAATGGTATGAGCTTGAAAAGAGAAATCTCCCTTGGCGTTATAATCAAGACCCTTATCGTATTTGGATATCAGAAATCATGTTGCAACAAACCAGAGTCGATACAGTCATTGATTATTTTTATCGCTTTATGGAGTGGTTCCCAACCATCGAAGCGTTGGCGCAAGCACCTGAAGAAAAACTGTTGAAAGCTTGGGAAGGCTTAGGTTACTACTCGAGGGCCAGAAATATTCAAGCTGCTGCAAAACAAATCATGGAAGATTTTGACGGAAAGATGCCACAAACACCGGAAGAAATCAGTACATTAAAAGGGATCGGTCCTTATACGACAGGGGCAATCGCAAGTATTGCTTTTGGGGTACCTGAACCAGCGATCGATGGAAATGTCATGCGTGTGGTTAGTCGGCTGTTCTGTATTGAAGAAGATATTGCGAAAGCATCAAGTCGCAAAGTATTTGATCAAGCCATGCGGAAAATCATTGACGAAGAGCATCCGGGTGAGTTCAATCAAGCATTGATGGATCTTGGATCAGCAATCTGCACGCCGACCTCGCCTAAATGTGAGGAATGCCCGATCCAAGCTTTTTGTTTAGCAAAAGAAAAAGGGATTCAAACCGCCTATCCTGTCAAAACAAAAAAAGCAAAGCCGCGAGATGTTTATTATGTTTGTGCCGCGATTGAAAACGCAGAAAGTGCTTTTTATTTTGAACAACGAGATCAACAAAAATTACTGGCTGATATGTGGACATTTCCGATGGTAGAAGTAACGAAAGAGGTATACGAAAAACTAGAAACAGACTGGCAACCTAAGAACGAAATCAGTTTATTCGATGAGGTTTTAGTCGCTGAAGATGGTGCTTCAGTATTGCCTTTTGCTCATGCGGACAAAGTCGTATGGCAAAAACGTCACTTAGGGGAAGTGACGCATATCTTCAGTCATTTGAAATGGCATGTTTTATTATTTTATGGTCGGTTGCCTAAGACTGAAAAAGACCTATCTGAGACTGGCAAACAGACGCAGTGGCTGATACCAGAAGCATTTGAACAAGTAGTTTTCCCAAAAGTGCAAATGAAGCTCATCCAGCAGTTGGATAAAAATCGAAACAATAGTAATCCTTTCTAGGCAAAGATGATTTTTATTGCTATAATAATTACGATGTCGGTGTAATGAACACCCCAACACAAAGCACAAAATGTTGCTAAGGAAGGATTGCGATGGGAGTTCCAAAAGAAGGAGAGTTTGTAACGATCCAAAGTTATAAACACGACGGCAAATTGCATCGAACGTGGCGCGATACCATGGTATTGAAAACAAGCGAACATTCAATGATCGGTGTCAATGATCATACTCTTGTAACAGAGTCTGATGGACGACGTTGGGTGACGCGAGAACCAGCGATTGTATACTTTCACAAAAAATACTGGTTCAATGTAATAGCAATGATCAGAGAAAAGGGGGTTTCCTATTATTGTAATCTGGCTTCACCTTTTTTATTAGATGATGAAGCATTAAAATATATTGATTATGACTTAGATATCAAGGTTTTTCCTGATGGCGAGAAGCGCTTGTTAGATGTCGATGAATATGAAATGCATAGTCAAATGATGAATTATCCAAGTGATATTGACTTCATTTTAAAAGAGAACGTGAAGATTTTGGTTGACTGGATCAATAATGGAGATGGCCCATTCTCAGAAGGCTATATTGATATTTGGTATGACCGTTACAAGCAATTGTCGCAAAAGTAAACGAAAACAGTAAGTAAGTGAAGGAATCTTCATCTTGCTTACTGTTTTTACTTGGATGCTTCACAAGTTTTTTTTCATGTTGAGATGTTGGATGCCCGCATCTTCGAAGACTTCACCGTAGGCTTGATAATCAAGCTTCTCGTAAAAAGGAATAGCGGTCAGTTGAGCGCCTAATTTTATCGTATCAAAGCCTTGGTTTTTAGCAAAAGCCTCTGCTTCTCTTAGCAAGACTTGCCCCAAACCTTGTTGACGGTATTCAGCAAGGATCGCCATACGTTGGACTTTTATCTGGCCATTTTCGAGTGGCAGTAAACGAACAGTACCTTGCGCCTCCTGTGCATCTGTATAAAGGACGAAATGGATACAATGTGCCTCATCCTGATCGATTTCTCTCTCAAAGGGAACACCTTGCTCGACAACGAAGACTTGGTTTCTGATACGTACAGCATCGAGATAGATCGGACTCATCGTATCTTTTGTATGAACTACTTTCATCAAACAGCCACCTTTCTTTTCAGTAGTATACTGTAAAGTGATCGGAATGGAAAGTGCATAAAATAAAATCAAAAATAACAGATTTTTTCAAAAGAATGTTATATACTATCATAAAAAAGGAAAGAAGTGAATTATTTGTTCGATAAGTTAAAACAATCAAAGTTGATGTTCTGGTCATTCGAATTGTTGATTTTAGCAACATTGATCTTAGTCTCCTCGAAAATCAGCTTTGTCTTCCAACCAATCGGGACATTCTTCTCCACATTATTTGCACCAGTTTTGATTGCTGGTTTTTTGTATTATATTTTGAATCCAATCGTTGGATTATTGATGAAAACAAAAATAAAACGGATCTGGGCAGTAGCAATCGTACTGTTATTGTTAGTAGCCGCTCTGGTCTGGATCTTGTTAAGTGTCATCCCAAGTTTAGTCCAACAAATTTCTTCTTTGGCCTCGAATACGCCGAACTTTATTCGCCAAGTAGAGACTTGGTTAGCAGAAGTTGCGCAATGGTCCGTATTCAAAGATGTCGATATCAATAAATATTTTGAGCAATTGGATATTTCATATGGCACGATCATCCAACAATTTCTGAGTGGCTTGTCTAATAGCTTAGGTTCGATCGTTGGAACGATTGCTTCAGCGACCATCGTTATTATTACCGCGCCGTTCATCTTGTTTTACATGTTGAAAGATGGCGAAAAACTTGTACCAAACATCAAACGTTTCTTCCCAGAAAAACGAAGAGAGCAAATCGTTGAATTGTTAGGACAGTTGAATAAAACGTTAGCTAATTATATTAGTGGCCAAGCAATTGAATGCTTATTCGTTGGTACATTCACCTTTCTAGGTTATTTTGCATTAGGCGTAGATTACGCCTTCCTTTTCGGAGTAATTGCTGGTTTGACCAACCTCATTCCTTATTTAGGCCCATATTTAGGTTTAGCTCCTGCCTTTTTAGTGACAGTATTCAATGATCCATTCAAAGCATTGCTGTGTTGTGTGGTCGTTTTGATCGTTCAGCAACTAGACGGAAATATCATTTATCCGAATGTCATTGGTAAATCATTGAAGATCCATCCACTAACGATCATTATCGTTCTACTTGTTGCAGGAAACATTGCCGGATTACTTGGGATTTTTCTGGGTGTACCTTTTTATGCGATCTGTAAAACAATCATTTCTTATGTTGTCAAGATCGTAAAAGAAGATAAACAAAACGAGAACAAGAAAAAAATAGCGACGACTCTTGAATCTTAATGATCGAATGGCTATTTTTATTGCAAAGAAAATCGCTTTATGATACCATTTTAACGTGGCTACCTTTAGCCACGTTTTTTTCTTTAAAAAAATAAAAATATAAATGAATAAGGAGAGAATGCGATTATGAATGCTGACCCTGAGAGTCAGTCGCTGTTAGCGCAAATTTTATTATTGATCATTTTGACATTGATCAATGCTTTTTTAGCAGCTTCCGAAATTGCAGTTGTATCGATCAATAAAAATCGGATCGAACAAAAAGCGGAAGAAGGAGATGTTAAATCTAAAAAGCTTTTAAAAATATTGCAGAACCCAAATAACTTCCTATCAACTATCCAAGTAGGAATCACTTTGGTCAATATTTTATCTGGTGCATCTTTAGCTAATACTTTATCCGTAAGATTAGCCCCACTATTAGGTGGCGGTGCCGCAGCAAGAAGTATTGCAAATATTATCGTACTGGCTATTTTGACCTATGTTTCGATTGTTTTTGGAGAATTATACCCGAAAAGGATCGCTTTGAATAAATCAGAAGAGGTAGCGAATTTTACCTCAGGTATGATCCGAATGATTGGTGTCGTAGCGAAACCTTTCGTGTGGCTATTGTCTGCATCTACCAGCTTGTTGGCACGGATAACACCAATGACTTTTGATGATGAAGATTCAAAGATGACCCGCGACGAAATGCGGTATATGCTTGAAAACGAAGGGGTATTGAACAACGAAGAGTTGGAAATGCTTCAAGGTGTCTTTTCCTTAGACACAAAAGTTGCAAGGGAAGTAATGGTTCCTCGAACAGATGCTTTTATGATCGACATTAATGACTCCATTGAAGAAAATGTCAACGAAGTACTATCGGAGAATTACTCAAGAATTCCTGTTTATAATGAAGACAAAGATAAAGTTGTTGGAATTCTTCATACGAAAAATTTATTAAAAGCTGCCCATAAATTTGGGTTTGAACACTTAGAAATCAAAAAAATCATTCAGGAACCACTTTTTGTTCCAGAAACGATTTTTATTGATGATCTATTATATGAAATGAAAAAAACACAAAATCAAATGGCGATCCTGTTAGACGAATATGGGGGAGTCGTAGGTTTAGCGACATTAGAAGACTTACTTGAAGAAATCGTTGGAGAAATCGATGATGAGTCAGACGAAGTAGAAAATCTCTACGAACAAGTCGGTGACTATGAGTATATCATCCAAGGTCGCATGTTGATCGATGAATTTAATGAGGCGTTTGAAAGTAATCTTCACATGAGTGATGTGGATACGATGGCCGGCTATTTGATCACAGCTTTAGGTATGATTCCCGATGAAGGAGAAAAACTTTCATTTGATGTTGAAAATATTACCTTGATTTCTGAAGAAATGGAAGGTTCAAGAGTACTTAAAATTCGTGTGATCTTCCATGATCCAGAAGAAATAGAAGCTGAACCTGAAGAAGAACGTCGCTATTTCAAAAAAGATTTTGAAGATGACGAACCGCGAAGATAAAGCACCTTCGATGATCTTTTAACGAAACAAAGAGCGGATATATCACTTGCTGTATGAAGTGATGTATCTGTTCTTTTTTTGGAGATATCGAATGAAAAGAAAAAGTAAAACTGTTTCGCTTACTTTTTCAAATTGAAGATCCATGCTATACTATTTGAGTTGAAGAAAAGGATAGAGGAACTATCGAATAGTCGAAGGGGTTCTCTTTTATGAAGCAATAGACAAATGAAGAATGGAGTAAATTTATGAACAATCCAGAATTAAAACAGCAAGTGGACAATCGACGCACATTTGCGATCATTTCCCATCCGGATGCGGGGAAAACAACGATCACCGAACAACTGCTTTTATTCGGTGGTGCGATTCGCCAAGCAGGAACGGTCAAAGGGAAGAAAACAGGTAATTTTGCAAAATCTGACTGGATGGAAATCGAAAAACAACGTGGGATTTCTGTTACTAGTTCCGTGATGCAATTTGATTATCACGGTAAAAGAGTCAATATTCTAGACACACCTGGGCATGAAGATTTCTCAGAAGATACGTATCGTACGTTGATGGCTGTCGATAGTGCAGTCATGGTCATAGATAGTGCAAAAGGGATCGAGGCACAAACCAAAAAACTTTTCCAAGTAGTTAAAAGAAGAGGTATCCCTATTTTCACTTTCATCAATAAGTTGGACCGAGATGGTCGAGAACCGCTTGATCTATTAGAAGAATTAGAAGAGTTATTAGATATCGAATCTTGCCCAATGAATTGGCCAATTGGTATGGGTAAAGGATTGGAAGGATTATACGATATCCATCATAACCGAGTAGAATTCTATCGTCCTGAGAATTATCAAGATGAACGCTTAGCTCAATTAGATGAAGAGGGCCACTTGCCAGAAAATCATCCCCTAAGAAATAATTCATTGTACGAGCAAGTATTAGAAGAAGTAGAGCTGTTAAAAGAAGCCGGGGATTCCTTTAATGAAGAAAAAATTGCACGAGGAGAGCAGACGCCAGTATTTTTTGGTTCAGCTTTGACTAATTTCGGTGTTCAGACGTTTTTAGAAACATTCGTTGATTTGGCGCCATCTCCTTACGGACACAAAACCCGTGAAGATCAAGTAGTCAGCCCTTATGAACAAGAGTTTTCTGGTTTCGTCTTTAAGATCCAAGCCAATATGAATCCAGCTCACCGAGATCGTATTGCATTTGTACGGATTTGCTCAGGGACTTTTGAACGTGGAATGGACGTTTCATTGGAACGGACGAACAAAAAATTGAAATTGAGTAATGTCACGCAGTTTATGGCAGATGCCAGAGAAAACGTTGAAAATGCTGTAGCAGGAGATATCATTGGTGTATATGATACCGGAAATTATCAAATCGGCGACACATTATATGAAGGAAAACTAAAAGTAGCTTATGAAGAATTACCTTCATTTACGCCTGAGCTTTTCATGAAAGTAACGGCTAAAAATGTGATGAAACAAAAATCATTCCACAAAGGAATCAATCAATTGGTACAAGAAGGTGCCATCCAATTATATAAAACCTATGTGACTGAAGAATACATCATCGGGGCTGTTGGACAATTGCAATTTGAAGTTTTCCAATATCGGATGTTGAATGAGTACAATGCAGAAGTGATCATGTCGCCAATGGGTAACAAGATTGCTCGTTGGATCGAGCCAGAAGATCTGGATGAGAAAATGAGTTCGAGTCGTAATATCTTAGCGAGAGATCGCTTTGATCAACCGCTATTCTTATTTGAGAACCAGTTTGCAGAGCGTTGGTTTGCTGACAAGTATCCAAACGTAAAATTAAAAAGTTTGATGTAATCAGTGATTCTCGTTACTCGTCAGTTGCTTTATTTTTAACATAAAGCTTAAAAATATTCATTTAGCATATAAAAAAAACAAACACACGGCGATTCATGTTTTCAGTGAATTGTCGTGTGTTTGTTTTGGATTTTAACGTTTTTTTGGTTATTTTGAAAAAATCAATTATAATCAAATAAAAAAATAGATTAGAATATTTTTGCGTATATATATATAAAATAAGCAAAGAAAGTAGGGAACAAATGGAAACAGAAATCGAAAAAAAACAGCGTATTGAAAGAAAAAAAGCAAAAATGCGTCGAGTATGTCAAATGTTGGATATTGAGAACTGGGAAAAAAATGAACGGATCGTCAAAGAAATCCGCTCGATCATCCAAGCGGATCGACCTGTAAAGGGGAGGGAAGTTGGAAATAGGAAAAAGAAAAAAAGGGAATGCCAAGTGCCGTCGACAAAACCCTTTTGATTCATGATTTAGTTTTTATATCTACATAGCAATTGGTGCATCTAAATTTCTTTTTGGAATAGAGATTTCTACTAATCCCGGTAACTCGATCACTTGGATGTCTTCAGGATGGTACTCAGCGTCATGGATTTTTTTTAAGAAGTAGTGTTGGATTTCTTCAATTTCCTTTGGTTGGATATTGCGATTTTCATTCATCAGAACGATTTCGTTGTGCTCAGGAGCTTCTGTATAAATAACGGTTGTATTTCCTGCGGTATACACCTTGACCATATGTGCATCTGTATTTTCCAACTGATTCAAAACTAATCGTGAATGGCTGTTTGTTACATTAACTAGTTTCATGGCGCTCACCTCTCTTATGTATTTAAGAAATAACTTACATTAATTATAATTTTTTTTTAGTAAAATGAACAGCATTTTGTCTTCTTAAATTTGAATGGAAGAGAAAAAATCGTTACTTTCTTTTCCAAAAATAAAAACAAAAGCGGAGAGTGGCAAACTCTCCGCTCGATTTTTACTACCATTCCAATATGGAATTACTCTGTCGATTCGTTGTTTGCTTCTTTGACTAAACGTTCAGGTTTAGACGTAATGACGATTTTGTCGTCTTTATCTAATTTTGCTTTAAGATCTGAGATCGTTGGATGATCAAGATAGAATTCGGCAATGCCGTCTTCAATTTGTTCTTGGATCGTCCGACGTAATGGTCGGGCACCCATTGCTGGATCGTAACCAAGATCAACCAGCTTTTCTTTGACATTCGTAGGAACGTCCACATGTAATTGTTGAGCCGCCAACAATTGGTTGACATCATCAAGCATGAGAGTAACGATCGTCATCAAGTTTTCTTTTGATAAAGCACTGAACTCGATGATTCCATCAAAACGATTCAAGAATTCTGGTGTGAAATAGTTATTCAATTGATTCAAGACAGAACGAGTCACACCTTCACGAGCAGCACCAAAGCCAACATTGGCTTCTACTTTTCCAGTTCCTGCATTACTTGTCATGATGATGATTGTATCTTTGAAGCTGACTGTACGACCTTGCGCATCGGTTAAACGTCCATCATCTAAGATTTGTAGGAACATGTGTAAGACATCTGGATGTGCTTTTTCTACTTCATCAAGCAAAACCAAACTATACGGATTTCTACGTACTTTTTCAGTCAATTGACCAGCTTCTTCATAGCCGACATAGCCTGGAGGAGAACCAATCAATTTTGCGACACTGTGTTTTTCCATGTATTCTGACATATCGAAACGAATCATTGACTCTTCAGATCCAAATAATTCGTAGGCTAGTTGCTTCGCTAATTCTGTCTTACCAACACCAGTAGGACCAACAAATAAGAAAGAACCAATTGGACGGTTTTTCTTACTTAAACCAACTCGATTACGACGAATGGCTTTGGCTACCCGATCAACCGCATTATCTTGCCCAATCACATGTTTTTTCAAGTCGTCTGCTAAGTTTTTCAATTGGGTTTGTTCTTTTTCTTTTAATTCACCAACAGGGATGCCTGTCCGTTGTTCAACGATTTTTTCCATGTCTTTCTCAGAGATCACTGGGATTTCTTCTTCTGAAAGTTGACGTTCTTGCATTTTTTTCAATTTATTGATTTGATCGCGATAATAAGCTGCTTTTTCGAAATCTTCTTCTTTAGAAGCCAACAACTTTTGTTCTTCCGCTTCTTCTAATTTCTTTTCGATCATTTTTGGATCAACGATTTGGATCGTCAAGTTTTTCTTAGATCCTGTTTCATCCAGTAAATCAATGGCTTTATCCGGTAAAAAGCGATCTTGGATATAACGATTGGACAATCTAGCCGCAGCTTCGATCGCAGCATCTGTATATTTGACGTGATGGTAGTCTTCATAGCGCTTTTGCAATCCTTGTAAAATACTGATTGTTTCATCTACAGAAGGTTCATCGACACGAACAGGTTGCATCCGGCGCTCTAACGCAGCATCTTTTTCAATGATTCGGTATTCATTCAATGTTGTTGCCCCAACCATTTGTAATTCGCCACGAGCTAACGCGGGTTTTAATATATTTCCGGCATCCATGTTACCATCACCAGCTGAACCAGCCCCAACGATTTCATGAACTTCATCTATAAATAAAATGACATTTTCTGCTTGTCTGATTTCTTCAATCAGTTTTTGCATCCGTTCTTCAAATTGTCCTCTGATTCCTGTTCCTTGGACAAGTGAAACAACATCTAAACGAATTACTTCTTTATCTAGTAATTTTTGTGGAACATCGCCATCAACGATTTTTTGAGCGAGTCCTTCAACCACAGCCGTTTTACCGACACCTGGTTCCCCGATCAATACAGGGTTGTTCTTTGTACGGCGATTCAAGATTTCAATCACGCGCTTGATTTCATCATCTCGACCGATGACTGGATCGATTTCACCTTGGCGCGCTTCTTCTGTGATATTGATACCGTATTCGCCTAAAAGACCATCTGAAGCGGGGCCTTGTGGTGGTTGTCCACCATTGAAGTTGTTGTTCCCACCAAATTGAGTAGGGGGAGTTTGTTCATAATTTCCTTGTTGTTGCATTTGACGAGACATCGAACGAAACAGATCGTCCAGACTCCCAAAGCCAAATGGATCATTTTGGGCCATACTTGTTAGACCTCCATTTTGCTGATTTTTGATTTTTTGGTAACAGCTCTGACAATAGTCAAGTTGTGTACGTTGGCCATTGACAGTCGCATACAAGTGAATCGTTGCTTCATTTTTTCCACAGTTTTGACAAAGCATAAAACATTCACGTCCTTTCAAACATTGGTCATTAAGTCTATTTTACATCGCGCCTATCTTTGGGTAAAAGAATAACACTCGATTAACAAACCTTATAAAAGTCATACCTTGTTGACCATTACTGACCATTTAATTTTATTATACTAATTTTTTGAATAGACGCAAGCAATTGATTCTTTTGTTCAGGCAATGTGACAAAACATTTGGGTACGAGTCTCAAGTTGTCGTCGAATCTGTAGGGGAATATAGCTAAAATCTCATGAATGGTTCAACCACTCGACAATCACTGAGGGGCGAGACGGTTTATTAGATATAAAAAAACATGGAATTTATTAAAACAGGAATAATCGTAACTACACATGAAACAGTTCTACAGAATAGTTTACTGGATTTTCTCTCAATTTAAATGAAAACTGTTGTATCTAAGGAAAAAAAATGGTAATCTTTACAGATGAAAGGGTTCATCTGATTAGTTCTATCATGGATTGCTAAAAAAGAAAACCCTCACATAAAAACAACACTCACTTAAAGGAGACCGATTAATATGGAAAAGAAAGAATTTCACGTAGTAGCAGAAACTGGGATCCACGCACGTCCAGCTACACTATTAGTACAAACAGCAAGCAAATTTAACTCTGATGTAAACTTAGAGTATAAAGGTAAATCAGTAAACTTAAAATCTATCATGGGCGTTATGTCTTTAGGTGTAGGTCAAGGTTCTGACGTTACTATCACTGCTGAAGGTGCTGACGAAGCTGACGCTATGGCAGCTATCGTTGAAACAATGAAGAAAGAAGGCTTATCTGAATAATGGTTGAAATGCTAAAAGGGATCGCCGCTAGTGACGGAGTAGCCGTTGCAAAAGCTTACCTGCTAGTTCAACCGGATTTATCATTCAGTAAGACGACAGTTGAGGATACTTCAGCTGAAGAAGCTCGCTTAGATGATGCTTTAGCAAAATCAACTGAAGAATTACAACAAATTCGTGAAAAAGCAGCGCAAAGCTTAGGTGAAGCAGAAGCGCAAGTATTTGACGCACATTTAATGGTTCTTTCAGATCCTGAAATGATAGGTCAAATCAAACAAAACATCAAAGATAACAGTGTAAATGCTGAATCAGCTCTTAAAGAAGTAACGGATATGTATATCGGTATGTTCGAAGCAATGGAAGATAATGCTTACATGCAAGAACGTGCAGCAGATATTCGTGACGTTGCAAAACGTATTTTAGCACATCTTCTAGGTGTGACTTTACCAAACCCTTCAATGATCAATGAAGAAGTTGTTGTCGTGGCGCATGATTTGACACCAAGTGACACTGCTCAATTAGATCGTAACTTCGTAAAAGCTTTTGTAACAGATATCGGTGGACGTACATCGCATTCTGCAATCATGGCTCGTTCTCTTGAAATTCCAGCAATCGTTGGAACAAAAGAAATCACTGCGAAGGTAAAAGAAGGCGTAATGTTAGCTGTTAATGGGATCGAAGGCGATGTAGTCATTGAGCCAACAGCAGAACAAAAAGCCGAATTTGAAAAAATCGGTGCAGATTATGCTGCACAAAAAGCAGAATGGGAAAAACTGAAACATGCTGAGACAGTGACTGCCGATGGCAAACACTTTGAATTAGCAGCCAACATTGGTACACCTAAAGATTTAGTTGGTGTACACAACAATGGTGGTGAAGCAGTTGGACTTTATCGTACTGAATTCCTTTATATGGATTCACCAGATTTTCCTACTGAAGAAGACCAATACGTTGCTTACAAAGCAGTATTGGAAGGAATGGAAGGAAAACCTGTCGTTGTTCGTACAATGGATATCGGTGGAGATAAAGAATTACCATACTTGCAATTGCCGCATGAAATGAATCCTTTCTTAGGATACCGTGCATTACGTATCAGCTTGTCAGAACAAGGGGACGATATGTTCCGTACGCAAATGCGTGCGTTATTACGTGCCTCTGTACATGGAAACTTGCGTATCATGTTCCCAATGGTTGCTACACTAAAAGAATTCCGTGGTGCAAAAGCAATCTTTGAAGAAGAAAAACAAAAATTAGTAAATGAAGGCATTGAAGTCTCTGATTCGATCCAAGTAGGGATCATGATCGAGATTCCAGCTGCAGCCGTTATTGCGGATAAATTTGCTAAAGAAGTAGACTTCTTCTCAGTAGGAACAAACGACTTGATCCAATACACAATGGCAGCTGACCGTATGAACGAACGTGTTTCATACTTGTACCAACCATACAACCCATCAATTCTACGTTTGATCAAAAACGTCATTGATGCAGCACATGCTGAAGGTAAATGGGCTGGTATGTGTGGAGAAATGGCCGGCGATCAAATGGCTGTTCCTTTACTAGTAGGTATGGGATTAGATGAGTTCTCAATGAGTGCAACATCGATCTTAAAAACACGTAGCTTGATGAAACGTTTAGATACAAGCAAAATGGCGGAACTAGCGGATCGTGCCCTAAATGAGTGCGATACAATGGAAGAAGTCGTAGAACTTGTCAATGAATATCTAGCTTGATTTTCAGAACAGGCACAGTATTTTGCTGTGCCTGTTTTTTTGTCTTCTTGCAATAATAAATAAAATTCCGTTCCAACTTACAAGTTTGTTGGGAAAAAATCGGACTTAAGGTTGAGTGACAGCTTTCACGCTGTGTTATAATATAAGAGTGAGGGGGAACGTAGATGAAGGTATTATTATATTTTGAAAGTGAGAAGATACTTTCTAAGTCCGGCATTGGTCGTGCACTTGATCACCAAAAGCGTGCGCTTAAAGATGTAGGGATCTCCTATACTTTAGATAGTAAAGAAGACTATGATATTTTGCACATCAATACATATGGTATCAATAGTCACAACATGGTCAACAAAGCGCGTAGAAACGGTAAAAAAATTATTTATCATGCGCATTCAACGGAGGAGGATTTTCGTAATTCCTTTATCGGTTCGAATCAATTAGCACCATTTGTAAAAAAATATTTAGTCGGGTTGTATGAAAAGGCAGATTACTTGATTACACCAACTCCATATTCAAAAAAATTGTTACAAAGTTATGGCATCGATTTACCTATTCAATCGATTTCCAATGGGATCGATTTGGAAAAATACCAACCAGACCCTGTCAAAGAACAAAAATTCAGGGAGTACTTCAATCTTTCACCTGATCAAAAAGTGATTATTTGTGTAGGACTGTTCTTTGAAAGAAAAGGAATCATTGATTTTGTTGAAATAGCCAAACAATTACCAGAATATACATTCATCTGGTTTGGTCATGTGCCGATGTACTCGATCCCAAGTAATATCAGAAAAATCGTGAAAGAAGATCATCCCGATAATGTCATTTTTCCAGGCTATATTCGAGGAGAAATCATCGAAGGAGCTTACTCAGGAGCAGATCTGTTCTTTTTCCCTTCTTATGAAGAAACGGAAGGTATTGTGGTACTGGAAGCTTTAGCAAGTAAACAAAATGTGTTAGTACGTGATATTCCAGTCTATGATGGCTGGCTTGAAGACCAAAAAAATTGTTATATGGGGCGAAACAATGAAGAGTTTTCAAAACTCATTCAAAAAATCATTCAACATGAAGTACCTAGTTTAGTTGAATCTGGCTATCAAACGGCTGAAGAACGAAGTATCAAAAGAATTGGTCAACAACTTCAATCCGTTTATCAACAAGTGCTAAAGGCATCCGATTCTTCAGATGAACAAATGCAAGAATCAAAATAAAGGTAGTTTGGAGGCGAAAAAAGATGAAAATCGGCTTTTTTACCGATACCTATTTTCCACAGGTAAGTGGTGTAGCTACATCGATCAAGACATTAAAAGAAGAACTCGAAAAAATGGGACATGACGTATATATATTTACGACAACAGATCCCAATGCAGACAAGTTAGAAAAAGATGTGATTCGTATGCCAAGTGTTCCTTTTGTATCATTCAAAGAACGTCGAGTAGTGGTACGAGGAATGTGGTACGCCTATTTAGTGGCAAAAGAATTAGAGTTAGATCTTATCCATACTCACACTGAGTTTGGAGCGGGGGTTCTTGGCAAGATGGTCGCAAAAAAATTAAAAATCCCATCGATTCATACGTATCACACGATGTATGAAGATTACCTGCATTATATTGCAAAAGGGAAAGTGATTCGACAATCCCATGTCAAATACTTATCTCGTCTATTTGTGAACCATACGACAGGTGTGGTTTGCCCAAGTGAGCGTGTGATCGAGACATTGCGAAGCTATGGGGTGACAGCCCCATTACGAGTGATACCAACAGGGATCGATATCGAAAAATTTAAACGTCCAGAAATCACACAAGAACAAATCAATGAATTACGTACCTCATTAGGAGTAAAGGAAAACGGCTTGATGATTTTATCTTTAAGTCGAATCTCTTATGAAAAAAATATCCAAGCGTTGATCCAAGGGTTTCCAGAAGTCATCAAACACTATCCAGATGCACGACTAATCATAGTCGGAAATGGGCCTTATGTTGAGCAACTAAAAGAACTGATCACGTCGCTGGATTTAGCTGATGTGGTTCAATTTACTGGAGAAGTCGATAACAATGACGTCGCATTCTATTATCGGGCGGCTGATTATTTTGTGTGTGCTTCGACATCGGAAACACAAGGATTGACGTATACAGAAGCAATGGCAGCTGGTACACCATGTGTAGTTGAAGGAAATGATTATTTGAATCGTTTATTTGATCATGCTTCCCTTGGCCGAACATTTGAACGAGATGAAGACTTTGCACCTGCACTTATTGATTATATTGAAAGCAAAGTTGAAAAAAATCCAGAAGTGTTTGAAAAGAAACTTTACGAGATCTCTGCTACTCATTTTGGTCAATCAATGATCGAATTTTATGAAGATATGCTTGTGTATTACAAAGAAGAGATGCGTAAAAAAGAAGAAGAAGCATCCATTGAGCGGATTAAAATTAAATTAAATTCTTTCAAAAAATAAAAAAACAGTGAATAATCCTAAAAAAATCCTTGTTTCTAGCGTATACTAGCATAGAAACAAGGATTTTATCGTTTAGGAGGGCAAAAGATGAAAATTGGTTTTATCGGCACAGGAGTTATGGGAAGCGCGATTGTTCGTCATTTACAAAAAGCTGGCCATGAACTGACTGTTTATAATCGTACGAAAACAAAAGCTGCGCCACTTATGGAAGAAGGAGCAGTATGGGCAGATAGTCCACAAGAAGTAGCTGAGATGAGCCAAGTCATCTTTACAATGGTTGGCTATCCTCAAGATGTGGAAGAAATCTATTATGGTGAGAAAGGCATTTTCCAAGCAGGCGTAAAGGGGAAAACAGTCATAGATTTGACGACAAGTACGCCAACACTTGCTGAAAAAATTGCAACAAGCGCACAAGAGCTTGGAGCAGAAGCCTTGGATGCCCCTGTCTCAGGAGGCGATCTAGGTGCAAAAAATGGCACCTTAACGATCATGGTGGGTGGAAAAGAGAATGTTTACGAGCAAGTATTACCACTATTTCGTGAGTTTGGAACAACATTTACGTTACATGGTTCAGCTGGAAAAGGACAACACACAAAAATGGCAAACCAGATCATGATTGCCGGAACAATGACTGGCATGACAGAGATGCTCGTTTATGCACAGAAAGCTGACTTAGACTTAGAAAAAGTGATTGCGACGCTTTCAGGCGGTAGTGCGGCAAATTGGTCATTGAGTAATTATGCACCTCGTATTTTACAAGAGAATTATACACCAGGATTTTTTGTCAAACATTTTATCAAAGATTTGAAGATTGCTTTAGCCGAAGCAGAAAAAGTAGGATTGGACTTACCAGCGACCAAAGAAGCCCTAAAGCTATATGAACAGTTAGCAGAAAAGGGTTTCGAGAACGATGGAACGCAAGCATTGATCAAGCTTTGGTGGGAAGATGGTAGACAGCCGAAAAAAAAATCCTAAAAAACTAGTTTTTTTGGAGAAAATCAATGCAAGTCGACGATGCTTTTGATACAATATAACAGAACTAAGAAAAGGAGGACCTCCGATGGCACATTCACAATTAGTCGCAATCATTAAACGACTGGAGGCTATGGTCGAATCAGCAGACAATGAGCTGCAAGTTCGTCGCTTTGAAAAAGAGGGCGTAGAAAAATGCACCGTAACTTATGATAAAGCGACAGAAACATTTGAACTAACTGAAACAGACACACATCAACAATACGAATTCGACAATATCGATATCGTTGCGATGGAGATCTATGATTTGATTCAATAAGATTTCGAGCTAGCTAAAAGAGCCTGGGATTCAACCAATCGGTTGGATTCCAGACTCTTTTTTTGTTTCCTGTTCGTCTTTTGTTAGTTTACGTTGGTAGCTGATCAAGATTTGAACAGGATCGATTTCTTCTTGAGACAGTTGTCGCTTGAGTGACAACCTATTGTCTTTTTCATAATAGAAATGAGGTGCTTGTCCAGGGGCTGTGATCGTTGTGTCAGCCACTTGACCGTACGAAACCAAGAAATGCTTGATCTTGGTCTCATCGCTAGCTAACGGCATGCTCAATGTGATTCTCGGTGTTCGTAAAAATTTTTTTTGTTCTTGTATCCGACCAGTAAAGTACGTGATCAATTCGATATCCCGTTGTAGAATAGCTGCCTTCTCAAAATTAAGCTGTTCAATAAAATGCAATTGTCGTTTTTTTAAATAGCCTAACAATTTTTTGTTTCTTCCTTGCAATAGACCTTGGATCTCTTTCTTTTTTTGTTCAAAGCTCAGTGCCTTCATTTCAGGAAGTTGGACTTGTAACGCCAAATGACTGATTTCAGAAAGCCAAGGCATTTGATAGTTTTCTTCGATGATTCGAAGGATACTAGGCATTTTTTTATAAAGGCGAAAAGGTCCGTAAGTTCTTGCGGTAGGAATATTCGTGAGAAAAAGACCATCGGATTGAATATGTAAATAGTTATAGTTGTCAAAATAATTCATCCGACGATTGTAGATAGGGCGATAGTGTTGGATCAATTGACACTCTAATAATAAGGCATCTAGTTCAGTATCAACGACAACGATCTCAAAATCAGCAATCGAACGAACCAAGCGCAAGACTTTTTTCGAGTGTTGTTTATTTTGATGAAAGTACGTACTTACGCGATTTTTTAAATTTTTAGCTTTACCCACATAAATGATTTTTCCATCGCTATTTTTCATCAAGTAAACACCAGGTAATAAAGGTAGGTTTTTTACTTTCTCTTTTAAGTGCATAAGCGCTCCCCTAATTGAATTTGAACTAAAAAGATTATAACAGATTTAAAAAAATGAACAATAAAAGGGATTATATTTTATAAATAAATTAGAGAGATACTTTGATAATCAAAATATTTTTTTGTTCTTTTATTTTAATTTTTAGAGGTTAAAAGGTTGATATTAAAGCATTTTGTCATAAGTTTAAAATTAAAAAAAATTAATAATGCAAAAAAATCTAGTTAAAAGGTTGCATTTTGAAAAAAGTTAAGATATAGTTTGAACATCAAAAGATTTGATAATCAAACTAATTTTAGTGGATGGTGGAACATGGAACCTGATTTTAATACAGTAAATGATTATCTCGTTAGTGTCTTCAATGATATTTTGACGATCGAAGAATCCGAATTAAAAAAGTCACAATTCAAAGATCTGTCGATTACAGAGATGCATACGATCGAGGCAATCGGTATGTACAAGAAAAAGACAACTTCAGAAGTAGCCAAAGAACTGTCGATTACTGTTGGGACCTTGACCACTGCTATCAACAAGTTAGTTAGGAAAGGCTACGTTGAGCGTATCCGTAGTGAAGACGACCGACGAGTGGTGAAGCTGGGGTTGACCAAAAAAGGTAAGTTACTTTACCGCGTGCATCAGCATTTCCATCGTGAAATGGTCAAAAACATTATGGATGGTATGGCTACCGACGAACAACAAGCTTTGCTGTCTGCATTGAAAAACTTGCATGATTTCTTGCGAGATTACAAGTGAGGAAGTTTAATGGAACAATTTGGAACGATCACAGCAACGGCAAGTTTCTTACCGGAAAAAATCATCACAAACGATGATCTCTCAAAAATGATGGACACTTCGGATGAATGGATTTCATCCCGTACAGGAATCAAAGAGAGACATTGTGTGACCGAGCAGGAGACTTCCGATTTGTGTTACCTCGTTGCCGAAAAATTACTAAAGAAAAAAACACTCGATCCAAAGGAACTCGATTTTATTATCGTTGCTACGATGTCGCCTGATTATACATCGCCTTCTGTAGCAACTTTAGTTCAAGGAAGGATCGGCGCAACCAAAGCAATCGCATTTGATATCAGCGCCGCATGTTCAGGGTTTGTTTATGCTTTGAGTGTTGCAGAGAAACTGATTCGCTGTGGCTCAATGAAAGGTTTAGTAATTGGTGGCGAAACATTATCTAAACTGATCGATTGGACGGATCGTTCAACCGCTGTCTTGTTTGGTGATGGTGCTGGTGGGATTTTGTTAGAAGCTGGCTCAAATCAAAAATTAGTGAGAGAATCGCTAGCGGCAGATGGTTCGCGTGCGCAATCCCTTACTTCTGGCTATCTACCAAATCGATCGCCTTTATACACGAAAGATTCAGAAGGTTCTTACTATTTAAAAATGGTTGGACGGGATATTTTTGACTTTGCTGTAAGAGACGTTGCGATGAACATCAAGGAACTCATTCAAGACACACCTGTTGATTATCTGCTTTTGCATCAGGCAAACTTACGAATTATCGAAAAGATTGCTCGCAAAGTAAAAATTCCCCAGGAGCAATTTCTAACGAACATGGATAAATATGGCAATACTTCCGCAGCAAGCATCCCGATTCTTTTAGATGAAGCGATAGAAAGCGGAAAAATTACCTTAGGTCAACAACAAAAAGTGGTATTTACAGGTTATGGTGGAGGATTGACATGGGGAAGTATCCTCATGGAACTATAAACTGATAAAAATAAAAAATATAAAATAAAGAAACAATATCGGAGGAATTATCATATGGTATTCGAAAAAATTCAAGAAATCATTGCGGAAGAATTAGGGAAAGACGCAGAAGAAATCAAATTAACGACAAACATCCAAGAAGACCTTGAAGCAGATAGCTTGGATTTATTCCAAATCATCAACGAAATCGAAGATGAATTTGATGTGAAAATCGAAACAGAAGACGGCATCAAAACAGTTCAAGATTTAGTCACTTATGTTGAAAAACAAACTGCATAATCATCAAGATTAGGTTGGGGGCTGGGACATTTTCCGAAAAAGGAATGTCTTAGCCTTTTTTTAAATGAAACAAAAAGCTATCTATCCTGAATATAAATTGGAGACTATGATGAAAACAGCATTTTTATTTAGCGGACAAGGTGCACAATACCAAGGAATGGGTCAAGACCTCTACCATGAACCCATCGTGAAACAGACTTTTGATGAAGCTAGTCAGATCTTGGGCTATGATATGGCGGAGCTTTGTTTTTCAACAAATGAACGTTTGGATCAAACGATCTATACGCAGCCGGCTATTTTGACTGTCAGCATTGCGTTCTATCGTTTGCTGAAAGAACATGGGATCACTCCTCAAGCCGTTTTAGGGCTTAGTTTAGGTGAGTATTCTGCTTTAGTAGCCAGTGGTGCGCTCTCCTTTAGTGAAGCAGTCGCATTGGTCGAAAAAAGAGGCACGTTTATGACAGACGCTGCACCTACCGGTAGTGGGAAAATGGTAGCTGTGATGAATGCACCGGTAGATGTTATCGAGAGCTGTTGTAAGCAGGCGGAAGAAATGGGGATCGTTTCCCCTGCAAATTACAATACACCCCAGCAAATCGTCATCGGAGGCGAAGAAAAAGCAGTGGATCAAGCGGTAGCACTATTACAAGAACAAGGAATCAAACGAATGATCCCCCTTAATGTAAGCGGCCCTTTCCACACAGCAATCTTGGAACCTGCTGCTAAACAATTAGCAGAAGAACTAAGCAAGATAGATTTTTCAGAACCTGAGATACCAGTGATCAGCAACACCACGACAGAGATCATGATGAAAGAAAGAATCCCAAGTTTACTTGAACAACAAGTGATGAAACCCGTTCGTTTTTACGAAAGTATCGAAAAACTTAAAGATTTAGGGATCGACCAAGTGGTCGAAGTCGGGCCTGGTAAAGTATTGAGCGGCTTTATGAAAAAAATCGACAAATCGATAGCAGTCGTACGCGTTGAGAATCAACAAACATTTGAAGAAACAATCAATCTATTGTCATAGGAGGCAAGTTATGGACGTAACTGGAAAAAATGTATTTATTACAGGCAGTACACGAGGAATTGGTGAAGCAATCGCTTTAGCATTTGCCAAAGCAGGGGCAAACATCTTCTTAAATGGTCGTGGAGAGATCCCAGCCGAAAAAATCAATGCGATCAAAGCGCATGGGGTTGAATGCGTAGGGATCTCAGGTGATATCTCCGATTATGATAAAGCAGGAGAGATGATCAAAGAAGCAGAACAGCAGTTAGGTTCTGTCGATATCTTGGTCAATAATGCAGGAGTTACGAATGATAAACTTGTCTTACGCATGGATGCAGATGATTTCAAAAAATGTTTGGATATCAATTTAACAGGAACTTTCAACATGACACAGCATGTGTTGAAAAAAATGATGAAAAAAAGAGAAGGCGCGATCATCAATCTTTCAAGTGTTTCAGGATTGATCGGTAACTTGGGTCAAGCCAATTATGCAGCAAGTAAAGCAGGAGTTGTCGGTTTTACTAAATCTGTGGCAAGAGAAGTTGCCACACGAGGAATCACCTGTAATGTGATTGCTCCAGGTTTTGTCACTACAGATATGACAGATGTTTTATCCGAAAAAGTAAGAGAACAAGCAGAAAAACAAATTCCAATGCAACGTTTTGGCCAAGTGGAAGATATTGCGGAAGCCGCATTGTTCTTAGCGAAAAGTTCGTATATCACAGGTCAAGTCATCAATGTTGACGGCGGATTGGTCATGCACGGATAGGGAGGAAAATTTATGAATCGAGTAGTAATTACAGGTTATGGAGTCACTTCACCGATCGGTAACGATGCAGATAGTTTTTTAGCTAGTTTAAAAGCTGGGACAAATGGCATTGCACCGATCACAAAATTTGATGCAACAGATACAGGGATCACTTTAGCAGGTGAAGTAAAAGACTTTCCTTTTGATAAATACTTTGTAAAAAAAGATAGCAAACGTATGGATATGTTTTCAATCTACGGCATTTATGCTGCAATGGAAGCATTGACGATGAGTGGGATCGAAAAAGAAGCGATCAACCAAGACCGTTTTGGCGTGATCGTTGGCTCGGGGATCGGTGGTTTACCAACCATCGAAAGTCAAGTCATCCGTATGCACGACAAAGGAGCAAATCGGGTATCACCAATGTTCGTTCCAATGTCGATCGCTAACATGGCAGCTGGTAATATTGCGTTGCGTGTAGGTGCAAAAGGCATTTGTACGTCGATCGTGACCGCTTGTGCCAGTGGAACGAATGCCATTGGTGAAGCATTCCGCAACATCAAACATGGTTATTCCGATATCATCCTTGCAGGTGGAACAGAAGCAACGATCTGTGAAATGGGGATCGCCGGATTTGCGGCACTGACTGCTTTATCAACATCAACAGACCCTGAACGTGGTTCAATTCCATTTGATGAAGGCCGTAATGGTTTTGTCATGGGAGAAGGGGCAGGAGTATTAGTCCTTGAATCACTGGAACATGCACAAGCACGTGGCGCAAAAATTTATGGTGAAGTCGTGGGTTACGGCTCAAATTGTGATGCTTACCATATGACAGCTCCAACACCAGATGGTTCTGGTGCATCAAAAGCAATGAAATTGGCGATGGAAGAAGCCGGGATCGATGCAAAAGAAGTGGGCTATATCAACGCACACGGAACAAGTACACCAGCAAACGACCAAGCAGAAGCAAAAGCGATCCAAATTGCTTTAGGAGATTCTTTCAAAGAAACCTATGTCAGCAGTACGAAATCAATGACTGGACACTTATTAGGTGCTGCAGGTGGGATTGAGGCGCTTGCCACTTTGATGGCGTTAGAGCATCAGTTTATTCCACCAAACATCAATGTTGAAAAACAAGATCCTGAAATCGATCTGAACGTTGTGATCAATGAAAGCAAACCAGCTGAACTGTCTTATGCCATGAGTAATTCACTAGGATTTGGTGGACATAATGCTGTACTATGTATGAAACGCTGGGAGGAATAATGTTGAAGATCAATGAAATCAAAGAATTAGTCAGTCAATTTGATCAGTCAACTTTAACAGAATTTGACTTGAAAGACGGACAATTTGAATTATATATGAATAAAAATGAAATGAGTCGGGGAATGGGACAAACAGTACCAACAACGAGTGCTTCTGAACCACAACCTCAACAAGTTGTACCGGCTTTACCAAAAGAAGAAAGCCATGCTGTTCAACCAGAAGCAGTTGCGCCGACAATTGATGGGACTGAAGTGAAATCACCAATCGTTGGAATCGTTTATCTACAACCGTCTCCTGACAAGCCAGCATTCAAAAAAGTAGGAGACAAAGTCGCTAAGGGCGAAGTGATCTGTATCATCGAAGCAATGAAATTGATGAACGAAGTAACTAGTGATGTCGATGGTGAGATCGTTGCGATCTTGATCGACAATGAAGAAGTCGTAGAATACGGACAACCACTCTTTATCATCCAACCAAATTAAGCCAAGGAGAACCAGACCTATGAATATACAAGAAATCAAAGAAATCATCCCTCATCGCTATCCGCTGTTGCTGATTGATCGAGTGGAAGAAATCGTCGAAGGCGAACGGATCGTTGCTAAAAAAAATGTGACGATCAATGAACCTTTTTTCCAAGGACATTTTCCAGAAGAACCTGTGATGCCGGGGGTATTGATCGTAGAAGCGATGGCCCAAGCAGGAGCAGTGGCCCTATTATCATTGGAACAGTTCAAAGGAAAAACGGCTTACTTTGGCGGATTAGATAAAGCGAAGTTTCGTAAAAAAGTGACTCCTGGAGATACG
This sequence comes from Enterococcus sp. DIV1368b, assembly GCF_050529595.1. Lineage (NCBI taxonomy): Bacteria > Bacillati > Bacillota > Bacilli > Lactobacillales > Enterococcaceae > Enterococcus > Enterococcus sp. DIV1368b. The sequence continues at coordinate 984,148 of NZ_CP172883.1, forward strand.
TTGATATTAGAAGTGGAAATCACTAAAATCAAGTCTTCTGCAGGAATAGGCAAAGGAATTGCAAAAGTGGACGGCAAAAAAGTTGCTGAAGCTGAATTAACCTTTATGATTGGATAGGTGAGTTATGTTTTCAAAAGTCTTGATAGCAAATCGCGGCGAAATAGCCGTACGGATCATTCGTGCCTGCCGTGAGCTTGGAATCCAAACCGTTGCGGTCTATTCTGAAGCGGATGCGGAGGCATTACACACACAATTAGCAGACGAAGCCGTCTGCATCGGTCCTGCAAGAGCAACAGATTCCTATTTGAATGTACAAGCAGTTCTAAGTGCAGCCATCGTTACAAAAGCAGAAGCAATCCATCCTGGATTTGGATTCTTATCTGAGAACAGTCGATTTGCTTCGATGTGTGAAGAATGTAATATCGTCTTTATTGGACCTAAAAGCAAAACGATCGATGATATGGGGAATAAAATCAACGCACGTCAGTTGATGCAACAAGCAGATGTTCCTGTGATCCCAGGTAGTGATGGTGTGCTATCGACTGTTGAAGAAGCACTGGAAGTGGCAGAGAAAATCGGCTATCCAGTGATGCTCAAAGCCGCTGCTGGTGGTGGCGGTAAAGGAATCCGCAAAGTTTTGTCAAAAGAAGAATTACCACAACATTTTTCATCCGCCCAACAAGAGGCAGCAGCAGCTTTTGGTAACGATGATATGTATTTGGAAAAAATCATTTATCCCGCAAGACATATTGAAGTGCAAATATTAGGTGATCAATTTGGTCATGTTCTGCATCTAGGTGAACGTGATTGTTCCTTACAACGGAATAATCAAAAAGTCTTAGAAGAGTCACCATCTGTTGTGATCTCTGAGGAAAAACGAAATCACTTAGGTGCAGCAGCTGTCAGAGCAGCAAAGGCAGTGAACTATGAAAATGCAGGAACGATCGAATTCTTAATGGATGAATCCGGTGATTTTTATTTTATGGAAATGAACACCCGCATCCAAGTCGAGCATCCAGTAACTGAAATGGTCACAAATATCGATCTTGTCAAAAAACAAATCGAGGTTGCGGCTGGACGACCATTAGAGATCCAACAAGAAGAGATCATTTTCCAAGGTCATGCGATCGAATGCCGGATCAATGCAGAAAATCCAGCATTTCATTTCGCGCCTTCACCAGGTAAAATCAATAATTTGTTGCTGCCAGCTGGTGGTATGGGATTAAGGGTCGACAGTGCGGTTTATTCAGGTTACACGATTCCGCCTTATTATGATTCAATGATTGCTAAGGTCATCGTACATGGCGATACACGTTTCGATGCGTTGATGAAAATGCAACGGGCATTGAGCGAGATCGTGACAGATGGCGTGATCACGAATGCTGAATTCCAAATGGATCTGATCAGTCACCCTGCAGTGATTGCTGGTGATTACAGTACCGCATTCTTACAAGAAGAGTTTTTACCAAATTGGATTCCCGAGACGGAGATAGGAGACGAATAAGATGGCTTTATTCAAAAAGAAAAAATACATTCGAATCAATCCTAATCGAGAAATCAAGCCAACGAATGCACCATCGGTCCCTGACAATATGTGGGCGAAATGCCCAAATTGTAAACATATCATCTACACAAAAGATATCGGGGAAGAAAAAGTATGTCCACACTGTAGTTATAACTTTAGGATCGGCGCATGGCAGCGATTAGCGTTGATCATTGATGAGAAAAGTTTAGAGGAATGGGATACGGATCTAGTTACAAAAGATCCCCTTGATTTTCCTGATTATCAAGAAAAGATCGGCAAGATGCAAGAAAAGACTGGCTTACATGAAGCAGTTCTAACTGGTCAAGCGACTATTAAAGGTATTCCTTTTGCTATTGGTGTCATGGACCCTAATTTTATCATGGGAAGTATGGGCACGATCGTAGGGGAAAAGATCACACGCTTGTTTGAACGTGCGGCGAGTAAAAAATTACCCGTCGTATTGTTCACTGCTTCAGGAGGAGCTCGGATGCAAGAAGGGATTTTCTCTCTCATGCAAATGGCCAAAATCTCCGCAGCGGTCAAACGTCATAGCAATAAACAGCTATTTTATTTGACTGTCTTAACAGATCCGACGACAGGTGGTGTTACCGCCAGCTTTGCGATGGAAGGGGATATCATCTTAGCTGAACCGCAAAGTTTGATCGGCTTTGCTGGCCGCCGAGTGATTGAACAAACGATCAAACAAGAACTACCAGAAGATTTCCAAAAAGCAGAATTTTTACTGGAACATGGCTTTGTGGATCAAATCGTTCCAAGAAAAGAACTCAAGGACACGATCCATCAATTATTAGAATTGCATACGCAGAAAGGATGGATCAACCATGAATAAAACTGCTCATGATATCGTCCAACTGGCACGGGCAAAAGATCGTTGGACAAGTCTTGATTTTTTTGAAATGATTTTTGAAGGCTTCCAAGAGTTTCATGGTGATCGCTTATTTGGTGATGATGAAGCGATTGTCGGAGGTGTGGCAAAACTAGCCGGAAAACCTGTGACCGTCATTGGCATCCAAAAAGGCCGCGACTTGCAAGAAAATATTCGCCGGAATTTTGGTTCACCTCATCCAGAAGGTTACCGTAAAGCACTGCGTTTAATGAAACAAGCAGAAAAATTCAATCGTCCGGTCATCACGTTGATCAACACTGCAGGTGCCTATTGTGGGATCGGTGCAGAAGAACGTGGCGAAGGGGAAGCGATTGCCCGTAATCTATTGGAAATGTCTGATTTGAAGGTACCGATCATCAGTATCATTATTGGTGAAGGCGGTAGTGGCGGGGCATTAGCCTTGGCATTAGCCGATGAAGTCTGGATGTTGGAACAAACGATCTATGCTGTTTTATCACCAGAAGGCTTTGCTTCGATTCTTTGGAAAGACGGCAGCCGAGCAGCCGAAGCCGCTGAATTGATGAAAGTCGCTGCTGGTGAATTATTAGAGTTAGACGTCATTGATCGAGTGATCCCCGAAACATTCAATGGAGAACCTTTAGGCAAAGAAAAAGTTGCGCGTATGATGCAAAAAGCATTGATCGAAAAACTGACCGAACTCTGTCAGAAACCAACCGAAGAATTGATCGAACAACGCTACCAACGTTTTCGTAAATATTAAGAAGATTTTTTGATTTAACTGTAGAGAGTTTACTCTACAGTTTTTTCTGATTTATCATATGAAGGTATAGTAATTGGTTTATGATTTGTATATTTAACGTGATTATATGCATGATTTACTAGTTAAAAAAAGAAATAAATTAGGAAAAACATATATTTTTTTGATAATAACTTGTTTTTATACTTATTTTACGAGTTAAATGATAAAACAAGTAGTTGTATGGGTGGTTAGATAATGTGTTCTAATTTAGATGGACTTTTTATTGTTGATGAAATAATTGCAAATAAAAAAATGAATGATTTTTAACATCTGATTTTACAACCGCAGAACAAGACTTAAAAACGACTGAACTTTTTCAAATGTTTGTTAAAGAAATCAAATATGTAACAGTCGAAGTCAATCAGGAGAAGAAAACGACAACATTAGTCGGAAAGGATTATCGAAAAGAATTATCTTGGATAGATGAAACGGGGAATCGCTTAGCTGACATACATAAGATTGAATATAGTTTTGTGTCAGGGAATGAGGAATAGTTGAGTAAAGGAATAGCCTTAAAAAACGATGCTTCTTGCATAATGATTATTGAAGTAGAGGAATTTCAGAATAATTTGAACAGAAAGAAGGGGGGCACCATCTTTTCCCTGTTCTTTTAATTGATTAAAAATATTTTTCTGTACCGAATCAGGATTTTTGATTTGAAATTTTAAAAGTTGTTGAAACCATAGGTATTTCTTTTTAGTGCTGGATATTGATACTTAACTATTTAAGTAGGCCATCTGAATAGTTATAGTGTAAGGCGTTCTTGGTGTGTGCATAAACTTGCTAACGTATCTTATCGTCTTGGTATAGCTTTCAGGAAGTTATATTATCCAGATATTCGCGAAACATCCATTACACAGTAATCGACCATTTGTTTCCCACATAAAGAATGCCTTGTTACAATTACACTATTATGATAAGTTTAATGTAGTGTATTTGTAACGTAAGTGAGGGGATTAAATGAAAGATAAGCTGAAAGAGTTGTTGCGTATTCGCGATGGAAATTTATCTATGAAGGAAGCTAGAAAATTAGGAATTTCAGCAACTACTGTACAAAGATTGGTGAATCAAGGAATTTTGATGAAAGTTGATCGTGGTTATTATGTAGAGACTGGTCATGGAATCGATGATTTATTTTGTCTTCAGCAACGATTTTCCAGAGGAATATTTTCTCATGAAACGACATTAGATATATATCAACTTTCTACAAACATGCCGAACTTCATTCATTTGACTTTTCCACATGGTTATAATGTGAATCGTTCAATTACGAAAGAGCAACAGTTACAATTTCATTTTGTGAAGAAGGAAGTATACGAGTTAGGGAAAGTGGAGGGCACTTCCTTTCAAGGAAATCCTATTATTATATACGATAAGGAACGAACTCTTTGTGATATTTGGAATCCGAGATATGAAATTGAATACGAAATGAAATTAGAAGCTTTAAAAGAGTACATGAGAGATCCTATGAGAGACCCAAGTAAATTAAGAGATTATATGACAAAACTACATGTAGAAAAAGAAATGAAATATCATATGCAGAGTTTGTATTGATGGAGAGAAAATATGACCCCTACACAATTTACAGCAAAAACAAGAAATCTTGCAAAAAGTATAGGATTAAATGCACAGTTAGTTCAAAGGCATTTTATGATGGATCGCTTAGTTGAACAAATCTCTGAATCGAAGTATAAAAATGACTTTATTTTGAAAGGTGGTTTTCTATTAGGTTCAAAATATGGAATTGATAGAAGAACAACAATTGATATTGATACGACATTTAGAAATAGTAAATTAACTAAAGAAAAATTGAAGAACATCTTTAATGAATTAACTAGTAAACCTACGAAAGAGGGAATTGTTTTCTCTGTTCAAGAGATTAAAGAGACAAGGGAAATTGATTTTTATCCTGGGTTTCAAATTAAAGTGATTGCTCATTTAGAAAAAATACGTGTCCCATTTAAATTGGATGTAACAACAGGAGATTCTATTTATCCTGAAGTAGATATACATCATCATCAATTGATGTTTGAAGATAAAAAAGTAGAGATTCCAGCTTATCCAACAGAACAGATTATTGCAGAAAAGCTGAGTGCTACATTTAGCTTTGGGACAGACAATTCGAGATTGAAAGATTACTACGACCTATTTGCCATCCCAAAACTAGAAAATATTGATATGAAAGAGCTATATAAAAGTGTCCGAAATACATTTACAAAACGTGGAGACAACAAACCGTTATCTTTTTATTATGAAAGGGAAATCGAAAAAATAAAAGGGAGCGATTATTTGGAAAAACTATGGGACAAATATCGCTCAGTTAATTCTTTTGCGAATTCTATTTCATTTGCAGATACAGTTAACGGAGTTGCTTATCTAATGCAAAATGTAATCAAAATTGAAAATCAAGAAAGAAAACAATAGTTTACAAGAATTGAACAAATCAAGATGACATACGATATTAATTGTGTGATTTAGCGTAAATCAGCGGAACTAATGAGCTTGGTACAGAGGTGTTTGGCCTTGAAAAACAAAGTAAAATAGACTGAAAATCAAATAAAAAAAGCTGAGACTTGGTTTTCAGCTTTTTTTCATTTCTTCCCTTGAAATATTAAAATAAATATTCTTAATTCGTGATTATTATTCATCATTAAAGCATAAAAGTGAAATAAAATAAATAAATATACAAAAAATGATTTATTTTTGAAATTTTCATGCTATAATGACAGAACAAAATGAATAAGGGGCGAGATAATGAAAAAGATTTCAGGAATTATTTTATTTTTAGTTACAACATTTGCATTAGGAGCGTGTGGTAATGGGGATGCAGCAGAATCAAACGATCAATTGGCAGAAATCAAGGAAAGTGGTGTATTGAAAGTAGCAACATCTGCTGATTATGCGCCGTTTGAATTTCATACGATCGTCGATGGGAAAGATCAAATCGTCGGATCAGACATTGATTTAGCAAATGCCATTGCAGATGAACTTGGTGTGAAACTGGAGCTTTCAGATATGAGTTTCAATACAGTGTTAGCCTCTTTAAAAGAAGGAAAAGTCGATGTAGCGATTTCAGCAATTTCAGCGACCGCAGAACGGAAAGAACAATTTGATTTCACCGATAATTACTACAATCCGCCACAAGTTCTCGTGATCAATAAAAAAGATGAAGACACGTTAACAAGCATTGATCGCTTGGCAGGTAAAAGCTTAGGGGCGCAAAAAGGCTCGATCCAAGAAGCAGTGATCAACGAACAAATCAAAGAAGCTAAAGTAGTCACGATCGATAAAGTACCAAATATGGTGATCGAGATCAATCAAGGTTCGCTGGATGGCATGGTCGTTGAACAAACGATTGCCGAAGCATATATCGCTCAAAATCCCAACTTGATGATTGCAGATATTCCTTTAGAACAATCAGACGATGAAGCTTTTGCTATTGCCTTACCAAAAGGGAGTACAGAATTACAAGAAGAGTTGAATAAAATTATCAAAAAACTAAGTGATGAGGAAAAAATCGATGAATTCATCAAAAAAAATCATGAACTAGCTGAACAAACAGCGACAGAATAGAGGGACGCAGTGTGAATTTTTCGTTTTTAGATAAGTACTTACCTTATTTTTTATCCGGCGCGGTCGTTACGATCGTCATTTCGATCTTGACTGTCATCTTTGGTACAATGATCGGCTTAGCCATGGCATTATTGAAGCGCTCAAAGATCAAGCCTTTGAATTGGTTAGCTAATAGTTATATCGAATTATTAAGAGGCACACCGATGTTATTGCAGATCATGATCGGATTCATCTTATTGCAACGTTTCTTTCCAGCGGTGGATTGGTCCGTGGGGATTTTAACGATCGACTTAGGGCGTTTGATACCAGGAATCATCGTATTATCACTGAACTCTGGGGCGTATGTTGCTGAAATCATCCGTGGAGGAATTGCGGCTGTTGATATGGGACAAACAGAAGCTTCGTATTCACTAGGCTTACGTCCTGTACAGGCGATGCGTTATGTCATTTTCCCACAAGCGTTGAGAAATATTTTGCCACCATTAGGAAATGAGTTTGTCACGTTGATCAAAGATTCTTCTTTACTGACAGTGATCGGTATCAATGAATTGATGGGATCTGCTCAAATCGTTATCTCAAACTCCTATATCCCATTGGAACCTTATTTTATTGCCGCAGGGTTATACTTCGTTATGACCTTTGTAACATCGCGGTTGTTGAGTAGTTGGGAGAAAAAACTCGGAAAAGGGTATCAACGTTAGGAGAGAATGTCGTATGGAAAAATCAATAGTATCGATCAAACAGCTAAGTAAATCATTTGCAGAAACAGAAGTATTGAAAGGAATTACTACGACCATTTCCGCCGGGGAGGTCGTGGTGATCATCGGTCCTTCAGGTTCAGGAAAAAGTACGTTTCTCCGTTGTTTGAATCTACTCGAATCCCCTACAGCTGGTACGGTGGAGTTTGAGGGAACGGATATCACACACAAGCAACACGATATTTTTAAAACAAGAGAAAAAATGGGCATGGTTTTTCAACAGTTCAATCTATTTCCCAATATGACAGTATTAGAAAATATCACCTTATCACCAATCAAAGTGAAAAAAATGCCTAAGAAAGAAGCCGAGGCGATCGCTTTGGAATTATTGGCAAAAGTTGGCTTGTCAGATAAAGCCACCGCCTATCCTTACTCTTTATCAGGTGGACAGCAGCAACGGATAGCGATTGCCCGAGCGTTGGCAATGCAACCAGACGTCATGTTGTTCGATGAGCCCACTTCGGCACTTGATCCAGAAATGGTGGGTGAAGTACTCTCGGTTATGTTGCAATTGGCACAAGAAGGGATGACGATGGTCATTGTCACTCATGAAATCGGCTTTGCGAAAGAAGTGGGTGATCGAATCATCTTTATGGATCAAGGACAGATCGTGGAAGAGGGGACACCTAGTGAAGTGCTGGAGCGGACGAGCCAGCCTCGGACCATCGATTTTTTGGCCAAAGTACTGTAGTAAAAATTAAGATATAAGGAATGGCGCTCTTTTTCCAACATTACCTATGGATAGTGATTTCAGTTCTTTAGGTTTTTCTAAAATTGTATGAATGATGTTCCAAAAGTAACTCTTTCAGTAATAAGCAACCAACTCCAGAAATAGAAGAATCTATTTTATGAGCTGGTTGCTTATTTTTTGGAGTTGGTTTCTTCTGTTATTCCCTCCATTAAAAGGTTTAATGTATAGAGGTAGTTTTTTTTTAGATTTTACAGTATAATATGGGGTTGAGGAGTACATATCGTGCTCCTTCATTTTTTGCAGATGAGGAGACAACATGTTTTCAAATTATAAACCTACATGGATGGTAGAAGCCGTCTATAAAATTACCCCTGCACAACTGAAAAAACTAGGGATCAAAGCCGTCTTGACGGACCTTGATAATACACTGATTGCTTGGAATAATCCAGATGGAACGGAAGAATTGTTCACTTGGATTTTAGAAATGAGAAATGCGGGCATACCAGTAGTCGTTGTTTCTAACAACAACTCAGAACGCGTAGCTCGTGCAGTTAAAAAATTTGAGCTACTTTATGTTGCAAGAGCGTTGAAGCCTTTGCCAGTGGGAATCAATAAAGCAAAAAAAATGTTGGATCTGGCAGATGAAGAGATCATCATGATCGGTGATCAGATCATGACCGATATTCGTGGCGCGAATAGTGCCGGTATCCGTAGTGTCTTAGTTAAACCAATCATTGAAACTGATAGTTGGAAGACGAAATTCAATCGGTTCTGGGAACGTAAGATCATGAGTTATTTAGTAAAGAAACATCCAGATATGGATTGGCGAGGTGGCATTGAATGAACGAAGAATTGCAATGTATCGGTTGTGGCGTGATGATCCAAACAGAATATCCTGATGAATTAGGCTATACACCAAAAGCAGCACTCGAAAAAGGGTTAGCAACAGGGGATGTTTATTGTCAACGTTGTTTCCGTTTGAGACATTATAATGAGATCCAAGATGTATCATTGACAGATGATGATTTCTTGCGATTACTAAATGAATTAGGACAAAAAGACGCATTGATCGTCAATGTGGTTGATATCTTTGATTTCAACGGCTCACTGATTCCTGGTTTACATCGTTTTGTCGGCAATAATCCTGTTCTTTTGGTAGGAAATAAAGTCGATATTTTACCTAAATCATTGAAAAAATCAAAAATGATCCAATGGATGAATGAGCGTGCCCATGAAGCAGGGCTAAGACCTGTTGAGGTGTTGTTGACAAGCGCAAAAAAAGCACCTGAAATGACAACACTTCTAGAGAAAATCGAAAAATATCGTGAGGGTCGAGATGTATATATCGTTGGTGTGACGAATGTCGGAAAATCGACATTGATCAATCAGATCATCAAAAATACGGCAGGTGTCCAAGAAGTGATCACGACTTCGCAGTTCCCAGGAACAACGTTAGACAAAATCGAGATCCCATTGGATGATGGCCAATTTTTGATCGATACACCAGGAATTATCCATCGTCATCAAATGGCCCACTATTTAGGCAAAAAAGACTTACGTATCATCGCACCGACAAAGGAAATCAAGCCTAAGGTGTATCAGCTGAATGAAGGTCAAACGCTTTTCCTTGGAGGATTAGCTCGATTCGACTTTATCAGTGGCAAACGAGGTTCATTTATTGCTTATGTATCAAATGATGTCAATTTACATCGGACAAAATTAGAAAAAGCCGATGCTTTTTATGAAAAACATGTAGGCGGCTTATTGCAACCACCACGTCCGAATGAAGTCAGTGAATTCCCTGAACTTGTTCGCTTTGAGTTTTCTGTAAAAGAAAAGACAGATATCGTCTTTGCAGGACTAGGCTGGATCACGGTAACGGAACCAGCAGTCATCGCAGGCTGGGCGCCAAAAGGGGTACATGTGTTAAGAAGAAAAGCACTGATTTAAGAAAGAAGGAAAAACATGAGTTTAAGAGGAAAGCAAAAACGATTTTTACGTAGTCAGGCACACCATCTACAACCGATTTTCCAAATCGGTAAAGGTGGGATCAATGAAGCGATGATCGTCCAAATCGAAGAAGCACTTGAAAAAAGAGAATTGATCAAAGTATCATTGTTGCAAAATACAGATGAAATCGCGGAAGATGTGGCACAAGTATTAGAACAAGCCATCGCATGTGAAGTGGTTCAGATCATCGGACGCGTGCTTGTTTTATACAAAGCATCATCTAAAGAGAAATACCAACGGATATCTAAAGAAGTACATGCAATCTAAGGAGTGACGAAGATGAAATCGCAAGCGAAATCCTTTGTTCGACCTCAAGTATTTCCAAAAGAAATGCCCCATCTTTATGAGAAAAGAAAACAGGTGGGGATCTTGGGCGGAACTTTCAATCCTGTGCATCTAGCCCATCTAGTGATGGCAGAACAAGCAGGACAGAATTTAGGACTAGACCATGTCTGTTTAATGCCTTCCTATCAACCACCTCATGTGGATGAAAAGCCAACTATACCGGCAGAACATCGCTTAAACATGCTGGAACTTGCGATCGAAGACAATCCTTTTCTAACGATTGAAACGATTGAAATCGAACGAGGCGGCAAAAGCTATACGTATGACACGATGAAGGCTTTGACTCAAAATAATCCTGATACGGACTACTATTTTATCATCGGCGGTGATATGGTCGAATATTTACCAAAGTGGTACAAAATCGACGAGTTATTGACAATGGTCCACTTTGTCGGTATCCATCGACGTGGGTATCAAGTGGAAACCCCGTATCCTGTGATCTGGGTCGATGTCCCTGAGATTGATCTAAGTTCGACAAAGATTCGTCAAAAAATTCAACAAGGTTGTTCCGTCCGTTATTTGATCCCAGATAAAGTCTTGGATTATATTCAGAAAGAAGGATTGTATCAACATGAATTATAGTACAGATTATACGGCCTATACTCGAGAAATTTTGATGCAAAAAGTCCAAATGAGAATGAGTGAACAGCGCTTCAAACATGTCTTGGGTGTAGAACAAACAGCTGTTGCACTTGCTGAAAGGTATGGTTGCTCGCCAGAAAAAGCGAGTATCGCCGCATTGACACATGATTATGCGAAAGAACGACCAGACGATGAGTTTATCTTATTCATCGAACGTGAGCAACTTGACCCAGAGTTATTAGCTTATGGAAATGCAATTTGGCACGGATTAGTCGGTGCATCATTTGTTGAACGAGAATTAGGCATCACTGATGAGGAGATCTTACAAGCAATCCGTCTCCATACGACAGGAGCTGCTGAGATGTCCTTACTCGATAAAGTCATCTATGTGGCTGACTATATCGAACCAGGACGTTCTTTTCCAGGTGTCAAAGAAGCCCGTGAGATTGCCATGATCGATTTAGATGAAGCAGTTGCATTCGAAACCAAACATACATTAGCACATTTGATTGCGCAAGAAAGCAAAATTTATCCAAAAACAATTGAAACATATAATCATTGGGTGGCAAAATAGCTGACCCATTAGGAGGAAATCATCATCGATAGTAAAGAACAATTAAAAATCGCTGTCCAAGCAGCAGATTCAAAACGTGCAGAAGATATTTTAGCTTTAGACGTCCGTAAAGTGTCGCTATTAGCTGACTACTTTATGATCTGTTCAGCAAACAGTGAACGTCAGATCAATGCCATCGTGGAAGAAATCATTGAAAAAGAAGAAGAAAGCAAATACGAAGTAAAACGCGTAGAAGGAAAAGAAGGCGGCAAATGGATTCTGATCGATCTAGGTGATTTGATCATCCATGTATTCCATGCCCCAGAACGTGGTTTTTATAATTTAGAGAAGTTATGGTCGGATGCGCCACTTGTCGATTTGACTGAATGGTTGGATTAGCATGGCCTACGAAACATTTGCCTTTATTTACGATGAAGTCATGGATGACGGGCTTTATGAACAATGGCTCGCATTTTCTAAACGCCATTTGCCTGAAACAACTAAAAACATCCTTGAACTAGCTTGTGGTACAGGAGCATTAGCTGTGGCTTTTGCCAAAGACGGCTACAATGTAACTGGTTTGGATCTATCAGAAGAAATGCTGATGATCGCCAGTCAACGTGCCTATGAAGAAGAAGCAACGGTACAATTTGTTGAAGGGAATATGTTAGATCTATCAGAGAGTGGGCAATACCAAGCCATCACTTGTTTCTCAGATTCTTTGTGCTATATGCAAAACGATCAAGAAGTACAACAAGTATTCGATGAAGTCTATCAGGCATTGGAAGAAAACGGCCGTTTCTTGTTTGATGTCCATTCCGTTTATCAAATCGATCAAGTATTTCCGGAGTATAGTTATCATTACCAAGGAGACGATTTTGCCTTTCTTTGGGACAGTTATACGGGGAAAGAAAAACATAGCATTGAACATTATTTGACATTCTTTGTCGAATCACAAGAAAAAGACGGTACGTTCACACGTGAGGATGAATTACATCAAGAACGTACGTATCCACTAGAAAACTACTTGCGGATGTTAGAGAATAGCGGATTTGCTAAAGTAGAAGTATTCGCTGATTTTACAGACGAAACACCTAACGAAGAATCCAGACGTTGGTTTTTTGTCGCCCAGAAAGAAGAAGGCGAAATTGACGAACTGTAGCAAACAATAAAAAGGAGAGACGGCTGGATCAAAAAGCTTAGTCTCTTCTTTTTTACTAGGCGAAAGGAGAAAAGCGAATGAAAGTATGTGGCATCATTGTTGAATATAATCCCTTTCACAATGGTCATCTTTACCATGTCCAACAAGCACGGGAACGAACCGGTGCCGATGTAGTGATTGCGGTGATGAGTGGCAATTTTTTGCAGCGAGGTGAACCGGCGATTTTAGATAAGTGGCAACGTGCAGAAGTAGCCTTGCAAAACGGAGTGGATCTCGTAGTTGAATTACCAATCGAGTGGGCAGTACAATCTGCTGATTATTTTGCCAAAGGAGCAGTTCAACTGTTGCAAAAATTAAACTGTGACTATTTATGTTTTGGAACAGAAGATGAAGCGACCTTCGATTATCAAGCATTCGGTCAATTTGTTTTGCACCATCAGGATCAAATCACCAAAGCTTTTCAAGAATTACCTGATCAGACAATGAGTTATCCGCAAAAGATGACACAGGTATTCAAACATGTCTACCCAGAAATCTCACTTGACTTTTCTTCACCCAATCATATTCTAGGGTTGAGCTATGCAAAAGAAAATGCTACGTATGAACATCCAATGGAATTAGTTCCGATCAACCGTAAAGGGGCTGGCTATCATGATGAAGACTTATCAGAAGAAACAATAGCCAGTGCCACAGCGATTCGTAAAGCACTAACTGAAAGTCGATCGATTTCTGCAACAGTTCCATCAGAGACAGAGACGTTTTTAAAAATAGCAAGTTTGCAAACTTGGACATCCTATTGGCCCTTGCTAAAATACCGTCTTCTTTCTTCCACCGTTGACTCGTTGCAAAAAATCTACCAGATGACGGAAGGTTTAGAGATCAGGATGTTAGAAGCGGCAAAGACAGCTAATACATTTTACGAGTTTGTCGAACAAGTCAAAACAAAACGCTATACGTGGACGAGGATCCAGCGCTTGTCATGCTACGTGTTATTAAATATCCAAAAAGAAGAGATGAGAGAGCAACAGATGCAAGAATACATCCATGTGTTGGGCTTTACAACAGCAGGTAGAGCATGTCTCAAAAATAAAAAAACCTTAGCCCTTTTTGCGAAAATCGGCAAAAAAGAAGCGCAAGTGGCAAAACTACTCGTTCGCAGTGATCAAATCTATCGCTTAGGTGGCGAGGTAGCGGAACAAGTATTTGGGCGAAAACCAGTCTTTATCGAAACGATCGAAGAGAAAAAAAGCTTCACATAAACCTGATTCACAAGTATAATGAAACAGGACGTTTTGTGTGTTCCCGCACGAATCAAAAAGAATCTATCTTATATCAAATCAGAAAGCGAAGTGAAACTATGGGACGTAAATGGGCCAATATCGTAGCTAAAAAAACAGCTAAAGATGCAAATAACAGCCGAGTTTATGCGAAGTTCGGAATTGAAATCTATGCAGCAGCAAAATCAGGTGACCCTGACCCACACGCTAACCAAAAACTACGTTTCGTCATTGAACGCGCTAAAACTTACAATGTACCAAAACATATCATCGACCGAGCAATCGAAAAAGCAAAAGGTTCAGGGGATGAAACATACTCTGAATTGCGCTATGAAGGATTTGGACCAAATGGCTCAATGGTGATCGTAGACACATTGACCAACAACGTCAACCGAACAGCCGCTGATGTGCGTGCAGCATTCGGTAAAAACGGCGGAAATATGGGCGTCTCTGGGGCAGTATCTTATATGTTCGACAATACCGCGATTTTTGGTTTTGCCGGTGAAGATGCAGATGAGATCTTAGAATACTTGATGGAAAAGGACATTGATGTGCGTGATGTCATGGAAGAAGATGGCCAAATCATCGTTTACGGAGAAGTGCCAGATTTCCACAGTATCCAAGAAGCACTAAAAGAAAAAGGCATCACTGACTTTTCAATTGCGGAGATCCAAATGATCCCTCAAAATGAAGTGACGTTGACTGGCGAAGACTTGGAACAATTCGAAAAAATGATCGATGTATTAGAAGATCTAGAAGATGTCCAACATGTCTTCCATAATGTTGCCTTAGAAGATTAATTGAATAAAGCGGATAGAAGAGGCCATGGCAGAAGTGTTTAGCCTCGAGAAATAAGGCGCCAGCCACGAAAATTGTTTTTCAAATTTTTGTGGCTGACGCCTTATTTCTGAAGATATACTTCTGTTCCCGCCGTTTGTTCAGTTTTAAGTGTTGTAAGAGGATGAATGTCCAGACACTTTTTTATTTTCCTAAAAAACAAACAGCCGTTATTCTGTTTGAAAAGCCATTGTCATGTTTTGCTTTTGATCTTTTATTTATCCAACTTTTTCTCGTAAAGGGATTTTTTGTCGATTCTAAAAATGAAGTATAGTCATACGATGTGAAAGAAAGAGAACAAGTACAGAGTAGCTAAATTAAAAATCCTGTGTTATTTGTTACAGTTTTTTTGTGATTTATTATCATTTCTATTTCAACCTGTGTTATTATTAAAGTATCGTGAGTAAACGAATAGTAATTTGATGTAGGCGGGGAAAGAATAATGGAAGCAAAAATTAATCTAGAGCCTTTCGAACGTATTCTAAGCGGTTACCAAAAAGTAGAAGAGTTGGCAGTCAATATCACCGATTGCTCAAAGCTTGCACAAAAATATGCACCTTATGGGGTAGAAGGCTATCGTTTAGGAAACTATATAGGCACAGGCTATTTGAATCGTTACCTAGAATGTATGGTTGATCGCGCGCCCATGCTGATCTATAAAAAAAAATATTTGATTCCATTGCTTTTTCGACGTTCTGACTCAGCATTTCAGTTGTTTGAAGAAGATTATCGGATGGAAGCTTTCTTTTTATTATTGGACTGGAGTCTGAAGCATCAACCAGAAAAGATATTGATTGAGACAAGTCAAAAAGTAGATACGAAAAAAGAAAAAGTCATTGATACAGCTTATTTGGCTTTTCGTGTATCAGAAATATTGGATAGTGGGGGTTACCCGATCAGTAATTTCCAAACAGTCGAACAATTTATGGATTGGAATCGTATTTATCGTCTGATCGATAATGGAGGGATTGGTCGCCATAGTAAAGTATTTGACCCAGAATATCCCGAAAATATCGAAGAATTGCGAATGATCGTCTCACTTGTTCGTTTGAAATACCCAAACACAGATTTGATGTTGTGACCGATAGATGAATAAAAAGAGGCAGAGACAGAAGTGTTTAGCCTCGAGAAATAAGGCGCCAGCCACGAAAATTGTTTTTTCAATTTTTGTGGCTGGCGCCTTATTTTTTGAAGAGGTTACTTCTGTTCTCGCCTTATATTCAGTTTAAAGTGGTGGGAGAGGACTGATTCCCCTGATGCTTTTTATTTTTAATAACGAATCAATCTAAAGCGAGAGACTCATGATTTTCAGTAGCCATTGTTTGTAGAAAAGAAGCGTCTTTCGCTGATGTGAAGAGGATCAATTCATGCATAGCACGCGTACACATCGTATATAAGATTTGTTTGTCATGACCTGAATTAAAATGTGCATCATCGACATTCCATAAAAAGACTCGGTCAAATTCTAATCCTTTTGCTAGATAAGCAGGAAGAAGAATAATTGAACGTTTCATAAAATCAGACTCGTCCGCAATCAATTGGACTTGATCTTTTAGCGAACTAGGCAATTGTTCATAGAGTGCTTCACATTCAGCGATCGTTTTACCAATGATCGCAGTACGCCAATATTTTGCTTGCTCTTTCGTGTCAATGATCGTTTGTTCCAACCAATTGATTTTACTTACAGATGAATCACTTTGGACGATCAACGGTAGGCGACCTTCACGAGCCGTTGTTTCTACAAGATTGTCGTGAGCTAAGAAATGATTGGCAAAATCAGTGATTTGCTTCGTGGAGCGATAGCTCGTCGTCAATTGGAATTGGGTCACTTCTTTCTCTGGGAAAAGCGACTCTAGCGAACCAGTGATCGTCTCGTTCCCAAAAACATTTTGGTTCAGATCCCCACAAAATGTTAGATTGGCAGTTGGATAGATTGATTGCAGCAATGCGACCTGCGAAGGAGCAAAATCTTGCATTTCATCAATGAAAATATACCTTGCCTTTTGTGTGACTGATACAGGATGGATTCGACGCATCAATAGGAAGTACAAGACGGCGTCTTCCTGCGGCAATTCTCTTTTCCGTAAGTTCATTTTGACTTCTTGAAGATGTTCGTTCCAAGAAGTTTCGCTGATTCCATGTGCGGTTAACATCGTTTTAGGAATCGTTTGTAAAAAGTGAAGAAACTGTTTCGGTAAGTTGACGAATTGATAATGTAAAATTCCTCGGTGAACTTTACGGAATCTTTTTTTCACGATTTGATTCGTGAGTTTTTTACGCAATGATTTTTCTTTTTGTTCGGTGTATTCTAAATTTGGATCGGTTGCATATAGTTCTTGAAGTTGTTCTTCTGCAAGTTCTTTGACCCATTTCTGACGGGTTTCATCCTTTTGCAGGCCGCCCAATTTTTTCAATAACTTTGTCTGTAATAAAGATAGACGTTGATGCAATGGAAGTA
The DNA here is from genome assembly GCF_050529595.1 of Enterococcus sp. DIV1368b. NCBI lineage: Bacteria > Bacillati > Bacillota > Bacilli > Lactobacillales > Enterococcaceae > Enterococcus > Enterococcus sp. DIV1368b. The sequence goes on from NZ_CP172883.1 coordinate 1,001,586, forward strand.
GTTCATTGGTTTCTTGGTACCATCTTCGGATCGCTTCTTTGGATAGGATCGTTCGACCATTGATTTTCATCTCACGGAACAATGGACCAAAATCAGTGATCGTCTGGATGTAAGTCTCAAGATGATCCACGAAAGTCAATCCGGATTTCAACGTTTTTATCGGGTCATCAGCACCAGAAAGGAAACCGACTTCTTGTTGTTCTTCTTCAGTCAACTCAAATTCAGGAACCAATTGCTGTAAATAATTTTTGAAGGTTTGTGTCGGAACACCACTTTCACCAAGAGATGGTAAAACAGTGGAGATGTAATCAGAAAACAGATGGTTTGGTGAGAACAATAAGACGTTCTCAGCATCCAGCCATTTCCGATTGTGATAAAGGATGAATGCGATACGTTGAAGTAATGCTGAAGTCTTACCGCTTCCAGCAATTCCTTCGATCAGCATCACTTTACTGTTGGTGTCACGGATGATGGCATTTTGTGCTTTTTGGATCGTTGAAACGATGTTTTTCATGTGAGCACTTGATGCGTCATCCAAGATTTCTAATAGAAAATCATCATTGATGACTTCAGATGTATCGACCATAGAGACGATTTTTCCTTCAACGATTTTGAACTGTCGTTTCAAGAGAAGTTCGACGTCGATTTTTTCGACATCTGTTTCATAAAAAGCAGGACCGATTTCTCCTTCGTAATACAGGTTAGCGATCGGTGCACGCCAGTCGATCACGATGGTTTCTTCTTCTGTATCTCTCAATGAGGCGATGCCAAGATAGAGAGTTTCTTTTTCCGTCTCTTCTTTGAAATCGATACGAGCAAAGTAAGGACTGTCTTTCATTACTTCTAATGTTTGCAGACGTTTTTGCTGAGATTCTAATGTGTGGTATTTTAAAAGCAATTCTTGTTCATGTTGGCGGTATTCGACCACTGACTCATAAAAAGACTCGTTGGAGCCGCTACGTATTTTGTGATTAGCTGTTTCTTTTGTGGAGTCATTCATTTTTTCAGTCAAGTCGCTTAATTTGCGATTCAATAGGCGTTGTTCAAGTTGGATCATTTGTGTGGTTTCTTCCACATGCTGTTGTTCTAATTGTCTTTCATTCATTGCATCGTTTACTCCTTCCGCCGTAAATAACGAATTAAAAGTATAGCACAGTTTGACTAAAAAAGGTACACAAGTGAGTTAACTAAAAATAAACGTCAAACTACATGAGAGTGATAGTTGTTTTCATTTAGGGGTTTTTAGTTCAAATGGCTTTAGAGAACAGGTATTCTAAATGTGGAGAAAGGAGCTGAACGAAATGACACATTTTAAAAAATTTGCGATGACACTACTGATTGGAGCGGTGGCCCTCATCAGTGAGTTTATGTTCGACCGTCCTCGCCTTGCGTTTATGATCATTGCTATCACCGGTGGTACACTCGCCTTCTTGATGTTTGTCGAAATGATCAAAACGCTACGTTCAGGGAAATATGGGGTCGATATTTTAGCAATTACAGCTATTGTTGCGACATTGCTCGTCAATGAATATTGGGCGAGTTTGATGATTTTGATCATGTTGACAGGTGGCGAAAGTTTGGAAGACTATGCACAAAAAAAAGCAGGTCAGGAATTGCAATCCCTATTAGATAATACGCCAAGAACTGCCCATAAATTGCAAGGAGATCAACAACTGGATGTTGCGGTAGACACACTTGAGATCGGCGATCATCTGGTGATCAAACCAGGGGAAATCGTTCCAGCTGACGGACGAGTGATCATGGGGGAATCTACTTTTGACGAAGCGTCATTGACTGGAGAAGCAAAACCGATGAGCAAGAAAGTCGGTGATGAATTGATGTCCGGTTCGGTCAATGGGGACTCATCTGTCAAAATGGTGGTTGAGAAACGGGCAGAAGATAGCCAGTATCAATTAATTATCAAACTAGTAGAGGAATCGAAAGAAAAACCCGCACGTTTTGTCCGTCTAGCAGATCGTTATGCTGTTCCCTTTACTCTGATCGCTTATGTGATCGGTGGGATCGCTTGGTGGGTCAGTGGTGATCCTGTGCGCTTTGCGCAAGTCTTAGTTGTAGCATCACCATGTCCATTGATTTTGGCTGCACCTGTCGCTCTAGTAGCGGGAATGAGTCGCTCAAGTAAAAGTGGGATCGTTGTCAAGACTGGTACCGCTGTGGAAAAATTAGCAGAGACCAAAACGATTGCGTTTGATAAGACAGGAACGATCACCAAAGGGATACTTGAAGTAACGGGTGTCGCTCCAGTTGATGGGTTTTCAGAAGTGGAATTATTACGTGTAGCGGCGAGTGCGGAACAAGGCTCAGCCCATATCTTGGCCCGTTCCTTAGTTCAAGCAGTTCCCCAATTGTTACCAGTCACTGATTTAAAAGAAATCTCAGGGCAAGGGATTACAGCTACGGTTGATGGCATGCAGGTTAAAGTAGGGAATGCACGCTTTATTGATGTTCCGGAAGCTAAAACAGATACGACTGCGATCTATGTGGCAATTGATGGAAAATATGCCGGAACGATCTACTTCTCAGACACGATCCGTCCAGAAGCAAGTAAAACAATCGCAAACTTGAAAGCTCAAGGCATCACCGACTTACTGATGGTGACTGGGGATGGTCGTACGGTTGCAGAAGCAATTGCCGAGGAAGTTGGCTTGACCGAAGTTCATGCACGTTGTTTACCACAAGATAAATTAACGATTTTAACTAGTATCCCCAAAGAAAAGCGGCCTGTCACGATGGTAGGAGATGGTGTCAATGATGCTCCTGCCTTGACTGTCGCGGATGTAGGCATCGCGATGGGCGCCCATGGCTCAACTGCTGCAAGTGAAAGCGCAGATGTCGTCATTTTAAAGGATGATTTAGAACGAGTGGCAGAAGCAGTGATGATTTCTCGGGAAACGATGAAAGTAGCGAAACAATCTGTTTTGATCGGTATCTTTGTTTGTGTCTTTTTGATGATTGTTGCCAGTACAGGAGTCATTCCAGCGTTGTTTGGCGCGATGCTTCAAGAAGTGGTTGATACAGTTTCCATTTTAAGTGCATTGCGTGCAAAAAAGTCAGCGAAACAAAAACAACATTCCATGATCATACAAAATTAAAGGCAAAATGATAAAAGAGACTTTTCAGCAAAATCTTTTTGCGGTATGATGCAAAGAGAGAAGCAACACTTGATCAATAAAAGAGCAAACCATGAAAGGAAGTTGAGAATATGCCATTCGTACACGTAGAATTAGTCGAAGGACGTAGCCCAGAACAATTAGAGAACATGATGAAAGATATCACCGAGGCTGTCCATAAAAATACGCAAGCACCAAAAGAACACATTCATGTGATTATCAACGAAATGAAAAAAGGCACATATGGTGTCAATGGTGAATGGAAAAAATAAGTGAATTCGAGACTTGATTTTTTGAAATAATAGTGGTTAAATAAACACATAGATGATTGATGAGAAAGACAACTGAATTTGAGAGTCTTCGATAAGAGAGGAAAAGCTAGGCTGAAACTTTTCCAGGAGAAAACCAAAGGATGACCACTTTCGAAACCTTTGTTGAAACAGAGGCGGTCGTACCGTTATCACGCTTGAGGAATACGCATGTCGTATTCAAAATTAGGTGGAACCACGAATTTTTCGTCCTAGTATCTGTACAGATACTAGGACTTTTTTTTATTGGTGGCGAAGCTAAAAACGGAAATTTAAAGGAGGAACCCCTATGATAAAAATGACATTTCCTGATGGTGCAGTCAAAGAGTTTGCGCCAGGGATCACCACTGCAGAAATTGCAGAAAGTATTTCTAAAAGTTTAGCCAAAAAAGCCTTAGCTGGAAAAGTGAATGGCGAACTGATCGACTTGAACCGTGGGATCGAAGAGGATGGCTCAATCGAGATTGTGACACCTGATCATGAAGACGCACTTGCTTTGATTCGTCATTCAAGTGCTCATTTGATGGCACAAGCCATGCGCCGTTTATATCCAAATATCCACTTTGGTGTAGGACCAGCAATCGATTCAGGATTTTACTACGATACTGATAACGGTGAGAGCCAAGTCAGTGCCGAAGACCTACCAGCGATCGAAGCGGAAATGATGGCGATCGTCAAAGAAAATTTGCCGATCGAACGTCGTGTGTTATCAAAACAAGAAGCATTAGAAATCTTTGCAAGTGACCCTTATAAAGTGGAACTGATCAGCGAATTACCAGAAGACGAAGTAATCACGGCTTACCAACAAGGAGAGTTCATCGACTTATGCCGTGGCCCACATGTCCCTTCAACTGGTCGGATCCAAGTCTTCAAATTATTATCTGTAGCAGGAGCTTACTGGCGTGGAAATTCAAATAACCAAATGATGCAACGTGTTTATGGAACAGCATTTTTTGATAAAAAGGCGTTAAAAGAGTTTATCCAAATGCGCGAAGAAGCTAAAGAAAGAGACCATCGCAAATTAGGAAAAGAATTAGAATTATTCATGGTAGCACCTGAAGTTGGTTCTGGTTTACCTTTCTGGTTACCAAAAGGTGCAACAATCCGTCGTACGATCGAACGTTACATCGTAGACAAAGAAATCAGTTTAGGCTATCAACATGTGTATACACCGATCATGGGTGACGTAGAGTTATACAAAACTTCAGGACACTGGGATCATTACCAAGAAGACATGTTCCCGCCAATGGATATGGGAGATGGCGAGATGCTCGTGCTACGCCCAATGAACTGCCCACATCACATGATGGTCTACAAAAATACGATCCATTCATACCGTGAGTTACCGATCCGTATCGCAGAACTTGGTATGATGCACCGTTATGAAAAATCAGGTGCGTTGTCTGGTTTACAACGTGTACGTGAAATGACATTGAATGACGGACACACATTTGTTCGTCCCGATCAAATCAAAGATGAATTCAAGCGTACGTTGGAGTTGATGGTCGCAGTTTACGCTGATTTCAATATTACAGACTATCGCTTCCGTTTAAGCTACCGTGATCCAAACAACACAGACAAATATTTTGACGATGATGCCATGTGGGAAAAAGCACAGATCATGTTAAAAGCTGCGATGGATGAAATGGAACTTGACTATTTCGAAGCGGAAGGAGAAGCAGCCTTCTATGGACCAAAATTAGATGTCCAAGTTAAAACAGCATTGGGAACAGAAGAAACATTATCAACGATCCAATTAGACTTCTTGTTACCAGAACGCTTTGATTTAACTTATGTAGGAGAAGATGGCGAAAATAATCATCGCCCGGTCGTTATCCACCGAGGCATCGTTTCAACAATGGAACGCTTTGTGGCATACTTGACAGAAGTATACAAAGGCGCATTCCCAACTTGGTTGGCACCGATCCAAGCAACGATCATCCCAGTTTCAGTTGATGCTCATTCAGATTACGCTTATGAAATCAAAGAACGTCTACAAATGAAAGGCTTACGTGTAGAAGTCGACGATCGCAATGAAAAAATGGGCTATAAGATCCGTGCCTCACAAACGCAAAAAATCCCATACCAAATCGTAGTTGGGGATAAAGAAGTGGCAGATGCAACAGTCAATATCCGCCGATATGGTAGTAAAGAAACTGCTGTAGAGGACTTGAATATCTTTGTCGATGCAATGGCAGAAGAGGTTCATAATTACAGCCGTTAAGACGAGTTCGCAAGAGAACCAACGCCTAATTTAATAAAAACAGGAAGGACAACAAAGAATTGTTCCTTCCTGTTTTTTTATGGGGCACTTATTACACACGTCAAAACGCTAGATCGTGCTAAAAAAATGTATTAGATAAATAAGGGGGAACGTAGAGAATGTATCAACCGATCCAACCGCATCATCTGTTTCAGCAGTCGTATGAAGAAAAGATAGATTATAGAGAAACGGTTCTCCCAGACTTAGCAGATGTCTTGGTGTGTATGTGGGAATCTATTGCAAAGGATATTCTCTATTTTCTTGTTTAGTATGAGAATTGTTTGCCTTTGAGTATGATATAATGACATAGACATTTAGAAAAAGGGATGTGTATGAGATGAGCGTAGTGAGTCGCATTGAAAGTATGATGAATGACTATTCTTCTGCCGAAAGAAAACTAGCAGATTATATCGTAACACATGTAGAAAAAATACCAACGATGACAGCCAATGAGCTAGCAGAAGCGGCGGGCCTGAGCGCTCCCACAGTTGTTCGTTTCTCCAAAAAACTTGGCTTTCAAAGTTTAACGGATTTTAAAATCACTATTTCCACCGAACTACAAGCAGGTATCGTGGAAGGATTCAGTGATATTGAACCAAATGAATCATTTTATTCGATCAAACATAAATTAGGGAATAATGCGCAAGTGGCGATCAAAGAAACCGTGGATATTTTAGAAGAAGAGATGATCCAACGTGTCGTTGAGCGTCTGGAAGAAGCACAAACAGTTTATCTATATGGTGTGGGCGCATCTTCTTTAGTGGTTGAGGATATCCTCCAAAAATGGTCACGTGTAGGAAAACCAATCATTTTTGAAAAAGACATCCACGTCTTATTGCCACAATTAGTGAGTAATGAGACCAAAAAAGTCCTATGGCTTGTCTCTAACTCAGGAAACAGCAAAGAAGTGGTGATGATCGGACAGTTAGCCAAAGAAATGGGTATCGATGTTATCGCATTGACTCAATTTGGAAATAACCGATTAAGTAAATTGGCCGATGTCGTTGTCCAGACATCAAGACCAAAAGAAATCACGAACCGAAGTGCAGCAACTAACTCATTATTGGCTCAATTTGCAACGATTGATATCATTTTTTATCTTTATATGGCAAAGAATGAAAAATTAACGGAGAAAGTCACTCAAACCAAAGAAGTGATCAAAAATTATGTCAAACAAAAATGAAATAACAGATGATAGTTTTCCACAATGTCATATTTGTTTCCATTGTTTCACAGTAAAAGAAAACTTTATTTTCAAAAATAACCATATTTTTTAAAGTTTTTTAGAATCCATTTGTGTGACACATTGCTTGTTTGTGAAACAAACTAGTCTTTTTGGGGTCGAGAATTAAAGAATTTCTTGCGGATCAGGATTTTACTTTTTAATTTTGTTTTTTTTAGGTACAATGGAGCCTATAAGTAGGCGAAAAAGAAGGAATGATGAAAAGTTTTATGAAAAAAAATACAAATAATTCTTGGTTAGATCGAATAAAAAAAGGAACACAAGAACCAAAAAATAAAACGTTTCGACGTTCACATGTTCCCTTTCGTTTAAATTTCCTTTTTTTCATTATATTTACGTTGTTCGTGTCATTGATTGCTCGATTAGGTTATTTGCAGATCGTAAACAGTGAGGAACTAGAAGCAAAAGTCAAATCATCTTCGTCTCTAACGGTACAAGTAAGTTCACCCCGAGGCATGATCTATGATGCCACTGGGAAAGCTTTGGTGACAAATCAAGCCAACCAAGCAATCACATTCACGAGAGGCAGAAATATGACAGCGGAGGATTTGCTGAAAACAGCAAATACCTTGACACAGTTGATCGATATGCCAGTGGATGAAAACTTGACTACACGTGATAAGAAGGATTTTTGGTTAGCAGACCCCGATCATTTGAAAGCTGCGACTGAACGCCTATCGGCAAAAGAAAAAAGCTTGAGCACGAGTGAACAATACCAAGCAACTGTAGATAAAGTGACAGATGAGGAAATCAATTTCAATGAGGAACAATTGAAAGCAGCAACGATTTTTAAACGAATGAATAATGCTTATGAATTGAATACAGTTTTCATCAAAAATTCTGGTGTTACAGATCAAGAATTGGCGATTGTGGCAGAACATGCATCAGACCTGCCAGGTGTTTCAACAGGAACTGACTGGGTACGTCAGTATAATGCGGCGGATTCCATCAAGAGTATTCTAGGAAGCGTAACGTCAGAAAAACAAGGCTTACCTGCCGATCAAGTAGAAGAATTCTTGGCAAAAGGCTACTCACGTAATGACCGAGTAGGCCAAAGCTATTTAGAAAAACAATATGAAGATGTCTTGCAAGGAACAAAGACTCAATATGAAATCACTTTAGATAACAATGGAAATGTCATCCAACAAAAAGAGTTGTATGCAGGAGAAAAAGGATCGAATTTGATGTTATCGATCAATGCAGAGTTCCAAGCGAAGGTCGAAGAAATTCTTAGAAACAATTATCAAAAATTAGTCGATAATGGAAAAGCCCAATACTCACCAGGTGCGTATGTAGTCGCGATGAATCCTCAAACGGGTGAAGTATTAGCGATGACGGGTTTCAGCCATGAGCAAGGCTCAAAAGAGTTGACTGAAAATGCCCTTGGTACGATCACGAATGCCTTTGTTCCAGGATCTGTTGTAAAGGCAGGTACGTTAGCCGCCGGTTGGCAAAGTGGCGTGATCAGCGGTAATCAAGTATTAGTAGATGAACCAATTCGATTACAGGGCTCTTCAGAAAAAAGTTCCGTCTTCAATCGTACTGGATCTGTACCGTTGGATGTGGTCCAAGCGTTAGAGCTTTCATCAAATACCTATATGATCAAAGTAGCGTTGAAGATGCTAGGGTTAGAGTACGTACCAAATATGGGCTTACCTAGTCTAAGTGAAGAGGCACAAGCGTATGAACAATTGCGTGACGGCTTTAAACAAGTTGGACTTGGAACAGTCACAGGGATCGATTTACCAAATGAGTCTGCGGGGATCTCACACTCTGTTGAATACATGAAGAAATTCAATGCAGACAACGGACAAGACTGGTTCACACCAGGAAACTTTACTGACTTGGCATTTGGCCAGTTCGATACGTATACCCCGATCCAGTTAGCGCAATATGCTGCAACGGTGGCGAACGGTGGAAAAAGAATCCAACCACGCATTGTCAAAGGCATTTACGGAAACGACGAGAATGGTAACTTAGGTGAAGTGAAAAAAGAGATGGAACCAGTTGTCGAAAATACAGTAGACGTGTCTCCTGAAGAGATGGCCCTTTTACGTGAAGGATTCCATCAAGTAGTCCATGGAACAAATAACTACACGACTGCTCGATCATTAGCAGATGCAAAAATGGATCTTTCTGCTAAAACAGGGACAGCCGAAACAGTCGCTGAAGGTCATCCCGATATCGTAACAGTCAATAGTAATATCGTGGCCTACGGACCAACAGAAAATCCTGAGATTGCGGTAAGTGTTGTCTTACCAAACCTGCTAGATGAAAAAGACCATATGAATTCGGTCATAGCCAAAGAGATCATGAATGCTTATTACGATATGTTCATGGCAAACAGATAACAGAGGTCAGAGCAGAAGTATTTAGCCTCAAGAAATAAGGCGTCATCCACAAAGATTTTGTGGATGGCGCCTTATTTTCGAAGAGCTTACTTCTGCTCCCTCTGTTTATTTGGTTTTAAGTGGTGCGAGAGGACGAATGCCCCAGATGGATTTTTTATAATGAAAGTAATTTTTCAAGGTAATTCGCCAAACCGTCTTCTTCATTTGTTTGCTCAGTGACATCGTTGGCTACGCCTTTTAGTTGCTCAGTCCCATTAGCCATTGCCACACCCCAGCCCGCATATTCAAGAAGTTCTAAGTCATTGTGTTCATCACCAAAAGCAATCACATCTTTTTGTTCGATCGATAGATAATTCGCTACTTGATGGATTCCTTTCGCTTTTTCGATCCCTTTTGAAACAATCTCCAGTATCGCCATTGGGCCACCCCAAGTCCTTACATCGACATGCTTCCCAAATTGACGTGTTAGTTCGGCAGAAACTTGTTCAGCATATTGTTTTTCTGTACGTACCAATAAGGACGTAGGGTTAGTTGTTAGATTTCGTGGAGACAGTAGGTTTTCTGGTTTAGGATTTGGTGAAGCAAAGAATTTTGCGTCAAAAAAATCAAAAGTATCGATAAAGAAAGTGTCGCGATTCTCCGCAGCAATAAAATCTAGATTCAATTGATTTTTTTGCGCTAAGATCTCAAAAACAATCTCTTTATTGATCAATGTTTCTTGCTCCCCAGCCCATTGTTGGTTTGGGATATGCACAAGCGCACCGTTAAAGTTGACCATCGGTGTTGTCAATTCTAACTGTTGATAATATTGATAACTCATTCGATAAGGACGTCCTGTTGCAATACTGACATGATGGCCAGCATCAATGGCTTTTCTCAATGTTTCTTGGGTTTTAGAAGTAATGATCGACTCAGGATTCAACGTTGTTCCATCCAAGTCGATCGCAATCAATTTTTTGTTCAATGCTGTCATTCCTTTCAAACAACGATTTGTTTTAGTCTAGCATATTTCAATGAATAAACAAGGTGCAGATCTTTCTGAAAAATAATTGCTTTGAAGCAAAAATAGAAAATAAGAAACGAAATCAACCTAAACACGAACATTAAAAGATTAAAATGGTATTTCATAAAGATTTATGTTGAAAAACGAATGAAATGTCTATATAATTTATAAATGTTCGACGGAAAATTATATTTGGATTTATTTTTACATATTATATAGTCCGTTAGAAAAAATCAGGGAGTGGAAATTTTTATGGAAAAGTTTTTCCAACTAAAGAAAAATAATACAAATGTACCAACAGAAATAATGGCGGGTGTCACGACATTTTTTGCCATGAGTTATATATTATTTGTTAATCCGACGATCTTGTCAGCTGCTGGCATGCCATTTCAGGCAGTCTTTTTAGCGACGATCATTGCTTCGATCATCGGTACTTTAGTTATGGGATTATTTGCTAATGTGCCGTATGCACAAGCCCCTGGAATGGGTTTGAATGCTTTCTTCACGTTTACAGTTGTTTTTGGATTAGGTTATTCTTGGCAAGAAGCATTAGCCATGGTCTTTATTTGTGGGTTGATCAATGTATTTATTACAGTAACAAATATTCGGAAAATGATCATCCATGCCATTCCTGAGAGTTTACAACATGCAATTGGCGGTGGTATCGGAATTTTTGTTGCATACGTTGGGATCAAAAATGCTGGCTTTTTGTCTTTTTCTGCAGATCAATCAGCGATTTCTAGCTCTGTGGTTGACAACGGTCAAGTAACCAACGTGACCATCAATGGTGGCATCGTTCCAGAACTTGCAAACTTCAATAATGCGCCAATCTTATTAGCAGTCATCGGGCTAGTATTGACAGCGATTTTAGTGGTTAAAAATATCCGTGGCGCGATCTTGATCGGGATCGTTGTAACGACGATCATCGGGATTTTGATGGGGGTCGTTGATCTAGGAGCGATCGACTGGGAACAAAATTCTTTGGGGAATTCGATCAATGAACTGGGAACAACCTTTGGTGCGGCATTCGGTGCGGAAGGGATGCAATCATTATTTAGTGATAGCTCTAAGATTCCACAAGTACTGATGACGATCATCGCATTTAGTTTATCCGATACATTTGATACGATCGGAACATTCATCGGTACCGGTAGACGTACAGGAATCTTCTCTAAAGAAGATGAAGAAGCTTTAGAAGACGGTCGAGGATTTAGAACAAAAATGGATAAAGCGTTGTTTGCTGATGCAATCGCCACATCGATCGGTGCGATTTTTGGAACATCGAATACTACGACTTATGTTGAATCGGCAGCTGGAATCGGTGCTGGTGGACGTACAGGTTTGACTTCAGTCGTCGTAGCTGCATTATTTGCTTTGAGTAGTTTATTCTCTCCACTGATTGCTATTGTACCAGCACAAGCGACTGCACCAGCATTGATCTTAGTTGGTGTGATGATGATGGCTTCGTTTGCTGATATCAATTGGTTAGATATGGAAGAAGCATTACCTGCCTTTTTTGCTTCGATCTTCATGGGATTAGCTTACAGCATCTCATACGGAATCGCTGCTGGATTTATCTTCTATACGATCATGAAAGTAGTCAAAGGCAAAACTAGTGAGATTTCATTTGCTTTATGGGTTGTTGATATTTTATTCATCCTCAACTTCGTTATTTTAGCAATCATTTAAATGACAAAAAATAGGGGTAAAGAGTAAGCTAACTCTTTGCTTCTATTTTTTTGGTATTCTTCCTCTTTTGCAAAAACGAACGATACCGGCACATACGTTGCACACACGTACAAAAATAGGTATGATAATAGAGACGAAAGAAGGGTGATAAATGAAGGTTCAATGGAGAAAAAATTTATTCGTAGCTTGGATAGGCTGCTTTTTTACTGGTTCAAGTATCAGTTTAGTCATGCCGTTCATTCCAGTTTACGTCGAACAACTAGGTACACCTAAGGATCAAATTGAATTATTTTCAGGATTAGCGATTTCAGTAACAGCCTTTGCTGCGGCGATCGTTGCGCCTATTTGGGGAAATCTAGCCGATCGAAAAGGACGAAAAATGATGATGATCCGGGCAGCAGCCGGTATGACGATCACTATGGGATCACTAGCTTTTGTCCCAAATGCTTATTGGCTTTTAGTCATGCGTTTCTTTAATGGGATTTTATCTGGATACATACCTAATGCGACAGCGATGATTGCTTCACAAGCGCCTAAAGAGAAAAGTGGTTGGGCGTTAGGCACGCTTTCTACTGGGGCAGTGGCAGGGACGCTGATTGGTCCGTCAATGGGAGGCGCTTTGGCGCAATGGTTCGGAATGGAAAATGTTTTTTTGATTACTGGAGGGTTATTACTGATCACCACGATCTTAACGATTTTCATGGTAAAAGAAGATTTCCAACCGGTAGAGAAAAAAGATATGATCAGTACCAAAGAAGTTTTTGCTAAAATGGATCACTTTTCTGTGTTAGTCGGTTTATTTGTTACTACTCTGATCTTACAGTTAGGGATCACCACGATCAGTCCAATCTTGACATTGTACATTCGGGAATTGAGTGGTGACACATCAAATATCTTATTTGTAAGTGGATTGATTGTTTCAGTATCAGGTGTTTCAGCAGTATTTTCTTCTCCAAGACTGGGGAAATTAGGGGATAAGATAGGAAATCAGAAGGTGCTGTTAGCAGGTTTGGTACTTTCGTTTTGTTGTTACTTACCAATGGCATTTGTGACTACGCCCTTACAATTAGGGATCTTACGTTTTATATTAGGTTTTTCGACAGGTGCGTTGATGCCATCGATCAATACATTGATCAGCAAGATCACACCAGAAGAAGGTGTCAGTCGAGTATATAGCTATAACCAAATGTTTACGAACTTTGGTCAAGTACTAGGACCGATGTTAGGTTCGACAGTCGCTCATGCGTACAATTACAGTACAGTGTTTATTGTGACTAGTCTCTTTGTTCTGACGAATATTCTTTTATCACTATTTAATTTTAGAAAAGTACTTCATCAAAAACTATGATCAAGAAAAAAACAGATTGGAGTATTTCTCCAATCTGTTCGGCTTTTATGAATGTGAAGCGGACGAAAATTCTTTTTTAGGTGTTGCAACAGCGCTGATCAAAATGACGATCAATCCTGCAACCAATGAAATAATAGTCGTCATGGTAAAATCATATGGGCTACTAGACAATGCACCACCGATATAGCCAACCACTTGACCTAAAATGACTGCCCAAAATAATGTGACGATATATCGCATATCAAACACCTCTTTTCTAAGTTCAGTTTACCAGATTTTTTTTGAATGTAAAGGGAGAAACAGGCATTCAACGTCAGTGGATAGTATAAAAAGTATAAATCGTTCGTCGGATGAAAAAGCATGAAGAAAGACGAATACACGTAACTAGTCATACAAGATAACGAGTTAATGTTACGAATATTCCCCTAAAAAGAAAGTGAATGGAAAAGGTGGTATGTAAAAATGTTTCTTCCACAACTTTATACGATCACCTCGTATTCTTTGTTGCAAAGTACGATTCGCATAAACGAATACGTTCGAGAAGCAAAGAAACTAGGCTATCAGACATTAGCAATCACAGATAAGGATGTGCTATCTGGGGCAGCGGAATTTTACCGCATCTGTATGAATGAAAAAATACAACCAATTATTGGACTGAACTTGACCTACCAGTTTCAAGAACGTCATTATGAGTTACTACTCTACGCAAAAGATAGAATCGGCTACCAACAATTGATCAAGCTCTCAAGCAAGAAAATGATCCGAGAAAAAATCGAGCTTCACGAGATCGATGAACTCGATCATTTGCTTGTCGTTTTACCAACCAAAAAATCGATTGCTGATGACTACGGTGTGTCAGCATCATTTGATAGCCATTGGCAAAGCTTGCAAGAAAAAATAGCATCTTCTCATCTTTATGTAGGTGTCACAGAAGAAACGCCCCTAGAAGCTCCAGAATGGCTCGCTTATTTACGAGCAAATCAATTTCAACTTTGTGCAGTACATCCGATTGCTAGTTTGCACCAAGAGGAACTTTTTTCTTTGGAAACAATGAAACATCTGCGTGAAGGAACGCAACTCTCTTTTGATGAAGTACGACAAACGACTCGTGATTCAGCAACAGGTTTTTTACTTCCCGAAGCAGAATTACGACAAAGATTCATAAACGCAGGATTGGAAGAAGCGTTGAACCATGCGCAGCAATTAGCTAAAACAGTAACTTTTGAATTTCAGTTCCATCAGAAATTACTACCACATTATCCGGTACCAGAAAATCGAGGTGCAGGAGAGTATTTACAGGAACTTTGTCAGAAGCAATTAGGCAAGCGTGTGGAAAAGATCACTGCAGCCTATCAAGAGCGCTTAGATTATGAACTGTCAGTGATCCACCAGATGGGATTTGATGATTATTTCTTGATCGTTTGGGATGTTATGGCTTTTGCTCATAAAAACAACATCGTTACTGGTGCTGGCCGTGGTTCAGCTGCGGGGTCATTAGTCGCCTATGTGTTGGAGATCACAGATGTAGATCCATTGGAGTACGACTTGCTATTTGAACGTTTTTTGAATCCAGAACGATACACGATGCCAGATATCGATCTAGACATTCCTGATAATCGCAGAGAAGAAGTGCTGATTTATGTTCGTGAGAAATATGGTCAATACCATATGGCACAAATCGCCACGTTTGGAACCATGGCAGCTAAAATGGTGCTAAGAGACGTGGCACGTGTCTTTGGCCTTTCACAAAGCGAAGCAAATCGTTGGTCTAAAGCGATTCCTAATCAATTGAAAATGACGTTGAATGAGGCTTATCGAACTTCTAACAAGCTGGTTGAATTAGTACAAGCGAGTGAAAAAAATCAATTGTTGTTCCATACTGCAAAAATACTTGAAGGTTTGCCAAGACACGTTTCTACTCATGCAGCTGGTGTCGTTTTAAGTGATAAGAATCTACTAGAGTTAGTTCCTTTACAAAAAGGATCAGATGAAGCATATTTGACTCAGTATACAATGAATGATGTCGAAGCTATTGGGTTGTTAAAAATGGATTTTCTTGGATTAAGAAATCTGTCTATCATCGATTACACAGTGAAAGCAATCAAACGTGTCGAAAACAAAGATATCGAGCTCAAAGAAATTCCATTAGATGATCCTAAAACTTTACAGCTTTTCCAACGTGGCGAAACAACAGGGGTCTTTCAATTCGAATCTGCAGGGATTCGGAATGTCCTGCGGAGATTAGGACCAGAAAACATTGAAGACATTGCCGCTGTCAACGCCTTGTATCGTCCTGGACCAATGCAAAATATCGATACATTTATCGCTCGTAAGAAAGGGAAGGAAAGAATCCATTATCCCGACGATTCACTGCAACCGATTTTGAAAAATACGTATGGCGTCATTGTGTATCAGGAACAAATTATGCAGATTGCTTCAACCATGGCTGGATTTTCTCTTGGACAAGCGGATATTTTGAGGCGAGCAATCAGTAAAAAGAAAAAAGACGTGATTGATCAAGAAAGAGATCATTTTGTTCAAGGTGCCAACCAACAAGGGTACAGTAAGGAAAAGGCCAATGAAGTGTACGAATATATCGAACGCTTTGCTAACTATGGGTTCAATCGCTCCCATGCGTTTGCTTACTCCTTTGTTGGCTTTCAAATGGCCTATCTCAAAGTTCATCACCCTGGTGCATTTTTTATGAGTTTGATGAATTCCGTCCGTCACAACACGGCAAAGTTGAAAGAGTATATTGCTGAGGCAAAAAAGTATAAAATAAAGCTGACCCCTCCTTCGATCAATCAAAGTTTTTATGGTTTTGAGCTGACGGATAAAGAAACCATCCGTTTTGGATTGACAGCAATCAAAGGTGTTCGTCGAGATTTTGTTGAGGAGATCATTCGTGAACGAAAAGAAGATGGTCCATTCCGTTCTGTTGATCAGTTTCTAATTCGTATCAATAAACGTTGGCTCAAATTGGAGTTGCTACAAACATTAGTTGCATCAGGTGTTTTTGATGAATTAGTAGGAAACCGCAGACAGTTGATGTTGGATCTGGAAGGTAAGATCCAAAACATCTTATATAGTGGTGGTAGTTTAGACCTTTTAGATATCATGGCTTTAAAAGAGGAAGAAGTCGCAGATTATAGCTTCGAAGAGAAGCTTCAATTAGAAGAAGAGCATTTAGGTGTCTATTTATCTGGTCATCCAACGGAAGGGTATGAGCGACTTAAATTAGCAAAAAAAGTCCATTTAGTCACAGAAATCGTACCTAAACAAGCCACAAATGTTTTAGTGATGGTCAAAGAGGTAAGAGAGATCCGTACGAAAAAAGGAGCGTTGATGGCTTTTGTCAGCGGGACAGATAGTAGTGGAGAAATAGCCATTACCGTTTTTCCAGAGCTGTATCGACAAGCGCGTCCATTATTCAAAGAAAATCAAGTGATTTTCGTGCAAGGTCGTTCAGAAATCAGTAAATACAATCAAGAATTGCAGCTGATTGCAGAAGTAGTCGCTGATCCAGAAGAATTGCAACAGCAGTATCCAGAACAAACGTGTTATTTGAGAATCAGGGAAGAGGCAGATCAACCAGATACGATGAAGCAACTGCAAGATTTGTTCAAAAAATTCCCAGGATATATTCCTGTTGTCATGTATCATGAAAAAGACCAACGAAAAGTTGTGTTATCTGAAGCCTTTTGGCTCGATGGTTCAGACAGTCTCAAGAAGCAATTAGCTTACCTTTTAAATGAAGAAAATGTTGTTTTCAAATAACTTACGGTAAAAGATACTATTTGCTTTCATTTTTTTTCATTTTTTTATCAGGAAATCAAGACAAGTGAGCAAAATAATGTTAGAATGTTAGTCGTGGTTAATACAAAGAAGGTTATAAACCTAAGTCTTGCTTAGGATAAAGTAATTTAATGAGGTGAAGATGAATATGAAACGCATCGGAATTTTGACTAGTGGTGGAGATGCTCCTGGGATGAATGCAGCAGTTCGTGCAGTCGTTCGTAAAGGTATATATGAAGGATTGGAAGTTTACGGGATCAATTATGGTTTTGCTGGATTAGTTGCCGGAGATATCCGTCGATTAGATGTTGCAGATGTCGGTGATAAGATCCAACGCGGGGGTACATTCTTATACTCTGCACGTTATCCTGAATTTGCAACAGAAGAAGGACAATTAAAAGGAATCGAACAATTGAAAAAATTCGGTATCGAAGGTCTTGTCGTGATCGGTGGCGATGGTTCTTACCATGGCGCGATGGCTTTGACTAAACGTGGTTTCCCAGCAGTGGGTGTACCAGGTACGATCGATAACGATATTCCAGGAACTGATTTTACGATCGGTTTTGATACAGCAATCAACACAGTATTAGAATCAATCGACCGTATCCGCGACACAGCAACTTCACACGTTCGTACGTTCGTGATCGAAGTAATGGGACGTAATGCTGGAGATATCGCTTTATGGTCAGGTGTTGCTGGTGGAGCGGATGAGATCATCATTCCTGAGCATGATTTTGATATGGCAGTTGTTGCCAAAAAAATCCAAGATGGCCGCGATCGTGGCAAAAAACATTGCTTGATCATTTTGGCAGAAGGCGTAATGGGCGGAAACGAATTTGCAGAAAAATTGTCAGAATATGGCGATTATCATACACGTGTATCGATCTTAGGACACGTTGTACGTGGTGGTTCACCAACTGCACGCGACCGTGTATTAGCAAGTAAATTTGGCGCACATGCTGTTGAATTATTGCAACAAGGAAAAGGTGGTTTGTGTATCGGTATTCGCGACAACGATATCGTTGAGGCTGATATCATCGACACACTAGAAAATAACAAACACCAACCAGATTTATCATTATATGACTTGAACAACTCACTTTCTTTCTAAATAAAGAAAAGTAGTCAGATAAATCAATAGATATATATGGGAGTGGGAAGCAAGTCTTCCCAATATCTAACAGATATTTAAGCTTTGAATGGCTTTAAATAAACAATTTGAATGGGAGAGTTTTGTAAAATGAAAAAAACGAAAATCGTTAGTACATTAGGACCAGCCAGTAATTCAGTAGAAACTATTTCTAAATTGATTGAATCTGGAGCAAATGTCTTCCGCTTCAACTTTTCACATGGTGACCATGAAGAACAATTATCACGTATGGTAATGGTTCGCGAAGCAGTGAAGAAAACTGGTAAAGATGTCGGCATCCTTTTAGATACAAAAGGTGCAGAAATCCGTACAACAGTTCAAGGCACAACTGAAGAAGATTTTGGCCGTGCAGGCTACATCAAATTTGAAGTTGGCGACAAAACACGCATCTCAATGGACCCTGAACATGTAGGTTCAAAAGAAAAAATCGCAGTGACTTATCCAGGTCTTTTTGAAGACGTTCATGTAGGTGGACATATCTTATTCGATGATGGTTTGATCGACATGGAAATCATTGAAAAAGATGAAGCAACACGTGAATTAGTAGTAGAAGTAAAAAATGCAGGTATGCTAGGATCACGTAAAGGTGTTAACGCACCAGGCGTTTCAATCAGCTTGCCAGGTATCACACCAAAAGATGCAGACGATATCCGCTTCGGACTAGATAACGACATCGACTTCATCGCTGCAAGTTTTGTTCGTAAAGCACAAGACGTATTAGATATTCGTGAAATTTTAGAAGAAAAAGACATGACACATGTTCAAATCTTCCCTAAAATCGAATCTCAAGAAGGTATCGACAACATTGATGAAATCATCAAAGTTTCTGATGGTATCATGATTGCTCGTGGAGACATGGGTGTTGAGATCCCTGCTGAATTAGTACCAATGGTTCAAAAACGTATCATCAAAAAATGTAACGCTGCGGGTATCCCAGTAATCACTGCAACACAAATGTTAGAATCAATGCAAGAAAACCCACGTCCAACACGTGCGGAAGCATCTGACGTTGCCAATGCAGTATTTGACGGAACAGACGCAACAATGTTATCAGGTGAATCAGCAAATGGTGACTATCCTGTTGAAGCTGTTGCAACAATGGCTCGTATCGACCAACAAGCTGAATTAGCATTAGCAGAATTAGGTTCATTCCAATTAAATGAATTTGACAAAACTGATGTAACAGAAACAATCGGTTTATCAGTGGCACGTGCTGCGAAAAACTTAGGCGTAAAAACAATCGTTGCTGCAACTGAATCTGGTTATACAGCAAAAATGATCTCTAAATACCGTCCAGATGCTGATATCTTAGCTGTCACATTTGACGAACGCACAAAACGTGGTTTGATGCTTAACTGGGGTGTATATCCAACAGTTGCAGAAAAACCAACAACAACAGACGAAATGTTTGAATTAGCTGCGAAAAAAGCAGTCGAATTAGGTTTCGCTTCAGAAGGTGACTTGATCTTGATCACTGCTGGTGTACCAGTTGGTGAACGTGGAACAACAAACGTAATGAAGATTCAAATGATTGGTTCAAAATTGCTTGAAGCACAAGGAATTGGGCAACAATCTGTTGTAGCGAACGCTGTAGTTGCATCATCAGCAGCAGAAGCAATCAAAAAAGCAAAAGATGGTATGGTATTAGTTGTTCCTTCAACTGACAAAGAATTCATGCCTGCAATCGAAAAAGCAGCAGCAGTAGTTGTTGAAGAAGGCGGTTTGACTTCACATGCAGCAGTTGTGGGAATTGCACAAGATATTCCTGTAATCGTTGGTGCGAAAGATGCAACTTCAACGATCAAAGATGGTGAATTGATCACTGTTGACGCTCGTCGTGGTATCGTTTATCGCGGAGAAACAACAGCAATCTAATTGAAATCAAAATCAAAAAGAGTGTTGAGAGAAATCTCAGCACTCTTTTTTTATCCTGTATTTTGTTTGAGCAAGTCATTTTTGGGTTTTCATAAATTCATGGATGACTTCGATCACGTTTTCATGTAAAACCGTTGGTAACTGCTGTGCGCGAGTGGCTAATGAAATCAAAAAACGTGGTTGAGCAGTATCTGCTAAAGGAATAGCTACAAGATTGTCTTCAGGATGAATCGCGATCTCGGTTAAAAAGCCAATCCCGATATTTTCTCGGATCATGCTTTTCAAAATAGTTAGATCATTACTTTGGTAAACGATCTTAGGTACGATATGCGTTTGCTTAGAAAGCTTCGTAAACGCAGCAGGGTGGACGTAGTGTTCATTTAACAAAACAAACTGATCGTTGACTAGTTCCTTAAAAGAAACGCTTGTACGATCTGCTAGAGGGTGTGAAGGAGAAACAACGATCATAAAGCATTTATCTAACAATGGTTCGACTTCCAGCTTTTGATCGACGATCGGTTGTGTTGATCCAAGAATCGCAATGTCGATCCGTCCTTGATGGATCATGCCATACAGATCACGGGAACCTCCATCGACGATATCGATTTGCCCCATCAATTGGTGCTTGATAAAGTAGCTCGATAATTTTGGGAAATATTCATTACCAATGATAGGCGGCATCCCAAAGCGCAATTTTTTCTTTTGTAACTGAGCAATCTCTGCCTTAGCAAGTGTGATTTCTTGCAAGACTGACTGTGCGTGGATCAATAGTTGCTTACCGGCAGGAGTGATGATCAATTCATGATGGGAACGATCTCTTGTAATAAGGGTAGCACCAATTTCTTTTTCCAAGCGTTGTAAGGCGTAAGTGATCGTTGGTTGACTGACGTCAAAAAACTTAGCTACCTTAGTAAAATTTTTCTGTTTGACGATTTGAACATAATATTCAAGATCTCTCGTATTCATGAATCGATTCGCTCCCTTGACATATAAATAATGTTTATTGTAATCGATAATTTTGACTATAACAAACCTAAAAGACTACACTTAAAAAAGAAATAAGTAATCTACAAGGCTAGTGGCACACAAATCGTCTTTTAGATTAAAACAAAAAATAGAAGAAGCAACATGATTGAGCAGTGTTAGCTCCTATCTACAAATAGATTGCTTCACTAAATGGGTACTGAGGAGATGGAAGAAATGGTATTTTTTCAATCAATTGAAAGTGTGATCAGTATCATCTTGATGATTGGATTAGGCTATGTACTAAAAAGCTTGGGGTGGTTTGATGAACAGTTTGGGGGAAGTATCTCTTCCTTGATCACTAAAGTAGCTTTACCCGCCTCGATTTTCGTTTCAGTTATGAAGAATTTAACTAAAAGCAGTTTGATCGAATTATCTGGAAGTTTGATTTATCCGATCGCTGCAGTGATCATTTCCTACCTGATTGCTTATGTGCTAACAAAATTACTCAAGATACAACCAGGTAGACGGGGGATTTTTATGAATGCAGTGGTGAATGCCAATACGATATTTATTGGCTTGCCACTTAATATTGCCCTTTTTGGCGAAGCCTCTTTACCTTACTTTTTAATTTATTATGTGACAAATACCGTATCGACCTGGGCATTTGGTGTGTTTTTGATCGCTAATGATGACCCGACAAAAGATCGAACAGAAAAGAAAACGAAGCTGAATTGGAAAAAGCTTTTACCAGCGCCTTTATTAGGTTTTATCCTTGCGCTTTTCTTCTTGGTGTTAGAGATCCCTGTACCTGATTTTGTCAATTCAACACTAAATTATGTAGGCGGGATCGTGACGCCATTATCATTGATCTATATCGGAATTGTTTTATACGATGCAGGGTTGAAAAGTATTCGATTTGATCGGGATACGATCGTGGCTTTGATCGGTCGATTTATCTTAGCACCAGCTATATTGATTGGACTGATGGTAATAGGTAAATATGCCTTTGGTGCAGAACTAGCCCCTCTACCGAAACAAACGTTGATCGTACAGTCAGCTACACCTATGCTAGCTGTCTTACCAATCCTTGCAAATGAAGCACACGGTGATGTGAAGTATGCAACGAATCTTGTCACGACGAGTACCTTACTATTTGTGTTCGTTGTACCTATTTTAATGCAATTGATCCAATACATTTGATATCTGATCAAACGGTGGTAGCTAGCGACAAAGTAAACGCAGAGCGAATAAATCTCACGTAGATGAGAAAAACGCTCTGTGTTTTTTTATGAAGTGTAAGGTGTCAAGAAAATTTCATTGACAACCGACTTTTTGCCCTGTATAATAGCTTTTGTTGCTTAGGAGTGATGAAACTATGAAATGGTCTTTATTGGAATTGAGAAAATACCAAGAGACACCGTTAACTTTTCATGAGACCCTTGACGTAAAAAAGGCTCTTATGAAGCGAGACGATTCAATTTTAGATGTTGCGCCTGTGGAAGTCGAAGGTCTAGTCTCAGTAGATAACAAAGGCTATCTCGTTCATTACACTGCGCAGACGACACTGACTGTTCCGTCCACTCGTTCATTGACACCAGTTGAATTACCAATCAAGCTGTCTGTGGATGAATTGTTTATGACGATGGAACAATACCAACGTAGAGATGTTCAGTTACCTTCAGAAGAGATCCTCTTAATCGAAGGAACGCATCTAGATGTGACAGAGTCGATCGAAGACAACATTTTATTGGCGATTCCGATGCGTGTACTCACAGAAGAAGAAGAGCATTCCACTGAATTACCGAAAGGGAATGATTGGGAAGTGCTATCCGAAGAAGAGTACGAAAAACGCAAAACGGAAGAAGCTGAGACAAAAGTAGATCCTCGTCTTGCAAAACTATCAGAATTTTTTGATTCAGCATCAGAAGAAGATGATAACGCGTAAGATTGGAATATATTGTATCAAATCTTGATACGAGACTTTACAAGGAGGTGTAGCAAAATGGCAGTACCAGCTAGAAGAACATCGAAAGCTAAAAAAGCAAAACGTCGTACTCATTACAAATTGACAATCAAAGGATTGAACGAATGTCCAAACTGTGGTGAAATGAAAAAAAGCCATCACGTATGTGCAAGTTGTGGTTACTACGATGGTAAGGACGTAATGTCTAAAGAAGCTTAATACATTTTATTTAGAAAATGTAAAACCTCAAGGCTAACCATGGAGCCTTGAGGTTTATTTTTTTGATTCTGAAATAACGATTGTATTCGGAATGATAAGAAGTAAGAAACATCATCGATTCGTACTTATTTGGTTTGCAAGTAAGCTATGTTAAGCTATAATGAGAGAGATTAGGGAGAACATCCCATATGTAGGAGGAGTTTATATGTCAAAACAACAAATCGGCGTTGTCGGAATGGCCGTCATGGGTAAAAATCTAGCCCTTAACATTGAAAGCCGCGGCTACTCTGTTGCACTATTCAACCGTACAGGAGCAAAAACAACAGATGTGGTAGAAGAACATCCAGACAAAAACTTCAAAGCAACATACACGATCGAAGAATTTGTTGATTCAATCGAAAAACCACGTCGTATCCTTTTGATGGTCAAAGCAGGACCAGCAACAGATGCAACGATCCAAGAATTATTACCACATTTAGACAAAGGTGATATTTTGATCGATGGCGGGAATACCTTCTTCCAAGATACGATCCGTCGAAATGAAGAATTAGCCAACTCTGGTATCAATTTTATTGGGACTGGTGTTTCAGGTGGAGAAGAAGGTGCGTTGAAAGGACCTTCGATCATGCCTGGTGGACAAAAAGAAGCGTATGAATTAGTTGCACCGATCCTTGAACAAATTTCTGCAAAAGCAGAAGACGGCACGCCTTGTGTAACTTACATTGGTCCAAATGGTGCAGGCCATTATGTCAAAATGGTCCATAATGGGATCGAGTATGGTGATATGCAACTGATTGCCGAATCTTACGACTTGATGAAAAATATTTTAGGTTTATCTGTCGATGAGATGGCTGATATCTTCAAAGAATGGAACGAAGGTGAATTAGATAGCTACTTGATCGAAATCACTGCGGACATTTTGACACGTAAAGACGATGAAGGCACAGGTCAACCGATCGTAGATGTGATTCTTGATGCTGCTGGAAATAAAGGAACAGGGAAATGGACAAGTCAAAGTGCTTTAGACCTTGGTGTACCACTTCCATTGATCACAGAGTCTGTCTTTGCCCGTTATATCTCTGCATACAAAGATGAACGTGTACAAGCAAGCAAAATCTTGACACATACGAATGATTTTGAATTCAACGGCGATAAAAAAGAATTTATCGAAAAAATTCGTGAAGCGTTATACTTCAGCAAAATTATGAGCTATGCACAAGGGTTTGCACAGCTACGTGTCGCATCGAAAGACTATGGCTGGGATTTACCATTCGGTGAAATTGCAAAAATCTGGCGCGCCGGCTGTATCATCCGTGCTCGTTTCTTACAAAAAATCACTGATGCCTACGAAAACAATCCTGACATTGAAAATCTATTATTGGATGACTACTTTGTTGAGATCACTAAGAAATACCAACAAGCCGTACGAGAAGTTGTTGCGTTAGCTGTTCAAGCAGGCGTACCGGTACCAACATTCTCTTCAGCGATTGCTTACTTTGATTCATACAGAGCCGAACGTTTGCCTGCAAATATCATCCAAGCACAACGTGATTATTTTGGCGCACACACGTATGAACGTGTTGACAAAGAAGGAATCTTCCATTACTCATGGTATAACGAAGATTAATCAACTTCTTTATTCTTCAACATGCTAAACAAATAAGTAATAAATGAAAGAGCTGAGGTCAATTTATAGAGGGCGACTTCAGCTCTTTTTTAAAATAGTATTCCATGATAAAATGATTATAGATTTTAAATTAACTATTGGTATAATAATGGAGTTTAGAAGCCTAGGAGAGAAAGGACAAAATTGAATGAGTAATATTCTAATCATTGAAGATGAGAAAAACTTAGCCCGATTTGTCGAGTTAGAATTAAAACATGAAGGGTATAATGCTGAAGTACATTACAATGGACGAACAGGTCTGGATGCTGCTTTGAATAATGAGTGGGATGCAATTTTATTAGACTTGATGTTACCTGAATTGAACGGACTTGAAGTTTGTCGTCGCGTACGCCAAGCAAAAAATACACCAATCATCATGATGACTGCGAGAGATTCTGTCATTGATAGAGTTTCTGGTTTAGATCATGGTGCAGATGATTACATCGTCAAACCATTTGCAATCGAAGAATTGTTAGCGCGTCTACGTGCTTTATTGCGCCGCATCGACATCGAAGGAGATAAAAATGTGGCAAAACAAACGACGATCACTTATCGCGACTTAACGATCGAAAAAGAAAATAGAGTCGTACGTCGTGGCAATGAAGTCATTGAATTAACGAAGCGTGAATATGAACTATTACTTACTTTGATGGAAAATGTCAACGTGGTACTTGCACGGGATGTTTTATTAAACAAAGTATGGGGCTACGAAACCGAAGTGGAAACAAACGTAGTGGATGTGTATATTCGTTATCTCCGTAATAAAATCGATGTTCCTGGTGAAGAAAGCTATATTCAAACAGTACGTGGAACTGGTTACGTGATGCGCTCGTGAGCAATTACAATCAAACCGAAAAAAGAGAACTTAAAGGTCCATCCTTGACGATCAAGTGGGCCTTTGCAAGTTCTTTCTTCATATTTGTCGTCTTTACGATTTTTGCAGTGATCACCTATAAATCATCGATCAATCTAATCGTAGCTAAGGAAAGAGCAAATGTCGAACATACCATTTCTGAAGCGGCTTCTCGTTTATCAAATTCAGATGAGGAGTTGACATTGATCAATGCCTATCGAAACTTAACGAACGCTGACCAAACCGGCGGCACTGGAGATGATACCGCGGTCATTGAAGGGAACTTGATGAAAATCGACTCCTTTATTTCTGAACTTGGTCAAGCATCGATGGATCTGTATGTTTATGATCTGGATGAAAAATTGATTTTTAAAACACACGAAAAAAGTCGTTCATTGATTCAAACGACCAGGAAGATCCCAACGATCGTTACTCTAGACGGGAAAACTGGCTTTTTATCGATCCAACCTATTTATTCTAAACAAACAAGAGAAAAAATCGGCTATACTCAAACATTTTATGAACTTTCATCTTTCTATGATATAAGAAATAATCTTTTATTGACTTTGATCGTGCTAGAAATCGTCTCCTTGATACTAAGTAGTATCTTAGGTTTCTTCCTATCTTCCTACTTCTTAAAACCGTTAAAAGTATTACGAGATACGATGGATACGATCCGTAAAGATCCACAATCAGATATTCATATGCCAGAGATTGATACAGATGATGAGTTAGCAGACCTTGCTGAGATCTTCAATGAAATGCTAGATCGTATGCGTCTGTATATCGAACAACAAGAACAATTTGTGGAAGATGTATCACATGAATTAAGAACACCTGTAGCAATTATTGAAGGGCATCTTAGCTTATTGAATCGTTGGGGGAAAGATGATCCCGAAATTTTAGAAGAATCCCTAACTGCAAGTATGCAAGAAATCAGTCGGATGAAAAGCTTAGTACAAGAAATGTTAGATCTATCACGTGCAGAGCAAGTAGATGTTTATTATGCCAACGAAACGACGAATGCAAAAGAAGTGACTTACCAAGTATTCAATAATTTTAAATTACTTTATCCTGATTATGTTATTACACTGGATGATGACTTAGCTAAAGAAGTAACACTACAAATTTTTAGAAATCATTTTGAACAATTGATTATCATCATTTTAGATAATGCAGTAAAGTATTCAACGACAAGAAAAGAAGTCCATATCTCGATTTCATCCACGCTTAGTGAATTTGAGATCGCGATCCAAGATTTTGGTGAGGGAATACCTGAAGAGGACTTGAAGAAAATATTTAATCGTTTTTATCGTGTAGATAAAGCAAGAGCACGAACAAAAGGTGGAAATGGCTTAGGATTGTCGATTGCCAAACAACTTGTAGAAAGCTATAAAGGCAGAATATTAGCAGAGAGCGTAGTGGGGCAAGGGACGATTTTTAGAATTTTTGTACCAATTGTACGAACAGAAGACAAGTAAAGTGATGACTTTGCTTGTTTTTTTTTATGTATTTATCGATAAGCTTCACTAGGTCATTGATTTCTAAGAAGTTCTTACGTAGCCCTTCCCCTAAAAAGAGACGAACTATAATTGTAAAATACTAGAATAATACAATTAAATAACATCAAAAAACTGTTGATTTTTAAACATCTTATACGAATATTCGGCTTTGAAAATAATCGTTGAAAAAAGCATTTTTTCTATTGCAATTTTTTTAAGTCCTTGATATATTATTATTTGTTCTGACAAAGCAGTAAGAAACGTCATGATAAATTGTTGAATTTAAATGTTGACGAGGTTTTAATGCTATGTTATAATAACGAAGTCGTTAAAAAACAAGGTGGTAAAAACCTTAATATACCAACAAAAAAGTTGTTGACAAATAACAAGCAAGATGGTATATTAATGAAGTCGCTAAGAAATAACGACAAACAACTTTCTAAGTTAAGAAAGAAAAACTTGTTGACAACTTCTTAAAGAAATGTTAAGATATAAAAGTTGTTAAATAAGAAAGAATAGACCTTTGAAAACTGAACAAAGTAAGACAAACCAAATGTGTAGGGCGTCTTGATTCAATTCAAGACAACAAACATTTTTAACAAGCAAGCAATATGCTAGCAAACAATTGAGCTTAGCAATCGAAAGATTGTTCTAACTTTTATTTATGAGAGTTTGATCCTGGCTCAGGACGAACGCTGGCGGCGTGCCTAATACATGCAAGTCGAACGCTTCTTTTCCCACCGGAGCTTGCTCCACCGGGAAAAGAGGAGTGGCGAACGGGTGAGTAACACGTGGGTAACCTGCCCATCAGAAGGGGATAACACTTGGAAACAGGTGCTAATACCGTATAACAATCGAAACCGCATGGTTTCGTTTTGAAAGGCGCTTTACGGTGCCGCTGATGGATGGACCCGCGGTGCATTAGCTAGTTGGTGAGGTAACGGCTCACCAAGGCCACGATGCATAGCCGACCTGAGAGGGTGATCGGCCACATTGGGACTGAGACACGGCCCAAACTCCTACGGGAGGCAGCAGTAGGGAATCTTCGGCAATGGACGAAAGTCTGACCGAGCAACGCCGCGTGAGTGAAGAAGGTTTTCGGATCGTAAAACTCTGTTGTTAGAGAAGAACAAGGGTGAGAGTAACTGTTCACCCCTTGACGGTATCTAACCAGAAAGCCACGGCTAACTACGTGCCAGCAGCCGCGGTAATACGTAGGTGGCAAGCGTTGTCCGGATTTATTGGGCGTAAAGCGAGCGCAGGCGGTTTCTTAAGTCTGATGTGAAAGCCCCCGGCTCAACCGGGGAGGGTCATTGGAAACTGGGAGACTTGAGTGCAGAAGAGGAGAGTGGAATTCCATGTGTAGCGGTGAAATGCGTAGATATATGGAGGAACACCAGTGGCGAAGGCGGCTCTCTGGTCTGTAACTGACGCTGAGGCTCGAAAGCGTGGGGAGCAAACAGGATTAGATACCCTGGTAGTCCACGCCGTAAACGATGAGTGCTAAGTGTTGGAGGGTTTCCGCCCTTCAGTGCTGCAGCTAACGCATTAAGCACTCCGCCTGGGGAGTACGACCGCAAGGTTGAAACTCAAAGGAATTGACGGGGGCCCGCACAAGCGGTGGAGCATGTGGTTTAATTCGAAGCAACGCGAAGAACCTTACCAGGTCTTGACATCCTTTGACCACTCTAGAGATAGAGCTTCCCCTTCGGGGGCAAAGTGACAGGTGGTGCATGGTTGTCGTCAGCTCGTGTCGTGAGATGTTGGGTTAAGTCCCGCAACGAGCGCAACCCTTATTGTTAGTTGCCATCATTTAGTTGGGCACTCTAGCAAGACTGCCGGTGACAAACCGGAGGAAGGTGGGGATGACGTCAAATCATCATGCCCCTTATGACCTGGGCTACACACGTGCTACAATGGGAAGTACAACGAGTCGCGAAGTCGCGAGGCTAAGCTAATCTCTTAAAGCTTCTCTCAGTTCGGATTGTAGGCTGCAACTCGCCTACATGAAGCCGGAATCGCTAGTAATCGCGGATCAGCACGCCGCGGTGAATACGTTCCCGGGCCTTGTACACACCGCCCGTCACACCACGAGAGTTTGTAACACCCGAAGTCGGTGAGGTAACCTTTTTGGAGCCAGCCGCCTAAGGTGGGATAGATGATTGGGGTGAAGTCGTAACAAGGTAGCCGTATCGGAAGGTGCGGCTGGATCACCTCCTTTCTAAGGAATATTACGGAGACTACACACGTTTGTCGATACTTTGTTCAGTTTTGAGAGGTCTACTCTCAAAATTTTGTTCATTGAAAACTGGATATTGAAGTAAAAATGTAAGTAATACAAACCGAGAACACCGCGTTGAATGAGTTTTTTAATAAGTTCAATTGCTTATTTTTCTTGATTGGACTTCTATCGCTAGAAGAAAGATCAAAACCCAACCGCAAGGTTGATAAGGTTAAGTGAATAAGGGCGCACGGTGGATGCCTTGGCACTAGGAGCCGATGAAGGACGGGACTAACACCGATATGCTTTGGGGAGCTGTACGTAAGCTATGATCCAGAGATTTCCGAATGGGGGAACCCAGCATCTTTTATAGGATGTTACGTATACGTGAATACATAGCGTATACGAGGTAGACGCAGAGAACTGAAACATCTAAGTACCTGCAGGAAGAGAAAGAAAATTCGATTCCCTGAGTAGCGGCGAGCGAAACGGGAAAAGCCCAAACCAATGAGCTTGCTCATTGGGGTTGTAGGACTCCGATATGGTAGTTCTTTCAGATAGTCGAATGACTTGGAAAAGTCAGTCAAAGAGGGTGAAAGCCCCGTAGATGAAATTTGGAAGGCACCTAGGAGGATCCTGAGTACGGCGGAACACGAGGAATTCCGTCGGAATCCGGGAGGACCATCTCCCAAGGCTAAATACTCCCTAGTGACCGATAGTGAACCAGTACCGTGAGGGAAAGGTGAAAAGCACCCCGGAAGGGGAGTGAAATAGAACCTGAAACCGTGTGCCTACAACAAGTCAAAGCCCGTTAATGGGTGATGGCGTGCCTTTTGTAGAATGAACCGGCGAGTTACGATTGCATGCGAGGTTAAGTTGAAGAGACGGAGCCGCAGCGAAAGCGAGTCTGAATAGGGCGTTTGAGTATGTAGTCGTAGACCCGAAACCATGTGATCTACCCATGTCCAGGTTGAAGGTGCGGTAAAACGCACTGGAGGACCGAACCCACGTACGTTGAAAAGTGCGGGGATGAGGTGTGGGTAGCGGAGAAATTCCAAACGAACTTGGAGATAGCTGGTTCTCTCCGAAATAGCTTTAGGGCTAGCCTCGGAATTGAGAATGATGGAGGTAGAGCACTGTTTGGACTAGGGGCCCATCTCGGGTTACCGAATTCAGATAAACTCCGAATGCCATTCATTCATATCCGGGAGTCAGACTGTGAGTGATAAGATCCATAGTCGAAAGGGAAACAGCCCAGACCACCAGCTAAGGTCCCAAAATATATGTTAAGTGGAAAAGGATGTGGGGTTGCACAGACAACTAGGATGTTGGCTTAGAAGCAGCCACCATTTAAAGAGTGCGTAATAGCTCACTAGTCGAGTGACCCTGCGCCGAAAATGTACCGGGGCTAAACATATTACCGAAGCTGTGGAGTACACCTTTAGGTGTATTGGTAGGAGAGCGTTCTAAGGGCGTTGAAGGTAGATCGTGAGGACTGCTGGAGCGCTTAGAAGTGAGAATGCCGGTATGAGTAGCGAAAGACAGGTGAGAATCCTGTCCACCGAATGACTAAGGTTTCCTGGGGAAGGCTCGTCCGCCCAGGGTTAGTCGGGACCTAAGCCGAGGCCGACAGGCGTAGGCGATGGACAACAGGTTGATATTCCTGTACTCGTTGTTTTTGTTTGAGCAATGGAGGGACGCAGGAGGCTAAGGAATGCAGACGATCGGAAATGTCTGTCCAAGCAGTAAGTCTTGATAGGAGTCAAATGCTTCTAACTTTAAGGACAAGCTGTGATGGGGAGGGAAATAATAGTACCGAAGTTCCTGACGTCACACTGCCGAGAAAAGCTTCTAGTGAGAAAACAACGACCCGTACCGCAAACCGACACAGGTAGTCGAGGAGAGAATCCTAAGGTGAGCGAGAGAACTCTCGTTAAGGAACTCGGCAAAATGACCCCGTAACTTCGGGAGAAGGGGTGCTGATCGTCAGATCAGCCGCAGTGAATAGGCCCAAGCGACTGTTTATCAAAAACACAGGTCTCTGCAAAATCGTAAGATGAAGTATAGGGGCTGACGCCTGCCCGGTGCTGGAAGGTTAAGAGGAGTGCTTAGCGTAAGCGAAGGTACGAATTGAAGCCCCAGTAAACGGCGGCCGTAACTATAACGGTCCTAAGGTAGCGAAATTCCTTGTCGGGTAAGTTCCGACCCGCACGAAAGGCGTAACGATTTGGGCACTGTCTCAACGAGAGACTCGGTGAAATTTTAGTACCTGTGAAGATGCAGGTTACCCGCGACAGGACGGAAAGACCCCATGGAGCTTTACTGTAGTTTGATATTGAGTGTCTGTACCGCATGTACAGGATAGGTAGGAGCCGTAGAAGTCGGAACGCTAGTTTCGATGGAGGCGCTGGTGGGATACTACCCCTGCGTTATGGCCACTCTAACCCGCACCACTTATCGTGGTGGGAGACAGTGTCAGATGGGCAGTTTGACTGGGGCGGTCGCCTCCTAAAGAGTAACGGAGGCGCCCAAAGGTTCCCTCAGAATGGTTGGAAATCATTCGAAGAGTGTAAAGGCAGAAGGGAGCTTGACTGCGAGACCTACAAGTCGAGCAGGGACGAAAGTCGGGCTTAGTGATCCGGTGGTTCCGCATGGAAGGGCCATCGCTCAACGGATAAAAGCTACCCTGGGGATAACAGGCTTATCTCCCCCAAGAGTCCACATCGACGGGGAGGTTTGGCACCTCGATGTCGGCTCGTCGCATCCTGGGGCTGTAGTCGGTCCCAAGGGTTGGGCTGTTCGCCCATTAAAGCGGCACGCGAGCTGGGTTCAGAACGTCGTGAGACAGTTCGGTCCCTATCCGTCGCGGGCGTTGGAAATTTGAGAGGAGCTGTCCTTAGTACGAGAGGACCGGGATGGACTTACCGCTGGTGTACCAGTTGTTCTGCCAAGGGCATTGCTGGGTAGCTATGTAGGGAAGGGATAAACGCTGAAAGCATCTAAGTGTGAAGCCCACCTCAAGATGAGATTTCCCATTTCTTTAAGAAAGTAAGATCCCTGAGAGATGATCAGGTAGATAGGTCAGGAGTGGAAGTACAGTGATGTATGGAGCGGACTGATACTAATCGATCGAGGACTTAACCAAAATAAAATGAAAAAACTCGGAGAGTTTCTTACTGATACTTCAAATCCAGTTTTGAGTGAACAAGATTTACTCAAATATAGATAACACCAAGTGTGGTGGCGATGGCGAGAAGGATACACCTGTAACCATGCCGAACACAGAAGTTAAGCTTCTTAGCGCCGATTGTAGTGAGGGGTTGCCCCTTGTGAGAGTAGGACGCCGCCACGCTGGTATTATTATTCCGGCATAGCTCAGTTGGTAGTAGCGCATGACTGTTAATCATGATGTCGTAGGTTCGAGTCCTACTGCCGGAGTTCTCATTTATGAGAAGAGTAATGAGCTTCTTTCACTCTGGAGAGTTGTCCGAGAGGCCGAAGGAGCATGATTGGAAATCATGTAGATGGTGCAAACTGTCTCAAGGGTTCGAATCCCTTACTCTCCGTAATTGATGTTTTAC
Organism: Enterococcus sp. DIV1368b; assembly: GCF_050529595.1. Lineage (NCBI taxonomy): Bacteria > Bacillati > Bacillota > Bacilli > Lactobacillales > Enterococcaceae > Enterococcus > Enterococcus sp. DIV1368b. Next base: position 1,034,713 of record NZ_CP172883.1, read on the forward strand.
TGGCCCGTTGGTCAAGCGGTTAAGACACCGCCCTTTCACGGCGGTAACACGGGTTCGAATCCCGTACGGGTCATTTAATTGGATACATTGGAGGTTTAGCTCAGCTGGGAGAGCATCTGCCTTACAAGCAGAGGGTCAGCGGTTCGATCCCGTTAACCTCCATAATGATTTGGTTCCGTGGTGTAGGGGTTAACATGCCTGCCTGTCACGCAGGAGATCGCGGGTTCGATTCCCGTCGGGACCGTCATTTCTATTCAATTAAAAAATTAAATAATATATTCTTTATGGCGCGGTAGCTCAGTTGGTAGAGCAACGGATTGAAGCTCCGTGTGTCGGCAGTTCGATTCTGTCCCGCGCCACCATGGAGGAGTAGCGAAGTGGCTAAACGCGACGGACTGTAAATCCGTTCCTTAGGGTTCAGTGGTTCGAATCCACTCTCCTCCATTTTATAGGGGCATAGTTTAAAGGTAGAACAGCGGTCTCCAAAACCGTTAGTGTGGGTTCAATTCCTGCTGCCCCTGCCATGGCGGATGTGGCGAAGTGGTTAACGCATCGGATTGTGGCTCCGACATTCGTGGGTTCGATTCCCATCATTCGCCTTTTTTCATTGGGGTATAGCCAAGCGGTAAGGCAAGGGACTTTGACTCCCTCATGCGTTGGTTCGAATCCAGCTACCCCAGTCCTATAAATATTAATTTATAGCTTAAAATAGTATAATGGCGGTATAGCCAAGTGGTAAGGCAGAGGTCTGCAAAACCTTCATCACCGGTTCAAATCCGGTTACCGCCTTAGTACTAATTACATTGCCGGCGTGGCGGAATTGGCAGACGCGCTGGACTCAAAATCCAGTGCCCGTTGAGGGCGTGCCGGTTCGACCCCGGCCGCCGGTATTAACTAAGATGACCACATCTTAGTTTTTTATTCGGAAATTAAATAACAAATTATTTTATTATGGCGGATGTGGCGAAGTGGTTAACGCATCGGATTGTGGCTCCGACACTCGTGGGTTCGATTCCCATCATTCGCCCTTTATTATTGGGGTATAGCCAAGCGGTAAGGCAAGGGACTTTGACTCCCTCATGCGTTGGTTCGAATCCAGCTACCCCAGTTTTTATCTATTTATTTGCCGGCGTGGCGGAATTGGCAGACGCGCTGGACTCAAAATCCAGTGATCTCACGATCGTGCCGGTTCGACCCCGGCCGCCGGTATTTTGGCATTAACGTAGTCTATACGTTGGTGCTTTTTTCTTTGTTTGACGTTGTCGGCATTGAGACATATATACGAACGGATAATATAGGCCAGGAAAAATACCCATTGAATTATTTGAAATCTCAAAATAATTTAATGGGTATTTTTTATAAATAAATATCCAAGTGATTAAAAATAGCCTGTATAGTTTGTTGTGGAAGTGGCTGAATTTAAATGGGTGATTCTATCCATTAGAAGTGTCCAATCCTCTTGTGTAGGAATATTAGGCAAACGGTGAATCGGACATGGGAAATCTTCGTTCACATGTAGATCATAGTTGCAGATGATCAAGTTGGCTTGATGATCATTGATTTCTTTTTTTGTCACTGGTTGTTCAATCAAAAATTTGACTGAGATTTGTCGCAAGAAGAGTAATTCTGCTTCTTGAATAATATAATCGTCCATCGAGGGGCAACTTTGTAGTGCTACGATGACCCTCAGAGGTTGTTGTGACTTGATCCTTAAAATCGTTGCATGGAACGTGGTTAGGCTAGCTGCTAAGTGATCAAGATGTGTGAACTCAAACATCGGATGGATTTTTAATCGCTCTAAATGCTGAAGCCAAAGGTGAAAAAGCTCTGGGTATTTTTCTTTCATTAAATCAATCAAAGCTACAGAAGTCATTTCATATGACGGGCTCATCTTTGAGAGTAATCTTGTATTGATCAAGAAGGCTTCGATTTTGTCTAAAGCACCATTATCCAGCATCTGTTTTGGAAAAACCTGTAATAAAAAACGTTGGACTGCATCGACCACCACTGCATCTTCTTGACAACGGAAGGCGTAGGTTCGTTCTTCATCTAATCCTTGCCCATTTGAATAAGAAACACAATGTAAAAAAACGAGATACAGCCATAGTGATTCTGATTCAGGAATCGTTAGCTTGAAGAGTGAAGAATAATAGGAGGCAATCAGAGGTTCAATCAGTTGGTAGCCTCGATTTTTTTTGACTAAATCAATGGTGCTAGTGTTAAAGTGACAAAAGTTTTTAGACTGCCCTCTAACTTTAGCAATCGATAACCAAAGCGAAAAACGAAAATGGCTAAAATGCAGGAAAGTTATCCCACTTTTTCGACCATGAGCGATAATTGATTGCGCGTGTTGATTGCTATCAGAATCGATGATTTGACTATCACCAAAGCTTGAATAAAAAGAAAAGAGTAAAAAACGAATATCTTCTTCTTTGCCAATAAAAGTGAGCGGGCCGGTTGCTATCGATATGCGATACTCTTTCAGTACTTCATTCATATGACGAATGATATTGAAAATTGAACTACGAGAGATCATCAAGTGGTCTGATAATTGTTCTGTACTATACGTTTTGTTATGAAGCAATAGGTCCATCATCCGATAAATGGTTGTATCTTTAGCTAGTATAGTAATGACTGAATCGACAGAGATTTCTTGAGGATCTATTTGTAAGAATCCTTGTTCATTGTAAGTAATCTGAAAGTCAATCGTAGGTAAGGAATGATTGATAATATCGATATCTTTTCGTAAAGTTGGTTTTGATGTTCCTAACTTTTGTGATAGATCACTAAGGGTTAAATTTTTACTTTGGTGCGTACGTATAAACTGTAGTAAGTTATACTGTCGTTTGAATTGATTATCTAATTGTAATGTCATAGGTAAATTATTCATGAGAGGAACCTTTCTTTAAGACAAATATAGAATTTGAAAATAAGTACACTTTAGAAGATGAAAATATAGTTATTACTAATAGTGTATTAGTTATTTAAAATTTAATCAATCTTTTTATCATTATTTTCACATTTTTATTTAACTGTTGTCTATGAGCGATGATTCAATTGGCTCTTTTATATATTATCTTTGATAATGCTTATTTTTGAGCGATTAAACTCATTTGTAAATTAGATGAAATATTATTTTAAATAGATAAATCGTTATGTTGAATCTCATTTTAATTAAATTTAATAATGAATGTAATTGATTTTATGTAATTTTAGTTAGTGATAAGAAGTTATTTATTTGTTTAATCTAATCTTATTTTAAATAAAACCTTATTTTATGAATGCAAATATGTAGTGAGATATTCAGTTGGTAAGACTGAGTTTTAGTAGTAGCAAGTTTCATTCTGAATTTATTAGAAATGGAAATAGTATTTCTAACTAAATAACGAAAATTAAATTACTAAATATTTAGTAAAATAAATCGTTTTCTTTTCTTGCCAGTCACGTTATAATAGATAAAAATGATCACTAGGGGGTAGTGAAATGGCGAAGTTAACATTAGCGATTTATGATAAAGAAGGAGTTCCAAGAAAAAGTTTTCAAGGAGAAGAAGAAATAGAAAAAGATTTAGTTGTGACAGCAGAAAATTTTGTGCATTTGTCTATGAGAAAATTTGAGTACCAAGAAGGAGATCAAATCGTTGTCGAAATGGATGAGTCTGGGAGGTACTTATGGGTCAAACTAGATGAAACTTTAGAAAGTTCACTGATCTATCTACCGGGAAATAAATGGACCTATGAAGTTTCATTTCATTCCAATCGTATCAAAGCCAGACCGGAGACTCGTTTTTCTGGGGGACGTCATTATATGAGTGTTCGTTGTGCTTCTGAAGAGGAAGTGAAGATGTATCGTAATTTAGCATTGAATCCGCATGATCAAAAAGAAGAAACCTGTGCGTATCCACATGCGAGTGCAAATGTGGAAACGAGGAATGATGCCACTTTCTTTGCGTGTAATGCGATCGATGGCGTATACGCGAATCATTCTCATGGTTCATACCCATTTCAATCTTGGGGCATCAATCAGCAAGCTGATGCAGCTTTGACGATTGATTTTGGTCGAGAAGTTCAATTGGATAAAGTTGGCTTTACATGGCGAGCAGATTTTCCCCATGATAGTTACTGGACGAACGTGACGATTCAGTTTGATGATGGAACAAGTGAAACGTTTTCGACCGAAAAAACAGCTCAACCACAATATTTTTCATTTAGTGCAAGAAAGACCAAAGCTATTCGCTTTTGTGATCTTATTCAAGCGAATGACCCGTCGCCGTTTCCTGCATTGACGCAAATTGAACTGTGGGGCATGAATGACCAGCCGATGAAAGGATAAGCAATGAAAAAATACTTTTTGATGCAACTGTTGGAAGCCAAAAAAGAGTATCTTACGAATAAAGTAGTTTCTGAGTTGCCAGTATCGGGATATAGAGAGTTTTTGACGACTGGAGAGCGATTGGTTTTTGAGAAGGCTTACTTTGCAAGACGTAAACATGCTACTGTCTTGGCGTTGTCCTTATTGCAAAAAAAAGAAGCCAAAGTAGTTGAAGGGTTAGAACAAGTTTTATGGGAGATCTGCAATGAGTATAGTTGGAGTTTACCAGCTCATTTACCAATTGAAGCGAATCACTTTCGTGTGGATGCACCGACATGGATCGATTTATTTGCAGCTGAGACAGGACAAATGTTAGCAGAGATAGTCAAGCTGTTTGAGAAAGAATTATCTGAGCTCTTGACGTTTCGAATCCGGTCGGAAATCGATCGACGACTCTTCGTTCCTTTTGTAACAAACACATGGCCGTTTGAATCATTTGAAAACAATTGGAGTGCGGTTGTAGGTGGTTCGATTGGTATGGCTGCCTTGGATATACAAGAAAAAGGCGATGAATTACAAGCGGAGATATTGAGGAAGGTAGATCGTTGTATGGCCTCTTATTTACGAAGTTTTGGTATGGATGGCGCATGTGAGGAAGGCGTCAGCTATTGGGCATACGGATTTGGTTATTATATTTATTTTGCAGAAAAGTACCAACAAGTTTATGATGATGACCGCTATCTGTTGGGTGATAAAGTGAAAAAAATCGCGGCTTTCCCTAATGATGTGATGCTCGCTGAAACAGAGGCTATACCGTTTTCCGACTACCACCCAGCGGATTTACCAAGTGGATTATTGAGTTTCTGTCAGGAAAGGTTTCATGTCGCCATTCCCGAAGTTGAGAGAATCAATGATTTAGATTTTGATCATTGTTATCGTTTTGCCCCTTTATTACGTAATTTACTCTGGTCAAACCAGCATATTTTGAATGATCAAAACGAAATCATTCATTATTTTGAGGATGTGGCATGGGGCGTTCTTAGATCTCCGAAAGAAAATCTGGTGTTTGCAGCAAAGGGAGGACGAAATGATGAAAGCCATAATCATATAGATATTGGTCATTTCGTATTTGGTACGAGAGAAGACTTATTTCTTACCGATCTTGGGGCGGGAGAATATACAAAAGATTACTTTGGTGAAAAAACACGTTATCTTTTCTTAGTGAACAGCGCGCTTGGGCATAGCATACCTATCGTTGCGAACAGTTACCAATTACCTGGAGCTGTTTCAGCGGAAGATACGAGTTTTCAATCAACGAGAACTGGTGGAGTCTTCAAGACCGAATTGGCTTCCACGTATCCTTCGCAGATAGGACTACGCCAGATGGATCGGACAATAGAAGTGGATCGTTCGAAACGACAACTTGTTTTGAGTGATGCATTTACATTCGAAAAAGAAAATCAGTTAGTTATTGAAAATTTTATAACGACAAATCCAGTGGAAGTTATAGGAAAAACGGTATGTATCACAGGAGAAAAAGAAAAGTGTGAGATGTATTTTTCAAAACCTGTGCAGTTGATCAGAGAAAGTTATTTCGATCACTATGGCCAAAAAAATGAAGCTACGCTGATCCAAGCGACTTATCAGTTGCTGAAAGAAGAAACAATCCAGATCGAGATTGTGATCAAAAGTAAATGAGGACACGTGATTATCAGCGATAAGCGTGCGCCTTGTTTAATGGAATAAGGTAGTGACACACACATCCTCGCAAGGGAATAAATGGTGTTTCAGAAGCAATTCCTTCGTAAATAAGCTAGAAAACCCCAAAGTTTTAAAAATTCGGGTTTTCTAGCTTATTTATCGGAAGTTCATCTATCAATCATGAGTTCTTTTTATTTGGTGGGGTAGTTGAGCCACGGACGATTAATTCTGTATCTAATAGGATTCGTTTCGCAATACCCGGGGAGTGGATACGTTCGTGTAAAAGATTGATGCCTGTTTCGCCCATTTCCTCTGTATAAGCTCTGACCGTTGAAAGGGGTGGCGTGATGTAGCGAGAAATTGATAAATCATTGATACCCATCACGCTGATCTGTTTAGGTACTTGGATCTGATGAGCATTCAATGTATGGATGATACCGATAGCAAAAGCATCATTTGCGGCTAAAATGGCAGTCGGTAGATCGTCTTGCCATTGTGCTAAGGCTTTTTCTGTCAGTGATTCACTCGTTTTGACGTCAAGAGAACTATTTTCTTTTACGAAAAAATATTTTTCGTCGAATAGCTGATGATGTTTCATCATATCGATATACGTATTAGTCGTTGGTGTTTTGTAGGTTCGATACCCGTAGAGATTGGCACTTTCTTCTGCACCGATATAGGCAATCTTTTTATGTCCTAAATCTAAGAGATGAGTAAGTGCGACTTCAGTGGCTTGACCAAAATCAGTATTGACACAGTCATAATCGTGAAAAGGAAAATTTGATCCGACGACGCATAGATTTGGCGCAGTAGTATTTAATTCATCAATTTTTTCTTGCGTGAATTTACCGATTGCTAAGATGCCATCGACTGCTTGGATTTGATGTTGTTCGTTTTGGGAAAAGTTAATGACGTGATAGCCAAGTTCTACTGCACGTTTTTCGGCAGCTAAACGAATGGACATGTAATAAATATCTTCCAGTTCTTCGTCACTCGTGCGCCAAGTAATCAAACCAAGGACACCTTTTTTTTTCAACAGTTCATTTGCTGAGTGGGAATTGCCATTTTTTTTTGCCTTCTTTTTATATTTAGTGTAGTTCAGCTTTTCAGCAATTTCGAAAACTTTACGTTTGGTTTCTTCTGTTGCTGAGAGTGTATCATCATAATTTAAAACGCGTGAAACAGTAGAAATCGATACGCCTGCTTCCTTTGCGATGTCGGTGATCGTCGCCATAAGCTACCTCCGGATAATAGACTTTATTAATTATAGTATAGGTAATTTCAGTAAAAAGGCAAGTAAAAATATTTATTTTTTTACCAAAAAAATGTTGACTTTTTACTAATTTTAGGTAAAATTTAGTAAAAGAAAACGATTTCATTAGGAGGGGAGACAAATCAAACGATTTCTCTTCGGATTACAATTTATTTTTATCGTTAGTTTTTGTACAGGATGTCAAACAAATAGCCGACAACAAGAGAAGGCTTTTGAGAATCAAATCAAAGAAGAAATCCAGCAAAAGGCGCATGTTTTTACTGAAAAAGAATATCAGTCAGCAGAGGTCCCGTTGCATCAGTGGGTAAAAATCGAAGGAAAAATTATACGATCAGATGCTCAAGAACAAATAGAAAAAGGCGATCGCTTTATTCTGAGAAGTGGTTCAAGTGATTACCAAGTATTCAATGAACAAGCAACAACAATCAATGTGGGCGATGAAGTGATCGTTTACGGAGAATATTATGGTTTTATCAAAGGATTTTTAATTGAAAGGAAGAATATACATGCAACAATTTCGTACAAAAAAACAATGGCAAGAAAATTTTCGCCAGTTAATGGCACCGTTACGTCCTTATTACAAAAATCAACCGGGTAAATTAAAACTAGGAACACATGGGACCGTCTATTCAGAGGCAACAAGAGAAGTTGAAGCATTTTTACGTCCACTCTGGGGAGTTGGTCCTTATCTGGTCGACGAAGATGGTGCTGAATTAGCATCTGATTATCTGAAAGGAATCATTGCAGGGACTGATCCACAGAGTGATGAGTATTGGGGGACAGTAACAGACTATGATCAGTTGATTGTCGAGATGGCTTCAATAAGTACGACGCTCCTTTTGAATCCTGAAAAAATCTGGGGACGTTTAACTTCGAGGGAACAGACGAACCTGGCAGAGTGGTTATTCACAGTGAATTCGCGTAAAATCCCTAAAAATAATTGGTATTTTTTCCGTATATTGGTGAATATCGCATTGAAAAAATGTGGCAAATCCTACTCACAGCAACAAATCGATCAAGATTTTGAAGTGATCGAGCATTTTTACAATGACGATGGTTGGTATTTTGATGGGGCAGATACGCAATATGATTACTACGTCTCATTTGCAATCCACTATTACAGCTTAGTATATGCCCATTTTATGGCAGAGGAAGATCCAGTCCGCACAAAACGGATCAAAGAGCGGGCCGTTCTTTTTGCTCAAACATTTAAATATTGGTTTGATGCGAATGGCGAAGCATTACCTTTTGGACGTAGCTTGACATACCGCTTTGCCCAAGCGAGCTTTTTCAGTGCCTTGGTGTTCGCGGATGTGGAAGCACTCCCTTGGGGTGAAATCAAAGGATTGCTTAGTCGTCATTTAGAAAACTGGATGGATAAAGAGATTTTCTCGACAGATGGGCTTCTAACTGTTGGATATCATTATCAAAATCTAGTGTTTGGGGAAGGGTATAACGGACCGGGTTCTCCCTATTGGGCAATGAAGAGTTTTCTCTTATTAGCTGTACCTGATGATCATCCGTATTGGCAAGCAGAAATATGTCCACTACAAATTGAAGAAAAGACACTAGCAATGCCGGAAAGTAAAAATTTTTACCAATATAATCAGTCATTAACGCATCTTCAAGCTTTCCCAGCTGGGCAGTTTGTCAATCAGCAAAGCTTCCCACATGCCAAATATAGTAAATTCGTCTATTCGACACGCTTCGGTTTCAGTGTCCCAAAATCTGATTATTGGTATTACGAAGGTGCCTACGACAGTACGTTAGCTTTGGCAAAAGATGGTCATTATTTCCGTCCGAAAGGGTTAGACCTAGATTTTTCTGTTCTACCTGATCGTATCATCCATGAATGGTCTCCGTGGGAAGACGTCAAAATCCATTCCACGATCGTTCCACTGGAAAACTGTCACGTCAGAGTCCATGAAATTGAAACAACAGATGCTATACATGCGTATGACGGAGGTTTTAGTGTCCCTCTCGAACAGACTTTGCCAAAAGCAGAGGCGTTAAGTATCGAAGCAAAAACAAGTATCGGAATTTCAAAGATCGAGGGCATCATCGGGTATGAAAAAGCGGATGTTGTGCGAACGGAACCAAATACGAATCTCTTTTACCCACGTACGATGTTACCTTTTGTCTCAGCTGAGATCTCCTCAGGCAAACACTTGCTTGTGTCCCTTGTTTCAGGGACTTTACCTGATGAAACAGTGATCCAGCCAGTTATTGAGCAAAAAGGACAAAAATTACTGATCCAACAAAAGAATCAAACGATCGAACTAACGATTAGATAATGGAGGTAGGAATGACACAATTTGATTGGTTGACACATGAAATTGATTTTGTAACTAATAAAGTCAAAAAAAATCTGACACTTTTTCAAGATACCGTACCACCTGCTGCGAGCGTAGACCTTGTCTACGTTCCAGAGGAAAACACGGATTGGACAGCTAGTTTTTGGATAGGGATGCTCTTCCTAGTAAAAGAACTGACGAATGACCAAGCGGTTGATGCAACGATCGAAAAACAATTGGCATCTTTTCGCCAACGCCTTGAAAATGACATTGCGCTTGAAACACATGATATCGGTTTTTTGTACACACTCTCAGCAGTCGCTGATTATCAAGTGAACCGGCGGGAATCTTCAAAAAAATTAGCAATTCAAGCAGCGGATCGGCTGATGAAGCGTTATGACGATAATACGCAGATCATTCAAGCTTGGGGAGATTTAGAGGATGAGCACCAACGTGGGCGTATGATCATCGATTGTTTGATGAACTTACCACTTCTGTATTTTGCATCTAATATGACGGGAGAGAGTAGTTATAAAGAAGCTGCCTATGCCCATGCCAAACAAACACAACGTTACATCGTTCGTGATAATTTTACGACATACCATACGTATTATTTTGATCCGAAAACTGGCAAAGCAATCGGTGGGAAGACACAACAAGGGTTTTCAGATGATTCTTGTTGGGCGCGTGGGCAAGCATGGGGAATCTATGGTTTTACACTGAGTTATAATCATACAGGTGATTACACGTTTTTAGAAACAGCAAAAAAACTAGCTGACTATTTCATCGACTGCTTACCAGAAGACACTATCTGTTATTGGGATTTAGTATTTCATGATGGCAGTGGTGAAGAAAGAGACACGTCCGCTGCGGCAATCGCGGTGTGTGGTTTATTGGAACTGGCGAAGCAACTGCCATTAAGCGATCCGAAAAAAGAATATTATCAAACTGTTGCTATCGCAATTATGAAAACGTTATCAACTAATTATACAAGTGTGGATTCGCCACAATCGAACGGCTTATTGCTTGAAGGTGTTTATGACAAAAAATCAAATAAAGGAGTGAAGGAGTGCATGATCTGGGGGGATTACTACTATGTAGAAGCCCTGATAAGACTGAAAAAAGTTTGGTACAGTTACTGGTAAAAAACTAAGATGAAAGAAATGGAGGGAATTGGAATATGAAGTTTTGGAAAAAAAGTTTAGTTGCTGGATTACTTGTTAGTGGAGGGCTATGGTTGGGGGCATGCGGAAATGAAAACCAAGCACAAGATCAAACGGATGGAATGGTGTTGACGGTCAGTACGTGGAATTATGATACTACGCCAGAATTTGACAAACTTTTTCGGGCATTTGAAAAGGAAAATCCAGGGGTAACGGTGAAACCAGTCGATATTGCTTCAGATGATTATGATACGAAATTGACCACGATGTTAGCCAGCGGAGATTCGACAGACGTGTTGACGATGAAAAATCTCTTGTCTTATTCAAATTATGCATTAAGAGATCAATTGGTGGATCTATCTTCACATATCAACGACTTAGACACGGCTCCTGCTGTAGAGACCTATGAGATGTATGACATTGATGGGAAAACGTATGCACAACCTTATCGTACCGATTTTTGGGTACTTTATTATAACAAAAAGTTATTTGATGAAGCAGGGTTACCTTATCCAGATAATTTGACTTGGGAAGAATACGAAGACTTGGCGAAAAAACTTTCAAAACCAGAAGAGCAAGTATACGGTGCTTACCAACATACTTGGCGCTCGACTGTCCAAGCGATTGCTGCTGCGCAAAATAATAAAAATCTGGTCGAGCCAGATTATGGATTTTTAGGTGCGTACTATGACCGTGTATTGCGGATGCAAGAAGACCAAGCACAGATGGACTTTGGTACAGCTAAATCAACGAATGTGACCTATCAATCTCAATTTGAAAACTCCAAGGCAGCCATGATGTACATGGGTTCTTGGTACATGGGCGCATTATTGACAAATATTGATGCTGGAACAACAGATGTGGAGTGGGGGATTTCTCAAATGCCACAAAATGAAAAAGGAAAGGAAATCCAAACATTTGGGTCACCAACAGCCTTTGCGATCAATAAGAACTCGAAACAACAAGAACTAGCGCAAAAGTTCCTTGATTTTTGTTCGGGTGAAGCGGGAGCTAAAGTGTTAGCAGAAGTAGGTGTAGTACCTTCTTATCGCACAGATGCGATCAATGAGTTGTACTTTAGCCGTAAGGGAATGCCAAATGACGAAGTCTCACAAACAGCTTTCACGCCAGAGAAGATCGCCATTGAGTTTCCAGTGGATGAAAACGGACCAGCTATCGATAAGATTTTACAAGAAGAACATGAACTGATTTTAGTAGGAGACGAAACACCAAAAGAAGCAGTTGGTAATATGGAAAAACGAGTAAAACAAGAAAGTGAATAAAAAGGTGTGAGACGATTTGTCTTGAAGGTGTAAGATTTCTTTCATTTTCATATCAAATAAATAAGGGGGATAAATGATTTTCCTCCGCTATCTTGTCAACTATATGCTGAAGGAGCTGTCTCTAAGCCTTCAGTATATAGCTAACAGGAATACCTGTAATTGCCTTTAATGAAAGGGGGAGCGTTAAAAGAACCAGTTGGTTTTTTTGACATCAAGCTATGGAAGTAACGAAATCAGCTTCACACAAATTAAAACGTAAAAATACGTTGATTGCCTGGTCATTTATTGCACCGAACTTTATTGGATTTTTGATTTTTACTTTAGTACCAGTTATTTTTTCATTGATTTTAGCCTTTATGAAATGGGATTCCTTTAGTACACCCGAATTTGTTGGTATGCAAAATTTCACTCGCATGTTATCGGATGATACATTTTGGATCTCTCTTAAAAATACCTTTTTGTATACGATCGGTGTTGTTCCGTTGACATTGATTTGTTCATTGGGCTTGGCCATATTGTTGAATCAGAAAATAAGAGGAGTCAAATTTTTTCGGACGGCTTTTTTCTTTCCATATGTCACATCATTAGTTGCAATCGCAGTGGTGTGGAGCATGTTGTTCCATCCCACCATGGGACCGATCAACCAGTTTTTACGTATGGTTATCGAAAATCCCCCAGGTTGGTTGTCTAGTTCAGATTGGGCATTGACAGCGATCATTATCGTTAGTGTCTGGCGAGGGATGGGGTACTACATGATTTTATACTTAGCTGGCTTACAAGGGATCTCGAAAGAATTGTACGAAGCAGCTGCAATGGATGGTGCGAATAAATGGAAACAATTCATCCACATCACCGTGCCTGCATTGCGCCCAACAACCTTTTTTGTAACGATCATGTTGGTTATCAACTGCTTCAAGATTTTTGACCTTGTCCAAGTGATGACCGATGGAGGACCGGGGCGTGCGACTAATGTGTTAGTTTACCAAGTTTATAGTGAAGCGTTCGTAAAATTCAATTTCGGCTATGCTTCAGCGATCGCTATGGTCTTGTTTGTAATCGTCCTTGTGATTACAGTTATCCAGTTTAAATGGAATCAGATCCAAGAGAAAGTCTAAGGGAGGAGAACGGATGAACAATCGTTTAGAAAAAAAATCGTTTCATAAAATACTCGTGTTTATGTTGCTTCTAATTTTTTCACTGCTTACGTTAATTCCGTTTATCTGGATGATCTCAGCATCATTCAAAACGAACAATGATGTCTTTTCGGTTCCAATCCAATGGATACCTAAAACCTGGCATCCAGAAAACTATTCGGTCATTTGGACACGCATTCCATTATTGACCTTTTTTAAAAATACAGCCATTTTAAGTATCGTGATCACGTTGATCCAGTTATTTACATCAAGCTTTGCTGCTTATGGTTTCTCTAAAATGCATTTTAAAGGAAGAAATCTTCTTTTTCTTGCATATATTGGTACGATCGCTGTTCCATGGCAATCCTATATGATCCCACAATTTATCATGATGCGGCAATTAGGATTATCTGATACGTTACTTTCTTTGATTTTGTTACAAGCATTTAGTGCATTTGGCGTATTTTTATTGAAACAATACTATAGTAGTATTCCCGATTCACTTTGTGAAAGTGCAAGAATTGATGGATTATCCGAATGGGGCATCTATCGCAGGATCATCTTACCATTGACTAAACCAGCTTTGGCTAGTTTGACGATCATCACTTTTGTCAATACATGGAATGACTACATGGGACCATTCATTTATCTGTCATCTACAGAAAACAAAACGATCCAATTAGGATTGAAAATGTTCGTTGGCTTGTACGATACGGAATATGCCTTGATCATGGCAGCGTCTGTGTTGTCTGTTTTACCAGTTGCGATTGTCTTTTTAGCCATGCAAAAATATTTTGTTGAAGGTATTGCTTCTTCTGGGGTCAAAGGATAGAAAGGAAAGACTATGTTTAAAAAGCAAACATTTGAAACGAATGTTTACATGAAGCTGTTTCGTTTAGCATATAGTTTTCTGGCGGGCAATCTATGCTTATTACTGGTGAATCTCCCATTTTTTTTAGTCGTAGTAACTACTGCGATCGATATCAGGAATAGCCTCATTTTCTTAGGAAGTCTGTTTTTTTTCTTACCTGCCGCCATGACAATTTTTGCCTGGTTTGTTGAGGGAATCCAAGAAAACGAAGTTCCAGTCAAAACTTTTTTTCAATTGTATCGCCGGGCATGGAAAAAAAGTATGTACTTAGGTGGTCCAGGATATCTTGTAATCGTGATCTCTTTTGTCGATATCCTGTTTTTCATGCACCAACCAATCGGAAAATGGCTCATTCCTTTCTTTTTCTTATTGATCATCTTAGCTATTAGTCTGATCGCGAATAACTTTTATCTCCAAGTAAGAAATCCAGAAATCTCCATACGAAAAATCTACCACGTCTCTTTCTATTATGTATTGAAAAAGTGGTACATTAGTTTATTGAATACTATTTTGGTGTTTCTTTTGCTGATCGTGATGGTCGTTAAGCCCCAATTTGGTTTCTTACTCACTCCCTGTTTATTTCTAGGCTTGATTTATTTGAACTGTAAGCAGACCTATCGACATTTAAGTCAAAATCAGTAGACGCTAAAGAATAAAAAATTTGAAAAACAACCAGCCCCCAAAAGTGAGACCAAAAATCTAACTTTTGGGGGCTAATCATTTTGAATAATATTCATTTTGAATAATATTCATTGATCAGTGCCACGAAGATATAGGGGAAAGTTCAATAGATACTAGAATCGAAAGCTTTTTCCAACCAATAGCCATAGGACAAGTGGTATCAGGAACAGCCCGCTTGCAGTCATGATCCAATCAATTGAGATGACATCTGCTAATGGACCTAAAATCAACATCGTAGCCGGTGAAGCAATACTGATTGCCATTGTTACTAAACTCATGACACGCCCCATATGTGCATGATCGGTTTTTGCTTGGAAGAATGAAACCATAGCAGTTCGTGAGATGGGCACAACAAAACCAATTGCTACCATCATGGCGAAATACAGCCAGAAATTTGATGTCAGACCTAACAAAATAAAAGGGATGACCAACAATGAATAGCCTAAAGCAATCGTTTTGATTTTATTTTTGAAACCTCCCCAAGTACTCATCACAGATCCTCCAACTAACATCCCAGCAGCAAAACCAATCTCAATGGCTGATAGCTGCCATAGTCCGTCATGAAAATTACGAGTGATTTGTAAAGGCGCTAAATTTGCAGCAGGTGTAGAAAATATACTGCCCATAAAACCAACAAGGATCAGTGCGAGCAGGATTTTATGAGTACGGAGGTATTTGATACCTGAGTTTATTTCGGATAACACGTTTATTTTATTTGTTTCTTGAGATTTCATTGGGGAAACTGTTACTCGAAAAAACAGCATAGTCACACCGATAACCGCTGTCACAAAGTCGATCATCAATATCATCTCTAAAGGTAAAACTGTCAGTAATGTTGCTGCTAATGCAGGACTTGCAAGCATCATCACAGCTTGGATCGTTTGATCAATGCCGTTGATCCGTACTAAGTGCTTTTCTTTGGCAATTTGTGGAATGAGCGAAGAGACAGCAGGCGTTTGAAATCCTTGACCTACAGAGCGAATGAATATCAGTCCCAATAATAAGAAAAGATTATGCTCCATTTCTTTGTTTATCATCAATAAAATCGCCATGAACAAAGAAGCAAGTGCAACGCAGCTATCAGATAAAATAGCGATTTTTTTTCGGTCGTAATGATCAGCAAGTGCTCCTGCAAAAGGCATGACCAGCACCATTGGTAAGATGCCAATAGCGTTCATCAACCCAACCATCGTTCCTGATTGGGTTGATAATGTGACATGCCAAATAATAGCATACTGTACCAACATCGTTCCGATCATTGAGATGGCTTGCGATGTTAGTAAGTATGCTATGTTCGTTTTCCAATTCTTTTCATCATAAATAATTTTTGACATTTGTATTCTCTCCCTTTTGATATAAATCATGTGCTTAACAATTTATATGCCCAAAAGGGTTTTTCGGAGAATGTGTCCTAATTGCTGTCACGAATTTATCATATCTAAAAAAATTTGTAAAGAACAAATAGGAGGGAAGTACTCATGCAAACGATTATGATACTAAAAAGATCTTTTATTAGGAATGTAATAAATAACAATGTAAAAATGATAGGATGAGTTGCGTAATAAATTGATCTAAGAGATAGTAGTGAAATTGAATCCTTAAATATAAAGATGAATCAACCGCATTGATTTTGGATTTTCCAAAAATGAGCAACTATTAAATAACGATTTATTTTGATGGAGAAGTAGCTGATAAATTGTTTAGAGGATGTTTCTCAGTTTTTCGTTTTTTGATTGTCTTTGACGTATCTATTAAATAGAGAAGCGAAACTTTATTTTTGAAAGGAAAAGAGGGAGAGATGAGAAAACGAACAAACAACTTTTAATGGGTATAGTAGTGCTGATCAGTTTGGTAATGATTGGAATCGGCGGGAAAGTATACATGGATAACAGGGAAGAAAGAAAAGCGCAAGAATTGTTAGCAGTCGAGAAGCAATCGGTCCAAGTATTAAAAAATACATTTGCGGATATTGCAGAAGTTAAATTTGAACGTTCTGCTAAAAATGAAATGACAGGTTCATACACCCTATTTGTAACAATCAAAAATAAAAAAGGGGAACGTGACTCATTTTCTTTTTCTTTTTGGAAAGAGAGAAATGAAATTGGTTCATATATTATCAATAATGTAAATGTTCAAAAAGAAGGGATCACAAAAGAACCGATCCATATCGTATTCTCAAATAATATGGAGGGTAAACTATGACATTTAGTGATAAAGAATATCAAGAATTTAGTGATAAAGTATATCGGTTAGATCAAAATGATGATAAGAAATATGATTCAGATATGACAGAGGGAACTATTTTTAAAATAGATAAAAAATATAAAATTTTAAAGATTCAAGAGAACTTTGGTTCAGATGGCATGCAAGCTATGGCAGTCGCTCCGTTGGATGAAAAAGGGAACGTTGATACTTCCCGAGTAGTGATTTGTTATGCACGAACAAATATATAAGATATTAAGGATATAGAAAATGAATAAACGAATGAAAAGACAAATGTTAATAGGCATCACAGTAATAATTAGTTTGGTAATGATTGGAATCGGCGGGAAAGTATACATCGATAAGAGAGAAGAAAGAAAAGCACAAGAATTATTAATGGCAGAAAAAGAATCGGTCCAAGCTTTGAAAAATACATTTGCGGATATTGGAGAAGTGAAATTTGAAAAAACAGGATATAACAGTGTGACAGTTTCATACAGAAAGGTAGTGACTATGAAAAATTCAAAAGGACAATCCGTCTATTTTGATTTTGGATTTGGAAATCATAGTCAAGAAGTTGATGATTATGGAATTGTAGATAGACATGTACAAATTGAAGGGATAACCTATACCCAAGTAAAAGTAACTTATTCCAACGGTCAGGAGGAAGAGGGATGATTTTGGTAAAATAGTAGTTTGGTGTATTGGCGATAGTCTAAAAGCGAGAGGGATACGAATGAATAAACAACTGTTAATAGGCATCACAGCAATAATCAGTTTGATAATGATCGGAATCGGAGGGAAAGTATACATGGATAAGAGAGAAGAAAGAAAAGTGCAAGAATTATTAATCGCAGAAAGAGAATCGGTCCAAGCTTTGAAGAATATATTTGCGGATATTTTAGAGGTGAAAATGGAAGATGCAGGATATGACAATGTTTCCATGACGGGGGCTTATGGCATGCGCGTTACTCTAACAAATACTAAAGGCCAGTCTGTTTGTTTTTCCTATAGTTTTGGAAACCATAGTCGTGAAATTGGTAGCTATGGAGTTATAGATAGAACAGTACAAGTAAAAGGAATTACTAAAAATAAAGTAAAAGTGATTCATTCCAATGGTAAGGTGGATTATGTATGATAATTACAGATAAAAACTATAATCAAATAAGTGAGCAGGTATACTGGCTAGATCCTAAACATCCTAGATATAATATTGATTTAAAGGAATGGATCATTCAAAATTTCGGTGGGGCTGAATTCAAAATACTAAAACTCCGTGAAAACTCGAAAACAGATGGCATGCAAGCTATGGCAGTCGCTCCGCTGGATGAAAAAGGGAATGTTGATACTTCCCAAGTAGTGATTTCTTATGCAGGAACAAATACATCAGATTTTAAGGATATAGAAACAGATATACGAACGATCGGTGGTTTTTTTGATAAAACAGTTAGTCCGGGTTTTTCTATGACACCTAGTCAAGCACGTGTTTCAGGGCAATTGACGTCAGCAACTGAGTTTGCGAAAGAGGTAAAGAATGAGTATAAAGATGCCGAAATTTCTACAACGGGACATTCATTAGGACAGTATCTAGCCTTGTATGTCGCAGCTGAAAACCAATGGAAAAATGTTGGGTTCAATGGACCAGATCCTTACGAACTATTATCTCCAGAAGCAAAAAAATGGATAAAGGAAAATCCGGGGATGTTGACGAATTATCGTAATCGTGGGGATGAATTGCTTGGCAATCTCATGGGAGATGGAACAGGCGCAGAAATAAAAATAAGCATGGAAATGGGGTTAATGAATCCGTTTGATTATCATGGTTTAGATATTTGGAGGTTTGATAAATACGGAAATCTGATCATTCCAGAGAACGACTATAATACGAAAGCAAGTATACAACAGGAAAAACATAAAGCAATGAGTGATTTTTCAAGTCATTTGGGTACGTTGAAAAAATGGCGTGAGAAGTTTACTGCGAGTGGAGGACATTTATCAGCGAATGAGCGAATTTATTTGAATCATAGTCAAACAAAGGTAGTTGTAGAAACAATGGGACGAAAAACTAAAAGTGCAATGGAAGAAGTCATTCGAATCAATCAGAGTAGTATTGAACGAATCGAAATGAATTGGGCAGAAGAGGTACGAAGAGCGGAACATGCTGCACCTTCTTTAAGTGCTTGGGAAGTAAAAGAAACATTGGCATCTGTTGGCGTGACATGGGAAACACACGTAATGACGCCAAAGGAAAAATGTCAACAAAGAATCCAAAAAGCCAGACGAAAAGGCGAACGCTATGACGAATTGGCGAAAGAAATCAAAAATAAAATCGATGATTTAGTCGCACGAGATCAAGAATTAGCCAATCAACTAAAGGGATGAGGGAAGAAAATGACGATTGAAGAGTTGCAAGCAGACTATCAGAGAAAACGAATCAAACTAGAAGAAGAGGAAGACTTGTTGCGATATTTCAACCGAAAAGGAGAAGAAGTAGTTGAACAATCTGAACAACTGTTAAGGCGAAGTCTAAATGGTTTAGCCCGTGATAACGAACCGTTGATGAGAGCAAGGAAACAATATCAAATTGCAGAAGAGAAATATAAGACAGCATTAAATTCAGAACGACGTCAGTTACATCAACGATTCGATGATTTAGAACGAGAGTATCAAGCGGCTTATCGAAAGTTAAGTCAGTGATAAAAGAGCAATCATTACATAAAAACATACCAACATGTCGTTGAATCGGAACAATCGCACGTATCTTCTGATTGAGGGGAAATCATACCTTTTTACGAGTACAATAAACAGCTAAAAGTTAATTCTGCTTTACTCAATGAAAGTGGAGTTTTGAAATTCGAATTTTCTATATTTGGCAATTTTCTCATATAGATTAGTCTATAAAAATGTATCAATCAGAAGAGGAATTTAAGAATGATTGAGGAGCGCTTTCGTTGGTTATAGCGTAAAGTCTCTCAAAAGTAAGAGGTAGATAAGGAGGAAACTAGTTTGTCAAAATATATAATCTCTATAAATTAGATGTTAGATAACTTTATCTTGAGGAACTAATTATAGATTTTTGGCAACGGGAAGTCATGGATGAATTAGAAGATTTGTTAAATGAATTAAGAAAAACTTTAGAGCGATGGAATGTCCAAACTGTGGGAATTGCCATGCAGGGAAATTTAGCGGCAGAAAAGAAAACGACGGATAAAACCCATAAGGATGCGGTAAAGGAAGCGGAAAATTCATTTTCTAGTAGTCGTGATCAGTTAGAAAATTCTTTAAAAGGAGGATTTGCCAAAAAGGTAATAGAAGTATTCGATGAACAAGAAAAAGAATTGAAAGTGTTTGAATAAGTCAGTGTTATCACAAGAATAATAAGTGTTAGTTTGGCGGGCTGTTCACTCTATGTTTCTTTTTATAATTGATTTATCCGAACCCCAAGCTACCTTGTCTAATAAGTGGAGTTAAAATGTAAAAAAGAACTTGAGAAAACGATTTGTTTTCCCAAGTTCTTTTTCGATGTTGGATGATGGATTTCGTTTCAAAAAACACGCTATGCATTAGTCTATAGTATCAAGCCATTGCTTGGCATGGGTCAACTCATCCATTGTCAATTGATGTCCTTGATCTGTGATTTGTGTTGTTACTTTGGCGCCTCGTGAATCAAATTCGCGAACTAATTGACTAAATGAAGTATTAGAAACGATTGGATCTCCTTCGCCAAAGGATAACCAGACAGAAGTGTCAGGGAGTTCTGATTTTTCCTGATAGTCATCTAAGGACATCGGGTGAAAGAAGAGTCCTTTTTTTAGTTCTGTCTGTTGAGCCAACATGATATGAGCGGCAATATTTGCTCCGTTTGAAAAACCGACAACGATCCAATCAGTTAATGGGATATCTTGTAAGTGACTGATTTCCTTGATTTTATTATATAGGTTTGTAGATTCTTCAGCTAAACTATCATAGTCGAATTGGTTCAAGCCGTTTCTTTTGAAAAAACGATTCAAGCCTTGCTCGTTGATGTTCCCTCTAAAGGATAAAAGAGTACTTTCAGGTGCAAGAAACGCTGCAATTTCCAAAAGTGAGTGCTCATCGCCACCAGTTCCATGAAGTAAAATCAATTTTTTTTGTGTTGCTTTTCCTTGTCTATAAAGATACTTCAAATGACTCACTCCTGTCGTCGTTAATCTACCCGTTTTTGGTTCGCATCACGCGTGTCAAAAGGTCGAACATACGCTTCGATTTCTTTTCTTTTTGCTTCCAATAATGGTGGCAAAGCAAGGATCTCTCCAGCTGTTTCAGCGGGTTCATCTCCAAAGAATCCAGGGCCATCGGTGGCTAATTCAAATAAGACATGAGTAGAAGCTAAGAAATACTCAGATTCAAAGTAAAAGCGATCAACAAATCCAGAGCTAGGTAGGGAGGTCTGACTAATTTTATTGATCCAAAACTGCAGTGCTTCATGATTAGCTACACGTAAAGCGAGGTGATGGACATTGCCGTACCCTTCGATGGCTTTGGGTAGATCGGCACGATGTTCGACGATGATACTAGCGCCGTTTCCACCAGCACCGACTTCAAATAAATAAAAATCATCCACTTGTTCGATTTCTTTAAAACCGAGTAAGGCCAGCAATACTGTTCGGATCGGCTCAAGATCACTCACACGTACGATGACTGGACCAAGTCCAGTGATTGCCACGTCTGTCGGTATACTACTGTTTTTCCAGGGAATACCCGCAGGAACGCCGCTATTTTTTTCATCCGAAATCAATTGATACGCTTGTTCATCGAAATCTTCAAATTCAAGATATTTCTTACCAAAACGTTCTTTGATCTCAGAATGAGTGATTTGGTATTTTTCAAAGCGAGCCAACCAATACTCTAATGCTGTATCGGATGGAACACGAAAAGAAGTGCGCGCGATCGTGTCCGTTCCTTTCGTTCCTTTTGGCTGGTTGGGAAAATCAAAAAAGGTCATATCTGTACCGGCAGAGCCATGTTCGTCGGTGAAATATAAGTGGTAAGTTTCAATATCATCTTGATTCACTGTCTTTTTGATCAAACGCATGCCTAAAATGTCTGTAAAGAAGCGATAGATTTTTGCTGCGCTAGATGTCATTGCTGTCACATGGTGGACGCCTCTGATTGTTGTATCCATAATTTATCCTCTTTTCCTTTAACTTACAAAAAGTAAGTAAACGTTATTAAAGTTAGTATAGGACGTTACCAAAAATTTTGCAATAAATATGTCTTACTAGTTGAAAGAGAGGTTGCTTCTGGAATATTGTTCACTCGATTCAATGAGTGTGAGGGGGTGTAATCAGCTAAAACGATATAAAAAAGCAACGCTCACGATAGTAGGATCGTAGACGTTGCTTAGTTGAAATGACGATAGGAAAAGTCATAATACTTACTGATTTCCACGGACATCCAAAAGTGAATAGTTGCGGACATCAAAGCGATTGCGACTTGAGGAATACTCGATCGGTTGACCATCTTTGAGATAGACTACTTGCTGGACTTCAAGAACTGGATCGGTCTCTGCACAATTCAAATATTGTTGATCAAACGCAGAGCTTTTATCTGCTGAGATCGCGCGATAGGCTCCAGCAAAATGGACATTGAGTTCTTTGTGCAAATAATCATAGATCGATGATAGGAGATGCTCTTTCTTTAATCCTGGAACAAGTTGCACTGGCATAAAAGTATGTTCTAGAATATACGGTTCATCATCTAAGATACGTAGGCGATGAATATTATACACAGGCTGTTCCGCATCGATCATCAAGCGTTCTTGAATAAAAGCATTAGGAAACTCAACATCGAATTGAATGATCTGACTTGTCAGCGAGCGTTGTCGGCGTTTCATTTGTAAACTTAATCCTTCGTATTCATTAGCTGGAGAAGTATCTTTGTTTAAATAAGGATGGCTTAAAATCTTAGTTCCAGACCCTCTTTGGGAATATACGAGTCCTTCCATGGCTAAGATGTTGATGGCTTTTTTGATCGTCATTCGACTAGCATTGAATTCTTCGACTAGATCCACCTGATTTGGTAAAAAACTATTTGGTGGATATTTTTTTGAACGAATTCGATCTCTTAGGACATTTGCGATTTCTTCATATTTTGGCACGTTTTTCACCTCACTTTGAGTATAACGAAAGATCATAGCGCCGACAACCAATAAAAGCATGAGAAGCGCGGATAGCTTTATCAGAGAATTTATTTTTTAATTTTGGTACAGGAAATAGCTGACTGATATTTTATAGAGGACAGTTGCTCATTGCGATCAATGAAATACCAATTTATGTATGTTTCAAAACTTAAAGAAGCACCCATGAAAATGCAACGAGCAAATTTTCGTGGATGCTTCTTTGATTATTGTTCGTGAATATGATTATTTCAACTTCAAATACTACATTCCTTTAGTATAAGATCAAACAACATCCAAATCAGGTTGTTTATCTAAGATCATCAAGAATGGATACCAGATAACTGCAACGATCACAAAATCGATCACTTGGAGTAAGCCACCTAACCATGAGTTAGTGGCTAAGACACCACTTGCGATGATTGGCACTGTCCATGGAACGGAGACACCAGTTGGCGCTGGTACGATACCTGCTGCCATTACAAGGTAGTTGAACGTTGTTACGACTAATGGTGCGACAACCCAAGGAATCAAAATAGTTGCATTCAATACGATCGGTAAACCAAAAATTGCTGGTTCATTCACGTTGAAGATTCCTGGTGCAAGAGCTAAACGACCGACATCACGATATTGTTTTTTCTTCAAAACAAAGGCCATCAATAGTACAACTGCTAAAGTCATACCTGATCCACCGATTCCGACAGTGAATGTTTCCATAAATGGTTTTGTGATGATGTGTGGCAATTCTTGACCATTTTGGTAAGCTTCTAAGTTATCAAGCATTAAGGTGTTCCAAATCGGGTCCATCACAGAGTTGACAATGATTTGACCATGAAGACCAAAGAACCATAAGAATTGTACAAAGAACAAGGCAATTAAAGTTGCAGGTAAACTACTTCCTAAACCAGTCAATGGTTTTTGGATAACTTCGTAAACCACATCATGCAAGTTTGCGTGGAAGACACCAGTCATTACAGCATTGATGATCAAGAAAACGGTCAAAGTAACAACTGCTGGTATCAACGCCGCAAATGATTTTGTCACAGCGGGTGGCACGCTTGCAGGCATTTTGATCTGCCAACCACGTTTAGTGATTCGGCAGTAGATTTCACCTGCGATGAAAGCTGCGATCATCCCGATGAACATCCCTTTTGCACCTAAGCGATCAAGAGTCAACACACCTGATACTTCTTCGCCACCGACAGTTGTCATGACGAAAGGTGTTAAGATCAAGAAGCTGGCAAATGAGACAGCACCTCCAAAAATACCTTCTACATCATATGATTTAGATAAATAATAGCCAATACCAAAAGTAACAAAGACAGACATGATACTCATTGTTGCATTTTGTCCATTTCCAAATAAGCTAGACAACGTTCCTTTAGTCGCATCACTAAAGAAAGGTAAGTTATTGAAAACGACAACAATCGATCCGAACATTGTTAAAGGAAACGACAACATAAATGCATCCCGTAACACTGTCAAGTAACGATTTTGCCCTAGTAGGTTCGCTAAAGGCATGATTTTCTGAGCAAGTTTATCCATAAAACCGTTCATTTTATTCACCTCTATTATAATTTGCAATCGATTACAAAATGAGTATAACTTCAATTTAAATAAATGTCTAGTCATTTATTTAAAAAGTATTGATTTATTTTTAAGGTTTGGTATGATTACGTTATCAAAAGAAAAATAAGCGAGGGACTAAACATGACAAATTATGTATTTCCAGAAAATTTTTGGTGGGGTTCAGCTGCAAGTGGACCACAAACAGAAGGACGTGTAGCAGGAGATGGAAAAGGAGAAAATATTTGGGATCATTGGTACGACTTGGAGCCTGAGAAGTTTTTCAATCAAGTAGGACCAAGCAAGACTTCTCAAGTCTACACGAAGTATAAAGAGGATGTCGCATTGATGAAAGCTACTGGTCATAATACGTTCCGAACATCGATCCAGTGGAGTCGTTTGCTTCCTAATGGTACAGGGAAAGTAAATGAGCAAGCAGTCACTTTCTATCGTACGTACTTTGAAGAACTGATTGAAAATGGTATTGAACCCTTCGTCAATCTCTTCCATTTTGATATGCCGATGCCTTTACAAGAAAAAGGTGGCTGGTTAGCGAGAGAGACTGTTGATGCTTATGCTGAGTATGCCAAAACATGTTTTGAGTTATTCGGCGATCTTGTGAAGAAATGGTTTACGCACAATGAGCCAATCGTCCCTGTAGAAGGTGGCTATCTTTATCAGTTCCACTATCCAAATCATGTGAACTTCAAAGAAGCAGTTCAAGTGGGTTTCCACGAAAACTTAGCAAGTGCGAAGGCGATTCAGATCTACCATGAAACAGGACAAGATGGGGAGATCGGTATTATCCTGAATTTGACTCCAAGTTATCCACGTGACGAAAATAATGCGGAGGATGTGAAAGCTGCGGCGATTGCGGACGCCTTTTTCAATCGCTCATTCCTTGATCCAGCAGTAAAAGGTGAATTTCCACAAGAGTTGATCGATATCGTCAAAGAATTGGATATCATGCCTGTAATGGAAGAAGGCGATTTGACGATCATCCAAGAAAATAAAGTGGATCTATTAGGAATCAATTACTATCAACCCCGACGGATCAAAGCGAAAGAAACACCGATCGACAAAGATCGTGCGCCGTTACCAGATGATTATTTCGATAACTACGATATGCCGAATAAAAAAATGAATCCTTATCGTGGTTGGGAAATTTATGAGAAAGGTATCTATGATATCTTGACGAATACGAGAGAAAATTATGGCAATATCAAATGCTTTATCTCTGAAAATGGCATGGGTGTCGAAGGGGAAGAGCGCTACGTGAATGAACAAGGCATGATCGAAGATGATTATCGTATCGAGTTTGTGACAGATCATTTGAAATATGTGCATCAAGCCATTCAAGAAGGAACAAATTGTTTAGGGTATCATATGTGGACATGTATGGATAACTGGTCATGGACAAATGCGTATAAAAACCGTTATGGCTTTATCGCAGTCGATCTAGACCAAGATGGGAAACGGACGATCAAAAAATCAGGTCACTGGTTTAAAGAAGTAGCAACAAATAATGGTTTTGATGCTTAACTAACAGCTTAAAAAACGAGTGTTTTATAACTAAATGAATGGGATAAATTATTTTGAAATAAGGCGGTGAATCTAAAAATTAGATTTTCTGCCTTGTTTTTTCTGTTGGAACCATGGGCTTTTGAATCATATCCATAAGAATTGTTCTTCGTTTCTAATCGTGCTACACTAAAAGAAAAGAAGGAGGCGGTTTCAATGGTAGATACGTATAAAAATATTTTAGTAGCAATCGACGGTTCAGAAAAATCAGAAAAAGCATTTATTGAAGCAATCGCAACAGCAAAAAGAAATCAAGCAAAGTTACACATCTTGTATGTAAATGAGGTGTCAGGAAATTATTTTGGTGACTTTGCTTTTGTCACAACAAGTTTACAAGAAGAGTTAGATGAAGTGGCAGACAAACAAATGAAGGAACATCAAAATCTAGCGATCGAAAAAGGTTTGACGGATATTAAAACATATGTGTTATACGGTTATCCCAAAACATTGATCGCAAACTTCAACGAGTCACAAGAACCAATTGACTTGATCGTTATGGGGTCAACTGGGTTAAACGCCGTTGAACGTGCATTGGTTGGTTCAACGACTTCTTATGTGGTAAATCACGCGAAATGCAATGTGTTAGTAGTAAAATAGAAGATGATGTTCGAACTATTTACTTTTAACATATAATTTATCCGTTTTTGAGGATGCTGCATGATTCATTGCGCATCCTTTTTTGTTTTTCAGCAGAAAATGCGGTAGGATAAACAAGACAAACGTATTTCAAATAGGAGATGGATGAAATGGAACAACAATATGTCCAAGTAATGACGATCGCTGGATCAGATAGCGATGGAAGTGCAGGGATGCAAGCAGACTTGCATACGTTTTTTACAAGAAAGGTCTATGGGGTATCTGTTTTGACTGCTTGTGTCGCTGGAAATTCTTATGGAATCGGTGCAAGTGTTCCTTTACCTACGGATTTTATCGATAAAGAATTTGAACTGCTTGCAGATGATTACCAAGTCAAAGCAGCAAAGACTGGGATGTTAGCCGATGCGACATTGATCAATACCGTGGTCAAAAATATTCAACTGTATGATTTTGGTCCCTTAGTCGTTGATCCAGTCATTATGACGAAACATGGGA
Organism: Enterococcus sp. DIV1368b; assembly: GCF_050529595.1. Taxonomy (NCBI): domain Bacteria; kingdom Bacillati; phylum Bacillota; class Bacilli; order Lactobacillales; family Enterococcaceae; genus Enterococcus; species Enterococcus sp. DIV1368b. The sequence goes on from NZ_CP172883.1 coordinate 1,062,021, forward strand.
ATCAATTATTGGAAGAAGAAGCGTTGACTACATTAAAAACAGCATTACTGCCATTGGCAGAAGTAGTGACCCCTAATTTTTATGAAGCCGAAAAACTAACTGGTCTCAAATTGAGAACAGAAGAAGACTATGAAAAAGCGGCTAAGATCCTCCAAGAGCTGGGACCCAAAAATGTTCTGATCAAAGGACATCATACTAGTGATTCCAATCAACAAACAGTGAGGGATTATGTTCGTTTAGCTTCAGGAAAAACATTTTGGTTAGAAGCGCCATTTTATGCAACAGATCGCATCAATGGAACAGGTGATTCTTTGTCTGCGTGTATTGCTGCAGAATTAGCAAAAGGAGAAACAGTGGAAGCAGCCATCCGTATTGCGAAACAATATGTCAATCAAGCAATCAAAGAAGAACTTTTTATTGGACATAAATATGGCCCAATCAATCATTGGGCGGCAAGTACGATCGACTAACTGATAGCAAAAATGATTTTAAACAGCACTCCCCTGATAGCTACTAGTGCATCCTAATGGATTCTGGTGGTTCTCAGGGGAGTTTGTTGATTAAGTAGATAACTTTAGAAAAATAAGTAGTTGTTTTTTGAAAAATAGTTAAACACTGTCTGGACTCCAAACGCCAGAGACGTCAAAACCAAATAGATCTCCCGTCTGACCTTTGATTTTTACATTGACACCGTATCCTTGATCTTCATAGGCATAGTTCGGAATAAAGTATTCTGCATTGATTGTCGCAATATCAACAAACCAGGTTTTACTGAAATTACCATTATTCGATTTTACGACACTGGCAGTAAATTGTTGATTCTTTGAACGCGAATTTGCTTTCATATAGGCAGAAGTAGCATTTTCTTTATGACGTACCCCCGTATAAGCGGAACTACCTCCAATACTAGGAGTAAAGGTAAAGTGAAAGGCAGTGTCTGCATTGTTGCTTAGCGTGTTGACCTCATTTGCAAATGAAGGGATTGCAATAATAGAACCTCCTAAAACTCCTAACGAAACTGTTGCATAAAATAACCTTTTTTTCATCTTTTTAACATCCTTTCTTAATTTTTGTGTGTTATTATATGTTTCGTAATAAGTATATCCCATGTTTAAAGAAAGCGCAAACAAAAAAATTTTAGTAGGAGAAGGTTTATGAGAGCAATTCTATATCGTGTGCTAAGAAGACGTCAATTTATTTATATGTTAGCTTTTATGGTAGTTCTAGGTTTATCTTGCTTGTTTACATATGGTATCATTGGGCAATACCCATGGAAGGGAGGGTATGACGAACCGACCAGTCTTTATTCATTGCATATGCTTGTTATTCCGGCAGTAACTTTAATAACGTTTAAGTTTTCTTTTTCATTGCTTGCAACGATTCCGATAGGGGATATTTTAGCGGAAGATCGCCAGAGTGGTTATATGAAATCGATGGTGTCTCACATCACGTTAAAAAAGTATTTGATCAATCATTTTTTGTTGGCTTTTCTCATTGGTGGGTGCTTAGTGGTTATTCCTGTCCTTGTTAATTTTATTAGCCTCCTGTTTTTTATTCCTGTGACGCCTTTGCATCGATTTTATAGTATGTTTTTGGTCCCTTCTGATGAATTCATGCCCCATTTGTATTATGACCATCCAGGCATCTATTTGTTAGTGCGAAGTGCCTTTCTCTTTTTGTATGGTGGCTGTCTCTCTTTATTTGCTAGTATTTGCGCTTATTTAACACATAATCGTTACCTTGCTATCTTGATTCCAATGTTTTTTGTTTTAGTCAGCGATATGTTGATCAGTGTGTTGCGTGCTGCAAAGTATAGTTTGAGTGATCAATTTATTGGTACAGAAAATCTTCAGTTGACAGGCGTTTTGTTTGTCATAACTATACTGCTATTTGCAGTCATGACGGTGATCTATGGGGTGAAGAAGAATGAGATTTAAGCAAACCATTTGCTATTATTTGTCGCTTACTTCACATAAGAAAATCTGGGGATTTTTTTTCATAGGGATGATCTTCAGTTTGGGTAATTTAGTTTATCAGTATTATCAGATGGGACAACAATACGACGAGTTAGATTTACTGCTTTATGGACCATACGGTATTTTAAATGGAGGAATAAATGGATTTATCAGTTCTATTTATTTGATGCTATGGCTGTTTTTTATCCATAGCATAGATAAAAAAACAGAAGAAAATTTTTACTTATTACATGTTAAAACAAAGTTGAAACTATTGGTGAATAAGGATCTAATCATGGTTTTGAGTCTGATCCTCTACATAATTTTCGTTTTCCTGGGATTTATTTTCGCCTACCTCATCATGTACGCTCTCGTTAAGGGAGAATTGGTGGAGGCAGAGCTAACTTTATTGAATGTTGGTAAGATCGCAGCCATCAAGTACTTACAATTTCTATTTATGGGACATCTTTTTCTCTTATTAAATAGAGTAATTAGAAATTATTTAGTCGTTGTATTAATGGTTATGACAGTATTTATTATAAACTTAGTTGACTCATTTCCGGCTTTTAATCTCGTGTTTATCGTTAATAGACAACAAATAATGGCTCAAGGTACATTTATCGCTTGGCTTGGTTTATTGATTTCTCTGAACCTTTTGCTTTTTGCAGCAAAATATACAGTCATTCTACTAAGGAGGTCCAACCAATGGTGCTTACCTCGATCATGATAGTCACTAGACGGATGATCAGTTTTACCTTTACCTATGGGAAAAAATGGTGGATCTCTACTGGGGTGTTTTTGATAGGTTACCTTTTAGCGATTAAGTATATGTATCCTAGGATTCTTTTTGATGGAGAAAGTATCCTTACTTTCTTGTTTCAAGGTCCTTATCCTATTCATAACTATACAGACTATTTACTTCCTTATCTTTGGCTTTTGTTTCATCTGTTCTCATTGCTATTTATTTTTTTCCCGATCATTGAATTATTGGAAACACAAAGTATTTTTTTATTGATCCGGATCAAAAGTAGACGTAAATTGGCAATTTCAATTTTTCTTACGATCATAGTGGATTGTTTTGCCTATCTTCTCATTTTTTTCAGCGTACTTTTTTTGATTTTTTATTCCGCTGATTTTTGGTCGTTGGCTGTTATACACTATAGCTTTCTTTTATTTTCGACACTAATCTTGCTTAATTTTTTAGCCGTATTCATTTATTTTATTTATTCAAACGGTATCTTCTCGTTATTAATCTGCATGGGCATGCTGGTTGTTGCAAGTCTAGTCAATTTTAAGTTTATGCCTTATAAATATTCATTGATTCTAACTAATGATATTCATTTCTATTTGACCCATCCTACATTATTCGTGGTTTTAGGAATACAGTTGGGATTATTGTTAGGTTATTTGGTTGGTATTTTATTTTTCATTCGTAGGCACATATTTTAGGAGGGTTTCCATGGCATTTTTAGAAATAAAAGAAGTAACCGTTGAAAGAAAAAAACAACGAATCCTTAATGAGGCAACGATTTCAGCTGAGCTTGGTGACGTTGTAGGTTTCATCGGTCAAAATGGTTCGGGTAAAACAATGCTTTTTAAAGCAATTTGTGGCTTTATTCGTCTTTCAAAAGGAAAGATCAAGGTAGGGGAAGAAACAATCGGCAAAGAAGTAGACTTTCCTTCTCATACAGGAATGTTGATTGAAAATCCTGGATTTATTGGTTCGATGACAGGTTTTGATAATTTATATAGCTTGTCGTTATTGACCGATAATGTCAAAAAAGCTGAGATTGTTGAACTATTAACACTCGTAGGTTTATTGGATAAACAGAAAGTTAAGGTTGCTAACTATTCTTTAGGAATGAAACAACGTTTAGGAATCGCACAAGCGTTGATGGGCGACCCGACGATGATCATTTTAGATGAGCCTTTTAATGGGTTGGATAATCAAGGCATCGAATTATTGATCGAGATAATTGAAGAATTGAAGTTAAGAAATAAGCTGGTTTTATTGACTAGTCATCGAAACGAAGATTTGCAAAGAGTTTGCACCAAATTTTATCAAGTTGATCGTGGAAGTTTTTCAAGAATTGAGGTATCGAATGATGAGAAAAAGTAAAATTTTCTTTTTTTGTCTGGGCGGTTCAATAATCTTAGCAGTCGCGGCAACTCGTATTATCGAAATCAATCGTGGAGTACCCAAATCATTTGCAATTACCACTTACCATTTGAACGATGTAGTCTCTTTAAATGATTTAGAACTCACTGTTTTAAACTATTCTAAAGGAAAGTCCTATCATTATGATGGTGGGAACCCGATGGACCAATATGAGTTTATGCCTGTGACAGTTACAGTAAACGTCAAAAATATATCGCCGGATGCCCAGGATTTGGCAATTTTGAAAGAAAGTCGGTTATTTAGTGGCTACAACTATTACAATACAGGTGATGTTGACTTTCCGCAACAGGTACTAGATCCTCAACAGCAAACGACGCTTACATATGTCTACACGGTCGATGCAGAAAAAGTAGAAGAATCCTTTCAATTTGTGTTAACAACTCAAGCTTTACTTCGATTTGATCAAGCGAATTATCATGCTAGTTACGATAAAGGAGTCTATAAAGGTGTAGCTATCCAGCTATGATCGTTCCAATTCAATGGAAATTTTGAAGGGTCTCTTTTTTTCTTAATACTGTAAAGACAGCTCAACAAAAGAAACTCCCTTAGCAGCCTTTGAGAAATCTGCTAAGGGAGTTTCTTTCTTGAAATATCCTATCAATGAAATAAGGTTGTCATTACAACTGTTGATTATTGAAGGAAAAATAGGTTACAAAATCGGTGAGAATAGTCTGGAGATTTGTTGTTTGAACAGCAACCAATTTGACATTTCTTTGACTGTTTCAGTAGTCATCGGGTTGCTTGCTTGTTCATCAAGTACGAATTGATCAGCTAATTGTTGCAAGAAAGCTGCATCATAAATGATTGCACTGCTTTCAAAATTCAAGCGATAGCTTCGGATATCTTGGTTGGCTGAGCCGACCATGCAGATTTCGTCGTCCATGATCAATGTTTTCGCATGTAAAAAGCCATTTTCATAAACTAAGATCTGTACATTTTCTTTGATCAATTGGCGAGCGTAGTACTGAGTTGCTCGGTAGATGAAAGGATGATCTGGTTTGTTAGGGATCATGATTTTCACCTCTACGCCAGAAGCAGCAGCGATTTTTAACGCAGCAATCACACTTTCATCAGGCACTAAATAAGGTGTTTGGATCCATACACGTTTTTTTGCTGAACTGATCAGCTTGATAAAGGATAACTTTATCTGTTCCCGTTCATTGTTCGGTCCGCTAGACACAAGTTGAATCGATGTTTGGTATAGTTGATCCTGATCTTCTTTCTCTGCTTTAAAGAAATAATCTAAATGATAGCCGACTTTTTTTTGATCTGGAACAGAGACATTCCAATCCATCAAAAAGCGAAGCTGTAATAAAGAGGCAGCAGCCCCATAAATTCGAATATGCGTATCTCGCCAATAGCCAAATTTTTTGGTGTGGTTGACATATTGATCGGCGATGTTGAAACCACCTGTGTATCCGATCTTGCCATCAACAACGATGATTTTCCGATGATCATGATAATTTAGACGAAAGCGTAGAAGTGCCCGTTGCGAAGTGATGAACGTGTGGACATGACCGCCATTTTCGACTAACTTTTTAAAATCTTTTGTTTTTGTGCCGTGGGAGCCAAAGGCATCATAGAGTAAACGGACTTCGACACCTTCCGCTGCTTTTTTTTCCAATACTTTCAAGATTTGTTGGCCGATATTGTCAGTAACGAAGGCATAATATTCGATATGGATCGAATGCTCAGCTGCTTCGATATCTTTCAGGACGGCTGTTAATTTTTCTTGACCGTCTGTTAGTAAAGTGACGGCATTTTTTCGCGTGAGTGGCATTTGATTCAAGGATGAAAAGAAATCAACGAAATGCTGATGATCTTCATTCTGGATGATGGGATCATAATGTTCTAAGGTATCTCCCTTGAAATCCTGGAAATTTTCCAGTTCGGTTAAATCACTCTGACGCAGATAGAATTTTTTCTTGTCGGTCAACCCCCGGCCAAAGAAAAGGTAGAGAATAAAACCAAAACCAGGTAAAGCAAATAAAACGAGCAACCATGCCCAGATCGCTGCGACGTCACGAGGTTTGATCAAGATAGTTACAAGTGCAATAAGTGCGTTCAGTACATATAAGAAAGTAATAATGCTTCCTACCACGAGTGAATCCTCCTTTATATAATAACACTAGTATAGCATGAGAAAGGTGAGAAGCCTATTCACAAGAAAACAAAGGTGGAAATTTTTTGAAAATATCATGAGCGATAAGCAAAAGTTGTTGCAATTTAAAAATAAATCATGTAGGATAAAAGTACAGTTGAATATCTCCTTAGGGGAGTAACCGACAACATTTGTTGTGATAATATCAACAGTAAGTTAACCAATTGGTTTTCTGGTATTGTATGAAATGGTGAGACCTAAGACAAATCCGTATTTGTCTTAGGTCTCTTTTTTTTCAGGCGATAGCGGAAACAATAACTAAAATGGGGGATGAAAGTTGGAAAACAAGGAACACGCACAATCAACGGTCTACAAAGAATCGATCGACACGTTGATGCAACAAACGCAAAGCTCACCTGATGGGTTGAGTAGTACGCAAGCAAAAGAAAAATTGGAAAGAGATGGCTTGAACCAACTGAAAGAAGCGCCGAAGAAGCCAACTTGGAAACTGTTTCTCGAAACTTTTAAAGATGCGATGGTAATTGTGTTATTAGTTGTTGCATTGATTCAAATGGTGATGGGTGATTATATCGAATTTTTCGTTATCTTTGCCGTGTTGCTATTGAACTCAGTGATCAGTGTGATCCAAACGAAAAAAGCAGAAGGTTCGCTTGAAGCGTTGAAAAATCTTTCTGCACCAGATGCAAAAGTGATTCGTGACGGAAAAGAAATGACGATTCCGGCGAATGAATTAGTGGTTGGGGATATCGTTTTACTTGATGCAGGTGACTATGTACCGGCAGATGGACGTTTGTTAGAAGCTGGTTCATTAAAAGTTGACGAAGGGATGTTGACAGGTGAGTCGACATCAGCAGAAAAAGAAGTAGTAGAAATCACTCAGACTGTGCCGATCGGTGATCGCTTGAATATGGTCTTTAGTGGGACGATCATTACTTACGGTCGTGGGAAATTCTTAGTGACTGCTACAGGAAACAATACAGAAATCGGTGAAGTTGCTGGTTTGTTAGAATCAACAACGGAACAAGTGACACCACTACAACGTGGGTTGGATAAATTCAGTAAGAAGTTAAGTTTAGCCATTTTAGGCTTATCATTAGTGATTTTAGGTATCCAGTTATTCCGTATCTACATGGGTGGCGGAACAGGAGATATGACGGCGGATATCGTTAGTGCCATCATGTTTGCAGTTGCGGTTGCCGTAGCAGCGATCCCAGAAGCATTGCAATCGATCGTAACAATCGTCTTATCATTAGGAACAAATAAAATGGCGAAACGACATGCCATCATCCGTAAACTTCCAGCCGTAGAAACACTAGGTTCAACGAGTATCATTTGTACAGATAAAACTGGAACATTGACACAAAACAAAATGACGGTTGTTGACTATTATTTAGCTAATGGGGCAACTGGTGATTTTTCAAATGATCCAAAAAACTGGTCTGTCGATGAGCGTCGTTTAATTGAGATCAGTGTCTTGGCAAATGATGCGTCAATCAGTGAAGATGGTTCTAAACTAGGTGATCCAACAGAAGTAGCGTTTGTTGACTTCAGTGAAAAAATGAACCAACCTTATCGCGAGATCCGCCAAACGTATCCAAGACAAGCAGAATTACCGTTTGACTCGGATCGAAAATTGATGTCAACAGCACATGAAATCGACAATCAAAAATTCTTATTTGTCAAAGGTGGACCAGATATCGTGTTTGGTCGCAGTACAAAAGCATTGGTAAATGGTGAAGTCGTGCCAATGACAGATGAGTTAAGAAAAAAATTCCAAGAACAAAACGAAGCATTCTCAAATCGCGCATTGCGTGTGTTAGCCTTTGCTTACCGTCCAATCAATAGCTTAGAATTATCATTTGATGATGAAGATGATTTGATTTTAGTCGGTATCATGGCAATGATCGATCCGCCAAGAGAAGAAGTTACACAAGCGGTGAAAGAAGCGAAAAGTGCTGGAATCAAAACGATCATGATCACTGGTGACCATAAAACAACTGCGGTAGCTATTGCAAAAGAAATCGGTATTTTTGCTGAGGGTGACCAAGCGTTGACTGGTACAGAATTAGATGAGCTATCAGAAGATCAATTGAATGAAGTATTGGAAAAAGTAACGGTTTATGCGCGTGTATCTCCGGAAAATAAAATCCGTATCGTGCGTGCTTGGCAAACAAAAGGTCATATCTCTGCGATGACTGGTGACGGAGTAAATGATGCTCCTGCCTTGAAACAAGCAGATATTGGTATTGCAATGGGTACAGGTACTGACGTAGCCAAAGATGCTGCAGCAATGGTTCTGACAGATGATAATTTCGCATCGATCGTCAGTGCAGTGGAAGTAGGACGTAATGTTTTTGATAATATCAAAAAAGCCATCTCTTACTTGTTCTCAGGAAACCTAGGTGCGATCATCGCGATCATCTTTGCCTTAGTTGCAGATTGGTCAAATCCATTTACAGCCTTACAATTATTGTTCATCAACTTAGTCAACGACTCATTACCAGCAATCGCGTTAGGAACTGAAAAAGCAGAGCCAGCGACAATGAAACGCCCACCAAGAGATCCAAATTCAGGTATCTTTACGGACAAAACATTGATCTCTGTGACGTATCGTGGCGTATTGATCGGTATTGCAGTTATTTTTGCTCAATGGTTAGGAATGCAACATTCACCTGAATTTGGCGTAGCGATGTCCTTCACAACGTTGATCTGGTGTCGTACATTGCAAACATTCCCAGCCCGTTCAAATACCCAAACAGCAATCCAAGCTGGTTTCTTCTCAAACCGCAGTGTCCTATTAGCAGTTGCTGTATGTAGTGCGCTTTACTGTATTGCGATGATCCCAGGACTAAAAGAAGTCTTCTCGATCCCAGCAGCATTTGGATTGACTGAAGTCTTCACATGTATCGGAATCGCGCTAGTAACAGTTGTATTGATGGAAATCACTAAGATGATCTTGGTACGTGTACAAGGAAACAAATAATCATCAAAGAAAAAATAGTTCATCTATTACTTACGAATAACGATGAAATGTGATAGTTTTTAGCCTTTCGAATCAAAAAGAGATCCACGAGAATCGTTTCTTCGATTTTCGTGGATTTTGATTTCTACTAAGAAACAAAGCTCATCGTTTTTCTGATAAAATATTTATTCCGAAAAGTGAAGATGAAGGGAGAAACATCCAAATGGACAAAGAAGAATGGAATACCTTTGCGAAAGACTATTACGAATCACAAAAAGAATCTAGTACGACGATCGTAGAGGATGTCGTTGCTTATCTAAAAAGCGAGGATTTATTACCAGCTGGCTCATTCGCAGATGTTGCCGGTGGTGCAGGGCGTTATCTGCCGTTAGCAAAAGAAATAGAACACTATGAGTTGATTGATTTTTCAGAAGAAATGCTTGTATATGCTGAACATGAAGCACAAGTACTGGGGCTAAATAACTGCCAATTCATATTGCAAGATTTTAGTAATTTTTTACAAGAAGAGAAGACCTATGAACTTGTTTTTTCGGCAGCAAATCCCGCCTTGGTTTCTTGTGAACAATTGGAAAAACTGCGTGGGAAAGCGACGAGAGCTTGTTTGATCCTAAGAGTAGTCTCCTCAGAAGATAATGTCTTCGTACCCCTTGAAAAGCATTTAGGGATCAAGGAATCTGACCCTAACACCTCGCCAACTATTATGGATCGGTTTGAGACGTATTTATCAAAGAAACACCTTTCTTATAAGAGAACTGAATTCACTTATGATTCACAGGAAGAAGTCACGCCTTCATTCTTGCGGGCTTATTATGAAGAAATGCAAGATGATCCACGTTTTCAGTCAGCTCTCCAAGAATTATTTAAAAACAGTGAGACAATTCAGAGTACAAATAAACTGACCTATCGATTATTGACTATCTATTAGTCAACGATCGAGGTCAGTTTTTTGCATTCATTATTTTTCTTTGTAAAAACGAATATCATTTTCTACTTTATAGATCGAGTAAGGTAGATCTGAATGATATTCAGCTGTTTCACCATTTCCCGGTAATGTTTCATTGAAGATCTTTTCATATTGATCAACCGTCAATGCTTCACGGTTATCTAACATCGCTTGATTGTCTTCTTTGGATAAGAAGTTTTGATAGCCTTCTTCTAAATATCCAGTGAAAAATTCACTCACAGCACCAGAACCATAGCTGAATAATCCGATACGGGCACCCGATTTCAATACTTGAGAGTTTTCCAATAAAGAAATCAATCCCAAATAAAGGGACCCAGTGTATAGATTTCCTATTCGTCGACTATAGGTGATGCCTTCTTCATAACGAGCCATCAAACGTTTTTGCGTTGCCTCATCTGTTTCTTCGATCACACTTTGTAACGCTTTTTTCCCCATTTTTGTGTAAGGAATATGGAAGGTAAGCGCATCATAATCAGCAAGTGTTCGACCTGTTGTTTCTTTATATCTATTCCAGACTTTTTGGAAAGACTCAATATAAGTAGAGTTGGACAACGGACCATCTACTACAGGATATTGACTATAATTTGGACGCCAAAAGTCATAAATATCTTCTGTTAAAAAGACGCTGTGGTCTTCAAGAGAAAGAATCCGAGGGTTTTGTGTGATCATCATAGCGACCGCACCTACACCTTGCGTCACTTCACCACCACTTGCTAAACCGTAGCGGGCGATATCGCTCGCAATCACTAAGACTTTACGATCTGGATGATTTTTGACATATTCTTTTGCCATATGCAAAGCTGCTGTTCCCCCGTAACAAGCTTCTTTTACTTCGAATGAACGAGCAAAAGGTTGAACTTTTAACAAATGATGGATGATCACAGCACTTGCCTTTGATTGGTCGATGCCTGATTCGGTACCTACAATGACCATATCGATTTTCTCACGATCTTCTTCTGTGACGATTTTACTCGCTGCATTTGCTCCTAGCGTGACGATGTCTTCATAAACTTGATTGACAGCCATCTGATCTTGACCGATCCCAATATGGTATTTGGCAGGATCATCTCCACGTCTGTTTGCTAATTCAGTCATATCTAAAAATAAATTAGGAATAAAAAAGGAAAGACGATCAATCCCTATTTTCATTTCAACACCTCTTTACTCATGATAAAAAACTTACTTTATTAAAGTATCACAAAATCGCTAAAAGAAATACAAAAAAGCTAATTTTTAAGGATTTGTAAAAAAATATAGCGCTTTTTTTAAAAGGTGTATGTTATATTTGTATTTCCGGTAAAGAATGGTATATTTTTGTAGGAGATACTTGACAGTTAGAAAATAATCAACTGTCCATCTTTTATACAATTTAATAAGAAGTGTATTTTAATTTTTACGAAACCATTCAGATTGTTCTATCCATTTGATATAGACAAACGTTTTGAAGAATGTCTCGTCGGTTACAGCGTGATGTTTTTCGCAAATACAAGAGAAATAAGGAGGGAATCCGTTTGCGCAAAAGATTGTAACATCTATAAATCCGTCGCGTTTTTTATAATACGTGGATGAGTAAATTTATAGACTTTGGCAACGGGTGGCTTAACTTGAAGGAAGTCGTTATTATAGATGCTGCACGAACACCGATTGGAAAGTATCGTGGTAGCTTAAGCAGTTATTCTGCTGTTGAGTTGGGAACATTCATTACAACAGAAATCCTTGAACGAACAGGGATAAACAAAGAAGCAATCAATCAAGTCATTTTTGGAAATGTGCTTCAAGCAGGGAATGGGCAAAATGTTGCACGGCAGATTGCGATCAATAGCGGAATCCCCGTTAGTGTTCCGGCAATGACAATCAATGAAGTCTGTGGATCTGGGATGAAATCAGTGATCCTTGCGCGTCAACAGATCCAACTAGGCGAAGCGGATCTGATCATAGCCGGTGGTGTGGAAAGTATGACTAGAGCGCCGATGATCCAAGTGAACGATCCAGAAAACGAGAAAATCGAAGAAATCTCAAGTATGGTCAATGATGGATTAACCGATGCATTTTCCAATACTCATATGGGACTGACAGCAGAAAATGTGGCAAAACAATTTGCTGTGACGAGGGCAGAGCAAGATCAATATGCACTGGCTTCACAATTAAAAGCAGCACAAGCCAGCGAGTCAGGGGTCTTCAAGGAAGAAATCATTCCAATTTCACGTAATGAAGAAGTTTTTGCAATAGATGAAGCCGTGCGAGGAAATAGTACATTAGAAAAATTGAGCACCTTACGGACGGTTTTTGCGGAGGACGGCACAGTTACTGCTGGAAATGCTTCACCTTTGAACGATGGTGGCTCTGTACTGATCTTAGCGTCTAAAGACTATGCAATTGCTCATGACTTACCGTATTTAGCTACGATCAAAGGAGTCTCTGAAGTTGGTATCGATCCAAGTATCATGGGGGTAGCTCCAATCAAAGCAATCAATACTTTGATGGAGAAAACTGGGCTTTCCTTGGATGACATCGATCTATTTGAAATCAACGAAGCGTTTGCTGCGTCATCGATCGTTGTGAATCGTGAATTGAATCTCCCATCAGAGAAAGTCAATATTTATGGTGGTGCGATTGCGTTAGGCCATCCGATTGGTGCTAGTGGCGCTCGTATCTTGACTACTTTAGGCTATGCGTTAAGAAGGCAGCACCAACGATACGGCGTAGCTTCATTATGTATTGGTGGCGGCCTCGGATTAGCTGTTCTTTTGGAAGCAAATTTGCAAGGAACTGGTGATAACGAAAAAAAAAAGTTTTATGAACTAACGCCAGAACAACGTAGACAGCGATTAGTTCAAGAAAAAGTGGTTTCTCAAGCAGAAGCAACAGGTTTTAAAGAATCTGTTTTAACAGAAGATATCGCCAACCATTTGATTGAAAATCAAATCAGCCAAGTAGAGATCCCATTAGGTGTCGCATTGAATTTTCAAGTGAACGGTCAAAAAAAATGGATTCCTATGGCAACGGAAGAACCTTCAGTAATTGCTGCAGCGAGCAATGGCGCAAAAATATGTGGCGATATCAGCGTTCAGATACCGCAACGATTGATGCGTGGGCAAATCGTCTTGACCGGTCGTTGTGATTATCGAAAAATCAAAGAAGTCATTGAAGCAAGAAAACCAGAATTGATCACTTGTGCAAACGAAAGTTATCCTTCGATCGTCAAGCGTGGTGGAGGTGTTCGAGAAATTTCTACTCGAGAATTTATGGGGAGCGAGCATGCCTATCTTTCACTTGATTTTTTAGTGGATGTCAAAGATGCGATGGGTGCGAATATCATCAACTCGATTTTGGAGGGAGTTGCGGTTCGTATCAAAGAATGGTTCCCTGAAGAAGAAATCTTGTTCAGTATCTTAAGTAATCTGGCGACGGAATCTTTAGCGATCGCGACTTGTATGATTCCTTTTGAGCGATTGGCAAAGGACAAAGAAACGGGTCAGCTGATTGCTGAAAAGATTCGTCAAGCGAGTGAATACGCAAAGTTGGATCCTTATCGGGCAACGACCCACAACAAAGGAATCATGAATGGTATCGAAGCGGTCATCTTAGCTACAGGAAATGATACACGAGCAGCCGCAGCGGCTATTCATGCCTATGCTGCTCGAAATGGTAGTTACCAAGGGTTGACTGACTGGCAAATCAAGGAAAATCATTTGGTAGGGAAATTGACGGTTCCTTTAGCTGTTGCTACAGTAGGGGGCGCTTCCCGCGTCTTACCGAAAGCGAAAGCTTCTTTAGATATGTTAGCAATTGATTCTGCACAAGAATTGGCACAAGTGATTGCAGCTGTTGGTTTAGCACAAAACCTGGCGGCACTGCGTGCACTTGTTAGTGACGGTATTCAAAAAGGACATATGTCCTTACAAGCGAGAGCATTGGCAATCACAGTTGGTGCCAAAGGGGACGAAATCGAGAGAGTTGCCGCAAAGCTTAGAGAATCAGGAACGATCAACCAACAAAGCGCACTAGCTGCCTTAGCAGCTATCCAGGAGAGCAAAAACTAGGAATAATTTGCGAAATAGTCGTAGTAGCTGAGGAAAGGTGACAAATAATTTTCATTATTATAACGTTTCTCTCGAAACACATAAAAAAATACCTATGCTAAGTATGAAGAATCTATAATCTAAAATTTATTTTTTTCATAAATGGTTATCACGTCTTTTTGGCTATTTTCATTTTTTTGTGAAGTTGTATAATATTAAATAAAACGTAACAGACCTTGTAGATTAAAGGTTTTCTGTTACGTTTTTTTACATACTCTGAACTAAAAATTATAGAACGTATATTATTAAATTTTAAAAATAATTTATATAACATTAAAAAAAGCTAAAGTTTTTTAAGCTTATTTGAGGTTCTCTTGTGAATAAATAATCTAACAGGTATACTTTTCCTCAAATAGAATAACTTGTTAGGCGAGACTCCTAAACAAACATAGGCTATTGCGCAGAAACGTCGAAAGACGCCAATGTGTAAAACAGGAATTGTCGGATTAAGGCTCTTCATAAGATAGCTAAGAGAAATCTTTACGTTGTTTAGTGTCAAAACTCACACGATGAGACTGAAAAGCCAATCGTTTTTTTCGTTTGGCTTTTTTTATTCAAGATGGGTAAGTGACGTATCTCCGCTGTAACACAAAGGAGAAATATAGGATGGGTGTAAAAGACATAAGAAAAATAGATTTGTATTTGCTCGTACCATATCTGTTGATCAGTGTAATAGGATTATTGATGATCTATAGTGCGAGTACGTTTCGTTTGATGTCATTCGATCAAAGTACGAATCAACTTTTAGTTCGACAAATGGTATTTGTAGTGCTTAGTTGGGCAATGATTTTTTTCATTTACCGAGTGAAACCTGCATTCATACTCAACCATCGAATCGTAAAAATAATGATGGGGATCGGTATTGTGGGGCTGATCTTGACTAAGGTACCTGGGATTGGTGTCAATATCAGTGGCGCGCAACGATGGATCTCCATTGCAGGTTTTCAATTTCAACCTGCTGAAATTGTCAATGTCGGGATGATTTTTTATTTAGCTTATTATTTTAGAAAACCCAAGCAATCATTGAATGAATTAAAAAAGCCCTTTTTTATCATCGCTTTATGTTCTCTGCTGATTTTATTCCAACCAAAAGTAGCTGGTGCGATCTTGTTGATCATCTTAGCTGCAATCATGATCACGACTGTTCAATTACCAGTTCGCTATATTTTATTGTTTTTTGCAGGACTGTTCAGTCTCCTTTTGCTCCTTGGAGGCATCATTTATTTACTAGGGCAAAATGATCTATTACCAAGTATTTTTGCCCATACTTATGATCGCTTGAGTATTGCCTTTAATCCTTTTTTAGATCCTTATGGAAAAGGATTTCAGATGAGCCAATCTTATTATGCCATGTACAACGGTGGGCTTTTTGGATTAGGTCTGGGAAATAGTATTACCAAAAAGGGCTATTTACCAGTAGCTGAGACTGATTTTATTTTTTCGATTATTTTAGAAGAGTTAGGGCTGATCGTAGGATTGCTGATTCTAGCAATGTTGTTTTCGATTATTTTGCGCTTATTTGTCTTGAGTGCGAATGAGCCAAACCAACAAATCGGGTTGATTTATTTGGGAACAGGGATGCTGTTATTGCTACAGACAAGCATCAATATTGCAAGTATCAGTGGCATGATCCCAATGACAGGTATTCCGCTTCCTTTTATTAGTTATGGAGGATCAAGCTATTTGATTTTATCCATGCTTTTGGGCGTTTGCCTGAAACTGTCCTCACGAGGTAAGCAAAATGAAATTTAAATTTAACGAATTCAACTACGCATTATTTTTACCGATTTTTCTATTTTATCTATTAAGTGTCGCTGTGCAATATGGGGCAGCGGTATATGACCAAATCCCAGTCAGAGGTGTCGTTTTCAAACAAATCGTCTTTTGTCTGATGTCCTTAGGGCTGTTGTTAGTCACCCAACGTGTGAAAACAGTTGTTTTTTTGAAATACTCCCCTTATTTTTATGGGTTTTCTCTAGTAGTGATGGCATTACTACATCGTTTTTATGATCCTGCGATGTTTCAAATCACAGGAACAAAACGTTGGCTTAGGATCGGTGGTTTTTCTTTCCAACCATCTGAACTAGTAAAATTGACCTTTATTTTAGTCATCGTTTATCTGACATTGATCTATGAACAAAATGTAAAGCAACGGACTGTCAAATCGGATTTACTTTATGTGGGTAAGATTCTACTCGTTAGCGTGCCGACCTTTTTATTGATGTACATGCAAAAAGATTTTGGAACAAGTTTGGTTTTTGTCATATGCTTGGGGGCATTATTCATGATCGCTGGGGTCCATTGGAAGATCATGACGACAATGACTGCGATTCTAGTTATTCTCGGGGCCATTTTGATTGCTTTAGTTTTTACTGAATACGGACACCAGATTTTATATCGTCTGAATTTTAAGACTTATCAGTTAGATCGAGTACGCGCATGGGTTGATCCATTTGCTTATAGCCAATCGATTGGGTATCAACAATCACAAAGTTTGCTTTCCATCGGGGCAGGTGGGTTTAGTGGAAGGTCTGAAGCAATCAATCCAATTTA
The DNA here is from genome assembly GCF_050529595.1 of Enterococcus sp. DIV1368b. NCBI lineage: Bacteria > Bacillati > Bacillota > Bacilli > Lactobacillales > Enterococcaceae > Enterococcus > Enterococcus sp. DIV1368b. The sequence goes on from NZ_CP172883.1 coordinate 1,078,859, forward strand.
CGTTCCTGTTCGCGAATCGGATATGGTATTTACGGTGATTGCTGAAACATTTGGCTTTTTAGGAAGTGTTTCTGTGCTCTTTCTATATTTTTATCTTTTTTACCAAATCATTTATAGTGCAATCGAAACAAATAATAAAGGGAATGTATATTTTGCGATTGTCTTCGTATTTGGTTTGTTATTTCAAGTGTTTGAAAATATTGGAGCTACGATCGGTCTACTCCCATTAACAGGGATTCCTTTACCATTTTTAAGTCAAGGAGGAACCTCTCTCTTGGTTATTGGCTGTGGTTTAGGCATTATTTTAGGATTTAAAAAGTATGAATGAGAAGTAGAAGGGAAGTTATTATGAAACAGATACCAAAAGGAACATTGGTGGTAGCACTCGTATCATTCGTCTTATTGACGACTTTAACCACACTAGTTATGACAGAAAACACCTTATTCAACCAACTCGATTTAGCCATTTATCGACAGGAGCGATTGATCGCACTCCCAGTATTAACAACATTTTTCAGTTATTTTGCAAAACTAGCAACGATTATTCCTACTTTATTTTTCACAGGATTGCTTGCAATTTTTAGTTGGCGGAAACAGTACCATAAATTAGCCTTTTGGCAAGTCTTAATGGTTTTGACAGTTAGTTTGATTGGTTACGTGATGAAACAAGCTATCCAGCGGACACGACCTGATGTGGAGCAATTGATTCCTAGATCTTCTTACTCTTTTCCAAGTGGTCATTCGATTTTGTCTATGACGCTATTCTTAGTATTTTTGATCACCATGTACATTATCTATCGTGAGAAAAGGGTAAATAAACTAGTATGGGTGGGGGCTCTTTATCCCTTATTGATTGCTAGTTCTAGAATTTATTTGAGAGTACATTATCCTAGCGATATCTTAGCAGGTTTTTTGCTGAGTTTTTCAGTTGTTTTCTTATGCTATAGTCTATTTTTCTCTTTTATCACTGAAAAAACAGTAAGAAAAAAGCACCAACAAAAACGATTATTCACTAGAAAACAAAAGGTTTTATTGTCTATTATGGCATTTCTTTTCTTATTAGTAGGTTCTGCAGTTGCATATGGTGTTCGCTTTTACTACGATGCAAGACAGACAGTGACTTCGATGCAACAACCGCTACAAAGAGAAACCGTTCAGCGGGAAAAAGATACGCCAGTCAGCATTTTAGTTTTAGGTATCGCCAATAATTCAATTAGAAAAACGGACTATCGTGCAAATACAATCATGTTGGTTACATTGAATAATCAAAAGAAAACAACGACGATCACGAGTATTCCTCGAGATTCTTTCGTAGAAATTGCCAATATGGATGGATTGGTCGATAAAATCAACCATGCCCATTCTTACGGTGGTATCGACATGATGGTGGATACGGTTGAACAATATCTTGATATACCGATTCATCACTATGTATCGTTGAATATGGATGGATTAGAAGCGTTGATCGATGCTGTGGGAGGAATCACTGTAAACAATGCGTTTGAATTTACAGCAGAAGATATCCATTATCCAGAAGGAACGCTAGAATTAAATGGTTGGGAAGGATTACAGTATGCGCGCATGCGAGCAGAAGATCCTGAGGATGACTATGGGCGACAGAAAAGGCAAAGGGAAGTCGTCAATATTTTAGTCAATGAGTTCTTATCTGTGAAAAGTTTATTCAATTATCGCCAGCTTTTAGAGGTAGTCGGTGAAAACGGGACAACGGATATGTCCTTAGATGAAATGCTCGGAATGATGAATGAATACCATTCGGCATTATCCAATATCACGAACCATCAGTTGAAAGGTGAACAATATATTGGTGATGGCATCTTGGGAGAAGCAGGGATCTACTATGAGAAGATACCTGATGAGGAACGGATGAGAGTGATGCAGTTGGTGCAAGAGCAATTAGAAACAACAGGGAAGAATGCAGCGCAACAATAGGAACAATTTACATTTATAAATGATAAAAAAAGCAGTTGAAATGAACGATGATCGTCATTTCAGCTGCTTTTTTAGGTAAAAATCATCACGCAGTCTATTTGCTTGCGTTTATCTTTCGTTAATCGGTGTAGCGGCAAATTGTTCGATCAATGGCACTAATGTCAATTTCACTTTGTATTTACGTTCTAAAGCTTTTTCAATTGTAAATTCATTGACAGCAGACATAGAGATCTCTGCTAATTTTCGTGTGTCGTCTTTGACTGTTTCATTGATCACTACAGCATCTGCTGTTTTTTCAGCAGTGAACTTCGGATATTCTGCTACTTGTTTTGCAAAATCATCGAAACTCAAAGAATCTGTCGCTGCTTTTTCATCAATTGTTTTCTTGTCAGTTGTTGCTTCTTCACTGACTGATTGAGAAGTTGTCTCAACTTTTTCAACTTCTTTTGTTGGTGTTTCTTTTACAGAAACGTCATTAGTGACTGGTGTCGCCACAGGTTGAGCCGTTGGTTGATCTTTTTTCATGCGTTGATCATTCCAGTAAGAAACGATCTCAATCAATAGGTTGTCACGGAAACGTTCAAAAATCGTTGCTTCACCAGAACGAATACGTTTCAAGACAGCAGTAAAGTTATCGTCGATTGGTACATTGATGCGTGTATCTTCATTTGCTTGTCCTGCTAAGCCAATGATTAAGACTTGACGGTTTTTAGGATCAAGCATGACTTGCAATGGTAGACCATAACGGCGTAAACTTTCTTCTTCCAATGAACGGAATAATTGCGTGCGAATTCCATCTAAAGAAGGACGGAATTGTTTTAATAATTTTTGTTTTTGTTTTTTCTTCATAAATACTCTCCTTCATTCATACCCTTTCGATTATAAGAAAAAAACGAGCAAATGAAAAGGTTTATCAAGAAAAAACTTTTATTACTTCGATGGAAAAACAAAAAATTAAGTGGGATATTCGACTTTTTACATATTCTAAAACCTAATAAACGGTGGGAATAGAAGTCACCTTCTCGGAAATAAGGCTAGATACTTCTGTCCCGACCTCTCAAAAAGGGGAGCAAAAGTCCATTGACTAATGCTCCCCTAATCTAGTTATTTTTTTGGCAATAAGGCAAAGGTGACTAGTTCAGGTGAATAGATGACCTCATGTCCTTGCCATTGCATCGTCATCAATGAATGATCCAAGCGTTTTTTTATTTCCGCAATTTTTTCATCTCTTGACCAATTTCGAGCAGGAAAATGCTGGATTTTTTCTGGGCGGATCAAAAAGATGAAATCTGGATCAAATGTCTGTGTCACTTTTTCAGATAAACGATTTAAGCGGTCCACGGGGTTCATAGAATATCACTATCCTTTACCTTTAAAATTGTGTAGTATCTGGATCTTTTGCTTTGCCAACGACACCATCTAATTGGTCGATCGTCTTCATTTCTTCTTCTGATAGCTCAAAATCAAATAATTCAGTGTTCTCCTTGATTCTGCTTGGTGTGACAGATTTTGGTAATGGTAAGAAACCATGTTGTAATGACCAACGTAGCGCTACTTGGGCAACGCTCTTATTGTGTGTGTTGGCAATCTCTTGCATTTCTGTGACGTCGAAGATTTTACCAGTGCCAAGAGGGCTATATGCTTCAAGGACCATATCATGTTTTTTCGCGTACTCAACAACAGGTGGTTGCAATTCGCCAGGAGCAAGAAATACTTGATTGACCATTGGCATGATTTTTGCTGTTTTTGCAAGTTCATCTAAGTGATGCGGTAAGAAGTTGCTGACACCGATTGCTTTGATTTTGCCCGCTTCGTATAATTCTTCAAAAGCACGCCATGTTTCGGCATTCGCTTCTTGCCAATTTTCGCGGAAAGAAACTGGATTAGGCCAATGGATCAAGAAAAGATCCACATAGTCTGTTTGTAATTTTTTTAAGGACTCTTCGAAAGAGGACATTGCTAGATCGTAGCTATGGTTTTCGTTCCAAAGTTTAGTCGTTAAGAAAATCTCTTCTCTTGGAACACCACTTTCTTTGATTGCTTGTCCGACACTTTCTTCGTTTTTGTACCCTTGAGCGGTATCAATATGACGATAACCGGCAGCTAATGCTTCTTTAACTGAGGAAACAGCAACGTCTCCGTCAGGGGTTTGCCAAGTACCGAAACCGACAACAGGGATTTCATAGCCATTTGATAAACGGTAAGTAGATGTTAGTGAATTCATACTTTCAGCTCCTTTGATTTTAGTACACTTTAAGTGTAGCTTATTTTCTAAAAAAAGAAATGTATTTTGTTTGTTATAAAATATTTTTTTGTTCGTTCCATTTTGTCTCTGGTATTTTTGTTTGATTTTCCGTAAACTAGAGCAGAAAGGAATGAAACGATGGATATCTATTTAAAACAAGCAATCTTGCATATTATTGATCGAGAAACAGGATCTCCTGTATTTTCACAACAAGAACTGGATCTTACGAAAGATTTCGTCAGGGACTTTCTACAAAAGAAGATCCAAAAAATCTCTTCTGCACAAACTAAAACAGGGCAACTCACTGAAGAAAGCCTATTTTCTCAAAACTTGAAACAGTGTCAAGAAAATTTTGTCGAAGAAAGTGAGCGTTTAGTCCAACGGTGGTTTGACATCTATGCAGAAAGTGAGGAAGCACCTAGTGCAGATGTCTTCGTTGTCTTGTATGAAGTAGACACTGTGATGTATTTAGCTTTATTGAAAGTGAATTATCGTGATGCTTATACTCACTATGTGGAAGCAGATGAAGCCGGTATTGACAACCGTTTGATTTTGAACCGAGCGATCCTTGGCTCAAAATCTCAAAAAGCAGATGAAGCCTTAGCAGTCAATCTGACAGATCTGACGTATGAGTTGATTGAAAAACGCTATGAGTTCTCTGGTAAAAAAGAATGGTACTTTTCGGGAAAAGTGATTGAGAGCGTCCCGGCACCTTCTTTGGAAGACAACGTCAAAGTGATAAAAAAAGTGGCGAAGCAGCTAGGCAAGAAGTTTGAAGCAGAAGAGTTCGATATCATGGCGGACTTAAAAGAAGCTGTGTATGATACGATCGAAGAAAAAGGTAGATTGGATCATGAAATGATCGCGGAGAAAGTATTCAAAGAAAATATCACTGCCAAGTTAGCATTCCAAGAAGAAGTCAAAGAACAAGGCTTTATTCCAGAAGCACCACCAGTGAAAGAAGTACAAGAAATCTCAGAGAAAAAATTCGGAAAGCAAAAATTCCGTTTATCAAATGGCATTGAATTGATTGTACCAGTAGACGTTTATCGTAACCCGGATCTGATTGAATTTGTCAATAATCCTGATGGTACGATCTCTGTCATGATTAAAAATGTGGACGAAGTATTGAATCGTCTATAGTTTCTTTTAGATGAATCAAAGAAACCAAATAAAAGTGAATAGTAAAAAAGCAGTCAATATCCACGAAGATCGTTTTTCAAGTCTTGTGGGTGTTGACTGCCTTTTTTGTGTTGTTTATTGTAAACTGGTTCATTGATCTAATTGATCTAACGCTTTGTCCGGCACTTGAGAAGCTGTTACTTCTTCCCAACTGATGACGCCTTTACGTGAATTGACTTTTAGTTTTAAATAAGCATCCATTTTTAAAGGACGTTCTCTCGCTTCACGTAAAGTGACTGCTTTTTCTTCTCCTTGTGCGTTGTAAGCATTTTGGTCGTATACATAAATAGAAACGTCCATGTCATTGTCTGCTGAGTCAACTTCTTTTTCTCCGTTAGTGGTGATTTTTGTATAATAAGTTTCACCGCCATAGAAATAATCATAAGCGATAAAGCTTCCTCCTAGAAAAATTCCCAATACAATCAATAATGCTATCAATTTTTTTATCATTTTTTTCACCTCGGATACTATTATTCAACAAAATCTATTATTCGTCTATCGAAAGTCCAAAATTTATCGTATTTATATATAATAATGGCATATTCGCCGTTTTATGTATAAAATACTTAAGTTTTCTGTGAGAACATTTTTCAAAGTTGAGGTTACGATAATCGAATTTTAGGAGAGCTAGTTGCTTTGCTTAAAAAAACACAAATTATATAATAATGTTATGAAAGGTGGTATTAAAATGGAACTGTATTATTTAGTTGGTTTGTTTGGTATAATTTTTGGACTTTATGTGTTAGCAAAAAGAAACAATAAGATAAAACCATTCTTTTCCAAATTAACTTTAGCATTTTTGGTTGTATACTTGATCTGGCGTCTTTTCTACACGATCCCAAATGATGGCGTGATATCATTAACTTTCGGTCTTATTTTATATGTGGCAGAATTTATTGGTTTATTTGTGTATGGTTTTTTTATTTACTTGTTTTCTAATAAGTTGTCGAAAGAGTCCATGAGAGTTCATTACGATGTGGAGCCATTTCAACCAAGTGTAGCAGCGTTTATATGTACGTATAATGAGGATAATAAATTAGTGATTGCGACTGCTTTGGCTGTCAAAGCGTTACGTTATCCAAATAAGAAAATATATATTTGTGATGATGGTCATCGTGAGGAATTGAAAGAACTTGCAGAAAAATACCATATTGGTTATCTGACAAGAGAAGGTAACGAGAACGCAAAGGCAGGAAATATCAACTATGCACTTTCACAAACAAGTAGCGACTTGATTTTGCTTTTAGATGCTGATTTCATCGTTAAGAAAAATATTATTTACGAGGCTATCGATTATTTTAGAAATCCAAAGGTTGCGTTAATTCAATATCCTCAAACTTTTTATAATAAAGATCCCTTTCAATTATTGAGAAAATCATTTTACAATGAACAGGAATTATTTATGCGTTTTTTAGAACCAGCTCTTTCACGTGAAAATGCGTTGATCCATATCGGGACCAACGCTATCATTCGACGCAGTGCTTTAGAGGAGATAGGTGGCGTTCCAACAAAAAGCATTACTGAAGATATGGCAACAGGGATGTTATTGCAAAATGCTGGTTATGAAACGATTTTCATAAATAAAGCTTATGCTTTGGGAATCACGCCTTATACAGCTCGAGAGCTGTCCTCTCAACGGACACGTTGGGCCCAAGGTACAAAGCAAATATTTGACCATTTTAAACCACGTAAATTTAAAGGGTTATCTCGTATGCAAAAATTGTGTTACTATAATTCTTATTTGTACTGGTTTACTTCATTTCAAAAAATCATTTTTTTATTAGCACCAACTCTTTTTATGGTCTTTGATATATTTATTGTTCGAAGTAACAACAATCAGTTATTATTGTTCTTTTTACCACCGTTTGTCATGATTTCTCTTTCGTTTCGGTTGTATGTTCCTAAAATCAGGAATCTTACTACTTCGCATATCTATGATTGTTTTGTCGCGCCGATCCATACTAGAGCATTGATCAAAGAGTTCTTTCATTCGGAAAAAAAATTCAAAGTGACAAAAAAGGAACTTGTTGACAGTCAATCATTTGATTGGCGAACAGTTTTTCCTCACATGTTACTATTTGGTTGGATCGCTTTCGCCTCTATCGTTGCATTGTACAGACTTTATCGAGGAGAAGGATATGAAACAGGCTATATTGTGACACTTCTATGGTCAGTGTATAACCTCTATGGATTATTCTATGCGATTTTGATTGGTAAAAATCGAACAATTGAAAGCGACAGTGAAGCATTGAGCATTGTAACAAAGAAACAACTAAGTTATCTATCCCAATCATTTGAGATGTATCAAATGAGTTATAACGGATTTAGACTTCGTTCCAAAAAATTAGTTACTCCTACTTTTACACCTGGGAAAGCTTATTTATTTATGGATGAGAAAACTGGACTTAGAATCAATTCGATATGTAAAGAAAATCATGGGAGATATGCGACTTTCTCATTTAACAATTTGACACAAGCTTCTGCAGAAGAACTTGCAAGTTACTACAGTGATCAGTTGAATGCAGCAAAACAATTAGAATTCGATATGGAAACCGATACTTTACAAAGTTGAGAGTATGACCATTACTAATAGTAAACGAACGCTGTCAATAATAACAATAGCGTTATGACAGAGGTCGGCACAGAAGTAATTAGCCTCGAGAAATAAGACGGCAGCTACGTAAATTGTTCTTCAAATTTTTGTGGCTGCCGTCTTATTTCCGAAGAGTTTACTTCTGTCCCCGCTGTATATTCCCTTTTAGAATATGCGTGAAGACTAATGTCCTACTCACTTTTTATTGAAATAGTGTATCGAAACACTTTAATTGACTTTGACCAATTTTGACGTATAATAGGGTTTGTTCATAACTTACAAAAAGTAAGTGTAGATGATTTTTTTGAGTTTATACTGAAAAAACTGTTATGGACGATGAGCTGAAATCATTCAGTGCATAAGACTATTTAGGAGGTTTGTTAATTATGGCAAAAGAACATTTTGATAGAAGTAAACCACACGTAAACATCGGTACCATTGGGCACGTTGACCATGGGAAGACCACATTGACTGCTGCAATCACGACAGTATTAGGGAAAAAAGGCTTAGCAAATCCTCAAGATTATGCAAGCATTGATGCAGCTCCTGAAGAACGTGAACGTGGGATCACCATCAACACAGCACACGTAGAATATGAAACAGATAAACGTCACTATGCACATATTGATGCACCAGGACATGCGGATTATGTGAAGAACATGATCACAGGTGCCGCTCAAATGGATGGTGCGATCTTAGTTGTTTCTGCGACAGATGGACCAATGCCTCAAACTCGCGAGCATATCCTTTTATCACGTCAAGTTGGTGTAAAATATTTGATTGTATTTTTGAATAAAGTTGATTTGGTCGATGATGAAGAATTGATCGATCTTGTAGAAATGGAAGTTCGTGAATTACTGAATGAATATGGTTTCCCAGGTGATGACACACCTGTCATCAAAGGCTCTGCATTGAAAGCATTGCAAGGTGACCCAGAAGCAGAAGCTGCGATCAATGAATTGATGGAAACAGTGGATGACTATATCCCAACACCAGAACGTGATACCGACAAACCATTGCTTTTACCAGTTGAAGATGTTTTCTCAATCACTGGTCGCGGAACGGTAGCATCTGGTCGTATCGACCGTGGAGCTGTTCGTGTCGGTGATGAAATCGAGATCATCGGAATCAAACCTGAAACGAAAAAAGCGGTTGTGACAGGGGTAGAGATGTTCCGTAAAACGTTAGATTATGGCGAAGCTGGAGATAACGTAGGAATCTTGTTACGTGGTATCCAAAGAGAAGATATTGAACGTGGACAAGTAATTGCGAAACCTGGTTCAATCACACCACATACAAAATTCAAAGCGGAAGTTTATGTATTGACGAAAGAAGAAGGCGGACGTCATACACCATTCTTCAATAACTACCGCCCACAATTTTATTTCCGCACAACAGATGTAACAGGTACGATCGTGTTGCCAGAAGGAACAGAAATGGTCATGCCTGGAGACAACGTAACCATCGAGGTAGAGTTGATCCATCCAGTGGCAATCGAACAAGGAACGACTTTCTCTATTCGTGAAGGTGGTCGAACTGTCGGTTCAGGAATGGTAACAGAAATCGAAGCGTAAGTATTTTTTATAAAAAAATATAAAACCTGTGGACAAGGTATTTACTTGAATATCTTGTCCAATGGTTGTAATAGAAGTGTTAATCACCGATAAAAAAACGAGCAAACTCCAAATTTTCTTTGAATTTTTAGGTTTCTCGCTTTTTTTTGTGGGGGGAATCTTCGAACAACATGTTATGAGAATTTAGTAGGTGCAATACGACTAGTATCCTTGTTGCTTGTTTCCATCGATTTTTCTTGTTTTTACCATGTCTATAAATTTGTTATAATAAATATATCTGTGTTTCTAAAAAACTATGACAAAAAGTTATGGGGGATTCAATGATTTTAGAAAATAAATTAGGATTGACCAGTCAAGTCGAGTTGGCAAAAGCGGAAGAAAAAATCAGTAAGCAAAAAGCAAAAAAATTATATGATTCTGGAAGAATAGATGAATTAGAAATTGGAACGTTCAAAGGGTTAAGTGAAATCCATGACTATTTGTTTTCTGAAATCGATGGTTTTGCTGGGGAAATTCGCTCAGTAAATAGTGCAAAGGTAAATTTTCGGTTTGCGCCGGTCATGTATTTGGAGTATTCTCTAAAGCATATTGACCAAATGCCACAGTCTACTTTTGAAGAAATCATCAAAAAATATGTAGAGATGAACATCGCTCATCCTTTTCGTGAAGGGAACGGTAGGAGTACTAGAATTTGGTTAGATCTCATTGTGAACTACTCACCACTTAGCTAAACCTACCGGTTTTTAACGCTTGAAGTGGGAGCTTCTTGGGAATAGAGCATACTTGATAGTGTATTTCTTTACTAACAGCGGTGTCTCTTATTTGCCAAGCTATCCCCGTAGTTCCTACGGTTCTTGATTTTATCTAAGCTAATTGTTTTATTCGGAGACCTTCGATCAGAATATTGATGCTTGCGTTTATATCACGGTCATGATGAGCATGACAAACCGGACAAGTCCATTCTCGTATTTCGAGCGTTTTCTTGCCATCTTGATGACCACAATCCGAACAGAGTTGACTAGATGGGAACCATTTATCTACTTTGATGATTTCACATCCATACCAGTCAGCTTTGTATTGTAGTTTAGTTACAAAACTAGACCACGATACATCAGAAATACTTTTAGCTAATTTATGATTGCGTAACATACCTTTTGCATTTAAGTCTTCAATACAGATAGTATCGTGATTTTTGATAATCTCTGTGCTCAACTTGTTTAGAAAGTCATTGCGTTGATTCATTACTTTTTCATGTAGTCGTGCTATTTTACGTTTTTGTTTTTGATAATTTCTAGCTTCAAACAGATTGATACCTTTTTGTTTAGCTAATAATGCACGTCTTGACAACTTACGTTGTTCACGTTTTAGTTTCTTTTCCATTTTTGACGTGAACTTATTATTATCAATCTTTTGACCGTCAGAAAGAATGGCAAAATCAGTTATACCAAGATCAATTCCAATAGAAGAATCGTTTTTAGGAAGTTCAACTATTTCTTCTTTACACAACAAAGAAATATGGTAATTACCACTTGGATGACGTGAGATTGTGGCAGATTTGATAATTCCTTTAGGTTGTCTATGGAGTTTAATCTTGACTAAAGACTTCAACTTAGGAACTTTGATGAATTTATTATCAATCAAAGCTACTGTTCCTTTTTGGTTGTTAGTAGTATAGCTTTGTACAGGATTCTTCTTACTTTTGAATCGAGGAAACCCAACGGATTTATCTCTAAAAAAATTCTTATATGCCTTATCTAAATTAAGTTGTGCATTCGCTAGAGCCAGGCTATCTACTTCCTTCAAAAACGGAAATTCTTGCTTATATTTTGCAGGCGTTGGAAAACTCATTTTTTTAGAGGAATTTACCCTAGTTTCTTTATAAGCTTTCATTCGGTCATCAAGCATTAGATTGTAGACCTTACGGACACAGCCAAAAGACTTAGCAAAGAAGGTTTCTTGTTCTTCTGTTGGATAGATTCTAAATTTATATGCTTTTAGTCGCTCCATAAGACTCACCTACTCTCTATTTGTGGTTATTACCTTGATTCTGAATATACTTTTTGATGACATCAATTGGTGCGCCACCAGTTGTCAACAGGCAGAAACTTTTAGACCAAAACATTTCTTTCCAAAGATATTGTTTTACTCTAGGATAGTCACGCTTTATCAAGCGTGAACTCGCGCTTTTATAAGCGTTGATGAACTTCGTCAGCTCTGTTTTTGGCTGTGCTTTGAACATAATATGAACATGATCTTTATCATGATTCCACTCAACGAGAGTGATGTGATATGACTCTGCAATTCGTACAAAAGTTATTTTAGCAAATTCAGATATTTCATCATCAATCACTTGTCTACGGTATTTAGTTACCAGTACAAGATGATAATAGAGAAGAAACACTGAATGATTATTAGTATCTAGTTCCATTGTTATATCAGCTCATTTCTTATATAGACTGATTATAACATAGTACAAAATAAAAAGGCAATATGCATTACATGTCGGTTTTCGAGTTACCAACGGTAACCCTCATACCGAACGGCATTCATCACCCACCTATAGAGGATGGGCGACTTCTGCCTGAATTAAGTTAAAATCGGAGATACAGAAAGTGGTTGACTGGAATCTAATTGACAAGTCGGATTATTTATCTGCAATGGAACGTAGTCCGATCAATGACTTAGAAATCAGCTATTTGATTTCTAACGCGTTGACAGATAAGATTTCCGATCGTGAACTTTATATGAAAGGAATCGATGTGAGTTATTTTTATGAAGGTTACTCTGAATATACGATTGATGATCTATAACAGAAGGAAAAAATGTTTTATGAATAAACAAAGTATGCCTGATTTTGACTAAAACAGCAAAATCAGGCGTTTTTTTATTTACGGAACCATTTTTTTAAGCCATTCAAAGGTTTTGTTTTTTGATCAACGGGCGCATTGTCAATGATCAATAACGTGATCATTACATAAGCGATCCAACTATCTCTTGAATAAAGTGTATAGCGAGATCTCCAGTTGGTGGCATATTTATCTTTGTATTCTCTTAACCCTTGGAATGAATAAAAATGTGACCCAAATTCATAAACCAAGTACGCAATCCGTTCTTGGATAAAACTTTTTCTTGAGGTCCCCACATTAGACAAAGGAGCCATACCCAAATTGAACCATTGGATATTTTCCTCCTTCATATATTCAAAAAGATGGATGAATAAATAGTCCATGCTACCGGAAGGGGCAGTCTCTGGATCATAGCGCATCAAATCAATCGTTCCGATCTTATCATTCGTATAAGTCGGCATGATCGAAGCGAAAGCGACCAACTCACCTTGATCGTTTTTGACGACTGCAATCGGTGCTCGCTGTAAATAGTCTTCTGAGAAGAAACCTAATGAGAAGCCTTTTTCTTTGCGACTGCCTAGCCAACGATCAGAAATGGTTTTAAGCTCAGCCATTTGTCGGGATGAAAATGGGGGCTGAAGTACCTCAAACGTGAATCCTTCTCGTTCGATGCGATTCAGTATCGCACGTGTGCCTTTCATTTTTTTCCCAGAAGTCGTGAAGTCGGCTAACGAAACATGGCCTTCTTCGCCCATTTTGATAAAATCATAGCCAAATTCATGAAGGATCATAACCAGTTCTTCGCTCGTTTCATAAAAGACTGGCAAGTAGCATAAGCGATCTGTTTCTGCGATAAACGCTTCGATAGCTTCTGGAAAATCTTCTTTTTTGCCTGAGGGATCGCCCATCACCACACATTTATTGTTATAACTAGCAAATTGTAACAAGACGGTTGCTTCCCCGTCTTTTTCATAGGTAAACATCCGTTTATCTTTCAAAAATATCAGTTGACTATCTGAATTACCGCCGTAAGTTTCTAAAATCGTAGTGGCGACCGCTTCATCTAACTCTTGTCCAACTTGTGCTTTTTTACCTTGGAGATAGTGGACAAATAAAATCATGATAAAGGCTACTGCTAAAATTGCCAGGAAACCAGACAACCAGATTTTTTCTGATGGAAACAGAAAAAATGAAATAAACCGATGATTACGATGTGGGAAAGTGGGCATATTATAAACACCGATCACGATATATAAAACGGTCAATGCACCTATGATCAACCCGTCGATCGTCAACCATTCCCACGAGTAGATCAATTGATCCCTGAACAATTCATTACGTGAAGCGATCACGATACCTAATAGCAATAGTAAGAAAATAATGCCAGTAGTGCTTAGATCATTCAGCCCAACATAAATTAATGAAACAAGGATCAAAAAAATGGTTGGCCAGTAGACACGCTTGACTCTGGCTGCGATGCCTCGTCCCATAATAACAAACAAGAAGCCTAACAATATGCTTGGAAATTGCATAATAAAATGCATCTTTATAGGATTGATATGATGCAACCAACGAAACTCAGTAAATGCTTGCGGGATCGTTGCTGAAAGAACCAACATGATGCCAGAAAAATACATTAAGATCACCAGGATCTTCCGAGCAATCTGGGTCGCTAATTGCTTTGGAATACCAGAGTATCGTTGGTCGATCGATACACCGACATTTTTAAAGAAGAAAACTAATCCAATGAAAAATGGAATAAAGTAATAGAAGATCCGATAAAGCAAGATCCAGATCACAACGGTTTCTTTAGGGATACCTAGAGCTGATAAACCAAAGATCATCATCACATCAAAACTACCGATTTCTCCTGGGATCATTGAGATGATCCCGATAACTGAAGCAGCGATAAATAGAGGGATTGTTTGCCATAGATCGATGGGGATCTCCATCAAATAGCCGACTGCAAGAAAGGTTCCTAAGACACCCGTCCATTCCAATAAGGAAACGAGTAACAATTGCCCTTGGGATTTAATTGAAAGACCACCAACATAGCCTTCTTTTTTGATCGTGGTAAAAATAAAAACGATGGGGAAATACAAACCACCGGCAATCAACCAAATCCAATACTGTTTAAGAAACGGAGCGACAGGAGTAAAGAAGACCATAAAAAACGAGACTAAACTATACAGAGATAAACCCGCCATCAAAAATAAAAATACTTTAGATAAAGCTTGCATGACTTGTTTGCTATCTTTTCTTTGACCGTAGAGTTCGGATCGTAAACCGATACTGACAAAGCCACCAAATCCAGCAATGTTATTAATAGTATTGATCATCCAACTTGTTTCAAATAAATATAATGGCTTTTGCTTTTGATTTAGTAACTTGTTGAAAATCAAATCATATCCAATCATGGGTAGAATAGAAATCAACCCAATCAAAAACATGACACCAATTTTCCAGAGTGGGATCGTGGAAAATGTTTGAGCTAGTTGGTCCGCAGATAACAAAGTACTGATTGTCATCAATTCACGAATAATAATTACTAATACGGAAATCAAAAAAATCGTTTTGATAAGTCTCAAGTGGCTTTTGAACCACTGAATGATTGGCTTGAACAAAAAATCACCTACTATTTTCAAATTTATTTTGTCAAGAAGTCTAAAACTTCTTGATTGAAGCGTTCTGGGTTTTGGCGAGCTAATTGGTG
Organism: Enterococcus sp. DIV1368b; assembly: GCF_050529595.1. NCBI lineage: Bacteria > Bacillati > Bacillota > Bacilli > Lactobacillales > Enterococcaceae > Enterococcus > Enterococcus sp. DIV1368b. The sequence continues at coordinate 1,093,962 of NZ_CP172883.1, forward strand.
TCCTTGTCCTGTGACGAGAACAAATGAAGCATTAGGGATCGTTTTCGCTAAATAAAGCGAATGTTTCAGTTTGATGACATCTTTTTTACCGACGATGATCAGTGTTGGACAATTGATTTTTTCTAAATGTTCTGTCGTGAGACCAATGTCATGAAGCAATAAATCGATGACCAATAAATGCTGACGTAAATTTGGCTGGAACAGTGCGCGCAACCAAACAAAGAAATAGTGAAAAGCACTGAGTAGTCGTGAGGACCAAAGAACCCCATTCAACCGTGTATTACCCGAATTTAAAATCAAGCGGTTGACCCTATCTGGATAATTGCTTGAAAAAACTAAAGCAAGATTGGCTCCATCACTAAATCCCAAGATATTCGCTTGTGGGATTTGTTCCAGCAGCATGACTGTCAATAAATCATCTGCCATCAAACGAAAATTCAATGTTCCCGCTTGATTTGTCGATTGTCCATGCCCACGACTATCGATGAGATAAATCGTAAAGTATTGTTCTAAAACGGGCACTTGTTCTGAAAAGAAATCACCGCTCCCGTCATTTCCATGTAGTAGCAAGAGGGGAAATCCATGTCCACTTTTTTCATAATAGATGTCAGTACCATCTGCCATTTTTGCAAATTTCTTTTCTCTTTTCACATTTATCACCTACTATTTTGAATTATAACGCTCTTTATCTATTTTATAAATCGAAACTCTATAAAACGAACGATCATTTTCGTAAGGTGAAAGCGAAAATGAAACATTCATTTTTTATTAAATTAAATAAGAAAAAACAGAGAAAAAATAGCCAAGAATGAAAAGAAATAGTAAGATAAAAAAAGATGTCAAATAGCTAGGTGGGTTTGGATGAAGAAAAAAAGAAAATCAATCTTCCGTATGATCGTAAGTCTATTTGTCTTCGCGATTCTGGCAACGATTCTTTTTCTATTCGGTAGAACATATCAATCGATCAAGCGTGTCGAAAATTATCAGCCAGAGATTTCGACAGCATTAGAAAAGTATCAAATGCAAGAACATGAGAATCTAGTGAAGGCAATCATACTTACTGAATCAAGAGGAAATGGTGTCGATTTGATGCAAAGTTCGGAAAGTGCCTATGGACAGATGGGGGCGATCACGACACAAGAAGGAAGTATTGACCAAGGAGTCAAATACCTCTCAGAGATGATAGCTGAGGCGAAAGCATTAGGTTGCGATCTGGCGACAGCGATCCAAGCGTACAATTTTGGCAAAGACTATATTGCTTACGTCAACGAAAGAGGCGGGAAGAACACGGTCCGTTTAGCCGAAGAGTATTCTAGGGATGTGTTGAGTCCGCTTTTAGGCAATGACAACAAAAAAACCTATCGCTATTGGCGAATCCAGTCATTATTGTATAATGGTGGGTATTTATACCATAATGGTGGTAATATGTTTTATGCAGATGTAGTGAAGATGAACCAACAGTTTCTTGAATGGTATGAAAATATTTTTTAAGCCTGTTGGATCGAACCAACTGCAAATCAAAGCAAGACGAATAATGAATACAATGAATGGAAAGAAGGAGTGCTTGGACGAGTGGAAGAAAATCAAAAAGTAATGGAGAAAAGAGAGAATACAACGAAAGATTGGGGATTAAGATTTTTCAAAGGAATGTTTATCGGCTCAGGCTTTATCTTGCCGGGAGTGAGCGGAGGGGCTTTAGCAGCAGTATTTGGAATGTATGAGCGGCTGATTTCTTTCTTAGCACATATCACTAGAAACTTTAAAGAAAACGTCTTATTCTTTTTACCAGTCGGCCTAGGCGGTGTCACTGGCGTATTCTTGCTGTCTTTTTTAGTCAGTTTTTTACTAGGGGCCTATGAAACAACGATTTTGTGGTTCTTTGTGGGATGTATTGCTGGAACGGTGCCCGCTTTATGGAAAGAGTCAGGGAAAAAAGGCCGAAACAATGCAGATCTCATTATTATGGTTGTGACATTTATTTTAGGTTATCTTTTCTTGTTATATGGTGCTCGTTTATTCGATGGGCAAGTAGAACAAAATGTCTATACCTGGATGATGGCAGGCGGTTTGATTGGTCTCGGAATGATCGTTCCTGGATTAAGTCCATCGAATTTTTTAGTTTACATGGGACTGTATAAAGCGATGGCTGATGGATTTAAAGAAGTGCGTTTAGAAGTGATCATTCCTATTGCAATCGGTGGAATCGTTTGTGTTCTAGGTCTTTCAAAGGTAATGGACTTTATTTTCTCAAAAGCTTATAGCAAATTATTCCATTTTATTCTAGGTATTGTTTTTGCATCCACGATCATGATCATTCCTACAAATTATAGTGGTTTGGGAATTTTAGGCATTTTGGCATGCCCAGTGCTATTCATTGCTGGTGCTGCACTAGGCTGGTGGATGAGCCGTTTAGAAGAGCAGTATAAGTAAGGGAGTCACAAGAAGAAAAGTCACTTATGTTTTTTAGTCGATTGTTCAAGTCAAGGACAAATGACGATAGAGACTATCTTCGATCACCTCCAAAAGAAGCACAATATGAGATAGAAAAATAGAAAACAGATCCGCTGTTTTTTGATTTTTCTATCTTTTTTTAAAACTAAAAAAAACGAGTTGTTTTTAATCGTAGAAACAGCTAGACTAATTGAAGTGATTATTTTTGAAAGTTGGCGTGATATGGAAATGAAAGAATTAAAGGGACTTACAGAAAATGAAGTGAGTCAAAGATCTGCCTCTGGTCAGCAGAATGATTACCAAGAGGATGCAACAAAAAGTACGAAACAAATTTTCAGCGATAATATTTTAACATTATTCAATTTTTTGAACTTAGGTATAGGAATCTGTTTATTACTAGTTGGGGCTTATTCGAACATGGCTTACTTAGCCATCATTTTTGTGAATATCACCATGGGAATCTATCAGGAAATCCATGCGCGAAACCTTGTGCGACGTTTATCGATCGTCTCACAAGCGGAAGTAACCGTCATTCGTGATGGGAAAGAGCAGATGATCCCAACGAAAGAATTAGTTTTAGGCGATCTTGTGAAAATCGGTGCGGGTGAACAGATCCCCTCAGATTTACAAGTGATCAGTGGACGGGCAGAGGCAAATGAAGCCTTACTGACTGGTGAATCAGATTTGATCGTCAAAGAGTCAGGGGCTGAATTACTTTCAGGTAGTTACCTTACTAGTGGCTCTGTGTTTGCTACAGTTATCCGTGTTGGAGCAGATAATTATGCTGTCCGCTTGACCAACGAAGCAAAAACACACAAAGAAATTCGCTCGGAACTTGTGGAATCAATCCGCAAAGTATCGAAGTTTACAAGTTTTGTGATCATTCCTTTAGGGATCATCTTATTTTTGGAAGCTTTGTTCATTCGAAATGCATCGATCCAACTATCAGTCGTTGCTTCTGCGGCAGCCTTATTGGGAATGTTACCAAAAGGATTAGTGTTATTAATCAGTATTGCTTTGACGACTGGTGTAACGAAACTAGCGAAAAAACGGATCTTGGTCCAAGATATGTACTCCATTGAAACACTGGCACATGTAGATACATTATGTCTTGATAAAACAGGGACGATCACCGAAGGGAAAATGAGCATCCAACGAGTTGAACCTTTAAATGATGCTTACGAAAAGATGATTCCTACCATTATGGGCACATATTTAGCTGAAAGTAGCGATAACAATGTCACGATGCGCGCGTTGAGAGAGTATTTCGAGATTTCTAATCGCTATGATGTCGGAGAAAAATTAGCCTTTTCATCTGACCGTAAATGGGGCGCAATGGAATTTCCTGAACTAGGTGTGGTCTATGTTGGTGCTCCTGAACGGTTAGTGCCAGAAAATCGGCTGCCAGAGAGTTTAGTTGAAGCCCAAGCAAACGGATTTCGTGTATTAATGTTAGGACTTGCTCCTAATCAAACGTTGTCTTCAGGTGATCCTCAAGGGGTAGAACCGATCGCTTTGTTTGAGATCGATGATCCTATCCGAAAGAACGCGCAAGAAACCTTAGCTTATCTGCACGAAGAAGGGGTAGACTTGAAAGTGATTTCTGGAGACAATCCTTTTACAGTCTCAAATATTGCGCGACGTGCGGGACTGCCAAACTATCAGTCTTATGTTGATCTTTCCGATTTGACGGAAGAAGCAGAAGTCAGAAAAGCTGCTCATCAATATACAGTTTTTGGGCGAGTGAGTCCGCAACAAAAGAAACTCTTAGTCAATGAACTGAAAGCAAGTGGACGAACAGTTGCTATGACTGGGGATGGCGTGAACGATGTATTGGCTTTACGTGAGGCCGACTGTAGTATCGCTATGGCAGAAGGAGACGGAGCCACACGACAAATTGCTAACCTTGTCTTGTTGGATTCTGATTTTACGACATTGCCCGAAGTATTGTTTGAAGGGCGCCGAGTCGTGAATAACGTGACGAAAGTTTCTGGCATCTTCTTTATTAAAACGATCTACTCATTTATTTTATCGATTCTATGTGCAGTGACGGCTATTGGATTTCCTTTTATCCCGATCCAGATCACATTGATCGACCTTGCCATCGAAGGGTATCCATCTTTCTTCTTATCATTTGAGAATGACAAACGAAAAGTCGATTATCGCTATCTACCAACTGCGCTAGTCAATGCGTTACCTAATGCATTACTTGTTGCTTTCAATACCGTTGCAATTTATTTGATCGGTCATAGTCAAGGTTGGGCTGCTAGTGAAACAACGACCTTGATGTATTATTTATTGATCGGTATCAGCTGTCTGGCAGTGATCAAAGCCTGCTTGCCATTCAATCCACTACGGATTTTCTTAGCAGTCACCACAGTGGTCGGTATTTATGTTGCTGCGATGCTTTTCCATCATTTATTAGAAGTCAATCTTGGATTAGGGAATACTTGGCCTTACTTTGTTGGCTTTATGCTTTTGAATGTGCTATTACGTTTAGGTTATTGGAAATTAGGCATACAAAACAAATTATTGGATAAAGTAAATGCAAATAAAACTCCTCATACTCATGTGGAAGAAAATGTCATATAATCCAGTATCTATCACTTGAAAAAGTATAGGATTATGGTACAATGAAACATGTATAATTGTGTCCTTTAAAATCGCACTGATTTTCGTTAGTGCGATTTTTTACCGGTTATTCTCCTGAAATGTCTTGTCGCTGAGTATGAGATATCAACTAATGCAGGGGGTGAGAATATGGCTCAAAGGATCCCTCAAGAAACCATTGAGACGATTCGTAATCAAACGAATATCGTTGAGGTGATTGGGCAATATGTCCAGTTGAAAAAATCCGGGAAAAACTATTTAGGTCTCTGCCCTTTTCACGAAGAACGCACACCTTCATTTTCGGTTGCGGAAGATAAGCAGATTTTCCATTGCTTTGGTTGTGGAAAAGGCGGGAATGTCTTTACGTTTCTTCAAGAATTGGAAGGTTTGTCTTTTCCAGAAGCAGTGGTCAAGGTCGCTGATTTAGAACAGATCCAGCTCGAAGATCAGTGGCGACAACAAACGCTGACTGCTCAAACTGGAGATTCAGCTACCGGTAAACTGATCGCGGCTCATGAAAAAGCAGTAGAAGTTTATCATCACATGTTGTTGCACACAAAAGTAGGTGAGCCAGCGTTAAATTATTTACTCGAACGCGGTCTGACCACCGAGTTGATCGAAGAATTCAAGATCGGTTTTTCGCCAAATGAACGCTCATTTTTACAACAAGTATTCCAAAATGAAGACTATTCTGAGGAAGTATTCCAGCAGTCCGGCTTGTTTGTGACCCATGATGATGGACGGATGTCGGATCGTTTTTATCAACGGATCATGTTTCCTCTTCGTAATGGTCAAGGTCGGACGATCGGGTTTTCTGGTCGTTACTTGGCTGGTGAACACGATACAAAAGATCAACCAAAATATTTGAACAGTCCTGAAACGGATCTGTTCAACAAAAGACAAGTCTTATTCAACTTAGACAAAGCACGTAGTGAGATCCGCAAGTCGGGTGAAATCTTACTATTCGAAGGGTTTATGGATGTTATCGCTGCATGGCAAGCGGGTGTCAAGACTGGGTTAGCCTCCATGGGAACAAGTCTCACGACTCAACAGATCCAGCAGATGGAAAAACTGACAAAAGAATTAGTGTTTTGTTATGATGGTGACCGTGCGGGAGTAGAAGCTACGAACCGAGGCATCGAGCTATTGCGTCAAAATAGTCGAATGCAATTATCTGTCGTAGCGATCCCAGAAAAACTCGATCCAGATGAGTACTTGAGAAAGTATGGGGAAGAGGCTTTTCAAGAATTAGTTTTACACGGACGAGAAACCATTTTTGCTTTTAAATCGCGTTATTTGAAGCAAGAAAAAAATCTGGAAAATGAAAAAGATAAAATTGAATATCTTGAAGCGGTACTAAGTGAATTGAGTAAAGTTGTTTCGCCAATCGAACAAGACATGTATTTAACGCAGTTATCAGCAGAATTTCAGCTGAGTCGAGAAACGATGCAAAAACAAATACGTGATCTGCGCCGAAAGAATCAACCAACCAAGCAAGAACAAGCTCAACCAACGACAGAGCAGGTGTCCGTAAAATCTGGAACGATCAGACAAAAACGTCCACTATCTCAGGTTGAAAAAGCAGAACAAATGCTATTGTATCGCGCGTTCAAAGAACTTGCTGTGCGTAATCTACTCAAGGAACAAGGCGTTCAATTTATTCATGATACTTATGCAGAAATCTATTTTTTATTTGATGCGTTTGTATCTCAAAATGGAGAATTCAAACTTGCGGAGTTTTTAGACTTCTTGCAAGATGAAAATTTAAGGCGGATAGTGGTTGAGATCGAATACATGCGAATGGCGGAAGAAAGTACGCCGCGTGAGATCCAAGACTTACTGAGAGTGATCAGTAAATCGGGCTTAGCTGAAGAAATCATAACAAAAAAACAGATGCAGCAAGAAGCACGACGTACCGGGAACAAACAGTTAGAATTGGAATTGACGATTGAGATCATTAATTTAACGAAACAGTTAAAACAAGCCGAATAGCTACTTAAAGGGGGCCTTCTTTTATGGCAAATGGAACAGATGTTAAAAAATATGAAGCAGCAGTGGCAGCGTTCATTAAAGAAAATAAACCAAAAGGGCAAGTGATTTATGATGATCTATCAAATAAACTTGCGACACCATTCACTTTAAATGCAGATGAGATGGATAAGTTGATCCAAAAAGTAGAGGACGCAGGTATCAGCGTCGTTGACGAAAATGGTGAACCATCGATCCACAGTCTGAAAAGTGCTGAGAAAAAAGCAGAACAAGCTAAAACAGAAGATCTTTCTGCACCAACAGGCGTCAAAATCAATGATCCTGTTCGGATGTACCTCAAAGAAATTGGCCGCGTCTCCCTTTTAACTGCAGAAGAAGAAGTAGCATTAGCATTGAAGATCGAAGAAGGTGACCAAGAAGCGAAACAACGCTTGGCTGAAGCCAACCTTCGTTTAGTTGTAAGTATTGCCAAAAGATATGTGGGTCGTGGGATGCAATTTTTAGATTTGATCCAAGAAGGAAATATGGGATTGATGAAAGCTGTTGAAAAATTTGACTACCGTAAAGGGTTCAAATTTTCTACCTACGCAACTTGGTGGATCCGTCAAGCGATCACACGTGCAATTGCTGACCAAGCCCGCACGATTCGTATTCCAGTGCATATGGTAGAAACCATTAATAAATTGATCCGTATCCAACGTCAATTACTACAAGACTTAGGAAGAGAACCAACGCCTGAAGAAATCGGTGCTGAAATGGATCTTCCTACAGAAAAAGTACGCGAAATCTTAAAAATCGCTCAAGAACCTGTCTCATTAGAAACACCGATCGGTGAAGAAGATGATTCGCATTTAGGTGATTTTATCGAGGACCAAGAAGCAACTAGTCCTGCGGAACATGCAGCGTATGAATTACTGAAAGAGCAATTAGAAGATGTCTTAGATACTTTGACAGATCGTGAAGAAAACGTCTTACGTTTGCGTTTTGGCTTAGATGATGGCCGTACACGTACGTTGGAAGAAGTAGGTAAAGTCTTCGGCGTGACTCGTGAACGTATTCGACAAATCGAAGCAAAAGCATTAAGAAAACTTCGCCACCCATCACGCTCAAAACAATTGAAAGATTTCTTGGAATAATCAAGAAATAATTTTTTAAACAAAAAAACAGATCATTTTTCTTGAATGATAGAAAACCCTCAAAGTAGGAGATCTCTCCAGCTATTGAGGGTTTGTTTTTTATCAAATGATTCAACTGGTTTTCAACAAAGGATCGTTTAAACAGAGTAGTTCATTACGGTCGTTATTTATTTTTTACTGAAGGACTTATTTGTTTTTTTATAAAATCCTTAGGATATCCTATTGGCGTGTGGATTAGATTATGGTAGATTTAATGGTAGCGAAAACCTAGTAAAGGAGCCGATCGCTAAGTGATAAAAAAATGTCCAAAATGTGGATCAGAAAAAATCAAAGATCAATCAAAATGTCCAGAATGTGACTTTGAACCACAACAAGATGAACTAACACAATTACCGCAAACAGATGACAATCAATCATTAGACGAAACAGCTGAGGAAGTTTATCCAGACAGTATCGTGAATGATCCAATCGAATGGTCAGAACTAAAAGATCTACCATTGGAATCTGTCATGGAGTTGTTTGACTCAAGTGACACGAGCACTGAGTCAAAGGATGATCAAGTAGATAAAAAAGAAAATACCAATCTTGACAAAGAAAAAACAGAGACAGATCACTCTGCTACCTCTGAGCAAAGAGAAAAAGCGCAGCAGAAAAAACGAGTAGCTGAATTAAAAGAAGCAGTAAACAATGAAGAAGAAAATTCCATTCTAGCTGCTTACATCAAGGCGCATCGTGAAGATACGACTGAAGAACACGCAAAAGAGCTGCTTCGAATGATCGAAACGGCGGCAGCAACGGGTGAGGATTCAGTCGACATTCGCTTGTCGGAAAATACAACGGAGCAAGTTTCTCCTGAAAAATCTCAAGAGGATGCAATGAAAGAGTCACCAGTGGAAAAACCAACAGAAGAAACGATCATTGAAGATACTGTGGTCGAAGATTCTTCAACAAGTACAGAAGAACAAGTAGACGTAATTACAAATATAGAAGAAACTGCCCCAGTTTCTACGGAAGAACCTGTAGAGCCGACTGAACCGATCGAAGAGGAAAGTTCTAAGGTTGAGAGTACGAAAGCTGCTTCAACAGATGCACCGCAACCAAAAGAAGCTCCTGAAACAACTGAACTGGTGGAAACACAGCCGGAACAGACAAAGGTTGAGGAACAAGAAACAAGCAATGCGTCCATCAAAAAAGAAGAATTGCCAAATGATCGAGGATCAAAGAAATCCAAAAAAAGATTATACCTGACGAGTGCGGCAGTGCTTTTACTTGGTGCAGGTGGTTGGATGTATTATGATCATCAGCAAAAAGTCCAAGCAGAAATCGCTGCTGAAACCCAACGTAAACAAGATAAAATGGCTGATTTACAATCAGATTTAGCTGCGTTTTATTTAGATGATGATGAACAGTTCATTCGTACAAGTATGATCAATCAAGACTTGTCAAAATTAAGGGCATCATTGAATGAGGTCAAAGATGAAAAAGGTTATGCAGATCTGGAAAAAACCTTTGAAGATATCCAATCAAAGATCAAACAGATCCAAACGGTCAATGAATGGTTTGTTACACCAGTTATCGCAGATGATCAATTGATTGCAGAACCCAAATTGAAAGCTGACCAAGCAATCCAAAGTTTTGAAACAGAAGATACAGCATTTGGTCAATTGATCGACAAAGCGACAGATGAAGCAACCAAACAGTATCAACAACTTCAAACAGCAAAAGAAAAAACTGCTGTGATCTATGCAGATGGTCAAGTAAAAGATTCAGCAACGAAAGAGCAGTACGAGACAGCAAAAGTAGAAGTGGCGAAAGTAAAAAATGCAGAATTAGTCAAAGCACTTGCGACTGAATTGGATAAAGTCGATGAAGCTTTGACGAAAAAAGAAGAAGCGAAGAAAGCAGAAGAGGCGAAGAAAGCCGAAGAAGCGAAGAAAGCCGAAGAAGCGAAACAAGCGCAGGCACAGGCTGAAGCACAAGCACAAGCAGAGGCAGCTGCTCAACAAACTGAGTCGACACAGACAACGCCAGCGACAAATTCCGCAAACCGTCCAATCATGGAAACAAGAGCCAGTGATGTCGCAGATGCATCTAATCCTGCTTGGGATTGGGCGCCAGGAGTCAAAGAAAGTGTGATCGCAACAAGTATTGCACGAGGATATATCGTTGAAGGTGGTTATCGATTAGAGAAAGCTCGCATCGAAAACGGTGAAGGTTACTACAACCTTTATGCGACTTCAACTAAATCGTCATTGATGAGTGGCATCGGCGAAAGTGCACTACCATTTTATATCGTCACGATCAATTGTAAAACTGGTTGGTTTGGTGGGAACGGTAGCAACTAGATGAGTGTTAGTTTGCTTTAGTATGACATAGAGTTCTATCAACCTAATTTACTATTCCCTCAAAGCGAAACAACAATGGTCCACAAACAATTTTTCTTTCTATCATAACGTCAAGAATAGGCCTTAGAATCCAAAAATATGAGGATATTTTCGGGTTTTATGGCCTATTTCAGTTGAACGCTTGCGTCTCAACCTTTTATAGAGAATCTCTATCCATAAACATGTCGTTATGTTATGATAGCAAAGAAATGTTGGAATACAAAGGCCTTTTAGAAAAGGAGAAAAAGATGAACGAATTATTAGCAAATGTCTTTACCGCAATGGTGATTGACGAAAATGAAAAAAATTATTTTGTCCAGAAAAATGGACAAACTTTCCGTTTAAGTAAAGAGGAAGGGGAGCATACGATCGGCGAAGCAGTCGAAGGGTTTGGTTACCAGAATCAAAAACAAGAAAATCGTTTTACAACGGTGATCCCGAAGAGTCGCATCGGACATTATGCCTTTGGAACAGTCACTTCTTCAAGAAAAGATCTAGGTGTCTTTGTTGATATTGGTTTACCGGATAAAGATTTTGTTGTTTCACTGGATGAGCTACCTACAATGACTGAGTTGTGGCCTAAAAAAGGTGATCAGTTGATGATCGCTTTACGTGTCGACGCGAAAGATCGCATTTGGGGAAGTTTAGCAGAAGAAAGAATCTTCAAATCACTAAGTAAGCAAGGTTCAGAAGAATTGAAAAATAAAAACATCTCAGGAATCGCTTATCGTTTGAAGCTGACGGGAACGTATTTGCTGACGGATGATTTTTATATTGGGTTCATCCATCCTTCAGAACGTTACCGCGAACCACGTTTAGGTGAAAAAGTAGAAGGACGCGTAGTTGGGGCTAGACCTGATGGTGTGTTGAATATCTCTTTGAAACCACGTGCACATGAAACGATTTCTGATGATGCACAAATGATCTTAACGATTTTAGAACGTTCGGCAGATCAACAAATCGCATTCACTGACAAATCAGATCCAGATGAGATCATGCGTGCGTTTGGAATCAGTAAAGGAGCATTTAAGCGTGCGATTGGTAATTTATTGAAACAAGGATTGATCAAACAAGAGGATGGCGTGACGAAATTAGCAAAAAAATCTAATTGAGAATGACTTGCATGTTTTTCTCGTCTAGCTTATAATAATTTTAATCTAGAACGGTTGATTAGATATCTTAATTATAATCATTATAAATTGTTGGGGTTGAGAAAAATGGGCATGAATACAATGTCAGTAATGAAAAAAACAAAACAGCAGCTACATGAATCTGGGTTTAAACTGACCCCACAACGCGAAGCAACCTTGCTCGTCCTCTTAGAGAACGAAAAAGAACACTTGTCAGCAGAAGAAGTTTTCTTTCTAGTCAAAAAGAAAAACTCTGAGATTGGTTTGGCCACCGTTTATCGGACGTTGGAGATTCTAACGGATCTAAAAGTCATCGACAAAGTCAGCTTCAATGATGGTGTGGCTCGGTATGATCTGCGAAAAGAAGGAGCCAAACATTTTCATCATCATCTCCTGTGCTTAGATTGTGGAACGATCGAGGAAGTCGAAGAAGATCTGCTAAGTGAAGTTGAACAAGTGATCGAACAGCGTTACCACTTTTTTGTCAAAGATCATCGTTTGACCTTTCATGGTATCTGCCAAGAATGCTATAATAAGAAAAAAGAAAGAAAGACCGTCTGAATTGATAGACGGCTTTTTCTTTGAAGTGTCTACGAAAAAATAGACTACCGAAACCAAAGGCTATCTGATATGATAAAGAAGCATGAGGTGAGAATGATGGAAGAAGAAATCAATGAATATCTTCGCTATTTAAGTATCGAGCGTGGATTATCGTTCAATACTCGAAAAAGTTATGAACGAGACTTGAATCAATACTTGCACTATCTGAAAGAACACGAGATAACCTCTTGGCAAACAATTGATCGATTTGTCGTCATCCAATACTTAGAAACGTTGCATGCGGAAAATAAGGCTTCTGCAACGATTACACGTATGATCACAAGTTTAAGAAAATTCCATCAATTTTTGCGACAAGAACGGTATACAGAACAAGATCCAATGCAACATATCGAGACACCGAAGAAAGCCCAAAAGTTGCCAAGTACGTTGTCTTTAAAGGAAGTAGAACGACTGATCGAAACACCTGATACATCGAAAAATTTAGGGATCAGAGATCGCGCTATTTTAGAAGTCATGTATGCAACAGGGATGCGTGTGAGTGAGTTAGTCGGACTGAAGTTAGGCGATTTGCACTTGTCTTTAGGGCTGGTCCAAACCTTAGGTAAAGGAGATAAAGAACGAATCATCCCTTTAGGCGATTATGCGATTCAATGGTTAGAACGTTATTTGGATGAGGTTCGTCCTTTACTAGTCAAAAATCCATCTGAAACCCACGTTTTTTTGAATCATCATGGTTCAGGTCTCTCTCGACAAGGAATATGGAAGAATTTAAAACAACTTGTTCGAGAAGCAGGGATCTATAAAGACGTGACCCCTCATACATTGAGGCATAGTTTTGCGACACATTTACTAGAGAATGGGGCGGATTTACGTACCGTTCAAGAACTATTAGGTCATGCAGATATTTCAACGACACAGATCTATACACATATCACGAAAAAAAGAATGACAGATGTCTACAAGCAGCATTTCCCAAGGGCTTAGTTTATAGGATGGTGAGAAAATGTTAACACATTATCGAAAAGAAAACCGAAAAATCGCGATGGGACTATTGAGCTTTCATAAAAAGTTAAATGCAGAATCAAGTTTACTAAAAGAGATCGATACGTATGAATCTGCTGAGGATTATGAACTTTTTTTCTATACACCTGAAGATTCTACAAATATCCAAGGAGTCATTGGTGTTCATTGGAATGATAAAGATCAGATGACGATTCACGATATTTCGTTGAATCCTTCCTACCGGGGGGAGAATATTGGGTTTCAAATGTTGAATGAATTGCAAGCAAAATACCCTGATGTGTTGATCCATCCAACGGATATCACAGAAGCTTATTTAAGTAGATGGATCAAGGAAAATAAGAAAGAGTGAATGATGTGACAGAAATCAATATCAAATTAGATGTCTTTGAAGGTCCATTAGATTTACTCCTTCATCTGATCCAAGATATGTCGATCGATATTTACGATATCCCGATCGCCACTATCACGGAACAATACATGAACTATATCCATACGATGAAGACGCTTGAGTTAGCTGTGGCAGGAGAATATCTCGTCATGGCGGCAACACTGATGGCAATCAAAAGCAAGACTTTATTGCCTATCCAAGAAGTGAGCAATGACGAAGAAGAATTTTGGGAAGAAGATCCTCGTGACGAATTAGTTAATCAGCTGTTAGAATACCGCAAATTCAAATATGCAGCAGAGAAGCTTACTGAAAAGGCAGAAGAACGTAGTTTGTATTTCACAAAAGAACCTTCTGCAATCGATGAGTTATTGGGTCAAGAAAAACCATTGAAGCGTGGACAAGTGAAAAAAATCGATTTATTTCAAGCCATGCAGAAAATTTTAGAACGAAAGAAATTTGCCCAAAAAGAAGAAAAAACGATCGCACCTGATGATGCGACAATCGAAGAACGAATGACATTTATCCAACAGCGCATCGTCTCTCAAAAAAATGGCTGTTTGTTCGAATCTTTTTTTGAAACGCCTTCTAGAAACGAAGTCGTCACAACATTTTTGGCGATCCTCGAATTGATGAAAAATGGACAGATCGTGGCTCAGCAAGAAAAAAATTATGAATCAATCATGCTTTATCCAGCAGTAGGAGATACACAACATGACGAAATTAAGTGAACTTGAAGCAATCTTATTTATAGTAGGAGAAGAAGGAACGACAATCGAAGAATTGAGTGCCTTACTGACCTATACACGAGAAGAAACGACTGCTTTAGTGGCAGAGTTGGCAGCTAGTTATGAAGCAAATGACAACACAGCGTTACATCTTTTTGAAACAGAAAAACAACTCGTGCTGACTACCAAAAAGGAGTTAGCGCCGATCGTCAAAAGATACGCGCAAGGGACATCGAATACCTTGTCACAAGCGGCAGTCGAAACACTAGCAATCATTGCATATAAGCAACCGATCACTAGAAGTGAGGTTGAGTTGATTCGTGGTGTTCAAGTTTCTGGCGCGATCCAACGCTTGACTGCACACCAACTGATCGAAGAAAAAGGGCGAGTCGATGGACCAGGTCGTCCGATCCTTTACGGGACCACAAGTCATTTTTTAGATTATTTTGGTCTGAGATCGCTAAATGAGTTACCCGATATTCAAGATATCGAACGTTCACTGGAAGAAGACGCACCCCTTGATTTATTTTTTGATGGCGTGCATGAAGGAGAAAACATATAATGGAAAGATTACAAAAAGTAATTGCTCACGCAGGAATTACCTCTCGCCGTAAAGCCGAAGAATATATTTTGGCTGGTCGAGTAAAAGTAAATGGTCAAGTCGTCAAAGAACTTGGCGTAAAAGTTGGCAAACACGATACAGTGGAAGTCGACCAAGTGCCGATCTATCAAGAAGAATATGGCTACTATTTACTTTATAAGCCAAAAGGGGTCATTTCTGCTGTAGCAGATGACAAGGGCCGGAAAGTAGTGACAGACCTATTACCAATGGTCAAAGAGCGCATCTATCCAGTTGGAAGACTAGATTATGATACTTCTGGCATACTTTTATTGACGAATGATGGTGATTTTGCGCAACGATTGACGCATCCAAAGCATGAAGTTGATAAAGTATATGTTGCCAAAGTCAAAGGGATCGCCACTAAGTCAGCACTGAATCCATTGACAAAAGGAATCAAAATTGAAGGAAAGAAAACGTCACCTGCAAAGTATGCCATTTTATCTGTTGATCCTCATACGAATCATAGTATCGTAGAATTAACGATCCATGAAGGCCGTAACCACCAAGTAAAAAACATGCTACAAGCCGTCGGGTTACCTGTGCAAAAATTAAAACGAGAAAAATATGGCGAATTGACCTTGCAAGGTTTACGTCCTGGTGAGTATCGTGAGCTGAATAAAAAAGAAATCAGTCAGTTATTGAATCAATCAAAATAAATAACTTACTTTTTGTAAGGTTAAATACCTTGCTTTTTTGTTATGAAATAAGTATAATAAAAAGGTAAACAAAAATTAGATATGGTTCGTCTTCAGGGGCAGGGTGAAATTCCCGACCGGTGGTTATAGTCCACGACCTACTTTTGCGAGTAGCTGAATCGGTGAAATTCCGATACCGACAGTAAAGTCTGGATAAAGAAGATAGAGCTTATTTGGCATACGTATGTACAAATGACTCTAACTCTATTTTCCCCTGCGAAAATAGAGTTTTTTTGTTTGTGTTTACGTGGTTGAATAGTTCGCTGAAGAGGAATCCCAACAGGAGGATTTCAACATGAAGAACACCAGAGTACAAAAAATGGTTGCGGTCGCATTATTTGCTGCAATCGGATTGGTTTTGCAATTTTTCTCATTTCCAATCATGCCAACATTTAGCTTTTTGAAAATCGATTTTAGTGATATCCCAGTTTTGATCAGCATGTTTTTATTTGGTCCGTTAGCGGGGATCGTTACCGCGTTTTTACGTTCGATCTTACATTTGATCATGACCGGTTTTAGTCCGGAGAATCTAGTTGGCGACGTCGCTAGTTTCTTTTCAACAGCGGTCTTTACTTTACCGATTTTCTACATCTTCAAAAGAAACAAATACCAAAAAGGAAAAAATCAAATTTTAGGCGTGATCAGTGGAACACTTGCACTAACCATTTTCATGAGTATTGCGAACTATTTTGTGATCACCCCTCTTTATTTAACATTTTTAGGCCTGAATGCAACCCAAATGTTAGGTATGCCACTGGCAAATTACATTCTGATCGGTATCGTACCTTTTAACTTGATCAAAGGATTTATCGTTAGTGTGGCGTTCCTTGTCTTACACGCCAAACTACTACCTTGGTTGAGCAGAAAACAACACCAGTTAGAAAAACGACATAGCGTGGTAAAATAAAAGTAAACGACTCTTTTTAAAAAACTACGATATATTATAATACAGAAAATACAAGTAAACTTGAAAGTAGTAATTCCTACTTTCAAGTTTTTTTTTACTAAAAAGGGCATTTCCAGTTATTTATATAGAGCCTAGATAGTTTTTTTGGGATGATAACAAATGACCAATCATAGGTATTCTTATAGCTAACACATATTTTTTTAAAGTTTTTCTTAATATTTTGTTATGAAAAAAAATTCAATAACCGACATTGTGTAAGCGTTTTATAAATCGTGTCTGAGTATTTTTTGCCTTTTTGTATAAAAATGTATTTTATACGTTTTAACGTGAAATTCTTCTCCTTTTGTTTGTTAGATGGACCTGATATAATAGACGACGGAAACGCTACAATTAGTATGAATAAAGCATTTCAATTAAATAATCAAAGGAGGGACAATAAACGAGGGTTTTGAATAAAATTTATCGAATCTACTAGTTATTATTTTTGTTCTTATCATCTTTTTGATAAAATACCGATGTGTCAAAGATTTTTGAAACAAGAAAGGAAGAAGAAAATGGAACAAACAACGAAGAAGAAATTTCAAATGCCTTCAGCGTACTCGGTCTTATTCATTATTATTGCCATTATCGCTGTACTTACATGGTTCATCCCAGCAGGACACTACAGTGTGGATGAAGCCGGTAATATCATTGCAGGGTCTTACGAAAGAGTCCAACAAAATCCACAAGGACTTTGGGATATCTTTATGGCTCCAGTCAACGGGATGTTGGGTGTACCAGCGGGTGAGTTAACGAAAGAAACACCTGCGGCAATTCCAATTTCATTCTTTATCTTAATTGTTGGTGGTTTCTTAGGAATTATCAATAAAACTGGCGCATTAGATGCTGGGATCGCAACTGTTGTGAAACGCTTCAAAGGGAAAGAAAAAATGTTGATCCCTGTATTGATGCTTTTATTCGCTTTAGGTGGATCAACTTATGGAATGGCGGAAGAAACGATTCCATTTTACGCATTATTGATTCCTGTTATGATGGCCGTTGGTTTTGATACTGTCACAGCAGTAGCCATCGTGTTGGTCGGATCTCAAGTGGGTTGTTTGGCATCAACAGTTAACCCATTTGCGACAGGAGTTGCATCACAAGCCGTTGGTATTTCAATGGGTGAAGGAATTGGGTTACGTTTCTTTATGTTCGTTGTCTTACTAACAATCTCTATTATTTATGTGTATCGCTATGCGTCGAAGATCGAAAAAGATCCAACCAAATCTTTAGTATATAATCAGCGCGAAGAAGACATGAAACACTTTGATATCGAAGCAATCAATCGTCAAGAAATGATCACGAAAAAACAAAAACATGTGAATGTATTGTTCTTCCTTACTTTTGGTATCATGATCATTAGTTTGATTCCGTGGACAACATTGAATGAAAACTTCACTATTTTTGAGTCATTGACAAATTGGTTAACTGGCCTACCTGTAATTGGAACTGTTTTAGGTAAAAACATGTTGCCTCTAGGCGATTGGTATTTCCCTGAAATCACAATGTTATTCTTAGTAATGTCAATCGTTGTGGCAATCACTTTTGGTATGAAAGAATCTGATTTTGTCAAAGAATTCTTAGCAGGTGCTTCAGACTTGATCGGTGTAGCAATCGTTGTTGCTGTTGCTCGTGGGATCCAAGTAGTGATGAACAACGGTTTGATCACAGATACGATCTTACATTGGGGAGAACAAGGATTAAGCTCATTATCATCAAGTGTCTTCTTGATCCTTACATTTATCTTCTATATCCCTATGTCATTCTTGATTCCATCAACTTCTGGCTTAGCAGCTGCTACAATGGGCATCATGGGACCAATGGGAGAATTTGCTGGTGTCGGTAAAGATCTAGTAATCACTGCTTACCAATCAGCATCTGGATTAGTGAACTTGATCACGCCAACTTCTGCTATCGTAATGGGTGCAATCGCCATTGCTCGCTTTGATATTTCCGTTTGGTGGAAATTCACTGGGAAGTTGATTGCCATCTTATTTGTTGCTATCTGTGTGATCTTAGGTGTAGCAGCAATGTTCTAATTCTAGACAAATGACAGCCAAAGTTCTATGATAAATGAAGAAACACTATCTATTGACTGAATAAAGAGATATGAATCCTTTATTCACCATGTACGATGTATCACTTGTATGTAAGAGATCGTCGGTAGAAACAAGACCTTTGAAAAAACGAGTTACTCTGTTGATGAAATGGTGACTGAAGAATCCAGCGCCAAGAAATAAGCGACAAAACCCGAAACTTGGATTTTGGGTTTTGTCGCTTATTTCCGAAGGCGTGGGCTTTTTCACAGAAAATTTCGTGAATAGTGTCCTATTGCACTCGAGCAGATGTACATGTGGGTCAAAGTAGTATTTTCTGCCGTCATCTTTTTTTTAAAATAATGAGGAGGCAAAGTTGATGAAACAATTTGTAACAGAACAACATCATGAACAAGCATTAGAATCATTAAGTGAGTTGATTAGAATTCCTTCTGTGTTGGATGAATCTGATTCTGGAGAGGGACATCCTTTTGGGAAAAAAGTTGTAGAAGCTTTAGATAAAGTGTTAGAAATCAGTGAAGGATTAGGTTTCAAAACATTTAAAGATCCCGAAGGCTACTATGGTTATGCAGAAGTAGGCTCAGGAGACGAGTTATTTGGTATCTTATGCCATATGGACGTTGTCCCTGGAGGCGATGAAAAAAACTGGGAATCTAAACCTTTTGAGCCAACGATCAAAGATGGCTGGCTAGTTGGCCGTGGCTCTCAAGACGATAAAGGACCTTCGATTGCTGCGATGTATGCAGTGAAAGCATTGATGGATGCAGGGGTAGAATTTAATACGCGCATTCGTTTCATCTTCGGAACGGACGAAGAAAACCTTTGGCGTTGTTTAGATAAATACAATGAAAAAGAAGAAGGAATCACACAAGGCTTTGCGCCAGATGCAGAATTTCCTTTGATCTATGCAGAAAAAGGCTTGCTACAAGCTTACTTGACAGGTCCTGGCACAACTGAATTCTCTGTAAATGCTGGTGGGGCACTAAATGTAGTGCCGGATTCTGCACCATATTCGGGCGAAAAATTGGCAGAAGTAAAAGCAGCGTTAACGAAACACAACTTCGATTTTGAAGATCAAGGTGATTCGATCACAGTGCTAGGAAAAAGTATCCACGCAAAGGATGCCGCAGAAGGTGTCAATGCGATTTCTCGTTTAGCGATCGCTTTATCTGAAGTTTTTGATTTTGCGCCAATCAAGTTTTTAGGTGAATTAGTCCAAGAAAATGCGACTGGTGAAAAAGTAGTCGGAAAGACTGTTGACGAACAATCTGGTGAGTTGACGATGAACTTCGCTAGTCTAGAAATCACACCTGAGCAAACAAAAATCGGGGTGGACATGCGTATCCCTGTAACCTTCAAAAAAGATGAACTTGTCGAAAAAATGACAGAAAAAATCAAAGCATACGATTTATCATATGAAGAATTTGATTTCTTGGATTCATTATACGTTCCTTTGGAGAGCGAATTGATCCAAAACTTATTAGGAACGTACCGTGATGTCACAGGAGATATGACTGAGCCATTTGTTTCTGGTGGAGCAACCTTTGCCCGTACGATGAACCAATGTGTCGCTTTCGGTGCAATGTTCCCTGATACACCAGACTTCATGCACCAAGCCAATGAACGATGGGAATTAAGCAGCATGTACAAAGCGATGGAAATCTACGCAGAAGCGGTTTATCGCTTGTGTGGAAAGTAAACCATAGTTAGTTAAGAAACGAATAAGAGTTATAAAAAATAACCACCACTATTTTGAGAAACTTTGTCAAAGTAGTGGTGGATTTCTTCACCATCTAAACATCCATAATTAAGCAACAAGCGTAATAGCTATTTCACATACTCAGAAATTTGTTGGAATGTAGATACTATGATAATATGTATCTACATATTGAATATATTATAAACAGAAAGGAAAAAATTAATGGATAAAATTCGTAAATACAAAATCAGAAAATCTGGAAATAGTGATGTAACAACAATACCAAATGAAGTAAAAGAGTATATTGGAGTTAAAACTGGAGAGTCCATTAGTTATATATTTGATAAAGATGGGGCAGTTAGGATAGTAAAAGCACAAGAGGAAATTGATATTGATACTATTGTCGACTCTGTGATGAATCAATATGATCAAGCATTGAGAGATTTGGTCGACCTATGATATATTTGACTTCAAAACACATCATAAAGATAAATGCTAAAGTAATTTTAGCATATTCTCAAGGTGAAACAATCGGTATAAAAGATGCAACTGCACTAGATATGGCAATAAATCAACCTGCACAGTCAGTTTTTGGCAGAGATTTGTATCCTACGATATTTGATAAAGCATCTATACTTACAATCAATTTAGCTACAAAGCATCCTTTTCATAATGGTAACAAACGTACAGCATTTGTATCGATGATTACATTTTTGCAAGCGAATGGATATACAACAACTTTTACCCAGCAAGAGGCAGTTAAATTCATTTTAGATATTACTACTAGTAAAAAAGAATTTGATGAATTAAAACGAACTGTCTCGACTTACCTAACTCGGTCAGGAAAAGTTAATCCAAAGTAGTTCCCACATCGATTTTCCAGTTGATTAATCGTTTCCTAGAGTAAATGAGGCGAGTTCATGCACAACAGTGAATACATAAATTGAGTTTAATATAACAATGTAAGAAACCACCACTATTTTGAGAAATTTTGTCAAAGTAGTGGTGGATTTTCATTGTCACTTGTTCCTCCTTACAAAGATATCCAATAATAACATCTTACATAAAATCATTTGCAATTTTACCGTATTTTATTTAGTGTATAAGAGTATCAAATGAAAGTTGACGGAAGGTGATGTTTTTTGAAAATATTCAAAAGAGTCCTGATAGGATTAGTGATCGTACTGGGATTAGGTGCTATCGGAGGTTATTTTTATTGGCAACAAAGTGTGTACGAACCATCGACTCAAGCAGAGCAATCATTTAAACAAGGAATAGATAAAGAGGATTATTTATTATTCGAATCGCAAAAATCGGCGGAACATCCAATGGTGATTTTTTATCCTGGTGCGCTCGTTGAACCAGAAAGTTATAGTATATGGGCAGAACAACTAGCAGAAAATGGCTATACGGTAGCCATTGCTAAAATGCCTTTTGAACTGGCGATCCTGAGTGGCAACAAAGCAGACAAAATCAGAGAGGATTTCAAAGATCAAGATTTTGTGATTGGGGGACATTCTTTAGGTGGCGTGATGGCAAGTCGTTATGCTAATGCAAATCTGGATGACGAACGATTAAAAGGTATTTATTTCATGGCAAGTTATCCGGATGAAAAGGGGACATTGGAAAAAACTGATTTACCGGTCATCAGTATCACCGGAAGTGAAGACAAAGTCATGAACCAAGAAGCAGCTGATGAAGCAAAAGCTTATTTACCTGAACAAACAGAATTTGTTTCCATCGCTGGAGGGAACCACGGCGGATTTGGTAGTTATGGTCATCAAAAAGGTGATGGTGAAGCAACAATCAGTAATGAAGACCAACAAACAGCAATCGTCACGACTATGATGAATTGGCTGAACCAAATCAAGTAAGAACGTCACTTTTCGGACCGGCGAAAAGGAATGATCCGTATATAATTAAAAATTTCACAAGCTGATCGGCGGATACAGACGTCTCAAAGGAAGCTCCTAGAAAAATAGGGCGTCATCCACAAAAAAATTTAAGAATCATTTTCATGGATGACGCCTTATCACTTGAGGGGAATACGATTACCTCATCTATTTTTGTGAGATAGAATAAACAAGTACATCATCGGACAGTCCTGCTAAAAGTTAGTTGTAAGAGAGCGGTCAATTTTCTTTTTCCAATAAGATTGCTCGAACCGGACATTTTTGATAAGCTTTGGTTACGTTGGCTTCTTCTAAAGGCTGAACGAATTGTTGATGTGCTTCTGGTTCTTGTGCAAATAAGACGATTCCTTCTTCATCATAATCAAAGATATCAGGTGCCTCGATTTGACATAGACCACATGCGATACAACGTTCAGGAACTAATTTACATAATAATGACATATTCACCATCCTAACATAAGGGGATTACTATGACTGAGTTTATTTTATCTTTATTTTCTTCAAGTGACAAGTTACGGGCAAGCTCACTCTATCAATTATTAAGTGGCAAGCGTACATCCTCGGTACTACTTTTTGGCTTTTTTCAGCGACTATTAGTTGTTCATGGTTGTTTTCCTTCACTTGAACAAGCAACGTTTGATAAACAGATCCAACAGATGATAGATGAGGGATTATTAAAGTGGGAAGACCGAGAGTTGCAACTGACGAAAAAAGGGGAAATGCGAAGAAAAAAAGAATCCCTCACCGGACTACACTATGATAAGTATGGACGTACAGCTACTACTAGTTGGCGTTTGCTGAAATTCTCTGTACAAGTCGTCTCTCACTTATCCGCCAATGAAACAGCTTATTTACCAGTAGAGACGGGGCCTTTTTATGCGTACCAAGTGAAGAGATGGTTGAAAGAAGCAACGTGTACCAAAACGGAGCTGGTCGCTCAAGTATCAAAGGAACTTTCTACTATTTTTACTCTGATGCCAGACGAACAGGCGAACTTCTTAGCAAACCAATTTTCTGGTAAAAAGCAAACAGGCTTACTCGCGTACCAGCTGACCACTCTTGAAGATGGCGTAGCACAGCAACTATTCCAAGATCAATGTATCCATCGCTTATTAGCGATTATCGAACAGCATTCAGATTTCTTGTTATACGATTTGCTGGCACCGTTGCTAAGACAAAATTATAATCAAAGCATGTTGACGACAAGAGCAATGATTTTATCTGGAGATTCAGTGGATCAGGTGATGAGCAAGCGAGGGTTGAAGAAAGGGACGATCAATGATCATTTGATCGAGTGGGCCATCTTTTTTGATGATTTTCCTTTTGAACGACTGATCCACTCCGAGACAAGAAAATCTTTAGCTTTGTTGGAGCGACCACTTCTTACACTAAGATATAAAGACCTTGAAGAACAAACGATCGATTACGGAGAATTTCGTTTGGTACAAATCGAGACATTTAAAGGAGGGGATAAAAATGGATTTGCTTGATCCATTGAAACAGTATTTTGGTTTTTCCTCTTTTCGCCAAGGACAGGAAGAGATTATTTCCACCTTATTGAATCAGAAAGATGTTTTAGCGATCCTGCCAACTGGTAATGGCAAAAGTTTATGTTATCAGTTGACTGGCTATTTGCAAGATGGGATGGTCTTGATCGTTTCTCCTTTACTCTCTTTGATGGAAGATCAAGTAGGGCAATTGCAAAAACGAGGAGAGAAAAGGGTGGTTGCCTATAATAGCTTACTTACTAGAAGTGAAAAACAGTATGTGTTAGCTCATTTATCCGAATATAAATTTGTCTTTGTCAGTCCCGAGATGTTGCAGCAACCGGAAGTACTTCATGCGCTGAAGCAACAAAAAATTTCGTTGTACGTAGTCGATGAAGCTCATTGTGTCTCACAGTGGGGCATTGATTTTCGACCGGAGTATCAATCTCTCGGAAGAGTCGCAAAAGAATTAGGATCACCAACTACCTTAGCTTTGACGGCAACAGCCACGCGACCGGTACAAGAAGAGATCGAACACATTCTCTTTCGCACAAAACCTGTCATCGTCAAACATTCAGTTAATCGAGAAAATATCTCATTATTTGTCTTTCATACAGATGAAAAAGACCAGCAATTACGTCAGCTGATGGCACAAGCAGACGGGGCAATGATCATTTATTGTGCGACTAAAAAAGAAGTCGAACGTCTTTATCAACTGTTTCGCAAAGACTATGCTGTGGGGTATTATCATGGAGGGCTAGATGCCTCACAACGCCGCCAACTTCAACAACAATTCAGTCAAAATCAACTGCAATTTTTGATTGCGACGAATGCGTTTGGTATGGGGATCGATAAAGCAGACATTCGGTATGTCATCCATTATGATCTACCAGATAGCTTGGAAAATTATATGCAAGAAATTGGTCGAGCAGGCCGAGATCAGCGACCTAGTAGCGCTGTGTTGCTTTACCGACCAGGAGATGAAGGGATCCATTACTTTTTCCAACAATTGTCTAAAGAACAACGCCAGATTTTCGAAGAACATCTGTCAACTGGGCAAACAGAGGCGCCTCAGTTCGATGAGATCCAGCAAAAATGGCTGATGGTAGTAAATGAAATACAAAGTCCTGATACATGGCTTCTGCAATTAAAAAAACAAGAACAAGTGAAAATCAAGCAACTACAACAGATGCTTGCTTATATCCATGAAACGACCTGTAGACGAGAACGTCTGATGGACTATTTCGATGAAACTCTCAAAGAGAAGCCTAAAGACTGCTGTGACCGAGATGGCGCATCATTATTTCTAACTGAAACAGGGCAAATAAGTCCAACCGTAGAAGTAAAAGACTGGCAAACGATTTTACTAAATTTATTTTAAAAAAATGGTGCGAGGTATTTTTTTCGTACAATCAAGATTATCCTATGGTATAATAACTAGGAAAGAATTTAGGAGGTCAATAAGGTGAGTAGAAAAGATAGACATCAATCATCAGAAAATAACGAAACACAAGAACCATGGGAACAACCAATTTACGATACAGAGGATGAAGCATCTTCAAGAAGTACGCAAAGACAGCAAAAGAAAGGGAACACCCTGTTCTTATCACTATTTTTGATTTTATTAGTTTTATGTATTGCGATTCCAGCCGGAGCTTACTTCTGGATCAGAAACGGATCAAGTAACAGTGCTACCGCTGCATCTTCTTCCTCTACGACTTCATCGATCGTAGAAAGTTCGACTGTAGAATCAACTGTAGAATCGACGACAGTTTCTAGTGAACCAACTTCTGATACACAATCAGTTGCTGGAGAAACAACACCAACAAGTGCTGTGACACCAGAAACAACACCATCTTCAACAGTAACAGAGCCAGAACAAACAACACCAAGCAGTGTGGCTCCACAAGAAACAACACCTACTTCAACACCAGAGGCAGGCGCAGGTGTTTCAGGTTCAACCACAGTCGTTCAAGCGGGTGAAGGTCCTAGACAAGTAGCAGAACGCGCAGGCATTACAGTCGATCAATTGTTCCAATTGAACGGAATCGATCCAAACAACTACATGTTATATCCAGGACAAGAACTTAGAGTCCAATAAATGGAGTGAAAAAGATAATACTGAAGAGTTGTTTTTCCTCAGAGTATCTTCATAAAATGTAATTAAATAAGGAGCAGTGGCTTGAGCCACAGCCCCTTTTTTTTGAGAAAAGGGAGTTTATGAAAAATGACACGAATTAGTATCGCAATTGATGGTCCTGCCTCTTCAGGCAAAAGTACGGTAGCTAAAATCATCGCAAATGAATTGAACTACATTTATACAGATACGGGCGCGATGTATCGTGCAGTCACTTACTTGGCAATCAAACATCACATTGCTTTTTCAGATGAAACAGAGTTAGTCGATTTGATCAATGAAAACCCTATTTCATTTGAGCAAATGGCAGATGGACAACATGTCTTTGTAGCTGGGCAAGACGTTACTTCAGATATTCGACAACCAGACGTTACACGAGCGGTCTCTGAAGTAGCTGCGCATTCAAAAGTACGCGAAGCTCTTGTTGCGATCCAGAAAAAAATCGGTGAAGATGGGGGTGTCGTCATGGATGGGCGAGATATCGGTACCGCTGTTTTACCAAAAGCCGAAGTGAAGATTTTCTTGGTAGCCAGCGTATCTGAACGGGCACAAAGACGACACAAAGAAAACCTTGAGAAAAATATTCCGACAGACTTAGAAGAATTGACAAAAGAAATACAAGCACGTGATGAATATGACTCTACTAGAAAAGTTTCACCCCTGAAGCAAGCAGAAGATGCGATACGGATCGATACAACCGGTAAAACGATTCAAGAAGTTGTCCAAGCGATCAAAGAAGTGATTCAACAAAAAGGATATTTTCTTGACTAAATAGAAAAAAAGCGAAGAATCCGACCATTTTAATGGAAAACAAACGAAATCGCTTTATTTTTTTCAAATAATCAATTAAACTATAGGCAGTACCGTAGTTAACGGCAGAATGTTGGTTAGGAGGACAAGTGTTATGACAGAATTTGAACAAAATCAGACAGACCAATCTATGGAAGATGCAATGAATAGCGTTCAAGAAGTGAGCGTTGGCGATGTCGTCAAAGGAGAAGTTTTAGTCATTGAAGACAAACAAGCCATCGTTGGAATCGAAGGAACGGGTGTTGAAGGCGTAGTTCCTGCAAAAGAATTATCTACTTTACCGGTTGAAGATATCAACGAAGTGGTAAAGGTTGGCGATACGTTAGATCTAGTCGTGATCAGCACGATTGGTAAAGACAAAGAAAACGGAAGTTACCTTTTATCAAAACGACGCTTAGATGCGAAAAAAGTTTGGGAGGATATCGAAAAAGATTTCCAAGCTGGAAACATCATCGAAGCACCAGTGACAAATGTAGTTAAAGGTGGTTTAGTTGTCGATGTCGGTGTTCGTGGATTTGTTCCGGCATCAATGGTAGAAGATCATTTTGTCGCTGATTTTTCTGAATACAAAGGAAAAACGATGACATTCAAAATCGTTGAAATCGAACCATCAGAAAATCGCTTGATCCTTTCACACAAAGCAGTCGTTGAAACAGAAAAAGAAGCACAGAAAAAAGAATTACTATCAACTATCCAAGAAAATGACGTGATCGAAGGACGCGTTGCTCGTATCACAGATTTTGGTGCATTTGTTGATTTAGGCGGCATTGATGGATTAGTACACGTTTCTGAGATTTCTCACGGACATGTTGCTAAACCGGGTGATGTTTTAGCTGTTGGCGATGAAGTGAAAGTCAAAGTTCTTTCAATCAATCCAGAACAAGGACGTATCTCATTATCGATCAAAGACACATTGCCTGGACCTTGGACAGATATCGAAACAAAAGCTCCAGTAGGCGCTGTACTTGAAGGTAAAGTGAAACGATTAACTAGCTTTGGTGCCTTTGTTGAAGTATTTCCAACAGTGGAAGGGCTTGTCCACATCTCACAAATCTCACATAAACACATCGCGACACCACATGAAGTGTTGCATGAGGGCGATGATGTCCAAGTGAAAGTTTTAGAAGTCAATCCAGAAGAGCACCGGATTGCATTAAGTATCAAAGCATTAGAAGAAAAACCTGCTTCTGATAAAGAACCAAAAGAAGTTGAGTCTTATGAGTTACCTGAAGAAAACACAGGATTTACAATGGGTGACATCTTAGGCGAAGCCTTAAAAGGGGAAGTAGAAGAAACAGCAACAGATGATTCTGAAAAATAAATGAATGATCGTTCCCGAAGCGCGAATTTACAGCATCAAGGGAAGTTGTACATGTGTAAAACAAGTGGTCTGGGGATTACGTCCCAGACCATTTTCTTTTGTAATAGGTAGTGATCCAGAAAAATACTTGAATGTTCACCGATCTAAGCTTGAAAGTTTGCGAAGTATTCGGTACACTAAGTGAGATTGGAAACATGTGAGGAGGAAAAAATATGGCAAATCCAACAATTGCAATCGTTGGTCGCCCAAACGTCGGTAAGTCGACGATTTTTAACCGTATCGCTGGTGAGCGTATTTCGATTGTCGAAGATACTCCAGGAGTTACTCGTGATCGTATTTATGCTAAAGGGGAATGGTTAGGTCGTGATTTCAGTATTATTGATACTGGTGGGATCGACTTAGGCGATGAACCATTTATGGATCAAATCAAGCACCAAGCAGAAATCGCAATCGATGAAGCAGATGTAATCGTTTGTGTCGTCAGTGGCCGTGAAGGCATCACTGATGCAGATGAAGTCGTAGCAAAAATTTTATATCGTAGCAATAAACCGGTGATCTTAGCCGTTAATAAAGTCGACAATCCTGAAATGAGAAATGATATCTATGAATTTTATGCACTAGGTCTAGGTGATCCCTACCCTGTATCTGGAAGTCATGGATTAGGGATCGGCGACATCTTAGATGAAGCAGTGAAATTCTTTGATGAAGAAGCAGAAGAAGAAGAGGATGATACCATCAAATTCAGTTTGATCGGTCGCCCGAATGTAGGGAAATCTTCCTTGATCAATGCGATCCTAGGTGAAGACCGAGTGATTGTTTCGGACATCGAAGGAACGACACGTGATGCTATCGATACGCACTTCGTCTCAGAAGACGGTCAAAAATTCATGATGATCGATACAGCTGGTATGAGAAAACGTGGTAAAGTTTATGAAACCACAGAAAAATACAGCGTGATGCGTGCCATGCGTGCGATTGACCGTTCAGACATCGTGTTAATGGTCTTGAACGCAGAAGAAGGCATCCGTGAACAAGATAAACGAGTAGCTGGCTATGCGCATGAAGCTGGCCGTGGTGTGATCATCGTTGTCAATAAATGGGACTTAGTCAAAAAAGAAACGAATACGATGCGTGACTTCGAACAAGAGATCCGTGAAGAATTCCGTTACTTAGACTATGCGCCGATTCTGTTTGTTTCAGCTGTGACCAAACAACGATTAGAACGTTTGCCTGAAATGATCGAAGAAGTGAGTATGAACCAAAACTTACGTGTTTCTTCAGCAGTCTTGAATGATGTGATCATGGATGCCGTAGCAATCAACCCGACACCGACAGATAAAGGTAAACGATTAAAGATTTTCTATGCAACACAAGTCGCAGTCAAACCGCCAACCTTTGTTGTTTTTGTTAATGAAGAAGAATTGATGCATTTCTCTTATGAACGCTTTTTGGAAAATCAAATCAGAAAAGCATTTACGTTTGAAGGAACTTCGATCCGAATTATACCACGTCGAAGAAAATAGGCATTTTACCATAGTAGTCCGTTTTTTTCAAAAAAAATAAGCATATTTTTGTATTACGTTTTTATGACTAAAAAAAGCGGTTAAATAATGCCAAAAACCTTGCTATTAAGCGATTCATATGATATCGTGATAACAGAATATTGAAACTTAATCAATATTTCTTATAAACTTCTGGACCACTCAGAAATTTTTTAAACTAAAATGATGTTCCTATCATATCTCTTGTTGGAGGAGGTGAATCTATCCATGGCAAATAAAGCAGAATTAATCGAAAAAGTTGCTTCAGCTACAGATTTAACTAAAAAAGACGCAACTGCAGCAGTTGACGCTGTATTTTCAACTATCCAAGATGCTTTAGCTAACGGCGAAAAAGTTCAATTAATCGGTTTTGGTAACTTTGAAGTACGCGAACGCGCGGCTCGTAAAGGACGTAACCCACAAACTGGTGAAGAAATCGAAATCCCAGCTAGCAAAGTACCTGCATTTAAACCAGGTAAAGCATTGAAAGACGCTGTTAAATAAGACAGTTGAAAAAAGCGCTTGTGGCTACGGCTACAGGCGCTTTATTTTTTATATAGATGGATAAAAGTGGCGGAAAGCAGTAGAAAGGCGACAACCAAATAGTTCAGCAACCGAATGGAACTCTTTACATATCAAATAAAAGAATAGAGTCGATCAAAAAAGGCATGAGTCCATATACTAGTTTTTCTTATTCTTTTTTTATTTTACTTACTAATGGTAAAATAAAAGAAAAGGGGAGGGCAACATGGAGTTATCCTATCGCTACCAACAAGAAGAAACAACAATCTTTTATGGGGAAACATTTGTCAGTCAGTTGAAAAATGAATCGATTGATCAAGCGATTCTTTTTTTGACGAACCAACGTTATTATGATCTATACGCTGAGAAAATGACACAGTCATTCACGAACAAGTTAGCGATTGATTGGTATATTTGTGGCAATACACAGTGTAATCAATTGTCTGAATTGCATAGTCTCTTATCCTATGCGAGACGCTATCCCGAAAATCGACCGCTTTTAGTAATAGGTTTTGGCAATGAGGGAATTATGGAGTTGGCGGGCTTCTTTCAAAAACATACGTATCTTCAGACTACACTTTGGTTGATCCCCGTCTCGATCCGCTCCATGGCACGGGCACTGAATCCTCAATGCGAGATATTACACGGGCCTAACGAATCGGCTCTTCAAACGACGAACCTTCCAGAACGAATCATTTATGATCGGACGATCAGTGAAAAGCAAATCGAAGGGAAACAAATCGATTTTTTGATTTTTATCTGTTGCGGGTTAGTCTGTGATCATCCGTTTCTTCAAAATCTTTACAAAAATTATCCGAATCGCGAAAAATTATTCAATCGTCCTTTTGCTGGTATGCTAGAAGAAATCATTTATTTTTATCAAGAAGACGCTGAACAAGTGACAAATTATGGTAAACTATTTGAGCAAGCTTTTTATCTGACTGAAAATAGTCATTTGCTTTCCGCCAGTATGAAAAAATTTTTAGGTATCTTGATGCAACTTATCTGGAATTCAGAAATCAAGTCGCTTTCTTTCCAATTGAAGAATTTTTTTATCTGGCTGCAACATCTAGGTTATCCGATTACTTGGCCTGAAGAGATATCAAAAATGGATTATCTAGAAAATGTGCTGGTTTTAGCGGAAAAGAGCAAAAAAATTCTCGTTTTGGAAAAAATTGGTATAATAGATGGATATCAATTGCCAAACGAACAAGAACTATTGAAAACAATGGCGTCCTATGAAAGGATCGTTCAAGAGATTAGAGGGATTTAGATGATGACAAATAGTGAAAAAATGCTACAAGCATTAGCAGACGAAAATTTGACAGAGGCAAATGAATACTTGGCAAAAGCGCTCCAAGAAGATCCGGCTGATGTGTTACAGGAATTAGGAGAAGAATTATTAGCCATCGGTTTTTTAGAAGAAGCAAAGGCAATTTTTGAGCATCTGCTAACTGTATCGCCTGAAAATGATGAATGGAATATTCCGTTGGCAGAAATTGCGATCGAAGACAATGAGATCGATCAGGCATTTGACTATTTAGAAAAAATCCAGCAAGATAGTGAATACTATCCGCAAGCATTATTAGCAATCGCCGACTTGTATCAAGTAATCGGTATTCCTGAAGTAAGTGAAGCAAAATTGAAAGAAGCCGCAACATTATTACCTGAAGAACCATTGATTCAATTTGCATTAGCTGAATTGTATTTTTCAGTTGACCGCTTTAATGAAGCTTCCGCACTTTACGAAATGTTGTTAGCGAATGGTATAGAAGAAATTTCTAGTATTTCCATGCAAGAACGCTTAGGACAATCGTTGAGTATGCAAGGGGATTTTGAAGCAGCAATCCCACCACTGGAAGCTGCTTTAGCCGAAGAGCGGACAGATGATCGTCTGTTCCAATTAGCGTTCACGAATCTACAATTACATGAGAACGAAAAAGCTATCAATTATTTGCAAGAATTACGGGAATTGAATCCACAGTATCAATCTTTATACCTTTATCTAGGTCAGGCCCTTCAAGAAGAAGAGATGATCGAAGAAGCACAACAAGTCTTAGAAGATGGTATCAAAGAGAACCCATTCCAAGTAGAACTTTATCACTTAGCTTCGGAAAATGCCTTTCGTCTACATGACAAAGAAAAAGCAGAGAAGTTACTACTTGATGCATTGACCGTCGGTGACAAACAAGATGAAACGTTATTGACGTTGAGTAATCTTTACTTGGATCAAGAACGTTATGAAGACGTTGTTCAAACAGTCAACCAAATGGAAGAAGTTGCTAATCCATATGCAGAATGGAACCTCGCTCATGCCTATAATCAATTAGAAGATTTTGCGGTAGCAGCAGTCCATTATGAACAAGCAGCCCATGAATTAGATCATGAACCAGATTTCTTGAAAGAATATGCTTTATTCTTACGTGAAGAGGGTCAATTAGCAAAAACACGAGAATTATTGGAACAATATTTAACTTATGAACCGGGGGATATGGAGGTCTTGTCGCTATTAGATGATTTAACAGAGAGGTGATGAATATGTTGATTGATGTTAAAGAAAAGAAGAATTTCTTAACTTGGATGGTTAACCATGTCTCTTTCAGTCGCAGAGAAGTATTTTGGATTTTGAACTATCTGGCAAATCATGAAGCAATCTTACACAATGTGCGTTTTGTTGAAGGTGCAAACTTAACAAGACGTGGTTTACAGATCACCGATCTTTCATATGAAGGTGAACCGATGAAGCTATTTTTAGATGGAAAGGAATTTACTGATACTGATCAGATCTTCCATGAAATCCGTCTGAACTGGAAAAATCCACTTTATGTCGAATGCCTTTTTGAAAATGCGTGGCAAACGAAAGAATATTTAGCAATCATCGAAGATAATCCGTTAGCCTCATGGGAAGATGCAATCAGTGAAGAATCAACAGAATTAATCGAGCATTATTTCCAAGAAAAAGAGCAAGCAGCAAAACTAAGCATGCTTTACCAACAGATCGATCAGGCATTAGAAGAAGGCGATAAAGATGCGTTTCTTGAACTATCAGATGAAGTGAACCGCATGATCCTTCAAGCGCCACAGAAGAGTAAGAGCTGAGTGTGGGGAAAGCTGGTCATGGAAGAGTAAAATTTTGATAAGTAAGTATCAATAGTGAAAGTATATATAATAAAGCCTAGGCTTCCTTCCGAGTAATATTCGTAAAGGAAGCCTAGTTTTTATTAAGGTTTTTAGATCAACGAAACATGAATTTCAATAACAAAATTACTTTGATTGCTTCGCTGATTACCTTTGGTTGATCCGTATTAACGAAATGTCCCGAGTTCTTTACATATTATAGAATTTTAGAAGGTGCGGTGTTCTGCTATAAATGTATACATATCTGATTTCAGTGATATTTTCGGACAGAAAAACTAAAGGGTGGTTGAACGTTAAGCTAAATAATACATTCAAGGAGAGACTTATACATGAAAAATCAAGAAATTCTATTCAAGCCTTTTACACCAGCAGATTTACCTATTTTTGAAAGTTGGATATAGAAACCGTTTATCTACAAATGGTTTTGTCCCTATGGAGAGTCTGACAAGCGAGAATGGTTAGAGGAATCGGCTGATATTCCGGTAAACACTAAACCAATTAATCATTTCATTATTTATATAAATGATAAAAAAATCGGATTTGCACAATGTATTGATATATCTTCAGTTCCCGGTTATGCGATGGAAGTTTATAGCGATCTAGTTGGAACGCTTGAGCATACTCAAGCATATGAGTTGAGCTATCTACTCGGTGAAGAATATGTAGTGGGGAAAGGTCTAGGGAAAACGATTATTCGAATGTTGATTGAAGAAGTAAGAAAAAGAGGTGGCCGTCTAGTAATAGCCGATCCTGGAGAAGAAAATATCCCATCTGTCCGTGTTTTGATTAGTAATGGTTTTACTAAATATAAAGACGGGGATTATCGAAAGGTTCTTTAGGATGCGAGCAGTGATTCCCACGCTTAATTTCTACTATAGTATCTATGATCAAATGACAATATGTTATAAAGGATATGCAAAAAATGGAAATAAAGAAGTACACATCAGAATATCAACAACAATTATTTGACTTATTAAAAACTGAAAGAAAAGAATGGGGTTATTGGTTACCAGAGAATCAACCAAACTTTCTTGAAGCAATAGAAGAATCTATTACATTTCTCGTAATCGAAAATGGACAAGTTGTGGGCTTTATGAGGACACTAAATGATTTTGTGGTCTGGATCGGATCGTCGATTTGCTTATTTATAGAGAGCATTGAGGAAAAGAATATGGCAAACAGTTGATGACCTACTTTTGCGAACAGTTTCCTAGCAAAGAAGTCTATGTTTCAGGAGCGAATGATGCGCATCCTTACTATGCTCAATTAGGTTTTGTACCAGAAGGTATCGTTTATCGTGTCAAGGCTTAAAGCTTTTGCATAAACCAAAGAGTGAAAGGATGGGTAATTAATTATCAAGGTGTATGACATCGATAAGGCTATTGATCAAAGAAGATGTGACAGAAGTACCCAACTACGACAAATAAGCGTGAACCCCTGAAAATTTTGAAGAGCCATTTTCGTTCTTCACGCTTATTTATGAAGATAAGCTTGTGGAGTACTATATATTCGGTTTTAGGAAACACAAAATGACTTATCGCCCAGGCACTTCTAAATGAACTGAGAATATCTCTAAGGAGACGAATGAAACTACTTGATTCAAAATCATTCTATCAGTTTTTTAAACCGATTCGTTTGTGGTTTAAGATACGTAAAGCCTTCTCCTTCTACTTCATGGACATTTAGAATCGAAAGAAAGGCATGTTCGTCAATTTCATGAATGATCCGTTTTACTTCATTTAATTCCCTGGCACTTACTACCATATAGATCATTTTTTTATCGACACCAGAAAAACCACCTTCTCCGTGCAAGAATGTGACACCACGTTGTAAGCCAGTCATCAATAAAGGTGCAATTTCCTCACTTTTATTTGAGACCACAAGAATCCCTTTGGCAGAGTAGCCGCCATCAAGGATAAAATCGATGACACGACTAAATACATAGGAAGCGATTAACGTGTACATCATCCGCTTCAAATCGATATAAGTTAATGAAGCAAGTAAAACTATCACATCAAAAGCTAAAAGGGAACGTCCCATAGAGATTCCATGATTTTTTTCAAGTATCCGAGCGAGGATGTCACTTCCTCCTGTAGTACCTCCCATACGATAAACGATCCCGCTGCCGACACCGGCAATCAGTCCTGCAA
This sequence comes from Enterococcus sp. DIV1368b, assembly GCF_050529595.1. Lineage (NCBI taxonomy): Bacteria > Bacillati > Bacillota > Bacilli > Lactobacillales > Enterococcaceae > Enterococcus > Enterococcus sp. DIV1368b. Next base: position 1,129,397 of record NZ_CP172883.1, read on the forward strand.
GTAAAGAGACAATCAGTAAATCATGCTCTAAGTTGATTTGTAAGGGAATCCTTTGCCAAATCCATAAGAAGACAGAAAGCGAGACAGTGCCTAAGACAGTATACGCGAGCGCGCGTTTTCCTAAGATTTTTCCGCCTAGTAGGATCAATGGAATATTGATCAATAAAGTAGAATAAGCTGGGTCGATATGAAAAAGAGCACGCAAAATCAAGGTAATACCTGAAACTCCACCCTCGGCTAGCTGGTTTGCGATATTCAAATAGACTAGTCCAAAAGCATAAATACTTGTTCCTAAAATAATAAAAAAAACTTCTTTCATTGTTTTCAATGATGTCATCGAATCCCCACTTTCTACTATTGATATGATTCATTATGCAACAAGCGGTAAATCCTAGATATAAACCTAGGGATTAGGAAACTAGTTATTCATTTTTTATAGTTATAGAATAGACCAAGTTGGCTTGATGCTAAGAATTTATTAAGTATACCTAACATAATGTAGCATGTATTCTTTGTTTTCACAATTGCACTTCTTGCGGTTTTGCTGTAAAGTTTTTTAGGAAGAGATGATTGGAGGGTTCTTAATGAAAGAAGAGCGTTCACTAAAAAGTATGCAAGAAGAGGTCGATGCGTACATCCAACAATTTAAAGTTGGGTATTTTTCGCCATTGGCGCAAATGGCACGTCTGACCGAAGAAGTAGGTGAATTGGCCCGAGAGGTCAATCATTCATATGGCGAAAAAAGTAAAAAAGCAACAGAACCTAGTAATTCAGTGGCGGAAGAATTAGGCGATGTTCTATTTGTAACGATGATCATGGCAAACTCGTTAGGAATTGATTTGACGACGGTATTTGAAAAAAATATGGAGAAGTTCAATCGAAGGGACCATCATCGTTTTGCCCGAAAAGATGAGGAACAGTGAGAGGATAGAAGGAGTAAAAATGAGACTAAGTGAATTACCGATCGAATATAAAAAAGCAATTCCAGTAATAAGAAAAATCGAGGCAGCTGGATTTGAGGCGTACTTTGTTGGTGGTAGTGTGCGAGACACGTTACTCGGACAAAAAATTCATGATGTAGATATTGCTACTAGTGCGTTTCCAGAAGAAATCAAGCAATTGTTTCCAAAAACGATAGACATTGGGATCGAACATGGAACGGTTCTCGTCTTGCATGAAGAGGAGCAATATGAGATCACGACATTTCGTACGGAATCGACTTATCAAGATTATCGACGACCCGATAGTGTTTCATTTGTTCGTACACTAGAAGAGGATCTAAAGCGAAGAGATTTTACGATCAACGCTTTTGCTTTGAAAGAAGATGGTGAAATCATCGATTTATTCGACGGCTTGGCTGATTTAGAAAATCACGTCTTACGAGCAGTTGGCCGGCCTTTTGAACGATTTCATGAAGATGCCTTGCGAATGATGCGTGGCCTTCGTTTTGTGAGCCAGTTAGGATTCAAATTAGAAGAAGAAACAGCCAAGGCAATCGAAGACAACCATGCCTTATTGGAGAAAATTTCTATTGAACGAATGAATGTTGAATTTATCAAAATGCTTTTAGGGGATTTTCGTAATCATGGCTTGGTCGCATTTGTTGAAACAAAATGTTACATCTATTGTCCACAATTAAAAGAAGATGGTGAGGCATTACTACGATTTGCCGATTTACCATCTATTCCATTAAAAAAAGAAAGTCAAGCTTGGGCATTGTTGCTCAACCAGCTCGGTCGAGCAGAGCAAGAGGTGGCACCTTTCTTAAAAGCATGGAAATGTTCCAACCAAATGATTCGAGAAGTCCAACGTTTGGTCAAAGGATTGGCGAAGCGACAAGAACGACGATTAACACCATTGGAGATTTATCATCTTGGAAAAGACGCATCGTTGGATGTGGAGGAATTAATGATTTACTTCCAACAAACCCCTGACACAACAACTGTGCTAGACATTTATCACGCACTTCCTATCAAGACAATGAGTGAGTTGTCCATTGATGGAAAGGTGTTATTAGCTACGAGTGAGAAAAAACCAGGTAAATGGGTCAGTGAAGCATTAGCACTTGCGGAGTCGGCGGTAGTGAACGGACTGGTACCGAATGAACAAGCTGCGTTATTAACCTATCTGAAAGAGCAACAAGGGTAGTCAATGAAACCGTGGCAATCACTAATTACGTTTGATTGGCGGGCTATTCATATACTGACATGGCTAAAGTAAGGGCATGAGAGTTATCTATAGAAGCGTTTGGCTTTTTTGTAGCATGTTTTTCATGTCCCTCTTCTCTTTTATAGGAGGATTGTTATCAAAAAAGCTGACAGAAAAGCAAACATGAGAGATGACCGCTTTTGTTGTTTTATGCTAAACTAGTAATGAAACAGAATATAATGCGTCAAAAAAGGAGATTTTTTTAATGAGCAAAGAAATGACAGCGCTAAAATTTTATTTCCGTAACGGCGAAACATGGACGATCAATCGTCGTCACATCGGCGACCTTTGGATCAAACAAATCACAACAAGTTTTGGTCGTATCAATGGAAGCGAATTTATCGAGATCCATCCATGTGCCGGTTTTAAAATCGAGATCTTCCATGAAGGAGATTCAGTAGCTACTCATGATATCAATCTAGGTGGTTTGGAAATGGGTATGTTCAATCGTGCTTTGAAATATGAAGATATTGAACGTATGGAAATCTTGTATCGCAATGGTACACCTGATCTAGTATACTTCCCTTACTTGGACAAAGGAACAGAGGGATTAGATAATCAATATCAATCAACAAAAATCAGTGAAAAAACTGGTAACTTATACATTGTGATCAACCCAGAACAACGTGTTGACGATGTTTATGGCGAATATTTCGAATAAGATCGAATGACGTTAAAAAAATAGCACATGCAAAACTTTTGAATAGGTTTTGCATGTGTTTTTCTTTTGTCTTAATTTTATGATTCCAGTTGATATTTTATAGTGATTGGACTAGAATGAGTTTCTGGGATTGAAACAAACACTTCACTGTAAAAGTAAAAAGGTTTTAGTTGCATTCTTAGAACTTTTTGCTATAATTGGTGCAGTTTGAATATAGGAGATCTTGAAAATGAGAGAGAGTTTTGAAGAACAAAAGAAACGACTGGTTGAACACTATGGTACTTTTTCAATGGAAGATCGTCGTCAAATCTTATGTAAGTTGCGTAAAAGAAATATCTTGATGTATCGTCAATTGGGACGCTTGAAACACGAATTGCTCCGTTTAGAATCAAAACGTGTGCAATGTGAGTTAGATGGTCGAGTGACCCAAGCGGAAGTTGTTGAAAACAAAATATTAAAGAAAAAAGAGCAATATTTGAAAGTTCTTGCACAAAATAAAAAATAAAGGGGATCAAGCATGGAATTTGCAGAGTTAGTGATTGTTTTTGCAGTCACGATCACGCTATCCAACATAGCAAGTCGTATCTTGCCGATGATCCCTGCACCACTGATCCAAATATTTCTTGGCGTGGTTTTAGGATTGACCGAATGGGGTGAATCCATCAATTTTGAACCTGAATTATTTTTAGTGATGATCATCGCCCCCTTGCTTTTTAGAGAAGGAGAAAAAGCGGATATCGCCTCGATTTTGAAAAATTTCGATACGATATTGTTTCTCGCTTTTGGTGGGGTGATCTTGACTTTGATTGGCGTCGGAGCAACGTTATCGTTTCTGTTACCAAGTGTCCCTTTAGCCGCGTGTTTCGCTTTTGGTGCAGCACTAGGTCCGACAGATGCGGTGGCAGTCAGTTCGCTGTCCAATCGTGTGAACATTCCGAAAAAAGCCATGCATATTTTGGAAGGTGAAGGGTTACTGAATGATGCATCTGGCGTTACAGCCTTCCAATTTGCCTTAGCCGCTTTGATCACTGGAACGTTTTCTGCGGTCAACGCAGGCGTTACATTGATTTTATCAAGTATTGGCGGGGCAGTCGTCGGCTTTTTACTTGTCTGGATGAAAAGAAAAATTATTGGTCTGATTGAGAAAGCGTCGGCACGTGACGTGACAGGCTACTTGTTGATTGAATTGTTGTTGCCTTTCTTAGCATATGTTTTAGCCGAAGTCTTTCATGTTTCAGGAATTATTGCAGCTGTGGTTGCAGGGGTATTACAAGCCTCAGGATTTAAAAAAATCTCAGTCTTTGATGCGGAGTTGTCAACTTTGTCGAATAGTACATGGACAACGATTGCCTTCACATTGAATGCACTGGTATTTATATTTTTAGGAATCGAACTGACACAAGTCTTTACACCTGTTTGGGGTGACGGTTTATATCCGAATAGTTTGTTGCTAATGATTATCTTATTGATTTCGATCATGCTGTTCATCATTCGCTTCGTTTCAATCAGCTTGTTTTATATATTCAAGGGCGGTTTCCAAAGTCTCAAGAAACAACTGAATGAAGTCTTGATCTTAACCTTCGGAGGCGTAAAAGGAACCGTCAGTTTAGCAACTATTTTTATTTTGCCATTTACGATCAACCAAATGGCATTCAATCAACGTTCATTACTCCTGTTTTTGACCGCAGGTGTTATTCTAGTCACGTTGATTATCGGAATCATTGTCTTGCCGATGTTGACTGAAACAGAAGCAGCAGCAACGACTGATTTAAAAGCATTGATGATCTTGGAAGAAGTGATTGAAACACTACGCTTAGAAAAAGAAGCGGAAGAACCAGGATCAAAAGCTTATTTAGCGATAGAAGCGGTGATTGAGACTTACCAAGAAAGAATCAGTGAGCTCTATTTATCTGATTTGAGTGGCGATGAAAAGCAAGAAGTCCAAGAAATCCAAGCATTGATTTTATCGATTGAGCGAGATGGCTTGGATGAAAGATATCGTTCTGGGAAGCTGTCTTCTAATGGCTATCGTTTTTATTCAAGATTCCTGGCTAACTTTGAACAGTCGATCACAAGTCAAATTTTATCATTCATTGGTTTTTGGTTTATCGTAGTACGTCGACTGATGCGGATCATTCTCCATCCAAAAATGTTTTGGCAACGACGGCAAAGTGATCGCCAAACCATGATTTCTGAGAAAGATATTCAAGAAATTCGAGAGACGTATCAAAAGAATACTCAGTTGATCATTGAAAGTTTGGAGAATCTAACGGATGTTTATGATGAATCGATGATTGGATTCTTCATTGAACAACGAAAAGCTCAAGGGATTCGGATGATGAGTGGTAATCTGATTTCCTCTTGGATGATCCAGCAAGATCGTTTATTTACGAAAAAAATGCTAAGAGGTTATTATTTAGAAAGAAAAGTCATTGATGAATATGAAGTAGCAGAAGCAATCACGACTTTTTCTGCAAATCAATACAGAAGAAATATCAACCTGTTGGAGTCCTATACAATGAATCAGCCGACAGATCGCTTTTCATTTCGCTTTGCTTTCCAAGCGAAAGCAAAGAAATTTCAATTGAAACAAGACCAAAAGAGGAAGTTGTGACAAAGCACAGCTCCTCTTTTTTTATGGTGTTGTGACAGAAGTCGTTTAACCTTAATAATTAAGTTTATCCTGGAAGTCAGGTTTGTGAATCCTGGATATTCAGTTATATGAAATGAGAGAATACGTATCTGCAATGCTACCTAAAAAAAAGAATATTCGAAAAAAACTATCTTTTAAACAATTGTTTTATGTTACAATATCCAAGATAAGGGGGGAGTACTGGTGAAAGAGCTAAAAATAACTGACCTCAAAAAAACATATGGAGAAAAAGAATTATTTAATCAGATCTCCTTTTTGATCCATGAACATGATCGCATCGGTTTGATTGGTACTAATGGAACTGGTAAAACAAGTCTTTTGAATATCATTGCTGGACTTGACAGTGGAGATGGTGATCAGCAGACAGTTTTTTATCCGAATGATTACCGTATCGGTTATTTATCACAAACCGATTCATTTTCAGAAAATGATACGGTCTTACAAGCTGTTTTTCAAGGGAATAGTCCATTGATCCAGACTGTACGACTCTATGAGGAAGCCTTGATTGCATTAGCTGAAAATGGCGATGATGAAGCAGTCCAAAAACGCTATGCATTGGCAGAAGAGCGAATGAATAAAGAGGACGCTTGGACGACGGATACAAATGCCAAGATCATTTTGCAAAAATTAGGGATCAGCCAACTAGAAAAGAAAATCGGTGAGCTTTCGGGTGGACAAAAAAAACGTGTGAGCTTAGCACAGGTTTTGATCGATGAACCTGATCTTTTATTACTTGATGAGCCGACAAACCACTTAGATTATGCAGCGATCGAATGGTTGGAATCTTACTTGAAACAATATCGGGGTGCCTTATTGATGGTGACCCATGATCGTTATTTCTTAGATCGTGTCACGAATCGGATCTTTGAACTTGCCTTTGGGAATCTTTATGAATATAAAGGCAATTATGAAGCTTATCTAATTGAAAAAGCCGAGAGAGATCGTGTCGAAGTCGAACAAGAAGAAAAGCGTAAACGCCTGTATAAGCAGGAGCTTTCTTGGATGCGAGCGGGAGTACAAGCTCGTGGGACGAAACAGCAAGCACGTATCAATCGCTTTGAAGATTTAAAAGAAAACGTATATCAAGTCAATCATGATACGGATATCGAACTAAATATCGCGACACAACGTTTAGGTAAAAAAGTGATCGAGATCAAGGATGGCTCGTATTCGATTGAAGGAAAACCTTTGCTCCAACACTTGGATCTATTGATCCAATCAAGAGAGCGTCTAGGAATCACTGGAGAGAACGGTGCTGGAAAGTCAACGTTGTTAAATATCTTAGCAGGGAAATTATCCTTAGATAGTGGCATCTATACGATTGGCGAAACTGTTCGATTAGCTTACTATACACAGGAAAATGAAAAAATGTCTCCGGACAAACGAATGATTGCTTATCTGCAAGAAGCGGCAGAAGAAGTCCAAACGGCGGATGGAACGCAAATCGGTGTCGCCGAACTTTTGGAGCGGTTCTTGTTTCCTAGATTTATGCACGGAACACTGATCCGTAAACTATCTGGTGGGGAAAAGCGTCGTTTATATTTACTCAAATTATTGATCCAGCAACCAAATGTTCTATTGCTGGATGAGCCAACCAATGACTTAGATATCGCTACTTTAACGATCTTGGAAGATTATTTCCGAACCTTCCCTGGAGCGGTGATCACCGTTTCTCATGACCGTTATTTCTTAGATAAGGTAGTTGATAAACTGTTAGTTTTTCTAGGAGATGGCAAACAAGAGCTTTATTATGGCGATATGTCTAGCTATTTAGCCAAACGCAAAGAAGATCAACAGATTCAACCAGAAAAAGTCAAAGTTAAGATAGAAAAAAAAAAATCTGAGCCAAAGAAAAAGCTTTCTTATATGGAACAGAAAGAATGGGCAACAATCGAAGATGAGATTGCGGAACTAGAGAATCGTTTGGATGAATTGCAAGAGGAGATGAACCATCAAGGGGATGATTTCACACGATTGCAAGAATTACAAAAAGAAGTGACCACAACTGAGGAACTGCTGGAAGAAAAAATGTCACGTTGGGAATATTTAAGTGAATGGGCAGATAATTAGGAGGGAAAAGATGGAGCAAGCATATCTTGATCTAGGGAAAAAGTTGTTATCTGAAGGACATGTAAAAGGTGATCGTACGGGAACAGGAACATTTAGTTTATTCGGTTATCAAATGCGATTTGACCTGCAAAAAGGCTTTCCGTTATTGACGACAAAACGTGTACCTTTTGGTTTGATCAAAAGCGAATTATTATGGTTTTTAAAAGGAGATACGAATATCCGTTATCTTTTACAAAATAATAACCATATTTGGGATGAATGGGCATTTGAACGGTATATCAAAAGTGAGGACTATCAAGGACCGGATATGACAGATTTCGGACATCGTAGTTTGACTGATCCAGAATTCAATAAAGTCTATCAAGAAGAAAGCAAGAAATTCTGTGAAAAGATAGTGGCAGATGAAGAATTTGCAGAAAAACATGGAGATCTTGGTCATATTTATGGCTATCAATGGCGTCATTGGGAAACCAAAGAAGGTAGTTTCATCGATCAAATCAAAGAAGTGATCGATGCTATCAAGCAGACACCTGATTCAAGACGACTGATCGTCTCAGCATGGAATCCAGAAGATGTGCCAAGTATGGCTTTACCTCCTTGCCACACGATGTTTCAATTCTATGTAAATGACAATAAACTAAGTTGTCAGCTGTATCAAAGAAGTGCTGACGTGTTTTTAGGTGTCCCATTCAATATTGCTAGCTATGCTTTATTGACACATCTGATTGCACATGAAACTGGATTAGAAGTTGGTGAATTTATCCATACTTTAGGCGATGCGCATCTTTACTCCAATCACGTAGAGCAAATGAAAGAACAATTGTCTCGTGAAGTTCGTCCATTTCCGAAGCTAGTATTGAATACAGAAAAAAACTCTGTGTTTGATTTTGAAATGGATGATATCAAAGTTGAAGGATATGAGCCGCATCCTTCAATAAAGGCACCTATCGCGGTCTAAGAAAGGATGAGAAAATGTTCGCTGCAATCTGGGCACAAGATGAAAATGGCCTGATCGGAAAAGAAGATAGACTTCCTTGGCATTTGCCGAATGATTTGAAATTTTTTAAGCAAATGACTGAAGCGAATGTATTGATCATGGGACGAAAAACATTTATGGGGATGGGCGGTAAGCCACTACCTAATCGTAAAACGATTGTTTTGACAAGAGACCGTGAGTTTACAGCCGAGGGCGTAATAGTGATGCATGATGTCAATGAAGTATTAGCGTATGAAAAAGAAGCAGATGGAATTTTATTTGTTGCTGGAGGGTCAGCAATCTATGAAGAATTTTTACCTTACTGCACGATTTTGTATCGTACGGTGATCCATCATTCTTTCGAAGGAGATACGTATTTTCCTGCTGTAGACTGGCAAGCATGGTCATTGATCAATATCAGTCCGGGGGAAATAGATGAAAAAAATAGTTATGCACATCAGTTTGAGACGTATAAACGTAAAGAAGAACATACAACCGAAGAGATATAATGTCTCGTTGAACCTATAGATTTAAAGCGGAAGAAACCGAAATGGATTTTTTTGGCTCTTTGTCAATAAGGACTGATGAGTTGCGAAAAATTAAATCTGGGTCAGAATGAACCTCATTCTGGCTCAGATTTTTTGTTATCTAACATTGATTAATTGATTGGTCAAAAAGATTCTAATTTTCATGTTCTCAAATGATCTAAAACCGTAGGATACTCGTTTCATCGTTTTTATGTGGGTATTCTTTGCTTCTATTTTTCCATTGGAGTAAGGATAAATCATCGCATTGGCGATGCCTTCTTCGTAGGTCAGAAGGTTTTGAAGTTTCTCACGAAAGCCGTCATCTAACGTTTCGGGAAGTTCTGCCAATAAGGAGAAAAACAAGTCAGGGTCTTTGTCTCGAAAAGCTTCAACTAATTCATGGAAAAAGGGATACGCCTCCTTTAGGGGCGTAGAAAAGCTAAGCAATCGATCAATCATCATTGCTTCAGTAAGAAATGGGTATTTAGGTGCTCGGAAACTTTTCCATGTTTTATACTCATAGTGGTTAATGTTTGCACGATTTTTTAGCAGAAAGCGCCAGTTCTTTTTCAGTTTTTCTGCATGGCTTTTCTGTCCTGCTTTACGCAGTTCATTCATTTCACGGATACGCAACTCATTGAAAGCTTGATTCATGTGTTTGACAATATGAAACCGATCAATCACTACTTTCGCATTTGGCAGAACGCGTTTGGTAAGCTGGAAGTAGGCGGCGTTCATGTCTGTGACTAAGAATTTTACTTCTTCTGGATTGATGCAGCCCAAGAAATAGTTTGTTAATCGAGGTAATTTACGCGTAGGTAAGATATCAATTAAATTACCTGTTTCTCCATCTGCGCAAATAAAGCTCATTTTATCTTCTATGGAAGTGTGCGAACGAAATTCATCAACCATCAATACTTTGGGGAGAATCCTCTTAGTGGGCTTTGGTAAATAGCTTTTAAACTCTTTCAATGTACGAATAACGGTAGTCAAAGATACCTGACAGCTTTTCGCAATAAAAGATAAAGAGACTTTTTCAGTCAGTAAAGAAGCAATTTTATGTCTGACATGATCCGCAATTGAATGTCTTGGGCGGACAAAATAGCTTTGAGCAGTCCAATGGGTTCGACAGTTTTTACAGGTATAGCGTTGCTTTTTTAAGCGCATAACCATTGGCATATGATTGTATTGTTCAAAGCGGACAATGATTTCCTTCTTCCCATTTTTCACGACAATTGCTTTCCCGTTTCCATCTACCACAGTAGAACCACAACTTCTACAGGTACGAGGATCAGGTGAGAGAATGGCATTAATGACCAATGTCTTTTCCTTATGAAAGATCTCGTAAGAGATCTCAGTAATCATCAAATCTTTATCTATTAATCTCAGCATTTTTTTGATAGAATCATTCATATAGCATATCGTCCTCTCAGTTGTTTATTTTGTGGTGATTTAATCATACTAGAGAACGATATGTTTTTTAATACCTAAAATGAAAATGGGACTGAAGAATCAATTTTGATTCATCAGTCCCATAAATTATAGAGCCATTTTTTTATCATTCAGGTTTCTTCCGCTTATTTTGTCGTTCCATCAAAAAAAGTAGAATAGATAAAGAAAACTGAATAGAATCATGTTATCATAACAAACAATTTATTTTAAACTTGTTTATAACTGAATTTGATGAAAAAACAGAAGTTCTTTGGTATACTGAAAGTGGACCTGCCTGAAAAATGCTAGGCACTTTGTGAAAGAAAGAGTGTGAAATAATGACAAACGTAAAAATAGTAACAGATTCTTCTTGTACAATGGAAAAAGCAGTACGAGATCATTTGAATATTCATGTTATGCCATTATCAATTATGATCGATGGCGTTGTATATCCTGATGACGATCAACTAGGCGGAGAGAAATTCATGGAAATGATGGCTAAATCAAAAGCATTACCTAAAACAAGTCAACCGCCGATCGGCGAATTCATTTCAACGTATGATGAATTAGGCCAAGATGGTAGTGAAGTGATTTCCATCCATATGACGAAAGGGTTAAGTGGAACGGTTGAAGCTGCAAGACAAGCAAGCAACCTAACGAAAACAAACGTCACAGTCATTGATAGTGATACGACTGACCAAGGTTTATCTTTCCAAGTGATTCGTGCGGCTGAAATGGCCAAAGAAGGTAAATCAGCAGAAGAGATCCTTGCTGAAATCGAGAAGATCAAAAATAATACAAAACTTTATATCGGTATCTCCACATTGGATAACTTAGTAAAAGGTGGGAGAATCAGTCGTGCAACTGGTTTACTATCAAGTATGTTGAACATTCGTGTGGTGATGAACTTTGCTCATTCAGAGCTGATTCCTGTCACAAAAGGTCGTGGGAAAAAGACTTTCGACAAGTGGTTCGATAGCTTGAAGAAAGAACTGAAGGCTCTACCGAACGTTCGTCAGATCGGTATCTCACATGCAGGTGCGACAGAGCTTGCTCGAGAGTTTGAAGAAGGCTTGAAACAATTGTTTCCCGATATGGACATCCCAGTATTGCATACAAATCCAGTGATTGCTACCCATACAGGGGAAAATGCTTTTGCAATCATGTATTATACCGATTGATGAATGTAAAATAAGAAATAGAAAGATAGATCATGTGAAGACCAATAGACGTGTTCTTTGTGATCTGTCTTTTTATTCGTTCAAGTGCTACTAGCATAAGGAAGTGAGGAGGAAAAGACATTTTGAGATGCTCCACTTCCTTTAGCAGATGAGAAACAGCCTCTTTCTTTTTTTCAGAAAAGGGCTATTTTTTTAATCGGAATTTTGGTAATATAAGAAACAATCATGGTCTAGAGGTGAAACAATGAAACGAATGAAACAACAGTGGTTGATTGTTTTGATCCCTTTATTCACTGCAGTTTTTCTCTTTGTCGGACTCTCTTTGAGTGTGCCGAAAGCACAGCCTTTGTTAAAACCGGCAGCGTCGGTTACTTCTGAAAGCAATCAAAAAGAAAAGTTACACTATGTAGCAATTGGCGATTCATTAACTGAAGGAGTAGGCGACCAGACGAAACAAGGTGGTTTTGTTCCGTTAGTCGCAAATGACATAAAAGACAGATATGGTTTGACAGCCATTGAAATTGAAAACTACGGTGTAAATGGCGAACGAAGTGATCAAATATTAAAAAGATTGAAAAAAAATGAAGAAATCCAAAAGAATATCGAAACCGCAGACATTATTACATTGACTGTTGGTGGGAATGATTTAATGAAAGTGATCCAAAATAATCTTTTTGGTATCAGTATTCGTTCATTCAATAAACCAATCAAGAATTATCAAGAAAATGTCCAAGCAATCATTGAAGAGATACGAGGGTTAAATAAAGAGGTACCTATCTATATTTTAGGGATCTACAATCCATTTTATTTGAACTTCCCTGAGATCACGGATATGCAAACGATTGTGGATAACTGGAATGAAGGAACACAGCAAGTAGTAAATGAAGCAGAAAATAGCTATTTTATCCCGATCAATGATCTATTGTACCAAGGATTAAATCAAGAGGTCGGAATTACTGAAGCTTCTGATCAGTCAACTTCTAGTGATAGTTCGAACGGGACGAAAAATAATGTGTTATATGAAGAAGATCATTTTCATCCTAATAACTTAGGCTATCAATTGATGGCTAATGCTGTGAGAGATCAATTGATCGAAACGCATGAAAAATGGCTGGTCAAGGAGGGAAACAAGGATGGATAAACGAAGTTCAACAGTTGAAAAAAACAAAAGGCATAACTATTGGAAATACGCATTTCTGATTTTATTAGGCCTGATCATTGGTTCGACGATTTTCTTAGGTACGCGGATATTCGCCAATCGTGAACCTGATTTGCCAGAAGTACCAGCGATTACAGAAAGACAAGGCGACCCGGTATTGACGATCAATACTCAAAAAGAAAAAGTCAACCAACTGATCAGCTTTTTCTTGACAGATTTCCAAGAAGGACAAGATATCAAGTATAAATTTTATTTAGAAAATGAAGCATTGCTTAATGGTACGTTTGAAGTGTTAGGATTCCCTATCGACTTTTACTTGTATTTTGATCCGTATGTAATGGAAAATGGCAATGTTCAGTTAAAAGCAAAAAGTCTATCGATCGGTACATTGAATCTGCCGATCAGAGATGTGATGAATATGATCAAGCGAAATTACAAACTACCTGAATGGATCGAGATCAATACAGAGGATTTAACGATCATGTTACGATTAGATCAATTCCGTATGCAAAATGGAATGTACATCAAAGCGGACAAAATTGATTTAGTCAACGACGATATTCGCTTTAGTTTGTATTTACCAAAAGATTCCTCAACGACGGAAGAAACGACCGAATCTAGTACTAATTAAGTGATATCTCGAGAGTAAGGGAGGAATCAATGATGGAACGAGCAATATTTGCAGGAGGATGTTTTTGGTGTATGATCCAGCCTTTTGATACATTACCAGGCATCCATACGATCATGTCCGGTTATACTGGTGGGCATGTACCAAATCCAACGTACGAACAAGTGAAGGCCAAAACAACAGGACATACTGAAGCAGTAGAAATCTTGTATGATCCTGAATTGATCTCATACGAAGCATTACTTGAGCTTTATTGGCAACAAACGGACCCTACAGACGTTTTTGGTCAATTTGAAGATCGAGGCGATAATTACCGACCTGTGATTTTTTATACTACAGAAGAACAACGTCAAAAAGCTGAAAAAAGCAAACAACAACTTGCAGCAAGTGGTCGCTTTATTGATCCTATCGTTACGACGATCGAGCCAGCGGAGACCTTTTATTTAGCAGAAGATGAGCATCAAGATTACTACAAAAAAAATCCTGAGAACTTTGAGCGTAATCATGCGCGTCGTGCAGCATTTATTGCTGCCAATTGGGAGGGAAATCAATGAATCGCAGCTTCTATCACTATCTGATGACTCTTCGTGGAGGGAAATCTTCTGATGCGTTATCAACTTTTGCAACCGAAGCTGGAAAAGATATCCAGTTTCCGAAACATAGTACAAGTTATGAAGAAATTTCTGATTATTTAGAAATGAATGTTGATTATTTGCCCTCTATGGATATCTTTGATACGGCTTGGGATCATTATTTAGAGAATAATCATCTCACCTGATCAATGGGATCTGGTATGAAGAGTATGACTTAAAAAAAGACGAGACAAGTACTGCTTTGGCAATATTTTTGAATAGCCCTATTTGGTCGAGTGATTTTGGACTATTCAATTATTTCTAAAACATAGTACGTTTGTCCGTCTTTTTTCGCACCTATCTGTAAATGATCATTGAACCATTCGCTTTTTCTGTAGTTATTCTATATAATGAGGGTAATAGGTTAAGATTTTACGAGGGATGGATTGATGGGCTTTGACAAAAAAGCAGCTTTATATTGACCGTTTTTGGTTATTTATTAAATTTTTACTTTGTTCCATAGTGATTGCATTTATTTTACGAGGATTTATATTGATCCCAGTACCAGTGGAAGGGAACTCGATGGAGAATGTCCTTAAACAAGGGGATATGGTCGTTATGGAAAAATTCTCTGAAATCAGACGATTTGATGTGGTCGTTTTCCAACTTTCAGATGGAACCATCTATATCAAAAGAGTCATTGGTTTACCGGGAGAAACCATTAGTTATGAAAAGGATCAACTAAAAATCAACGACCAACTAATCGAAGAACCTTATTTAAGTAAAAATATCCGTTCGGACCACGAAAATGCACCTTATACTACCGATTTTACCTTGGAAGAGTTGACAGGATATACAGAATTACCTGAAGATAGCTATTTTGTTTTGGGGGATAATCGCCGTGTGTCAAAAGATAGTCGTTCATTTGGAACAATATCTAGAGATGAAATTTTAGGAAAAGCGAGATTTGTGTATTACCCATTGAATGAAATCAAATGGATCAGATAAAATAAAAGAAGACTCTCCAATAACTATATGTTGGAAAGTCTTCTTTTTTGATTATATTTTCATCCACATTGGTTCCAATGTATTTCCATCAGGATCTTGTACTTCAAGAGAATACATTTCTTCTTCCGGTATTCCCATATCGACTGTATGGTAGCTACCACCATTTTCTTTTGCAATTTCACCAAAACGTTTGACTTCAGCAGCATTTGCTAAACTAAAAGCAATCAGTGCACCGCTCATTTTTTTTGTGTCAGCGATTTCTTTGTCTTTCAAGAATTTTTTGTAAAAGTCATGTGTCAAGAGCATCACCCAAAATGTGTCATCCCAAACCATCGCGCTTGCTTCTTCAGTCGAAAATTCTTTATTTTGTTTGAATCCTAATTTTGTATAGAATTCGACCGATCGACCCACATCTAGTACAGGAAAATTGACAAAAACCATTGTGTCCATCTTGATACAACTCCTTCCAATTTTCCTCTATCATGCGCTAATTGGTAAGCGTTGTCAAAGTATTTAGCTTGGGGAAGAATTTCTTGTTTTATTGGACGTATCCGCTAAAAGTATAATCAACAGTACTATAAAACTCATAATAAAATCTTGAACTTTGATCTGTCATACTAAGAGTACTAGAAATCGTAGAGCCAGCTGGAACGAAGTGTGTTTTTAAGACGGCATGATTGGCAGAATTTCTCATTCGAATTTCTAAGGTTCCGCGACCTTGATTGTGGAAGGAATAATTATACGTATTTTTTCCTAATATATTGTAGTTAGAATATAAATAATATTTGCCACTATAAGTGCCAGATATTGAACAACGTCCTGACGAAGCTACGTTCCAGTTTGCCGTTGGCACATTGGCTCCTCTGACCAACGAAGGGGTCAAGTTGATTAAACTTGATTCTGTATTTGTGGCTTCAACACTTAATTGATCTGCATCTACTGACTGTTGTGGAATGGACAAACCAAATAATAAGAAAATAGTAGAGAACATAAATAATTTTTTCATAAGTACTCCTTTTTTGTTATTTTTTAGTGAACGTTCACCTCTTGATAATAAGTGTTTTGTTTCACATTTTCAATAGCAAGAATCCTTGTTTTACAAGGTGTCACAGATTGTGACATCGAATAATAAGAAATATATCGATTCGTTTCAATAATTCGCTTTTAAGTTCTTTTATGAAATGGTTATAATGAGAGATAGAATAAGGAGGCGATGTTGTGGATTTTGGTAAAATATTAAAAGAAAAAAGGCATCAAGCAGGAATTACACAGGAAGAATTGGCAAAGAGATTAAATGTTAGTCGTTCAGCTATTTCTAATTGGGAAATCGGCAGAAATTACCCAGACATACATACACTAGTGGAAATATCGACAAGCTTAGGTGTGTCTTTAGACGAACTATTGGAAAATTCTACTATGACTGACACGATGATTGATACTACTAAAGAAATTGAGGTGAATCAGAAAAAAAAGCGAGGAAAATTGTTTTTTGTAGTAGCACTGTGTTCGAGTGTTTTAGTCATGTCAATTTTATTTTTTTCATTTTCTAATCAACCGACGATTGTCTTGAATGCAGTTGAAAATGCCCATTCAGAAGATGTAGCGCTCTTTAACAAAGAAGATATCAAAGATATTACTCTCAAAGACAAGAAAATGACTATTCTTTTTACTATACCTAAAGACAGTGAATATGTTGGCTACTATGTCGACGGAAGTAATCAAAAAGGATTTGTAAATCTTGATATATATAAGACTGCTAATTCTGATGTCAATCAGCGGAAATTAGTCCATGATGGACTGATTGAAGTAGATTTAGATATGTTTTCAAAAGTGAATAAAATTAGTGTGAATTATAAAAAATAAAGCGTATTGCAAGAAGTATTCAAAAATAGCTGTATGAGGACAAATGAAGGTGTTCTATCGTTAGTAAAGGTCATTATGGCAAAATAAAAATCTTCTAAAAAACTTTTAGAAATCAGGTGAATCTTCTTGTCAACGAGCTGTATACTTCGAGTTGGATCAGGTTAAAAAAGTAAGCTTCATGGAACGAATCGTTTAGTCGATTGTTTTACGGAGCTTGCTTTTTTTCTTTACTATGCAAGTTCTTTTTTACATTGATTTCTTTCTATCATGGGCTGATTGATCGTTTGACTTTTTCAAAAACTGTCTCATGACGAACGTTAAAAGATCAACTAGGAATCAGAAACATGAAGTATTCCTCTTGTGAGTAGATCGGACAAAGTATTTTATCATGATTAAGGTATTCCATCCTCATCAAATATTTTTGTCCATTGTATGGTCTGAATAAGCATATTTTGACTTGCAATAAGCACGCCATCAGTCACTTCCTTGATTGCAGCTTCTGTAGTTCACCTTTCTTAAACAAATTCCCCATAAATTAAGCATGGATTTTCTTCTCCAAAGTCTCTCATCCTCTGTTGTTACACTTTCTGAGATAAGAATGAAATGAAGACTTGGATCAATAGTAAATATTTTTAGGAGAGTAAACATTGTCCTTGATTGACTTTAACAGATGGAAACCTGCTTGTTGAATGGATGTCTCTCTTTCTATTTTTTGAACATGAGGTGGAATCAATATGATAAACTGAAGAAAAGAGTTGAAAGTGAGGAGCTAGATGATCGAAAAGAAACCAAAAGGACGAGACGGTGTAGTGATCCAAGAAGAGCAGGTGATTCGTCCTAAGAAAGTCTGGTCGGAGGAGGTCCAAAAATTTTTAAGTTACCTAAGGAACCAAGGTATAACTTATGTGCCAGAACCACTAGGCTATGATGAGAAAGGAAATGAAGTGGTATCTTATCTCGCAGGTGAGGTCTATGATTATCCTTTGCCCCCTCAATTGTTGACGGACAGTGCCATTTGTTCAGCAGGTCGATTGTTAAGAAACTTCCACGACCAGAATCAAGGATACCTTACTTCTTTAAGTGGCACAGAACCGTGGATGCTACATTCATTCGGAGAGCATGAGGTAATGTGTCACAATGATTTTGCGCCATACAACGTGACAACGGAAAATGGTCTAGCCATTGGTATCATTGATTTTGACACGATCACACCAGGACCAAGAATCTGGGATGTAAGTTATGCCGCCTATCGCTGGGTACCTTTAGCGGCAAATCAAGGAGATCCGATCACGGATGAAACGTGTCATCGTTTAAAAAAATTTGTTGAAGCATACAGACTAAATGAGTCTGCGTATCCAGATTTGATCCCCACGATGATCAGACGACTTTCTTATATGATAGATTTCATCACTGACGCAGCAAGTCGCGGAGAAACAAATTTTCAAGCAAATATTCAAGAGGGCCATCTAAAAGAATACGAGCAAGATAGTCAATGGTTGCTCGATAATGAGAAAAAGATTCTTAGAAAGTTGCAAAATGAAGAAACTTGAGAATAAGCCGTTTGATTTTTAGTTTTTTTCTTGTATACTCCTAGAAGTGTAGTTCATTCAAGTACTGTATAAGTAAAAGAGCAAATTTTTAGATTTTAAGTTTTAGAGGAGGAAACACCAATGACTATTCAATGGTTCCCAGGACATATGGCGAAGGCCAGACGTGAAGTTTCAGAAAAGATGAAATATGTTGATATCGTCTTTGAGTTAGTTGATGCACGACTACCTTTGTCTTCACGTAATCCAATGTTAGATCAAATCATCCAACAAAAACCAAGACTTGTTTTATTAAATAAAGCTGATCTAGCTGATCCGCAACAAACGAAATTATGGCAACAATACTTTAGAAATCAAGGACATCAAGCCCTAGCAATCACCGCTCAAGAAAGTAAAGGAATCAAAGCGTTGATCCCTGCGGCAAAAGAAGCACTGAAAGAAAAACGAGAAAGAGACGCAGCTCGTGGCATCAAACCTCGAGCAATCCGCGCGATGGTCCTAGGAATTCCTAATGTAGGGAAATCGACATTGATGAATCGTTTAGTGGGCAAAAAAATTGCACAGACAGGGAATAAGCCTGGGGTAACGAAAGGACAACAATGGCTTCGTTTAGGAAGTGAATTAGAACTATTAGATACACCTGGTATTTTATGGCCTAAGTTTGAAGATGAAGAAATCGGTAAAAAACTAGCCTTGACTGGTGCAATCAAAGACCAATTGGTACACCTTGATGATCTAGCAATTTACGGCTTAGATTTCTTTGCCCGTTACTACCCTAATAAAATCAGCGAACGTTATGGATTATCAATAGAAGAAGAGCAACAAGTTGCACCTGAGTTATTGATGACGATCACGGAACGGAGAGGGTATCGACAAGATTATGACCGTGGGAGCGAGGTAGTTGTTTTTGATATTCGCCAAGGGAAACTAGGTCGCTATACTTTAGATCGCTGTGAAGAAATGGAAGAGACTACTCATGAGTGAATCGATCCAGAGTATCAAAGAAAAACTGAAACAAATCACAACGCTTGATGATCCGATAGTCACACAACTAAGATTAGACACAAGAAAAGGTGTCCAACAAGCATTAGGCTCTTTTGAAAAACGCTTAGCAAAGGAAGCTTTGCTTCGTGAAAAATATGAGACGATGTCCTTCTACGAAAATGAAGGATATGCTCAAGGACATGAAATGATTGCAGGGATCGACGAGGTAGGAAGAGGTCCCTTGGCTGGCCCTGTAGTATCCGCAGCTGTTATTTTACCTAAAGGTGTAGAGATTTACGGATTGAACGATTCCAAGCAATTATCTGAAAAAAAACGTGAAGAACTGTATGAACAGATTCAAGAAAAAGCCCTCTCCATCGGGATTGGTGTGATCGATGAGCAGACGATCGATCGTGTCAATATTTACGAAGCAAGTAAATTAGCGATGTGTGAAGCTGTTAAAGAATTGACACCAGAGCCTACGTATTTATTGATCGATGCGATGACTTTAGATCTGCCGATTGCACAAAATAAATTGATCAAAGGAGATGCCCGTTCAATTTCGATTGCTGCTGCCAGTATCATTGCAAAAGTCTATCGTGACCGTTTGATGAAAGAATACGAGTTACAATATCCTGGCTATGGTTTTGCCAAGAATGCAGGTTATGGAACAAAGGAACACCTCTTAGGATTAGCACAACATGGCATCACGCCAATCCATCGTAAAAGTTTTGCACCAGTCAAACAATATTTATCATAAGCGATGCGCCACTTTTCACGTATCTTATAAAAAAGATTAGAAAAGGTGGCGCTTTATGGTTATATACAATGAATTTATTACAAAGTTGGCATTGGTCAAAGGACTGAGCGGAGAGCAAAAATGGCGTGTGATCCGTCATCTATTGAGTGAAAAGAAAGAATGGTTGTCGGTTGATGATATGTTGACAGTTTCGCACTTCAATCGCTCTAGAGCAAGTTTTTATGACTATTGGAGCCAGATCAACTATACTTGGCGGAACAGAATAGGAGAGAATCCATACATAACTTTTCTTGATCCAATCTACCCTTCACAATTGCTTCATTTGGCAAATCCCCCGATCTTATTATTTTATCGAGGTGATCTTTCGCTGATGAAACGAAAAATGATCGCTGTCGTTGGTGGTAGACAAACATCTGGTTATGCGAGAAAAATCGTAGAGCGAGTGATCACTCCTGTGATTGACCAAGACTATATAGTTGTTAGTGGCTGTGCGAAAGGCGTAGACACTTATGCGCATCAAGTAGCGATCCGCTGTTCAGGCAGAACGATTGCAGTGATCGGTACGGGGATCAATCATAGTTACCCGAAAGAAAATCAGCAGTTGCAACGAGGAATTGCTAGAGATCATCTTTTATTAAGTGAGTTTTTACCAGATGTTGGTCCACAAAAATTTCATTTCCCTATGAGAAATCGTCTGATTGCTGCTTTATCAAGTGGAATCTGTGTGATTGAAGCAAAAGCAAAAAGCGGCTCATTGATCACAGCAGAGCAAGGCTTAGAGATTGGACGTCCGATTTTTTCTGTCCCTGGGAATATTTTGACAGGTCAATCCACTGGTTGTCACCAATTGATCCAAGATGGAGCGATATGTACCTTTTCAGGACAAGATATTCTGGATGAATTGCAATCATAACGATTGATTTATTATTGCTTTCCTTGACAAACGATTTCTGAATGGATATGATAAGCTACGATTTGTAAAAGTCCTTGTAACATATATATAGTAGGAACCCGAAAATGGAAAGGAGTCCATTCAGGAATGGCATATAAATATTTAGTGATCGTAGAATCACCTGCAAAAGCCAAGACGATTGAAAAATATCTTGGCCGTAATTATAAAGTAATGGCTAGTGTAGGACATATTCGTGACTTACCTAAAAGTAAGATGGGGATCGATTTTGAAAATAATTATGAACCGCATTATATCTCGATTCGAGGAAAAGGCGACGTCATCAAAAGTCTAAAAGCAGCGGCAAAAAAAGCGCAAAAAGTTTACCTCGCAAGTGACCCGGATAGAGAAGGGGAAGCAATTGCTTGGCATTTGGCTTATTTGTTAGGCTTGGATCTAAACGATAAGAATCGTGTTGTCTTCAATGAAATCACCAAGGATGCAGTCAAGGCAGCATTTAAAGAGCCACGTACGATCGATGTGGATCTTGTCGATGCGCAACAAGCACGTCGAACGCTTGACCGTATCGTTGGTTATTCGATTAGTCCGATCTTATGGCGTAAAGTAAAAAAAGGCTTGAGTGCTGGTCGAGTCCAATCGATCGCATTGAAAATCATCATTGAACGCGAAAAAGAGATCCGTGATTTTACTCCGGAAGAGTATTGGAGTATTGACGGAAACTTTAAGAAAGAACGTAAGAAGTTCAAAGCAAATTTTTGGGGAGTCGATGGCAAAAAGAAAAAATTGTCTGATGCCGAAACTGTCAAAGAAGTGACTGACCGGATCACTGGTAAAGAGTTTGCCGTGACAAAAGTCGAAAAGAAAGAACGCAAGCGAAATCCTGCGAACCCATTCACGACAAGTAGTTTGCAACAAGAAGCCGCTCGTAAATTGAATTTCAGAACACGTAAAACCATGATGGTGGCGCAACAGTTGTATGAAGGAATCTCACTTGGCAAACAAGGCACGATCGGATTGATCACGTATATGCGTACCGATTCTACACGGATCGCCGATACTGCTAAAGCCGAAGTCGCAATGTTCATCGAAGAAACATACGGAAAAGAATTCTCCAGTCATTCGGAACGTAAAGCAACGAACTCTAAAGGGGCACAAGATGCCCATGAAGCGGTACGTCCAACCAGTGCATTACGTACACCAGATGAGTTGAAACAATACTTGGATAAAGACCAATTGAAATTATATACGTTGATTTGGTCACGATTTGTTGCAAGTCAAATGACACCAGCTGTATTGGATACGATGAAAGTCACGTTGGAACAAAATGATGTAAGATTCATTGCGAATGGCTCAAAAATCAAATTCAAAGGGTTCATGCAAGTGTATGTTGAAGGCCGGGACGATGGGAAAGAAGACAAAGAAAACATTTTGCCAGAGTTAGCAGAAGGCGATACGGTGCAATCTGTCGATATCGAACCGAAACAACATTTCACACAACCGCCTGCACGTTATAGTGAAGCGACGTTGATCCGTGCATTGGAAGAAAATGGGGTAGGTCGTCCCTCGACTTATGCGCCAACGTTAGATACGATCCAACGACGATATTATGTGAAGTTGACACAAAAACGTTTTGAACCAACCGAATTAGGTGAGATCGTCAATTCGTTGATCTGTGAGTTTTTCCCACAAATCGTAGATATCCATTTTACAGCTGAAATGGAAGATGACTTAGACAAAGTCGAAGAAGGGAAAGAAGAATGGATCGAAGTCGTCGATCGTTTTTATAAACCATTTGAAAAAGAATTATCGAATGCCGAAGAAAAAATCGAGAAAATCCAGATCAAAGATGAACCAGCTGGTTTTGATTGTGATTTGTGTGGGCATCCGATGGTGATAAAATTAGGGAAGTATGGTAAATTCTATGCATGTAGTAATTTTCCAGATTGCCGAAACACCAAACCAATCGTCAAGGAAATCGGCGTCACTTGTCCCGTGTGTCATGAAGGACAAGTCATCGAACGTAAATCTAAGAAAAATCGTCTATTCTATGGCTGCTCTCGTTTCCCTGAATGTGAATTCACCTCTTGGGAAAAACCAATCGGCAGAAATTGCCCGAAATGTGACCATTACCTGGTCGAGAAAAAAGTCAAAGGCGGCAAACAAGTGGTTTGTACGAATGGCGATTACGAAGAAGATGTTCAAAAATAAAGAAATGAGAAGAGGTTTTTAGTTGAAAATCGTCAATGTAGTAGGTGCAGGTCTAGCTGGAAGCGAAGCAGCATGGCAAATCGCTCAAGCGGGTGTACCTGTAAAGTTATATGAAATGAGACCAGTTAAGAAGACAGAAGCGCATCATACAGATAATTTCGCTGAATTAGTCTGTTCCAATTCTCTAAGAGGGAATAGTCTGGCGAACGCAGTTGGATTATTGAAAGAAGAAATGCGTCGCTTAGATTCAGTGATCATCCATTCAGCAGATGAAACAGCTGTACCTGCAGGCGGTGCCTTAGCAGTTGACCGCGATTCATTTTCTGAAACCATCACTCGTAAGGTCAAAGAGCATCCTTTAGTTACAGTGGTGAATGAAGAAATCACTGAAATACCAGAAGGAATCACGGTGATAGCTACAGGACCTCTGACTTCTCATCCTTTAGCAGAAAGCATCAAAGCATTCAATGGCTCAGACGGTTTCTATTTCTACGATGCTGCGGCACCGATCGTCGACAAATCAACGATCGATATGGACAAGGTGTATTTAAAATCACGTTATGACAAAGGCGAGGCAGCTTACTTAAACTGTCCGATGACCGAAGAAGAATTTAAAGCTTTCCATGAAGCCTTAGTCAATGCGGAAGTCGCTGAATTAAAATCTTTTGAAAAAGAAAAATATTTTGAAGGTTGTATGCCAATCGAAGTAATGGCGCAACGTGGCTTTAAGACAATGCTATTTGGGCCAATGAAACCAGTCGGCCTAGAAGACCCTAAAACTGGAAAAAGACCTTATGCAGTCATCCAATTAAGACAAGATAATGCAGCCGCTTCTCTTTATAATATCGTTGGTTTCCAGACGCATTTAAAATGGGGCGAACAAAAGCGCGTGTTCCGCATGATCCCAGGATTAGAAAATGCAGAATTTGTCCGCTATGGTGTGATGCATCGCAACAGTTTCATGAATTCACCAGAACTCTTGAAGCCGACTTATCAATCGACCAAACGCGAAGATCTATTTTTTGCAGGACAAATGACGGGTGTAGAGGGCTATGTTGAAAGCGCGGCAAGTGGCTTGCTTGCAGGGATCAACGCTGCTCGCTTAGCGAAAGAATTGGAACCTGTGACGTTGCCACAAGAAACAGCAATGGGAAGTATGGCTTACTACATCACACATGCGGAAGGCAAACATTTCCAACCAATGAATGCAAACTACGGATTATTCCCAGAATTACCTGAACGAATCCGTGATAAAAAATCTCGTTATGAAGCAATTGCACAACGTGCCTTAGCAGCCAATGAAAAAGTGAAGCAAGAAGTCTTGAATAAAGAATTTGCTTCTCGTTAAATGGATGTTATGTAATAAGTCGAAGTGTCTCAGGATGGTGATTGCCATTTTTGAGTACTTCGGCTTATTTCTCGGTTATTGACTGAACTCACGCCAATTTATATAATAACTATGGTTTTTTTAACGTTGGTTCTGGTCAGCTTATCCCTTAATTGTCAAGCAAACGAATTGAATTGTGAACAAACTTAGAAATATTAGTTAAATTCTGACAATTTGTTTGTTTTTTCTCTGGGGCTATGCTAAATTTATTTTGGGATCTAAAGGTAGGTGTAAAAAGAATGAAGCCAACTTTACAAGAAGATTTTTTGCGTTATTTAATCATAGAGCGCGGGTATTCAGAAAAAACCAAATCTGCCTACGAAGAAGATATCAATGATTTTCAACGATTCTTGGCGGAATCGGGGGAATCTGATCTACTGAAAGTCAGCTATTTGGATGTACGAGTTTATCTAAGCTATCTATCTGATAAGTCATACAGTCGAAATTCGGTGAGTCGGAAAATTGCGAGTTTACGCTCATTTTATCAATACCTTCTTCGTGAAGAAAAAATCGCTGAAAATCCATTTTCGTATGTTCATTTGAAGAAAAAAAATGTTAAACTTCCTCGTTTTTTTTATGAGAATGAGATGCAAAGCTTATTCGAAAGTGTGACAGGGGATAGTCCTTTAGCACTAAGAGATCGGGCATTATTAGAAGTACTTTATGGATCAGGTATCCGTTTGAGTGAATGTAGCCAATTGACGATGTCTGCCATCGATTTAGGCTCAGAGGTGATGTTGATCCATGGAAAAGGAAACAAAGAACGCTATGCGCCGTTGGGTTCATTTGCGCAAGATGCTTTGCAAGAGTATTTTGCCAAAGGGCGCAGCGTCTTAATGACGAAATACCATAAGTCACATGACTATGTCTTCGTGAATCATCATGGAGAACCGATCACACCTACTGGAATCGAATATGTATTAAATCAAATCATAAAAAAGAGTAGTTTGGATAGTGATATCCATCCTCACATGTTACGTCATACTTTTGCGACGCACTTATTGAATAATGGTGCCGATATGCGTACAGTGCAAGAACTTTTAGGTCATGCAAATTTATCAACGACTCAAATCTATGCGCATGTCACAAAAGAAAGCTTACAAAAAAATTATCGCTCTTTCCATCCACGAGCGTGATCACATTATTAGGAGGAAATATCTATGGTAGAATCACAGTTTCATTCAACAACCATTTGTGCAGTTGAAAAAAACGGGAAATTTGCGATGGCAGGTGATGGCCAAGTAACGATGGGCGAATCTGTCGTGATGAAGGGCAGTGCGAGAAAAGTACGTCGCATTTACAACGATGAAGTAGTCGTTGGCTTTGCAGGGAGCGTTGCTGACGCTTTTACTTTAGAAGAAAAATTTGAAGGTAAGCTAAATGAATACAACGGAAATCTCCAACGAGCAGCCGTTGAATTAGCCCAAGAATGGCGTACACAACAGTCGATGCAAAAGCTAGAAGCGATGTTGATCGTGATGAATGACAAAGAAATGTTACTCGTTTCTGGTACAGGTGAAGTGATTACACCGGATGATGGGATCTTAGCCATTGGTTCTGGTGGAAACTTTGCGTTAGCTGCCGCACGAGCAATGAAAAACTATGCACAAAATGAGATGAGTGCAAAAGAGATTGCTGAAAATGCGTTGAATATTGCAGCAGACATCTGCGTCTTTACAAATCACAACATTATTGTAGAAGAATTATAGAGGTGAATGACATGTATGAATTAAAACAAACACCAAAACAAATCGTCAGTGAATTAGATCAATATATCATTGGCCAACAAGCAGCAAAAAAATCAGTGGCAGTTGCCCTTAGAAATCGTTATCGACGTCTTCAATTAGATGAAAAGATGCAACAAGATATCACACCTAAAAATATGTTGATGATCGGGCCAACTGGGGTCGGTAAAACAGAGATCGCTCGTCGTTTGGCAAAAATCGTCAACGCACCTTTTGTTAAGGTTGAAGCAACGAAGTTTACTGAAGTTGGTTACGTGGGACGTGACGTGGAATCGATGGTTCGTGATCTTGTCGAAAATGCAATCCAGATCGTTGAAAAAGATCAGTATCTTCGTGTTCGCCCACAAGCCAAGAAAAATGCGGAAAAACAATTAGTGAAGATCCTTGTACCAGGTATCAAAAAAGAACAAAAACAATCAAACAACCAGTTTGAGCAAATGATGAATATGTTCAATGCTTCGCAACAACCAGCAGAAACACAAGAAGAAGTAACGGAAGAGATTCGAGTGAATCGTCGCACGGTGTTAGAGCAATTGCAAAAAGGCTTGCTTGACAATCGAGAAGTGACGATCGAAGTTCAAGATCAAAAGAAACCAGCACCGATGATGAACAATGGACTGGAACAAATGGGGATCGATTTGAACGAAACACTTGGTGCGTTGACGCCAAAGAAAAAAATCGAACGAACAGTGACAGTCAAAGAAGCGTTAGAATTATTGATCAAAGAAGAATCGGCAAAATTAGTCAATGATGCGGATATCCACAGTGAGGCAATCAAATTAGCCGAATCAAGCGGCATCATTTTTATTGATGAAATCGATAAAATCACTTCTAAATCGCAACAATCTGGGGAAGTATCAAGAGAAGGTGTCCAAAGAGATATCTTGCCGATCGTTGAAGGTTCACAAGTCAATACAAAATACGGTACCTTACAAACAGACCACATTTTATTTATCGCTTCAGGAGCGTTCCACTTATCAAAACCAAGCGATTTGATTCCTGAATTACAAGGACGTTTCCCAATCCGTGTTGAGTTAGATGACCTAACTGCTGAAGACTTTGTTAAGATCTTGACTGAACCAAACAATGCGTTAGTCAAACAATATATTGCATTGATTGGTACTGAAAATGTGACTGTCACGTTTACTAAAGAAGCAATCGAACGTATTGCACAAATTGCTTATGATGTGAATCGTGATACCGATAATATCGGGGCAAGACGATTACACACAATATTAGAGAAATTGTTGGAAGACTTGCTATTCGAAGCGCCAGAAATGCAAATGGGAGAAATTACCATTACAGAAGCCTATGTCAATGATAAATTAGGATCAATTGCGGCAAATGAAGATCTAAGTCGCTATATATTATAAAATCGGAGGAAAAAAATGACGGATTTGTTGACGAACACTCGAAAGATAAACAAATTATTGCAACAAAAAAATACGTTTGATATGCAGGCGGATTTACCTTACGATAAAATGGCGGTCACTTTAGGTGCTGTTTTAGACAGCAATACGTATATCATTGGCAGTGAAGGGGTTTTACTTGGTTATAATGAACGGCACGATGTGAACAATGATCGTGTGAAAACAATGTTTGTGCAAAAACAATTTCCTGATGCCTACACAGAAACAGTCGATATGATCACGAAAACAGAATCCAATATCCCAATCACAAGCGATATGACGGCATTTCCATTTGAAAGTCGTGAAAAATATCCTTTTGGATTGACGACAGTTGTGCCGATCTTTGGCGCAGGTGAACGCTTAGGGACGATCATTTTAGCAAGAATGGAACAAGCCTTTAACGATGAAGACCTTGTTTTAGCAGAATACGGCGCAACAGTAGTAGGGATGCAGATCCTTTATCAAAAATCACGAGATATCGAAGCGGACGTTCGTAGTACGACCGCTGTCCAAATGGCGATCAATACGTTATCATACAGTGAATTAAAAGCAGTTCAAGCCATTTTTGATGCTTTAGAAGGTAATGAAGGCCGATTGACTGCCTCAAATATTGCGGACAAGATCGGTATTACTCGTTCGGTCATCGTAAATGCCTTACGTAAACTTGAATCAGCTGGAATCATTGAATCCCGCTCTCTGGGAATGAAAGGCACGTATTTAAAAGTATTGAATGCTCGTTTTAAAGATGAGCTGACGAAGCATAGTTATTAAAAGGAAGATTTTTCAGAGGCTTGCTACTCGAAGAAGTGAATGTCTGAGAAAAGATGGAGGATGACGATGACTGTTATTATTCAAAATGATCAGCTGATTGCTGAAATTTCCGAACATGGAGCAGAATTGATCAGTTTGAAATCAAAAGAACATGATCTAGAATATATTTGGCAAGGCGATCCTAAGTATTGGGGAAGACATGCCCCCGTTCTTTTCCCTATTGTTGGACGTTTGAAAAACGATCAATATGTGTACCAAGGAAAAACGTATTCAATGGGTCAACATGGTTTTGCTCGTGATATGGATTTTGAAGTGGTGGAGCACGAACAAGAACGTGCGAAGTTTGTCCTAAAAAGTACCCCTGAAACAAAAGAGAATTATCCGTTTGATTTTGAATTGGTACTTGTTTATGAATTAGGGGGAGACGGGATCACTGTTCATTATCAAGTTGAAAATATTGGGGAAGAAGAGATGTATTTCTCGATTGGCGGTCATCCAGCATTCAATGTGCCATTAGAAGAAGGTTTAACTTTTGAAGACTTTTATTTGGCTTTCTCTCCTAGAAAATCACGTTTGCGTTTACCATTAGCTGGACCGTTCATCGACATGGAACAAAAAACGATTGGACAAACGAATACCAACCTTGCGTTATTTCGGGAGCTGTTTGACCAAGATGCGTTAGTATTTGAAACAAGAGGTTTGAATGCTTACAGTATCCGTAGTGAAAAGTCTAGTCACAGTGTCACCCTCAGTTACAAAGATATGCCTTACGTTGGGATATGGTCGCCATATCCTAAAGAAGCACCATTTGTTTGTATTGAGCCGTGGTTTGGAATCGCAGATACTGTTTATAGTAATGGGCAGTTGAACGAAAAGGCAGGAATCAATCAATTAGGCGCTCACGAATTATTCAAGACGAAATATTCGATCACTGTCAAGTAAACACAAGTCGATTACATGTGTTTTCTTGATCTAGTTCGATGAAACAAACATGCCTTCTGAACAAATGAACGAATTGTTGAGCAATCGATCAGTCATTTGTTTAGAAGGCATTGTTTTTTATCATTCATCAAAAAGATTATCAGATTGTAGACAAACCTTATGTAAAAATGGGGTTTGTCTTTTTTATATGTATGTTTTCAATAATTAAAGAGAAATAGCTTTGTTTTTCTAAAGAAAAACACTCCTTTCTTGCTCTGCCTTTTTTGATTTTTACTAATTTTTTCATATTTAGGCAGGCAAAAGTAAGCCCAATTTTCATGTGCATTTTTTCAATTCCTATTTGATTCGTATAACGTAATCCGTGAAATTCTTTTGCTGTACCAAAAATTCGTTCAATTGTTTCTTTTCTTTTTCTGTATAGGTCTTTAAAATTTCTTTGGTGACGTATTTCCTCACATCGTTCGATTGCTTTCGCCCAAATATGTCTGGTGATTACTTTTGTATGATTTTTTGAATTTGTACAAGTAGATAGAACAGGACAATTTTTACATTCTTCTGGATTACTTTTGTATTCTAAATATCCTTTTCGATTCGTTGTCGAATAAGTGAGGATCTTATCATTAGGACAGATATAACAATCATAATATTCATCGTAGGCATAGTCGTTCTTCTTGAAATAACCCGCTTTCGTCATGGGTCGCTTATAAGGGAAAACAGGCGTCAGCTTCTCTTCGAGAAGTAATTGAGCGATTGCTGGCGTTTTATACCCAGCATCCATAATCAATTTATCTAGAGTAAAAGCTCCTTTGAGCTTTTTAAATAAAGTAATAAACGTACGACTATCATGTAAGTTTCCTGGGTGGGTCGTATAGCCTAGTATCCAGCCGTTTTTATCACATGCTACTTGTGCGCTATAAGCAAAAACTTCTTTATGCTCACCTTTATGAAACCAACCACTTTCGGGATCAGTCGTACTTGTTTTTTTCATAGCTATTTTAGTTTCTGCGTTGGTTTCTTTTAAGGGCTTTTTTAGGCGTTTTTCTCGATCTTTTTCAATTTCTTTTGTCAATTTTTCCGTATAAAAGAAGGCTTGATCCATCACTTCGACGGATTCTTTCTTGTTTCGATTCGCATGTGCTTTAATATGCGTCCCATCAATAAAAACTTCAGAGGTATCAACGATTCCTTCCATCATACATTGTGCTAAAATCTCATAAAAGATTTGTTCAAATGTAGTGGTTCCTTTGAACCGTCTCGTATAGTTTTTACCAAATGTAGAAAAATGAGGAACTGCATCTTCTAAACCTAACCCCAAAAACCATCGATAAGCGTTGTTCACTTCAATTTCTTTGATGGTTTGTCTCATGCTTTTAATACCAAAAAAATATTGAATCATCGGTAATTTAATTAGAAGAACGGGATCTAAGCTTGGCCGTCCTTGGGTTTCATCATATTTATCTTTTACCAAATCGTAAATAAAAGAAAAATCAATAAACTGATCCATTTGTCGTAATAAATGGTCTTGGGGAACTAAGTCTTCAAGAGCAAAAAAGCCCATCTGTGCACGCTTACTCATATCTTGTTTTGAGAGCATCGGGTTACACCTCCAATTCATAGTTTTATTTTAACGTATAAAAAAAGACAAAGCACTATAAATAAGTACTTTGTCTACAATCTGAGATTATTTCTTTTTGCTACTATTCAAACCGAATGGGATTCGGCTTTCTGTTTTATTTTTGATGCGCTTAATATTGTCTTTATGACGGTAAAAAATAAAAGCGGAGACACCACAAGCAATCAACGTCAAAAGTAAATTTGGTTCTGGTAAGATCGCTGGTGCAATGTATGGTAAGAAGATGGTGGATAAAGTGATCAAGACCGCACTGATCATGCTCGTTAAGCTTACCATGCTCGTGCAGTATAAACTGATCACGAAAATTGCTGATGAATAAAGAAAGAACAGTGGATTGAAGCCTAATAACATACCGGCACTTGTCGCCACTGCTTTGCCACCTTTGAACTTAGCAAAGATCGGAAATGTATGTCCTAAGATCGCACAGACACCAAACCATAGCGGATTGACAGAAGAGACATGGAAAATGACGGGTAAGGCAGTAGCTAATGTTCCCTTTAAGATGTCCATGAATAATACCACTGTTCCAGCGGTTTTACCTAAAACACGAAATGTATTGGTCGTTCCCATATTTCCACTACCGTGTTCGCGGATGTCTTTTTTAAAAAAGATTTTACCAACCCATACTCCAGATGGAATGGAACCCAAAAGATATGCTACAATAAACAATAAGATTATTTTCATTTTTTAACCTCTTTCAAGTTGAAACTAATGTATATTTTAGCATGAAAGAATGCTTCAAACAATCGAAAAAATCGAACGATCGAAAGGAGTCATCCACATGTCATTTAAAAATCCAGAACAAGCGAATATCTTTCGCTATCTTCAAGAAGCAAAAACGATCGCGGTCGTTGGTTTAAGTAATAAACCCGAACGGACAAGTTATCAGATCGCACAATTACTACAAGAACATGGCTATCGTATCATTCCAGTCAATCCGGTATTAGCAGGGGAAGAAGTATTGGGCGAAACCGTTGTCGCACAGTTGACAGATATCAATGAACCTATCGATATCGTGGATATTTTCCGCCGTAGTGAGTTTTTACCAGAAGTAGCAGTAGATTTCCTGAAAACAGATGCGAAAGTCTTCTGGGCACAGTTAGGCATTGAAAATGAAGAGGCTACTGAAATGCTCCAAGCAGCTGGAAGAAATGATATCGTCATGGATCGCTGCATCAAGATCGAATTAGCAAAAATGGAACAATAAACAACAGGAGTAACAGAAGCACATATCCTGATACTCAGTGCCACTTTTACTGGTAAATAGGTTAGCTGGGTGATGAAAAAATGTTTTGACCTGTTATCAAAAAAAGAGTAATTGATCGTTACCATGGGCATGCAGAGAGAGAAGAATGAAAAAAGGGGGAGAGTTGGTTGTTTCTTGTAATTCTGACCTTCCCTCTTTTTTTTTGAGGACTTTTCTAGTATGATAAGCGTGGTGCGGTTATATCGCAAGTATTATTGAAGGAGCGTTTGCCTTGGCAAAAAAAATTAAAAATGAATACAATGATGCCTCGATCCAAGTTCTTGAAGGATTAGAAGCAGTAAGAAAACGACCAGGGATGTATATCGGGTCGACTGATAGCCGAGGCTTGCATCATTTAGTCTATGAAATCGTTGATAATGCCGTAGATGAAGCTTTATCAGGCTACGGAAATGAAATCGCTGTGACGATCCACGAGGATAACAGTGTGACTGTTACGGATAGTGGACGTGGTATGCCTGTAGGTATGCATGCTTCAGGGATTCCAACGGTCGAAGTTATTTTCACTGTGCTACATGCCGGTGGTAAATTTGGTCAAGGAGGATATAAAACTTCTGGTGGACTTCATGGTGTAGGTGCCAGTGTCGTCAATGCTTTATCTAAATGGCTGACAGTGACGATCGTCCGAGATGGTATCGAATACCAACAAACATTCAAACAAGGTGGAAAACCAGACGGAACGTTGAAAAAAATTGGCAAAACGAAGAAAGCCAATGGGACGTCTGTTCATTTCTTACCAGATGATAGTATTTTCTCAACCACGAAATTTTCCTATGATACGTTATCTGAACGTTTAAGAGAGTCTGCATTTCTGTTAAAAGGTGTGAAAATCACTTTGACAGATCTAAGAGGTGACGAAACAGTTCAAGAAGTCTTTCATTACGAAGAAGGAATCAAAGAATTCGTTGCGTATTTAAATGAAGAAAAAGATACGTTGACGCCAGTAGTCTATTTCTCTGGTGAAAAAGAAGGAATCGAAGTAGAAGTTGCCTATCAGTATAACGATGGCTATTCTGAAAATGTCCTATCGTTTGTTAACAACGTGCGAACAAAAGATGGTGGGACGCATGAAGTCGGCATGAAAACAGCAATGACCAAAGCCTATAATGAATATGCTCGTAAAGTAGGCTTGTTGAAAGAACGAGACAAGAACCTAGAAGGTAGTGACTTCCGTGAAGGACTTGCGACAGTCTTGTCGATCCGGGTACCTGAACATTTGCTACAATTTGAAGGACAGACAAAAGAAAAACTGGGTACACCGATTGCTCGTTCCGTCGTTGATAATGTCATGAGCGAACAAATGGGCTTCTACTTGCAAGAAAACAGTGAGATGAGCCAAATGCTGATTCGTAAAGCAATCAAAGCGAGAGAAGCACGGGAAGCCGCTCGTAAAGCCAGAGAAGAAAGCCGTAACGGGAAAAAACGTAAAAAGGGCGAATCATTACTTTCTGGAAAATTGACACCTGCACAATCGAGAAACCCTAAGAAAAATGAATTGTATCTTGTCGAAGGAGATTCAGCCGGTGGATCAGCTAAACAAGGGAGAGATCGGAAATTCCAAGCGATATTGCCACTTCGAGGAAAAGTCATCAATACCGAAAAAGCAAAAATGCAAGATATCTTAAAAAATGAAGAAATCAATACGATGATCTATACGATCGGTGCCGGCGTTGGCCCTGAATTTTCACTGGAAGATTGTAACTATGACAAGATCATCATCATGACCGATGCGGATACCGATGGTGCTCATATCCAAGTCTTATTGTTGACATTTTTCTATCGCTACATGAAACCATTGATCGAAGCAGGAAAAGTTTACATTGCTTTACCGCCTCTATATAAAGTGTCCAAAGGCCAAGGAAAAAAACAAGTAGTCGAGTACGCTTGGACCGATGACGAATTAGCTGCAGTCATTAAGACTGTCGGTAAAGGCTATATGTTGCAACGGTACAAAGGTCTTGGGGAGATGAATGCGGAGCAGTTATGGGAAACAACGATGGACCCAACCTCTCGGACCTTGATCCGGGTGAGGATCGATGATGCTGCGCAAGCAGAGCGACGCGTAACCACCTTGATGGGGGATAAAGTCGAACCACGTCGTAAATGGATTGAAAATCATGTCCAATTCAGCTTAGAAGAAGAACGTAGTATTCTAGACAAAAAAGAAGAAACTGAGACTTCCGCGTCTGTTTCTAATGACCTATTAGAAGAAGAACGCGCAGAAGAAAACAAAAATGAACAATCAGTAGAGGTAGAATAGGAGGTCACCTAATGGAAGAACGTCAAGAAATCCAAGAATTAACGTTAGAAGAAGTGATGGGTGACCGCTTCGGACGTTACTCGAAATATATTATTCAAGAACGTGCTTTGCCGGATATCCGTGATGGTCTGAAACCCGTTCAACGTCGTATTTTATTTGCGATGAATAAAGACGGCAATACGTTTGATAAAGGATTCCGTAAATCAGCAAAATCTGTCGGGAATATCATGGGTAATTATCATCCCCACGGTGACAGCAGTATCTATGATGCAATGGTTCGTATGAGCCAGGATTGGAAACTACGAGAAGTACTCGTAGAAATGCACGGAAACAACGGAAGTATGGACGGAGACCCACCAGCGGCAATGCGTTATACAGAAGCACGCTTATCGAAATTGAGCGGCGAGATGCTTGCTGATATCGAAAAAAATACGGTCGACCTTGTGTGGAACTTTGATGACACTGAAAAAGAGCCGACTGTATTACCAGCGAGATACCCCAATCTATTAGTCAATGGATCAACCGGTATCTCTGCGGGCTATGCTACTGAGATACCAACGCATAATCTCGCAGAAGTCATCGATGGAACGGTCTATATGATCGACCATCCACAAGCCAGCTTAGACAAATTGATGGAATTCATTCCAGGTCCTGACTTTCCAACTGGGGGCATTTTACAAGGAAAAGATGAAATCAAGAAAGCTTATGAAACTGGTCGTGGAAAAGTGATCTTACGCTCGAAAACGGCGATTGAATCCATCAAAGGAAACAAGCAACAAATCGTGATCACTGAGATTCCTTACGAAGTGAACAAAGCGACTCTTGTCAAAAAAATGGATGAGATACGCTTGAACAAGAAAATCGATGGGATCGCAGAAGTTCGTGACGAAAGTGATCGTACGGGTCTACAGATCGTTGTGGAATTGAAAAAAGACGCTAACGCTCAAGGAATCTTGAATTATTTATTCAAGAATACCGAATTACAGATCAACTACAACTTCAATATGGTGGCAATCGATCATATGACCCCTCATCAAGTAGGGTTGAAGGATATTTTAAGTAGTTACATCGAGCACCGCAAACAAGTGATCACCAAACGTAGTCAGTTTGACTTGGAGAAAGCGCAAAGAAGACAACATATCGTTGAAGGGCTGATGAAAGCTCTATCGATTTTAGATGAAGTCATTGCAACGATCCGTGAGAGTAAAGATAAAAAAGATGCGAAGCACAATTTAGTCCAAATGTTCCAATTTACAGAAGAACAAGCTGAAGCCATCGTGACGTTACAGCTTTATCGTTTGACGAATACAGACATTACCGAACTACGCCGTGAATCGCAAGAATTGATTGCTCTGATCACTGAATTAAATAAAATCCTTTCAAACGATAAAGAATTATTTTCTGTCATGAAAAAAGAACTACGTGAAGTCAAGAAGAAATATGCTTCTTCTCGCTTGACGATGATCGAAGATGAAATCGAAGAAATCAAAATCGATACACAAGTATTGGTTGCGCAAGAGGATGTCATTGTCAGTGTCACACGTGAAGGCTATGTGAAACGAACAAGCCTTCGTTCCTATAGTGCATCAAAACCAGAAGAAATCGGTATGCGTGAAGGAGATTATCTTCTATACGCTGGGGAACTGAATACGTTAGATCATTTGTTACTGGTCACCAATAAAGCCAATGTGATCTATCGCCCAGTCCACGAACTACCAGATTTGAAATGGAAAGATGCCGGTGAGCATATCTCACAAACGATAGTGAATCTAGCTGTTGATGAATCGATTTTAGCGGTATTCCCCTATCAGAAGATCGATTCCGAAAAAACATTTGTATTTATCAGTAAAAACGGCTTGATCAAACAGACACGGATGACAGATTTTGAACCATGGCGTACGTATAAGAGTCGTCCATTGAGTGGCATGAAGCTAAAAGCCAGTGAAGATGAATTAGTGGCTGTCTATCTTGAAAAAGAACAAACAGATCGTGATGTTTTCCTTGTTACGCATCAAGGAATGGGCCTACGCTATCCGTTGACTGAAGTGCCAGTCGTTGGAACGAAGGCTGCAGGTGTCAAATCGATCAACTTGAAAGAAGAAGATTATGTCGTTAATGGTTTACTTGTCTTGGCAGAAGGGGATACGCCTGTCGTTATCGTTAGTCAGCGTGGGGCAGTAAAACGAATGCTTGCACAAGAAATCAGCCAGACTTCACGTGCCAAACGAGGTGTGACTGTATTGCGAGAATTGAAGAAACAACCACATCGGGTGATCTATATGTCAGAGGGCCACGCCAAAACGATGACGTTGATCAATCAAAAAGGACAAGAATTACCAATCGATCCGACGGATTATCCAATCGGTGATCGTACGTCCAACGGTTCATTTGTATTAGATGAGAAAAAAGGCGGAGAAGTCCAAATGGTGATTGATTCTCCAACGATGGATATCAAGGAATAACTGTTATAGTTTTTTATGAAATAGCTGGCAACTGTATTATTACAGTTGCCAGCTATTTTTATTTATTAACATAAAATTAAGACTTGCACAAACAAAATATGAATAGATTCACAATAGATAAATGCCTATATAACAACTTTAATAACGACTATTATTTTATATTCGCTTTATTTGTTAACAAAAAAACAAGAAAACCCTTGCATTGGAGGTGACATGTGTTATACTTATCACGTAAAAACTGTTACATAAAACAGAAACGGGAGGTCCATACGATGGAACAATGGAATGGATTTAAAGGAACTAAGTGGAAAGAAGGCGTGGATACACGTGACTTTATCCAAAACAACTATACAGAATACCGCGGTGATGACAGCTTTTTAGAAAAACCCACTGAAGCAACAGAAAATTTGTGGGAAAAATTGCAAAAATTAAACGATATCCAATTTGAACGTAATGGTGTATATGACATGGATACAGATGTCGTATCAACAATCACTTCTCACGAAGCAGGATACCTAGACAAAGATTTAGAACAAATCGTCGGTCTACAAACTGAAACTCCTTTGAAACAAGCATTCATGCCATTTGGTGGCATCAACATGGCGAATCATGCGTTAACAAGTAACGGCTATGAGCCAAAAGAAGAGTTAACACACATTTTCACAGACTGGAGAAAAACACATAACCAAGGTGTATTCGATGCTTATACAGCAGAAATGCGTGCTGCACGTAAAAACAAGATCATCACTGGACTTCCTGACGCTTACGGACGTGGCCGCATCATCGGTGACTACCGTCGTATCGCATTGTACGGAATCGACTATTTGATGGCTCAAAAGAAAAAAGACCATGACAATACAGGCTACCATACGATGAGTGAAGAGGTCATCCGTCTTCGTGAAGAAATCTCAGAACAATATCGTGCATTAGCTCAAATGAAAGAAATGGCTGCAAAATATGGGTATGACATTTCAAAACCAGCTGCCAACGCAAAAGAAGCCGTTCAATGGTTATACTTTGGTTATCTAGCAGCAATCAAATCTCAAAATGGTGCAGCTATGTCGATCGGACGTATCTCTGCATTCTTAGACATTTATATCCAACGTGATTTAGACAACGGTGTGATCACTGAAAAAGAAGCACAAGAATTGATCGATCATTTAGTAATGAAATTACGTATGGTGAAATTTGCACGTACGCCTGAATACAACCAATTGTTCTCTGGCTTCCCGATCTGGGCAACCTTATCAATCGCTGGTATGGGCTTAGACGGACGTTCATTAGTCACAAAAAATGATTTCCGTATGTTGCACACATTGACAAATATGGGACCTTCCCCAGAACCAAACTTGACTGTTTTATACTCAGAAAACTTACCAGAAGGCTTCAGAACGTATGCAAGTAAAATTGCGATCGAAAGTTCTTCGATCCAATTTGAAAATGATAACTTGCTTCGTGAACAATGGGGTTCAGACGACTGTGCGATCGCATGTTGTGTATCTGGAACTGTTGTTGGTAAAGATATGCAATTCTTCGGTGCTCGCGCAAACTTAGCTAAAGCTTTGTTATATGCGATCAACGGTGGTGTGGATGAAATGACAGGCGCACAAGTAGGTCCTGAGTATCGTCCGATCACAAGCGACACATTAGACTTTGAAGAAGTAAAACACAACTTCATGAACATCATGGACTGGTTAGCTGAGCTTTATGTCAATACGCTAAACATCATCCACTATATGCACGACAAATATTCTTATGAAGCAGCACAATTAGCAGTCATGGATACTGACTTGAAACGTACATTTGCGACAGGTATCGCAGGTATCTCTCACGCAGCAGATAGCTTGTCTGCAATCAAATATGCACAAGTTAAACCAATCCGTAATGAAGAAGGGATCACAGTTGACTTTGAAGTAACTGGTGACTTCCCTAAATATGGTAATGACGATGATCGTGCCGATGAGATCGCTGAATGGATCTTAGAATACTTCATGGGTCAAATCAAACGTCATAAAACTTACCGTAATTCAACTCCGACAACTTCATTATTAACGATCACATCAAATGTCGTTTACGGAAAAAATACAGGGAATACACCTGACGGACGTGAAGCTGGTAAACCTTTAGCACCTGGTGCAAACCCAAGTTATCAAGCAGAACAAAATGGGTTACTTGCAAGCTTGAACTCAACTGCGAAATTCAACTATGCACACGCTCGTGATGGTATCTCTAATACACAAACAATCAACCCTTCTGGTTTAGGGAAAGATGAAGAAACAAGAATCGACAACTTACGTAACGTCTTAGACGGTTATTTCTCAAGAGGAGCATACCACTTGAACGTCAACGTATTC
Organism: Enterococcus sp. DIV1368b; assembly: GCF_050529595.1. Taxonomy (NCBI): domain Bacteria; kingdom Bacillati; phylum Bacillota; class Bacilli; order Lactobacillales; family Enterococcaceae; genus Enterococcus; species Enterococcus sp. DIV1368b. Next base: position 1,168,970 of record NZ_CP172883.1, read on the forward strand.
AGTAATGACTTATTGCGTGATGCAATGGAAAACCCAATGAAATATCCAAACTTAACGATCCGTGTTTCTGGATATGCGGTTAAATTCCGTGACTTGACAAGAGAACAACAATTAGACGTATTAATGAGAACGTCACACGACAGAATGTAAGACAATCAATGCAGTGTAAAAAGGAAAGGCAAAAGTTCCGCATGAGCTTTTGTCTTCCTTTTTTACAACTATATGAAAAAAGCATATATCTAGTGTTAGAGGCGAGTAGATAGATCTTTTCTTCACAGCGTGTTGAGAAGTCGCAACATTGTCCGTGGCTCATAACGAAAGAAACTAAAGAAAAGAAGTGATTAAAATGGAAGAACAAACTAAAGGCTATGTCCATTCGATTGAAACATTTGGGTCTGTAGATGGACCAGGCGTTCGCTTTGTCGTCTTCATGCAAGGTTGTCGCATGCGTTGTGAATTTTGCCATAACCCAGACACCTGGAATATTGGTGGAGGAAAAGAATATACCGCGGATGCAATTTTAGACCAAGCAGAACGTTACCGTTCTTATTGGGGTAAACAAGGAGGGATCACGATCAGTGGTGGTGAACCTTTATTGCAGATCGATTTCCTGATCGAATTATTCCAAAAGGCGAAAGAACGTGGCATTCATACAACAATCGACACATGTGGAAAACCATTTAGCCATGATGAGCCTTTCTTTTCTCGTTTTGAAGAGTTGATGAACTATACGGACTTACTGTTATTCGATATCAAACATATCGATAACGAAGCACATAAAAAATTAACTCATTGGGGCAATGAAAATATCTTAGAAATGGCTCAGTATCTTTCAGATATCAAGAAACCTGTCTGGATTCGTCATGTGTTAGTCCCAGAACGTAGTGACTATGATGAGTATTTGATCCGCCTTGATGCATTCATCAAAACTCTTGAAAATGTCGATCGTGTGGAAATCCTTCCTTATCATACAATGGGTAAATACAAATGGGAAACGCTTGGTTTGACGTATCCATTAGAAGGAATCGAACCACCGACAAAAGAACGAGTAGAAAATGCAAAACGTCTTCTTCATATCGAAGATTATACAAAGTATTTAACCAGATAGACGCGAACGGAAGGAAGATAAGTATTGCTTCTTTCCGTTTTTTTGCTATTATTGAATAGGAGAAAACAAAAAGGAGCGAGTCAAATGTCAAAAGTTTTAGTTTTTGGTCATCAAAATCCTGATACAGATGCAATTGGAGCAGCGATTGCATTTTCATATTTGCAAAATCAATTAGGAGTAAACGCTGAGCCTGTCGCTTTAGGCACGCCAAGTGAAGAAACACAATTTGCACTAGATTACTTCAAATTAGAGGCGCCTCGAGTGATCACATCGATCAAAGAGGAACAAGCAGATGTCATGCTTGTCGATCATAATGAATTCCAACAAAGCGTGGTAGATATTGCGGAAGCGACGATTTTAGCAGTAGTTGACCATCATCGTATCGCCAACTTTGAAACAGCGAATCCATTGTATTATCGTGCTGAACCAGTGGGATGTACAAGTACGATCATTCTAAAATTATTTAAAGAAAATCAAATTGAGATTCCGAAAGAAATCGCTGGAATCATGTTATCAGCAATCATTTCAGATACATTGTTGTTCAAATCACCAACTTCAACAGAAGCAGATCAATTGGCTGCAAAAGAGCTAGTTGAAATCTCTGGTGTGGACTTAGAAGCGTATGGTTTAGACATGTTGAAAGCAGGTACAAATCTAAGTGATAAACCAGCAGAAGTATTACTTGATCTAGATGCGAAAAGTTTCCCTATGGGTGAAGCAAGTGTTCGTATCGCTCAAGTCAATACAGTTGATCTAAATGAAGTAATGGATCGTCAAGCTGAACTTGAAACTGCCATGCAAACAGAGATTGCGACGAATGGTTATGATCTTTTTGTTCTTGTTGTAACAGACATCTTGAACAGCAACTCAGAATTATTGATTGCTGGCGAAAGAAAAGAACAAGTTGAACAAGCTTTTGGCGTGAAGTTAGAAAACAATCGCGCATTTTTACAAGGGGTCGTTTCACGTAAAAAACAAGTGGTACCTCAATTAACAGAAGTTTTCAATTAGGCAATGAGATTGGAAGAAGGGAGTGGGAGTGTAACCAGTTGACTGGGACCTCCCGCTTTTTTCATTCAAGGTGTCACATAGAAAGCAGGTAAACAGACATGCAATATTTTTATTCTTTAGAGAACAAACGAAAACTAATTGAGCATCCGCTCTTCCAACCAATGATCGACTATTTGATCGAACAAGGCTCACAAGAGGTGATTTTACGCCAACTAAAGAAAGCATTTCCTCAAAAGAAAATGGAACACTTTCTTGATCAAATGATCGATAGTGGATTGATCATCCGAGAAAATCGCCGTTACCGCTGTGCTTTTCCGGTCTATGACCAAGGAGATTTCCAAACAGAGATCAAGCAACTGACTAAAGAATTAATCAATGAATTAATGAAACAACCGGAACACCGCAGAAATCTCTTCTTATCAGAAGAAATTTGGGATTTCTGTCATGAAACAACGTCTCCTTATTTTTATGCAACTACTTTTTCAGTCCCTACGATTGTGCGGTTGGAAGCAGGGAATGAGAACTATCGCTTCAGGACGCTCACCCAAGGAGAAGAAGTGGTATCTTTACCAACGTACTTCCATCTTCAAAAACAGCAAACACCGCTATCGGAGCAATTTCAGGCGCTAGGACAGTTGCTTGGCGATGTGAATGAAACCTATTTTTTTGACCAAATAGAAATAATTATCGAACGGATTTGTGAAAACAAATACAAAAAACGCCGTGAGTCGATTTTTCTAGATGCCTTATTATTAGCGAGGGTTGTTGCTCAGGAAGAGCAGTATCGATTACTCCTGCCTATAACAGAGGATAGGAAAGACGCATTGCTACAAAAATATGAACCTTCAACGGAAACGCCGATGCAAGCCGCCTTTATTAAAGAACAAGCGTTAGTCGAAGTCATGGGGCAATTGGATTTAAAATCTTATTCTTATATCAAGAAAATATGACCTCAACAATTGTCGGGGAACCCACCGACTAAACCGAAAAAAAGTGAGAACAGAAGTAACCTCTTCGAAAAATCAGGCAGCATCCACAAAAATTAGAAAAATAATTTTTGTGGATGCTGCCTGATTTCAAGAGGCTAAACACTCCTGTCCAGATCTCATTGGGATCATGCTGTTTTACGAAAATGCCACATCATATAAGCCAAATTCCCAATAAACAAGATATCTAGAATATTACTAGTGATTTGGATATTAGCAGAATTGATCGATGGCGCAAAGGCTAGGATGAATAGTGCTACGAGACTATAGCAAAAACAGAAAAAGGTGCTGGTTTGTATGACCATCGGCATTCTTAATTGCTTGGTGATCAATGAAAAAATAAAGAAAGTAAATATCGTTAAAATCACAACTAAACCGTTAATAATGAAGAAAAAAAGTGAATCTTGATTAAACGTATAGAGCATAGCTGTTAAAAGGTTCAGTGATTTCAGTATTACGAAAATAACGTTTACTTCATTAAATGTATTCATCTTTTTTTTAGCAAAATAGGCGGCGAAACATAACGAGAAGATCAGGCCGCAGAAAGTAGAAAGAATCAAGAATGTTGGGTTGTCAGTCGATTGGTTTAGCTCGGAGTGGTCAAGCAATAACCAGCCAAATGAGTTGCAAGGGATGCTTGAAGTCTTAAAATAAGCATAAAAGAAAAAAAGCAAAGCATTCAAAACGGCAAAAACAGATCCCCAATGTAGATAGGTCGTTGTTTTTTGTTGTATTTCCATAAGTACTCCCATAAATTTAATGATATACAATATAATAACAAAATGATGAGGAATTGTCGATGGTTTTTAATAAAACAAATAAATAGACGATGGTCGGATGAAATAAATTCATCGGATCATCGTTTATTTTTTGTATATTCATTTCACATTGCTTCGGCGTTTGCGCACTTTCTTTGTCCAGAATCCGCCAGAAATATATTTTGGTTCGTAGGAGATAATAAAAGCACGTTCTTCGACTTCTTTGATCAAGCGATAAAGCTCACGTTCACTTTTACGTGGAGATAAAATCTCTAAGACTAACCGTTCACCTTCTAAACCAGTTGCTGACGTTTGTGTCACTCCAAACCCATTTTGTCGAAGAATGATCGGCAAATTTTTATCCTCTGAAGTATTTGCTGGTAGGATCGTCGTTACCATGATATATCCTAGTGCTAATTTATCCTCAATGGCAATCCCAACACTGATCCCAACAGCATAGCCTAACGCGTAAACGAACAAATTCAATGGATTATCTAAGCGGTCTAAAACCAGAGATAAACCAACGATATAAATAGTGATCTCAACCATACTAACTAATGGAGCGATGTAGCGATAGCCTTTCATGGTCAACATAAAGCGTAAGGTATTTAATGTGATGTAAGCGAAATTGATGAAAAAGATCATCGCTAACATTTTTGGATCGAACATAATAAGAACTCCTTTCAGTAGCGTCTATGTTCATCATATCAGAAATAATGCGATTGAAGAAAAGAATAAACGTTTATTACTTTAAAAAAATGATAAAATGATTATAATAGAATTATAAAGAGAGTCAGGTGAGCGCGATGAAGCGAATGAACAGGGTCATTGGAGTCAGTCATATATGTAGTATTTTTCTTAGTATGTATTTAGGGACCCATGCGATCCAACAACCCATTGAAGCGAATTCCTTGTTATTCCCAATCTCACTAACTGATGGGGTAATATTAAGTATTTTTCTTTTTCTAATGGTGTTTATTGGTAATATTTTTGGTAGTGTGGCTAGCTTCTTTAACATGTCGATTTCTCCAGCCTTATCCATAGGATTAGGAATCATAGGAATATTCGCCATGTTATTCTTTGTCAAAAGGATGGATTTTTATACTATTGCATTTGGGCTACTATGCCTTGTACAAGTCATGCTAAGTTTATGGTTGTCTTTACGGTCAACCAATCTAATGAAAATCAGGTGAATCAATCAGTGAATCCAATTATTTTGAAACGAACCATCAAAAACATACCCGTATTAGAAGTTGTCCAAAAAGAGTTGAAGACAGAGAAAATCCCAGTAGTGATCTACTATCATGGTTGGCAGACAAGCAAGGAGCTTGTATTGACTCAAGGTAGAAAACTGGCTAAAAAAGGGATGCGAGTTTTGCTTCCAGATGCGATGAATCATGGCGAGCGTAAACAACCCGTTTCAAAAATTCCTTCCTTTACTTTTTGGAGTAGTATCTACGGGAATCTATTCGAGTTTGATACATTGATCGAACATCTAAAAAAACGTGAACTTCTTTCAGATAAATTAGCTGTGGGTGGTGTGTCAATGGGTGGAATGACTACTTGTGGATTGCTAGCCAAACACCCAGAAATCACTGGCGGAATTTGTTTGATGGGGTCACCGGCACCACTTGAATATGGCAAAGAAATCTCACGCAGAGCGCAAGAATTTCAATATAAGGTGCCAGATGATTATTTTGACTTGATTTCATGGGTCAACCATTACGATCTATCTTTACAACCAGAAAAATTAGCAGGTCGTCCCTTGTTTTTCTGGCATGGAGAAAAAGATGAAAAGATTCCTTATCAACAAGTGTCTAAATTTGTCGAAAAAAACAAAGACAAATCTTATGGTAAGGGAATCGTCTTTCGTGCTTCTTCGGAAAAACGTCATATGGTAGAAGTCCCATTGATGGAAGAAGCAGCGGATTTTTTGAGTCAAATGATGGAAATGCCCCAATAGTAAGCAGTATATCTAAATAGGAAAAACGTCTATCAAAAGAGGAAATGATTTTCTCTGAGATAGATTTTTTTTTAGAACAATTTGGGAGCTGCTCTTTTTTAGCACGAATCTTTGCTATAATGACTATAGTTATGTAATTAGGCATGGAAGGGGAGATCTTATGCCAACATTGGCAGATGTAGCGAAACGAGCAAATGTCTCAAAAATGACGGTTTCTCGGGTGATCAATCATCCAGAACAAGTCACTGATGAGCTAAAGGAACTAGTTTTTACCGCCATGGCTGAATTGGATTATCGTCCGAATATTGCAGCAAAAGCGTTAGTTTCAAACCGTTCACAGATCATCAAGTTGTTTATTCTTGAGGAAATCGATACCACGGAACCCTATTATATGAATTTACTTATGGGGATTGCCAAAAGGATTGGTAAAGAGCACTATTCCTTGCAATTAGTGACCAACGATGCTTTTGATGTTGGGTCCTGCGATGGTTATATCATCACTGGCGTGCGTCAAAGAGATTTTGATTGGATCAATCGTCTAGAAAAGCCAGTTGTGTTATTTGGTGAAAATCGTATGGGCTATGATTATGTTGATAGCGATAATCAATACGGAACCGCCAAAGCGACACAATATGCCTTAGAAGTTGGTTATCAAACGGTTGTTTATATCGGCATCGATGAAGCAGAACCTTTTGAACTATCTAGAGAAGCGGGCTATCTAAAAGTGATGGAAGAGGCTGGGCTAACTCCGAAAATGCTGCGTTTTGATAATCATTCCACCACACCAGAAAAATATATCACAGAACATTGGGATGAATTTTCAGATAAAACGTGTTTTGTTTGCAGTTCTGATCGCTTAGCGCTTGGTATTGTTCGTGGCATCACACAAGTTGGTGGGCAGTTACCCGATCAATTTGGCGTCATTGGTTTTGATGGCGTATTTCTTGATCAAATCAGTTCCCCAAAACTGACTACCGTTAAACAAGACATCATTCGTATGGGGGAAGTGTGCGGCGAAATGTTATTAAAGAAAATTACTGAAAAAGGAGCAAGCCAAGGATATCGCCACTTTTTCCCAGAATTGATCATTCGTGAAACGACAAGAAAGTTAAATAAGACTAACGCTTAGCTATAGAAAATAGACGATTTGTGCTATTATAAGAGAAAGTCCACTTAAAAAGGATGGTTTACATGACAGAAATCAAACGAAAACATTTTCGCTTTCCTGCATACGATGATCATATAGGGGTAAAGTTAAAAAATGAAAATAGACGTGTGCTGTTTGACGGGCAAGATGATCTGATGACCGATACAAGCGACAAACCATTGTTCGAACAAATCAATGAATTTCATTTTGAAGATTATTCAAAAAATGAAAAAAATCCTCATTCGACAGTCAATGTTCGGCATGCTTCGACACAAAAAGCAAATCTAGCAAAACATAAACAAAATTTGCCAGACTATAGACAGAGTAAAAAAACACAAACAAAACGAAACAGTCAGACGAATTTCGGCTATACTCGTCATGCCAGTCCTTCAGAGCAAAGACCAACACAGGAAAAAACAAGCCAATCACGAAGTGTATTCAATCGTTCGGGAAGAGAACGTTCTTATTTTGTACCTAAGTACGTACCAGCTTCGATCATTCCTGATCCGAAAAAAAATAAAATCTCTGAAGAAGAATTGCTCGCTTCGATCAAAAAAGAAAAGAATGCATATCTTTTATTTGAAACAGAAAATACACCCTATGATGGAAAAAAAGGTGTAACAATGAACCAAGAGAAAAGTTCAAGTAAGAAAACTCACGGAGTATTAGATCGTTCGTTGGAAGGCCTGATCAATGACCAAGGTAATTCCTTGAAAGGCAATGGTTATTTCCAATAAGTAGTGACTACTCAAGTATGAGAAAAAGTTGTTCCTTCAAACATTCAGACAAATAAGAAACAAGCAGGACTTGTGAAAAAATGTCTGGAGGTTGGAGTGGAACAGCTTTTTTTTGACCGACTATATTATTGCAGTAGAAAGGAATAGTAAAATGATAAATAGACCCTCATCAATGAAAAGGTTTGGTTTTACTTGTGAGACCCCTTATCCGCAATTGATTGAAGAAGATATTATGGTACCAAAACCTGGCGAACACGACTTATTGATCGAAGTTGTAGCACTTTCGATCAATCCTGTAGATACGAAGCGAAGAGAAATCGTCAAAGAAAAAACATTTACCGTACTCGGCTATGATAGCGTGGGTTATGTTCGGGAAATGGGCTCGGCTGTAAAGGATTTCAAGCTAAATGACCGTGTCTATTATGCAGGAACGACTCAACGTGAAGGGAGTCAACAAGAGTATCAAATCGTTGATGCACGGATCGTTGCGAAAGCTCCTAAGAATCTTAGTGACGAAGCCGCTGCTGGGATTCCATTGACTGCACTTACTGCCTATGAATTGCTATTTGAAAAGTTTCAATTAGTTCCTCAAGAAAAAGCGAATGAAGGGAAAGAGCTTTTGGTGATCAATGGGGGAGGTGGTGTTGGTTCGATCATGACGCAACTAGCGAAGTGGACGGGGATGAAAGTGTATGCTACCGCTAGTCCTCAAAATTTTGGATGGCTTGAAAAAAATGGCGTAGACGTTCCAATTGATTACCATCATTCTCTTTATGACCAATTAAAACAAGCTGGGAGCGATGGTGTTGACTATATCGCAGTGTTGTATGATATTGAATCCTACCTACCAGAAATAAAAAAAATCATTCAACCTTTAGGGCATATTGGCATGATCGTCAATACAAAAGAGAAAATCGATTGGAATGAATATAAAAATGATTCAATCAGCTTCCATTGGGAGTATGTTTTCACAAAAACAGATCATAATAAAGAAATCGCAACACAAGGCGCGATCCTAGAGACATTGACAAAGTTATTTGAAGAAAATAAACTTCATAGCCACGTAACAACTGTTTACTCAGATGGTATCAACCGAGCTTCACTTGAACAAGCGATGAAGTTGGTGAGTGAAGGTGGCCAACAAGGAAAAGTCGTTCTGTCGGGTGGGTTCAAAACCAGTGGTTCATTGGATCTACAAGACATCTAGTAAGGATTACTATAAAAAGCAACTACCTTCTCAAAATAGAAGACTATTTGAGAAGGTAGTTGCTTTTTATGATAATGGTTCAATCTATATATGAATCTTCCAGAGGCTCTAATTGATTGACTGTTGGGGATGGAGCTGTGATTTTTTTGAAAGGATTAGCGAAGCGGAAGTACTTCACTTTATTCAATGTATAAGATAAAATTGAGCAACTCAAAAGAGTATAGGCAAAATGCGTAAAATCCAAATACAACAAAGACACAACTAAAATCCCAAACGTGATAACAAATAGACTTTTCCCGATATTCACATGATAATATTTTTCAATTGCTTGATAAACGATATCTGTTCCGCCAGTGCTGCCCCCAAAACGAAAAACTAAGCCACAACCGATTCCCGAAAGAATGCCAGTCATTAGACTATTCACTAAAAGATTTCCAACAGCAAAGTGGACATTTAAATTTTCCCATACATGCAAGAAGAAGACTAGAGAAAATGTTCCGACGATCGTTCGAATAAATGCATGTTTTCCAAAAATAAACAAGGAAATCAGCAATAAAGGTAAATTTATGATCAGTGAGGTGATGGAAGGCGCAAAGCCAAATAAATGATTAAGTAAAAGAGCAATTCCTGTGACACCACCGTCAGCTAATTTTGAAGGGAGATTGATTCCGGTTACCGCTAATCCATAAAGAGCAGCCCCCAAAATAATTCCACATAAGTCTAATAAAAATTTTACTTGTTTCATCTCTAACCTCTTTTCTTTTTGAAAATTTTCAGCAATCTTTATATTACACTGAACGACTGTATAAATTCAATAGGTAAATAGAAAAAAATATACATAATGAAGCATATTTAATTTCGGTCAATCACTCCTAGTAAAACAATCATTTAAATCAAAAATGATTCTCTGTAAAAAGATGTAGTGCATAATTTAGGGGATAAAAAAAGAGTGAATAAAAGAGCGTGATAAATAAAAAAAAATATTTAAAGATAAAAAAACATAAATTATTTTATCAAATTTAACGATTATGATGTTAAAACAACCGATTTTTACTTTTTTGGTCACTGACACACAACTTAAAGTATAATAATTATTGAACAAGCCAGTAAACAAGTATCTCCCCCACGAGATTTTAAAAGTTACTGGCTGTTTTTTTTTGTTCAAAATTCCAACTTCTACTTTACAACGGGAACGATTGTTCGTATAATAAAAGAGCGAACAATTGTTCGGTATAAAATAATAGAGGTGATCAGAGATGCAATCAATGAGACGTTTTGGTGCGATGTTGTTGATTTTATTTTTTGGAATTATTATAGGTAATTATGGGTTACAAACAGCATTATTGATTTTTTTACCTTCGTTTGTATTATGGTTTGTGATGTGGGATGAAAAAAAGTATCGACAAAATGAACGAAAACGCAGGTATGAAGAAACCTTCTATCAACATAGAGCTACGTATGATTCAAAATAACTAAATACAAAAACAAAACTTGCAATCACTTCTCACCATCTAGTCGATTGCAAGTTTTTTTTAAAACAACTTAGTTGGGGATTTACTTCGCTATGTTTATACTTAAAGGAGAACAGAAAGGAAGGTCATATGAATACGTTTATCGAAACGCTCAATGAGAGAAAAGAAGAATTATTCGCAGCAACATTTCAGCACTTATCTATTTCATTGATTGCATTATTGATTGCCGCAGTAATTGCGATCCCACTTGCTATTTGGGCAGTCAACCATAAAAGAATGGCAGAATTTTTGTTACAAGTAACGAGTGTACTGCAAACCATTCCCTCACTTGCACTTTTAGGATTATTGATTCCATTTGTAGGGATCGGCACTTTACCGGCGTTGATCGCCTTGATTTTATATGCCTTATTACCAATATTTCAAAGCACTTATATAGGGTTAGCAGAAATCGATCCATCAATCGAAGAAGCAGCAGTTGCTTTTGGGATGTCTCGTTTTCGAAGATTGATCAAAGTAGAGTTACCCATCGCGCTGCCTGTCATAATCTCAGGTATCCGCACTGCGTTGGTATTGATCATTGGGACAGCAACATTAGCAGCCTTGATCGGTGCAGGCGGGCTAGGAACATTTATCTTGTTAGGGATCGATCGGAATACACCTGTTTTAACTTTGATCGGCGCAATCAGTTCTGCCTTGTTAGCCATTGTTTTCAGTAGCTTGATCCGTCTATTACAACACTTGAAACCTCGTTATACGATGATCACTTTAGGCTTGATTTTGACTTTAGTCGCAGGTGCTTCCATATATCAAACTGGTTTCTTGAAACAAGAGAAAATCACGATTGCCGGTAAGCTTGGTGCAGAACCAGATATATTGATCCAGATGTACAAAGGGTTGATCGAAGAAGAAACCGAAGCGGAAGTCGAATTAAAACCGAATTTCGGCAAAACGAGTTTTTTATTCAGTGCTTTAGAAAACAAACAAATCGATATTTATCCAGAGTTTACTGGAACAGTATTAGAGAGTTTGGTTACAGTTCCTGAATCAGTCAAGGACCAAAAATTAACCAAAGAAGAAACTTATCATGAGGCCAATAAACTGTTAAATGAACAGTTCTCAATGACACTTTTAAGTCCGATGGCTTATCAAAACACATATGCTCTTGCTGTTAAACGTGACTTTGCGGATGAACACCAATTAAAATCAATTTCTGATTTAGCTAAAATCGAGAATCAAATCAAGGCAGGATTCACGTTAGAATTTATCGATCGTGCGGATGGGTACAAAGGGATACAGGAACTTTATCAGTTAGATTTTCCGAGTGTCCAAAGCATGGAACCTAGTTTACGTTATCAAGCAATAAATAATGGCGATGTCAATGTTGTGGATGCCTATTCGACCGACAGTGAACTGAAACAATACGATTTAGTCGTCCTAGAAGATGATCGGGGATTGTTCCCTACGTACCAAGGCGCACCATTGATGAATGAAGATTTTGCCAATGACCATCCAGAAGTCGTGGCTGCTCTAGAGAAACTTAGCGGTAAAATAACTGAGGAACAGATGCAAACGATGAATTATCAAGTAAATGTCGAGAAAAAACAACCAGCTGAAGTGGCAAGACAATTTCTGGTTGACCAAGGGTTAGTGAAGGAGGGTAACAATTGACCGAACTGATTGAATTTAAAAACGTCCAGAAAATCTTTAATGATAAATATGCAATTAGACAATTAGACCTTTCGATCAATGAGGGAGAGATCTTTGTATTGGTAGGTCCTTCGGGAAGTGGCAAGACAACTTCACTAAAAATGATCAATGGGCTGTCTTTACCAAGTGTGGGGGAGGTATATTTCAAAGGTAAATCATTAAAGGACTATAACTTGCAAAAAATGCGTTGGCAAATGGGGTATGTCTTGCAACAGATCGCATTGTTTCCAACGATGACTGTCAAGCAGAATATCGAAGTGATCCCTGAAATGTTAGGCTGGGAAAAACAGAAACGATCCGAGACTTCGGATCAGTTACTGGCAAAAGTTGGTTTAGATCCTGATGTCTATCGTGATCGAATGCCACAAGAATTATCTGGAGGAGAACAACAGCGTGTAGGGATCATTCGGGCACTAGCAGCAAATCCAGAAGTGATCTTGATGGACGAACCTTTCAGTGCATTGGACCCTCTATCAAGAACTTCCTTACAGGAGCTCGTTTTGTCACTTCATAAAGAATTAGGTACGACAATTGTTTTTGTTACCCATAACATGGAAGAAGCAATCAAATTAGGGGATCGGATCGCTGTGATGAAAGAAGGGGTATTGATCCAATGTGATACACCAGAGCGATTATTGATGCATCCTGAAAATGACTTTGTTCGTAGTTTCTTCGAGGAATCGATCCAAGACAATGACCAGACAGTTGAACAACTTATTCTTGCTGGCTTTTTTGAGAAAGAGATCACTGAACAACGAAGAGTGGTTCAGATTGATACACCATTAAAACAATTATTTGCTCAATTAGAAAAAGTCGAAAAAGTCAACATCTACAAGCAAGAAATACCTATTGGAGAGATATCTAGAGAAAATGTCTTTGCATTTTTAAGTGGGAAGCAGATTTGATTCATTTGGATGTTTTAGATATGTGATCCATGAATTATTTAGATAACTACACTAAAGAAGGTATAAATCAATAAAAGTTATTTAAAAACGTATTAGAATAACAAATAAAGAAATGATCGAATAAAGGCATAATTTTTTGGATGCTTTTACTCGATCATTTATCATTACGGATATTATTTAGTCAAAAATTAAAAATATCTCACGTTATCTTCATTTTTCTTGTAGACATAAGGTGATTTATATTTTAAAATTATGATTAAGTAATAGTACATATATTTTTGGGGAAATCTTATTTCAATGATAACTTTAAATAAAAATTGAATAATCATATAAGAAAAAAATGGAAAAATCACAGTCGGGTTGTTATTTTTTTGTTTATTACTGTGCTTTTTTATTAGATTTGGGGGAGTAAAATGAAAGGAATATTAAATAAACAAAGTACCAGGCAATTGGCATTATTAGAATTGCTGTGGGAGAATGAATGGTTGACCGTATCAAAAATTGTTCAAGTCATCGGGGGAGTGGAAAAGACGATACGAACGGATATCAAACATTTGAATGAAATAATCAAACCGCTTAAAATTGAAACATCTTTTAAACATGGTGTTTTCTTGGATAAAACACTCGGAGTCTCAAAGACACATCTTTATTCTTTATTTTTACAAAACTGCATCGAATGTCAGATCATTGAAGAAATTTTTATCAATCCGAATCTTACTAAAGGTGAGTTATGTGATTGCTTGTTTATTTCAGAGACACAGTTGAACCGCTTACTGACCAAGCTAAATTCAGTTTTAGATAAATTTTCGATACAAATCAGTCACGAATTGACGATTGAAGGTTCAGAGATAAATATTCGTAAATTATTTGCTAGTTTGATGTATGAAAAATATCTTTCAGCGGAAACGCTTCTTTTAAAAGAAGAGTTTGAATTAATCGATCGATTGATCCAATGTTTTTATGAGGAAAACATAACGATTATTGAAGCGAATGACCAACATCATTTTTTATTAAATAAAATACATTTAAAAGTACTTGCTGCGCTATATCGATGTAAGCAAGGCGCTTTTATTGAAAAAAAAGCAACTGTGTTTAGCTACAAAACGATTTTGAATGATGAAGAATTAAAACGTAAATGCAAAGAATGCTTTGAAATTAAACTGAACGAAGACGTATTATACAACCTATTTGCCAACTATTGCGAACCTTTTAAAGTGACCGGATCTTGTCAACAGTTAGGTATTTTCCAATCATCCTTACATAGTAAAATTGAACGACTGATCAAAGATTTATCCCAACGATTTAATATTGAGTGTTCCCATAGTGATACATTGATTGCTGACATTTTATGGAGTAGTTTTCGAATCACTGGGCCGACTTTTATATTGAATAATGTGATTGAAGAATTTGTTTTGGAATTAATGGGTGAAAATCAAACGATCATGATTGAATTAAGAGAGTGTTTTGCAGAAATATATGAAGAACTTGAACTTAAAGCATTTGATAAGAAAAATATGGTGTATCAATCGATTTATAGTTTGGTTACGCAGTGGTCTGATTTTAGGATCGAGATGAAAAAGACTCATCAGATCAAAGCCGCATTGATCTTGGATGTACCCATCGGTCATTTGCGTATGTTAAAAGAAGAAATCGAAATGCATTTTAGAAGTACATATTCCGTTGATATCTTGTCACCATTTGATCTGTTTAGCCAATCAAAATTAGAAAAATATGACTGTGTGTTGACAGATGTTTGTACAATCCGAGGGTCCGTCGAACAATCGAGGGTCATTGGTATTCCTCATTATTTCGATAATGAGTTCATTCACAAATTGCATACTTTTATTATAAACAGAAAAGAAAGTATCCAGTTATTTAGAAAAGAACTTGTGATGCAATCTATTTAATAATCCAATTTGTTAGATATGCCTAAACTGGCATATCTTTTCTTGTTCTTAATTAATAAAAATCCAATAAACCATTGGTAAATACTCACTTTGAAAATAGTTGTAAATAGAACAATCACTGAATAAATGAGAATACCTTATCTTTATTCAACTATACCAATTTTTTTAATGATGGAATTATTGATATTTTCAATACATTTCCCTATAAGTTCTATCGTTATTTTACCAAGCAGTCGGTAGATTGAGATTATTTTTAGATAAATCACTATGTTAAAAATAATGTAGACGTTCAATATTTTTTGTTTGGAGAGGTGGAAACGAAATGAGAGAAATCTTAGATGGACGTTTGAAACGTCAGTTGAAGATTTTGGAAATATTATGGGATACTCAGTGGATGACGACAGCTGAATTAGCCGAAATGATCGAAAGCTCAGAAAAAACAACTCGAAATGATCTTTCGCAAATCAATGAGATGATTGCACCACTGACAATTGAAACCTCCTTTAGATCAGGAGTATTGCTAAAGAAAAATCTGAAAACACCGAAAGCATTCATCTATTCAAAAATTTTGAGTAAGAGTTTGGAATATACCTTACTTGAAACACTATTTTTTAGAAAAGTAAGTTCAAAAGATGATCTAAGTGATAGTTTATATATATCTGAAACACAAGTATCACGTATTATTAATCGAATTAATCAAGTCATCAGTAAGTATGATTTTAAAATCAATAATCATCTCGATATTGTAGGTAATGAAGGGAATATTAGAGATTTTTTTTCTGCTTTCTTTGCAGAAAAATATAATTTACCTGAGAATCTAATGAAAATCGATGATATCTCTCTGATCACGGATATCATCGAAGTATTTGTAAAAGAGAATACGATCTGGGCATTAGTCAATAATGACAGCCACTTGTTTTTAGGAAATATGAAATTTCATTTATTTATATGTTTTATTCGTTTAAAGCAAGATTATAAGTTGATATCGGGGAATGTACCGTTTATTTTTCAACATTTCGCAAATGAAACAGAACTTTTAGGACGTATCGATGAAAATTTTGCTGTCCATCTAAGAGAAGAAAACCTCCAACAACTTTTCTATGAGTTTTATCAACCGATTCATCCAACTTTACGATTACAATATTTAAATGTCCAAGTTGATGCAGTAAATCAAAAAAATAAACTTAATCAAGTAATAGAATACTTAGAAAATAAGTTTGGTATAGTTTGTGAAAATCGTGATCAATTGATTCATGATATTTATTGGACAACCATGAATATGGTAAGACCCACCTATATTTTACATAATAAGAAACGAGAATTCTTTCAAAACGTAAAAAGAGACAGTCCCACACTAGTTAAAGATCTAGAAGAACGTTTTTTTGAGATTTATCAGACATTAGGATCTGCATTTCATAGCTATCTAGATGAAATGATCCATCAATCCGTCTTCAAGTTGTTGACTTCCTGGTCAGAGCTATGGGTACAAGTACGGAAGCAAAAGATAAAACTCCATGTCGCACTATTATTAGATAGTTCTTATGATCATATGCGTATGCTCAAAGAGGAAATCAAATTTTATTTTCGACATAATATCAATATAGAGATTCTCAACCCTGCGACAAAAATACAAAATGATTATTTAAAAAAGTTTGATTGTCTTCTGACAGATATATATTCCAATGACTACTTTGAAGTGCCTACTCTTGGGATTTCTAACTATTTAGATGAAGCGATCATTGATAAATTGGTCGAGTACTATCACATCAAAGTGGATGAACTTGCTGAGATTTGATCTACTATACAAAAATCAGTTGGCAATTGTTTCAGGATAGTTATTCGATTCCGCGATATCTTACTCAATTATTTCTTTTGGTGGGAATTATTAAGAAAAGTTCAGACTGGTTGGTTAAAATAATATGTTATTTATTTTTTCTTGGTTTCATATGGACTCTATAATGCTATCTTATCACTGTTATATATGGGGTATTAGTCAATAATTGTAAGTCTTGTTTGTATTTGTTACTAAAATAAATAACTATATATTCTTATTTTATTTACCAAACTGGCGGTAAAACTTGGTTTTAAAAGTGTTGGTTTTTTAAGGATAATTGTTTTGTGGGAATCGTGTCGTTTATATTAGGAGGTGAAGGGTAAGATAAAAAAGACGATGTATTACATGATAGGTGTGTTGCTGTTATGCGTTATGAGCCCAACTGTCTATCATGCTCAACAATCAGAAATACAAACAGTTCATGTCGAAGCAACGATCGGTGATTTAGGTAATAGTTCCGAAAATCAAGACGACACAGGGCAGAGTACCCAAAATGAAGAACAGCAAGCTACAGGTCCAACATCAAACAAAAGTGAAGGTTCTTCCTCTAATTTCCCACAAACTGGGGAACGTTTGACCAATGGAATTGCTTTGATCGGTTTATTGCTTACTCTTTTTTCGATAGGATTGTTTTATACGTTCAATCAAAAAGAAGAACGACTACAAAAAATTTAGTGAAATAATATAGGTTATTTCAGCAAGGAGAGAAATTCAATATGAAGAAGCTAAGTAATTTAGCGATTGTATCTACAATTTTATTAAGTGGTTTGGGACTTGGATCAATGAACGCTGCTGCCAATGATTTGGGATGGATTCCTGGACAACCAGATAATACACCGGGGCAAACGATTAAAGGTGATGACAAAGCCGATGTTCAAGTTTCAGGGTGGATCGGAGAATGGGATCCAGTTGATCCAGAAGATAAACGCTATATCGATATCACGATCCCTACGACTGTAAGATATGCAAATGCGATGGCAGAAGATGGAACCCCTCAACCAGAGATCGTTTCACCATTATATGCAATGACAAATAATTCAACTTCACATAGAGTGATGATCGAAGTAGAAAGTTTTGCGGAGACAAGCTCAACTGGGATCACTCAAGATTTGTTCTTTACACCATTAAATGAAGCAGCGGTTCGTTTGCAAAGTGCTTCTGGACAGTTCTTGGATACTCGTACTTATTTGACAACTATTGGGACAGGCCAAACAAAATCCTTGAAATTTGAAGGAGCAATCACTAGTCCATTCCAACAAGATGTTATTGTGACACCTGCATACACGATGTCATTCCATTTTTCTGCATTGGCTAACTAATCTTAGCAAAGTTGATAAGTATTCCATTACCTAATTTAGTAGAAAGAGTCTGAATGAAAGACTTTTCACTTATAATTTGAGAAAGGAGGTTGAGAAAAATGGCACATAGTAATAATATTGAAAAAAAGAATCATAGTAAAAAGAAGAGAACTTATATCTTGTTTTCTTTGCTACTCGTATGTCTTGTAGCAGGGATTGGCGGATACTTTTATTTTAATCAATCTCCTCCTCAAGTAGTGGCAGGGTTGCCTGATTTAGATGATAATCTGTCAAGATTGAGTAATGAAGATATTTTAAAAGCAATGCAAGATCAAGTGGATAAAGACAAAATGCGTATTCTTTTGAAACATGATATAGAGGTTGATAAAGAAGGAAAAGCGAGTGTCGATGTACGTAATAATGGTCAGAATGCATTCAATATCCAAGTAGAATACTATCTAGCATCCAATAATAAACAATTGTATAAATCAGGATTGATTCCTCCAAACAACCGAATAGACTCTATCCCTTTTGAGAATCTACCTGATGCTGGCAGTCATGATGTTAGAATTTTATACAATATTTATAACGAAGAAAAATTGGTCAATACAACAACGATCGATGGTACAATCAATATTAGTTGATCGCTGATTGAAGTTAACATAAATAAAAAATGGAAGGCTCAGAAAATAGATAATCTATTTTCGAGCCTTCCATTTTTTATTTATTTAGCTTTTAACTCAATGTTAAATCGTTCTTAGTACCAACCGTTAGCTAACCAGAAAGCTTGTGCCGCTTCCCAAGAGCCATAACGAGAGGCAACATATTGTTCTGCTACTCTTTCTTGATTGGCAGCAGAGTAGTCACCGTTCAAGTAAGAAGAGTCTAATTGGTAACGGCCGATATAGCGTCCGTTTGTTGCTGTGTAAGAACCGCTAGATTCTTTTTGTGCGATCCATTCTTTGGCATCGTTCGTACCAGTTGAAACAGCTACTTCAGTAGCAGGTGCTTGTTCCACAACGGGCGCTTCTTCTACTACAGGAGCTTGTTCCACTACAGGTGTTTCCACAACTGGAGCTGTTTCTTGAACAGGTTCTACAGGCGCTTGAGTAGCGACAGGAGCAGCTGCTTGTTCACCAGTAGGAATAGTTAATTCTTGACCTGAAAAAATCAGGTGAATGTTTGAGATTGAGTTCGCTTCGGCAATTGTTTGGATCAAGGAGTTGTCACCAACGTATTTTTGAGAAATCGTTGATAAAGTATCACCTGATTGAACAGTGTAGGCTTCGTCTGCGTGTGCAGAAGTACCCATAAATAATGCAGCGCCGGCGGCCAAAGTTGTTCCAAAAAGAATAGTTTTAAGTGATTTCATGAAAGATCTCCTTCGTATTTTAAAAAGTTATTTTGATTAGCTGTTTTCGCTAACGAGTAATACTTTACCATGATGAGACATTTCATAGGTGATAAAAACGTAACAGTTTATGACAAAGCTACCTTTTTTGTAATATTTAACGAAACATATGTAACCGAAAAACGCTTTCTTTCCTTTAATTAAAAGAATGTATGTTCTCGTTTTTTGATAAGAAAAATTAGTTAAGAAAATATTAAGCGGGCAATAAATATGTTTTTTCTATTGTAGAAGATAAAATGGCTGGATATCAATCAATCATAATAGCTATTCTTAAGTCTATAGACGACAATACGAAGAAGTTAATCAATAAAAAAACATGGAGCAAATGTTTGCCCCATGTTCTAAAAAAATCAAATCCCAATTATTGATGTTCTACACGATTGGAGATCATTGGAAAGAATTTCAAACAATAAATAGCACAAATCCCAACAATAATATATATAGCTTTAGCTAAAATAGTCGTAGAGCCGCCTGCAATCGTCGCAACTAAATCAAATTCTAATAAACCGACTAATAACCAGTTCAATCCTCCAACAATCAACAATGTTAAAGCAATCATATCTAAAGTTTTCATTGAAATTACCCCTTTCCTATATGACATACTATTATTATAAAACAATTAAAGAATTTGTACTAAAATATTGCCTGTAATTTAATTTATAGTCCTTTCATTTCAACGTTTTATAGAATTTGAAAATTAAAAATAGATATGTCTTGACAATAGATAAGTAAAAGATTAGATTTAGCTGGTTATAAAATAATAATATTTATTAAGGAGAAGAACATGAAAAAAAAATGGATGATTACTGGATTGATTGCATTGTTGCTAGGGGGGATTGGTTATACAGGCACACGGTTTGCAGGAGAAGTTTTATTCTGGGGTGGGGAATCTGATATCACTAAGATCAACGAAAATTTAGAAAAACTTGATCAACAGTTAACAAACCATAACCAAAAAATCACTGACTTGAATAGTCAATTAGCAATAAAAAATCAAGATCTTCAAAACATACAAACAAAAGCGCAAGAATACCAAACAAAGATCACTGACTTGGAAACGCAAAAAAGCCAATTGGTTGCTGAACATGCAAATTTACAAAACCAATTAACCAGTAAAGAAAACCAACTAAATGACAAACAAATCGAAATCAACAATAAGATCAATGAAATCACTCAAAAAATAAACGAAATCAACACCCTAAATAGTCAATGGAATACTAGACTCCAAGAGATTCAGGGCAAATATACAGAGATGCAAAGTACTGTCAATCAGTTAAACGAGCAAATCAACCAATTAAATCGAGAAAAAACAAATTTACAAACTGATTTAGCAACCACGAAGAAACAATTAGAAACTATTTCAGCAGAAAATAGTAATTTGAGAAGTTATATCGCACAATTAGAAAAAGCGAGAAACGATGCAAAGCAAACGGCGGAAAAATCTCAACAAATCGTTGATCGCCAAGTGAATAAGTAGACGTTAAAGATACTTTTTTTAGAGTTGTTTTTTCAAGGAAAATCACTTGAAAAACGGAACGTTTGTTCGTATAATGGTGATGAGGGGAGAGATGACAATGGAAAGAAAATATGGCACGGTCTCAAAAATCAGAACGATCAAACTAGGGGAACGACCACTGATCCGTTTTACTTTAGGGTCAGAGAATTGCTTGATTGCTAATCATAGTCTTAATTTTATTGCCGATGTCGATGAAGGAATGAAGATATTTGTGAAAGGCTACTATAATAACCGTAAGCAATTTGTCGTCAAAGACTACACGGTATTAGAAAAACCAAACATTGTTGTCGCTTTTGAAAATAGTCTCTTCCCTAAACAGAAGATCATCAAATGAGAGAACAAAAACAATGTTTGATAGCAATGACGAATGGATTACTCTTATATAGGTAGAAAAAAATGTAAATTGACTCGTTGAACTGCCTTGTTTTTCAAATAAAAACAAAAAAACTCATGGCATAAACCATGAGTTTTACTTATTATTGTCTTTAGACCAAGTTGAGCTCGCAAAGCGAGTGAAACAGAAAACCACCTGCTATGCGGGTGGGGAATAAAAGGTTCTACCAAAAAGCCCTTCCTATCGTTAAAATATGATTGTTCAGGTCATATTGATAACGAAAGGAAGGGAAAAGAAATGGCTAATAAAGCAAATAGTTTAGCCCATACAAAGTGGCTGTGCAAATACCACATTGTATTCACACCAAAGTATAGAAGAAAAATCATCTATAATCAATATCGAGCAAGTATTCAAGAAATTATCAAACGACTATGTAAGTATAAGGGAGTAGAAATCTTGGAAGGACATATGATGCCAGATCACGTCCATCTATTATTGAGTATCCCACCAAAAATAAGCGTGTCAAGTTTTATGGGTTATCTTAAAGGAAAGAGTGCATTGATGATTTTTGATAAACATGCAAATTTAAAATATAAATTTGGCAATCGACATTTTTGGGCAGAAGGATATTATGTAAGCACAGTGGGATTGAATGAAGCGACCATAAGGAAATACATTCAAGAACAAGAGAAACATGATATAGCGCTAGATAAATTGAGCGTTCGAGAATACGAGGACCCTTTTAAGGGTTAGAGAGTAGAACAAAAACCTTTTTAAAGGTAGGCAAAAGTGACAAAGGCAATATGGCTTGAACATGAAATGAGAAAGCCAGCGTCTTTAGGCGCTGGCCGGTGTTAAGGGCTTATAGCCCTAGAGCAAACCACCCTTTTGAAGGGTGGTTATGATTTATGCAGACGATGGGATTTGAACCCACACGAGCTTGCGCTCACAAGACCCTCAATCTTGCATGTCTGCCGTTCCATCACGTCTGCAAGAAACAACACTTTAATCATAGCGAGTAACGAAATAGATGTCAAGATATGAAAGAGGAAAATCATGAATAAATATGATGGAGAATTTTCCATTTTAGGAATGGTGGCAGGCATGATCATTGGATCAGCATTCGGACAATTGATCATGGGGATATTCTTAGGTGTGATCATTGGGATCGCTATGGATTGGGCAGCAAATCTTTGGAACGATCGACATGAAAGATAAAAGTAAAAAAAGTTGATTTTCATCTAGGATTTTTTTAAAACGGTGGCAAAAACCAGATGAATGGAGTATGATATGGAAATAAATAGGTATAATCAGAAATTTCTAACTTTTTTGAAACGAGGGATTGGATCACTATGAGAGAATTTGAAAAATCCAACAAATTAGAAGGCGTAAGTTACGATGTCCGGGGACCGGTTCTTGAAGAAGCAGAGCGAATGCAAGAAGAGGGCATCAGTATTTTAAAATTGAATACGGGAAATCCAGCACCATTTGGATTTGAGGCACCAAATGAAGTGATCCGTGATTTGATCATGAATGCTAGAGATTCAGAAGGCTATTCGGATTCAAA
This sequence comes from Enterococcus sp. DIV1368b, assembly GCF_050529595.1. NCBI lineage: Bacteria > Bacillati > Bacillota > Bacilli > Lactobacillales > Enterococcaceae > Enterococcus > Enterococcus sp. DIV1368b. Next base: position 1,191,838 of record NZ_CP172883.1, read on the forward strand.
AGGGATTTTTTCTGCACGAAAAGCGATTGAACAGTATTGTCAATTGAAAAAATTTCCAAATGTGACGATCAATGATATCTATACTGGTAATGGGGTCAGTGAGCTGATCACGATGTGTATGCAAGGGCTACTGGACAATGGCGATGAAGTATTAGTGCCAATGCCAGATTATCCTTTATGGACAGCTTCTGTTTCTTTGGCTGGAGGAAAACCAGTTCATTATGTATGCGATGAACAAGCCGAATGGTATCCAGATATTGAGGATATCAAATCCAAAGTTACTAGCCGAACAAAGGCAATCGTGATCATCAATCCTAATAACCCAACAGGAGCTTTATATCCGAAAGAGTTATTAGAAGAAATCGTGAAAATCGCACGAGAACATCAATTGATCATTTATTCAGACGAAATCTATGATCGTTTAGTGATGGACGGCTTAGAGCATATCCCGATTGCGACTTTAGCACCTGATCTATTCGTTGTCACATTGAATGGCCTATCTAAATCACATCGTGTGGCGGGATTCCGTGTCGGCTGGATGGTGTTGAGTGGTGACAAATCAAATGTAAAAGGCTATATCGAAGGGTTGAATATGCTTTCCTCTATGCGTCTTTGTTCAAATGTCCTGTCACAACAAATCATCCAAACTGCATTAGGTGGCTACCAAAGTGTGGATGAATTGTTATTGCCAGGTGGACGGATCTACGAACAAAGAGAATACATCTATAATGCAATCAACGATATCCCTGGATTATCAGCAGTTAAACCGAAAGCAGCATTTTATATCTTTCCAAAAATCGATACGAAACGCTTTAATATTACCAATGATGAGCAATTCGTATTAGATTTTCTACACGAGCATAAGATTTTACTGGTTCACGGAGGCGGTTTTAACTGGCCTGATCCAGACCACTTTCGAATCGTTTACTTACCAAAATTAGACGATCTAAAAGTAACGGCGAAAAAAATGCGTGAATTCCTGACAACCTACCAACAAAGATAGGAAATGTCATATTTTGGCTGTTGTGCGTGTGTATTAAGTAGGTAGTTTTAAGCGCAAGCGAGTAACTGACGGGACAAATCAAGATTTTATGAAGTAAGTGAATCACTATAAAAATTGGAATCAACGATTCTTATAGGCGTTTGCTTACTTCACTAAATCAACCGTTTTTGTCTGGGGTTTATTCTCACTTAACACCTGCAATAACCATTTTCGAGTAATAGCCAACGAGTAGTAAAAACGATGTGATTGGCAAGTTTTTTTATAAAGTAAATACGACTTCACCTAAAAGCCGTCCGGATACCGAGGCGTTTTTTTAATGTCAATTTTTGAAAAATGATTCGTTGCTATTGGACTTTTCTTGAAGTTTACAAAGTAGTCAAGTACAATACATGTAGTCATGCGAATACGCATATTTTTTTTGAGAGGGGGATACTTATGGAAGCATTAGTCGATTCCTTTGGTACGATCATCAAAGAAATCCGAAAAGAACAAAAAATGACTCAACAAATGCTTTCACAAGGCATTTGTTCTCAAAGTGTGCTAAGTAGAATCGAAAATAACGAAGAGTTACCAAATGTATTAGTGATGGCCCAAATCTGTCACAGGCTTGGTGTAACGATCGATTATGTAATGAACTTATCCAAGGACAAGATGCGAGCAGCAACTAGACAGTTTGATCTTCTGGACCTTTACTTTTTAAAAAGAGATTATCGTAAATTAGAACAAGAACTAAAATCAGCGAAGGTGACAGAGAATCTCTATTCAGCTGAGGATTTTCAACGGTATTATTATTATTTAGGTGTTTGTGAATTTACATTAAGGAAAAACCTAGTAAAGGCACTTAGTTACTTGAAAGAAGCATTGACTTACTCTAGCCAAAAAGATCGGACACATGTCTGTGATATCGAGATCCAATTGATCAGCTGTATTGGTAAAGTCTATGGGGTTGCAGGGAGAAGTACAGAAGCAAGATATTATTTAAGTCGTAGTGTCCAACTCTTGCATGATACGATCAACGAGCACAACAAAAGCGAATTGACGCAGATTTTTTATAATTATGGTAGTTTTCTATTTCATCAAGGAGAACGCCAAGCAGCTCTTGAACAAGTGAATCAAGGGATTCGTTGGGCACAAGAAAAAAATAGCTATTATTATTTAAATGATTTATTTATTCTAAAAAGTTTGATCTACAAACAGCAAAATGAACTATCAAAAGCATTGTTTTATGAAGAATTAGCTCAAGCAGTAAAAAAGATTGCTAAAAGTATATAAATGGTGTAGACCATTCTTGACTTCTTTCGTAAATAAGAGTAATTTAAAGGTAGATCATCAAAGGAGAGAATAGAATGAGAACTTATATCTATGCTGACAAATTCTTTTTAGCATCTGGTGTGAAAAACACTGGATATCTTGAAATCACTGATGGGCTTTTTGGCGAATATCTTTCAGAAAAACCAACAGGTGAAGTAACGATCATTGATCAAAGCGGTAAATGGATCGCCCCTGGACTTGTAGACACACATATTCATGGGTTTATGAATCACGATGTTATGGATAATGACGCAGAAGGAATCAAAGCCATGTCAGAAGGCTTATTATCTTGTGGGGTAACTGCCTTTTTACCTACAACATTAACCTCTAGTAAAGAACGTCTAAAAGATGTGGCAGAGACGATTGGAAAAATGTACCATGAAGCTCCTGGCGCTAAAATCAAAGGGATCTATTTTGAAGGACCATTCTTTACAGAAGAGCATAAAGGCGCGCAAAACCCAAGTTATTTTGGCGACCCCGATCTGGCAGTCTTCAATGAATGGCAAGAAGCTTCAGGCGGATTGATCAAAAAAATCGCATTAGCACCAGAACGCGCGGGTGTGGAAGAATTTGTAAAACAAGTAACAGATGAAGGCGTTGTCGTTGCTTTAGGTCATAGTAATGCAACGATCAATGAAGCACAAGCAGCTGTTGAAGCAGGTGCAAGTGTATTTGTTCATGCGTTTAACGGGATGCGCGGCTTGAACCATCGTGAGCCAGGTATGGTCGGCGCGTTATTATCATTGGATCACGTATTTTCTGAGTTGATTTGTGACGGTCACCATGTCCACCCAAATGCAGCACAGATCCTGATGGAAAAAGCAGGACATGAACATGTGGCTTTGATCACGGATTGCATGATGGCTGGTGGGATGCCTGATGGTAACTACAATTTAGGTGAGTTCCCAGTAGTCGTAAAAGATGGAACGGCTCGCTTAGAATCTGGAAATCTAGCTGGAAGTATCCTAAGATTAAAAGAAGCAATCAAAAATGTCGTAGATTGGGGCTTAGCTACACCAGAACAAGCAATCATGATGGCTACGTACGTTCCTGCAGTTAGCTGTAAGATCGACGATACATGTGGAAAGATTGCTAAAGGAAGAGATGCTGATTTCATCGTCTTGAATCCTGACATGACCTTAGATGCCACCTATTTAGATGGTGTTGAACGTTATCATGCGTAAAAAAGCATAAATGAACAGCCAAAAGGAAGAAGCAACTCGTAGCTTTACTCTCTTTTGGCTGTTTTTTTGTGCTGTTTTTTAGATAAATAGTTGGTTACTGGATCAATACTTCTAAGCGTGTAATAAATTCATTCTGGTCATTGGTTTCATGGAAATCTACGAGATAGAGTTCATAAAATGGACTTTTTAATTCTAATTGATGTGTTTGTGCATATTTTTTTATTTCTTGAATGCCTGTGACTTGTTGCTCGTAGGCTCCTTGGTAAGTGTAGGTCAAGTATTTCCCGGATGGTAACGTGGACACCTCGTTGATCAAAGAGGCAGTTTCTGGATAGAAATAAAAGACTTGATAGGCAAAAGGATCTGACTCTTCATGTAAGATACTTCCAAATAAATTTTGATTGTTGGCACTGAGGTGTTTCTCATACTTTTTATGCAGCTGTTTCAATGCGTAATCGACATCATCGCTAGTCGTCATTTCATCGTCTTTGATTACTTGACGTAACGGATGTTCCATCACGATCGGTTGATTGAATGGAGTATCTTCCACTTCATAGATCAACTGTAAGCGATCATCTAATAAGGAAATTTTTTCTTTTGATTCTGCAATCAAACGATGCAAAGAGTCAATTTCAAATCGTAAAAGTTCTTTTGTTCGATCGATATTTTTATTATTCAGGTACTCGACGATCTCAGGCAAAGAAACATCAAAATATCGCAGATCGCGAATCGTATTTAGTTGTTCTAATTCTTTGTACGAATAATTTCGATAACCGTTATCGTCATAATCTGGTTGGATCAAACCGATTTTTTCATAGTAACGTAAAGTATGTGGAGTAATATCATATAATTTTGCTAATTCATTGATTTTCAATCGATTCACTTCCGTTTGATTTTATTTATAGTTTATATCTGTCCCTCATTTTACTATTAGTTGATTCAAAAAAGCGAGTATTTTTAAATTATTTACACTGAACTCTTGACCTTAGAGTTACTCTAACCTGTAAGCTGATTATAGATTAGTCATTGTTGGAGGAGAAAAAGTATGGAATGGTATAACAAGTCAACGGAAGAAACAATCAAACAAGTTCAAGTCACAGAATATATCACAGAGAGTGATCGACTGGAACGTCAACAAAAATATGGCAGAAATAAAATGGAAGAAAAGGATCAAACACCAGAATGGCAAAAATTCTTATCTTATTTCCATGATGCGTTGATGTACATCTTATTAGGGGCAGCGATATTGAAAGTAGCAACTGGTGCATTGATGGAAGGTGGCATGATCTTTTTAGTTGTTTTTCTAAATGCGATGATCGGGTACTTCCAAGAACGAAAAGCAGCTTCTTCTTTAGATAGTATCAAAGGATTATTGAGTGATAAAGCAGTGATTTTAGAAGATGGTAAAAAACGAGAGATCGATCCGGCAGACTTGGTTGTTGGCGATCAAGTCGTCTTGACTGCTGGAGATATCGTCCCAGCAGATGTTCGAATCATCGAGTCATTCAATTTGCAAGTGGATGAGGCGATTTTAACAGGAGAAACACATTCTGTCAGCAAAACTGTTGAGAGCTTACCTGAAAATACAGAATTAGCTGAACAAGTAAATATGGCTTTTTCGGGCACAAAAGTTGAGTCTGGTAATGGATTAGGTGTAGTTGTTGAAGTAGGTTCGAATACTCAAATCGGTAAAATCAGCCATTCTTTATCTACTGTTGAGGAACAAGAAACCCCATTATTGAAGAAAATTAAGGAAATGAATACAAGTATATTTAAAGGAATCAGTGCATTGATTTTGTTAATTGCTCTTGTTTCGTATTTTTATTATGGTATGACATGGGGCTATATTGCTACGGCGATCATTGCTTTGATCGTTTCTTCGATTCCAGAAGGCCTGCCGTCGATTTTAACGATCATTTTGTCGATTGGCGTGAATCGAATGGCAAAGAAGAATGCCATCGTAAAAACATTGCCTACAGTAGAAACCTTAGGTGCGATGACGGTTATTTGTTCAGATAAGACAGGGACATTGACAAAAAATGAAATGTCTTTAGTTCACATAGCGACATTAAATGATTGGTATACGCCTGAAACATTTGCGAAAGTATCGCATACAACAGTTGAAGAATATTTGTTACAAGCGATGCATAATTGTCAAGAAACACAATTAGCAGATGGGGCTTGTCCTGCAACAGGAAATGCAACAGAACTTGCATTATTACGTTATACAAATACACAAAAGGCGATAATCCATTCACCTATTGCCAAAATCCCTTTTGATTCAGCGTATAAATACATGGGGACTGTTCATGAGATCAATGGGAAGAATATCTTGTTCGTAAAAGGTGCACCGGATGTATTGATCGAAAAAGCGGGGCAACAAATGGACGCTAGAGGTATGAGCCAATCGATCGATAAAAAACGTTGGCATAAGAAAAATGAGGATTTAGCGAGTCAAGGGCAACGTGTGTTAGCTTTTGCGATGAAAGAAATCGGCGATAAAGACTTATCTCATGATTCACTAGATGAAGCATTGACGATGATTGGCTTATGCGGCGTGATCGACCCACCAAAAGAGTCAGCGATTGAAGCAGTGAAATCGATGCAACAGGCAGGAATACGTGTCAAAATGATCACAGGCGATCATCCACTGACAGCGAAAGCCATCGCAAAACAACTAGGATTGCAAAATCATCAAACAGCAATCACAGGAAAAGAGCTGAATCAACTGTCAGAGCAACAATGGCAACGAGCAGTAAGTGAAAACGATGTATTTGCGCGAACGACACCAGAACACAAATTGGCAATCGTTTCTTATCTACAAGCGCAAGGTGAAATTGTTGGGATGACCGGTGATGGTGTGAATGATGCACCAGCTTTGAAAAAAGCTGACGTCGGGATTGCTATGGGAATCAAAGGGAGCGATGTCAGTAAGCAAGCAGCAGATATGGTTTTAGTCGATGATAATTTTGAGACGATCGCTTATGCAGTCAAAGAAGGACGTCGGATATTCGACAACTTGAAGAAAACGATTCTCTTTTATTTACCAACATGTTTGGCGCAAGGATTATTGTTACTTTTCTCATTGATCGGAAACTACCCATTACCTTTGACGACTGTGCAAATCTTATGGTTGAATCTAGTTGCTTCGATCACCTTGTCCTATGCTTTAGGATTTGAACGGGCAGAAAAACAAGTGATGAGTCGACGACCACGACCATTGAATGAACGGATTTTGTCACGATATGCGTTGATGCGCATTTTATATGTAGGGATGATCTTAACGATCTTAGGCTTAACTGCGATGGAATATGTCTCAAACGATGCACGTCAGACCGTGTTGATCAATGCAATGGTGTTTGGTCAAGCCTTCTATATGATCAATTGTCGTAGGATTAGCGAATTTAGTTTAGATAGAGGATTATGGAAAAATACAGCATTGTTTTATTCAATTGGGATCATGATCTTGCTTCAAGCCGCGATGATCTGGTTCCCACCATTACGAATGGCTTTAGGAACAAACCTACTATCAAGTACGGAAGTCGTCATCAGTCTTTTACCTGGATTACTTTTATTCTTCTTAGTAGAAATTGAAAAATATGTTTTATCAGCTAGAAGTTACAGGGTAGGTGCTTGATCATTCATATTATTGAAATGAAACATATAAAGATAGCAAAGTAACTAGGTGCTTTTTATTCACACTAAACCCAAGTAACATTGGAAGAGACTAGTTTATAAAATAAGTTAGTAAAAACGCCCGAAATGAGAATGAAGTGCCCCCTGTCAAGTAGACAGTAAAAAAACAAAAATGGTATGAAAACAGGGATCGAGTCACTCGATTCCTGTTTTCATGCAGCTTGCTTTCTAAACTCATTCGGCGAAAGCTCATCCAAGGCTTCCGAATAGCGGTAGTTATTATAATACCGCATATATTCACCTACAGATTTCTTTAAGTCCTCAAAATTCTGGTAGCTTTCTTGATAAAATTTTTCTTCTTTAAAGGTTCCCCAAAAATGTTCAATCGGTTGATTATCTAGACAACGCCCCACTCGGGACATACTTTTGGTGAACTTATATGTTGTTTCAAGTTTCTTATAGTCATAAGACGTGTATTGAAACCCACGATCACTATGAAGTAATGGTCTTACTCCAGAGTTCTTATCCATTGCTTTTTTTATCGTATTCATGACAAGTAAATTATTGTTTGAATGACCTAGCTCCCAAGAGACAATCGAATGATCATAGAGATCGATGATTGCACTTAAATAGGCTTTTCTACCATTTCCATAGCGCAATTCAGTCACGTCTGTACACCATTTCTGATTGGGCTTTTTAGCGACAAATTTACGGTTTAATACATTTTCTGCAACATGTGCTTCCATCGATTTTATATAAGTGGGACGCTTTTTTTTGATGACTGCTTTGATACCAATGGCTTTCATTAATCGATAATAACGATTTCGAGAATACTGTTTCTTTAGTTTTCTGTTAATCTGCATTCGAATTTGCCGATAACCAATTGCTCCTTTTTTGCTGTCATATTTCTTCTTAATCTCTTTCGCCAACTTTCGGTTGGCCATTTCCTTTTTGGAAGGTTGCCATTTCACCCATTTATAGTAGGAAGAGCGGGCAATCCCTGCTAACTGACAGAGCTGAGTGATTGAATAGTTCTTCTCTTCATGAAGAGAAGAACTCGTTTGGTAGAGTTCAACGTTCCTCACTAACGTGAGGGATGGTTTCGCCGCCGAACTTCCTGTAACTTTTTTACGAAATCATTCTCCATTTCTAAATGCTTGTTTCGAGCTTCTAACTCTTTTACTCGTAATTTCAGCCGTTCTTCTTCGGTTAAGAACTCGCTTGATCTGTTTCGACCACGATTGTCTTTTAACGCTTCTTCTCCATATTGTTGGTATTTTTTTACCCAAGAATACACTTGTTGATAGGAAATATCGTATTTTTCAATCGACTGAGCGTAATTCAGCTCATTAGCGATGGTGTATTGAGCGATCTCGATACGCTCTTGATAAGTGGTTTTACGTCCTTTTGTCATGGTTTTGGGTACACTGCCTTTACTTGTAAATTTTAGTGTTTCCCCCTTAGTATAACTTGAAATCCATTTTCTTAAAACGGAGTGTGAAGATATTTGAAATAATAGCGTTGCCTGACGAAGAGACATCTCTTTATTGAGGACAGCTAGAATGGCTTTCTGTTTTTGTTCACGATCATACCGCTTCCAGGTTTTCGCCTCTTTTAACCCCTCGAGCCCCTCCTCGTTATATTTATGAATCCAACTTTCTATCGTCCCATTGGAAAGAGAATATTTCTTCGTGATACTGTTTACGCTACAACGACCACCCATCACCTCTGAAATGATCTGATATTTTTCTTTTGGAGAATATGGACTTCTCTTAGACATACAAAAAACTCCTTATAAAGTAGATTTGGAATTTTGTTTTTTTCCTTGTCTACTTTATAGGGAGCATATCAGAATGATCATTTCGGACGTTTTTTTGTACGATATTTTGTTTCATAAACCTAAACATGCGCGATACGTTTTTTTGTTAAATGTTCAAATATAAGCCCCAGTCTGTCATTGTTAATGCGAGCAACCTTAGTTAGTAGAAAAGTTGAAAAATTCGACAATTGGTTTCGAAGAGTTTGCGTATCTTATTAGTAGATCGGCTAAACTCCCATTAAATCGCTGGATTTCTTCTTTTTGGTGAGAGCGGGGAAACAAACAAACCGTTTTTTCATTTGCTAAGAGATAATCACCATCGATCGTGCGAGCAACCAAGTGCAAGGATGAAAGGAGATTCGCAACATCCGCTTCATCCAGTGAGGTATAATCGATTGTTCGCAGAATACTAGCTTTGAAATGTTGGTAAGAAGGGAAAAACACAAGTTCCTCATAATCGAACAGCTCGTTTTCTTCCAGCCATGCGAGTGTTTCTTCTAATGTACGATGTTGCTTCAATTGTTCAAACAATCGTTTCACCTACTTTTTATTTGGTATCAATACCGTAAAATCAATCGTTGGATTATTGCCTGTTCCTTTTGCCTCTAACTCGACACTTTCAGGGATGAGTTCATCGCCAACATAATGTGGAGTAACACGATAGCGTACAGTTTCACCATGATTCAACGCCTTACGGATTTTTAGTTCATAGTAGTTCATGTAAGGATCGTTGACTGGAAATTGAAACAAAGTAACTAGATTTCTTTCGTCGTCGCCACTACCGCCGAACTGTTTAGCGATCAGATGTCCGCGAGAATGATCATATCTGGGACCAGAAATAAATCCAGGAGGACGGATGTCACGGTTTGCGCTGGTTCCTGTATTGATCATTGATTTTTCCAATAAGGCATCCGCACCAGTGGGACGTCCTAATCGATCAAGCTCATGATACTCGATCCATCCTTTGTTTGTTGAGAGTTCAGCCAAATCAAAGGAAGCTGTTCCTAATTCTTGTGGCCCAGGATTGTTTCCAGTCGGTGCTAAGTCTTCTTCTTGTGGTAAGCCGTTGTTTCTTGGTTCAGATGAGTCAGGTATACTACTTGTGATAGTAGCTTCACTTTTGCTTGTACTTTCGACTGGTTTATCAGAAGATTCCATACTATATGTACGCATGTTTGATCGTTGGTCAGTAGAAACTTCCGGTTCACTATCGATTGAAGCAGTATAACTAGATTCACTGTAATCCCTTGAGATCGGTTGTTCTACATTCACTAGATCCATTCCGATAAAGCCAATTGCGCCAAAAACAACTATAGAGATCAAAGTACCCCATAGTTTTTTTAAATTTTTCATTCGTTCACCTCCTTTGTTAGTATAATCCAAAACCAAGCGGACTAAAAGTGAAAACTTTATCCAAAGTAGGTTAATTATATAGGTTAGTATGATATGATAATCTTGTACACAAAGGAGGCGAATGAGATGATAGGAGGAATCGCAATCATCACGATTTACTGGTACGTTTTACTCATATGCGCTGGGGTTGCAGTGTTACTTGTTATTTTTGGAGATGTCTTTGATTTCGATGGACCTATTGATCCGATGCTGATCGTTCCCTGGTTGACTTTTACCAGTTTATTAGGTTATTTAGGTGAATCCTTGACCGACCAGTCCTCGTTAGTGATTTTCGTGATCAGCGCGATTATTGCAACCGTTTTAGTTTTTTTGTTGAATTTTTATATCTTGATGCCGATGAAGCACGCAGAATCGACGCTATCAACTTCTGAAAAAACATTAGAAGGTCAAATCGCGACAGTCGTGACCCCGATACCGATCCAAGGAATGGGAGAAATCCAATTAAAAAGTGTTACTGGTTCAATCAGTCGCCCTGCTTGTTTTTATACGCCCCAAGAGAAAATGATCGGACGTGGCGAAAAGGTTTTGATCATTGAAGTAAGAGACCGTGTTTGTTATGTTACACCGTACGAAAGTATGTTGAAAATGTAAAGGAGTGGAAGAAATGGAAATATCTGGAGTGTTTGTTGCAATTGTTTTAGCAGTGTTGATCGTTTTAATGTTATTGATCGTCTTTGTTGCTAAGTACCAAACGGCAAAGCCTGACGAAGCATTGATCATTAGTGGTAGTTACTTAGGAAGTAAAAATGTCCATGCCGACGAGAGTAACAATAAAATCAAAATTGTCCGCGGTGGAGGTGCATTCGTACTACCAGTTTTCCAACGTTCGAATCGTATCAGTTTATTATCAAGTAAATTAGACGTATCTACCCCAGAAGTTTATACAGAGCAGGGCGTGCCGGTGATGTGTGATGGTACTTCGATCATCAAGATCGGTTCTTCTGTCGAAGAAATTGCGACAGCAGCGGAACAATTTCTAGGAAAAACGCGAGAAGAACTTGAAAATGAAGCACGTGAAGTATTAGAAGGTCATTTGCGGTCGATCCTAGGTTCGATGACAGTAGAAGAAATTTACCAGAATCGTGACAAATTCAGCCAAAGTGTGCAAGAAGTTGCTTCGGTGGATCTAGCAAAAATGGGATTGATCATTGTTTCGTTCACGATCAAAGAAGTCCGTGATAAAAATGGTTATTTGGATTCTTTAGGGAAACCACGGATTGCTCAAGTCAAACGTGATGCAGATATTGCAGAAGCAGAAGCACTTAAAGAAACGCGTATCAAAAAAGCGGAAGCAGAGAAAGAATCTCAAGCCGCAGAATTACAACGCCAAACAGAGATCGCCGAATCTTTAAAAGAAAAAGAATTGAAATTAGCTGCCTATAAACAGGAACAAGATGTGGCACGAGCAAAAGCTGACCAAGCGTATAATTTAGAAAGTGCCAGAGAACAACAACAAGTAATCGAACAAGAGATGCAAGTAAAAGTCGTCGAACGTCAAAAACAAATCGAATTAGAAGAAAAAGAAATCATTCGTCGTGAAAAACAATACGATTCTGAAGTGAAGAAAAAAGCCGATGCGGATCGTTACGCCAAAGAACAAGAAGCCCAAGCGCAAAAAGTCAAAGAAGTGACTGAGGCAGAAGCAGAACAATTTAGAATCGAAGCCTTAGCCCAAGCCCAAGCCAACCAAACTCGTTTAGCTGGACAAGCCGAGGCAGAAGCCACCTTAGCAAAAGGGAAAGCGGAAGCAGAAGCAAAACAAAAAATTGCAGATGCGTTCAAAGAATACGGAGAAGCCGCTGTGCTTAGCATGGTGATCGAAATGTTGCCTCAACTGATGCGTGAAGCGGCACAACCGCTAGGCAATATCGAAAAAATCTCTGTTGTTGACACAGGTAATTCCTCAGGTGAAGCAGGTGGCGCCAATCGAGTGACAAGCTATGCGACAAACTTGTTGTCGACGACACAAGAAACGTTGAAAGAAACAACTGGATTGGACATCAAAGATATCATTGAGAATCTTTCCACTCGTGGAAATTCTAGACAATTGAATGTCTACGAAGGAACAAATGAACCGAAAGAATAACTTAAGAAAGACTCAAAGGATCATGTCCTTTGAGTCTTTTATTGGTTCGCTATTTATTTTCATTTTGCTCACGGATCTGTGCCTTTACTTCTTCCAGATTTTCAAGTAAAGCCTGCTCTTTTTTTCTTAATTCTTCTAAGTCCTCGACAATCTCTTCTTTTTTTTCAACTTCTGGCGGACGCAAGCAAAAATTGATACCGATAGCAATAAATGTCCCGATAAATGTATCGAAAACCCGCTCAATCGCATAGAAGGCTGACTCTCCTTGAGGGATACTTAAAGAGATCAGCAATAATGTTGCAATAGCAGCTATGATCCCAGAATTATTATTGATACCGTCAGATAAGACAATCACAATGATCACTAAAAGTGGGAGAACGATCAGTTCAACTAAAAAATCATTGTGGAAGTAACTTTTTACAAAAAAATAGAAAATACCTAATCCGCCACCAAGTAGATTGCCAATAATACGCGAGCGACCAAAAGAAAAGGTCGTAGTCAAATCTTGGCGCAAGGAAAAAACAGCAGATAGGGCAGCAATCATTGGAATGCCACGATCAAAGAGATGAAAGATCAAAATACATAAGAAAACGGCTAAAGCACTCTTCATTGTACGCATACCAAGTCGAAAGCGTCCAAATTGCATAGTATACTCTCCTTTACGTTCTTTACAATATCATAACTAAACTTACCATGGATTGCTAGTTTTTCATGAACGAATTTAGTATAATTCAATAAAAAGAAAGGAGCCGATCATGCGTATTGGAATGAGAACGGTAAAAACGGTCATCAGTGTATTTGCTTCCATGTTGGTTGCAAACTACTTTTCCTTATTGTTCTGGCCATCTGCCGGTATTATTGCGTTGTTAAGTGTCGGGAATACTCGTCGCTCCACCTTGATGACTGGGATCTATCGAATCGCTGCATTTATTGTCGCTACACTTATTGCCTTTATGTGTTTTACACTTTTGGGCTATCGAATCATCAGTTTCAGTATCTTTCTATTATTTTTTATTCCAATCGCCGTGCGGTTCAAATTGACAGAAGGAATCGTTGTAAACTCAGTCTTGATCACTCATTATCTTAGTGAACAAAGTATGAGTTGGCAATTGATCACAAACGAAGCAGCCTTGATGATCATTGGTGTAGGATTTGCTTTGTTATCTAATGTCTATATGCCAGATAGTAAAAAACGTTTAAAGGAAAATCAAGTGATCATCGAAGAGCGATTTCGTCTTCTTTTGAAGAACATGGCAGACTTTTTGCTTTCTGGCGAAGCCTACGAAAATCAAGGGTTATGCAAAGAATTACAAGTTTATATTCGAGAAAGCCAGGCATATGCACGGAATCACCAAGAGAATAACTTGCTTAGACAAAATCAATATTATGAAACCTATTTTTCTATGCGACGGGCTCAGATCAATGTGATCCAAGATATGCAAGAAAATTTAGCTTATATCCAGGACCCAGTGCCTTATAGCGACCATATATACGGCTTGTTGATCTATACAGCTGAGACATTTTCTGAATCAAATGATGGCAAAGAAATATTGACAAGGATCGAAGAGGTCTATGGAATGTATCGTCAAATGCCATTGCCGACTACGCGAAGTGAATTTGAGGATCGTGCGGAATTGTTTCAGTTTTTACAGTCATTCAAAAGTTTTATTGAAATAAAAGTAGAATTTTCTCAGCAGATGATAGTGGATGCGTAAAGGTGAATAAATAAGACGAAGCGATGAGGTGACCATCCTCTGCTTCGTCTTATTCTTATTCTGTTTATCTGTTACTCTTCCAATGCTCTTGCATATCATCTAAAAGTGCAATCACTTCGGTGGTTAAATACAGGGAACGGTTTGGCAGTTCTCCTTCGATCATTTTTACCATATTTTCAATTTCATAATTCATTGCTTGCGCACGATGGCCACTTTCAATCAGTTCTTTTGTACCATCAGTATAAATGATCTCTGCTTGGTCAGCTCTAGGATAATCATTGATTGAGATATACCCATTTTCAAAAGCAACGATTCCGACTTTTGGCATTTTTGCTTGGAAGGTCAGGCTGATCGTAGCTAGTTCATTTTCTTTATTTTGCAAGATCGTTACAGATTGTTCATCAACACCTGTTTCAAATGGAATCATACGAGAGGCGATGACTTCCGGTTGTGAGCTCAAAAAGAATCGAGCAAATGAAACAGCATAGGTTCCAATATCAAGTAATGCCCCACCTGCTAAATCAGGGTTGAAGAAGCGATTGGTCGGATCAGGTTCTTTGTAACTGCCAAAAGGTGCTTGGATCATCTTTAATGCACCTAACTTGCCTGAATCGATCATTGAACGAAGTTGATGATACAAAGGCATGTTGAAAATCGTCATCGCTTCTGCCAAGATCAGCTCTTTTTGTTCCGCTAATTGGATGGCTTGTTGAAGTTCTGCCTTATTCATCGTGATGGCTTTTTCGCATAAGACATGTTTCCCAGCTTCCAAGGCAGGAAGAATGTAGTCGATATGTTGACGATTCGGAACGGCGATATACACGATATCAACTTCAGCATCTTGCAACATATCATGATAATCGCCATACGCTTTTTTGATAGAATGGCGTGTAGCAAAATCCTGTGCTTTTTCCAAAGTTCGTGATGCAACAGCAACCAATTCACTTGATGTTTGATCGAAGTTTTCTGCAAATTCGTTAGCAATCGATCCTAGACCGACAATGCCCCATTGGTATTTTTTCATTTTTCATCTCTCCTTGACGTGATATATTTAATATAAGGGTATTTAGTTGAATACTCTTGGTTTCGCTATTATTATATCAAAAAAAGGACATCCAATCGTTCTGAAGAATTGCTTTCTAAAAAAAGGTGAAAGAAATGTTCTAATAGATGATTTTTTAACTTAATTTAAGTAGAATAAGAAGGAGGAGGAGATTGCGATGCATCAAGTATACGTTGATCTTATTATGAGTGTTTTACTCGAACAATTTGAAACAGAAGAAAATTTCTTAGATACTTATCTATTGGTGGATGAAACAACTTGGCAAGCTTGGAAGCGTGGTGAACAAAACTTACCATCCGAGGCCATGCAAAAAGTGAAAAATCTTTTTACGGACTATGAATGGATGTTGACGCAAAAAATTCTACGTCAAACCATTATTTTCCCTGAAAAAAGAAACGTTGCAGTAGCCGAATATAAGCAAATCAAAACACGTATTGCTCAGAAATGGGTAAGTAGCGGCAGTGCGAATGTAGAGTTGCTCCCTTTAAAAAATGATCAAATTGTCAATGGATATCTTGACTTGAAAGTCAGTATTCAATATGATGAGTGGGGTTATGATGACATTTTGAACTTTCGATTACCATCAGAAGTTCAAAAGCAAATCGAAGGGGAGAAAATCGAGTTGTTAGATTGGGTAAATGAAAGTCTGGAAGAAACTTACGTTAGTGAGAAAGTGGAACCAGAAAGGGAATGAAAGGATTTTTTTACGTGAATAAAATTTTAGGCGTTATCTCAGTCGTGATCATGATTGTTGCGATGGGCTATCTGGTTGTTAGTGAGAGTCGGACGGATACGAAAGCTCAAGCTGATAATTCAAAGACAGAACAAACAAACACGACGAGTGCGACAGAAGAAAGTACAGAAAAAGCAACAAAAAAACCAACCTCTAGTGATTTGCCAGATGTTAAGTTGGATGATTGGTCGCTGGTATTGGTCGGACCTGATCACAAAATCGAGACAGAAATCGATGAAGCTAACCAATTGGCTGCGCTAGATAATGGCTATTTGATCGACAAACGTATTAAGGCTGATTATGAAGAACTGGCTAACGCAGCTAAAGCTGCGGGCTTTCCTTTAGTTATGGTATCGGCTTACCGCTCCGTTGCGACACAACAAGAGGTGTTCGCTCAAAATGTCCAACAGGTGATGAGTAGTCAGGGAGTCACTGAAGAAGAGGCGACCGCGATTACGAAAAAAACTATGACAGAACCGGGTTACAGTGAACACCATACAGGTTTAGCTGTGGATGTGGTCGATGAAACATGGTATAACAATTATCCCAATACTGTATTGGATGAAAAATATGGTGACGAACCAGGTGCGAAATGGCTTGCGGACAATGCCTCTAAATATGGCTTTATTATCCGTTACCCAAAAGGTCGAGAAGATATTACAAAAATCACTTATGAACCTTGGCACTTACGTTATGTAGGCAAAGAAAGTGCAGAATATATCACATCAAACGATTTAACGATGGAGGAGTACTTGGACCAACTAAAAGAAAAGTAGGAATAAGAGATGGCAAAAAATAAATGGAAAAAACAAAGGCGTAAAAATAATCGCTGGTTTGCTGTAGTTTTAGGGAGTATGTTGATCATGATGGCTTTTGTTTTTTCTTTGAGAAGTTTGTCATCGCCCTACTCTACGGAAGCACAGCAACAAGAAACACTGACTCATCAAGAATTTATCAACGCATTAGTTCCACATGCGAAAGAACTACAACAAGGCTATGGCGTTTTGCCAAGTATCATTATTGGGCAAGCCATCCTTGAATCTGATTGGGGCAATAGTACGCTTGCCAGTAAATATAAGAACTTGTTTGGAATCAAAGCGTTCGGGAACGAAGAAAAAGTCAATCTGGAAACAAAAGAATATATCAATGAAGAATGGATCACCATCCAAGGAGACTTTCGAGTCTATTCTTCGTGGGAACAATCAATGGATGACCACACGGCTTTATTTGTCAATGGTGTCGATTGGAATCCTGCATTGTATGCGAATGTGATCACTGCGACCAATTATATTGAAGCAGCTCATGCGTTACAGGCGGCAGGATATGCGACAGATCCGACATATGCTGATAAAATCATACATGTGATTGAAACTTACCAGTTAAATCAATACGATCAATAATCAGAAAAGAACGGAAGTGGACGGATGGCAGATTTATTTGTTCCAGAAATAATGACAGAATTACGTAAGGATATCGTGAGAGTCCCAGAGGTCATTATGGAAGCAAGTGGTATTAAAATTTTTGGCAAGTTGATACGTTCGATTATCTTCACCACGGATATTGCGATCATCAGAAACACCAATGCAAATGCGGTGATCGCAGTTTATCCTTTTACACCCCATCCGGCGATTACGAAAAGCATCATTGAAGCAGCGGATATCCCTGTGTTTTCAGGTGTCGGCGGTGGCTTGACACAAGGGATGCGTTCGGCATATATGAGCCTTTTTGCAGAAGCACAAGGATCATTAGGCGTAGTCTTGAATGGCCCAACACCAGTAGAGACTGTCCATGATGTCTGTCAAGTGGTTGATATACCGGTAATCAGTACAGTCACGTCTAAATACTCGGAAATCGACGAAAAATTGGCAGCCGGCATTACGATCATCAATATCAGTGCGGGAAAAGATACAGCAGACACTGTTCGCTTTTTCCGAGCAAAGTACCCAGAATTACCGATTATTGCGACTGGAGGTCCCACGGAAGAAAGCATCAAAGAAACGATTGAAGCTGGCGCCAATGCGATCACCTACACACCACCTAGTAGCGGGGAGTTATTCAGCCGCAAAATGGACAAGTATCGAAAAATCGAGAAAACCAATTGAGTACCAAACGAAAATAAATATCATTCAACCAACCATAGATAATAGTTACCGATACAATCTTGGCTTTAGCAACCTTTTCCTTTATGGGATAGGTTGCTTTATTTCATAAATACTATTTTGTTTGCTAGGATGAAACTATGAGGTTTATCAAGAATAATCCAAAGATAAATCCTTCATGAGAAAAACAAGAAATATAGTTGTAAGTTTCAGAAACAAGTGTTAGACTGTTTTCATCGTTTAAAAAATAAACTATTTTATTTCTAAAAATATCATTTATCAATCGAATATCGAACAACTTATATATCGTCATAATAAGGATGACAGTTTCTAGCCAGCACCGTAAATGTTGGACTATAAGTGAAAAAGTAGTGAGACATCTTTTTTGCTTATACATGAGCAGTAGAGATGTTTTTTTCTATGTTGAGTGGCATGAATTTAGCAAGAAAAGGAGTAAATAAAGTGAGAGAATTAGTTGAACGTATCAATAAAGATGGACAAGTCTTGGGTGAAGGCGTGTTGAAAGTAGATAGTTTTGTTACCCATCAGGTAGATCCAGTTTTGATGGAACAAATGGGCCAACGTTTTGCGGAAGTATTTAAAGAACAAGGAATCACTAAAGTGGTGACGATTGAAGCTTCTGGCATCGCCCCCGCTTTATTTGCGGCCAAAGAGCTCGGTGTACCGATGATCTTTGCAAGGAAAGCCAAAAGTTTGACGATGGATGAAGAATTATTGACGGCATCCGTTTATTCATTTACAAAACAAGTAACAAGCACGATATCGATTTCTCGTAAATTCTTGTCTTCTGAAGATAAAGTACTGATTATTGATGACTTTTTAGCCAATGGTCAAGCAGCAAAAGGGTTGATCGAATTGTGTCAACAAGCAGGTGCGAGTGTTGAGGGAATCGGGATCGTCATTGAAAAATCCTTCCAAGACGGTCGTCAACTTCTTGAAGAAATGGGCTTAAAAGTGGTCTCACTTGCCCGCGTTGCATCACTTTCTGATGGTCAAGTAGATTTTCTTGAGGAGGATGCGTAAGCGTGGAGAAAGAAACACAAAATGGAAAAGCAGCTGTCTTAGGGTTACAGCATTTATTAGCGATGTATGCGGGAGCAGTCGCTGTACCGTTATTGATCGGTACGGGGTTAGGATTTAATCAAGAACAAATGACTTATCTGATCTCAATCGATATTTTCATGTGTGGATTAGCAACGCTCTTGCAGTTGACTGTCAACCGGTTTTTCGGGATCGGTTTACCAGTTGTTTTAGGTTGTGCGATCCAAGCAGTTGCCCCGTTGATTTTGATTGGTAGTACAGAAGGTGTCGGTGCAATCTATGGCTCGATTATCGCATCAGGGATTTTTGTTGTGCTAGTTGCTGGTTTCTTTTCAAAGATCAAAAAGCTATTTCCACCGATTGTTACTGGAACAGTGATCACAGTGATTGGCTTGACGTTGATTCCAGTAGCTATCGAAAAAATGGGTGGTGGCAGTGCAACTGCTCCAGGCTTTGGTGATTTGACGAATTTACTATTAGCGTTTGTCACGATCCTACTGATCGTTGGTGTGCAATTATTAGGCAAAGGGTTCATTCGATCGATTGCGGTATTGATCGGTTTGATCGGTGGAAGTATCTTAGCTGCCTTTTTAGGTAGAATCGATCTAGGAGCAATTGGACAAGCCCCTGTTTTTCACGTGCCGCAACCTTTTTACTTTGGGAAACCGACATTTGAAATCTGGTCGATCTTATTGATGATCATCATTTCGATGGTAAGCATGGTAGAATCAACAGGCGTCTATTTTGCCTTAGGAGATATCACTGGAAAAAAAGTTGGAGAAGAGCAACTGAAAAAAGGCTATCGAGCAGAAGGGTTAGCCGTCATCTTAGGTGGTATTTTTAACACATTTCCTTATACAGGCTTTTCACAAAATGTCGGATTGGTACAACTTTCAGGAATCAAAACAAGAAAACCAATTTACTTTTCCGCTTTCTTTTTGATCATCTTGGGTTTATTCCCTAAAATCGGCGCAGTGGCTCAAATCATACCTGAACCAGTTCTTGGTGGCGGGATGTTGGTCATGTTTGGAATGGTGGCGATCCAGGGAATCCGGATGTTGTTAGAAGTAGATTTTACAAATGACAAAAATTTATTGATTGCTGCAGTGTCGATTGGTTTTGGTTTAGGCTTCAATCTGATGCCCGAATTATTCAGCCAGTTACCTGAAACAGTTCAAATGTTCACAGGAAACGGGATCGTTATGAGCAGTATCACAGCAATTGTTTTGAACTTAGTTTTTAACGGACTAAAACAAGACGAGAGAATCATTAAAGAAGCATTGAAGTAATAATATAGATCACTTCTATAAATCATAGCTAGTAACTTAATAGGGTAGAGACTTTTTTAGCTTACAGAAATAAGGCACCATCCACGAAATTTGTTTTTCAAATTTTTGTGGATGGTGCCTTATTTTCGAAAAGATTACTTTTGTTCCTGCCATTTGTTTGGTTTTGGGTGGTGCAAGAAGACGAATGACCCAGACGAATTTTTTATTTGTAGCATAGTCATGAACAGATTCTCCCTACTTTTGGATACATGAAGAAAAAGTGTGATATCCTAAAAAAAAACAAATGATTTGGATCAGAAAAACTTGATTTCAACAAGCAAAAGTCAATTTGTTAAAGACGAACAATAAGCCTTTTTATCTATTTTTCATTCGAATTTATCTTGATTTACAGAGGGGCGATTGATAAAATATAAGTGAATACGAATCGAGAGGAGAAACGAATGGCTGCAAAAATTTCTGTAATAATGGGGAGTATCTCGGATTGGGAAACAATGAAACATGCGTGTGAGATCATTGAAGAATTTGGCGTTTCTTTTGAAAAGAAAGTAGTTTCAGCACATCGAACACCAGATTTGATGTTTTCATATGCAGAAGAAGCTCGAGAAAAAGGTATAAAAGTGATTATTGCAGGTGCGGGAGGAGCAGCTCATTTACCAGGGATGGTTGCTGCAAAGACGACATTACCGGTTATTGGTGTTCCTGTTCAAAGCCGAACATTGAACGGATTGGATTCTTTGCTATCCATTGTCCAAATGCCAGGTGGCGTGCCTGTGGCGACGACAGCGATTGGAAAAGCAGGCGCAATTAATGCTGGTCTACTTGCGATACAGATGCTTTCAATGTATGATTTAGAGTTGGAGGCTGCATTAGCGAAACGACGCGCAATGTCGGTTGAATCTGTAATAGAAAGTAGTGATCAACTTGGTTAAACCATTATTACCAGGCTCGACGATCGGAATCGTCGGTGGTGGACAGTTAGGTCGCATGATGGCGATCAGTGCAAAAGAAATGGGCTTCAAAGTCGGTGTACTTGATCCGATGAATGATTGCCCGGCTGCTCAAGTAGCGGACTGGCACATTGAAAGTTCCTACGATGATACGTTTGCTTTAGAAGAACTTGCAAGACGAACTGAGGTCATCACCTACGAATTTGAGAATGTGAGTGTGGAAGCACTGAATGCGATTTTGCCGATGTCATTTATTCCTCAAGGAACAGATTTATTGGCAATCACGCAAGATCGTCTACTAGAGAAATCATTTTTAGAAACAAATAACATCGTGATCGCTCCACATGCAACGATCGTCAGTCCTACAGATATCCAAGATGCAATCGATGGTATCGGTTATCCTTGTGTCTTGAAAACAACTCGAGGCGGGTATGACGGTAAGGGGCAATATGTACTGAAGAGTCGAGCAGACTTAGCTCCTGCGATGGATCTTTTAAGAGAAGGAACTTGCGTATTAGAAGCTTGGATCCCATTTGAAAAAGAACTATCGATCATGGTCGCAGGCAATGGGCAAGGGCAATATACGACATTCCCAGTTGTTGAAAATATCCACCGTAATAATATTCTCCATGAAACGATTGCGCCAGCAACTGTTTCAGCGGATGTGATCGAAGAGGCAGAAAGAATTGCTAAAGTGATTGCTGAAGCAGTGAGTTTGTCCGGTGTACTGGGCGTCGAAATGTTCTTGACGAAGACTGGTGGATTGTATGTGAATGAATTGGCACCACGTCCACACAATTCAGGCCATTACACCTTAGAAGCATGCGGAATGACACAATTTGATGCGCATATCCGTGGGATTTGCGGTTGGCCTTTACCTAAAAAAGTCCCATTGTTAAGTGATGCAGTCATGGTCAACGTTTTAGGTGAACAACTATTAGAAAGTTACAATCTGATTGCGAAAAAACAAGATTGGAAATTTCATTTCTATGGCAAGAAACAAGCGAAAAAAGGTCGTAAGATGGGACACATCACGATTTTGACAGAAGATATCGAGTCGACAGTAAAAGAAATCGAAAAAACGAATATTTGGGATTAAAGGAGAATAGTTGATGTTAGAACGTTATACACGACCTGAAATGGGCAATATTTGGACAGAGCAAAATAAATATCAAGCATGGTTAGAAGTTGAAATACTTGCTGATGAAGCTTGGGCAGAATTGGGAGAAATACCTAAAGAAGATGTAGTGAAAATCCGTGAACACGCGTCTTTTGATATCGCTCGTATTTTAGAGATCGAGCAAGCGACACGCCACGATGTCGTTGCTTTTACTCGAGCAGTTTCGGAAACACTTGGCGACGAAAGTAAATGGGTCCATTATGGATTAACAAGTACAGATGTGGTTGATACAGCTTATGGTTACCAAATCAAACAAGCAAATGACATTTTGCGCGAAGATTTGAAACGTTTCACAGCGATCATTGGTGAAAAAGCCAAAGAGCATAAGTATACAGTCATGATGGGACGCACGCATGGTGTGCATGCTGAGCCAACGACTTTCGGCCTAAAATTAGCTACTTGGTATTCTGAGATGAAACGAAACATTGAACGTTTTGAACATGCAGCAAAAGGCGTAGAAGCAGGAAAAATCTCCGGTGCTGTTGGTACGTTTGCGAATATCCCTCCGTTCATTGAAGAATACGTGTGTGAAAAATTAGGCATCCGTCCGCAAGAAGTATCCACGCAAGTCTTACCACGTGATCTACATGCCGAATATTTTGCGACGATGTCATTGATTGCGACCAGTATCGAACGCTTTGCGACTGAGATTCGTGGACTTCAAAAATCTGAAACACGAGAAGTCGAAGAATTTTTTGCCAAAGGACAAAAAGGCTCATCTGCTATGCCACATAAACGCAATCCAATCGGTTCAGAAAATATGGCTGGCTTAGCGCGAGTGATCCGTGGGCATATGATTACCGCTTATGAAAATGTTTCATTATGGCACGAAAGAGATATCTCCCATTCTTCTGCAGAACGGATCATTCTGCCTGATACAACGATCCTACTTGATTACATGTTGAACCGCTTCGGCAATATCGTTAAAAATCTAACAGTATTCCCAGAAAACATGAAACGTAACATGGATGCGACATTTGGCTTGATCTATAGCCAACGTGTTATGTTGAAATTGATCGATAAAGGGATGACAAGAGAAGAAGCCTATGATCTTGTTCAACCTAAGACAGCGTATGCTTGGGATAACCAAGTGTCCTTCCGTCCGTTACTTGAAGAAGACGAAGCGATCACTTCTGTTTTGACACCAGAAGAAATCGCTGAAGCATTTGATTACAACCACCATATGAAAAATGTGGATGTCATTTTTGAACGTGTCGGTTTAGCATAAACTACTCAGCAAGAATGTAGGTTAACAATGTTTCACGATTGATCGAGGAAAAGACGAACAATCACTAGCTAGAACTATTTTTTTTAATGAAAGAAAAAAAGAACATCCTTCAGACTAACTTCTGAGGGATGTTCTTTTTGGTTTAAGCATAAGCCATTTGATGCCCCAAATTGAAATGTTGGGAATGTAGAAGATTCAATAATGTTTCAACAAATGTATAGCCAAATTCTTGTTGATCGAAGGTCACGAGCAAGCGGTAATGATGCTTGAATAGCTTTTGCTCATGGATTTGTTTGATCACTAGTTCATGGTTGTTTTGGGTTAAGTAATGGAATGTTCGTTTTCGACACTCCGATTGTCGTTTTGCTGCACGACGAAGTTTTCTAAATGTATAAAAACTTCGATCCTTCATGCAGGCATCAACATCTTTGATAGCAAGCAGATCATTGTACAAGCGTGATTTTTCTTCAACAGATAAATCGAGTAAAAAGCGTTGGGCAGACATACTTGGATCTTCCATTTAGTTACCTCCTTGAAACCTCTAACTGTTTTCTTTAAATCTACTATATCACCAATTAATAAATGTGTAAACGCTTCTTAACGAAGAACAACTATTCTTAATAAAAGTACGAAAGACGAACATTAAGTGTTTTTAATGGTTAAAATGTACACTTTTGTATTGATTTGATTCCTGACCCTTGGTAAAATTTAAAGTGAAAAGACGAACAAATAATGTATGTTTGTAAAACAACGTTAATAAACAAGGAGTCGTAGACATGGAAAAACAGAATTTGCTCTATGAAGGAAAAGCAAAAAGAATGTTTAACACGAATGATGAAACTGTCTTATGGGTGGAGTATTTAGACCAAGTGACTGCCCTCAACGGTGGAATGAAAGACCAGATGCAAGGAAAAGCAGAATTGAACAATCAAATCACAAGTGCTATTTTTGAATACTTATCAAATCAAGGAATAAAAAATCATTTTCTTGAGAAATTGTCAAAAACCGAACAATTGATAAAAAAACGGTCGATCATTCCCTTAGAAGTGGTCGTCAGAAATATTTCAGCTGGAAGTTTTTCAAAACGCCTAGGAGTAGAAGAAGGGCAAGTGCTACCGGCACCAATCGTTGAATTTTACTACAAAAAAGATGAATTAGATGATCCATTCATCAATGATTCACATATTGCTTTCTTAAAGCTAGCAACTCCAGAAGAGATCGCCGAACTAAAAAAACAAGCGTTACTCATCAATGAACAGCTGATCAAACTATTCAAAAAGATCGATTTACAATTAGTCGATTTTAAAGTGGAATTTGGCCGAACGGATATAGGAGAAATCGAATTAGCAGATGAGATTTCCCCGGATACCTGTCGCTTATGGGATATTGCTACAAACAAACATATGGATAAAGATGTCTACCGGCGAAAGATTGGCAACATCATTCCTGTCTATCAAGAAGTGCTCGATCGTTTAAATCAATTATCACTCGAAAATAAAGGAGAATAAATCATGTATTTTGTAAAAGTGTACGTAACATATAAAGACTCAGTATTAGACCCACAAGGAGAGGCAGTTAAAAATGCGGTGCATCGTTTAGGCTACGACAACATTGAAGATATTCGTATCGGAAAGTATTTTGAGATCCAAGTCTCTGCAATTGAAGAAGAAGTAGAAGCAACGATCGAAGCGATTTGCGATCGTTTATTAGCAAATGTCAATATGGAAACGTATCGTTATGAAATCAACAAAATGGAGGAAGTTTAGCATGAAATTTGCCGTGATTGTTTTTCCTGGATCGAATTGTGATGCGGACTTGCTTTGGGCGATCCGTGATGTGATGGGCGCAGAAGCAGACTATGTTCGTTATGACGAATCTTCTCTTGAAGGGTATGACGGAGTATTGATCCCTGGCGGATTTTCTTACGGGGATTACTTACGTTGTGGAGCGATTGCTCGTTTCTCCACAATCATGGATGAAGTGATTCGTTTTGCGGAAGAAGGAAAACCTGTTTTTGGTACATGTAATGGATTCCAAGTGTTGACGGAGGCTGGATTGTTACCAGGCGTATTAAGAAGAAATGATTCACTGCGTTTCATCTGTAAGTCAGCGTCATTGAAAGTCAACAATCAAACATCCTTTACTTCAGAGTACGACAAAAATGAGGTGATCCAGTTGCCGGTGGCCCATGGAGAAGGCAATTATTTTTGTGACGAAGAGACGCTTCAAGAACTGATCGACAACAACCAAATCGTGTTTACCTACGAGGGAGAAAATATCAACGGCAGTGTGGCCAACATTGCAGGGATTACAAACAAAGCAGGAAATGTGTTAGGGATGATGCCCCACCCAGAACGAGCAATGGAAGCATTACTTGGCTCAGAGGATGGCAAACGTTTCTTCGCTTCGCTATTGAAGAATTTCGGAAAGGTGACTGCATAAATGAAAACAATGATGGAGCCAACTGCATTAGAAATCAAAGAACAAAAGATTTATACGCAATGGGGACTGACGGATGAAGAATACCGGATGATCGAAGAAGACATCTTAGGTAGGATGCCTAATTATACGGAGACCGGTTTGTTCTCAGTCATGTGGAGTGAACACTGTTCTTACAAAAATTCCAAGCCGATCTTGAGAAAATTCCCAACAAGTGGGCCGAATGTCTTACAAGGGCCTGGTGAAGGTGCGGGCATCGTTGATATTGGAGACGGACAAGCAGTGGTTTTTAAAGCAGAAAGCCACAATCATCCTTCGGCAGTCGAACCTTATGAAGGCGCAGCAACAGGTGTTGGGGGTATTATTCGTGATATTTTCAGTATGGGTGCACGTCCGATTGCTCTACTTGATTCACTGCGTTTTGGTGAATTAGATAATCCTCGTACAAAATACCTTTTAGAAGAAGTTGTTGCTGGTATCGGAGGGTATGGTAATTGTATCGGCGTACCAACGGTTGGTGGTGAGATCGCCTTTGATCCTTGTTATGAAGGAAATCCATTGGTCAATGCGATGTGTGTCGGGTTGATCGACCATAAAGATATCCAAAAAGGACAAGCATCAGGTGTGGGCAATTCGATCATGTATGTGGGTGCTAAGACAGGTCGGGATGGTATCCACGGTGCGACATTTGCCTCCGAAGAATTTAGTCAAGAAGAAGAACAACAACGTTCAGCAGTCCAAGTTGGCGATCCTTTTATGGAAAAATTATTGTTAGAAGCTTGTTTGGAATTGATTTTTGACCACTCAGACATTCTTGTCGGTATCCAAGATATGGGTGCGGCAGGACTTGTTTCATCTAGTTCAGAAATGGCTTCAAAAGCAGGCTCTGGTTTGGTATTGACCTTGGACGATGTACCTCAGCGTGAATCACAGATGACCCCTTATGAAATGATGTTGTCTGAATCACAAGAACGGATGTTGATCTGTGTGAAGGCAGGATCAGAAGCGCGCGTCCAAGAACTATTCCAAAAATACGATTTAGATGCGGTGACGATCGGAAAAGTAACAGATGATGGTCAGTACCGTTTGTATCATCATGGAAAAGAAGTAGCTAATCTTCCGGTAGATGCCTTAGCAGAAGATGCGCCTGTCTACCAGAAAGAAATGGTTGAACCAGAACGGATGGCAAAATTCCGTGAATTAGGGCAATATCAACCAGTGATCGATGACCCAAATAACGTGTTGCTAGATTTATTGCAACAACCAACGATTGCTTCAAAACGTTCGATCTATGAAACTTACGATTCTCGTGTCCAAACGAATACAGTCGTTGCTCCGGGTAGTGATGCCGCAGTCTTACGTATTCGTGGCACGAAAAAAGCGTTAGCGATGACGACGGATTGTAATGCTCGTTATATTTATCTAGATCCAGAAATTGGTGGTCAGATCGCTGTTGCGGAAGCAGCAAGAAATATCGTCGCGAGTGGTGGACAACCGTTAGCGATCACGGATTGTTTGAACTATGGTTCTCCAGATAAACCAGAAGTATTCTGGGAATTAGCGTACTCAGCTGATGGGATTGCCAAAGGATGTGAAATGTTGGAAACACCCGTGATCTCAGGAAATGTTTCTTTATATAACGAGACAGATGGCCAAGCGATCTATCCAACGCCGATGATCGGTATGGTCGGATTGATCGAAGCGCACGAACATATCACTACCCAAGAGTTCAAACAAGCGGGAGATTTGATCTATGTGATCGGCCAGACGTTTGCAGACTTTAACGGCAGTGAATTACAAAAGATGCAGCTTGGCAGGATCGAAGGAATGGTGGAGCATTTTGATCTAACCACCGAAAAAGAAAACCAAACCTTGGTGTTAGAAGCAATCAAAGCTGGACTGATCCAAAGTGCGCATGACTGTGCAGAAGGTGGGTTAGCGGTAGCTATCGCTGAATCAGCGTTTACAAATGGATTTGGGGTATCAACGACAATTGATCTGCCAGTTGCTCATCTGTTTTCTGAAACACAATCACGTTTTGTCGTATCAGTAACAAGAGAAAACAAACAAGCATTTGAAAAACTAGCTGGTGATCGTGTGACATTTCTTGGTCACGTGACGGAAGAAAAACAATTAGTGGTACAAGCAAATGATGGAAGAGTTGACTTGGCAGTCGCTTCGGCGAAACAGTCTTGGGAGGAAGCGATCGAATGTCTTATGAAGTAAGAAGCATCAATGAAGAATGTGGAGTGTTCGGTGTTTGGGGACATCCTCAAGCTGCCAATGTCACTTACTTTGGTTTGCATAGTTTGCAGCATCGTGGGCAAGAAGGCGCTGGCATCGTATCGAATGATGACGGGAAATTATATGGTCACCGTGATCTTGGGCTTCTTTCGGAGGTATTCAAAGATCCAAGAAAACTAGCAGCTTTATCTGGACAAGCAGCGATCGGTCACGTTCGCTATGCTACTGCGGGCAATGGCAGTGTAGATAATATCCAACCTTTTTTATTCAAATTTTACGATCAATCGATTGGGTTGGCTCATAACGGCAATCTGACGAATGCTCGCTCTTTGCGGACGTCTTTAGAAAAAGATGGTGCTATCTTTCATTCAAATTCAGATACAGAGATCTTGATGCATTTGATCCGTCGTAGTAACGAAGAAACATTTTTAGACAGATTAAAGGAAGCCTTAGCTGAGGTAAAAGGCGGGTTTGCCTACTTATTACTGACAGAAGACGCCATGGTTGCGGCACTGGACCCTAATGGTTTTCGCCCATTAGCCATTGGTCAAATGAAAAATGGCGCATATGTCATTACTTCTGAAACCTGTGCGCTGGAAGGGATCGGTGCGCGCTTCGTACGTGATGTCTTGCCAGGAGAAATCGTCATCATCAATGATGATGGCTATACGATCGAACAATACACGACAGATACTCAACTGGCGATTTGTTCGATGGAATATATTTACTTTGCACGTCCGGATTCTGATATTGCAGGGATCAATGTGCATACAGCACGCAAAAATATGGGGAGACGTTTAGCGGCTGAAGCGCCGATCGAAGCAGATATGGTGGTTGGTGTGCCGAATTCTTCGTTGTCAGCAGCCAGTGGGTATGCGGAAGCAAGTGGAATCCCTTATGAGATCGGCTTGGTGAAAAATCAATACGTGGCGCGTACGTTCATTCAACCAACGCCAGAATTAAGAGAACAAGGTGTGCGAATGAAACTTTCAGCGGTTCGAGGAGTTGTTGAAGGAAAAAAAATCATTATGGTCGATGATTCGATCGTTCGCGGCACTACAAGCCGAAGAATCGTCAATCTATTAAAAGAAGCCGGAGCAAAGGAAGTCCATGTACGAATTGCATCTCCACCATTGAAATATCCATGTTTTTATGGGATCGACATCCAAACGAGGAAAGAACTGATCGCAGCGAATCATTCAATCGAAGAAATCAGAGAATGTATCGGTGCAGATTCGTTGGATTTCTTGAGTGAAGAAGGTTTGATTGGCGCAATCGGCCTACAAAAAGATGCCCCTTATTCAGGGTTATGTATGGCTTATTTCAACGGCGATTATCCGACACCGCTATATGACTACGAAGAAAAATACCAAGAATCTTTAAAAGAAAAAGTATCATTTTTTTAAACGGAGCAAATGAAAGGAGCAAGTAATCAAATGAGTAATGCTTATGCAAAAGCGGGTGTGGACGTAGAAGCGGGTTATGAAGTCGTGGATCGCATCAAAAAACATGTGAAGAAAACAGAAAGAATCGGTGTGATGGGGGCATTAGGAGGATTTGGTGGTTGCTTTGACCTTAGTGGATTCCAATTAAAAGAACCTGTCTTAGTTTCCGGAACAGACGGTGTAGGTACTAAGTTAGCTGTAGCTATCGCCGCAGATCGCCATGAAACGATCGGTATCGATTGTGTCGCGATGTGTGTCAATGATATTTTGGCACAAGGGGCAGAACCTTTATACTTTTTAGATTATTTGGCAACAGGTAAAAATGATCCAGAACGTTTAGAAAAAGTCGTAGCAGGCGTTGCCGCTGGCTGTGTTTCAGCAAACATGGCATTGATCGGTGGCGAAACAGCAGAAATGCCAGGCATGTATCAAGGGGACGATTATGATCTGGCAGGCTTTGCGGTAGGGATCGCGGAAAAAGCGCAATTGATTACTGGTCAATCGATCACAACAGGTGATATCTTGCTAGGTTTGCCTTCTAGTGGCATCCATTCCAATGGGTACTCTTTGGTTCGTAAAATTTTTTTTGAACAGCATGGTTTTTCATTAGAAGAAACGATCGAAGGGTTGGATTCCTCTTTGGCAGATGTGTTGCTTGAACCAACAAAAATCTATGTTTCGACTTTATTGCCATTAGTCAAAGAAGAGAAGATCAAAGGTGCCGCACATATTACAGGTGGTGGATTTATTGAGAATATTCCACGGATGTTGCCAGAAAACGTTGCTGCCAGCATCGATCTAGGCACTTGGCCAGTTTTACCGGTCTTCGATTGTTTACAAAAGTATGGGGAAATCCCTGCACATGAAATGTATGAGATCTTTAACATGGGCATTGGAATGGTCATTGCAGTTGCTCCTGAACATGCGAGTGAAATCATTGATCAAATCCGTAAATCTGGCGAAGAAGTCTATCAAATCGGGCAAGTCGTACCTTTTGAGGAGCAAAAAGTCGTGATCGCAGAGGGGAAAAAATGAAGATTGCCGTCTTTGCTTCAGGAAATGGCAGTAACTTTCAAGCGCTGGTCGATTATTTTAAAAAGAACCGACTTTC
This sequence comes from Enterococcus sp. DIV1368b, assembly GCF_050529595.1. Lineage (NCBI taxonomy): Bacteria > Bacillati > Bacillota > Bacilli > Lactobacillales > Enterococcaceae > Enterococcus > Enterococcus sp. DIV1368b. The sequence goes on from NZ_CP172883.1 coordinate 1,222,845, forward strand.
TGCGACAATCGAGTGGTTGTTTTGTGATCAGCCACATGCCTATGTTTTACAACGGGCAAAAAAAGCGCAAGTTCCGAGTACCTGTTTTTCACCGAAAGAGTTTGCATCAAAAACGGAGTACGAACAAGCGATCCTTGAAGAATTAGCAAACCGAGAGATTGATTTGATCGTACTGGCAGGCTATATGCGAATCGTTGGTGAAGGGTTACTGTCTGTTTACGAAAATAAAATGATCAATATCCATCCTTCGTTATTACCAAATTTTCCAGGTCTTCATGGGATTCGCGATGCTTTTGAAGCAGGCGTGGAAGAAACAGGTGTGACTGTCCATTATATCGATCGTGGTGTGGATACTGGACCGATCATTCGTCAGGAAAAAGTAGTAATCGAAAAAGAAGATACATTAGCTACATTGGAACAAAAAATCCATCAAATCGAACATCAGATCTTTCCAGAAGTAATCGCAAAAATAGTAAATATGGGAGATGTAAACAAATGACAAGAGCGTTAATAAGTGTTTCAGATAAGACTGGGGTCATTGACTTTGCGAAAGGACTGCGTGCTGCCGGTATAGAGATCATTTCCACAGGCGGAACAAAAACTGCTTTAGAAGAAGCGGGAATCGAAACTATCTCCATTGAAGAAGTAACTGGTTTTCCTGAAATGATGGATGGTCGAGTAAAAACCTTACATCCGAAAATCCACGGAGGATTATTAGGGCGTCGAGATAGTGAAAGCCATATGGAGGCAATGGAAAAAGAAGCCATCCAACCAATCGATATTGTCTGTGTCAACCTTTATCCATTCAAGGAAACGATCTTAAAACCAGAAACGACCGAAGCAGATGCGATCGAAAATATTGATATCGGTGGGCCGAGTATGTTGCGAAGTGCTGCAAAAAACCATGCCTTTGTAACAGCCATCGTTGATCCCCTTGATTATGCGATCGTCTTAGCAGAAATCCAGCAAGAAGGTTACACGACTCTTGCGACGCGCAGAAAACTAGCAGCAAAAGTTTTCCGTCATACGGCGGCTTATGATGCCTTGATCGGACAATATCTCACAGAGGCAGTGGGTGAGAAAGAACCTGAGAATCTAACACTTACCTACACGCGTAAACAAGACCTTCGTTATGGTGAGAATAGCCATCAAGAAGCAGCGTTTTATCAAGCGGCATTACCATCGAGCTACTCGATTGCGTGTGCGGAACAATTGCACGGTAAGGAACTTTCTTTCAATAATATTCGTGATGCGGATGCTGCGTTACGTATCATGAGAGAGTTCACGGAACCAACGGTCGTTGCGCTAAAACATATGAACCCATGTGGTATCGGAAGTGGCGAGACGATTTTCTCTGCGTGGGAAGCAGCTTATGCTGCTGATCCGGTATCGATCTTTGGCGGTATTATCGTATTGAATCGGGAAGTCGATTTGGTTAGTGCACAAGCAATGACCCAATTATTTTTAGAAATCATTATCGCTCCTAGTTACAGTGAAGAGGCGCTAGCTGTACTGAAAACAAAGAAAAATCTCCGTCTGTTGCAAGTCGATTTCTCAAATGTGGAGGGAAATGCTAACGAAATGGTCTCTGTCTTAGGCGGTTTACTGATCCAACAAGATGATCGTGCAATGGAAGAACCCGAAAGTTGGACCGTAGTCACCGATCGTCAACCCACAAAAGAAGAGCAAGCAGCGATGGCTTTTGCTTGGAAAGCAGTCAAACATGTGAAATCAAATGCGATCGTCGTTGCAAATCAACAGCAAACCCTCGGTATTGGTGCCGGTCAAATGAATCGTGTGGGTTCGGTCAAGCTTGCAATCGAACAAGCTGGTGCTAAAGCCGGAACAGCTGCGCTTGCAAGTGATGCTTACTTCCCGATGGATGACTCTGTCGAATACGCTGCGAATCATGGTATCAAAGCAATCATCCAACCAGGAGGAAGTATCAAAGATCAAGCCTCAATCGATATGGCAAATAAGCATGGTATCACAATGGTATTTACCGGCGTGCGTCATTTTAGACATTAAGAAGGAGCGAATAAAATGAAATGTTTAGTGATTGGCTCGGGCGGACGAGAACATGCAATCAGTAAAAAACTTGCAGCTAGTCCGTTAGTCGAAGCGGTGTATTGCGCACCTGGAAATGCAGGGATGAAAAAAGATGGGATTCGTTTGGTAAATCTTGCTGAAACAGAACATGAAGGATTGATCGAGTTTGTTCGATCTGAAGGAATCGCCTGGACATTTGTAGGTCCAGAGATCCCTCTACTCAATGGGATTGTTGATGATTTTCAAGCGGAAGGATTAGCGATTTTTGGTCCAACTAAAGCAGCTGCCTTGATTGAAGGTTCAAAAAGCTTTGCCAAAGAGTTAATGGCACGTCAAGGTATTCCTACGGCAGAGTCACAAACGTTTAGCCGTTTTGCTGAAGCAAGAAAATATATTGAAGCGAAAGGCGCACCGATCGTTATCAAAGCAGACGGATTAGCTGCTGGTAAAGGGGTCGTTGTGGCAGAAACCATCGAAGCCGCTGTCGAAGCCGCTTCAGAGATGCTAGAACATAATCGATTTGGTGCTAGTGGGCAACAAATCGTTGTGGAAGAGTTCTTGTCTGGTGAAGAGTTCTCTTTACTTGCTTTTGTCCGAGATACAGAAGTTTATCCCATGGTGATCTCGCAAGATCACAAACGAGCGTATAATGGTGATAGAGGTCCAAATACCGGTGGAATGGGTGCCTATACACCTGTGCCACAAATCCCTCAAACCATGGTTGATCAAGCTGTCGAAGAGGTGCTGAAACCCGCAGTGCGAGGAATGAAAGAGCTAGGACGTCCATTTACTGGTATTTTATATGCAGGGTTAATTGCCACAGCAGAAGGACCAAAAGTAATCGAGTTCAATGCTCGGTTTGGTGACCCTGAAACGCAAGTCGTCTTGCCGCGACTCAAAAGTGATCTAGCAGAAATCATTGACCGTCTATTATCAGGAAAGGCAGTCGAGTTAACATGGGAGTCAGAAGGGTTTTGCTTAGGGGTAGTCGTTGCTGCGGAAGGTTATCCAGAAAACTACCAAAAAGGCGCCTTACTTCCAGATTTTTCAACTGATCCAGATGTGTCCATCTATTATGCCGGAGTAGAGGAACGAGCAGAAGAATTGGTAGGTGCAGGAGGACGGATCTATTTGGTGGAGGCTAGTGGTCAGACAATCGAGGAAGCGCAAGAAAAAATATACTCGGTTTTAAAAGTCAAGAATACTGATCATACATTCTATCGGACGGATGTCGGCTCAAAAGCCTTGGTACAAAAGTAAAATCTAAATAAAGAAATAAAACTATTTTTTGCTGAATAGGAAAAATAGTTTTATTTTTTTTGAAGCCTTTTCATGGTGATTATGGTAAAATCGAGTTGGTAAGAAAGGATGAGATTTGATGAAAAAGATTCGTTTAGGGACTTCTGACCAGCTCGTATCCTCCGTCATTTTAGGTTGTATGCGGTTGAATGGTTCTGAGCAACCTGAAAAAGTGATTGAAACAGCTTTTGAAAATGGCATCAACTTTTTTGACCATGCGGATATTTACGGTGGTGGGGACTGTGAAACAATTTTTGCTCAAGCGTTAGCAAAAACTTCGCTAAAACGTGATGAATTATTTATCCAAACGAAATGCGGGATCGTACCAGGAAAGATGTTTGATTTCTCAAAAAAACACATCATTCAATCGGTTGAAGATAGCTTGCGTCGATTAGATATGGAATACGTTGATGCCTTGTTACTTCATCGTCCAGACACGCTCGTTGAACCCGAAGAAGTGGCGGAAGCGTTTGATGAGTTGGAACAATCTGGCAAGGTTCGTTTCTTTGGTGTGAGCAATCAAAAGCCAATGCAGATCGAGTTATTGAAAAAATATGTGAAACAGCCGTTACTGGCAAATCAATTACAGTTTGGTCTGAAACATTCCGAAATGATCGATCAGGGAATCCATGTGAACATGACGGATCAAGCAAGTATTGACCATGATGGCAGTATCCTAGATTATTCTCGTTTGCATGAGATGACAATCCAAGCGTGGTCGCCTTATCAATATGGCTTCTTTGAAGGTGTATTCATTGGAAATGAAAAATTCCCGGAATTGAATCAGTCGTTAAACGAACTGGCAGAAAAATATCAGACGACACCAACCGGTTTAGCTTCAGCATGGATTTTACGTCATCCTGCAAATATGCAAGTGATCGCTGGAACGATGAATCTGACAAGGATTGAAGAAATCGCGAAAGCATCAATGATCGATATGACACGAGAAGATTGGTATGCATTGTATCGTGCTGCTGGCAACATTTTGCCATAAAATAAAAGATATCGTTAGCCGACTCTCTGTTTTTTATGAGAAAGAGAGTCGGTTTTTACAAAAATAGAAAAACGATGAACAGTATCGAAGAAAAGAGGAGAATCAATGGATAAACAGTTAAGGAAACTATTACAAGATGAGAGAAAATACTTATACGCCGATTTTAGTACATTACATAAAACGCAACAAAAACTATATAATGAAATCATCAAAGAACAAAATAACTTATTGAATAAATTTCCTGAAAATGGAACACAAGCAAAAAAACTTATCGACCCAATCAATTCTTATGAAAATAAGATCGAAATGTGGGTAGCCAACGCCATGCGGATGGAAAAAATGGAGAAGCATATCCAATCTATTCGATTAAAACTACATGCGGGCTTTTCTCAGCCAAGCAAGGCTTTCGAAAGAATGGGCTATCAGGAAAATTCGGCAAGAATCATGCTTGAAAAACGAAATGAACAGTTTTATCCCAAGGTGTTTCAACAATTGATTTCAAATATTACTTCCTTCCTTGGTCAGAATGTCACTTTCGCCCGTGGTGAAGCAAAGATTCCGCAATCGGTTGATCTAAACCTAAGTAAAAAAACGTTACAAACACGTAAAGATCGTTTGTCAGCTGAATTTAAAGTACTACATAAAGAATCAAATGAATGGAAAAATGATTTGAAAACCTTAACGAAACAAGTGTTGAAGCATCGTGAAGATTTAGAAAATCCTGATTTTCGAATGGATTTTAAAAGAGGCTTGGAATCGCATCATTCCATTGAACATATTGCAGGACCCGTCATCAATTCGATCGAATCACTACATTCAAGTATGTTGAATTACGCAGAAAGTTTGATCCATTTAAATAAAAAAGAGGGAGAACTTTTTGAGACCAGAGCGCAAATCAACGGGAAAGAGCAGTATGTCAATGGGAGTCATACGCTGAAAAGCTTGAATTACCAGCGTGGTCAGGCACTAACTGATCTAAAAGCAATAAGCAAAGAATATTATACTCCTAAAGTGCTGTCAGCGATCGATTATGTACGTGGTCTAGGTGCAGGAGTACTAAGAACAGTTGATGTAGATAAGCATGTACAGACGGACAGAAAACTCCAACAAGTATCTCAGCTAAAAGCACAAGGCTCTTTCGCCGACCGTGCGAATCGTGCGAAAAAAATGGCGGGAGATTTCCAACAAAATCGCCCAACAACAAGCAACCACGAAAAAAGTCGTTAGGAATCATTGTGATTTCACAAACAAATAAGTAAAGTAAAATCAAAAAAAGCGAACATTTTTTTAACGTTCGCTTTTTTTGTACGAAAACTTAATTAAAGGTAAAGTGAAACTTTTTTATAACAAAAAAGCTTGATTTTTTATTGAAATTACGTTAAATTACTTGAGGTGCTAAAAATAAGCACGTAAAAAGCAGATAATGTTCGTGTTTTTTACGAATATGAAATCGAGAGGACGATATGATGAAAGTATTTGATTACGAAGATATTCAACTGATTCCTAATAAATGTATCGTAAACAGCCGTTCAGAATGTGATACAACTGTGACATTAGGTTCACATACATTTAAAATGCCGGTTGTACCAGCAAATATGCAAACGATCATTGATGAAACGATTGCGGAATTTTTAGCTGAAAATGGTTATTTCTATATCATGCATCGTTTTGAAGAAGAAGCAAGAATCCCATTTATCGAAAAAATGAAAGCAAGAAATTTAATTTCTTCTATTAGTGTAGGCGTGAAAAAGGACGAGTATGCTTTTGTAGAAGAATTAGCAGAAAAATCGCTTGTACCAGATTATATTACAATTGATATTGCCCATGGACATTCAAATGCTGTGATCGCGATGATCCAGCATATCAAAAAGCATTTACCAGATACGTTTGTCATTGCGGGGAACGTAGGGACGCCAGAAGCCGTTCGAGAATTGGAAAACGCTGGAGCAGATGCAACGAAAGTCGGCATTGGCCCAGGAAAAGTATGTATCACAAAAATCAAAACTGGTTTTGGTACTGGTGGTTGGCAATTAGCTGCACTAAGATGGTGCGCGAAAGCTGCCCGTAAACCCATCATTGCTGATGGTGGCATCCGTACGCCTGGAGATGTCGCGAAATCAGTGCGTTTTGGCGCGACGATGGTGATGATCGGCTCATTGTTTGCAGGGCACGAAGAATCACCAGGAGAAACAAAAGTAGAGAACGGCGTCGTTTACAAAGAATATTTTGGATCAGCCTCTGAATTCCAAAAAGGCGAAAAGAAAAATGTTGAAGGTAAGAAAATCTGGATCCAACACAAAGGATCTCTGAAAGATACGTTAGTTGAAATGCAACAAGACTTACAATCTTCGATTTCTTATGCCGGTGGTCGTGACTTAGAATCAATTCGTAAAGTCGATTATGTCATCGTTAAAAACTCTATTTTCAACGGAGATACGATTTAATTTAATAGATTAGAAGATTGGTAGGAGAAATCTTGCCAATCTTTTTTTGGCATTTTCCTTTCTGTAAAAACTACGTTACAATAGTAGAAAGTAAACAATTGGAGAATCGTTATGTGGACGAAAATAAATAAAGAAAAAGGTTCTGTTTACCAACAAGTTATGGACCAAATCTTGAAGAACATCGAAAATGGACAATTGCAACCAGGAGATAAACTACCCTCGGAAAGACTATTTGCGGATTATTTTGGAGTGAATCGTACGACTGTTGTGCATGCGTTAGATGAATTGCGTGGACTAGGGATATTGGAAAGTCGTCAAGGGAGTGGTCGGTTTATTTCTTCGGTGACTTGGGGTGATTTTTCAGAGCCACGGATCGATTGGCGTCAATTGATCTCTGTAAGATACGATAAGATCGTTGATAGTTACGGAGAAAAAGTCAAAGATGCAAGTCGGAAATCCGATTTTTTAGATTTATATTCAAGTGAAATGCCGCTTGATGTATTACCTAATGTGAAGATGCCCAATTATACATTAGAAGGTATCTTAAAAGAAGAACAAGCCGTTTCCGTGTTTGGGTATCAACCGTTGATGGCGCAGATCAGAGAACGCTTGATCAGAAATAACGGATTTTCGTTTAAAAAAAGTCAATTGCTGATCACGGGTGGGGGACAACAAGCAATCTTCCTGATTTTACAAACGATTTTGTCCGTAGGAGATGCCGTTGCGGTGGAATCCCCAACCTTTTTCTACCGCTTGCCATTGTTTAAAGCACTTGGTACCCGCTTATTCGGTATTCCAATGGATGATCAAGGGATTGATTTAGGGAAATTGGAAGAAGCCGTTCATAAGCATAAGATCAAAGCGGTCTTAGTCAATCCAAATTTTCAAAATCCGACAGGTACAGTGATGGCAGCTGAACGCCGCCAACGTTTAGTCGCGCTGTGCCGCAAATACCAATTGCCGATCATAGAAGATGATGTGTTTGCAGATTTAGCCTTTTCTCCAGAAAAAAAAGCTTCGATCGCTCCGATCCATGTGATTGATCCGGAAAATGTGCTGTATGTCGGTTCGTTATCGCGCTTGTTAGGGGAAACGACTAAAATTGGTTGGATCGTCGGTCCAGCGATTTTGATCCAACGATTGTCTGAGGCACAAAAAATGATGGATGTCTCTTTGAGTATCTTTACACAAATGGCCGCAACTGCTGTTTTTGAATCTTCTTTTGACCAAAACATGGCAAGTCTGTGTCAACGACTAGAAAAGAACAGTCAGCTTTTACGTAGTTGGATCGATTCGCAAGACTTCTTTCATTTAGCCCCTCTTGCAGGTGGATACTATGGCTGGCTGACTTGGGAGGGTGAAAAGTTCACGAAGGTATTAGCAGAAAGATTATTGCGTGAGGGGTTAGGTGTGGCCCCAGGTTATCTTTTTGGCGAAGACATCGGTTTAAGAATCAACTATAGCCGTATGAGCTCTGATGACCTGCCACTATTCGCTTCACGAATGGACAAATTACAAACATGGTTGGAAGAGAAAGAGAAGCAATAGCAAGAAAAGAAAGAGTAACTTTTGTTATTTTTTCTTTTCTTTTTTATTTTGTGAAGAAATTTCTGGAAAAGTTGACGTATTGCCTGTCAATCAAAAGAAATATGTAGTTGTACAGGCTTATTGTTTGTAAAAAAGCCTATGTTAAGGATAAAATTAAGATAAGTGATTTGTGTAATCACTCACTATCGAGAAAAAAATTAATACAGTGACTGGTAAAAGGTTGTAACAACTTGAATACAGAAAAGAAACGATTGTTATAAAAGGGGAGAAACATCTCTATGTTTTTTTAGAAAAAATGTAAACCGCTTACTATCTTGTGATTGCCTTCACTATTTTAACAGAGATAGGGATTGTTATAATTTTTTTTTAATGGTGAAAATTTATGCTTAAAGCTTGTATTTCGGAGGAATACGTGATAATTTATTAGTGAAGCCGGAGAAATAGTGATACAGATATCGTCGCTGTTTCAACCGCGGAATGAAGAGAGTTTCTTATAGATGAGAGAGGAATGTGTGATAAATGGCAAACAAGAAAACACCTATCGACTTCCAAGCGTTGCTTGAAGAAGTCAATTCAGATTTTCCGGTATACCAAGCACTTGATCAAGATGGGAAAGTAGTAAACCCTGATCTTGTTCCAGATTTGACAGATGAAGAGTTAGTAGAATTGATGACTAGCATGGTTTGGTCTCGTGTATTGGATCAACGCTCAACAGCATTGAACCGTCAAGGACGTTTAGGATTTTTTGCTCCTACTGCTGGACAAGAAGCAAGTCAATTAGCTAGTGCATTCGCTTTTGACAAAGAAGATGTACTATTACCAGGTTACCGTGATGTTCCACAATTGATCAAACACGGCTTACCTTTATCTCAAGCATTTCTATGGTCTCGTGGACATGCAGCTGGAAACTTCTACCCAGAAGAATTGAAAGCTCTACCACCACAAATCATCATTGGTGCACAATACGTCCAAGCAGCAGGTGTTGCATTAGGACTTAAAAAACGTAATAAGAAAAATGTTGTTTTCACTTATACAGGTGATGGCGGTTCTTCTCAAGGTGACTTCTATGAAGCAATCAACTTTGCTGGAGCTTACCATGCGAATGCTGTATTCTACATCCAAAACAATGGATTTGCGATTTCAACACCTCGTGAAAAACAAACAGCAGCAAAAACATTAGCGCAAAAAGCAGTAGCAGCTGGTATCCCAGGTATCCAAGTGGATGGTATGGACCCATTAGCTGTATATACTGTTTCAAAAATGGCACGTGACTGGGCAGTTTCTGGTAACGGACCTGTATTGATCGAAACATTGACTTACCGTTACGGTCCACATACATTATCTGGTGATGACCCAACGCGTTACCGTGAAAAAGACGTTGATGATGAATGGCAATTAAAAGATCCATTGATACGTTTCCGTAAATACCTAACTGAAAAAGGATTATGGAGCGAAGAAAAAGAAGAAGCAGTCATTGAACAAACAAAAGAAGAAATCAAAGCAGCAATTGCTGAAGCAGATAAAGTTCCAAAACAAAAAGTTTCAGATTTCTTGAAAAATATGTTTGAAGAAACACCACAAACAATCAAAGAACAAATTGCAATCTATGAAGCGAAGGAGTCGAAATAACCATGGCACAAAAAACAATGATTCAAGCAATCACAGATGCCTTAGCACTTGAACTTGAAAACGACGAAAACGTACTCGTTTTTGGTGAAGATGTCGGCAAAAACGGAGGCGTATTCCGTGCAACTGAAGGATTGCAAGAAAAGTTCGGTGAAGACCGCGTATTTGACACTCCTTTAGCAGAATCAGGTATTGCCGGATTAGGTTTCGGTTTAGCACTTGAAGGATTTCGTCCTGTCCCTGAAATCCAATTCTTTGGCTTTATTTTTGAAGCAATGGATGAAGTTGTAGCACAAATGGCTCGTACAAGATACCGTATGGGTGGAACAAGAAATATTCCAGTAACGATCCGTTCACCATTTGGTGGTGGTGTTCATACACCTGAATTACACTCAGATAACTTAGAAGGATTGATTGCTCAATCTCCTGGTATCCGTGTAGTGATTCCATCAAACCCATATGATGCAAAAGGATTATTGATTGCTTCTATTAGAAGTAATGACCCTGTTGTTTTCTTGGAGCATATGAAACTTTACCGTTCATTCCGTGAGGAAGTGCCAGATGAAGCGTACGAAGTGCCTTTAGACAAAGCCGCAGTGACTCGTGAAGGAACAGATGTATCGATCATCACTTATGGTGCAATGGTACGTGAAGCCATTAAGGCAGCAGATAATCTTGAAAAAGAAGGTATCTCTGTTGAGATCGTTGACCTACGAACAGTTGCTCCATTAGATGTTGAAACAATCATCAAATCTGTTGAAAAAACAGGACGTGTCGTTGTTGTTCAAGAAGCACAACGTCAAGCAGGCGTAAGCACTCAAGTAATCTCTGAAATCTCTGAACGTGCAATTCTTTCATTAGAAGCACCAATCGGACGCGTTTCTGCACCAGATACTGTTTTCCCATTCGGTCAAGCAGAAAACATCTGGTTGCCAAATGCTTCTGACATCGAAGCAAAAGTAAAAGAAATCGCAGAATTTTAAGGAAAGAAAGGACGTTAAAAACCCATGGCTTACCAATTTAAATTACCTGATATCGGTGAAGGTATCGCAGAAGGTGAAATCGTTAAATGGTTCGTTCAACCAGGCGATACGATCAATGAAGACGATACATTATTAGAAGTACAAAATGACAAATCAGTGGAAGAAATTCCATCTCCAGTGACAGGAACAGTGAAAAGCATCGTTGTTCCAGAAGGTACAGTCGCAAATGTTGGTGACGTATTAGTTGAGATCGATGCACCAGGACATGAAGGAAACGAAGACAGCGGAAGCGAAGGCGTGGCAGCTACTGAGCAAACACCTGAAGCACCTGCTGCTGAACCAACAACAGAAAGTTCATCTGCATCAGCAGAAGCTTCTGAAGGTGGCGTATTCCAATTCAAATTACCTGATATCGGTGAAGGTATCGCAGAAGGTGAAATCGTTAAATGGTTTGTTAAAGCCGGTGACACGATTAATGAAGACGATACATTATTAGAAGTGCAAAATGACAAATCAGTGGAAGAAATTCCATCTCCAGTAACAGGGACTGTGAAAACAATCGTTGTTTCTGAAGGTACAGTCGCAAATGTTGGTGACGTATTGGTTGAGATCGACGCGCCAGGACACAATAGTGCACCTGCAAGCAAACCAGCGGCAGCAACTTCTGATGCAAAAGTGGAAACTTCAGGTTCTTCAAGTATCCCTGAAGCTGCAAACCCAGATAAACGCGTATTAGCAATGCCATCTGTTCGTCAATTCGCTCGCGAAAAAGACGTGGATATCAGCCAAGTTTCTGCAACTGGAAAAGGCGGACGTGTGACAAAAGAAGATATTGAAAACTTCTTATCTGGCGGAGGCGCTCCAGCAGCTGCAAGCAAACCTGCTGAATCAGCTGCACCGACAGAAGCATCTGCTGAAAAACCAGCTGAAACAAAAGCTGCTCCAGCAAAAGCATTCAAATCAAACTTAGGCGATCTAGAAGAACGTGTGGCATTGACACCAACACGTAAAGCAATTGCCAAAGCGATGGTCAACAGCAAACAAACAGCACCTCATGTCACTTTACATGATGAAGTTGAAGTAACAAATCTTTGGGATAACCGTAAGAAATTCAAAGAAGTGGCAGCTGCTAACGGCACGAAATTAACGTTCTTGCCTTACGTTGTCAAAGCATTGACTGCAACAGTCAAAAAATTCCCAATCTTGAATGCGTCAATCGATGATGCAAAACAAGAAATCGTTTATAAAAACTATTACAATATCGGTATCGCAACAGATACAGACCATGGTTTGTATGTGCCAAACGTGAAAGATGCTGACCGTAAAGGAATGTTTGCGATCGCAGACGAAATCAACGAGAAAGCAAAACTTGCACATGATGGCAAACTAGCGGCAGACGATATGCGTAATGGAACGATCACGATCAGTAACATTGGTTCAGTTGGCGGCGGCTGGTTCACACCAGTAATCAACTACCCTGAAGTAGCAATCCTAGGTGTAGGAACAATTGCCCAACAACCAATCGTCAATGCTGAAGGAGAAATTGTTGTTGGCCGTGTGATGAAATTATCATTGAGTTTCGATCACCGAATCGTCGATGGTGCGACAGCACAACAAGCAATGAATAACATCAAACGTTTATTAGCTGATCCAGAGCTATTAATGATGGAAGGATGAGAAACAAATGGTAGTTGGAGATTTTGCTGTTGAATTAGATACAGTTGTAATCGGTGCGGGACCTGGCGGCTATGTCGCTGCCATCCGCGCTGCTGAAATGGGCCAAAAAGTAGCGATCATTGAAAGAGAATATATCGGCGGCGTTTGTTTGAACGTTGGTTGTATTCCTTCTAAAGCGTTGATCGCAGCAGGTCATCATTATCAAGAATCACTTGATTCATCGATGTTTGGTGTAACAAGTGAAAATGTCTCACTTGATTTTACAAAAACACAAGAGTGGAAAGACAACAAAGTAGTGAAAACATTGACTTCAGGTGTCGGCTACTTGTTGAAAAAACACAAAGTTGAAACGATCGAAGGCGAAGCATTCTTCGTAGATGATCATACATTACGTGTGATCCATCCGGATTCTGCTCAAACGTATTCATTCAACCATGCTATCGTTGCAACAGGTTCTCGTCCAATTGAAATCCCTGGATTCAAATTTGGTGGTCGTGTCTTAGATTCTACAGGTGGATTGAGCCTAACAGAAGTTCCTAAGAAATTCGTCATCATCGGCGGCGGGGTAATCGGTGCTGAACTTGGTGCGGCTTACGCAAACTTAGGTTCTGAAGTAACGATCCTTGAAGGTTCACCACAAATTTTACCTACGTATGAAAAAGACTTGGTGAAATTAGTGGAAGATGACTTCAAGAAAAAAGGCGTAACAGTCATTACAAATGCCATGGCTAAAGAATCAATCGACAATGGTGATAGCGTAACTGTAAAATATGCAGTAGACGGAAAAGAAGAATCAGTAACAGCTGACTACGTGATGGTCACTGTTGGACGTCGTCCGAATACTGAAGACATGGGCTTAGAACAAGCTGGTGTTGAAATCGGTGAACGTGGCTTGATCCCAGTTGATAATCAAGGACGTACAAACGTACCTAACATCTTTGCAATCGGCGACATCGTTCCAGGCGCTGCTTTAGCACATAAAGCAAGCTATGAAGCAAAAATCGCCGCAGAAGCAATCTCTGGCAAAAAAGTAGCCGTTGACTACAAAGCTATGCCAGCTGTTGCCTTTACTGATCCTGAATTAGCATCAGTAGGGATGACGATCAAAGAAGCAAAAGAAGCCGGACTAGAAGCAACTGCTTATAAATTCCCATTCTCTGGGAATGGTCGTGCATTATCATTAGGTAAAACAGAAGGCTTTATCCGCTTAGTGACAACCAATGAAGACAATGTCATCATCGGTGCGCAAATCGGTGGAGTTGGAGCGAGTGATATGGTTTCTGAACTTGCTTTGGCAATCGAATCAGGTATGAACGCTGAAGATATCGCGTTGACGATCCATCCACATCCATCTTTAGGTGAGATCACAATGGACGCAGCTGAATTAGCTTTAGGCTTACCGATTCATATTTAATCATTCAACTAAATGCAACTTTCTCTGAGAAGAGAGAGTTGTGTTTTTTTATACTCTAAATAGCGACTATAAAATTATTATGTAAACTAAAATAGAGCAAAACCACTTGGAAGAAGTCTTCTTTCTATGATAAACTGAAAGGGATGAATAGAATAGGAGATAATATCTATGAATGAGTATCAATATCCATTAGACTTGGACTGGACCACTGAAGAAATGGTCATCGTGATGAACATGTGGGAGGCCCTCGAAAAAGCGAATGAACAAGGGATCAATAATCAGGAATTTCTAACAACCTATCAACAATTCAAAACAGTGATCAAATCGATCGGAGAAGAAAAACGATTAGGACGCGAATTTGAAAAAGCTTCTGGCTATTCGCTATACCGTACTATTCAAGAGGCAAAGAAGAACACCAACAAAATGCTAAAAATGAATGGGTGAGACGATGGAGAAAATGATTGAGGAAATAATTGGCTGGTTGGTAGCAGCAAAAGAAAAGATCCTTCATGCACAAAATGATCAACTAACAGTCGCAGAAAAAACGAATCGTAAAGATCTAGTGACAAACATGGATCGAGAAATCCAAGCATTTCTGATCAATAAAATCCATTCTGCCTATCCTCAAGCAAAAATTTTGGCAGAAGAAGAAGGATACAACAACTTATCGGATTTGAGTGGTCAAGTCTTTATTATTGATCCCATCGATGGTACCTTGAATTTTGTAGTCCAAGGCGAAAATTTCTGTATCATGCTTGCTTATTACGAAGATGGAGTGGGACAGCTAGGGTTTATCTATGATGTCATGCGAGATGAATTATACTGGGGCGGTAAAACGATCGGTGTTTACAAAAATGATGTGAAATTAACAAAACCGCAAGACCTTCCGTTAGATAAAGGATTAGTAGCAATCAATAGCTATCTCTTCGGTCACGATCGATTCAATATCCATGCGATTGGTGAACAAAGTATCGGCGTTCGGATGTGTGGCTGTGCAGGCTTAGAATTGATTGCGATGTTAAAAGGAAACCACATCGGCTATATCTCTAATCTAAGTCCCTGGGATTACGCAGCTGGCAATGTTCTTTTGGAAGAGTTCGGTATGCGATATAGTGGGTTTTCCGGTGCGCCATTGACTTTCAGTGGCAGAGAATATTATTTAGCCGCAACGCCAACAGCCTATGAGACCATACTTGACATGCTTCAATTGGACTGATTATTTTTCTGAGTTTGAGATATGCCTATCAAATAGCTCTTATAAAATAAGTGGAGGACGATAAAATTGCTTTTTAAGCAACCTAGTCCTTCGCTTATTTGTTTAGTCAAATATAGTATCGGAATATTCATTTGTAGAATATGCTAGTGGAAGAGTTTTGTAATAGCTCCTTTTTTACATAAATTCGGATTTTTCGTGCTGTTTTGATTAGAAAAAGGGCAAATTATTAATTTTCTCGAAAAAATGAAAACATTTCACTATATTTCATGAAAAAAGTTTGGTATAATAAACAGTCGAGTAAAATTGCCCTGTGATAAAGAATCGATAAAAAAGGAGTTACTTAAATTGAATAAAAGAAATGACATCCGTAACGTAGCGATCATCGCCCACGTCGACCACGGAAAAACAACATTAGTTGATGAACTATTAAAACAATCTGACACATTAGACGCCCACACTCAATTACAAGAACGTGCGATGGACTCAAACGCACTTGAACAAGAACGTGGAATCACAATCTTAGCGAAAAATACAGCTGTTGATTATAAAGGGATTCGCGTCAATATCATGGATACACCTGGACACGCGGACTTCGGTGGTGAAGTAGAGCGTATCATGAAAATGGTAGACGGCGTTGTCTTAGTTGTAGATGCTTATGAAGGCACCATGCCTCAAACACGTTTCGTATTGAAAAAGGCTTTAGAGCAACATATCACACCGATCGTTGTTGTAAACAAGATTGACAAACCATCCGCTCGTCCTGAGTATGTGGTAGATGAAGTCTTAGAATTATTTATCGAATTAGGCGCAGACGATGATCAATTGGATTTCCCAGTGATCTACGCATCTGCTTTGAACGGAACATCAAGCTTATCCGATGATCCAGCGGACCAAGAACCAACAATGGCACCGATCTTTGATACAATTGTCGAAGCTATCCCTGCACCAGTTGACAATAGCGATGAACCTTTACAATTCCAAGTATCATTACTTGATTACAACGATTATGTTGGACGTATCGGTATCGGCCGTGTCTTCAGAGGAAAAATCAAAGTTGGTGACCAAGTATCACTGATCAAACTTGATGGCACAGTGAAGAAATTCCGTGTGACAAAATTATTTGGTTTCTTTGGCTTACAACGTTTAGAAATCCAAGAAGCTAAAGCTGGTGATTTGATCGCTGTCTCAGGAATGGAAGATATCTTCGTTGGGGAAACCGTTACACCAGTCGATCATCAAGAAGCATTACCGATTTTGCATATCGATGAACCAACATTACAAATGACTTTCTTAGTCAATAACTCTCCATTTGCTGGACGCGAAGGAAAATACGTGACATCACGTAAAATCGAAGAACGTTTGATGGCAGAATTACAAACAGACGTTTCACTTCGTGTTGAACCAACGAATTCACCAGATGCTTGGACAGTTTCAGGTCGTGGTGAACTTCACTTATCGATCTTGATCGAGAACATGCGTCGTGAAGGTTATGAATTACAAGTATCACGTCCAGAAGTTATCGAAAGAGAAATCGATGGCGTAAAATGTGAACCATTTGAACGTGTTCAAATCGACACACCAGAAGAATACATGGGTAGTGTCATCGAATCATTGAGCCAACGTAAAGGTGAAATGCAAGACATGGTCCATACAGGAAATGGTCAAATTCGTTTGACATTCTTGACACCTGCTCGTGGATTGATCGGTTACTCAACAGAGTTCTTATCAATGACTCGTGGTTACGGAATCATGAACCACACATTTGATCAATACTTGCCAATGCTTCCTGGCCAAATCGGCGGACGTCACCAAGGTGCGTTAGTATCCATCGATACAGGTAAAGCAACCACGTATTCAATCATGAGTATCGAAGAACGTGGTACTGTATTTGTTGAACCAGGAACAGAAGTATACGAAGGTATGATCATCGGTGAAAACAGCCGTGAGAATGACTTGACAGTCAATATCACAAAAGCAAAACAAATGACCAACGTTCGTTCTGCTAACAAAGATCAAACATCAGTCATCAAAAAACCAAAACAATTAACACTTGAAGAATCATTAGAATTCTTGAATGACGATGAATACTGTGAAGTAACTCCAGAAAACATCCGTCTAAGAAAACAAATCTTAGAAAAAAATGCACGTGAAAAAGCATCTAAAAAGAAAAAATAATTATTTTGACCGAATCTTAGAGAGAAATCTCTGAGGTACGGTTTTTTTTGTAACTTTTAAACCGATCAAAGATTATTCTTTTTCCTTGATAAGTAAAGTTAAATAACGCTGTTCTTTCAATTTTTACAAGTTAATATAGAAAAAATGGCGTTATCAAAAAATGATTTTAGTTTTAAACTTAACAAAGTAAAGTTTACCTATATTTATAGACATGGATGGAAGGTGAGACAAAAAAATAAAACAACGCTTCTGATTGAAAGATAAGAAAATAGCCATAACATTTTGAGAAGGAGGAGCGATGTCTTTAGATGAGAGAAATAGATACCATATAAGTAGCAACGCTCCTCCTGACGGGTAAGATCGAAGGAGGAACGTAAGGTGAGTATACGGAGAAAGATAATACATAGTGTTTTAGTGGGTGGTATGTTGTTAGGGAACTTGAATGGAGTGATTGTTCAAAGTGTATCGGCAGTTACTCAAAGAAACAATGAACAAGTAATTAGTAATAAAAAATCTCTAACTAACAATGTGATGGGAACGAAAGAAAATAATACGGTAAGTTCAAACAAAGCTAAAAAAGTAAATGAAAATAATTTGAATACAAGATATTCTGAAGAAGAAGTGAAAAAGATAATTGCAGAAGCTATAGATGATCGATTTGGTTATCTATATTCAGAAGCAATGAAATCCTTTGATCATAATTTTAAAATTGGTGAAGCAATTAAAGTAGAGGGAGATTATAGAACTTGGAATTTTCCAACTGAAGAGCCCTCAATACCTATTCCAGAAAGCTATTTAGTTGGTCAGATTTATTTAATAAACAGGATGACACTGAATCCGGAGTGGACTAGTGAAGGAATTACCAAAAGTGGTAATTGGCATGTCCGTTTTGAATTGAAAGATCGTGGGCAAACTCTTGATAATGCTGGAGCTACGATAACTATGACTAGATTAGCTAATAATCCAGTAAACGGAAATGAGATTCTTGAAAATGTTAGACTTGATCATTTATATTCACTTAGAAGTAATGGCTTTGGTATAGAATTATATAGAATGAATGGTAACGTTTCATTTCTATCTGCTGAACAAGCAATAGGTGATATTAAAGTAACAGTAAAAAATGGACCTCACAATTTAGATGAGGGACAAGACGTTGCAAATTTAAAATTGCTAGATTATCTAGATGTTAGCAATGCGAAAGGAACCGTTTCTGCTAGTTGGGTAGAAAAACCAGACACATCAAAAGTCGGCGAGCAAAAAGGGAAAGTCAAAGTTACTGATTCAGTCACTTCCAGAGAGACAATCGTTGATGTGCCATTCAATGTCAAACCTGGTCCATTACGAATGACAGCTAAATCAGGAAACTTTGAAGTTTATCAATATGATCGCTTACCAGATCCTAAAGACTATTTCGAGGTTCCAAATGCGAACGGAACTTATATCGTCGAATGGTTAAGCAATGTAAATACAAATGTTTCGGGAGTACAAAATTGGCAAGCAAAAGCTACTGCGGAAGATGGGCGAACTGCTGAAGCTTCTGTAACAATCAATGTCAAACCTCATGAAGGTCTGAAGGTCCAATTGAAACCCATTGAAGATCGAGTAATGGGGAATGAGTATCCATCCTTTGCTTCTAATTTTAAGGATTATATTGATTCTGTGACCATGAACGGTGTACCAGTTGCAGTCGATGATTTGGAGTTTGTTGAGGCAGAATCAAGTGAACCCAATTTCACATATACAGGCACGCAGCCAGTTAAGTTGACGGTACAAACACGGCATTCAAACAGTGGTGTGATGATCAAAGGAACCGGAGAAACGACCGTCAATGTTCTTTGGGGACATACGATTTATATGCGATCGGCAACCGGAGCTTCAGCGGGATCATTTTCTTTAAAAACGGATAATTCAGGAAATCCAACAGCCAAAATCGTTTTTGGTACAGGAATTCCTTCAGCAATGAATGTTGCAGTTGGACCTCTATCCTCACCATTTTCATTGTATTACTCATTTGAAGTTTTAAGAGGAAATACAGTTGTTTATAGTCAGGACGTCTCCAATCGTGCCACATTACAACAAATCATGGATCAATTTGGAAACACCTCATCAACGATCGATGTCCGTTACGATGATGTCATTAAGATCTATCATCCAGAACGAACGCCGAATAGTTCAGTCGTGATGATCGATGAAAAAGAAGAGGATTATACCTATGATTCTGAGTATGCATACTATAAGATCACACCGTATGGATTTGATCCGTTTCCGGTATTAGATGCAGAATCTTCGCAAAAAAGCTTTGTACTTGGAGAAAATACCTCTATGATTGAACCAGCCTCTTTATTGAAAAATGTAACCATCAATGGTCGTACAATCGATAGTAAGGATTATACCGTAGAAGCTCTTGTTGATTTTGATACTCATGCGATTGGTGCGAGAAAAATGAATCTAAATGTCACAACGAATGATGGTCTAGCAACGAAAGAATTCGAAGTCGATTATCAAGTCAAATGGGGTAGTACATTCGTATTGAAAGGCTTGGATAATGCAACCGTTGGAGCATTTAGTCTACTGAAAGAAAACGATCAATGGGCATTGCATGCTAGTCCAGGTGTAAGTGGGACGGACTTGAGTCAACCGGTCAATAATCATTTTGGACGAGACACCTACTATGGCATTGAAGTGATCGAAAATATTACCACCAAGTATCAATATAACGTACTAGGGAATCAATCGATTAGAGAAGGAATCGAAGGGTTCAATCAAGGAAAACCTTTGAATGTCAAACAAGGCGACGTCATCAAAGTGTATCATGCAGAACCAACAGGTAATAGTTTATTGATGCAAGATGAATTAGCAAAAGACTTTACGATGGGTTCAAATGATGCCTATTACGAAGTCACAGAACATGGGTTAGAACCGATCCTCGCGATTTCTACGGATACCAAACCACAAGAATTTAGCTTAGGTGATGATGCCACGGGGATTGATGGAACGCAACTGATCAATCAGGTAACGATCAACGGTACCGAGCTAACACCGGATCTATATACAGTGAAACAATTAGGAAACTTCGATACAACCACAGTCGGTCAAAAAGAACTTGCTATCCAATTTGACACGAAAGATGGGGTAGTATCAAAAGTCATCACAGTGCCTTATGAAGTGAAATGGGGCAGAACGATTGTGATGAAATCTAGCACTGGTGGTTCAGCAGGTGTTTTCTCACTGCAAACTACTAATACGACCAGACAATTGAAAATCCATCATGGGTTTGACTCGCCATTAGATGAGCGCTTAGGAAACGATCAAGACCTCTATTATTCAATTGAAGTCTTACGTGGCGAAAGAGTCCAGTATAGTCAAGAAGTCCCAGGTCGTGTCACGCTACAAGACGTCATCAACGGTTTTGGAACTAATGGTACTCAAGCTGTCACTGTCCAGTTAGATGATGTGATCAAAATTTATCACCCGCAAAAATCTCCTGGTAGCTCGGTACTGATGGTCGATGAACTAGAAGAGGACTTCACGTATGGTTCAGATTATGCGTATTACAAAGTAACGACTTATGGTTTTGAAGCAATGCCAGTCATGGAAGTCCATACAGCTAATAAAGCATTTTATCTCGCGCAAGATGTGACTACTGCAGCTGATGCTGAATTAATTGATCGTGTGACGATCAACGGCAAAACAGTTGATCCAGAGGAATACACAATCGAAAGACGTTCAGAAATCGATACGACGACGGTAGGAAATAAAAACGTCGCTATGCGTGTGAAAATGAACGATGGTTTAACTAGTGTACAAGTTGAACTTCCTTATCAAGTCAAATGGGGAAGTACATTTATTCTGAAAGGTGAAGAAAAAGAAGGGAAAAAAGGTATCGTCGGTTCTTTTAGTCTGCTTGATCAAAATGACCAGTTGGCTATCTATGCCACAAAAGGTGAAGATGAAACAGAACTTAATGCGCCAGTCAATTCTGCTTATGGTCGTAATGCCTATTATCGAATCGATATCCTAGCAGATCCTAAAAATAAAGCCAATAGTTTATTTCCCAATAACATCAAATATACTTATGAAGTGGCAGGTAATCAAACGGTTCGTCAAGCAATCGAAGGGTTCAATAATGGGCAATCATTACCTGTGGAAGAAGGAGACATTTTCCGTGTCTACCATGCAGAAACAGATAACCAGAACTTACTGATGTGGGATGATATCGTCAAAAACTATACAGCTGGGTTGAATTACGCTTATTATGAAGTCAAGAATGGAGAGTTTGAGCCAATTACGATGATCCACGCAGATGTTGCTAGTCAGGAACTTGTCTTAGGTGAAGATACCAGTGAAGTAGACGTGACAACGTTGATTGACAATGTTGCATTTAACGGACAGAGTTTGAACACAGAGCTTTATAAAGTAGAACAAACGGGAGCGTTTGATACGCATACGACAGGAGAAAAAACAGTAACGGTAAAAGTATCAACGGCAGATGGTGTTTCTTCGACTGACATCGAAGTGCCATATGAAGTGAAATGGGGCAGCACGATCCATTTAAAAAATCGTAAAGGTGAAACGGTTGGATCATTTGGACTACTTAAAAACAGCAAACAAATCGAGATCCAATCTGTCCAAGGAACCGATCAAACAGTGTTGAAGAATCGAGTGAATGAATACGATGACACCGAAGTATATTATGGAATCGAAATTCTCAACGAACGTAAGCAAAGCAAATATCAATACGAGGTTCGTGGTACACAAACGATCGAGCAAGCAATTTCACGTTTTAATACTGGTAAATCACTGGCGGTGACCCCAGGTGATATCGTGAAGGTTTATCACGTAGATACTAGTAACAATTTATTGATGGCAGAAGAGAACGAACGAAACTACACCTATGGCAGTAATTACGCTTATTATAAGGTAACAGATTATGGTTTTGAGCCTACGGGTGAGTTAACAGTTGAACCTGCTCAGCCTTCTTTTGCACAAGGCACTGCAAGAGTTGACCTGAAATCGTTAGTAAAAGAAGTTAAAGTCAATGGACGTGTAATACCTAAAAATGTCTATACTGTTTCTTTAGATGGGTCATCTGAAATCGATACAGAAACTATGGGAAGTCGCTTTGTTTCTCTCGATGTCAAAGTGGACCGTAGTTATGGGAGTTTATCTACTCGTACAGAATCTTCCTATGAAATCGTTGAACCTGGCCAAGAAACAACGCCAGGAGAAGAGGACGCTAGTGCAGAAGATGGTACTGGCACATCCAACGACCCAAATGCAGATGGAATTTCAGCAGAGACTGGTTTAGGTGAGGGTTCCGCAGCAGAAGGTGATGAGAGCAAATTGCCACAAACCAATCAAACCATCAATCGAGTACTGCCATATATTGGTGCATGTTTCTTACTAGTAGTAGGATTTGTTTTATGGAAACGAAAAATGTCTAAAAAATCGTTTGATAAACAGTAACCGATAGTTAAAATGACAACGAAGCAGTTGAAAGAGCGAAAGTGATAATTACTTTGGCATCCTTTCAACTGTTTTTTTATGATCACTAAAGGAGTCACGGACAAGAAATATAAAAATAAATCCTATGAGCAAAAAACAAAATTCTCATAATAGGAAGTCGATCATTAGCTGTGGAGAACTTAAAGAAACAAAAAATGAAAGCAAGAATGGCAAGATGAATTTTTTAAAGAACTTTTAAAAGACTCGAAATGCTCTATTTTTAGTTTCACAAACGGTATTTTGTTTCACGGAGTGAGACTTGCTCTTATGAGCAGACAGAAGTAGAATAGATAGTACATGTCAAATGAATCATTGGAGAAAATGCGTAATTAATAGTTAGATGAAAGAAGTAAAACTTGAAAGTGTAAAAACAAACAGAAATCGAGGAGGGCGCATGTGGAGCAGTTATTAAAAAAATATTTTGGATATGAGCTTTTCCGCCCAGGCCAAAAAGAAATCATTGAAAAAATTATGGCTCAAGAAGATGTCTTGGGTATCATGCCGACTGGAAGCGGAAAATCAATATGTTATCAGCTACCTGCGCTAGCCTTGGAAGGGTTGACGATCGTCGTTTCTCCCTTGATCTCTTTGATGAAAGATCAAGTGGATGCTGCGAATCAACTGGGGATCGCTGCTACGTTTATCAATAGTTCATTAGAAGGATATGAAGTGGCACAACGTTTTCGTTCATTAGATGAGGGAAAGTATCAATTGTTATATGTTGCACCAGAACGTTTTATTATGCCTGATTTTATCCAAGCGATGAATCGTTGGTCCGTTCGCTTGATTGCCATTGATGAAGCCCACTGTATCTCGCAATGGGGGCATGATTTTAGACCCAGTTATTTGCAGATGGCGAATATTTTAGAAGGTATTCCTCAGCGTCCGCCCATCGTGGCCTTGACAGCAACTGCTACTGTCCCTGTAGCAACAGATATCAAAAGACTTTTAAAAATCCCTGAAAAGAACCATATTCAAACTGGATTTGCACGAGAAAATCTAAGGTTGCAGGTTATCAAAGATCAAAAAAAAGAACAATATTTGGTCGAGTATTTAAAAGTGAATCAAAATCAATCAGGCATCATTTATGCCGCGACTAGAAAAGAAGTGGATCGACTTTATCAGTTGTTGGCGAAATTTGGTTTTTCCGTTGGCAGATACCACGGCGGTATTTCAGAAAGGGAACGGACGGAAATGCAAGAAGCTTTCCTCTATGATCGTATCCAACTATTAGTAGCAACCAACGCTTTTGGAATGGGAATCAATAAAAGTAATATTCGGTTTGTCATTCACTACCAAATACCAGGTTCATTAGAAGCATATTATCAGGAAGCTGGTCGTGCCGGAAGAGATGGCTTACCTAGTGAAGCCATTTTGCTATTTGCGCCACAAGATGTGCAAGTCCAAAAGTTTTTTGTTCAACAATCGCAACGTGAGGAAGCACAAAAACATAAGGAATACGACAAGATCCGAGCCATGACTGAATACGTCCATATCGAATCCTGTCTGCAACAATATATTCTTTCTTACTTTGGAGAAGCAAGCGAGCCTTGTCAGCGTTGTGGCAACTGTCTTGATGATCGTGAACTGGTCGATGTGACCACAGAAACGCAAATGGTTTTGTCTTGTTTGAAACGAATGGGTGAAAACTACGGAAAACAATTACTAATGAAAGTCCTTGCCGGATCAAAAGATCAGAAAATCAAACAGTTTCAGTTTGATCGATTGTCTACGTATGGTCTACTAAGGAATCTGTCACAAAAAAATATATTGCAGTTGATCGACTATCTGATTTCAAGTGGCTACTTACTTGCGGCTAGTGGTGAATACCCTGTTTTAAAAGTCAGCGATCTTGGGGTGCAAGTGCTTATGGGGAAAGTAACTGTACACAAAAAGGAACCCAAAAAAGTGCAACAATTGTCGCATGATGAAACAGATGGT
This sequence comes from Enterococcus sp. DIV1368b, assembly GCF_050529595.1. NCBI lineage: Bacteria > Bacillati > Bacillota > Bacilli > Lactobacillales > Enterococcaceae > Enterococcus > Enterococcus sp. DIV1368b. The sequence goes on from NZ_CP172883.1 coordinate 1,247,716, forward strand.
CTATTTGAAGTATTACGCCAGTTACGGACCGATTTAGCTGCTGACGCGGGCGTTCCACCATACGTTGTTTTTTCAGATGCAACACTCAAAGAAATGAGTCGTAATCGTCCAAAAGACCGATTGGCACTTCTCCAAATCAAAGGGGTAGGACAAAGCAAGCTCGATAAGTATGGTGAAATGTTCTTGCAATCAATCCAAAATTTCCAAGAAAGCGCTACGCAAAGTGATAGTGAAAAAACATAAAAAAAAGCCTAGATAAATCTAGGTTCTTGCTCAGTTATTGCGTAAAATATGCTATAATGAATGAACTTAGAAATGGAGGGAAAGGCAAATGGATTCTCTTTCAAAAGAGACGGCACTTAATGTGTTGATTGATGAGGCAGATCGCATCAAGCGTTTGATCCAAAATCAAACAAACAGTCTTTGTATCTCACAATGTAAAGCCTTTGAAGAGGTAGTCGATACACAAATGTATGGATTTTCTCAACAAGTGAGTTTTGCAATACGTGTAGGGATCATTGAAAAAAAAGAAGGGCAACTGATGCTCAGTGAGTTAGAACGTCAATTGAATCACTTATACAATGAAGTTTACCGAGAAAATTATGATAAAAAAGAAAGTGGCAAGGGGGAATAAGCTTGCCGAATAAAGTAAAAAAAAGGCATCTGTTGGATTACAGTATTTTAATTCCATATTTGATTTTATGTATCATCGGATTGATCATGGTTTACAGTTCTACGTCATACTTGTTATTAGCAAATGGGAGCAATCCAGCGTCATCGGTCATCAATCAGAGTATTTTTTGGGTGCTTAGCTTGATCGTTATTGCACTCCTATACAAAATGAAAATCGGTGTATTGAAAAATCAGCGATTGATCATGGCGGCTATCGCAGTCTTGACGATTTTATTATTGATCGTCTTATTTTTTGGGGAAGAACGAAATGGGGCAAAAGGTTGGCTTGAGATTGCCGGATTTTCTATCCAGCCCGCCGAATACCTAAAAATCATTGCCATCTGGTATCTTTCCTTTACTTTGTCACAGAGACAAATGAGTGTGCAAAAAAACTTCATTGCAACGGTCAAACGACCTTTATTGTTAGTTCTTGCCTTGACTGTGTTAGTGGCAAGTCTACCCGATTTTGGGAATGCAACGGTTATTTTTTTGATCATCATCGTGTTACTCTTAGCTAGCGGCGTCAATTATTTTTACACCTTGATCGTTGGTGTCGGAGGAATCATTTTTAGTGTGATAACAATTTGGTTGATCAACGTGACCCAAGGGAAACTTTTCCCAGGTCGCTTACAATATATCTATCATCGTTTTGAGATTTTTCAAAACCCTTTTTCTGATGAATTGAATAACGGACACCAAATGGTGAATGGTTATTATGCGATGTTCAACGGTGGTCTATTCGGTCGCGGATTAGGGAATAGTATCCAGAAAAAAGGATTTCTACAAGAAGCGCAAACCGACTTTATCTATGCCATCGTAGTAGAAGAATTAGGCGTGATCATGGGTATTTTGATCTTAGCTTTATTGATGTTCATGATCGCCCGTATCATCTTAGTGGGGATCCGCTCAAAAGATCCATTCAATTCTTTGCTATGTATCGGAATCGGTTCGATGTTTCTGATCCAAGTATTTGTCAACCTTGGCGGGATCACTGGGATCATCCCACTGACAGGGATCACATTCCCATTCTTGAGTCAAGGTGGTTCGAGTTTACTGATGCTTTCGATCTGCGTAGGTTTCGTCCTGAATATCAGCGCAGATGAGAAACGTAAGAGTTTAGGTATTTACTAAAATTGACGTAGGAGTGATTCGATGAGAAAAGTTTTGGTAGCTAACAGAGGAGAAATTGCTGTACGGGTATTTCGTGCGTGTACAGAATTAGGAATCCAAACTGTAGGTGTCTATGCAGAAGAAGATGAATATTCCGTGCATCGCTTTAAAGCGGATGAGGCATATCTGGTTGGTAAAGGAAAAAGACCGATAGATGCGTATCTTGATATTGAAGGGATTCTTGAGATTGCTAAGGCTAGTGGAGCAGACGCAATCCATCCCGGCTACGGATTATTATCTGAGAACTTACACTTTGCTACACGTTGTAAAGAAGAAGGCATCACTTTTGTTGGGCCAGAACTACATCATCTTGATATTTTTGGTGACAAGATCAAAGCGAAAACAGCAGCCATCGAAGCTGGTATCGCATCGATCCCTGGGACAGATGGACCAGTAGAGTCAATTGAAGAAGTTTTATCATTTGCTGAACGTCATGGCTATCCAGTAATGATCAAAGCAGCACTAGGCGGTGGCGGTCGTGGGATGCGTGTAGCATATGACGAAAAAGGCGCTCGTGAAGGATATGAGCGTGCAAAAAGCGAAGCGAAAGCCGCATTTGGTAGTGATGAAGTCTATGTTGAAAAGTATATCGCTGATCCAAAACACATCGAGGTCCAGATCTTAGGGGATACCCATGGGAACATCATCCATCTATTTGAACGTGATTGTTCGGTCCAACGGCGTCATCAAAAAGTCGTAGAAGTCGCTCCTTGCGTTTCTATGAATGAGCAGCAACGTCAACGTATATGTGATGCCGCTGTCCAATTGATGAAGCATGTGGGATATGTCAATGCAGGAACAGTCGAATTTTTAGTGGAAAATGACGAATTTTATTTTATTGAAGTCAACCCACGTGTTCAAGTGGAACATACGATCACTGAGATGATCACGGATGTCGATATCGTGACGACGCAATTATTGATTGCACAAGGGAAAGATCTGCATAAAGAAATCGGATTGCCACAGCAAAGCGAAATAAAAATCAAAGGTTCAGCCATCCAATGTCGGATCACAACGGAAGACCCATTGAGTAACTTTCTACCAGATACTGGTAAGATCGATACGTATCGCTCACCAGGTGGAATGGGCGTCCGCTTAGATGTAGGGAATGCCTATGCAGGCTACATCGTTACCCCATATTTTGATTCGCTTTTAGTAAAAGTTTGTACACATGCGGCTGACTTTGCAACAGCTATCCAAAAAATGGAACGTTGTTTGAGAGAATTCCGTATCCGTGGAGTGAAAACAAATATTCCATTTATGTTGAATGTCATCTTGCATCCAGAATTTCAATCAGGACAAGCCAAAACGACGTTTATCGATAGTACCAATGAATTATTTGATTTCCCACGCTTACGTGACCGTGGAAATAAAACAATGAAATATATCGGAGAAATCACGGTAAATGGTTTTCCTGGTATCGAACGTGGTGAAAAACCATATTACGATGCACCACGTATGCCCAAAGAGCTGATCACTCGCCCAGATTACATCACAGCTAAAAATGTCTTAGACAAAGACGGTGCTTCCGCGTTAGTCGATTGGGTCAAACAACAAGAAAACGTGTTATTGACAGATACCACGTTTAGAGATGCCCATCAAAGCTTATTGGCAACTCGTGTGCGTACAAAAGATTTTAAAGAAATCGCGCGTTTGACTGGTGAAGGACTTCCAGAGTTGTTTTCAAGTGAAATGTGGGGTGGCGCGACGTTTGACGTCGCCTATCGTTTCTTGAATGAGGACCCATGGAAACGCCTGAGAAAGATTCGCTCATTGATGCCGAATACTTTATTGCAAATGCTCTTTAGAGGATCGAATGCTGTCGGTTACTCCAACTACCCAGACAATGTGATCGCTGAATTTATCAAAGAAGCAGCGACACAAGGGATCGATGTCTTCCGGATCTTTGACAGTCTGAACTGGGTACCGCAAATGGAAAAGAGTATCCAAGCCGTTCGTGATACAGGGAAAATTGCAGAAGCGACGATTTGCTACACAGGTGATATCAATGATTCAAGTCGTGCGAAATACAATGTGCAATATTACAAGGACATGGCAAAAGAGCTGGAACAGTTAGGCGCTCATATGATTGCCATCAAAGATATGGCAGGACTGTTGAAACCGCAAGCTGCTTATCGCTTGATCAGTGAATTGAAGGCGACAACGGATCTACCAATCCATTTACACACACATGATACGAGTGGCAATGGCATCATCACTTACTCAGCAGCAACCAAAGCGGGTGTCGATATTGTCGATGTAGCGATGAGTGCGATGAGTGGAAATACTAGCCAACCAAGTATGAGCAGTTTGTATTACGCTTTGGTCAATGGGCCACGTGTACCAGAAATCAATATTGAAAATGCGCAACAGTTGAATCACTACTGGGAAGATGTTCGCATGTATTACAAACCATTTGAGAATGGCTTGAATGCCCCTGAAACTGAAGTTTATATGCACGAGATGCCAGGTGGACAATACTCGAACTTACAACAACAAGCCAAAGCAGTTGGTTTAGGTCATCGTTGGGATGACATCAAAAAAATGTACCACACGGTGAACCTGATGTTTGGCGATATCGTCAAAGTCACGCCTTCTTCTAAAGTTGTAGGCGATATGGCTTTGTTCATGGTCCAAAATGAATTGAGCGAAGAAGACATTTATGAAAAAGGCGAGACCTTGAGTTTTCCGGAATCAGTCGTTACCTTCTTCCAAGGTGAATTAGGCCAACCAGTTGGCGGATTCCCAGAAAAACTCCAAAAGATCATTTTGAAAGGTCGTCCAGCAATCACTGAACGTCCAGGATTGTTCGCTGAAAAAGTGGACTTCGAAAAAGTCAAAGCAGAATTAGCTAAAAAGATCGGCTATGAACCAAAACAAGAAGAAGTCTTGAGTTACTTGATGTATCCACAAGTCTTCTTGGATTATCAAACCGCTTATAATCAATTTGGCGATGTCACATTACTGGATACACCGACTTTCTTCCAAGGGATTCGTTTAGGGGAAACGGTCAACGTTCAAATCGAAAAAGGCAAGATCCTGATCATTCGCTTAGACGAGATCGGTGAACCTGATATTGAAGGGAATCGTGTGTTATTCTTTAATTTGAACGGTCAACGAAGAGAAATCACCGTCAAAGATACGTCGATCGTCAGTGCGGTAAAAACTAGACGAAAAGCAGAACCAACAAATCGCGAACAAATCGGTGCGACGATGTCCGGTTCAGTTTTAGACGTCTTGGTGAAAAAAGGCGATACAGTCAAAAGAGGCGATACATTGATGGTCACTGAAGCAATGAAGATGGAAACAGCCATTGAAGCACCATTCGATGGAGAAATAGCACATCTCTATGTTGTTGCTGGCGACCCCATTTCCTCAGGAGATCTATTAATCGAAGTTACAGAAAAATAAGAAAGGAGAGGGAACATTTGAAACGACTAGGTCTATTTATAGCAACACTACTATTCGTCACGTCGGCTTTATATTTGGAGCCAGTAGTGTTCCCTCCCAAACTTGAAACATCCACGCAAGACCAACAACTGATAGGAAATCAAAATCAGGTAACGTCTTGGAAATACCAGGAGCTAAATGCGACTGGCTTTTCTACATATATTGGTCGATCAGTCACCGAATTAGAAGCAGAGATTGGTTCACCTAAAGATCGTTTGACGAGCGGATTCGGCTTTGAGATTAGATATTATCAAGATCCAATTCAACAAATCGTACTTGAAGCAAATATACAAAATGACCGAGTGGAGGCTATCAAAGTTTTAAATGCGAACGCAACTAGTTTGACCCCATTTGCCGTTGGCATGACTATGCAGGATCTGACAGAGATTACAACGATTTTTCCGAACTTCACATTCGAGTATGAAGAGACAGAAGTCGGAATCGAGTTAACTGAAGAAGACATGAATTATCGTCCCTTGATTGCTTTTGACAACGGTACATTTGCGATGCTTTTCTTTGATCAAGACACAGGTGGATTATTTTCAACAGTTTATTTAAACAAGAAAAGCTTATTGAAATTAATGCCTTACCAGGTCTTCGGAGAAGGATTGCCCCACTACGAAATGGAGAGTTCAGCAGACTGGGAAAGTATCAATCAGTCAAGAGAGCGTGTCATCACTCGAGTATTGACGAGATTACGCCAAGAAGCTGAACTGCCTGATTATCATTACTCTCCAGATTTTATGATCCAAACGAATGTACTGTTAACAGACTTTATCGACCAGCCAGAAGAATGGTTGGCAGAAAATCGTTTGGCAGAGTGGCAGATGGCAACACAGACTTCCCAAACGACAGTTAAATTTACGTTGTCAAATGATGAAATCAATCGCTTAGTGGAAAAACGACAATTAGATCAAACAACTGGAATTTTCATGCATCCAATCATTGATCCGACTTTTTCAGTTTTATTGTTATATACTGATCCTTATTATCATGATCGATTCTTGGAAAAAGAACCAACACAGTTAGGCGTTGCGTTTTCGAAAGAAAACATGTTAGTCTTAATGAAGGAAAAAGAGGAGACTAGTGAAAGCAGTGATAATCAATGAGGAGTTGTTTGAACTGGAGGACCAGTGTCATCAGCTTGTTCAAACGATTGTAACAAGTGAAATGATGGAACAATATCTCAAAACTAAAAAAGAGATGGAAACTTCTATCAACGTCAACCAGTTAAAAAATGATTTTATTGTAAGCAGACAAGCATTTGAAGAAATTTCACCTTATGGAAAGTACGTTCCAGAGTTTCGTGAAAAACAACGAACTGTACGACAAGCCAAAAGGCAGTTGGATCTAAATGAAGAAGTAGCTGCTTTTCGAATAAGTGAAACAGAATTACAAAAGATACTAGATTCCATTGGAAAACAACTTGCACATACGATTTCGACGGAGATCAAAATCAGTGCAGGTAGTCCATTTTTTGAAAAAAGTGAAGGGTGCGGAGGAAACTGCCATGGACATAGAAAATAAAGAATTTGAACAAACACATCGGCGAGGGTTAGTCGTGTGGGTATATAGTTTAAAACAATTGAAAAATCTTCGCAAATTTGGTTTAGTGCATTATGTCTCTCGTAAAATGAAGTATGTGATCATGTATTTAAATGAAGACAACTATGAACAAACGGAAGAAAGGATCAAGAAATTACATTTCGTACGAAATGTCGAACGTTCTTATCGACCAGATATCGAAATGAATTTTGCTGAAAAAATCGGTAAAAAGGCGGACACAAAAGAAGAAGGCTTCGAGATCGAAGAATTAAACACAAAGATCCGCTTAGCTGATCACGTTTTCTAGTAAAGAGAGTCTAGCGTTATAGTTAATAAAATCGACGAAAATGAAGAAAATGTGATAAAAAGATTTTGAATAGTTATAAAAAGTTAAATTAAGAAAAAATAGACTTGAGAATTGACGATTTTAGTCGGAATCAAGTCTATTTTTTTGGTATACTAATAACAGTATGTTTCAAGGAGTGAGTAGATGCGAGTAATTTCAGGAGATTACGGCGGTCGCCGTTTAAAAAGTTTAGCAGGGCCAAATACTCGACCGACGTCTGATAAAGTCAAAGAGTCGATATTCAACATGATCGGTCCTTATTTTAATGGAGAGGTCGTTTTGGATCTTTACTCAGGAAGCGGGGGTCTAGCGATCGAAGCTGTTTCCAGAGGCTGTAGCTACGCAATCTGCGTGGAGAAAAACTATCAAGCACTAAAAATAATCAAAGAAAATATTGAAATCACAAAAGAACCGAACAAATTCAATACAATGAAATTAGATGCTGATAAAGCGATTGAGTCACTGGCGAAAGAGGATCAAAAGATTGATATTCTATTTTTAGATCCACCTTATGCCAAACAAAAAATCGTCGATCAAATTGAACGTATGGAAGAATTGGCTCTTTTTCAGGACGCTGCCTTGATCGTATGCGAAACAGATAAGTCAGTGGAGCTTCCTGAGACAATAGGAAATTTTCAACAAATCAAACAGCAGACCTATGGCATCTCTGCGGTGACCATTTATAGAAAAGAGGAAATATAAATGAGAAGAGCGTTATTTCCAGGGAGTTTCGACCCATTGACTATGGGTCATTTAGACACGATCGAACGAGCTGCGAAGTTGTTTGATGAAGTGATCATCGGTATCTTTATCAATACATCAAAAAAAACATTGTTCACGGCTGAGGAACGCTTGGAATTGATCACACAAGCAGTCGCACACTTAGAAAATGTCCGAGTGATCCACCAAGAGACACAGTTGACAGTGACGACGGCAAAAGAACTAGGTGTTCAAGCGTTGGTTCGAGGTGTTCGTAGCTTCAAAGATTTTGAATATGAACGTGACATTGCGCAAATGAATCATCATTTGAGTCATGAATTGGAGACGGTGCTTTTTATGGCAAAACCAGAGTATAGCCATATCAGCTCAAGTATGCTTAAAGAGGTTCTTTATTTTGGTGGGGACGTGAGCACCTATTTACCTACTGTGATCAACGAAGCATTAGCTAGAAAGCGTGAAAGTGATGCAGAATAAGAAATGGTGGAAAACGTTATCCGTGATCCTTTTAGGCACATTATTAGCAGGCTTTGTCATTGTGCCTTTACCCTATTACGTGGAAGCTCCAGGTGCCACGATCGATCTTAAAGATATGATCACAGTCAATGATCAAGAAGATAAAGAATCAGGCTCTTTCTCTCTCACTTCTGTAGGAATCAGAAGAGCAACAGGATTTGGTGTCGTCTCCGCACTAATGTCAGATTTCAAAGATGTTATCAGTGAAGAAGAGTTGACTGGTGGAGCGACAAATGAAGAATATAATCAGATGCAAAAATATTATATGGAATCCTCACAAAATGCCGCCATTGAGCAAGCCTTGAAACTAGCGAATATTCCTTATACGATGGAATTTAAAGGTGTCTATGTCATGGGCGTCGAAAAAAATTCGAGCTTTTACAAGAAACTATCTGTTGGCGATACAGTCACAAAAGTAGATGGGATAAGTTTCAAGAGTGCAGAAGAATTTATGGAGTACGTGAAAGGACAAGAAGTAGGACAGGTTGTCACAATCACCTTCATCCACGATGGCAAAGAAGAAGAAGCTTCAGGTAAACTGATCGAGTTATCGACAGATAAAAAACCAGGAATCGGGATCACGCTGACCGATCATACAGAAATCGCCACAGACACAGAAGTGGCAATCAATTCTGGTTCAATCGGTGGCCCTTCAGCAGGCTTGATGTTTACTTTGGAGATCTATGAACAGTTGACCCATCAAAACATCCGTAAAGGGAAAAAAATAGCCGGTACAGGTACGATCAATAGTGCAGGTGAAGTGGGACGGATCGGTGGAATCGATAAAAAAGTGGCAAGTGCAGACGAAGCAGGAATGAATATCTTTTTTGCGCCAGATGATACGATTTCTGATGAAGTGAAAAAAGAAAATCCTGATATCAAAACGAATTATGAAGAAGCCAAAGCTGCGGCTAAAAAACTCAATACATCGATGAAGATCGTTCCGGTCAAAACAGTGCAAGATGCCTTAGAGTATCTTGAGAACATGAAATAAACGGTTTCGACTTGAACGTTTTGTACTCATATTTTAAAGCGAGGACAAGACATGTTTAGCCTCAAGAAATAATGCGCCATCCACGAAAATTGTTTTTCAAATTTTTGTGGGTGGCGTATTATTTTTCGAAGAGGTTCCATCTGTTCCCGCCGTTTATTCGGTTTAGGTGGTGCGAAAGGGCTAATGTCTCCCTCTTTTTCTTTTTTTTCAATAATTACAAAAAAACGTTTTGTTATTTTGTAGGTAATTTTAAGTAAGTTTGCTACCATATTAAAAAAAGAGTTAGAAAGGGGCAAGAAAAACATGGAACAATCAAGCAATCGCCAATCATCATTCGATATCGGAGAATATTACTCCGAAAAAAAGTATAAAAAAAATTTTGGGAACTTGCGGAAAACAGCAGACTTTAAACGTGTATTAACTGATTTTGACAAACAATTGGAAGAAACGAAAGATCAACTGTCAAAACATCGAAACGGTGTGTTGTGGACCAGGCGCTTACTTGCAGATTTTCGACAGAAAAAGTTGAGTAAAACGGATAGAGTTTTCAATTTTATCCTTAGGCGTAAGAATAAAGAACCTGAAAAATATGAGAATACACTAAAGGATTTGAATAGTAAATATTTTAAATCAGAATATATTCAATCGATTGTTGATAAAGATGTATGGATTGATCCAAAAGAAATCGTTGATGAAATCAAGCACTTAGCTTCAAGAGCGAAATCTATCCCTACGGCTCGCGGATTGGAACTAAGGGAGCAGCTTCGTGCACAACCTTTAGAGCAAAAAAAATGGCGTCAACCTGAAACAGAAGATGAATTACATTACAGTACCCTATCTTTCCTAGAGGAAGGTAGAGAAAGCGAGAAGTCTCGCAAGGTAATTATCAATAGAAAAGATGACCCTGTCATTTACGCAGTGATCCGACGAGCGAACAATGGGGAGAAAATTTCATTAAATATAGAGGTGTCCCATAATAAAGAGAAACTTATCGAAAAACCTATAGTGGGACACCACAGAAATCCTTCCGTTCATGGCGAGGTAGCATTTACTGGTCATCATGAGCAACAAATCAAACAACCAAGACGGTTATCACCAATTTCAGAGTTGCAAGAAAATAATGGGAGAAAAAATTCATTGAAAGATGAGTTTGAACGACGTGATTCGAAACTTCGAGAAGTAAAATCTGCGATCAATCAAGGCCTTATTTCGTCAAAAGCAATATCTGGAGAGAGCCCTGTGCAATCGGTGAAACAACGAATCTGGGAAATAGAGAACGGATCTGGGAAGTCCGACCGTATGGTTTTTAACAGCCATAATGCCTCTGACAAACGTTCATTTGGCATGACCAAACAAGCAGCAATGAGTAAGTCTGGGGGAAATCGACCACCAGCTCCGCCTTCTCCAAGTTTGAAGCCGAAACCAAGGATAGAACCAACTAGGTAAATCGTGAATATAAAAATAAAAGAAATAATCATTTGAGGCGTATCTAATAGTGAAGGAACATCGCAGTGTAGATGTTTTTTCACTATTTTTTAGAAAGGAAAATGAAATAGAAAGAATACCAATGAAGAAAATAGTTCAAGAAATCTTTGATTCGCCAAAACGCCTCCTTCTATTTTTTATATGCAGTGTATCAGTTAGTATGCTAATAGGAGTGGTCATATACCGTCAGATCGGTCCAACTAAGATCAATGAATCTAGTAACATATCGTTGATAACCGCTACAAGCTCGGATAGTTACCAAAAGACTGCGACAACCGAAACGACGACAAAAGACCCTATCATGTATGTAGACGTGAAAGGCAATGTCAATCGACCTGGAATATACGCCTTTACAGACGAGGAACGTGTCTTTGATATCATTGAAAAAGCAGGAGGACTGACTGCACAAGCTGATGAAAAACAGATCAATTTTGCTGCAAAAGTTTCGGACCAACAAGTGCTTTATATTCCCCAAGTTGGCGAAGAGATTCCTCAGTTCGTAGAGGAAGTAAAGGAAAAAGAGCAGACAGAGGAAAAGAAAGTCAATCTTAATACTGCCAGCCTTGCTGAATTACAGGAGCTTCCGGGAATCGGGGCAATGAAAGCACAAGAGATCATCAACTATCGCGAAGCCAACGGTTCCTTCCAAACAATTGAAAGTTTGAAAGAAATATCGGGATTTGGCGAAAAGACAGTTGAAAAACTGAAAAACTTCGTTACAATTACAATAGAATAAACCAATGAGGTGACAAATTATGAGCAATGAACGAATTCCTTGGGATCAGTATTTTATGGCACAAGCCGTATTATTATCATTAAGAAGTACATGTACACGATTAGAAGTAGGTGCCACATTAGTTAGAGAGAAACGAATCATTGCGGGTGGTTATAACGGCGCAGTGAGTGGGGATGTTCATTGTATCGACGAAGGTTGCTATGTCGTGAATGGTCACTGTTTACGAACGATCCATGCAGAAATGAATGCGTTACTCCAATGTGCAAAACTCGGAGTCCCTACAGAAGGGGCAGAGATCTATGTCACCCATTTTCCATGTTTGGCCTGTACAAAAGCATTGCTTCAAGCTGGAATCAGGAAAATCCATTACTTGCATGATTATCGCAATGACCCTTATGCACAGTCATTGATTACCCAATTAGGTGCATCCGTCCATCAAGTCAATTTAGATATGAAATATTTTGCTAAACTTCAACAAGAATCAACAGGAGAACTTGATTAAACAATTTGGCGAACAAGTTCGTAATTACTTGATTTTACCAGTAATGTCTTCGGTCATTTTATGTTTCGTTTACTATAAGGAGCATGATCTGTCTCGCTTGATCGTTGCTGGCCTTTTTCTTCTGGTTCTATTCAAACACAAGCAAGCGGTGATCTATCTTTGTTGTTTTTGCAGTCTGGCAGTTTGGTTTGCTTGTCTTCGTTCAGAGCTTCCCTCGATTGATCACACAAGAACAACTGAAGAGTTTCTATTGATGACCGATACGATTCAACGTAATGGCGACTGGTTGACTGTAGAAGCACGCAGAATCTCAACGAAACAAAAAGTCCAGCTAAGTTATCAAGCCAAAACAAAAGCAGAAGCACAACAATGGGAGGACTTTCGAGGGTATCCGATCGAACTTCGAGTAACTGGCAGTTATCAGACATCCGGATCGTTGCGCAATCGTTATGCATTTGATACGGTCAATTATCTGAAGGGATCACGAATCAGTGGTCAGTTCCATGGAAAGGATTTTCAAGTCCTGCCTTCTACAAGGGGAGGGGTGACTCGATTTCGTGACCTCCGTGGAAAAGCAATCAATTATGTAAAAAAACGATATCCTAAAAAAATAGGGATGTATATGAACGCGTTGCTTTTCGGTTATCGTGATGCTTCTTTTCGCGAAGCCGAAACAATTTTTAAAGCAACTGGACTACTGCATCTATTCGCAGTTTCTGGGATGCATGTCCATTTTTATTTAGGTTTTTTATATTATGTTTTTCGACGAAGTGGCTGTCCTTTGTCTGTTACGATTCTTCCGCTGACATTGCTTACGGGGATTTATATCCTATTAGCTGGCGGCTCATTTTCAGTGGTTAGAGCAGGCAGTTTCTTTATTTTGAAGCTTGTACTCAAATTGACATCAATCAAACTATCTACGCTGGATTGTTTTTCTTTGAATCTATGGTTGCTTTTATTGTTCGATCCGTTGATCCTGCTTCAAATGGGTGCGCAATTAAGTATATGGATGAGTTTATTATTTATGACATTTTCTCACGCATCAAAAGGTTGGAGCAATCGTTTATTCTACCTATTCCAAACAAGTGCAATCCAATTACCTTTAAGTGCTTGGTATTTCTATGAATGGTCGTTTTTAGGTGGCTTATTCACAACACTAGGCATTCCATTATTCCAATACGTCCTTCTTCCAGGGATGATCATTCTCTTTTTAGCAGGCAGCATCATTCCACAGGCCTTATTTGAAATCCTCGAATCTTGTTTGGTTCACTTTGAAGACTTCCTCTCTTATTTTGATTTCTCCACACTGACCATCGGGCAACCCGCTTTTTATTTTGTTATATTGAGTATCATCGTCTTCTTACTCTTGTTTGAGAGCAAAACGATTCTGCCATGGAAAAAAATCATTTATTCATCACTAATCCTCATCAGTTATTTCTTGATACCATTACTTGATGCTTCGACTACGATCACCTTTATCGATGTCGGACAAGGCGATAGTATCCTACTAAAAAGTCCGATGAAACAAGATGTGATTTTAATCGATACTGGGGGCAGATTAAATGTTGAAACAGAAGCGTGGCAGCAACGTATTACTCGTCCTTATGCAGAAAATAATATCGTTCCATATTTAAAAGGACAAGGGATCACCACGATCACAAAACTATTTCTCACACATAACGACACTGATCATATCGGGGAATTGGAAACACTCTCGTCACATTTTACCATCGAAGAAATATACATTGGTTGGGGAGCTGCCACAGAGCCAAAGTTTCGCGAACGATTGATAAAAATTAGTCAGTTAGGAACCAAGATCATAGAAGTCAGGCAAGGGGATCGAATATCTGCCTACTTTGACTTGTACGTCTTGATGCCAAGTAAAAAAGGGCAAGGGAAAAATGAAGATTCAGTGGTTCTTTGGTTCACCTATAAGAAGCAGCGCTTTTTGTTACTGGGTGATTTGGATCAAGAAGGGGAACTCGAGATGTTGAATGCTTACCCAAGGCTAAGGGCGGAGGTCGTGAAATTAGGGCATCATGGGAGTCGTAGTTCGAGTCATCCTTTGTTCTTGGCTGCTTTACAACCGATGATAGGAATTTTATCTAACGGGCTGGACAATCGCTATGGGCATCCACATCCTGAAGTCCTCGACACGTTGGAAAATTTAGAGAGTACTGTTTATCGGACAGATAAAAATGGGGCGATCACTTTTTCTTGGCATCCTATTTGGACAAAAAATGGCCGACTTCAGAAAATGATAGACTAGTAATTTTTGTTTTCTCGTGATAGGATAAATTGGAAAGTGGTGAGAGATGTGAGTATCCAAGTTGAACTACAAAAAATTCGTAAAGAAAAGCTCGCACCTTGTTATCTCGTTTTAGGAACGGAGAAGTTTTTACAAGACCAAGTGCGTACAGAAATCCTTAAGAAAATACAAATATCAGGAGAAGATGATCTCAATTTTCTGAAATTTGATATGACCCAAGCAACGATCGATGACGTAATCGCTGAAGCAGAAACCTTACCGTTTTTCGGTGATCAACGAGTAGTGTTTGTCGAAAACCCTTATTTTTTGACGGGTGAAAAAAACAACAACAGTCTCGAACAAAACACAGATCTTTTAGTAGACTATTTAAAAGAACCACTCGAATCAACCGTTCTCGTCTTCTTTGCGCCTTATGAAAAACTAGATGAACGAAAAAAAGTCACGAAACAATTGAAGAAAACAGCGATATCGATCAATGTTCAGCAATTGAATGAAAAAGAAGTGCGACAGTATTTATTGAATACATTAGAAAATACACCGCTTACTCTAGATCGTAAAGCAATCGATCTTTTTTTACGATTGACTGATTTAGATTTATCAAAAATGATGGCAGAATTAGATAAATTGATGTTATATGGGCAGAATCAATCAGCCATCTCTGCGAAAGAAATCGAACAATTAGTGCCTAAGACGTTGGAACATAATATCTTTGACATGACACAATATATGCTTTCTGGAGATACGGAACATACCCTGCGATTATTTGAAGATTTAGTCACACAAGGGGAAGAGATCATCAAGATCAATGCGATTTTACTCTCCCAACTACGATTGTATCTCCAAACGAAATTTTTAGTCAAAATCGGGTATCAACAAGCAAATATTGCGGAAACTTTGAAAATCCATCCTTATCGGGTAAAATTGGCGATGCAAGAAGTCAGAAAGTTCGATGAACAAATATTAGTCCAATTGTTCGACCAATTAGTCGAGATGGACTATCAAGTAAAAAGTGGGCAGATCGAAAAGAAATTGAGTTTTCAATTATTTGTGTTTCAGGCAGCTGAAAGATTAAAAAATAAGTAAAAACAATAGCAACACAAATACACACAGTTTGGTTGGTCATCAGAAGGATCAGCCAAACTGTGTGTATTTGTGTATAGAAAAAGCAAATAAAAAAACCGGCCGTAGCCGATTTCCTTATTTAGCGATTTTTTTGCTTAAACGAGATTTGTCGCGGTTTGCTTTGTTTTTGTGGATAAGACCTTTAGTTTCAGCCATATCGATCGCTTTAACAGCGTCTTTATATAACGCATCTACGTTGTCAGCACCTGAAGCTACAGCATCCTCAAATTTTTTGATTGCAGTACGCATAGCACTAGTTTGAGATGAATTTTTTACATTCGCGTTTTCGCTTGTGCGAACACGTTTGATTGCAGATTCAATGTTTGGCATTTGTTTCACCTCCGATAAGTAAAGTTCTTACGCGTGTTACCGCATAATTCAACATTCATTATTATACCTAATGCGAGCGCGCATTGCAATATCAACATGACAAGTTTTTTTCCTTAACACGTAAGAAATATCAGAGAGAGTGGATTTATGAGAGGTAGAAGAACAAGAAAACAAAAGAAAAAGCGCTGTTGTGGGAGACAACAAGCGCTTAACCAAACGTGGTTTAATTTATCTTGGTAAATAAATAATTGAATGGGATGTTTGGTACTGAAATAGTATATAACAAAGTCAACCGTTTGCAAAGTTTTTTTTGAAAAGGGATACGATTGCTTCAAATCAACGAATCATACCGTTAACATAGATTAGTTATTTTATAACTAATTCGAATGCATGAAAATGAGCTATTCAGGTGTTCCAATGATTTTGATGTATTCGTCGATGTTTTTGATCATCATTCGTTTGATGACTAATTGATTTCGGCGATTCCATTTCCCACTAACTTCCAATACATATTTGTTTAAAGGTAAACGTAAAACATATTTTGCCAAGTAGCGATCTTTAATTAGACAATTGATTACCCGGTCTTCAAGTTGGAGATTCAAACCAGTCAACATCATTGGTTGTTCTTGTAAAACATACGTATCAATCAAAAGACCTTCAAAAGTTTCCACGAGCGTCTTCCTTTCTTCTAAATCAAACATTTCGCACTTCTTATAAAATTTCCTGCATAAAAGAGGTGCACTCACACCTAGTATAACAAAAAAGATGCACCAAGCCAAAAAAAAGCCGAAAGAACTTGAATAATCCAACGATCTGTCAAGTTTTCCGCCTTTTTTTATAAATAGTTGAAAAAATAGTTACGTATATTAAAAATTGGCATCAAAGACGTTTTGGATCAAATCAGGAAATAGTAAGTAGGTCAATCCAATAATCAATAGAACAGCCAATAAAAACCATCCAACAGTCCCAAAGAAATATTTTAGTTTTTGCATATGCGATCACCTCAAAACTAGTATACCACGAACAAAAAAATTATCCTTTTCTCAACCACTAGATGCATCATTATTTATTAAAAGAAAACAATTGGAGAATGCAATAGGCAATCCCAGAAGCAATCACAGGGCCCGCTGCGATCCCTTTTAAGAAAACAACGCCTAAGATCGTTCCAAAAACTAGAGCCACAGTGATTTGTGGATCTGTAGCAATCAAGCCAACGCCTTTAGACGATAAAACAGCAACTAAGCCACCACAGAAGATCGCTACCCAACCCATAGGTGATTTGAACGCATCAAGCAAATCTTTTAGACCAATATCACCTGTAGCAATAGGCACTAAAATCGCCGCAGTAATGATCGTCACGCCAATATTGATTCCTTTCCCTTGGAGCCATGTCAAAAAATCTTTCGATGCAGGAATAAACTTAACAAGTAAAATAAAACCAGTCGCTAACATCAGACTTTGATTTTTAGCAAGGACGGCAACCAGCATGATCAACCCAAGAAATAACCAACTTTCCATCAAAAAACCTCACTTTCTAATTATTCATCATACCATTTTTTTTATATGATGCAAAAGAGTCATTAGTAAAATGTTTGATAGAGCATAGAAGGAACAAAAGGGTGTGAAGAATTAGACGAAAAGATAAAAATGAGAAAAATAGCTACGTTGATGATGTCAAAACATGTTTTTATGAGGTGAAGAATAGAGGGTCTGATTTCTCATGTATACTTGATGTGAAAAAGTAACAGATCAACAATATATAAAAAAGAAAGGGTGAATGTTTGTGATAGTCAGTTGAAATGGCGTAATTAAATAAGAGGAGATGGGAAAAAGAGAAGAAGATTATGTGGCATGTCATTCCATACATTGATTGATCAATTAAACATACATAAAAACTGTGACGTACTGCTTACAACAAAATTATGATAGACATAATAAAAAAGGAGGTCATTTATGAAACGAAAACCGATCAAGAAGCGCCAAATCGTACTGATCATCACTGGCATATGCCTATTATGGATTGGCGGAACAATGTATATGGACCATTTGAAGTTAGAAGAAGAAATGATTCAAGTTGTGAATAGTGAAGAAGCAAAAATCGTTTTGGAGAAAACATTGAAAAATCTGGACTCTAAGGCATTGACATCTGAAGGAGTGATAAAAAAATATAAAATTGATTATAAAAATATCAAGAGAAATCCAATGGGTGGGATTAGTGTACCTCTAATTATAAATGATAATAATAAGTTACTTGTTTTTAATCTACTAGATCGAAATCAGATAAACGGGGAGCTAAGTAAGCTAAAAAATGATATTGTGCGTACTACTTCTGAACTATATGAATTACTAAAAGAAGGAGGGGAAGATAGTGAAGAATACTGAAAAAGAAAAGGTTGGAATAGCCAAGCAACAATATGAAACTTTGCGTTTAAAAGAGCCTTTCTTTAAAAATGAGAATAAAGAGTTCATCGGTTACGTCTCCCATATCAACAGTAAAATCACCGGCGAACAATCCTTTATCATCACCGACAAATATGTTCCGTTGTCAGCACCGCTTAGCGAAAGGGAAAGCGTAAAAGAAGTCACGGTTTTATATCGTGGTTCGTCGTTTGATTCTTCATTAGATGCTGAATTAAGTTGGCGGTAATCAATCTTTTGAAAAATGATTTTTGTCTCCTTTATAGACAGAATATTTGTACATAGAAATAAGTATAGCCTGAAAAAAACTCTTAAAAAAAGAGATAACATAAAATTATTAAAGAAAAAGGAGGTCATTTATGAAGCGAAAACCGATCAAGAAGAGCCAAATCGTACTGATCATCACTGGCATATGCCTATTATGGATTGGAGGAACAATGTATATGGACCATTTGAAGTTAGAAGAAGAAATGATTCAAGTTGTGAATAGTGAAGAAGCAAAAAAAGTTTTGGAAACAGGGCTAAAAAATCTAGATCCTAATGCGTTGACATCTGAAGGAGTAATAAAAAATTATAAAATTGATTATGAAAATATCAAGAGAAATCCAATAGGTGGGATTAGTGTACCCCTAATTATTAATGATAATGATAAGCTACTTATTTCCAACCTCCTAAGTCGCAATTTGGCAAATGGCAAGCTAGGTGAGCTAAAAATTGGTAGCTCAAATACTACCTATGAACTACATGAATTATTGAAAAAAGGAGTGGAAGATAGTGAAGAATAGTGAAGAAGAAAAGGTTGAAATAGCCAAGCAACAATACGAAGCTTTACATCTAAAAGGAGAACTCTTTATAAATACTAATAAAGAGTTCATCGGTTACGTCTCCCACATCAACAGTAAAATCACCGGCGAACAATCCTTTATCATCACCGACAAATATGTTCCGTTGTCAGCACCGCTTAGCGAAAGGGAAAGCGTAAAAGAAGTCACGGTTTTATATCGTGGTTCGTCGTTTGATTCTTCATTAGATGCCAAATTAGATTGGCAGTACAATAATATTTTTACAGCTTTTCAGGTGATCAATGGTGGTGGGGCAGCAGCGATGCCTCAGCTTCAATCTTCTGCGACAACATTACAACAAACATTGGAAGCTTATCCAAATGCTGAATTTAACAGAATTAGGCAGAAGTCGCCCATCCTCTATAGGTGGGTGATGAATGCCGTTCGGTATGAGGGTTACCGTTGGTAACTCGAAGACCGACAACTAAGGCGTATTGCTTTTTTATTTTGTCTCATGTTAAAATCAGTCTATACAAGAAATGAGTTGATATAACATGGAATTAGACACAAATAACCATTCAGTATTTCTTCTTTATTATCACCTTGTTTTAGTAACGAAATATCGTAGACAAGTAATTGATAATGAAATATCTAACTACGCTAAAGCGACTTTTGAAAGAATCTCAGAATCGTATCACATCACTTTAGTTGAGTGGAATCATGATAAAGACCACGTTCATATTATGTTCAAAGCTCAACCAAAAACAGAATTGACAAAATTTATCAATGCCTATAAAAGTGCTAGTTCACGTTTGATAAAGCGCAATTATCCAAGAATCAAACAATTTCTTTGGAAAGAAATGTTCTGGTCAAAAAGTTTTTGTCTTTTGACAACTGGTGGAGCACCAATTGATGTGATTAAGAAATATATTCAAAATCAAGGAAACAATCATAAATAGAAAGCAGGCGAGCTTTATGGAGCGACTAAAAGCATATAAATTTAGAATCTATCCAACAGAAGAACAAGAAACCTTCTTTGCTAAGTCTTTTGGCTGTGTCCGTAAGGTCTACAATCTAATGCTTGATGACCGAATGAAAGCTTATAAAGAAACTAGGAAAAATTCCTCTAAAAAAATGAGTTTTCCAACGCCTGCAAAATATAAGCAAGATTTTCCGTTCTTGAAAGAAGTGGATAGTCTTGCTTTAGCAAATGCACAACTCAACCTAGATAAGGCGTATAAGAACTTCTTTCGCGATAAGTCCGCCGGATTTCCTCGTTTCAAAAGCAAGAAAAATCCAGTTCAAAGCTATACGACTAACAATCAAAATGGAACAATCGCTTTGATTGATAATCAATTTGTCAAACTTCCTAAGTTGAAGTCGTTAGTTAAAATTACGCTCCATAGACAACCTAAAGGTCTGATCAAATCCGCTACAATATCACGTCATTCTAGCGGTAAATATTATATTTCTTTATTGTGTAAAGAAGAAATAGCTGAGCTTCCTAAAACTAATTCCGCTATTGGAATTGACCTTGGTATAACTGATTTTGCAATCCTTTCTAATGGTCAAAAGATTGATAACAATAAATTCACGTCAAAAATGTCAAAAAAACTAAAACGTGAACAACGTAAGTTGTCAAGACGTGCATTATTAGCTAAACAAAAAGGTATCAATCTGTTTGAAGCTAGAAATTATCAAAAACAAAAACGTAAAATAGCACGACTACATGAAAAAGTAATGAATCAACGCAATGACTTTCTAAACAAGTTGAGCACAGAGATTATCAAAAACCACGATATGATCTGTATAGAAGACTTAAATACAAAAGGTATGTTGCGTAATCATAAACTAGCAAAAAGTATTTCGGATGTTTCATGGTCTAGTTTTGTGACTAGGTTACAATACAAAGCTGACTGGTACGGTCGAAAAATTATCGAAGTGGATAAGTGGTTCCCATCTAGTCAAATCTGTTCGAATTGTGGACACAAAGACGGCAAGAAATCTCTAGAAATTCGAGAATGGACTTGTCCTGTTTGTCATGTTCATCATGACCGAGATATCAATGCTAGTATCAATATTCTGACCGAAGGTCTAAGACTACATTCTATGGGATTAGCTTAGATCCAATCATCAAAAACCGTAGGAACTACGGGGATAGCTTGGTAAATAAGAGAAACCGCTGTGAGTAAAGAAATACGCTTGCAAGTATGCTCTATTCCCAAGAAGCTCCCACTTCAAGCGTTAAAAACCGGTAGGTTTAGCTAAGTGGTGAGTAGTTCACTGTATATGGTCATTCTTTAGGATCAATGAATGCGCAATATGCGTTAGCGAGTATTTCTTCAAGTGATGCGGATCGTGTTTATGGCTATGTGTATCAGGGACCGAATATCTATGAGGTATTAACGCCTGAGCAAAAACGGCAAGCGGATTATTTGACCGAAGAGTATCGTCTTTTGAATTACATTGACTCAAAAGACTTAGTTGCGATTGGTTATGGGGAAGGCAAAAAGGCCGTTGGGCAGATCGTTTATCCACTATCTGAACGGCTGGGCTTGAGACGCACGATCGATCAACATATGTGGGGAGGTTACCAATTTGAGGAAGATGGTGCTTTATTAACAACGAATGGCAGTGGCACTGTATTAGCAGAGTATCAAAGACGATTGAAAAAAAGATCGATTGCTAGTATTAAAGGTGAATGGAGTGGACAAACAGGTGGAATGTCGGCAACTAAAGAAGTTTACCTAGATGCAGTTCAAGCGAAAAGCATTGTTTCAGGAATGAAGACAGTGATTGATGAAAAAATCACTGAACTGATGACGGTCTATCAAACAGGCATCGATCAGGCGAATCAACTGTGGCAAGATACAATCGCTAATGCGCGTTCATATGGAAGCAATCTTACAGAGATGGAACAGCTAGAGGCGTTAGAGCAAGGAGGGGTGACTCGACAACACGTACTAATCGAACCAGTCATCGACTATGAAGCGGCGTTGAATCAACTTCGCTCGATCAAATCAAGTTACGAAGATCTGATCTACCAAATCAATCAGACGATCGATCAGCAAATACAATTGGATAGTGAATTAGCGAGCCAATTCAAGAAAGGAACATTTTAGTGATGGCTAATAATGAGTCGAAAGAAATGAAAAAAATCGAAGAAGATTATTGGCACAAGAAAGATGAATTAGAGAATAAAATAGCGGATCTTGAAGCAGAAAAACGTTCATTTACACGCTACTTAGATCAATTAGGAGAAAAAATCCCTTTGACACAACGAACATTTTCAGACGGAGGAACGATTGATCCTCGTATCGCGTATCGTTTGATCAATGATGCAAGCGAAGAAGGGCAATATCTTGTACGTAAAGCATTATATAGGATTGAAGATGAATTAGCAGAAAATCAGCAAAACTATCAGTCAGCTAAATTAAATCATAAAAATCAATAAATGGAAGGGAAAGATAGCAATGTTTGATGAGCAAATAAAGGGACTAGAAAAAGCATTGATTTCTTGGTTTATTGCTAGTCATAGCCGTGCCAGTTCAGATACAAAGAAGAATACGATCCAAGTCACGCGAGATCTCACGAACCAAGAATTAAAAGATAGAACAAAACAGTATACCGATCGTTTAACTGATGCGGCAAAAGGAGAATGGGTCGATCAGGCAATGAGCGTGGTGAAAGACATAACAAAAGCTTTTAGCTAGAAAACAGAAAAGTCTCTGGGACATTCGACCTCTCACACCACATAAAAAATGCTTAAAAGGTTGGAGCAAAAGCAACCTTTTCGAAAAATAAGGCGCAATCCATAAAAATCTGAAAAACAATTTTCGTGGATTGCGCCTTATTTCTTGAGGCTAAACACTTCTGTCCCGACCGCGATTGAGAAGTTATTTACGTTTCAATCTTTCAAGGAAAAAGTCTTCCAATACACCGCCTAGCACAAAGATGAGCCAAGAGTAAGCCCAGCTTCGGGTCATAAAGGACCAAACCATGTAAACGATGAAAATGCCCGGCCAGTATAAACGTTCAAATAAACGAATCGTTTCCGCTGAGTCGCCATACATATGTTGAGACGCACGTGGTCCTGGCTCGTCTTCATCTGAGATAAAGAACGTGCCTTCTGCCACTTTTGAAAACCAAGTATAGATGATGCTGACATAGACGATAAAGAAGACGCCGAGTGCCACGGAAGCAAAGAAAAGTAATAAAGCGAATCCAATCGGTAAGCCAAAGGCTCTATTCGTCAAGATAGGTGTGACCGAAAGGATACATAAAATGATACCGAAAACTAATCCTACTCGAAAACTTTTCGCATAGGCTTCTGTTTGTTGTCTTGCTTCGATTTTTACTTGCTGTGAATAGGGACGATCATTTAGTTTCTTCTTACTAGCTGAATAGCTCAAACTTGTAGTAATAATCAAACCAACGCCTAAAGCAATCAGAAGAAACATTGCCAGAAAACCGAGAATCTCACTAATACTATTAGCAAAAAATACGAGCATTCCCACAGCTAAGATACAACTAGCAATTCCTGTTGAAAGAAAAAGGGAAAAACGACGAACTTGGTTCCAAAATGAAATCACTTCATCGAGTTCAATCTCGTTTTCCCAGACTTCTTCGTCAAAAGAGGACCGAGAAAGTTCCAATTCTTGGAGGATCTCATCAATAGAACCAAACTCACTGATTACTGCACCAATGGCTTCATGCTCTGATTTTCCTTCTTCTAATAATCCATGATACTGATCTTCCATGATTGCCAATAGGTCTTCTTTGGCTTTTTTTGTTTCAGGTGTATTCGGTACATTTAAAAATAAACTATCTAGATAATCCTTAATGGTTTTCATGTTTCTCCTCCTTGTAGAAAACGGTCAACAACGATTTTCGTTTGCTGCCATTCCTCTTTTTTTTCTTTCAAAATGTTCTCCCCGGCATCGCTGATTCGATAGTACGTCCGTTTCTTTCCATGAGTGACTTCCCCAGGATACGAAAGGATCAGTCCCTGCTTTTCTAAGCGTGTAAAAGCGGAGTACAAAGTGGTTTCCTTAATCGCATACAGCGCATCGGTTCCTTCCCGGATTTGCTTCGAGATCTCGTAACCATAGGAATCTTCCTTGGAAAGAATGGATAAAATGATGGCATCATTGTATCCACGAATTGCATCACTTGATATCACTTGATCGCCTCCTTTTTCAATTACTCCATCTGTCGTAATAATTATAAAACAATTACTACGACAGGTAAAGTAAATTAAATAAATTAGTTAGAATTCAGTCTTAGGTCTGAGTCTGTTTGTTGGAAATCGATTTGCGGAGACAATATCTGTGGAAATGTCACAATGTTTAGACTAGATTTTATTGTTTTCGTTTTCATTTGAGCTTTGATAAGTGATTTGGTACAATTGATATAAATATAGAATGAAAAGGAAGGACATATGTAATGGACAGCTTGACTAAAATAACAGAAGCAGATAATTATTCTAGATATCATATTAGCTTTAGTCATGCAATTATTTTTGTATTTTCTATCCAAGGCATCAGTGCGCTTAAAAATAGAAAAATCAATCAAAAATAAATGACCATTCAATATGTTTATTCCATTTTTAGCTAAGTACCAAATAAATGAAATAACAACAGGTCATGAATTTTTTCATGGCTTTTTTGATTGGTCTTAAGGAGCGAGAAAATGTATATTCAAGCCAATAAGATCAGTAAAAATTATAGTGGAGTACCTCTTTTTGAAAATTTGAGTTGCACACTCAATAAGCAAGACAAAATCGGATTGATCGGACAAAATGGAACTGGGAAAACAACTCTTCTTCAAATGTTGATCGGGTCTGAAGGTGTTGATGAAGGGACAGTTAGTAGGAAAAAAGGGCTGTCGATTGGTTACATTCCACAGAAAATGGAAAATGGCTCAATCGCTACTTTTGACTATGTGTATCAGAGCTTCAAAGACATCCAAGAATTGCAAACACAACTCAATTACTATGAAGAAAAAATGTGTATCGCAACGGAAGATCTGGACCATATCATGAAAGTATATGGTGACTTGCAGCAACGATTTGAGATGATGGGCGGATATGGGTTAGAAGATCGAATCACGAGTGTTTTGAAAGGATTAGATCTTGCAGAACAAATTGAAACACCGCTTGATCAATTAAGTGGAGGCGAACGTATTCGAGTAGAACTAGCCAAAGTATTATTACAAGAAAATGATGTCCTTCTATTAGATGAGCCAACCAATCATCTTGATCTCGACTCCGTACAATGGTTAGAAGAATATCTGAGATTGACAAATTGTGCGTTCCTCGTGATTTCCCATGATCGTGCGTTCCTTGACAATGTAGTCAAAAAAATCATAGAGATCGAGGATGGTCAGATCATCGAATATTCGGGAAATTATAGTCGTTACATGACGTTGAAGAAACAACGGATACAGGAACTTCAAAAAAATCATGAACTTCAGCAAAAAGAAATCAAACGATTGAAAGTAATGATACGACGCTATCGCCAATGGGGGAATGAAGGAGACAACGAAGCATTCTTTAAAAAAGCAAAAGAAATCGAGCGTAGATTAGAAAAAATGATACTGATAAATGCGCCTAAGGACCCCCGCAAAAAACTAACTACAATCAGTCAAGAAGATCTGTCGGGGAAAGAAGTGTTGGTTGCCAAAAATATAAAGAAAACAGTAGGTAAAAAATGTTTGTTTTCAGATAGCTCTTTTATGGTCTATCGTGGTGAGCGGATCGCTCTATTAGGTAAGAATGGTTCTGGTAAATCAACGCTATTAAAAGTAGTGATGGGGGAAATAGGAGTAGATGAAGGGGTTATTAAAACTGGCGCAAGTCTGTCAATTGGCTATTTACCTCAACGCTTAACGTTTGATCAACCAGAACAACGGATATTGAATTATGCTAAATACCTGATACCCGATGAACAGAAAGCACGACAAGTATTAGCGAATTTTGGATTCTTCAGTGGAGATGTCGCTAAAAGGATCAAAGATCTTTCTGGAGGAGAGCAAGTAAGGCTGTACCTCTTGAAACTATTCCAAAAGAAAATCAATGTATTGATCTTAGATGAGCCTACGAATCACTTAGATATCTATGTAAGAGAAGAAATTGAAGAATTATTGTCTACATTTACCGGTACCATTTTAGCAGTTACTCATGATCGCTATTTCTAGCGAAAGAATTTTGATCAGATATTGTTAGTGGAAAATGAAAAAATCGAAAAGCTGTTGTATGAGGATCATTCATTTTAGATCAAAGAAGTATATAAAAAAAGTAGTAAGCTCAGCGATGTGTGAGCTTACTACTATTTTTTTGGCTGTTGCGCTTACCAATCATTTAGCTGGTTTGCGATGAGCATATCAATGATCCATTACATTGCGATGAACCAGTAACCGATCAAGATGATCCCTAGAATGATACGATACCAACCGAAAACAGTAAAGTCATTACGTTTCAAGTAGTTGATCAGGAACTTGATCGCAAAAATCGATACGACAAATGAAACGACAGTACCCACTAAAAGAATAACTGTTTCTTCCATTTGGAAACTGTTACCATCAGCAAGGTATTTCACGATCTTTAATCCACTGGCACCAAACATCACTGGAATGCCAAGGAAAAATGAGAACTCAGTTGCAACGAACCGGGATGCACCAATCAGGATTGCTCCAAGGATCGTAGCGCCGGAGCGTGAAGTCCCTGGGATCAAAGCCAAGACTTGGAAAGCCCCAATCAGAATCGCTGCTTGGAAAGTCAAATCATTCAGGTTTGACCAACGAGGTGTTTTATTTTTGTTTCGCTTTTCAACAATGATAAAGCCGATACCATAAACGATCAAGGCGATCGCTACTGGTAAAAATTTATAAAAATGGGCATCTAACCAATCGTCCAATAATAAACCAATAATAGCTGCTGGCACACAAGCAACAAGTACTTTTGACCATAAAACCCACGTATCTTTTTTCTCGATCGAGGATTTACTAGGCGCAAAAGGGTTCAACTTGTGGAAATACAAAACAACGACGGCTAAGATCGCTCCTAATTGGATCACGACATTGAACATCGACATGAATTGTGAACTCGCATCAAGCTTGATAAATTCATCTGCTAAGATCAAATGTCCTGTACTACTGATTGGCAGCCACTCTGTGATTCCTTCAATGATTCCTAGAATCGCTGCTTTTATGATATTTGCAAAAAACATAAATTCCTTCCTTCCCATTTAAAATACAACATTTAGTATACCGTTCTTTGTTTCCAAAGCCAAATTGTTTCTTTGAGATTAAAACAAAAATAAAGGAGTTCAAAAAAAGTACATTGAAATCAAAAGACTTCAATGCACTTATTCAACGAGTCATCACATAAAGGATTCTCTTGTTTGTTGCTTTCCTTGTTCGATATAGCTTGTGTCATTGACACTTTCAATTGAAAAACGACCATTTTTATAGGTTACTTTTGTGACACTACCATTTAACAAACCAGCACGAACTGGTTGAGAAGGATCGATCAAGCTAAGAAGAAAAGCAATCGTTAGGCCGTGGGAGACGACTAAAACATTGCCACCATTGTTCTTCTCACACTGATGAGCGATATCTTCAAAACCTGACCAGACACGTTCTTTTAATTCTGCATAAGGTTGCGCCCAGCCAGCAGTATCCGTCTCATAGATGGCATTAGCGATTTGTTCAAAGGTAACATCTGTGGTGAACATCTCATCGTATGTTTGAAAATTTAGTACGCGAGGAATGACACCCCACATCTCCATATCGTAGCCACCTTCTAGCGAACCAAAACACCATTCACGAATCCGTTTATCAATAAAGTAAGGAATTTCTTTTCCTTTTGTATGTTCGCTTAAAATGATCCGTGCCGTTTCGATTGCTCGGCCACTGTCGCTTGAATAGGCGTAAGAAAAATCGATATCTTTTAGACCTTTACCTAAAAAATGGATACCTTCTTGTCCTTGTTTCGTCAATGGTGTGTCACACCAGCCTTGCACACGTTCAATCGTATTGAACATTGTTTTACCATGACGGACGATATACAGGGTTGTTTCACTCATGTTGAACGACCTCCTAAGTTTGATTAAGCGTTAAAAAATGGGTTTGTTTTTTTCTCGTGTTCAATCGTTGTTGGTTCTCCATGGCCAGGATAGACCACAAATTCATTTGGTAGAACAAAAAGTTGTGTCGTGATGCTATAGAGTAACTGCTCTAAATTACCGGTGTAGAGATCGGTGCGACCGATACTCCCTTTAAAGAGTGCGTCTCCAGATATCACGAAGTCATCGAAAATAAAGCTAACACTGCCGGCTGAATGACCAGGTGTTGGAACGACTTCAAATGACATATTCCCAAGACGGTATTGTTTCATTTCAAATTCATATTCCGCAGGAGAAACGATGATATTATCCATATCATCATGGCGACCAAGTCCTGAGAGATTCAAGATGGGATCTCCAAGCCATTCTTGTTCTAATGGACTGACATAGACAGGGATGTCATAGGTATTTCTCAATGCTTCGACAGCGCCAATGTGGTCGTAATGCGTATGCGTTAGTAAAATAGCGACAGGTTGTTGCTGGGTCTTCTTGATTTGTTCTTGGATCATTTCAGCGTCAGCACCTGGATCAATGATCAGAAGCGCTTCGTCGTTGTAGACAAGGTAACAGTTTTCCTCGATTGTTCCAGTTTTCAATTGTAAAACATGCATAAAAGGAAACCTCCAACTTTTAAAAATTTCTTTCTTCTATCGTTCGATATAAGTATAACGCAAATAGAGATCAGAAACAAAAGTGTCTACTTTTATAACAGTAGTTATCTGAATTGTCAGATTATATGAAAAGTGTTTAAAAATTTTAAACGGAAGAATAGAAAATTTTCATTGATTTTTCATTTAGTCTTGTTACATTGAGTGTATCCAAAAATCCAAATTCTATATCCTATATCCCTGCTTATCCGAGCAGGGTGTTTTTGTTTTTTGCGAAACGGTCTATTTTGCGGTACTCTAATACAAGAAGGAGGCGACCATGGTGAAAAAATCTAAAATATCCGTCCGTCACTTAGTCGAGTTCATCTTGCGTCGCGGAAGTATCGATAATCGAAAGAAAAGTAATCATACCGCCTTAGAAGGTGCAAAAATCCACCGCAAGCTCCAAAAAGAAGCAGGCGAAGAGTATCAAAAAGAAGTGTTCTTACAAACCAGTGTACAGCTTGATCCTTATGAACTAATCGTTGAAGGACGAGCAGATGGTATTTTCAAAAAAGATGGCGTGTACCACATCGACGAAATCAAAACGTCGGAACCGCGCTTTGAAGATTTAGAACCCGAACAAGTCGAATTGTTTTTTCATCAAGCAAGAGTGTACGCCTATATTTATAGTCAAGAAAACAACTTAGAGGAGATCAACCTCCAGCTCACTTATTATCAAACCACAGAAGAAGTAATCACACGGAAAGTTGAACATCAGACGAGAGAACAACTGGAAGTGTTTTTTAAAAAACTGACCGAGGATTACCAAGAATGGCTGATTTTTCAGGAAAATTGGCGTACTGTACGTAATGCCTCATTGATGGCGCTAAAGTTTCCATACGAAGAGTATCGTAAAGGACAAAGGGAACTGGCAGTTGCTGCCTATAAAACGATCCGGACAAAACAAAAGCTGTTCGCAGAAGCCCCCACTGGTACTGGAAAAACGATCTCTACATTATTTCCAGCCTTAAAGGCGATTGGAGAAGATGAAGGAGAACGTATTTTTTACTTAACCGCGAAAACTATTACGAGACAGGTGGCTGAAGATGCGTTAACAGCGTTAAAAGATGTTGGGGCTGAGACAAAAAGTGTGACCTTGACAGCGAAAGATAAGATTTGCTTCTTAGATGAGACAACGTGTAATCCCGACCAATGCCCTTATGCAAATGGCTATTATAATCGAATCAACGAGGGGTTATGGGATTTATTGAACCACGAAAACCAGATCACTCGTGAGGTGATTGAGAAATATGCGAAGAAACATACTTTATGCCCATTTGAACTCTCCTTAGATGTCAGCTTATGGTGTGACGTGATCATCGGAGATTACAACTATCTTTTCGACCCAACGGTTTACTTGAGACGATTTTTTGATGAAGAGAAAAATGAAGATCATCTTTTCTTGATCGATGAAGCACACAATTTAGTCAATCGTTCAAGAGAAATGTATTCTGCTGAGTTATCTTATGGGAAAGCACGTAAGGTCTATGGAGAGATCCCAAAGGAATTTAAAAAACTACGTCGTCGATGGAATCGTCTTTTAAAAGCTTTTGATCAGATTCAAGAAATTGCTCTTGAAGAAGGATGGAACTATCATCATCAAAAAGCCCCAGCAGATTCATTGATCAATGCAGGGTTTCAACTCGGTGAATTTATTCAAGAATGGTTGGCTGAATATCCTGAGCATCCGATGCAAGAGCAAATTTTAGGATTTTATTTTGACTTGAATCATTTTTTAAAAATCAGTGAATTCTATGACGATCACTATGAAACAACTGTAGAGAAAAGTTACCATGATTTGATCGTGAAGCAATTTTGCATCGATCCTAGTTTATTTTTAGAACAATCGTTGAATAAAGGGCGGAGTAGCCTTTTGTTTTCCGCGAGTTTTTCACCACTTTCTTATTATCAAGAAACATTAGGGGGCAAAGAGAGTTTAGCGTATCGCTTACCTAGTCCATTCCCAATTGAGAATCAACAAGTACTTATAGCAAGTTATCTTGAAACGACGTATCGCAAAAGAGAGCAGAGTATACCACGTTTAGTAGAAACGATTCAACGTTTCATTCAAGGGAAGACGGGCAATTATATGATTTTCTTTCCTTCCTATCAATATCTGGACCAAGTCGCCGAAGTGTTCAAAGAAACTTACCCTTCGACTCGCACACTTATCCAAGGAACCAAGTTGAATGAGCAAGAACGAGAAGATTTCTTAGCAGAATTTATAGTCGAACCGCAAGAAACATTAGTCGGCTTTTGTGTACTTGGCGGCATTTTTTCAGAAGGAATCGATCTACGCGGATCACGCTTGATTGGTAGTATGATCGTGGGTGTTGGCTTACCACAAATGAATCATGAGCAAGAGTTGATCAAATCTTACTATGATGAAAAAGAACAGCTAGGTTTTGCTTATGCTTACCAGTTACCAGGAATGAATAAAGTATTGCAAGCAGCTGGGCGAGTAATCAGAGATATGGAAGATCAAGGCATTGTGCTTTTAGCCGATCAACGCTTTGCCTCATCAAATTATCGTAAACTTTTCCCGCCACATTGGCACGAAGCAAAAGAAGTTCGGACAGTTGAGGCATTATCACAAACTATCCATCAGTTTTGGCAAGACCACTAAAAAAGGACGAAGCAAAATGCTTGTCCTTTTTTGATGATATCTCAATAGTACCCATGAACTAACGGTAGTTCGTAAATTGCAATTCAATCGGCAAGTCTAGTTTTCGTAAAAGTGCAATCACTGCTTGGAGGTCATCACGATTCTTACCAGTTACGCGGATCTGGTCTTCTTGGATCTGTGTTTTCACTTTTAGTTTTTCATTTTTGATCGCTGTCGTGATCTTCTTACCATTATCTCGGTCGATCCCATTGACTAGATCAGCAGACTGGCGCGCTTTACCACCTAAAGCGTGTTCCGTTTCAGAAAAGTGGATATTTTTGATTGGCACATTGCGTTTATTCAATTTTCCAAACAAAACATCTTTGATTTGTTCGATTTTAAATTCATCATCACTTAACACAACTAATTTATTTGTATTCTCTAACTTGATCTCAACCGTTGAATCCTTGAAATCGAAACGGTTAGTTAATTCTTTCGTGGTTTGTTGGATTGCATTTTTTACTTCTTCAACAGATACTTCTGAAATGATATCGAAACTTGCATCTTTTGCCATAATGTCCTCCTCGTTCATTCGGTTTTCTTTTATTGTAGCATAGGCTTATTTTTTTTGTGACAACTTTACTAAAATTCTTCTCATTTAAGTAGTCGCTATTTTATTTTCTGGAAGAAACTGTTATTCTTACATTTGGAATAAACTTGAAAAGGAGAGGTGCTTGTGAGCAGATTCATGACTGTCTATCAAAGAAACGAAAATCTTAAGAAAATAGTGGTTATCTTGATGACCGGTTTGTCTGCAGCGGTGGCATTGAATTATTTTTTGATTCCAGCCAACGTCTTTTCTGCAGGAATGAACGGGATCGCCCAAATCATTGCTTCACTATTATCTGAATGGGTCCATATAGATGTCGATACTGGAACGTTTATTTTTCTATTAAATATTCCTGTATTTATACTAGGCTTTTTAAAAGTCGGAAAACGCGCAACTGTACTTAGTTTCATCAACGTTGTTTGTGTGTCAGTCATGACGACAGTTTTACCGACAGGACAGGTAACAGATAATATACTGATGAATGCATTAGTCGGTGGTGTTTTACTTGGCGTCGGCGTCGGTATTTCTCTAAAAATGGGTTTTACAACTGGTGGAATGGACATCATTTCATTGGTTCTTTCTCAAACGACAGGGAAAACCGTAGGAAACTATATGCTGATTTTAAACGGCATTATCGTCGTAGCAGCTGGCTTCCTCTTTAATTGGGAAAGTGCTTTGTATACGATCATCTCGATCTATGCAATGACTCAAGTCATCGATGCGATCCATACGAGTCACCAAAAAGTGACCGCCATGATTGTCACTGTGAAACCAGAAGAAGTAACTGCTGAAATTGCGCAACGCATGGTTCGGGGGATGACTCTCTTACCTTCAGTTGGTGGATATTCAAAACGTGAAGGAAAAATGATCATGATGGTCATCACACGTTACGAAATGTATGATCTTGATCAAATCGTCCATGAGATCGACGAAGATGCGTTCATCAATATTTTACCAACGCATTCCGTCTTTGGTCGCTTTGCCAATGAGAGCGAACAAAAAATGTATCGTTCAACAGGGGTTCTTCCTGAAATCAAACATGCATCTAAAAAGGCGAAAAGCAAATAAAAAAGGGATAGACAAACAAATCTACCCCCTTGTTTGTCACCTTTGAACCGAATAACTAGTGGAAAAAGAAGTAACTTCTTAGGAACTAAGAGGATCTATAAAAAATTTGAAAAACAATTTGCGTAGCTGTTACCTTAGTTCTTGAAGTGAAAGACTTCTGTCCAGACCTTGCTAGTCAAATGAATATTTACAAACCCCTTAAAAAAAGGTATGATAAACAAAAATTGTGAGAAGGAGAATCCGAAGAATGAGTGAACAAAAATGGTCTGCTGAAGAAGTAGATGAAATCAAAGAGCGAATTCTCACCGCGTTAGAAATGGTGATTGACCCAGAACTAGGAATCGATATCGTGAACCTAGGCTTGATCTATGAAATCGAATTTGACCCTGAAAATGGAGATACCGTTGTTAAAATGACTTTGACAACGATGGGCTGTCCGTTAGCTGATATCTTGACTGAATCGATCCATGATGCACTAAAAGAAGTACCAGAAGTGTCAAAAGCAGAAGTCAAATTAGTGTGGTACCCCGCATGGACGACCGATAAAATGAGTCGTTATGCACGGATTGCGCTTGGGATTCGTTAGGTAATTGTTCTTTAGAAGGTAGATCGGATCTGTAATATAACGAATGATGAAGTAAACGTTGAACTCTTTAACCAACTTTTTTGAAAAGTTGATTAAAGAGTTTTTTATTATGAAAAATGTTGGGTTAGTTGAACGATACAGACGAAAATTAGCAAACTTTAATGTAATCGAAAATAAATAAATTAGTACGTTTTCACTCTTACAAACGATATAATAGTTATAGTAGCTATTCTCATGATCAATTTTGATGTAAAAACCTGTACATAGAACGGGTAGGTTGTTAACTTATAAAATTTTTGGTTACTTTAGAAAGGTTGGATTAAAATGATTTCTCAAAAAGACAATCAAGCAATTGTAGCAATTGTATTTAGTATTTCAATAGGATCAGGTTGTTATCGGCACATTAGTGTGTCAACAGATGAGACACTTGAAGATTTTGCTGAAATTATCTTGGATTCATTTGATTTTATCAATGATCACGCACATGCATTTTTTATGGACAATTCTGCTTGGAGTGGAAATAAATGTTACTACATGGCAGAAGTTGACATGGGACACGAATACCTTCATACCTGTGACTATAAACTTTATCAACTCGGTCTGAAAAAAGGAGATAAATTCAAGTTTGTCTTTGATTTTGGTGATGATTGGAGATTTCAATGCAAAGTGTTACGTGTCATTGAAGATGATGAAGGAGGCTATGAAGTATTAAAAAGTGTGGGAGAACCACCTGAACAATATTTCAATTTTTTTGAGTGATTTCTAATAAACGCCAAAAGAGTGAATATGAGTGATTATGTTTCAAAATCGTTGAATCTTTTTTTGTCTTAGATAGTACTACTATAAGGATGAAAGTGAATAAAACAGTTCAAAAAAAAAATCATTTTGTTTTTTACTAATTATGTGACACTTTTTAGTTTAGAGATAACCAAATTTTAAATGGAAGATGACAGAAATGTTTATCCGATCAATGAAACTCTGCTTAAAATTTTAAGTATCGTAAGGGATAACGTGTGTACTTTGTATGTAACGTATTTAAATTACTGCGAAGAAATAATATAATCTATCATGTAGTTAATAATAATAAGGAGTCGGTATTTATGGCAAACATAAGTTTGGAACGTCCAATTATTTTATCTAATGAAGATGTCAAAATTATTGAAAATACGCATCCTACAAAAAAATTCTATGACTTATTAGAAAAGAAATCTAGTGATCGTATTAGTAACAAGGATCAAGTACCTAATTGGATGAGAAAAAAATAATATGGACTATACTGTGATTTCATTAAGTAAAAAGATCAAAATGCTGGTTGAAGTAATTAAAGAAGAGGAAATTGAGATTGGAAATAAAGCTCTTAGAAAGAAGGTAAGAGAACGCTTTTCGAACTTTGTAGAATCTTCTTTTTTTGTGGAAACAATTCAGAAATGACTGAATTTTAAAACATGATGCCATACAAAAAGAGCTTTATCATGCGACAAGGACGTACTTGATTTTTAAAGACGAAACACAAGAACATCTCTTAGTTTTTTTTACGTTAGCAAATCAAAGATTTAGATATTAGCAAGCTTGAAATAAAAGAGAAAAAGAAATTAGTATTTAACGGAAAATCGCCGAGTAAGGTAGGTGTTGCACCGTCTTATTTAATTGCTCATGTCGCAAAGAATGATTATTTTTCTAAAGAATTTCCAGGAGTAAAAATCATTGAAGAAGCTTTACTTATTGTTGACGATGTTAAAAGATCAATTGGAGGAAAATTAATAATACTTGATAGTATTTGTATTCCTAAGGTGATGGATTTATATAAACAATTTGGATTTCGTGAAATTGGAGAAACATTTACATCACAAATTGGACAAGAGTTGCAGTTGATGGTGCTTTCAATGCCTAACTCATTTGATTGATAAATAAATATGTAAAAATTAATTAAGAGTACATCATTTTTTATGATAGCTTCTCTCTTCTAGACGAATTTTTTTGAGTACATATAGCTTGTTTGTTTATCGATATAAAAATAAATAAGAAATAGGATCTTAGACTCTCTTAGCGATCAATTAAAAAATTGATAAGAGAGTCTTTGATTCAATGAATAGACTTGATGCAATGTCTAATTAAATATTTTGATTATAAGTAAAAGTAACTCAATCATTTAAAATCATTTATTACGTATTCCCATCCATGTACTTTTCCAAATACTCGATCTTTGCTAGATCCTTATGATTATTTTTATCTGCACGGTAACTATCTTTAGCGGAATGTTGATAGATTTTCAAATATTGTTTCGCTGTAGGTAAGTAAAAGGAACAGTCGTCGATCCTGATTAGAGAGAGTTCATTAAGTGGAATACCTGAAAAGCCGAGAAGACTGTCCATGCTGCCAAATTGGATGGTATAAGAATCTTTAGCAAATTCATGTTCGTGTAAATCAACTAGATGGTAACTCAACGTTTCCATGATTTTTAAGATGCTTTGCCAATTGTGCAAGCGATCTTCATCGGGTGCTTCCCAACCACGGGGATCGCCAGGAACGTGGATGTCAATGTCTCTTGGTTGCCAGTCGATATCTGTTAAGTAAGACAAGCCCAATGAACCTAGTAGTAGCGGAGTAATCTGTTGCTTGTTTAATTTTTGCGTGATCAATAAAAATTCTTTGAAATAAAGTTCCATGAATTTTCTCCTTTTCTTTGGTTGCATTTATTGTAACAAAGTGGATGTCTAATTTTCCATTTCATCCTGAAAACAAAACTAGATTCTCTCAAAAAGTGAGTCTAGTTTTTTTATTTCTTGTATTCAAGAAGTGAAGTTGGGGAGTAACTATAAATTTAACTGTAGGAGTTGTAAAAAAATGAATGTGAAAGGCTTAGTTTTCCTGTTTTTGGTATACTTGATTTACTATCAATCAGAAAGTTGGTGACAGATTGAACCTAGAAGCACCAAAATATTGGGAAAGCTTTTGCTTAAAAAATGGTGTGTCACAAGCGTCATTATATGAAATTTTTGCTTTTGGAAATACGAAAGAACACGCAGATGAATTAGCAGATTTGGTATTGGAAGGGAAGAAAACAGGGACAAGCTCAGGGTATGAGCTTTACCAAATGGATAACGAACCATTACCTAAAGTTGGTGACTATTCCGTCGTTGTGAATAGCTCTAAAGTACCGATAGGCATTATCCAGACTGTCGAAGTGTTGATCCTACCTTGGAAAGAAATCACCGAAGAACTGGCAGCTACAGAAGGTGAAGGCGACTT
Organism: Enterococcus sp. DIV1368b; assembly: GCF_050529595.1. Taxonomy (NCBI): domain Bacteria; kingdom Bacillati; phylum Bacillota; class Bacilli; order Lactobacillales; family Enterococcaceae; genus Enterococcus; species Enterococcus sp. DIV1368b. The sequence continues at coordinate 1,284,663 of NZ_CP172883.1, forward strand.
ATCTCTTATGTATTGGCAAAAGGGGCATTACAATTATTTCAAACCTTACTATGAAGAACATGGATTATTGCTCAATGAAGAAACAAAAATCGTCTTTGAACGATTCCAACTTGTTGATCGATATTTGCCGAAAAAAGAGGAAATCAATGCGTATTGATTTAGTAGAAGAAGCAATAGAAAAGAAAAAAATCGTCCAAGAAGTCTTGAATGATTTGCCAGAATGGTTTGGCTTGCCAGATTCGACACAAGAATACATCGAGAACTGCCAAAAATATCCGTTGTGGGTCTTGCAAGAAACAAATGAATCAATAGGGTTTATCAGTTTAAAAGAAACAAGTAAAGCCACCGGTGAGATCTATTGTATGGGGATAAAAAAAGCCTATCATCATCGAGGACTAGGTAAGCGATTACTAGGTGAACTTGAATCCTATGCAAGAAAACATTACCTATTTTTACAAGTGAAAACGGTCGCCGAAGGGCATTACGCTATCTATGATCAGACGATTGGATTCTATCGAAGGATGGGTTTTGTTGAGCTAGAAGTGTTCCCAACCTTATGGGATGAATGGAATCCATGTTTGGTAATGCTAAAAAGTCTTAACTAAAAAAGAAAGCGAAGTTGGAACTCTCGCACATGACAGTTGTCGTTCGTGGTCGTAAATGTTCGACAGAAGTCTTTACGGAGATCTTTGATGCAAAAGAAGTGTATTCGAGTAAGGAAAACAATACTCCTTATTTCCAGAAACATTCTTATTGATCGGTGATCTGTGGGTGGCGTTGATGGAAGATAAGCAGACAAAGCTTCTCAAAACCTACAATCATATTGATTTTTCAAATCTCTGCGGAACAACTTCTTTGATATAAAGAACAACTTCGTCTTCTAGACCTCAAAATTGAAGAAGGACGTTCGCGGGTAGCAGTAGACATCCATGCGGGCAATCTAAATGATCGTTTGAAGAGGTATGAAGAATAACTATAAGTTTTCAGGAGTAATGGGATGATTAAAAAAGTGAAGAAACTAGACCGAGAGATAATGGACCGGCTACTAACTATTTGGTTAACGACCAATATCAAGACACATGATTTTATTGATGAGAAATATTGGTATGAGAAAGAAGCGTTGTTGAAAAAAGAATTGCCAAAAGCAGAAATTTATTATTGTGAAATGAATAGTCAGATCGTTGGTTTTATGGGAATCGTAGATGAATCTTATTTAGCTGGCATTTTTGTAGAGTCAACATATCAAAATAGAAAAATCGGGCAAAAATTGATTGAAGCTGCTAAAAAAGAAAAAGAACGAATAAGCTTGTATGTTTATGGTAAGAATAAAGGAGCAATACGATTCTACTTTAGAAATGGCTTTATAAAAGTGGATGAACAAATGGATGAATCGATGGGTGAGAAAGAATACCTTATGATCTGGGAAAACAATAAACAGATCTAATGAGTACAAAAAAATTTGTGTTGGTTCCGATTAACAAAAAAACAAGATCGATCCTTGAAGGTTGATCTTGTTTTTTTGCGATATTACTAGCGATTGAATAGTACAAACGGCAGACTTGTGAGTAATGCGATCACTCCACAAATGAGTCCAAACAAAAGGACGATTCCTACCTTTTCGATCCAATTTCTGAGCTTGTCTCTTTGTTTACGTAGAGGTGCTACTTCTTTGTTTTCCATGAATGCAACGATTTCTTTGTAGGTTTTGATATTCTCTTGTTTTTTGAGTCCCTCGACTTTTATTGCGCCGTACATGCTGACGATCCAAAAGATCAAGGGAAGAGCTAATCGCCAATTACCAGGTAAAAACAAGGATGGCCCAATTGAAATCAAAGCAAGGAGCATTGATACGAGCATGACTTTAGTATATTTGTTTATTTCCAGAAGTGTCACATTTTCTTTCATCTTTTCCACATCTCCTTTGACTAATTGATCCAAAGAAACGTCAAACAGGACACTCAGTAACAATAAATTATGAATATCGGGATAGCTACGCTCATTCTCCCAGTTTGAAATCGTTTGTCTTGAAACATATAATTTTTCGGCTAATTCTTCTTGGGATAAAGCTAGCTGTTTACGATATTTTTTTATTTGATGACTCAAGTCCATAGTATCCGCTCCTTCTTATCTCAGTGTGATCGAAGAGGTCGAAATCGACGATCAAAGGTGTTTGTCATTGCCAGATTTAGCATGTAAAAAGTCTTTGACATGCTTTAAAAAGCTGTTTTTTCTGTATTCACTAGTTATTTATTATGTAAATGGCTGATCATTGGTTTATTAAAAATAATACGTTTTTTTTGAATGAACCAACGATCCCTTAAATATATGATATCATAAACTTAATCCTGAAAGGGAATTTGGATTGGAGGAATGGTTTTGGAGAAGACAACAAGTGTAGAAAAGAAGAAAGTTTATTTTTTATGTACCGGTAATTCATGTAGAAGTCAGATCGCTGAAGGGTATGGTCATGAATATTTGGAGGAGCAATTTGACGTTCGCAGTGCTGGAGTGGAGACACATGGGTTGAATCCACGTGCCGTAAAAGTGATGGCAGAAGATGGCATCGACATTACGAGTCAAACTTCAGACTTGATTGATCCAGATTATTTTAGCCATGCGGACTTGATCATTACGCTTTGCGGAGATGCGTTAGATAAATGCCCAGTGATTCCTGCTCATATCCGTCATGAACATTGGGATTTAGAAGATCCAGCAAAAGCAACTGGTACGGAAGAAGAAATTATTGCTGAATTTAGAAAGACCCGCGAAATCATCAAGGAAAAAATAAAGGATATGGCTAACTAAGGGTAAAAAACACCTGTCTATAATGAAGAAATATGTATTATTCTTTTGGTAACGAGAATTCAATGGAGTATTGAACTGAAGAAAAAGGTGCCTTTGCCATTGTCAGCGTATCAAAGCGAGTACCGTTAAATGACTTGATCAAAAAAGTGTATAGTGATAGGCGGTTCTCAGTCAAGACATGGAATGAAGATCGTTGAATCAAGTGGATAAAGACGAGTAATCATCTAGAATGTATATTCATTCTAGGATATTACTCGTCTTTTTTTTAGAAATCAGGCATACTAGAATTATAGGTAGATTGGAAACGATTTAAAACGTATGTATTTTTAATAAGGAGAAGAATATGAGACCAAAGTCAAAAGAGGAATTATTGATACTCGCAGCTGAAAATTATGAGAAGTTACAGCAGTTGATCGATTCAATACCTGAGGAACAAAGAGAAGTGACATTTGATTTTGAGGAAGTATTTCTTGAAAAGAAAAAAGAAGCACATTGGCGAAGGGATCAAACGATCAAAGACGTGTTGATCCATTTATACGAGTGGCATTGTTTGCTATTAAAGTGGGTGACTGATAATCAAATGGGAGAAGCGGTGCCTTTTTTGCCGGAGCCGTATAATTGGCGAACGACAGCCGAAATGAATCGTGCCTTTACAAAAAAACACCAGTCTACTACGTTACGGCAAGCGTCTGACTGGTTGAAGGAAAGCCATGCAGAAGTGATGTTACTGGCGAAAACCTTCGATGACGATCAGCTGTTCCAAAAAAAACAGTATCCTTGGGTAGGAAATACGACACTTGGCGGTTATTTTGTTTCGGCTACATCGAGCCATTATGATTGGGCGATCAAAAAAATCAAACAAAGTCAAAGGCAAAAACAAAAGGGAACTAACGCGAAATAAGAACAAAAAAAATAGGAATCAATAAGATTCCCATTTTTTCAAAATCGCTCTTTTTAGTACCAACCGTTAGCTAACCAGAAAGCTTTTGCAGCGTCCCAAGAGCCATAACGAGAGGCAACATATTGTTCTGCTACTCTTTCTTGATTGGCAGCAGAGTAGTCACCGTTCAAGTAAGAAGAGTCTAATTGGTAACGGCCGATATAGCGTCCGTTTGTTGCTGTGTAAGAACCGCTAGATTCTTTTTGTGCGATCCATTCTTTGGCATCGTTCGTACCAGTTGAAACAGCTACTTCAGTAGCAGGTGCTTGTTCCACAACTGGCGCTTCTTCTACTACAGGAGCTTGTTCCACTACAGGTGTTTCCACAACTGGAGCTGTTTCTTGAACAGGTTCTACAGGCGCTTGAGTAGCGACAGGAGCAGCTGCTTGTTCACCAGTAGGAATAGTTAATTCTTGACCTGAAAAAATCAGGTGAATGTTTGAGATTGAGTTCGCTTCGGCAATTGTTTGGATCAAGGAGTTGTCACCAACGTATTTTTGAGAAATCGTTGATAAAGTATCACCTGATTGAACAGTGTAGGCTTCGTCTGCGTGTGCAGAAGTACCCATAAATAATGCAGCGCCGGCAGCCAAAGTTGTTCCAAAAAGAATTGTTTTAAGTGATTTCATGAAAGATCTCCTTCGTGTTTTAAAAAGTTATTTGGTTAGCTGTTTTCGCTAACGAGTAATACTTTACCATGGGATTATATTTCATAGGTGAAAGATACGTGACAGTTTGTGACAAATGCTCCTTTTTTGTAACAAGGATATGTATAAATAATGTGCGTTTTAATTAGAAAAACATCATAAAAGGATATTCATGCGTTTTTGACATTTGTTTTTTATTAGAAAAATGCAAAACAAAAAAGTAGAAAATCGGCAAATTAATTTTGATTTGTCGGTAAAAAAGTGAAATTTTTATAAAAATCGATCAAAATGATACAATAGAAGAAACAAGGAGATGGTATGGATGACGAATATGTATGAAAAAATAATGGTGGCAATTGATGGTTCAGAAAAAGCAGAGAAGGCATTTGCCGAAGCGTTAGAATTAGCTAGAGACAATCAATCAGAATTATTGATCGTTTCAATTATCAATAAAATCGAATTGACACACAGTGCGTATGCATTCTCGAAAATTTATGCGGAAGAAAAGCAAAAAACAGAAGTAGAACTATTGAAGAGGATCAATGATGCAAAAGAATTTGGAATCGAAACGATCCATGCAATCGTGGAAACGGGTGATCCAAGAACCTTGCTCGCCACAGTATTGCCGAAACAGGAGTCGATTGATTTGATCGTGATGGGGGCGACTGGTAAAGGCTCGATTCAACAAGCATTGGTAGGATCAACGGCTTCTTATGTAGTGACACATGCGCCTTGCAATGTGTTGGTCGTTAAATAAATTCCGATTCCTGATAAGCTACGTTGCTGATTTCCAACGTGGCTTTTTTAGTCGTGAAGAGTAGTACTGGTAACTAAGGATGTTTGTAAAGGTAATAAATCCATAAGATCAATATCGTTAATGAAATAATCAACCCTAATTCATGTGACAGTAATTTTGGGGTGGGTTCCCAATGCCGAAGGGAAAATATTTTGTGGGAAAAATAAGCGACTGGTAAAAGTGTCAGCAATACGGAAAATTTCCGCTTCGTCCATTTCGTGTAGTAGATTGCTAAAGTTGTCATAAGAAAAAAAGGAACATAAAAAACCAGTTGTCCCATAGTGTCCATACAATATACGCCTCCAAGAAAAATGAAATACTTAAATAAAAATAACACTTTGTACGTACATGCACAAGGGGAGATGTCATAAAATTTCTTGATTTCAACAAAAAAGTTGTTTTTTTGATTCTGAACGTACTTATTGTTATAATTCTTTTAAAGAAAGGGTGTAATGTTTCATGGACCAAGTTGTTTTAGAAGTTGATCTACATTTAGAAAACGATATCCGTATTTGCTATTATATCGTAAGTAATAGTGTGGAACCGCGAGTTTTAATGAATAAAATCGACGGTATTTTATCAAAAACAGATTTCCATCAATTTAATGATGGGGAAGAGAGTTACTATAGTATTCCAGTGGAAAAGGTAATTTACACGAAAGTGAATGTGCGGAAAGATTTAGATACGAAAGAAATACATGCGCCGATATTCACTGATTATTGAAATAAGCTGGAGGCAATCAAAGATGAATCCCTATGAACAAATGATCCAAGAGTTGATGGATGGAAAAATCCAAAAAATAGAGGTCAAACGTGAGGAAGTCATGGCTTTTCGCGAAGCATGGTTAAAAATTGAGAATCGCAAGTTTATTGTTGGAAAGGCCGAGCTGAATGGCAATGTGACGTATCACTATGATCCAACAAGATTGTACTAAAAGCAGGTTTTGATAAAAGTGTGGCTTTTGCAAATACTCATGATGTTTTAGAGTCGCCAGAACCTTAAAAGATCCCCGACAATCGTTGATTGTCAGGGATCTTTTGTTTCTAAATGTGATATTCTGGCTCGAACCACCTTACGAAAAGATGATTGTTCATTTGAACAGATTTTTGAATTTATCCGTTATTCCTTGAAAATCGACACCTTGGAGAAATTCTTGGGCTTTTTCTTTGTAAGGACCTAATTGTTCTTTATGCTCTTCGAAAAATGTTTTGGCTTCAGTGAAATTGCCACTTTGGACCAGATCTTTGATTTTCTGAAGTATTTCTTCTTTATTCATAATGAAACACATCCTTTCTTTCCTATTATAATAGCAAAAATCTATGAAATTTTATAAAAATAACTTCTGTGCTCAAGTCCGATAAAAAACTCGATCTAGAGACGGATGAATCTGATTTTTTTACAGGCTATACTCAAAGAGTAAAGAGGAGGTAGGAAAATGAAAGTAATCAAAGTATTAGTAGGTGCCGTTGTATTCAGTGGCTTAGCGTTATTTGGCTTAAAGTTTTATACGCAGGGTGCTAGTGGAGAATTGCCAGCAGTTATTGACCAATTGAATCCGTTAGTCACAAAGGGAGAAGTGTATGTCAAAACAAAACAGCCCGATGAAGTCAATTCGTTCGGTACAGCAAAATATATCCAAAAAGCAGTTGATGCAAATGGTAACGAACGCGAGATTGAATTTAATGGGTTATCTGTTTTAAAAAAAGACCGTTACTTGAGATTGACGAATAAAGGCGCTCATGTTGAAACATACGAAGAAATTCCCAAAGAAGAGGTACCTAAAGAAGCATTAGCTATAATTGGTTGATTTTATTTTTATTATGTAAACTAAGTATTGGATTAAAAAATAAGCCTAAGAATAATTGATTAATGACTTAATCATTCGTTCTTAGGTTTATTTTATTTTCTTGCCATGTTCAATTTCAATTGATCGATTCGCCGTTCCAATTTTTTGATCAATCCAGCAGGCAAGCCGATGATCTCAGCGGATGCCAAGACAGAAGAGAGCAACTGATATTCAAGTGCTTCTGCATGGGTTTTACGATAAATGGTGGCTAAACGTTCGATGTACTCAAAATGAGTATAGCCAGTTTGAATGATCAAAAATTTCAACAAATCAATGGCTTTCTCGTAGTCTTGCTCAGAATAATAAGCCAATGCTTGTCGATAAAGTTTGATTTCAAGTAAATCGAGGGAAGCAGGGCTGTATCGGTTCGTCCATTCATTGACTGACACTTTTTTTTGGATATTCCCAGCAGTATCACGGACGAAGATGATTGGGATTTCATTTGGATCCGCCTTTTTATGAATAAATCGTTCCACAGATTCTTGCTCCTTCCATGCGTTGTTAGCTTGAGTATAAGCTATTTTTCTAGGAAATACTAGTTCTTTTCTAAAGTAAGCATTTGTCCGCCCATGGCAGTAAATACTTGCTCAAAGTCGTCGATTGGTACCGCACGATTTTTTATGCCATAAGGATCATTGACATAGATCGATTGATCATCATAGCCAGTTACAACACAGGCATGGACTAATGGCGTGACTTGTACTTCACCGTTTGCAGTCGTCCAAGTCATGAAATCATTTTCTGTCGGCACTTGAAAATCGATCGTGACAGAAGCCCACACAGGTTTTTCTTCTTTTAATGCATTTTTGATGTCAGTCAAGCTTGCATCCGTTTGCGGTTCGGTATGATAATCGGTTTGTAGGATTTCTTGCGCTAACGTAGCGATTGGTGGAACATAGACACCCATTGCCCAGTCACCACCCCAAATCTCACCAACGAAGCCTTCATTTGGATCGCCATGAGTGCCATCAGCATTGAAAACGGGGACATAATTTAGTTCTTCGGCTAATTGATTTTTGGTAGTTTCGTAGCCATAGAAGCGCAGCAGCATCGATAAGGCGGTTACTTCACAGCCATTCTCTAGTGCAGGTTCATCGAATTGATTTTCAAGAGGTACGTCGAGTAGTACTTGTTTTTCTTCGGTTTTGCTTGTCTGCTCTATGTTTTCCTCCGTTATTGATTTCTGATCTTCTAATTGTTTATTTGTAAAGTAAAAGACGCTTGAAATCAACACTAGCGTTGCCCCACCTAGTAGTAATCGTTTTTTACTTTTTTGTTTTGACATGAAAGACTCCTCCAGACTTCTTTCTATTATAATTGTTTTTCTAAAAAAAACTACATGAATCTGCCTGATCAAATGTAAAAAAACAAGGAAAAACAGTCCCAAAAACGATTTTTTTATTATGTTTAGCTGTTAAAATTTGTGAAAACGAAAACAGTACGCTATAATGCGGATAGATCAAATAAGAGTTTGATCAAAACACCACTAACGAAACACACAGATAAAACGAAATGATTTTCTGTGGCAAACTGTTTGAGTAGTTTAGGAGGATTTTGATGACGGAAGAAATGATTAATTTAGGAGAACAATATTCATGTAGGCCCATTGGTTTTACCAAATCAGTTGTTGGAGAAGTTGTTTCAAAAATGACGAATTGCGCCGTAGTCAAAGTTGCCCAATGCGCTATAGAAGATCAAGAATTATTAGAAGAAAAAGCTAGCATGGTAGTAGCTAAATATGATACATTTGAATAAGAAGATATGGACATGCAACATCGAATGATAATGTTGCAGGTCCTTTTAAGGTTATGAAAGGAGCATTGAACACTAAGATATCAGACAGAAAAAACGAAAATGCCTATTTCATTTTTGAGTTTTTTGGCTTATGACCGAAGTGCTGCTCCTTGAATACCGTTTGTTCAGTTAGAGGGGACATGATTTACCCCTTTGATTTTCTAGTTTCAAGAGTTGAAAATAAAGGTGTGGATCGATAAGATGGTTTCCTTTTTTACAATAGTTCTATTTTTATTTGTCATCGTCATGTGCTTATTTCTATGGCTTGTACGACGAGAGATCGTTTATAAAACGGTTCGGAATCGCTGGGTCTATTTAGTTGTTCCTTTCCTTGCTGTACTGGTTCTATGGTATACATTGGTTAGTCAACCAACCACTGATGAGTTAGTGAAAGGCATCTTGGCTTCTCTTGTGTTATTGAGTTTCTTGTTAGATAGTCGAGGACTTACTACAGAAGGGCTAGTTTTGAACAGCTTTGACCGCCGTGGAGTGCCATATTCTGAAATCAACAAAGTCGTTCTTTACCAACCAAAAGATTCGAAAGAAGTCAAAATGAATTTTTTCCGGAACGGTTGGCGTGGCCCGTTATTGAAATTTTCTGTCTCATTAGAAGAATTGATTCCTTTTTTAGCAAAACACTTAAATGATGATGCAGAACTTGATATCATGATCGAGCATGAGGATGAATGATCCATTGAAATGACAAAAAAGACAGCTCCTTCTTTTAATAGAGGGAGCTGTCTTTTTGTATTAGTGGAATTAGCCAAACACGCGGAAACGATCAGCATCGTTCATATATTCTTTTTCGCCAGCTGGAGATTCAGGTGAACCAAAGACTAATTGTGCACGTAATTTCCAGTTTGTAGGAATCGACCATTCTCTTGCGACAGCTTCATCGATCACTGGATTGTAATGTTGTAGGTTTGCACCTAAACCTTCTTCGCTTAATGCCACCCAAGTATTGGCTGTAGCAATACCATTTGATTGTTCTGACCAATCAGGGAAGTTATCTGCATATAATGCAAATTGCTCTTGCAAGTTTTTGATCACATCTGTGTCTTTGAAGAACAAGACAGTACCGTAACCTTTTTTGAAACTAGCTAATTTGTTTTGAGTATTTGGGAAAGCATCAGCAGGTGTCAATGGACGTAAAGCTTCTTCTGTCATTTCCCATAATTTTTCATGTGCATCGCCAAATAAGATTACTGCACGTGTTGATTGCGCATTGAAAGCAGTAGGGCTTTCTTTGATTGCTTCTTGGATCAATGTTGTTAATTCTTCATTTGATTGTGATACGTTACGGCCTAGATCATAGATCGAACGGCGGTTTTTTAAGATATTTGTAAATTCAGTCATAGATTAGTTCTCCTTTAATTCGCTTTTCTGCGTTTTTTTCTTGATGACAAAACGAAGTATATCATCTTACAAAAAGTAAGTAAAACAAAACGCTCAACAAAATGTAAGAATAGAAAAAAGATGTTCTTTTACATAAAAAATTCGTTACGAGACCGTTTACATACTGAATATACCGACATTTAAGCTTTATGACATGAAGTAGACTATATAATTATTAAAAATAACCTATGTTTTTTCTTATCGTTTTCCCATTAAAATTTTGTTGTATTTATAGAAAATAAGTATATATTTCTTAAATAAATATTTTTACACGGATTTTCGGTAAATATGTGTATTATTTTCTGAAAATTAAAAGAATTGGGGTATGGGAATATGGAAAAACAAGACAAAGGGTTCTTCGGTCAGCCGAAGGGATTGTCTACATTGTTCTTCACAGAGATGTGGGAACGATTCAGTTATTATGGTATGCGTGCCTTACTGATCTATTATATGTACGACACGGTAGCAAATGGTGGACTTGGTTTACCTCGTGCCACAGCGTTGTCGATCATGTCGATCTACGGTTCGTTGATTTATATGTCGAGTATCGTAGGCGGCTGGTTTTCAGATCGTGTGTTAGGAGCCAAAAAAACCGTCTTTATTGGTGGGATCTTCATCATGATCGGTCATGTTGTTTTGGCATTGCCGTTTGGTGTCTCTACTTTATTTATCTCGATGGCACTGATCATCATCGGTACAGCTTTCTTAAAACCAAACGTTTCGGGAATGGTTGGGCATTTGTATACGAAAACCGATTTAAGAAGAGATGCAGGATTTTCGATTTTTTATATGGGTGTCAATTTAGGCGCATTGCTCGCGCCGTTGATCGTCGGTACGATCGGTCAAGAGTATAACTACCATTTAGGTTTCTCATTAGCCGCTATCGGTATGTTCTTCGGGTTGTTGCAATATGTGATCCAAGGACGTAAGACATTGGATGGAGTGGGTATGACACCTCCAAATCCTTTAACACAAGGCGAACGCAAAGGATTTATCCGTAATGTTGTGATTGCATTGATCGTATTTGCTATTATTTTTGGTGGAGCGCAACTGACTGGACATTTGACGATCGATTTCTTTGTTAATACGATCAGTGTCTTAGGAATCGTTTTACCACTTTATTACTTTATCAAAATGTTGACTTCAAAAGATGTTTCAGTGGAAGAAAAACCACGCGTATGGGCATATATCCCGTTATTCTTAGCAGCGATCATCTTTTGGTCATTGCAAGAACAAGGGTCATCGATCCTCGCGCTGTTTGCAAGTGAACGGACACAATCGACTTTGATGGGTGTTCCGATCCAAGCGAGTTGGTATCAATCATTGAACCCGATCTTCATCTTTATTTTGACTCCTGTGTTCGTTACTTTATGGACACGGTTAGGTAAACGGCAACCATCAACTGTAGTGAAGTTCTCACTAGGTTTGTTATTTGCCGGATTGTCCTATCTGTTATTGATGTTGCCGGGGATGTTATATGGAACAGCTGGAAAAGTCAGCCCGCTTTGGCTGATCGGTAGCTTTTTCATTATCGTGATCGCTGAACTTTGCTTATCACCTGTCGGTCTTTCTGTTACGACGAAATTAGCACCTAGAGCCTTTGAATCGCAAACGATTGCGATCTGGTTCTTAGCCGATGCTTCTTCCCAAGCCATCAATGCACAAATCGCTCGTTTTTATACACCTGGTACCGAATCAGCGTACTTTGGGATCATTGGTGTCGTAGCAATCGTCGGTGCAGTGATTTTATTTGCAATCAAAGAACCAATCAAAAAATTAATGGGTTCGATCCACTGATTGGATCAACATCATTTGTCGGAGAGGATAGTCGTCCTGCTCCGGCTTTTTTATTTCCAAAATTTAAACGATAATAGAACAAATGTTCAGCTATCTTTGTTATAATGAAGAGGTATATCAACCAGGAAAAGGAGGCAATAAGGTGTCGTTACAATTTATCTTAGGGAATGGTCAAAAAGACCACCGCAAAGCACTGATCGATGAAGCCGCCGCTTGGCTTGAAAAAGATGAAGACAATCAAGTATTTTTCCTTGTACCTAACTATAATAAATTTGAACAAGAGCAAGAATTACTCGCTGAGATGCGAAAAAAAAGCGGAAAAAGCTCATTTAGCACAACGAATATACAAGTATTCAGTTTCTATCGTTTGGCTTGGTACTTATTACAACAAACCACGTTGCTGACAGGTAGTGAATTGACCGAATCTGGTTCAGCAATGATCCTCCGCCAAATCCTAGAAAAAAAACAAGAAGAATTGACGATATTTCGAGGAGAAATCCGTAAAAAAGGGTTTATCCGTCAACTACAAGAGCTATACAGCGAACTGCAAGTCGGAAAAATTTCGCCTGTTGATTTGCTCACTTCTGTGACAGGAGAGTCGCCAAAAGAAGAAGACCGACAATTGAAAATGAAGGATTTACAACTGATCTTCTCGGCATTCGAAGAGGAATTAGTCCAACGTGCGCTACAATATGAAGACGCGTTGACTGTACTAGCAAATTATATGGCGACACAGGATTATCATAAGATCAAGTTCTTAGTGAGTGGTTTCGCTCGAATCAATGCCCAAGAATACCAGTTGCTGCAAAAAATGATGGAAAAAGGACATCTAGTGGTGGATTTGCTACTGGATCGCCCCTACAAATCTGATCTACCAGATCCGTTGACCTTGTTTTTCAATACAGGGAAGGTCTATTTCCAACTACTTAACGCAGCAAGAGAATTGAATGTTCCTGTCTCTGTCGATCATTATGCACCGAATCGGGAATACCCAAAAGAACTTCAAACCTTACAACAAATGTGGGAAGAAACATCTAGCCAGCAGAAAAGCCAATCTGTTGAACTTGGCGCGCAAGAGACATTACATCTGTGGGAGGCGGAGAATCCAACGGAAGAAGTTCGGCAATTAGCGGTGGAGATCCGACGTTTGGTCAGTCAAGAAGGCTTTCGGTATCGAGATATCCAAGTGTTGACGAAGGATATGACGCTTTATGGAAATCTACTGCGTCCGATTTTTCAAGAGATGTCGATCCCTTTTTATCTGGATGAAGAGCAATTGATGGAAAATCATCCATTGATTGAATGGATCAACAGCTTATTTGCATTGGATCGTTACCAATACCGCTTAAACGATATCATGCGTTTCTTCAAGACAGAGTTGACGATCGGTGCCCCGGCGGAAGAACTGGATCTTGAGACTTGGGAAGTTACTAGAAATCAATTCCGTACGAACTTAGATATTACAGAAAATGTAGCGTTAGCTTACAACTATCAAGGCAATTATTGGCTCCGTGAGAAAGATTGGCAATTTGTTGCCTATGATTTTGAAGCAGAACAGCTAGAAGACGTCAAACAACTGGAAGAGCAATCAAATACGATCCGGAGACTTTTTCGTGACATGGTGCCGGTGTTTTTGAAGAACATCAAAAAATGCCAAACAGGTCAAGAAGCTGTCACTTTGTTTTATCGCTTCTTGATCGAAAGCGGCGTGCAACAACAATTGCTTTTCTGGCGGGACCAAGAAGTGGCACGTGGCGGATTAGCTGCGGCTAGAAATCATGAACAAACGTGGGGGGCGTTGATGGATCTTTTGGACGAGTATTCATTGATCTACGGAGAAACAGCGTTCGACTGGTCATTATTCCAAGAGATCATCACGAGTGGGCTAGAAAATCTTAGCTATGGGAAAATTCCTACGGCCATCGATCAGGTGAGGATCAACCGCTTGGAACTTGTGCGACCTAATCAAGCAAAAGTAACATTTGCGGTCGGCTTGAATGACCAAGTGTTCCCAGATCGTCATGAAACCAAAGGCTTATTATCGAGTGAAGAACGTGAAGCGTTGAATCAAGGGTTAGGCGAGGATCAATTTTTATTTGATCCAGCAAAAGAAAGTATGTCTTTCGAACCTTTCCAAGCGTATGTAGTGTTTGTTTCGGGAACGGAACGTTTGTATTTAAGCTATGCGCAAAGCTATGATACCAATCGGTTGAAAATGTCTCCGTACTTGAAACGAGTCGTTGACTATCTAGGTGTTCCAGTCGAGCCAAAATGCCAGTTGCAATTGACGAGTGAACCAGATTGTTACGTGGGCACTTACCGCAGCGGGATCAATACGATCAATCGGGTCTATCGTTTAGCAAAAGAAGCCAAACAAGCAGTACCACTTTATTGGCAACAACTAAAAGAGTTAGTTCTGCGTTCGGATCAACGAAATTTTGCATTGACGATTTTTGAAAGTCAAGATCATCTAAATGTACCAGTTTCCTTATCAGAAGAAATGGCAGAAGCTCTTTATGGCAAAGAAATCTATACGTCGATCTCACGCATGGAAAACTTTTATAACTGTGAATATAAATACTTTGTCCAGTTTGGTTTGAAGCTGAAAGAACGTAATATCTATGGACTGACACCAGCTGCCACTGGCGACTTTTATCATGAATCATTGGATCGCTTCTTCAAATTGTTATTCTCGAATCAACTGTCACTTGTGGCGATGTCGGAGAAAGAGCGACAAGAATTTACCGAAAAAGTCTTACAAGAAGTATTTGGTGAATTACGCTTTGAGATTTTAGATAGCTCTGCACGGATGAACTATATTCGTTACCAATTAGGGCAGACGATCCAAAAAGTGGCATGGGCGTTACAAAAACAAAGTAAGAATACGGGCATGAAGCCATTGCAAACAGAGATTTTATTCGGACAGATCGCTGGCGCACGAGGGATTCCAGGATTGGAAATACCTTTAGACAAGGGTGGGAAACTCCACGTTCGTGGAAAAATCGATCGCATCGATGTAGCAACTGAACAAAGTGATACGTGGTTGAGTGTGGTCGATTATAAATCAAGTGGTCGTTCTTTTGATGTGACGGAAGCTTACTACGGCATGGCGATGCAACTATTGACATATCTTGATGTGGCATTGATGGATGCTGTACGATTGACTGGGAAAGCTGCAGTCAAACCAGCAGGCTCCTATTACTTGCATGTGCATAATCCAGTTTTGACAGATACGACAGATGTCGAGAAAAATACGTTGAAAAAATTCAGCTATGACGGTGTTTTTGTCGATGATCCCGGTCTGTTAGAAGTGCTCGATCATTCATTGGAAGCAAAAGAAAGTTCGTTGATCTATCCAGTGAAGAAAAACGCCAAAGACGAATTACAAAAGGGTAGTTATAGTAAAGAGAAGTTCTATACAGAAGAAGAACTTCAATTATTTATGAACCATAATCGTGAGAATATGCGTTTAGCGGGTGAAGCGATCACCTCAGGGGAGATCAAACTGAATCCAGCTTACAAAGATAAACAACGGATTGCTTGTGAGCATTGTCCGTTCAGAAGTATATGTACGTTTGACGTCATGCTTAAAGAAAATAATTATCATCGTTTAGAAAAGCTGGATAAAGATGAAGCATTGCGCAGAATACTAAAAAGGAGTGAAGACGAGTGACATCAATTCCTTTAAAACCGGAAAATGAACGTTTTACCGATGAACAATGGCAAGCCATTTTTGACCAAGGCGACAATCTGCTTGTTTCGGCTTCCGCCGGCTCAGGTAAGACGACTGTGTTAGTCCGCCGTGTGATCGAAAAGTTGAAAATGGGCGTCAATATCGATGAGTTGCTGATCGTGACATTTACAGAAGCGGCAGCAAGAGAAATGAAAGAGCGGATTCAAGTAGCCTTACAAGAAGCAGTCAATAGTGAAAGTGATCCGGTCTGGCAAAAACATTTTACGAAACAGCTTGTTTTACTGCCTACCGCAAATATCTCGACACTCCATGCGTTTTGTTTAACGGTGATCCGTAAATATTACTATTTGATCGATATCGATCCAGTCTTTCGGATGTTGACGGATGAAACGGAAACGATCTTGATGAAAGAAGATGTCTGGGATGAGATCAGAGAACAACTCTATGCAGAAAATCGCGAAGGTTTTTTTCAGCTGACGATGAACTTTTCAAATGATCGTTCAGATGACGGTTTGACTAACCTCGTATTTTCTCTCTATGATTTTGCCCGAGCAAATCCTGATCCGTTGGCTTGGTTGGATCGTTTACCAGAAGCGTATCGGCTAGAAGAGGGATTAGCAGCTTCTGCATTGTATCAAGAACAGATCCGGCCACTTGTCTTAGCTGATCTCCTTCATTGTACGCAGTTATACGAAGAAATGGTCGTTTTGGCACAAGAAGAAGGACTTGAAAAGATGTTTGATCAAGTCTCACAAGAACAAGCAAGTATCCAAAAAATCTATGAACGTTTCCTTGGGGATGAGTTGGACGAAGCTTATCAAGCTTTAGAAAACCTGACGTTTTCGACCTTCAAAAGCAGTCGGAAAGCAGAGTTGAAAGAACGTTCTGCTGAAGTCAAAAACTTGCGAGACCGCGCCAAAAAAATCTTACAACAAATTGGCAAAAGCTATTTCCCAGTTTCGCCTGCACAAATCGAAGAGTTGAGTCAAAAAGCATTACCCCTCGTTGAACAAATGACAGCAGTCACAAAGCTTTTCATGGAAGGTTTCAGTGCGCGCAAACGTGAAAAAGGCGTGCTAGATTTCAATGATCTGGAACACTTGGCGTTACAAATATTGACGAAACAAACAGAGGAAGAGTGGCTACCAAGCGAAGCATCGGATTATTATCGCAGAAAGTTTAAAGAAGTCATGGTCGACGAATACCAAGACGTCAACCAATTGCAAGAAGAATTGCTCTGTTGGGTCAGAGAGCCAGATGAGGAGAGAGGCAATCTCTTTATGGTGGGAGATGTCAAACAGTCGATCTACTCCTTCCGTTTAGCAGATCCAACTCTATTTATCAATAAATATGAGAAATTCTCGGAAGAAAAAGGGGGACGACGAATCGTCTTAGCTGAGAATTTCCGTTCAAGGCAGGAAGTCTTAGCGTTTACCAACTTGATTTTTGAACAGCTGATGGACCCAACAGTTGGACAAATCGCTTATGATGAAGCGGCTCGGCTGGTTCTAGGTTTTTCTGGGTTCCCAGAAAATGAACGATTTGCACCAGAAGTCTTGATCTATGAAAAGGAACAAGAAACGACAGAAATCGAGTTGCCGATAGACGATATGTTGGAAGACAAAACAGAAGGTGAACTTTTGATGACTGGCTTGAAGATCCGTGAATTGATCGATTCAAAATTCATGATCTACGACAAAAAAAGTCAAGAAGAGCGCCCAATCGAATTCAAAGATATCGTGTTATTGACACCAACGAAGAAAAATAATTTGACGATTTTAGAAGTATTCAAAACGTTTGATATTCCGTTGGAACTCAATGATGCCCAAAATTATTTCCAAGCGACAGAAATCAGGATCATGATTTCATTGCTCCAATTGATCGACAATCCTTATCAGGATATCCCATTAGCTTCAGTGTTACGTTCACCAGTCGTGGGCTTGATCGAACCAGAGTTAGCACGTATCCGATTAGCCGATAAGGCGCATACTTACTATGATGCAGTCTTAGCTTACCAAAATAATAATCAAGATGAATTAGCGGCTAAATTGCTTCATTTCAATGAGCAACTGGAACAATGGCGAGAGTTAGCGCGGCGTTCTTCGATCACGGACTTATTATGGGAAATCTATTACCAAACAGGGTATTTAGAATATGTCGTTGGGTTGCCAGCTGGTGCACAACGTCAAGCGAATCTGTATGCGTTAGTGGATCGTGCCAAAGCTTATGAACAAAGCTCGTTTCGTGGTCTCTATCAATTTGTACGATTTATTGAGAAAATGCAGGAGAAAGACAAAGACTTGGCGGAACCAGTGATTGCTTCTAGTGACAATGCCGTTCGTGTCATGACCATCCATGCAAGTAAAGGATTAGAGTTCCCCATCGTTTTCTTATTAGATATGACGAAGCAATTCAATCTACAAGACTTGAAAAACCGTTATGCCTTCGAAGAAAAACTAGGTGCGGGCGTGCGCTACATGGAGCCAGACACGCGGGTCTTGTTTGACACATTACCTTATCAAGCCATCAAATTAGCCAAACAGAAGAAATTGCTTTCCGAAGAAATGCGTAAATTATACGTAGGACTGACTAGAGCAGAGCAAAAATTGTTTATTGTCGGTTCGTACAAAAGCAAAGAAGACACGTTCAAAGCCTGGTCAGAGGCAAGTGAGCAAACGGATGTAGTGTTAGACCCTGTGATTCGCCTGAAAAGTTCGAGTAGCTTGATGAATTGGATCGGTTACAGCTTGATCCGTCATCCTAAAATGACCGAATATTTTCCAGAAGTCACGCCTTTACAACAACTGAAACATTCACCGGGAGATTTTACGATCACCTGGATGGATCAACAAGAGATTTTAACCCAACGCCAAGCATTGACAGTCAAAGGAGAGCAAGCAGAAGAACAAAAAGGAGATCAAACACCATTAACCGCTGAACTACAAGCTCGTTTAGCTTTCACTTATCCTTATGAAGCCTCTTCGCAAACAACGAGTTATCAATCGGTTTCTGAGATCAAACGGCTGTTTGAAGATCCAGACGATTCCCCAGAGGCACGTTTGACTTGGGAAAGCAGTGATAAAAAAGCCTTTGCCCAGCCTTTCAGGTATACGCAAGACCAATTAGCTGAACCACGTTTTGTACAAAAAGAGCGCAAAGTTTCTGCCACAGCTGTTGGGACAGCGACACATTTTCTGTTACAAGTCCTACCATTGGAACAGTTGACGAAAGAAAGCATCGAAAAAGAACTGACGACCCTCGTCAAAAAACGTTTAGTCGATGAACAAGTAGCGAAACGTGTGCCAATTGATTCCATCTTATGGTTTTATGAATCTACCCTTGGCCGATCACTGATTGAACATCCGGAAAAAGTGAAACGCGAACAACCATTTTCAATGCTTCTACAAGCAGAAAAGGTATTCGATCACTATCCGAATGAAGACGATGAATTATTGATCCATGGGATCGTCGATGGATATCTTGATTTTGGGGAGTACGTGCAGCTTTATGATTTCAAGACTGATTTTATTTTACATCCTGAAAACCCAGAGGAAATCACTAAGGTCATCAGCAAATACCGCGGGCAATTGAACTTATACCAACGGGCATTGAGTGAAGCGCTGAATAAACCCGTTCAAGATGTCTTTTTAGTTTTGTTACAGGCGAAGAAAATAATAAATCTTAATAAAGAATAAGAAGTGAGCAAACTGGACTTACACTTTGTAAGTAATATGCTATACTCATGAAAAGAGGTGAGTAAGATGGAGCTAACACAGACAGAATTCATTCTGTGTCCCAAATTTGAAAAAACATTCTCGATTTTAGGGAAAAAATGGAATGGATTGATTATCGATGTATTACTCGAAAATGGTCCGCAGCGCTTTGTTGATCTCTCTGCAAAAATCCCGATGGTCAGTGACCGTGTCTTGGTCGAACGATTAAAAGAGCTTGAAAAAGAAAAGATCGTTACCCGTAATTTTTCGTGTAATGAATCCAGTCGTTCAGAATATATGCTGACAGAAAAAGGGGCAGATCTACAAAAAGCGATGGTCCAGTTGCAGCTTTGGAGTGAGAAATGGGTCACACCCGAAGAATGCAGTTGATTTTGCATCAAAAATCTTGTACACTAGTTTTTAGTTGAATAGACAAAAAGAATGTTGACGAAAAAGAGTAGTTTGGCTAAACCAGTATAGGGAGATCTGTCATGGACTGAAAGCAGATCCTGTGTTTGAAAAATGAAGTTCACTTTCCGAGTTCGTCTGAGAGATTTTTCAGACCGGCAGTATATCTGTCGTTATTAAAATGAGTGTACGATCTCGTTGGGATCGTAAATTAGGATGGTAACGCGAAGACCTCGTTCCTTGATAGGAATGAGGTCTTTTTTGTAGTTGAATTTAAAGGAGGAAATCGCATGTCTTTACAAGCACAACTCGAAAGCTTGAAAGAAGCAACGATCGTCAAGATCAAGCAGGCGCAGGATTTGAAAGAACTAAATCAAATCCGTGTCGAAACATTAGGGAAAAAAGGACCGATCACTGAGGTCTTACGAGGAATGAAAGATCTAAGTGCCGAAGAACGTCCGAAAGTGGGAAGCTTTGCCAATGAGATCCGTGATCTATTGACACAAGAAATCGAAGAGAGAAAAGCAGTATTGGAAACCGCTGCAATGAATGAAGCATTAGAAAAAGAAACAATCGATGTCACGCTTCCAGGTCGCTCAGTCAAACAAGGGACACGCCATATCTTGACGCAGATCATGGAAGAAATCGAAGATATTTTTGTCGGCATGGGGTATCAAATCGTTGAAGGATATGAAGTCGAGTCAGACCATTACAACTTTGAACGAATGAATTTACCAAAAGACCATCCAGCGCGTGATATGCAAGATACTTTCTATATCTCAGAAGAAATCTTGATCCGTACGCATACGTCGCCTGTCCAAGCACGTACCATGGAAAAACATGATTTTTCAAAAGGTGCGCTACGCATGATCTCACCAGGAAAAGTTTTCCGACGTGATACGGATGATGCAACACACAGCCATCAATTCCATCAAATCGAAGGATTGGTGATTGACAAGAACGTGACGATGGGTGATCTAAAAGGAACACTTGAAGTCGTGATGAAGAAAATGTTTGGGGAAGATCGCCAAATCCGTTTACGCCCAAGCTATTTCCCATTTACAGAACCATCTGTTGAAGTCGATGTCAGCTGTTTCAAATGCGGTGGTTCAGGCTGTAACGTCTGCAAACACACAGGTTGGATCGAGATCTTAGGTGCTGGTATGGTTCATCCAAATGTCTTGGAAATGTCAGGAATCGATCCTGAAGAATACTCCGGATTTGCTTTTGGACTTGGCCCAGATCGTGTCGCAATGTTACGTTATGGGGTCAACGATATTCGTAATTTCTATCAAAATGACTTGCGCTTCTTAAGTCAGTTCAAGGGGGAGTAAAAGAATGTTAGTATCATATAAATGGCTGAATCAATACGTTGATTTATCAAATGTGACACCGCAAGAACTTGCAGACAAAATGTCCGTCACAGGAATCGAAGTCGAAGGTGTGACTGTACCTGAAGAAGGCTTGAAGAAAATCGTTGTCGGAGAAGTGAAGGAATGTATTCCGCATCCTGATTCGGATCATCTATCGATCTGTCAAGTCGATATCGGCGAAGAGGAATTATCACAAATCGTTTGTGGAGCACCGAATGTCAAAGCAGGAATCAAAGTCATCGTGGCTTTACCAAATTCACGGATTGCGGGCAATGTCAAAATCAAAAAAGGCAAGATGCGCGGACAAGTTTCAAATGGGATGATCTGTGCCTTACAAGAAATCGGTTATTCTGACAGTGTCGTACCGAAAGAATATTCAGAAGGCATCTACTATTTGCCACAAGAAGCGGTCAATGGGGAACCAGTCTTTTCTTATCTAGATATGGACGATGCCATCATCGAATTATCCATCACACCTAACCGTGCGGATGCACTATCAATGAGAGGTGTGGCGTATGAAGTTGGCGCGATCTACCGCCAAAAACCAACATTCAATGATGAAAAGTTAGTAGAAGTTGAACGTAAAGCTTCAGAAAAAATTGTGGTAAAAGTAGAAGATGAAGAATTGGTACCAGCATACCAAATCCGCATCATTGAAAACGTCAAGATCCAACCGAGTCCACAATGGCTGCAAAATATCTTGATGAATGAAGGAATCCGACCAATCAATAACGTCGTTGATATCACAAACTATATCTTGTTATTGTTCGGTCAACCGTTACATGCATTTGACTATGATAAGTTAGGTTCAGAAGAAATCGTGGTACGTCATGCAGCAGAAAAAGAGAATATCGTGACGTTAGATGGTGAAACGCGCACATTGACCTCAGAAGACTTAGTCATCACGAATGGACAAGTGCCAGTCGCCTTAGCTGGGGTAATGGGCGGACAAGACTCAGAGATTACGGAAACAACGACAACCGTTGCGTTAGAATCCGCTCTATTCGATCCCATCTCGATTCGTCGCACAGCAAAACGTTTCAATTTACGTAGTGAATCATCTGCGCGCTTTGAAAAAGGCATCAATAAAGGAACCGTCGGCGAAGCAAGCGATGTTGCAGCGGCGATGATCGTTGCTTTAGCAGGAGGAGAAGTGTTACAAGGAGCGGTCAAAGGTTCTGAGTATCAAGCAAAAGAAGTCGAAGTACAGATCACATTGAAGCGCATCAACCAGTACCTTGGCACAACCTTAAATGTCGCTGAAGTAAGTGAGATCTTTGAAGCATTAGGATTCGGCTATCAAGTCGATGGAGAAACTTATACTGTTGTTGTACCTCCAAGACGTTGGGATATCCAGATCGAAGCAGACATCATCGAAGAAGTGGCACGTATTTATGGGTATGATCGTTTACCTTCAACGTTACCAAGCGGCGAAACAGTTGCAGGTAGTTTGACACAAGAACAAGCGACTACGCGAAAGATCCGTACATTACTTGAAGGCAGTGGTCTAACTGAAGCCATTAGTTATGCATTGACAACGGAAGATAAATCACGTCAATTCGCTTTGAAAGAAACAGCCATCACTCGCTTGGATTGGCCGATGAGTGAAGACCGTTCTGTCTTACGTATGAACTTGATCAGTGGTCTATTGGATAACGTTCAATATAACACGGCACGTAAAAATGCAGATGTCGCATTTTATGAAGTAGGTCGCGTCTTCTATCAAGAAAACGATCCATTGACTCATCTACCACAAGAAGTCACTCACGTAGCTCTTGCAGTGTCTGGCACATGGGAAGAGAAGAGTTGGCAAAGTAAGCCACAAGCGGTTGATTTCTTTACAGTAAAAGGCATATTAGAGAATGTATTCGAACAACTTTCCATCAATGAGGAAATCACTTATCAAGCATTGACAACGATCGATGAACTTCATCCAGGTCGTACAGCAGCCATTTATTTAGGTGAAACAATGATCGGGTTTGTTGGTCAAGTACATCCTATGACTGCTAAAGCTTACGATATTCCAGAAACGTATGTGGCAGAGTTTGATTTAGCCACAGTCGTAGAAGCATCACAAAAAGGCATCACTTTCCGACCAGTCACAAAATTCCCAAGTGTGACGCGTGACATTGCCATGTTAGTAGCTGAACAAGTGACGAATCAAGAAATCGTTCGCACGATCCAATCAGCAGCTGGTCGTTTCTTGACAAATGTGGAATTATTCGATGTCTATCAAGGAGCAAATATTGAAGCAGGGCATAAATCAGTCGCCTATACGTTAAGCTTTGAAAATCCCGAAGCAACGTTGACAGATGAAGAAATCAACCAAGCAATGAGCAAGGTTGAAAAGGCGTTGACAGAAACAGTCAATGCAAGTATACGTTAAACCTTAATAATAGAAGAAAAAACTGGGACAAAAATCATCCAATGATTTTTGTTCCAGCTTTTTTGTGTGATTACTGATTGAAATAATTGATGCCCATTGCCGCTTTCACTTCAGAAAGTGTGGCTGCCGCAACTTTAGCGGCTTCTTCACTACCATGACGTAAGATATCCATCACGGCTTGTGGGTCCTTCGCCAATTCTTCACGACGTGCGCGGATCGGTGCAAACTCTGCTTCTAATACGTCGATCAAGTAACGCTTGATTTTCACGTCACCGAGTCCACCACGACGATAGTGGGCTTTCATCTCTTCGATTGCTTCTTTGTCTGTACCAAAAACATCTAAGTACGTAAAGACCATATTGCCTTCGACTTGTCCTGGATCTTGGACATGGATGTGATTTGGATCGGTATACATACTCATCACTTTTTTCTGTAAAACATCCGCAGGGTCAGAAATGTAGATGCCATTTCCTAATGATTTACTCATTTTTCCGTTGCCATCGATCCCAGGTAAACGACCCATCCCTTTAGGAGGGAAGACGCCTTTCGGCTCAACTAGCACTTCACCGTAGGTATGATTGAAGCTTTGGACGATCTCTTGCGTTTGTTCCAACATTGGTTTTTGGTCTTCACCAACTGGTACCAAATTAGCTTTGAACGCAGTGATGTCAGCAGCTTGTGAGACAGGGTAGATAAAAAATCCTGTTGGGACACTTTCGCCAAATTTCTTTTGCTCGATCTCTGTTTTTACGGTCGGGTTACGACGCACACGACCAACACTCACTAAGTTTAAGTAATACATTGTCAACTCAGCTAATTCAGGGATCTGCGACTGGATAAACAATGTTGATTTGGCAGGATCTAAACCAACCGATAAGTAATCTAAAGCAACTTCTAATACATTGGAAGACACTTTTTCAGGGTCTTTCGCATTGTCAGTCAAGGCTTGCATATCGGCGATCATTACGAACAACTGATTGTTCTCATCCGCTTGCATTTCTACACGTTTTTTCAAGGACCCGACATAATGGCCTAAGTGTAGTTTGCCAGTAGGACGGTCTCCTGTTAAAATAATATTTTTCAAAAAAGAACACCTCTTTGTAATTTCTAAGACTAATACTTAATATCTTACCGTTTTTTTGCAGAATTAACAACAGGATAAACCGAAAATCATTGAAAAAATCAATTAGGAAATCGTTATTTATACAAATGGTAAAAGAAAACAGACAAAGGAATTTTCTTGGAAACTTTACAAGTTGCTTCGCTTTCGGATATAATGTGTTCTATTATATATCTTTAAATGAAATCTTACTAAATAATAATGGGAGTGTAATGTTATGACAATGATTAAATTTGATAGCGTGGAAAAGTATTACGGCAAATTCCATGCGTTGAAAAACATCAATCTTGAGTTTGAAAAAGGGGAAGTTGTCGTTGTCATTGGTCCATCAGGATCAGGAAAAAGTACGATGCTTCGCTGTATCAACGGCTTGGAAACAATCACTTCAGGAAAGCTTTTGATCAATGATGTTGATATTCGCGATAAAAACACAAAATTGACGGAGATTAGAAAAAATGTCGGAATGGTCTTTCAACATTTTAATCTTTACCCCAATAAAACAGTTTTAGAAAACATCACATTGGCACCAATCAAAGTATTAAAACAAGATGAGGCAACTGCTGTAAAAAATGCGGAAAAGTTTTTAAAGACAGTCAATATGCTAGATAAAAAAGATTCCTATCCTTCCATGTTATCTGGTGGACAACAACAGCGTGTAGCGATTGCTCGCGGCTTAGCGATGAATCCCGAAATGCTGTTATTTGACGAGCCAACATCTGCCTTGGACCCAGAGATGATCGGCGATGTCTTGGACGTAATGAAAAAATTGGCAAGAGACGGCATGTCAATGATCGTGGTCACCCATGAAATGGGCTTTGCGAAAGAAGTGGCAGATCGTGTCATTTTTATGGCGGACGGACAAGTATTAGAAGATAGTCGCGATGTGCGCAATTTCTTCGATGATCCAAAAGAAGAACGTGCAAAACAATTTATCAGTAAAGTAATCAATCATTGATAGGAGGAACGATATGCGTAAGACAACATTCACTCGTTTATTATTTCTTTTTGGGCTAGTATTTCTAGTATTGAGCGGCTGTAAAGGTAGCAGTTTGGCAGAAAAAGATATTTTGACTCGTAGCAAAGAAACGAACGAGATCATTTGGGGTGTCAAATACGATACACGATTGTTTGGGATGATGGATATCGAAAGCCGCACAGTTCAAGGGTTTGATATCGATATCGCCAAAGCAATCACGAAGAAGATTTTAGGAGAGGACGGAAAAGCAGAGTTTGTCGAAGTCACTTCTAAAACAAGAATCCCATTATTAAAAAATGGGAATATCGATGCAATCATTGCGACGATGACGATTACCGAAGAACGTAAAAAGCAAGTCGATTTCTCTTCTGTTTATTTTGACGCCGGACAATCATTGCTCGTTGAAAAGGGTAGTCCCATCAAAAGTGTGGAGGATCTAAACGCTGAAACGACTGTTTTAGCGGTAAAAGGCTCGACTTCAGCTGCCAACATCAGAGAACATGCACCTGATGCACGGATCTTGGAGTTAGAGAACTATGCCGAAGCATTTACTGCCTTACAATCGGGGCAAGGCGATGCCATGACAACAGATAATGCGATCTTACTAGGAATGGCAGCGGAGAACCCTAGCTATGAATTAGCAGGAGGAACATTTACCGAAGAGCCTTATGGGATTGCAATCAACAAAGGACAAGAAAATTTCTTGGATGCAGTCAACCAAGCATTAGCAGAAATGGTTGAAGACGGCACCTACGATAAGATTTATGAAAAATGGTTCCCAGATACGACTCAGGGAAAAATTGATTAAGGAGGGAATAAAATGAGTGAATTGATACAAACTTATGGGCCAGCCTTCCTTGATGGATTTAAAGTAACGATCCTATCAAGTGTCTTGGCGCTTTTATTCAGTTTGATCATCGGAACGTTGATGGCGATTTTTCAATTGTCACACAATAAATGGATTCGTGGTTTTGCGAAAGCCTATGTTGAATTTTTTAGGAATATTCCGTTATTGATCATCGTGATGTTCTTCTATGTCGTATTACCACTTTATTGGATCAGCTTTGACGGTTTTCAAGCAGGAACGATCGGGCTGACGATCTATACTTCCGCATTTATTGCAGAAACCGTTCGTTCTGGCATCCAAACTGTGCCAAAAGGTCAAATGGAGGCTGGTCTTTCATCGGGGTTTACTTACTCAGAAACAATGCGTTACATCGTATTGCCACAGGCATTTAAAATCGTTATCCCACCATTAGGCAATCAATTTATCAATTTGGTCAAAAATTCATCGATTTTAGCAATTGTCGCTGGTTTGGATATCATGTACCAAGGGGATTTGATTGCCAGTGAGACGTTCAACACGTTTGATACCTATATCATTGTCGGTTTATTTTACTTGATCATTACCTTACCATTGTCTTATTTGATGGTTTATCTTGAGAAAAAATGGGCAGTTCGTTCATAGAAAGGAGAATCTCAATGGATTTTAGTGGTGCATTTTCATGGATGAATATTCGCTTTTTACTGGAAGGACTAAAAGTAACGATCGAAGTTTCGCTCTTCTCCATCATTTTTAGTTTTTTGATCGGTGGGCTGACAGGTGTTCTTCGTTTTGCGAGTATTCCTTATTTATCAAAAATAGTAGGTTTGATTATCGACATCATTCGTAATCTGCCATTATTGCTTATCATCTTTTTCACTTATTTTGCTTTGCCGCAAATCGGTATCCAAATGAACATCTTTTGGTCAGCAGTTGCAGCATTGACGATTTTTGAATCTGCCATGTTATCAGAGATTTTCCGTGCAGGTTTGAATGCTGTGCCGAAAGGTCAGATGGAAGCAGGACTTTCTACGGGGTTAAGCTATGTGGAAACGATGCGTACGATCATCATGCCGCAAGCATTCAAGTCAATGATCCCTGCCATTGTCAGTCAGTTGATCTCATTGATCAAAGACACTTCTTTAGCGGTGATTATCTCGTTACCAGAGTTGACGCACCAAGCGCGGATCATTTACGGCCAAAATACTAATTATGTCTTACCAATGTTCGTTATGATGACTTTCATGTATTTTGTCGTATGTTACGCACTTTCTTTACTTTCTTCTTACCTAGAAAGAAGAAAGTACAGCTATTAGTAGAAAAAATCGTATTTTAAATGGTAATTAAGAAGGAATCCACGAAATTTTTTTAAAAAAATTTTTGTGGATTCCTTCTTACTGTCATCCAAAAATTCCATCGATAGACAAGTAGGATCGCAATGTTGGAAAAGAGCCGGAAAGCAGATTGTAGGACTTGATAATTCACGTCAAAAAGTCCACAATATAGAAGGTAGAATTTTTTTGAAAAAGGATGATTCGATTGACAGATAAACGTCCGATCGGTTTTATTGATTCAGGGGTTGGCGGTCTTACAGTCGTCAAAGAAGCATTGAAGCAATTGCCGAATGAAAACATATTATACGTTGGCGATACCGCGCGCTGTCCATATGGACCAAGACCCGCAGAGCAAGTGGTCGCTTATACATGGGAAATGACGAATTATTTAGTTGAAAAAGGCATAAAAATGCTTGTGATTGCCTGTAATACGGCAACTGCGGTCGCATTAGAAGAAATCAAAGCAACACTCTCGATTCCAGTGATCGGTGTGATTTTGCCAGGAACAAGAGCGGCAGTCAAGCAGACGAAAAATCATCGAGTAGGGGTGATTGGAACAATTGGTACCGTCAAAAGTGCTGCTTACGAGACGGCATTATTGGATAAAGCACCCGAACTGAAAGTTACCAGCTTGGCGTGTCCAAAGTTTGTTTCAGTCGTAGAAAGTAAAGAATACCGATCATCAGTCGCTAAAAAAATCGTGGCTCAAACTTTGGCTCCATTAGAATTAAAAGGGATCGATACCTTGATTTTAGGTTGCACTCATTATCCGCTCCTTCGCCCAATCATTCAGAATGTTATGGGGGATAAAGTCATGCTGATCGATTCAGGAGCAGAAACGATTGGCGAAGTTTCGATGTTACTTGACTATTTTGAAATCAGTAATTCACCACAAAATGGCCGAACGCTTTGTCAGTTTTATACGACAGGATCAGCTAAAATGTTCCATGAGATTGCCCAAGATTGGTTAGGATTAAAAGAACTGATCGTTGAATCGATTGATTTAGGAGGAAAAGAGCAATGATGCGTCATGACGGAAGAAATGTCCAAGATTTACGTAAAATCACGATTGAAACAAATGTGCTAAAGCATCCAGAAGGATCAGTTTTGATCAGCTTTGGCGATACGAAAGTGATTTGTGCGGCAACGGTTGAAGAGTCAGTGCCCCCCTTTTTAAAAGGTACTGGTAAAGGATGGGTGACAGCAGAATACAGTATGTTGCCTCGCGCCACGAATACGAGAAATCGTCGTGAAAGCAGCAAAGGTAAGTTAAGTGGACGGACGATGGAGATCCAACGCTTGATCGGTCGTTCGTTGCGTGCGGTCGTCGATCTCGAGAAACTTGGTGAACGTAGTATCATCGTTGATTGTGACGTGATCCAAGCAGACGGTGGCACCCGAACAGCAAGTATTACCGGTGCATTTGTGGCTTTAAGATTAGCAATCGAAAAATTATTACAGACAAAAGTGTTAGCGAATGATCCAATCAAAGAACATTTAGCCGCCATCAGTGTAGGGATTTTAGCTGATGGGACATGTGTGACTGATTTGGATTATCACGAAGACGTGGCAGCGGAAGTCGACATGAACTTAGTGATGACGGAATCAGGCAGATTTGTGGAGATCCAAGGCACAGGCGAAGAAGCTACCTTTGATGGTGAACAATTGAACGAAATGCTTGTTTATGGCAAAACAGCGATCGAATCACTGATTTTTGAACAAAAAAATGTTTTGTTGAGCGAATGGTCAGACACTACGCCTGAACCGACAGAAAAAACGATTGTAATTGCTACTCGAAACGCAGGCAAAGCAGAAGAATTCCGTACCTTATTTGCGAAGGAAGGCTATACAGTCAAAACATTGTTCGATTATCCTGAGATACCTGATGTCGAAGAAACAGGTACAACATTTGAAGAAAACGCCCGGTTAAAAGCAGAAACGATTGCTCAAGTATTGAACCAGCCAGTATTGGCGGATGACTCTGGCCTGAAAGTCGATGCGTTAGGTGGCAGACCAGGAGTTTATTCTGCCCGTTTTGCTGGCGAACATAAGAGTGATGCGGCAAATAACGCAAAACTGCTTTTTGAATTAACCGATGTAGCTGATGAAGAACGCACCGCACAATTTCATTGTACGTTGGTTTTTGCTGAACCAAATAAAGAAAGTTTAGTCGTGGAAGCAGAGTGGCCTGGACGAATTGGTCGGATACCTAAAGGCGAAAATGGCTTTGGCTATGACCCTTTGTTCATTCCTGATGGGTACACTCAAACAGCGGCAGAAATCTCAAGTGAAGAAAAAAATAACCATAGTCACCGAGGCATGGCCATGGCAAAACTAAGCCAAGTTTGGCAGGCATGGTTGGAAGGAGTGGAGTAGATGCGCTATTTAGTCGTTAGTGACAATCATGGGGATCGAGCAATCATCAAAGAATTGCTGTCCCAATACCAAAATCAAGTTGATTATTTTTTTCATTGCGGTGATTCAGAACTTGACGCAACAGATGAAGTTTGGGAAACTTATTTCGGTGTACAAGGCAATTGTGATTTCGGCACAGACTTTGAAACTAAACGAGTTGTAGATACTGGGCTTGATCGGGTATATATGACTCACGGCCATTTATCGAATGTCCGCTTTGGTTTGACTCAGTTAGCCCTTGAAGCAAAAGAGCAACACGCAACGATTGCTCTTTTTGGTCACACCCATCAACTAGGGTGTGAATTTGAAGAAGGTATCTTGTTCTTGAATCCAGGAAGCATTTCCCAACCTCGAGGAATGATCCAAATCCCAGCATACGCAATCATCGAGAGTACGAAAGAGACACTTGCTGTCCAGTACTATAATCGATCACACAAAAAAATCGATAACATGGCATTTGAATATAAACGCTGACAAACAAACTCTAATTTTTGCTAAAAATAGAAATGTTTGTATAGATTTTGCATCCGTTTTCGGTAAAATAGAGATATTGAAAGAATTTGAAATGGAGGGCCAATACATGATTGGACCAATTGTAAGAGAGTTATTACTGCAAAATCAAGAGACATTTTTGGTTCCAGCAGAAAACGTGGCAAATGTTATGTATCAACATCCGTTATCGCATGGACTATTAGTTTTATCGAAAGTGGGCTACACTAAAATCCCTGTCTTAGGGAAAGATGATCGCTTTGTTGGTCTAGTCAGTCTATCAAATGTTGTCAATAAGATGATGGATCTACAAACAATCAGTATGGAACCATTAGAAGGCCTAACAGTGGCTGATGTAATGGAAACCGATGTACCAACCATTGATGAAAATTGGGAACTAGAAGAAGTTCTTCATTTACTAGTTGATGCTTCGTTCTTGCCAGTTGTCACAGAGGATAAAGTGTTCAAAGGAATCATCACACGAAAAGAGTTACTGAAAGCAGTCAATTACATGGTACACGAATTAGAACGCCAAAATATTGTATCACCTAAAATAGATGTAGATGAATTGAGAGAAAGAATCGATATCGTTAGTTAAAGGTAATTGATCCTACTCACTAAAGATAAAGACATAAAACAAACGAAGCGACGCCCAAAAGTTAGACTATATTTCTAACTTTTGGACGTCGCTTTATTTGTTGTATTAAGAAATGACACGAGTGGTAATAAAGTTTGTCCTGAGAATCAAATACTTTAGTCATTTTAGACATTTTTCTAATGATTAAAAAAAGAGGTCAAACCTAAACACTTCTGTTCATTCGGTATTAAGTGGTAGGAGAGGGCTAATGTCCCACGCCCAGCGTAGACATTACATAAACTATTTCAACACGATTGGTGTATTTGGGATGCTGTAACCGGCAGCTGTCAGTTCTTTGACATAAGAACTCAAAAATTCTTCTTTCAATTCGAACTGTTTACCATTTAAAACGTAACAGATCGTCCGAATCGCAAAGTTGCTGTTGCCGATATCGACCAATCCAAAGATCGATGGCTCAGTTTGTAATTCCTCTTCGTATTTTACAGCTAACGTTTCATTAACTTTTTGAATGATCTCATAAATCTTATCATAGCCTTCTTCCGGAACGATCCGAATATCAAGAACGACTTGCATATTGGAACGAGAGAGGTTACTGATCGTTGTGATACTACGGTTTGGAATGAAATGAACGGTACCGTCAACACCTTTGAGTTGCAGTGTCCGGATACCAACGGATACCACGGTTCCTTCGATCGTAAGATTCGTTAATTTGACATAGTCGCCAACGTCCATTTGTTGTTCCATGATAATAAAGAAGCCAGTGATCACATCACTCATAAAGCCTTGTGCCCCTAAACCTATGGCTACTCCGGCAATCCCTGCTCCGGCTAATAGTGAACCGATCGGCACACCGATCACGGAGAGGATGGCATAAATAAAGAAAAAACCAATCGTATAATTGAAAATGGTATTTAAAAGACTTTGTAACGTTTTTAAGCGGCTGCCGTTAAGAACGGTTTTTTTTGAATATTGTTTAAAAGATTTGTCGATCAAGTATTTACCGATTCGATTGATGAGGCCAAAAAGAATAATCAAAAAAATAAGGAATAATCCTTTTTGGATCATTGTAGAAAAAATCCCATCCCAATCAATATTATTCCAAAAACGTTGGAACGCATTGAGTTGACTGACCGCTTGATCAGTCAAATTTTCTCCAGTTGAGCTTGTTGTTTCTGCTGTTGTAATGAATGAAAACATAAAATCCCCTTTTCTAATTAGTCTCTTTTGTATTGTAACAAGAACAGCATAAAAATCAAAATAAATCATTAGATAAGCTACCAATCACACTTGCAATAACAAGTGGTTAAAATAAACGATGACAAATGGGAGAGATAGTGCTAAAATATTTCAAAACTGACGATTGGTGGTATGAACATGCAAATAGATTGGGATAACTTAGGATTTTCTTACATCAAAACACCTTGGCGCTTCGTTGCCAAATGGAAAGATGGAGAGTGGGAAAAAGGCGAATTGACCGAGGATAATTATCTGTCACTTCATGAAGGATCGCCCGCACTTCACTATGGCCAACAGTGCTTTGAAGGATTAAAGGCTTATCGCAGAAAAGATGGAAAGATCAATTTATTCCGTCCAGAGCAAAACAGTCGTCGCTTGAACCAGAGTGCCAGACGTTTATTGATGCCCATGGTGCCAGAAAAAATGTTTGTTGATGCAGTGAAAGAAGTCGTAAAAGCAAATGAAGCCTTTGTGCCACCTTATGGTTCAGGAGCAACGTTGTATTTACGTCCTTTCCTGATCGGGGTTGGAGAAAATATTGGCGTTCATCCAGCGCCTGAGTATTTGTTTGTTGTTTTCTGTACGCCTGTAGGAGCCTATTTCAAAGGTGGATTAAAACCAACGAACTTTATCGTTTCTGACTATGACCGAGCGGCACCTAATGGAACAGGAGCTGCCAAAGTAGGAGGGAACTACGCAGCAAGTCTATTACCAGGGACTGAAGCGAAAGAATTAAATTATTCAGATTGCGTTTATCTAGATCCAGCGACGCACACAAAAATTGAAGAAGTCGGCGCGGCGAATTTCTTTGGTATCACTAAAGACAATCAGTTCATCACACCGCAATCGCCTTCGATTTTACCAAGTATCACGAAGTATTCCTTGTTGCAGATTGCGGAAGAACGTTTGGGGCTTAAAGCAGTTGAGGGAGATATCTACATCGATCAACTTGATCGATTTGCAGAAGCAGGTGCGTGTGGAACCGCAGCGGTGATTTCACCGATTGGTGGAATCTACTATAAAAATGATTTACATGTCTTTTACAGTGAGACAGAAGTAGGACCAGTAACTATGCGCTTATATGAAGAATTGACGGGTATCCAGTTTGGGGATATCGAAGCACCAGAAGGATGGATCGAAGTCGTCGAATAATGACTGGCTTTAAAAATAACTACAAAAAAATCAGCTCTCACTTTGGAGGGCTGATTTTTTATTGGATCAAGATAAGTGAACACCTTTATCTACGTAAATGATATCACCGATGATCCCGCTAGATAGGGGGCTGATCAAGAAAGCACAAGTATTTCCGACTTCTTCGATCGTCACACCTTGTTGATCGGGGGTGCGTGATTCGGATAACTCGATCAATTTTTGGTAATCCTTCACACCAGTCACTGCTAACGTTTTGATCGCACCAGCAGAGATCCCATTGACACGGATTCCTTTAGGTGAGAATTCAGCGGCTAAGTAGCGAATGGCAGCTTCTAGTGAAGCTTTTGCGATTCCCATCATATTATAGTTAGGGATCGCTCGTTGTGAACCAAGATAAGACATACTTA
Organism: Enterococcus sp. DIV1368b; assembly: GCF_050529595.1. NCBI lineage: Bacteria > Bacillati > Bacillota > Bacilli > Lactobacillales > Enterococcaceae > Enterococcus > Enterococcus sp. DIV1368b. The sequence goes on from NZ_CP172883.1 coordinate 1,318,807, forward strand.
CGATGCCGCTGTTGGGAGCTAAGTACTTTTGGGCATACTTCGATACAGCGATCAATGAATAGCTGCTGATGTCTTGTGCTAATTGATAACCATCTCTTGAAATATCAGAAACGTTACCTGAAAGCTCTTCTTTGTTGGCATAAGCAACAGCATGGACCAAACCATGGATCTCACCGGCATATTCACCAATCGTATCCATCGCTTTTTCGATGCTCTCATCGCTAGCAACATCACACTCTACAGTGAAGGCATCTTCACCGACTAATTTGACTAGCGATTTCTTCATCCGTTCATTTTGGTACGTATAGATGATCTCAGCGCCTTGTTGCATCATTGCTTCTGCACAACCCCAAGCAATACTGCGTTTATTCGCAACACCCATGATCACGATTTTTTTTCCTTCTAAAAAAGACATATAGACACTCCTTTGATTCAATAAAAGTTTTGTTTGACGATAATATAAGTGCAAAAAAATAACTTCTTGATTTCTTATTATTCAGTAAAATGCTTTGATTGTCAAACTATTTTTTTGATGAATAAAAAATGATTGCCAAATAATCAAGAATATGATACTTTGATAATCAAAGTATTGATTACGGCAATTGCCCGAAAGAAGGAGTAAACTATGTCATACGCATTATCAGCAACGGAAGTAATGGATCTTATTCCAAACCGTTACCCAATTTGTTACATCGATTACGTGGATTCGATCGATTCAGGAAAGAAGATCATTGCAACAAAAAATGTAACGATCAATGAAGATTTTTTCCAAGGTCATTTCCCTGACAATCCTGTCATGCCCGGAGCGTTGATCCTAGAAACCCTTGCACAAGCAGGTTCGATCTTGATTTTAAAATCAGAAGAGTTCCTAGGGAAACGTGCGTATATCGGTGGGATCAACAAAGCAAAATTCCGCCAAAAAGTCGTTCCTGGGGATGTGATGAAGTGTCATTTTGAGATCATCAAAATGAAAGGACCTGTAGGGACTGCGATTTCTGAAGCTTTTGTTGACGATAAAAAAGTGTGTGAATGTGAATTTACATTTATCGTCAATGAGCAAGCATAAAGATAAAAATAAACTTTAGGAACCCATAGAGAGGTTCTAAAAATATCAATAGATATGGCAATAGGGGAGTGGAAAGTAGCTTTCCGCAAAAAAGAATCATCTTCTGAATAGTTTTCTATTCTTAGATGATCTTTTTTTGTCTATTTAAGACTGTTTTGAAAATGTTAAGTTTTACTAAAGATGAAAATAAAAAAACTATTTTTTAGCGAAAATATAAAAAATAGTTGTAAAGTCCCAGCCATCAAAAGTTTTTTTAGTAAAAAAGGGAGTGGGACATTCGTTCATCTCACCCACCTATAACCGAATAAACGGCGGGAACAAAAGTAACCTCTTCGAAAATAAGGCGCCATCCACAAAAATTTGAAAAACAATTTTCATGGATGGCGCCTTATTTCTCGAGGCTGAACACTTCTGTCACGACCTCGAAGTGTTCAAATGTGTGTTTATTTTGCTTCCTGTAAGATGTTGATTTTTTCGATCTTCACATCTTCTTTTGGCTTATCTGAGCTATCTGTTTCGACAGCAGCGATCGCATCAACGACGTCCATACCTTCAACGACTTGACCAAAGACAGTGTATTCACCATCTAAGCTTGGGTAGCCGCCATTTTTATAAGCGTCAATGATAGCTTGTGGGTAATCATCTTTCAATAAACCATCATGCATGTCATCAGAGTTTTGTACGATGAAGAATTGGCTGCCATTACTATTCGGGTCTTGTGTACGAGCCATTGAAAGGGCGCCGCGGATGTTATACAGTTGGTTTGAGATCTCCGTTTCGAAACCTTCTCCCCAAATACTTTCTCCGCCAGTTCCGTTCCCTTCAGGATCGCCACCTTGGATCATAAAGTCTTGGATGACACGATGGAAAGTGACGCCATCGTAATAGCCATCTTTAGCATGAGTCATAAAGTTCTCCACAGCTTTTGGTGCAAGCTCTGGGAATAGTTTGATCTTGATCGTTCCTTTAGTTGTGACCATTTCAACTAGATCTTCGTTATCAGCGACTTCTGTATTCAATTGAGGTAACTCTAAAGAATTTAAATTGATGCTTTCTACAGTGCTAGTCTCTGTTGTTTTTTCTGTAGATTCTTTCGTACTTGAAGAGGCGGTATCTGAACCGTTCGACGTACAACCAGCTGCAAATAATAGCGTTGCAGCCATACTCATAGTTAAAAATAATTTTTTGTGTTTCATAAGTAATTCCTTTCTTTTTTGTTCGTTGTTATCTTTAATGATAGCAAATTATCAGATAAATACCTACACTTTTTCGAACAATAAGCGAAATTATTTAATAAATAGCAAAAGGTGTAGACCATTTGAAAGCGGTTTGTTATAATGTAAGTGGATACAAAAACGCACATCCAGGAGGGTATCAACACATGGGAAAATTAGGAATTTCAATTTATCCAGAACGTTCAACGTTTGAAAAGGACAAAGAATATTTAGATTTAGCACATAAATACGGATTTAAACGTGTATTCACAAGTTTATTACAAATTGCAGACGATAAAGAAAAAGTCTTAGCAGACTTTAAAAAGGTAGTCGATTATGCCAATCAATTAGAGATGGAAGTCATGGTGGATATCAATCCAGCATTATTTGAACAGTTAGAGATCTCATATGATGATCTATCGTTCTTTGATGAGATGGGCGCCGACGGCATTCGTCTTGATATTGGATTTACTGGAGCAGAAGAAGCAAAAATGACTCGCAATCCATACAATATCAAAATCGAGATCAACATGAGTTCAGGTACGAATTATGTTGACAATATCATGAGCTATTCGCCGAACACAGATAACTTATTAGGTTCACATAACTTCTACCCTCATCGTTATTCTGGTTTAGGCTATGATCATTTTGTCGCTTGTTCGGAGAAATTCCGCAAATATAATTTGAATACGATGGCATTCGTAAACTCACAAACAGCCGACTTTGGTCCATGGCCAACTCAAGACGGACTTTGCTCATTAGAAGACCATCGTGATCTTGAGATCGCAACACAAGTCAAACACCTGATGTTGACAGGTTTGATCGATGATATCTCTGTAGGGAATGCTTATGCGAGTGAAGAGGAATTACGCGCAATGTCTGAAGCCTTCTTTGCAAGTTATCCTACATTAAAAGTGGATGTAGCAGACGATATCACAGAAGACGAACGTATTTGTCTATTCGACAACCTTCATAGTTATCGTGGGGATCGCTCAGAGTATATCTTGCGTTCAACGATGACACGCATCTATTACAAAGACAAACCATTCCCAGCACATAACACAAAAGATATGACGCGTGGGGACGTATTGATCGATAACGTTGGTTACGGTCAATATAAAGGCGAAACACAAATTGCCTTAAAAGAAATGAAGAATGATGGACGTGTGAACGTCGTCGGACGTATCTCAGACGATGAGTTATTCTTACTTGATTTCTTGAAACCATGGTCAAACTTCAAGTTGATCGAAAGCAAATAATTGTGTAATGATAAATATTGAAAAGCCCCGTAAAGCGATCAGAGCTTTACGGGTCTTTTCAATGACGATTATTATTTATTCTAGATTGCATCACACGTCCTCTTTGTTTATACTAATTTTAGACAGTACATCAATGTAAAAGCAAGGAAGGTATAAAATGAAACTTTGGATCAAAATTTTAATCGGCGTGACATTACTCGTGACAGTCGTATTAGTCTTTGCGGGTAATTATTTTTATAACTATGCCGTTGTTCCTTCAGAAAAAGACTTTTTAGAAGGCGATACTCCTGGCACAACAAAAACAAATGAAGAATCGAGTGCACAATCTTGGTTTGCGAACCCTGAAAATCGTAAAGAATGGCAACAGACATCTGCGGATGGATTGAAGTTATCAGCCATTTATCTACCAGCAACAGACAGTCATAAAACAGCGATCGTGGCTCATGGATATATGGGAAATGCGGAAACGATGGCAAATTACGCAAAGATGTTCCATGATCTTGGCTATAACGTATTAGTCCCTGATGCCCGCAGCCACGGAAAAAGCGAAGGGGATTATATCGGCTTTGGCTGGCACGAACGGAAAGATTATGTGAAATGGATCGATCAAGTGCTTGAAACAAACGGTCAATCTGAAGAAATCGTTTTATACGGTATTAGTATGGGGGCAGCTACTGTGATGATGACTAGCGGAGAACCATTGCCTACAAATGTTAAAGCGATCATCGAAGATTGTGGCTATTCCTCTGTTAACGAAGAATTGGCTTATCAGCTTAATGAATTATTTAGCTTACCACCGTTCCCATTGATCCAAGTAACTAGCTTGATGACAAAAATCAGAGCCGGCTATTTCTTTGGAGAAGCTGATGCAATCAAACAATTAGAAAAAAACCAATTACCGATGCTGTTTATCCATGGGGATGCGGATACATTTGTTCCTTACGAAATGTTGGACAAAGTCTACCAAGCGACGAACGGACCAAAAGAAAAATATATCGTCCCAGGAGCAGAGCATGCCAAAGCATATTCGATCGATCCTGAGAATTATCAAAAGACTGTAAGTAGTTTCCTAGAAAAATATGTAAAATAACTGTTGTGACCAAAGTGTTTCTTAAAGAACTTTAAGAACTTTCTTGAAACTTTTGGTCACAACGTTTTATTTTGTCTCCATTCGTTCTTACAGTAAAATAAAGAAAGAGCCACGAATTTCCGTGAAACTTTCAGTTTAATGATGGACAAACGGGCCATTCACCGATAAAATAGACAGGACTTGTGTTTATTGTGGAAATTCAGGTAGTCAGTATAGTTAGAATAGATAAAAGGAAATAGGAGGACGATAATATGTCCATGTTTTTAGATCAAGTAACAATCGACGTGAAGGCTGGTAAAGGCGGAGACGGGATGGTTGCGTTTCGTAGAGAAAAATATGTACCTGATGGAGGACCGGCTGGTGGTGATGGCGGTCAAGGAGGCGATGTGATCTTAGTCGTTGATGAAGGCTTACGTACGTTGATGGACTTCCGTTTCAATCGTCACTTTAAGGCTCAGCCCGGTGAAAATGGCATGAGTAAAGGAATGCATGGACGTGGTTCTGATGATACGTATGTCAAAGTCCCTCAAGGAACAACTGTACGTGATGCAGAAACAGGGGCACTCTTAGGAGATTTGATCGAAGATGGCCAGACTTTAGTAGTAGCAAAAGGTGGCCGCGGCGGTCGCGGAAATATCCGTTTTGCTTCTCCAAGAAACCCTGCGCCGGAAATCGCTGAAAACGGCGAACCCGGCCAAGAACGTAAAATCGAATTAGAATTAAAAGTACTAGCAGATGTAGGTCTCGTAGGTTTTCCTTCGGTTGGGAAATCGACCTTGCTTTCTGTGATCTCTTCGGCAAGACCAAAAATCGGTGCGTATCACTTTACTACCCTTGTGCCAAATCTAGGAATGGTCACTACAAGTGACGGACGTAGTTTTGCGGCGGCGGATCTTCCAGGACTGATCGAAGGAGCTTCACAAGGCGTCGGATTAGGCACACAATTTTTGCGTCATATCGAGCGAACTCGTGTCATTTTGCATGTGATCGATATGAGTGGAATGGAAGGGCGCGATCCTTACGAAGATTACTTGGCGATCAACCATGAGTTGTCTTCTCATAACTTGCGATTGCTAGAACGTCCACAGATCATTGTAGCAAATAAGATGGATATGCCAGATGCAGAAGAAAATCTAGTGAAATTCAAAGAACAACTAAATAAAAACAAAGAAGATGAATTTGCCGATGACATCCCAGTATTCCCGATTTCTGGCGTGACTCGTAAAGGACTGGATGCCTTACTGAATGCGACAGCTGATCTATTGGAAGTAACACCAGAATTCCCATTGTATGAGGAAGAGATCGAAGAAGAAACCGTTCATTATGGCTTCAATCCAGAAGGTCCTGAATTTACGATCGATCGTGAACCAGATGCGACATGGGTATTGTCAGGTGAGAAGATCGAGAAGTTATTCCAAATGACTAACTTTGACCACGATGAAACGGTGATGCGTTTTGCTCGCCAATTACGTGGGATGGGTGTCGATGAAGCCTTGCGTGCCAGAGGTGCAAAAGATGGTGACTTGGTGCGTATTGGTGAGTTTGAGTTTGAATTTGTCGAATAGTATTGGATACACCACATATTTAGGTGACTAGAGAGCCGTTCAGTTCCAAGTAGTAAGGCAAAATTTAAGAAAATAATCGTTCATTTTTTGGGTTTTGACTTACTCTCTTAGGAGCAAGCTTTCGTAGAACCTTTAGCGGATTTGAGGAGTTGACGAATGTCAAACTCCTTTTTTTGTATACTGCGTTATTTTTTAAAGGTTTTCCCTTTTATTTTTGTTTATTCCAAGGTACACTAAAAGAAAATGAGAAAGAGGCGATCTCCATGAGCAAACGAGTGATCATATTGAATTTTGAGTTAGAAAGTCAAGCTTACCAAGCATTTTCCGAAATCAAGAAGCTTCACATGACGAGAGCGATCAAAGGCGAACAAATGGCGGTCATCAGCCATCAGTCTAATGGCGCCCATCAATTCAAAATCGAAGACTTCTTAGATTTTACTGGGAACAATAAATCCTCTAAAGGTGGTCTGATCGGAATGCTAGTTGGCGTTTTAGGTGGCCCATTAGGGATCTTGCTAGGATGGTTTGCGGGTGGAATGATTGGTGCGAGCCAAGATGCCAAAGAAATCAAAGATGCACAAACGGTGTTTGATTTTGTCGGGAATAAGATCGGCGAAGGCGCAACAGGTCTGATCTTGATCGCAGAAGAAGAGGACAACCGCCCATTGAACCAACTTGTGATGATGGAATTAGGTGGAGAAATCACTCGATTGGATTATGAAGAAGTAGAACAAGATGTTCAAGATGCTACTGAGGTAGAAAAACATGCAAAAGAAACAGCGCAGAAAAATTGGGATGAAAAGCACAAAAAAACAACCGATAGCTCAGAGGATGCTACACCTTCTGAATAACGATAAAAAGAATGGATGTAAGAATAGTGGTACTTATTCACTCTTTTCATTTATAGGGACAGTCTTCTAAAAAATTATCCTGCGAATTTCAGTTGATTGTCGACTGATTTTACCCTAGAATTAATAAGAATGAATAGAAAGTTAGGTAAATTATGGAACTAGAATTTTTAGGTACAGGCGCAGGGGTTCCTGCTAAACATCGAAATGTCTCAAGTATCGCATTGAAACTTTTGGACGAGCGAAATGAGGTTTGGTTGTTTGATTGTGGGGAAGGCACGCAAATGCAGATTCTACGAACAAATATCCGTCCAAGAAAAATAGAAAAAATATTTATCACTCATCTTCATGGGGATCATATTTTTGGTTTGCCAGGTTTAATCAGTAGTCGCTCTTTTCAGGGTGGCGAAACACCATTAGAAATCTATGGCCCTAAAGGAACGGAAGCATTTGTACGCAATGCGCTGACGATTTCTCAAACAAAACTAGGTTATCCCCTTGTTTTTATTGATTTATCAGAAGATCAAGCTATTTTTGAAGACGCACACTTTTCTGTGTATGCAAAAAAATTAAGCCATGGTATCGATAGCTACGGATATCGGATCGTTGAGCATGATCACAAAGGCGAATTACAAGTGGATAAGCTTAAAGAACTGAATATTCCAGCTGGCCCCATTTATGGAAAACTAAAAAAAGGGGAGACGGTCCAATTAGATAACGGACAGCTCATCAATGGACGTGATTTTGTCGGTCCAGATAAAAAAGGCCGAATCGTGACCATTTTAGGAGACACTCGAAAAACGACCAATTCTGTTATATTAGCAAAAAATGCAGATGTCTTGGTGCATGAAAGTACGTTCAATAAAAACGAGGCAAGAATGGCCCATAACTATTTCCATTCGACGACTCATCAAGCCGCAGAAGTGGCGAAAGAAGCAAATGTCCAAAGATTATTACTGACCCATATCAGTGCGAGATATCTAGGAAAAGCAACACAAGAACTTGAACAAGAAGCACAAGAAATCTTTCCAAATACAAAAGTCATGAAAGATTTTGAGGTTGTGGACGTTCCGTTTCAAGAGGAGGAAAAAAGTTGAATTTAGAAAATAAAGTCGTTTTAGTCACTGGTGGCTCTGGTGGTTTAGGTGAACAGATCTGTTATGAAGCAGCAAAACAAGGGGCAATCGTTGTCACATGTGCGAGAAGAATCCAACAAATCGGCGAAGTGAAGGCGGTTTGTCAAGAATTAAGCGGAAAACCAGCATATGCGTTTCAACTAGATGTTAGTAATCCTGACAGTGTAGATGAATTGTACGACAAGGTGATAACTGAGGTCGGACGTGTCGATATCTTAGTCAATAATGCTGGATTTGGTATCTTTGAGGATTTCTTATCCTTTGACTTAGGAAAAGCCTACGATATGTTCGAGGTCAATGTCTTGGGGATGATGGTATTGACACAAAAATTTGCGATCGATATGGCAGAAAGACGTCAAGGACATATCATCAATGTGGCATCCATGGCAGGAAAAATGGCGACAGCTAAATCTACGATTTATTCTGCTACTAAATTTGCTGTTCTGGGCTTTTCCAATGCGTTACGTTTAGAGTTGAAACCACTAGGTGTTGCGGTCACGACGGTGAATCCTGGACCAATCGAAACGGAATTTTTTGATAAGGCTGATCCAAGTGGTAGTTATTTGGAAAAAGTCGGTCACTTAGTTTTGGATTCAACTAAATTAGCACAAACGATCGTGCGAGCGATGAAACACCCTAAACGTGAGATCAATCAGCCGGTATTGCTAGAAATCGCGTCTAAATTTTATGCACTTTTCCCAACCATTGGGGATTATTTTGCAGGTGGAATTTTTAATAAAAAGTAGGTGAAGTAAATGAAAAAGCAAGGTAGTGTGATCGTTGGTTTTTTACTTGTACTTGTCATTGTCGTGTTCGCTGTGTTGAACAATCAAAATGTTCCTGTAAGCTTTGGATTTGCTTCTTTTAATGCGCCATTGATTCTAGTGATCATTGGTTCAGCATTGATTGGTGCATTGATTGTATTTTTAACAGCCTTTACGACACTGTGGCAACAGAAGAAACAATTGAAACAACTAACAAAAGAATTAGCAGAGAACCAAGCAGATATCCAAAAGAAAATCGAAGAGGCGACAGAAGAACAACAAAGACAATTTCGTAATGAACGTGCGGAACTTGAAGCGGCCTATCAAGCAGAATTACAAGCAAAGCAAATACAGATCGAACAAATGCAAACACCTTCTGAATCACCTTCTCAAACACCAAAGCAAAGTGTCAATTACTTTGATTGATCAAGGATCACTGTTGATTTTCTAAAAGCAAATAGAAGAAAGTGATAGAAATCATTATTTCAGAAATTATTAGAGGATGTTTTATCCAATTTCTAGCAGGCAACCAAAGTGGGCAAACGAATCTGTTTTGTCTACTTTGGTTTCTTTTAGTTGGATTTGTCAGAATCTATTCTTCTGAAATTCTTTTTTTTAGAGAAGACGTTTGCTATAATGACTAAGTTAGGGGTGAGCATGTGAGACGAGCAAATTTTGATTGGAAGGTCAATGAAACAACACCTTCTGAATCTTTTATCCAAATAATCAAACAGCAGCAATTGTCTCCTTTGATCGGGCAATTACTGTGGCAAAGAGGATACCGAGAGGAAGAAAGTATCCATCAGTTTTTACATCCAAAAGAACAAAAACTCTATGATCCTTATTTGATGTTTGACATGGACAAGGCAATCAGCCGTATCCAAGAAGCGGTGATCAATGGCGAGCAGATCTTAGTTTATGGAGATTACGATGCAGATGGTATCACCAGTGCGACCGTCATGAAAGAAACGTTAGAGTTGCTAGGTGCTCAAGTTGAAGTCTTTTTACCTAATCGATTTGAACATGGGTATGGACCTAATCTAACCGTTTATCAAGAGAAAATAGCTGCAGGTACCCAATTGATCGTGACTGTCGATAATGGTGTAGCAGGACATGAAGCAATTGCTTATGCACAACAGCAGGGAGTAGATGTGATCGTGACAGATCATCATGAGTTGCCTAGTGAATTACCGGCGGCTTATGCAATCATCCATCCCCGCCATCCACAAGGCAATTATCCTTTTGGAGAATTAGCGGGTGTCGGTGTCGCATTTAAAGTAGCGACCGCTTTGTTGGAAGAACCACCAGCAGAATTTTTAGATTTAGTCGCAATTGGAACAATCGCTGACCTTGTCTCTATGACCGATGAGAATCGGACGCTAGTGGCGTTAGGTTTAGAGGCAATTCGTCATACCGAGCGAGTAGGCTTACAGGCACTGTTTGCGAAAAGTAGTGTACGTGCGAATGAAGCGGATGAAACGATGATCGGTTTTTCGATTGCCCCGCGCTTGAATGCCATCGGCCGGATGGGAGACCCTAATCCAGCGGTTGAATTACTAGCCACATTCGACGAAAGTCAAGCTCAGACATTAGCCGAGCAGTTACAAACGGTCAATGAAGAACGTAAAGCGATCGTTGAGCAAATCACCTCAGAAGCATTGGCGATGATCAATGACGAGAACCAGATCCATTTGTTAGTACATCCAGGCTGGCATGAAGGTGTACTAGGGATCGTCGCTGGAAAAATCATGAACCAAACAGGCAAACCAACAATCGTTCTAGGCATCAAAGACCAGACCATTGCAAAAGGATCAGGTCGAAGTATCGAAGCGTTGAATCTTTTCGATATGCTGAATGAGATGCGTGAATTGTTTACATTTTTTGGTGGCCATCACGCAGCAGTCGGATTAACAATGCCAACGGAGAATATCCCTCAGTTACAAGACCGGATGAATGCCTATATAGAAGAAAAGAAAATTGACTTGTCCAAAGGTCCTGTGTTGGCGATCGATGAAATCGTCTCCCCAAAGGATGTAACGGTCGAACAAATCGCTACATTGAAATTACTGGCACCATTCGGAACAGATAATCCTGTACCTAACTTCTTATTCAAACAGGTTGCTGTCCAAAATGTAAAACGAATCGGTTCGAACCAACAGCACTTGAAGCTTTCTTTAGTGGATGATGATAGTCAATTAGATGCTGTCGCGTTTGGTTTTGGTCCACAAGAAAACGAATTTGTAGATGATTCACTTGATATTGTCGGACAATTATCGATCAATGAATGGAATGGGCGTAAAAAACCGCAGCTGATGGTTTCTGACTTTGCAGTAGAAGGATTGCAAGTATTTGATTGGCGGGCGAAACGTTACCGAACATTAGCAAATGAAATCGAAAGTCCGTTCTATTTAGCGTTTAATGAAGCATCGATCAAAGAACTAAATGAGTCGATACAAAAACACATCATTCTTGGGACAGATAAAGAAATGATTCAATCATGGATTCAGGAAAATGACCCAAAAGCATTAGTAGTGATCGATTGTCCAACGGATCTGACCGACTTGAAAGAGATCTTATCTTTTGGGGCATTTAGTCGAGTTTACTTCTTAGGTATTTCTGTTGATGAAGCATACTTGAACGGTGTAGGAACAAGAGAACAATATGCACGACTCTTCAAATTGATCCATGCGCAAGAACGGATCGATATCCGACATAAATTAGGTGCAATGGCCAACTATTTAAAAATCCCACAAAAATTATTAATTTTTATGATACAGGTGTTTTTTGAGTTGAAGTTTGTTACAATAAACAATGGTGTTTTGGAGAAAGTCGCAGATCCGGCGAGTCATCCTTTGACTGCAAGTGACCGCTATCAGAAGCGATTGAAAAAAATCAAATCAGAGGAATTCTTACTATTAAGTGACATTCCCACAATAAAAAAATGGTTAACAACCTAGGAGGAAACAATAAAGTGGATTTAAAAAATTATATTGCTAGTATTCCTGACTATCCGTCAAAAGGAATTATATTTAGAGATATCTCGCCATTGATGGCTGATGGAGATGCTTATCGTGAAGCAACGAAGCAAATCGTTGATTATGCGAAGGAAAAACGTATCGATATGGTCGTTGGACCAGAAGCGCGCGGATTTATCGTAGGTTGTCCAGTAGCTTATGAATTAGGTGTGGGCTTTGCTCCTGTTCGTAAGAAAGGAAAATTACCTCGTGAAACGATCGAAGTCACTTACGGACTTGAATACGGTACAGATACCTTGACGCTGCACAAAGATGCAATTCAACCAGGACAAAGAGTCTTGATCTGTGATGACTTATTAGCAACAGGTGGAACGATCAAAGCAACAATCGAATTGATCGAAGAACTTGGCGGAGTTGTTGTTGGTTGTGCCTTTTTGATCGAGTTGATGGACTTGCATGGTCGTGACAAAATCGAAGGCTACGACATGATTACTTTGATGGAGTATTAATCAAATAAAATATTGAATAGAACCCCCCTTCCACAAACGGATGAACCGTTTGCGGAAGGGGGGTTCGTTGGATGAGTAGCCTCAATTTATTGATGGAACAAATGAGTGCAAGGGTAGGTAGTCAGTTTGTCGTTAAAAAAAGCAAACGAGCGATCATCGTTTGCTTGGACGGATTTTTCATAGAAGCGATCTTATTTACTTTTACGAGTGCCTGGAGCTGTAATAGGTTTCGTGATAGAAGGAGTCTTCATGGGAGTGACGACGTTGTGATTGACGGTATTTTTTTTCATCCCACAACATAAACCACAATGTAAACAAAGGAACAAAAACCAACAGCGCTGTACGTAGACCAAAATTACCAATAATAATACCTAAAAACAAAACGATCAATACTAAACCAAAACGTCTCATTGATTTCATGATTTTCACCTCTTTATAGAATGCGAACAAAAGTTCGTATCATTAGTATACGAACTTTTGTTCGGTTTGTAAAGAGGGAAGTTCAAAAAGAACAAAGATATCTGCTAAAAGAGGAAAAGACGAGCTTGAGATCATGATCTCAAGCTCGTAAATAAATAACTGAATTTTCTTTTCTTATCAATAAATATGACTACGGTACAGACCAACGACTCGACCTAAGATCGACACCTCATCTAAAATGATCGGTTCCAGTAAATCATTCTCGGGTTGCAAACGGAAATGATCTCTTTCTTTATAGAACCGTTTGCAAGTTGCTTCGTCTTCTGCAGTCATCGCAATAACGATATCACCATTTTGTGCAGTTTCTTGTTTGCGGACAATGACATTATCGCCATCCAATATACCAGCATTGATCATACTTTCTCCTCGGATCGTCAACATGAACAGACTACCTTCTTCTGATGAAAGGTTTGGTGGTACTGGAAAGAAGTCAGAGGCTTCCTCAACAGCTAGTATCGGCTCTCCGGCAGTAACAACTCCGAGAACAGGGATCGTTGTTGGGCGAATCCCGATTTTTGATAATCCTTGTTGCGTCAATTCGATGGCACGTGGTTTCGTAGGGTCTCTTTGAATAAAGCCTTTTTTCTCTAATCGGGCAAGATGACCATGGACTGTCGATGTTGAAGAAAGCTGAACAGCTTCTCCGATCTCACGGACAGTCGGTGGATAGCCTTTTTGGGTCACTTGTTCGTGAATATATCGTAAGACTTCGATTTGTCTTGTTTCAGTTTGTCGGGCCACAAGGTACACCTTCTTTCACTTGATAACTAAATAGTACCATAGAAAATACTTGATTTCAAACAAATGTTCGCATTAAAGACTATTGATGTAGTTGTTTTTTTTTCATTTTTTATATAAGATGTAGGAGAAGCAAAAGCGAGGAGGAATAGTTGTGTTATCGCCTGAAAAAATCGAACGTATCAATCAGTTAGCTAAAAAGAAAAAAGCAGAAGGATTGACACCAGCTGAAGTCAAAGAGCAAAAGGAATTACGAGAAGCATATCTGACAGCCTTTCGTTCTGGCATGAGACATCATATTGAAGGGATGAAAGTTGTTGATCCCGATGGAAATGATGTCACACCAGAAAAATTGAAAGAAATCCAGAAGAAAAAAGGCCTCCACGACCGAAATAGCAAGTTTTAGTAAAAAAAACTAAAAGTCGTTGCTTTTTTAGAGGAGATACTATAAAATTAGAAGTAGAAATATAGGTAAAAAAAACCTAAATTACAGGAGGGGTTACATTGTTTGATAAAATTGATCAGCTTGGTGTGAATACGATCCGTACATTGAGTGTCGATGCAGTACAAAAAGCAAATTCAGGACATCCGGGGTTACCAATGGGTGCCGCGCCAATGGCTTATGCCCTTTGGACGAAACACTTGAAAGTGAATCCGAAAACTTCTAAAAACTGGGCAGACCGTGACCGTTTTGTCTTATCTGCGGGACATGGTTCAGCGATGTTGTACAGCTTGTTACACTTAGCAGGGTACCAAGTGACGATTGATGACTTGAAACAATTCCGTCAATGGGATTCAAAAACACCGGGACACCCTGAGGTCAACCATACGGACGGCGTCGAAGCAACGACTGGTCCTTTAGGTCAAGGGATCGCGATGGCTGTGGGGATGGCAATGGCAGAAGCGCATCTAGCTGCGACCTATAACAAAGATCAATTCAACGTCGTTGATCATTATACGTATGCGTTATGTGGCGATGGCGACTTGATGGAAGGCGTGTCTCAAGAAGCAAGTTCGATGGCTGGTCATATGAAATTAGGGAAATTGATCGTTTTATACGATTCAAACGATATTTCTTTAGACGGACCAACCTCAAAAGCCTTCACTGAAAATGTTGGCGCACGCTATGAAGCTTACGGTTGGCAACATCTCTTGGTCAAAGACGGCAATGATTTAGAAGCCATCTCAAAAGCAATTGAAGAAGCGAAAGCCGAAACAGACAAACCGACATTGATCGAAGTGAAAACGGTCATCGGATTTGGTGCACCAAACCAAGGAACTTCTGCGGTCCACGGCGCACCACTTGGCTTAGAAGGCATTCAAAAAGCCAAAGAGATCTATGGTTGGGAATACCCTGACTTTACCGTACCAGAAGAAGTGGCGGAACGCTTCCGTCAAACGATGGTTGAAGAAGGCGAAAAAGCTGAAAATGCTTGGCGTGAGATGTTCGCAGCATACAAAGCAGCATATCCAGAATTAGCGCAACAATTCGAAGATGCTTTTGCTGGGAAATTACCTGAGAATTGGGATGCAGAGCTTCCAACATACGACGAAGGTGAAAGCCAAGCGAGTCGTGTTTCAAGTAAAGAAGTCATCCAAGAATTATCAAAAGCGATCCCAAGTTTCTGGGGTGGTTCTGCCGATCTATCCGGTTCAAACAATACGATGGTCACAGCAGACAAAGACTTCACGCCTGAACACTATGAAGGCCGCAACATTTGGTTTGGTGTTCGTGAGTTTGCGATGGCATCAGCGATGAACGGGATCCAATTGCATGGCGGTACCCGGATCTATGGGGGAACATTCTTTGTCTTTGTGGATTACTTGCGACCAGCTGTGCGTTTAGCAGCGATCCAAAACACGCCAGTCATTTATGTCTTGACCCATGACTCTGTGGCAGTTGGTGAAGATGGCCCGACGCATGAGCCAGTGGAACAATTGGCTTCGGTTAGAAGTATGCCAGGTGTCCATGTCTTACGTCCGGCGGACGGGAACGAAACTCGTGCGGCATGGAAAGTAGCGATGGAATCTACAGATACACCAACGATCTTAGTCTTGAGTCGTCAAAATCTACCAGTTCTTCCAACAACGAAAGAAGTGGCGGATGATATGGTTAAAAAAGGTGCCTATGTCTTGTCTCCAGCTAAAGGGGAACAACCAGAAGGAATCTTGATCGCGACAGGTTCAGAAGTGGATCTAGCTGTTAAAGCGCAAAAAGTATTGGCGGAACAAGGAAAAGATGTTTCAGTGGTTTCTATGCCAAGTTTTGATTTATTTGAACAACAATCCGCGGAATATCAAGAAAGCGTCTTGCCAAAAGCAGTGACGAAGCGTGTTGCGATTGAAGCAGCTTCACCATTCGGTTGGGAACGTTATGTGGGTATCGAAGGTCAAACGATCACAATTGATCACTTTGGCGCATCTGCTCCTGGAAACAAAATACTTGAAGAATTTGGTTTTACAGTAGATAATGTAGTCAACGTCTTCAATCAATTATAGACAAATACTGAAAGCAGTTCGATTGGAGTGCTTGGAGATTTTTTCCAAGCCTCCAATTTTCTATTTTTTTAGGTACAAATTAGTAAAAAGGGATAATTGTCGTTACTTTTGTGTTACTTTTTGATTACGTGAAGATTACAAAAAGTAAATGATTGAAGATTCGTTTGAGTTTCAATAAAATAAAACGTATAATTTAAATGATTAAGTTTCGTTTAAGAGGAAGTTTTATTTACTGTTTCATTTGAGGAGGAATTTGAATGCAAGAGCTGAGAACCCGTAGCGCTCGACACCATAGGCCCAAAAGGAAAATGACCATCAAAAAAAAAGCCATTGCACCTTTAGTGGGGACAAGCCTATTAGTTGGGCCAATGTTGGTCACAGCAACACCACAAACTGTACGTGCGGATGAGTTAGATGTCGCATCTTCTGCCGATCCGCAAGCATTTATCAATCAAATCGGATGGGCTGCTTCTGAAGTTGCAGCAAGCAATGATTTATATGCGTCTGTCATGATTGCACAAGCATTACTTGAAAGTGCGTATGGTACATCTGGATTATCAAGTGCACCATATTACAACTTATTTGGAGTCAAAGGTAGCGCAGGTCAATCTGTGGTATATATGAATACGCAAGAATATTTGAATGGTCAATGGGTAACGATGAACGAACCTTTCCGTCGCTATTCATCTTATTGGGAGTCATTCCAAGATCATGCGAATGTTTTACGTTCTACTAGTTTTTCGACAGGCGATTATCATTATTCAGGTGTATGGAAAAGTAATACTACCAGCTACTATGATGCAACAGCTTATTTAACTGGACGTTATGCAACAGATCCTAATTACGCATACAAATTAAATGAATTGATCAGCACATATAATCTGACTCGCTTTGATACACCATCAACTGGTTCAACAACAACTAGTACGACAAGTACCACAACGACTAGTACGACAACCTCTACAACGACTACGACAAGTAGTAACCAAACTTATACTGTCGTCTCTGGCGATACACTTTGGGATATTGCTCAAAAATTCGGTATGTCCGTCGATGATCTGATGGCAAAAAATGGCATGACGATGTCAAATTATTCATTATTGGTTGGACAAGAAATCAATGTCTAACTTTATATCAACTTAAAAAAGAGGCATATCAAAAGATGTGTCTCTTTTTTTTACTTCTCCAGTAAGAATCACTCGCAGAAGTACCTTTTTTGTATTATGATTAATAGAGAAGCAAATGAAGGGGGAAAAAACATGACACAGATTTATCAATCGATCACAGAATTGATCGGTAAAACACCTATCGTTCGATTAAATAAAATGGTTCCAGAAGGAGCTGCGGATGTTTTTGTTAAGTTGGAATTCTTCAATCCAGGTGGAAGCGTGAAAGACCGTATTGCCTTGAATATGATTGAAAAAGCAGAACATGATGGGCTATTGAAACCGGGTGATACAATCATTGAACCTACTTCAGGAAACACTGGTATTGGTTTAGCGATGGTCGGTGTAGCAAAAGGATATCATGTGAAACTTGTCATGCCTGAAACGATGAGTATCGAGCGTCGCTTATTGATGAAGGGTTACGGAGCAGAACTAATTTTGACTCCAGGGACAGAAGGCATCAGTGGTTCAATCAAAGAAGCAAAACGTCTAGCGGAAGAAAATGGCTATTTCTTACCTCTGCAATTTGAAAACCCTGCTAATCCATTAGTTCATGAAAAAACGACTGGGCCAGAAATCCAAGCGGCGTTTGGTGTGAATGGGTTGGATGCGTTTGTCGCAGGAATCGGTACTGGTGGAACAATCACCGGTGCGGGACACGAATTAAAACGGATCAATCCAGCGCTTAAGATCGTTGGAGTTGAACCAGCCGAATCTGCCGTTTTAGAAGGCAAAGAACCTGGGCCACACAAAATCCAAGGTATCGGAACAGGTTTTGTCCCGGATACGTTAGATACGAATGTCTATGATCAAGTCTTATCAGTATCTAGTGAGCAAGCAATGATCACAGCTCGCCGTATGGGGCAAGAAGAAGGAATCTTAGTTGGTGTTTCAGGAGGAGCCGCAGTTGAAGCTGCGCTTAATGTAGCTAAAGAACTAGGGGCTGGAAAAAAAGTTCTTGCGATTATTCCTGATAATGGAGAACGTTATTTGTCTACTCCTTTGTATCAGGATATGTAAGTCTACGTGAAAATCTGAATAAAAAGTGTGAAATAATGGTGAAACATCCGTTATTTTACACTTTTTTTGTATAAAATAGGCAAAATTATAAAATTCTTTTCTTTTTCTTTCCATAATATGTAGATTTAAAAAAATAAAAATAGTATGATAATAAAAGAACAATAAGGTGGGGTTTTGTTTATATGGAAAATAAAAAAGTAGAAGCGGCGATCGAGCAGCTGAAAAAAGAAAATATTCGGATTACGCCGCAAAGATACGCAGTTTTAGAGTATCTGATTGAGCATCGTTCACATCCAACGGCAGATGAAATCTACAAGGCGCTTGAGCATCGCTTTCCTAATATGAGTGTTGCTACAGTTTACAATAATTTACGATTGTTCACATCGATCGGGTTTGTTCAAGAAATGAAATATGGTGATGCATCAAGCCGATTTGATTTTAGTTCACAAAGACATTATCATGTGATTTGCCAAAATTGCGAGACGATCGTCGATTTTCATTATCCTGGGCTAGAAGATATTGAAATGGCGGCGGGGCGCTTAACTGATTTTGAAATCCATGATCATCGTTTAGAATTATATGGGCTATGTCCGAATTGCAAAAAATAAATCGTGCGAACATCTGAAACATCGATAAGGTCAAATGACTTTGTTGATGTTTTTTTTGTCTTTCATTTGTGACGTGTAGAAAAACATGGAATACCTACTCCTGTGAAACTAAGAGGAAAACACACTAACAATTTTAAGAAAGGTGAAAATATTTATGCAATTTTTTATGCGATTTCGTATTCATTCACAAGCGTAGAGGTGTTAGTTTAAAAATTCACAAAAAGAACGTTTATTTATCAGTGTTTCAAATCGAAAATGCGCAAAATATGATAAGTAAGACCTTGTGAATTCACAAGCATAAAACTGTTGGATACGTTTTAATTTTGCTATAGTAAAAATTGTCAAAGGACAAATCGTTTATCGGAGGGACACACATGAAAGTAGTAGTAATCGGCTGTACCCATGCAGGAACAGCAGCAGTAAAAAGCATCTTAAAAAACAACCCAGAAGCAGATGTTACAGTTTATGAACGTAACGACAATGTTTCATTTTTATCTTGTGGGATCGCATTGTATGTTGGAGGCGTCGTGAAAGACCCAGCAGGCTTGTTCTATTCAAACCCTGAAGAGTTAGCTTCGTTAGGTGCGAAAGTGAAAATGGAACATGATGTCACTGATGTTGACACAGAAAACAAACAAGTCACAGCGAAAGATTTAAAAACTGGCGAAACTGAAACAGTTTCTTATGACAAATTAGTAATGACTACTGGTTCATGGCCAATCATCCCGCCAATCAAAGGGATCGAATCTGAAAATATTCTTTTATGTAAAAACTATAACCAAGCAAACGAAATCATTGCTAAAGCAGAAGAAGCGAAGAAAGTAGTGATCGTTGGTGGTGGTTATATTGGGATCGAATTAGTCGAAGCGTTTGTCGAGTCTGGCAAAGAAGTGACATTGATCGATGGTTTAGATCGTATCTTGAACAAATATCTTGATAAACCATTTACGGATGTGTTAGAAAAAGAATTGGTTGATCGTGGAGTTACTTTAGCTTTAGGTGAAAACGTTTCTGAGTTCATTCCAGATGAGAATGGTAAAGTAAAACAAGTAACTACAGCTAGCCAAACATTTGATGCGGATATGGTTATTTTGTGTGTTGGTTTCAGACCAAATACAAAATTAGTAGAAGGTAAAGTAGAAACATTGCCAAATGGCGCAATCAAAGTAAATGAGTACATGCAAACAAGCAATCCAGATATTTTTGCAGCGGGCGATTCAGCAGTTGTCAATTATAACCCAAGTGGTACGCAAAACTACATTCCTTTAGCAACAAATGCGGTCCGTCAAGGATTGTTAGTAGGAAACAATTTAACAGAGCAAAAAATGGCTTACCGTGGAACACAAGGAACTTCTGGTTTGTACTTATTCGGTTGGACAATCGGTTCAACAGGTGTGACAACAGAAAGTGCCCCAATGAATAACTTGGATGTCCAAGCAACACTATTCGAAGATAACTATCGTCCAGAATTCATGCCAACGACTGAAAAAGTCATGATGGAACTAGTATATGAAAAAGGAACAAATCGTATCGTAGGTGCACAATTCATGTCTAAATACGACATCACTCAATCTGCTAATACGATGTCATTAGCGGTTCAAAATAAAATGACTGTAGAAGACTTAGCTCTTTCTGACTTCTTCTTCCAACCTCATTTTGACCGTCCTTGGAACTACTTGAATCTTCTTGCACAAGCAGCTCTAGGAGAAATCGAGACAGCTCAATAATTTGTCAAAGTGTCATAGAAGAACCATCTGGAAGCAATATTGTTTCCAGACGGTTCTTTTTTTGGAACTCAACCGGCTATTTAAAGGTCAAAATTGTTTATTGACACTTTTTGTTTTATTTCTCACGAGACAGGAATGGTTTGTTGCAGACTTCACCAGTTGCAATTAGTTGTTTTCCTTTGTTTTTTTTGTCAAAATAATAGATGTAATTAATTTCCAACAAAGCAGATGTAGTGAGTTGGACTAGAGGAGGATCATTATGGAAAAAGAATATTTTGTACAGCAGGATAATTTTATTGAAGATTACAAAAAGGTGACAGGCAGTGAAACGATCGATATTGATTCTTTAGCAGAAGAAGTGATCAATCAATTAAACGAAACCCAAGCAGAAGAATTCGTTTTATCTGGTGATGAAACAAAAGATGGTGAGGATCATCAATTCCCATTTAGTCGACGGATCTATACCGATGAAAATGATGGAACATTGAATACAGAGTATACGTATGAAGGACAACCATACGAGCTACGAACGGATGACGAGGTACAATAATAAACGTTCTATCGATCGTGCGCGTCATTCTCTAAGCTGCTTGTAAAGATATGAGACCTTTTTATAGAGGAGAGCATATCCTAGTACAAGCAGCATTTTCTTCTGATGTACATATATTCCGAAAAGTGAAAAGCAATATAAAAATCACTAAAACATTTTAAAAAAATTCAAATAATCCTTTCTTGCTTCAAATCTTGTTTTTACGTATACTAATTTTAAAGAGAGGGATAATAATGTTGAATTTAGAAAACTATTTAAAAGCTGGTCAAACGATCGTTTCCAATCTTTTGCTTAAAAATTATCATCGTATCGGCCTACAAGCAGATGAATTTTTATTTATATTACAGTTGCATATGGCACAATCAGAAGGTGATTCATTCCCGGATCTGATGAATATTTCCCAGAATATGGGTGTCAAGCAAGAAAAAGTTTTTCAAATTTTGAATCGATTGGTCAGTGGTCATTTCATAGCGATCGAAACGACACTTATTGATGGACGTAAAGCGGATCGCTATGATTTGACACCAACGTATGTGCATTTAGAAAGATTATTAGAAAAAGACTCTCTAAAGCAAGAAGAAGAAGTCCAAGAAAAAACGACACGTTCAGTCTATCAATTATTTGAACAAGAGTTTGGACGTCCCTTATCCTCTATTGAATTCCAACGGATCGGACAGTGGTTGGAAGAGGATCATTATCATCCTGAGATTTTGAAACTAGCTTTACGGGAGGCTGTATTGAACCAAGCGTATAGTTTCAATTATATCGACCGTATCTTATTATCTTGGGAACGGAAAAATTTAAAAACCAAACAGCAAGTAGAAGAAGATCAAAAACGCAGAAAGCAGCAACTGCTTCAAAAAGAAATCGATCAGCCAGCCCAACAAGAAGAGCTGCCAAAAGTATCATTAAAGAATTGGCTGGAAGAATGGGAGTAATATGTTAGGTAAACAACGTACAATGGAAGCTTTTGAGAAAATGTATGAGATGTTTCCAGAAGCGCATGGAGAATTACAACATAAAAATCCTTATGAATTATTGATTGCAGTCATTTTAAGCGCACAAGCGACAGATGTTTCGGTCAACAAGGCAACACCTGCTCTATTTGAAGCTTTTCCAACTCCTGAGGCGTTAGCTAAAGCCCCACTAGAAGAGATTATTCCTAAGATAAAAACAATTGGATTGTATCGAAATAAAGCCAAAAACATCAAAGCATGTGCGCAACAGCTGCTTGATCAGTTTGGAGGACAGGTTCCTCAAACAAGAGAAGAGCTTGTTTCACTACCTGGTGTAGGTAGAAAAACAGCGAATGTCGTGCTTGGAGATGCGTTTGGAGTACCAGCTATAGCAGTCGATACTCACGTAGAACGTGTGACAAAACGATTGAGGATCTGCAAATTGGATGCTTCAGTACAAGAGGTTGAACAAACATTGATGAAAAAGGTACCAGAAGATCTATGGGTAAAAACGCATCATACATTGATTTTCTTTGGACGGTATCACTGTACTGCTAGAAGTCCCCGCTGTGAAGTATGTCCTTTACTGGATATGTGCCAGGATGGCAAAATGCGAATGAAAAATCCTGCAAACAAACACTTAAAATAAGAAAGAAGAGGTCATGACAGAAGTGTTTAGCCTCGATCAATAAGGCACCATCCACGAAAATTGTTCGTCCAATTTTTGTGGATGGTGCCTTATTTCTGAATTAGTTACTTTTATTCTTGCCATTTATTCGATTTTTGAATATGTGAGCGGAGGAAAATCCCACTTTTTTTGTAAAAAACAAATATTGAGAAAAACAAATGAGAGTAAAAGAATAAATAATTGTTTATAACATTACAAGCAAATTTGCTGAATGATACAAACGAGAATTATTTCGACGAAATAAATAATAAAACATTATTAGGATGATAAAATAAATCAGTTATTTTATTATGATGTTTTTATAAAATAAGTATATTAGAATCAGGAAATTATAACACGTTTAATTTATTTATTTTATTTTAAGTATGTTATATTTTTAGTTTTAAATAAAAGAGTTTTCTGTTAGAATTTAATTATAGAGGAGGAATTATATGATTAAAAAAACATTACTTTTATCAACTTTAGTTTTAACAATGGCTGGATGCGCTACATCTGCCCAAGGAGAAGATACAACTAGTACAACAAATGAGTCACAGAAGGAAACACCGGTCATTACCCTTTCGGATGTAGAAGAAGCACAACAAGAATGGGCAGAGAATATTATTGCGATTGGTGAAGCTAGCTTGGAAAGTGACGAAAAAGCCGAAGAAAAAGCGCTTGAGACACTGGAAACCCTGTATGCTTACGATGATGGTCAAGTACTCTTCAAACCAACGAAAGCTGCGGAAGTGCCATTTCGTGGTACAAAAGATGAAGCACTATCTTATTTTGTTGGTGGGGACATCGCAGAAGATGGTGGATTTGCCTTAGAGCCTTGGACAGATATCCGCTTTGATAATCATGATACGATCTTGAACGGTGATACAGCGATTTCTTCAGGTGTCTATTATTTTACTTCTGGGGAAACCAACGAAGAAG
The DNA here is from genome assembly GCF_050529595.1 of Enterococcus sp. DIV1368b. Taxonomy (NCBI): domain Bacteria; kingdom Bacillati; phylum Bacillota; class Bacilli; order Lactobacillales; family Enterococcaceae; genus Enterococcus; species Enterococcus sp. DIV1368b. The sequence continues at coordinate 1,342,583 of NZ_CP172883.1, forward strand.
TCAAAGTTGAATACACATTTGGTTATATCATGGATGAGGATGGCGACTTAAAAATTCAGTTACATCACTCAAGTGTGCCATTCGGATAAGAGAAAGATGTATGGCTAAATCAACGAAATAACTGACTATCCTGCTTGATCTTTTAACACTTCCACCATGTATGATTGATACATAATGTAGGATAGTCAAACGAATCATCGCAATAAATCATAGGCACCAACTGAAATGATTTTAAGCAATATTTGTCAAGCAACTGGAGGATCAAACGAGGCAACTCGTTGGTTCTTCAGTTTTTTTGCTAGGTATCGCATGCAAATAAATCAATAAATTTCTCTTAAATTTATTGGAATAAAATAAATTCAAGAATATAATTATTGGAATTTTATGCAGAAATATTCTAATATTAAATTGTACTTGTTTTTTTATAATAGTTATTTTAGGTTATCGCTTAAAAGCGAACGAAGGTTTACACCGTTCTCATGTCAAATAATTACTATAAATCAACAAGTATCTTTTATTTTCTGAATAGTAAGAATATTTTTGCTATTTAAAAATGACAAGGAAAGATTGAGGTGATGTTATACTATTTGAATTTTACATTTCAACTATAGATTGAGGAGAAAATAAATATGCTGCCAGATAAATTAATATTATTATTCATTACAAAAACACAATTTTTACAAATGAAGGTATTAAAAGAAATGAAACATGGAGCAGTCTCAATAAAAAAGCTGGAAGATGAAATGGATCTAACAAAAAGACAAGCAAGAAAGATACTTCAAAATTTGATGAGAGAATATGAAGAAATCGGATTCTCAAAAAAAACGCACACCTCTTTGATTCTAGATAAAGATGAATTGCGTTGTATGCCACAACTAACCGATACGGAATATCTCGAATTGATCAATATTTTTCAAGAAAGATATTTTGCAGAATCAAATTTATATCAGACATTGTTATATGTGTTGGAAAAAAGGAAATTCAGTGTTTCAGATATTGCAAAATATCTAATCTATAGTGAGTCACATGTATACAAACTTTTAGGAAAGTTGAAAGAATTGTTTCAATTATTAAAAATCGATATTCGATTGATGAAGATCAATGAAACATTGATTGAATTAACAGGTAGTGAATCTACTATACGTATGTTGCATTATCTGGGGATTGCTGTCATTTCAAAAGGAAACTATTGGCTGTTCAAAACGATTACTCAAGAAGAAGTGATCGATTTCCGGTTGTCAATCAACTTTGATCATTACGAAAATTTATCTCCGCTTGGGAAAAAGCGTATCAACTATTTATTAGCGGTCTGTTTGATATCATTGAAAAACGGGTACCAAATCCATGATCTACCCTCAGAACTCGTAGAGCTAGGAGAAACAGTCTATAAGGAGGAGATGGATGCGTGTTTAGAAAAGCTGACTGTCAAAAAGATGATAGATGGAACAAATTCACGAAATGAATGTATCCATTTCGCCTTTCTATCCAACTATTTTGCACAAGATTTAAATAAGAAAGAAGAAAAAGAAGAACTGGGGAGAAAGCTAGGGGAGCTAAAGAAGAATTCGATCGTCACTAAATGTAAAAAATTACTTATGTGCATGATTGATTACTTTCATATACCAGAAACGATTTTTTATCAATTACTCTATTATTTAACAAACAAATTAGTCACTATCCATCATTTGGAATTATATAAATTTATGCCTATATACCATGATGCACTACCAACAAATCGTTATGGGTCCTATATAGAGCGTTGCATCGATAAAAACTTAAAATCTTACCAAAATGAGCCTTCTTACAATCACATCAAAAATAGTTTTGTGCAAGTCATCTTAGGAAGCTTGGCCTCCAACAGTCTTAAATCTGAACATAAAGTTTATGTGGAATTTTTTAACCTTCCAGAATCTAAAAATATAGTCGAAAATGTTATTACACATTACTACAATAATAAACGAATAAAAATCGTAGAATCGTATCATCATGCTGATATCGTTATTTCGGATACCCATGGATACGAAGATAAAGATTTATTTTATTTTAAGCATATCTCAGATAAGGATTCATGGACGAGGTTGGGATCGTATTTTAATAAAGTCATCGTAAATACGTACAAATTTTGACAACCGATTGACTAAATAACATAATCAGATACAATGAATCGAAGTTATTTGCCAAATCTGTTTATCATCTCTTGGTTTAAATGAACAATAACTGAATAATAGTTTTGTTTTTCACAAGATATAAATATTTATATATAAGTGTTTATTTGTATATAATACACTATATTGTGATTAATTGAACAATATAAGGTCGCTATTTTTAAATAAGTTATTATGTTATAAAAATAATGTAACAAAAAAATATTGGAAGGAAGGTATGATATGAAAAAAAGATTATTGGGTAGTGTGGTATTGGTTTTAAGTCTAGGAGGAATAATTTTTGGTGCTACAAAAGATGTTTCTGCACATGGGTATGTAAGGGAGCCAATTAGTCGAGGATACCAAGGGTCATTAGATGCTCGCACCAACTGGACTGCAGCATTTCAGAAGTATGGGGCAGTGATCAATGAGCCACAATCTTTAGAAGCATTGAAAGGCTTCCCAGCAGCAGGACCAGCGGATGGACGAATTGCTTCTGCAAATGGCGCATTAGGTTTTCAGTTAGATCAACAAACAGCAACTTTATGGACAAAGCAAGATATCAGTACTGGTCCTAATAATTTCACTTGGCATTTTACGGCAAATCACCGGACTGCGAAATATCATTACTACATCACGAAAAATGGTTGGGATCAAAACAAACCACTTGCGAGAGAAGATCTAGAACTATTATCGGAAATCGATGGTGGCGGACAATCTTCTGCGAATATTAGCGCAACGCACACAGTCAATATTCCAGAAGACCGAATGGGGTATCACGTTATTTTAGCAATTTGGGATATTAGTGATACTGCGAATGCCTTTTACAATGTGATTGATGCGAATATCAAGAGTAATGGAGCAATACCAGTCGTACCAAATAAACCAACAAATGTCAGAGCAGTGAATACGACAAAACAGTCAGTCTCACTTTCTTGGGATGCACAAGCTGCTGCTGAAAAATACAATGTGTATCGTGATGGTCAACTGATTACTACAACTTCTGCGAACAACTATCAAGATAATCAATTAACAGCAAATACCACGTACAAGTACGAAATCGAAGCAGTATCGTTTACCGGACAAGTATCTGAAAAAAGTGATGCGCTTCAGGTAACAACGTTAGCAGATAACGAAGTAGAAGTGCCAACAAGACCAGGTAACTTACATTCAATGGGAGAAACAGTGAACTCAATCTCATTGATGTGGAATCCTTCTAGCCACTCTGCAGGAATCAAAACATATGAAATCTATAGAGATGGCCAATTAGTTGGTCAAACTGCAAATACAACTTATCTAGATACTGGATTGAATGCTGGGACTCAGTATACGTATACAATCAGAGCAGTGAGTAATGATTCTATTCGATCAGAGGACAGCAACCGTTTAGTGATTTCAACAAAAACAAATGAAATTGCGCCACCAAGTGAACATCGTCAATTTGAATTAGGAAGTTTAACTAATCCTGTGTTGTACACAAAAGATGAAATCATCTTCCATGAGGGGAAACTGTATACAACATTAGTGACTCATTTTAATTATGGTGATCCATCTTGGGCGCCAGATAGTGCAGCTAGTTTATTTAGAATTAAATAACTTTTAAAAGTCTTTTAGCCTTTTGGATTATTTTAGGATTCTAATAGAATAACTTTTTTGTAGAAAGCTTAAAAACATCAGAGGGCCATTTATTGTAGATAAATAAAAACAGTGGTATATCGTTATTAATTACGCCTTAGAGAGGCTATACAATTTGTATAGCCTCTTTTTTCTTGTTATCTCTCAAATCTAAGATCTATAAAAAAACTTTAAAAAAACTTCGTCTTCTAAAGAAATTTTTTTCTCTAAGTCGGGAAATACAATACCTCGAAATAAAAAAACATATTGTTTATAGTGAAGTTGTTATGTGAAAGGGGGAAGGTAAGTGGAAGAGATTCTTGAACGATTAATATCGAATGATTACAAAAAACGTGTCGTATTTATCTTGAATACTTTAGAGAGAAGAAAAAATGTGACCGTTCAATATCTTGCAAAAAGTCTCAAAGTAACTAGAAGAACGATTACCAATGATTTAAAAACGATTCAAGATGAATTTTCCGACACAATTGAAATATTGACTTCCTATAAAGGGGTCAGCATGTTTGTATTGAACCATTTTAAGTTATTCGAGAAAAAAAAATCTTATTACATGAATGAAGACTTAGTAAAAGTGACAACAAGTATCCTTACAGGTGAACTGAAGCAGGTGATCGATTGGAGCTGGGAATTACACTACTGTGAGAAAACAGTGATCCAAAAAATGCGAAAGCTAAAGAAAATCTGCCATCAATATGGTTTGAATTTAAAACTTTCACCGGTTGAATTTATAGGGAAAGAAATCAGAATCAGAAAACTGTTTATTGATCTTTACATTAAATCAGCATATCTAGAAATCGAAGATTATTGCCCCTATAAAAATGAAATGGAAGAAATAACCAAAATCGTTTTGGCGTTATGTTCGGATGTTTCCCAATCAATCACAAAGAAAATACTTGCTTTAACTTTTATCCGGTTTGGAAAAGACAAATTATATATCCAGTCGCGATTGTTAGATTGGTTTAGAAACAATCCCTTAACGAATCAATTATTCGTTGAATTTATTCAATTAGATTGTTTCAAGACCTACTCTAAAGAAGTCATTTTTGAAGAATGTTGTTTTATAGCTTGTATGATCCATTTACATGAATGTTATTACACAGAGATTGAAAAACACAATAAAGGATTTGCAGAATACTTTGGTTTTTCTGAGACAGTCAAACATTTGGTTTTAGATCTCAAGAGTGTTCTGGGGAATCGGATCCAAGTTGATAATGAGCAACTGTATTCAATTGTCAATTGCTTTTTATTTCAAGAGAAAATCAAACAGGAACTTGAAATTGATTTTTCATATAACGATGAAGAATCGGCGATACTGATTGATTCAATCAACCGGCGACTATATAAAGAAATGAATACAGTCATCAAAAGAAATAAAGCGATCCAAAAGAATTTCCTGCAAAAAAGGTGTGCTTCATCATTTACTTCTGACTTATTACTTTTCTTATATACGAACAAGGCATGTGAAGTTTTAAGTACAGTTGTTGTTGCATTGAAACGAGGATTTTTAACGGATTTTGCTTTAAATGAAATTATTGAAAGATATCTACACACCAGAGCAAGCATCATGTACCAGGAACAATTGGAAACCATTGAAAATCCACTTGACGTAGATATATTAGTGACAAATATACTACCATTTCCGTATCAAGTTGGTGATAAAACCAAAATGTTTTATCTACCAGAAAAAGCAGATATTGACCGAACGATGGACATCGTTTCAGACTTGCTCGTTACGGATTTTAGATAATAACAAAGATCACTTATGTCGTTTAGGAGGGCAAGTTGAAAAACTCAAAGACTTGGTATTATAAATTACTTTTACTATTTTTATTTCTTGTATTCGCGTATACGGCAAATCGGACCATCCTGATTTACGAGAATTTCCGACAACAGACAGAAGATATCGCACAAGTCTTGGTTCGCACAATCGATCAATTTGGACTAGAAGTCAGTCGCTTTGAGTTTGACTTTAGTTATAGTTTAGCAAGTATCATTGGTACATTGACAATCGTGGGGGGGCTTGCTCTTGGTATCTTGTATCACTCAGGTATGCCGAAACATACAGAGTTTGAATATGGAAGTGCCAGATGGGGCAACAAAAAAGACATCAAGCCGATGATGGATAAAAAAAAAGACAACAATATCATTCTCACAAAAAGTGAATCGCTGTCTATGTCTGGTCGTATGAAGATCACTAAATCTAATAACTTTAATCGGAATAAGAATGTGATCGTAGTAGGAGGAGCCGGGTCAGGTAAAACAAGATTCTATGTGAAACCTAATTTGATGCAACTGCATTCCTCTTATGTCGTCAGTGATTCTAAAGGACTCTTGTTAAGTGAAACAGCAACGATGTTTAAAGAAGCAGGTTATGAAATCAAGGTTTTTGACTTGATCACGCGGGAAAATACAGATTATTATAATCCTTTTACTTACATCCGGACCGAAGACGATATTTTAAAAGTCGTCAACAACTTGATCAAGAATACTTCAGATCCTGAAAAAAAGGGTGGCGATGATTTTTGGGAAAAAGCTGAAACGGCCTTATTGATGGCCACATTCAGTTATCTTTTGCAAGAAGTTGATGAGGAAGATCAAACATTGACGAATGTCGTTGAAATGGTCCGCTTAGCAAACTGTCCAGAGGATGTGCCAGATTATGTTTCCCCACTGGATGTGATTTTCAATGAACTTGAAGAAAAAGATCCTGCAAACTTTGCAGTCGCGCAATATAAAATTTTCAAATTAGCAGGGGATCGCACCGCAAAAAGTATTTTAGTCAGCTTGGGAGTACGATTATCGCCTTTTGATATTCCGAATATCAAAAAAATCGTGAGTAAAGATACTTTAGCATTAGACACTGTTGGGGACAAGAAAACGATCATCTATATTTTGTTATCAGATACAGATACAAGTTTCAATTTCTTAGCAAGTATGTTGTACCAACAATTATTCGATAGTTTAGTGTACAAAGCAGACAATGTCTACAAAGGTCGTCTACCACATCATGTGCGATGTGTCTTAGATGAATTTGCCAATATTGGACAGATTCCAGACTTTGAAAAAGTGATTTCAGTGATTCGAAGTCGCGAGATATCGGTCAATGTGATCTTACAAAACATCAGTCAGCTTAAAAATTTATATAAAGATACTTGGGAAACAATCATCGGGACCAGTGACGTTTTTCTGTATTTAGGTGGAATGGAGTTAAGTACGCATGAGTATATCTCCAAATTACTAGGGAAGAAAACGATCCAGCACAAGAACATCAGTATCACCAAAGGTAGTAATGGGAACTACAGTGAGAACTATCAAAAAATGGGTCGAAATTTATTGGATGTAGATGAAGTGGCGAACCTAAGTGGAACAAAAGCGATTTTGAAGATTCGTGGAATAGTTCCGTTTATATCAGAAAAATATGATATTACCAAACATAAAAATTATAAAAAACTCGGAGATGTGACTCCAGAGAATTGGTACGAACGAAATCAATCACCGAAAAACGAAGAGGAGAATGGATAGAAATGAACAATAATCAACAATTATTACAGGATGTATTTAATTTGATTTCAAGATTTACGATGGTTGGCGGAGGATTATGGATCATTTGGGGAACCGTGATCTTAGCTGGTGCGTTAAAAGATAAAAATGGCCCGCAACTACAACAAGGGATCTGGCAAGTCGTCGGCGGTGCATTGATTTTAGTTGCCGCAGTTTGGTTCGTGACCGCATTTGATGTCGGCTCACTTTTAAGTAGGTAGAAAATTTTTTATAGAAAGAAGGTTAATCAGTGCGCTCAGCGATAATGATGCTATTTGATCGAATGATGGAATATTTGAATGGGGACAATATTGCAGAAACCTTAAGCCGTGGTTTGCAAGATTATATGGCAGATGCCTATCGAGTAGCAGGAATCATCCAACAAACGATCATAGCTCCAGTTGCATTTTCAATACTAGCGATATTCATCTTATTTGAATTTCAAAAAATTTCTTTAAAAGTAGAGAATGCAGGTGGTGCTCCAACTTTGGGATTTGAAATGATCATGAAAGCATTTGTAAAATTTATTATTTGTTATATTGTCATCTTAAGAATCCAAGTGATTCTCGATGCCATTGTCGCATTAGGGGCAATGTTAGCAGGGCAAATAATGGCCCTAAATAGAGATGATTTTTTAAGTTCTTATCGCAATGTAGTCAATTCAGCAGTAAGCAATCTTTCGTGGTGGGAAGTAATGGTCGTATTAATGATTTTTGTTGTTCTATTTTTAGTTTCTTTAGTGGTAGGAGTTTTTATCAATGTCATCGTCTATATAAGATTTTTTGAATTATATATATTCAGTGCGATTGCTCCTATTTCGATGGCGGCATTACCCCATCAAGAGTTTTCATCGATGGCAAAAGGATTTTTCAAGAATTTTGCAGCTTCCTCCTTACATGCTGTAATGATCGCATTAGTATTGACCATTTATCCTTTGATTTTTGTGAATTTCTTAAATAGTCATAGGAGTGGCATGTGGTCGCTGATTTTTGGTTTGACGATTTACATGATTGCTTTGATGTTTGCAATAAATAAGACAAAAGGATGGGCGAAAATGATTGTATCCGCCTCATAGAAAGGAATAAAAGCAATGGCAATTGAAGTCAAAGTCCATAAAGATGTACGTGAATATAAAGAACGGATCGTAGCAGGTATGAGCGTACGACAATTAGGCTTTCTGTCTGTGGCGGTGTTGACTAACATCGTGATCAGTTTTGTGTTTGTGCGCTTTTTTGGTTACTCCATGGACGTGATCAGTTGGCTGATGATTCTCGTTTCAATGCCAATCGTCGCTTTTGGGTGGCTAAAAAAAGAGGGACTGCCTTTTGAACGCTATTTGAAATACTATTTTATTTACCATTTTGATCAAGGAGTAGTTGTTTATGAAGAATCTGATACGTCCCAATTTCATGAAGGTGAACTTCAGGCAAAACAAGAATAAAAAAAATATGCAAGAAGAAAAAAAATCTTTTTTACTTTATGAAGAAATCTATGATAACGGTATTTGTTTAATTACTGAGAATGAATACTCAATAACGATCCATATTGACGATATCAGTTATCAACTTTGTTCCGAAGAACAACGTATGCAGATATTCATTAAATATTGTGAGTTCCTAAATTCTTTGGAAGCTTCCATTGATTACAAAGTCACGTTAGTAAAAAAGAAAAAAACAGTCGAAGAATTGACTCATGTGCTGTTTAAAGAAAAAAATGAACAATATGATGATAAGTACCGCCAAGAAATGAATGACTATCTAACAGCGAAAATCAACGAAAAGAAGAATGCGTTTGAAAAGAAAATTTTTATTACGTTTACTCAAAAACATGAGAATCAGGAATTTGCGGAAAGAGAGTTATTCTTGATTGCCGATCAATTGGATCTATTCGCTCGAAAAATTGGTTCGACCATCCATATTTTAAAAGGGGAAGAACGTAAAGAATTGATCGGTCAAATCATAAATAATGAGAATCATACATTACTACCGAAACAAGTCGATCTCAAATTAGATAAGCGCCTGATCAAGATCGATGACAAACTAAATCAGACCCTCTATTTGAATGGTTACCCTGCCGAACTATCTGATGAATGCTTAACAGGTCTTATGGAGATCGATGAAGAAATCACTCTTACGGTTAGTTGCAGGCCGATACCGATGGCAAGCAGTTTCGACTTAGTAAAGACTAAAATGGCTTACATGGATCAGCAAAAAGTGGATGAACAGCGAAAAGCCTTAAATAGTGGGTACGATTATGACATGCTACCCTATGACCTGACTTATTCCCTGGATGAAGCAAAAGAGCTTTTAGATTCATTACAAAGTAAAAGCCAGAAACTATTTGAAGTAACTGTGTTGATCAATTTCTCCGCAGAGAATCAGGATAACTTAAATAAAATCGCGAGTAAAATCAAGTCGGTAGGGCGAAGATTTGGTTGCACGATCATTGAACTAGCGTATTTACAAAAATTTGCTTTAAATACAATATTACCAATAGGAAAGAATCATGTTCCTTTAAATCGCTTATTGGCAACTTCTGCGGTTTCGGCGTTGATGCCATTTTCGATTTCTGAAATGCTTCATGAGAATGGCAATTATTATGGGATCAATTCTGTGACAAAAAATCTGACGATTCTTGATCGGAAAAAACTAATGGCGCCCAATGGGTTTGTCTTGGGCACACCAGGATCAGGTAAGAGTTTCTCTGTCAAACGGGAAATCGTCAATGTTTTACTGAGAAACGCCAAAGACGAAGTGATCGTCATTGATCCTGAATCAGAATATCAGCATATTTGCTCGCAATTTGATGGTCAAATGGTTCGATTGGCTGGTAATTCAAACACCTGCATCAATCCGATGGATATCAATAGTAACTATGGCGATGATGCAGACCCGATCGCTTTAAAAACACAGTTTTTGATTTCACTTTGTGAGTTGATCACGGGGGGGATTTTAGGGCTATCTTCCCAACAAAAGACGATCATCGACCGAGTATGCCGAAAAATTTACCAAGAACAGACACAGTTGCCGACATTAAAAGATTTTTATACGGCGCTAAATGCACAGCCAGAAGAAGAGGCAAAGCAATTGGCGATTGAATTGGAGCTTTATACAGAAGGTAGTCTAGCGCTATTTTCCAAACAAACGAACGTGGATTTAAATAAACGTTTGGTCATTTTCGACATCAAAGATTTAGGGAAACAACTCAAACCATTCGGAATGTTGGTCGTTTTAGATCAAATTTGGAATCGAATCACATTAAATCGAGAATCAGGAATCCGTACATGGTTATATATAGATGAATTACAGTTGCTCTTTACAAATGAATATTCAGAAAATTATTTCTTTGAATTGTGGAGTAGAGCAAGAAAATGGGGGGCTATACCGACAGGGATCACCCAAAATGTCGAGACGCTATTATTGTCGGATCTAGCCAGAAGAATGCTTTCTAATAGCGATTTCGTTGTCATGTTCAATCAAGCAAAATCTGATCGCTCAGAGTTGACTCGTTTATTCGATATATCGGAAGAGCAGGAAAAGTATGTTTTAAATGGGAGTGAAGGTACTGGTTTGATGGTGTTTGGGGACACGATCATTCCATTTGAAGACCGACTGCCTAAAGAGACGAAACTCTATCAAATCATGACAACTAAACCTGGTGAAGAGGTAAAAACAAAGCAAGATTATGAATGAAACATACGAGGGGAATAAACAAGAAAACAACAAGCAGCAAGATCTGTTATCGATCAAATTGAAACGTGTCAGTACGAAAGAGCAAAAAAAGAAAGCACTGAAAAAACGACTCCGATTCAAAAAACGTCAACAAAAATTAGCGAGAAAAAAAAGAGATAGCTTACAGCTGAAAAATAGAAATATCGTTGATTTCAAACAACATATGGTGAATAGCCAGTCAAGAAAAGAGCCATTAAGTAAAGGCGCAACAAGCAAAAAACCATATGCTAGTCATTTTAAAAAGCGTCATCTTATAACAAATAAAAAAAAGTTAAACAAGATCAATAGTAACAAACAACATAGTACCACAAGAGAAAAGGCCTATTTCATAAAGAATAAACATCGCTCTCCTAAAGAAATCAATCATGCGCTTTTAGGAATAAAAAAAAGACAAACTTCACCCAATCATAGTGGGACGAATCAGCGAAGTCAGCTCTCTACTGAAAAAATCAATAAACAAAAATTAGGATCAAAAAAATTCTATCATAAGAAACAAGAAAAACTAGGTAAAAATGTTCTCAATCTATCTGGCATAAAGAATACACTTACTACGAATAAGCAGACCAGAGCAAAGAAGCTTGAAGAGAAACTATTCGGCATCAAAGACAAACTTGAACGTAAACATCAAGTGTTAAGTAACTCCAACAAAGTTAAACGATTAAAAAAGCAAACAAAAATGCCATCGAAAAAAAAATTCAAACCCAAACTGAAAAAAAATCTGGCACAAACGGCCATAGACACAGTTGGCAGGAACAAAGATGGCGAATTGAATATTCTTGGAGTTCTTTTAGTCTTATTTATTATTCTCAAACTGATCCTCATGTTGTTGTCCGTCAAAGTAATGATGATCTTGGCGGTCGTCATCGTCGTTATCGTCGTGATTATCGCCATCTTTAATTTTATCGCTAGTATATTTACTATAAAAACGGAAGATATGGCATTAGCAGAGGCGTATGAGCATGTCACACTTTTGGATGCCAGAAAGAACAAAGAAGTGCAACAAGTTTTTGAAGATTTTTCAGAAAATTCTGAAATTGAAGAAGTTTATTTTGTTGTAAATGGTGTTGCAAGACCAGATAACAATTTTATCTATAGCTCTGATGCAGATACGTATCTCTATTACCTGAATGCAAAATATGAAGATTATAACATCAGTAAACGTATCTCAGCGAGTAGCAATATCTTTGGTGCAACAAGAGTTCGTGGAGAAGTAGAAGGAATCCATGGGTATACCTTTAGTTACACAACGAAAATCGAAACAAGAGAAGTACCAATTATTTATCCTGATGAGACTGATCCAGAAGAGGATGGATCGGAAGACTCTGAAGACGATGATGAATCAGAAGAAGCTGATGGTTCGGAAGACGACGAGGACTCAGAAGAAGAAGCGGATGATTCAGAAGAAGATGAGGACTCGGAAGAAGAAGCAGATGATTCAGAAGATGATGAGGATCCAGAAGAAGATGAGGACTCAGAAGAAGAAGCGGATGATTCAGAAGAAGATGAGGACTCAGAAGAAGCGGATGATTCGGAAGAAGATGAGGACTCAGAAGAAGAAGCGGATGATTCAGAAGAAGATGAGGACTCAGAAGCAGAACCGAATGATTCCGAAGAAAATCAAACGAATGACACTCTAAATGGGGACCAACCCGCTACCCCTCGTAATGAAGAAGATCGTCCAACGCATCGTACGATAAAAGTGGCGTTGATCAATATTGAGATCAAAACAATCAGTCAGTTTATTGATGAAAATTCAGATACGCTGACAGAGGAAGAACTAGATAAGTTTGGACCGATCCAAGAATTGGACCGATTTGAGAATAAAGTATTTTTGCAAAGTCCTTTTGGCATGAACCAAGACGCCATCGTTGTTCAAAAATATGGCTATCGAGGATCAAATGACAGAAATAGACATGATCATATCGAGCTGTTGGCTGAGCCTGGCACGCCTGTCTATGGCATCGATAATTCTGGATCAGGAAGAGTACATGCTGCTGGCAACGATTATGTCACTATCAATACTTCTTTGAGCAAAAGAGTTGTGTTGTCTCCATTAAAAAATGTCCGAGTGAGAAATGGTGAGTGGATAGATGCCGATACAATCGTAGGAGAAACCACAGGGAATTTAAAGGTTGAAGTCATTGAACGTCGAACATTCTGGCCAAACAGACATATTTATCCATCTGCTTATATTTTTGATCTGGAATTTCAATATCCTTCTGAGATAGAAGGATTTACACATCATTCTTCAAGAACGATCTCAGGAAGTCTTAAAAATCCTGGACAAATGATTTTACAATGGGAACATCTTGTTCGAGAAGCTTGTGAAAAGTATGGGATTCCAGAGTATGTCAACATGATTTTGGCAATCATCCAAGTAGAATCCGGTGGTGATGCAGAAAGATTCCCTGATATTATGCAGGCTAGTGAGTCACAAGGTTTGTCTCCTAATACGATTGATGATCCAGAACTATCAATTGATCGAGGCACCCACTATTTTGCCCAATTATTAAGCAAAGCGAGAGACTTACATCTTGATGATCGTGCGGCTCTTCAAGCCTATAACTACGGAGAAGACTTTTTAAACTGGTTAGCAACTACCAATAACCAATATAGCTTCTTTCAGGCAGAGTTATATGCAAGGGAAAAAAGCAACAGACAGACTGTTACTTATACCCATCCAGTAGCGTTAGCATATGGATTTTCATGGCGATATGCTTACGGAAATATGTTCTATGTTCCTATAGTAACTAACTATCTATGGCTCGAAAACTCAGATTTCCTTGAGGCTGCAATCAATGAGATTGGCACGATCCAAGGAGAGAAGTACTGGCGATGGTATGGATTTGAAGGAAGAGTAGAGTGGTGTGCGATCTTTGTGAGTTGGGTAGCAGATCAAGTAGGGTATCTCAACCAAGAAAAAATAATCAAGTCTGCTAACTGTTTACAAATGATCAACTGGTTAACTGAAAAAGGGAACTATAAGAAAGCTTCAGAGAACTATCATCCACAACCAGGTGATTTGATTTTCTTTGATTGGAATGGAGGTGGTACTGGAAAAGATCACGTTGGGATCGTAGAGTTTACAGATGGTAATATCATCCAGACCGTCGAAGGTAATACTGCTGATAAAGTAGCTAGAAGGACCTATTTTATCAATGATCCAAGCATTTCAGGTTACGGTATTCTTCAATAAAGAGAGAAAGAGATAAACAATGAAACAAATAAAAAATATAGTTGAGTCAAAAGAAGGAAAAAGAATCGTGTTTATAGCTATCGGCATTTTCATCACCATGTTCAGTTTTATTTTTTACTCGCTATTTTTTCATAGCGGTAAGAATGAAAACTCGGAAGGTACCGCTAGTAGTAAGCCTTTGTCTGCAAGCGAGCAAAGAAAAGAGGACCTAAATTTAGTAGAAAGAAATGAAGCCTTAGTTTATAGAGGTATTTGGTATTCTGATCGAGCGGATGGCATGGTTTTGGAATTAAAAAATGACGGAACTTATCAAAGTACCAGTTGGCTCACAACGGGTCAGTATCGCTTAGTAGATACAAAGCTTGTTCTGACGGACAAAGAGAAAGAGGAAGTTTCTTTTGAGCTGATGACAAGGTTAGGCGAAACGATTTTCTTTTATGAAGACAATGAAGGGAACACGACCTATTTCTATCCTAGTGTTGCATTGATGGAAAGGGCCAAAGAAATTATTGATTCCAGTGGGGAAGAAATCGATGAGATAATCAGTCAAAAATGGAATGACGTGTTACTTCAAGGTAGTTGGACGGGAACGACGATGAATAGTCAAGTGTTGATTGATTTTACAGAAGACACATTTGTCCAAAGAAAAGTGGAAGACGGAAACGAAATAAGTCGAATTTTTTACTATCGCGTCATTTCTGAAGATATTTCTGAGACGCTATGTGTACTTGAACTATCAGTCACAGATGAAAATTCAGCAGTGATGACATTTGAGGTCACCTTAGAAGAGACACAATTTGGTTATCGCATGCATTCCCTCCCAGGGATGTTTTTATGGGTAAATGATTACGAAAAACCACATCAAGCTGTGCGATTAACTCAAACAGGTATTTTTAGAGAAGAAAATTCATCTTTAGAACAATTACTTGAACATCGCTTGAATGGTTAATCGACTCTAAAAAATTCTTCATTGAATGGAGGAGACCGATGTTTTATAAAAAATTTGAAAACTATCTTAAAGAATATATAAACAAAGATATTTCAGTAAAATCAGTAAAACCTTATGAAGAAAAAGTATTCAATGAGTTTCAAGCAAAAGCAATATTAGATAGCAACCCTGAAACTTTGAGAGAAGAATTCCACTTCGTTCTAGACTTGATTTCTTCAAGAAAAGAAGTGAAGGAAGAAAAGACCAATGATTTAAAACAATCATTTGAAAGAATGCTCCAAGACATTGATCCATCAGAATACAATGCCTTGAGATTCTCGATTTATAAATCGCGGATGATCGTCTTAAAACAAGATATACGTGAGCAAGAAACAAGGACAAAAGATGCGGCACCCACTTTTACGTCAAACACACAGTTACAAGCATCTGACGAATTAGTAAGTCCTAAATTAGTGGCTGAACAAGAAAGAAGATTTGCAGAACAAGCCTCACTCAATAAGAGAGACAACGTAAAGCAAGAAGTTTTATCTAATGAGCAGATTAAAGAGAATGTCTCGATGCACGTAAATTCTGTCCACACGACGAATCAATATACAAAAGAAGAACACCATGAAAGGCTTAAAGTGAGTGATTTAAAAGAACAATTTGAAAAAGAACGTTCTTTTAATAAAGAACCGCATTCAGCTGGAGTACCATCAGGAACAGTCAACAGATTGCGACAATACTATGAAGGTCTGAATCATTCATCAAATGATCATTCACCAGTAGAAAGTCGAAAGTCATCTAGATGGAGAACCCCGCAAACGAACGATTCGCTGAACGTTCAAAATAGGCAAAATCAACCGACAGATCGACGGAGCCAAAGAGATGAAGGAACATCGTCCTATCAAAAGGCTCCTCCATTAAAAGGTACTAGCGAATTTGTGCGTAGAGGAAATGAAAGCACAGTCTATACGAATGAATCATCACCCACAAATAAAGCAGAGCCGGATCAAACCGGCATGACGAACGAAGAATTTCAAAGACGGCGAGATCGATTTGGCAATCTGCCTGGACCAAGTAACGAACCACCAGTCATCGAAAGAACAACTCAAAGAGAACCTGCTAACTACCAGACAGCTACTTATCAAAATCCACCTAGGCAGCAACGAAGTAGTGAGCTAGTGCAAGAAAGTCAAGCTAGTAGGATAGATAACAATGAGTCATTAAGGACAAACAATGCAGAATTGAGTCAAACTGGTAGGGCCGACGAAGAAAATCAAAGCTATCGAGACCGATTTGGCAATCTGCCTGGACCAAGTAACGAACCACCAGTCATCGAAAGAACAACTCAAAGAGAACCGGATAACTACCAGACAGCTGCTTATCAAAATCCACCTAGGCAGCAACGAAGTAGTGAGCTAGTGCAAGAAGCTCAAGCTAGTAGGGTAGATAACAATGACTCGTTAAGGACAAACAATGCAGAATGGAATCAAACTGGTAGGGCGAACGAAGAATTTCAAAGATATCGAGACCGATTTGGTAATCTGCCTGGACCAAGTAACGAACCACCAGTCATCGAGAGAACAACCCAAAGCGAACCGGATAATTATCAGACAGCTACTTATCAAAATCCACCTAGGCAGCAACGAAGTAGTGAGCTAGTGCAAGAAAGTCAAGCTAGTAGGATAGATAACAATGACTCATTAAGGACAAACAATGCAGAATTGAGTCAAACTGGTAGGGCTGACGAAGAATTTCAAAATCTTCGTGCTCGATTTGAAAACCTGACTGGTACAAGCAGTGAACCATCACTTTCAAAGAAAAAGAGTCGTGGAGAGAGTGAACATCAAGGAACTTCTTATCATAGAGCTATCACCAGGCATGACAGTAGTGAAAGCGTACGTAAAGTAAACGAAAGCGCAGTTGATACGAATGATTCATCATCTGCAAATAAAATAAAATCGAATCAAACCGGCTTGACGAATGAAGAATTCCAAAACCGTCGCGCTCGATTTGAAAATCCTAGTGTAAAAAGTGATAACCGCCTTGCAACAGAAGCAACGGGTCAAGTGAGGGCAGCGAGAGACCAGTTTGAAAAAGCGAGCAATCTTCCTGACGACCGACCAGCTCCAGAATCCACGGGACGAGTGAGAGCAACGAGGGACCAGTTTGAAAAAGCAAATGCCCATCCAAATGAGCGACCAGTTCCAGAATCCACGGGACGAGTGAGAGCAACGAGGGACCAGTTTGAAAAAGCGAATGCCCATCCAAATGAGCGACCAGTTCCCGAATCAACGGGTCGAGTGAGAGCAGCGAGAGATCAGTTTGAAAAAGCGAGTGACCTTCCTGACGACCGACCAGCTCCAGAATCCACGGGACGAGTGAGAGCAGCGAGGGACCAGTTTGAAAAAGCGAATGCCCATCCAAATGAGCGACCAGTTCCCGAATCAACGGGTCGAGTGAGGGCAGCGAGAGACCAGTTTGAAAAAGCGAGTAATCTTCCTAATGACCGACCAGCTCCAGAATCCACGGGACGAGTGAGAGCAGCGAGGGACCAGTTTGAAAAAGCGAGTAATCTTCCCAATGACCGACCAGTTTCCGAATCAACGGGTCGAGTTGAAGAGATGCGAAGACAGTACGAGTCCAGAAATGGGAGAGAAACTGAAGCTAGTGTCTCTAACGAAACATTCCAACAACAAAATGGCTTGGCTAATGAAAGATTTCGTCAACGCCGAGACCAATTTGAAAATCCTGTTGTAACAAGTAGTGATGGATCAAAATCAGAAGAAACTGCTATAGCCGATCAGCTAGATCGTAGAAAAGAAACAAGCAACCAACCTACTGCTAACTCTGCTGATCAAACAGGTATCGCTGCTGGTAATACGAAAAAAATCCGTGAATTGTTAGCTGATAAACTCAAATTTAATCCAGTAGAGAAAGTACCACCTGAAACAAATACCCAAACAGCTACTCAAATAGATAGTTCCCATCCACCAGTAGAGGAATCTGTCTCTGACACTCAAAACAGCCAAATGAGAAATCAGATGCGTGAAGGTGGTGAACTGAGATCAACGAAACTGGATGGAACGAGTACAGCAACTGGAGGAATGGATAAAAAGCAGTCGCAAAGCACAGTTGATTCTTTAGATAAACTTGGAATAGACGTGAGTAGTGATACTTTTGGTTTAAATGAGAATGCTTCAGATAAAACGGATAAATCTACTGAGACCGATTCTATGAACGACGATGTAGAATTGCCAGGATCAGTACCGCTTACAGAAAAAAAGAAAATCCATACAAAAAAAAGCCGAGCGATTCAAATCGGAAGACTTTTGTTGAACTTACTACCATTAGCATCTTGGCCGTTGTTCAGTATGTGGGTAACTGGCATTTTAGGTATCGTTCCAGCCTACCTTGCTATGTATGGACTACCACTAACTCTGTTTATTTACGGGACTATTTTGGCTGCCGTTTATGGGCCAAAACTCATCAACTATATTCGTAAACTTCATTCTAGAATACAAAACTATCGCCAGGCAGAACGAAGTCGACAGAGAAACTTAGAGGATCGAGTGATTGATCCAAAAGAAAAATCGATTCAAAGAGAAACTGCTGCTCATGAGAAAGAAACAGCAAAAACAAAACAACAGAATCACTCATCAGAAAAAGACAGTCCTGAAAATGCAGAAAAAGACAAATCTGTAAAGGGTTATCTTAAAAGAAATTGGAAATCTCTCGCCATCATCTTTGGTGTTGGGATGGTTGTAGCAGGAATTGGTATCGCACTGACACCAGTAGTTGCACCATATATATTTGCGATAGCCACTTCAACTCCTTTATTTATGTACAAAGTAACTTCAGTTATTGCAATGGCACTTGCGGTTTCCTTTGGTGTGACCGCCTTGAGTAAAGGACTGCATGCACTACAAAGAAAGTTTTATAAAAAAGAAGATCAAACATTAGAAACGACAACACAAAAAGAAACAATCGAAAAAAATTCTTTAGAGGTAGATAAGAATTTTGATAAAGCCTATGAAAAAGTGGATAAGGATGATCGTGCATCTGCCCATGATAATTCGTCAATAAAAAGTGCTGGATCAAAAGAAGATGGCATAAAACTCGCTAGTAATGAAACGAAGTCAATGGAAAAAAGTCCATATGCATGGGTCTATGGTCAAGAGACAGAAAACAAAACCCCAAATGAATCGAATCGTTCAAGTCGGTCGAATTCGTTTAATACCCATGAAACACTTCATGTGAAAGCGGATATTCATGAGCCACCGTCACAGTCATCACGTGAAAACCGTGCGACGAATCAATTAGGTGAAGCCGCAAGACATCGGTTGGATAATACAAAATCTGAAAGAAATCCACAGATTACTGAACAGAATAAGGGAATCAATCGTCAGCCGGCCGTCAAAGAGGCATTTGATTCAATCAAACAAAAAGCAATTTCGAAGAGTAATAATGTCAGTGGCAAGCCCCTACTGAAAGGTCAAATATCTTTTGAAAAATAAAGAATACGGAGAGAGATTCAATGAATAAAATCAAACTAATGAGCATATTTAGCGTCATCTTGTTGCTCTTGCATTTTCCAGTGAGTGTTTATGCTACTTTTAATGATTATATGCTCAATGAGATCCATCAAGGAAAGAGCTTACGTGCATGGTTGTATGACGAAGGAGAAAACGCAATCTCTCAACAAATCAATGCTACACCACAAGTAGATGGTTCTTTGGGGGTTGATGTGGGGGATAGTGTGAGTTTTTCGGTTAATATTCCTACCTACGCCCTGGTGGCAGACCGAGGTGGTTGGATTCCAGCACTGACGGGAGGTAAGAGTGGAAATACGCCTGTCCCCAATTACTTTTATACTCAGATGCGTTATGGAAAGTCACCAAATCTGCCAGGTAATTTTAGCATAGGTGAGGTGACCGCGACAAATCTTCCTTCGGGAGTGACCATTAGCAGGGTAGTTGGCCCGACTACGGGAAATCTTACAAGAGTTGATGTGACAGTTACTAGGTCACAGGTGAGTGCGGAAAATGGCCATACTAACTCAATCAATCTTAACTTGAGTTCGCTTTATTTAGATACATGGGCAATTGATCCAACAACTGCTGATTTTTTTGGAAACAACCCGATTAATGTAGGGGGTATTACACTTACTAATCTTAATTTGGGCACATTGTCACTGCGAACAAAAAATTCAATCAGAGTGAGATATATCGATGAGGCAGGGAATGAACTCCGAGATCCACTGGTAGAACAAATGGAGGTTGGTCAAAACTATGCGTATACACCTCCAGCCATTCCGGGATATACCTACAACAGATTATCATCTGGAAGCGCAAGTGCTTCTGGTCAGATGGCAGCTGGTCCGGAAAGACTTGTTGAATTTGTCTATACAAAGAATCCAACGGTGGGCGGAGCGATCACGGTGAACCACGAATTTATCGGTGCTTCAAGTATGAATAGCAGTGAACGATTCACAAACGTGGGGAATGTGGGCGATCGATTTGAATTGACACCTAGAACAGAAGCTGGCTGGCAAGTAAAAGGTGAATTGCCAGAAGTGATAGTGACAGAACAAGCACAAACGGTGACGATTCAATACGAGCGAAAACCTGGAGGTGCCATCACCGTCAATCATGAATTCATTGGCGATTCTTCTATGAATACGAACGAAGTGATTACAGATGTCGGGAATGTCGGTGATCGTTTTGAAATGACGCCACGAACAGAAGCGGGTTGGCAAGTAAAAGGTGAGTTGCCAGAAGTGATAGTGACAGAACAAGCACAAACGGTGACGATCCAATACGAGCGAAAACCTGGAGGTGCCATCACCGTCAATCATGAATTCATTGGCGATTCTTCTATGAATACGAACGAAGTGATTACAGATGTCGGGAATGTCGGTGATCGTTTTGAATTGATGCCACGAAAAGAAGCGGGTTGGCAAGTAAAAGGTGAGTTGCCAGAAGTGATAGTGACAGAACAAGCACAAACGGTGACGATCCAATACGAGCGAAAACCTGGAGGTGACATCACCGTCAATCATGAATTCATTGGCGATTCTTCTATGAATACGAACGAAGTGATTACAGATGTCGGGAATGTTGGTGATCGTTTTGAATTGACGCCACGAAAAGAAGCGGGTTGGCAAGTAAAAGGTGAGTTGCCAGAAGTGATAGTGACAGAACAAGCACAAACGGTGACGATCCAATACGAGCGAAAACCTGGAGGTGCCATCACCGTCAATCATGAATTCATTGGCGATTCTTCTATGAATACGAACGAAGTGATTACAGATGTCGGGAATGTCGGTGATCGTTTTGAATTGACGCCACGAACAGAAGCGGGTTGGCAAGTAAAGGGTGAGTTGCCAGAAGTGATAGTGACAGAACAAGCACAAACGGTGACGATTCAATACGAGCGAAAACCTGGAGGTGCCATCACCGTCAATCATGAATTCATTGGCGATTCTTCTATGAATACGAACGAAGTGATTACAGATGTCGGGAATGTCGGTGATCGTTTTGAATTGATGCCACGAACAGAAGCGGGTTGGCAAGTAAAAGGTGAGTTGCCAGAAGTGATAGTGACAGAACAAGCACAAACGTTAACGATCCAATACGAGCGTAAAGTTGGCGGTCAAGTAGTCGTCAACCACATTTTTGAGGAAGCACCTGAAAAAAATCGAATGGACATTCTACTTGGACGTTGGGGAGAAGCTTTTAAGGCGGAGCCAATGCAAATAGCTGGTTGGGAAGTAAAAGAAACCATCGGCCAACCTACAGGTGTATTTACAGATGAGGAGCAAGAGATAAATTTCATCTATGTTAGGAATGAGGAGCAGCCGATACCAGAGGAAGACAAACCTAATGATAATAAGGATAAGCACCCTGAGACCAAACCGGTGGACCAAACAACTGACAAAAAAACTTCAACTAAAAAGAATGATGGGGTCGCAATCAGAAGAAAAGAAGAGAAGCGTTCGCTACCAAGATTGAATAGTCAAGCAGGTATTTCCTTAACTGTAGTAGGGACGTCAATGGTTGCATTTGTCTTTTGGAAACAACTAAAAAAGCGAACTAAATGTAAAAATAAATGATACCAAACGTTTGATTTAAAGGAGGAGTTCGATGATCACCAATGAACAGCCAGATCCAGAGGTAAAAATGCTACAAAAAACATCGTTGAAAACACCTAAATTTGGTTTTATGGGACTGAAATATTTAGGAAGATTTGTCGTCAAAGTGACGAAGATGATCAAAAATAGAATCACAAAAAAGAAAGAAAAAGAGCAATCACCTTTAGAAGCATCTGCTAATACGACGAAGGCAACTAAAAAACAACCTGTCAAGTTGGAAGCTGCGAAAGAAAAAGCGCCTGTTGTAAAAAATATCGCAACAAAAACCAATCGGAACCTTTTTCAGTTTTTATACAAATTAGGAGCGAACTTCATGAAGTTTGATCTATTAAAGAGTATAAAGACCCTCGGTATTGGTGCTACCTCTTCACAACGAAGAATTAAATCAGCCGAAGTCAAAACAGTGAAAGCGGCAAAACAACAATCTGTTGCTAAAATCAAAAAATTGAGCTTTTCCACAGTAAAAAAAGAGGCAATCAGTAAAAGTAATAAAATCAATCAATTATCAAAAAATAATCAGTTAACTAGAAGACCGTCATTGCAAAGATCATAAAGAATTCTCATGATCAATTGGAGGCATCCTGATTGGAGGAGAAAGAATGGAATATGAGCGTATGAGTGATGAACAACGAAGAAACGGTCGCGAAACTAAGCGAATCCAAACAACGAAAAGGATAGAAGAAAACAAGAGAGAGCAAGAACGCGTTTATTTGGAGAGTGTTCGATCGTCAGAGGGATTCAAACGTTCGTTACAAAAGAAAAATAAAAATAAGAAATAAGTCATTTTGTTCATAAATAATATCGCGAAGACAGATAAAGGATTTCTTTAAGAAAGTGGGAATGATAATGGATGAACAACTCATAAAATTAAACCAAAGAATTGCACGCATAAAAGATATCAATGATCCTGAATACGATCGCTTAGTAGCAGAGAGAAATAAGGTGCGACAACAAATCGCTGCGCGGAATGAAAGACAGCCGACTGCTTCATCCAGTACCTCGAGAGTAACTGAAGTAAAAACTGATTCTAAAAAGATTCACCAATTAACGGAAAAAATTTCAGAGAAACAAGCGCAAATAAACCGTATCAAAGATATGAGTGATCCCCGCTATGAAAAATTAGAAGCGGAGAAAACACAGTTGATCAGAGAAAGAGAAAGTGAACGTCTCAAATCAGCTAAGAGTCATGAACTTACAGATAAAACAGGCATAGCTGGGCAAGCAAATGGGGTCTCAACGATCGACAAAGAAGATTTAAAAAATGCTCAAAAAATGATCCACCACGATCTGGACCAACAATTTAAAAAACTATCTAATTTTTTTGAGGAGTATAAATTTAAGTATGATTCATCAAAGGATGAAAAAAACATCAAGGAATTAGGTGAGAATATCGACATGCATAAAAAAAGATATGACCTGAAGATGAAAAATAGTTTTAATGACGGGGGGTTCTATGGCAGGTTTAAGAAAAATGAAAAACAAAGTGAACTAGCACTCGGAATTTTTATCGAAAAATGGAAAGAAGACCAAGGCTACCATCGAGATACTCATTCCGCTATTGAAAAAATCCATGAATTAAAAGATACAATTGTAAAAAATCATAATTTAGAGAAATACAGTATGAAAGTCAACACGAAACAAAATGAATTAGCCGAATTACAAAGTAAAAAACAGCGAATCAATTTTTTTAGTAAGTATATTTTTAATCGCGAAAAATATCGTCAATTAAAAAATCAGATCCATGAATTAAAAAACGAATTGAATATTATAAGAGAAGCTCGATCACTAGCTATGAAAGGCGATTTCACAAAAGCAGAGGCTTTATTCAATGTGAGTGAACGCACAGGGACTTCTCATGAAGTGAAGCAGCGAAGACTTACTCAAAAAACGTTATCGCCTTCCTTGGCTACAAGTATTCCTGGTCCTAGTAAACTGCAAAACAAAATGGAAGCAAGCATAAGCAAATCAGCAGAAATCATGCAACAAAAGAATACGGACAAATTACGTAGTTCTTCACATAAGGAATTACGAGCATAAAAACGGGTCTCCTATTGATATCAATTTTATCAATAGGAGATATCACTGATCAGTGTGTAAAATAATGACAGATGTTTTTTATTCGGAACCATTCATTAAAAGAAAAAGATCGATATGTTTATTTATTCCAACAGTTAATCATTAAGGAGCACCAATGAAAAGTAGAATTAATCATAATAAAACTATCATTTTATTGACCGTATTCGTTGTTCTATTGTCTCATCTACCTTTTCATTTTGTTTATGGATCAGAAACCAGTGAACCCGCTAATGAAATCCAGAATGAGGCAAGGGTAGACTTAGCTAGAGATGTAACGATTACATTTGAAACAAGTCCGTCAGAAGGTGGAAATCCTTACCGTACAAGTAGTAATCAGATGCCACCACTTGGAACGGTGTATACCATACATGCGAATCCGAATCCAGGATTTCGTTTTGTTCAATGGGAATTAGTATCCAGTGATGGCGTTTCTATACAAAACCCAAATGCAGAGGTAACAAATCTCAATACAGGTGGCGGACCTACAGGACCGATAAGTGCGACAGCAAGGATTCGAGCGGTTTATGAGCGAGTGTACAACTTAACCTTTCAATCTTCTCCAAATGCTGGAGGAAATCCAAGAGCGGATCAAACAATACTGGCACAAGGTGAAACGACCACGATCCATGCCAACGTTTCGAATGGATATCGCTTTGTTCAATGGGAGCCTGTTTCTGGAAACGCGACTATTGCAAACCGAACGAGTCAAAGTACATCCATTACGATGGGGGCAGGAGATTCGTCCATTCGAGCAGTCTACGAACAAATCACCCATAGTGTGAGTGTGCAGGCAAATCCAACGATTGGTGGCAATCCTACGGTTTCAGCTTCATCCGCTGCCCAAGGAGCAACCATCAATTTGAATGCAAATCCAGCTACCGGTTATCGTTTTGTCAATTGGCAGTTTCGAACCCAAAATGGTGCAACCATAACGAATAGTAATCTGGCGAATACCAGTTTACGAATGGGTACGGGACCTGTGAGCGTTCAAGCTAATTTTGAACGCTTGGAACAAGGCAGTGTCGTCGTAAGGTATGTGGACGAAGAGGGTAATGAGTTAGCGCAAAGTGATATTTTAACGGGATTTAGCGGAGAAGCATATCGTACAGAAGCAAAAGAAATCGAAGGGTGGGAATTGCTTGTTACACCGGAAAATGCAACAGGGGTTTTCACGAATATTGAGCAGATAGTCACCTATATCTATCGGAAGAATCAGGAGTTATGGGGAACTGTCCCTTGGGAATACGACGAGGCAACGAAAACGATCCATTTGTATGGTGGAATCGCTGGATCGGTCCCAGAAGCGCCATGGAAAGTTCACTCAGAAGTTGAAACTATTCGTGTCATCAATGAAGTATTTTTACCAGAAAATAGCGCATCTTTATTTTACGAGTTAAATCAGTTGAAAAGTATTGAAGATGCAGGAAAGTTCAATACATCCGGAGTTACGAATATGAGCAGAATGTTTGCAAGTACAACAGCACTAAAAGAGCTCAATATTAGTCAATGGGATGTGTCTAATGTAACTAGCATGAGTCACACATTTGCATGGATGAGCAATTTAAGAAAGTTAGATGTCAGTCAATGGAATGTGTCTAATGTGACGAATATGAGCCACGCATTTGCTTGGACATATAGCTTGTCGGACCTTGATGTCAGTCAATGGAATGTTGAGAATGTGACCAGTATGACGAATTTATTTATGTCTTCCTCTTCACTAACTGAATTAGATTTGAGTAATTGGGACACAAGAAATAAAGATATTAGGGGCATGTTCCATCTTGCATCAAGACTTTCATCCCTTAAATTAGGAGAAGAATCAGTTATCGGAAATACCAGCTTACGAACTATCGTTCCGACAGCGGAATATACAGGGCGATGGGTGCTTGAAGAAAGTTTGGATAGTTCAGTTCGAACAATCGCGTTTGAGAATTCAAACGAATTTATGGCAAATTATGACGGAAATCATCCAGGAACTTATGTATGGGAACGTTCTCGTCCGGAAGAATTAGTGGCAGCATTAGAGCCATTAAGTGACCAATCAACAGCAATCACTGGCTGGATGACAGAAGTAACGGATAGTCGAACAATCACTTACCAAAATACAGCGGGACAAACAGTCAGTGTAACTAAAGAATCACCGAGGATCAAGTGGGGAGATTACCAAGATGCAGATCAACGGATTCGACAGTTTGAGATACCCTTAGCAGAAAATGAGCGTTTAGCAACAGACACACAGGTAAAGCTCGCTATTGCTAAACCATCCGTCGAAACAACTGGTGATTTGACGATTGACGAAAAGGTAATCAAAGGGATCGACTACACTGCAAATCACTTCACATTAAAACGTAAGAAGTTAGAGGGCTTAACCAGTGAAGCAGAACTCCATGAATTGATTCTGAAGGAAAGTCAGGCAACAGCACACGATGTTTTGACACAGGACGATCGCAGTCAGGAAATTAAAATCGTAGCTACGGATTTAACCAAGGATGAAGTGGACGATGGCACGTATTTTGCTACATTTCAAGTAGGGAACAAAGCCTATCAGTTTACAATAGGCATTGATGTTAGCTCGAAGATCCATCATCTAAAAGTTTCCATACCGACGAAAATGGTGTTCGAATCCCTCTACCAAGGCGAGGAAACTAATCGTGAATTTGTTAGTCCAGATTACGAGATCCGTAATCATTCAGATCTTTCTGTTGATACGTATGTGAATCAGTTCATTGTTGAAGATGATGCAGGGGTCACCTTGTTAAGAGAGGATGAAAATCCTTTAGATCACGCGCCATTGCAAGAAGGACAACCGAAAAACTTCTCTGATATCAAACAACCATTATTGGAATTACAGTTGATGTCTAATGAAACCAAAATTTCTTTATATGAACGAAGAAGTGAACAACGCCTGGCACAAGTTGCACCATATTCAAGTGTCCCTTTCCATTTGACCGGTCGATTTTATGGGCCATATCCTAAGTGGATCTCGGAAAGTGACAATGAACAAGGGGGCTATTATCAAGATTCATTCGTTCCCACCTATCGTATGATTTTACGATTTGTTCCCAGATAGCGGGCATAGATGTACGAGATAAAAGAATGATAATGACTAGGAGACGTTCAACCAATGAGTAAAACAAAACGAAGGAATCAACAAAAGAAACGACGGAAGAACGGTGTCTTATTATTGTTTGTTTCTTTAATGGTGATGGCTGTTGCTAGTTGGTATTGGTTTGGTCACAAAGAACCCACTCCAGTTATCAGCGCGGATTTGTTACCTGAAATCAGTGATGCGAGTGATCAACGGATTTCTGAGCGTGCGCAAGAACTAGCAGATGCAAATTATTTCACCTTGCAGATCAACCCAGAAGCAGTTTTCGAAAATGGCAGAAGTCGTGGATCGATCGAAATCGTCAATCCTGGCACGAATGTTTATCCGATTGCGGTCGATATTACGATCAATGATACGAAAGAAGTGATTTATTCTTCTGGCGCGATTTATCCCAATCAATTGATTGAAGCGGTGTATTTGAAGCGACCTTTAGAAAAAGGAGAATATCCAGCAACAGCGACAGTCAATATCTATGATCCAGAAACCAAAGAAAAACAAGGCGTAACCGAAGCAGAAATCAGCATATTGATAAAAAATTAATCCAATTTAAGTGAGGCTACCTAAATGAAAAAAGCAACAAAATTAGTGTTAAGTATTCTAACAATTACAGGAGTATGTATTAGTGGAATTACCGCTTTTGCTAGTCCAGTCCAAACCATCGATGGGCGAGAAGGTGCAACTTCTGGAGATATCACTATAAAGGGGATCATCGGTGAATTTGATAATACAAAGCCTGGTCCAAATCCAGAAAATCTCGATCAATGGATCAATGTGACCCTACCGACGACAGCTATTTTCCGGACAACAGAAGAATCTGAGCATAAAAAGATTACTTCTCCGGCTTATCACGTGACGAACCATTCTGCGCTAAGTGTGCGGGCTTCCGTCTCAAATGTGACAGAAGTCAAAGAAATGAGCGAAGTGGATCGACTAACGATCAACACGATCGAATTATTCAACAAAGGAGTTTCGACAGTTACAGCTACGCCTTTATTCACCTTATCTGGTAATGAGGGGAATCATACAGTCGGTAACTTCCAATTTAGTGGGGATGCGACACCGAGAAATGCTTCCGTAGAAAGTAATCCGAGCTTTAAACTAGTATTGAATTTTGCAGTAGAGGAATAAAGCGAATGGAAAATCTACTATCAGATAGTACGATGAGGAAGTCTAGAAGTAAAAAATGGCAAGTTTTATCGGTACTACAAATACTTTTTATTATCAGCTTATCCTGTTCAACCATAGTCAAGGCAGAAGAGGTGCACTCCACTCACAATATCAGAGTATCTGGTACGATTGGATCAACTGTTGAAGAAACAAAAGAAGCAAATAAGCACCAGACACTAGTCGCTGATCTTTCTGCGATCACAAAACAAAATCTACCCGAAACAGGAACAGTAGTAAATCAACGAATTGTTTTCTTAGGTTATCTGTTGATTGGTATTTCTGGGGGAGTAGTTTTGTTTTCTAGAAAACGAAACTATCCTATTGAATACTTAAAATGATCGATCTAGTAGGGAAATGAGCGTTGAAAAATGACAGAAAACGAGTAAACAAAAAAGCCATCCGCAGAGGATGGCTTTTTTCTATGGTCAATCACTACTGTTTCTAGACGAAGATCGAGTAGAAGGTGCAGTTCGTGTCCCGCTGTCACCACCAGCAGCATTTGTATCTTCGGAACTTGGCGGCGTAGCAGAGGATTCAGGTGGTGCTTCCTCGCTAGAAGATGCTGGTGGTTCTGTAGAAGGCTCACTACTTGGTTCAGTTGGTTCACTACTTGGTGGCGTCGACTGTTCAGAGCTACTAGGTTCAGTCGTTGAGCTTGTAGAAGTCTCAGGAACAGTTTCGCTCGTTGAAGAATCTGGAACAGGAGTTACAGGGACGACCGCAGATGAAGAAGGAATCGTCGTTGACGGCACCGTAGCGTTTGAATTGCCAGATGATGATGCATTTCTAAAGAATAATTCACCACCAGAACGGTACAGTCCGTTAGGCATCGTCCAATCCGTATTTGTCACATTTGCGGAGACAAATTTCATCAATTCGCGATAAACATCTGAAGCTACATCTGTTCCAGTGGAAGTGATCGGAGTCATTTTATCATTGTATCCCGTCCACACAGAAATGGCATAATTCGGTGTGTAACCAGCAAATAAAATATCTGGATAAACGCCCGTTGAGGTACCTAACTTAGCATATTCCTCGTCCGTATAATTAGATGTTCCTGTTTTACCTGCTTGGATCAACCCTGGGATTGCGGCATTCGTACCGGTTCCGCGAGTAATCGTATCTTTCAAGATGTCAGTAACCATATACGCTGTTTCTTCAGACATCGCTCTTGTTCCTTCTGGTTCAAACGTTTCTTCAGTGCCATCTTGGAAAACGATCCGATTAACGTATTGTGGTTTATAGTAAGTGCCACCGTTTGCTAAGGCAGCGTATGCTGCGGCCATTTTTTCAGAAGAAGCACCGTATTTCGTCCCATCTTGTTGTTCAGTATTACTTGAAATCGCATTTGACTGATGGATCGTGCTATATTCGATCCCTAAGCTACTCAAGAATTCAGCGACTTTATCTGCGCCAACTTCATTGAAGAGCTTGACTGCCGGGACGTTTCTTGAAAGGTATAACGCTTGGCGCAAGGTGACCATTCCCATGTAACGGTTGTCCCAGTTCGAAACAGGAATAGAAGTTCCTTCATAATTGTAAGGTGCATCGGCGATCAATTTGCCAGTAGAATAGTTCAATTCTTCAAATGCTGGCGCGTAGTCAGTGATCGGTTTCATGGTTGAACCAAAGTCACGAGAGGTATTAACAGCTAAATTATTACCTAAAGCGACATCATCCGGAATATTTCTTCCACCGATCTGCGCGGTGACTTGTCCAGTATTGACATCGATCAACGTTGTGGCAACTTGCATTTGATCATCTGGATATGCAACGTATTGATCTGTATTCACCACATCATATAAGTGTTTTTGGGCATTCAAGTCTAAGTTCGTATAAATATCTAAACCATCGGTATAGACATTCTTGTCTGTTTTAGCATGGACTTCATTGATGACCTCTTTGACATAATTGTCGACGATCCGTGTATTAGTGTCTTCTTGGGTTAATTCTTGCAACCCATCCGTAATCGGTGTATTGATCGCTGTATCGTACTCTGTTTGAGAGATTTTTTCGTTTTGGAGCATCGTGTACAAGACAGTGTCACGACGTTTTTTTGCTTGCTCTGGAAACTGGTAAGGATCATAAGCTGACGGTGCTTGAGGCATTCCTGCTAAAAGCGCGGTTTGCGGTAAATTCAATTCGCTTAATGTTTTTCCAAAGTAAGATTGAGCCGCTGTTTCCATGCCATAAAGACCGTTAGACATATAGACTTTGTTGACATAGTAGGTCAATATCTCTTGTTTTGATTTCGTTTGTTCCAGTCTGACAGCCATCCAGGCTTCTTGGGCTTTACGTCTGATTGTTTGGTCTTCGGTACTAGTTGAGAAGAAAGAGAGCTTGATCAGCTGCTGAGTCAACGTACTACCACCTTGTAAGCCGCCAGATGTAAAGTTGGATAATGCGGCACCGATGATCCGAACAGGGTCGACACCGATATGTTTGTAGAATCTTCGGTCTTCGACTGAAACGATCGCATCTTCAAGTGTCTTTGGCAGTTCATTGGCAGAAATTTTTTCTCTTTTTTCTGCTCCTAGATCCTCAAATAACTCGCCATCTTTCGTATAAAGTTTTGACGAAACTGTTGCATCCAGTTTTTCGTCTGTCAGAGCGGGAGCATCTTTGGCATAAAACCAAAAAAGCCCGACCCCTGCGAGAAAAGCGACACAGATCAAGGAAAGACCAATTAAAAGAATACGTGTGATCAATCCTTTTCGATCTTTTCCAGTGCCTTTTTTCGTTGATTGTTTTCCTCTTTTCTTTGGAGAAGAAGAGGAGGTGCTTCTTTTAGAAGATCTCGTTTGATTAGTTGGCATTCTTTGGTTCTCCTTCATTAGATTCTAAGTACTGGTCGATTGCTTGCAAGTATGGAACACGAGGGGCAAAGCCACTTGGAATCTCGATTCCTAATTCTTCAATCAATGAAAGCGGCAAGGATTTCCTTCCTTGTGTCTGTTGTTCGTGCCAATAGTGGACTAAATGTGTACTATCTAAATAAAAACAACGCTGTAAGGCAGAAAACCATAAAAGGACAAAACAGATTCCTCCTTGTTTTTGACAAGCTTCCATATGTGAGATTTGATGGGGATGAAAATTTTTAAATGGAAATGAAGTTTTGTTTTTTGTCTCTTTTGCTTCAAAATCCAAATAGAAACCTCGATAGACACCGTTATAATCAGTTGTGGAAGCTTGTGTAAAATAAGCTTCTTTAATGACAGCGGCACTACGTCGAGGGTAGTCAACTTTTACGATTTGAACCGGTGTTGGCTTTTTATGGATAACGGCCATTTGATGTGCCAGATAATACTCGTTGCTTTCATTGATGGCTTCTTCAAATCGCATCCCGCGATTGCCAAACTCCGTATTTGGGTTCCTTTTTACTTGTTTTTTTTCTTTGGACGAGGCATCCTTGATATAAGGACGGCCATTTGGATAGCGTAAAACCATGATCGAATCACTCTCCTAGGCCACATTATAGCAAAAAAGCACAGAGAAAGAAAAGGAAACTGGAATGGATACAATAAAAGTAATGTATATCTCTGGTTATCGCAGTTTTGAATTAGGTATATTCAAAGATAATGACCCTAAAATGACAGTTATTAAAAAAGTTTTAAAAAATGAATTGACCCAATTGGTGGAAGAAGGATTGGAATGGGTGATCATCAGCGGTAACTTGGGCGTCGAATTATGGGCAGGTGAAGTCGTCGCTGAAATGAAGACGGATTATCCAGAATTGAAGCTTGGGATCATTTATCCGTTTGCAGAGTTTGGCAATGGTTGGAATGAGAACAATCAGGAAAAGAAAAGGCTGGTAGAACAGCTTTCTGACTATCGTGAGTCGGTGAGTCACCAACCCTATCAATCACCAAGTCAACTAAGAAATCATACCCAATTTATTCTACAACATACAGACGGAACACTATTGATTTATGATCCAGAATATCCTGGAAAAACAGACTATTTTTTTAAGGATGCACAAAAATATCAAGGGAGTCATCCTTATGAGATTCGAACCGTCAGCATGGATGATTTGCAAAATTTTAGTGAATAAAATAATATAGTGTTTGATTTATCAAGTCTTTTCCGATACAATAAAAAAGTAGAAACGTTAATACGTAAATGAGAACTAGAGGTGTAAATATGGCGAATTTGATTTATAGTCCTAAAGACATTTTACAACAAGAATTCAAAACAAAAATGCGCGGATATGATCCGATCGAAGTGGACGAATTCTTAGACAATATTATCAAAGATTATGAGAATTACAGCAAACAACTCCTTGCTTTACAAGAAGAAAACGATAAATTAAGTGCAAAAGTCGCTCAATTGTCGAAAAACCAAGGAGCAGCTCCAAGTCGTGCACAACAAACAGAAACTCCTAAAAGTGCGGCAGTAACGAATTTTGATATTTTAAAACGTCTATCAAATCTTGAACGTGAAGTATTTGGTAAAAAATTAGATGCACAAGCAGGAAATGTACCACCAGTAACACCTAATCCAAACAACTATACATCAACAAATGAACATGACAACGAAGCAACACGTCAGTTTTAAGCAATGAATCGATTTGTGGTTTTCGGGTAATCGCGGTCTGGCTTTGACCAGACTGAGGAAAGTCCATGCTCGCACAGGCTGTGATGCCTGTAGTGTTCGTGCTTAGCGAAAAAATAAGCTAAGGTACTCTTTTAGAGTAACGGCAGGAAAACAAGCTAAGGTTTCGGCTATGCTTCAGTATCCTTGAAAGTGCCACAGTGACGAAGCGAATGAGGAAACTTGTTCGGTGGAACGCGGTAAACCCCTCGAGCGAGCAACCCAAACAACGGTAGGGGCGCTTTTTGTCGGGGAATCAGAACGAGACAAAAGGGCAGTTGATCTGCAGATAGATGGTTACCGCTTTGTTTTTTCTCCCTGGAAAAACAAAGTACAGAACATGGCTTATAGAAAACCACATCTTCAGGGAATAAATCGATAGGCGAATAACAGCCTAAAAAGTCAGTACTAAGAATAGCTTTTTTTCTACGTCAGGCCTTTTCACATTGAAAAGATCGGATGTAGGGAATTTAGAAGAGGGTGTGACGGAAGCGCACAGCTCCAAGAAATAAGCAGCAACATACGAAAATAACTTATCGTATTTTTGGGTGTTATTGCTTATTTTCTAAGGGCTGCTTCTGCCACACCATTTGTTTGATTATAGAGGACGAAGGTCATCATGCCTCTTTTTTGATTGATAAGGAGAATACAATGGATAAAAATAGAGAATTCAATTTAATAGCGACAGCGGCAAGCGGGCTAGAAGCATTAGTAGGAAAAGAACTTAGAGATCTTGGCATTGAGTGCCAAGTCGAAAATGGTCGTGCGCGTTTCAAAGGAACGATGGAAACGATTGCTACAACAAATCTGTGGTTACGTACAGCAGATCGTATCAAGATCATCGTGGGTGAATTTGATGCCCGTACGTTTGATGAATTATTCGAGCAAGTCAAAGCGTTACCATGGGAAGACTACCTTCCGTTAGACGCCTCTTTCCCTGTTGCAGGAAAATCGATCAAATCGACGCTTTATAGTACACCAGACTGTCAAGCCATCACTAAGAAAGCAATTGTTGAAAGACTACGTACGTATTATCATCGTCCGTCTACTGTGCCGTTGACAGAAACCGGCGCACATTTCCAACTAGAAGTTGCTTTACTGAAAGATCATGTGTTAGTGACCCTTGATACGACTGGTCCAAGTTTATTCAAACGCGGTTATCGTTTAGAAAAAGGTGGTGCCCCATTAAAAGAAAATATGGCAGCAGCTTTAGTGATGTTGACGAACTGGCGAAAAGATCGTCCGTTTTATGATCCAGTTTGTGGTTCAGGAACACTGTGTATCGAAGCTGCACTGATCGGTCATAATATCGCCCCTGGTTTCAATCGTGAATTTGTGTGTGAGACGTGGGATTGGTTCGATCCGGCTATCATGGAAAAAGTTCGTGCAGCAGCAGAAGAACAGGCAGATTATGATATCGAATTAGATATCACTGGGTCTGATATCAATGGTCAATTGATCGGTATCGCCAGAGCCAATGCGGAAGAGATCGGTTTAGGCGATTCCATCACCTTCCAACAACGGGCAGTGAAGGACTTCAAAACGGAAAAAGAATACGGCGTGATCGTTGCTAATCCCCCTTATGGTGAACGCTTAGGCGAAGAAGAATCCGTTCGTCGTCTCTACAAAGAAATGGGTGAGGTTTTCCGGCCATTGAAAACGTGGAGTAAGTACATCTTGACAAGTGATTTGGCATTTGAAGAATTTTACGGACAAAAAGCAACAAAAAAACGTAAATTATACAATGGTGCATTGCGCACAGATCTGTTCCAATATTGGGGAACTCGTCCACCAAGAAAAGAACGGACTGAAAACGAATAACTAGGATATAAGTATGGACACCTAAAAAACATGGTTGGGACTTTAAGACCTTTGACCCTATGATTTTTGGAGGAATTGAAAATGAATGAACAAGCAAAAAAGTATTGGAAAGAATTTTGGCAAGGTGAACTCCCTCCAACAAATGTTACTGCAGAGCAGTGGGGTTGGGAAGGAACACCGATGGCAGATGAGTTGGCAGACTTGATTTTAAAGGGGATCAAAACGGCGTCATGTTCATCATACGATGAATGCCTGTATTACGATGAAGACCCTTTGTCTAAAATTGGAAGTTATACCATTGTTTTAAATAGTAAAGACGAACCTGTAGGCATCATAAAATATACAGATATGACGATAATGCCGATGAATGAAGTAACAGAAGAAATTGCCCGTGCTGAGGGTGAGGGTGATTTGAGCTATGATTACTGGTATAAAGTTCATAAAAAATTTTTTAGGGAATTAATGCCCCAAATTGGAAAAGAATTTTATGAAGAGATGCCCCTTGCTGTTGAACGGTTTGAATTAATCAACGCAAAGGAAATGTAGTAAATGTAAGTGAGCGATAACTATTGGATAAATGATAACTAGGATAAGTTGGAGGATTTTTGGATGAATGAAAAGGAATTTTTGAAAGAAGTCAAAGAAATCGATTTAATGAGTCAAGCGTTAACAGTATTGGACTGGGATATCCAAACAGGTATGCCAGAAAAATCAAGTGAAGAACGCAGTGAAGTCAACAGTTATTTATATGGGCTATATTTCTCAAAAAAAGTCGGACCGAAAATCGCAGAAGCAATCGAATACTTCTCTGCGCACCCTGACGAGTTGTCTGAAGTCGGAAAAACGGTTTTTGAGAAAGTCAAAGAAGACTATGAATTAGAGCATAAAGTACCGGAAGAATTGATGATTGCATTAACTTCTGCGACTTCTAAAGCCCACACAAAATGGCAAGAATCGCGTGAATCAAACCAATTTGCTGATTTTGAATCCGCGTTATCTGAGAACATCAAGATCACAAAACAGTTGATCCCATATTGGCGTAAAGAGGAGAAAACAGACTATGATGTGCTGTTGAATCAATATGAGCCAGGAATGACTGTAGAGATCTTAGACCAAGTATTTGACCAAGTCAAAGAAGGTATTATGTCCATCCGTCAAGCCTTAGTCGAAAAAGGAACAGCACCCGAAACGGATTTTCTTTCACGTAAAATGACGAAGGAACAACAAAAACGCTTTGTAGTCGGTGTGATCAAACAGTTAGGCTATGATTTTTCTAGAGGTCGCTTAGATGACACGATCCATCCATTTATGATCGGGATCAACCGTAATGATGTCCGCATCACGACACGTTGGAATGAAGAGGACTTCAAAATGGCAACGTTTGGAGTAATCCATGAAGCCGGACACGGGATGTATGAACAAAATATTGATGAAAAATATACGTATACACCAGTAGGCGAAGGCACATCAATGGGCATCCATGAGTCGCAATCACTTTTCAATGAAATCATTGTCGGCAGCAACCGCAGTTTCTGGGAAAAGCAGTACCCATTCTTCCAAGAGTGTGCTGAAGGAACCTTTGATGATATTTCTTTTGATGATTTCTATCGTTCATTACAGTATACAAAAGCAAGCTTGATTCGGATCGAAGCAGACAGTTTGACGTATCCATTACACATCATTATACGTTATGAGATCGAAAAAATGATGTTCAATGAAGGGTTAGAAGTTGAGAAATTACCAGAAGTATGGAACCAAAAATATGAAGAGTATTTAGGTATCCGTCCAACAAACGATTTAGAAGGGATCTTGCAAGATGTCCATTGGTCAGGTGCAAGTTTTGGTTACTTCCCATCTTATGCGTTAGGATTCATGTATGCTGCACAATTATTACATGCAATGAAAAAAGATATCGCTGTTGATGAGATTTTAGCTTCTGATGATTACTCACCGATCAAAGAGTGGATGACAGAAAAAATCCATCAGTACGGCGCATCAAGAAAACCAAATCAATTGATCCAAGATGCGACAGGAGAAGCATTGAATCCGCAGTACTTGATCGATTTTATGCGAAAACTTTACTTTAGCGTTTATGGTGTTGAAGAAGTCTAAAAAATTCTCTAATAGAAGGTGAAAGCGGCAGTGGATAAATTAAGTGAAATTGCTAACTACAGCATGGCACAATTGTCTTTGGATCGTTCAGGACATGGTGTGGACCATACGAATCGAGTAGTCGAACTTTCTCGACAAGTCCTTGAGACACTACCGCAAGCCGATTCTTTTATCACGCTGGCAGCGGCATATCTACACGATACGATCGATGATAAAGTGGTCGAAGATGAAGAGCAAGCGAAAGAAAGACTCAGAGTCTTTTTGGCAAACATCGGAGTGGCAGAATCAGAGATTCATCAAATCTTTCATATCATCGAAAATATGTCTTTTTCAAAAAGTTTGTCTGATAACGTCGAATTGTCCTTAGAAGGCAAGATCGTACAGGATGCAGATCGTTTAGAGGCGTTAGGTGCGATGGGTATCTTACGTACAGCATATTATGGAGGACATAAGGGGCATCCGATTTTTGACCCAGTTATCCAGCCAATCAATTATACGAACAAACAAGAGTATCGTAAAGGTTCGACAGTCATCAATCATTTTTATGAAAAATTGTTGTTACTGCCAGATCAAATGAATACGGAATTTGCGAAGCAAGAAGCAAAACGACGTGAAGCGTTCATGCGTGAATTTCTAGAGGAGTTCTACAAAGAATGGTTTGTGGGCGATGATTCACTTGATGCACAAACTTGGCGTAACCGATAATTAAATCAAAAGACATGTCTTGACCATTCGTCCTCTTGCGTCATCTAAAATCAAATAGACGGCGGGAACAGAAGGAAGTTCTTCGTAAAATAAGGCGTCATCCACAAAAAGTTGAAAAACAATTTTCGTGGATGACGCCTTATTTTTTGAGGTTAAACACTTCTGGCTTGACCTCGTCTTTCTATTTGTTTTTTTTTCGAATTTGCTTGATCCTCAACAAAGCTCGGAAGATATTCAACAAAAATAATAAAGTAGCAATTCCAATCGGCACCCAGATCAAATAGACAGAATAGCCAAGTTCTGCAGAAAGTTCTGCACTTGAAGTATGTGAAAGCTCAGAGACTGCTTGTTGCCATGTCTGTAAGTTGAAAACAAGCATAAAGCCTGCGATGATCAATAGAATAAAGCCTAAGTAATGGATCGATGTCCGCTTACGAATCAATGCAAAGACTAAATACAGAATAAGTAAAAATGCTGGAACACCAAATACAAAATAAATATTAAGCAAAATGAATCGCCTCCTCATAATAATCATACTTCAATTGATAGGAATTTAAAAATAATTTAGTCATTACTTGCATTCTTTTCACCAATATTGCTAAGATAACTGTATTCAAAGGAGGTCTTTTTGTTTTATGGCAAGTTATATCGAGCCGATTCGTTTTGCGTTGATTGTCTTTCCTTTTCTCGCATTGGCGATTTCTGCTATCTTTTTTATTTATGAATACCGAAAGTATGGAACGTTTCTCCTAACTAGAGCGGTCATTTTATATTCATTTGTCTTTTATCTATTATGTGCTTACTTTTTAGTGATTTTACCTTTACCTACTAAGGAAGCTGTTGCGCAAATGACAGGTCCAAAAATGGAATTACACCTATTTGCGTCTTGGGAGAACTTCAGATCGAATACAGTCCTCGTCTTGTCCGATCCGAGTACCTATTTACCTGCGATGCGACAAAGTGTTTTTTTAGAGCCATTATTCAATGTCTTTTTACTCTTACCGTTTGGCATCTATTTAAGGTATTATTTCCGACTGTCCTTTGTCAAAACGGTCTTTGCAAGTTTCTGCCTCTCTCTATTTTTTGAGTTGACACAATTAACAGGTCTTTACTTTATCTATCCACGTCCGTATCGATTATTCGATGTCAATGATTTACTAACGAATACATTTGGCGGAATGCTTGGCTATCTTGTGACGCCAATCTTTACGTTTATGTTGCCAACAAGAGCGAGAATGGATGAAGTATCGTATGAAAAAGGCAAGACAGTCTCTTTGACACGCCGTCTGGTTGCCTATTTGATCGATTGGTTTTTCTTATCTATTTGTTCGTCGATCATCGGATTGGTAGCCGGATTATCGTTTGGAAGTAGCGAGTTCACTTCCTACAGTTGGTGGTTGTTCGTGCAAGTCTTTCTCTATTTCATGATCCTTCCTTTCTTAACGAATGGCAGAACACTTGGAAAAAAAATCGTCCGGATCAAGCTAGTTGAAGATGGCAGAGAACGAATCAGATTTCGTGCGTTGTTCATTCGCTATGCGTATCTCTATTTCTTGTTTTATGGGCTAGGCTGGTTGAGTCAATTAGTTGGTCCAGTCATCAATCAAGCGACTGGTGTCACACAGATGAGTGCAGTGTTCATTTTCTTATGTACCTTGGTCGCACAGTTCATTTTCGGTCTGAATCTATTCTTATCTTTTATCCGCAAAAAGAGAGTTTTATTCTATGAGAAAGCGAGTCATACTTACACGATCAGTACGATCAAAGATAGAAAAGCCTGACCTTTTCAAGCAAAATAAGCAAATTTATGGTATAATTCCAAAGTCGTGAAAAATACAAAGAGAAGAGGTGTCGAAATGAGTCATTTTAAACAATTCAATTTTCATCCGTTTATCAACGAAGCGTTAGCAGAAAAAGGGTTCCAACAACCAACAGAAGTGCAAGAACGATTGATTCCTTTGATTTTAAAAGGGAAAAATATCATCGGACAATCACAAACT
Source organism: Enterococcus sp. DIV1368b (assembly GCF_050529595.1). NCBI lineage: Bacteria > Bacillati > Bacillota > Bacilli > Lactobacillales > Enterococcaceae > Enterococcus > Enterococcus sp. DIV1368b. The sequence goes on from NZ_CP172883.1 coordinate 1,382,493, forward strand.
GGTTCAGGAAAAACGCATACGTTTCTTTTGCCTCTATTTCAAAAAATCAATGCCAATAAAGAAGAAGTCCAAGTGGTGATCACAGCACCAAGTCGTGAACTGGCGACACAGATCTATGAAGCTGCTGTTCAAATCGCTAAGTTTTCCGATCCAGAGATTCGCGTATCGAATTTTGTCGGCGGAACAGACAAACAACGTCAATTAAATCGCTTGAATCACCAACAACCGCAAATCGTTGTCGGTACACCAGGGCGTATCCTTGACATGATGAATGAGCAAGCTTTAAAGATCCATACAGCCTTTGCTTTCATCGTGGATGAAGCAGATATGACCTTAGATATGGGATTCCTGAATGAAGTTGATCAAATCGCTAGCCGCTTGCCAGAAAAATTACAATTTTTAGTTTTCTCAGCAACGATTCCAGAAAAATTACGCCCATTCTTGCGTAAATATATGGAAAATCCAATCATCGAAGAAATCAAGCCAAAAGCAGTGATCTCAGAAGATATCGAGAATTGGTTAGTTTCAACAAAAGGAAAAGATAAGAATCAAACGATCTATCAATTACTGACGATCGGGCATCCTTATTTAGCAATCGTCTTTGCAAACACGAAACAACATGTAGATGAAATCGCTGATTACTTGAAAAACCAAGGACTGAAAATAGCGAAGATCCATGGAGATATCACTCCTCGTGAACGTAAGCGTGTGATGCGCCAAGTGCAAAACTTAGAGTATCAATATGTAGTTGCGACAGACTTAGCTGCTCGTGGTATTGATATCGAAGGTGTTTCTCATGTCATCAATGCGGAGGTTCCAGAAGATCTAGATTTCTTTATCCACCGTGTCGGTCGTACTGGTAGAAATGGCTTAAAAGGAACAGCGATCACTTTATATGCACCAAGTGATGAGCCATTGATCGAAGGCATCGAAAAAATCGGGGTTGTCTTTGAGCCAATGGAAATCAAAAATGGTGAAATCGTTAAAACCTATGACCGTAACCGTCGGACGAAACGAGAAAAATCAAAAGATAGTCTTGACCCAACACTGATTGGTTTAGTCAAAAAGAAAAAGAAAAAGATCAAACCTGGTTACAAGAAAAAAATCGACTGGGCAATTGCGGAGAAAAATAAAAAAGACCGTAAGATCGAAAAACGTCAACAAACGCGTACAGCCAGAAAAAATAAAAAGAATTCCAACAAATAAAAGCAGTCATGAGCGAATCACGCTGCCCTTGACTATCAGCCCCAAAAACCTAAATAGTAAATCTATTTTTGGTTTTGGGGCTGATTTTTTTATGAATAAACAGTTCATATTAGGAGAACTGTTTTCGCATCTGTTGACAAAGGATACCGTCTTCGATCAGTGGGTCTGAGAAACTCTGATAGCCTTGCTTTTCGTAGAAAGGAACGGCGGGGAGCTCTGCAATCAAATAGATTTCTTTGAATGCTTCATTTATTGCTCGTTTTTCTGCCAATTGAAGCATTTCTCTGCCAATCCCACGTTTGCGCCAGTCTTTTGCGACACAAAAACGATCAAATTGGATTTGCTCATCGCTTTGTTTTTGGTAACGCAAGGTAGCAATTGGCTGTTCGTTATGGATCATGACAAGGTTCGGGTAATAGGCATCCTTACCGTCAAATTCTAAATGAGCAGGTATTTCTTGCTCTAACACGAATACGTCATAACGTAAAACGTAACTGCTGGCTTTTATCCATTCTTCGGTTCCAAAATACGTTTCCATTATTTTGCCTCCTTTTGGATTCTTTCTTGATTATAGCAAGGAAAACGTAGACCGCAAACAATGAAAAATCAAAAAGTAGGATTGACAGCATCGCTAAGAATACGTATACTGATAAAGTACAAAAAGGACATAGTTTGTTTTAGACTGACTCACAGAAAATTCTTTCTCGGCTGAAAAAAGAATAGTCACTGTTCAAACTGCTCCCTTTTTCAATTTGATAGAAATATCAACGCGACTCAGCGTTAACGAGTTTAAGAGGTAATGAGTAAACATCATTGCAATCAAGGTGGTACCGCGAGTTTTCGTCCTTGGCTGTAATGGTGTTTTTTGTCGTTTATTATGTAGAAAGAAGGTAAAACAATGAAAAAATTAAGCAGTGCAGAAGTACGTCAAATGTTTTTAGACTTTTTCCAAGAAAAAGGACATACGATCGAACCTAGTGCTTCACTAGTACCGGTCAATGATCCAACCTTATTATGGATCAACTCAGGAGTGGCGACACTAAAGAAATATTTTGATGGATCTGTTGTACCAGACAATCCAAGAATCACGAATGCGCAAAAATCGATTCGGACGAATGATATCGAAAATGTTGGGAAAACAGCTCGTCATCATACGATGTTTGAAATGTTAGGGAACTTCTCGATCGGCGATTATTTCAAAGAAGAGGCAATCCACTGGGCATGGGAATTTTTAACAAGTCCAAAATGGATGGCGTTTGATCCTGAGAAATTATATGTCACTGTTTATCCAAAAGATACAGAAGCAAAACGTATCTGGCACGAAGAAGTTGGGTTATCTCTTGACCATATCGTGGATGTAGAAGATAACTTTTGGGATATCGGTGCTGGACCATGTGGACCAGATACAGAGATTTTTTATGATCGTGGCGAAGCCTATAATGACTTGGAAGAAGATGATCCTGAAAACTATCCTGGTGGCGAAAATGAACGTTATCTTGAAATCTGGAACTTAGTATTCTCAGAGTTCAACCACAAACCAGATAATACGTTTGAACCTCTTCCACATAAAAACATTGATACGGGCATGGGCTTAGAACGAATGGTTTCCATCGTTCAAGATGCACCAACCAACTTTGAAACAGATTTATTTATGCCGATCATCCATGCAGTTGAGCAATTGAGCAACAAAGTAAAATACGGTGAGGATGCCTTAACTGATATTTCATATAAAGTAATCGCAGACCATATCCGAGCATTATCTTTTGCGATCGGTGACGGGGCATTGCCTTCAAATGAAGGACGCGGCTATGTGTTGCGCCGTTTGTTGCGTCGAGCAGTCATGCACGGGAAAAAATTAGGGATCGAGCAAGCTTTCTTATACCGTTTAGTGCCTGTTGTTGGCGAAATCATGGAGAGCTATTACCCTGAAGTGTTGGAGCAAAAAGAATTTATCGAAAAAGTCGTTCGTACGGAAGAAGAACGTTTCAATGAAACGATCAACGAAGGTCTTGAGATCTTGAATCAAGTGATCAAAGAGGTAAAACAAGCAAACGGAACAACGCTTGCTGGAAAAGATATCTTTAAACTTTACGATACGTATGGATTCCCAGTTGAATTGACAGAAGAAGTGGCGGAAGATGAAGGATTGAATGTCGATCACGCAGGCTTTGAAACAGAAATGCAGGCGCAACGTGAGCGCGCGCGTGCGGCTCGTAATACAGAAACATCGATGGGTGTTCAATCTGCTTTATTGACAGATATCAAAGTAGACAGCAAATTCATCGGTTATGACCATATTGAATCTGACAGTGAATTACTAGTGATCGTCCAAGACGAAACAATCGTCAGTGAACTATCGGATGGGGAAGCTCAATTGATCTTTGATCAAACACCATTTTATGCTGAAATGGGTGGACAAGTAGCCGATCAAGGTTGGATCATTGATGCAGCTGGTGAAACAGTAGCTAATGTGACCGATGTTCGTAAAGCACCAAATGGACAATTCTTGCATAAAGTAGAAGTCCTTTCTGAAATCAAAGAAGGAAACACCTATCATTTATTGATCGATGAACCAAGACGTAACCGAATCGTCAAAAACCATACGGCTACTCACTTATTGCACAAAGCATTAAAAGAAGTATTAGGCGATCATGCCAACCAAGCAGGTTCATTGGTTGCACCAGGCCATTTACGTTTTGACTTCACACATTTTGGGCAGATCACAAGTGAAGAATTGGCGAAAATGGAACAAATCGTGAACGAAAAAATCTGGGAAGCGATTCCTGTCGAAACCATCGAAACAGATATCGACACAGCGAAAAACATGGGCGCAATGGCATTGTTTGGCGAAAAATATGGCAATGAAGTCCGCGTGGTCAATATCGGCGGTTGGTCGATCGAATTATGTGGTGGTACGCATGTCGGTAATACCGAAAACATCGGAATCTTTAAAATCGTTTCTGAATCAGGGATCGGTGCAGGGGTTCGTCGGATCGAAGCGGTGACAAGTAAAGAAGCTTATGAATTGTTGGAAAGCGAAGAACAACAACTAAAAGAAGTTGCGGCAATCGTGAAATCACCACAATTGAAAGAAGTCGTAGCTAAAGCAGAACAATTGCAACAACAAGTAAGAGAACTACAAAAAGAAAATGAACAATTGGCAAGTAAGTTAGCCAACCAACAAGCAGGGGATATTTTCAAAAATCCAGAGACGATCAATGGCAAAACGATCATCACTGCGCAAGTTAAAGTAAAAGATATGAATCAATTGCGTCAATTAGCTGATCAATGGAAACAAAAAGCAGTTTCAGATATTCTTGTCTTGGCAAACGAACAAGAAGGTAAAGTCAGCTTGTTAGCAGCAATGACACCTGAAGCAAATGAAGCAGGCTTAAAAGCCGGCGATTTGATCAAAGCAATCGCACCGAAAGTCGGCGGTGGTGGCGGTGGTCGTCCAGATATGGCGCAAGCAGGTGGAAAAAACCCAGCGGGTATCTCAGACGCATTGACAGAAGCAAAAACATGGTTAGAAAATAAATAGAAGCAAGCGTAGGTTTTTACTACAAATAAATGGCAAGCGAGTTTGGGCTGATTTCCCAAACTCGTTGCTTTATTTTCATTGGCTCAACGGTTATTGCTATGTACACATTTATTGACAAATCAACAAAACGCTATAGGATTAGAGTAAAGCAAACAGGGGGAGATTCAATGAATAGCAAAAACAAAACATTTCGGTTAGTACTTCGTGCCATTTTGTTAGCCATCATTATCGTTCAATCAATGATTCCATGGTTAGGCTTTATTCCATTAGGTTTTATTAGCTTGACGATCATCCATATCACAGTGATCGTAGCGGCCGTAGTATTAGGACCGAAAGATGGCATGTTGATCGGCTTGTTCTGGGGAATTGCGACGATCATCCGTGCCTACGCGATGCCAACTACACCCTTCGATACATTGGTTTTCACCAATCCAATCATCTCAGTTGTACCCAGAGTTTTAGTGGGACTCGTTGCTGGCTTTGTATTCCATTGGTTGTATAAGCGTTCATCGACGATCGTCGTACCGGCTGTTGTAGCTGGAATACTAGGCTCTTTAGTCAATACGGTCCTTGTTTTAGGATTGATGGGCTTATTTTATACGAATGCCACAGCTCAAGCTTATGGTGTCGATGCTTCGGTCTTGTTCAAGACACTTGCTGGAATTGCAGCAATCAATGGGATTCCAGAAGCTATCGGCGCAGGGATCATCACACCATTACTCGCCAAAGCATTATTTGCAGCAACACCTTTAAAACCTGAATGATATAAGATCAGCAATCACAGATAAAAGGAGTCACAAATTTGGCAAAGAAACAAGAAACACTGACAGCAAAAGAACGAACAAAAAAAGCATTGATGGCAGGAGTATGGGGTCTGTTAACTAATGTGATCCTATTCGTTGCGAAATTGATGATCGGACTACTCTCTGGAAGTGTGTCGATCATGGCGGATGCCATCAACAGTTTGTCGGATACCGCTTCTTCTGTTTTGACTTTGATTGGCTTCAAAATCGCGGCAAAACCAGCAGATCCGGAACATCCTTATGGACACGAACGTTTTGAATATATTAGTGGACTATTCGTGTCTCTCATCATCACGTACGTCGGATTCCAGTTCTTACACTCCTCAATTGAAAAAATCATCGATCCGGAAAATATTGCCCTATCACCGATCATCTTTTTAGTTTTAGTCTTTTCGATTGCTTTAAAAGTTATTCAGGGGCGTATGTACAAGAGAACTGCAAAAATGATCGATTCGGAAACCTTACATGCAACTGCCAAAGACAGTTATAATGATGTATATACGACATTTGCTGTTTTACTCTCAGCTTCTGTCGAATGGTTGACAGGTTGGCGCGTGGATGGCTATATTGGCTTCTTGTTAGCACTTTACATCTTGTACAGCGGCGTAATGATGTTAAGAGAATTCGTGTATGAATTATTAGGTAGCCGTCCCACTGTCGAACAGATCCAGGCGATGGAGGAGCAGCTGAATGGCTATACGAAAATCCTCGGTTATCATGACTTGTTAGTGCATAATTACGGACCAAATCAGCGCTTTGCTTCTGTTCATGTGGAAGTGGATGATCGGCTAGATTTAAATGAAGCGCACAAGATCATGGACATCATCGAAAAAGACTTCAAAAAATCTTTGGGTGTAGAATTAGTCTGTCATCTAGATCCGGTACCAGTTGATAATGAGAATTATCAAGAGATTCTCAATGAGTTGAAAAAAATCATCAATGAGACAGCAGAAGGCTTGAAAATCCATGATTTTCGCATGATCCATAAAGGCCAGATCCTACAATTTGATGTCGTTGTTCCTGAAGGTACACGTTTGTCAGATGAGGAATTAGAGCGCATGATGCGTATCCAAATAGAAAAGAGAGTTGGTGAGTATCATTTGGATATCACCTTTGACCATAACTATTTGCTTTTTTAACACTTTGCTTAAAAAAAGATATGGGCTGTTCTGTCATTCATGTGGACATCTGGCGCCATAAGATTTTAATAAAAGAGTTTGACTTAAATAAAATAAGCAAAAAGCCTGAAAATATTTTTGTATTTTTGGGTTTTTTGCTTATTTTTGCAAGAAGGAATCTGGAATATCGTCACTTTATAGTTGGGAAAGGATAAAGGAGGATTAGACTAGATTTTCAGGTTATTTTTTTCTTGAACGAGGGGTTCCTTTTTGATTACATAAAATGAACATAGCTGGTGGCATCGTAGACGTGCAATAGAAAGTATCTTTTAACAGATGTGTATTTTTAAAATTTATATTTCTTTACCAAATAATTTTGAATTCTATGAATAAAAACCAGATTTTTTTTTCTGGATCAAGAAATAATAGTAGTTGTTGTATAAATACTATCAAGTAATATAAAAATAAATATTTTGTTCCATCAATGATTTTTGAATTTTCAGTATTGACAATAGGAATAATAATGGATGTAGGTTGTGTATTTTAAGAAATAATGAGTTTCAATGATTCTTATCATTCACAAGGTAAAAATTCTTGTTGCAACGTTCAGCTGTTGCTGAAGTCTTGGAAGTCTGTCAATCGAATGAATTGAGGAGTGAATAAGATGCCAATAGAAGATCATCGTAAACCAATAGGAACATTCAATAATAAAAGATATAAAAATTTCAACACAAAAGCCGAACAACGAATGGTCAACTATATTTCTAATCATTCTGGGAAACAACCAACAAGAGAGGGTCTTAAGACGGCGGTTGGAATGCTCTACGCATTCAGTCTGTTTCAAAATTTCAAATTAGAAGAAGAGATGCCGAACAAGCAAAGGGCTGTTCAAGAAGAGCGTGCTATGTTTGAGATGGATACTTTTGTCGTAACAGATGATTGGATCAATCATAAAGACGAAGTAGTCCACTCGTTAACCTCAAGTTCAACGTTCGATGGCGGAAAGACTTCCGATGTATTGAATAAAAACAGTACATATGATGGATTTGAACCCAAGATAAATACGTCAACTCCTTTGGCCGAAGCAGCACAGTTATGGAGTTTAGAGGTTCATAAATTCGTACATGGTCTAGTTGAACTAGAAAATTGCACGACGACAAAAAAAGAAATAATCGGTCGGAAATGGGGATTATGGGAACAACCTCGAAAAGTACAAACTCACTTTAAAACCATATGTAAAGTAGCAACTGCTAAATCTCAAAAGATAAATGAAAAGGACAAAGAGCATTCACCCCTCCTTCAACAATTCTATTTCAAAAAAATCCCCCCAACAAATGCCAGAGACTACTTTGAATTAAAAGATATCGCGGATAAACTTAAAAATGTGTTTGAAGGATTCGCTGATGAATCTCACAACGATAATATTACTAAAAAAAATGGGACAGACAACACAAACGATAACTATTTTCACGGTGTGACTGAAGATTATTGGTTCTATGTAGCTGATAGTTTTCGCTCATTTGTTCGCAACACTCTATCGAATCCTAGTGCTGAGGAATCAGAAGGGGAACCTTCTCGTCCATTTGATGAATGGATAAAAGGCAAATCTGAGGGGATACCAAGAGGACACGAAGAGATTGGTAAAGAGCGAAGAAATAATCATCTGATCGAACATTCTTTTTTTACGCATCCCTTACCTGTCAAGCTGCCATTATCAAATGAAGAAGCCGAACAATTAACAACGACTATCTGGCAATTAACGAGTAGATTTGCCGAAAGCGTTAGCACATTTTTTGATCAGAAAACAAACTTATTTGGTGTCGGTGCCACGTCACTTCCTTCTAATCGCATGACACCTGAACCTCTTTCGGAACAGATTCCCAAAATAGGCTTTACTTCTTATGAAGATATCCCTGAGAAAACGGTGGATAAAATCAATCGTATTATCGATACATACTTGAAGAGACAACCTTTTCCAGATGTTGACTTGGAGCCTATGATGCCTTTTTGGTACGATCACGATGTGTATCAACAGCGTGCTAAAACAGATGAGGTCAATGAAGCGGTCAAAGATTTTATGGGGGATCTTTCTATTCAAGACTTGTTTATTCTAATCGATAACTGGGAACAAGATAGATTTGCCTTTCACCTTGTCTTAGAGAAAAGAATCTCTCTTGCGCATCTTATTCTAAAAAAATATGGGGTACCAGATCGTGCATTAACTTATAGAGAAGCCATAGAAATTGTACTTCAGTGGCGAACAAACAATATTTTTAAAGGATTTACATTTATTGAAGTGAGTAGTGTGATGGTTCATTTGACGGCTCCTAAAGTAAAGATGAGCAATCTCACGACAACGGCACCACCAGTCTCTGATTTAGATCAAGTAAACAATATCAAAGAAATCCTGAAAAATAATCAGATACCTGAAGGAGTAGTATTTCAAAATTTACCGATCTTTTATTATGAATATGATCTTTTTTTAAATCGAAACAAAACGATTAAGGTAAAAGAACTTCTTCATGAGTTCTTCGAAAAAAATAAAATTGCGAGCAAGGAAGAAGCTACAGCTAAAGAAATAATAGATGGTCTCAACGATTTTGTGGAGTCGGGTGGAACTTCTGATTTTTTGGAACAAGAATCAAGAGAACAATTCATCACTTATTATATTATGAAAGCCTATGGGGTAAAAAATATTCGGTTAGGAGATCCCTATTTGCTAACTAAAAAAACAGCTGTGCAACAACAATTGCAAACGAATTTACTATTAGAAGGGTGTACCTACAAAGAAAATACAGAACAAACAGTTCATTATCAATTGTCTGCACCAGAACTCCCCTATACTGAACAGCTTCAAGAACAAAAAAACATTAGTGGGATCATTTATAATGACTTCATAAATGATCAGGCAGCGACTATATCGAATGTTGAACCCATCAAGCCATATTGTTATGATTATCAGATTTTCAATCAACGTGAAAAAACACTAATGGTAAACAGAGAAGTCAGGATTTTTCTTATTGCAAAACAGTTATCACTTGGGTATGTGTCAAACAGTGAATTAGTGAGGAAAATGCAAAGTTGGGTGCTTAGCGCAGGAAACTACGAGGAAACTGTCCAAAGACAAAAAGAGGTAGCAGAACTACTCCTAAAGCATTATGGGATTGATTGGCGATTATTGACTGTCCAGGATGCACGTGTTTGTATTCTTCAATGGGAAGACAATAATGCTCAGTTAAATTACCTTATCAATGAGAGTCAAGAGAGTGAGCTTAGTAATAAAAAAGAGAAGATCAATACATTTCTTAAAGAAAATAACCTACAAAAAAAAGCAGATGATTCCCAAAGTGTTCAGGCAACAAAGCATGTTGAAGATATACATAACCAAAAAGAGGAGACCAAGCGAAGAGTTGCTGATTTTCTCAAAGGACAAGGTAGGAGTTGGAACATGTCTGATTCCAGTGCGTTTGCACAAACAATTACTCATTGGGTGTTGTTAGAGGGGGCGACGATCGAGGTGATTGATCCAGTCAAAATCAAACAATTGGCACAAGTGATTTTGAACGAAAAAAATGATGGAGTCATCTCAGGCGCACATGCCGAGTTAACCTATACAAAATGGTTATTTGAAACATTTGACTTCGACGATCCGTCACTTGAATTGTCAACGCCAACTGATGAAGATGTAATACCTGTCCACATTGATTTAACTGAAAATGAACAAACCGCGGGGGAACCACTAAATCTCAGTGTAGGCAAGGAACAATGGCAGAATAAAAATATACGTGTCCAGTTGAATCAGTTTTTTATTCAACAAGGGGTTGTTCCTTATGATCAATCATCGGAACGAATACTTATATCTATGGGAAAGTGGTTGACACAAGATGGTGTTGGCATGGTATTTATGCCAGATAAATTTCAGGCCATCGCCAAAATCATTCTAAAAGAACTGAAGATGTATGGCGGATCATCAGAAGATAAAATTTCTGCAAAAATTGCTGAAGCTACTGTCATGAGATGGGCGATTGAAAATATATTAAGTGGCTCGGTCGAAGAATACATGATAAGAAAAATTCTCGACTCACCCGATCCATCAAGCTTTACGATTGGACAAGTCAGAAAATTTTTAGAGGTCGATTCGTTAAGAAAAGAGGGTGTTATCAATATCCATAGCCTTGTCGGAAGAGATAGCAGAGAAGAACAAATGTTAAGAAAAGATCAGGTGGTTTTTGAAAAACTATGGATAAAATTTATCGAAAAAATATTACCTAATTATTTTCTTGAGTCTAGCAAATTAGCCGATGATCTATCGATATCTGATTTTGGCTCATTGATGCAACTAGCAGGAGCAAAACTGTTGGCAGATGCTGGTTATTTGTCAGAATTCAGCAATAAAGATGAGATTACACTTGGTAAATTTTTTTGCGATTCTCTTAAAATACAATCCATAAAGCAAATTGAAGGGTTACAATACCTCCTAACCCCAGCTTTACTAGCTACTGCTCAATTAGATCCTGAAGGATTAAGAGAGGCTTTAGAGAATGGTAATCATAAAGTTTATGCCTTACAAAAGTTTATCACTTTCTGGCAAGAAATGACGGAGACAATCGTTGAGAATGAAAAAATACTCTATCATGAGGTGGGGGAATATGAGGACGCAGTTACCAACTGGCGCCGAAAAAAAGCACTGGCAGAAAGTGTGAATAAAGAATGCAACAAACGTTCAGGAAAAAACAGATTATTATTAGACCAAGCATATTTATTAGGCTTACCACCTTGTCCCGATATTTACCAACCACCAGATCTAGAGGAATGGTACACACAGCTAACGAAAGACGTAGCCGACGCTTTTTTCAAAGTAAATCAGCGATTTATCGGCACCGCTTTAAATGGTTTAGATCAGTCAGAGAAAAATTTTCTATTTTCAAACGAAACACAGATTTATAGTGCAACGGCTGAACTTAGGCATCAGCAACATTACTATGCACCACCAGCTATTGGAGGAATTCCAGTAGTCAATTTCGGTGAGCGTGAGAAATGGTTGGATACTAACTTGAATCTAGAAAAAACAGATCTTTTTGCAGCGATCCGTGGAGGGGAAGAACGTTTGTATGCTGTGAAGAGATTGGAACAATATGGGGGATATATTTTTTATCGAGTAGATAAAGATCCGCTATTATATCTTAAATATGGATTGTTTGATCAAAAAGACCTTTGGCGCAATGGTTATAAGCAAAACAGAGAAAAAATCCGAATTGGTAAGAAAGACTTCACATTTTCTACAAAAATCATTCGGGAGCATGAACTAGGACAAGGCTTGGATCAAGCAAGACTGAGTATCGCCATCAGTCAAATACAGCGAGATCATTTCTATCGCCAGCTATATGAGTTTGGAAATGACAAGTCCGTACCTGAACAAATTGGGGATGTGGTCAAACATATTATCCCTTTTTATGATTGTATCGTCGGAATCATTGATGAAAATGTCTCTGATGCGGTCATTTCGTGTACAATTGATGTGGTTTTCTTGATCCCTGTCGTTGGTCAAGTGATGGGACTAAGTACAAATTTTGCCTTGGGGATGGCAAAAGCCGCTGCAGAAAGTGGAGTCAGACACGCTATCCGTAATGGGATGCGATTTACACCAACTCGTTTAGAACTAAAAGCGATTCTTAAAAGTACAGCACACTATGCAGATCCTGGATTTGAGTTAGTCACTGATGGAGCAAAGTTGATACTTAAAGGATTTTCTGAATTGAGAAGTCAATGGTTCATTCCTGCTCATTTGAAACCTTTATTAACGAAGCTAGAAACTTTAACAAAAAAAATACCTCCGTTGCCTGATGATCATATACGGGCACAGCTGCCTGGAAAAGGCCCCTACAGCATCGTGAGACGTGTGAAAGACTCGTTGTACATGCAGGTGATGAATCTAAAAGATGGTGATATTTTTGGGGGATATTTCACATTACATGGCAGTCAGCTCAGATCTTTTGAAGGGGACTTGTTTTATAATGAGGAGGAGATTCAGCGTATAAACAGGCTCGCACATCAAGTGGATACTTCACAAATATTTGTAGTAGAAAAAAATTTGAACCCCAAAGGATATGGTGAAGGGAAGGTATATAAGGTAGAGAATAATGGAGAAGTCATTGGTTCCTTTGTTCAAATGAATCAACGAATAGTTCCTGTTCAAATCCATTCGATTGAAGGACATGGGGTAAGATATGACGTATATGAAGGAGATACTTTATTCCCTATCCGATTTAACGGTATTGGCTGGTATTTCGAAACTGAGACTTCGCCAAGATTGGCAAAAGATGTAAGTGACTATGTTGCTAGTCAACCGGAACAATTTGAAAGTATCAGTAGTCCCGTCTCACTTACACCACCTGATGAGTTTGGCTTGATGCGTACCTCTTCAGGAAGGACGCATATCAAGGTGAATAACTGCTATGTTCCATTGATTTTAATCGATCAAGAAAATCAACGATATCATCTTGTTAAGAAAAAGGTAACTAGACCGTTGATCATCTTGAGATTTGATGAGATACACAATCATTTCCGTGTGGAGACCCCATTAGAAAGATTGATCGCTGATCCACACCATGCCATCTTAGCAGGTGGGAAGAAAAGTGTTCCCAAGAAACCAAAGAACAAGGCAGATAAGGGGAAAAAAGAAAAACAACCAATTCCGCAAGTTGGAGAAGCGGGAACATCACATGAGGCAGACCGTTTAGCAGAGATAGCTAAAATTTTGGAATACCCACCATATTACAAATTACCTGAGTCACTTGGTGTAGCGGTAACATTTGATGAGTTCAGAAAAGCCACGATACTTTCTGATCATCCAAAGAAGTTCAGGTATGAGGATGACCGAGTGAAGCTTCCAACATTGACTTCTTTTGTGTCAGAGTATACGAATCCAACTGCCAGTACTGATGGGATGGCAAAATCAGGGATGAAGCATGAAATCGCAAGAATACTAGCGAACAAGCCCGAGATCCCTTACCGAATATTTCCTGGCTTTACCTCTGATAAAGTACCAGAGTATATTGATGCATTTCAACAAGAAGTCGCTTCGGGAGTTGATGAGGCAGTGACCTATCTCAAAACATTCAAGAAAAAAGCAGAGGAGTGGTTAACACTTGAAACACTTGCAGAAAGAAAGCCAGGTCAATATTTGAATCACATGTTCAAGCTAGAAACCAGCGGAAATAAAGAACAAATAATGAAAGAAGTCATCAAAAGATTATTGATTATAGCGGATAAATGCGAACAATTCCTCAACTTATCAAAAGATCTAGGCTATAAAAATATCTGGATCGTCTCTTCCGATTTAGTCTACGATAAAAAGACGAAAAACTATTATACATCCAAAGTGAAACCTCCGACTACTGTGGCGTTTGTTGTAAATGCTGACCCAGAATGCCGAATACTGATCATGGCGGATAAATTTCATGTCAAGCCGTCAGCTAAGCCAACGATTCAAACTACACCTACTTTATCCGGAACGGTTATCCACGAAACCACGCATATTGTATCAAGCACAGTTGATTATGCTAAATTTGAAGATCCTCCGATAGGATTTCAAAGTAGTGGTGAAGATATCAGAAAACGCTATGACCTTGAATATGCGAAAATAACGTATTCTGAGGATTTTGATTTGTTTGTTAGACATTTGGCGCAAGAATTCGATTTGCCTAAATTAGCTCGTAGTGAGGTGGCAAAGCAACTTTTAAATGATCCAATGTTAGCAGCAAATTTTTTGATTTTAGATGCGGAAGTGGTGATGACGATTATAAGAGATCTTGCATTAGACAATGATTTCTTCAATCGTCTGCGTGTGGAAAGAGGGTTGAGGGATGGACCTTTAATCGATCCTAAAATATTCATGTTTTTTGCGCTGATGCATACGGGGAATTTTTTCATCTTAGAAAAAGAATATGAAATAGAAAAAAACCAAACAAAAGCAGGGAATTCAAGCGAGGATCATAATCACCCAACGCTTCCAACTACTACGAATGTTCGTGAAAAAAGAAGCTTTGCTACTATCGTCCAACAAGCATCAACAAATAGCAAGGAAGTAAATAGGACGTTAACTTTTTCATTTCCGAATGTAAATAAAAAAGAATTGAATGTGAAAAGTCTTAACTAAAAAGGATACATTCAGAGATCGATAAAAAAGAGGAAAGTCAAACCTAAGAAGAGATCAGAACTGAAGTGTCTAGCCTAGAGAAATAAGACGTCATCCACAAAAATTTGAAGAACAATTTTCGTGGATGGCGCCTTATTTCCGAAGAGGTTACTTCTGTTCCCGTCGTTTATTCGGGTTTAGAATACGCGAGAGGAGTCATGTTCCACGCACAATATTTTATAATGATTTTTGTAAAGCTTGTCTAGCTAGATTATCTGCGCCTTTATTTTTACTTTCAGGTATCCACTGAAGAATCAACATTGAAAAATCTTTTAATAGACTTTGTATTTTTTCTAAATAGGGTAAAAAATCTTTGTTGTTCGTATGATTTTTATCGATGGTTGATACAAGCACTTTACTATCGGAATAGCAGAGAATGATTTCTTCGGTCATCTGTCTATTCTTTAGAATTTCTAAAGTTTTTAAAAAGACTTCAAACTCGGCTTGATGGTTTGAACCAAAGGATAAAGGGATAGACAACTGTTCTTGCTGATGATCAGCGACTAGTAATATTCCTCCACCGCTAGGTCCAGGGTTGCCTTTTGTTGATGCATCAATGTATACTTTTAACATAAGGAAAAACACGCCCTTCAAAAATTGTCGGTTCGACTTATTATACCATTACAGATAAAGACACGAGGTTGAAGAATGAAAAAAAATATTCGCTGGCAGCCCGAAACGGCACAGTCGATCATTTATTGGTCATCAACATTTATTATTTTATTTTTGAGTTTGATCTTATCGTTAGAAAATACAAGACCTTATTGGAAAAGTAATATTTTAATGGGGGTATTCTTTATTTTCCTTTTGCTAGGGTTACGACGCTCACTAGTTTTAAAAAAAGAGGCAATAAAAATAAAATATGCTGCTTTTTGGAGAGATCGTGAAATACCAATTGATCAAATCAAGGACGTCCATGTACAAAAACGCAAATTATCTTTAACAATTGAAAAAAATAAAGAGCCATTTGTGATTTTTGTAAAAAGAAAGGCGCAAGTAGAATTACTGGACCACTTGAAATATCCTATGAAAAAAACGGTAACGATGCCATCAATACTTAAGAATACGAAAGATCTAGTTGAATAAGATAAAGATTCTGTACGAGTTTAGAGGCACCAGTAAGAATCGAAACAAGAATACTAGGTAGTAGCAGAGAATAGTAACAGAGAGTAGTAACCTGACTAATCTAGTAGTCAGGCAGAAATAATGAAAAGGAATAAAAAATAAAAAAGCTATTCCAATCAATTGGAATAGCTTTTTTTATTTGCTTTGGCTGTGTTTATTCATTGATCTTTTTGACATGGGCCGCCTGAACGCCTCGATTCCCTTCAATAACGGTAAATTCTACCACTTGGTTTTCTTCAAGTGTTTTGAATCCTTCTTCTTCGATTGCAGTAAAATGTACGAAGATCTCTTCTGTTTCATCATAACTAATAAAGCCATATCCTTTTTTGTTATCGAACCATTTCACCATTCCTGTGGTCAAAACACTCACGACCTTTCTATGTCTGATCATAGCCTATATTATAAAGAGAATTAATAGGTACGTCAAATAAATCAAAAATCAGTTTTTTTTGTTTTTTTTTACAATGAAAACAGGTATAATAAGTATAACTTAACAAAAAATAAATATTCGTATAGATAGTTCGTGAAAAGGGGCGTTTTGATGAAAAGTGATTTAGAGATTTCACAAGAAACACAGCTAAAACCGATAATTAGAGTTGCGGATAGCATCGGAATCAATGAAGATGATCTAGAATTATATGGGAAATACAAAGCAAAAATAAATTTTACCACAATGAAGAATTTTTCGAAAAAAGAGGATGGTCGCCTCGTTCTGGTAACTTCTATCAATCCAACACCAGCTGGTGAAGGAAAATCAACAGTTACAGTCGGATTAGGTGATGCCTTGAATCAATTAGACAAAAAAGCTGTGATTGCATTACGTGAGCCATCCTTAGGTCCAGTTATGGGAATCAAGGGTGGTGCTACTGGAGGAGGCTACGCGCAAGTATTACCAATGGAAGATATCAATTTGCATTTTACTGGAGATATGCATGCAATCACCTCTGCAAATAATGCACTGTCTGCCTTATTAGATAACCACATCCACCAAGGAAATGAGCTAGGGATCGATCCGCGACGTGTCATTTGGAAGCGTGTCGTGGATTTGAATGATCGCGCATTGCGAAATGTGATCGTTGGATTGGGTGGACCGATTCAGGGGGTTCCAAGAGAAGACGGATTTGATATCACTGTAGCGAGTGAAATCATGGCGATATTGTGTTTAGCTGCTGATTTAGATGATTTAAAAGCTCGATTAGCACGAATCGTTATTGGATATACTTACGATCGTCGTCCTGTAACAGCTGGTGATTTAAAAGCAGAGGGTTCCCTTGCTTTGTTGTTAAAAGATGCGATTAAACCGAATCTCGTGCAAACGATCTATGGTACACCCGCATTTATCCATGGTGGACCGTTTGCAAACATTGCTCATGGTTGTAATAGTGTATTGGCAACTAAAACTGCATTGAAAATTGCTGATTATGTTGTTACTGAAGCTGGTTTTGGTGCAGATTTAGGCGGAGAAAAATTCCTAGATATCAAAGTTCCTAATTTGCAGAAAGCGCCAGATACGATTGTGATCGTAGCGACTGTTCGTGCGTTGAAAATGCACGGGGGACTGGATAAGGCAGAACTACAAACTGAAAATCTTGAGGCTTTACACAAAGGATTTGCTAACTTGAAGCGGCATATTCGTAATATGAGAAGTTACAAGATCCCAGTGATCGTTGCAATCAATGAATTTGTGACTGATACAGAGGCTGAATTAGAGTTACTGAAGGAATTGTGCGAAAAAGAAGGAGTTATAGCAAAACGGGCAAGTGTTTGGGAAAATGGTGCCGAA
This sequence comes from Enterococcus sp. DIV1368b, assembly GCF_050529595.1. NCBI lineage: Bacteria > Bacillati > Bacillota > Bacilli > Lactobacillales > Enterococcaceae > Enterococcus > Enterococcus sp. DIV1368b. Next base: position 1,400,266 of record NZ_CP172883.1, read on the forward strand.
GGGGGAGTTGAATTAGCAAAAGCAGTTGTAGAATTGATCGATACAAAAGACGCGAATTACGTTCCATTGTATCAATCTAGTGATTCAATCAAATCAAAAGTAAATGCAGTCGTTCAAAAAATCTACGGTGGTAAAGAAGTTTCTTTTAGCAAAAAAGCAGAGAATCAAATCCTTGAGTTTGAGAAAAATGGTTGGTCTGACCTACCGATTTGCATGGCGAAAACCCAGTACTCTTTTTCTGACGATCCAACATTACTAGGTGCACCGGAAGATTTTACGATCACGATCCGTGAATTTGTACCCAAATTGGGTGCAGGATTTTTAGTAGCTTTGACAGGTGATGTGATGACAATGCCAGGATTGCCAAAGAAACCAGCCGCATTGAATATGAATGTGACGAATCAGGGAGAGGTAGTCGGTTTATTCTAATCGAAAAATTTTGAAGTAGTCCTAACTAAACTTTTCAATACGAAGGTGTAAAAGCTAAAAAATAGCTGATCTATTTTTAGCTTTTACGCTTTTTTTATACTTATTGATGTATATTTAAATGACAAAAAAGTTCAAGTTTTTATTATTAAAAAAAAACTAGTCACGAGGCTGAACAGACTACCATGTATAATTGTGGCATAAAATCTACCTTTAGGTTTGTATCTCATCAACAAAATAAGGAGAGAGAGCTATGCCAATCGATAATCAAAGTAATCGAAAACGAAATGGTCAATTCAACAATGAAAAGAATAATAAAGAAGATAAGCAGGCTTTTGAAGATGCAGTAAAAGCAATTTCTTCTGGTGTCGGTCATGCCCCTACACCAGAGATTCTTCATTCACCATTGTTATTGTCATTATACGTCTCGAGCATTTTAGGAAATGTGGTCGTGCGAGGTGAGGGACCTAATCAACGACAACCAATACATAATAGTGGCGCTGTTTTTGAAGCAGATACTATTGTCGAAGTGAAGCAACATGCGAATCAAACAGAAGTGCTACATGCGCTTACTTCGCATTCGACAGTGAACAGTACGTTGATCACCCCAGCTTTGACAGAGAATACAACTGCAATTGCTTCTTTGCCTTCACGAGCTTTTCATGATAATACTGCTTATAATTTAACAGATTTTGCTCATCACTGGAGTTTGAACGTACATAAAATAGCACATGGCATTGCAGAAACATATGGTTGCACAACAAATAAGACTATCACAGACCTCACAAAATCATGGGAAGAGGCAACTAATTCTAATCACACACAAATCAAGCATACAAAAGTCCACTTTAAAACCGTTTGTCAGAGTGCGATTGCTGAATCTCATAAGATGAATCAACAACAAATAGATAAACCCACCAATCTACATCATTTTTCCTTCAAGAAAGGTGTAAGTGATCGTTCAGAACAACAATTTTTATTTGAAGATGCGGCGGAAAAATTGAAAAAAATTTTTCAACAATCATTTAACAAAACAACCAATCAGACAAAGCAACAGACAACAGAAAATGTGAAAAATGATGTTCCTGAGTCAGCTAGTTTCTTTGAGGGTTTAACAGAGGCATTCATTACATTTTTTCATGATTTTGATCAACCAATCTATACAGAAAAACTTGAAAGTTTAAAAGGAGATTCGCTGATCACTCGCTTTTTATCCATGATGGCTCAAAGTATTTCCTATCAAGAAAAAATTCCTGATACAGCTAAACCTTCAAATGGTATGAATGTTCCTCATTCTTTTCGAGCGTATGCCTTTTCAAGTGAAGTTCCAACTTTGAATAAGGAAGAGGAAGGATTTGCGACACAATTTTGGATGTTGTTTAGCAAAATGGATGAAACACTAACCAATTTTATAAAAAAGTGGGATCTATTCGTTGTTCGAGGAGCTGAGGGAAGGCCGATCAATGATCCGCGCTTCAATACTAGAGAGGAAAGTGAAGTCGAGACAGTTAAAGATAATCAGCGGGGACAGGGAACAATGAAGAATCCTGGATCTACTAAGATTGAAATCGTGAAAGGAATCATAGAGGATATTGAGCATGATCGAGTCCCAACTAGTCGATACAAAGAGCCTTTACCCAACTTTTTTTACGATAAATATTTATTTCGGAGTAAGAGCGAGACAAAGAATGTAGTAAGAAAGTTGAAAGTCTTTTTGATCAAACAAAAAGCTGTGACTAAAAATGCTAATGATGTGGAAGTGATCAAAGCGCTTGAAAATTGGGTTAGAATCCGTCGTATTAATGATATTTCACAAGACGCTTCCAAAGTCCAATTTGCCGCCTCTCTCATTCGAAAAAACTATGGTTTGAAGAATGTCAGAATAGGTGATGCTTTGACGACAACACAACTACAAGCAATCTTTATGCAATTGAAAGTCAATGTGTACTTGGCAAACTATACCTACCAAGAAAAATCGAAACCAATCCAACTGTCACCAGTGGAAAAAACGATTGAGGCTTATTATCGAACAGAAATAAATGTGTGCAATCAAATTTTTTCGGACTTCATCAATGATGCTCCTGCTACTGTACCAAAAAAACAGACGATTACTGCAGTTATCTACAATCGCGATCTCTTTAACAATCGAGAGAAAACAGAATCAGTGAATAAAGAATTGATTGATTTTGCACAAAAGCAAGGCTTCATTTTAAAGAATCCTACTGCAAGTGAATTGGTCCGATGGACGCGGATGTGGCTATTGAGATTAGGAAAATATGAAGAGATCGTGAGTCGAGAAGAACTAGTAGCGAAAGAGTTATTGAGAGCATATGGATCAAATATGACACTTGCGGGAACAAACGAGTCACGAGCGGTCATACTCCAATGGGAAAATAATAATGCGCAAGCGGGTTATCGGTATAAAAAAAATCGTATAAATGCGATTGCGCCGGATGCTCGCAAGGATAAGTCAGATCAGACCGAGGAACAACAAGTTCAATCTTTCCTTAAAGAAAATCATATCATACCTATGAATGCAACCACTCATGTCAACGAAGAAAATAAACAACAAAAATTCCCTGATGAACCATCAGAAGTCATCGACAAACGAATCTGTCATTTTTTAAAAACAAAGGGTATTGTCTGTGATATATCAAATCCTCAGTTGTTAGCTGACAAGGTATCAAATTGGCTAATGCTTGAGGGTGCTGTTCAAAAAGTGATCGATCCTGTTAAACTAAAGGAACTCGCTCAAACGATACTTAATCAAGAAGATAATGGTCTTATTTCAAATAAGGAAGCAGAATTGACATTTTCAAATTGGTTAGAGAAAAAAATGGCAAAGAAAGAATCTCCTAGTTTGCCTGAAAATCAACCCAAAACTGTTAAACCGGTGTCAATAAATGAAGATAACAAATGGAGAAGTCAGCAAGTGATTGATAAAGTGGGACAATATTTACGTCAAAATAATTTGATCACAGGGATGGCAACAAAAGAGGAAGTTCTGAGTGGAATTGGGAAATTGTTTGCACAAAATAATAATAATGGGGAGATAAACCCTGAAAAGGTACAAGCTATAGCAACAGTCATATTGAAAGAGTTGAACTTATATGGTGGAGCAGAGGATGAGTTGATTTCTGACAATGATGCACAAAAAACAGTCATGAAATGGGTCATGGAAAATGTGCTAGGTAGCTCAGTTGAAGAATATGCGACAAAAAAAATCCTTGATCATCCTAATCCTGCTACCTTTACGATTGGTGAGCTTAGAGATTCATTTAAACTGAATGAATTGATTAAGGACAAACGGATCATGCTTAATAAAAAAAGCGATCCTAAAAAGTATAAAGAATTAGAAGCTAATATAAGATCTTTGTGGATTGGTTGTCTGAACTATCTACTCCCTAATTACTTTCTCACATCAAGTGCGTTGTCAGATAATCTGCTGATTTCCGACTATGGTTCATTGTTACAGATTGCAGGCTCAAGAATACTAGTAGCTTCAGGTATTCTTAATAAATTTGAAAAAGAGGAAATTCGTACGTTGGGTGCACTTTTCTTTGAGTCAGTAAGTGAAAAAGGAGTACAGGATATCGAAGAATTAGATCATCTGTTGATACCGGCATTATTCACGACGGCTCAGTTAGATGCGCCGCGATTAAGAATAGCAATGGAGGCGGGTGACTATCGGGAAGTCGCTATTAGTACATTCATAAGCTACTATCAAAGAGGCTACTTTACGGTTATGGTTCACGAAGAAGAATTTAACCGCTTTTACCGAAACTATAAAACAGCTGTCATCAACTTTAGGCGAAAACAAGCATTAGTGGATGAAGTCCTCAAAGAGTGTGAAAGACTTGGGATAAGAGTGCCTCCCTCTGCAGGAGAAGTATATTTAGCTGGAGGTAATCCTTGTCCAGGACCATGGATTCCGCGTAGTATCGAACCTTGGTATAGAGAGTTAACAAGTGATGTGGCAGAGTCGTATCATCTATTGAACCGAAAATTGATTGGGCTATCTGTCGATTCATTCAATCAGACAGAGTTAGATTTTATGTTTTCTCCTGAAACTCGTGTCTATGAAGGGACGGCTGAGTTTAGAGATGAGGCTGCTCTTGCTTCGAACCCGATTGGATCGATTCCGTCTTTGATGATTGCTAGCAGAAAAGAAAATAGGGATGATTTGATCCTCCCCCTTAAACAGACTGATCTGTTAGTGGCTATTCGGGACAATGAAGTACGCACATATGCATTGAAGCGGTTAGAAAAAGAGGGGGGGTATCGTGTTTATCGTGTTGACCAAGATCCTCTTTTGTTTTTAGAGCATGATTTAATGGACCTAAAATCACTTTGGTGGAAGAAATATAAAAAAGAAGGGGATAAGATTCGGATCGGCGATTATTCTTATTCTTTTATGACACAGATCCACATGGATAAACAATTATCTCATGGGGATGATAGAGAATCGTTATTCAATAATATCAGCACGAAACATAAAGATTTACTGTATCAACAACTATATGACTCAGGAAATGACCAAACGTTAGCTAGTAAAGTGTGGGATACTGTTAGTCATTTCATTCCTTTTTACGATTGCGTAATTGGCATTGTCAATAAGGATGCTGCAAGTGCAGTGCCAAATTGTATCATTGATGCGCTTCTTGTCATTCCTGTATTAGGACAAGTCACTACTATCAATATCCGTTTTGCATTGGGAGCAGCAAGAGTTATTGCAAACAATGGGGTAACGGGATTAATAAAATATAGCGCAAAAGTGCTTCCAAAACTTTCCGATCTGAGAAGTCTTTTGGCAAGTGTCGTGCGGTATATCGACCCAGGTATAGAAGCAGCAATTAATGGCGGACGATTTGTGATCAAGAACTTATTGAAACTTAAAGACCAACCAATTCTTGCGAGAAATATTCATTTTGGACCTGTATTGATAAAACTAGAAAAATTTGAAAAAGAGATACCAGAACCAGTTATATCAAAAATGGGTATCAACGCCCGTTTACCTAGAAATGGTCCGCAAGTTCTTGTGAAAAAAATGAAGAACAGTTTATATGTCAAAGTTTCAGATTTTAAAAAGGGTGAAGTTTATGGGAAATATTTTACTTTAAGAGGAGAACAATTGAGAGAATTTGAAGGTCCAGCAATTTTTTCTCAAAAACAAAAGGAAATCATCAACTCTTTAAAAATAAATATCCAGCCTGATGAGATGTTTATCGAAAAGCAAAATTTTTATCCTAAGGGTTATGGTGAAGGAACGGTCATGGACATATTGAAAAACGGCGAAAGAAAAATGACTGTGATTGAAATGGACGATCAACTTGTTCCTGTTAGAATCCAAACAATCAAAAAATACGGTGTGCGTTATGACGTGTTAGATGGCGATAAGGTATTGCCAGTGAACTTTAATGGTATTGAATGGTATTTCGAACCAGATACATCCCCAATAATTTCGAGACCAGTAAAAATCGAAGTGACGAATCGTATCAATCAGTTTGAGGCCATATGGGATCCAAGCACCCTTTCGGCACCAGATGAAAATGGGCTGATGTGGAGTGCAGAAGGTCGATCCTATATTAAAATCCAGGAACGCTATATTCCTTTAGCGTTATTAGATAAGGAAAACAACCGATATCATTTAGTGAAAAAAGATATACTTGAGCCAATGACTGTCTTGCGTTTGGATCCTGGAATCGATCAGTTCCGTTTTGAAACTCAATTGGAGAAAAGGGTAGTTGAACATCTGGACGATCTATTACTGGCTGGTGGCTTTGATCAAGGCGCAAGCACTTCCAAAGGTGGAAATGTCCCTGTCAGAGGCCAGCTATCCACTTTAACGCTTCACAATCCTAAATATCCACCATATATGGGGCTGCCTAAAATACCTGAAAAGTGGCCGGAATGGAAGACGCATATGAACGCAATTGAGATAGCTGGTCCCAGTACTGTATCTATAGTGGAAGATAGCCGAGTGGTACTTCCACCACTAACTAAGTTCATACCAGAACCACAAAAACAGATAAGGACAAATGAAGCGCTGACCCTAAAAAAAATCGCGATGGGAATCCAAAGTTGTTTACCCGATGAGTTGAAAAAAAATTTTCGCGTGTATGCTGGTTTAGATGCCGCTAAGATGCCTGAACATCTAAAAGCATTTCGGGACGTAGTTGCAAAAGAATATAATGAAGCACTGACTATCTTAGATCAAGTTATCGAAGAATGTACATATATGCTTAAACTAGAAAAAATAAGTTCCACAAAGAGAGGAATCTATTTATCTAATATGTTTAATGTATATGGCAAACCCGAAGAACAGGCGGTATTAAAAGAAGGAGTCAAAAGGCTTAAGTCAATCGCAGAAAAAAGCAAAGCGTTTCTTAAACAGTCAGCAGATTGGGGATTTAAGAATATTTGGATTGCTTCGACCGATTTACAAAAAGATGCGACTACCAAGGCATTCTATTCATTAAGCAAACAACGTATTTCGCCGTATGGATTTGTGATTAGAAATGATGCTGAAAATCGAATCGTGCTTATCGCTGATTCTTTCAATAAGGACCCTAAGATTTGGCCAGAAGCTGAAATAGCACCACCTGTTTCAGAAACGTTGCTCCATGAAACGACTCATCTTGTTTCAATGACTAATGATATCGTCACGTACGGACCGTCTTACCGTGGATTATTAAAACGTGGGAAAGATGCACAAATAGACTTCATTTCAAAGTATCATACTAATTTCGGAACGGCTAGTTTTATCCAGTTTGTTCAACTGATCGCTGATTATTTAGGATTAGATGGTTTATCAAGGATGGCTGTTTTTCAAAATTTTGGCAAAGATTCTATGTTGTTTGCTAATTATATGCTGACTGATGCGGAAATGGTGGGGACTCTACTAAGAGATGTTGCCTATGGGTATAAGTATGATCAACCGCTATTGCGACCGAAACGCTCTGTGGATGAACCAAGTCAAGAACCCATTCAGGAGCTTGGAAGTGGGAATATACTTATAAGTCTGTCCTTGATGTCAATCGGTGAATTTGGAACTGCAGAAAAAAATATTGGATTGGAAGTGACGAAAGAACCTTCTTTAGGAAGTACTCTTAGTGGAGTAGCTACCACAACAGAATTTTCTGCCATAGTAGGTTCGAAACAGGCAAGTTCTGCTTCAGCGATAGACGCAAAAATGCCCAATAGTCAATCGCAAAATAGAGAGAGTCCTTCACAACGATCAAGAGTGAAACGAAGTGATTTGAATTTATCGGAAGGGGAGATCAATCAGGGAACATTTCAACCGATACCTGCCCAACAAACAAACTCAGCTCACCCGGTGAGTACCAATCCTGCGGTTTATGATAATTTCTTCGCAAGAATAAATAGAGGAATCAGAAGAAGCCAGACGCTAAATAGAACTTCAACAATTAGACAGAATAAAAGGAAACAGTTTGGAATAAATTTACAAAATTAAGATACTACAATCACGATGTATGAATGCTATTGAAGAGTAAAACGTGCGTTGATAATTTCGATGTGGACGATGGTTATTTAATGATTATTGGCATATATTTAGGTAGAAGTAGTATATTTTTATTCCTAAAATCCGTTCAAATAAATTTAGTTTTACTCAGTCAAGTATTGATTTAATGATGCAAATTTTTGGTTTAGTTGTGCATACAATCTATCTCTTATTGAAATGTGTGCAAAGTTCTAATAAATAAAGGAGTTAGAGGATGCCTATCGAACAACATCGAGAAAGAATCGGTCAATTCACCAACAAGTCTCAGAGATATATAACTGACAATGAGCAACGAAGAAACTTGAATTTACTTGCTCAAAGTTTTGGGCATTATCCTGTCGGTAGAGGCGTTTGGTCGTCGACAGGGATACTTTACTTATTAAGTATTGGTCAAAATCTTCGAATATCGGACACAAATTTACCTAATCGACAGCGTGCAGTGCAAGAAACTACTGCAGCGTTTGAAGTGGATACTTTTGTAGGAGCACGACAACAAGGCGCGGAGATCACTTTAGATTCTTTATTGTCAAGTTCTACCGCGAATCCCCAGCGATTTATTCCAATTATGGTGAATAATGCACCTATCCCTACGAGCTCGTTCATTGACGCGGCCCTGCCTTCGAATCCGCTCATCTATTTAGTCGAAAAGGCCCATCAATGGAGCATTGGGATGCACAAAATGGCGCATCGAATGGCGCAAGTAGAAAATTGTACGACTACGAGTGAGATTTTTCATCAAAACCCTCTTGGCTTGTGGAATAGTGCCAATCATACACAAGCTCATTTTAAAACGATTTGTCAGACAGCCATTACAAAATCACAAACAACAAATGAAGAACGGAAAGATATGCCTGCGAACATTCAAAAGTTTTCTTTTAAGAAGCAAGCAATAGAGAAGGAGACACGCACGTTCACTGCCGAAGAAGCAGCTGAAAAAATGAAAACGGTATTCGAATCAACTGTGGAAGAATTCTATCAAACAAATAATGGAAGAACGACAGAAAAGATGAAAAAGCAGAGTATTCCTATTCAAGAGACGCTAGTCATTGATGCTTTTTGGGGAGAACTAACCGAGCTCTTTACGACCTTTTTCGGCAAAGCAGAGAATGCTACTTATACAGAGAAACCACTAGATGATGCTAATGGCTACTCGGCGATGGCTTATTTTGTTGAATGGATGAGCCAAACATTCTCGGTCAATTATTCGACCTATGATACAGTTGATAGCCAAATAAATCAGAATGCGCATATTCCTCTAGCGTCAGTTTTATCTGATCAAACGCAAACTCAAGCTTCAATGAAAGAACCGGCCGTAAAGGAAGTTGAGGCGGGAATCATGGCTCCTTTAAGGGAACTCACCAACAAATTGACAGAAAAACTTGATTACTTTGTAAAAAAATATGATTTTTTAGTCACAAGAGGCGCTGAAGCAGCGCCTACCATTGGTCGAGCAACGTCCGACCAATCTACAACTCTTCATTCTGTGGGAATAAGTCTAGAGGATCAACCATTGTTTCCTTCTAAGGACTCTGAATATGAACAAGTCATTCAAATCACTGAAGCTATTTCTAAAAATAAAAAACCTCCAGGCGCTTTGTCCCCATTACCGAATTTTCATTATGACGTGTTGCTTTCTCAAAGAAGGAATCAAACAGCCCAAGTAAATACTCATTTAAAAGAATTTTTTGTTGATCAGAGTTTACTTGGATCACAGGCAACTGATCTAGAGTTGATTGAAGTTGTTCAAAGATGGGCCGGAATGAATTGGAAAAATGAAGATTCGCTGTACTCCGCTAGAGCACAGTATCTTGCTTATCGAATACTTGAAGGATATGGGATAGAAGATGTACGATTAGGTGACTTCTTATCGGACATAAGATTACAGTCGATCTATAAGCAATGGAAAACGAATACTTTGTTGATTGATTATCTTTTTTTAGAAATCAATCAACAAACGAAGCAGTATCACTTATCACCTGTAGAGACAGCTACAGTGAATCAATTCCAAAATCAAAAAAAAATAAACAATCAAATCTATGCGGATTTTATACATCAGCGGCCACGAAGTGTTTCTAAGGATACAAAAATTCCAGCGATCTATTATCATAAAAATACTTTCAACCTGCGAACAAAAACAGTCGAAGTAAACGATATCGTTCAAAAATTTCTTTATAAGCAACGAATTTATTTGAACAAGCCAACGCCTGCAGGATTAGTTTCTGGGATGCAAAAATGGATTTTAAATGGGAAACTGTACGATGAAATCCTGCAAAGAGAACGAACAGCAGCCACCTTACTTTTGCAAGCCTATGGCATGACAGAGAAAAATTTAATGGTCAATCAGGCAAGAGCGATTTTGCTGCAATGGGAAGACAACAATGCGCAGACCGGTTATACATATAAGAAAATTAAGAAAAAAATTCTGGGCATTGATATCAATAACATCAAAAAGGATCAGGAAAAAGAACGTAAAGAACAAGTGAAACAAAAAACCGAATTGTTTCTTCGTGAAAATAATATAGATACATCCATAAATAATCTGCAACAACCAGAAAAATCACCGGATATGCATTCAACAAATGAGGACGATATGGTACGTCAAAGAGTTGCGATATTTTTATCTGAACAGGGTGTTGTGTGTCATGCATCAAATCAAAATGTACTTGCTGAGACAGTATCACATTGGATTTTACTTGAGGGAGCTACTCAAGACATTATCGATATGGTAAAAGTCAAGCAAATCGCCCAAGTGATCCTCAATGAAAAGGTAGATGGGGTTATTTCAAATGAACATGCTGAAATCACTTTTACGAAATGGTTGTGGGATCTGATTAAAGCGAATGACTCATTATTGACTGTAGTGCCACGATCAGTGAGCAATGAATCGGTAGTTGAAAATAGTACAGTCTCATCTTCTACAGACTTGAACGGGATTACTCTGACGGAATCAACGAATAAAGAAGACAAGGAATCGAAAGAAACAGTAAATAAAGAACAGTGGCGTAGTCCAAAAGTAATGAAACAAGTCGAAGATTTTTTCCGTAACAAAGGACTACTCATTGGCATGGCAAAAAAAGAGGATGTATTGAGTGCGATGGGAAGATGGTTCATCGAAGCTGAGAAGGAAACGATTATCATGCCTGAGAAAGTTCAGGCAGTTGCTTCAGTTATCTTAAAAGAACTGAAATTGTATGGTGGTAGTCCAGATGAAATGATCTCTGATTCCAGTGCCGAAAGAACGGTGATGAAGTGGACGTTTGAGAATGTCTTAGGTAGTTCGATTGAAGCCTACATCGCAAAGCAAATCGTTGAAGCCACTGATCCATCAGCCTTTACGATTGGTCAACTAAGAAGCTTGTTTATGTTTGAAGAATTAAAAAAAGCAGGATTGATCAACCTCTCTCAGACACAAGTAGCTTTACAACATGGCATTCGAGCTGAGGATGCAGAGATGTATCTAAAGAAACTTTGGATTTCTTTATCCAATCGAGCATTGCCCCATTACTTACTGAAATCAAGCAATCTTCCAGACAAGTTATTGATTTCTGATTATCATTCGTTGACTCAACTAACAGGTGCGAGCTTAATGGCCGATTTAGGTTTTTCGAAACAGTTCAATCAGACTGAAACACGATTGCTAGGTGAATTTTTCTTAGAAACACTTAGTTTTGAGGGAATCCATCACTTCGAAGAGTTGTCCTTCCTTTTGACACCAGCCTTGCTTACTGTGGCGCAACTAGAACCTGATAAAATGCAAGAAGCGCTAGTGAAGGGAGACTATATCGAAGTAGCACTTACTACATTTATTGGTTATTCGCACAAAGGGTATCTCCAAATGATGAAAACGCAAGCGATTGCTGATGATCTTGTCTTGACGTACCGACAAGCTGTGGTCAACTGGCGACGAAAAGTAGTGTTAGTAGATGAAGTATTAGCAGAGTGCAATCGACTTGGAATAAAGCTTGATTTGGCAGCGAGTCAAGTGTATCTAGCTGGCGGAAACCCGTGTCCCGGTCCATGGATACCACCAGATCTTGAAAGATGGTATACTCGACTGACCAAAGATGTCTCAGACTCTTTTCACTTGCTCAATGAGTTCCTTATCCAACTGTCCATTCAATCGATCGGGGAACAAGAGTTGGATTTTTTATTTTCTCCAGATAGCCGAATTTATCCAGCTTCGGCTCAATTTAAAAGTGAAGTCCGGCAATATCAGTTTCCAATAAATCTACGTTCAGTTCCTCCGCTTTTATTTTATAAACAGGAGGAATTATTGAACTCGACGCTCCATTTGAATCAAACGGATTTGATTGTCGTCATCAAGGGAAATGAAGAGCGCTGGTATGCATTGAAACAAGTAGAAAAAGGGGGATACAATTTTTATCGTGTTGACAAAGATCCATTTCTATTCCTTACCTATGGTCTGATGGATCAAAATGATCTCTGGGATGGGCAATTTCGAAAAAATGGAGATAAGATCCGGATTGGAAAGGAAGATTATTCATTTACCACGAAAGTGTATACTGATAAGGAATTTTCTCTTGGGGATGCGAAACAAACATTAGCCAATCAAATCAGTTTGAAACATAGAGATGCGCTTTATCAACAATTATATGATTCAGGAAATGAACAAACGACCGCTACAAAAGTCTGGAACGTCTTAAAACACGTGATTCCTTTTTATGATTGTGTTGTCGGCATTTCCGAGCAAAATGTCGAAGAAGCGGTACCTAATTGTCTGATTGATGCTGTCTCATTGATTCCTATTCTAGGTCAAGTAACTACTTTCAACATGAGGTTTGCCCTAGGAGTTGCAAAATCCGTCGTTAAAAGTGGGCTGAGTGTGACGCTAAAAACGAGCACGCGCTTTCTTCCGACTCTAACCGAGCTTAGAGGGCTGTTAGTAAATGCTATACGCTATTTAGATCCAGGAGTAGAGTTGCTCTCAGGTGGTGGACGTTTCATTTTGAAACGTTTAGTGGATTTTAGCAATGAACAATTTATAGGGAAAGAATTGAAAGCAGCGTTGACAAAATTAGATGATTTAGGAAGTAAACAGACCGATTGGACAAAAAGTTATGTGACTGCACGCTTGGCCAAGGATGGCCCAGAAGTTCGAGTGAAGCGCATGCCAAATAACTTATATTTAAGGGTAAGTGATCTTAGAAATGGGGATGTTTCTGGGAAGTACTTTACTTTAAGAGGTGATCAGTTGAGAGAATTCGAAGGACCTGCTACCTTTACACCAAGACAAAAGGTAGTGATCCAACGACTTTCAAGAACATTGGATGTTGATCAAGTATTCGTAGAAGAACCTAATTTAAATCCTAAAGCTTATGGAGAAGGGAACGTCTTTACATTCAAAAAAAGAGATGGTCAACGAGTTTCTGTGCTTCAAATGGATGGGCATATGATTCCTGTCGAAATAACTGTGCTCAAAAAGCATGGCGTACGCTACGATGTTTCTGATGGAGAACAGCTGTTACCCGTCAATTTCAATGGGATTGAATGGTATTTTGAACCTCCTACATCGCCAATTGTTATGAAATCTGTAGAAATAGACGTAACGAACCGAATCAATCAATTTGAAGCATTATGGGATCCAAGTATTCTTTCGCCCCCAGATGAACGAGGTTTGATGTGGAACATGGATGGCAGGTCCTACATCAAGATCAATGACCGGTATCTCCCGTTGATCTTATTGGATAAGGAAGTAGATCGGTATCATTTAGTAAAAAAAGATTTCCTTGAAACGATGACTGTTTTAAGGTTTGATCCAATCAATCACTCTTTTAGATTTGAATCTGAGCTAGAAAAACAAACGATTGATATTCAAAATCAAATAAGAAGGACCGGAGCAGCTGATAAGTCGCTACCTGGTACTTCAAGCGATGTTGCTGGTTCGTCACAAGAGGGAACTGCTCCCTCCCAGCTGTTACCAAACACGCCAGGAAGATGGAAAGAATGGAATGAAATTAGACAAGCAGTGGTAGTGGGCACTGATCCGCTGCCAAGGGTGACTGATAAAAATGTAGAATGTAAAAAATTAACTGCTTTTATCCCAGAACCACAGATCGAGGTTATTTTGGATGAAAAAAGTACGCAAATAGCAATTTCTAAAGGAATTGAAATGATGTATCATTCACAACCTGTAGATTACCAAGTTTTTTCAGGTTTGGATATTAGCAAGGTGCCAGATTATCTTAAACCCTACTTTAAAGAAATGTCAGATGGATTTTTTGAAGCAATCAATTATTTCAAAACTACAAAAGAAAGATGTATCGAGTTGTTGAAGCTAAATAACATTGCGGAAACACCGGAAGGTAAGTATGCAGCAGAGATGTTTGACATGTATCTGATTGAAAACCGTGAACCTTATTTAAAAGAAATTTTTAAAAGATTGTTAACTGTAGCGGAAAAAGGCGAGCGCTTTCTACGACAATCAGCAGATTGGGGATTTAAAAATATTTGGATCGTTTCTACTGAATTAGCAAAAAGTGAAACAACGCAGGCATTCTATTCAAAGGTCGAGGCAATTCCGAAAGCATATGCGTTCATATTGAGTCATGATCCGGAATGTCGAATCATATTTATTGCTGATACCAATCATATTGATCCAGATTATATGCCAAAAATGCAGATATCTGTAGATCCAAAAGAAACCCTTATCCATGAAACAACTCATATCGTGGCTATGGCATATGATGTTATTCCAAGTTATCCGTATATGGTGTCGGGGTATTCAAAATCTGGAGTAGATGTTCGCAACCAATATTTTAAAAAATATACAGGTTTTTTCAAAACAAACCAGTTCACTCGCTATGTTGATCAGTTAGCAGATTATCAGCAGTCCCCGACATTATCAGAGGAGGCGGTTATTCTTGCAGAAAAATCTGATGCGATGATGAGTATGAATATTCAAATCCTTGATGCAGAAACTCTAATGATAATGATCAGAGATGTTGCATTAGGAAATCCTTTCAATAAGCGTCCAGTCAATCAACGACCAAAACTTTTGAAACGAGACCTCAGTAATAATCAAAACAAACCAAAAATCAATGGGGAAATGCTTGTCACTCTTGCATTGATGAATTCTGGACAGTTTCATACAGCAGAAAGAAATTCGGAGTTGACAATTACACAAAAACAGTCGGTGAAGACAACTACAAGTCCCTTACCAATTAGCAAGACGAATCAGAACAAGCCCCTACAGAAAAAAACGCGAATAAATAAACTGGTTGGATTTAGCACAAAAATCAGTGGATTTGTGAATGGTGGGCAAGTAAACACCCCTGCAAAAAAAAAGAGCGACTTAAATCTTCAAAAGTAATGGAAACTAGTCAAAGTTAAACACTTTTTGTTGAGCCTCAAAAAACAAGGCTCCATCCACGAAAATTGTTCCTCAAATTTTTATGGATGGCGCCTTGTTTTCCGAAGCGGTGACTTCTGTTCCTGTCGTTTATTCAGAGTTCGGGCGAGAGGGCTAACCAACCAGTCTTTTTGCTATTCCTATTTTACGTTTACGCTTATTTTAGCAATATATATTTTACATTTAGTAATGTATAGTTTACAATATGAGTAAGAGATAAGAATGGAGGTTAGTCATCAAGTTGAAGAACATCCGAATGAAACTCGCACGTTTAGCAAATGATTTAAGCCAAGAAGAATTAGCACAACGTGTTGGGGTGACAAGGCAAACGATTGGATTGATTGAAGCAGGGAAATATAATCCGACACTTAAATTGTGTCAAGCCATCTGCCATGAATTAAATCAAACACTAGATGATCTATTTTGGGAGGATAAAGATGAAAAAGAATAAGCCTAAAGACGAACGTATTGTACAGATCAATAATCAAATACAAAGCGAAGCTTTTTTATTATTATTGGTATTATTAACGACTTCTATCTTTGTAAAGAGCTATCTTTTGGAGCAACCTGTTTCTGAATTGTTGACTGAGTTATTATTGTTAGGAATAGCGTTCATCTATCTATTGATTCGAGGTTCGCTGATTGGTCATGAGCTCATTGATCCATCCAAACATGCAAAGAAATTGCGTGTGTCAGCAGTCATTGTTGGGAGTGTGTTCGTTTCTGCAGTTACTGGGGTGAGAAATTATAGCTTATATCATGAGTTATACACTGGTTATTTCGATCCTCATTTTTTAGCGATTTTAGGGATTACATTTATATCTTCGGCTTT
This sequence comes from Enterococcus sp. DIV1368b, assembly GCF_050529595.1. Classification (NCBI taxonomy): domain Bacteria; kingdom Bacillati; phylum Bacillota; class Bacilli; order Lactobacillales; family Enterococcaceae; genus Enterococcus; species Enterococcus sp. DIV1368b. Next base: position 1,416,415 of record NZ_CP172883.1, read on the forward strand.
ATTTATGTCTGCCTTAGTGTTTTTGGTTTCTTCTGTCAATCGATTTGGGCAGAAAAGACTGGAAAGTAAATTAGAGGATGAAAATGAGGAAAAATGACTGCTGAAAAAGATGATATAAGGATCGATCCATTAGGGATAACAGAGATTCCGCTTGTGTTTTGATAGAGACTAACGCATAATAGGAGGAGCGAAAATGGAAGTGAATGTTACTAGAGATACGGGATTTTACGGAATGGGTAGTCCAATCACATTACGGGTGGATGATCGGAAAATCAGTTTGGGGCAAAACCAATCTGTTACTCTAGATGTAGACGCCCCGTTTCAGATGCAAGTCACCTTTTTTTGGCTCAAAAGTCCAGTCTATACGATAGCAGAACCAACTAAAAACTATCGGATCACGATGAATTTATTGCTATTACAGTTATATCCCGTACTTTTCTTGTTTACAGGGATCAGTGCTGTTGCTATTCAAAGTATCCTTTATAGTTTACTGATCGTCGTCGTAATGATTGGTTTCTTTCTATTTATAAAAAATAAAGCATATGTCATCAAGGAGGCTAGTGATGAAGAATTCTGATCTTTTTTTGAGTAGCTTTAATCGGATCGAAAAATGGATGCAAGAAGAGATGGGAAATCCACGAAATATGGGGTTTACTGAACTCGTTCGTCGTTTAGCACAAAAGCAACACCAAAGTATCAAAAAATATGAGGATGACTTACTACAGTTGGCTCAATTACGTAATGCGATCGTGCATGATCGGATCGCCGTCGATTTTATTATCGCTGAGCCTAATGAATGGGCGACGAAGCGTATCCAAAGAATCGAGCAAGAACTGATTCGCCCAGAAACAGTGTTACCGCGTTTCGCAAAGCATGTGACTGGGTTTGAATGGGACATCCCATTACCTAGTTTATTGGAGACTGTTGCTAAAAAGCGTTATTCTCAGTTCCCGCTTTATCATAAAGGAACATTCAAAGGATTAGTGACGTTGCGTATGTTAGGTTTTTGGTTGGCCAAAGAAAGTCACCATGGTGTGATCGATCTTCAAGGAAAAATAGCTGCCGATCTGATCACACAAGATGGCAAGTACACCAATTATCATTTTGTTTCAGCTCAGACAACGATTGCTGAAGTAGAAAAAATGTTTGGTGAGCAGGGTACGCTTGAAGCTGTGTTGATCACCAAAAACGGCGACCCTAACGGAAATTTATTAGGGATCATCAGACCAAGAGATATTTATCATGAAGTAGAAAAGGAATGATTGTTTGTTAGCGATATATTGGATTATAAGTGCGTTGATCATCGGATTAGATCAATGGGTAAAATGGTTGATCGTCGATAACTTTGCTTTAGGAGAAACGAAATCAGTGATTCCAGGGATCTTGTCCTTGAATCATATCCGTAATTTCGGAGCAGCTTGGAGTTTACTAGAAGGAAAAATGTGGTTTTTTACTGTCGTGACGATCATCGCAGTTGTAGTGATCTTGACGTTGATGATCAAAAATCGCAGCAACGGAAATCGTTGGTTCATGATCGGTCTGACATTGATTCTAGCAGGAGCAATCGGTAACTTTATCGATCGTGTTCGTTTAGGTTATGTGATCGATATGTTCCAAACTGATTTCATGAATTTCCCGATTTTTAATGTGGCAGACATTTCTCTAGTAATCGGTGTGATCTGCGTATTGATTTATATTATTTTAGATGAAAAGGAACAACGAAAAAAATGACACAATTAAAAGCAACTATCAAAGAAGAAAAAGGCCGGATCGATAAAGTTCTGACAGCATTATTTGCGGATCATAGTCGTTCACAAGTCCAACAATGGTTAAAAGATGGTGCCGTTTCCGTAAATGGTGAACCAGTAAAAGCGAATTACAAAGTAAAATCGGCGGATGCGATCATCGTGGAAGTACCAGAGCCTGAAGAACTTGAGATCGTAGCAGAAGACTTACCAATAGAAATCGTCTATGAAGATGACGACGTAGCTGTGGTCAATAAACCACAAGGCATGGTCGTTCATCCTTCTGCTGGTCATGCCCAAGGAACACTAGTCAATGCGTTGATGTACCATATGAAAAATCTTTCATCGATCAATGGCGTGATCCGTCCAGGGATCGTCCATCGAATCGATAAAGACACGTCTGGATTATTGATGATCGCCAAAAATGATCAAGCCCATGAAGCGTTGGCACAGCAATTGAAAGATAAAACTTCCCTAAGAAAATACATTGCTTTAGTCCATGGCGTCATTCCACATGAAAAAGGGACGATCAATGCACCTATCGGCCGCTCAAAAGTCGATCGAAAAATACAAGCCATCCGTGAAGATGGAAAACCAGCTGTGACGCATTTTACTGTACTAGAACGTTTTGAGAATTTTACTTTAGTAGAATTACAATTAGAGACAGGGCGCACGCACCAGATCCGTGTGCATATGAAGTATATCGGTTATCCTTTAGCAGGTGATCCCGTATATGGACCAAAGAAAACTCTCAAAGGCAATGGCCAATTTTTACATGCGAAATTATTAGGTTTCACTCATCCTCAAACAAATGAACGAATGACCTTTGAGGCACCATTGCCAGAAGTTTTTGAAAAAACTTTAGAGAAGTTGAGAAAAGATATTGCTTTTTAAAGTACTTAACGGTATAGTATTAAACAATAAAAGAAAAACTTAATAGAAGTCCTTTAAGTTTAGTCCCGTGAGGCTAAGAAGGGTGTGAGTAAGAATTCCTGTGGTGCGCCATAGCGAGACTTGCTCAATGACGTCGCATACACAAAGCGACCAGTGTAGTAGTATACACTCAGTCTAAACATTCCTCCTGTCCTCTTAGGGCAGGAGTTTTTTTGTGTAAAAAATAGAGGGGGAAAAATGATGCAAGCCAAAGAAGTAGTGGATCAAGTAACGATGAAACGAGCGCTAACACGTATCACTTACGAAATCATCGAAAGAAATCAAAGTATCGAAGAGATCGTTTTAATCGGAATCAAAACGAGAGGAATCTATATCGCTGCTCGAATTGCCGAACGTCTGAAACAACTCGAAAATATTGAAGTACCTGTAGGAGAACTTGATATCACATTGTATCGTGACGATAAAAAAGAAATCGCTCAAGAACCAGAATTGCATTCTTCAGATATTCCAGTCAGTTTAGAAGGAAAAGAAGTTATCTTGATCGATGATGTGTTATACACAGGACGGACGATCCGCGCTGCAATGGATGCGGTCATGGACTTTGGTCGTCCAAGAAAAATCTCACTAGCGGTTCTAGTTGATCGCGGACACCGAGAATTACCGATCCGCGCAGATTACGTAGGAAAAAATATCCCTACAGCAAAAAAAGAAGAAATCTTAGTAGAGATGCAAGAATTAGATGGACAAGATCGCATCATGATCTTAAACGAGGAAAAGTAGAGGAGTAAGGCAAGATGGCAGAAGAAAAAAAGTTCCACAACGATAGTGTGGTATTAGACATCCATGATCGACCAACCATTGGACACTGGGTGGGATTAAGTTTACAGCATTTATTCACGATGTTCGGTGCAACTGTCTTAGTACCGATCTTAGTCGGAATCGACCCAGGGATTGCCTTGGTCAGTTCAGGATTAGGAACAATCGTTTACTTGATTACAACGAAAGGGAAGATCCCAGCTTATCTAGGCAGTAGTTTCGCGTTCATCGCAGCCATGCAGATGTTGATGAAAACCGACGGCTTCCCGGCGATCGCCCAAGGTGCGATGACGACAGCACTCGTCTATCTGATCGTTGCGTTGATCATCAAGAAAATCGGTTCCGCCTGGTTAGATAAAATCTTGCCACCGATCGTGGTTGGCCCAGTCATCATGGTCATCGGTTTAGGTTTAGCTGCCAATGCAGCAAACAACGCGATGTTCAATCAAGACCATTATGATTTCAAATATCTATCAGTTGCGTTGATCACTTTAGGATTGACGATTTTCTTCAATATGTTTCTACGCGGATTCCTAGGATTGTTACCGATCTTGCTTGGCATCATCTCTGGCTACATCGTCGCTTTACTTTTCGGGATCGTTGACACACAACCAATCATTGACGCACCATGGTTCGCACTACCTAACTTCGAGATTCCATTTGTCCAATATCAACCGAAGTTATATATAGGAGCAATCACCACAATGGCACCGATCGCCTTTGTCACAATGACCGAACACATCGGCCATTTGATGGTCTTGAACAAATTGACGAAACGTAATTTCTTTGAAGATCCAGGCTTACACCGTACATTGACAGGAGATGGATTGGCTCAGTTAGTGGCAGCTTTCGTTGGTGGACCTCCAGTGACAAGTTATGGTGAAAACATCGGAGTCTTGGCAATCACTCGTGTACACAGCGTGTTCGTGATCGGAGGCGCAGCGGTCTTCGCAGTGATCCTTGGCTTTATTGGCAAACTAAGTGCTTTGATATTAAGTATTCCTGGCCCAGTCATTTCAGGTATCAGTTTCATCCTATTCGGAGTGATTGCGGCAAGCGGGATGAAAATCTTAGTCGAAAACAAAATCGATTTTGATAAAAAGAAAAATCTATTGATTGCTTCAGTCATCTTAGTCGTAGGTATCGGGGGATTAGTCCTTGAAGTAGGAACATTCACTTTATCTGCCATGGCACTAGCAACTGTTTTAGGAATCATTTTGAATCTTATCTTACCAGAAACTTCACGCAGCGAAGAAAATTAAGGAGGACATCGCATGATCATCAAATCAGAACGCATCAGTTTAAAACACTTATTAACGGTAGAGGCATTGACAGACCAAGAAGTAATGGGGTTGATCCGACGAGGACAAGAGTTCAAGCAAGGCGCAACTTGGTCACCACAAAAATCCCAATATTTTGCAACAAACTTGTTCTTTGAAAACAGTACACGAACTCATAAAAGTTTTGATGTAGCAGAAAAGAAACTTGGTCTTGAAGTGATCGAATTTGAAGCAAGTACAAGTTCAGTTACAAAAGGTGAAACATTATACGATACCGTTCTAACGATGTCTGCACTTGGGGTGGATGTAGCTGTTATCCGTCATGGAGATGAAAACTACTATGACGAATTGATCCAAAGTAAAACGATCCAATGCTCGATCATCAATGGCGGTGACGGTAGTGGGCAACATCCAACGCAGTGCTTACTTGATTTGATGACGATCTATGAAGAATTTGGCTATTTCGAAGGCTTGAAAGTGGCGATCGTCGGAGATATCACACATTCTCGTGTCGCAAAATCGAATATGCAGATGTTGAAACGTCTTGGCGCGCAGGTTTTCTTCTCAGGTCCAAGAGAATGGTATGACGATGAATTTGAAGTTTACGGTCATTACTTACCACTAGATGACTTGCTGGATCAAGTCGATGTCATGATGATGTTGCGGGTGCAACATGAACGCCATGATGGAAAAGAAAGCTTTTCAAAAGAAGGCTATCACCAAGAGTACGGCTTGACGGTCGAACGCGCTAAAAAAATGCAAAAACATGCAATCATCATGCACCCAGCACCAGTCAATCGAGATGTCGAGTTGGCGGATTCACTGGTTGAAGGGTTACAGTCACGGATCATTCAACAAATGAGCAATGGCGTGTTTGTCAGAATGGCAATCTTAGAAGCTGTATTAAGTGGAAAAGCATAAACATAAGAGGAGGAAGAAACATGAAAACACTCATTAAAAACGGTCAAATCATTACAAAAAGAAATGAAACAACACCAGCAGAAATTTGGATCGAAGAAGGAAAGATCAAAGCAATCGGTACAGGCTTTCCTGAGGCTGAATTTGATGAAGTGTTTGATGCACAAGGGCAGTTGATCACACCTGGATTAGTGGATGTCCATGTCCATTTGAGAGAGCCGGGCTTTACTTACAAGGAAACGATCGAAGCTGGCACGAAAGCAGCTGCTCGAGGGGGATTCACCACTGTTTGTGCAATGCCAAATCTTGACCCAGTACCTGATACAGCAGAAAAATTAAAACAAGTCTATGACATCATCAAACGTGATGCGGTCGTCAAAGTATTACAGTATGCACCGATCACTGAGAATCTTCGAAGTGAAGAACTGGTCGATCAAGAAGCATTGATCAATGAAGGCGCATTTGCTTTTACCAATGACGGTGTCGGCGTGCAAACAGCAGGCACGATGTACTTAGCGATGAAAGAAGCCGCAAAAAACAATAAAGCACTCGTTGCTCACACAGAAGATGAATCATTATTATTTGGCGGTGTGATGCACGCAGGGGAAAAAGCAGAAGAGCTAGGGTTGCCAGGTATTTTGAGTGTGACTGAGTCTTCTCAAATTGCTCGTGATCTCCTATTAGCGGAAGCAACAGGCGTTCACTATCATGTCTGCCATGTTTCAACAAAAGAAAGTGTGCGAGTGATCCGCGATGCGAAAAAGGCCGGGATCCACGTGACTGCAGAGGTTTCACCACATCATCTGATCTTGATCGATGAAGATATCCCAGAAGATTTTGGTTTTTGGAAAATGAATCCACCATTGAGAGGCAAAGCCGATCGCGAGGCATTGATCGAAGGCTTGCTTGATGGCACGATCGATTGTATTGCCACCGACCATGCCCCTCACGGATTAGAAGAAAAAAGTCAAAGTTTCTTGCAATCACCTTTCGGTATCGTTGGAAGTGAAACTGCCTTCCAACTCGTGTATACACATTTTGTTGAAACCGGAAAATTCACACTAGAGCAAGTGATTGACTGGATGGCAGTCAAACCAGCAGCTATCTTTGGTTTGGAAGCTGGTACATTGACGATCGGCGCGCCAGCAGACGTGGCAGTTTACGATATTGCGCATGCTGCAGTAATCGATAAAAAAGATTTCTTATCAAAAGGCGAGAACACACCTTTTGTCGGTTGGGAAATCAAAGGGGAAACATTGATGACATTTGTCAACGGAAAACTTGTTTGGCATAAGGGGGAATAATTGGATGGAACGGTTGCTGATTTTAGAAGATGGCACAGTATTTAAAGGGAAATCATTTGGCGCGACAGCCAATGTGTTTGGAGAAATCGTCTTTACGACAAGTATGACAGGATATCAAGAAACGATCACAGACCAAAGTTTTAATGGACAGATCATTACATTTACGTACCCGATGGTAGGGAATTATGGCGTCAACCGTGATGATTATGAATCGATTGCACCAACGTGTAAAGGTGTAGTGGTCAAAGAGCATGCACGTGTTGCGTCAAATTGGCGTAACCAAATGACATTAGACGAGTTCTTGAAACAAAAGGGAATCCCTGGTATCTCTGGCATCGATACACGGGCGTTGACACGAAAGATCCGTGAAGTTGGGACGATGAAAGCCAGTATCGTGGATGCAGGCGACACATTTGAACATGCGTTTGACCAACTAAAAGCAACCGTTTTGGCAACGAACCAAGTCCAACAAGTTTCAACCAATAAACCTTATCCTAGCCCAGGAACAGGAAGAAATGTGGCAGTCATTGATTTTGGATTGAAACATAGCATCTTACGTGAATTGAGTAAGCGTGACTGTAATTTAACCGTCTTACCGTACAATACGGATGCGGAAACGATCCTTTCCTTATCGCCAGACGGCGTGATGTTGACGAATGGACCAGGGGATCCGAAAGATGTACCGGAAGCGATCGAGATGATCAAACAAATCCAAGGTAAGATCCCGATTTTCGGCATCTGCTTGGGGCATCAACTTTTTGCACTAGCAAATGGTGCAGATACGTACAAGATGAAATTTGGTCACCGTGGACTGAATCATCCTGTTCGTGAAGTTGCAACAGGAAGAATCGATTTTACGTCACAAAACCATGGCTATGCGGTAGATGAACAAACGATCGATCCGGAACAATTACTTGTCACTCATGTGGAAGTCAATGATGGCACAGTCGAAGGTGTCCGTCACCGTCGCTATCCTGCCTTCAGTGTGCAATTCCATCCGGATGCAGCACCTGGCCCACATGATGCACTACATTTATTTGATGAATTTATGGAAATGATGGACGCTGGAAAGGAGCAATTCTAATGCCAAAACGCACAGATATCAATAAAATCATGGTGATCGGTTCTGGTCCGATCATCATTGGTCAAGCCGCTGAGTTTGACTATGCAGGCACACAGGCTTGTCTTGCTTTAAAAGAAGAAGGCTACGAAGTCGTCTTAGTCAACTCCAATCCAGCAACGATCATGACCGATAAAGAAATCGCCGATCAAGTCTACCTAGAACCAATCACATTAGAATTTGTCTCACGAATTTTGCGAAAAGAACGTCCTGATGCGATCTTACCGACATTAGGTGGGCAAACAGGTCTGAATATGGCGATGGAATTAGCTGAATCAGGAATCTTGGACGAATTAGGCATCGAATTATTAGGGACAAAATTAAGTGCGATCGACCAAGCAGAAGATCGTGACTTGTTCAAAAAGTTGATGGAAGAATTAAATCAACCGATCCCAGAATCAGAAATCGTGACAACGGTGGAAGAAGCAGTTGCCTTTGCCAATAAAATCGGTTACCCGATCATCGTTCGACCAGCCTTCACATTAGGGGGTACTGGTGGTGGTATGTGTGAGAATGAAGCCGAACTACGCCAAATCGCGGAAAATGGCTTGAGCTTGTCGCCTGTCACACAATGTTTGATTGAACGTAGTATTGCAGGCTTCAAAGAAATCGAATATGAAGTGATGCGCGACTCTGCCGATAATGCCATCGTCGTCTGCAACATGGAAAATTTCGATCCAGTCGGTATCCATACAGGGGATTCGATCGTCTTTGCACCAAGCCAAACATTAGCAGACCATGAATATCAAATGTTAAGAGATGCATCACTATCGATTATCCGTGCATTGAAAATCGAAGGTGGCTGTAACGTTCAATTAGCATTAGACCCTCATAGTTTCAACTACTATGTCATCGAAGTGAACCCTCGTGTTTCACGCTCCTCTGCTTTAGCAAGTAAAGCGACCGGTTATCCGATCGCAAAATTAGCAGCTAAAATCGCGTTAGGCTTGACCTTGGATGAAATGAAAAATCCAGTAACAGGAACGACTTATGCTGAATTTGAACCCGCATTGGACTATGTAGTAGCAAAAATCCCACGTTGGCCCTTCGACAAATTCGAAAACGGTGAACGTGTCTTAGGCACGCAAATGAAAGCAACCGGCGAAGTGATGGCGATCGGTCGTAACATCGAAGAATCTTTATTAAAAGCCGTTCGTTCATTAGAAATCGGGGCGCACCACCTTGAATTGCCAGAACTGAAGACAGTCAGTGAAGAACGTTTGATGGAGAAAATCGTCCGGGCACAAGATGATCGTTTATTCTACTTAGCCGAAGCAATCCGTCGTGGCTATCCGATCCAAGAATTGGCAGACTTGACGAAAATCGATTTATTCTTCTTGGATAAATTGTTGCACATCGTTGAATTAGAAGACGAGCTTTCGGAACAACCGAATCAGTTGGATCTACTTCTTACTGTGAAACAAAATGGCTTCACGGATCGAAAAATTGCGGAATTGTGGAAAACGACGACGGAAGCGATTCGCCAATTACGTACAGAAAAGAACATTCAGCCTGTTTACAAAATGGTCGATACGTGTGCTGCCGAATTTGAATCCCACACACCTTACTTCTATAGTACGTATGAAATCGAAAATGAAAGCCATCGTTCAGAAAAACCGTCTGTTCTAGTACTTGGTTCTGGACCGATCCGTATCGGACAAGGGGTCGAATTTGACTATGCGACAGTTCATTCAGTGAATGCCATTCAACAAGCAGGCTATGAAGCAATCATCATGAATAGTAATCCTGAAACCGTTTCGACAGATTTCTCGATTTCTGATAAACTTTACTTTGAGCCTTTGACTTTTGAAGATGTGATGAATGTCATCGAGTTGGAACAACCAATCGGTGTCATCGTCCAATTTGGAGGACAAACAGCGATCAATCTAGCTGAACCATTAGCAAAGGCAGGTGTAAAAATCCTAGGAACAACGATCGAAGACCTTGATCGTGCGGAGAACCGTGATCTATTCGAACAAGCGTTACAAGAATTAGGGGTGCCTCAGCCGCTAGGAGATACTGCGACAAGTAAAGAAGAAGCTGTGGCAGTCGCAAACAAAATCGGTTATCCAGTGCTCGTTCGTCCAAGCTACGTCTTGGGAGGTCGGGCAATGGAGATCGTCGAGAATCAACGTGACTTAGAAGATTATATGGAACATGCGGTGAAAGCTTCACCAGAACATCCAGTCTTAGTCGACCGTTACTTGATCGGTAGTGAGTGCGAAGTCGATGCGATCTGTGATGGTGAAACCGTCTTGATCCCAGGAATCATGGAACACATTGAACGTGCAGGTGTCCATTCAGGCGATTCGATGGCGGTTTATCCACCACAAGCGCTGTCAGAGGAAATCAAGCAAACAATCGAAGATTACACGATCCGTTTAGCACGAGGGTTGAATTGTATCGGGATGATGAACATCCAATTCGTGATCCACGACAACCAAGTATATGTTATCGAAGTGAACCCACGTGCGAGTCGAACGGTTCCTTTCTTGAGCAAAGTGACGAATATCCCGATGGCACAGATCGCGACAAAAGCCATCTTAGGAGAAAAATTGAAAGACTTAGGCTATGAAGATGGCTTGTACCCTGAAACTGCCAACGTCCATGTCAAAGCGCCAGTCTTCTCATTTACGAAGTTGCATAAAGTGGACACTTATTTAGGACCAGAGATGAAATCGACAGGTGAAGTCATGGGTTCGGATCAAAACTTAGACAAAGCGCTGTATAAAGCGTTCGAAGCATCTGGTTTACGCTTGCCTGATTATGGGGCTGTCTTGTTTACGATCGCCGATGAAACGAAAGAAGAAGCCTTAGGTCTAGCAAAACGCTTTGCAGAAATCGGCTATAGCTTATTGGCAACGAAAAATACTGCAGCGTTCTTTGAACAACACGGACTTGTGGTGACCCCAGTGGCTAAAATCTCTGAAGAAACAAAAGAGAAAAATGTCGTTGACCTGATTCGTGCTGGCAAAGCACAAGTGGTCGTCAATACCATTGATAAAGATCGTGGGAATGCGTCAAAAGATGGTTTTATCATTCGACGTGAAGCAGTAGAGCATGGCACGCCATTGTTTACCTCCCTTGATACCGCGGATGCGATCGTCCGCGTGATGGAATCCCGAGCATTTTCAACACAAGCAATCTAATCATGGAGGGCAATTGCCCTCCTATTTAAAAAATGAAAAAAGCAAAGCAGTCTAGCGAAAAAGTCCCAAAACATAGGAGTGTAGAGATGAAACAAGAAGTAATGAAAATCGTTCACCAACGGCAACTAGCACCACGAATCTATGAAATGACACTGACTGGGGAATTAGTCCAAGAAATAACACGCCCTGGACAATTCCTTCATATTCGCGTACCCCGAGCAGATTTGTTGTTGCGCCGACCAATCAGTATCAACCAGATCGATCAATCACAAAAAACTTGTCGTATCATCTACCGTGTAGAAGGAGACGGAACAAAGCATTTCGCAGAATTGACTGCTGGTGATTCTTTAGACGTCTTAGGACCTTTAGGGAATGGCTTCGATCTTTCAGGATTAACGAAAGAAGATGAGGTCTTCATTGTCGGTGGAGGGATTGGTGTTCCTCCTTTATACGAACTATCGAAACAGCTGAAGGAACGAGGCGTCAAAGCGATTCACTTTCTAGGCTTTGCTTCACAAGAAGTAATGTATTATGAAGAAGAATTTCTAAAACTAGGTGATACAAGGATCGCAACCGATGACGGCACTTATGGACTGCATGGGAATGTCGGTAATCTATTGCTTGCGGCAAAAGATAAGCCTGCTGCTGTTTTTGCATGCGGTTCAAATGGATTACTAAAGACAGTGGAACAGCTTTTCGCCGGTCATCCTAACGTCCAACTGTCATTAGAGTCTCGCATGGCCTGTGGTGTCGGTGCATGTTACGCATGTGTCTGTCATGTCCCAGACGATGAAACAGGAACGAAAAGCTTGAAAGTCTGTGATGAAGGACCGATTTTCCAAGCAGGAGAGGTGATTTTATGAGTAACCCTTTAGCAGTTAAACTTCCAGGCCTAAACTTGAAGAATCCGATCATGCCAGCAAGTGGTTGCTTTGGATTTGGCAAAGAATATGGCAAATACTACGATTTGAACCAACTTGGCGCGATTATGGTAAAGGCGACGACACCTAAAGCGCGCTTTGGTAATCCCACGCCGCGAGTAGCAGAAACACCTTCTGGTATGCTCAACGCGATCGGGTTGCAAAATCCTGGAATGGAAGTGGTCATGGAAAAATCGCTACCTGAATTAGCCACCTATAAAGATTTGCCGATCATAGCAAATGTCGCTGGCGCGTGTGAAGAAGACTATGTTGAAGTCTGTGGCAAGATCGGTGATGCACCGAATGTCCATGCCATCGAACTTAATATCTCGTGTCCAAATGTCAAACACGGCGGAATTGCTTTTGGTACTGACCCAGATGTGGCGTTCCAACTGACACAAGCGGTGAAAAAAGTGGCGAATGTCCCTGTCTATGTCAAATTATCTCCTAATGTTACGGATATCGTTCCAGTGGCACAGGCTATTGAAGCTGGCGGCGCCGATGGGTTTACGATGATCAATACCTTGCTGGGGATGCGTATCGATCTGAAAACTAGAAAACCGATTCTTGCCAATCAAACAGGCGGTCTCTCAGGGCCAGCGATCAAACCGGTGGCTATTCGTTTGATCCATCAAGTGGCAGGTGTCTCTAACTTGCCGATCATTGGGATGGGCGGTGTGCAAACCGTTGATGATGTACTGGAGATGTATATGGCAGGTGCAAGTGCAGTTGCTGTTGGGACAGCCAACTTTACCGACCCTTATATCTGTCCAAAACTGATTGCAGACCTACCAGCGAGAATGAGCGAGTTAGGCATTGAGTCTTTAGAGCAATTGATCAAAGAAGTGAAAGAAGGTAGAAATCAATGAATCAACGACCAATTATTGCTTTAGATTTTTCATCTTGGCAAGAAGTAGAAACCTTTATGCAACGTTTCCCAGAAGACGAAAAGTTATTCGTTAAAATCGGTATGGAGCTCTTTTATCAAGAAGGACCAATCATCGTTCGTTGGTTAAAAGACGCGGGACATGATGTTTTCTTAGATTTGAAATTACATGATATCCCGAATACCGTGGAAAAAGCGATGCGTGGCTTAGCAAAATTAGGCGTAGACATCACTTGTGTCCATGCTGCCGGCGGTATCCGTATGATGGAAGCGGCGATGCGTGGTTTGACAGATGGCACACCCGAAGGTAAGAAACGACCTTTACTTTTAGCAATCACGCAACTGACTTCAACGAGCGAAGAAGAGATGCACCATGATCAACTGATCGAAGTGCCCTTAGAAGAAAGTGTGATCCACTACGCAGCTTGTGCAAAAGAAGCAGGTTTAGATGGGGTCGTATCTTCAGCACTTGAAGTAGCATCGATCAAAGCAAAAACAGGTGACACATTTACGTGTCTAACCCCTGGCATCCGACCAGAAGGAACAGTTGCTGGTGACCAAACCAGAATCGTGACACCAGCCCGCGCAAAAGAAATCGGCTCAACCTTTATCGTTGTCGGACGACCGATCACACAAGCAGAAGATCCTTATCAAGCCTATCAAACAATCAAAGCAGAATGGAGTCGTTGATCTATGAATATCGAACAAACTATTGCGAAAGACCTTTTAGAAATCGAAGCTGTTTTCTTAAGCCCCAATCAACCATTTACTTGGGCAAGTGGCATCAAAAGCCCCATCTATTGTGACAATCGCATCACGATGAGTTACCCAAAAGTCAGAAAAGAAATCGCTCAAGGATTAGCTGAAAAAATCAAGCAAGAATTTCCAGAAGTCGAAGTGATTGCTGGAACAGCAACTGCAGGAATCCCTCATGCAGCTTGGGTAGCTGAGATCTTAGACTTACCAATGGTCTATATTCGCAGCAAAGCGAAAGCTCATGGCAAAGGGAACCAAATCGAAGGACGGATCTTCGAAGGACAAAAAATGGTGGTCATTGAAGATTTGATCTCAACAGGTGGAAGTGTGCTAGAAGCCGCTGAAGCAGCAAAACGAGAAGGGGCGGATGTTTTAGGTGTTGCAGCTATCTTTACCTACGAGTTGCCAAAAGGAAAAGCTAACTTTGAAGCAGCGGGTCTGCCATTGGTTACTTTGACGAATTATTCTGTGCTGATCGAATTTGCTTTAGAAAACAAAACCATTGACGAAACAGAATTAGCTTTACTAAAAGAATGGAAAAAAGATCCTGAGAATTGGGTAACGGATTAAGTTGAAAAAAGGGCGGGAAAACATTTGTTGTTTCAGCCCTTTTTCTATTTGTGAACTAGCCAAATCCTGACGGTACATAGTAAAAACTAATCTTTTATAAATGAAAACCTCTAAAGATAATAAGCTGAAAATTTGCGAATTCAAGTTATTTAATGATAAGATTATCGGAAAAGTCATCTCAAGGAGGAGGAATCTTTATGGGATTGAATGAATTTATTTTAGGGCTAAATAACTTAGAAAGAATCACACGGGCGCCAGGTTTCTTTAAACATACTGAACATACTGTTGCTGCTCATTCCTATCGTGTGGCTTCAATTGCGCAAGTCTTAGGTGATATTGAAGAACTCCATGGGCAACCAATCGATTGGAAACTCTTGTATGAAAAAGCTTTGAACCATGATTACACGGAACGTTTTATCGGCGACATCAAAACTCCAGTAAAATATGCAAGTAAAGAATTGCGAGGGATGCTACAGACCGTCGAAGAAAAAATGACGGATGAGTTCATCAATCAAGAAATTCCCGAAGCATTACAAGACGTCTATCGTCGCCGCTTGTTCGAAGGAAAAGACGATACGGTCGAAGGCGAATTGCTAGCTGTATCAGATAAAATCGATTTGTTGTATGAATCATTTGATGAGATCAGTAAAAATAATCCGGAAAAAGTCTATAAAGAGATGTTTATTGAGGCGGTTACAACGATCAAAGGCTTTGACCATCGACCGTCCGTCCAATATTTTTTCAAGGAGATCTTTCCGGAGTTGCTCAATCAAGAATTCTATGGAAAAGAGGATTTCTTAGCAGCTGTTTCAAATATTGTCAAAAAAGAAAAAGAATAGTCGAAGTGCCTTGTAGGTAACTGATTCAGGAGGAATTTTAGTTGAAGAAGAATATGGATGTTGAGTGGGGTTATTCTGGTGAAAGAGGACCGGAACATTGGGCAGAGTTGTGCGATTGGTTTGCAAAAGGAGCCGAATTTGAGTTGCAATCGCCCATTCCTCTAGTTACATGTGAAAAAAGCAGTGACACGAAAGAAACACTGTCTTTTCACTATCAGAAGCAACGCTTCACGGATAAGGAGTTCAAGAACACGATCCATCTTGTGCCATACGATCAAATTAGTTACGTTCTTTTCAATGAAGAGACATACTATTTGACCGACATCCATTTTCATATGCCGTCAGAACACGTCATCAATGGGAAACAAGAAGATATCGAGTTTCACTTTGTCCATACGAACGAACGACAAGAAAACTTAGTGGTTGGTGCGATGTACCATCTATCAAATGATAAGGGTTGGTTATATGATCGCCAAAATGGCGACAAATGGGACCTTGATGCACATGAACATTGGACCGATGCCTCTGTCTTTTTCCCTGAGCAGAAAAGTCATTATCATTACGTTGGTTCATTGACCACTCCCCCAACGAGTGGACCGATCCAATGGTTCGTCATGGATCAAGTCGGTCAATTGAATCGTGATTTTCTGATCCCATTCAAAGGACAATATGCGCAGCCAAATAATCGTCCATTACAACCAGTAAAGGAACGAAAAATTTATTATTACAAGGGGACGAAATGAACATCCAACAATTGAAATATGTCACTGCGGTAGCGAATAATGGAAGTTTTCGAGAAGCAGCAAAAAAATTGTTTGTTTCTCAACCAAGCCTTTCTGCAGCGATCAAAGAATTGGAAAACGAATTAAGTATCACTTTATTTACCCGCACGAATCGAGGTGCCTATCTAACAGAAGAAGGTCAAGCCTTTTTAAAACGGGCGGAACGGATTTTAGTACAATTAGATTCTTTGGAAAACTATTACCAGAAAAGTGAAAAGCGAGAAAGCTTTTCGATTGCTTCACAACACTATGATTTTTTAGGGCCATTGACTGCGCAACTGATCGAGACCTTTAAAGCAGAAGTGAAGCAGTTTCGGATCATGGAAACGACGACAGCAAACGTGATCGAAGAAGTCCAACAGCAGCAAAGCGAGTTAGGTATCCTTTATATGAATGACCATAATCGCACAGGAATCAAGCGTTACTTAGAACAAGGGGAATTGATCGCGCAGTCTTTAGGAACATTTAAGACCCATATCTTTCTTAGACAGCGCCATCCACTTGCCCAGCAAGAAGAAATAAAGGTAGAAGAGCTAGCAGCATTTCCGCAAGTTCGGTTTACACAAGATGGCAATAATTTCCCTTACTTTTATGAAGATCTAATTGAGATCCCTGAACAAGAATCGGTGATCTATACGAGTGATCGTGGCACATTGATGAACATTGTGTTAGAAACAGATGCCTACGCTTCAGGCTCTGGCATCGTGATCGGGGAGATCAAAGAATATTTACGCTTGATTCCATTAGCTGATAGTCCGATGAATGAGTTATATGTCATTTATTCTGGAAAGCAGCCATTAAGTGATATCGCCAAGAAGTTTATCACAAGTATCCAACAGGTGATGAAACAGATGAAGTGAACGTTTAAAATCGAATCAATCCTTTCATTGGAAAAGAAGATGAAGCAAAAGATAAGTCGTGAAATCAGCGAATGTTGATTTCAGGCTTATTTTTTGTTCGTTCAAGTCTGACTGTATTGTTGCAGTAAAGTACATAATGTTACATAGTTAAAAAAATGATTCATACTGTCATTAATAAATCGATTGGGAACGATTTCACTATTGGTTTATCAATAATGATAAAGGGGATCAACAAAATGAAAAAAGTAATAAAATTAATGTTAGGGGTAGTTGGAGCGACGAGTGTAGGACTATTTAAAGGGGAGTCTGTTGCTTGTGCGGATGATTCGCTTCCACAAATCGGAGAAGGGTATTTGAAATCGGTCAATCAAAGCACGATCGATCGCATGAGTACGATGGCCTATGCTTTGTCTTACCAAATGTATCAATGGGGAGATATTGGTGTGAATGAAAGACTCACTGGCAATGAATACAATCCAAAAAATGTGTCCAGTCAATCCTATTCAGTAGGAGTCAATAGTGATATGGGAACGAAACAAACGTCAAAAACTGTGAATACAAGTGTTTTTCATAATCAAACAAATCAAGATCAAACGTTTACCACACCTTCTTATACCGAAACTTATATAGATTCGCTTACGACATCAACCACACATTCTGCAGGTATTTCTACATCAGCGAGTACTGAAATCAGTGTACCAATGTTTGGTTCGGCAAGTATGGGTCTTGAATTAAGTTACAATTTTAGTACAACCACTTCACATACACGGGAGACACAAAAAGGCTGGACTGTTCCTGGTCAAGCCATCAATGTTCGACCGGGACATACAGTCGAAGTCAATTGGGTATTTTATACGGGTGAAGCAACAGGAACGGTTGATTTACAAGAACGCATCCGAGCAGATATTCCGTATAAAAAAGATTCTGCTGGGCGTATCCATACATACGGACTTGGAACGGTAGTTGGCGACCGCCAAGTGCTGTCAGATAGTTATTGGGATCGCTACATCACAGAAAGTCGTAATAACTGGAAGAAAGTCGATGCAAATGTGGCAGGACATAAAATTGGTGCTGGTACCTATCGTGTCGATTATGGTTCAGGATTTGTCTTAGAAGCCTTCGATCGAACGACTGGCACAAAAGAAATCATTGCGACAGGCTATCGAAATTAATATGTCATTCGTATTTTGAACCACAAAAAAACCGATCGTCAGAAGTCATGACTTCTTGACGTCGGTTTTTTTCAGCAAAATCAATCTTTTGTCATTGCTTGGATTTTTTCTTCTTCTGGCGTTACAATAATCGTTTTTTGGTTTTCGTAAATCACATATCCAGGTTTTGCGCCATTCGGTTTGCGGATATGTTTGACTTGCACTAGATCCACAGGCACCTGTGCAGAGTGGCGATATTTGGAATAATACGCAGCTAGTTCCGCAGCTTCCGTAATGGTTTCATCAGAAGGTTGATCACTCTTGATGATCACATGAGACCCTGGAATGTTTTGCGCGTGCAACCAGTGATCCGTTTTTCTTGCAGTTTTCATGGTTAATTGATCATTTTGCAGATTGTTTTTACCAACTAAGATCTCGGTGCCGTCAGAAGAGAAGTAGCGATCAGGTTGAGAAGGTTTTGCTTTCTTTTGTTTTTTGTTTGTTTTCTTTTTCAAGTAGCCCTCTGCTAATAGCTCTTCTTTGATCACTTCGATATCCATCGGTCCAGCAATCTCCAATTGCGAAAGGACAGATTCAAGGTACTGGATCTCGCTTTTCGCTTCTTCGATTTGTTTCCCGATCAATTTGACCGCATTTTTAAGTTTTTGGTAGCGATGAAAGTACTTTTGCGCATTCTGATTAGGTGTTAAGGCGGGATCAAGAGCAATCCGGATTGGTTGATTCTCTTCATAATAATTCGCTAAGGTCACTTCAGTCGCACCACGAGGAACTTGAGTCATAAAAGTCGTCAATAGTTCGCCATCACGACGAAACTCTTCCGCATTTTCTGAATCAAGCAAGGTCTGCTCGCGCTTTTTCAATTTATTGCGATTACGTTTCAGTTCATTTTCGATTTTACGGATCAGTTCGCCGCCTTGTTGCTTCGCTCGATCTTTTTCCGCTTTTTCTTGGTAAAACGCATCTAATAACGCGCTTAAAGTTGCGTATTCTTGCACTGAATCGGCTTGTTTCGCCAATTCTTGATAAGCAATCGGCGTAAAGTATTCTTTTGTGCCCACTTCATAGTGTGTGGGTGTAGGTTGATCGATTGCAGTAAAGAATTCTTCCCAGACAGCCATTTTTTCATTCGGTCGCTGATTGATCCGTTCGACTAATTCTAACGCAGTGTCGTGGCCTAATCCTTGAAAGGCTTGTTGTAGTGCTTTGGCATTTGGCTCGATTTTTGATAGACGTTCAAATACTTGTTCTTTTGTTGCTTCAAAAGGATCAAGTACCGCTTGTTCAGGTGGTGCGACATATTCGACACCAGGGAGTAACGAACGATACGTGTTTTGTGAGCTGCCGATATGTTTGATGGCGTCTAAAATCTTTTGTGTTTGTTGGTTCACTAAAACGATGGTACTGTGTCGTCCCATCAATTCAACGATCAAAACAATATTTTGTAAGTCACCTAGTTCATCCCGTTTTGAAAAATGGAAGTGGATGACTCGGTCATTTTTGATTTGCTTGATATTTTCTAAAATCGCACCATCTAAATGTTTGCGCAACATCATCACGAAGTTCGGCGGATTTTCTGGATTTTGATAATCGATCTCTGTGATCTGGACACGGGCATAGCTTGGATGAGCAGATAACAACAATCGGTGGTTCTTTCCACGAGAACGAATCACCAAAATGATTTCATTTTCATACGGTTGGTGGATCTTTGAGACCCGACCAGATAATAGTGTTTCGCGCAATTCATGGATCATTGCATGGGTAAATACACCATCAAAGGACATGATTCATTCCTCATTTCTATTCATAAGTACACTTATTATAACGAAAAAAGAAAGGAAAGACCAATGGACCGGATGATTTCTTCTGTAAAAGAGAGAATAACGAAAGAATTTACATGAAAAACTAGTGTTTTATTTCGTTCTTTCGCTTGATTTTAGGTATAATTAGAGAAAGGACAGGTGGGGGAAAAGAAGATGCAGCGATTGATGGTAGAAATAAAGGAAAAAATCATAATGAGCTACACGAATTTATCAGAGGATTTTGAACAACATCCTCAAAAATACTTCAGACGGATCGGTCTTCTTCTGAGCTGTTCATTTTTGTTGACGGCTGCAATGTTTTTTTTGCCAAGTAAAATTAAAGAAGCACAGGTGGATTCATTGATTTATTCCTCGATCCATTCCGAAAAGTTACAGCCTTTGCCATTTTCTTCCGCGCATCAAGAGATTACTGATAGTCGAGCCATCTCAGTCATGTTTAGTCTGCCAAAGGGTGAGCTTTACAAACAAGTGATGGATATATTTGAAGATCCGCAACAAAGTAGTGAGTTGAATCGAACGATTTTCTTCTATCCACTCGTTTATGATACCCAAGAATTAGAACAACGGTATGGGATTGAAAAAGAAAAAATCACTATTATTTTCTTTGATGGCGGAAAAGAGAGAAATCGCTTAGTCCTTTCTGACCAAAATAAAGAAGAACTTGAGAAAACCTTGGTTCCTGCATTGAATCGATTACCATTGATCAACATCAAACAACTTGAAAAAGAATTAGCAAACGGCGAACAAGCGGAAGCAACAACAGTGAGTACCTTGGAGTAAGTGTAGCGGAATACTTAGTGATAAATAACAAAAAGTCAAAAAAATAAAAAATTAGTTGACGGATAAATAAAATTCGATTAGACTTAGGATAACACTTAAAGGAAAGGATGGTCCAAGATGAACTTATCAATTCAATTTTTATCAGAACATAAAAATAATTGGCGTAACTGGCGTAGATAAGTTGTATCAAGGGCGAACTTTTTCGTAGATACAACTTTTTAGAGTACAACAATGTACGATTCTAAAGTTTGTATCTATGCTGGACAAGAATTTGACGACCGCATAGATGGCTCTATGCGGTTTTTTGTTGGTAAAAGACAATGACCGTACCAGCGGTGATTGTCTTTTTTTGTTCATTCGCTCGAAGTTACACACGTAGCCGATTTATTTTAAAAAAATACATAACAAAAAGGGGAAATAAAAATGAAAAATAAACGATTGATCGCAGTAATCGCACTGATACTTATCTATTTGACCGGTACATTTATCTACGAAACGATCAAGGATCAGCCACCTGTTGAAGGAAATCGAACAGATGATAAGAAAGTTGTTGGGGTCTTACAGTTCGTTAGTCACCCTGCGTTAGATGAAATCTATCGGGGGATTAAAGATGGATTAAAAGAGTCAGGTTTGGAAGAAGGACGAAACCTAGAAATCAATTTCCAAAATGGTCAAGCCGACCAAAGTAAGTTAGCTACTATGAGTCAACAATTGGTTCAAAATAATCCAGACGTTCTCGTAGGTATTGCGACACCAGCAGCACAAGCCATCGCAAACACTACAAAGGATATCCCACTTGTCTTGGGCGCAGTAACTGATCCTGTAGGGGCAGGACTAGTACAAAGTTTAGAAGCACCAGGAGGCAACATCACAGGAGTGTCGGATCAACCGCCTGTGGAAGCGCAGATCCAATTAGCGACAGAACTATTACCAAAAGCAAAAACGGTCGGGATTCTTTATGCATCATCAGAAGACAATTCACGTTATCAAGTCAGTCAAGCAGAAGAAGCGGCAAAAGCCAAAGGACTAACACCAGTGAAGTATGCCGTCCCTTCAACGAATGAAATTGCGCAAACCGTCCAAGTCATGAGCCAATCAGTTGATTTTATCTATGTTCCTTTAGATAACACGATTGCTAACGCGATGCAAACGGTCATCAAAGAAGCAAATAAAGCAGATATCCCAGTAATTCCTTCTGTCGATACGATGGTCGAACAAGGTGGGTTAGCGACAATTGGAATCAATCAATACGAATTAGGTGTACAAACAGGTAAAATGGCAGCCGCTTTAGCAAATGGGAAAGAACCAGCCACAACCCCTGTCTATGTCTT
This sequence comes from Enterococcus sp. DIV1368b, assembly GCF_050529595.1. Classification (NCBI taxonomy): domain Bacteria; kingdom Bacillati; phylum Bacillota; class Bacilli; order Lactobacillales; family Enterococcaceae; genus Enterococcus; species Enterococcus sp. DIV1368b. The sequence continues at coordinate 1,438,357 of NZ_CP172883.1, forward strand.
TGATAAAGGCGATATCATCGTCAATGAAAAGCAAGCAGAACTATTAGGAATCACGATTCCTGAATCTATCAAACAAGATGCAAAAGTATTGACAGAGATCAAGGAGGAAGAACAATGATCGTATCCGCAATATCACAAGGTATGTTATGGGCCATATTAGGTTTAGGGATTTTTATGACTTACCGCATTTTAGATTTCCCTGATATGACAACAGAAGGTTCATTCCCTCTTGGTGGGGCTGTCTGTGTAACAGCAATCACGCATGGCGTTAGTCCATTATTGGCAACGATTCTAGGTGTTTTGGCCGGAATGGCGGCTGGCCTTGTCACAGGCTTACTTTATACAAAAGGAAAGATTCCAGTCATCTTAGCCGGTATCTTAGTAATGTCAGGTTTAAACTCAGTCATCTTGTTCGTGATGCGCACACCCAACCTTTCATTGTTGAATCATCCAGTCTTACAAGATGTGTTCCACGCACTACATTTACCGAATTATTTTGACACTGTCTTATTAGGATTATTATCGCTGGGCTTATTGATCAGCGTGTTGATTTTCTTCTTCAATACAGACTTAGGGCAAGGCTATATTGCCACTGGAGATAATGAGACAATGGCACGTTCATTAGGAATCAAAACCGACCGTATGAAAATCTTAGGTTTGACTTTATCTAACGGAGTGATTGCTTTATCAGGCGCATTGATCGCTCAAAACGATGGCTATGCGGATGTCAACAAAGGAATCGGCGTGATCGTGATCGGACTAGCTTCGATCATCATCGGGGAAGTCATTTTCCAGGAGTTGACACTGATCGAGCGTTTATTAGCAATCGTTGTCGGAAGCATCATCTATCAATTATTGATTTTAGCTGTTATCAAATTAGGTTTTGATACAACTTATCTGAAATTATTCTCAGCGATCATCTTAGCGGCTTGCCTGATGATCCCACAAGTAAAACAAGCATTGAAATTAAAAACTGGCTTTGAAAAGGAGGTCTAACGATGACAGCTATCTTAACGATCAAAAATGGTAGAAAAGTAGTCAACAATGGGATGCACGAAGAAAAAGTATTATTGGATGATATCCAATTGACCATCAATGAAGGAGATTTTATCACTGTTCTTGGCGGTAATGGGGCGGGCAAAAGTACTTTGTTCAATACGATTGCCGGAACATTGCAATTAAGTCAAGGCGGGGTTTATTTTAAAGACCAGCCAATCACTAAGTTGTCAGAAGAAGCACGAGCTTTATTTCTATCACGAGTATTCCAAGACCCGAAAATGGGGACTGCACCACGGATGACCGTTGCAGAAAATCTATTGTTAGCTCAAAAACGTGGCGAGAAACGGACGCTTCGTTTACGTCAATTGAAAACCCAAAAAGAAGCGTTCTATAAAATATGCCAAGAAGTAGGGAATGGATTAGAGCAACATTTGGATACACCTGCTGGCGAATTGTCAGGGGGGCAACGACAAGCCTTAAGTTTATTGATGGCAACGATCAAAGCGCCAGAATTACTTTTATTAGATGAGCATACCGCAGCACTAGATCCTAAGACAGCCAAGCTGCTGATGGAATTGACCAACCAACGCATCACAGAGCAAAAGTTAACATGCTTGATGATCACGCACCGTATGGAAGATGCTTTGAAATATGGGAATCGCTTGATCGTCTTACAAAAAGGCCGTATCGTCAAAGACTTAGCGAAAGAAGAAAAACAAGCATTATCCATGAACGATCTCTTACACTTCTTCGAGGAAGTCATCGATTAGTCATTCGAGAACGCTATCTCCGTTTGACAAGTTTGTTTCCTTCAATTTATACTTGTGATAGCAGGTATAATAACAATCAAAATCAACACGATTCATATCAGAAAAATGATTGATGCCGCTTGTTCCTTCGTAGGTTCTACGAATGGACGCGGCATTTTTAGCGTATTATAGGAGGCGTTCCATGATTTCAGGAAAAACAAGATTAGCAGGGATTTTTGCATCTCCCGTTACCCATAGTTTATCTCCATTGATGCATAATACAGCCTTTCAAGCGCGTTCGATCGATGCTGTTTACTTGGCATTCACAGTCGATCAGACGAATCTTATGCAGGCGGTTGAAAGCATTCGTACATTCAATATGTTAGGAGTCAATCTTTCCATGCCTAACAAAACAGCAGTTATTCCTTATTTAGATGAATTAAGTCAAGAAGCGCAGTTGATAGGCGCTGTTAATACCATCGTTCATCGAGACAACCGCTTGATCGGCTATAATACGGATGGCATGGGCTTCCTGCGTTCAGTACACGAAGCGGGTGTCTCAATCAAAAACAAAAAAATAATCATGCTAGGTGCAGGTGGCGCAGCGAAAGCAATCGTTGTTCAAGCGGCATTAGATCAAGCAAAAGCAATCGTCATCTATAAACGGAAGAATGCTACTTTTGCGAGTGTCGTTGCGGATTTTGAGAGAGTAGCGGAACAAACCAATTGTCCTATCATCGTCAAAGATTATGCAGATACTGAACAGTTGAAAAAAGATCTAGAAGATGCGGACCTTTTGATCAATGGTACCGATATGGGCATGGGCACAAAAAAAGAGTTGATGCCAATTGATCCTCAATTTCTCCATAAGAAAATCGCAGTTTTTGATTTGATTTATTCCCCTAAAGAAACACGCTTTCTAAAAGAAGCCAAAGCAGTCGGCTGTCTCACACGAAATGGGCTAGGGATGCTGATGTACCAAGGAGCAATTGCCTTTGAGCTTTGGACAGGCGAGACCATGCCGATTGAGGAAATCCAACCTTTACTCGTTTCAAAGGAATGAAACGCGTGATATCAAAGGATTCGTTAGCTTTTAGTTAAATTTACAACGATCTTACTGTTTTTCATTGAGAAGTATCGTATGATTTTACTGAGTTGAACAAAGGGAGGAAATCAAATGAGTCGGATGGATCGCTATCAGAACATCCATAAAAAAGCAAAACCAATCAAAGAAAAGTCATCGCCGCTATCTTGGCGACGCGCAAGTAAGAAACAAGCGGAGCCTGAAGAGGAAGCAATCCCTTCTTACGAACAAACTTATGAAGAACGTCCAAGTGATTCTCGATACTCAACGCCTTACGAAGAACACGTTCATTCAGAACAACAACCCCATAAAAAAGGACTCTTTAAAAAGAAACAGCCCAAAGGTCCACGTAAGAAGCGGTCTTGGTGGAAAATCATAGTAGGGATCTTATTATTTTTATTTGTCTTTTCACTGATTTCATTTTTCGTCGGCAAGTTCGTGGCTGAAAATGATCAGTCACTGGAACCAGCGACTTCAGAAACATTCAACGGCACCCAATCAACAAGTGGCGCACACAACATTTTGATTTTAGGCAGTGATACAAGGGGTGAAGATGCGGGACGAGCAGATACGATCATGGTTCTACAATTAGATGGGCCAGCTCGTAAACCCAAATTGATCTCATTCATGCGGGATAGCTTCGTGACGATCCCTGGGGTCGGAGACAATAAAATCAATGCAGCTTATGCTTATGGTGGCGCTGAATTAGTTCGACAGACCTTGTTAGAGAACTTTGGCTTGAACTGTCAATACTATATGAAAGTCGATTTCAAATCATTTGAAAAAGTGATCGATGCCATGTTCATGAACGGCGTGTCGCTCGATGCTGAAAAAGACTTGAATCTAGACGGTGTTGATATCGCTAAAGGCAAACAACGTATGGACGGTCATGTGCTGTTGCAATATGCACGTTTCCGTATGGATGAAGAAGGCGACTTCGGTCGTGTCCGCAGACAGCAACAAGTAATGGATGCGATTTTTGGACAACTAAAAAATCCATTGAACTTGATCCGCGCGCCATATGCTGCCGGAAAAGCAATCGGTTATACATCCACCGATGTACCGATGACTTTTTTAGTCAGAAACAGTTTTTCTATCTTACGTGGTGCTGGCGGAATCGACCGTTTAAGCGTCCCAGCTGATAATACTTGGAGCTATGGTCAAAGTGATTATGCGGGTAGTATCCTCGTATTAGATAAACAAATGAACCGTGAAAAGATTGAACAATTTTTGAGTAAATGATCGTTGATGTTTTTTTAAAAGGCTTTTCTAGAAGTATTTAGTTCTAGAAGAGTCTTTTTGTGATGTGAATTTATTTTGCTTGCTATAAGAATAGTTTTATAATTGATTTACTTAATTGAGTACGTCAAAATATAGGTAATAAATGCAAAAAGGAGAAAAAAATGTCTAATACTACTTTAAATCCGAGTACTGCACGAAAAAAATTTTATCAATTGTTAAAAGAAGTGAATGAAAATCATACAGAAATCGAGATTATTAGTGAGCGTAATGAGAATAACGCGGTCTTGATTGGTTTAGAAGATTGGCGAGCAATCAAAGAAACGCTATTTTTGGAACAAATTGGTACACTTGACATCGTAAAGAAAAGAGAACAAGACGATACGAGATTTATAAATGTAGACGATATTGATTGGGATGACCTTTGATGGGGAGTTATAAGGTAGTGGTTAAAAACTCAGCTGAAACAGATTTTAAAAAAGCTAAAGAGCTCTAATTTAAAAAAATCAATTTCTTGCTATTATCGAAACGTTAAAAACTGATCCTTATTGCCCTAAACAAGCATTTGAAAAGCTAAAGCCAACTCATGAAGGAAGGTATTCAAGAAGATTGAATCGCCAACATGGAGTGGTGTATAAAATAAATGAGAAAGAAAAAATTGTTGAGATATACTCTGCATGGACTCACTATGAATAATCGATCAAACTATACAATAATATGCCACTGAAAGTCATCATATGACATTCAGTGGCATATATAAATAAATGAAGAAAAAGCATTTTTTCAAATTCGGGTTCATCACTAAGGATTCAAAAATACACTGATTACTGTAAATCGTTTTTTTTTTCATCGTAAATACTCCATAAATAGGCACCGTAACAATCACGCGCACGATTAAAGCGATTGGAGAAGGATGCATCCCACTCGTAGATTTTTAAATGCTCTCTTTCAGGAAAGAATCGTTGATTAAGCACTAAAAATTGTTCTTTACTCACATTAGTTGTTTGAGTTTCATGGAAAAAGGTTTTTTAAAAGATTCCTCTATTTTTAAATAGACTATCGGGTTTGACTTCTTCTGCTTTCATCATTTCTTTATTGACGTAATTTGGGTTTGTTTTCCAACCTAAGTAATTAGGGTCTCGCTTGATATAGATAAGTGGGTTAGCTTTTATTGAACAGAAATACTCGTTGAATTGTTCTATACTTGCAGGGTTCCCAGTTTTTCCTCTGAGGTCTGATGCCCAGCGGTTACATTGCACGATTCGATTTAGAAATTCTAGATATTCTAGTACGGCTTGTTGGTGACTATGAATTCCTTGATCATTATTTTCAATAAAGAAGGCATAATTAACATAAATTGGAATATTTTCTCCACTCCTATCCCGGCATGCTAGTGTTTCTTTTTCCAATAGCTCCAGTTTATCCTCCTCGCAAAAATCCACTTATTATTCAGATTGAATTTTTTTACAATTTTACATTTTTTATGAGCTTATTTTTTTACTTTTATTTCTTAAAAAATAAATCTTTGTTTCGCAGATATGACTTGATAAAAAAACAAGATAAATCAATCGAGGAAACTTGTCGATTTCTTTATCATGCGATAATATAAACTTATTAAGATGGTTATTCTACTCAAATATATATAAAATAACTATTTAAAAACAATTTTTGGGTTTTCTGTTTAATTTTTTAGAGGTTCGGAGGATGATTATGAAATTTAAGTATACGTTTGGTGATCCAAAGATAAATAGGTCTTTTTGTAAAGTATAGGAATTATACTTATTGAGTACATACAACATTATTTAGAGGAGAAAAAAGCCATGGAATTATTGGTAAAAGAAACATTAGCATTAGAAGAAAAAAGGGATATACTTTTTCCGTATTACGTTGGTTATACGTTCTTTAAGGAAAATAATTACCAAGGAAAGAGCACCCATAAAGAGGCAATCATAGCCTACCTAAATTATTTAAGTCGTTTAGCAAAAACAAATCTTTGGTCATCAAAAAAACGCAAAGAAACTGGAAAAACTGTTACCCGTGAAATGTATGTAGCGAAATTTCGTGAACTAAATTCTGATTCAATTACTTACACAGAAATTGATCCTACTACGTTAAACTTAGATGGCTACCCCATTGAAGTCAACGAAGAGATGATGGAAGGTACAGAACTGACTGCGGAAGAATTGTTTATGGATGGTGGGGTATATGAGGAAGCTTTTTTTAATGAATTTCATGGTACAAAGTTATCTAAGAAAGAATTTAATCTGGTAAATGAACGTTTCTTTCCTTTAAAAGATAAATTGATCATCTATTCATGGAATTCAGAGTTTACAAATTATTTCAATTATGCGCGTGTGGGCTGGGGCGCCTATCTTTGGAGTGTTTATGATCCTAGAACCCAAATCTTTACGATCATCGAAATTTATTTAGCGGAACAGGGGTAAAATGATAACAAACCTATATTTAGGTTAAACAATTGAATCATTAATCATGTGAATGAGGAGGACAGAATGAAGTTATTAAAAGAAGATACGTATCAATTTAAACAAAAACTTTATTTAAGAAAATTTCCAATCAATGGACTTTTACTCGATTATGTATTTTTTGAAGAAACAGGTTATCGTGGATATTCCAGTCATCGTAAAGCCGCCCTTGAATTTATCAAAGTAATGAATGAAAAAAGAAATATTCCAGGTCTTCTATATACAGATTTGCATTATTTTGATCACTTACCCATACGATGTAGCCCAATTAAGTTGAGTTATGCCGTAAATCCAGAGTTAATGTATGGAAAACAGATGAAGAAAGATGTTTTCTTTTCTGTTGAAAAAACAGCTTCTGGAAGCTATTTAAATTGGTATGCACAAACATTCCTTTTCCCACCATATTCATATAGTGGGGACGATGAAGATTTTATTACCTTGAATAAATTATTATTCCCTAAGAAAAGTGCGTTGATCATTTATGCTTGGAATAACAATTGGTCGAATTACTTTTCTCCTGGGAGAGAATGGATGGATGCCTTTCTTTGGACGATTTACGATACTGCATCGAATAAACTGACTGTCATAGGATCTTCTATGACAGATTGAGTTTAATTAAGATTTTTAAATTTTTATCCTACTTAGTAGGCAAATCCAGTCACAACCATTGTTGATTAACATGTTCAAGAAAAACAATAACTATGACGAAATAGGTATCATGTAATACATAAAACTTCGAGGAGTCAAAGACATGGAATTATTGGTAAAAGAAACATTAGCATTAGGGGAAAAAAGGGATATACTTTTTCCGTATTACGTTGGTTATACGTTCTTTAAGGAAAGTGATTACCAAGGAAAGGTCACCCATAAAGAGGCGATTTTGGCTTACTTAAATTATACAAGTCGCTTAATAAGAACAAATCTTTGGTCATCAAAAAAACGCAAAGAAACTGGAAAATCTGTTACCCGTGAAATGTATGTAGCGAAATTTCGTGAACTAAATTCTGATTCAATTAGTTACACAGCAATTGATCCTACTACGTTAAACTTAGATGGCTACCCCATCGAAGTCAACGAAGAGATGATGGAAGGCACTGAACTTACTGAGGAAGCTTTTTTTATGGAAGGCGGGGTATATGAGGAAGCTTTTTTTAATGAATTTCATGGTACAAAGTTATCTAAGACAGACTTTAATCTGGTAAATGAACGTTTCTTTCCTTTAAAAGACAAATTAATCATCTATTCATGGAATACAGAGTTTACCAATTACTTCAACTATCCTAGAGCATGCATCGGTGCTTATTTATGGAGTATTTACGATACGAACACAAAGAGATTTACAGTCATTGATATTTGTTTAGGATATGAATAAATTTTAGAACTTAAAAATTATTTCAATTATGCGCGTGTGGGCTGGGGCACCTATCTTTAAAGTGTTTATGATCCTAGAATCCAAATCTTTACGATCATCGACATTTATTTAGCAGAACAGGGGTAAGAGGATAACAAACCTATAAGTAGGTTAAACAATTGAATCATTTAGTAAAAGTAAATAATTGGGTAATAAAAACATAGGGAAACCGAAAACTGATTATTATGAAATGTATGCAGAGAAATTTCATTCATCGGATTTTGACTCAATTTTCAGTGCTTGGTGCTTTATTGACTACATAATAGAAAAGAAATCATCACATAAAAGAAAGGAAAGATCAATTTGAAATTATTAGATGAAGAGACGTATCGATTCCCTTTGACTATGATGGAGAATAATATCCCAATGAAAAATATCCCGATTCTTTTTCTATTCTTTCATGAGAAAGATTACGAGGAAGATAGCAGTCATCAACAAGTAGCAATTCAGCTTGTTAAGTTTGCGAACCAGAAAAAAAGATATCCTATGATTACTTGGAATAAGCAGGAACATTTAGATAACCGAATACAAGAATATACAATAAATCCTACGCGCATGACCGCTCGACGTTTAAGTCACGAGGTTTTTTTCTCAATTTATCGGGAACCTAAAAGACCGTTTATTTCAAATTATGCTTATGCATTCTTCCAGATGTCTTCAAACTATCTCGGAAAAGTAGACCATTTTATTCAAATGAACGATATTCTTTTTCCAGATAAGGAACAACTGATTATTTATGAGTGGAATAATACTTGGTCAGATTATTTTCATTATGGCAGACAGCATAGAGGGGCTTTTATATGGACGATCTATGATCCTAAAAGAAATAAGTTTACGGTGATCAATGCAAGCATTTTATGAGATTAGGAGAAAAATATAATATGGAGTTTTTACTACAGGAAACAGAAGTATTGAGCCAAAAATTAGAGGAGAAAGCATTATTTATAAGACGTTTAAATTTAGACTTTGTCTACTTTAAAGAGAAGAATTATCGAAATGTGGAGAGTCATAAACAAGCAGCGATTGAATTTATAAAGGTGATGAACAAAAAAAGTCTAGGGTACTCATGTGTTCATTCAACAGAATTACATTGTTTTGATGATTTACCTATTTTTATTAAGTCATTGGCTTATCCCTATGCAGTGAACCCAGAGTTGATGTATGCGAAATCAGTATTGCCCCCTGCCTTTTTCTCTACTAAATGTGAGAATGGTAAATATGAATCTTCCTATGCTTATTCCATACTCTCACAGATATATAAACCTCAGCGAGAAGAGATTTTTTTAAAAGCCAATGAGTATCTATTTCCTATGCAAGAGAACCTAATAATCTACCAATGGAACAATGATTGGTCAAATTATTTTTCAATAGGTAGAGAGGAATATGGTGCGTATTTATGGACGATCTATGAGAGGGAAACTGAAAAATTTACGGTGATAGGTGCTTCGATGAGGTACTGAATACTACGTGAAAAATACTATCGAGTACATACAACATTTCTAGAGGAGGGAAAGATGAAATTTTTGGAAAAGGAAACAGATCGATTTGTACTGACTATGGTTGAAAAAAATATCTGGATGAAAGAGCTCGTACTCACTTACGGCTTCTTCCATGAAGAAAATTACAAAGGAGAAGAAAGTCACCAAGAAGCAGCACTTGCCTTTGTGACAGCAATCAATCAAAAGAGAGGACATACAAAAATTGAGTATACGGATAGAGTAAATTTCCCTGTCAATCTGAGAAAAACTTATTCCATCAATCAACTACTGATGCAAGGGTTTATAATCGAAGGAAATGTTTTCTTTTCTACAGCCTATGATTCGGACAAGAAATATACTTCCGATTATGCCACTGCTTTCTTTAAATTATCTTCATCTTATAAAGGAGAGGAGAAAGATTTTATTCAATTGAACAATCATATCTTTGGAAATAGAGCCAAACTGATTATTTATCAATGGAACAATACTTGGTCAGATTATTTTTCTTACATAAAGAAGATGAGTGGAGCTGCTTACTTATGGACAGTTTACGATGAAGAAAGTAAGAAGTTCACAGTTTTAGGAACTTGAGAAAGAAGGAGGTCAATCATGAGATTATTGAGAAAAGAAACATTTGAGTTTAAACAAAATGCCCACAAGAGAAACATTCCAGTGCAGGGGCTTTTGATAGATTATGTTTTTTTGAAGAGACTGAGTATAAAGGACGCTCTAGTCATCGAAAAGTAGCACTTGAATTTATTAAAGTGATGAATGGAAAAAGGAATGTGCCGGGAATTTACTATACTGAATTACTTTATTTTGATTGTTTACCTAGATATGGCAATCAACTCCAGTATAGATATGCAGTGAATCCAGCCTTAATGTATGGAAAACTCTCAACGATCGAGGAGTTAATATCAATAGACAACAAAAGTGCAGGTGGTTATCAATCTATGTATACCTTTCTTTTTCTTCATCCTCCGTATAGTTATGGTGGTAAAAAAAACCACTTTATACAACTTAATGATTGGTTATTTCCTGATAAAAAAATGCTAACGGTGTATGAATGGAACAGCGAATGGTCAAATTACTTTTCTTTTGGAAGAGAATTATATGATGGATTTTTATGGACGATTTATGACAAAGCGCAACATAAATTTACTGTGATCGGAATTTCAATAGCTGATTGAATGACACAATGGATCAAGTATAATAATATGCCACAGGAAGTCACGTGATGACTTTCAGTGGCATATGTAAATAAATGAAGGAAAAGCATTTTTCTAATTCGGGCTCATCGCTAAGGATTTAAAAAAACACTGATTACTGTAATTCGCTTTCTTTTTTTATCGTAAATACTCCACAAATAGGCACCGTAACAATCACGCGCACGATTAAAGCGATTGGAGAAGGATGCATCCCACTCGTAGATTTTTAAATGCTCTCTTTCAGGAAAGAATCGTTGATTAAGCACTAAAAATTGTTCTTTACTCACTGTAGTTGTTTGAGTTTCATGGAAAAAGGCTTTTTCATAGATTCCTCTATTTTTAAATAGGATTTCAGGATTAATTTTTTCTGCTTTCATCATTTCTTTATTGACGTAAATCGGGTTTGTTTTCCAACCTAAGTAATCAGGATCTCTTTTGATATAGATGAGCGGATTAGCTTTTATTGAACAGAAATACTCGTTGAATTGTTCTATACTAGCAGGGTTCCCAGTTTTTCCTCTGAGGACTGATGCCCAGTGGTTACATTGGGCGATTCGATGTAAAAACTCTAGATATCCTAGTATAGCTTGCTGGTGACTGTGAATTCCTTGATAATAAGGTTCATTAAAGAAGCTATAATTAACATAATTTGGTATATTTTCACCATTCCTATCCCGGCATGCTAGTGTTTCTTTTTCTAATAGTTCCATCTATTTGTCTCCTTTTACTAAGGTTCCAAAAGTATACTGATAACTGTAAAACGGTGCTTTTTCTCATCATAAATACTCCATAAATATGCACCGAAACAATCACGTGCACGATTATAATGATTGGAAAAGGATGTATCCCACTCGTACACTTTTAATTGGGCTCTTTCAGGAAAGAATTGTTGATTGAGAGCTAAAAATTGCTCTTTAGTCACTTTGATTGTTTGAGTTTCATGGAAAAAAGTTTTTTCATAGATTCCTCTATTTTTAAATAGAATATCGGGATTGACTTCTTCTGCCTTCATCATTTTTTTATTGACATAAATTGGGATAGTTGCTCTTGCTCGAGTCCATAAAGTTATCGTATCTTTTTCTAGTAGTTCCATCTATTTAACTCCTCAAAGAAACTAGCTTAGAATTCATATTCAACTCATTAACTATTATCTTCTTTCTTAATTGGTTTTTTATACTTTTATTTCTAAAAAAATAAATTATTGTTTCATAAGAATGATCATAATAAATCGAAACATCTTGTTGTTTGAATTAACATGACATAATATAAATTTATAATTATATTTCTATATTTTCCTTAATTTTAAATAACGATTAAAAAATACTGACATAGAATTGCTGCTAATTTTTAAAGAGGTTTGGAGGTATAGAATGAAACTATCCTAAAGAGAAAATTTTGGCTACATTAGAAAGACAATGTATATGATGTACGTTTTCAATAGCAATTATTAAGTGCAATTACAAATTTGGATAAACATTAAACATTACCATGGCCTTTCTTTAGTCAGGACTGGTAATAAAAAACTTTCAGAATAAAAGCAAACAACACTTTTGAAGGATAGTTATTGATATAGATTTACTATTGACGTATCTAAATGAGTACGTAAAAACGATCATACTGAAATAGGAAGTAATAGTTCTTCTAATAGATGTAATTAAATCATGGGTATTTTGGGAGATGGATGTGCAAACAAGAACAGGTATAGTTATCACTATTAAAATATAGAAAACGATGATCAGAAGACAAAGTGATTCAATACATAATAATATTTATAAAAAAGTAAAGATGAACAATATAGAAATACCGGTATTTACTGATATTTTTTACGAATAGACAATCGAAAAATAAGCTACATACAACTGTCATTTTAATTTATAGAATATATTAATTATGGGTAACTATGACTGGGAGGTAAGAGATTGAAATTATTGGAAAAAGAAAGCTTGCAGCTACAATGGAGGGAGGATATCGTCCCTTATTATGTAGATTATGCATTTATTGAAGAGAAAAGTTACAAAGGAAAAAAAAGCCATCAGGAGGCGGTTCTAGAGTTTTTAAATTTTACCAATCGCATTTGGAAATGCGATATTTGGGCAATAAAACATCGTAATAATACACATGAAGTTATCACTGTTAACATGTTGGAACAGCAATTCTTTTCTAGCTTAGATGAGACAATCATTTATTCAGATCAAAGTTCGCTTATAAATAATGGATATCCAACGCTTGTGAATAAAGAAATGATGGAATCAACTGAAATAAGTCCAAAACAATTCTTTATGGACGGAGGAGTTTACGAACAGGCTTTTTTTGATAATTCTCAAGAAACAGAATTATCAAAACTAGACTGTGAAGCACTAAATCAACTTTTCTTTCCATTGCAAGATAAGTTGATCATCTATTCCTGGAATACAGATTTTACCAACTACTATAATTTTGCCCGTGAAGGACATGGTGCATATTTGTGGAGCATCTATGATAGCGAAAGAAATAAATTTACAGTGATAAGTATAGCTCTGGTAATTCAGGGTTAGGGAAGGACAATTTTTGGTTACATCTATTGTTTAAGCATGTGAAAAATAGCTATTAAGTACATACACTATTTTTATAGGAGGCAAAGACATGGAATTATTGGTAAAAGAAACATTAGAATTAAGAAAAAAAAGGGATATACTTTTTCCGTATTACGTTGGTTATACGTTCTTTAAGGAAAATAATTACCAAGGAAAGAGCACCCATAAAGAGGCAATCATAGCCTACCTAAATTATTTAAGTCGTTTAGCAAAAACAAATCTTTGGTCATCAAAAAAACGCAAAGAAACTGGAAAATCTGTTACCCGTGAAATGTATGTAGCGAAATTTCGTGAACTGAATTCTGATTCAATTACATACACAGAAATTGATCCTACTACGTTAAATTTAGATGGCTACCCCATTGAAGTCAACGAAGAGATGATGGAAGGCACTGAACTTACTGCGGAAGATTTTTTTATGGAAGGCGGGGTATATGAGGAAGCTTTTTTTAATGAATTTCATGGTACAAAGTTATCTAAGAAAGACTTTAATCTGGTAAATCAACGGTTCTTTCCTTCAAAAGACAAATTAATCATCTATTCATGGAATACAGAGTTTACAAATTATTTCAATTATGCGCGTGTGGGCTGGGGCGCCTATCTTTGGAGTGTTTATGATTATAGAACCCAAATCTTTACGATCATCAGTATTTATTTAGCAGAACCGGCGTAATATAAGGTATCATGAGATAATATAGGTTCATATTTACAGATTATTGAATTAAAAATTTTAAATAATTGGCGTTAATCTACAGAAAATGACTATGCAGATTAGTATTTTTTTTAAATAGAACCCGCTAATAGCGGGTTCATTTCTATCATTTTTTTTAGATCTGGATAGGCAGTGAGAATATAATACTTTCTTTTTTTTCGTATCACATTACGAGTACGCTGGATTACTACGCAAGAGTAGGTAATATTGCTAACAGGTAAATAATCATTTTTTCCTTCAACTATTCTCCAAAGTCCCCAGCCATTCGGGACTATTCCAGAAATATAGGCATGAGACTGATAGATAACACGATTATTTGATGTTTTTAAACGACATTCTCCTAAAGGAAGCTTGATTTTTCCGTCTAAGTAATTTTGATTCGCAGTAAAAATAGCGATATTAATATATACCAACGCTTGAATGGGATCATTAAAAGTCGATGTATAGTTTAAATCATGCGATATATCTAAACGTCCTTTTAATTCTCCATGATTTTTCCCTATATGACTAGCAATCGTATGCCCCTTCCCTCCATCTGCAAAATGTTCATCGTAATATAAATCAACAGGAGTGTACCACTCAATTTCTTCATCTTCAACATCAACATCTGCTAATTCCTTAATCTTTTGATAAATTTTCTCTAAACTTTCAGAGAGCCAACTAGCTCCCATTGCGCCTAGGATTAAAATTTCTTTTGTCTTATCATCTATAATATTTCCAGTCTCTTCATCCAACACCCCACGTTTTCCATCAATAGTGATCGAATCATCATTTGGTAGTGCCTCATCACTATAAGAAAACTCAATCGCTCCAACTAAATGCGCTGGAACGGCTTCTTGCGTTTGTGCATAGATAAAGTTCCCAGCGTGATCCAATACAACTGCGGCACCATATAATGTAGCGATCATTCCTGAGGGGTCAAAGTCTAATCCATTGTTGTTTGGAGCTAAGGCTTCGCTTAAACTTTGGCTGATTTGGCTGGTTCGTTCATCATATGCGACAGCCATTTCTTGGGCAGTTTCAATAGCTAAGGTTTTAGAAGGTTCATTGACGACCCCGAATTCAAATGGTGTGGTTGCTTGGACGTAGTCGAGCAATTGTTCTTTTGTTGTGATCTCTGTTAAGAGCGTAGAGATGCTCGTATCAAGCTTGACTTGATAGTTAAAAGGTTCTGGGAAATCATAGCCGTAGTAAGAAGAACCGGTGATGTTCAAGATGGCATCATCTGCACCACGAACGGATTCGCCATACTGGATGCTTTCTAAAACGAAAAACTCATTCTGGGAGAGAGAATCGGCTAGTGACGTGTTACGTCCGACCACCGCTGCTTGCTCTCGTAGTGTCCAAGGGATGGTGTAGTTGATGTAGCGACGATAGAGTTCAACACGGTCACTGACGCTGAAAGTAAAGATTCCGTGGTCGCTCTCGCCAGTCAAGTACTCACGCATCAACGCATTGCTTGTTACATCTTGTGCGTAGCGGTTTTGTAAGGCTGCGGAGAAATTGTAGGTATTTGTTGTCGAATCGATTCCAGACATTGCAAAAGCGTTCAGTTCATTTTGAGTGGAGGCACTGCTACCGATCGATTCAAATAGGCCGCTGTTTGTTTTCGCTAAATCAGCTGTGGCGACGCCTAAAGAGGCACCGAGTTGATAAAAACCGACACCTAGCCCAATTCCTAGTAATGCAGGGGCAAGGACGGCAGATGCTGCGGTCGAGAGTAAACCGGCGCTAAGTGTACTACCTGATAAACCAGATGCATAAGCAGACATGCTGATTCCATTAAAAACGTTTAAGGCAACTGCTGCATTTTGTGGTTCTGTGGACGAAGGAATCGCTGAGGTGGTATCGATCGGAACGATGGTTTCGTCAGGTTGGGTGATTTCGCCAGCGATCGCTTCTTGGGCGTGGACATCAAGTGGCAAAGTGGCAAAAGGTGCGAGCAACAGACCAACAAGTAATAGGCGATAAAATTTTTTCATTTTTTACTCCTTTTTATCAAATGGCTTGAGTGACTACCAACAGTTCAACTACCAAAAACCTCCTTATTTGTGTCGTAGGTTGCTTAATTATATTTTCCAAAATATAACAACAAACTTCAAGTTTATTTAAAATTATAATTATAAAAAAACTCATTTTTTTATATAGTTATTTTCTCTGCAAATACTAATTATATGTTAAGCCTTGCTGTTCTTTTATCAATGTTTATACCCTTATTTAAAAATAACATCATGATAATAATAAAAAGATAAATGTTCTTCTTTAGGTGATTATAGTTATTTTTTTGTAACGCTTTTTTCCATTCAACAAAAACATCTTCAATTTTTTCGCTATTCTTTTTGAAAGCCATTTGGTAAACTGTTAAAGAATTCTTATTTTATCAAGAAGAGGAGGGAAAACATGAAAACAGTGATACTTGCTGAAAAGCCTTCTCAAGCAAAAGCGTATGCGGAAACGTTCAAAAAAAGGAAAAAGCAGGAAGGTTATTTTGAAGTCAGTGATCCACTATTCACAGGTGAAGTAACGATCACTTATGGATTTGGTCATTTAGTGGAAATGGTTCCTCCTGGAGAATATGAAGAACGCTGGGCTAAGTGGTCATTGCCCAACTTGCCGATATTTCCTGACCAATTCAAATATACGGTGCCTCCAGAGAAACGGAGCCAATTCGCCATTGTCAAACGACAATTGCAAGCGGCGGATACGATCATTATCGCAACAGATAGTGACCGTGAAGGTGAAGCGATTGCTTGGTCGATCATCCAGCAAGCGAAAGCCTTTACGAAGCAAAAGCAGTACTTACGTTTATGGATCAATTCATTGGAAAAAGAAGCAATCTACCAAGGGTTCAAACAACTGAAACCGGCGGAGCAATTTTATCCAAAATACAAAGAAGCACAAGCACGTCAACATGCGGATTGGCTGATCGGGATGAATGGCAGTCCACTGTATAGTTTGCTGCTGCAACAAAAAGGAATCTCAGGGAGCTTCTCCTTAGGGCGTGTGCAAACACCAACGCTTTATATGATCTACCAGTTACAAGAAGAAATCAGGAAGTTTAAAAAAGAGCCTTATTTCGAAGGAGAAGCGCAGATCAAAAGTCAACATGGGCAGTTTGTCGGTAAAATCGAGCCGAAACAAACCTTTAAGACTGCGGACGAATTAGTTGCTGCGATAGAGGCAAAAGGTGCACATTTAGGAAAACAACAAGGAACGATCTTACAAGTAACGAAAAAAGAAAAACAACAAAGTAGTCCTCGTTTATTTTCTTTGTCAAGTTTGCAATCGAAAATGAATCAACTGATGAAAGTCAGTGCGAAAGCCACACTTGATGCAGTTCAAGGTTTGTACGAAAGTAAGTTTTTGAGTTATCCTCGAACAGATTCTTTTTACATTACAGAAAGCGAACACCAGTATCTTGTCCAAAATCTTGATCGCTATAAAGCGTTTTTAGGGATCACAGAGGTAGCGACACCAGAAACATTTCCTAAAAAACGATATGTGGATGCAAAAAAAGTCCAAGAGCATCATGCGATCATTCCAACCAAAACGATACCGACGAAGGAACGTTTTGCGAAGCTTTCCCGACTAGAGCAAGCGATCTATTTGCAGGTGATGCGTACGACTTTAGCAATGTTTGCAGAAAATTATCGCTATGAAGAAACCGTGATCCTTACAGGAGTGGAACGATTGCGTTTAAAAAGTGTTGGGAAACGTCCAATTGCAGAAGGCTGGCAACAAATCTTGACCGTAAAAAGCAAGAAAAAATCAGATGGTCAGCTTTTGCCTAAAGTTAGTGAACAAGAGGTAGTGACTGTTGATCTGAGAAGCCTTGAGAAAGAGACGCAACCGCCTAAGCCCTACAATGAGGGAACACTGATCACTGCGATGAAAACCGCAGGAAAGACCTTAGACGATGAAGAAGCGCAAGAGATTCTGAAAGAAGTGGAAGGGATCGGGACGGAAGCTACCCGCGCGAGCATTATTGAAAACTTGAAACAACGGCACTATATCGAAGTCAATAAAAATGATATTCAAGTGACTGCCAAAGGTATCACTTTGTGTAAAGCAGTAGCAGGAGAATCTTTACTGACAAGTGCTGAGATGACGGCGCGGTGGGAAAGTTATTTGAAAAAAATCGGTGAACGACAAGGAACGCCGGAAGTCTTTTTAGAAAATATCAAAAAATTTATTCTGCATTTATTAGAAGTCGTCCCAGAACAAGTAAAAACAGTCGATTTGTCTGAAGAGCAAAGCGACTTGATGCAAATCGAAGCAATGGAGAAGAAGAATGACCAAGTCGGGCGTTGTCCGAAATGTAAAAAAGGCATTGTGATGTTGTATCCAAAAATCGCGACATGTACGAACAAGGAATGTGATTTTAAATTATGGCCTACGATTGCTAAGAAGAAATTGACCAAAACAAATCTTAGAGAGTTACTCTCAAAAGGAAAGACTAGTAAAGTGGTCAAAGGATTCACTGGTAAAAAAGGAAAGTTTGATGCTGTCCTAATTTTGAAAGAAGATTTAACGATCGGCTTTTCATTTCCTTGGATGGAAAAACAAGAGTAGGTATATATATTCCGAAAAGTCAAAATACCTAAACCAAAAAATACTAAAGTAATCATTATTAGAGGAGTACTTGTACGTGAAAAAAATCAATTCGCTTTTGAATTATGCAATGGGGTTGTTAACGTTGGTTGCGCTATATCAAGCGGTCATCGCATATCCAGAATACGGAACCAAATTATTAGCTATTACAAAACATCCGACTGGCTACTCACCGACGGTCATTTTGACAACTTTGACCGCAGCAGCTAAGAGCGGCACTTACTTGTTGCATACAACGAGTAGTCTACTGAAAAGAAAGAAACAACGGAAACAGTTGCTTTTCGTATTAGCTGCGGCGGGTGTTGTTTATTTCTTACCAGTGATTACTCAATTTATTCAACAGTTCATATAAATAGATAAAAAAAGACGACGATAAGAGAAAAATTTCCTTATTCGCCGTCTTTTTTTAACTCTTTAATATACCAAGCGTCCATCGTCGAGTGTTCAGAACCTGCTAGTGGATCAGCTATCAAGTGAAAGCCGAACTTTTCATACAGTTTACAAGCAGGCTTTAATAAATGCATCGTTTCTAAATAGCATTGACGGTAATGTTGAGTGGCATAAGACAATGCTGTTTCCATCAATTGGTTGGCAATTCCTAAACCTTTTGCTTCTGGGGCTAAGTACAATTTTTGTAATTCACATATCTGCTTTTGCGCGTCAAAAGGGGCAATACCGATTCCGCCAACTACTTTATTTTCTAATTCCACCACCCAATAAGCAGCACAGGGGAGAGCATGGTAGTAGTCTGTTAAATGGTCTAATTGTGGGTCGAAATAGGCAGTTCCTTCAATCGCTAAATCGAGTGATTCTAGGGAAGTTTGAATAATTTCTTTGATGATTGGATCATCTTGTGGTTTGATTTCTCGGATCAGCATCGGATAAGGCTCCTTTTCTATCGTGTTTATTTATCGTAATACAAATGAACGGAAGGGTCAATTTACTTTGTACTCAGAGGGACATTCTTTTATCAACTTCTCCCTTGACCCATTGCTTGAACTGTGAAATAATAACTTCATAAAAAATTTATGACTTAAGAGCGTTCGCCGGAACGATCTTGTAGGAGTCAGACAAACGAACCGTAGGCTTTAATGGTTCGTTTGCCTGGCTCCTTTTTGTTTTGGGAGGGAATAGGCAGAATGAAAATAGAAAACTTACAGACAGATAGACAAAAAGGATTAACGGAACAAGAAGCAAACGATCGATTAGAATACTACGGTGTAAACTCGATTGACACTCAGTCAACTAAATCTTTTATTGTTTATTTCAAAGAAGCAATGAAAGATATCACGATTTTGATTTTACTTGTTGCCACAGGACTATCTACGTTTATTGCTTATCAAACACATCCGGACGATTTTACAGAACCAATTGTCATCTTTTCAATTGTCCTATTAAATCTTTATTTATCGATACGGCAACAAAAAAGTGCGGAAAAATCAATGGATCAACTGAAAAAAATGAGTACGCCAACTAGCTGTGTCTTGAGAGAAAGTTCCGTTAAAGAAATCAACAGCTCTGAGATCGTTCCTGGTGATATCGTACAACTTAAATTGGGTGATCGTGTCCCTGCCGATGCGAAAGTAATTACAAGTACTAATTTCTTTGTTGACGAATCATTTTTGACTGGAGAAAGTGAACCGAGTGAAAAAGACGCTTCTTATCAACCTACTGATAATGAAGGATTGAGTGATCGTAAAGATCTAGTATTTTCTGGTGCATTAGTCGTGACAGGTAAAGCGACAGTCTTAGTTGAAAAAACTGGCAATGCTACAGAAATCGGAAAAATCTCTCATTTGATCACGAATGAAGGAACGCTTGTCGCACCACTGCAAATCAAAATGCAAAGACTGGGTAAAGTGCTAGGGCTAGTCGCAATCACTGCTGGTTTCTTGGCAATTGTAATTGGTTTAGTAAAAGGTTTGAGCCTAGAATCAAGTATCATGAATGCAATTTCAATGGCAGTTGCAGCAATACCAGAAGTATTACCTGTTGTCGTAACCATTTCTCTAGCTGTAGGTATGGGGAATATGGCAGTTAAGAAAACCATTGTTCGGACACCATCAACGGTTGAAACAGTAGGTGGCGTTTCTGTGATTTGCTCAGATAAAACCGGTACGATCACTGAAAACAAAATGTCTGTGAAAAAAATCGCTCCATTAATAGAAATACCTACTCTTTTAGACTTCACTAAAGACAAGGAAAAAAATCTACTTTTGCTGTTTTATCTTGCGAGTGCGTTTTCTGAGAACGAAGGAGGGAGCAACCCCACGGAGTTAGCGATTCAAAAAGCTGTAAATAATCGCTTTTCAGAGAAGGAATTACAGGAATCTCTTTCTGATTTGAAAAAAATCAAAGAATTGCCCTTTGATTCAAAAAGAAAACGTATGACTGTGGTCTATCGTATTGGAAAAGAATATCTATCAGTCACAAAAGGAGCATTCGATCGACTACACTTGGTGAATCTAAGCGAAGATTATCAAGCAGAACATGATCAACTTGCTGATCAAGCGTACCGTGTATTAGGGGTAGCTTACAAGGTATTCCAACAATCAATCGAAGAACTACCAGAGGAAGAATTAGAGGAGGAGCTGATATTTGCCGGCTTTATCGGCATCATCGATCCAGCGAGAAAAGAAGCAGCAAAAGCGGTGGAAGTAGCCAAAAAAGCAGGAATTAAAACCGTTATGATCACTGGCGATCATTTATTAACAGCTTCACGTATTGCTAAAGAAGTAGGGATAATGGGAGAAGGAGACCGGGCAATGACAGGGGCAGAACTGAAAAGAATGAGTGATAAACAGTTAGCCGAAACGATCGATAGGTATCGAGTGTTTGCTCGAACGTCACCTGAGGACAAGATACGAATCGTTAAAGCTTTTCAACAAAATGACGAAATCGTCGCCATGACGGGGGACGGAGTGAACGACGCTCCGGCATTAAAAGCAGCGGACGTCGGCATTGCTATGGGGAGTGGAACGGAAGTGGCGAAGGAAGCTTCTGACATGGTTTTAGTAGATGATCATTTTGCAACGATCGTCCAAGCGATAGAAGAGGGGCGAAGAGTGTATCAAAATATCCGTAAATCTCTATATGCCATGTTAGGTTGTAATATTTCAGCTTTAACGATCGTATTGATTTCTCTGATCTTAGGTTGGGGCGCGCCAGTCACAGCAATCCAATTGTTGATCATCAAAGTAGTCGCAGATGGCATCCCTGGTTTTAGTTTAAGTGTCGAACCTGCAGAGGAAAAAAATATGGAAAAACAACCGATCCATAAATACGACAGTATTTTTTCACAAGGATTGACCTTTAAGATCCTTGAAATCTCTGTTGTGTTTACCGTCGTAACATTATTGGCTATAGTTATTGGTCGTACACAATCAGTAGCGATTGCTGAAACAATGACATTTATTGTCCTAGGGTTATCCACGATCAGCCATATGTATAATTGTCGCAGTGAAGTATCTATTTTACGATTAAAATTTTTTGGCAATCCATTGTTAGTCTTAACTACAGCAATTGGTGCATTGATTATTGTCTTATTAGTGACAATCCCTCTGACACAACATATATTTGGATTTGTTACGATTGGACTTTCCAACTGGCTATGGGTTCTTGGTTTATCTTTTATTCCAGTAGCCTATATCGAAGTGAAAAAATGGACACATCTGTTTTAAAGAATTAACTGAATGATTTTCTCTTAGTTAAGTTTAATTTTGTTCGTCTGTAGTTTATTTTTCCCGAAGCTACGGACGAACTTTTCTTAAAATGACTTAAAAAAGCGCAAATGATAAAAATAAATACAGATAACAAAAAAACTAGAGAATTATGGGAATTTATGACTAGTATAAGAGGTTAGAACGAGGAATTATAAAGGTAATCATTTTTCATTTATTCTAGTTTACATAATATATATTATACAAAGTAGATTCAAATGAAGTATGAACCATTATCAACCTGAATTAATCTGATTTTTACCATTAAAACCAATTTTGACTCTTCTGCAAAATTTTAAAATTATTTTGCACTTGATTTGTTTTCTCTAGCTAGTTATTCATTATCCATTTACTAGAAACCAATGATTTTAAATCTATATTCCTACAATCTACAAAATATCAGATTGACTTCTGTCATCAGATTTAAGTTGGTTTCAAGAATTTTTTATGACTTCTTTAATTTATGTATTTATCATCAACTAATTTATATCAGTCGTTCTAATAGTATGTTTTGCTAATTCCATATGTTTATTCATGAATCGTATCTTAACGATCAATTTAACGATCAATTTAACGATCTTTTTCTATTATTATTACTTTAAATAACTTAGCTATTTAAGTTCCTTATTTTCCTCGAAAATCACTTTTTTGGTTCTCTTAGGCCAAGTTTAATGTGATATGTTATCTATAGAATAATAACTGAGGTGATAAAAAATGAAAATTGTTAAACTAGAGAAAGAAAAAATCAAACAGTACATATTAAATGAAGCCAATGAACAAGATATGATTGAAATGATCGAGCTGATGCGTGCAAAGAAAGCGATTTTAGACTTAGAAAAAATCGCAATGGAGAAGAAAAAAATCGTTGATAAATTCAACAAATTGTAAGAGTCTAAGCTCTATAGACTCTTTTTTCTCTATCTACGACTGCCCTCTTCTCCATTCAAATGTTCCTATAATTCACTAAAAACGGATCACAGAAATATGATAAAAAATAATCCCGATAAATACGCCAAATAGAATATGTAAAACAACCGCAAGAACTAACGGAACGACCTTGGCTCCTTTTTTATCCCAGCTGTACGTTGCTTTCTTATTCTTCCATAGTAAAGATACAAGCAATAAACTGAGAATCATAAACCATAATAATAGTGCAATACCAACCAAAGGCATTATTTTTTCATTAACAATAGCTATACCCATAAATTCTCCTTTCTTTTCTATATACTCTTCTATCATCAAAAAAAACGGGAATAATCGGAAATGATAGTTTGCTATTTCCCGATTTTCCCGTTTTTTGTTTATTTCATTGCTGATGTTAGCGTACAGTATCAAGTACGGCTTTTAATTCACTGACTGATTGATGGAACATTGCTTTTTCTTGAGGTGTGATCGATAGGTCAATGATTTCTCTTACCCCATTTTCATCAACGATCGATGGCACACCAGTAAAGATATCTTCTTCACCATACTCGCCATTTAAGTAAGCTGAAACTGGTAGTACAGCTTGTTCATTATTTAGGATGGCTTTGACGATTCGAGTCGTACTCATACCGATACCGTAATAAGTTGCTTTTTTACGGTCAATGATTTCATAAGCTGCATTTTTTACTTTGTCAGCAAGTACTGTTAAATCATTTTCTTCTAAACGATGATCTTTCTCAACGTATTCCATGATTGGTTTACCACCGACTGTAGTATGTGACCAAGCAGCTACTTCTGAATCCCCATGCTCACCTAAGATATAACCGTGTACACTACGTGGATCAACTGCAAGTTTCAAAGCAATTTCTTTTCTGAAACGAGTTGTATCTAAAGTTGTTCCAGTTCCTACCACTCTTGAAGCTGGTAAGCCGGATTCTTGCCATGTTAAGTAAGTTAAAATATCGACTGGGTTTGAAGCAACAACGAAGATACCATCAAAACCTGAAGCCATGACTTCTTTAACGATTTGACGAGTGATCGCTGCATTTGTTTTCACTAGATCTAAGCGAGTTTGACCAGGTTTTTGGTTCACGCCAGCAGTTAAGATCACTAGATTTGCATCTTTACATTCTTCATACGTGCCAGACCACACGGAAACGTTCTTTTCGCCCCATGCCATTCCATCTAGTAAGTCTAAAGCTTCTCCTTCTGCTTTTTCTTGGTTGACATCGATTAAGACAAGTTCATTGGCAACACCTTGATTGATCATCGCATAAGCAATACTTGTACCGACAAATCCTGTACCTACGATTACAACTTTACGACTTGTTTTTTTCATGTCTAACACACCTTTCATCCGTTCTTTGTTATTTTCATGAAAATTATAAATCGATTACTACCATTTTTCAATAATATAGAAATTATATATACTATAATAATTTTTTATAGAAAATCAATAACGTCCATGATCGGATTGGGTTCTTCTCACTCTTGGTATTTCTTTACGAGAAGTGGACAAGTCATTAATTGATGGATTCTTTGTTTTTGCGGAAGCGCTCATTTGCGGTGAAAGGTTTGTAACTTTTGATTGTAAAGGCATAGGTTCAGGTTTTGCTGTTTGATAAGCTTGGTGTTCCTTAGGTAAGGAACTGGTACTGAATTGTCGTGAGATATGACTAAGATTAGGAACTCCTTCCAAACGAATAGGAGAAATTTTTAGTTGTAGATCTTCGACATAAATTCTTGAAGAAGGTTTTTTATAGAGTGGATCACCAAGTTTAGGGAACCAGTTTTTTCTTCTTTCACTGCGCTTGAGTTTGTTAGCTAACCGTTCCATTTCATTTTCACCAGTATACTTGGGATAGTTTGTAGCATGATAAGTCGAATAGATGGCTTCGTTGATTCGTTGGAATAGCATTTCCCGATATGTATTTGTATTGAATAATCGATGCAACTGATACAAAATAAAATCCCTCAATCTTCTTGCTCCTCATTCTGATGCCATGGCTCAAAGACATCTCTTTGTCTACTCGCTCTGGCCTTTTCTTTTTCTATATTGCTCTTAACTCTTTCTTCTTGGACTTTGTAAGAAGCCGCAACTTCTTTTTTGAAGTGTCTGCGGTCTTTACGAGTCACCCTTTTTATATATTTGAATATTTGCCAAATAATCACGACAAGTAAGTAAACCGTGAAAAAGCCAGAAAAGCCAAACTGAATAATAAATGACATAAGAAAGGCAGCAAGCTTACCTGCTTGACTAGCTGATGGAAAATTTTCCTGTTGTTGCGCAATAAATGTTAAAACCCAGTACATTCCCATTTTTTTCCCCCTACTCTTCTTTGCTCCAGTACTTACTTAGTCTTTTTATACCGACTTTTGGCAAGTGCTTGTTTAGATGGTTTCCCCATTTTTGGTTGTGCGACCATTTTTACAGAAATAAAAACACATAAAACAATAACAAAACTTGTGATACCAATGATCATAGATGTGTTATTGACAAAATATTTTGTGATTAATTGAATCATGTCTGTTTGACCAATCACTATTTTTCACCTCCTTTAGACATACAATAAGCAATCATAGTTTATAATGAAAGGATGATTTTAAAAAAACTTTTTTTTGCTTATTTTGAAAAAATAGAAAAGAACTTGCATCTGTAAGCCTTCAACATGGCTCACGCGGATACAAGTTCTTTTTTTACTTATTCTTTGTGTTTCGTTTTAAAAGCGTCAAATTTTTCTTTCGCTTCTTCTACCACTTCTTCTAGTTCATCCTTCAAATGATGTTTTTTTGTTGGATGCTCGGACTCTTCTTCCACTGCGTTTGAACCAGACATCGCGACTTCTTTTTCTTCACCGGAGTTGGTTCCAGCTAACGCCTCTTCTTTATCTGTTGTTTCACCTGAATTAGTTCCAGCTAACGCAACTTCATCATCTGTTTTAGGCGCCATGGAACCTCTTAAACGTTTTTCTTTTTCTCCATCATAATTTGTCATGTTTCTCGTCCTCCTTGTTGCTCTGTCTCTATCCTACAACAAGAATAAAATAACTGTCAAAACATAAAGGCGGGAACATTCGTATTAATTTTCTTTCCTTAGAATTTTCACTTCGTAAGGTGCAAACGTTTGGATACCAGTAAGCGTTTGATTTGTTTCGATAGCCAAGTAAGGATCAAGCAACTCAAGCTGTTGCCTCTCCTCAGAAAAATTCATTAGAAAGTAATAGCAGTGTGTCCCATCGGTTCGCGATTGAATCGAAATTTTTGGATTTGAACTCTTAACGATTCCTTGCTGCAACTGTAATTTTTCGATGATTGGCTGGTAAAACACTTCTAGAAAATCGAGATCGGTACGAGCTGCTAAGTAATAAGCAGTTCCCTCGCCTAATTGATTTTCAACTAGAGCTGGCGTTTCAGCATAAAAATCTTGTTTGTAAGTAGCTCTCACCTTCCCTGTCGTTTCGTTGACGATGCCACAGTAGTCTTTTGTTTGATATGTTTGTTCCTTGTAAAGGATTTGATTGTGTTCTCCTGGATAAAGCGTATCAAGCTCTTTTGGCAAGACACCAAAAAGTGTTTGCAAAACTTGTGGCCATTCTCCAAGATGTAACCGATCATGTTCATTGACCATTCCGGTAAAATAGCTACCAATCAAGGTGCCACCTTTTGTCACATATTCTGAGAGTTTGACCATCGTTTCTTCACGCATCAAATAGAGCATTGGTGCAACGACTAAGGCATAATTAGAGAAGTCTTGATTTGGCGTCAAAATATCAACAGCTATATCTCTTTCCCAAAAGAATCGGTAATGTTCTTGTAGTGTTTGGATATAACGACGAGTTGGACGACCAAAACCACCGCCTCTTTTTAATGCCCAATTGCTTTCCCAGTCAAATAAAATAGCGACTTTTGCCTCTGTTTGTGTACCTTTGATCGAAGACAAAGTGTCTAATCGTTTTCCGTAAGCCGCTACTTCTTGGAAGACTCGATTGTTTTCTGAATTGTCATGTTCAACTACTGCCCCGTGGAATTTTTCGGAATTTCCTAGTGATTGCCGCCATTGAAAATAGAGTGTGCTATCTGACCCATGTGCCAGTTGTTGCATCCCACTTAGCAGGTGCATTCCTGGCTTCTTCGCCTTGTTGAATGCGTGCCAATTCACGTAACTAGGCGTCGATTCCATCACGAGAAACGGTTGTTTCTTCAATGAACGATATTGATCGTGGACGTAAGCTGATTTCATGGCGGTCACATGTAAAGGTTCGTACGGGTTATGCCAGTCGGGGTAGCTATCCCAACTGACGATATCAACAACTTCTGCAAATCGAGAATAATCAAGTCCTTCCAGGGGAATAAAGTCATGCTGGTCATGGCCTTCTGCCATAAAATTAGTCGTTACTGGAATAGCTGGTGTGATTTCTCTAATCGGTTCGATTTCATGTAAAAAGAAATCGATCGTTCGATCTGTCACAAATCGTTTCCAGTCTAGATCCATGCCATGCACTTTATGTTCTCCAAGAGGTGAAGGTGGCACAACTTGTGACCAACTGGAATAATCATTACTCCAAAATGTCATCCACCAAGCGTCATTCACTGCTTCTAAGGTTTGATATTTCGTTTTGACCCACTCACGCCATTTGGCTGCACAAAGTGGACAGTAGCATTCTCCGGAGTATTCATTACTGATATGCCACAGCAATAATGCCGGATGGTCACCATATCGTTCAGCTAAACGGCGATTGATTTGCTGGACTTTTTCCCGATAAACAGTTGATGTGTAACAATGGTTATGGCGAAAGCCATGATGATGCTTTTGTCCTTGTGCATTCGTTCGATTCACTTCTGGATATTTTTCACTCAACCATTGAGGGCGTCCACCACTTGGTGTGGCTAAAATCACACGTCCTTGACGTTTGTGCATCTCTTCAAATACTTTATCTAACCACTCAAAGTGATAAACCCCTTCTTCTGGTTCTAATGTACTCCATGAAAAGATCCCTACAGTTACGGTATTGACATGTGCTTTATCCATCAACTCAAAATCTTTTTTCAAGATTTCAGGGTGATTCAACCATTGTTCCGGATTATAATCCCCACCATGGAGTAAACGTGTGTCATTATAAGTCTTCACTTCATTTCCTCCTTTCTACAAGATGATAGATGAATGATTGACAGTCTCCTGCAAGTTGGTAAGTGGTATGATTCACTCCATTGAACAAACGTGGTTTTTTCAGACCGACATTCATCAGGAAATGACCGCTAATCGTTTCTTTTTGATTGATTTGATAATAACTATCCTTATTCAGGCATTCTGGAAGTGGTAAATATGCCTTTGCGGCTGGATTGGCACGTGCCGATTTTTGATAATAACCAATGATTGCCTCTGACCGATCGTGACTAAAAACACCCCAGCAAATTTCATTATCAGCAGGATGATTTGGCAAAATCTGGAGAAATTCCCCATGAGTCAGCAAATGACGATGGGCTTTGTAAAAAGTGATCCGGTCACTGATCTGTTGTATTTCATCTTCTGTCAAAGCCAATAGGTCTAATTCGTAGCCTAAAGGGCCAAACATCGCCACATCTTGGCGGAATGCTAAGGAAGTGTCACGTAACACTTGGTGGTTCGGAGAAGCAGAGACATGATTACTAAAGCTAGAAAGGGGATATCCTGCTAATGTTCCGCTAAGAATACTTAATCGTTCCAACCCATCACTAGTATCACTAGGCCAGATTTGCGGACTATAAAATAATATACCTAAATCATATCTCCCTCCCCCGCCAGCACAACCTTCAATCAAAAGATCAGGATAGCTGGTCAATAATTTACCGTAAAGCGTGTAGACGCCTTGGACATAGCGATGGAAAAACTCCTGTTGATGCATCCCTTGTTTTTCTAAATAAGCGGAATAGGCTTCAGTGATATTGCGGTTCATATCCCACTTGATATAAGTTAAATTTGTTTCTTCAATGATCTTTGCCATTTGCTCATAGATCCCTTCAACAATCGCCGGATTCGCAAAATCAAGCACATATTGCCCACGTCCCACCGAGATACGTGAATAGGGATGTCTCACTACCCAATCAGGATGTTTTTCCAATAAATGACTATCAGGAGAGATCATTTCAGGTTCGAACCACATGCCGAATTGAAGGCCCATATTTTTGAGCTTTGTTGCAAAGGCAGCCAATCCGTGTGGGAATTTTTGCTTATCAGGCGTCCAGTCACCTAACGAGGACCGATCGTTGTTTCGTTTGCCAAACCAGCCATCGTCTAAGACAAAACATTCCATTCCTAATTTTTTTCCAATGGTCGCAAGCGACAAGAGTTTTTCTTCGGTAAAATCAAAATACGTTGCTTCCCAGTTATTGAACACGATTGGTCTTGGCGTGTTTTTCCATTGACGATCAATCAAATAGTTTTCGATAAAATGCGTAAATTGTGTTGCAAGACCATTCGTACCTGCAGCGCTATACATCAAGACTGCTTCGGGTGTCGTAAAGCTTCCCTTAGGCGCTAATGTCCAAGTAAATTGTGTCGGATGGATACCGATCATCACTCGCGTTTTATCCCATTCATCCACTTCTGCTTGAGCGAGAAAATTGCCGGAATAAACGAGATTCATCCCATAGACCTCTCCTTGATCAAGCGTTGAATTTTGATGTTCCAGCCGGATAAAGGGATTATGCTGATGGCTACTTGCACCTTTTAGTGACCCAATCGCTACGACTCCTTGTTCAAGCGGCCGCTTCTTTTCATGTCGTTCTTTTAACCAAGCACCTGAAAAATGAGTGAAATCATACGCTTTGGTAGAAAGATTCAAGACGCCTGAAAGCATGCGATGGATCTGTAAATCTGCCTCAGATTGATTGATCAGCGTCTGACTTTGAACGATGGCGGTGGAATCGCAAAATAATGTGTAATGAAGTATCAGCTCCAACTGACGTTCCTGATCCACTAATCGCAAAGAGAGTGTTTCCGTTTCTTCCTCTTTCCCATAAGCAGCCGGACACTTTAAGTTTCGTTTCTTGCCTTTTTTAGTCGTTGCTTCGACAAAGCGAAAATCGGTGTAGTAAGGCGTTTGGTTACTTGAAAGTTCGATCGCTCCTTCTTTGAAATCAGAAGAACCATACACAGGATATGCTTGTGGATGATCGGTCAAGGTAAAGTTAGGGTCATCTTCAAAAAACTTGACTGTTCCAGCAGATTTATTTTGATCTGTGACCAAGTAGTCGATTTCTTCGACAGATAAACCATGTAAAGATTTTCCGTAATAGATTTGCTCGATCTGTCCATTTTGCATGATATGGAGAATAAAGCTAACTTGCGAATTATTCATGTGAAATATGCGATTGTTTAATTGTTCAATCATGGAAGGCAACACCTCTTAATTTTTAGTTAGTAAAACAAACAAGGAATGAAGAGAACGACGTTTTGTTCCTCCATTCCTTGTTTGTGGAGAAATCAGAGCTTTTGTATCAAATAATTGACTCTTTTAGCTAACTGCCGATTGTAAAAGAATTTATAAAATGGCAAGACAAAAAGCAAACTCAGCTGCGTTTTGGCATCAATCAGTTCATTTCTTTCAGAATAATGCAACGTGAACTCCTGCTCATCTTGACGTTTCAGTTGGTAGGTTTGAATGATTTTTCCACCGGAGTAATCAGTAGTCATTTCAAGTAGTTCATCTTTGACTAAACGTTGGATCGTCATCGTGCTTTCGACAGTCGCTTGCCCGAGTTTTGTTCGAAGCGCAGTCGTGACGGCTGCTCCTTCTGTCAGCTCGGTAATCGAAGAGTCCTTGCTGTGAAAATAGCTTAATTGTTCTTCCAGTAGTATTTGGTAAAAATGTGCGGGGTGTGTCGGTATTTTCTTTCGGTAGTTCAATGTATCGATCCGCATGGGGTTCACTCCCTACTGTTCTTCTATGGTGATTTTTCCATCCATCAGTTGGTTTTCTTTTTCTTGTTTCACTTGTTGGCGTTCTTCCTTCAAATATTCACGGTCCATTGCAACTAAGAAAGGCACCCAGATCAGTGTCATCACAACTACAGTCACGATTTGTAAAAGTGCGCCGGTGATCGAACCAGTTCCTAACCAACCTGACAGTAAAATCGGCGTCGTCCAGACTACCGTTGCCCCGATTGGACGAGGAACTAAGCCAAAGTAAATCGCAAAGTATGAAATCGTGGTAGAAGCTAGTGGCGCTAAAATCCAAGGAATGAATGCCACTGGGTTCAACACGACGGGCAGGCCAAAAGTCATTGGTTCTGATACATTAAAAATCGCTGGCGCAATGATCGTTTTCATCGTCTTCTTCATACGGATTGAGCGAGCGATAAAGAATGCCATTGTGATCGAAATACCAAGTTGCATTCCTTGATTGACGAAAACGCCCATAAAGGTCGTGTTGATGATATGTGGCAACTGTTCTGCGCCATTTTTATATGCTTCAAAGTTTTCAATTGCTAAAGCACCCATGATTGGATCAATCACTGCATTGACGACTAACGTGCCGTGGATACCGAACCACCAGAAAAGTTGCGTAAAGAAAACAGCGATCAATACAGCGGGTAAAGTTCCACCAAGTCCCATCAAAGGTTGTTGCAACATCTGATAAACGAAATCGACCGCATTGCCCCATGTGGTAAAAGTAAATAAATAGCGGATGATGTTGAATAAAAACAAAGGAGCAGCTCCAGGAATGATGGCCACGAAAGATTCAGCAATCATCGGCGGTACAGATTCTGGCATCTTGATCGTAAACCCTGAGCGACTGATCCGACTATAGATTTCTGTAGCGACGATCGCTGTCAAGATACCCACGAACATCCCTTCAGCACCTAGTTTCGATAAAGGAATAAACGTTCCCATTGTTTCATCGCTCCCAAACGGTAACAGCATGATGAAACAAGAAAGTGAAATGGCACCAGCAAAGATTTGTGGTTGTTTGTAGTGCCCTGCCAATTGATAACCGATCCCAAATACAATAAAAAGTGCTGAAATACTCATTGTCGCATTGCCTACCGGACCAAAAAACTCATTTAAAAAGGTATTGAATGTTTCCGGTAGAAAAGTAGCGAAGCCAAACGTTGTTGGCAAATTTTGGATAATGATCATGATGGAAGCAAACATTGTTGCAGGAAAAGCCATCATAAAACCATCTCGGAGACTGAGTAGATATTTGTTATTTGCGATCAGCGTTGCAGCGGGCACCATTTTTTCAGCTAATTTATCGACAAATTTCATGTGTGATAACTCCTTTTATTTAATATGTGCAAACGTTTACTTGGTGAGTATAATTGTTTACTTAATGTTTACACAAGTAAGAAAACAAAAAAAGTTCGAGAAAGAGAGATTCTCGAACTTTTTCAAGGGATAAATGGGTAAAATGAGTTAATCTAAAAGCGCGCTGTCCTGTCCGATGGAATCGCGTAACACAAGTTCACTGCGACAGATCACACGAATCGGCATCGTTCGTTCTTTTAACATGCGTTCCTTCGCTAAGCGTACAGCTAAACGCCCCATTTCTTCTGGGTTTGCCTTGATACTAGCTAAGCTTGGGGTCATGAATTGAGCCATTTCGATATCATCAAAACTCACGACAGCAATATCATCAGGGATTTTTTTATTTGCTTCACTGATTGCTTTATAAACACCTACTGCCATCGGATCACTGGCGACGATAACTGCTGTGGGCGGTGAGGATTGCGCCAATAACTCTTTGCCTAACCGAAGGCCATCTTCAGGTTTCCATTTTCCCTGATAGGTGTTGGCATAGTGTTGCAGGCCATTTAATTTCATCCATTTCAGGTAAGATTCCGCCCGGATCTCCTCTTTGTTTTTATGAACTTCACCGTTTTCAGCTACTTGACTGCTGTAGCCACCGATAAATGCGATGTTTCGATGGCCTTTCTTGTAGAGGACCTCTAAAACTTCAACGGTTTTTTGTTGGAAATCGGTTTGGATACAGTCAAATTCTTCAGAGTTAGAGTAATTATCGACCAAGATCAAGTTGGGATTGATCGTAGCGATTTTTTTCGTTGCTTCAATCGTCATTTCACTGATCATGATCACTGCCCCATATTTTGCTAACTCTTTCCACTCTTTATGGGCATCTCTCATATGAAAAGCACGTATTGTACGAAAGCGCCACTTTGCCGCTTCTTTTTCGATGCCACCACGGATTTTGCGAAAATAGGGATCATCTAATTCTGCCTCTTCTTGATGTCGAACGATCAAGGCGATCGTCATTTCATCTCCTAGACTTCGACTGCCACGTTTATTTTTGTCGACTGAATAGTTTAATTGATTGGCAATTTCAATCACACGTATCCTTGTTTGTTCGTTGATGCTAAATGTGGGGTCTTCATTCAGGATACGGGAAACACTCGCTGCTGAAACCCCAGCGATTTTGGCAATATCACGTATAGATGCCATTTACTCACCTCTTGTTTACTGTTTACTAAATAGTAACAGATGATTAAACAAAAGGCGAATGAAAAATTTAGCATTCATTCTCTGAGGATTTGTTGTTGTTCTGTGTGAATCAGTGGGTAGAATAAACGAAAAAACCGTAAATCATCCTTTGGATTTACGGCTCGATTCTTTCATTACTTGGAAAAAGTGTCTCCCCTTCTGAATGTAACAACATGTTTAATCTTCGAAGGCACTTTTTGCTTCTTCGATCTGTTGGATACCTGTTTCTAATATTTTCATTTGTAATAACGTTTCTTCATCTTTTACGATTTTTTCTGCGCCATTGATCAACGTTTCGTAGATTCCTTCGTACACGCGGCGATAATCTCCGACTTCAGAAACAACTTTCTCTTCATGATAACTTCCTTCTTCATCAATGTAGGTCAATACACCATAGTGTTCCGGTTGATCAATCCCAAAGTCAGCATTTTCAGGCATATAGAACATTTTCAAGTGTTCTTCTTGTCGGTCTTTTGTTTGTTTGACAAACATCCCTTTTTTGCCATAGACAACAAAACTAGGACGTTCTTTGATACGGAAGTAACTTGATTTGATCGAAACTTTCATTCGACCGTAGTAAAAGTCTAAGTCAAAGTAATCATTCATTCGGCCGGTACCTAGTAATTGACGGACATCGTAATGGATATCATCTGGTTCACCAAAATAAGAAAGGACCTGATCCACTGTATGACAAGCATGGCCATATAAGTAGCTATTGGCAACTGAAAATTCCTTTGTACCCTCTGGGATTTCTGGGCGGAAGTAGTCATAGTGCATTTCCACTTCTAAAATATCACTAAGTTTGCCACTTTCGATCACTTTTTGAACGGTCAAAAAGTCCGAATCAAAGCGGCGATTTTGATAACATTGGATAAATAGTCCTTTTTCCGCTGCTAAGTCGAATAATTCTTTTGCTTCTTTTGAAGTTTCTGCAAAAGGTTTTTCGACTAATACGTTCTTGCCATTTTCCAAAGCAAGTTTTGCGTATTCTGCATGAAATTGGCTAGGTGTCGTGATGACCACTAATTGGATCTCAGGATCATTCCACAGATCAGACAACTGATCGGTATAGTCGATTTCATCAAAAGTCTCCCAAATAGGTGCTGATGGAGAGTAGATTTTTTTGACGTTGATCTTATCTGGTAGTCTTCTTGAGAACGGTAAATGATAGCGATTGGTGCTTTTGCCATTGCCTAAATATGCGATTGTTAACATGTCGTTTCCTCCTACTTTCGAATGATTTCTTTTCTTGAGTATAGCGCACAATAGATAAAAGAAAGCCGATTCTAGTTTTTTTGGTAGAAATGTTCAAAGAAATTGAAAGAATGACGATATTTTTGAAAAAGATGTTCAATCTTAGACTAATCTAAAAAGAAGTGGTTATTTTTCTAGTTATTCAGTAAGATAGATTTGGAGGTGTGTGATGGATGCTTATCGAAGAAAAATTAACCCAACAAGAAACATTTACTACAAATGAAAAACGGATCGCCGATTATCTACGCATGAACTTGGAAGCAGCAGTTTATATGACGATTGAAGAGCTGGCAAAGGAGACCTATACCTCCCATTCCGCAATTATCCGCTTCTGTAAAAAAATCGGCTATAGCGGATTTAAAGAATTTCGCTTTGAATTAGGGCGAGAAGTCCACCAACTGGTTGCTCAGTTCAATCAAGTCATTGATCCTAATTTTCCTTTTACCGTTGATGATGATGCGAAGATGATTGCCAAAAAAATGGCGGATCTATCCATTCAAGCCATCAAAAAAGCGCAATTCCAAATGGAAGATCAATCGTTAGAAACCATCGCGACTGTTTTAAACAAAGCAGAGCGCATTTTCTTATTTGCAAAAGGTGATTCGCAAACAACCGCTCGGAAATTCCAAAACAAATTAGTCAAACTAAATAAGTTCTTGATCTTAGCCGAAGAATATAGCGATTCGTCCTGGAATGCAGCTAATTTGACGGAAAATGACTGCGCAATTTTTATTAGCTATAGTGGACGCATCCATCATTACGAACGTATTCTTACCTATCTGGCACATATTGGTGCACCTAGTTTATTGATCACAGGAAATGAACAGACTGAAATGGCAAAGAAAGCAGCCATGCGGTTGGTCGTGTCCCAAGAAGAGTATGATTTTGCGAAAGTTGCTACATTCTCTTCTCAAATTGCCTTCGACTATGTCTTGAATACCTTGTACTCCTTGATGTATAAGCAAAACTACCAAGAAAATTTATTGAATTTGAAAGAAAAACAAGAACTGATCCAAAAAGGCTTGTTAAAGGAATACAAGAAGTAAGCGTTGTAGGAACAAAGAAATAGCCCAAAGACTGAATCCTTCGTTTAGTCTTTGGGCTATTAGTATGGGCGTATAGCGCTTCATTTATCAAAATAACTTAAAATTCATGATTGATTGCTTGGATAAATGTAAATTGACGATCGCTATACTCGAATTCTAAAATACAACAATTTGAAAATTTTATCTTGGCTACTTGCTCATAAGGTAACCATTTTTGAATAAATAAATACATGGCACCACCATGGCTAACTGCTAACACGCTTTGGTGCTCTTTTTCCATGATGTCGATCAAGGTCGTGTTCATTCTTTGTTGGAGTTCTTTTGAAGACTCCCCGCCATAAGGAACAAATGAATCACCATAAGAAGTTTCGCCAACTGGTCGTTTAGGATTCAACGCTTCACTTTCTCCTTCAAATCGGCCAAAGTTCCATTCTTTTAATCCTTTACTTCGCTGATATTCTTTTTGTCCGATAATGATTTCTAGCGTATCGGAAGCTCGTTCTTGTGTGGATGAATAATACGCATCAAAGGTGATTTGATTGGTT
Organism: Enterococcus sp. DIV1368b; assembly: GCF_050529595.1. Taxonomy (NCBI): domain Bacteria; kingdom Bacillati; phylum Bacillota; class Bacilli; order Lactobacillales; family Enterococcaceae; genus Enterococcus; species Enterococcus sp. DIV1368b. The sequence goes on from NZ_CP172883.1 coordinate 1,474,869, forward strand.
TCAAAATAGTCTCTTGCCACCTCTGCTTGTCTGATCCCAGCTTCTGTCAAGGGAGAGTCACAAGCCCCTTGGATTTTCCCTAATTGATTGAACAAGGTTTGACCATGGCGCATGAGATAAAGTTTTTTCATTTAAAGACCTCCTGTCGATTTGAATATGTATCTTCATTATTTAGTATAGTCTCTGGAGTAAACTCCAAGTCAATAGAAAACCTATTTTTTTTCGATGTGGTTGGTATACAAGTTGTCTTGACTTGAAATGAACAATGCTCCAGATGTTTACCATCAAGCTTTAATAATGGTTATTCAGCGACTGTATAAAAAAGAAGCGCCTACTCCCAACATCGGAAAATTCTGGGGAAGTAGTCGCTTCTTTTTTATTTGTAGATTTTATCTAGCTATCAGTCTTGCTTTTTATTCCTATCTCTAGCCATTTGACTTTATAGCGGAAATCCTCCACCAGTTCTTCCGCTGTCCATTGGTTGATCATATAATCTGTCAAAGAATTCATGACAAGAGCCATCACGAAATATAAAAAGCTAATGGCTTCTTCCGTTGTAGCCATGACAATCTGGTTGATTTTCAACAAATCAAGCCATTGTTCAACCATTGATGTGTCACCTTGCTCATTTGAACGCTTCGCTGAACCAAGATCGTTTGCTCGTGTGAGTAATTTGATGGATCGCCAGTAAGAACTCTCTTTACTTAGCTCTCCACACCAAGCGAGATATTCTTCGATTCCTAAGAAAAAATGGTCTCGATTTCGATTGATTGAAGCAATGATATCTCCATGGACTTGGTTGGAGTAGTTTCGGACAGTGAACGTATACGCATCTTCTAAATCCTGAAAATATTTATAGAATGCCCCACGAGACATGCCCATTGCTTCAACGATTTCTGAAACTTTGACTTGGCTGATGTGCTGATCATAAAATTTATCTAATAAAATCTCTAAGATCCATTGCTGTTTTTCTTTGGAAATATTGAAAAATGTTTCTTTTGGCATAAGCACTCTCCTTACTGCTTAAGCTTTAGCTTGTTCTGTTAGGTAACCATCTTCCATACGATAGACACGGTCGCTCCATTGGATCATCCGAGAATCATGCGTGACCATGACGGTCGCTTTTTGCTTCTCATGGGCTTCCTTGACTAACAATTTGACAACTTCATAGGCATGATCGGTATCTAAGCTTGCTGTGGGTTCATCCGCTAAAATCAAGCTTGGATCATTGAATAAAGCCCTCGCAATCGCTACTCGTTGTCTTTCTCCACCGGATAAATCTTTTGGATAACTGTCTTTTAATTCATAGATATCCAATGACTTCAGCAATTCGTCGATTCGCTCATCCCTTGCTTTTTTCTTAGCGACACGATCGACTAAGTAAAACTGTTCTTTGACCTTTAGGAAAGGGATCAAATTTGAACTTTGTAAAATGAAGCCAATTTCTTTAAAGCGTAAGTCTGCTCGTTTTTTTTCATTTAATTCAGAAAACGAATGACCGTTAATGTGGATTTCACCTGAACTAGGTGTTTGGAGTCCACCAGAGATAGTTAAAAATGTACTTTTCCCTGAACCTGAAGGGCCGATGATGCTGACAAATTCTCCTTGTTTCACTGAAAAATTGATTTCTTTTAGTGCAGTCACTTCTGTTCGGCCGTTGCCGAATTTTTTGACGATATTTTTCATTGTCAAGATTTCTTTCATTTTTCTATTACCCTCCTATCGCAATAACTGGATCAACTTTAGCGACTGTCCGAATGGAGAATAGCCCACCGATCATTGCTACGAGTATCAATACCCCACTATATAAAAGCCACTGAGGCCACATGATCGCGAAAGGCATGGCAGCCGGTAAGATCAAACTAGTCAAGAACGCAAGCCCTACTGCGAATGCTACCCCAACCACTCCTACGATGAATGCTTGTGCTAGTAAGGAACGCGCGATAAATGAATTTCTGATCCCTTGTGCTTTCATCACACCGAAAATCGCTGTTTTTTGTAAGGTGATCACATACATAAAGATGCCTACAACTGCTGCAACAACGACGAACAAGAAATAAATCATCGCATTCAATGTCATGTTTTGTGCAGAATAACCTGGTAGACTTTGAATAAAGTCTTCAATCGATAATTTTTGTAATGTTTTTGATGCCCCATCTGATTGAATAGTGGCAGCTTGTTTCGTGACGATGGCATTGATCGGCTTCTTCTCATCAGAAGCAAAAGGCTGATCGCCAAATTTCAACTGTGTCCATGTATCAAGATCTGTATAAACGACCGGACCAACCGTGTAATAAGTTTCAGGGAAGATCCCAACGATCGTTAGTTCTTCATCATAGCTACCGATTTTGATTTTTTCACCAATCGAAAAACCTAGATCTGCCATATTTTTGGAAATAATGATTTCATTTTTTTGTTCGAACATCTCACCGTCTAATAAATCAGGCAATAAAAACGCATCTCTTGTCGTACCGAATACAGTGATATTTTCCTTTTCTTCTGCTTTGACTGCTCCGCTGAATAAGCCAATAGGCGCTTTGTCTTTTGCGTCTACTTGATCTAGATCTTCTCTCGTCAATTGAGAGGCAGCAAAGACTTTATTGGCATCTTCTGACAACACGATTTCTTGTGCTTGCCAGTCAACAATTGCTTTTTTGAACTCTTCGGAGAGTCCACTTGCTAAACCAGTTAACATAAACACGACATAAGCGATCAAGAACATGATCCCAATAATCAGCCCATAACGTAGTTTGGCATAGCGCATTTCCTTTATCGCTAAAAACATTTTTTTGATTCCTCCGTTTCGATTTCTTTATGAGTGACAAAGTGTCACTGGAGAAAAGTATAGCGCTTGTGTATACAATAAGTCAATTGCTGCGTTTGATGAATTCATTCATAATAATCGTATTTTTAAGAAAAAAGAACACTAGATAGCCATTTTCTAAGTACCACAAGCGTTTGCTAACTTTTACGAAAGTAGGAATGAACAAAATAATGATCCCCACAATAGCGTTTGTTCGCCCGCTATTGTGGGGATCATTATCCTTCGTTATCTTCTATGATGGAACTAAAAACCTCCTGGCCCCATTTGACCAAAGGAAACTGCTTCCCCAGATTGAGAAATCGTCATTGAAGTATCTGTGAAGCTGAACGTGCCTAAATCTTCTGCGTCACTGATTGATAGTTGTTCACTAAAACCATTAGTCAGTTCAGCCTGAGTCGTGCCACCGGTAGCAATCGTATAGTTTTCCCCTACTGTAAGCTGTGGTGATGAGATAACGATTGTTTGATAATTTTTAGCAGGTTGATACGCAATCACTGCTTCACTTTCGGTTGTTTGAAGGCTCATAAGTGTACCTGCTTGTTGGACAGTGTCATAGCTGATCGCTACTGTTGCTTGAGTAGAACTATCACTAACTGTTTGCGCCATCCCATTTGAACCAGCAGCGACAAATGTCCCACCTGTTAGAGTAAATGTCCCACCATAATCCAATGCACCATTACCACCATTTACGGGGCCGTCGATCAGCATTGTACCACCGGACATTTGAATGTTTCCATTGCTGTCTAAACCGTCTCCTTCTGAATTAACGTAGATTGTGCCACCGTTGATCGTGACTTCTTTGCTCTCATCTGCCTCATCCGGTGGGCCACCAAAGCTGTCAGCGCCAAACTGTCCAGTAGTTGTTTCTGTGTCACTGCCACCACCGGCATTGATCCCATCATCAGTGGCAGTGACTGTTATTTCTCCGTCATTGAAGGTGATAACTGCGGATTCAATTCCTTCATAGGATTGCTGGATGTCAATTGTGCCACCGTTAAAGGTCAACTCATTGTCTGTATGGATACCGTCATCTCCAGAGTTTAATGTAAGTGTGCCGCCTGTTATTTCAGCACTATTATTGGTATGGATACTGTCATCGGCACTATTGATGCTATACGTTCCGCTACTGATCAGTACGTTATTCCCAGCTTTTATCCCTTTGTAACTTTCATTTGTATCTAAGTTCGTGCTATCGGCTCCGTCTGCCGTCTGGATCGTGATATCTGCTCCTTGGCTACGGATGGATGTTTCTGCTTGGATGCCGTCTCTTCCACTGGTTATATTGAAAGTCCCACCGTCTATTGCCACCGCACCTTTTGTTTCATCCTCTGTCCCATTTGCTTGGATACCATCCCCTTCTTCAGTAGTGATCTGATAGCTCCCGCCTTTGATGGATACCGCATCCTTTCCTTTCAATCCGTTGTTCTTCGCATTGATCGTATAGGTTCCGGATATCAAAACTAAGTCATCTTTGCTACGAATCCCGTTGCTATAATTGCCATCGACAGTCAATGCGCCAGTGCCATTGATCGTCAAATCTTCTTTGCTGTACAATGTGGCATCTGGCTCAGTTTCGTTTTCAGCTAGAGTATATGTCTCTCCATCAGCTAAGTGATTATCGGTGTTGTCTGCCAAAGTCACTATCGCCTTTTCTGTTTGTTGGATATCCACTGCGGGTCCGTTAGAATTGGTGATCGATACACCGTTGAAGATTAGATGGACTTTTTCTTCTTTCGGCACGTTCACGATCAATTGCCCCTCAGTCAATGTTCCGCTGATGACATATGTCCCTCCTTGTGTGATCGTTACTTGTGAAGCCGCTACTTCGACACCTTCTCCTGTCACTTCTGTCTCCTCCCCTAATTGGATGTCGACAGCGGAACTTTCCTCATAGCTAGTTGTTAAGTCTTCTGTCTCATAATTACCGAACGTCGTTTCTGATTCCGTAGATGTCGTATCTGTCGAGAGATTTGTCACTGTACTTGTATCTGTTTCCTCTGTGCTAGTCTTACCCGAAGAAGCGGAGTTTGCTGAGGAACAGGCTGTTAATAAGAGGCTGGTAGCGATCAATGAATACATTTTTTTCATGCGAGTTCCTCCTTTATAATTCTTCACGATTCGTGCCTACTTTACCAAGCACGACTGGTAAATTACCATTGCGAACACGTATTTGATCAATGATTTCTTTTTCCTGCTGTTGATTTTTCAAGAGAAGAATATAGCGTAACTCGTACAAGCTTCCCATTGTTGTTGTTCGAACAGAGCTGAGATGATGCGTATACGTATACTCTTCAAAAATATCGGTAAATAATTCAGGGTAGTCCAAATCTTCTGGAATCGTTACCTTCAATTCTCGCTCGGCTACATTATTCTGATTGCCAAAAGGTGAAAGATAAAGCAGTAGTAAAAAGAGCGCGACGATGACTGAGAATAGCACCACGTATGCAACATAGCCCATCCCTGTAGCAATCCCGATACCCATCGACCAAAAAATACTAGTGATCTCTCTTGAACCGCCCGCAACCGAACGAAAGCGAATCAAACTGAAAGCGCCGACGACCGCCAAGCCTGTTCCAAGATTGCCGTTGACCAACATGATGACTGATTGAACCAGTATCGGTAAGACTGCAACAGTCACAATAAAGCTTTTCGTATAGACGTTACGTTGCATATGGATAGTTGCAACTAATAACCCTAAAACTAATGAAGTGGCAATACAAATCAATAATTCTTTAGGTTGAATGGTTGTCCCTGATTCGATCAAGCTAGATAGCATAGTTATTTCCCTCCTTTGTACGAACGAATAAATGTCGCTGATACGTTTCTGCGTATTTTGAAAAACTCCCTTTTCTTAGCTGATAATCGTTCAATAGCTCCACAAACCACAAGGGATACGCCCTTAGCGCTTTCACTTCCATCAATACGCCAATATCAGGAGCAACCAAAGTTTCTTCCCCTGTGATTGATAGATCCAAATTGGTACTGCGAAAACGGATATTCTGGTCAAACGTCACACGAAAATCTGGATCTGACGTGCCAAATAGCGACATTCGTTCATAGATGATCATTGTCTTAGGCGACAAATCTGGATTTCTTTTGAACAACCAGTTCACTTCCTGTGGGATTTGTTCGTCTTCATTTTTAGGGAAATGTTTTTGATCAAGCCATTGCAGATACTCAGCATAAGTGAGTGGCATTCTTCTTTTATAGACGATGCCGTTGACCTTCTTTTTGATTTCTAGAAAGACCATCGATGTCTCCTTTGGAATACCATAGCTTCTTACTCTGAATTTTTCTTTGTATTTTGGTTTCGTCATAGAATTGGTAATGAAACGATCGTCTGGTGTATCAAAGTACAACGATAAAATGGTATGCAGCCCGTATTCGTCGATCTGCATCTGTTTTTTCAAGTCTTTTAAAAAAGAATGGAACTGTGTCATTGGGATCAGATATTTTGTTTCTTTGCGTTGGAATACATTTTTTAATTTCATTTTCTTCCTCCTGTCTTATCAAGTGATGTCACCTAGCATACAAAGGTTAGCTTAAATGGAACTTAATCCGAAATTTAAGTTTTGTTTATGCTAATCATGGTAAAATCAAACTATATGGTGAAAACAATAGAGGTGGAATGTATGATTAAGTTATTAGTGGTCGAAGATGATCACGTATTGTCGGATAATATCAAAGAGATCATTTCTGAAATTGGTGAAGTAACTCAAGTCTATGATGGCAGCGAAGGCTTATATGAATTGGAATCTGGTGTTTATGATCTAGCGGTTCTTGATTTGATGATCCCAGAAATGAATGGGTATGAAGTATTAGCGCATCTTCGAAAAAAGAACATCTTGACCCCTGTCCTGATCTTGACAGCTAAAGATGGCTTAGAAGATAAAATTGAAGGATTCGAGCGTGGTGCGGATGACTATTTGACCAAACCATTTTATCGTGAAGAATTACTGATGCGGATCAAAGCATTGTTGAAACGTTCATTAGGTCTTTTCAGTGATCACACGTTGGAATACCAAGGAATCGTCTGTGACCTGCAACAAAATACCGTCGAATACAAGAAACAACTACTTCAGATCCAAGGGAAAGAATTTGAGTTGCTTGTTTATTTCTTGCAAAATAAAGGGATCATTTTGACGAAAGAACAGATTTTCGACCGTATCTGGGGATTTGATTCTGATACTACGATCACTGTCGTAGAAGTCTATATGAGTAATCTTAGAAAGCATCTTCGCGAGACCGGTTTGGATAAAGAAATCAAAACGTTACGTAATGTCGGTTATATTCTACAAGGAGAGTGATGCGATGACAGACAGTATTTTCAACAAACAACGTACGAAACTTTTCGCAGCCAATGTGACAGCTTTTGCTTTGATATTTCTCTTGCTTGGGGGGATCATTCTACAATTATTGAATCAATCTGCCTATCGAGAAACGGATCTAATGTTGAAGAATATCTCGATAAACTCACATATGGTGCAACTAGAGATCGAACGCTACCAACAAGGAGATCCTTTTTTCAACTCTCAGATCCCCCCACGACAAGCGGATTCGTTACCTGAAGGAGATCGTTTCAATACTCAGGTTATTTTATGGTCTGCATCGGGGGAAGTATTGAATAAAGAAACCATTGGTGGGCGTTTTAACCAAATCGAAGAAATCAAATTGGATACTACCCATTTAGATACGATCCAAAATATTGATCTGGCACAAGCTGATCAAGGAACGTCCCTTTATTTTCGTTCAATTACCAAAAAAGCAACAAACCAAGGAGAAGTTGCCTATGTCCAAGTTTTGCAAAATACCAATCAAATCAACTCCTCTCTCGGGACATTCCAAACGATTTTGATCCTTTGTATGATCGTCTTTTGGTTAGGCTCCATTGGCGTCAGCTACTATTTGTCTAAATTAAACATGCGTCCAATCTTAGCATCATGGCGTCGACAAAGAGAATTTGTGGAAAATGCTTCCCATGAATTGCGAACACCATTAACAATCATCCAAAATAGTTTGGAACACCTATTCACTAAACCAAATCATACGATCATCGAAGAATCTGAAAGTATTGCGCAAGCATTGTCTGAAACGAGACGTCTGACTGGTTTAACTTCTGACTTGTTGACCTTAGCTAGAAGCGATTCGAGTCAAGATACGCTTGCAAAACAAGCGTTACAAACAAAAGGTTTTATCGCTGAGCTGACTAAACCGTTCCAAGAGATGGCAACGATCGATCAAAAAGAATTTCTAATAGATAACCATGCTGATATGAGCGTTTTAGTCGATCCGAAAAAACTCCATCAAGTATTAGTTATTTTGCTTGATAACGCACTCAAATACACGAGTAAACACGACCAAATCATTGTGACCTCAATTAGTACGAATAAAGAATGGGTGATCCATGTCAAAAATACTGGTCCTTCGATCAGTGATGAAGACAAAAAACGCATTTTTGATCGGTTTTACCGTGAAGACCAAGCAAGATCGAAAGAAACTGGCGGCTATGGGCTAGGATTAGCGATTGCGAAACAATTGATCGAGCAACATAAGGGGCAATTGACTGTGTCTGATCACCTTCCTATGGGTGTTGATTTTAAGATTCAGTTGCCTATCAAATAAATTTTTGTGATATATGACTAAGACACTTTGAAAAATAGCTGCTGCTACATCGAAGTGTCTTTTTTGTTGATTTAGTTTTTAGTATTAAGTGAATGATTGTAGTAAAATGAGGCTAGGATAACCAGCAACAGTTGTCCTTCATTGCTCACCCTAAAAGGCTAATACATTTTGGGAAGCAGACGTAATCTTTGCAGTAAAAACACTAGTTACTGTTACCTTGACCTTGGATAAGAAATGGAGGTTTTTTGCATGGATGTCAAAACAAGAAAACAGATACAAGAAAAGTTGAAACAACGGATGCTCCAGTTACCACCGATCTTCAATGATTTTTTGCAGGCAAACGCAAAAAAATTATCATTAGCTAGTCGCTACGAATATGCAAAAGATTTCCATTTATTTACAGATTACTTACGAAAAACCCATAAGCAGGAAATCAATGATCAGTTGATTATCCAATTGGAAAAACAAGTCTATCTTAATTTTTTGAGTGAAGTTTATCTTCACACGCGAGCTTTCCATACAGCTGCTGCCCAAGAAACGCAACAGCAATTCAAAAATGGTTACTACGGGATCTCCCGTAAGCAATATGCTTTGAATCATTTTCTACGCTTTTTGTATGAAAAAGGCCTTGTTGAAAAAGAGATTTCCTTGTTAGGGGATAGTTTACCAGAAACTACCTCTTCCGCTCCTCGTTATATCGACGCTTCTTTATTAAGTAATTTCGATTCACTTTTCATTCCGGAAAAAGGATTTAATTCCCCACGTGAAGCACTTTTTGAACAAAAAAATCGTGCAAGAAATCTGGCAATCGTAGCTGTTCTTCTCTATTGTGGGTTGAAAATCCATGAAGTCGTTGAATTAAAGTGGAAAAACATTGATTTTAAGAAACAGATTTTAGTCGTTGATCGCAAAGCGAATCGTTTGGAGCGAGTACCTATTCCAAATGAAGCACTCCCGGTACTAGCGAATTATGCCAACCAACATAAAAATGGCGCATCTGGTGAATCCTATGTTTTCCGCTCTTCACACGATGAACAAATCTCACCGCGCACGATTCGCCAAATCCTTGATCGAATCACGGTGTACAAAAATGTATCACCGGAATTGTGTCGGAAAACGTTCCGCTACTATACTGAATTATACTTAGGCGACAAAGATGCAGTGAATTATCTCTGTGGCAATCGCTACGTACGTCCTCACTCATTTGAAGAAATCTACGAGAAGATGCGTGACTTCTCCTATCGCTAAATCGTTCAACGATCTATGGAATGAAAACATCGCATAGAAAGTTAGTTTGTTTCTTCACTTTCTATGCGAACTATTTCTTGTCGATGATTTTTATTAACGGGTAGTTAACCTCACTTCAAGTTTTTTTAAAACGATCAATTTGATGTTTTATTTTTTTGAAATGAGGAAAGTATGTCGTAACTGTTCATCCTACTGAGATCTTAAACAGTTGCACTTGACTGATTAAGAAGCGGTTCAATCATAGTGACTAACTTATCTTTGTGATACATTCAAATCACTTCGTTTCATTTTTTTATCGTTGTTCCCTCCTTGTCCAAAGAGATTAAAAGGACTTTGCTTTCGGACTGTTCTTTGTTTTTTCTTCATCTTTTGTTTCCTGATCAATCCAAACGGATCCAAGACATTCCGTTTATTTTCCGTGTTTCCAGTCAAGCCGAATACATTAACGATTTCACTATTCTCTTTTCCTTCGTCTATGATGGTTTCGATTCCTCTTTTTTCTCTATGACCAGTGTCTCTTTCCGGAGTGGCAGTGACAGTTTTATTATTTAGGAGCGTATGGACATTGTCCAATGGAATTTCTATCTCATTCGCCTTATAGTCCCATATTTTTGATAAGGCAATCGCCATCATAAGATATCCATTCCCTAGATCCATGCTTTTTGTTTCTCTTTTTTGTACTTTAGCCCGCGCAAAAGGTAGTCCTTTAACAAGACTGATGATAAGGTTCATTACAGTTTCTGCATCAGTCAATTTAATATTTGCACTTAAAAAAGGATCTGTACCTATGGACACCAAGACACTTTCTGGTGATAGTTCTGGTAAACCAAAACACATCGCTGCCTGCTTGACGAATTCTTGAAATGATGGGGATAGTAAAAGCTTATTTTGATTTTTATTAAATGAATCTCGTATCTCTTCCAGACTGTTCATGAATACTCCTCGAGGGGGTAAGGTGTAACATATCCAATCTTCTGTTCCGGCCATAGTGTGTGTGATTTCATGAATAAAGGTTTCCTTTATACCCGGACGTACTTGTCGATTCAAATCTATTTTTGAATCCATATGGAAAGTATCAGCAAAAATAAGGATGCGACAATTCGGATCATTGCTTAAAACAAATGCATCTGCAAGTGGGCGTGTTGTATATTGAGAAAAATAACTATTGGTGCTTTTTTGAAAAACCAAATCAGTAGAAACTATCCAAATATTTTCAAATTCAAAAGCAGCAGATTGTTCAACGAACTGAAGACCTTTTTTAGCGATATATAATAACCTTTTAACTGCTGCTCGCATGACCTCTTCCTTATTTTCAACGTTCTGTAGTTCAAATAACGGGATAAAAAGTTTGGCTGCATCTGTAGTCTCTATTTTGTCATGACTTAGCCAGAAATCCGCTAATTTTATATAATTTTCGAAGATAGATGCCGTTTCCTGAACTTCCTCTATGAATTTTTTTGCAAACGGTCTGAGAGAAGGCGGAAGCTTACTCTGTTCAAGACCAGAAAAAACTTTGTAGGGAAGCTCGGGCGTTTTAGGTAAATATAGTTGGATGACCTCTGCTAGATCACTTAACAAATTTTTTTCTGCGTCTATTCTGACTCGGTTTCTAGGTAGTGGAATAAACCCTTCTAAAGGAGGAAGTTTTACGCTATGATCCACAAATCTGAGTGCATCAATATTAATGTAAGGGATAGCATCTCGAATCATATTCCACTCTTTTTCTCTTCCAGGATTTTTCGGAAAAACAGAGTAGTCTGGTTCTTTGTTTGTACCTGTAGTTTGTGAACTCGATGCGCCAGCTGACGTCCCTGCTTGCGAACTACTTGGTAACTCTTGCGAAGGGATGTCTTTTGCTCCAGATCTTCGGATCGTTTTTTCCAGCTCAAACAGTCGTTTTTCTTCGGAGGTTTCCAAGCGGAAATAATTATTTTCTAAATCAAAGCGTAAAATCCTCAGCAGATCACTCCCGTTTTTCTTCAATAAACCGTAGCGATTTATTTCTGGATTGAGTAATACGGTTGTAACATACTGATCATTGATTTTGAGATAGGATTTTCCTTGAGCGTTCCACATCAAACCATTTTCATCTGGTGGTGAAAGCGTACTTGGATCTTTTATCGTTTCTGTTTGTCCCAACTGTTTTGTGATTGTTTCGATTACTTCTTTTGTAACCATCGGTGATGTTAGTGGCTCGAATCCCCACTCGATTCCATTATATTTTACCGGAAATATTTTGTCTCCGTTACATACGTCATAACGGATTCCTTGACCTTCGATAATTGTCGCTCTGACTGGGACTATATGACCGTTTAACTTGATATAATACTCTGTTGGTAGATCTGTTTTTTTGATTGCTAAGATTGGACCATCTCCGTACCCTCTTGGGTTTAAATTCTTTTCCTCAGAAAAAGATTTATATACAGCAACTGTACTTGTTAAGTGTTTGATTAATTCCTTTTGTTCTGAAGTGAAGGAAATAGGCCCTTCAAAGCGTTTTAACTGATCGCCGTGCAACGTATAATATTGGCCAAAGACATCACCAGTTTCAATATCGGTCACCTGTAAAAACAAATTACCTTTTGTACGCTTGACAAAGATATGTGGTCCATCTTTTGCTAGCTTAGCAAGTAATATCTCTTCTTCTATAAATTTCGCTTTAGATGCACTATCAAATCGTTCTAATTTGCTTAATAGTATTTTCATTTCTGTCGTAACCAGTGAACTGTATTTAAAACTGATCAACCGTTTGATGATCAAATGTCCTCCTCCGACTAACAACTCAAATCCTGGATCGACAGATCGCGCAACGCTTTTCATCAATGCTTTTATGTCAGATATACTAGGAAGAAAATAAGTAGTATTTTTGATTACTAATTTTATTCCCCCTTTCGCTAGCGCTCTAGATGCACCTAGCGCAAATTTCCAATTGAGTGCTGTGACTTGACCAAAAATAGGAATCATCATAACCGCATCAATCGTACAGGATGTCACCGCTTCATTAACATCTTGATCAATGATACTCACAACACAATCATAAAATGGGATAAAATGTTTGACTATATTCCAGACTTTTTCAGTGACTGTTTTATCATTGCCAAATTCATACATGATATTATAGAGAAAATCACTGTGTTGACGTGCAAGTTGATCAATAAAGGGTTTTGTATCGTATCCCTGACATAGCTTTTTATCTTTTTTGATGTCAATGGTAAAGGTAAATAATTTCTTGCCTATTTTAATCCGATCGCCTTCCTTTGTATAGCCTTGTTTCAAAAGATGTTTGTTATTAAACAAACCATACTCAAGGAATAGTAAGGGGTCTCTATCGACGCGATGGATAATATACCCACCTTCATCTGCCAGTTTTTTTAACGCGTATATTCGTTCTTCCTTTCCGTTATTTGCCACAAATAGATCCGTCTGTTCAAGTTCAAGTATGGTGTCTAACCATGGATCATGTTTGAAAAAGATCATAGGCATTGAACCAGGGGCAGAAGGAGCATAGTAATGTACCTTGTTGTATAATTTGGCAGATGCTAAAAAAACAGTAGTATTCGGAGAAAAGATAAAATGCTGATCTTCCGTATTTAGTGAATATAATGAAAGTTCAATTATTTTTTGATCCAAGTCAAAATAACTATCAGAAATAGCTCTTGTCAAGCTTTTATAGGCGACCTCAATATTGACGGGCGTAAATAGGTGAGGACATGGATTTCCACCACCTAGATAGATTTCGCTCATTCCAATAGAAAAGGTAGCACCAAGTCGCTCACACTCTTGAACGACATCATTTGTTATCGCTTGTTTTCTGCGCCAATGGATGGTTGCTTGTTGATAGGGTATAAATCTTTTTTCTATTTCTTTTTGAATATCAAGACGTATTTTATCTCGTTTGTTCCAATAACCAATAAAGGTTTGCAGCGCATATTCTTTATAGCTTCCTTCTTTCCCTGCTTTGCGTAGTCCTTCTGGATCGAGCTGCGCCGTCGTGATCAATGCGGGGATCAATAGATGATTTAGTTCATCAATTGTTGTGATTCCTTGGGTACTGATCGTTTCACAGAACAGAGCGCCCAACTTGCGAATTTCAGTTTGATCAAATTTCGTACGATAGCCTACGTTTTCAAGTAATTTCGATCCGATCAGCTGTATCACCGATCCAAAATCCGATATCAGTAAATCGTCGGAAATTTCACTCGTCTCAAGGAAATAATTTGGTAGGGTCTTTTGAACAAATAGAATCCAGATTTTTTTTAAAATGCTTAGGGAGTCCTCTGATATTTTCGCATCTGTTTTTGACAAATTGAGCACACCTGCTTTTGCTAATTCATCCACCTCAAATAAGTTTCGTAGTTGCCCAATAGTAAATATCGATGGATCTTGTGCGTCGAGAATATTTTTTGTGACATAAGCTTCGACTGAGTTTTCTAATATCGTTTCAAATATCCATTTGGTCACCGTTAATTCTGCATTTTTTTCACTGATTTTTTCGTCTGCTTCCCCACCATATCGATTCATTTCTTTCAGAATGATTTTTGCTATAGGTTGCGTTTTATCATTCATGAGGACGAACCCTGCGCTATCTTGAGAAAACCATTTGCCGAAAGCGACCAACAATTCTTCTTTACTTGGGTTTCTAGGCAGCAGTTGTTTCTGTTGAAAGAATATTTCGATTTGATTTCTAATATTTTTATCTCGCCAGCGACCATCTTCAGAGATGACGAATGATGGATCGCTTGGAGGAGGTTCCGGTATTCCCTCTATCGGTGGAGCAGCTGTTTCTAGTGTATCCATCGCCCATTTAAGAAATGCTTGATGCGCCTCTTCATCTGAGAGTTCTCGAACTTTAAAGATTCCGACAAAAAGAACTAATAAGTTTCTGACTTTGTTCATATCCACTTTTTCTGTGGATGATCCCTCTTGGAGCGTCCAGTGGGTGGCCACTTTTACTAAGTTATTTTTATCATCGGGACTGCAAGGATGGCCATAGCCAGTTAAAAAATCAGCTACTTTTTGTAATGTTTGTTCAGCCTGTATTGCAGAACTTCCGAATTTATCAATCTCTACATCACTGATTTGTCTCCCACTTTTATTGATGCCATTCTCAGAAATAAATGCTTTGACTTTTTCCTTCATTTCTTGCTTTTTGCTATCCTCATCATTTCCATAGGCAAAATTCAATTGTTTCATATCAAAAGTGAACCCATACTGCGTATTATTATTTGTCCATTGGAGTATCACTGCATAAGCTTTTTCAAGAGTCAAATCTTCCTCATTAATATTGTATGCAGTAAGAATGATGTTGGCTACTTTATACACCCTTCCAACCATAAAATGATATCTTTGCTCAGAGAGTATCCAGTCTTCCACTGCTTTGGTTAAAAAGCGGGATTCTACACGCCTCAATGTGACATTTTTTGTAAGCATGTATTTCCTAACTACCTCATTAACAGACAATGTTTTCCCTCTATTAACAGAGAATGTTCTCTCCATTTTATTAAAAATATTGAGATAATACACATATGGAATGAGTGGTTTTTCATTAGAAATATTGGGCGTCACGCCCTTACTATATAGCCTAAAGATGTGGTCGCTTTCCTGCTTCTGTTGGAATTTACTTAAAACGTATGGTGATTCATCTGGAGATATTTTATAATAGGTTGTTTTTTCATTTATCGTTCGGTAGGTCGCTCCTTCTACTAAAGTATTCAGTTTCCATTGCATATAAATTGCCTGCAATTTTCTTGTTGATAACCGTTCACCTAATCTTATCAGTGGTACATCGTATTCTTTCAAGATCATGTATGCAAAAAAATGCATTTTTTCTGAATCAACACTATTTTCAGTTTGCCAGTTTTTACCTATCCATTTTTCGACTTGCTCAATTAGAATCTCGGGGGTGTCTAGCTTTTCCACGATTCTTTGCTGGATAAGGTAATTTCTTACTTTCTGATTTACATTAGCGGTCCTATTTCGATTTCGATAAATAGAACCAACAAAATAAAAATTTGGCAGATCATGTATTTCGGCTTCTAAAGGTTGCTTGTTATTGATGACTTCTTGCACCACTTTTTTGATTTTTATCAAATCATTTTCCTGATCTGAAGGAATCACTTTCTCCGTCTGATTTGTCGTTGCTGTTTCAGTATACTCAGGAGATTCAAAAAAAGGGATTGTTTTTATGTCTTGAAATTTGGCATCTTGGTAGACATTATTCGCTCGCCATTGTAGGAAAATTGCATTTACTTCTGCATCAGATAATCTTGTCACTGGGCGACTAAGTGTATGAAGTATGACATGGGCAATCTTTCTCCTTCTAATCAGTGATAGAGTCGGACTTTCTTCACTTTCTAATTTAGCCAATTCAATAAAGATATAGCGTATGAGTGATCCTCTCAGTTTGCTAAAACGATTTTCTTCAAGGGATAAAAACTCTTTTACGGATTCATTAATTGTTTCTGTATGATATCGATCTCTAAAAATCTCATATTGAAACCAGAAGGGTGTTAACACGGCATCCATTTTCAAGTTCGTGTACAAGTGCTTTATATCAAGATAGGATATGAGCCGTAATTTTAACTCATGTTCAACGTCCATATTTAGCTCTTCATATGACAATAATGGCGCTTGTAAGCTTTTATCACTTTCATACAAATCGGTACCTGGGATATGTTCGCCTGACCGTTTCTGAATCAAATGATCGGGTTCTTTTTTGAATGTGTAGCCACTAAACGCGTTGTTATAGCGCCACTGTAAAAAAATAGCGATACTTCGTTCCTCTGATAAATTATGTGCAGGTAGTCCATGTTCTTTTAGAATCGTTTTAGCAATTTGTAATCTCCGATCGATAATCGCCGCATTTGAGCCTCCGTTATTGGCAAAATTTTGCAAAACAAGTGAAAAATCATTTGACGCTAGTCTTGATGATCCTTTTAATTCTT
Source organism: Enterococcus sp. DIV1368b (assembly GCF_050529595.1). Classification (NCBI taxonomy): domain Bacteria; kingdom Bacillati; phylum Bacillota; class Bacilli; order Lactobacillales; family Enterococcaceae; genus Enterococcus; species Enterococcus sp. DIV1368b. Next base: position 1,491,507 of record NZ_CP172883.1, read on the forward strand.
CATACTGATCGACAAGTTCCTCGATGATTTGATCATTGACTTTCGCCGTCTCTGCTCTTCGATCAAATAATTCTCGATCAAACCATATCGGGGGCAAAGTCACACCTGATTCCTCAGGTAGAGTCTGATTTTTCAAATAAGCCATGACTATTTTATTTACGACAGCGTGTTCTTCTTGCGAAAGGTCTTTAGAGGAGTTCAAAGATACTTGCGAGCTGATGTCATAAGGCAATAGTTTTTTTTGTGTTGGAGAAGATGATTTTAAGTGTTGTATGTCTGTTAGGCTCAGTTCATTGAACTGGATGTCGCTAAACACATCGTTGTAAATCCACTGAAAGAAAATGGCTATGGCTCGCTTGTCTGAAATGGTGTCATCATTTATGTCGTAGCATTGAAGTATAACTTTAGCGACCTGGCGTCTTTTTTCCAGGATGGCAACACTTGATATGTCTTTATCCACCCACTTTAGTAGAGCGAGGAAAAAGTCTTTGGTAGACAAATCATCGATCAAACAGAAACCAAGGTATTCACACACACGCTCTTTGATCCGATTGGTTGCGACTTCACTTTTCATGCGCTGTTGAAAGACATCTAAGTCGAGCCAAAATGCGTCAATCGATTCGGTTTTTGGTATAGGCAAAGGTTGCCCTTTTGTATACATATCCACTCTTTGGTTAATAAAGGATCGAGTCGTCTGTGTGATTTCTTTCACTGAATTCAGTGGTATTTTACTCGCATCGTATGGGGGCACATCCGCTGAGGCGGAAGGCGTATCGATTCGTTGTGTCACTTGTTCCAATGTGTCTGGAAGTTGAAATTTATAGTTCATGAAGGCATGATTGTTACGTGCTTGTAGAAATATTTTTATTGCTTGGACATCTGTAATTGGCTCATCTTTTACGCCATAAGCCTCTAAAATGACCTGCGCAATTTGTCGTCTTCTTTCTAATACTAGCTCCTGATCACTTGGATTCTTTGAAGTCCCCCAATTATAAAGACCTTGAAACAGTTCTTTTGTGGAGACGCTATTAGAGAAGCAAACGTCATCAGACAAATCGCAAAGTGATTTTCTAATCGTTTCCATTGCCATGCCTACTTTATGTCTCTTTTGAAATAACACTAAATGAAACCAAAAGGGCGTTAATGTTTTCGTAGTGACTGATGGTGAAGGTTCAATATTCACATAGGATTTCAGTACCTTACTGACTGTTTTTTGGATTTCAAGAGAAGGTTCGTCTTCCAGATAATTCATTGAAACACTCATACTGGAGGCATAAGGTAAGATAGGAACATTCAGATTATTTTGAGGTGTCGGTAGCGCTTCCGCTCCGGGGAATATCTGAAAGTTGCTCTTTTCAAAGAATTGATCGATCCGTTCATTGAATTTTTTTGCTAAGTCTATCAGCGGGGCTGCGAGATATTCTTCCTCTTCTTCCAATATCGGTGTTTCAGTTGCTTGGCTACTCTTGGGTGTCTGAATTTGGTTGCTTTTAGATGTCTGAGGAAGGTAAGGCACCTCACGGATCTTTCTCTCCTCTTTTGATATCTGCTCAGTTGCGAGATGTTCCGCTGAGAATGTCCTTGCCAAGACTGTGAAAAATTTTGATAAGATACTCTCAGTCGGCACGTCATTTGAACTTGCTGTGTGACTACTATTCTGATATTCGTAAAAAAAAGCAGTAAAGGTATCTGTCAAATTGTCCCAAAAAGATGTTGGCAGAGTCGAATGAGTTTGATTATTTTCACTGTGATTACTTGGTGATCCTGCTAGATTCTTATAATATGAATCTATAACCAGACGAGCGATATTTTTGGCTTTTTTTTGAATTTCCCCTAAAGCGACTCTATTTTTTGCCTCTTTATTTTTAAAGGAAAAATGGTGGATTTCTTGTACATCATCTTTTGGTTCTTGTCTTAGTTTTAAGGATTTTGACACCGCCTCTTGGCAGATCGTATTAAAATGATAAAGTGTGTGATTTTCCTTTTCCCACATTCCTCCCTCAAGTACTGATTGAGTTGTAACTGTCGTATTGCATTGATCGATTTTTTCCAAATTATGAATAGTTTTGTGTATCTGCAGTGTCCAATGATGGGTGAATTCAGCTAAAGAAATCGGTTCTTGTAAGGTTGCGTTTTTTATTGAATTAGAAAAGTATTCCGTCGCATGGATCGGTTGTGCTGGTTCAACGAGGGCCGGATTTACACTTGAACGAAAAGAAAGAGAATGGATCGTCGGCTGGTATGTCTTGGTCTGATTCGTTGCGGTCTGATTTACTGGGGGGTGATCCAGCATAATATGATTCTCGTCAGTTTTTACTGGACCAATATCCACATAGGTGTCAGCTTCAAAGGCAGGTCTATTTGTTCGGAGGGCTCTTAGAGGGGTCCCTCTCACAGCCAGAGAATCAGTGATGACTAATAGCTGAAGAAAGAGCATTGGGGACCACCTGATCCGTTCATTTATCTTGGTATTCGCTTGGTTAGAGATAAAATTCGCGGCTTCTTGTCTATCTTTTGGATTCGATCCTTTGTTCAGCTTATTATAATGCATTCCGACAGGTTTACGATATTCTTCGATTGGCATGTTTCCACTCCTTTTTAATTCTATTTATCATTGATATTGGTATACCTACTATTTAAATTAATCATATATAGAAACTAACTCGTACCAAGTCCTATTTTTTATATAAGAATAAATAATGTTGAATGAACATCTTATTCAACGATCATTTTATATCCGATCCATTAGAAGCACATCATTTAGTCATACAGTTTTTCGTTTTTTTTTACTTGAAAAGTATAGTGGTACAGAACCCATCCTGTGTATCGGCTACCTGTTCCAAATGACGGGATTTCCGATACTAACAAATTATTCTATCCAACATAAAAAGGCGGACTTGGAGACTCCTTTTTTCTCTCTTCTCACGATGAACAAATCTCCCCCAACACGATTCGCCAGATTCTTGAGTGAATCACGTATACAACAATATTTCACCGAAATTGCATCGGACAACCTTCCACTACTAAACTAAATTATACTTAGGAGATAAAGATGCAGTGAATTATCTCTGCAGCAATCGTTACATTCATTCCCACTCATTCCCACTCATTTGCTGCTGTCGGTGCAAAGAAGTGTGATTTCTCCGACACTGAAATAAACAAATAATCAAATTAATCGCCTAGCAAGTTGCTTGTGTTATCTGGTTCTATCAACTTGCTAGGTTGATTTTTTATCGACATAAATGGATCTTAGGTCTTCTTTCTTATTATTTTCAGCCTGTGAGGTAGGTACGTTAGCGACATGGGGGGTGTCCCAGATTCTTGCCTACTTACTACTCGGAGCTGTGTATTTCCGTTATAACCTATTTAAAATGGCATTTTTTGGTTTAGACAATCAAGAAAATCTACCTGTTCTTGCTTCCATCATTCTTTTACAACTAGGGTTACTGACCATCTTCTGAGAAAATCATGGTTATTGCCGGATTAACACATTTATTGGAACTTCATCGTTGAGATAGATTCAAATCGCTGCGCTTCATTGATTTATTCTTGCCAGACTTGGACGGATCATAAGGATATTGTTCCTTTTGATTCTTTTTGTACAATCTGAATGGGTTGTAGAAATTTTTTTCCATTTTTTGTTTTGTGATCGCTCCCTGTGTATTGGTAATAGTGCTAGCTGTTTTCCCATAAGTGATTATGGTGTTGATCCCTCTTTTTTCTCTAGGATGTTCTTCACTCACTGGAGCAGAAGTTGTAGTCTTATTATTTTCAATCGTCTGGGTTTGTTCCAGCTGGATTTCTTTCTTATGTGCGGTATAATTCAGGATACTTGATAAGGCAATAGCAAGCATAAGATAACCAGACCCTAGTTGACTATTCGCTATGTCTCTTTTGTTTAGTTTTGCTTTTTCGAACGGTAATCCCTCAGCAAGACTTATAAGTAGGATTGTCACTGTTTCTGCATCAGTCATTTTGATATTTGCTTGTAGAAAAGGATCTGTTTTTAGTGCCTCTCTGACGCTTTCGGGTGATAGACCTGGTAAGTTGAGCTGTTTGGAAATTTGATCAACGAAGTCGTTAAATGGCTTTGATACTATTAGATTAGCCGCATCCTCCTTATATTCATCTAATACTTGTTTGAGACTAAGCATATCCTCACCTATGTCTGGTAAATCAAAGGCTAGCCAATCATCTGTGAGAGATACAAGGTGTGTTATTTCATGGATAAGGGTTTGCTTTACCATAGATTCTGTATCCTTGCCTTCCGCTAGAGCTGGATTTACATGAAAAGAATCTGCTAGAATAATAATTCGAGCCTCTGGATCGTAGCGCAAAACAAAGGCATTTGCTTGTGGCGGGGTGCTATACCGAGAGAGGTATTTTTTTGTTTTTTTTTGGTAAACTAAATTAGTCGATACTGTCAAAATATTATTAAAGCCAAAAGCAGACGATTGTTGAATAAATTGGTTCCCTTTTTCACACACTGATTTGAGTCTGTTGAGCGTTGCTCTCATGATTGCTTCCCTGTTTGCAACACCCTGCAATTCAAAGAATGGAATTAAGAGTTTGGCAGCCTCTGTATCCGCGATATTATCATGACTTAACCACTCGTCCGCTTTTTCTATAAACGTTTGAAAAACTGCTGAAGATTTTTCTACTTCTTCATTAAATTTATTGATAAATGGTTGGAGAAAATTTGGAAATGTAGTTGGATCAAGCCCTGTAAATACGCGATAAAGAAGCGCAGGTTTTTTTGGTAAAAGTAAGTTGATTCCGCCAGTGAGTTCATTTACTAGGCGCTCTTCTTGGTTTGTTAAGACTCGGTTGGGTAGTTCTGGGATAAAAGCAGTCAAAGGTTCAAGTTTGATGCTAAGATCGATCGTTCTAGCGATACTGTCTGCATATGGGACAGTATCTCGTAGTGCATTCCATTCTTTTTCCATTCCAGCTTTTGGTGGAAGAGTGTTATATTCAATATACTGAGGCGTTTTTTTGGGTGGTCCTTCAGCTTGTGAACTTGAAGAAGCGTCTTTTGACGTGCTAGGAATGACTTTTTCTTCGTATTTCTTCCTCTTTCCAGCCGTTAGTATCGCGTTTTTTAGGTCAATCATTTTTTTTTCTTCTGGTGTTTCAAAGCGAAATTGATTCATCTCAGGTTCAAAACGTAAAACTGTCATTGGGGCATTCGCATTTTTCTTTACTATAGAATAGCGACTTTCTTCTGCATCAAGTAATTGAATTGGGACATACTGATCCTTGATCTTGATGTAGGCGTTCTTTTGAGCATTCCACATCAATCCGTTTTCATCAGGTGGTGAAAGCGTGGTTGGGTCTTTCAATGTTTCAGACTGATCCAGCTGTTTTTCCAGCGACTCGATGAGTTCTTTTGTCACCGTTTGGGATGAGGGTGGCTCAAACCCCCATTCGATCCCATTATACATTACAGGAAATACTTTATTTCCTTCACACACGTCATAGCGAGTACCTTGACCATCAATCGTCGTCACTCGGACTGGAACGGTCTGTGCATTGATCTTGATATAATACTCAATTGGTTGATCTACTTTTGTGATCGTTAAAATGGTACCCTCACCATACCCTTTTGGATTTAAATTTTTTTCCTCTCCAAACGATTTATAAACAACTACTGAGCTTGTTAACCGTTTAACCAATTCAATTTGTTCAGGGGTTGAAGGAATAGGCCCTTCAAATACTTTCAATTGATCACCATTCAATGTATAGTAGCGACCAAAGACATCACCTGTTTCTATATTTGTCACCTGCAGATACAAGTGACCTTTTTTACGTTTAACAAAGATGTACGGACCATCTTTTGTCAATTTAGCTAAAACCATGTCTTTTTCCATTGATTTAGCCATCTTTGCCCCTTGATATTTTTCTAGTTTTTTTAGTAACAATTTCATTTCTTCTGTAATTAAATGTGTATATTGCAAATTGATCAATCGCTTGATAGCTATTTTTCCGCCGCCCATTAATAACTCAAATCCCGGATCTACGTAACGAGCACTGCTTTTCAATAAGAACTTTACATCAGTTATGGTAGGAAGAAAATGAGGAGCATTTTTTATGACTGATTTCATACCACCCGTTGCCATTGCTTTTGCTGTCCCTAAAGCAAATTTTGAAGTCACAGAGGTCACTTGGCCAAGGAAAGGGATCAAGAAAATAGCATCAATGGCACAAGACGTGGCTGCTTCACCTACATTTTGATCAATAATGCCGACGACACAATCATAAAACGGAATAAAGTGTTTAACGATATTCCATACTTTCTCCTTGATGGTTTTATCGTTTCCAAAATCATACAAAAGCTTGTATAGTATATCTTTGTGTAGATGAGCAAAATAATCGATTAACGGTTGATTATCGATTCCTTGACTGAGCTTCTTCTCTTTATTGATCTCAACAGTAAAGGTAAAAAGTTTATCTCCAATGCGAATCTTATCCCCTTCTGCTTGATAACCCTGGCCCCAAACTTTTTTGTTGTTGAATAAACCAAAGTTAAGGTAGAGTAATGGTTTTTTATCCACACGATAGATAATGTAGCCACCTTCATCTGGTAGCTTTTTCAACGCATATAATCGTTCTTCTGTCCCATTTATCGCCACAAATAAATCGGTTTGATCGAGAGAAAGAGTGGTGTCTAACCATGTTTCACGTCGAGCAAAAAAGACGGGAGGCATCACTCCAGGACCAGAGGGAGCGTAATAGTGCACTTTATTTTTTAATTGAGCAGTTGCGCCGTAAATTTGAGTAGTAGGAGAAAATATAAAATCGTATTCTACTAGATTCATCGTATTAAATGAAAATTCAATGATCTTTTGATCAAAGCTGAAATAAGTTTCTGACACCTGTTTTGTCAAGCTTGTATAAGCAACTTCAATATTTACAGGAGTGTATAGACTTGGGCATGGGCTACCTCCGCCTAGGTAGGTTTCCCCTATGCCAAAGGTTGACTGTGCACCAAGCCGTACGCATTCCTGGACGACCTCTTCTGTGATCACTTGTTTTCGTCGCCAGTTGATCATCGCTGCTTGAAAAATCAAAAATCGCTTTTGGACTTCTTCTTGAAGTTGTAAACTCAGTTCATGCCGCTTTTGCCAATACCCTAGAAAGACTTTTAACGCATAGCCTTTATAATCTCCGGTCTTACCTGCTTCTCGTAATCCTTCTGGATCGAATTGCGCTGTAGCAATCAACGCTGCTATTAAGACATGATTCAATTCGTCCAGAGTTGAAATGCCTTGTACACTAATCGTCTCGCAGAACGCGGCACCTAATTTACGAATCTCAGTTTGATTGAACTGGCTGATGTAGCCTTCATTATCAAGTAATTTCGATCCGACCAGCTGAACCAATGAGCCAAATTCAGAAATCAGTAACTCGTCTGCTAACTGACTCGTCTCAAGAAAATAATTCGGTAATGTTTTTTGAACCAAAAGAATCCACATTTTTTTTAAAAGTATCAAAGATTCTTCTGTTGCATTAGCCGTGCGTAGTTGACCAAATGAGATAGTGCCTGTTTTAAGCATCTCGTCGATCTCAAACAATTTCCTTAGCTGACCGATGGTAAAGACGGATGGATTTGACGAAGCAAGGATATTCTTAGCGACATAGGCTTCGATTGAACAGCCTAATATATTTTCAAAAATCCATTTTGTTACCGTTAATTCTGCATTTTTGTGACTGATTACTTCGCTTGTTTCACCACCATATCGGTTCATGGCTCTTAGAATGACTTTTGCAATCTCTTGGGTTTTGTCAGGCATTAGTGTGATTCCCGCCCCATCTTGTGAAAACCATTTGGCAAAAGCAATCAATATATCCTCTTTTGCTGCTTTATCAGGAAGTAACTTTTTGTCTTGAAAGAAACTTTCGATTTGCTTTCTGATGCTTAGATCACGCCATTCACGGTCTTCTCTAGTACCAAAGGATTGATCGATAGGAGCAGGCGCGGGAGTGATTACTGGTACAGAAGTTATCGTTGGTGGAGCAGCCATTTCTAAGGTTTCCACGGCCCATTTGACGAATGCTTGTTGCAGCTCATTGTTTGAAAGTCTTTGTGCTTGTCTTGCGCCTAGAATCATTACGACTAATTTTTTGATTTTACCGAAATCAAGTATTTCTTCTGCCGTTCCCTCTTTAAGTGTCCAATAAGATGCCACTCTTACTAAGTTATCTGTATCGTCAGTATCACAAGGATATCCCTCAGAAGTTAAAAAATCAGCTATTTTTTTAAATGTTGCTTCCACTTGTATCGCAGATCTTCCGAATGTATCAATTTCTGCTTGCCCGATTATTTCCGTACTTTGTTCGATGTTGTTTTCAGAAATAAATGCTTTCGCTTTTTCAAGTATTTCTTGATTTTTGCTAGCTTCTTCTGTTCCATAGGCAAAACATATTTTCTGCATATCAAAAGTGAAATCAAACTGCGCATTATTGTTAACCCACTGAAGGATTACCGCATACGCCTTGTTAAGGGTTAAATCCTCTTCATTAACGTTGTATTCTTGCAGAATGATTTTTGCCGCTTTTTTTACACGTTCAACCATGTGATAATAGTTTGGTTCGGAAAGTATCCAGTCTTCCAATGCTTTTGTCAAACCTTCGGTTTCTTGAGGTATGGTCGGGACTTTTTGTGTAAGAAGATAGTTTCTAACCCCTGGATTGACGGAATACGTTTCTTCCTGTTTATCGAAAATATTTTTATAATAGACATATGGAATGATTGGTTTTTCAGTAGAAAGTTCGGAATTATACCCCCTACTAAAGGCTCTATAGATTTGATCACTGTCCTGTTTATGTTGAAAGTTACTGATAACATATGGAGATTCTGGAGGAGATAATTTGTAATAAATCGTTTGTTCATCCGTGTCTTTATATGTGCCACCTTCAAGTAATGTATTCATTTTCCATTGCATATAAATTGCCTGCATTTTTCTTGTTGAAAGGACCTCTCCAAATCTCATAAACTCCACACGATATTCTTCCAAGATCATGTACGTGAGAAATTGCATCTTTCCCGCATCGACACTATTTTCAACTTCCCATTCTTCCCCTACCCATTTGTCCACTTCGTTAATCAATTTCTCAGACGTATCGAGTTCGCCAACAATATTTTGCTGGCGTAGGTATTTCCTAATTTTTTCTTTGACTACATGCGTTCTATAGATATTTTGATAAATTGAAAAAACAAAATAGCAATTCGGGATATTCTGTCTATCTGCCTCCGAGGGTTGCCTATTATTGCTAATTTCTTGCACGATTCTCTTGATTTGTATCAAATCCTTCTCTTGAGATGAAAGAGAAGGATTCACCGTTTGATCCGTAGTTGCTATCTCATCAACTTGTGGGGATTCAAGTAAAGGAATCGTTTTTATATTTTTAAAGTTGGCAGCAATAAACACGTTGTTCGTTCGCCATTGTAAGAAAATCGCATTTACTTCTGCATCCGTCAATTTTGTCGCTGGACGTCTGAGTGTATCAAGTATGACATGTGCGATTTTTCTCCTTCGAATCAATGACTGATCAGGACTTTCTTCACTTTCCAGTGAGGCCAGCTCAATGAAGGTATAGCGTATGACTGAGTCGTTTAATTGACGGAAATCCCCCTCTTCATGAGCCAGATAATCTTTCACAGCCCCATTGATTGTTTCAGTTTGGCTTCGCTCTTCAAAAATGATCGAATGATACCAGAATGGCATTAGTATGACATGTGGTATCAATGTATTGTACAAGTATCTCGTGTCAAGATAGGAGATAGTCCATAATTTTAATTTGTGTTCTACATCTATGTGCAGTTCCTCATATGAAAATAATGGCGCTTGTAAACTTTGAGCAGTTTCATACAATGAAGTTCCTGGGTAAGGATTATCTGATCTTCCCCCTGTACGTTTTTGGATGAAGTGTTTCTCGCTTTCTTCTTTGAAATTGTAGCCCCTAAAAGCATTGTTATAGCGCCATTGCATAAAAATAGCGATTGCGCGTTCTTCCGATAAGTTATGGGCAGGTAACCCATGCTTATCAAGAATCGTTTTGGCAATTTGAAGTCTCCGCGCAATGATCACCGCATCTGATCGTCCTCTACTAGCAAAATTCTGCAAAACTAGCGAAAAATCATTTGGTGCTAGTTCCGATAATTGGTTTAATTCAACATACTGGCTACTAAGTTCTCTAATAATGAGGCCGTTGACTTTTTCAGTTTCTTCCCTTTTATCAAATAACTCTGAATCAAACCATATCGGAGGTAAAGGCACAGAGGAATTGTCTGGTAAAGGCTGATTCTTCAAATGAGCCATGACTATTTTATTGACGACTGATTGTTCTTCTTCTGAAAGCTCTCTCGTTGATTTTAACGATACTTGCGCGCTGATGTCATAAGGTAAAAGTTTCTTATGCTCTAAATGAACTGATTGGATAGGATGTAGGTCTATTAGATGCTGTTCGGTAAATGGAACATGTTTTAGGGCGTCGTTATGAAGCCATTGGATGAAAATCGCAATCGCACGTTCGTCGGAAATCACCTCATCCTTCAAACCGTAACTTTGAAGGATGAGGTGAGCGATTTGAAGTCTCTTCTCCAGTATGCTAGTACTTGACATCCCTTTACTTCCCCATTTTTGTAAGGTAAGGAAAAAATCTTTGGTCGACAGATCATCAATCAAACATAATCCGAGATATGCACAAACATTCTCTTTCATTCTATTTGTAGCGATTTCAGTTTTGGTACGCTGCTGATAGACATCTAAGTCAAACCACATGGCGTTTATTGGTTCTTTTGGTGGAATAGGTAAAGGCTGATCTTTCATATAGGCATCCATTGTTTGGTCAAAGAAGGCTCGAGTTAGTGCTGATATTGCTACGGCTGAGTTCAGTGGCGTTTGACTAGCATCATAAGGGCGGACATCAGGTAAGGAGGATGAACTAATTGTTTGTTGATTGGCTGGATCCAATGATTTAGGTTCATGAAATGTATAGTACTTAAAGGCATGATTATTTCGCGCTTGTAGAAAGATTTTGACTGCTTCGATATCAGTAATCCCATCTACTTTTACGTCATAAGCTTCTAAAATGAGTTTGGCTATCTTTTGTCTTCTTTCCAGGACTTGTTCGTAATCACTTGGGTCCTTTGAAGTTCCCCATTCCTGAAGCCCACGAAACAATTCTTTTGTGGAAATACTATTCGAGAAACAAACGGCATCGGACAACTCGCAAAGCGATTTTCTGAGGGTATTCATTACTGCATCCACTTTATATCGCTTCTGAAAGAGCACTAGATGAAACCAAAAGGGTGTCAATTGTTTACCAGTTATTGAAAGTGAAGGTTCAATATTCACGTAACGCTTTAGTACCTCATTGACTGTTGCTTTTAGTTCCACAGAAGGTTCTTCTTCCATATAATTCATTAAAACACTCGTACTAGAGGCATAAGGTAAAAAGTGATCAGTCGGATTTTTTTTAGGTATTGGTAACGCTTCTGCTCCAGGAAATATCTGAAAGTTGCTCTTTTCAAAGAATTGATCGATTCGTTCGTTGAATTTTTTTGCTAATTCTAATAATGGCGCTGCGAGATATTCTTCTTCTTCTTCCAAAATCGGTGCCTCAGTTGCTTGGTCGTTCTTGGGTGCCTGATCTTGGTGGCGCATAGATGACTGAGGTTGTTCACTCATGAGTAGAGGAAAATATGTTGCCCCAGCGTCCCTTCTACTTTCTTTTTGAGCATGTTCAGTTGCAAGGTTTTCCGCTGAGAATGTCCGTGCTAATACTGTAAAAAACGTTGATAATACGCTCTCAACTGGTGGTTCACCTGAACCAGTCGTGTGACTACTATTCTGGTATTCATGAAAAAAAGAAGTAAAGGTATCCGTTAAGTTGTCCCAAAAAGAGGTTGGCAGGAACGGTCTTGTATGATTGTTTTCGCTGTGACTACTTGAAGATTCTGCGTCATGATCATAGTAAGATGATAGGACCATCCGAGCAATATTTTTTGACTCACGTTGGATTCTACCTAAGTCTACTTTATTCTTTGAATCTTTATTTTTAAAAGAAAAATGGTGGATTTCTTGCTGATCGTCTTTTGCTTGCTCTCTTAATTTTAGTGATTTTGATTTCGCCTCTTCACAGATCGTATTAAAATGATAGAGCGTATGGTTTTTCTTCTCCCATAACCCATAGTCGAGTACGGACATGGGCGTGACAGTGGTATTACACTTATCGATTTCTTCCAGATTATGAATGGTTTTATGTACATGCAGTGTCCAATGGTGTGTAAATGCAGCTAAAGAAACTGGTTCTTGTAAGGTCGTTTTTCTTACTGGATCAGAAAGGTATTTAGAAGCATTGATCGGTTGTGCTGGTTGAACGAGGGTCGTATTGACACTCGAACGAAAAAAGAGTGAATGGATCGTGGTTTGATTCACATTTGTTTCTAATGGACCAATCTCAACTGTGGTATCGGCTTCAAAAGCAGGCCTACTTGTACGAAGTGCTCTTGGGGGGACCCCTCTCATAGCAAAAGAATCAGCAATGACTAATAGTTGAAGGAAAAGTAATGGAGACCATCTAATTTGTTCTGTTAGCTGAGTATTTGCAGTGCTAGAGATGAAATTGACTGATTCTTGCCTTGCATTTTGATCAGAATTTTTATTGCGTTTATTCTCAAATGTACCGACTGCTTTACGATGTTCTTCGATTGGCATTTTTTTCGCTCCTTTTCAATACAGCTGATTAATTAAAATGGTATATCTATTATTTTAGATTATCTTGTAGGAAAAATAACTGATTTTAAGTACTATTTTTTTGAAAAAAATAAAAAAATGTCGAAAAAACCCTTTGTTATAAGCTTTTTTATTTATATGTAATAGAAAATTGTTATGTATAAACAAAGCTTCCATTTAATTATCTGAGTGATAAAATATGAAAGGTATAGAAGTCTATGGTATATTTTTGTTCATAAAAATTCATTAGTAGGAGTTTCCCCTCTTAGTAGTTTAAAAAATTGAAAAAGCGATGGGGCAAGTATTTTCTCAAAAGATCCCCTCTTTAAGTCATATCAAGTGGATGTGTAGTTTTTTCCCGGTCTTTCTCTCGATTCGATAGATAACTTTACATCCAGGTTTTTCTGTTATTTAGTTTGAGGATATGCTATCATAAATTAGACTTTGTACATTTATTAACAAATTTATTTATGGAGCGTGAAAGATGGAAACAATCGACTATACCCCACTTAATCTTTATACGAATTTTCAAGAAGCTGCTGAACGCACACCTGATGTCCCAATGATTTTTGATCAGGCATTAGTGGCTTATCCGGAGCTTGGTTTTAAAAGCACTTACAAGCAATGTCATGAATTAGTAGTAACGCGTGCCTATCAACTCGCTAGTTTAGGTGTGACACTTGGTGATAAAATCATGATTTACAAAAGCTCTGCTTTTGATACCTACTTGATGGCCGTTGCTGCGTCTTATCTAGGTGCAGTTCCTGTCATGCCTTCCTATCATTTGCCAACAAGTACCTTAGAAGTATTTGTTGATCGTTTGGAAGATCCTTTTATCTTATTCGACGAAGTGACAAGTGAACGTGTTGCAGGAATCACTAATGGTACAAAGAGCAAACAATTAGCTGTAGCTGATTTGCTCAAACAACCCGCAACTCCTGTGGAACAAAAGAAATTAGATAATGATGAAATCTCTTATATGACTCACACTTCTGGCACGACCGGCATCCCTAAATTGATTTGCCACTCTGCACATTCAATGGGTTGGCGGACAAAGTGGCAAAAAACGGTATTTACTAAGATCGCCGAGAAGAAATTAGTCGCTTTTCATATTTCGCCGGTTCATTCACGATTCAACATCGGCATCTCTTCTCTTATGGCGATGGGCTTTCCGATGATGCCAATCGCAGATCCTCAAGGTGAACATGTAGTGAAACTGTTAGTAGAAAATTCACCAATTGCTTTAGAGACACATCCAAATAACTTTGTTCAGTGGAGTTTCACTGCAAGAGAGCATCCAGAAGCTTTTTCAGGTATTCGCTACTATCACTCTACATTTGATGCCATCAACAATCAAACAATGGAAGTATTCCTTCAAACGTCAGCAACAAAAGAAGCAATCTTTTTGCAAGTCTACGGACAAAGTGAATGTGGACCGATGATTTTGAAAGCTCATACGTTGGAGAGCTTAAAAACAAGTGATGCACGTGATATGGGGGTCGGTCTAGGTGACTTGACCAAAGCAAGAATCGCTGATGAAGAAGGTAATGAATTACCTGCGAACACAGATGGTCATATCCACTTGTTATCAAAAGGTCGCGCATTGACTTATTATAAAGAAGATGCTCGTTTCCAAGAAAATGTGTATGGTGTTTGGTGGGATAGTGGCGACTATGGTTGTATCGACGAAAATGGCCATCTGCATTTGAAAGATCGTCAAGTTGACTTGATCGATACGATCAACAGTACTTTAGCGATCGAAGATTATTTGTTGGATTCATTGGAATTTTTAGCTGAAGTCGTCATCGTTCGCGATAAAGACAATTCACCACAACCAATCATTGCTTTAGCGCCGAATCAAGAGATGGATTGGGATCGTTGGTGGAACCAAGTCCATGAATTGCCACGTTTGAATACACCGATCATTCGTGCTTACGAAGATATTCCAAGAACAGCAACCATGAAAGTCCAACGGTTACAAATTGAAAAGGAATTTAAAGAAGCCAATAAATAATTACTGATCCAGTGGTTCAGGCAAGTACTTTTCCTCTAGTGAGGAAAGTGCTTGTTTTTTTTGTATATAGTTTTCTTTTCCCTCTCCGACTTAAAGTGGCTGACCTGATAATCTGCCAATTGGCTGTTTTTCTTTTTAATGGAACAAGGTATACTCTTTTTGTGGAGGGATGAAAGTGAAGAAAATAGTAACGATTGGCGGCTCTGATCCGTTTGCTGGTGGCGGCATACAGTCCGATCTAAAAACATTTGAAAACCATCATATTTTTGGGATGAGTGCATTGACCTGTATCGGAATGCTTGACTCAGATGGTTCATTTATATTAGAGACGATCCCGCCTGAATGGTTAGCCAAGCAGTTAGATTCGATTCAACGTATGACAGATTTAGATGGGATAAAAATTGGCTTATTGCATTCATTGGAAGCCATTGACGTTGTGAAGGATTTCCTTACATATTTTGAGGATATTCCCATTGTGATCGATCCTGTGTTTGCCTTTAAGGAAACATCAAATACCTTGAATCAAGCCTATATGCAAAAAATGATACAGGAGTTATTTCCTTTTGCGGATATATTGACCCCAAATTTGAAAGAAGCCTCCCTGCTCTATGGTCAACCAGTTCAGACATTTCTCCAAATGATCGATTGTGCAAAATATATTCATTCACTTGGTGCTAAGAACGTAGTGATCAAAGGTGGCACTAGGATTATTGGTAATGAAGCACTGGATGTTTTATTCAATGGAAAGGAAACAATTTCCTTTAGGCGAGAAAAGTTAGAAGAACAGACTGTCAACGGTGCAGGATGTACGTTTGCTTCCGCGATTGCTGCAAATCTGGCCTTAGATTATCCTTTGGCAGATGCGGTTGCCCGGAGTAAGGCTTTTGTTTATGACTGTATCTTGAATGGTGTCATGATGAATGACCAAACAGGAAGTGTTTGGTCAAAAGGAAAAGGAGTGGAAATAACGAATGAATACTAAAAAAATTGCGATTTATGCCATGCTGACGGCTTTAACTGTGGGGATCTCTTTGGTCATCTTGATCCCCATACCTGGAACCAACGGATTTGTCACCTTATGTGAAGTCGGCATTTATACCGCAGCTGCCCTTTTTGGTCCGATGGGTGGATTGATCGTTGGTGCAGGAAGTGGCTTGTTTATTGATTTATTATCCGGCTATCCCCAATGGGCGATCTTCTCTTTATTGATCCACGGCTTACAAGGACTGGTTGCTGGCTCTTTTGCAGGTAAAGGTTCTGTACGTTGGGGCATTGGGCTATCACTTGGTACGATCATCATGGTGGCAGGCTACTTCTTTGCTAGTTGGTTGCTTTATGACTGGCCCGTCGGTGTCACATCTTTACCAAGTAATTTGGTCCAAAATATCGTCGGTATCGTGGTGGCGATTCCACTTATAAAGGCATTGATGCGTTTACCTCTGCAACAATCAACGGTAAAAAACAAATAAAAGGAATGAATTGAAAATGGAAGTATCAAAAGACAGTTTCAAACAACAATTATCTGAAATAGTTTCTGACGTCCTCGATGAAGCCAATCTTAAAGCTGGCGATCTATTCGTTCTAGGATGCAGTACCAGTGAAATTGTAGGTGGACATATTGGTAAAAACTCAAATGCAGAAATCGGACAATGGGTCATCGAAATATTGAAAGAACAATTAGACCCTCTTGACATTTCGTTAGCAGTCCAAGGCTGTGAACACCTTAATCGAGCATTAGTCGTCGAACGTCCAGTAGCGGAAAAGAAACAATTTGAGATCGTCTCTGTCATTCCGGCACTCCATGCAGGAGGTGCCTGCTCAGTTGCAGCATTTGAACAATTCAGCGATCCTGTCGAAGTGGAACATGTCGTTGCTCAAGCAGGAATCGACATCGGTGATACTGCGATCGGGATGCACATCAAGCACGTTCAAGTGCCTGTACGTCCTCGTTCTAACACATTAGGTCATGCGCATGTCACTGCTTTACGGTCTCGTCCTAAATACATTGGCGGACCTCGCGCGCAATACGAATAAGAAAAAACTACGAACAAATAAGAGGGTGTTCCCTTTCTTATGTTCGTAGTTTTTTTTCATGTCAGCTAAATTTTTCGATAAAGACGCGCTTCATAGGGGGCGAAAGTACCACTTGATTGAAATTCTTGACCAGATTGATTTTCCAATAATACTTCCCAAGTTGTTTCAATTTCCGTTGGTAATGTATAAGTCGCTGCTTCATCAGTCAAGTTGACGATGATCAGATAACGTTCTTCTTCTAGGACTCGTTCGTAGACAAAGAGCTGTTCATTTTCAGGTAGATATTCGTTGAAACTACCATAAACCAACCCTTTGTTTTCTCGACGTAGGGCAATCATTTTTTTGTAAAAAGATAAAATCGATTCGGGGTCATTGGTTTGATCAGCAACGTTGATCATTTGATGATTCGGATTGACGAGCAACCAAGGGGCAACCTCAGAAAAACCAGCATACAAATGATCATTCCATTGCATCGGTGTCCGACTATTATCTCTTGTCGTATTGGCAACGATATCCAATGCTTCTTCTTCAGAACATCCTTCATCAAGCAATTGTTGATAAAGTCTTCTCGAATCTACTGCATCAATCTCATCAATAGAAGAAAATGGCAGATTCGTCATACCGATTTCTTGTCCTTGATAAATAAACGGTGTACCTTGCAAAAAGAAATACATCATGGCAATTGCTTTTGCAGAAACTTGCCAATATGCAGGAGACGTATCTCCAAAGACAGACACACATCTTGGTACATCATGGTTTTCCATATAAAGAGCGTTCCAACCTTTGCCATCCAGTGCTCGTTGCCAAGCGCTCAATGATTGTTTCAAACTCAATACATCTAGATCCCCGTCTTTTTCATGTTTCCAGATCGAAATATGGTCAAACTCAAAAATCATATCAAAATAGCCGTTTTCGCCTACCCACTCAGGACCTTCGCTTGCGGATACACCACTCGCTTCTCCTACCGTCATAATATCATATTCATCAAAGACATTTTTTAATTCTGTCAAATGATCTTCGATGCCGGAGACATTTTGAAAAGGAGAAAATGGGTTCTCAGTTGCCTTGACAGAGTATTCATCTTTTTTCACATGAGAAATGGCATCTAAGCGGAATCCGTCGATCCCTTTATCTAACCACCAGCGAATCATCGTGAAGAGTTCATTTTTTAGCTTGTCGCTTTCCCAGTTCAAATCAGGCTGCTCTTTCGCAAAAATGTGTAAATAGTATTGACCAGTTTGCTCATCGTATTGCCATGCTGAACCACCAAAGATCGACTGCCATTCATTCGGGGCTTGATCAGGTGTACCATCGACCCAAATGTAGTAATCACGGTAAGGGTTATCGACCGACTGACGAGATTCAATAAACCATTCATGCTGATCGGAACTATGATTGATGACTAGATCCATGATGATCTTTATCCCCATCTGATGGGCTTCAGCTAATAAAGCATCAAACTCATCCATTGTACCAAACTTCTTGAGAATTGCTTGATAATCGCTGATATCATAGCCGTTATCGACAAATGGGGACTGATAAATAGGATTGATCCAAATAAAGTCGATCCCTAACTCTTTCAAATAGCTAAGTTTTTGGCGAATCCCGTTGATATCACCAATACCGTCGTTGTTGCTATCTTTGAAGCTCGCTGGATAGATTTGATAACCAACTGCTTCTTTCCACCACTTTTCTGTCTGCTTCATGCTTATCCCCCTTTTTTCTTTATTATAGCTCAATTTCAAGCGGTTACATATCTGTTAACGTTAACTTTTTTATGCTAACATCAGGCGGATTAGTGCTTATCATAAATGAAAAAACTCAAAAAAGCGAATGACAAAGACCATGAGTCACTCATCATCTTTGAGATTCGCTTACTATTCATTTATAAATAACGAGAAATCAATTGGATCAATTGTTTGGGAAATGTCGATAAATCGGTAATATCGACAAAGCGACTTGCCCCATAGATTTCTTTGATTTCTTCCTTATCTTGTCCAATTGCCGCAGAAATAAAAACGATACCTTGGCGTTCATATTCAGTCAACACTTCTTGGATATCTTTTTTTGCTTTAGCGCCTGTATAATCAGGTAAAGCTTTAGGTTGGCCATCACTGATGTTGACGATCAGTTTGGTTGTCGCAGGTTGTTCTGTCAGCTTTCCAGCAATCAGACGCAAGACTGCGCCATCACGATTATTTTGTCTTGGCTTCATAGTCACTAATTTCTGTTCCAACCACTCAAATGAATCCGAAAATTCTTTGTACGAAAAGACAGATGTTTTTTCTCTTGTCGAAACATCTGCTGTATCTCCATAGATCAACAAAGGAATACGTACTTTTTTAGCAAATGCGGCGATGGCAAATGCGGCTTTTTTTGCAGCTGTCATGCGGTCTTCACGAACCATCGAACCAGATTCATCGATTCGTAGAGCCACTGCCAAAGAAGGTTGTTCATGAGGGGGATTTTTTTTATCAAATTGCCGTAAATCACCATAAGCTACTCGACTAGCATTAAAACGTTGTCCCTCGTACTTTCCTTTTTGGTAAGTTTCACTTTGTTCATTTTCCAAAAGATCAAGGATTTGCCGACTCAATGAATCCACGATCGGATCGATTTCTTGTCGGATAGTCGCTACTTCAGGATTTATGACAGCAAACTTAGGGCGATGAACGATCATTCCTTCTTTTTCATGGATCGTACCTTTCATCAGCTGCCGCGCTTCTTTATTAAGTTCACGCTTGAGCTGTTTGTCCAAGGTTTCCATATCTGAAGCTGACATCTCTTGGGATTCGTCATCTGATTGCTGTTGCTGTTGACTACGCCCTTCGACTTCTTGGCTGCGCTCTTCCGATAAAGGCAACGTGTCAGTCGGAGTTTCTTCTTTCGCCGTTGCTTCTTTTGTCTGTTCTTCTTCTTGCAACACTTCCTCTTTTTCTGAGGGTTGTTCAGCAAGCGATGTTGTTTCTTCTGCCAACTGATCGATTTGACGTTCTATCGCTTCTTCTGCACCTATGGTCCGTCCTTTGATTCGTGGGGATTCGTCTGATAAGTCCCCCCATTTCTTTTGACGAAGTAAGTCTCTCAGTTCATCTAAAAGCCCACTATCAGTTAGTGCAGTCGTCAAAATGTGTAATTCATCTGGATCAGTCGTCAGTTTATATAAGACTTTGGGATAGAGCGATACGAAAATGTCTTGATTTTGTTTCATTGTATTGACCCAATAAAAGTAAGAACGCATACCTGCCACACCTTTGATGGCATTTGCTTTGGCAGTTTCATCTAACAAACGAATCACTTCTGCCATTTTCAATAAAAGTGTCGGCTCGTTAATTTGTGTCTTGCTAATAGCACGTTCCACCATGACTGAAAGCTCTGGCAGATCCATTTTCTCAGCATGTTGCATACGATCTCGAAGCGATTCATTCAATGGTCGGTTCCCTTGATAGTTACGATTTGTTGTAATGATAATGATACAGTCTGGGTGTCGTTTGATCACACCAGTAGGTAAGTTCAACAAACCGTTCGTTTCTAAGGCAGAGTTCAAGGCAACAAGAACCGAAGCATCACGTATCACCGTTGGTTCTTGGATTTCTAAAAGATAACCCTTTTCGATCGCACGAACGATTTCTGACGGATAGTATTTGTAGTGGATCGTACTTTCTTGGTTGTTTTCGATTCGTTGCACGAGATCGGCTAATTTCTGTTTGGCTGTTTGTTGATCGACGGAGTAATATTGTTCGATCAACGTCAATACCGCAGCTAATGTATCCGTTTGATAAATAGCGGTCAATAACTCTTGATCCTCTTCTTGGTCTGAATCAATGACAGGTAGTAACGCACCAAAGACATCTGATTTATCCATATCAGCAAAGCATGTTACTTTCGTATAAGGTAACTGCAGATCAAAGGATAATGCTTTGGCTAATTGCGTTTTCCCAGAACCTGCATCTCCTTCCAATAGCACATTGCTGATTTTCATTTCCGGATCTAGCCAGTTTGCTTTGATTTCAGTTGCAATACGCAGCTCTTCAGCACTTGTTTGATGACTTGTCGGTTTTTTCCAGATCATTTGTTTTTCGATCGGCGTAAACGTTCGCTGGTCGGTGAGTGAAAAGTTTTCCATGATTAAACACTTCCTTATAACATTAATACCCTAGATCATTTAATAGACGTTTCAAGATACGAAAACGTTCACCAAGTAATTCGCCATCTTTTTGTAAAGCATCGTAGTATAACATGATATCTTCATCGATTTTAGGATTTTTTGTGTCCACTTCCACCGTCATCCGGTTTCCTTGCAAACCGATGATATCAACGACAGGATTTTCAGGGTCGTAAAATTTTTCATGGCGGTAGGCATCCTGGAAGTAAACACTTCCTTGCGCCACTAAGATCGCTAAGTCAAGAATACGAGTGATCGGTAATTCTTCTGATTGACGTGACCACTTTTCTCCTGTATGACGCCACACTTTTCCTGAGATATCGACTTTGCCTCGATCATTCCACTGAGCTAATCCTAAAGATAGTCCTTTTGCATCTGTATGCAAGGCATTTCTGCCATCAACTTTATCATAATCTTCGACGACGATCACTGGTTTATGTTTCAAATTTGTTGGTATTTCCATCCTTCTCTACTCCTTTTTAGTAATTTAGTGATTTAGTAAATTACTAGATAATTAAAGATAGTATAAGATAATAAAGTGAGAAATGCAAAAAGAACAGTCCAAGCAAATCATTGCTCAAACTGTTCTTTTTTTTTATATTTTTTGCTTTCTGGCATTTTTATTGTGCAGAGATCGCAATACCGATTGCTTTTTCACCCAAGTGACTACCGATCACTGGTCCAAAGTGGCCGATCTCGATTTCTGCTTGTGGGTATTGTTTTTGAAGTTTTGCTTTTTCTTCTTCAGCAACTTCTAAATTGTTTGCATGGATCACATACAATTTTACTGGTGGCTTGATTTCTTCATTTCGTTTGCCAATGATTTGTTCTGCACGGGCAAAAGCTTTTTTGCTTGAACGGATCTTCTCGAATAAAATGATCTTCCCTTCCGAAAAAGTCAGGATCGGTTTGATTTTCAATAGCCCTCCGATCAGCGCAGCACCATTAGTCAAGCGACCTCCACGGACTAAGTTGTTCAAGTCGTCAACGATCAAATAGGCGTATGTATTGTCTCTGATTCGATCGATGTGAGCTAAAATGGCTTCAAGTGAATAACCTTTATCATTCAAGTCTAAAGCAGATTCAACCATATGCCCCATTGGCATACTGGTGATTTTTGAATCATAAGGAACAATCGTCATCTCTTTGACGTCGTCTTTCATCGCAAATAATGTATTGACGAATCCAGAGATCCCACTTGATAAGTGTATGCTTAAGATCGTATCATAGCCTTTGGCTTTCAGTTCTTCATATAGTGCCAAAACTTCACCTACAGCAGGTTGGGAAGTTGTTGGAAAATCTTTACTGTTTTTCAATAGTCCGTAATATTCGTCTGCTTCGATGTCAATGCCTTCGTTATAAATTTTTCCATCCAAGATTACAGGGATAGGAATCACATATAAATCAGGATGGTTCTTGATACGTGTTGGCAGGAAAGCTGTACTGTCAGTTACGATTGCTAATTTCATTTATTTAAGTTCCTCGTTTCAAAGAATTTTACCAGTCCTTAATACTATATCATAAGTAAGAAAAGATTTGAACCTTTGTCCGGATTATAGAAAAAGCAACCCATGTTTTTTATTAAAATCTAAGGTTTTTATCACTTTCATCCTTTATAAAAACGAATAAAAGCCAGGACTTGAAAGAATTTTTCTAAAGTCCTGACTTATTATTTGAAATTAGCTTGCACTCTTAGTTACCTATAGAATCAGTGGTGTTTGCCACTGCATCCCTTTATCGTCTGAAATTCTTGACCATTTGCATGGCGTTTCTGCCAAATTGGGCAAAGGCAAACGTCAAGCCGCCGACACCACCGATCACCACACAATAAATGACTGCATGCGTTTTTGATGTCATGGATAAGGAAAGACTCAACACGAAGAAAAGAATGCAGCATAGAAGCAACATGGCCATTGTCGAACGAAACGTCTTCAAGAAGAAATGACTGATCTTTGCGAATGGCGAGATGCGGTATTCTTTTGATAAATAAAGATACCCACGAACAAACACAAAAGCAAAAGCCACTGTATTAGATAAACTCATTCCGTATCCGCCAAATAAAGCTAACCCAATCGCTTGGAATACGACTTTTAAAATAATAGCTTCTGTTGTCAGTTTGATCGCAACCAAATGATGATTCAATGATTGGAGCATCGTCGATAAAATCGTAAACAACGAGAAGAACAAGGAAGCTAAAAGTGCCATCTGGAAGTAGCCGACACTCTCTGGATCATAGCCAAAAAACAAGGTGTATAACGGTCCTGCTAATAAGGACATCCCTGCTAGCGAAGGCAAAAGGATCAATAAAGCAATCGAGAAGCTGTCCCCGACTGTTTTTTCAATCTGTAGTCGGTCTTTTTTTCCTAATGTACTTAGGATCGGCAGACTACTGATTGCGACCGTTCCGACCATTGAAATCAAGATCAGTGTCAATTTGTTCGGATTGACTGATGCACGACTAAACAAAAATTCGAGTTGTTGGTCGGCAATTTCCGGTCTGAATAAATGTAAGAATGGTTTCATCGTCACCTGATCGATCATTTGCACGATCGTGATCACCGAACCAACATAGATGAATGGTAAGGTTTCTCGAATGATCGAAACAGACGCAGAACGATTGTCTTTTTGGAAATAGCGACTTGAGATCCAGAAATCTTTTAAACGGAAATAATCGTTTTGCCGTCCGACAACAAACATATGACCAATAGCCGCAAGTCCACCGAAGAAAGAAGCAACAGTACTGATCAATACCGCTTGCACAATCGTGCCATCTGTCAACACACGCAAATAATACGTACCAGCTAAGATCACGATTACACGGATCACCTGTTCAATGATCAAGGAAGTACCGTAAGGGCGAAGATGATTTTTCCCTTGGAAGTAACCGCGCATCGCACTTAATACTGGGATCGCTACTAAGGAAGGACAGAGACTACGAATCGCCAAAATACCGTTATCGACATTCGAGATCGGACTGATTTTCGCCAAAGCGGGAGCAAACAAATACATCAATACGGCAGATATGATCCCGATAACGAACATGATATTGATCGTACTGCGAAAAATGACCCGACAAGCTTGTTCATCTCCATTTTTTGTCGCCACCGCGACTTTTTTTGCTATCGCATTTGGAAACCCAACAGTACCTAACATCAGGAAAAGGCCATATGGTAAATAGCCCACATTATAAAGGGTAGTTGCTAACATGCCATCTTGATTGTTTCCCATCATACTTAACCAAGGAATCAAATAAACGACACCTAAAACTTTACAGAGTAGATTGGCAAAGGTAAGCCAAAATGTCCCTTGCATCAATTTCTTATTCATATGTCAACCTCAACTATCTCTATTAGAATAAACATCTTCCCTATTATAACAAAAAAAACATGGAGGACAACTCGTTGAGGAAAACAAAAAAATAAGCTTCCCAATTTTTTGGAGAAGCTTAAGAAATTCTATAACATTGATAATAAAAACACAGACGCAAGTCCTGTAATGACAGACAACGCCATTGAGCGAGTCTTATAAGCAACACCTGCTACAAATAGCATTGCAACGATTTTGATGTTCCACGCAATATCTAAATGTTCATGCGTGATAAAAACATCTTTGAAGGCTAACGCTGCAAACAAAGCAACTGGTACATATTTCATCCATTCGCTAAACCATTTAGGCACTTTTCGATGTGTAAAATAAAGCATAGGAAAAACTCGTGGAATGTAGGCAACGACAAATAAGCTGATCACCAATAACAACAAGTACCACTCAGTCATGATGTTGCACCTCCTGTTCTGGGAAATGGAACAATGGCTCATTCAAAGGTTGGGTCTCTTTGCTGGATTTCTTTTCTTTTTCCTTCTTGAAGGCTCTTTCTAATACAAAACCCGCCGAAGAAGCAATCAGCGTTGCAACGATCAAACCGAAAGTGTTTTGGAAAAGTACCATGAATAAGACACTGAGTATCCCAGAAAAGATCCCTGTGAAGATGAGTAAAGCATTTTTCATTTGCATGATGAACATAAAAATAAACATAGCAGTTAAGGCAAAATGCACCAAATCCGTATCCACTCGGATCACTGATCCAAAAATATTTCCGACCATGTTACTGATCGCCCAAGCCCCCATTGAAAACCAATTGACATATAAAGCTTTTCGCTTGTCCCAAGTGGGATCAGTGGAATACTTCAAATAATTTACTGCATAATTTTCGTCATTCAATGATTGAGAGAACACAGCTAAAAAGAATCGCTTTTCTTTCTTCATAAAGCCTGAAAGACTCGACCCTAGCAAAATATACCGTAGTTCTAAGAAAAAAACCATCAAAAGTGTAGTTGAAAATGGCGCTTGTGTGGCTAACATAGAGGCAACTAAGAATTGTGCGCCACCAGAAAATACTAAGATAGATAATAGACCAGCTAAGAGTGGATCAAAGCCAACTTGCTGCAGTAAGACTCCACAAGCTAACCCAACTGGGATATAACTAAGGCAAAGTGGCAACGAAGCATGTAGCGAATCCTGCCAAGGCGCCCGTTTCTGTTTATTCATTAACGATATCTCCTTCAATTTACAACAAATAAATAGCGGACTAATTGTAACATAAATAAATAAAAATGTAGCCGTTTTATCGTTAAACAACATGATATTTTTCTCATTTTCAAAGCACAACTATTAAAAAAAATAAAAATCATCGAAAAATATAAGAGGAAATTCATTTTCCTCCTACTTTTCCGATGATTTTATTCTATATATAAACGAGTTTTTTTTTGCTATCAAACTTTTTTATAAGTAAAAAAATAACACTAGTTTCTAAATTATTTCTCGACGTTCTCTATCGTCGTTTCTTGTGTTTTCTTTATTTGCGAATAATTTGGATCATATTTATCTGTTTCAATGTAAATATAGATTTTTTTATCCTTTAATTGTTCACGGATCGTCCGCTCAATATCATTGATGATCATGTGTACTTGGTATTCTTTGTTTTCATCTAGATCGATTTTTGCCGCAACTAAAATCTCTGTCGGACTTAAGTGCACAGTTTTGATATCAATAACGCGATTCACTTCATTTCGCTCAAAAGCAAATTTGATCTTTTTCAAATCTGTTGTAGTCACGCTCTCGCCAATAATCAAACTATAAAATTCTTTTGCCAGAAAGATAGCAGCACCCATCAATAAAAAGCCGATCAATAGTCCACTGATGGCATCAAAAGCCGCGATCCCTGTCACCATGGTCAACCCAGTGCCGACTAAGGCAAGAACGAGACCAATTACAGCACAGAGATCTTCGGTGAAGATCACGAGGATCTCACTGTGGCGACTTTCACGTAAAAAGCGCATGGTTGAAAGGTTCTCAGTATTCAATTCGTGGATTTCCTTCATTGCGATTCGTAATGAACTACCTTCTATAGCGAGACCAAATAATAGAATCAGGATGACGATCCAAGGATTACCAACTTCGTGGGCGGGATGGGTAAGTTTTTCAAAAGCTTCCATTACACCTAGCGCGCCCCCGCCAAAAAACAACATCATGGCAACAATCGTACTGAAAAAATACTTTGCTCGTCCTTCGCCAAATTGGTGTAATTCACTTTGACCACGATTCGCACGTTTGTCACCGACTAGTAGTAATACTTGATTGCTACAGTCAACGATACTATGAATACTTTCATTCAACATAGCGGCACTGCCACTGATGGCATAACCGACAAATTTACTAAACGCAACTAAGAGATTAGCACCTAACGCTGCCAAAACAGAAAACATTCCGCTCTTCTTCAAATTCTCCATTGCTTTTTCTTCCCTTCATTCTTAACAACATCAAAGAGTATCTAAATTAAAGATGACGGTTTGATTATTTTTTAAAATCGTTTCTTTTGCGCCCATTTTTGTATTTTTACCATCCACACTGAACATCCAATATTTTTTTTCTTCAGTATTTTGGCTCTGACCATTGATCGAGGTAATAAATCCTTTGTCTTCTTCCACACTAAAGTTTTGTTCCAGCACATCCAGTAGGTTTTCTCCTGTATGGAAAGTCACTTTTTTTACTAAGGTATCGACCCCATCTTCTTGCAAGGTGATAGTTGCTGTTTCATTCGACACCATGGATGACGGTTTTGGGTCCGCTTTTTTTGTCTCTTGATCTGTACAACCGGTAAAGAAAAGCAACATCGAACAGACAATGAGCAAACTGGTTCCTATTCTTTTCATTTTACTCCTCCTAAGTATAAAAAAGCCAAGGAGAAACCCGATTCCTTGGCTCTTTTTTCATCGATCATCTGAGTCGGTCATTCTGAAACATATATCGCACGATTGCTCTTTTTCCATCAATCTTTGCGAACCATCAAAGGTACTAAAAATTCATAATTGATAAAGAAATCGATCACTGAACGATGATAGTCACCAGAAGAAATCGCTAGATCTGTCCGTGTTGTGTCTTTAAGAGAAATTTGGAGCGACTGTCCTTTATCAAGCAACACCTTATAAGTCGTGTCGTCTAATTTCTCCATATCATACTGTGGATTTTTCATTGTGACAATAAAAATATCATCTAACACTTCTTGCGTGGCTGGAAACTTACTTGCAATATCTAATCTTAGTGGCTTCGTGTTGTCTAACAAGGTTTGATCGACCGTAAAGCCTAATTTACGTGCATAAGCAAATAATTGATTCAATTTGTGATTGAAAATCGTGATCTGACTAGCCGAAAACACTCGTTCAACAGACCAATGACGAATCAATGCTAACACTCGGTCATCATCGATCTCGATCGTCATTTGTTCTGGGGATACTCGCATCAAATTAATGGATTCTACTTGGTATCGTTGGTCGATCGTCGGTAACACAAATGAGAACATCAATTCTTTTTGTGGGGTCAAACTATAATTGATTGAAAAATATCTTGTTTCCCATACATCATATGCTTGTTTGGATAATTCCAAGCCGATATCATTCAATGGTTTTAATATCTCGTAAGCGAAGTATTCGATCAAACTTGTCTTAGCAATGGCAGAAATCGGTGTATCTTCTAACACATAGCGATGATATGCGACCAATAACTCATTGAAATCCGCTTCGATCAAATATTTGCGTAATCGTAAATCAGCTAACTCTTCTTCTGCGGCTGCAATCAAGTCAACTATGTCTTCGTGATCATGTTGTTTACCAGAAAGATATGCTTGATTTTCATTGACCGCTTGCTCGATCGTTGAACGCGCATTATCTGTTTGATTCGTCGAGTTTGGGACGACTTTTTCTTTTTCATGGATTTTGGCTTCTTCGCGAATTTCTTCTACTTCATTCGCCATCTCTTTGTCGGTGCTTGATGCTTCTTCTACTGGCTCGGTCGTTCCATGATTTTCAGCTGTTACTTCTTGTAGGTCTAAATCTTCTTGTTTTGTCATCACTCGTCCCCTCCCTCTTCTACTATTTCAGGGTTTTCACTGCCAAGGTACGACATCAAGAAACGATGGATCGACTGTCTGAAACCTTCCATGTCACCAAAATACTTTTTGATTTGACGTTGTTCTTTTTCAACGATCGCAGCGCGTAACTGGTCCGCTTTTTCTTCATGTAATAAGGTTTGCTTTTGTTTTTGGATTTTTTCTGGTTCTTCGATATAAGGCAACCAACCTAATTTTTCATTTTCGAGTGCTTGTTTCTTTTGTTCTAACGCTTGGATTTCTTCGTCTATTTTTTTACGATTTAAGAATCCTTTCGTATCATCTAACTCAGTGATTTGTCGATCGATCTCTTTGATGGCCTCTTCTAAACGCTCGATCTCTGTTTTTGCAGTGATCACTTTTGCCTCTAACTCATTGATTTTTTTATCAAAATCATGGGTTTGTTGCGTCGCGTAGTTTTCCCATTCTTCATCGATTTGCGGCAATACAAAGATTTCAGGTAAGCTAGCATCGATCCCAATCGTTGCTCGCTCATGAAAATAGGTGCCGATCTGGTAATAACTCATCGTCGGAGAGATGGTCTCTGTGTGTTTCATGAAGGGAAATTCTTGCAAGAAACGGTCATGGATCTTACGCATCAACAGCTGATCGATCTCATGGTTTTCATTTGAGCTTTTTTTAAGCTCATCGTTCAAGCGTCCATTATATAACTGATAGATCGCGGGAATATTCTCCTCGCGGACAGCTTGTTCAAAAGCTTGCAGATCTTCTAATAATTGTGAAAGATTCATACTTGCTTTTTCTTTGATATCGTAAAACGAAGATGCTTCCTCTTGTTCGTTTTCATCATAATGTTCGTTCGTCTGTGGGTCTATCATCTTACTGGCCTCCTCTTGCTTTTGAACGCATCAATTTTCCATCAATTATTCTATGTAATCCAATAGTATCATTTTCTAAGAAAAAAGTGTTACTAAGTATGCGCTGACTTAGAACAAAAATTACTTTTACTCGTATTAATTGAAAGTTAGAAAACATAAAAGAGCGGGTCAGCGATTCCCCGCTCTTAGCTTTATTTTTTGGGTAAATCTCTTGTTGTAAAATGGATGCGTTGATTTTCATCTCGTGTAAGTAATGTTTCTTCATTTAAGTAAGAGAACTTTAATTCATTTAGTTCACTATCTTCTAGCATATGCTCATATCCTGTAAAAATTGAGCGTATATACTGTTTGTACGCGTTTTTCTTTTTTTGTCTTTTTTTCATAGGACACCTTCCTTATCAAACCTATCATACCAATGAATGCCTTCTGAGACAAGCATGTTTCTTTTGTTTTTTCTTTGAAATTTCTTTATATACTTAATTGATAGTTGACGAAACCTTCAAAAAATGAAAAAATGCGAGAGTAGCTAAGGAGGGAAACAAGTGAAAAAAATTGGTTTTGACTCAGAAAAGTATATCGAAGAGCAATCTGCGTATATTCTTGAACGCGTTCATCATTATGATAAGTTGTATCTAGAATTTGGTGGAAAATTAGTCGATGATAAGCATGCCAAACGTGTCTTACCAGGATTTGAAGAAGATGCTAAAATCAAATTATTGCAAAAGTTGCGTGACCAAGCGGAGATTTTGATTTGTGTGTATGCTGGTGACATCGAGCGGAATAAGATTCGTGGTGATTATGGGATCACATATGATATGGATATCTTGCGCTTGATCGATGAATTGCGAGGATATGGATTATCGATCAATAGTGTAGTGATCACCCGGTATAACGGACAGCCAGCAACTAAAGTATTTATCAATAAATTGGAGCGTCGGAATATCAAAGTCTATAAACACGCTGAAATCGAGGATTATCCGATCAATGTTGAAAAAATCGTTTCAGAGGAGGGTTTCGGCAAGAACGAATACATCGAAACAACGAAACCAATCGTTGTCGTGACAGCTCCTGGTCCAGGTAGTGGGAAATTAGCTACTTGCTTGAACCAACTGTATCACGAAAGCCAAAAAGGCAATGCAGCAGGTTACTCTAAATTTGAGACTTTCCCTGTTTGGAATGTTCCATTGAAACATCCCTTGAACATTGCCTATGAAGCAGCAACAGTCGATTTGAAAGATGTCAATATGATCGATTCTTTTCATTTTGATGCCTATAATAAGGTGGCAGTCAACTACAATCGTGATGTAGAGACTTTCCCAGTCATTAAACGGATCATCGAAAAAATCACTGGTAAGGAATCGGTCTACCAGTCTCCTACTGATATGGGCGTCAACCGCGTAGGCTTCGGTATCACGGATGATGAAGTCGTACAGGAAGCCTCGAAACAAGAGATCATCAGACGCTATTTCCAAACGGCTTGTGACTTTAAAAAAGGTTTGACAGATGAAGATGCCGTCAATCGTATCAAATTGATCATGGAGGAAGTCGGTTTACGTCCCGAAGACCGTAAAGTCGTGACCCCTGCTCATGAGTATGCAAAAACTAGTCAAGCGACTAGTACTGAACCGATGGCAGTGATTGCGATCGAACTTCCTGACCAAGTGATCCTTACCGGTCGGACAAGTCAATTAATGGATGCTTCGGCTGCTGTTGTCTTGAATGCGATCAAATATCTCGCCCACATCTCTGATGACATTCCGTTGTTATCGCCTCTCGTCTTGGAAACGATCCAAGGACTTAAAAGCAAGGCATTGCACTCTTCGATCGATACACTTAATCTCAATGAAGTGTTGATTGCTTTATCAATCAGTGCAGTAACTAATCCAATCGCACAAGTTGCTTATGAAAAATTAGCAGAACTTGAAGGTGCGCAAGCACATTCAACTGTGATGATCAATAAGAATGATGAACAAAACCTGAAACAATTAGGTATCGACATCACTAGTGCGCCTGTTTACCCTTCAGAAAACTTGTATTATCAATAAATAATTCTTCGAAGATGGCTAAGATAGAAAAATAGAAGTTACCTCGAAAAATAAGGTGGTATCCATGAAAATTGCTCAAATTTTTGTGGGTACTCTTTTTTTAGAAGCTGCTTCCATTTCTGACTTTTACAGGTTTCAAAGGAAAATAATAAAGTAAAGGTGTTATTTATCTAACAGGTTCAGGTCATAGTTAGCTAATAAATATAAGTAGATATATATGCCACCACCGTTAAAGTAAATCAATAATTTAGGATTTCCTGATCCACTCCTCCCCATTAAAAGACACCTGTCTTTCCCCTCTCTTCCATGTATACGCTTTAGTCTAAAAATCTCATGAAATTTCTCTCAAAAGATTCGTATTCTTTAAAAATAACATGTAGAATTAAACGGAATTTGGTAAGGAGTGATTTTTTTGAGTCAGTTTATTGGAATAATAGGTTTACTTTTAATTTTTGGGTTAGCGGTTTTGATCAGTAGCGATCGAAAAGCCATCAAACGCAAGCCATTGATCATCATGCTCGTGTTGCAATTTGCGTTTGGATTTGTTTTATTACGTACGACTTTTGGTACAGCGGTTGTTGCGATGCTAGCCAAGCTATTTGATCACTTATTGGCATTTGCCGGTGAAGGTGTCAATTTCGTCTTTGGAGGTGTAGCAAACGTTGGAAGTGCCCCATTCTTCTTGAATGTGTTGATGCCAATCGTCTTTATCTCTGCAATTATTGGGATTTTGCGTTACATCAAGATTCTTCCTTTATTTATGAAAGCAGTCGGTTTAGGATTGAGTAAAATCAACGGAATGGGTAAATTAGAATCTTATAATGGTGTTGCTTCAGCAATTTTAGGCCAATCAGAAGTTTTTATTTCCATCAAAAAGGAACTACCTTTCTTGACAGAAAAGCGTCTGTTCTCGATGAGTGTTTCTGCAATGTCAACTGTTTCGATGTCCATCGTGGGTTCCTATATGGCATTGATTGATTCAAAATACGTGATCACTGCTTTAGTGTTGAATCTTTTTGGTGGGTATATTCTTGCTTCGATCGTCAATCCTTATGAGTTAGACGAAAAAGAAGATGAATTAGTGATTGAAGAAGACAAAGAACAAACATTTTTCCAAATGTTAGGCGAATATATTTTAGATGGTTTCCATGTAGCGATCACGGTGGCTGCAATGTTGATCGGTTTTGTTGCTTTGATTGCTATGATCAATGCCTTGTTCAACGGGATTTTTGGGATTACCTTCCAACAGATTTTAGGGTATATTTTTGCGCCATTTGCATTTATCAGTGGGATTCCTTGGAAAGAAGCGGTTGATGCCGGTAGTATCATGGCAACAAAACTTGTGACAAATGAGTTTGTAGCAATGACTGAATTATCGACTGGGACTTTTGAATTTACAGAACGTACCACCGCTATCTTATCAGTCTTCTTAGTATCATTTGCGAACTTCTCTTCAATTGGGATCATTTCAGGGGCAATGAAAGGGTTGAATGAAGAAAAAGGTAATCTTGTAGCAAAACATGGATTGAAAATTTTGTTCACCGCTTCATTAGTCAGCTTTTTAAGCGCAATTGTTACTGGAATACTGGTATAAAGCTATCTTTTATTTTAACATTTAAGTATACTGAACTTGGCTGGTTTGAACAGATGACCTGTTTAAATTGGTTAAGTTTTTTTATTTTAAATGACAGATTTCCACTTTTCGGTATATATTAGTTATGTACATGTCTTTGATCATGTAACTATAGAAAGGAATATTTCCTATGAATAAATGTTATGTATTTATTGGGCCTTCTGGTTCCGGAAAGACGACACTAGCTCATGCAATTTTTTCTCCACAACAAAAGATCATTACGTATACGACCCGCCCCCCACGAAAAAATGAAAAAAATCACCTTGATTACCATTTTGTTTCTCAAGAGACCTTTGAAGAAATGATCGCCCATCAGGAATTTGCCGAATGGGATCGGTACGCCGATCACTATTATGGCTCAAGTAAACAAGAGATCTCAACGAAGCTTGCACAGGGTGACTGCTTCACGGTCCTTACAGCCCCAGGTTTTTGGCACTTGTATGAACAATTTGGTCGTTGTATCGTACCTGTCTTCATCACAGTAGCAAAAGAAAAGTTGTATGAACGATTTGTACTTCGCGGAGACTCACCAGATAAAATCAGGCAAAGGCTCGCTCTCTTTGAAAAAGATCAAAAAGAACTTGAAAAATTAACACTTATTCCTACCTTGATCTCATTTGAAAATAATCAGACGTTAGAAATCGAAACAAAAAATTTAAAGCAAGCCATCCATGCAGCGGATCATCGCTGAACAGTTGGCTTGCTTTTGGTTTTGAGCAATTCACAATAATTTTTGATAGGCTTTTCTTTCTCCGTGTGTGAATGGAAATTCAATCATGCCACAATAATGAAAACCTGCCGAGTAAATCGTTTTTTCCATTGGATGATTGGTGGGGAAAGTATCGAT
Organism: Enterococcus sp. DIV1368b; assembly: GCF_050529595.1. Taxonomy (NCBI): domain Bacteria; kingdom Bacillati; phylum Bacillota; class Bacilli; order Lactobacillales; family Enterococcaceae; genus Enterococcus; species Enterococcus sp. DIV1368b. The sequence goes on from NZ_CP172883.1 coordinate 1,525,265, forward strand.
CCGAACGTCCTTGATTCCTTGACATGCGGCAACGGTCAATAAATGTTCTAATAATTGTTTGCCAAGTCTTTTTCCTCTTACATTTTGATCAAGAGCAACTCGATGGATGGAAAGATACGGCTCTCTCCCCTCCCAATTTCCTGCAATTGCTGTATAGACCGGATCAATGCCTGCAACAAGCGCCGCAGTGCCAACGATGTCTTCTTCGTCAATCAAGACGAAGCTTTCCTGCCTTTCAATGTCTTCGATGATTCGTTCTTTTGATGGTTTTTGCTCTCCCTGCCATTGAGGCAATCCTTGCTCAGCAAGGTATGCTGCAGCTTGATCAATGATTTGTAGCACTCTCGGCACATCATCTAATGTAGTTTTTCTAAGGTACATATCTCTGCTCCTTTTATTGATCTGTGATCAACTTGTATAGCTTGTCTATTCTTGAACCACTGCGTAACCAGTCTGTCGGATGATCTAAAAGCTGACTAACTAATTCAAGATGATGTAACAATGTCCATTTCTTCAAAACTCCCAGACCCGGGAATTTTTGTTGGCGATACAAGCTGACAAGCTCAAGTAATCCTTCCGTGATATAAATTTGTTGATGGTTCCTCATCAACCAACCGTACATTTTATTGGCTGCTTCCATAAATTTCAATGCTTGATCTTTTGCGGAATCATTGGTATCTGAAATGAAGTGTTTGATTCGCATATTCCCATAAGCATCGACGTATGTAATATGCAAGGCCAACGCTCGACTGGGAAATCCTTTATCGAAGTAACGACTGCCTTCGATCGTAAAATCGGAAAACCCATGATAGCCATCCATTTGAAAGAAAAGATGATCATCGCTAAAAAAATCATCATTTTTTTCTGCATAATTTTCCACATGCCGTCTCGTTTGAAATTGATCACGGACAATGATTTTATTCTTAGGCAATTGCATGCGTAAGCGACTAGAATCAGGAATGAAAAATGTCGCATTAGTTTTGATCAAAGCTTGCCAAATTGCATTTTCTCTAGGTTGATGTTGTCCATCAAAAATAATGAATGGCGGTGGTGATTCAACCATTCTTTCATAATTGCTCGGCGCAATGATCTCTGCCTCTGCTAACGAGCTATCTTCACTGGTCACCCATGTGTGGATCGGTTGATCGAACAGTTTGAACTGACCCACTTGCGGATTCTTTATAATAATCAGCGGATGATTCTTTTTTTGAAACAACTCGACAACATTTTTGAGCGTCGCCGAATCACGTACTGGCTCGATGATTGGCTGAATCTTAGTGGATAAAAGTCCACGATTCAAGCTTTCTTTTAATGCAAGTAAATCAAATTGTTTGCCACGTAAATAAGGATAATACATATACTGTTTTCACTCCAATGGTTCAGTTGGCAGACGACGAATATGACGTTGCTGGCGCAACCAGTCCTGTTCTTTTCGCAAGGCACGATTTTCTTCTTGCAGATCATGGATTGCTTGACTTTCGATTTCTTCGATAAAGCGTTCATAGTAGCGTTCTTTTGAGAAAGGATCTTGCGTTTCTGAGCGTTTTTTTAATTCTTTATACAGCTGGTCTGAAGGGAAATATTTTACTCCCCGTTCCATTTGTTTGGCTTTTCTGACTTCTCTAAACAAAGAAGCCATAAAACGATTTGTCAATGCCTCTTCTGCTACACCTAACTCACGGCGCATTGCTTTTTTTGCAATAATAAAAGTTCCAGGAACAGGCATTTCCTCTTCTAGTGCATACGAACGATAAACTAATACACCAATCTCTGGTGGGATCTCACTTTTGACTTCTTCATATAAATTTTTTGGTAAAACAAAATAATTATAGTGACCGACAAAGGACAATTTAGCAGTTGAGCGAAAATCAGCTTTTGTGACTTTCAATTCATAACAGCGCCATTCTCTTGTTCCGTCAAATTTCATCAGACAACTTAAAGTATCCACGATTCCATGATCCTCAGGCATTGTCACTTCCTCGACCACGATCCCTCCCTGTTCGATACAATAATGATACAACGATGATTCCAGCTCGATCGTTAAAGGAGTTTTCATACACTTCACCTCCGAACATACTTTCGCTTTTTATTCTACCTGAAAAGCCAAGATAATCCAACTACCATTTTATTTTTTTGTATGCTACTTGTCTAACAATAAAAAAAGCAACATAGAAAAGACGAAAAATGCAGCTCAAACATCACATTTTTCGTCTTTTCAATTGCACTCGTGTTTTATTGATCGATCGACTTAACGGTAAATTCTTCTACCTGTTTGCTATTCCGTATTAAAAATCGCACGATTCATTTGTTCTGTTGCTCTCTTACGCTTGCTCGATTCCTGGCGGAAGATAAAACAAACCATGTTTTTCAAATAATTCACCAATCTGAAACAGTAAGTCTTCTCTTCCTCTGGCAGCCATAAACTGAATCCCTAGTGGCAATCCTTCTTCACTAACATGTGTAGGTAGACTGATTGCAGGTTGCCCAGTTAAGTTCGCTAGTTGTGTATAAGGAGTGATCGTCAAGCTCTCTTCAAACATCGCTGACACGACTGCCAACCCTTCATCTGCAGATAAATGGGGTATATCAGCCATCTGCTGGCGAATCGAGTCACTTTGTAAGTCAGCTGCGATTTTAGGCGCAGTATCCGCAGTGGTCGGTGAAAGAAACAAATCAAAGGACTCAAATAAGCTTTCCATCGTGACAGCCGCATGATCCCATACGTGCAATGAATGCACATAGTCTGCTGCAGAAAGTTTTTTACCATATTGCCATAATGTCCATGAGATTGGCTCCAGCTCGTTGCTTTCTATCCCTCGCTGCAACCCATTTTCGATCGACTCGATCATTGCTGCCGTTTCAGCACCATTCATTTGATAATACGAGTTGATCAATGTACGTCCATCTAAAGGATATGGAATCTCAACGATTTCATGTCCTGATTGTTCTAGAAAATGCAGTGCATTTTGAATAGCAATTTGAGCATCTACACTTACTTTCGAGCCGATTGGTGAATCAACACAGACAGCGATTTTCAAACGTTCCTTTACTGGATGCTGTTGCCAAAATGCTGGTGTCACTTGATAAGGTGCCCCACTATTGATTCCTTGTAAAGCGTGGAACAACGCTTTCGTATCTCTCATGGAAACCGTTAATCCGAAGTCGATGGACGCTCCTTGCCAGCCTCGCCAAGCATTTGGACCGACTGGCATTGTTCCTCTTGATGGCTTCAAGCCGATCAAGCCAGAAAATGAGGCTGGAATACGGATCGAACCCCCCCCGTCACTGGCACCTGCCATCGGAACGATTCCTGCCGCAACTGCCGCTGCAGCTCCGCCACTTGATCCTCCTGGAGAGTATGCCAAGTTCCATGGGTTTCGTGCTGGGCCATATAATTGTGGATCGGTAATATTCTTAAAGCCAAATTCAGGCGCATTCGTTTGTCCAAATGGAATGAAACCAGCTTTTTCAACTGCTTGGACATAATTCGAATTTTTAGACGCTCGGTGTTGTTCAAAAATCCGTGAACCAGAAGTTGCCAACCAGCCTTTTTTTTCTTGTCCTAGCATTTTTAAAGGAAATGGGATTCCTGCTAGTAGCGAATCACTCTCCAATTGTGGTTGTTTTCCATTTGATTGGAAATCAAGTGATTCAAGTGTGACAAATGCGTTGATTTCTGGATTGAGCTTTTCGATTTTTCGCTTTGTTTCTGTAAAAAGTTCTTCCGAGCTGAATTGCTTTGTTTTTAAACCATTCGCAAGATATGTTGCATCTTTCATGCTCTCCCTCCTCAGTTACGGTTATTTTCTCATATGACAGAAAAAGCAACAATGTTTACGCCTAGTCTCTTATTCTAAATAGAAAAACACTTAAAGCAGCTGAATGCTTCAAGTGTTCTACTCTAGTTATAAGAATGAAAGAGGTATTACGACATCGAGCGTAATTTCCCTCTAAATTCGTCGATTGAATGGTAGCCTTTTTCCGCCATGATCGTCTCCAATTCTTTACTGATACGATCAAAAATAGCTACTCCCTCTTTGTGAAGTTCCGTGCCGATCTGTAACATACTTGCGCCACATAATAAATGTTCAAAAGCATCTTGTCCATTGCGGATACCGCCAGTACCGATGATTTTGATCTCTGGTTTCAAGCGGGTATAAAATGCCCGGACATTCGCTAACGCAGTAGGTTTGATATATTCGCCTCCAAGTCCACCAAAACCGTCTTTTGGTTTGATGACGACTGTTTCACTCTCAGTATCGATATAAAGGCCATTTCCTACACTGTTGATCGAGTTCACATAGGCGATCGGGTACTGATTCAAGATTTCCGCCATTTGATCAAAGTGGGCGAAATCAAAATAAGGAGGAAGTTTGATTCCCAACGGTTTTGAGAACACTTGAAAGACTTCTTTCAATAAAGCTGCTGTTGCCTCGAAATCGTAAGCTAGCTGCGGTTTTCCTGGAACGTTCGGGCATGAAAGATTCAGCTCAGTGATCCCTTGGTAATCACTTTCTTCGATCAACTTCAACATTTCCAGATTTTCCTCTGCACTCATACCAGCAATCGAGAAAAACAATGGTTGTTCTTGTCCATGCTCTTTCTCGTAGGCCAATGCATAATCCAGATAATAGGAAAAACCTAAGTTTGGTAAGCCCATCGAATTGATACTTCCCAGTGGCACATCATAATAACGAGGTTCAGGGTTTCCTGCTCGCTCATTGATGGTACAGCTTTTTGTAATGAACGCCCCCGCATTCGAATGTGCAAGTTCATCTAATTCCGCTGTAGTCATGCAATGGACACCAGAAGCGTTCATCAAGGGATTTTCAAAAGAATGATTTAAGAAAGTAGTCGTTAAGCTCAAGTTATTCTCTCCTTTTAATAAAGCGTTTTTTCTAGTGTATCATTTAAGCGAACAAAATCAACAAAAATTTATCGAATGTTCGATCAATCATCGATTTCTGAAGACAATACTTCTCCTGTTTGACTATTGATTTTTACATTTGTCGTTTGGTTGCCATTTTTCACTTTGACATCCCAATAAGTAGTTCCTAATTCTTTATCAAGGTCCCAATCTGTAGCAGTTCCAGCGCCAACTTTTTCAACCGCGATTTTCCCAGCTTCTTCGATCGAGATCAGATTGCTGACATCTAAGCCGTCTTCTGATTTTTTCTGGCCGTTTTGTTCGTCACGATCTAATTGCTCTGGATTCTCTGCCTCAAGTTTTTCGTCCATCGCATTGATTTTCACTGAATATTCGTTTTGATCATCGACACCTTCAATTTTGTAGAAGTAGCTTCCCCAATCACTATCGAGTTCTAAGCTAGTGATTGCTGCATCTGGGTATTTGTTTTGGAATAATTCAATCGCGCGATCCGCAGAAACTTGAATATTAGGGTTTGCTGTTTGTGAAGAGGATGAATCACTAGAAGCAGCAGAACCAGCAGTTGTGCTAGATTCTTCTGTCTTATTCGTAGAAGTTACTGTCGTTTCTGACGACTGGTTGGTCGTACTTGAAGGGGTATTTGTTTGGTTTGGCTGGCACCCCGCCAAAAGTAGTAAAGAAAATAAGCCTGTAAAAATAACTTTTGATTTCATAACAATTCTCCTTTTTATTAGGTATCTATTCTCAGTATAACGAAAAGAGTGAATACTGTCAGCCGATACCATGAAAAATCAGTCTATAGTCTGATTTTACAACTAAAAAAGAACCTGTTTTTACGTAAAAAAGTAAAAACAGGTTCTTTTCATTTAAATAAAAAAACAAAACTCAATAAATTATTTCCGATGCATTGGGATCGAATTGTTCCCTGGATGGACTAACAAGTACTGGATCACATCGATATTGCTCGATTCAAAGGATGCGGCACAGGCTTGTAAATAAAGATCCCACATACGATAGAACCGATCACCCATCTCCTGAGTCACCTGTTCTTGCACCGCATGGAAACGTTGCGTCCAATGTTGTAATGTCCATTGGTAATCACGACGTAAACTTTCTAGGTCGATCACTTGTAGATCGTTTTCCGTGATATCCTTAATCAGTTCCGTCACACCTGGTACATAACCGCCAGGGAAAATATATTTATTGATCCACGCATTCGTTGCGCCACCTTGTTGTCGGCTGATTCCATGAATCAAAGCAGTTCCTTTAGGTTTCAACAAATCTTTGACTACTTTGAAATATTCAGGTAGATTCTCTGACCCTACGTGTTCGAACATCCCCACACTGGTGATATGATCGAAAGTCTCCCCTTTCAACTCGCGGTAATCCATTAGAAACACACGACATTGGTCTTCTAGATGCTCTTCTTTGATTTTATTGGTGATGAAGTTGTATTGTTCTTCACTGAGAGTAATACCAGTCGCTTTGACATGATATTCTTTTGCAGCAGTAAATAGTAACGTTCCCCAGCCACAACCAATATCCAAGAGGGATTCCCCTTCTTTGATAAATAGCTTATCTAAAATATGATGGACTTTATTGATCTGTGCTTGCTCCAGACTATCTTCTGGGGTTTTGAAATAAGCACAAGAGTACGTCAATGTTGAATCAAGCCATAAGCGATAAAAATCATTTCCTAGGTCATAATGAGCATGGATATCCGCTTTATTTTGTTGCTTTGTGTGTTTCTCTTTTTTTGGTAACCACTTCAGATAATCTTTGCTACGCAAGAAACTATCGGTATGACTGTAAGCATCATTGATCAATGATTGGATGTTTCCTTCGATTTCAATGCGATGATCCATATAAGCTTCCCCTAAAGAAAGAGAAGCATTTCTCGTCAACTCTTTGATTGGGATCTCTTCATTGAACGTGATCTTGATTTGCGGAGGGTTATCGGTATCCCCATACTGCTTCGTCGTTCCATCCCAATATGTGACTTCTACTGGAAGTGAAAAAGAGTGCGAAAATAGTTGATGATAAATTGTTTTTTCTAACATAATGATCCTCCTAAAACAAAAATTACACTATTACGTTATACCTATTTCGCCAAAGAATCAACAGATTACAGGTAATAAATAAAAGCTTTTTGAAAATTTCAGAAACACAAAAATAAAGAATGCAAGGACGGAGACATTTCTGCTTCCCCTCTTACATTCTTCATTTTTTGATTCGATCAGACTTGGATCGCTTTTGAATCTTTGAAGCCAGTTTTAGCAAAAATCCATAGTAACAATAAAACGGCTATGGTCGACTGGATTCCCATCATCAAGACAAAATCAAAATGGATGAAACCGACAAAACCAGCAATTATCGAACTCACACCTAGAACATTCAACATCAAATTTGCGCTCTCTTTAAAGTTTTTTATAGAAGAAAATTTGCTTTTTCTTGTTAGCCATAAAAAGAAGGCAGCGCCGAACAAAATCAAGCCAGTCATGATAAACAATAAAATACCTAACGTCAAACTGTAAGATAGAATGATCATCGGTCGATTACTCGCATAAAATTCATTCTCTAAAAACTGTTCAAACTCTTTAGGACTTGTCATTCTCATAAAATCAAATGAGGAGGGATACGACATATTGTATTCTCGTGTTTGTCCATCCTCTTCTTGACGGATCGTCCAGCTGGTCTCTTCAAAATTGATTGCGGCTCCTCTTTCTGCCATTTCTTCTGTCGTCAGTGCTGTTCCGATGATGACATCGTTTGTTACACTGATGATCTCAGAGTCAGCTGTTAAGCGACCGTTGGTAAGTTGTAGTTCACGTAAGCGTGCCACCCCTTCCTGATCGATCAACGTATTCACCGATAAGAATTGTTCCATCGGGATCGCCGAGACTTGATTCGTATAAAATAAAGTAATGGGCATGACCATAAAAGAAATCAGAAACAGAAAGATCACGATAAATTTTGGCCAAGTGAGTTGTTTTCTACCTAGAAACAAGTGTTTTGGACTTCTTAAGCTTGAAAAGTAATTGAGTGGGAATTTATCCATAGCAAACGACTCCTAACCTTTGGTACCGCCTGATGTCAGTCCGGTCACAAAGTTTTTTTGTAAAAAGAAGAACAATAAACATATTGGTACAGCAATCAAGATCGCTCCCGCCGCAAAGAGAGAAACGCGTTGGTTAGTTACATCAGAAATAAAGGTCTGTAATCCAACTGCGACTGTTTGATTCTCAGGCGTACGAAGTAGGAAACGAGCCAACATGAAGTCACCAAATGGCCCCATAAATGCCCAAAGTGCTTGGACTGCGATCATTGGTTTGACTAACGGCAAGACAATCTGTAAGAAAATTCTAAAGTGTCCTGCGCCATCCAATTTAGCTGATTCATCTAAATCGATTGGGACTGTATCGAAGTACCCTTTCATCAGCCAAGTGTTCATTGGGATTCCGCCACCGATATAAATCATTGTCAGGAACCAATAACGATCCAATGCACCTAATAGAAAGGCCATCACATAAAAAGCGGTCAATGCTGCCATCGTTGGTACCATTTGGATCACTAGAAAGAACATCAAACTTGATTTTCTTCCGATGAAACGATAACGACTATACGTATAACCGGCAAGTGTCACAACAGTTACTTGAATGACCATCGTTAAAACAGAAATGATCAACGTATTTTTATACCACGTGCCATACAAGGTTTCATTGAATAAGCGAGAAAAATTATTTAAGGTCCAATCACCGGTGAAATCCAAACTAAAAGCAGCAATATTGCCTGGTTTGAAAGCAGTACTAGCTGTGATCAATAACGGATAGATGATAATGATCGACAATAGGATCAAAAACACATAAGTAAAGAAATGCGAAAGTCTCCGTTGGAACTTAGCACTTGTACTAAAATTTTTCATGATTAGTCCTCCATTTTGAACGCATTAGTTTTCTTGAATACCAACAGAGAAACGGCAATGACGATCATCGAAATGATCAGCGTGATCGCAGAAGCCATCGAATACTGTGGCGAGGTCCCAGTGGTCAATTTATAGATCCACGAAATCAAGATATCCGTTGATCCTGCACCACCACCGACACTTCCCGGTCCCCCATTATTGAAGAGGTAGATCATGGAGAAGTTATTGAAGTTCCCTGTATACTGTGTGATGAACGTTGGTGCTGCTACAAGAAAGATTGCTGGAAGCGTGATACTTGAGAAGCGCTGCCAAGCATTCGCACCATCGATTTTCGCTGCTTCGTAAAGATCTTCAGAAATCGATTGTAGGATACCTGTGACCATCACATAGATGTAAGGAAAACCTAACCAACCTTGTATCAAGATGATCGCGACTTTTGTCCAGTTCGGATCAGTTTTCCAAGGAACGGAGGCAATATCTACAAAAGGGATATTATTCAAGAATGGAATGACTTGCGTGTTGATTGCTCCCACACTATCGTTAAAGATGTTCGAAAAACTCATGATCGTGATAAATGCTGGGACTGCCCATGGTAAAAGGAAAATAATTCCAAAAACACGTTTAAATTTGATAAATTTCTGATGCGCAATTACTGCTGTAAATACACCTAACGTGATTTGTAAGGTAGTTGCACAAAGCGTCCAGATGACGGTCCAAGAGAATACGGCAACAAACGTGTTTCGATAAGAACTTAAAAAGAAAATACTGAAGAAGTTTTCTGCTCCCACCCAATCGATCAAACTTGCTGGTGGGATGTGTTGGAAATCATAGTTTGTAAATGCTGTAAATAATGTCACTAAAACCGGAAAGATGATCGTGAAAATCATCAATAGATACGCTGGAAGCGTCAAGAGATAAGGAAAGCCTTCATCACCCACATTATGTATGACTTCCTTCATTGTTCGATTGATCTTTTTCCCTTCTTTTCTCATGACTGCGACACGTTTTGCATCTACTAGATTGATGAAATAAAAAAATAAAAACAAGGCAGTCACAATCAATTGCAAAGTTCCTTGGATCAACATAAATAATGAGTGATCTTCCATTGGTACACTACCTAAAGTAACTAAACCAATTAAGGATTGAAAACCACCTAAAACCATTTGGATGATAAATCCGATAAATAGTGCTAAAAATACTACCCCTTTAAATACTTGACCATTTGCAAATTGACCCAATCCTGGAATGATCGAACGTAACATCGTGCCTTTGACATTGACCGCTGTATCTTCTTGTTGCATGGTGTTGTTCCCCCCTCTTGATACTAAAAACAGGTGCTATATGTTGAAGCGCCTTTTCTATAAAATCATCTCACGTTCATCAAAGGTAAAACATGGAGCTGAGAAGCAATTTCCTTCACAGCTCCAACCTTTTTGATGATCTAATTAATATTTTTGCTCAATTGCTTCGCTGATCGTCTTCACCGCGTCGTCAGCCGATTCTTTTGGTGTTTTTCTGCCTGAACCAGCATCAAACATCAAGTTTTCTGCGCCTGTCCAAACTTCTGCCATCTCTGGAATATTTGGCATTGCTTGTGCTGTTTCATATTGTTCAATAACTGCAGTCGTCAATTCATCATTTGTGCCTTTTGCTGTTTCACGAGCCGCTTGATTGGCTGGTACTTCGTTGACCATTTCAAAGAATTTTTCTTGGTTTTCTGTATTGGTTACATAATCTAACCATTTTTGAGCCACTTCTTTATTCTTAGAGTAGTTACTTACGACCCAACCTTTTCCTCCACCAAATGGTTGATAAGATTCACCATTATTCAATGTTGGGATTTTTGATACGCCATAATTGATGTCGTTTTCTTGATAAGTTTGTGCTTGCCATGGACCATCAATGATCGCTGCTGTCTTGTTTGACATGAACTGTTGGTTGACAAAGTCGCCAGCACTCTTGATATCTTGCATTCCTTTAGGCCAAACATTTTGGAACCAATCTGTGGCATAGCTAATACCTTCTACTGCTCCTGCATTGTTTAAACCAATTTCAGATGGGTCTGTTCCATCTTCACCAAATACATACCCACCGTAACCAGAAATCAAGCCATATGAATAATAAAAATCAGTCCATTTTGCTAAAAATCCTGTATTCGTTCCTTCTTCAGATTCAAAATTGAAACGTTCATCTTTTGCTAACGCTTCCAAATCTTTGAAAGTTGTCGGTGCAGTGTCAACTAGATCTTTGTTATAGTATAAAACTAGTGTCTCGATAACTGCCGGTGCTCCATAGATTTTATCCTCGTACGTTACTTGAGCTTTATCCGTATCATTGTAATCTGCTTCGTTCCCCAATTTCACTTCTGCCAAATGTCCTTGTTGCCCTAATGCTCCGATCCGGTCATAAGCTGCCATCATGACATCTGGTGCTTTTCCTGCAGGACCATCTAACGCAAGCGATTCTAATTGTTCGAACATGTCTTTTTCGACTAACTTGATTTTTACGTCGTTATCTTCTTCAAATTTTGTTTTGATCTCATTGACATAATCTTTGTAGCCAGAATCGACAGAAATCGTCAATGTTTTTCCATCTTCTTCATTTGCTGCAGTTGAAGAACCGCCATTACCACAGGCAGCAAGTCCCCCGATAAACCCTAAAGATAATGCACCTAACCCGAATTTTTTTAGCAACTGTTTACTCATTTTTTTTCCTCCGATTCTATTCTATTCCTCTTACAATTTGATTATATGTTTACAAAAGCTTGATTTGCAAACGCTTTCTCTATGTTACCGATAACAACTTAACAAAGGATCAAAAATCCATTCGTTTGGACTTCAGCTTTGCCGTCTTTTAAGATGTCACAATTTTGGCTGAATAAAACATCATTTTCTAAATCGACCAAGTACGGTTCTGTTCCTTGATTGAAATAAGCATGAATGGTTTGCTGATCGAAATGACGAGTCAAATGAATTTGTTCGTTTTTATCGTCGACCGATCGCCAAGTCAGATCCCCTTCAATCAACACTTGTTGCACTTGTTTACGCACACAGATCAATTCTTTGACGAACCCCTTCAATTCAAGATCTTGCTGGTCCTTTTCCCAGACCATACATTTTCGACAGTCAGGATCATCATGACCTGTCATGCCGATTTCTGTTCCGTAGTAGATGCAAGGCGCCCCTTTTTGTAAGAACATGAAAGCTAACACTGATTTCATCAGTTCCTTGTCCTCTTTACACAAAGTCAATATTCTTGCTGTATCATGAGAATCCAATAGATTGAATGTTCCTTCATTGACTTGATCACGATATAGCATTTGCTGATGATTCATGCCACTGACCATTTGAGTGGGTGTGATTTTTTTATGGACGAAATAGTCTTTGATCGAATCCATAAAGGCGTAGTTCATCACCGCATGGAATTCATCGCCCTGTAACCAAGCTTGAGAAGAATGCCAGATTTCACCTAAAATATAAATATCAGGTTTGATCGTAGTGACCGCTTCTCTGAATTTCTTCCAAAAATGATGATCCACTTCATTTGCTACATCTAACCGCCATCCATCGATATCAAATTCCTTGACCCAATACGTGGCAATATCTAATAAATAATCTTGTACTTCTTGATTTGCTGTATTGAGCTTAGGCATAAATGGCGTAAATGCAAACGTATCATATGCCAGATTTTCGGCTGTTTCAGGAACATCTGTCATTTGATAGGCATCCACTGGAAATGAATGGATGTGGAACCAGTCTTTGTAGCGGGATTTCTCGCCATTTTCGATCACATCTTGCCATTGTGGTGCATGACTACCCATATGATTGAACACGGCATCCAGCATGATTCGGATTCCTTTATCATGCGCTTTTGTGATTAACTCTTTCAATAACTCTTTATCACCAAATTGTGGATCGACCGCATAATAATCGATCGTGTCATATTTGTGATTCGAGGTTGCTTCAAAAACAGGACAGAAATAAATCCCTGTGATCCCTAAATCAGCTAGGTAATCGAGATGATCGATCACCCCTTGAAGATCTCCGCCAAAGAAATCTTCTCGATCCGGGTCTTTACTTCCCCAAGGCAACGTCCCTTTAGGATCATTTGTTGGATCACCATTCGCAAAGCGTTCAGGAAATATTTGATACCAAATCGTTTGTTTTGCCCATTCAGGTACTTTGAAGCGATCAATTTGTTGAAAATATGGCATACGGAAATAATAGTTTGCATTCGCCAATGTTTCTTCTTGATAAGGGAATATTCCTTGGTCTCCGTAAAAACAATCCATCCCATCAATTCCCACGATGTGAAACCCGTATTGCAATCGTCTAGTATCACTCGTCAACTCGATTTCCCAGTAATCATGAAGAAGTGTACTTAACCCTTTTTTCATTGGTTGTTCTTTTAAATACCAATTTTCTGAGAAAATCGTATATGGATCTCCGCTGATCACAGAAACGTGTTTGACATCATCTTTACTTGTACGTAAGCGAATCCGCATTGTTGTCTCACTGTATAAATAAGCAAATTCACTTTCGGGTCGATGATAAATTGCTGCAGTATTCATTTCAGTCCTCCCTTGTCTTTCAGTTAACAAAAACAACTATAAAAGATAAATAACCGAAAGACAACGCTTACATTCCTGTTATCGGTAACAAGATTTTTATCAAAAAAAAAGATGAATGACACACTGTTTACAAAACACGCGTGATTCATCTTCTTAAATACTATTTAATACTATATGTTTTTTTATCGTACGCATACTTCAACAACTGCTTTTCTTGCCATGTGACACCAATCCCTGATTGACCAGGAATCATCAAAAGTCCATTTGTGATTCTAGCTTTTGGTTCGACGATATCATCATGGAAATAGCGATCAAAAGCAGACAAGTCTCCTGGAAAAGTAAAGCAATCTTGACTTGCAAAATGCAGATTCATCGCTCGACCGACTCCGGATTCAAACATGCCACCTAACCAAACGAGCAAGTCATTTTCCTGACAAAAATCAACGATCCTTAAAGCCTCAGTGATCCCTCCCACTCTGGGAATCTTTAAATTGATTGCCCGACAACTTCCCAATGCATGAGCTGTTTTTACGTCTTCCAGTGTTCGTATATTCTCATCAAGACAAACAGCTGTTTTGATTTCCTTTTGAAGTATGGCATGGTCAACATAGTCACGAGGGTGAAAAGGTTGTTCGATCATCGCAAGCTTCAAGGCGTCCATTTTCTTGAATAACGGCAGATCGTTGATCGTATAAGCAGAATTTGCATCTGCCATCAATTGGATCTCTGGATATTGCTCACGCAACGCTTGCAGTGGCACTAAGTCATTGCCAGGAGTGATTTTCAACTTGATTCGTTGGTACCCTTGATCAACATAAGTTTTTGCAGTCGCAAGTAAATCTATCGGGTTGTCATGGACACCAATACTGACACCTACGGGAATCGCTGATCGTTCGGCAGAAAACAACTTTTGTAATGGGCGTCCTATTCGACGAGCATAAAGATCCCAAACAGCTGTTTCAACTGCTGATTTTGCCATAAAATTCCCTTGCGTATGCTTGAAAGCTGACCAAATTTCTGAGGGATGCGAGAAGTCAAGTTCGAATAAACAAGGAATCAGCTCTTTTTGTAATACCGATCGACTCATATCAATCGTTTCTTCAATGTAATCTGCTCGTTCAAAAGCGACCAGCTCGCCTATGCCTTGATTCCCTAACTCGTCTTCCACGATCAACAAATCAAAAGCTTTTGTTTCCAATCGACCATAGCTCGTTCTAAAAGGTGTCACTAAGGGTAGTCGCAAACAGTACTGTTGGATGTTGACTATTTTGATGGTGTCCACTCCCTTTCCATTTCATTGATCCAAGTAGTAACAGTTGTTTCAAATAGCCTAGGTTGCTCGATGTGACAACAGTGCCCGCAATCCGCAAGGACCTGGCAACAAAAAATCTCTTTAACATCTGTCATTTGTTTACCGATCTTTTGAAACTTCTCATCCTTTTGACCAACAAGATACAATAGTGGGCATTCGATACTCGCTAAATCTGGCCAATAATTTTTTTGCGCGCCAGTTCCCATATAGTAAAGACTTAATGCTAAACCTAGCTTATTTTGAGCAAGTCGCTCGTTTCTTACTCTGCTTTTTTGTTCCAAGGGTAACGCCTGTTGTGAAGCAAATAGTGGTAACTTCTCCCAATCATCAACAAAATCAATCAGAGGCTCTCTCATTAAACGTAAAGAAAGTTTTCGATCAGCTTTTTTACGACTGTTTCGTTGCTGTTCATCCGCAATCCCGGCAGTTCCACCTTCTAAAATGAGCCCTTTGATTCCTTGTGGTTGTTCGATTGCCCAAGCAAGTGCCACTCGTGCACCCATCGAGTAGCCTAATACATAAAAAGAGGAAATTTCTAATAATGAGACAAAACTCGCCAAATCAGCTACTAATGACGTAAGTTGGTAACGATAAGGATGAAGGTAAACCGCTGTTTTTCCATGACCGATCAAATCAATGGCTAAGTAATTAAACTGAGGATTCTCAAACATGAATGTTTGTGTACTACCGGTAAAGCCATGCAAACAAACAACCGTTGGTTGCTTTGGATCAGTATGCTGTAACCAACGGTAATGGTAAGTAGCACCTCGAATAGTCTTAACTGGCATCAGCCTATTTCCTCCTGATAACGACGCTTCATCTGTTCCCATAACTGGACAGGTTCTAGTTGTTGCCCTCTGATTTCAATCAATGTCCAATCCCTTTGATTCCGGCTTTTTTCAATCGCTTGCTCAAACTCTTTACTTGAAGTTGGTTGTATATAATGACCATTATATAAATCTGCTACTTTCTCTAATTCTAAATCAAGTGGTGTACCAAACAATGGTTCAAAATCAGTTTCTGGGAGCTGGTTCTGAGGAAGAAAAGAAAAGATTCCCCCACCATTGTTGTTCAATACGACTAAAGTAACAGGTAAATGATAACGTCGAATTAGCGCCAACGCGTTCATGTCATGAAACAGCGCAAGATCGCCGATCAAGACAAACATCCGCTTGTTCCTTACCAAAGCGATTCCTGCTGCTGTAGAAATCAACCCGTCGATCCCGTTGACCCCTCGATTTCCGTAGATTGGAAATGATTCTCCAGTAGGCGAAGAAAAACGATCAACAAAGCGGATCGCGTTACTATTTGCCAAAAATAAAGCTTCCTCTGATTTTATCGCTTGCAATAACTGGCAACTAGCATTGCTTTCGCTCCATTCATCGATAGACAATTCTTTAGTGATGACTTCTCTCGCTTTTTTATAAGCTCTTTTCCATTGCGCCAACCATTCGTCAGAGGTTGGCGAATTAGGTAGTGCATCCAAAGTTTCCGATACTAGTTTACAGAAATCAAGTACACCGATTTTGATAAAACTTGTTCCTAAATGCAATGGATCACGCCATTCTTCCTCATCGATCAAGACATAGTCAGAAATAGCTTCGTGATGTTTTTTTAAATAAAGCATCACATTTTTAGCTACAGGAAGATTACCAAATTGCCAAATGACTTCAGGAGTTTCAGGAACCGGTCCAGAAAAAATCAAATCTGCATGCGGAAGATATCCATCGCTCATTTGTTGACAAGCACCTAGATTTGCCAAGGGATCACCAATGATTGGCCATTGTAAAGATGTTGCTAAAGTAAGTAACGCTTTTGCCTCATCAGGTGTCAATTCTTTACCGACGATCATCATCCCTTTTTTTGATAACCAAGGAACAAGCTCTGGCATTTGCTTCGACACAATTTGAGTAACCAGTTTTTTGGGATGAAAAGATCCATCAAGAGAAAAAGTTAAATCAGGCAATAAAGGCTCTCTAAAAGGCAAGTTGATCTGAATTGGCCCTGCCGGTACACGCATTGCTTCATAGGCACAATTGGCGCCATGCCAGTAGCTATACCGTATCATTTCCGGAGTGGATTCAGGAAGTGCTAATTCGATAAACTTTTTGATATGCGAACCAAATAACTTTTGTTGGTCCATCGTTTGTGGCGACCCAACGCCACGTGCTTCTGGTGGACGGTCTGCTGTAAGCACTAGCAAAGGAATGTTTGTTGCTTTTGCTTCACAAACTGCTGGAAAGAAGTTCGCTGCGGCAGTTCCCGACGTACAAAGAACTCCAACTGGTTGCTTTAATGCTTTCGCCATACCTAATGCACAAAATGCCGCAGATCGCTCGTCTACAATCACCGTTGTTTTGATTTCCGGATCTCTATGAAGTAACAAGGCAAGTGGGGTCGATCGTGAACCAGGACTGATGACGACATTTTTAAGCCCGCCTTCTTTCATTCCCTTGATGAAAGCCAATAAATACGCAGTCATTTCTTGTTGTTTAGTCATCCCTTCACTCCTCTAAGCATTGGTTGGAATTTTAGCAATGTTTCTTGGCGCTCTGCCTCGGGGTCAGAATCCGCAACAATGCCACAACCTGCATATAATATTCCTTCGGTTTCAGTCAAGATGCCTGATCGGATGCCTACAGCAAACTCACCGACATCCTCGATCGGGTCCAACCACCCGATTGGTGCCCCGTATAACCCTCTACCGAAAGGTTCATGATCTTTGATCCATTGCAACGCCAGTTCTTTCGGTTCACCACCTAAAGCAGGAGAAGGATGGATCAATTTTACTGCATCGATCAATGAGACTCCCTGCTTACGTTCTCCAGAGAAAGTCATCGCTAAATGCTGAATATCGCGGTTTTTCAATAAACGGCGGGAAGAGACAGCGACATCGCCAGCGACAATATTCGCTAATTGATTCTCTAATCGTTGAGCAACAATTCCGTGTTCTTGCGTATTTTTAAAGTCTTTTAAAAGTTCTTTGCCTATTTCATCATCTTCCTGCACAGTCGATCCTCTAGGTGCAGACCCAGCAATCCCTGCAGTCATAAATTGGCTTTTCGTTCCTTGGACCAATCGTTCTGGTGTAGCACCAATGAAAGCATGTTGATCGGAGGCTAAAAGAAATAGATAAGTTTGTGGTTGTTGTTCAGCTAAACGCTGAAGAATTTGAGTTGTCGACTGGAATGATCCGTGTATTGCCATTTGTCTCGCTAAGACGACCTTTTTAAGCGAAGTTGCTTCGAGTACGATTTCTTTCCTCGCATCCTCTACATTGCATAGAAAAGCTGGAACTGCCAGCTCTTCTGACGACACAAAGATATTTGCAGATTGTTCTTGTTCTTTGCCTTTTAACAATTCACTCACAAGACTATCTAAATACGAAAAACCTTTTAAAAGACTTCTGATTGTTGTAGCTTCTTTTCTGATTGTCAGAATAACTTGAGTCTTTGAACCTACTCGTTTGAAAAGAATACTTGGTAAAATGAAAAAGCCAGATTCAAGCTTACTCCAAATTTTTTCTTTTAGGTTGTTTGGATCAAATGGAAAACCTCCAAAAAGCAAAGGTCCATCTTTCTGTCTCGATACGTTTAAAAAACTTTTAGAAAACTCGAGAGAAAATTCTTTGATAGCGCTGGGCATGTCATCATATTCCCTATCAAATAAATTTTCTCCTATTCCTAATAGCTCACAATCCTCATCAGGAGGACACCAATAAAAGCGATCTCCTTTAGATGGGACAAGAGGTAAGAGTTTTTTTACCGTTTGTTCACCAAGCTCGTAGCTATAAGTAAAATAAAGATGATTTCCCAAAAGCTGATCATCGATTGAGCTATCTAATTTGATATTCAATGTAATTCACTCTTTCTTCTGTCATTAAAAGACGTTTGATTGGTTTTCCAGTCGCAGTTTTTGGAATTTCAGAGACACAGTAGATTTTAGTTGGATGCTTGTAACGTGCTAATGGCGCTAGTAGCTCAGTGATTTCTCTATCAGTAAGGGGTTCATCTAATCGCACATAAGCAACAGGTGTTTGCCCCCATGTTACATCCCAAGCCCCTACGACAGCGACCTCTGCAATTTTATTACAAGCTATAAGTACACGCTCGATTTCAACTGGGAAAATATTCTCTCCCCCCGAAATAATACGTTCACTCATGCGACTGACAATATAAAGATAATCCTCTTCATCAAGATACCCCCAATCGCCAGTGTGGAACCAGCCATCCTCTGTCCAAGAATGCGGGTTGACGCGATTCAAGTAATGGTTGATGATCGATGGTCCCTTGACTAAAATCTCTCCCATTTGGTCTGACTTCGTATCTTTTTGGATACGGATCGATACCCCAGACAAAGCTTTACCAGAAGAACCGTTTTTGGCTTCGAATGACTCCGGAGAAAGGGCGACGATCTGTGAACAAGTTTCTGTCATGCCATAAGAAAGCATCACAGGCACCTGTTTTTCCATACATGCTTGCATGACTCGTCCTTCTCCCGGCCCTCCCCCTAATAATACTTTTTTGAATGAGGGAGCATAACCACTTTCTGGGATCAATGGTTCAAGGTCTTTCAACATTTTGCTGACCAAAGAAATATAGTTGCCACTTCCATTTGCTAAAAGTTGATGGACTTGTTGAGGAGAGAATCCCTGCAACAGAATCACTTGGATGCCTAAAGCAAGTGAGCGTAATAAAATAGATAAGCCACTAATGTGATAGAGTGGCACACAGCAGATCCAGCTATCTGAACGATCTACTTCTAAACTTAGCGCAGTCGCTTGGCTACTCGCATAGTGATTGGCGAATGTTTGCGGTACGCCTTTCGGTTTACCTGTCGTTCCAGAAGTATACATGATTGATGCGATTGCCTCTTCTTGATACCCCTCATCAAACCAATCCTGCGGCTGTACCGCGCGTAATTCCGCAGGATCGGGAAATGAATACCAAGTGATTTGATCGTTGACCGCCAATTTTTTGGCAGAAATAAGAATAGATGTCCCTGCATCTACCATTTGTTCACTGATCTCTTTCGTCGTCAAGCGTGTGTTGACAAACTGGATCTCTTTTCCTAATTCCCATAATGCTAAGATCGATAAATAGCCATCTAGATCATTTTCACAATACAAGGCAACTCGTTTACTCGCTTTGGGTAATAGTCGATGATAATACTCTGCAAAACTCTGAACGTGCGATGCCAACTCGCGAAAAGACAAACATTGGTCGTTCCACTGACAGGCTGGTGCATCTGGATGAAGCATTGTTTGTTTTTGCAACCAGCTATTAGGTTGAAGTTTAAGGGAACTTAGGAAATTGGTCAAAATCAGGTTCTCTTTTTTCTTTAAATGCGTCGCGCCCTTCTTGTGCTTCATCCATCGTGTAATATAGAAGCGTCGCATCTCCGGCCAATTGTTGGATACCTGCTAAGCCATCCGTATCTGCGTTCATTGCCGCTTTGATCATTCGTAGAGCTAGCGGGCTTTTCTTCAACATCTCTTCTGCCCATTCAACCGTCACGTCTTCTACTTGTTCGATCGGTACGACCGTATTGATCCAATTCATTGCCAATGCTTCTTCGGCACTATATTGCTTTGTCATGAACCAAACTTCTTTCGCTTTTTTATGTCCAACGACCCTAGCCAAATAACCCGAGCCATATCCACCATCGAAACTACCAACGTTAGGCCCTGTTTGACCAAATTTCGCATTTTCCGCTGCGATTGTGATATCACACACAAGTTGTAAGACATTGCCCCCACCGATCGACCAACCTTTGACCATCGCGATCACTGGTTTAGGAATCACTCGGATCAACCGTTGCAAATCCAGTACATTCAGACGCGGAATTTGGTCTTCACCAACATACCCACCATTTCCTCGAACTTTCTGATCACCACCTGAACAGAATGCTTTGTCACCAGCTCCTGTCAAAATGATAACACCGATATCTTGACGATCACGACTGATTGTAAAAGCTTCAATCATCTCAAAGACTGTTTTTGGTGTAAAAGCATTATGGACCTCTGGGCGATTGATTGTTATCTTAGCAATCTTCCCATATTGTTCAAATAGGATCTCATCGTATTCCTTGATTGTTTTCCATTCTCTCATTTCTATCTCCTCCTAAAATTCATTAGATTTATTATACACAAGAAAAAAGAAAACGTTTGAGTATCTTAAAATAAATTTAGAATTTCTGTTATACTAAAAAAAACAAGATTGGAGCATACCTATGGATCTATTACAATATCTTGGAATCGGAATATTATCCGTCAGTTCAAAAGAAGTCCAATTGACTTTAGCAATTGAAGAAAAGCATCATCAACCTTATGGCTATTTGCATGGAGGAATCAATGCTGTATTGATCGAAACGGCTTGTAGCATTGGGGCTAACGAATATTTACAAGCCCCCAACTTTGCTGTAGGTATCGATCTGCAAGTCCAACATTTAAATAAAGCCTCTACAGGTACCTTGAAAGTGGTCGCACATCCTGAGAAAGTCGGGAAAACTATTCACTTTTGGCAGGCAACGGTTTATTTAGATAATGATTTGAAAATCGCCACTGGCCAATGCACTTTGCTGGTCAATTAACTCTTATAAGGAAGATAAAAAAAAGATTGAGCCAGCTCTAAAAATCTCATTCTTTGTTCCATTTCATATTTTTTTATATAATGGTATTCACCATTTCGACCTATTATATCTTTTAACTATTCTTTATAAATTTAGGTTTATCTAACTTTCTTTTTCAACTTTGTTAACTTTTATACAAAATTAATGTATAATGAGAATAGTTGGAAATAAATGTATAGTAGGAAGTGGATAAATGAAACACGGTAGAAATATAATTTGGACATACATTAAAATAGTATTTGCTTTAACTATTTTAGCTATCAGTATCAACATGTTTTTAGGTCCGCATCATATTGCAGCTGGTGGTGTAAGTGGACTTGGTATTTTACTTGAGTCAGCTTTAGGTTTGAACCGAGCAACAGTTATACTAGTTTTGAATATCATCATGTTGATCTTGGCCTTGATTTTTTTAGGCAAGAAACCTTTCTTTAAAGTATTATTTGGTAGTTTAGTCTTCCCAGCGATCATTGAGATCGTCCCAGAGTATATGATCACGCCTGATCGTCTCTTATCAGTCATTTTCGGTAGTGCGATCTTTGCTTTGGGTGTAGCTATCTTATACAAAAATAATTCATCTAGTGGCGGTACCACGATTCCTCCCCTTATCTTCAAAAAATACTTCAATTTAAGTACTTCCATTGGACTTTTGATGACCGATGCTGTCGTTGTTTCCTTAACCTTATTTGTTTTTGGATTTGATGAATTTCTCTATGCGATTCTGTCGATCGTAATTACATCCATCGTGATGAATTACATTGAAACAGGAACAAATCGTCAAAAATCGATCATGGTTCTAAGCGAGAATCATCTTTTAGAAATCCATACACGTTTAAGTCAGGAGATTGGACGTGGGTTCACGATCCTAGAAGCTAGAGGCGGTTATAGTAATCTATCAAAAGAAGTGTTGTTGATGGTTGTAACTGACCAAGAATTTTCTAAAGTCAAACCGATAATTGAAGAAATCGATCCGAATGCTTTTGTCATCGTCAATAGTGTAGCAGAAGTCATGGGTAGCGGATTTACGTACCATCCAATCGAATGATGTCACAATTAAAATGAACGGCCTATTCCTATAAAAAAGTCTACTCTTGGTTTATGAATAAAAAACAAGAGTAGACTTTTTTTCAAAGCAAGTTAGTTGCTCTACCTAATTAAATTGTGTACAATCTAATTGTATCAAATATAAAAAGAGGAGTGATTTTTAATGAAAAAAATGTATTCAACAAAAATGATCAATACTGGCGGACGTTCTGGGGAAGTACACAGTCCAGATCACTCATTCGAGCTTAACATTGCAGCTCCAGGTAAACGTGTAGAAGATGCAACAAATCCGGAACAATTGTTTGCCGCTGGCTTTAGTGCATGTTTCAATAGCGCATTAGACTTGATCAAAACACAAAAAAATATTGACGGTGCATCAACAATCAGCGCTCAAGTGTCTCTATATGCAGAAAGTGAAATGAGTTTTGTGTTAGGCGTTGAGATCGAAGGTTCAGTTGAAGGTTTATCAATCGAAGAAACACAAGAATTACTAGAAGCTGCACATAAAGTTTGTCCTTATTCAAAAGCAACAGCTGGCAATATTGAAGTTACTTTGACAGCCGTAGAGAACTAGATTTTTTTAGAAAAAACAAGTATGCTATAAAGTAGCACATTAGGAGGTGGTCTATTTGGAGGAGTTATTACTAAAAAATCAATTATGCTTTCCTTTATATGCCACCTCTAAAGAAATTACTCGTTACTATACGCCCTTGTTGAAGCCACTGGATCTTACTTATACGCAGTATCTTGTTTTACTTGTTTTATGGGAGAGAAAACAAATCACCATGAAGGAATTAGGAAAGATCTTGTGTTTGGATTCAGGAACTTTGACTCCCGTAATAAAGAAATTAACTAGTAAGCAGTATATCACTCGTAAAAGAGATGATTCAGATGAACGAGTATCTATCCTATCTCTAACTGAACAAGGACTTTTGTTGCAAGAACAAGCAAAAGACATTCCAGAAAAGATCCTTGATTTTTTACCTTTAGATGAAGAAGAATTATCTATGCTACTTTACTTGACTAAAAAAATGCTTAAAAATTTTAATAAAGAACAACACGCTCGGTAATCACATTACCGAGTTTTTTTCGCTTGATTGACCAGTTTATAAGAAAAGAGAATCATTTTATTAGTAATTTTTCCTTTATCGTCTTAATATAGAATTAAACAAAGGAGGTTATTATAATGTGTACATCTATTACTTACACAACAAACGATCATTATTTTGGACGGAATTTGGATTTAGAGATTTCTTATAATGAACAGGTGACGATCACTCCAAGAAATTTTCCTTTTGTTTATCGGAAAGCACCAAAACAAGAGTCTCACTATGCGATCATCGGTATGGCAGCAGTTGTAGATAACTACCCCCTCTATTATGATGCAACAAATGAAAAAGGTTTGAGTATGGCTGGTTTGAATTTCCCTGGAAATGCCCATTTTTTTGACGAAGATGCCGAAAAGACCAATATCACACCATTTGAATTTATTCCTTGGATATTGAGTCAATGTAAAAACGTGGAAGAAGCTCGTACGTTATTAGCGGATATCAATTTAGTCAACATCAATTTCAGTGAAGAACTACCGTTATCTCCTCTTCATTGGATATTAGCAGATCAAAAAACATCGATTGTTATTGAATCAGTTGCCGAAGGATTAAAAATTTATGATAATCCAATCGGTGTACTAACAAATAATCCAACCTTTGACTATCAATTATTTAATTTGAACAACTATCGGTCAGTCTCACCGACTACCCTTAAAAATCATTTCTCCGATGAACTTGATTTATCGGTCTATTCTCGCGGTATGGGCGGATTAGGTTTACCTGGAGATTTATCATCTGCTTCTCGTTTTGTCAAAGTTGCATTTACAAAATTAAATTCTGTCAAAGCAACGACTGAACAGGAAAGCGTTAGTCAATTCTTCCATATCCTAAAATCGGTCGAACAACAAAAAGGACTATGTGACGTTGGGAATGGTCAATTTGAGTATAC
This sequence comes from Enterococcus sp. DIV1368b, assembly GCF_050529595.1. Lineage (NCBI taxonomy): Bacteria > Bacillati > Bacillota > Bacilli > Lactobacillales > Enterococcaceae > Enterococcus > Enterococcus sp. DIV1368b. The sequence goes on from NZ_CP172883.1 coordinate 1,549,626, forward strand.
GATCTATTCTTCTTGTTGCAATGTGGATAAAGGAATCTATTACTACACGACTTACACAAATAGCCAAATTAATGCAGTCGATATGACGAAAGAAGATTTAGATAGTACAGAATTACTTACCTATCCATTGATTGAAGAAGAACAAGTCCACTATGTTAACTGATTATTAATCATTTTCTACGCAAAAATGCCTTGAAACATTCCGTTTCAAGGCGTTTTTTACCTATTACAATCATTAGTTGATTTTTCTAAAAGTAACCATACTCATTCCTGTGATCAGCAGACCAAACATCCATGTAAAGAAGCGATTGTGCTCGCCCGTTTTAGGTAATTGCTTCGTTGCTTCCTCTGTTGCTGTTGAAGAATTTTTATCATTAGCTGCTTGATTTGAAGAGTGAGCTATTTTTGTCATTGGTAGAATTTCTTTCGCATTTTCAGACGATTTTTTATTTACCAGTACATCTGTCGTACCAACAGATGGAATTGATTGTTTTCGAATTTGAGACAATGGTTTTACTTGCTCAGGTATTGTGATCGTTGGATTGCTGCCTTCAGGGTGGATTTGTGGTTTAATCACTTCTTCACCACCATGTCCACCATTTCCATCTTCCTCGTTATCTCCTTCATAGTTTCCATTGTTCCCCTCTGGTTTATCCGGTTTTGCATCTGGATTCTCATCTGGATTATCCGGTGTCACATCGGGATTTCCATCCGGATTATCTGGCGTCACATCGGGATTTTCATCCGGATTATCTGGCGTCACAACTGGGTTCTCGTCCGGATTATCTGGTGTCACATCAGGATTTCCATCCGGATTATCTGGCGTCACATCGGGATTTTCATCCGGATTATCCGGTGTCTCATCTGGATTTTCATCTGGATTATCCGGTGTCACATTGGGATTTTCATCCGGATTATCTGGCGTCACATCTGGGTTCTCGTCCGGATTGTCCGGTGTCACATCTGGATTTTCATCTGGATTATCCGGTGTCTCGTCTGGGTTTTCATCTGGATTATCCGGTTTAGGATTAGGATCTGGATTAGGATCTGGATTAGGATCTGGATTAGGATCTGGATTAGGATCTGGATTAGGATTTGGATTAGGATCTGGATTAGGATCTGGATTAGGATCTGGCTCAGTCACGCCCCCTGTTCCTCCAGCTTTTTGTTCAACGGTTTGACGTTGACTATATGGTGTCAAATGATGACTGTCCTCAGGTTGACCATCTGCTACTTTTACGGTAAACAAAGCAGGTCTATTGATTGGTTGTGTCAGTGTAATATTAAACGTAAAAGTTGCTAGTTTGTTGTGGAATACAAGTGAAGCTGGATCGTGTTCGATCTTCAAGGCTGGATCAACGTTTTCAAATCGGACAACAGACTGTAAAATCGGTTGGATATCCCCTGAATAAGTCACCAGTGCCTTCACCGTGATCGTCTCTCCTAGTTTAAGTCTCATAATACCAGAGTTTGCTGAAACATGTTCTTCTAAAAATTTGATTTGATTCACATTTGCCCAGACGGAATGAGAAGCTAGTTGAGCAACATCATTGCTAGGTTGTTCATCTGTCTGTGCAGCTTCGACTGGTACAGAAACACTACTCAGTAAAACTGAAGCAAAGAGAAGACTTAAATATTTCATGAGAATTCCTCCTATTTAATATCATTATCATGTTAAACATAAGATAATATAGATTGATACGGAAGATTTACTGTTTTTTTGTTGAAAATAAAGAAATTTTCAGTAAAATTTTCAACCGGAGGAATTTCAATGCAAACACAAGAAGCAATCAAAAAGTTTTTATTAAAGAAGAAAAATGTAACAAAGCTTGAGATTTTTCTTTTTTTAACAGAGCATCAGTTCTTTATCACCACGCACTATCTAGCGGACCATTTTAAGATGTCTGATTCAAATTTTCTTTTATATCTTCATGAAATCGAACAGGACTTCCATGCTTTGGGCATAAATAATCTTGAAGTAGTGAAAAACAAAAAGTTTGTCAAAATTTCTTTGAACGATGCTGACGTTGCGAAGTGTTATTATGAATTATTTGGTAAATATTGTTTTGAATCAACTAATTTTCAAATCATCGCTGCCTTACTTCGACAAAAAGTCAACTCAATGGTCACGATCAGCCAAATGACAAATTACAGTCCTTCATATCTCTATTCTAAAATGAAAGCAATCAACCAATTTTTAGCTTTATATGGAATCTCCTTCAAGTTTTCAAGTAAAGGAAAAAAAATAATCACTGGTAGTGAAGTTCAAATCCAATATTGTTTTCTAGATGTTTATTGGACTATTTTTGCTAATACGTCCCTTCCCTATCACAAGGAAGAGCCAAAAAAAATCGATTACACACTCCATGTCTTCTTCAAGAAAGAGTTATTGGATGGGATGAATGGTGGCGTCTTGGATAAGTTGTATCTTCTCTTAAAACTTTGCCAGGACAATTTTCCTATGACTTCTTTAGAAAATGTTCAAAAAGAATTAAGTCAGTTTAAGTATATTGATCTTTTGATTGAACCTGATGTGGATATTTTAAATCCTGATTTACCGATTTGTCGGGAACAAAGAATCATACTCAATTTATTAGCACGCCTAACGATTTCTCAATTGGATAGTGAAGAGCAAAGTTTGACGCACTATCAAAGACTGTTAGCGATCGATTTTCCTTATTTGATTTATTCCAAGAAATTAGTTGAAGCATTCAGTCAGCGTTTCGCTTTAGAGCTACCTGAAAAACAAAAAAAGTTATATGCACTGTCCTTTACGATCAATAAACTTCACAATACCTTTTTGGATAGCGAACAGCCAAATACGCCTTTACCGACTTTCTTACTTTATAAAGATCAGAAAAACTATGAACACTTAAAAACAGTCGTAGCTGAATTTTATGAGAATTTCCGGCAAGAAAATTGGCATTACTTACCAGATTTTCTAGAAAAAGAAAATATTTCATGGGTAATCGAAGAATTACTCCATTTCTACGACCGTTTCAAAAAGCAACCACCGATCATCATCGGTGTGAATCATACGAAAGACTTTTATATCAGTAAAGATTTAATTGTTAAAATCGAACAAATTTTTTCAAAAGAGGCAATCGTCATCCAACGTTACTATATGGAACAATGCGATATCGTCATTAGTGATTGCCCGCTAAACCAGCTACCTGAGAGTATCAAAAAGATTTATTTGTTAAACGGCATCGTTCGTCCAGATGATTGGAAAAAGATGATTGCTCAGTTAGCTACCTTTATTTTTGAGATCAAACAAGAACGTGACTACGCTGATTTTGATTGATCTTCACAGATACAATTAGTATCATGTAGCATTCTTACTATCTATCCCCTTGTTCACTGAACTTTCATGAGACTTGACACTATAGCTATTCTTTTTGAACAGTTCATTATATAATAATGAAAAAAGGAGCTTCTTTATGACTGAACATCGAATTTTTACTATGCCTTTTTCTTCTGTCTATCCTCTTTATCTAAAAAAAGCAGAACGAAAAAATCGTACAAAAGAGGAAGTTAACCAAATCATTTATTGGTTGACCGGCTATGAACAAACTAAATTAGAAGAACAGATCAAACTGGAAAAGGACTTCAAAACTTTCTTTGCTGAGGCACCGAGATTGAATCCTGACCGAAAATTGATCACTGGCGTCATTTGTGGTGTTAGAGTAGAAAATATTGAAGAGCCATTGATGCAAGAAATTCGTTATTTGGATAAGTTGATCGATGAGTTAGCCAAAGGAAAGAAAATGGAAAAAATCCTTAGAAAATAATGGGATTACTAGTTATTAGTTGGTTTATACATCAATAACCGTTAAAATAAAAAAAAGGAGGTTATAATAATGTATGAACTTATTCGAAGTAATTTTCAAAGACATGCTATTTTACGAGCAGCTATTTATATCATTGCTGGTATCGCCATAGTCATCAACCCAACTGCCGTATTTAATTTTGTCGGCTATCTTATCACAGCTTATTTTGTTTTATTAGGACTGATCAATTTATTTGAAGCCTATAAAAACAAGCAAAAAACAGGTGTTTGGGGATTTGGACTTTTCAGTGCAATTGCTTTTCTGATTTTCGGACTGATCGTGTTCTTATTTGCTTCAGCAATCGTTTCGATCTTGCCAATTCTTTTAGGCTTGATGATTTTAGCAAATGGCGCATTTCAATTGTTCATCAGTTTGAATACAAAATCAAAAGGATGGTCATTATACAGCGTGATTTTGCTGATTGGCGGATTGATTTTACTATTTAATCCATTCCAAAGCTTAATGGTGCTTTTCCAAATCTTTGGCGGTATCTTGATCTTTATGGGGATTTCTGAAATCATCAACTACTTTAAAGTAAGAAATATGTATGTTAATTGATTAGTTATTTAAATTCGAGGTTGGGCTTAATTGCCTGGCCTTTTTTGTTGTACGTTTTCATAAATCCACACAATGGACGATACTACATAAATAACGTTATTTATGTTATCCTGTTTAGGAGGTCATTTGACACGAATAAAATAAATTCTTTTTTGAGAAAGGAAGGATGAAAAGAATGGAATTTATAGGTATTCTCTGTTTGATCTTGCTAGCGACAACCATTGGCTCTCACCTTTCAAGGAGGTTTGGTGTACCTGCGGTGATCGGTCAACTACTCGTTGGCGTCTTGCTTGGTGGTGCCGGCCTGGGATGGGTGCATCCTAATATTCTCGTCCACGATTTTTCAGAAATTGGTGTCATTTTATTGATGTTTTTAGCTGGACTGGAAAGCGATCTTTCTCTTTTGAAAAAATACTTTCGTCCAGGAATGTTCGTTGCTTTATTAGGGATCATACTCCCCGTATTATTTGGTTGGTTGACAGGTGAAATTTTCCAAGTGACTAGGAATGAAGCTATCTTCTTTGGAATCATCCTCGCAGCAACTTCTGTAAGTATCTCTGTTGAGGTATTGAAAGAACTTCATGTAGTCAATACAAAAGAAGGTTCGACTATCTTAGGCGCTTCAGTAGTTGATGACATTCTTGTCGTGTTGGTGCTAAGTTTCAGCTTATCATTTTTGACGGGAGAATCTGGCAGCAGCCTCCCTTTACCGCTTCTTTTATTGGAGCAAGTGATTTACTTTATTTTTATATTTTTATTAGTCAAATGGATTGCCCCATTTTTGATGTCACTAGCTGGAAAAATCTATGCTAACTCTGCGATTATCATTGTTTCCTTGGTTTTATGTCTAGGTATGTCCTACATTGCTGATTTGATTGGACTAAGTTCAGTCATTGGTGCATTTTTTGCAGGGATCGCGGTAAGTCAAACATCGGTCAAAGAAGAAGTGTATCATAATGTCGAGGCATTAGGTTATGCCGTATTTATCCCAGTCTTTTTTGTCAGTGTTGGACTAGAAGTCGATTTCTCTAACTTTGGAGAACAATTGATTTTTATCTTGATCCTAACAACTGTTGCAGTCTTGACTAAACTTGGTGGTGGTTATCTAGGTGCAAAAGTAGCCGGCTTTTCAACGAATAGTGCCTTTATGGTAGGAGCTGGTATGATCTCACGTGGTGAAATGGCGTTGATCATCTTGCAAATTGGACAACAAAGCCAATTGATTGAAGCAAAATATTATTCTCCACTTGTGATCGTGATCTTATTAAGTACCTTGATCTCTCCATTGATTCTTAAATACTTTACTAGAAAAGTGTATCATGGGTGATTCGTTCTCAGATAAATAGAGCCTTTCTATTAGATTTCTCGAATCTAATAGAAAGGCTCTATTTTTGATCAAATAATATGCTCTTTGCTCTCGTTCCATAACTCTTCTGGCGAGTAATAATCATTTTCATTCAGAACAAGAGTGCCATCTGGTTGAATTTCAATAGTCGATCCTACCCAGGTTGTTTGTGAAGCCAATAAACTATTCTTTCTTTTGCCATTTTTCATCGAAAAAGCTTCTGCATGTTCTTTTGCTAAATGTGATTTTAAATATCTCGTTTCCCCATTATCAAATTTAATCTTCAACATGCTTGCAGCCATTTCCGCTTTTACTGCTTTTGGAACATCAGTCATCTTATCTCCTCCTCTTGTTATTTACACTCGTTTCTATAGACTAGTGTATCACTGCAAGAGAGAAAAAACTAATTATTTTGTATCCGATTTCAAACTCTGTATTTATTGGTAAGTTTGATTCAAATACTGCAATAAAGCAGGCGCTCGATTAGTAGCAGAATCGCCTTCTTCTCTGTTTTCTAACATGCTGATCACTAAGTAGCCATTTGTTTCAGGATTGATTGCATACAGGAAACTGTTTTCTTGTCCTTTTTCATCCTGCTTTTCTTTGATTTCAGCTGTTCCTGTTTTTGCGGCAAGCGGAATGCCTAGAGCAGCTAAAGAGTGTGCAGTTCCATTAGGGTCTTGGACGACATCGATTAGATCTGGCAAAATCGTTTGAACACTCGATTCACTAATCACATTTTTCTTATCTTTTGTTTCCTGATCCATGACTAATCGTGGATAAACTAAACTGCCATTATTTGCAAAAACACTATACATCGCAGCTTGTTGGATCGGGTTGATCAACAATTGTCCCTGACCATAGCCAGTATCTGCCAACAGAATCTCCGAATTGAATGAGTCTTCATTTGAGATTTGCGCAGGATCCATTTGGATCGGTAAATCTAGCTCTTCACCGAAAATGAATTGATTCAGTCCTTTTCTAAAGGCTTCTTCCCCCATTTTCAATGTTTCTTGTGCCATATAGATATTATCAGAATAAACTAAAGCATTTTTCAAGTTCACTTGTGGTACATCACTGACACGTGTCACTTGGTAAGAACCCCAAGAGCTATCTTTTTGCCACTTCAATCCATTGATCGTTAATATTTCATCTGGATTCAATGTCCCATTATCTAAGCCGATGGCTGCGGTGATCATTTTAAATGTTGAACCCGGCGCATAACCTGTCGCAAAACGACTGATAAATGGACGATTGGGGTCTTCTTCATATGCTTTGTAATCATCTTGGGAAATACCGTTCGTCATCTTATTTGGGTCGTAACTAGGTGAACTGACAAGGGCCAACAAATCTCCAGTTTTAGGGGCTGTCGCCAAAGTAGAACCTGGTTTTCCATCTAAGCTATCGAATGCCGTTTTTTGCGCATTAGCATCGATCGTCAACTGGATATCCTGTCCATTTTTTACTTCATGTTGGAGCAAGACCGCTTTTTCATTTCCTTCTTCATCTGTGACACTTAATTTCCCGCCGTTCGTACCTCTTAATTCTTTGTCGTAAGCCATTTCTAAGCCTGAACGCCCGATTTTTCCTGTGCTACTCAACTCAGGATTTTTCTCAATGTCTTCTGCGGTGATATCTCCTACGTAGCCAATCAATTGGGCAGCGGCTTCCCCTAGTGGATAATAACGACCGTCAACTTCTTGGATCGTTGCTCCACTTGGAAGTTCTGGTGTTTCTCCTTCAATGATTTTTAAAGGAACAAAGTAATCCGGTTGGACCCAACCTTGAGAAATCGCCTGTTCAATACTAGCTTCAGTCAAATCGAAGGCTTCAGCGATTGCTTTGATATTTGTTGTTTTTTCCTCACCCTCACCTAATTTTGCAGGTACGACACCTAATTGTTTTAATTTTCCGGTCGTGGCTAAGGGCTGTTTATTGCGGTCCAAGATTTCACCGCGAGCCGCTATGTCTGTGCTTAAGCTGACTTTATCTTGCCCTTCCATTTGCGGAAAAATCAAATTTGGTTGCCAATTGATTTTGGTTTGATCTCCTTCTTGCGACAAAGTTCCTTCGTATGCTAAGTCTTTCAATTCACCTAGCGTTGTATTCATTTTAGCTTTATACGTAAATTCATACGTATCATTCTCTTTTTTCGTCACGGATAAGTTTGAGAGTTTGATCCCTCTGATTTCTGCTGCACCATAAATATTTTGATATTTCTCTAAAATATCTTGTTCAGTAAGATCACTACCGTTTTCTACTTGAAGTGATTTTACCGCTTCTTCATAATTTTCCTGATTCAGGGAGTCAATAAATCCTTCAATCGTTTGTTTTCCAGCTTTTACTGCTTGTTGTTCCTGAACGTGTTGATAATAAAAGAAGCCACCACCAGCTGCTGCAAGCAAGACGACGATTCCCGCTCCAGTATAGATGCCAGTCGATTTTTTCTTTTGTCTGTCACTCCTCTTCATGTTTTGAATACCTCTCTTTATTAAAAGTACGAATCAAAGATATTCTAACACATGGAAGGGGAAATAGAATAGCAGCCCAAATGATTCTTAATCAGTACTGTTCTTATATTAACTTTATTTTAATCAAAAATAGTGAGTGTGACATTTGCCCTCTCGCATTTGCAAAAATCGAATAAACGGTGGGGACAGATGTAACTTCATAGGAAATAAGGCACCATCCATAAAAATTTGAGGAACAATTTTCGTGGATGGTGCCTTATTTATTGAGGCTAAACACTTATGCCTCGATCTCTATCAATATAGTCATTTAGTTATTTATCTAAAAACTCGTGTATCGCTTGTTGATTTTTAGTTAAGTCGATTTCCAAGACACTACCAGCTGGTGTATTATCATTGAAGTCCCAACTTTTATCAACGGGCACGGATAGTGTATCGATTTTCTTCTCGTCATTTAGGAAATCTAACCCACAATCTAACAGAACACTTTCCGGTAGATTTGTTTGGATACTACCTAAAAGTTTACCAATCGCCTTAGGTAATTTGATGATCGATGTGACATCTTTCAATTGACTGGCTACCGCTTCAACAACTTGTTGTTGTCTACGGATACGTCCAAAATCACCTTCTTCATCTTCACGAAAACGAGCATATTGTAGCAAGGTATTTCCGTCCATCGTTTGCTTTCCTTTTTTGATAGCTACCCCATCTAAATCTAAATCTTTTTCTGCATCGATCGTTACGCCATCTGGAAATAATTCATCGATACAATCAATAAAATCTTGAAACGTAATACTTGCATAATAAGGGGTCTCCAACTTGAAATTTTCTTGTAAGGTTTGGTTCAATAAGTCGATACCACCATAAGAATAGGCAGCGTTGATCTTATTCATTCCATAACCAGGAATAGAGACGTAAGAATCTCTCATGATAGAAATCAATTTGGCTTGTTTGGTCTTTTGATCATATTGGGCGACCATCAAAGAATCTGAACGGCCATTTTCTTCTTTTGATCGTGCATCAGAACCGATCAATGCCACATTGATGATCGATGGGACATCTTGTGCATTGACTTTCTCAACTGTTGCAGATTGTTTCACTGATGAGAACCCTTGAATAAATTCAAAAGAAAAAAAGCCAATGACCATTGCAAGTACTAACAAGATACTTAATACGATTTTTTGAAATGGTTTCATTCAGTTGACCCTTCCTTTCAAACTCTTCTACTTGAAACGAGTAGCTTTGTCTATTATGATGAGTCAAGTAAAGAGTTTATTCTCTTTCATGTCTTTAGGTCGATTGAGCTGCAACTCGTCGACCTTTTTTGTTTGTCTATCTGGTTTATTTCGTGCAGCATTCTTTGTAGTGATATGAATACCTCTGTTGATAAAATCAAATAGCTTGTTCCAGCGCATCCCCTTTCTTCTCCAGACACAAGTTAGGCAAGGCGAGCAAAAAAGGGAAAGAAAGCATAAGAAAAGGTCAGAAACCTTTTCGAACAAGATTTCTGACCTAGCATCATCTCATCGTCCGAGTTTTAGCACTATACAACGTAAAGAACGTATTCTTAGCTATTGGAAAAAGCCTTAATCCGACAATTCCTGTTTGACCCATTGGCGTCTTTCGACGTTTCTGGGCAATAGCCTATGTTTGTATAGGAGCCTCACCTAACAAGGTTAGTACTTATTTGATTTTCACAAAATTTATCATATTCCTCTTCGCATCGATAATCAATAAAATAAAGAATAAAATAACTAAATTAAACTTTATTTAATAAATATGAGGATATCATTTGATCCATAAATCATTTTTACGTTAGAAAAAACTGCGTTATCGACGTACATTTATTCCGGACGTAACAAGCGAATGATCTCACCTAACTTGCCGTAGTCGTTTCCTGCTAAGCGGCTGATTGGTTGTAACTGTTTCGGATCAATATAGCCTGTTTGTTCATCATAAACAGCTTCACTTATTTGATAAGTAGAAATTTGCAGTAAAAATAAATCAGCGGTCGTTTCTTGTTTTTTTTTGATCGGCACGTGTTGGTATAGTGTCGTTTCAAAGGCAATACTTGCTTCATTGATCCTTGGGACGCTGATAGTATCTGATTCGGAAGTAGTGAAAGAAGTCAACGTCAATTCACTTTCTTCGCTCGATAAGCTAGCAGCTGTCTGATTAGCATCTACCAGAATTCTTTCGTCTAGAACATGGATCACTGCTTCTTTTGTATCGATAAGATGTTTTGCCGTATCTTTCCACTCCCCATTTTTTCTTTGGATAGCTAAAGAAAGAATCGGTGGATTTGAACTAACAATATTGAAGTAACTAAATGGTGCTACATTGGTCACTCCTTGTGAAGATCTTGTTGCAACCACTGCCACCGGACGGGGGATAACTGAACCGATCAATAGTTTATAATTTTCTCTTTCTGTTAAGTCTGAAGGTACTCGTTTGAACATTTCTTTTCCTACTTTCTGGTTGAATGACCATTTCTGATGATAATCATGGTATCGAACAATCTAAAGCATTGTCAACTAAACGTTCTTACTACTATCTTTTTTGATACAAAAACACCCAGTGCAGTTAGATGCACTGAGTGTGAGTTTGATTATTTCAAGCGGAATAATGTCGGCGCTTGATTTGGAGACCATGTTACATCACCAAAGTTAAAATGTGTTACAAGGGTTGTGTATACTCGTCCTTGGAAGCTTACTTCTTCGTTTGCAGTATAAAGTTCCGGTGAAGACATAGAACCTAATCTCCATTCACGGACACCTTCGATTGTTTCATCTTGTTTCGTTGTCACTAATAGAGTGTTACTTGCGTCTGAAACTTCGTCTGTAGTACTGATTGCACGTACCACGTATGAATAGGTTGTACCAGATGCTAAGTTCTCATCTGTGTAACTCGTAGATGGTGTTGAAGCCACTAACTGACCATTACGATAAATATCATATTGTTTGATTCCTTGTGTATGTGTTGAAGCTCCCCACATCAATGATACGCTTGAAGTCGTTTCACCCATTGAATGTAAGTTTTTAGGAGCAGTTGGTTTTTCTTCCGCAGTTGTCGCTCTAGTTGTTACTGAAATCGTTGTTTTGTCAGATGTCAATCCAGTTTGGCTAACTGCTTCGATCTCATAGTTGTAGGTTGTTTCTTCATTTAGTCCTGCATCTTTAAATTCTGGATCATTTGTATTGCCAACTAATTCACCGTCACGGTAAACGTTATATGATACAGTATTTGCTTGTCCATTCCATGCTAATTCTACAGAAGAAGCAGTCACATTTTCAGCACGTACATTTTGAGGAGCTTGAGGTTTCACAGGAATAGCTGAATCACCTTTTACATCCACGTCAATCACGTTATAGAATGCATTAGCTGTGTCCGCTACATCCCAAACAGCTAAAATCACATGGTAACCTAAACGATCACTTGGGACGTTGATTGCGTGTGGTGTCGTTGATGCTGGTGTTCCATTATGGTTGATTGTACCGATCAATTCAAAATCAGAACGTTCCAATTTATCATTTGGGTTCCAGTCAGCTTTCGTCATATAATAATGCCATTTTGTCGTCGCATGTCCGACAGTATAGCGCCATGTAAATAAATTCGCACCTTGGTTGATTCCTTGTTTTGTCCATAAAGTTGAGGTTTGTTGATCAAGATTGAAATCACCAAGCGAACCACCTGCTGATGCAATTTGTCCATCGGCTGGTCCAGCTTGTGGGTATCCTTTTAATGCTTCTAAAGATTGAGGTTCGTTGATAACAGCCCCATATTTTTGAAAAGCAGCAGTCCAGTTTGAATTTCTGTCTAAATGTCCTTGATACCCACGACTGATAGGAGACTGTACATATCCATGTGCAGATGCTTCATTCCCACCAATTGCTAAGCTTGCTCCAAATAAAATACTTGAGCATAAAATGGTTCCTAAAATTTGTTTTTTCATGTTTCCCTCCATAATTAACGATTAATATAGATAACTCCAGATTTTTCAAAAAAATTCTATTATGTATTTGCTTTTGTTATCTTAAATTAAGAATAACAGACAAATATGATTAAATCTAACCGGTTATTACCGCAAGCAAGGTAATAATAAATTACAAAAAAATTGTTAAAAACCGTACAAAATGTTGTATAAACAAGATTTTATGGACGTATTTTAGTAATAGATATTCCAAAAAAATATTACTTGTTTCTATTATTAATTTTTTTATTATAAATTAGCAAAGTTTGAATGATTCAATTTTCGTTATTTCTTATTTGTGAAAAAAACTATAACTCTAGCTATAATAACATCTATCCCCTTCCTCTTTTGCTGGTGTAAGTTCATTCATTTGCGGTATCAATTGCTTCATCATATGATTATACAAAGGGGGGTGTATGTATGAGCACTTGGCTGATCTTACCCTTTGCAGTTTTATTGTTTTCATTAACGGGTTGTGAAGAGCCACAGCCGATGACCGTTCCTGATCAAACGAAAAGGACCACTTCTACTATCGAGCAAACAACCACTGAACAAACCGATCATTTAATTGAAGAAACGGAGGAATCGCTTATGAGTTACCCATCTGGCAGTTTATTAGCCGCAGTTGAAGACAACGATCGAAAGAAAGTTGAGGATATTCTAAAAACAGAGTATTCAATCGATGAACAAAATGACAAAGGTGAGACACCTTTACTGATTGCCACCCATCATGATTTTGTTGAAATCGCCAAACTTCTGATCGATCATGGTGCGTCGATCGACATCCAGGATACGATCCAAGACAGCCCTTACCTTTACGCTGGCGCACAAGGAAAAACAGAGATTCTATCTTATATGTTGGAACATCGTGAACCAAATCAAGCAATTGTCAATCGTTTTGGCGGTAATTCCTTGATTCCAGCAGCTGAAAAAGGCCATTTAGATAATGTGAAACTTCTATTAACCGACGCACGTGTGGACATCGACCATCAAAATAATTATGGTTATACCGCGTTGATTGAAGCAGTTGCTTTACGAGATGGGTCTGAAATCTATCAACAAATCGTTAAAGAACTGTTGAATCATGGCGCAAACAAAACATTACGTGACAATCAAGGAAAAACTGCGGAAGATTATGCTAGAGAACTTGGATATACTAAGATATTGGCACAACTGACTCAATCATAAAATAAATATAAGCACTGAAAAATCTCCCTCAAATGCGATGTGCACACATTCGAGGGAGATTTTCATACTAATATTTTTATTTGCCGATCACGTTGAAATTATGATTCACCTTTGCATCAATCACTTTTTTTCGTTTGAGATAGTCGGCAATCAATTCGGTCATATCGATTGGATATTCTTTTACGATCTTCTCCGCTGAAAACATCTTATAATTCCCACCACCAACTGCCCGATATTGATTGATCACCACTTCTAGTGGTTTATCTAAGGGAATTGGCTCTCCTGCTTTTTCAAAGCGTGTCACACGATGACCTATTGGTTGATTTAAATCAATCGTGTAATTTATACCTTCATACATATCATAGTTATAATATTGAGGCTTGGGCTGGATATACTTTGGGTCAAACGTAATTCCTTCATCGGTTGCCATTAAGTAACCAGCTGTTTGTTCGAGCGCTGCTTTCAGTTCTTGTCCAGTCACACGTACAACAGCCAGAGTATTCGGGTAAATATAATTCGTAAGAATATGACGCATGCTGACAGATTGTGGGAATCCCGTCACTTCATTATTGAATAAGGCTGTACCTGAAATCTCTGCTCCAGTTGCATCCATCTGTATTCGATTGATCAGTTCAATATACGGATGCTCATTGACTCTTGCTGCCATAGGATCAACAATCCGTAGATTGCCCAGCACTTCTCCCACTGGTTGGTCTAGCCACATATCTAATGCTTTAGAAACCGGTTCAATTTGTTTAAGGATTGTAGGATCTGGAGAACCTTCTTTCGTTGGATAAAGTTTACACGAGTGATCCAAGACGACAAACTTGTTGTCTTGTTTTTTGACAGTTAGTTGGATTGCTCCTACAAAAGCCCCACGATACCCTGGCTGGATCACAGGTACCCCATTGACGATTTCAGCAAGCTCACGATGTTGATGCCCTGTGACTAACGCATCGATCCCAGGCACTTCTTGTAACAACCGACTGGCTTCATTTTCACCGGTCAATGCTTCAGTCGGCTCGTTTGTTGTTAAATCTTTTTCAAAACCGCCATGGTATGCGACGACGACTAAGTCTGCTAACTCACGTAATAAAGGCACGTATTTTTTGGCGGTTTCAACAGCCGACATAAAATGAAGATCCTTGATTGTTTCAGGGTTTTCCCAGTTGGGGATATACTGAGTCACGAGTCCCAAAACAGCCACTTTGATCCCTTGTTTCTCAATGATCTGATACGGAGGTAAAACTGATTCCTGTTGATTCTTCCTCAACATATTGGCCACGACTATTGGGAAATCATAGGATTGGATTGCTTCATTCAAATAGGACCAGCCATAATTGAATTCATGATTGCCTAACACACCAACATCATAGTTCATGCCGTTTAGAAGCTTCGTTAACGTCGAGACAGAATACTCCGATTGTTTTGCAACAAAATAACTAAGTGGCGACCCTTGGATAAAGTCACCGTTCTCAATCATGAATACCGGACCGCTTACTGCCTGTCTTAATTCCTTCAGTTTTCCGGCTACTTTCGCCACGCCAAATGGTTGTTCTAAGTCACTGGCATAATTCGTCGGCAGAATGTAACCGTGCATGTCACTTGTTGCAAGGATTGTCACTTCCATTATCTCATCCTCTCAGTCGTTTTTATTGATTCCAAGCGTCTTCTAACTGGGGTACTGAATCTGAGATCAATTGATCTGTATCTTGATTCGTATTAGCTAATATATTTTCCATGATCGTACGCATTTCATTGAACGCATTGTCACTATTCTCCACAACTGGAATCGAGAACAATTCTTTAGTTGCACCCTCTAACTGTCGTGGTACTTTTGTTTCAGATGAATTTTTGTAGTCATCACTTTCTAATACTGATTCGATCGTTGGCATATAGCCAGTCATGGTTGCCCAATACAACTGGTTTTCTGGCTCTGATAAGAATTTCATATATAAAAATGCTGCTGTCCGTTCTTCTGGTGTGGCACTACTGAACATATAAAGATCCGTTCCTTGTTGTAAATTGATTTTTTCAGGACGTGGAGCAACATCATACGTAAATACACCTTCCGTATCTTTCTTTACATAGCCTTCCCCTGCAATCGAACCAATAAACATCGCTACCTTTTGATTGGCAAACGGACCAGATAAATAGTTGTCCGATCCTGCGATCCGGAAGTACCCATCTTTGACACCCTCCGCGTAGTAGTTGATCAATTCTTTGGATTCGTCACTAGTCAAATCTGTCTCTTTGTCAAATTCGACTCCTTTGTTTTCCATACCGATCGTATAATAGTTGTTCAAAGAATCGAATCCGGCTCCTACCACTTCGCCATTCGTTGCTTCATAAATCGTTTTTGATGCTTCTTTTAGTTCATCTAATGTCGTGGGCACAGGGACATCATATTTTTCTAACATATCTTTATTATAAAAGAGCATTTCAGTCGATTTATTAAAAGGAATACCATACTGGACATCATCGATCTTGGCGCCATCCATCAAAGAGGTGCGAATCTCTTCTTGGTCTTGCCATCCAATCGTGTCATTATCGATCAAAGGTTGTAGATCGACGAGCATCTCATCTTGAGCCGCGTTATATAACCAACCAGGATATGCCTGAGTGATTGTTGGAAGATCTCCTGCTGATGGAAGAGTAGCATTGATCTTTGCTTGTAGATCAGAATATTGGGCTTGATTTTGTAATTCGACTTTGATAGTTGGGTTTGCTTTGACAAAATCATCGGTCATTTTTTGTAACGCTGTTTCTTGCGCACCATTCATTGCGTGCCAAAAAGTGATCGTCGTCTCTTCTGTTAGCTCAGTGACGATTTCTTCACTAGATGAAGAGGCATTCGAGCCAGTGTTCCCGCAAGCGCCTAAAGTCATTACAGCTGCTGATGCTACCAAAAACTTACTAATAGTTGTCCATTTCATTTTTCATTTTCCTCCGATTATAGTTGAATGGTTTCGCCTCTTTTTACTAATACTCTGCTTCCATATGGATTGTGCATACTCTCAGGTTTTAAAGTATGGATGGGAACCAACATAGCTGGTTTTATCCGATCGATGATTTCAGCTAGATCCGCTGGTTTTGCATGACCTGATAATGATAACTGCTTAAACTCCACTTGTTGCTTTTCAAATGCTCCTCTAAAAATCGCGTACTGGGGATCAAACTCGCCTAATGGTTGGGCATCACTGTGTATATACAGACCTCCTTTTTGTAATGAATCAACCTCACCAACAAATTGCCAGAAATAATCCGTCGAATCTGCTAATAAAGTTTCGTAAGAATACTCAAGTCGGGGGTCTAATGTACCGATCCGCTCTTTCTTCTCAGCGTAGTAATAAGGGACTTCTCGTTTTGCGACTTTTTGTAAGAGTAAAGCCATTTCTGCTTCGACAACTACTCGTCGTGGGGAAGCATCAATCAAAGCTTCCCAGCGTTTGATATTGGCTGGATAAAAATTGAAAGTCAATTGACGATTCTCGTTTTCTTGGATCATCTTCACTAGTTGCTCCGTCAACGCTCGTTCACTGTCTGGTGATGCCTCATTTTTCTTCTCTTTTTCCGGGAAACTAATGCTGACTCCTTCAAGCATCAATACATCGACCTTCTGTGCCACTTCACAGAAGTTCTCTGTCAAATGTCGATCAAATCCATGAAGTCGAAGGTCACCAGAATAAGCAATCAAAGCAGTTGGTGTCTCGATAAGAAAGGCTGCCGCACCATACGCATCATGATCTACAGGAAACAAACGAATCATCAATTCGCCGATGTGAAGATCCTGACAAGGCGCAATCGTTTTGATCGTTCGTGTATTTCCTTCTATATAAGGTGAAGACAGCAAGAATGTTCCGTTACGATTTAAGCTTTCCAATAAAACTTTGGTTGGTTCTAATGTATACAATGGGATTTCTGGATCAAGATAATTGATCATTTTTGTGTGATCCAAGTGAACATGCGATAAAAATACGGCGGTATTTACAAACTTAGAATCCCTCTTGCGTGTGGTCAATCGCGGATCATAAATATCAATTGCTGGAATAAATCCCACATCTAGTAAAGTCGATAGCTCTTCATTTGGTAAGTTGATTTCAGGGTGATATTCTGTTCCAAAGTCAAAAAAGATTCTATCGTCGCCGTAAGCAACTTCAATGACTGTCCCACCAATCGTCAAGAGCCCACTGTGAAAGGTAATGCTGGTTTTTTGATTAGCCTTTGATCCCATTTTTTGCCACTCCTCGGATGATTTCTTTTCTAAAAATAAAGTAAATAAGCACGATTGGTAATATGGTTAAAGTAGCTGCTGCTAATTGTAAGTGAACGTCACTGCCACTTTCGCTCGTAAATGCAGATAAGCCATTGTTCAATAATCGAAATTTTTTGTCATTTGTGACCAATAACGGCCATAGAAAGGAGTTCCAACTCGAAATGAAAGTCAAAATCCCTACTGTGACCAGTGCTGGCTTGGACATCGGAATAAGGATCTTTTTGATATATTCCATATCAGAAGCTCCATCGATCTTAGCTGCTTGATAAAAGGAACGCGAAATACTTTTCAAGTAATTAGTCAAATAATAAATATAAAAAATACTCGTCAAAAACGGCAAGATCAAAGCTGTATAAGAGTTCAATAAGCCTAAACGTGCGATTGTATTATAATTCGTAAATATGATCGACTCGTATGGAATCATCAACAAAGAAATCAATCCTACCATCACTACTTTCTTGTAACGAAATTCCAAAGTTGCTAAGGCAAATGCTGCAAACAGTGAAGTGAGAACGGTTGCCAATGTGGTCACTAACGATACAAATAAAGTGTTGATGAAGTATTGGATAAATGGCGCTTTTTCGAATACTGTCAAATAATTCACCCATTGAAAGGAATCAGGTATAACAGTTGGTGGAATACTTGTCGCTTCCCGATATGTCATCAATCCACCAAGTATCATATAGATAAATGGAAACACCGTAATGATTCCTAGGAGTGTCAAAAATAAGAGTGAGAGCAATGTAACGATTTTTTTCATCCTTTTCTCCCCACCTTCTTCAAAATCAACTGTTGGAAAAAAGTAATACTTAGAATAAGCAAGAATAAAACAAGTGTTGCTGCCATAGCTAGACCTGGTCTACCTGCAACATGGAACTTATCATAAATGTAAAATACTGCGGTCATCGCACTTTTAGCAATCCCAGCTTGACCACCAAATAGTGCGTAAACTTGCGTATAGATTTTAAACGCACCAATCAAATTGACTGTTAAGAGGAACGTGAGTGTAGGAAGTAATTGTGGCAAAGTGATCTTCACAAAAATCTCCCATTCATTTGCGCCAAACATCTTCGCGATTTTGTAATGCTCTTTCTCGATGTTACGGAATCCCGCTAATAATATGATAATATTGAAAGCTAAACTCGTCCAAATGCCAAAGAGGATCAAAGTCGGCATACTCATTGATACACTATCTAACCAATTCACTCGTGGGAGCCCAAAAAATTCAAGTAAGTAATTGATGAGCCCGTATGATCCGTTGAAAAAATAGCGAAAAACAATACCGATCGCAATTGTACTCGTGATATAAGGCATAAAAAAAATCGCTTCAAAAAATGACTTGTACTTTACTTTTTCAAAAATCACCCACGCAATCGCCAGTGAAAGAATCAAAGCAATTGGTACGACGGTAAAACTGTAGAACGCAGTATTTTTCAACGCGCGGAAAAATACTGGATCACTAAGCAAACGTTGATAATTCTCAACTCCTGCAAATCGAGGATTGATCAATGTCCCTTTTTGAAAGCTCATAAAAAAAGCCCGAAAAAGCGGATAAATATTGAATACAAAAATTGCAAGTAATGCTGGAAGTAAAAAATACCAAGCTTTTAATTGATTTTCAGAATTATAATTTTTCTTTCCCATCAATAGATCCTCTCTCCATCAAAGCTAAATAGGAACACTTTGTGATAAGCTAAGTCAAACGTAACCGTAGTTCCTTCAGTGATCTCATTTTCCACCCCTACGATTGACTTTACTCGCTCTCCTGCGAGTTCAAAGTGTAAAATTCGTTCACGACCAATCAACTCAACACTTTGAATCTTCCCTTTTAAAGGACCACTATCGCTTGGTAAAATATCTTCAGGACGCATGCCTAAGTAATATTTCCCATTTGTGATCGATTTTTTGAAACGTTTTTCGATAAAATGAGTGAGTGGTAAATCAAATGACGCATGTTTGATCCCATCATCGACAACTTCAATTGGTAAAAAATTAATGATTGGATTACCGATGAACTTTGCAACGAATAAATTTTCTGGCTCTAAATAGAGATTTTGAGGATCATCTTCTTGCTGTATCTTGCCATCTTCTAACAAGATGATTTTGTCACTGATCGATAAAGCTTCTTCTTGGTCATGGGTGACAAAAATCGTTGTGATCCCCACTTCTTTCACTAACCTGCGAATCTCTTCACGGATCTTCAAGCGTAATCGAGCATCCAGATTACTTAAAGGTTCATCCAATAATAGGACTTCTGGTTCTTGTACTAACGCTCTCGTGATAGCTACTCGTTGTTGTTGCCCACCAGATAAAGTTCCAGGTTTCTTATTCTGTAACTCTTTGATATTGGTTAATTCCATATATTTTTCAGCAATCGCTTTAGCATCACCTTTTTTCTTTTTATTATCCCCAACTAATAATGGAAACATGATGTTCTCTAAAACAGTCATATGTGGATACAATGCGTAATTTTGAAATACGAATCCGATATTTCGATCTTTGGGCTCCGTTTTTATGACTGACTCCCCCTTAAAACGAATATCACCATCTGTCGGTTGTAACAGTCCTGCGATGAGGTTCAACATTGTCGATTTACCACAACCACTAGGACCTAAAAGACAAACAAGTTCCCCTTTTTCTATCGTAAAATCCACTTGCTTCAATGCTTCAAAGCCATTATCAAAAGTTTTTTGTAATCCGATCACCTCAATCATAAGTGACCCTCCACTCTTCCATATATTTTTATGACAGCTGTTTTCTTTCTATATCTTCATCTTAACGTTCGAATATTTAGATTACATATATTATATGTAAATATCTTGAAAATATTCTCAACTCCTTGTTTTTATGGTTGTTTTTTGGTAAAAATTGAAATCAATGTTATAAAATGATACTTATGAAAACTATTCATATAATATTTCAATAAAAGGATAACAAAGAAAAAATGCTTTATCTATAGCAACATTTAACGTTAAGACAAGAAATAACAGTTGTCTAACAGTTAAACCTCAAAGATTGCTATGGATAAAACATTTTGTTATTTTTTTAATATCAAAAAAATATAGTTTACATATTATTTTTATGGGCAACACAGCGATTCAAATTAATCAATCGATTGAAACACACAAACAATGGATGTTCGAAAATATGTACAAATAAACCGACCACAAAGAGTAAGTACAAAAACTACTCTTTGTGGTCGGTTAGAATGTTTAGTCGATCTATTACTTAATCTCAAATCATTCAATCTGAGTAAGCGCCCTTTGCTTAAAGTTTACGTGCAAAGAATGAAACGATCAATACTAAAATGATTGCTCCGATAAGTGATGGTACGATTGCCATTCCACCGATCACTGGACCCCAAGTACCTAAAAGTGCTTGACCAATAGCTGATCCAACTAGACCTGCGATTACATTCGCAATGATGCCCATTGAAGAACCTTTATTTGTGATTGCTCCTGCAATTGCTCCGATAATACCACCAACGATTAATGACCAAATAAATCCCATAATTGTTTCCTCCTAAAATTCTAAAAAATTAAGTTTATTGTACGCGTGGTTCATTGTTTTCTTTTACTTTTTGCGCACCTTTGCCAACAGCTGATTTTGCTTTGTCAGTTTGTTTTGAAGCAAATTGACCAGTTGATTTTGCTGCATCAGTTACTTTATCTTGAACTGTTTCTTGATCTTTTTCGTATTCTGCTTGTGTTTTGATGTCAACAACATTTACATTGACTTCGATCACATCAAGATGAGTCATTTCATTCACTTCTGTACTGATCAATTCTTTGATTTGATCATAAATGTTTTCGATATCTTTGCCATATTCAACAACTACATCTAAATCAACAGCCACTTGTTTTTTACCAACTTCTGCATTGATTCCAGCAGTCACGTTGTCTGTATTGACTAATTTTTCAGCAATGTTTGAGAAAAATCCACCATCAAGAGTCAACAAACCGTCAACATCTTTCAATGCGTAACCAATGATTTTTTGAATGACTTTGTCTTCATAAGTCAATTCACCTTTTGCTGCAGTGTCAGCAACTGGATTTGTACCTGTAGTAGTGTTCACGTTTTTGAAATCTTTGTTTTCCATATTAAATTCCTCCTATGATTTGAAATATTCATCTAATAATCTTGTTTCTTTTAAATAAAAACCAATACCCACACCAATAGCGGTCATGATCAATATTAAAAGAGTTTTGAAAAATCCAACTGTTAACCATAAAACGGCTAATAGTAAGCCAAGACCCCCAAAGATAATAGGGAGCTTATATAGTGAAAAGAATTCTTTCATTTGTGTGCCCTCCTATTCTACTCGTGAGTGCTGGTTGTCTTCATGTTCTTTTTCATCTTGATAACTACTATAATTGACAGCTACTTTGATCTCTTGTTCTGAACCAAGGACATTGGCAACTTGCTCTCTCACTTCTTGCATCAACATTTCTGTTTTACCAATAAGAGAAGAAGTACGTTTTAGATCGCCTTTTACATGAATATTGATTTTCTGTTTTGTTGATCGTACTTTGACTTTTGGTGATTGAATGAATTCTTCTTCGTGTAGATACGAACGAGTCAGTCCTTCAATGGCTTTTTTATCCAACGTCAATTTTCCATCTTTGTGCTTTAATACGAAGGTTCCTTTCGATTTTGGATAGAAAAGAACAAATAATAAGATGAGAACGACAACAATTGCAAATACGACTGCAGCCCAGAAAATATATTGTTGCATATAATAATTTGTTATCGTAAAAAAGCGAAAACGTTCCAATTGTTCAGGTAAGACATATGGTGCATTAACTAGAGCGATGATCAAAAGTACTGAAAGTAAAATTATGCTTACAATTACACCGATGATCTTTACCCCCTTATTCATTTTCCACCTCCTAAGTATCTTATTTTTTATTTTCAACACATGACCAACAAGTATATCGCTTGAGGAACCTATAGGAATACCTACTTTAAGTAAGCGCTACCAAAAAGTGCAGGCTCAAAATAACTTTGGTACTCTCCCCTGTATAGAAATCTTAAATAACAGTAACAATTATTATATAACTTCTATTGTTTCTTGCTGGCTATACTACAAGAATAGTATTCAAGATTAAAAATTGCAAAGATAATGCTCATTTATATTACAAAATAAAAAATAAAAATGACAAAATACAGCGAGAACCGATAATTTCCCGCTTTCAAACCAAATGTTTTAATCTTTTATTATAAAGGATGATACCCTTTTCAAAAATCATTGAAATATTTTATAATAAGTTGAAGAAAAATGTTAGAATAATAGTAATTTGATTTAGTTAAGCTATTATTCTTAGAAAGAGGTGTCACATGTTAAAAAAATCCATATACGCATTTATAATAACGATTATTTATTTGATTGTTTCCAATGCTGGCAATCTATTTTTTGGGGTGTCAAAAGAATTTAGCTGGACAACTACGTTGTGGGAATCATTATTTTTCTTTTTATTCGTTCTCTTACTACAAAATTATCGAAAGAAATGAATTGACATTTACAAAAAAAAAAGCAATTTAGATTTTTTCTAAATTGCTTTTTTATTTTTATTTATTCATTTCATTTTTTAATGCTTCTGGCATTTTTGGTTCGTAGATAACGAATGTGCAATCCGCACCGATCGTTCCCATTGCATAAGTTGCGATAGCAATCGCCATTGTTGAGATAACCTGCATCATTTGTAATTTCTTTGTTTTTAGACTTGTTAACATATTTACTCTACCCCTTTATTTTTAATAAACATCAACAATGTAGCAATTGCTAGACCTAACAAGAGATATGTACGAATACTGTCACTAGGTAAAAGCACGCCGATCGTTGTGATGAACAGAATGATAAAGACCGTTTTTCTTAATCGGAAAGGTCCTTTTGTTTGATTGATCGTTCGCTCTTTTACGAGTATTCCTAAGCCAACGAATAGAATTCCGAGAACAAACAAAGGACGAGTCAATTCAAAACCAATCGAAGCGGTGATCCAAGGCAAAACAACCAAGAACAGCACACTAAGTATTGTACAAACTGCACTATTACTTGCATGAAATCCTTTCGTTGTCAAACGAACTGAGATGAATACAAGGTGTGTGATGAACACTGCTCCCACAATGTGTAAGAGAAACGCAATCCCATACATCACGATCATCTTGAACAGATCAACAAATAGGATCGATAACCCATATTCCATCTTTGCTTGTTCAATCGGTGAAAGGCCTAATTGTGAAGCGAAATGTCCACTTATTTTCTTTGATAATTTTTCCTCTATTGAAATGTACTCTTCAGTCATCTTTCACGCTCCTTCGCAGTTTATTATACCTATTTTACTAATCTA
Source organism: Enterococcus sp. DIV1368b (assembly GCF_050529595.1). Lineage (NCBI taxonomy): Bacteria > Bacillati > Bacillota > Bacilli > Lactobacillales > Enterococcaceae > Enterococcus > Enterococcus sp. DIV1368b. Next base: position 1,573,608 of record NZ_CP172883.1, read on the forward strand.
TAGATTATTTTATCAAAAGTGTTTCTAATTTTGTCAAAAGTGCAAAAATCGATGCATTTATGCTTTGGGTGAAAACTCATTTTCAAAGCGAGTGACTAATTTTTTTAAATACCTGGTAGAGACTAAACATTCTTCCCCATTCGTCATGATCACTTTTCGCTCTTTCTTATTGATTTCTGCTATGTTTGCCAAATTGACGACAAACGATTGGTGACAACGACACAAAGAATCACTTAATTTTTCGATTTCTTTGATTTTCCCCGCATACTCAATCATGCGATTGTCCAAGTGTACGATCAGTTTATGTGGTGTTGGACTTGAACTAAAAAAGAGAATTTCATCAACATATAATTTTACATCGACGGCACCGCTTTTTAGCCAGATCTGTTCTCTAGTAGACAACGCAGTATTCATATATCGTTCAATCGCAATATCAATACAACTGATGATTTTTTGTTGCAATTGTTCTTCATTATCTTTGATTATATAATCCAACGCCTCTACCTTATAAAGAAAAGTAAGATAGACAAAATCGGTGTACGTCGTAACAAAAATGATTTTGGCTGTTGGATCATACAGTCGGATCTGCTTCCCTAGTTCTACGCCATTGATATCTGAATTTAAATCGATATCTAAAAAATAGATACCCTCTGTTTTGTTAGTTGATACATAAGATAAAATATCATACGGGTTATCTGCAGCTAGTTGGAACTCAACATCATAATCCATCATCATTACGTAATTTTTAATAATGTTGGTGATGCGGTTACGATGGATCTCTTCATCATCACAAATAAAAATTTTTAACATACTTACCCCTCTACCTCACATATAGTTATGATTTGTATAAACTTATCATCTTGGATCTTTGTATCTAAAAACACATTTGCATTCAACTGGACTAGCTCATCCAGATTTGTCAAACCTATCCCAGAATTACCGGGTTTTGTTGTAAAACTTGCTTTCTTTAAATCATGTAATTTAGGCAAATCACTTGGACAGTTATTGATCAACATAAAGGTACAGTCTTTATGGTCTGCCACGATTGCTAGTTCGATCTCTGGATGTTCAAGTTCTTCTGAGGCTTCAATTGCATTATCCAAAATGATCCCCAGCATCCTTACGAGTACCATCGTAGACACTTCCACATGATTGACCACCTCAGGCACAGAAATGCTCACATGTATCCCTTTCTGGTGTGCCATATATAACTTGCTCATGATCACACTTTTGATTTCTCGGATTTTTATATTCGAAATCGAAGACATCCTGAAAATTTCTTGATCAAAAATCGAACCTGTCGCCTTGATACTATTTCTAAAATAATCCTTTAGTCCTGCTAGATCTTCAGTTTCGATATACTCTTCTAATGAAATAAGAATGTTTTTGTAATCGTGTTTAAATTTTAGAATCTCTAGATAATTTTTTTCAGCTTGTTCACTGTATTCGATCAAGTAACTCATTTGGCGTTTTTGTTCTCTATTTTCATATTCCGTTCTTTTTATGAAAATAAAAGAAAAACAAATGATTGCTGACAACAGCCCATACAATATCATGAATAGCTCATGTGCATCGATCAAATAAATGCGCAAATTAGGAAATCTTTCTATGACCACTAGACTAAAATAGACACAAATCGTCGCTGTCGCAATGACTCCGCTGATTTTCATCGTCAAGAGATCTTTGTAGCACTTTTCTAATAACCGTGTTTTGAAAATATATGCAAAGAAGAAAAAAAGAAGGGTTCCTAAAATCACAGTTAATCTTATATTTAGAACCAAGTGAAGAATCGTATAACTGAAATTGATGATATAATCGGAAAAAATATACAAACAGAATGTGACAGAAGGGATAAATAGCGCAATATAAATATTTCGCCGGAAGTAATAAGTTACGGCACATAAACTAGCCCATAAAACTGCAGTTGCAAAAACATTGATCACAAAATAAAGTGCCATATAGCAAATGATTCCAATGATCGACAAAATGACGTAATACCGATTTTTTAAATGCGTATCCAAATAGCTAGTCACCCAAAAGATGCAAGCCGTTTGAACGATGACAATCAACAAGCTTTCCAGCGTGTCTAAATTCACAAAATGTCCCCCTAATTTAAGTAAGTCCTCACGTACACAACAAACCAAAAACAACAAAGAATTGCTTCATTAAACTATTTTTTTAAAACAAAGCCTAAGTTCTTCATTTTATGTATCTTTCGATAACAAAAACGTTTTAATCCTTTTCAACAAAAAAGATTGTAGCACATTTCACTAGTCTTTTGGATTACATGTTGATTAATAAACTGCGTAGAACTTTTCATTTTTTCGGTACAGCCAATGTTTTTTTCTGAAAGTTATAGTCTATTTACATCTATAGCATGTTGTGCTATAATAGAGTTATTACGGATCATATGTTATACGACATCTTAATTTGTTTTTATGAAATTTAATCCCACTGGCGTAACTAAAGGGTTACAAGGATGTATTAGTGGTTAGGGAATACATTGTTTAAATGAGAAAGAGTTAATATAGAGTAATCGCCTCTTTAGAGGTTTTAAGTAACACAAATGCTTCGTTAGATTGCCTTTTCTTCGGGAAAGGCAATCGTTCAGCTATTTGTTTATCGAAAAACGATAAATAATAATTGAATATCAATATATATTTATTTAAGGAGTTAAACAAATGAAAATACATTCATTATTTTTAAAAACAACTACTATCGGAGTATGTGTCGTTTTCGGTCTATTTGGTCTATTATTTGGTACTCAGTTATTAACCAATGAATCAAACACCCTCTTAGATTGGCAAACCATTCTTATGATTTTAGTCATTTTCACTACTCTGCTATCAGGTATCATCATTGGTGGCATCATTTTTAAATTATTAACAATCGTATCTAAAGACCAGACATTTTCAAAGCATTCCCATCGTTTAGTTAGCTATATCCGGAAAGTAATGATTTTCTTATCACTCAGTGCTTTTGGTATTTTACCAAAATTCTACCAAATGGCAGATGCGGATGACGCTCCTGGATTGATGCTATTAGGCCTTGCACTGGTTTTCTTACCTTTTGCAGGGTTAGTATTAATGAATGTCTTGATCAAAATATTGGAAGAAGCAATTCGTTTGAAGAAAAATGACGAATTGACAGTGTGAGGTGCGAGATGGCGATCATTGTTAATTTAGACGTGATGTTAGCAAAACGGAAAATGTCAGTAACTGAACTAAGTGAGAAAGTTGGCATAACCATGGCTAATCTTTCAATATTGAAAACTGGAAAAGCAAAGGCGATTCGCTTCACTACGTTAGATAAAATCTGTGAAGTTTTAAATTGTCAACCAGGTGACCTTCTTGTCTTTGAAAAAGATAAAGAAATCTAACTATTTCAGCTATTATAAAAATGCAAGCCCCATAATCTCAAGATTTGGAGGACTTGCATTTTTTTATTCGTTATCAAGCAAGCAATTCTTGATAAAAGTTTATCAGATTATGTATCTCCCTTGTTTTAGGGAAAACGGAGATACCGAATATAGGGATATTATATGTTTTATCAATCGTAATATTTGAAATAATACAATCAAAATTCTCATAATTAATTAGATCCTGAGATAATACTTTATTGTTTTTCACGACAAATTCATATTGATTGCCCAACTGGTGTTCTAGCTTGCTGAGCAAATAGTCGTCATATTTAAGGGTAGAATTGGTTATGACTAATGCACGAACATGTTTATTATCTTCGAATTTTTTTATTAGATCTGGCCAGTACAATAATATTTCTGTAAATACAGTTGTCGCAAATTCTTCGAAATCATTTAGTAGAATATTATGCGTATGGACGTAATGTTTTAACTTATTCCATAATCGAAGTTGGATTTTATTCATTTCTGAGTGAGTGTTTTTTAAAAAAAGTGAGTGCTTTTGGTAATTTATGGAAAATGGCACCGTATTTTGTTGTAATAAAATAGTGATCTTGTGGAAGATCTTTGTTTTGTCTTCGCATACAATTCCATATTTCTCTTCCACCTCTTTGATGAAGCTATCTAATGCAAGTATAATGGGATTTTTTTGATTCAAAGTATCTATATCGAATAATTGGAAAATAAACGGTTGATCGAATATAAACCGTGCCAAGTGCTCATTAATCAATTCGTTCTTCTTAGGTAGGTGCAATTGCTTAGTTGTTAATATTTCGTACTTGAATTTCTTTGTTTTTTTACTGTTTGAAACTAGCGCACTATCATTTTGGAGCAATAGTATACGGCTCGCAATCCAAAAATGAAATATTTTTTTCTCTTGTGGCTCCAAACTAATCAGCGTTTGTTGCAAGTTATTTTCTTCAACAAACTCCTGTGCTAGTTGAGTAACAATCAACCGAAAAGTCGCAGGGAAAGCATCCTCAAAATAATGATATTTTTCCATTAAGAACTGTACAGTCATTTCAGTAATGATTTGGTCGTTACCAACAAGCTTAATCAATGCTTGTACTTTCAGATCAAAACTTTGTAACATCGGATTGATTTTATCGACAATTCGTCGCAAGGTACTTTCAGAAATAAATAAATAGTCTGCTAATTCTAGATAATTCTTAAACTTATGTAATAATATAGCTTCTAAGTAACGATATTCGATCGACTCTTGCTTGATCACTTGATAAATATAATCTTCTGTTACATGAGGTAGAATTGTTGCTTTAACCCCTTCTTCTCGTGTCATTTGAATGGTAATATCACTGGCATAAGAGTTAAGATCAAGTAAGTCATTCCTCAAAGTTTTTGCTGAACAACCAAGTAAATTTTCTAAGTCGTTAAAACGATAGGTATTGCCTTCAAATAAGTACTCTAGTAATTTCAATTGTCTTTTTAATTTTTTTGACAAAATTTTCAACATTTCTATTCACCTCACTAACAAATAAAAAACACTCAAATTTGGGTCTCCCCTCCTTTGAGTGTTTCCCTTATTTAATTTTAGTGGTCTTTTTTCTTCTCTAAAAACTATTTTTTCTCCAATGGATAAAAAGTGGATAAAAAGTTGTTTTATTCATTTGACTCTTCTTCCACCTCGTCAGTAGATCGTTTTTTCCAAAAGAAGATGCCGCCAACCAATGTCAGTAATATGGTACCCAATACAGAGAGAAGCGTGTTTCTAGTGGCATTTGTTTGTGGTAAGTTGCCTGTTGCTTCTTGATCACTTCCGTCATTAGGTCCACTTTCTCCGTTCTCGCCGGTATCACTTCCAGTCCCCTCTTCACCAGCAGCACCTGGAGTATCTTCTGCACCTTGTTCAACCACTGAGTATCTTCCTTCAGCACTTGTTGTAAAACCACCATGTGCTTCATTGACTTGGATGTCTAAACCAACGACATTGTTACTTCCAAGTGCAGATGTATCGATTTGTGAATCTTCTTGTAACTGAACCGTATAAGAATTGGCTGGAATTTCGCGACCATTTACTCTTACTGTTTCAACCATAGATTTCGGATCGACTCTTTCTGTGCCAATCGCAATAGAAGCTACTCGTGTTCGAACATCTAACTCCCCTGTTGGCTCAAAGCCATATTCTGTCACATTATAAACAGCAAACTGTCCTCCATAAGTGAAGTTTCTTTCTTGTTCTTCATGCATCAAGATATTGTTGTTCGCATCTTGGTGGAAGACCTTGACAACATCTCCTTCAACTACTGGAAAGGCACTTCCACTATTGAACCGTGAAATAGCTTGTTGGATCGTTTGTGTTCCACGAACTTCATATTGATATTTCGACCGTCCATCTTGGCCGATGATTTCGATTCCATAATACACATTATTGTCGTCCACTTGCGTTACTCGATTATTTAAAATCGTACGATCCGAACCTTGAATGGATTGAATCTCGATTTGGCGACCACTTTTCACTAAACCAAATGAACCTACTGTCTCATTTTGACGATTCTTTAAATGGATCGTGCTACCCCATTTGACTTCATAAGGCACTTCAATATCTGTTGCGGTTACACCATCTGCTGTGGATACACGAACGGTCACTGATTTTTGACCAGCTGTTTGTGTATCGAACGCATCAATTTGTTCCACATTATATAACGAACTAGATAATTGGTGTCCGTTAAAGCGGACTTCATTGATCAGCTTTGTTGCATCCAATTCACTTGCATCTTCACCTAAAACCAAGCTTTGATTTTGTTTTTCTGCATGGATCATAGTGATTGGTTCAAACTCACCGTTTTGGATTCGGTAATGGGCATAATTAGATCCCGCCGTAAAGTTTCTGACCAAGTTATCACGCATCAACAAGTTACGATTTTCTGTTTCCGCATGATAAACTTTGAAAATATCCCCTTCATTTACTTCTAACGGTTGCCCATTATTAAAGCCTTGGATTGCTTGTCTGATCGTCATATGTCCTGTCACTTCATAGCTGTATTTGATATTATCAGGAAACAGGCGACTTTCTGGCTGCTCTGGATCAGCTAAAATTTCGATTCGATAATACGTATCACGACCAAAAACATTATTCACCGCATTGTTTAAAATCGTTCCTTCCTCGCCTTGAGTGGCGTGGATTTTTGATAGCCCATCTTGCTCGACGATACTGAATGCCCCAACTGTTGCATTTTCTAAGCCCTTCAATAAGAACGTACTACCCCACTTCACTTCATAAGGAATCTCCAGCTCCACGGAGGCTAGACCGTCCTTCATAGCCATTCTCAAACGAACTTCTCGTTTACCAATGGTTGAAGTATCGAAATCAGATAAGCGCTCGATCGTATAGGTATCTTCTGCCACAGGTTCTCCATTGATCGTCACGCTATCTAATAATTCTTCCAATTCAAAGTTGGTTGTATCTTGCGCTAAAACAAGTTCCTTATTTGCTGTATGAGCATCCATTACTGCCATTGGTTCAAATCCGTATGCGGTTACCTCATAGTAGGCATAAGAAGAATTGTGAGTAAAGTCTTTTTCTTCCTCATTAACGAATAACACTGAACTTCCTTCTGAACGTTGCGGATGATAAATTTTGATGATATCTCCAAATTGAACGGTTACCGCGCGATTGGTTCCAAAATTATCCATCACTTGTTGTAGCGTTGCTCGTCCTGGCATATCTTGAGAATAAATTGTACGATCGCCACGAATGATCTCCATTGAGTAATACAAGGAAGAGTTTGGACTCAACTGCTCATTTAACGGTGAATCAATCCCCGGGAACATCGTTAACTGACGCACCGAATTATTACTTCCTGGTCTTAAAGAGAAAGCTCCTGCCGCACCGCCATTGGCTGAACGCATCACAATCGTATTCCCCCACTTGACTTCATAAGGGACAGTGATTTCTTTTGAAACTAATCCATCTCTTGTTTCAAATTGGATGCGTAAATCTTTCTTACCAGCAGTGGATGTATCAAATTCTTCTAATTGAGTCACTGTATATAGACTCGGTGCTAATTCGACCCCATTGACTGTGATATGATCGATCAGATTTGCTCCATTGATGCCTGCTGTACTATCGCCTAAAGTAAATTCTTGTGGTGAAGATTCTGCAGCCACGGTAATAATTGGTTCTAACCCATTATCTGTCACTTCGTAATAAGCATAATTTGAACCAATCGTGTAATCACGAACTAATTCGTCTTGCATGAGCAAGTTTCGCCCTTGCGAAGCACCTTGAGGATCTGCATGGTAAACTTTGATCACATTGCCTTTTTCCACTGATAAAGGCTGTCCATTATTGAAGCCATTGATCGCATCTCGGATCGAGGAGTTACCTGCTACTTCATATGTAAAATTCGAGCTAGTTCCTCCCATGATCTCGATCGAATAATACGTATCGCGACCAAAGTGATTGTTGACTGGATTGGCAAGGTTCGTACCACTTACGCCTTGAGATGCATGGAGTGCCAATTGTCCGTCTTCTTTAAGCAAACTAAACGCACCAACCGTTGCTTCATTCAATCCTCTTAACACAAAAGTATGGCCCCAATTCACACCGTATTCTACTTCCATTTCATTCGAGGCAAGACCATCATTCATATTTAGTCTTAGACGCATATTACGTGTGCCGATCGTACTCGTGTCAAAATCAATCAGTGATTCTACTGTATATTGGCTATTATCAATTCTTCGACCATTGATCGTCACATTATCGATCAATGAGCTAGGATCAATGTTGGAGGTGTTTTCACCTAAAGCAAAGTTTTTTTGTGAAGCTTGCGCTTCCATGACCGGAGCAGGTCTAAAACCAGAAGAGGTGACTTCGTAGTATGCATATTCTGTGTCATAGGTAAAATCATGCTCTTCTTCATTCATCATCAAAACTGAGCTGTTGGCTGTTCGTTCCGGATGATGGATACGAATTACATCGCCCAATTGGACATTGAAAATATTGTCTGTGTTACCAAATTGATCCATGATTTGTTGTAGAGTCGTACGATTCGACATCTCTTGATTGTAGATTACATTGTTATTACGCATAATTTGGATCGAATAGTATGTAGAAAAAGGAGAAGTTAATCGTCCTACAGAAGCGTCCATGTCTGTTGCTAAGCCATTAGTAATTCTTAGGGGAATATTATTAGAATCTGAATTACTTAATAATAATGAAAATGCCCCAGCTGATTGACCGTTGATCGATCTCATCAAAATTGTGTTATCCCAACGCACGTTAACAGTAGTTTCAATTGTTCCTGTGGTTCTCACGTTTACGTCTGGTCGTTGTCCTTCAACAGTTAATCTTAATTGATGTTCACCAACTGTTTGATAATCTGGCTCAAATGATTCTGAAGCAACCAATCTAAGAGAATCGATATCTAGTGGTGTTCCTCTAAAAGATGCAGATTTGATTAAATCTCTGAATGCATTACTATTCAATAAAGATCTTGTATTACCTAGCTGTTGAGCTCTGATTGGATGTAACTCAATCATTATTCCTTGGTCTGGTATTACTTCAGCATTCACAGAAGCGGTTGCTTCTCTGCCATCTTGTGTACGAACTCGCGCTTGCCATACGAAGGAACCTGGGGTCGCTGTACTCGTCGGAGTAATCCATGACAATTGATAGGAACCTTGATAATTGACGTCAAAAAGTTCATCCAAAGCTGGTACTGGATCATTTTGATAAACTTGTATTTGATCTTCTTTTGTAGTAATCAATGGTAGGACTTCCATATCAAAAGTCACGATTACTGGAGGTCTGCCAGTTTGATCCCTGACTTCTATGCGTACTTGTTGCTTACCTATTCTGTTCGTATCTGGTTCCGTTAACCATCGGTAACTGACATCTCCACGAGAATTCACTACGTTTACATAGCTTTCAGGATCGGGAACTGTCTCCCCATGGCTAAGTGTATGTGTACCTGGCTTGACATTCGCACGTAGATCACCAATATTCGTAGTTGAAAAATCAAATTTAAACTCCGTCGCAATTCTTACCGTACTCCAAGCTTCATTCCAGGGTTCAATATACCAATAATAAGAATACGGAAATCTCTCTACATCAAATATTTCTTCTTGAGGTGGAGCTACTCTTAGACGAGTGAATACAACATTTATTTCTCCAATATTCAAATTTTGAGCTGTAGAACTTTCTGTAGGGGTGATTTCCATTCGCCAATTTCCACTACGTGAAATGGCGTTGATCCTGAAAACTCTTCTTGGTGCAGAATCCCCATTCGCCCTTAATGGGCTCAGATTATTGATTGTTACTCCTGGTGTACTCACACTAGAGGAATAATAAAAAATAGGTGTCACGTTTCTAAATATCATTGTGTCATTAACACTTAAATTATCATTGTCTGTATTGAATTGTTCATTGATCCCTTTTTGCATCTCATTAACTAAAAACTCACCTAAACGAATTGAATTGGTACTAGGAGCAACTAGGATACTATCTGGAACGTCTATCGCATATCTAGGATTTAATAATCGTTCCAAAATTCGTTCTTGTTCTTCTTTTGATTCTTTCTCTGATACCGTGCGAGAATTTGTTTCTTCTTTATTTGATGTACTATCTGTTGTTCTACTGGCGTTTTTATTTACCTTTTTATTATCTTCAGTGTTTTCTATCGCCTTGTCAGAGTCATCATTTTTTTGCCTATTACTAACTTGTCTATTTTGACTCATTCCTAAATTATTGAATGCAGTCACTGCCTGAACAACTGTGCCATTAAGATTACCTAAAGTCAATCCTAGGATCAAAGCACTGTTCAACAGTTTTTTTCTTGTTCTCAAATCATTACCTCCCTATTCTCAAACAACAAGAGAAAAAACATTTCGTCTGTTTCATTCTCTGTTGGTAGTCATTTATTTTACCTTCAAAGGATGTTCGTAGTATCTCAAATGACTCTTTTATTAAAAACGTTATGTATTTTCCGTTTCTTAATCGTCTTTTTACTATTCACTCCTTTTTCAAATCATTTAGAAAAGCATCGAAAAGCTTTACTTATTCAAGCTTATCGGTCATCCTCATCTTGTGTAACGCCATTTTTTCCCTTTCGATTGGGAGTAATTGAAAGGAGGTTTTTTGTGAGAAAATAATCTTTTGCTTATCTACTTGCTAAAACGCCGAAATGACAACAAAAAAGAAGGATCTTTACTTCGTTGAACAAGTCAACTTGTAAAGATCCTTCAATCAAATAACTGTTAATTGAATGTTACCGATTATTTCAAAGTAGAAGAATTTTTGCATTCATCGCAAATTTCTTCTTTATTCTTATAATTTACGTGCAAAGAATGACACGATCAATACTAAGACGATCGCACCGATCAATGAAGGAACGATTGCCATACCACCAATTACTGGTCCCCATGATCCTAGCACTGCTTGCCCGATTGCTGAACCAACAAGTCCTGCAATGACGTTTGCAATGATCCCCATTGAAGAACCCTTATTTGTGATTGCTCCTGCAATTGCTCCGATAACTCCACCTACGATTAATGACCAAATAAAACCCATCTGTATTTCCTCCTATAGTGTCTAGCCGATTTTTTCAATGCGACATCTTATTTATTTTAATTAAAAGTTTTTTTGACTCACCAAGATACTTTATTGTACTCTTGGTTCGTTATTTTCTTTTACTTTTTCCGTTCCTTTGTTTGCTGCATGTTTTGCTTTGTCTGTTTGTTCTGACGCAAATTCTCCAGTTGCTTTTGCAGCATCTGTCACTTTATCTTGAACAGTGACTTGGTCTTGTTCAAATTCTTCTTTTGATTTGATATCTGTGACATTGACATTCACTTCGATGACATCTAAATGTGTCATATTCGCTACTTCTTCACTGATGATCTCTTTCATTTGTTTAAAGATATCTTCAATGTCCTTGCCATATTCAACGACAATCGACATATCAACAGCCACTTGTTTTTTTCCAACTTCTGTTTCGATTCCTGCTGTTTCATTGTCCGTATTGACTAATTTACCAGCAACATTTGAGAAAAAGCCTCCATCTACTGTTAATAGTCCGTCGATACGTTCTAATGCGATCGCAATAATTTTTTGAATGACTTTGTCATCATAAGTTACTTCACCATTCATTGATTCTTCACTGCCCTTCACTTCGTTTGTCTGTTTACTTGCCTCATGAGTTGGAGTATGCACACCTGGATTTTTTGCTTCATGATGTGGATGATCATGGTGTTCTTTTTGATCATGCGCTACTTTTTCTTCTACATGTGGCACCACTGGATCTGGATGTGCAGATACCGGTGCTGTTTTATTTTTTTCATCCTTGATCCCTTGCGCTTGATTTGGCGTTGTTGGATCTGGATGTGCTGATTTCGGTGTATTTCCGTTTGTATTTGTATGATTGTTTTCCATGGTAAAGCCTCCTAAGATTTAAAGTAATGTTCTAAAATTCCGGTTCTTTTTAAATACATGCCGATGGCTACGCCAAGTGCAACCATAATCACGATCAGCAATGTTTTAAAAAATCCGACAGCTACTAGCAAAATAGCTAATATCAATCCAAGCGCGCCACAAATAATTGGGAGCTTGTATGTCGAAAAGATCTCGTTCATTTTCTCTCCCCCTTACTGTACTCGTGAGTGTTCAACTCTTTTTGATTGTGGTGAATCAAAACCGGTATAATTGATCAGGACATTCACTGGTTCATCTGTGCCGATGATTTGTTTTACATCGCGCTCAATGTCTGTCATTAGTGCTCCTGTTTTACCGATTAATGATGACGTACGTTTCAACTCGCCTTTTACTTTTACGTCAATTTTATTTTTTGTTGCTTTGATCGTTACTTTTGGGGAAGAAACAAAGTCTTCTTTCGTCAATCGTGAACGAACCATTCCTTCGATTGCTTTTTTATCTAATGTTAACTCTCCATCACCTTTTTTTAATAAGAATGACCGGTAAGTTTTTGGGTAGAATAATAAGACTAGAATCAATATCAACGTCAACACAGCAAACGCTGCGGTTACCCAAAAGACATATTGTTGTACGTAAAAGTTAGTTAATGATAAAAAGCGAAATTCTTCTAACTTAAACGGCAATGGATACACTGAGCTTAGCAACATTGCAAATATTAAAACAGACAGCAGAAGGATCAGTAAGATCGCTCCTATCGTTTTGGCTCCTTTGTTCATTTTCTCGCCCTCCTAGCTTCTAGTCACTGATTATAGATTGATAGCTTCTCCACCAGTGATACCGTAAATCTGTGCTGTGACATAGCTTGCTTTGTTGGATGCAAGAAAGACATAAACAGGTGCTAACTCAGCTGGTTGACCTGCACGTTCCAACAATGCTTGTTGACCAAACTCAGGTAGATCTTCTTTTGGTTGACCTGCATCTAGTTGTAATGGTGTCCAAATTGGTCCTGGTGCTACGCCGTTGACACGAATTCCTTTTGGCGCTAATTGTTTTGCTAAACCAATGGTGAAGTTTGCAATCGAAGCTTTAGTTGCTGCATAATCTAACAAGTGTTCACTTGGATTGAATGCTTGGACAGAAGTCGTTGTAAGGATTGCTCCTCCTGCTGGAATATGTGGAATTGCTTCTTTCACAAGTGCAAACATTGCGATGATATTTACAGCGAAAGTATCTTTTACTTGTTCTAATGGGATTTCTGCAATTGAAGGAGACGAAATTTGTTGCGCCGCATTCAGAACAAGTGTGTCTAATCCACCAAATGCATCCACTGTTTTTTGGATGATTTCTTTTGGTGCAGCTTCATCTCGCAAATCATAAGGTAATAGTAATGCTTTACGTCCAGCTTCCTCGATATAATGGGCTACTTGTTGCGCGTCTTCTTCCTCACCTGGGAAAAATTGAATGGCTACATCTGCGCCTTCTCGTGCAAAGGCAATGGCAGCGGCACGTCCAATACCAGAGTCTGCACCTGTGATCAAGACACGTCGATTTGCTAATTGCTCCGTACCTTTATAACTTTCTTCACCGCAATCAGGCACTGGTTTCATATCCTTTTGCAAAGCCGGAGTTTCTTGATCCTGTTTTGGAAATTCTTCTGTGTGGTATAGTTTTCTTGGGTCGATTAAATTTGGTTCTGTCATGTTGATCCTCCTAATTTTTAGTCATAACTGACGTTATAAATTTGGGCATAAAAGCCCATATTAATTATTTTGTGTAATCTTTTCTAAATAAATGATACCCTAGCGCAGCCGCCGCAAGGATTGATCCTCCTAATACTAAGAGAAAACCAGTTGCTGAATCTTCTCCTGGTAATCCACCGGTATTCATTCCCCAAATACCAGCGATCATCGCAGGTACAGAGATGATCAATGCGGTAGAATCCAGATATTTCATCAGATGATTCAAATTGTTGTCCATCATTCCATTGAACAGATCGCCGATACTTTCTAACAGATCGCGATAAATCAGAATCATCTTCTCTGTTTGGCGTTGCCTTAAACGAACGTCATAAAGAAGCTGTTCGTCATTGACACGTTCTTTGAATTCAGGTGTTTCCCACAATAGTTCCATTGTCTCTTTTTGATCCCGCAACGTATGATCGATGTAAACAATGTCTCTTTCTAAATCAGCTTGCTTGTACAGCTCTTCATTTTCTGTCGTTTTTCGAGCTTCTTGATCTAACGCATCAATACGCGTTTTCATTTCACGAAGTTCTTTGACAAAATGGGTATAGATATCTAATGCCGCATAAACAATCACTTTTTCGAAAGAATCGATTTTATTACCATGATGTTCAATCAGCCGATCGATAAAATTGGTTTTTTCGTCCCGACAAGTAATCAATAAGTCATTTGATATGACGAACGACAATGGCGTCAGGCGACGTTCGATTTTTTCTTTTTCACTTGAAAGGTTGAGCAGTACTAAGGAAATCGGGTTGTTCAAACTTGTTCCTGATAGATGTTCAAGCCGTGAGACCTCTTCTGGATAAGTCATACCGACAAAAATATCTTCAGGAAGCTGGTAGGTTCGAGTAACCTGTTCGATTTCCTCAGTATCGCTCGTATCAATAACAAGCCAATTAAAATGTTCTTCATCTGCGGCTATTACTTTCTTGTTTTCATCAATCAAGTAATATTCCAGCATGGTGAATCGTCCTTTCCAGTATGCACTCAACTAAAGAAACAATTAGTTAGTTTGATATTATGATCTAGTACAGCAATCTCATTTTCTAATGAGAAACTGTTCAATACATGATCATAATCCATCGTCAAATATTTGCCTAAATAGCATTGTTCACTCTGTGATGTATAGATTTCTAGCGAAGGATGATTGATTTTTGTGACATATAGTCCAAATTCAGTAACAAAAGGGATAATTTGGAAAAAGCTACCTTTCGCACAAGCTCCTTTGTCTCTAAGAAAAGGATCTTTACTATTGATCAATGCAAGTGCTAATTTTGATTGTTCGCCTGCTTTTTCCTTCAAGATGTCCATCGCATTTCTTGTCAGCGTGATTTCCATATCGATCATCTCCTCTATATAATAGTAAGTTTTTCTATTATCGATCAATGACTCAATTCTGTATTTCGTTTAACACGAGCGTACATTGGATATTTAGGGAATGATTTAACACAACGAAAAGCGGTCATATTTGCATACTTTTCATAGTATTTTTTACTAGCACCTTTAAAATCTTCACTCCATGGTTTGATGTGTCCAGAGTAATGGATGATATAAGGCTTACGACGTGCTTCTTCGTACTCTTTTTCTCCTTCAGCTGTTGGATGTTGTTTTGCTTTCGCCATGATGTAACCTTGTGCATTCCATTTTGGATGCAAAGCAATCCAACGATCGTGTAAGATAGCATTCAATGCATCTTGGTCATGGAATCGAAGTTTTTCTGGATTTTCTTCAATGAAGTTAAGAACTTTTTTCGTGATATTTTGTTCTAACCATTTTTCAACATTGATCAGCATCAAGCCTGAGTTAAAGTAACGCATTGAGTCTGCTTCGATCTCCATTTTTTCAAGACGTTGGTGGAAACCAGCATCTTCAACTGCTGCCATGACTGCGCCGTTAAACTCTAAATCCCATAGTTTGCTGACATCGTTCAACGCGATCATGTCACAATCCATATAAAGGACACGTTCCACATTTTTCCCTCTAAACAACTCAGGGATTGCAATACGATAGTATGCTGTTTCAGGAATACGATCACTTGTTACTAAGTTTTTGAAGAATTTTTTATTGATTTTCAAAAATTCTACATCTGTATTCATTCGTGAATTCTTCACTGAATAACGTAAAAGATTTTTACTTTCTAATTCAATATCATCATCAACCACATAGAATCGTACAAACACTTTTGGGTCACTATTTTCTAAAATCGACACGAACAGTGCTGCTAGATGAGGCACAAATTTTGTATTACAACTAGAGACAACTGCTACTTCTTTTCTTCTATTCATTTACCTCGCCTACTTTCATTAATACGCTATGCGCTAGATTTTTTAGATAGATTTGTGTATAAGGATGATCCTCCAATGTATTCCAAGGTTTATCATGCCCTGTGAAATGAACGATTGAAGGAGCTTCATTCCCACTCTTATATAACTCTTCATATTTTTTATCTGGAGCTGGGTGGCGTTCAAAAATCAACGAACATTGCATGTTCCATTTTGGATGAAGTTGTTCCCAATCTCCATATAAGACACCATTCAATGCGTCTTGGTCATGATAGATAATCTGATCACCATTTTCTTTTAGGAATTGGATCGTTTTATCTGTAATGTCTTTTTCAATCCATTGATCAATATCGATCACCATAACACCTGAGTTAAAATAATATTCTTCTGAATCGATCCCTAGGCGCTTCAACGCTTTCGTTTGTCCTGGATCAATTACTGCCCCAATTGTTTTACCGTTCAATGATTCATCATATAATGCAACGATATCATCTAATACTAAAACATCTGCATCTAGATACAACACTTTTTTATAATTGTATTTTGCTAAGATCTTAGGTAGAGAAATTCGTAAATACGCAGTTGTTGTAATGTGGTCACTGACTAAGAAATCTTCATATACATCTTTCTCCACTGTCAAGAATTGGATGCTTGCATGTTCTGAGTGTTGTGCAACTGTCTGACGCAATCCTTCTTTACTATATTCTGATAGGCCATCATCAATCACATAAAAATATATATGTCTCATCTTATTCGCATTTTCCAGTGCCGTTGCAATCATTACGCTTAGATAAGGAGCATAATTTTCATCTGAAGCAGTCACAACCGGTACAGTCCCATACTTAATCTCCATCAAAATCACTCCTTTTTTTAATCTTTTTCTAACCTGTTCTACATCTACAATATGCCTACTTTTTCCTGAAAGCAAAAGATATGCTTTGTTTTTTATGAATATTACCCTAAATTTGACCTTTTTTATGAAAATGAAAACGAAAACATTAAGATTGTTATGCTTTTTTATACAGCGGTCTTAACCATTTACTTACTAATATTCTTTTCATCCTTTATGAAAAATCTTTTTTGAAAAAATTCAAAGAGTTAAAGCATTTTATTTTTATTTTAGAAGTTTCTCATTTAAGCTATTGGTGAAAGAAAAAAGACTAAGGGAGCGTAAAAAGATGAAATTAGCAGCAATCGATCTAGACGGGACCTTGCTTGATTCCCAAGGAGTTGTCCCACAAGAAAATATTCGAGCATTAAAAGCATTCTCCTCTAATGGAGGAATCGTAACGATCGCTACAGGAAGAAATAGTATATCTGCAAAGGATGTCTTTGCACAATTAGGAGTTAGTGGCTATTTGATTTCTTCTAACGGTGCATTAATTTCGGAAATGAAAGACGGCAAGATCGATCATGTATTAAGACGCTCAAAAATTGAAGTACCTATACTAAAAAAGGCCTTTTATTTAGCAAAAGAAGCAAAAATATCGATCATCGCAAGCCGAGAAACACAAGATGACCAAATCACTTTTAACGAAAATGCCTTAGTAAAAGACGACCCTTATTATCAACACTTTAACTTGCAAAATCATTCTTTCGATGAGATCACAGCACAGTTGGACGATCCTTCATTGAGCTATTTGAAACTGGCACTGACGGATAAAAATGAGGAAAAACTAAAAAAAATCCAAGTAGAGTTGGAGAAAGAAGGAATTGATTCTGTCTTTTCAGACCCACATTTCCTGGAAATCACTCCTAGAAATATTACAAAGGCACACTCTCTCTTATTCCTAACTGAGTACTTAGGTTTATCTTCAGAAGACGTCATGGCGTTTGGTGATCAAGAAAATGATTTGGCAATGCTTGAGTTCAGTGGATTAAGCGTGGCTATGGGCAATGCGCAAGAACATGTGAAGGATTTAGCAGATGAAGTGACAGAAACTAATGACGAAGCCGGTGTCGCAAACTTTTTGAATGATCACTTTTTATAAGGAGAGATGATAGATGTTAGTGGTTATCGATATGCAAAATCATATTTTAGATCCAACTAGTGAATTTTATTTAGAAGATGGTGAAGCATTAGTTGAACGTGTAAACACACGCTTAAACCAAGCACGTGCAGCGAATGAATACGTACTATTCACTCGAGATATCCCTATCGAACGGAAAGATGAGGCAGAGAGTGAAGATCTTAAAATCATTCCCGCTCTCTCCCCTCTATCAGATGAGCGTGAAATCAAAAAATACTACTTCACTCTGCCTCCAGAAATATTAACAGAGATCAAACATTCACTTTTTGAACGTAAAGAAGAACAAAAAACAATTGAAGTAGTTGGGATCGAAACTAATTTGTGTGTCTTATCCAACACGATTGCTTTACAAAGCGCCTTTCCAGAAGCTGACTTTATCATTGATTCGTCACTAGTCAGCAGTCGTAATCATGAGCCACAAGCACTTAAACTTCTAAAAGACTTTAATGTTTATGTTAAAGAGTAAATGGTCGAAACCAATCGAAAAGCATAAAAAAGGTGGAATGAAGGTTCCACCTTTCAGATTGTAGACAAAGTACTTATTTATAGTGCTTTGTCTTTTTTTATACGTTAAAATAAAACTATGAATTGGAGGTGTAACCCGATGCTCTCAAAACAAGATATGAGTAAGCGTGCACAGATGGGCTTTTTTGCTCTTGAAGACTTAGTTCCCCAAGACCATTTATTACGACAAATGGATCAGTTTATTGATTTTTCTTTTATTTACGATTTGGTAAAAGATAAATATGATGAAACCCAAGGACGGCCAAGCTTAGATCCCGTTCTTCTAATTAAATTACCGATGATTCAATATTTTTTTGGTATTAAAAGCATGAGACAAACCATCAAAGAAATTGAAGTGAACAACGCTTATCGATGGTTTTTGGGGTTAGGTTTAGAAGATGCAGTTCCTCATTTTTCTACATTTGGTAAAAACTATACGAGACGGTTCAAAGGAACCACTACATTTGAACAAATCTTTTATGAGATTTTAGCACAATGTATGATGGAAGGAATCGTTGATACCT
The DNA here is from genome assembly GCF_050529595.1 of Enterococcus sp. DIV1368b. Lineage (NCBI taxonomy): Bacteria > Bacillati > Bacillota > Bacilli > Lactobacillales > Enterococcaceae > Enterococcus > Enterococcus sp. DIV1368b. The sequence continues at coordinate 1,592,500 of NZ_CP172883.1, forward strand.
CTGAAGTTTTTATTGATGGGACGCATATTAAAGCACATGCGAATCGAAACAAGAAAGAATCCGTCGAAGTGATGGATCAAGCCTTCTTTTATACGGAAAAATTGACAAAAGAAATTGAAAAAGATCGAGAAAAACGCCTAAAAAAGCCCTTAAAAGAAACAAACGCAGAAACTAAAATAGCTATGAAAAAAACAAGTACGACTGATCCCGAAAGTGGTTGGTTTCATAAAGGTGAGCATAAAGAAGTTTTTGCTTATAGCGCACAAGTAGCATGTGATAAAAACGGCTGGATACTAGGCTATACGACCCACCCAGGAAACTTACATGATAGTCGTACGTTTATTACTTTATTTAGAAAGCTCAAAGGAGCTTTTACTCTAGATAAATTGATTATGGATGCTGGGTATAAAACGCCAGCAATCGCTCAATTACTTCTCGAAGAGAAGCTGACGCCTGTTTTCCCTTATAAGCGACCCATGACGAAAGCGGGTTATTTCAAGAAGAACGACTATGCCTACGATGAATATTATGATTGTTATATCTGTCCTAATGATAAGATCCTCACTTATTCGACAACGAATCGAAAAGGATATTTAGAATACAAAAGTAATCCAGAAGAATGTAAAAATTGTCCTGTTCTATCTACTTGTACAAATTCAAAAAATCATACAAAAGTAATCACCAGACATATTTGGGCGAAAGCAATCGAACGATGTGAGGAAATACGTCACCAAAGAAATTTTAAAGACCTATACAGAAAAAGAAAAGAAACAATTGAACGAATTTTTGGTACAGCAAAAGAATTTCACGGATTACGTTATACGAATCAAATAGGAATTGAAAAAATGCACATGAAAATTGGGCTTACTTTTGCCTGCCTAAATATGAAAAAATTAGTAAAAATCAAAAAGGGCAGAGCAAGAAAGGAGTGTTTTTCTTTAGAAAAACAAAGCTATTTCTCTTTAATTATTGAAAACATACATATAAAAAAGACAAACCTCATTTTTACATAAGGTTTGTCTACAATCTGAAAGGTGGAATGAAGGTTCCACCTTTTTTTATTTTTTTCAAATGATACGTCTACAGAAAAATCATGTTTTTTATCGAAATATTTGTTCAGAATCGTATAACATGCTATCTTTTATTTAGTGAATATAAATCTAGTATATTCTCAAATAGAATAACTCAAAACACAATTTATGCACGAATAAAATATAGCTATGGGAGTTTATTTATTATGCTGGAATTGAGCCGACTTGCTTTTATTTTTCCTGTTTTTATCTTTGTACCGATCGTTTTTTCATTTATCAAATGGACAAAAGAACGAAAAAAAATCGCTTTGGCTAGTTTTCCTGCGATCTATTTTATGTACAAAGTATTAAATTATCAGTTTTTCGAACCCTTCCAGATCTTCACGTTTAATTTAGTTGGGTTCATTTTCTCCATACTCTTTGTCATTGGGTATTTATTTTATCTAAACAGAAAAAATAAACGTTAACTCTCATAGATAATTATTTAGAGAAAGGTGAGGTAAAATGACCATTGAAGAAGCGATTTTACTGGATACACTGCATTGCCGTTTAAACTTCCTCAAAGATAAAAAGCATTTAACTACACCACAGGTTGCTGAAAAAGTGAACTTACCGATTGAGACATATAAAAGCTATGAAGATGGAAAAAATATACCTAGTATTATCGAATTAATCTTTATCGCAGATTTTTACGACACGACCATCGATTATTTGATTGGTCGAACGGAAGCATCCTAAACACTCAATTCACTGTTTTAGAAAGAAGGAAATCTTATATGCGCTTATGGCATCAAAGCCTCTTGCAATCACTTCCACGCCAACAATTATTAGGACAACATCGCGAATGTTGTGCTCTGAGAGGCAATGGTTGGGGACGAAAACATGCAACTGTCGATTACGTTTTTACACATTCGCCTTATAAATTATTTCAATATCATTTGTTAGTAATGGAAGAAATGAAGAAACAGAATTATAAACCTGGTGAAGAATGGTTTGATCCCTTGTATCGTGGGAAGATCTGCGAACCTTATCCTACCCTTTCCCCTATCGAATGGACCTCACCCCTTTATCCAGAACATGATCAGATCTACTTAGCCGAATGCGTGGCAAACTTAGAACAGAAAGGGATCATCTTATAAACAAGTAATAACTCATGGCTCTATCAAACCTCTCGATTACTGAATCGAGAGGCTTTTATTGAAATTAGACACAAAAAAACTGCTCTTTCATAAGAAAGAGCAGTAAGATATCAATCGTTTGATTATGCTTTAACGATGTTGATTGCTTGAGGGCCACGTTGTCCATCTTCAACATCAAAAGTCACAGCTTGACCTTCGTCTAATGTTTTGAAACCGTCACCTTGGATAGCTGAAAAATGAGCGAATACGTCATTTCCATCTTCACCAGTGATAAATCCAAAACCTTTGTCTGCGTTAAACCATTTTACTGTACCGTTATTCATGTATATTTCCTCCTGATACGTATCAACGTACGTTTATAGTGCAATAAATATTTGATAGGCAAAAGGAGTCTTATAATGTTTAACTTATAGCTCAAATTACGTTTCAAAATAGATTACTTTTATACTATAGCATGCCCTTTCATAAAACACAACTATAAACCCTCGGTACTTTCAATTTCTCTATTTATCTCATTTGTTTGATTCGTTCATTAGATGAAGTAATGTCTTTCTTTTGATAAATCATCCCTAACTCCTGCATCAAAAAACGCTCACTCACATTTGACAACATTTGTCTAATTCCGCTGATAGCTTCTTCTGCAGCAGATCCTTGAACAAACCAGAAAACAGATTTTTGATACAAAGGAGCCTCTGGTGTGTCTAACCCATACTCAAATAGATCCGTCCAGCGATCAATAAATGTTTTTAACAGACCGGTCACATCCCACCAGTAGATAGGTGTACCAATCACCAAGACGTCAGCTTGTTTGATTACTCCCATGACTTTGTCAAATTCATCCTCTTCGGTCATCTGCCCTAACTGATTGATCGAATAATCAACTAAATGCAGGACCGTATAGTCGATATCTTTTAAGATTTTTTCTCCCCATTTAACGGTCATCCCCTCTTTGTTCGGGCTTGCATTAATAAACAAAATGCGCATATTATCTCCTCCTCTACCCAGTTTTTCATCCTCACTCTTTTTTTCATATGAACTCTTGGTTAATTTTTATATTCAAACGATTATGATATCAAAACGATACTTTTCTTCATCAAATATAACATTTTTTACATTAAAAAAACAAATATTAAAAAAATCATCATCCATTAAAACTCTCTGTTATTATGTTCATCTTAATGATAAAATAAAGTTTGTTTGTTATTATTTCTTTATATAATTATAACGTTGCGCTTTCTTGTACTACTATTCTTTTTTGATTTATCTACACTCTCTAACTGGCTTTCGTCGGTTCGATTCCGACATAGAGAATACGGTCAAGCGCCGTAAATAAAACCAATCGCTTTTATTAGGGGGAGCTTTGTATGAAAGCGATCTATTTTTTGTAGAAACAGGAGGAAAAAATGAATTTATTGTTGTTATTGTTAGGATTAATCAGTTTGATACTTGGTCTCCATCTATTTAGCCGATCAAGTAAAAGAAATGGAAAAACTTGGCAGCGCCATCTCATTTTATTTAGTGCTTTATTCGGTTTACTACTAATCAGTAGCGCTTGCGGATCTGGTACCAATCAAGCGTCAAAAGTAGATACTGCTACTTCGGAAACCACTTCAACATCCAGTGAAGATAAAGCCCAACGAGAAGCGGCTGAAAAAAAAGAATTAGAAGAGAAAAAGAAAGAAGAAAAATTAGCAGCTGAGAAAAAAGCACAAGAAGAACAAGCGAAACTTGAAGCAGAAAAGAAAGCACAAGAAGAACAAGCACGACTAGCAGCGGAAAAGAAAGCGCAAGAAGAACAAGCAAAACTTGAAGCAGAAAAGAAAGCACAAGAAGAACAAGCTCGTCTTGAAGCAGAAAAGAAAGCACAGGAAGAACAAGCTCGTCTTGAAGCAGAACAGGCAGCACAAGCACAGGCAGCGGAACAAGCGCGTATCGCTGAAGAAGCTCGTGTAGCCGCTGAACAAGCAGAAGCCCAACGCGTGGCACAAGAACAAGCAGCCGCAGCTCAAGCGCAACAAGCACAAGCGAATGAAGCACAAGTCTTAGTTACCAGAACTGGAGCAAAGTACCATACGCATAAGTGTGGTAACGGTGACTACTATCCTGCGACAATGAGTGAAGCATTGGCACGCGGATTGACCCCTTGCGAAAAATGTTACTAAAATAATTTATGCAGTATACGAGATCGCTATCGATCTCGTATACTGCTTTTTTCTTATCAACTTTATAATTTAGTGTACATCTTCTTATCCTTTCTTTTCACTTAAATAATCCAATTTTTTTGTGTCAATGATCTCCTTTAAATAATAATCATTATTATTTAATAAAAATACAGTTGATTCAATTCAACTATCTGTGCTATAATAGTTATGGAATTTCGTTATCAACGTATCGTTGCCTTTCAACAGAACAATAAGAAAGGAGAATGACTATGACATTCTATAACAAAGAATTACAATATCGTGTCACTCTTAATACCGATTTAAATCTTTTCGTCGTGTTCGACAAAGAAGATAGCAATCGTGTAGCGACTGGTGTAACGATCGAACAAGCAGTGCAAGAACTTAAAAAATCCGCATAGGAGTGAAAACCTCGAATGGACGATTGCAACTCTAGTTCACAATAAGACACCTACTTGAAAGATCAAAGTAGGTGTCTTAAATTTTATATGCGTGACGAAACTCTTCTCTTATTTTACATATGATGATCGGATGATCCTAGCTTATTCTTAAGAATATTCTTTTTTAAATTATTCGATCCTATTTTCAGCAACTGGAATAATGACCCTATTGGCACTAATCTTCAACTAATCCTTACAATCTTTTTTGCTTTATGCTAAAATTTCTTTTTCAAGATAAAAAAATATTTTTGTCTTTAGAAGCCGTTTACAAGGAGGTTTAGAAATGAAAACAGCGACAGTTCACTCTTCACGTGATAGAAAAAATGGCTGTCTCCATGTTTTCAATTTGATATGGAAAAGAATCTAACCGTATGGACTTTACTATTATGTTTGATCATTGGATTAGCTTTATTACTTTTTAATGTGATTAGTTGGACAACATACTTTGTTGTAGTATTGATTATTGCTGGATTGACGTTCTATGAAAAAAAACGACGTTCCAACCTTAATAAATAAAACTCGTTTGATTATGTAAAGGCAACGAAAACTGCATTAGAAATATAGTTAAAAATAAGCGCCACCTCTCGAAAATCATTTTTATGGTTTCGAAAAGGGTGACGCTTATTTTATAATGAAGTGGATCTCAATTATATTAAATGATAGAACTGATGGGATGACAAATACGCTTTTTATACCACCAAGCTATTGTAATAATTCTGGCAATCCAAATACTTCAAATCCATAGATTCTTGCTGCAGTGTCTGATCCTTGTGTTGGTTTGTCAATACGTAATCGGACATATCGTGCAGATTGTACCGCAAAAGTCTCGACCGAGCTACTCGCCGTATTATTGGTAGTTTTGGCGACTTCTTTATATATCTCTCCATCTTCACTTAGTTCGATCACATATGCTTTTGTATTCATATCAGGACTTTCTCCACCTGCTTGCGCATGGTCTATACGAACTTCACTAATGGTTTGAACATGCCCTAAATCAAGTGTCAATTCGTGTGGCGGCGTACCCGTTGCACACCACTTAGTCGTCAAGTCGCCATCTATTGCAAAATGAGGTGCTTCCGCTTCATTGGTGTAAGAAGAAGCGGTCGCTTTCGCGTCTCGTGATAACAGCGGCAACTCAGTTGGTACTTTATCAGAAATTGTGATCAAACCGACTTTTTCGACAGGTGTCTCCCCTGCTTGATTGCTTGCCGTTAATTTGACTTTATAAACACCTTCTTTGTGGTAAGTGACAACTGGCGAATTTTCATGACTTGTCGTAATATCCCCACCTTCAAATTCCCAAGTAACTGTTTCGGTATTTAAAGATGATGTGTTTGTAAAAGTAATCGCTGACCCTGGAGCGGCTAACGTTCTTGAAGCAGTAAAATCAGCTCTCGGCACTTTATTATCCGGCCAATCAAAAGAAACGACCTCTGAAGGTTCACCTTGATTACCCAGCACATCAACAGGCACGACAATCAATTTTGTTTGCGTGGTGTCTAAGGTTCGCTCAAGGGCATTGATATAATGATTCGCAGCTGGTGTTGCTCCTAAGAAAGATTTTGAGTTATCAGGATTCAACCGGTAGATCTCATAATAGCTTGCTTGACTCTTCGTCTCATCCCAAGCAAGTCGTATGCCAGCGTATCGCCCTTCTTCTTCATCAAATGCAACATCTTCAAGCGTCAGTCCCGAAACTTTTGTGGTTGGAAGTTCCTTTCCCTCTGTCAGTGCTAATTGACCCAAGTGTAGCGCGTAATCGGACTGAGTCTCTGAAGAAGCAAGCTGATAAGAGAGTGTGTTGATTTTTTCTCCTGCCAACTGACTGACATCATAGCTGACAGTCGTCCAATCCCGACCGATTGGTTCACTTGCCGAGATGATTTCTTTTCGTCCGTCAGCCATTTCTAAAACTAAGTCAAGTTGGCTCATGCTCGTTGCTTTTGCCGTTGTTGTGATAGAAGTTTTATCGGAAATGATTCCATCCATTCGATACAGTTTGATTGTGCTTGTTGCCTCGTTCACCATACTCCCTTTAAGAAGCAAAGAATTTCCGCCACGAAACGCCTCATCATAATCCATCTCAACTGCTAATTGATTTTCTCCTTGATGTTCAAAGATCCAACGATACGTTGGCATCACGTCTTGCATACTGCGATTATTCCACTGTAGATTAGATACTTTTTTTCCATTAATGAAGTAACTATACCCATTTCCCACACTAAAATTCGTTACAAAAGGTATGCTGGTAATAGCGCTCTGCTCTACTGCATACGTAGAGATCCCAGGCCATTCTTTTTCTATCGGTGCCTTCCCTTTCGTTGGATCACCTTGTTCATTGACCCAAAAACGCATTTCACGACGTTGAAAATCAGCAGGATCACTTGCTGATGTGTAGGTCCAACTCGGGACATACAGTCCTAATGAAGTATAAGGAGTGCCAGTTTCATCTGTGAATAGCCGCCAGTTCACTGGGGTATCATACCCATTTTGCTGGACATCGATTCCCGCATATAATTGATAAGGATCGATCCCTAATTCATTGGCTTTCTTCTTTGAAGCTTTCAATAATTCTTGACTCGCTAAACGATCGGTATTCCACCAAAAATTCAAAAACATGCTATCAGCTACAGGATTCATTTCCGCATCGACTAAAAACGCTTGGTTTTTATCTGTCAACGCATTTTGCCAATCCATCTTCCCTTCCGAAGTCATCGAATCGTACCACATGATTTCTAAAGCTGCTGCTTTTTGCTTGAATTGTTTGATGAATTCTTGCATCAAATCCGCATGTTCTTTACTCAATCCTCCTGCTGTATTTGCCCCTTCTACCTTTTTTTGATTGTTTGCATCATCAAAACTTGTGACTAGTGTGTCCGTTTCCTGATTGATAAACCAGCCATCAAACCCATATCGAGTAGCTACTTCGATCAATTGATCAACTAAAGGAAAGGTACCGTCCTCATCTTTTTGCAAGAATGTATCCAACCATTCGATTTTACCGCCATGAGCGGACTGCGGAAAGAAAACTGTCCCTAATACTGGCACACCATTTTTATGGGCCGCATCAATGACATCAGGACTTGGCGGTACAATGATCCCTTCACCAGACGAACCACCCCAATACACAAGTTGGTCGATATATTGCCAATTGGAAAATACATTGGCATCAAAAGTATTGATACCTCTAGGCGCATTCCCACTTGTACTGCTATTCATGATCGACAAAGCGACCACTTTCATTTCTGGTGTTTGCGTGTCATTTGAAGTTGTCAGTGCCTTTTTATCGATCCGTTTTGCTAAAGGCACTTTACTGACGTTATAAGGTGCATCCAGATCTTTAGAAAATTCCCATTCTAACAATTCTTTAGGAAACCAGTAAGACGATTCCGGCTGATTATCCATTCCTCGTTGATAAGTTGCTGCTTCTGTTTCTTTGTAATCAAACGTTTTAGTCTCTGCGTGATACGTTGTCCCACTACCAATTGCACTTGATATTACTACTGCACAAAAGAGTCCGACTGCTATTTTTTTCTTATTCTTCATCTCCGCTCCCCCTAAATTTAATTGATACACAAAAATGATAACGCTTTCTTAAACATGGGTATATGAACAAAGCATAGAACTTTCACAACAAATTATAGGTAACATGAATAAAAAACTGATTTTGATCGTCGATCGAAATCAGTTTTTGTATTGTTGATTCGCTATTATGCCGTTTTACGATAGATTTTATTTGAAACCCTCACGAAACCAATCAACTATAATAAAACTTGTATTGTAGGTCAGCATGATTAGTTACTTCAACATTTGACTTTTCGTCGTTTGTTCAGTGATGACGGATTTTTCAATCATTCATTCCATCACTGAAAACGCGAATCTCATAAACGATTTCTTCTAATGTTCCAGTGGAAGCTTCTGCTTCAATCGCAAGAACTGCCGCTTTTTTTTCAAAGATTTCTGGAAACAACTCTGGAAGGCGCTCACCGTAACTTTTAGGACTAAATCGGCATACGTATTCTCCACTAGGTAAAATCTTGATATTGTTACCGACATTTTTTGTAGGCTTGATCTCTATATACATATACTGCTGCACGTCTTTATCAATAAATTCATAGAGAATGCCAAAATCATATAAAGGCTCATACCCCGCTTCCATTGAGCGATCAAACAAATGGGCTGCTTCTGTATAAAGAGTCTTTTTGTTATCAGTCGGTTGGTAAGGAAAAACATATAAGTACTTTTCTGACAATTGACGAATATGTTGCTTTTTAGAATGTCTGTATTTTTTTAATAATTTGATTTCCTCTTTGACCTCTTGCATCCCTTTTAAGTTTTGTTGAAGTAACTCGATTTTTTGCTTCATCAATTCTTCACTATATGATAAAAAAGATAGATAATCGATGGAATTATTTGGATCACTAAAGCGATGCAGTTCTTTTAATGGTAAACCAATCTCTACACATGCTTGAATCAGCTCGACCGCGCTCACTTGGGCTAAGGAATAATAGCGATAGCCAGAATCTGGATTGATGTATACCGGCAACAACACTCCGACTTGTTCATAATATCTTAACGATTTAATATTGACACCGGTTATTTTCGCCATTTCCCCGATACTCAACAATTCACTTCTTTTGTCCTTTTCTCTCATTGCAATTCTCCTACATACTAAATATTGCTCCAGTATCAAGTGCTTAGATATTGATTATACCATAGGTAATCTTTTAACTTTACATTTCATTGTTATTTTTTAATGTAAACTTATTTAACAAGCTTCTATTTTTCAAATATATTTAACATCAAAAAATCCTAAACAACAATAATTTCACACTACTTTACATATTCTCCATTTTTTTAAAGTATAAAAAACCAACGTAATATTATCACGTCTTGTATTATTCATTAGATAAAGATATAATATTAGTGTGTTTTCGATGAAGCGACAAAAAATTAGATACAAAAGCTCGTTCATCACAAATTGAATACGTTTTCTAACCGCACCTTGTGTTAACCATTTTTGGTAACTACTACATTTACATAGTAGTGAAAATAATTTTTTGGGGGAAAAAAATGAAAAAAATCGTTAGTCGTTCCGTGTTATTGTTCGTTCTACTATTTCTAGCTGCCTGTGGAAAGCAAGTCAGTGTTGATGACCTGAAAGCCAATGATTGGCTGATTGAAGAATTGGAGGAAGTAGACATGATTGCCTCTTTCTCAAATCATGTGGTATCGTTTCGCATTGATCCTTCTTCTTACCAATCGACCGCTACCAATGAATGGGAAGCCTTGGGTGAAGAATTTGCGAAAAGCATGCTTGAAGAATTTCAACATAAGTTTGAATACACATTAGAAGGAAATATCATGACCTGGGAAAACGACGGGGAAACAGGCAAGTATACAGTAACAAAAGAAGATAAAAATATTATTCTCACACCTACCAAAGATAACGAGGAAGATAAAAAAATTGTTCTGAAGCCATATGATAAAAGTAAAACAGCAACATCTTCTACTTCTTCAGACAGCTCCACAACTGATAAAGACGCAACAGATGATTCATCTCTCGTAGATATCACTGATAACTCAACTGAACTAAGCGGCTCGGATGACGCGTCAGGTGATTCTGCTTTTGGCAAACGCTCAAACCCTGTGCCCCTCGACAACCCGATCACGTTCGACACTGTTTATTATGATGACGAATATGAAGAAATCGATACAAATATTTCCTTAACCATCAGTAACGTTGTCCGTGGTGAAGAAGCGTATAATTATATGATCAGCATGGATGAGTACAATGAACCAGCACCAGAAGGAAAAGAATGGGTAGTTTTTGATGCAGAGCTAACTGTCAATAAAGGGAGCCAAGATGAGCCATATCGCGCTTTTTCTAGATTCGTACCAGTTAGTTCAACTGGAGAAGAAGTCAACCAAGAAAGTTATAGCTACTTAGGCAACGAAGAATTTGGGAACAAAGATTTATACGAAGGTGGTACGGACAAAGGCAAAGTCGCATTGCTCGTTCCGATTGGTGACGATACGCTTATTGAATTTAATGATTTTACAAATAGGATTTTTTTCAAATTACAGTAGCCTTTGAAAAGCAGCAAGAAAACGTACTAGCGAGCATTAAAAATCATCGCCAGCTGACAGTAGCAGACTAGTCAAGATATGCTTATAAGGGCTACACTCCTAGAAATAACTATAGCCCGATCCGACTAGTTTTTACTTGACATCAGAGAAAAAGGACCCATCTAAATCAATACGTAGAATGGGTCCTTTTGTCTCACTATTGGTTGTCATCTGCTGAAAACTTTTAATGGTCTTTTCCACTGCTTGTAAAACAAATGTATCAGCTTTAAAACGCATTCTAAAAGCTTTTTAAAGTCTTTTAGAATGCGTTTTACATCGTGTATTCATAAGGAGGTTGATCGACTATTTTATTTCGAAATCAATTGATTCGTCTCACGGACAATCATACGTTCTTCATTCGTCGGTACAATCATGACAGCCACTCGACCATTTTCTTGACTGACAATTGCTTGTCTTGTATTGTTTCTTTCTTCGTCAACAGTTATGCCAAACAATGACAATCCTTCACAAGATAGTTGACGAATGATTGGCGAGTTCTCTCCGATGCCAGCCGTGAAAATCAACACATCAAGTCCGCCTAGTTCAGCAGCGTAAGCACCGATCATCTGTTTTACGCGACCACAAAACATGTTCATTGCTAAAACCGCTTTTGGATCGCCCTGCTCAAAAGCTTCTTCGATGTCACGAGCATCACTACTGATGCCAGAAACTCCTTTGAATCCTGAGTCTTGGTTCATCATCTGCTCGATTTCTGCGAAGCTCATCTGTTTTTCTCTGCCTAGATAGGTCACGATGGAAGGATCGATATCGCCACAGCGAGTACCCATCATAATACCTGCTAAAGGAGTGAATCCCATACTAGTGATAACAGACCGGCCATTCTTGATCCCGCAAATACTCCCCCCATTCCCTAAATGACAGGAAATGATTTTTAAATCCTCAAGCTTTTTACCTAAAGACTTGGCAGCTTCCGTCGCCACAAATTGATGACTTGTCCCATGAAATCCGAAACGGCGAATTCCCGCTTCCTCATATAATTTATAAGGAATTGGATAAAGATAGTTTTCTTCTGGCATTGTTTGGTGGAATGACGTATCGAAAACAGCCACTTGCGGACAAGCTGGCAAATTATTTTTGAACGCTTCGATCCCCATGATGTTGATTGGGTTGTGCAACGGTGCTAAATGAGAAAGCGATTTGATTTTTTTCAATGATTCATCCTCAACGATACAGGACCCTTTGAAGAATTCTCCACCATGAGCGACACGATGGCCGACACCAGTGATTTCTGACAAATCAGCAACGATTTTTTCTTCCAATAAAAAATCTAGTAAATACTTGACTGCATCTTCATGTGTTTCACCTTTAACTGAGCGACTGCTTTTACCACCGTCTAAAGAATACGTCAAATCCATGGAGCTTGCTAACCCGATTCGTTCGAACAATCCCTTGGCGATCATTTTTTCTTCAGGAAACTCATAGACTTGAAACTTTAACGAAGAACTTCCTGAATTGATTGCAATAATTAATTCTTTCAATGCTTTACCCCTCAATCTAATCTTTTACAGAACGTTTACTAAAAGCACAGCAATCGTTGCACCAACGATCGGACCTACTAATGGTACCCATGCGTACTTCCAGTTATAGTCAGTATTTTTATTTGGTAACGGCATCAATGTATACATCAAACGCGGACCAAGGTCACGCGCTGGATTGATCGCGTAGCCTGTTGTCGAACCAAATGAAAATGAAATCCCTACTAGCAAGAACAATGCAACAACTGGTTGGAATCCTCCTGGGAAGTCTCCCGCTGGAAGTAACAATAAGGTGAAGATAAATGCAAATGTTGCAATGATCTCACTGATGACATTCGCAATAGATGCGTCGATTGCTGGACCTGTAGCAAAGATGCCTACGGAGTTTCCTTCATCTGGTCCGGTTTCTTTAAAGTGAGCCATAAATGAGATTGCAGCGATCAATGCACCTAAAAAAGCACCTGCAAATTGCGCTAAAACAAATGGTACAACCATATTCCATTCAAAAAGTCCGCCAATCGCAAAAGCAATCGAAACCGCAGGATTCAAATGACCTGGCGATCCAAAGTAACCCGCAGAATAAATCCCTAACATTACGGCAACACCCCAGCCAAACGCAACTAATACCCAATTGGCACCAACTGCTTTGGCCAAAGTCTTCTTCAAGTTGATGCTACAACCAACACCACAACCGAAAAGTGTTAAGACTAACGTTCCAATAAATTCACCTAATACTGTATTATCCATTTTTGTACCCCTTTTCAAACGATTTTATGATAGATTTCTTTTAGTTTTGTACGATCAAACGAGATTGGATTCGATTGGAAAGTAAAATCGTTCATCGCATTGTCAGCTACTTGTTCCGCTGCTCTGATCGCTGTTGATTCTTCGATGTTCCATTCGGCCAATGTTGCTGGCACCACAGAATCTTTACTCAATCGCTTGATGGCATCTACTAATTTGATCACAGCCACTTCGTCTGAAAGACCGTTCGTACATAATTTAAGTTTTCTTGACACATCAGCGTATAAAGACTTTGCCGTCCAATCTTTGGCATTCGCTAAAACGACATGTGGTAACAACATCGCATTTGCTAAACCATGAGGAACTTTGAAAAGCGCGCCGACTTGATGTGCTAAAGCATGGCAAACACCTAAACCAGCATTGTCAAAAGCCACTCCAGCAAGTGTTGCTGCTTCGTGCATTTGGATGCGTGCATCTTCATTTTGGCCATTTTTAACACACTCAACTAAATTCGAAAAGACAAGCGTGATTGCTTTTTCTGCAAGCGCAGAAGAATAATTTGTTCGACCTTTTGCGACCAATGCTTCTAAGGCATGAGTCAAGACATCCAAACCACTGTATGCCGTGATCGAAGGTGGGCTTGTCATCACAAAATCAATGGACAAGATTGCTTCGTCAGGAATCAACTCTTCAGCAAATATCGGATATTTGATTTTGTTTGCCGTATCGGTGATCACAGCTGCACTGGTCACTTCAGATCCAGTGCCACTCGTTGTTGGGATCGCAACAAAATAATTGATTGATTGCTTTGCTACCTTCTGATAGAAATAGATGATCCCTTTTGCCGTGTCTAACGCTGAACCACCACCAATTGCGATCACAACAGTTGGTTCAGTTTGCAAAGCCATTTGCATGCCTGTTACCACTTTTTCAATCGGCGGATCTGGCACGATCTCCGTAAAAGTGATCACGCGATTTTTTTGTTCTAGATATGCAATCATTTCACGTACTTTTTGATTGCTTTTCAAAAAAGGATCAAAAACGAACAAGACAGTTTCGTCTGAAAAACGTTCGAACCTTTTAACGATGTCCGTTGTTACAGCTACTTTTGTTTTCATTGACCATTGATTCAAAACTGTTTCCTCCTAACGAATCGAAAATCCGTCCGTTAATACACAACGACGTTTTCTAGCAAAATTTCTAGCAGTCGTCGTACACTCGCCGGTTGGTGTTGCAATCGTGAATGTGGTTGGACCTTCGCCACCAAATCCTAATCCTGCAAATGAAGAGCCATTTTTTACAAAAATCGAGGTTTGGAATTTTTTCGCTGCAAGGTTCAATCGTTGAATATTTTGGGAGTGCATCGTTGCTGTATGGTGGCATTTATTTTCGATTCCTAATGCTGTCGGTAATGCTTCATCAAAATCTTTTACAGTCACGATCGGTAAGATCGGCATCAACATTTCTTTGACAACAAATGGATGATCTTTCTCTGTTTTCATGATGATCACTCGAATGTCCGCTGATACATGGACACCTACGGCGGCTAAGATCTCGCTCGCGTTTTTACCGACAAACTGTCGGTTTGGCGCACCATTTTCCGCAATCATCTGATCGATCAATCGTTGAATGATTTGTTCATCACCTACATAATAAGCCCCTTGTTTTTCCATTTGTAAAATCAAGTAGTCAACGACTTGTTCGACAGCAACGACACTTTTCTCTGCCGTACATAAAATATTATTATCAAAAGATGCACCCAAGACAATATCTGCCGCTGCCTTATCAAGATCGGCGGTTTCATCAACAAGTGAAGGTGGATTGCCTTCTCCAGCAGCAATCGTTTTCTTACCACTCTTCATTGCTTGTCTCACCACACCAGGACCGCCTGTGATCACTAATAGTGAAATGTCTGGATGGGACATCATCTCTTGAGCAGCTTCAATCGAAGGTTTTTCGATCGTTACAACCAAGTTATGGATGCCACAGCTTTGATAAATCAATTCATTCAATTTTGAAACGACCCAGCCAGAAATGCGCTTCGCGCCTGGATGAACACTGAAATAAATAGCATTGCCTGCTGCAATCATTCCGATTGCGTTACAGATCAACGTTTCTGCCGGATTAGTACTTGGTGTCACCGCACCGATCACGCCATACGGAGATAACTCATAAAGGGTCATTCCGTTGTCACCAGTGACCGCTTCAGTAATAAGATCTTCGACACCTGGTGTTTTGTTGATCGCAAGAGTCAATTTTTGGATCTTATCTTCATATCTTCCCATTTTCGTTTCTTCCACTGTTTCACGAGCAATTGTTTCGATATGAGGTGTCATTCCAGTACGAATCGCAGCAATGATTGCTCTTCGTTGTTCCAATGACAAGTCATCTAAACGATCTTGTGCTACTTTTGCTGCGGCAACTGCTGCATCAACCCTTGGAAAAATCCCGACGGAAGAAGTTGCAACTGTTGCGGTAGAAGGTTCTTCTAAAAGGATTCCTTGAATCACTTTCATGATTTGTTCTTTTAATTGTTCTTCGCCCATCATGCTCGCTCCTTAAACTTTTCAATTCCTTTTGTTGCAATTGCCCTATCTTGATCTGGACTACCACCGCTCACACCAATACCACCAACAATGTTTCCTTGCCCATCTTTGAGAAGGAATCCACCACCAAAGGTCACAAGCTTTCCATCACTTAATGTTTCTAATTGGAAAAGCGGCTGGTTTGGTTGTACCAACTCCGTTAGTTCGTGGGTGTCAGCTTTCATTGAGACCGCTGTATAAGCCTTTTTGATTGCCATGCTTTCACTCACAATCAGTGCATCGTCCATTCGATAGAATTGTTTCAAAGCCCCGTTTTTATCAACGATTGCAATAGAAACCGGTACGCTCAAACAATTCGCATGATCGATACACGCGTGAACGATCTCTTCAAAATCAAGTTTGATCTTTGGTTGTTGCACCCGTTCTTGATAACGACGGATGATTTGATTAAGCAGCACTTCTTGTTCCTGTTCATGATCTGCTTCACGGGCAAAAGAGTACAGACAATCAGATAAACGGTTGGCAAACTTGCTGAGTTCTGAACGGACTTCTTCGTTTTCCATAAAGCGATCAAGAACACGTTCCCCACGACGGCAAACCGTCCGAGCAACATGCAACTGCGCCCCTGCTAGACTTTTTCCAGGCAAAATAAATTCATGGATTTCTGGTAGTTTTGCTGTTTTTTCATCGATCCAGATTTCCAATTGATGAATATCTTCCGCAGAGATCAAGTCGCTTTTATGCGCTAATTTATCCTTTTTCGTTGCTGTCGCTAATTCTGCGTTCATCTGAAAAAGTTTATTTTGCACCCAGTCAAGCGCTTGTTGGCTTTCTGGATTTTTCAACATTTTTTGTGCCAAGCTGATTTGCGCACAGCACTCGTCAAACGTTCCATAGACTTCTACTCGTAAACTTGCTTTTTTTACTCGTGTTCCGTCAAAAAGGCTCGTCATTCCTTGATCACCAGTTTTTGTATAGATCGGCATTCTTTTCACTTCCTTACATATCAAACGTATCGATGATGCCAACAATCGCACAATCCACCGCTTCTGATGGCTCCGAGAATAAATGTCTCGCTGAACTACCGCTATTTAACAGAACATAATCACCAATTCCAGCACCTACCGTATCAGCTGCCACTTGTTGAAAACGTACTGCCTCTTTTTGAGCATTTATCGGTTGCACGATCATTAATTTTTTGCCTACAAGAGAGGAATCTTTTTGAGTAGAAACAACGCTACCAATAATTTTTCCCATTAACATTGCGATCCGCTCCTTTTACAGATAGTCATCTGTTTTTCCTGAATTTTTTCTTGCGCCAATAATGTAAAGTTTTGATTCGTTGAAAGTATCAACGCTGCTTGATTCGGTAAAACAGCCACTTGTTTGTAAGTGATATACCGATTTGAAAAGGCATAACATGGTTTTTCAGCAACTGTAAAAACTTCGACGTTATAATGGAAGATTTCTACAGGTATCAAAGTCAGATCCGAAAAAGAGCATTGAAATCTAAGCTCACAACCGTAGTCCAAGCTACGAAATAGCCATCGTACGAATGGGTCGTTCTCATTTTTTGTTGCAAATTTCGTTAAAAAGAAGCAGTCGCAATTTTTGACATAGATATATTTATTCGACAAAAAAGGGCTGATCGAATCCGTTTGAACGGAATCAGTTGATACGAACAATGTACTTTTTTCTCTTTTTATTAGCCAACCCACTACTTTTTGAACAATATCTTCCATACGAAACTCCTATTCCACAATGACTTTTGAGGCCATCGCTATGCCGATCGGTGTAACGAATTGCGGATGAACAGGTTTCAATACTTTCTTACCAATGACGCTACTCATTTCTTCTTCAAACTGTGAAAAATAGGCAGCCCCGCCGACAACAAAAATCGGCTCGATTGGATGTTCATCTAGCATTTTTTTGGCGATGGTCGCCATTTTTTGGATCACTGGACGACAAATCGTAAAATTTTCTGCTTCATTTTTGGGATTTCTCTTTATTTTTTCTGCGTCATCTATATCTACGCTATGATAACCGGCGATCACTAGAGTCATATGTGTACCACCAGTTGGTTCATCATCAACGAAGGCAACTTCTCCATTTTTAAGGACACTGATCCCCGTCGTACCGCCCCCGATATCAATGACCGCCCCATCTGTAATATCAAGTGTCAAGGCAGCCGCTGATGGTTCATCCACTAACTGGTCGATTTCCATGCCGGCACTTTCAATGACGTTTGCCACGACTTTTTTGTTGTTGCCGATCGTTCCTGGGGGGATAGCCCCGGAAGCTGCTTTAAGTGCAAACCCTAAAGCGGCTTCCGCTTCTTCCCTTAATACTTCAACGATCTTTACTGCTTTTTGATAATCAACGACCAAGCCATCACGTATCACTTTGGCTTCTTTGAACGAACCGAACAATGGTTGATTGTCAGCATCTAAGACAACTAAGACGATCGAAGCTGTGCCCAGATCAACACCAACCTTATAGCCATCGGCCGCTTTGTGACCAGTTGGCACAAAAGAATGGACGATTTGATTGAAAGATTCTAGTAACTCATTGCCTTTCTCAATTCCTTGCATCTTTTGCTCCTTCTGATCAACGAATGATCCTTGCTCTAGTTTCGGTAGTGACATTGGCCGCATTGGCTTCATCTGTATCGATGTGCATTTCCATGATAAATTTTTCGTGCGGGCGTAGCGCAACCTCATGATAGACAGTTCCTCGTTCGCCAGATAAAATTTCGACTGAAACGCTCTCATCCTTATGCAGATCCAAACGTTTCATATCTTCATGATTCAAATGGATGTGACGTTGTGCGATGATTGTAGCTGGGATCGTAATTGAAGCAGCTTCGGTCATCAAAGTGATTTCTACTGCTTCATCAAGATCACCAGAAAGTTTGATTGGTGGATTGATCCCTAATAGACGTGCATCTGTTTTTGATACTTCTACTTGTGAGCGATTGCGGAACGGACCCAGAATCCGCACTCTTTCGATCTTTCCTTTTGGACCGATCAACGTCACCGTTTGTTTTGCCGCAAATTCACCTGGTTGCTTTAAATCACGCAATTTTTCGATGGATTGTCCTGGGAAAAGTTGTTCAAAGTGAGCAGGTGTCAAATGGATATGACGATTAGAGATACCAATCGGAAAGGTTTGATCAAGATCTGCGATCACCTTCCGAACGATTTCTTTCAACTCAGCTTTTGAAAAATCAAGCATTGTTTTGACCTGCTAATAGTTTGTTCACATCATGATGAGGGCGAGGAATCACGTGTACAGAAACCACTTCACCTACACGCTCAGCTGCGGCAGAACCTGCATCTGTCGCTGCTTTGACCGCACCAACATCTCCACGAACCATGATCGTTACTAAACCAGAACCGATTTTCTCCGTTCCGATCAATTGTACGTTTGCGGCTTTCACCATTGCATCAGCTGCCTCGACAGCCCCTACTAAACCTTTTGTTTCGATCATTCCTAATGCGTCATTCATTTATGTGTTCCTCCTAGTTTTTCTTATTTTTTTTGGTTGCAGTTTTATTTCCTTTTTTTGAAGAATCTTTTGACTTTTTTTCTTTGCTTGCCACTTCATCAGTGCTAAGTGAAGTAGGTTCTTTCTTATCTTCCTTGATAACAGGTACATTTTCACTCTTCACTGGTGTGGTTTTGTCTAATGAGGATTCTTGCTTCGTTGCTGTTTCCTCGATATCAATGACACGTTGCTCTGCTTGTAGGGAATCATGTTGCGCTTCTTTTGAAGAAAAGACATCAAGGATATTGTCTCCTGGTCTTGGTATAACTAGAGAAGAGACGTAAGCATCCAGACCAATGGCAGCTGACTTCGCTGCATCGATCGCTGCTTTGACCGCCCCGACATCCCCTTGGATCATCACGGTCATCCAGCCAAAACCTTTTGTTTTTTCTATACTCAAAAGTTCAATATTTGCGGATTTCACCATGATATCAGAAAGGTTGATGGCACTGGCTAATCCTGTTGATTCGATCATTCCGATTGCTTGATTCATTGTTTCACCTCCAATAATTCCAAGGATTTTAATGGAATACCTTTGACGATTCGAGCAGCATTACTTCCTAGATTTCTCAAGATCGCAGAAGGGACAATTGAAACATGCTCCAACACTTGATAAGGTTTCTCTTTTTTCAAGCTTTTATGATGTATGCAAAGAGTGTCCCTGCTCCCACCAATACCTACTTGTAAAGGAGAAGCTAAAGCCGCTTCATACGCTGCTTGTGCTGCATCCTCAAACACTTTTGCTTCTAGCTTATACGGAATGCTTTCTTCTTCTATCCCATAGAGTAAGGAAGTCAAGATTTCTTCGTCTATTCCATCTACGTAGATGATGATCGACGGTCTATCCATGTTCATTCCTCCTCAAATGTGAAAGGATCAACCCAGTGGCAACCGCATTTCTAGGACCTTCACACGCACGGACATTTCCTTGTCCAGCAACTAACCCATAGTGAGATAACGCATCTGTCACGATTTGGGGAATCTCAAAATCAAGTGCTGATCCTCCAACGATCACAACAAAAGGAATATCACGGATGTTGCCAGTTGGACTTACTCGTTTCAATGCTCGAATCGTGTTTGTTACAAATACTCGTTTTTTCGCTGTCTGTCTAACTAATTTGATTTTTTCGATTGAAAGATCAAGTGGAATTGGAATGAGACCCTCTGGTTTGACAACGACAACTTTCACAAATAAATGAGGATCTAACGGTTCCTCAAAGAATTGCACACTACCGTCTTCATGTCGGATATAAAAGATGTTCTCTACTTTTGCCAAAGGATACTTTTTGATATCTTCTGCCAAGTAAATATCGTCGATCCCTAACTCCGACTTGATCAATAATGTCACCATATCTCCTGCACCAGCCAAATGTGTAGCAGAAATCGCTTGTTCCCCAATGATCGACGCATCAGTCGAACCAGCACCTAAGTCCAAAATAGCTAAAGGTGTGCTTGTACCAGGTGTCGTCAAGGCGCCCAAAATAGCCGCTTCTGCTTCTGCCCCGCCAATTTCAACAGGTGTTTTCAAATCTTCTTCAATGGATTGTGCGATTTTCGACATTTGCAAATGATCCGATTTGACCATCGAAGCAATACCTACTGCTTGCTCCATCGAGAACTCACCGGCAACACCACCTTTGACCTCTATCGGAACAAAAGTATCGACTGCCAGTAAGTCTTGGATGAAAATTTCTGCGAGGGGGCGTTCCGTTAAATTCGCCATCGTTAGTCGAACTTTTTCGAGCATCCCACCGACATTGGTTCCTGACTCACCAGTCACATTGTCGATTTCTGCAAACGAACTCACCGCAGTCATGATATCTTCTGCACCAGCAGAGATTTCAACGATCTTGCGACGATTGCCACCTGTAATCTCAATACTTCCTGCCGGGATCACTCGTGCTTGTACATCCCCTTGAGGTGTCTTGATCACAACGGCAGAACGATTACCAATCAACGCACGAGCCATAGGAACGATACTTTTCGTTGCTTCTGAATCCAGTTCAAAAACTGTCGCAATACCATATGGATTTGATAATTGAGCAACCCCTTGACCGGCAGGCGCTACTTCGACCGCAGCTAACATGCCTAGTGGAATTTTTTCAATATAAGCCACTTCGTCTATGATCGGGATCTTATGAGTCAAACGATTATTGACTAAAACCCCATCATCACTTTGAAGAATCGCACCTGTGACCCGAATATTCGTTTCAACGATTTGGTTGATCCATTTCGCCGCCTGATCAAATTCGATTTCTTTTTCAACGACGACGACATAGTCATCATCGCTGAATGTTTTTTGGACTAATTCTGATAATTTGATCGTTTTTCCTACGCCTAAGCCATGACCGCCAGGCGTTTTTGGGTTGTGACCGATCATCGTCGATTCGGTGATGATCGTTTCAGTGATCATCTCCATCGCCACGTCACCAATGACAGGCGTTGCCTCGTTGATGCGGATCAAATCGATATCGGAGATCGTAAGATCATTTTTAGCGCAAGCTTCATTGATTGCTTTATAGATCCCAAAGAGATTTTTCTTTGTTCCTTTGATCCCCGTTGTTTCAGTAATAGCCGATTGTAGAAAATGAACCTGATCATTCGTATCGATCTCTGCAAGTGCGATCTCCGTTGAGGAATTTCCAATATCAATACCTATAATACGTTTCATGCACATTCCTCCCGATAACTGGCGATCCTTTAATTATCCCCTTTAAGCTTCTTACGTGTTTCATAATGTTCACTTGCTTCACGGAAATAAGCAGCAGAGATTTTCGCATGGTATTTCGTTTCTAATTCGTCGGCAATATCTAACAATTCTTGTTTACTTGAGCGATACGGGCGTAACGCATTGTACATTGCTAAGACACGCTCATCAGGAACCGCCGTCAATTCTGCGGCACGATCGAAGTTAGAAGAAATCGTCTTGCGTCCTGCACTATGAGCAATTTCACCTTGCGCTTTTAAGATCGATGGTGTGATCTTCAAGTCTTCTGGCGTTAAAGAACCGTTCAATACATTAGCTAATGTGATATCTTCTAACGTTTTGCCTGTTTTTGTTTTCACCCAGTCTGGATGTTTGACAGCAATTGGGTAGTCAGCAGTCGTCGCTTGGGCGCCATTCGCAACTTCAGTTGTCCCAGTCGGTTTATTATTCATATCTTGTAAGATATTTCTTACCAAGCTTTCTAATGTCTGTTCGTTCATCTGTTTCACCTCGTTATAATGTTACAGCAATTTCTTCTGCTGGTTTCCCAATGACAACATGCTTTGTTTCTTTGATGTGAAGTAAAGCAGATTGTGCTTGGTATTTCGGACGTGCCATTTGGTCATTCATCATCGGCACTGGATTTGGTGATTCGCCTTTTGCATATTTCGCAGCGTTCTTACCGATTGCACGATACGTTTCCAGCGTGATCAGTGGCGCTTGCGGGAATAATTCAAGATTTGACAATGGTTGTAGATCTTTTTGGTGAATGATCGCCGTTCCTTTTGATTGGATCGACACGCAAATTCCTGAACCTGAAAGCTTATCTCCCTCAACTGCGACAAATGCCACATCAGATGAACGGAAAACTTTAATTACACGGGCTTTCAACCCTTCTTCTTCGATTCCTGCAATCACTTGTTTCAAGATATCTTTATGGCTCACACCAATGATATTCGTTGTTTGAGATGTTGCGAATGCAGGTCCAACTGCAATAACCACTTCGTCTTGTGCATTGCCAGGTTGTGCGACACCGATTGAACGGAACCAAGATTCAGAATTGTTGTCTGTCGCTACAGCCGTCGACGGTGTACTTTTGAACGCAACTGTTTGTTCACTTTTCGTTGTATCCATTTCAGTCAAGACTTCTTGAATGATCGATCTTAGTAAATTTTCGTTGATTTCTGCCATTTCATACTCCTCCTATATATCCTGCGGGTTGATTGCGTTAGGAATTGCTTTCACTTTTTCCCACTCTGAGCCATCTAAACGGTGTCCAGTTCCTGGTCCAGCATAGTCATTTTTATCATTGACAGCAGAAATGACATTCCAATCTTTATCAAAGATAGAAGAAGTTTGTAAAAAGTCTCCGGCAACGCGTTGTTTCAATAGATTCAATACACTGACAGCCACATCTTCAAAGCCTGTTTTAGATAATGCTTTGACTAGATCTAAACCAGTTGCTCCACTAGCCAACAACTCTTCTGCACCTTTGATATCTTGAACCATATCACGAGCAGGCATGTCATCAGAACCACGAGCATAAGTCGCCGCTTCTACTTCTTCGTCTGTGATCGTTGGCAACCCTAACTCTGCAAATAGTGCTTGCATCGCTTTCGCTGCTTTATTACGAACTTTGATCACTTCTGCTTCTTTGACTGGTCGTAAACCACCATCAACACGAAGGTCACGTTGTAAAATGTTGTAATCGTCGAAATCATCTGCATCAAAGTTTGAACCCGCAAACATATTGTCGTAATTCGGAGTTGCAGAGTAGCCAGAAGAGATATAGTCAGTCCCTGGTAAGAATTGCATCAATAAACGAGCTGTTCGACGGATATCTGAGTGAGAGAATGTTTGGTCATTTCCAGAGGCCACTTCAAGGTCAAGCAACATAGCGATCAAGTTTTCCGCTAAGACCGCACGAATCCCTGATGGCACCGCACCTGGAATACCGATACAACTGATCGAACCATTTTGTAACCCTTGAACCCCCGCTGCTTTTGTCAGATAAATACATCTAGTTTCCAAGTACAACATCGATTTGCCTTCTGCATAACCCATTTGTACTTCTGAACCAGTCCCTGAGGTGAAACGCATCTTCAAGCCGCGAGAC
This sequence comes from Enterococcus sp. DIV1368b, assembly GCF_050529595.1. Classification (NCBI taxonomy): domain Bacteria; kingdom Bacillati; phylum Bacillota; class Bacilli; order Lactobacillales; family Enterococcaceae; genus Enterococcus; species Enterococcus sp. DIV1368b. The sequence continues at coordinate 1,616,575 of NZ_CP172883.1, forward strand.
GCATAACATGAAGCAAGGAATCCTTTCGACCAAGGCGTATCATCGCCATCGGTAAATACTTTCTCTGTTCCATAAACTGAGATCGTTTCAGCATAAGCTGTGAATCCTCTCATACCAAGGTCAAGTTCAGTTGCTTCTTCCAATGAACACTGTGTCAACACCCCTGGACGTCCAACTTGTGAACCAATCATAATCGAGATGGCATTAAATGGTGCATAACGTGCAACCGCAACTGTTGTTTCTTGCTCATCAAAGCCACGTAAAGCGCCTTCAGCGGCATCCGCAGCAATCTGCACTGGGTTGTCGCGTAAGTTTGTTACGTGAGATTGGGTGGTAGGACGACGGCGAGCACGCATTTTTTGCACAGCCATCATCATTTCAACCACGTTCATGTAGCCAACCACTTCATTGATTTTTGCCGGTGTAGCAGAAGTCGTCAATTGGATGATTTCTTCACGACAAATGTTCGGATCAACGATTTTATTCGCTAATTCTTTCGATGACATTTGCATGACTTCTTCCGCACGAGTGATGTCGATGCCATACTGTGCGATATAAGCATCGATCAAATCAAAGTCTTCTTTTGCTTTCCCATCTAATTCAACGACCTCACCCGCAACGATCTTGATGCTTGGTTTTGGATCATTAGGACTTTGCATGGCAATCAGACCTTCGTCTATCCACTCATCAACAAATCCATCCTGGTTCACTGGTCTTTTTGATAATTCTTCAAATCGTTTCGATTTCATCTATTTACTCACTCTCCAATTTAAATATATGATGGCTGATCATTTGTTGGCTCACTACCTAATGTCGCTAATAGTTTGATACCGATTTCGCGAGCAGAAATAACAGCCTGACGGACAGCCCCTGAATCACCACTAAATGTCATCGTGACTTCATTTGAGAAATTCTGTCCATTTTGTGGAGTCGCATAGCTGACCACTTCAATATTCGCCGCCTTCATGGCTGTATCTGCCATCACTACACCGATTGCAGCTGGTGCACCAACGATCAAACCAAATGATTTGCCGATTGGAGTTCCAAATACTTTGTTACACGCATAACTTGCTCTGGCAGTGTATTGACATTCAATGTGGCCTGCTTCATTCGCATACACATCTCCGAACGTGCGAGTATCCACTTCTTTTAACGTCACTTCTACCGCTCGTTTAACATCCGAAACATCATCCCCACCAAAAATGATAAGCGAACCATGTCCAGCGCCACCTTTAGTATCTCTTGGCATTTCGATCGAGATGACTTCTGTGTTTGTTGCTTTGACTGCTTCATCTGCCGCTAAAATATGCGGTCCAGCACCGGTACGAGCACCTACGATACCAATCGATCGATATTTTTTCTCTAATTTCATCGTATCCAATAAGGCTGAATCAACATTTGCGATCACTAAACCAATAGTATCCCCAAATGCTGATGCACCGACAAATTCTGTTAATCCACAATATTTTTCAATCATTTTGCTTGTTCCTCCCGATGTAGTTTCCTTTGTTTCATTCGATTCGATTTTATTCAAAACTTTTTTCAAGATTTCTTCTACTGCTGCATCGCTTTCAACCATTTAAATCACCTCAGTCAGTTAAATTTGGGAGTACTCTCTCAACCTCAGAGTGAGGGCGTGGAATCACATAATTTGAAACAACTTCTCCCACAGAACTAGCTGCTGTCACGCCAGCGTCAACTGCGGCTTTTACTGCACCTACATCTCCTCTGACCATTACAGTGACTAAACCTGAACCGATTTTTTCAGTACCGATCAGCGTTACATTTGCCGCCTTCACCATCGCATCTGCTGCTTCGATCGATCCAATCAAACCGCGAGTTTCAATCATGCCTAAAGCTTCTTGACTCATTGTCATACCTCCTAATTTTAGTAGCGCTTACAAAAACTATCATAATAAAAAAAGATGGGAAATAATTGCCCCATCTTTTTTGTACCTATTGAGATAATAATAATAATTTGCTGTGAATAAAAAAAGAAAACACGACAAATAGGCTTAAATTTAAATAATTCAAGCCAAATAATCTATCAAATTCTTGTCATTTGATAGTCAAAATTGTGGTATTTGTGATGTTTTATACAATAACCATTGTTTTTCTGTTAAAATAAGTGCCATGAAAGGGGGCTGTTGCATGATTCAAGGTCATCCAAAAGGAATTCATTCAGATAGACTAACAAAGATATTGGAAGAATTTGCATTAGCAGTCGATTATGGCGCTGTTTTAGTTGATATTCACGGCAAAGAAACGTCAAATCTATTTAATTTTTCTCCTTTTTGCCAAAATATGCGAGCAAATCCACAATTCAAACATCTCTGTCAAAAGTGTGATGCTTACGGTGGTTTAGAAGCATCAAAGACTGGAAAACCACACATTTATCAATGCCATGCTGGATTGACGGATATTTCATTGCCTTTGATCCATGATCGACAACTGCACGGTTTTGCACTTTTTGGGCAAGTAAAAGTTTCAGATATTGAAGATCATCAAATCGACCGCATTCATCCATCCATCACGAATTGGAAAGAGCATGCGGAGTTGAGGCATGCACGTAATAAGGTACGCGTAGTGAACAGAAAACAGGTCACGGCTGCCGCCTCACTTTTCGAAACGATTGCTCAACATTATGAGAAAGAAGAAAACTATCCTAGAGATCGAATCAAATTCAATATCAAAACAGCTGAACATAAACCGATTAAGTCTAAAAACAAACGAATCGACTCCGACCATGGAGAAATCAATAAAGCAATCGAATATATCAATAAAAATCTCTCTCGTAATATTACCTTAGATGAAGTGGCAAATCATGTCTATTTGAGTCATTATTATTTCAGTAGACTCTTCAAAAAAGAATTAGGCATCAGTTTTGTCAACTACCTTAATAAACAGAGAATCGAACAAGCAAAAGAATTATTACGCCAAACCAATTTAAGCGTTCAAAAAATTGCTTATCGCATCGGTTATACCCAACCGAGCTATTTCTGTAAGTTATTCAAAAAAGAGACCGGAACAACTCCTGCTTCCTTTCGAAGAACGAGCTGATCCACTGAAAGACAGTTGTCCGACTGTCTTTTTGTTTAATAAAAAAATGAAGTGTCTTCGAAAAAACACTTCACTAAACAAACCGTTCATTAGGAATCGGTTCGGCTCGCAAAGTAATTTTCCCAATAAAATCACTTTCACATCATGTAAGGTATCCTGACTTTGCTTCATCCTACTACCTCGCCTTCCCGTAAGTGGCTAAATTGAGGGGTCGTCTGCATATACAGTAAAAAGGGTCTGTCAAGGATTCGCACCTTGTTCCCTTCACATCATGTGCTCATATTTTATTATTTTCAATTATACATTAATTCACAATCGCGGTCAATAGATAACGGAAACGATTTATTTTAAAAAATGTTTTTGGCTTTTATCCATTCGTAGACAAGTGTTTCTCTAACTCATCTAAACCAAAACTTGTTATCGTAGAAACTTCAAATATCTTAGAAGCACCGGCTAACTCCAATAATTCACGGGCTTTTGCTAGCGTCTGCTGATCTGCTAAATCGACTTTGGAAATCACACCAATCACTTCTTTGTTGAATCTCGATGAAAAATAAGGTGGAAAATAGTTTTGTGCACTTGTAATATCTTGAACGAATGCCACTACCTCCGCCTCGATTGAAGCACTGACCAACGCATTATAATAAAACTGATTTTCCATGAACTCACCCGGTGTATCAATTGACTCATCCAGATAATACACTTGTTGAGTCTTGTGATAAGAAATGTCTTTCTTTTGTAGCCACTGTGACAATGTAGTCTTACCGCTACCTGTTTGTCCGATAAAAATCACTCGACGCATCTCTTCACCTATCGTCTCTCATAAATAAATAACTACCAACCATTTAGGTTTTTGTAATATTAGGCGTATCAAACCCCAAAACCGTACTCATTGTTTGGATGACTTGTTGCAAAGCATATTCAACTGAAGATACCTCACCAGTAAAAACGACTGATCCACTAAAGCGATCCATGAAACCAATCGCCACATCTCCAGATTTTTTTGCGATATCTGCACCAATAATCGACGCCTCACTCGGTGTGATCGTCAAAATACCGATAGCATTACTTGCTTCACTTAATCCAAGTTTTGTAAAAACTTCACGATCTGCATTTGGGATAATATGCGCAAGTGTGACCTGTTTTCCAGGGACGTACTCTTGGATCGTTCGTTCGATTTGTCTTTCATTTGCTACCATTTGCCACCTCCTACAATCTGATAATAACTATATTCTAGCATAGATGAATAAAAGGATTTTGCTTTGAATCCAGTGGAGTAACAAATATTTGCGGCTTGGTATAATTTATTATGCGATCAAAAAACTGCTATTCTCAACTTTATCAGAGCTGACAATAGTAGTTTTCTTTTACTTAATAGATGTGATAATCAGACTTTTCTTCTTGTTCAATGGTTATCACTAGTCGATGAGGCAAACAGATACTAGTCTGTCCAGGTTCTTTTCTTATCTATTATTTTTCCCTGAATGAAGAATATCATCCGCTTTATCTGCAATGGATTCTGTTAAAAGGACTGAAAAATTTATCCCCGCACGTTTGCCTAATGTATCGGCCCATCGTGGAATCGTTAAAGTCTTTTTGACAAGTTCTGTATCCTTTAAATATTTAGCAACATCTACACGAATCAATGTCGTAAAGGAATCTTTTTCAGCAAAGACTTCTTTGATCGGCGTCGGCTCTGGTATTTGCTCTTCGTGCTCAATATAGTCCGCTAGAACCATACCTAATACCTCTTGTGCCATAGCAATTCCATAAGAGATATCATCTTCATTGATTCCTGTATAAGCACCCTGAATATCAGGAAATTCAATGAAGTAACCGCCACCTTCTTCAGGTTTAAAAATAGCAGGATATGTTTTTGCTAAAGGTTCGCTTAACATTTCAGTCAATCCCTTCTTGTAATCAAATGCGAGATTATTTCGATCCCGCATCCTTCAAAATTTTTTGCTCAAGTCCTCGGCCTAGATCTTGATTGGCATGAACAGGGACAGTAATTCTAACGCCATCTTTATAAAGGTGATGATGAGAGCCTTCCTGCCTTCGCTCAATCCAGCCATTCTTCTTCAATAACCGAAGCATTTCTTTTCCTGTAAGCGGCATTCTGCACGATACCTCCTTACAAAAACAACTATAGCACGTGCCAGCACGTATGTAAAGGTGAGGCTATATTTTTAACGAGCGATTTTTCTTGGTTGATAAATTCTAAATTTTGAAATCATTTAAATAGCTCATGCCATCTTCTTTAATTTTTAAATACATATTTTTTAATGTATGATCATATCCGATTGTACCCTGTTACTCTGGAGAAAAAAAACTACCACCATCAACTTTCTACAAGCTGACAATAGCAGTTTTCTTTTACTTAATAGATGTGATAATCAGACTTTCCTTCTTGTTCAATGGTTATCACTAGTCGATGAGGCAAACAGATACTAGTCTGTCCAGGTTCCGAGATCCAACCTGTTCTTACAGCGATTTGATCGGGGCTATTATCTTCTTTGACTCTGATCTTACCTTCTTGGATTTCGACAATATTGTATTGGGTATCAGATGGATGGTAAGTCACCATCTTGCTACTGATTTCATCTAAATCAAAACGTTCGACTTCTTTTCCGTCGATTTTGACTATCGCATACTTCACGCTATTTTCAGTTTCTGCATTATCAAATGACAAAGCAAAAACAATTGTCGGAGCGAAAGAAGCAACTACCAGAACAAAAATAATGATGATATCCCAAGGTTTTATACCTGATTTACGAAAGTTGTGCATATAGATTGTCCTTTTGGCTTTTCTTATTCTATCCTTTTACCGATCTTCTAAATAGATGTTGATTTGTTGTTTGTCATCATAATCCAGTTGATCCGTTTCAAGCATTTCCATTAATTCTATTTTCAAGTCTACAGGAATCTCCCAGAAGCCGTCAATAGATTTGAACAAATCGGCATCATACTTTTGAAAAATAGGATAAATGTCCAAAAATTCTTCAAAGGATAAGTTTTGTTTTTCGTAATAGTCTTTGACAAAGCCTTGCTCTATCGCATGTTCTGTAGGAAGACCAGTTTCTGTAATCAGTTTCTTATCGACCATCGCACGATAGAATTCTCCTTTGTCTACAGGTTCGTTTTCCGTTTCCGAATAATATTTGATTCCTTGTTCGACCAATGGCGGATAAATAATTTCCATTTCTTGCAGCCTCCTTGCATCGTCCAATCGATTATTCTGTCACTTTCCGTCCTTTATAATAACCTTTTAAGGAGACGTGATGACTTCGACGATAATCACCAGTCACCTCGTCAAAAGAAATCTCTGGTTTCGTCAAACGTTGGTGTGTTCGTCGCAAACGTTTTTTAGCTTTCGATGTTTTTCTTGCTGGTACTGCCATGACTTTTTCCTCCTATTTTACCAACTTGCTTTTTTAACTCCTGGGATCATTCCTTGATGCGCCAGTTCTCTAAATGTGATTCGAGACATACCAAATTTTCTCATGTAGCCACGAGGACGTCCGTCTGTCTGATCTCTCAGTTTCAAACGATTAGGATTAGACTCTTTTGGTAGCTTAGCTAGTCCTTCATAATCTTTTGCTGCTTTTAACTCTTGACGTTGTTCACTATATTTATTGATCAAAGCTACTTGCTTATTCATTTTTGCAATTTTTGATTTTTTTGCCACTAATAATCTGCTCCTTTATTCCACTTTATATTTATTAAATCGTAATAATTACGTTTTGGGTAGAACTACAATACCACTTCTTTATTTGTTTGTCAAAAAAGAAATACGAATAAAGTCAATTTATTAACGACTTCAGACTGAGCTCATCTTTCGAGTACATTGAAAAAGCTCCAATGATATTTATCCTTAACATCACTGTGAGCTTTTTCTACTATTAATAAATGGACACTAAGAATTCAACATCCTAGCCATTACGAATTGATTTTTTCCAACGCCTTCGTAGGCACTTCGTTTTCTGGTACTTCACTCCATCCTTTTCCTTGCATTCCTTTTGCATAGATTTTTAAGTATTTACCTTGTTTTAACTCGTGATCCACTAATTTTTTTACTGTTTGTTGATTGCCATCTTCATCGTATCCTTCAAACGTGTAGAGATAATCCTTCCCTTTTTTATCCCCACTACTTGTTTTGACATAGTATTCCTTCACTTCTTTATCAGATAAAAAATTTTCCGTTAATGCTTGAAAGCCTTCTGTCTTTGATTCAATAAAAAATGCACCAATTCCTAAAATAAGCACAATTGCTAATAATCCTTTTACTAGTTTTCCCATTATCATTCCCACTTCCCTATTCTTTTTCACTTCCTGTCTAAATCATACTAAATAGGCATGTGGGTTGGAATCTATTCTACTAGTGATTTGCTTACATTAACGTAACAAATTTTTTTTGCAATTGCTTTTGATCTAGCTAGAATTATGCAATAAAAAAACCGTAAAACCCAAGAAGATAATTCATTCTCGGATTTTACAGGCTATTGAAAAGTATTACTACAACAATTGGTTTTATTATGCTTTAGTCTATCTTACAACTACCGCGTATTTACGTGCATTATAAATATTCTCAAATGTTGTCCGATTCATCCAATAAGAACCACTGATCGGATCTGATACATGGACTTGATTACTTCCTTTATTATATCCATCAAGAGTGACCGCATGATTATTATTCGCTGCGACACCAAAATTCCAATTCCCCCAACGGATTGGTTGGAAATTGATCGTCACCCAAGCAACAACCGGATGGCCATTTTTGACTTCGTTTAGCAACGTATTCATCGAGCTACCTGAAATATTTTGGGCATTTCCGTACTTCTTGCCCCACGTCGTCAAAGGTGCAGGATAAATTGCAGAATAAGTCCATGAATTTTCGACGAATGGGCTGCCAACAAAACCGCTGTTTGGATTACCATTCGGTGATTTAGGGATCGTATTCAAGAATTGAGTCAAACTCCAATTGGTGATCTTCCCTTTATATTGAAGTGCTTGCAATAAAGAAGCCCCTTCACATCCACTTGGCGCACCTAACGCATATTGGTTGTAATTTTTCACACCCAATAGTTTATAGTCCTCTTGATTTTGTTGACCACTACCAACTGCGTACCAACCAACACCTTCATAGACCCAGCCTTGTTTCGTGATTACTTTTTTCTCATTTTCATCTAACGTGTAATGGTGCCAGTTCACTCGTTTACTATATAAACGACTGACAGGAATGGCATTCGCTCCTTTATAGGAATACCAACCGATTCCTTCATACTTCCAGCCTTGTTTCGTGATACTATCTCTTTCTTTTGCGTTCAACGTATAAAAATGTTCCCCATTATAGCGATTGTACAAACGATAGACAGGATCACCACTTGTCGGTGCCTGCCAACCAACACCTTCGTAATTCCAACCAATCCTTCTTAAATTATCTCGTTCACCAGTATCTCTCGTGTAAAAATGCTCACCACTATGTGGATTGAATAAACGATACATTGGAATCGTTTGCACAGCCGCTCGGAATAATCTTGGGGAGCCTTCGACCAATTCCTCTTTTGGCGCTTGTGTGATATCCGCTTCGTTTTTACCAGCTTTTTCTGGCGCTTCCAAAGCGACTTCTACTCCATCGACGATTGCAGTTTGTGGTTGCTCTGGTTGAACTTCTGTTTCTTCACTCGCTTGTACTGATGGTGTTTGTTGTGACTCTTGCGTTGGTACCTCTGTTTCTGTCGTTTCTGTCTGCTGACTGACTTCATTTGTTTCTGTATTTTTTATCTGTGGAGCTGCTGACGTTTGAGTCGATTCAGTCGAGGTAGCCATTGTAGACGAATCCTCTGCAAAAACTTGACTCACACCAAACGAACTCGCTAAAATCGCAAGTATCGTGAACCCACAAATCCCCTTAGTAATAAATCCCCTTTTCATCTTTTTCCTCCTCATAAATGAATAAAAAATAGCAATAAATTTAACATAAAATATTCTCTGAAAATATTATAACGACAGTAATATATACTATTGTTTAAATTATACATGAATCTATTTTTTTGTCCGAATGATTTGTTTAATTTATTTGAGAACCAAAGAAAGCATACGCTAATTTCATTGAGTAAAACTAGATGGAGCTAAGGTAGAAATGAATGAATCTTATCTTTTAGAATATGAGGTTTTCCAATGCTGGCGAACATATATTATTATGAATGCGCCCATCCTTTAAAACAATTGCTCTGGAAGATTGACTGGCAAGCTCTAGGTCATGAGTCACCATAACGATTGTCTTTCCTTTGCTTACTAATTCTTTCAGTACTTCCATAATAAGGACACGTGAGTGAGTATCTAATGCGCTAGTAGGTTCATCTAAAAATAATATTTCTGGATCTGCTAATATTGTGCGACCAATTGCCACTTTTTGTTGTTCACCACCCGAAAGAGCATCAATGGGTTGGTGTAAATCCGCTTTTAATTCCAATCGTTCTGCCAGAGAATAAACATTTTCCCTTTTTATTTTGTGACCATTCAATGTTCCTGGGAGTACCATATTATCGTAGGCTGACAATGAAGGTATGAGTTGGAAATCTTGAAAAATAAAGCCGATTTTTTTACGGCGAAACTTTGCTAATTTCGCTGCACTCCATCCATATGGTGATTCGCCATCGATCATCACCTCTCCCTCTGTAGGAGGTAATAAGCTAGAGATACAATGAAGCAACGTTGTTTTCCCTGAACCAGAAGGTCCTACGATTGATACAAACTCTTGTTGTTTTACATCAAAAGAAATATCAGTAAGCACTTGTAAAAGATTTCCTTTCGCAAGCTCTATTTCTTTTTTTAATTCAGTTATTGAAATCACTATCTCTCTCATCGGTCTTAACCTCCAAAAATTTAATAATACTAATAGTACTATCCTTACCACAAAATCATTCTAGTTTATAAATCGAATTCTCATATAGAACTGTAGGGCGCAAACTACTCACTGATAGTAGAAGGATCTCCCCTTTCAGCTATTCCCCTACTTCTTTCAATCTGAATTTATTACTCTCTTATGATTGGTTCAACTAAAACAGATGGATTCTTTTAGTATACTAATAAATCTACTCCACATACTTCTTTGATGTATGACGCTCAAACCAATAAATGGAAATAAAACACAAACCGAAGACAACAAAATTTCCTAACGATAATAGAATATTAATCGACCAATTCGCCTTAAAAATATTGCCCCCACCCAGATAGGTCACTCTTAATAATGGAATCGCAAACATTATTATTCCAATGAAAGTAACTATTATTGAGATGAGTGAAACTATACTGATTTCAATGATTCTCATTTTAAAAATCCAATTTGGTGTACATCCAGTATAAAAGTATTCTTTAGATTCAACTTTTGTTTTAATTCTAAAAAGAAAAATTGACACAAATACATTGGCCAAGCTGATGAGTATTGGAGCACCAAATACAAAAATAAGGTTGATGACCAAATCTGAAATATAAGAGTTATCATTTGTACCATCAATCAGTAGTTTAGTGTTGAGAAACAAAGCTATAAAATTCCCAACTAGCAAAGTAATGATGCTGACAGGACGAATTAATTTTATTAATTCTTCTATATTGTATTGCATATTGTAAAATGCAGTGCGGACCATTGGATTCTTTGTCATTTTGGGTAATCCAACAATTATATGTACGATCCCTCGAAATATGGGACGAATCAAAAAATTCATAGTCATAAGTATAGAAAGCCACAGAAGGAGCAATAAATTCATTGAGTTACTCATACTTTGAGTATATTCTTTTATTAAAGTTGGATCAGGAATATTTTTGAAATATAAATATACTGTCGCACCTACGCTTATGAGTAACGCAATTATTCCCAAAAATCTACCACTGTTCTTCGTTTTATTAGATGCTCTATGAGAGGAAAGGCTTCCCTTTCTTTTCTTATAGTTTTTAAGACAATAGCGCATACATGTATATAGAATAATTGCTAGTTGAATCATTATCACAGCAAAAATGATATTCCATGAGAACTGAAGAGGGATATGTACAAGAGATTCTTTAGCAGCACTCGAAGGTAATGTGGATAAAAAAAGCTGTGAAGATTTTAAGGAGAAGCAGCCTCCAAAAAAGGCTCCAATCATACCGATTAATGACATTTGACCAGTCATTACCAAACTAATTTGAGCTGGAGAAGCCCCTAAAAGAAGCAATATGTCATTTGTTTCATCAAAAAAATCTATACACTGTTTCATTGCATTGGTAGTCAATAAAAACAACACTACTATCCCTATAACGATTGGTAACTGCATAAAAACACCATAATCAACCGAACTGTTAAGATCAGCCCTACTTAACGCATTTAATATCACGAAAGCAGTGCTAAATATTAAACCAGAAACAATAAAAATAGGTAGTATTGATAGCCAAATATTCCAATGCTGTAAAAATTGCTTAATAATTAACTTAAACATTTACCAGCAGCCTCCTTATTTAGTATTTCTAAATTTAAGGTAGCATAAGAAAATTGTAGAAACAATTAGACTTTAGCCTTATTATGTCTAAAGATTAAGTAATCAATCTAAAAAATACGCATCAAGAACCTACTATGTTTTAGCTATTCTATATAGAATGCTTGGATAGCTAACAATTATCTTAAGATATTAAAGCGAAACCTTTAAAGTGATAGAAGTCATTGCATTTTCAAATGAAGGATCTTGTTTCAACATGGAAAAACATTGTTTTCCAGAAAAAAAGACAGAAAGAAATTCTCCACTTCTTTCTGTCATAATTATTCTAATATTCCTCTTCACCAACATCATTTGACAAAGAGCTAAGTTTTTTTTGCAATAGCCTATTAGGCTATTTCTTCGGCTCATCCTCATCCATTTTCAGAACAGCCATGAAGGCTTCTTGAGGGACTTCGACGTTACCAATTTGTTTCATTCGTTTCTTACCTTCTTTTTGTTTTTCAAGAAGTTTACGTTTACGGGAAACGTCACCACCGTAACATTTAGCCAGCACATTTTTACGTAAGGCTTTGATGTCTGAACGGGCAACGATTTTTTGACCGATCGCTGCTTGGATCGGAACCTCGAATTGTTGACGAGGGATCAGTTTTTTCAGTTTTTCAACGATGGCTTTTCCGCGTTCATAGGCAAAATCACGGTGAACGATGAAGCTTAATGCGTCGACTTTTTCAGCATTCAGCAAGATATCCATTTTCACTAGCTTGCTCTTTTGATAACCTGACATTTCGTAGTCAAGTGAAGCGTAGCCTTTCGTGCTTGATTTTAGTTTGTCAAAGAAATCAAAGACGATCTCTGACAAAGGCAAGTTATAAACGACATTGACACGATAATCATCTAAATAATCCATTGTAATAAAATCGCCACGTTTACGTTGCGAAAGTTCCATGACTGCACCAACGTACTCATTAGGTACCATGATCTGTGCTTTCACAAAAGGTTCTTCGACATCTTGGATCGTGACTGGTTCAGGAAAATCAGCAGGATTATCAACAACGACCATCGAACCGTCTGTCTTGTTGACATGATAGATTACAGAAGGCGCTGTCGTGATCAATTCAAGATTGAACTCACGCTCTAAACGTTCTTGGACGACATCCATGTGAAGCAATCCTAAGAAGCCACAACGGAAACCAAAGCCGAGTGCTTGTGATGTTTCTGGTTCAAACTGCAAAGCAGCATCATTTAGTTGAAGTTTTTCCAATGCTTCACGTAGATCATTGTAACGTGATGTGTCGATCGGGTATAAACCACAATAGACCATTGGGTTCATTTTACGATAACCTGGTAATGCTTCTGTAGCTGGATTATCCGCAAGTGTCACTGTATCCCCGACACTTGTATCTTGGACTGTTTTGATGCTTGCAGTGATATAACCGACATCACCGACCATCAAAAAGTCACGCGCAATGGTTTTTGGTGAGAATACACCAACTTCGGTCACATCAAAGGTCTTGCCATTACTCATCAATTTGATTTTATCTCCTGCTTTGACAACACCATCTGTGATACGCACATTTAAAATAACTCCGCGGTAGCTGTCATAGATCGAATCAAAAATCAATGCTTTCAAAGGAGCTTCGATATCGCCAGAAGGTGCTGGGACATATTCCACTACTTGTTCTAGTATTTCTTCGATACCGATCCCAGACTTCGCACTTGCTAACACCGCTTCACTGGCATCGATGCCGATCACTTCTTCGATTTCATTACGCACACGCTCTGGATCTGCGGCTGGTAGATCGATCTTATTGATGACTGGTAAAATCTCTAGGTCATTATCTAATGCCAAATAAACATTGGCTAATGTCTGTGCTTCAATCCCTTGAGCGGCATCCACGACTAAGACTGCTCCTTCACAGGCAGCTAAACTTCGGGATACTTCATAGGTAAAATCGACGTGCCCTGGGGTATCGATCAAATGGAAGATATATGTCTCTCCATTTTTAGCTGTATAGTTCAATTCTACGGCATTTAGTTTGATCGTGATCCCACGTTCACGTTCTAGATCCATGGAGTCTAATAACTGATCTTGCATTTCGCGAGACGTCACAGTGTTCGTCTTTTCCAAAATCCGATCGGCCAAAGTTGATTTCCCATGGTCGATATGAGCAATGATCGAAAAATTTCGAATTTGCTCTTGGCGTTGTTTCATTTTCTTTATATCCATAGCGTCTCCTCTTTTCATATAATCAGCACTTTTCATTATACCAACGAAAAGGAGGAATTTAAAGACTTTTTCCTTCTAAGGACTTTAGAAGTTTTTTTTAGAAACTTTTGTTATACTGTGAACAAGTAACTAAATTGGAGTTGAAAAAATGGACCAAACAGATTTTAGAGAAAATTTTGAGTTGAAGCCTGTCACGGAGGAACATGTTGACCAGTTCAATGAGTTACTTTCCTATGTTTTTCAAGTCACTGACTCTGATATTGAAGAAAGTGGATTCGAAAACAAACGGGAATTTGTACGTTCCAAGCGACCGATTCTAGAATTATCCAATGTATTCGGCTGGTTTCATAAAGAAAAATTGATATCTCAAATCGCGATCTATCCTTGCGAGGTCAATATCCACGGTACACGGTACCAAATGGGTGGTGTGACTGGCGTTGGAACCTATCCCGAATATGCCAACCATGGATTGATGCAAGACTTGATCATCGTCGCATTAGACAACATGCGCAAAAACAAACAGTGGATCTCATATCTTTATCCTTACAATATCCCTTATTACAGGCGTAAAGGTTGGGAAATCATGTCAGATAAGTTATCCTTTAAAATACGTGATACGCAACTACCTAAACAAGTACCTGTTTCTGGTATCGTGGAACGACTGCCTGTCGATCACGAAGATGTTTTCCGTGTCTATCAACAGTTTGCGGGAAAGAATCATGGTGCACTGTTTCGTAGTGCCTTTCACTGGGAAGAATACTGGCGTTTCGAAAATGAAGAAGAACGGACTGCGGCGATTTATTACAATAGCGACAATGAACCAACAGGTGTACTTTTTTATTGGGTCGCTGAAGAAGTCTTCCATGTCAAAGAGATGTTTTATTTGAACCAAGAGGCGCGTAATGGGTTGTGGAACTTCATCTCTGCACATTTCTCAATGGTTTACTGGGTACATGGCGATATCTACAAAAATGAACCCCTCGCTTTCTTATTAGAAGATAGTCAAATCAAAGAACAGATCGAACCTTATTTTATGGCAAGAATCGTTGACGTTAAAGAATTTATCCAGCGCTTCCCTTTTTCTGGTACAGCAGAGGATTTCCATTTCATCGTGGAAGATTCCGTGGCACCTTGGAACAATGGCGTATTTGGCTTGACGTGGCGAGATGATCGTTTGTCGATTGTTAACGAACCCCTTGGAAAAATGGTTCGCTTAGATATCCAAACCTTGACATGCCTAATGATGAATTATCGTCGTGCTTCTTACCTTGCTCGAATCGAGCGCATAACCACGGATGAGGACATGATCAAGACATTAGAGCGGATCATCCCAAACATGGAAGCTTATTTTAGTGACTATTTCTAATACAAAGGATGTTGAAACGAATGAATATTTATTTTGCAGCACCACTATTTGCAAAAGGAGATTTGCTTTATAACGAATCTCTTGTAAAAAAAATCAGAGAGATTTCTTCTGATTTATCGATCTATCTTCCACAAGAAAACGAAGCAATCAATGATAAGACTGCCTATGCAGACAGCAAAATGATCGCCTTGGCTGATACAGAAAAAGTACTAGAAAGTGACTTGATGATCGCTCTTTTAGACGGATTGACCATCGATGCCGGAGTTGCTTCTGAAATCGGTGTCGCCTATGCAAAAGGCATTCCGATCATTGGTTTATATACAGATAGCCGCCAACAAGGAGCGACTCATCCAAAAAAAGTCGCTGCCTTGCAACAGGCCGGTGAAAATCAGTTTCATTATTTAAATCTTTATACGGTCGGCTTGATCAAGTTGAACGGAACGATCGTGTCGTCTGAAGAAGCATTGTTCGAAGCATTGAAATCATATTTAGCTGGGGGAAATATTAGTGAGTAAGACAGTAAAAAAAGTTCAGATTGCCTTAACGATTTTCGGTCTATTTGTTGTGGGTTATAACATTTTCGAATTTGTAACAAACAAATATTCGACCACACAAGGAATCACCTTTATCGTCGAATCTTTGGCAGGTATCTTATTGATTTATTTGCCACAGATCATTCGCCGATTGTTCAAGATCCATGTTCCTGATGCGATTGTTTTATTTTATTGGTTTTTCTTGTTCATCTCTGTCTTTTTAGGAACAGGTATGCACTTGATCAGTATTATTTCATTTTGGGATAAAATCTTACACGCCGTTAGCCCGATGGTTCTGACTGCCTTAGGTTACGGTTTGATTGGCTTCTTGCTGAAAGACGCGCCAATCGAGAAAACAAGTCCTTGGCTATTTCTTTTATTTGGATTTGCTTTTGCCGGATTATGCGGTGTTTTCTGGGAGTTCTGGGAATTTCTATGCGATCAATTCTTAGGGATGAACCTGCAACGATTTGCTGCTTCTGATGGTACACTCTTCGTCGGACGCGAAGCATTGATGGATACAATGGGAGATTTACTAACAAATACAGTCGGCGCCTTTATCATGGGTGTTTATGCGTGGGTCCAAGTGAAAAAAGACCCAGCACATTTTGAGAGTTACCGACTACAAAAATTAGATCACTGATCAATCGTAGCAAGTATGATAGATAAATAAAAAAATTGGCAAGGGATTTTGTTTGATCCTTTGTCAATTTTTTTCAATTCTTTATTTTAAAAGACTCATTCCAACCACGCCCACTACATACACCAATGTACCCAAATAGATTGAGTGTTTTTCTAATGATGTCTTCTTCTCTCTCAAAAGAATGATGCTTCCGTAAGTTGCGACAAGTAAACTCATTTGCGAAAAGGCATAAGTAATACCCACACCTAAAGACGCAGACACAGCAAATAACGTCGTGTTAGCGATCACCCAGGAACTACCAGTGAGGATATTTCGAGCGATAGCATTGACTTTCACTTGTCTGATCTTCTTCATTGAGATGACCATCCCTCCAACAAACATGCCGATGGATTGAGGTAGAAAAACTTGTGGTCCATGAATATCAAAATAACTAGTGATTGTTACATATAGCATCAAAAACGCAGATGAAATGCACAAAAAGACAATGACTTGTTTGGCAATCTTGCCATTATTATTACTTGTTTTCGTTACCAACAATATGCCAACTAAGATGACAGATAAAGCTATGATCGACATAATAGCTACAAAGATACTCGTCCATTCTAACAAAAAAATGCCTGAGACTAGCGTAACAAAGGCTAATTGTGTCCCAACAGATATGGGCATGGCTTTTGATACTTCGGCCTTTTCTAATGCGCGGAACTGAAAGTATTGCCCCACCGCCCAAAATGCTCCGGACAAAAAACAAATAATAAATGAAACCGTTTGGTACGTCACTTGTTGAGACAAACTAAATATCAAACCAAATAGTAAGGCAGCAATGGTGGTGCCGATCAACTGTTCTTCTGACTTCCCTCCCATGATCTTAGATAATATCGGCATCATGCCCCACCCTAATGCTGGGATCAAAGCTAAAAATAAAAGGTGTATCGCCATAATTTCCCCTCTTTCAATTTCACAACTAAAGAAAGACACAAGTAGTCAACTTGCTGTTCCTAAAACCCGTTAAACGGTGTTCCAGAAGCAACGCCTTGAGAACCAACTTGTGCCTCAATGTATTTTTTATTTTGTTAATAAATAAGTGGCTAAACCATAGCCGTTGATCATTTTTGTCTCTGTCACTTCTTCTTCCAAGGCATTGATACGTGTGTACTTAAATCCTGCAAAAAGCTTCTTTGGCTCAAGGTAACGTTTTTCTGAAGTGCCATTGACTAATCGAATCACTACACCTTCTGAATAATAAGCGTTATGGATCGCACTGACAGCTAATCCTTCTGCTAAATCTAACGAAATTTGCGTATACGTACGTTCACTCAAAGAAAGTGGTTGGATTCTACTTTGGATCTTATTGTCGATTCGATAAACGAAATAATTCAAATCTTGCAATTGATACGAAATCGACGGTTGTTCTTTTTCTGCTTTCCATGTCACTAACGTGTTTTCTGAAATATCAGTTGGTGCCATGCGCATAGAAAAGTCAAAATCGATCCGTTGATTTTCCATTTGAGCAAGCGGTGTGTCCATCATGATATGCCCTTTTTTCGTCGTATCTCCTGAAGCTCGTCCTGGACGATACATCAAATCTGGTTTCCCTAACGAATCCGTTGTGGCTAATACGGTGACATATAAGGAGTCATTGATATATTCGTATTCCTTACTTTGTTCGGTATAAAACACTAATGCCTCTTCGGAACTATACGCGATCACTTGTTTTTCAAAAGGTTCGATATTTACTGGCATTTCAGAATATTTTTGTTCCCAATCGTTCATCGACTGGTTTGTTTTTTCCAAGTAACCAAATTGGATCGCAGAAACGACCTTTTCAATCGATTGATTCAACTTTGTTTTGATGCGGATACGGTGATTTAACACAGAATTTCTAAAAGAAAGACTGCCTTGGACCTCTCCCTGTTCCGTTAACTTCAATGTCAGCTGGTAAGCGAAGATTTTCGTTGTTTGACCGGCGATACGTTCTGCCAATGTATAAGGAAGCGCCAGTTTCCCTTCCAAGATCAAGGTTTCTTCGTCGCCTTTACATGAATCAAACGGCAAAGAGAATGGGTGATCATTAGGTATCGGAGAATAATCGTAAGTGTCTCCGGCATTACTATCATCCACGATCGTCAAGAAGTCTTTGATCGTATGATGACCATCTGAAAAGGCAAGTTGTCCCTCTTCAAAAGTCAAAGAATAGTTACCTTTTGAGATCATCATGCGTGGGGTCATGTCAGGTAGACCAGCCGTAGTCTGTTTGACGAAATCGAAGACTTGATAGCCTAACCCAGCAAATGAACAATCAACAGCTACTAGTAAAATATAGTATCCTGGCTCTTCGATAAAACGATTGCCGGCTGGGGTTTCTTCCATGATATTTTGACGACTAGGTACATAATCCATCGAGATGACAACAGAATCATGGCCCAATACTTCGATTTGATTGACTTTTGAGATGAGTTTTACCACTTTTTTTCCTTTGAAAGGTGTAACTGAAGTATTCAAAATCAAGAATTGTTGATCCGTCAGCTGTAGTCCTTCAGAAATTCTTTTCAATACTAAGTTTTCGATACTATCACAGATTTCTGATACTTCTTTCAAACGATGAGCGATGTCTTGCGAGACACTATCTGACACACAGCCGGCTAGACTGTCATGTGCTTGGCACTCAAATAATTTTTTCCATGCCTTCATGACTAACCGATTGCTCAAAACGATGCCTAGCTCCTTCGCAATCACGACCATTGGTTCGATTTCTAATGTCAGTTTATTTTCTAATCTGAAAATCTCACGTTTCAAATCCATCCGGACAGAACCAATCGTTTTGTGTACGCGAGCAAAAACAGGTGCACGAAATTCTCCTTGGTACTCTTCCAGATCTTTTTGACGAACCAAGTCCATGAACGCTTGATACGTGCTTGTTTGATAGTTATATTTACCGATTTGATTGATTTTATTGATTTTCTCTTCTAAAGATGAGATGATGCCTAATTGATCGTTTCCTGTTGGAATCAAGATGTCTGTTTCATCTGCGTAGCTCTTGATAAAATCGATGCCTTTATCTAATCGGCCTTCCACATAACTCTTCGTTGGTTCTAGTTGTTGTTGCGCACCATAACCTTGAGGAAAGTTCACCGCATACAATTCATTCTCTCCACTTAGACTTTTCCATTTGAAATATGGCGATTGGACATGTTCACCTAAGTCGATCCCACGCCAAAAAATAATATTGTCAAACCCCGCCTCGTTTAAAATCGTCGGCATTTGTGCATTGAATCCAAATGTATCTGGAAGATAACCAATAGGTAGATACTTCCCATATTTTTTACTTTCAAAAACTCCTACCATTGCATTTCTTAAAATAGATTCCCCTGAGGCAAAAAACGCATCCGTTTGTGTGAACCAAGGGCCAATAAATAATTGACCCTTCGCAACTAATTCTTTGATCTCTGGTAATTTTTCTGGATATAGTTCCAAGTAATCATCTAAGATCGAAAGCTGTCCATCTAATACAAAAGTAGCATTAGGCTGTCTTTTCAGCTCTTCCAAAACATCTGTAAATAACTGATCACTTAAAACGATGCAATCCATTGAAGTAAAGTACCATTCTCTATCCCAATGTGTATGATTTACAATGTGTATATTTGTCATAGTTACGCTTCCCATTGCTCTTCCCAAGCAGCTTCATCAAATTCTTCTACTGCTGATTCTACTTCTTGTCCAGCATCTTTTGAACGTAACACGCTAGTTAGGATCGCGATGAATAACGCACCTGTAGCGATCGAAAGTACATAGATCGGCCATTTTTCCACTGTGAACCAGCCATAAAATCCTGAGATTGGCGCTGTGTTCACTGCCCCTAAACCAACTGCCATCGCAGAACCTAAGGCAGAACCAATCATATTGATTGGGATAACTTTTAATGGATTTTCAACGGCAAATGGGATCGCTCCTTCAGAAATACCGACAAGTCCCATGATCACAGCTGATTTTCCAGCTTCTTTTAATTCATTGTTGTATTTATTTTTCGCAAAGATCGTGGCTAATCCTAACCCGATTGGTGGAATGATGATGGCCACTTGTGCTGCAGTATTTGGTGCATAAACATTACTAGTCAATAGTGCCATTGCTGTTGTCACCGCCGCTTTATTGACTGGTCCACCTAAGTCAAAACCAACCATTGCGCCAACGACTGCTGCCATAACGATGGCATTTCCACCACTTAAACCGTTCAACCATGATTCTAACCCAACGTTCAATGCTGCAAATGGCGTACCGATCACATAATTGACTAATAGAACGGTGATCAATGTACCTAAAACTGGTACTAGAAATACTGGTACAACGGATGCCATTGATTTTGGCAATTTGATTTTGTTTTTGATCAACAAGCAAGCATAACCAGCGATCAAACCAGAAACGATTGCGCCTAAAAAGCCTGCATTGATATCTTTCACTAACATCCCGCCAACTAAACCAGGAGCAATCCCTAGTTTATCTGAGATCGAATAGGCAATAAATGCGGAAATCACTGGGAACATCAAACCAAGTGCTGTGCCACCGAAACCATCTAAACTATGCAATAAACGAATGATCGCATTCCCACTCTCGCCATGAGAACCGTCCCAAATATCCACAATTCCGTAAAATGAACCACCCACACGAGAAATGGCCATGATTACTGCTCCGGCGATCACTAACGGTATCATATAAGATATTCCTGTTAAAACATGATTTTTGATTTCACTTGCTATTTTTTTCATTTACTTTCTCCCCCACTGATTAATTGATTAGTCGATCATTCCTAAAGCTTCTTCGATGACTTTTTCGGCATTCTTGATTGGTGCGGCAACTGGCACTTTTAAGATCGTTTTGCCTTTGAAACGCTCTTCATTTCTCACTTTTGTATCTACTGCAAAAATAACGACTTCGCCAATCTTGCAATCTTTTTCAGTCAACTCATTTTCGATACCTGTTGCTCCTTGTGTTTCAACTTTGATCAAATCTCCACGTTTTGCTGCTGCTTTCTTTAGTGCTTGAGCTGCCATATACGTATGAGCGACCCCTGTAGCACAAGCTGTAACTGCGATAATTTTTCTTTTCATCTCTTTTTCCTCTTTTCATTTGTTTATTCGCTTAATAGTTTCGCGATTTGTTGTTTATCTGTCTCAGTTTTTAACTGTGCCGTAATGTCATCATCCATTAATTTCATCGCAATTTCAGATAAGATTCTTAGATGGGTATCCCCTTTTTGTGACTCTGGGATCGCCAATAAAATGACCACAAAAACTGGTTCTTCATCTAATGATTGCCAATCGATTGGTTGTTTCAATCGTGCAAAAACAATTGCTGGCTCACTGACTGCTTCACTTTTCCCATGAGGAATGGCAATATTGTTCCCAATGCCTGTCGTCGAATGTTCTTCTCTTTCTAATACAGACTGGATATAAGCTTCTTTATTGTTGACTAAGCCGTTATTCGTTAAAACTTCCCCTAATTGACGAATCGTTTCTTCTTTGGTTGTACTCTCCATATCTAAAAAAATATGATTAGAAGGTAGTAAAGTTGCAATGCTCATATTAAAATTCCTCTTTCAAATAGTTTTTGATCTCATTTTTTGTTCCTTTTAGCAAATGTTTTTTTTCACCAGATTCGATGATCTCTAGCATGACATCATAGACTTCTTCCAGCTCTTGTGCTGTTTCATCTTTGATACAGATGAAAAATAAATATTTGACTTTCGTTTCTCCCCACATCAATTCATTAGCTAAGCGTAAAAAGACGATCGCTGATTTTTTGACGTATTTAGGGGCCCCGTGTGGTGTCGCAAATTTTCCAAAAGAGGTAAAAGATAGCTGTTCTCTTTCTAAAGAAGAAGAGATGATTTTTTCTTCTGCGTATCCTTTTTCAATCAATTGTTGTCCAACGAATTGAATCACTTCCTGATAGTCTGAGAATGAATGATCCAAAAAGATCAATTCCTCTTTGATCAAGTCCGCAAAGTGATTCGTTGACTTGATGGTATTATTTTGACCATCCTTTAAAAAAAGCTCAATTTTTTGACGTTCTGATTTGTTGAGAACCGGTGAAACATTGATCGTTGGTATCGTCTCTAGGTTCAAGTTGACAGTCGATATCACCAGATCTTCATCGATCGATGTCTGCATCAACTCTTGGATTGAAAGTATCCTAGAAATTTCGATCTTCTCATAATTTCTACGAAGTCGGGCAGCTAAGAGTTGTGATGTGCCTTTGCCACTGCTACAAACAAGTAAGACACTGACTTTCTTCTGATATTTTTCTTCTTTTTGCTCTTTCATTGCTTGGATATGGACAGCAAGAAAAGCGACTTCATCTTCTGGGACGTTGATCACAAAATCTTTGCTCAAGGCATTAGCTAATTGGATCGCTTCTGTAAAAGCCACAGGAAAGTTTTTCTTCACATCTTGTAAAAAAGGATTATGGATCAACAGTCCTTTTTTGATACGCAAGACTGCTTCTTTGATGTGTGTAACTAATCCTAAAATGATACTTTCATTGTAAAGGGTTACATTTTCGTGAATCAATTGTCGAATGCGTTCATCTGTTACTTCTTGCATATGCTTCGTTTGTTCAAGCAACGTATCACCTTCTAAGTGTAAGAGAATATAACGGACTTCAGAAGAAGGTAATGTCAATGAGAAAGTTTTTTCTAGTTTTAGAATGAATAAATCAAATGGTTTATTTTCTCTGACTTTTCCAAATACTCCTTCACTTTCTAAATAGTTATCCTCTCTTACGCGATCAATCATGATCAACAGATGGAGCAATAATGAATGATAGGTCGTATCATTCAACCTTATTTGTGCATCTTTTAGATATTCCTGCAACATTGTATCAACTAATGTGATGTTCTTCATGTCGATGAAATCATTGACAAAAGGAGGAATACCTTGGATCGAGTGTAGATATAGCTGGTCCTTTTTGGTGATTTTCCAATTACTACCCCAAAAATAGTAAATCAGATCAAAGGCTAAGCGTCTTTTTTCTTGCTCTGATAAGTTTAAAAATGAACCTTTACCAGGCAGTCGATCGATGCTAACGTTGAAATGGCGGAAAATCTCATGGACTTGGATCATATCACCTTCTAATGTCGATTTGCTTATAAATAGTGTATCTTGTAGTTCTTGGCGAGTGAAATAGGTCTTTTTTTTCAAGAGTTCAAAACAGAGGAATTGAATACGTTCTTTTTTAGAAGCTGGAACTGTTACCATGTTCGTTGTATCGATCTGATTTAATATTTCGTTTGGATCACCGTTGATCGAGACACCGACTCGTGGTTTTCTAATTAGTTCGATGGTTGTTCCGCTAAATAGCTCATCGATCAGTTTTAGTGATTGTGAAACTGTTTTATTCGATAAATTCATGTGTTTTGCTATTTTTGTGACCGTCGTATGTTCGTTCATCAAAATATATTGAATGATTGCTTTTTCCCGTTCCTTGATCATCACACTATCACCTCATCTACATTTTCTATCTTAGCTTGTCTGCCGTTTTATGAAAACACTTACTTTTACCGTTTTGAATACAGTAAATCATAGGTTTAGTCGCTAACTTGACTACGCCATTCATTTTTTAGTTTCTGTTTCTTCAATGAACCAAGTAATTGTTTATTAAAGTATAGACGAAAAAAAATACCTGTCAAAGTGCAGACTATCAGTAATAGTCCACTACTTTGACAGGTAATGATTTCCGCTTCTGTCATGTATAAGGGTGGTACAAGCGCTTCTTATTATTCGTCTTCGGGTAAGTTTTCAGTTGCGAATGCTAAGTGGTGATCAAACAATGTGATTGTTACTTTTGATTTTGGCATGATCTTGCCAGCTACGATTTCTTTAGCCAAAGGCGTTTCAACTTCTTTTGTAATGAATCGTTTTAATGGGCGTGCCCCATATGCAGGCTCATACGCATTTTCTGCAATCCATGTTTTTGCTTCGTCACTGATTTCCAAGATGATTTCTTGATTTTCTAAACGATGTGCCAAATGAGAAACCATCTTGTCAACGATCCCTTTGACATTGTTTAGGCTTAATGGTGTAAATAGAATCGTGTCATCAATACGATTCAAAAATTCTGGTTTGAAATGACCACGAAGGATCGTTCTCACTTGTTCTTCGACTTCTTCTGGAATTGTACCTTCCGCGGTGACACCTTCTAACAATAATTGAGAACCGATATTGCTTGTCATGATCATCACCGTATTTTTAAAGTCAACGACTCGACCTTTTGAATCCGTCAAACGTCCATCGTCCAATACTTGTAATAAAATATTGAAGACATCTGGATGTGCCTTTTCAATTTCATCGAGCAAAACGATCGTATACGGGTTTCGTCGCACAGCCTCTGTTAGCTGTCCACCTTCTTCGTAGCCAATGTAACCTGGAGGGGCACCAACTAAACGAGAAACCGCATGTTTTTCCATATATTCACTCATGTCGATCCGCACCATATGCTCTTCAGAATCAAACAAGTTTTCTGCTAAAGCTTTTGCCAGTTCTGTTTTACCGACACCAGTTGGTCCTAAGAATAAGAATGAACCTAATGGTCGGTTTGGATCTTGTAATCCTGCACGAGAACGAATGACCGCATCACTCACTGCGTCTACCGCTTCATCTTGCCCAATGACACGTTTATGAAGTGTTTCATTCAACTTGATTAGTTTTTCTCGTTCACCTTCCACGAGTTTCGTTACTGGAATCCCTGTTAAACGACCTACAACTTGAGCAATCTCATTTTCAGTGACAGATTCTTGTACCATCTTGATGTCACTGTCTTTTGTTTTTGCTTCTAGTTCTGCTAATTCTTTCTCTAATTGTGGAATCGTACCATGACGTAAAACAGCGGCACGCTCAAGATCATAATTGTTTTCTGCGTCTTCTAATTCATGTTTTGCCTTATCGATTTCTGCACGTTTAGAAGATACGGTATTTACTTCTTCTTTTTCAGTTTCCCACTGCATCTTCATCGCATTGGCTTCTTCTCGAAGATCGGCTAGTTCTTCTTGTAAGTTCTTCAAACGTTTTTTACTTGCATCATCAGATTCTTTCTTCAAGGCTGCTTCTTCGATTTCCAACTGCATCAAACGACGAGTCACTTGATCTAATTCCGTTGGCATGGAATTCATTTCTACTCGGATCGTCGCACTTGCTTCATCGATCAAATCAATGGCTTTATCAGGTAAAAAGCGATCTGTGATATAGCGATCGGATAATGTAGCTGCCGCAACCAGAGCATTATCGTGAATATTGACGCTATGGTGAATCTCAAAACGTTCTTTCAACCCCCGCAGAATACTGATCGTATCTTCAACAGTTGGTTCCTTCACTAATACTTTTTGGAAACGTCGCTCTAACGCCTTGTCTTTTTCCATGTATTGGCGGTATTCATCTAAAGTAGTCGCACCGATCAAATGAAGCTCCCCACGAGCTAACATCGGTTTAAGCAAGTTACCGGCATCCATACTACCTTCCGTTTTTCCTGCACCGACGATGTTGTGGATCTCATCGATGAACAAGATGATCCGCCCATCGCTTTTCTTCACTTCTTTCAAGACTGCTTTTAAGCGTTCTTCAAACTCTCCACGGAATTTTGCTCCGGCAATCAAGGCACCCATATCTAAAGAAAAAATGGTTTTATCTTTTAAGTTTTCTGGTACATCTTTACGGACGATTCGTTGCGCTAATCCTTCAACGATCGCTGTTTTACCCACACCAGGTTCCCCGATCAACACAGGGTTGTTTTTAGTTTTACGTGACAAGATCCGAATCACATCACGAATTTCTTCATCTCGGCCAATGATCGGGTCCATTTTGCCACTACGGACTTGTTGGACGAGATCGACACCATATTTTTCTAACGCTTTATATTGTTCTTCTTGATTTTTAGAGGTCACACGCTCTCCTCCCCTCATGTCTTCGATATTTTTACGCAATTCTTTTTCATTCAGTCCCTGTTTGGTCAAATAAACCGTCAGTGGATAATTTTTTAATTTCATTAAAGCTAATAGCACGATCTCAGTGGATAAGAA
Organism: Enterococcus sp. DIV1368b; assembly: GCF_050529595.1. Lineage (NCBI taxonomy): Bacteria > Bacillati > Bacillota > Bacilli > Lactobacillales > Enterococcaceae > Enterococcus > Enterococcus sp. DIV1368b. The sequence continues at coordinate 1,642,935 of NZ_CP172883.1, forward strand.
TTCATCGCCAAAACTTTCTCTCAATTGATCCGCTTCGTTCAATAAATGAAAAAGATTTTGACTAAGATTTTGTCCATATTGGACATTGCTGCCTGAGACTGTTGGATACTCATCTAACACTCGATCAATCTCTTGTTCAAAGGCATCTGCATCAATGCCTGCATCTGTATATAGATTACGGCCAAAATGATTTGGCTGTAAAAAGATCTTCCATAAATGAACGATGTCTATTTCTTGATGTTTTCTTGTCATCGCTACTTGTTGTGCTTCTGCAATCGCTTCTTGGAGCGTAGTTGTCATTTTTTCACTATTCATATATTTCCCTCCTGTAGTAGAAGTTGTTTGGTCAAAGTCAACTATATCTTTCTCTAGCGTCTATATCATCCGTCTAAAGTCTCGTTTTCTTTAACCTTTACATGATTATTATACTCATTTGGTCAGCTTTGGTCAAAGATTATACTCACAATTATCATAAAAATTTGAGACAAAAGTGACAGTAAATGTTGTCTGTCACTCTATACCAAATAAACGGCAAAAAAAAGAAACCTCTATAAAATAAGGGCAACAACCACAAGCATTTATAGAACAATTTCGTGGTTGTTTCCCTTCATTCTAGAGGCTGGTTCTATTCCGACCTAGAGGTATTTATTTCTGATGATTGCTTAGCACAAACTAGTTGATTCATCAAAATCAAGTCATGAGGATTGATTTTGATGAGCGAGCGCTGAAATAAAGTAGCTGATATTTTTATATGAATCATTTAAACCAATTCCGCCTTTTTTTGGCATTTTTATTACATTGATCTTTTTAGCATAGCGTGCAAAGGCAGGGTTTTCTTCAGACATCGCAGCTACACTTGGGATTCCTTGTTCACTGAAAACCAAAGCTAATTGGGCCGCCATCATGCCAAAATTAGCATAATGCATCGCGGGACCACAAAGAACAGCATCTGCACCGATTTTTTTGGCAAAACCTATAAATTTTTTGTTTACCTCTTCTTGGTGATCGAGATAATACTGATCACCACAATACAATGTAGCAATGATTTCTGTATCGTGTTCTTGAAAAAGTGGATTTAAGGTACGCCCTGGTCCAAGAGCTGATTTTTTGCCCCCAGGAGGTAGCTGGGCATTTTCATCACTGCCCAAGCCTGCAGTCAAATGATTGAGAATCAAGACTATTTTTTTCATTCCTATGGCCTCTTTTCCTATAAATCATCAAAATCGAATTCATCAAAATCGATTTCTTCTTCTTCCTGTACCGCCTCTGCTTCTTCTTTTAAATACTGATTATCTAGCACTTTAATAAAAGGATAATAAATAGCCATTCCTAATAGGATCAGTAATGCTTGCAAAACAGATGCCTGCCAACCACTAACTAAAAAACCAGAAATGATCGGTGGCGTTGTCCATGGTAGTTGAATACCATTCGTATAATTAACTAATCCTAACTCCATACAAAAATAGGAAATGATAATATTGATCGTGGGTACAAGTGCAAATGGAATAAGTAAGACTGGATTTAAGACAATCGGTAATCCAAAAATAATCGGTTCATTGATTCCAAAAATCCCTGGTACTAGTGACAATTGCGACAGTTTTTTTACTCGTTGGCTTTTGCATACTAGTATCATGACTAAAATCAATGAAAGCGTAGATCCTCCACCACCAAAAGTAGCAAACATATCTTGAAATTGACCTGTGATGATATTTGGTATATCTGCGCCATTTTTGAAGGCATCTAAATTTTCAACGGATAGTGCTCGTAAAATCGGATTGAATACTGCCCCAACTACACTCGAACCGTTGATACCGAAAAACCAAAAAAAGTGCAAGAATAAGTAGGCTATGATCATCGCGCCTAGAGTATTTCCTAAGCTAAGTAAAGGAGTTTGTAGGAACTTAAATAGTATTTCTTGTAAATTACCATATGAGGTTAGATTTGCTAACCAATTGACAATCATAAAAAGAGTAACAATCACAAAACTTGGGATCAACGCTTCAAAGGATTGTACGACGGTTGGTGGCACACCTTCAGGCATTTTGATCGTCCAACCTTTACGTAATAAAGCGACAAACAATCGGGTAGCAACCAAAGCCACGACCATCCCTAAGAACAGGCCGCTAGAACCCATCCAACGTAATGGCAAGCTTCCTACTTCATAGACTTCAGTGGAGCCTTCTGGTGTAAATAGGGTTGTAAAAGGGGTCACGATAAAAAAAGCGACCAATGAAATAATTGCCGCTTGCATGGCATCTACTTTAAATTGTTTTGCCAGACTATATCCAATACCCCCAACCGCTAAAATCGTCATAATATCAAAACTTGCCGTGGCAGGCATATTCAACATCGTTGCCCAGTTATCTCCAAGAATATGGCTCATCGTTTCATTCCAATTTGGAATTGGAAAATTAGTCAAAACTAAAAAGAGCGATCCTACGATCAGTAAGGGTGTTGATAGCAAAAAACCATCACGAATCGCAATCAAATACTTATTTTCACCGATTGTTTTCGCCATTGGTGTTAACACACGTTCTAACCAATCCAAAAATTTTTGCATGTTTCTTCCTCCCATCCAGCTGCTTTATTTTTGTTTGAGGACACAATTTTTCGATTGAAATCCCATTTTATTAAGCTACTTTGGCGCTTTTGATTTTTTGATCAAGCCCAAGACATCTTTCAACGCTTTTTCCCCGTCCATCATGCCATATGTTTCTGGAGCAATCGTGCCAACAGGTATCCCCATTGGGTCAAACGTTTCTTTCATTTTACTCGCTAAATGACGGACTTGAGGCCCTAATAAAATAGCCACAGGTTTTTCTTGTGCGACTTTTTCTTCCGCATGGATCGCAGGAAAAGCGGCAATTTCTAATGGCATTTTGTGTTTTTTGACGACCTCCATCATTTTATTGACCATAATACTTGTTGACATTCCTGCTTCACAAAACAAATAAATTTTTTTAGTTGTCATATTTATTCCTCCATTTTATTCTTGTTAACCGTTTATCCGATTCGCTGTTAAATTGGTGCTTTGATACGTGCTTCATAGGCATCAAGCCATGCTTGTGTGATTGGTGTGATCACTGTCGTCTGATCTGGACCAGGATTGGCCATAAAAATTGCTGGTTCTTGAGCCATCGTTGCGACACTAAATGTAAATTCAACGTTCGTAGCTACCCCCCATTCGCCATATTTATCTAATGCTACTAACGAGAACGCCCCCGCTTTGCCATAACGTTTGCGCAATCGCTCATCAAATCCATAAACGGCTCGATCACAAGCCGCTTGTGGCGTAAATCCATTCCCCATCAATCGAACGATTTCATAAGAGAGGCAGCCCTTCATAAGATCCTCCCCTAAGCCTGTAGCTGTCGCACCGCCAATCGTACTATCCACATAAAATCCCGAACCAGATAATGGCGAATCTCCTACACGTCCATGTTTTTTCATAAACAAACCGGAACTGGATGTTCCTACTGCCATCTGTTGTTGCGTATCGAGCGCGACAACCCCGACCGTATCATGGCCATCGTAAGGATCTAAATTCAACGTAGCGATTTCTTTTACTCGTTGTTCCCAGATTTTTTTTGCACGTGCTGTTAACATATTTTTTCGTTCAAAACCAGATAGCATTGCATATTCTGTTGCTCCCTGTCCTACTCGAAAACTATTGAATTTTTCATCACTTAATTGCCGAGCAACAGAAATCGGATTGGCTACATCAGTAATCCCTGCAACTGCACCAATCTTAAATGTTTCTCCATCCATAAAAGCAGCATCCATTTCTACGATTCCTTTTTCATTTGGTAACCCACCATAACCAACGGATTTATAAAATGGATAATCTTCTACCACTTTGATCGCCGTTTCCACAGCATCTTTACATGAAAACTGTGCTTCTAATTGTTGTTTAGCCGCCAAGACACCTTCATGTGCCATGCGCCAAGTTGCAATCATTCCCCACATTTCTTTCCCTCCATCACCTAACATTTGTAGCGCTTTCAAGTATATTCTATATGGTATATACTATTATGTCTATACTAAAAAACGAGTTTCTTTTTAAAACTCATCGTTTTATTAGAAACTCGTTTTACGTGAAATTTATTTTTCAATTGTTCGTTCTATCTGAATGTTTTATTCTGTTAATGCTTGGAGGCTGCGCATGTAGATTTCTAAATTTGTTCTTAAATCGGCGGAATCCATGTATTCGTTCGCCGTATGCGCAATCCCTTTTTGCCCTGGAAATGAAGGACCAAATGCTAAGATATTCGGCATTTTACGCGCATACGTGGCGCCTGTTGTTGTCACTGGTTTAGGATCATTACCGGTGACTTGATGATAGATCATTGACAGTGTATCGATTTTTTTTTGCTCTTCTGTCCGACAAAATCCAGGAATACTACGAACCACTTCTAAATCAACACCTAGAGGCAATTGGTTTTTCAAACGTGACACGACTTGTTTTTCTGATACGGTCACCGGGTAACGTAAGGCAATTTCTAATAGCAAGCCTTCTGGAGACTTTTGTAGCACAACAGGTGTCAAAATCAACTTGCCTGAATCTTCGTCTTCAAACGCTAAATCGATCCCTTCTCCAAAATGTTTTTGATGAAAGCTTTGACAAATCCAGCGAAAATACCCCTGTGCAATTGGCGTGATCATTCGTTCTTCAGCTAGTTTTGACACCAAGATCGTGATAGCATTTTCTCCTAACTCAGGCGCGTTACTTGGTGCTCGTTTACCACTGGCACTTATTTCTTTTTTGGCAATTCTCACGTGCAGTTGGTCTGGAACATGATCACGGAACTGGTCCCCTTCGAATCGACTGATTTGTTGATGTTCCTCTTCGGGTAAAGTAAAGTGGAGTACCACATTTACGATCCCACGTTCGCCATAGACCACAGGATATTTACAATCGGGCGTGAACCCGAATAACGGAGGGCTTTCCTCGGCTAAGTAATGAGAAATATCTGACATGCCACTTTCTTCATCCGTTCCAAAGATGATTCGAAGATTCTTTTTTGGCTGGTGTCCTAGGTCTTTTAATAGTTTCATGCCATACAGACAACACATGATAGGCCCTTTGTTGTCTAATATTCCTCGACCATAAAAACGACCCTTTTTCTCACTGAGATCAAACGGCGGAAACTCCCATCCTTGACCAGCAGGAACCACGTCAAGATGTCCCAGGACCCCGATATAATCATTTCCATCATTCCCCCACTGGGCATAGCCGATCGCATCATCGATTACTTTTGTTTGGAACCCATATCCGGCACTTTTGTCCATGACCAAAGAAAGAACCGAGCGTGCTTCTTTACCAAAGGGAGCTCCTGGTCCAGGTACTGACTTAACACTAGGAACTTGCATGACTTGTTTGAGTAAATCCAGAAAATCTAGCCAATTCTCTTCGATTGCTGTGTTGATTTGATCCATTTTTCACCTCTTATTTTTGACGTATCAATGTATTTTTAAACGTATATTGATCTGCACGATAAAAAGACGTGTCGAACAATATAGGTTTAGCAGAAGGGGAATAAGTCATCGAATGGACGAGAAGCATTGGATCATCTTCTGATACATGCAATAACTTGGCAATATCTGGGGGACTTATGACTGCTTCGACTTCTTGATGCGCGTAGCCAATCTCAATGTTTTCTTCAATTATTTCATATAATGAAGATGCCAGCTGAGCTTGAGGAAGTTCACCACTTTCATTTTGCAAATAACGTTTTAGTATATAGAGGTTTTCTACTGTCATTGGTTCATCATCAAAGTAACGTAAACGAGACAGATAAACCATGGCTTCATTTCCATAGTCAGCGAACATCTGGCGAATCTTCAGCGGTACTTCTTTTACGATCTCAACTTGCAATACTTCTGTCCGGGTCTTTTTTCCTTGAGCCTTGGCAGTTTCAGTAAAACTTTGTAAGCCACCGGAACCGCTTTGGATCTTCGGTTGCTTCATGACATAAGTTCCTTTTCCTCTTTCTTTCACTAAAATATTTTGACTGATCAAAAGATCAATTGCTTTGCGTACTGTCAGTCGACTGCATTGAAATTCTTCCGCTAAATCATAATCTGAAGGCAACTTTTGACTGGTCACGTAAGTTCCATCATTGACTCGTTGTGCAATTTTTTCAGCTATATCTTGGAAAACCGCTTGTTTTTTCACTTTATTACCTACTTTCTAACTACATATCATTCATCAAACAGTCGATTCATTCTGACATCAAAAGTCAAACGTCTAAAAGTTGAACGGTCCAAAATGAAAGAGCAACTTCTATCGTTTTTTATCCTGCTTGTAGGATGAGTAAAATCAAGAAAATCTTTCTTGTCGAAAGCTAAGTTTTCGATTGATTTTATATATAGTATATACCATTAAGTATAGACTTTCAGCAACTAATCGTGGGATTTTAATTTTACCCTACCGGTGTTGATTGTTTCTTCCATACATTTCGAGGGACTGTTTTGTTTGAGAGATAGCAACGTCTAGCCTATTCTGCCTGAAAGCAATTGTTGAACAGATATTTTTTAACAAACAAAAAAGAATCAATCTAAGCATTTTCAGCTCAGACTGATTCTCCATTTAAATTTTACTTGAAAGTTGTTCAAATTATTTAAATTTTCCCCTTTGTACGCTTTTTTTCTGCCTTTACTTCATGGATCTCTTGACGTAAGATATTCCGTCTTTCTGCAATCACATAGAAAAAACCATAAATGAATGGCAAGATGAACGAGCCAAATCGGTAAAGTAATAAGGAAGAAACAGCATCCACCGTTCCAACTACAGGTCGAAAGAGCAATAGATAGACAAATTCAAACGAGCCAATGCCTGCGGGAGTTGGTAAAACTCCTGATAAAACCACTGCAAAGCTAATAAATGAAAATGTCAAAAGAAAATCAAGATGTGGATGGTTTTCTACTAAAAACAGATAAGGCATCACATACCAACAGAGTAGTTTTAGCAGGTTCCAACAATAGATCCTGATCAATGCGGTGCGGTCTTGGATGATCGTTTGTACCGTTTCTCTCAGTGAATAGATCTGGCTGTTGCACGTATCGACCCAGTGACGTAAACGTTCAGTTTTGAATAAACGATTGGACACTTTGACGAAAAAAACTTGAAGATTCAAACTGACGGAGACGGTCACAAGAAATAAAATGATCAAAGCCGTCAAAATGATCCCAGCAATGATAAACCAAATCATATTGGGTGCCTTTTCGTAGAACAAAGAAAATTGAACGATCAAGCCAATGACTGCATAAGTGATCACCGCTAATTTATACATAATCATATGCAAGGCAGTGACTCCTGCTCCTTGAGAAAACTTCATCCCTTTTTTATTGTAAAAATAAATTTCTGAGATCAGTGTACCCGTTCCAAATGAGACGATCCGATAAAAGGCAATATAACAAGACGTCCAGAACCCATCACTTGTACTGAAAGATTTGGAAAACGGCTTGGCGATCTCTTTGATTGAGCGCCCTTCTACGATTTGATAAAGTGTCCCGAAAAAAAACATCGCCAGAAGCACTTGGATACTTGTCGAAAGCAACTCTTTGAAAATATCCGCAAAGGATTGGTTGATCAAATAATAAATAATAGCGAGAATAATAGTCAATAATAATAAATTAATGATGATTTTGATTTTTGTTCCTTTAGTAGACATGTACGACTCCTTAATGGAAAAAATAGATCAAGACGAGATCAATCATGATTCCTAACATGAAAACGATCGTGAACTTCTTTTTTTTAGTTTTGTGACGGAATATGCGTTGTGCGAACAAACCGCCCAAACCACCGCCTAACAAGCTAACAAACAACAAATTACTTTCTGGTACACGCCAAGCGCCTTTTTTTGCCTGACGTTTATCATAACCCATCAAGCCAAATAGATAAACATTCACAATGAATAAGTAAAACCATAAGGGATTATGCATCAATACTTCCATCAACTTCCTCCAATTATTGCTCTTCTTTTGGTACGTAGATCGTTATACCTTCTGGGATGACTTTTAATTCGATCGGTAAGTCATCTGTAGTGTCACCATCCGTCCGAGTTGTCACTTTCTTTTCTCGTGCCTGGATATTGACTTGACTAGCTGTCAGATATTTGATGCCAGGAACAGAATAGATCTTACCTTTGATCATACGTGGGAGATAAAATGCAAACCGGAAAAAATCTAATGAAGGAACGATGGTGATGTGGAACTTGCCATCATCTGGCGCAGCGGAATCATCGAAACCAGTAAAACCGCCTACTGAGTTGGACATCGTGATCGTCAACAACTGTGCTTTTCCCTTCCAATGCTCTTCTTCCGTTTTGATATCTAAATGATATTTTTTCTTTTTTAGCAATAATTTCACGAAACGTTTGATAAAGATCCATGAACCGTATTTTTGCTTCTCTTTTTGGCTGATCCAGACCGCTGTGTCGGCTAATATGCCAATAGTCAAAGTAGAAATGACTACTTTATCATTCACTTTCCCATAATCGATTTTGCGGATCGATTCCTCTAACATCATCGCTGCGGCTTCTTCTTTCTCAAAAGGAATGCCTAACACTTTCGCTAAGTTATTGATTGTTCCACCAGGTAATAAGCCAACACGATAATGGTCTAATTCATCTTGGAATGCTTGGATGATATGGTGGATCGTGCCATCACCACCAATGATGACTAGTGTATCTACCTCATGTTCTTTTGCTTTTTCTCTCAATGTTTCATCTTTGATCGACGGTCCAGTTTCCGTTAGATAAACCTCTAGTTCTGGTCGATGTTTTGCGACATACTCTTTGAACCATTCTGCTAATTGTTCCCCTTCATCCTTTCCTGAACTTTTGTTATAAAATACCAGTAACTTCTTCATAAACCATATTCCTCCTACTTTCCTGCAAAAAACAAAGGGAGTGGATGCGAAATAAACGCTCACCCTCCCCCATGAACAGTGATTCGAGCACTGACTAAAATAGCCTCGAATCAATCATATGTCAATGCAGTGTAGCAATCAACCAATAATGTGAGATTATTGGTTGAAATTTAATCTTTTTTATCAATGAATCGGATCAATTACACCTGCGTATTCAACTCTGCGATTTTAACAATGACATCTGTCGCTTTTTCCATGACTTGTAGGGACACAAATTCAAAACGTCCGTGCATGTTTTCGCCACCTGCAAATAGATTTGGTGTTGGTATCCCCAGATAAGAGATTTTTGAGCCATCTGTCCCACCACGTACCGGTTCGATCACTGGCTTGATGTCTAGTTCGATCATTGCTTTTTCAGCTAGATCAACGATACTCATATCCTTTTCGATGATTTCACGCATATTGTAGTATTGATCATACATTTCTACTTGAATACGCTCTTGGTCAAACCGTTGATTCATTTTTTCTTGAATGCTTGTGATCATTACTTTTCTTGCTTCAAATGACTCACGTTTATGGTCACGGATAATATAGCTCATTTTCGCCTCTTCTGGACTACCATTCAAAGCCATCAAATGGAAGAATCCTTCATAACCATCTGTTTTTTCAGGAACTTCATCAGCTGGTAATTCATTGTGGAAGTCGATCGCTACTTGTAAAGCATTGATCATTGTATTCTTCGCTGTACCAGGATGGACATTTTTCCCTTGGATCGTGATGTTTGCTTGCGCTGCACTAAACGTTTCGTATTGTAGCTCTCCTAAAGGTCCACCATCGATCGTGTAAGCAAAATCCACGTTGAACTGTTCTACGTCAAATTTGTCCGCACCAACTCCGATTTCTTCATCTGGACCAAAAGCGACTTTGATCTCCCCATGAGGAATTGAAGGATTTTTCAACAAAATCTCCATAGCTGTCATGATTTCTGCAATACCCGCTTTGTCATCTGCGCCTAATAATGTCGTACCATCAGTTGTGATCAATGTATGGCCATCATAATTTTTTAAATTAGGGAAATCTTTGACATTCAAGGTAAAGCGCCCTTCTTTATCTAAAACAATCGTTGATTCTCCATCATAATTTTCAATGATCTGAGGATTTACGCCTACTGCATTGAAATCAGCTGTATCCATGTGAGCAATAAAACCAATCGAACGTACGTCATGATCGATATTACTAGGTAGTGTAGCAATCACAAAACCGTTTTCTGTATTATATGTTACATCAGACAAGCCTAGATCTTCTAATTCTTTTTTCAAAACTTGCGCAAACTCTACTTGCGTTTGCGTAGATGGCGTAGTACGACTTGTTGGATCGGATTGTGTTTCCGTTTTGACATATCTTAAAAATCGGGGTAATAAGTTCTCGTACATAAATGACTCTCCTTTTTATTTAAATTCAAATGGATTGGTCGATGTTTCTGAAACAAAAAAGTCAACCGTCCAATTCTCTTCGTTTTTCCACTTTTCAAATTTCTCTACAAATTTTTCCTTACACAATGATTCGATATAATGGCCAGGATCAATTGCAGCTAATCCCGCACTTTGCATATCTTGCGCTGTATGGAAATAAATATCGCCAGTAATATAGACATCCGCTCCTTGAGCCAAGGCTGCGGGATAAAACTTCTCACCACTCCCACCACAAATAGCAACTCGTTTGATCATTTTTTGTGGGCTTGTCGTTGGGCGAACCACACGTAAACCTTCCAATTGAAAAACTTCTTTTACATGGGCTGCGAAATCATCCAAGCTCTTTTCTTTTCCTAGTTCCCCAATGCGACCTAATCCCCAGGTTTTAACTGGTGCATCGATCGAGAACAAATCAAATGCCGGTTCTTCGTAAGGATGTGCTGCAAACATCGCTTGTAAGACTTTCTCTTCTATATTTTCTGGGAAGATCACTTCGACTTTGGCTTCTTGAACTTGTTCCCCACGGCCGACTTCACCAATTGTTGGATTCGCTCCAGCTTTTGGACGGAATCGACCTTGGCCAATCGAGGTAAAACTTGTACTATCATACTCTCCTTGTTCTCCGGCACCCGCTTTTGCCAAGGCAGCTCTTAAACGCGGAGCATCCTCCACTGGAAGATAACTGATCAATTTTTTGTAGCCACGTTCATGCGTTTGAACAAGATGACCTGTGACCTCAATTCCTAATTGCTCACAAAACCAATCGTTCAACCCATCTTCAATGATATCCATGTTTGTGTGGGCTGCATAGACTGCAATATCATGTTTCAACAAATCAGCGTACATTTTTTCTTGTGGAGAATCAGTGATCAAGCGTTTGACTGGTCTAAAAATCGGGGGATGTTTTGCAATCAAAAGATCGATCTTTTTCTCAATGGCTTCTGCCACCACTTCTGGTCGGACATCTAAAGTCATCATCACACGTTGGATCGGTTTGTCCAAAGTGCCGATATGCAACCCAACTGGATCGCCTTCTTCCGCTAACCATTGCGGGCAATAGCTTTCAAATTTTTTGATGAAATCTTGTGCTTTAATGGACATGTCATAAAACCTCCTTGATCCATTCCACCTCTTGTTGGATTGTCTCATATCTGTTTTGTTCACTCGCATTTTTTAATTGCTCTAAGATCACTTCACGTTGTTTGAGCTCCCGTTGCCATTTTGCCGAAAAAGTAGCGTTTTTATCTTCGAGTAAGAATGGCCCGAACATCAGCTCTTTTTCAGAATAGTCAATGGGCTGTTCTTTCTTTTCAGCTACGATGATCTCATAGATCTTTTTGTTTTCTTCGATGATTTCTTCTGCAATGATCTGATAGTTATTTTCTTTCAGCCACGTTCGTAACGTTTTTTCGCCAATATTGGGCTGTAGAATCAAACGTTCTTCTCCCGATAAGCGCTGGTTTTGCCGACCAGCTTCTAAGATGTCACGAATCAAAGAGCCTCCCATGCCAGCAATCGTGATCGCGCTGATTTGATCATGCTTTTCGATGGCATCTAATCCATTGGCCAAGCGTACCTCAATTCGCTCAGACAGTCCATTTTTCATCACCTGTCGTTTTGCCGATTCAAAAGGTCCTTTAACGACTTCTCCGGCTACAGCAAAGTCGATTTTTCCTTTGAGCATCAATGCGACGGGTAAGTACGCATGATCTGAACCGATATCTGCTAAACGAGCAGCTTCTGGTACAAAACGTCCGACAGTTTCAAGACGTTTCGATAACTCTGTGTGATTCATTTTTCCACTCCTTAACTACTGAATGTTTGGATAGCATCCAATTTGTCATGACTTTGGACAAACACTTACTTATTAAAGTTATCCTACTTATTTACGCTTTTGGGATAACTATTGTTCTTGTCCCTATCATAACATTAGTTTATGTTCACTAGAAAAAAGAACTGGGAAAATATCCCAGTCTTTTTTTAACAAGTAATCAAAAGATTTCAATTGATTCTTTTTTATTGGACAGTGATCTCAATGATCGAATTTCCAGGAACTTGTGGAGGGATCGACATCGTCATGACCGCCATTTCTACCAATTTAAATTCGATCTTTTTTCCTTCTTTTAAGGAATCGACACCACCAGTGATTTGATCCACTGAAGCATTCAAGATCACTCCATCATTGCTGAAGGACGTACCGATATTTGCTGGATCTTCTATTTCTTCTACATCTTTGACGGTGATTTGGTACACATCACCTTCCGCTTCGCCGAAGCTTTCGATCGTACCTGTAAACACACTTTGTTTTTGTTCGGTAGAACTATCTTTTTCCACTGTCGATTCTGCATTGATCGAATCGATTGAACCTGTACTTCCTTCTTCGTTGCCGCAGCCTGCCAATGCAAACACGAGACCGGCAGCAACTAGACCAGTTAAAATAGCTTTCATCATACATCCTCCGTGTAATTTCTTGCGTTACTGCTTTGATGATTCCATCCGGTTATTTCTTCAAGTCCATGGATTCGTTTCATCTTAACTTTGTTCATTTTATGAATTTTTATTGAAAAGGTGAAAAACAGTGACAGTTGAGTAGATACTCCAACCTGTTTCTGTAAAAATCAATTGCTGGCATTAGCCATTTCGACGATTTCGGCCTGTCATTTCGATTTCTTTTGTCAAATAGCGGATTCGTTCCATGATCCGTTTGGCTTTCAACGGTTCCTCATCGCCTCGTTGTGTCACCGTCAAATGTTGTTCTAATTCGTTCATCGTGAAGTTTGAAGAAAAGAATGTTGGCAATTGTTCTTGCATCCGATACTGTAGGATGACACCAAATACTTCGTCACGGATCCAACTACTCATCGCATCCGCTCCAATATCATCGATCATCAAGATCGGCGATTTCTTCACCGCATCTAACTTCTCAGCCACTTGATCTTTGCCGATGGCTTGCTTCATTTCAACAGCAAATGTTGGGAAATGAACCAACGTTGTGGTGAATCCTTTGATTGCCAGTTCTTTCGCTGTTGCACCTAAAAGATAGGTTTTCCCGATACCAAAACTTCCGACCAAGTACAACCCTTTGTGGAAGTTTTTAGGATCAGCTGAATATTGTTCAACGAAGTCTAATGCTTCTAAGCTTGCATAGCCACGTCCATCTGTTCGTTCGAAATTTTCAAAGGAAGCAGATTGGATGTCTTTGGGCATATCCATTGCTTTCACACGACTCTTGATCTCTTCTTGTTTTTGACGAGCTAAGAGTGCTTCTGTCGGCACATAGGTGACATCGACATAGTGGAAATTCAATGTCAATTTTGGTTCATATCCGGGAGCGATCATCGTTGGATCGTTCGTTTGATATTTTCTTTTTTCTTGGACATACTCATAGAGTTTGGCATAGCTTTTTTCGATATCCGCTTGCGTCAATCGGTCTTGATGGGCTGATAGAAAGGCTTGAACATCCGCATCATTCAAAACTTCAGCAATCATCTCGGAATACTTTTCTTGGTAGTTGCGTTTACTGATGATTTTCTTCAGTTCTTTTCCTACATCTTCCATTAGCTCTCACCTTCCTTTTTAGCCAGATACTCTTTGAAGCGACGATCGATCTCGGCTTTTTTCTCTGTACTGATTTGCGTTTCGTCTTTTGGTTGATTGACCCAATCAGGCAATTTTTCTCGCCTTACGTTTCGTCGATAATTTGACGTGTTGTTTTGTTTTGTCGCTTTTGGTTGCTTTGCTTTCGTACTCAATGTATGGAGATGCTCAATCGCATCTTCTGGCGTACTGATTTTTTTTTGCGCCCACTCATTGGCGATCGTATTCACGAAGCTCGCATTCAAGCTCGCATGGTTTTTTATGACTAACACATAGTTGATCAAAATGTTGATGACACTGCTAGACAGACCGGATTGGGTGACCAAATCTTGCAACAACCAATTTTCCTGTTTGGAAACATACCCGCCTTTTTCTTTTTTTATCGCTTCGAGATAACGCATCGGTGGGGTTTGTCGTGCGACTTGGATCAATTGTTGTGCAGCACTAGGCAACGCCTGATTGACAGGGACACCTGTTTCAGCAGGCTGATCGGTATCCAGAGTGTTACTTGATTGTCGCAACGCATTCTGCTGTTGCTGCCGTAGCAAGACGATCCGTTGAAGTTCTTTTAAAGATACTTCTTCTGTCGTAAAATCAAACGACTGTAGAATCAACTCTCCTAAAGTCAGTTCATCAAAGCCATAGAGTTGTTGGTATGTTTTCACTTGTTGAAGGACTGGTTCTGTCAACTGATTGATGTGTTGTTTCTTCAACCAATCGGTCAGAAACGTCCAGTCAAACGAGTCTGAATCTGCTATCAATGATTTGGGTTCAACAGGTGTGAATTTTTGCTGGATCGATTCCACTTGTTCTTGGTTTGCTGCATAGACTGTTTCATTGAACCGATAGACTTCCAAAAACTTCTTAGTAATTTTTTGATAGCCTTCATGCGAAAGATTTTTTGGCTTAAATAACTCTGTCAATTGGTTGAATCGACGTTCACCAACTTTTTCTAGAAGTAAAAAAGAAAGTAACGTATCATTGAAAAACGCAGGAACGTCCATCGGTTCTAACAACTCATAAAGAAAACAATTGCCCAAATTTTCATCTTTTTTGAAATAGACTTCTAAAAGACCGATTCCTTCTAGTTTTTTTCGCGCCTCATAAAATTGTGGTAATCCACAACTTAGACTACTCAATAAATCGGCGTGTAATCCTTCAGGACCTACGCCAGTTTCTAACGAGATCTCCGAGTACAACGTCAAGTAAAGACTCAACGCTTCTCCCCCGATCAATGGTTGGTAAAGGGATAACAAGGCTGACTTTCCTTCTTCTTTTAAAGGACTGCTCTTTCTTCCTTGGTAAATATTTTTCGGTTGTAATTCTTTCCACGCATTTTCCAAGGAATGCTCCCTCCTTTATTAATTACGCATCATTTTCACTATTACCCGAATCTTTGGCTTTATCAACAATGTCTTGTAATTCTTTCAAAAAGACAGACATATCTTTGAATTGACGATAAACACTCGCAAAACGAATATAGGCGATTTCATCTAAGTTCACTAAATCTTCCATGACGTATTCGCCGATCAGATTAGTTGAAACCTCATTTTCGCCAAGACTTCTTACACGATTTTCAACATGATTGACGATCTGTTCCATTTGTTCCATCGCTACTGGACGTTTTTCGGCAGAACGGATCAATCCACGTAAAATCTTGTCACGATTGAATTCTTCCCGTTCACCATTTTTCTTGATAACTAATAAAGGTGCCGCTTCAATTCGTTCAAAGGTCGTAAAACGGAAGGAACATTTTTCGCACTCCCGGCGTCTTCTTATCGCTCGACCATCGTCAGCTTGACGACTATCGATCACTCTTGAGTTGTTATGTTGACATCTAGGACATCTCATCGTAATTTTCACCTCTCTTGGTGTAGTTTAATCGCTTATTTGAATGTACCAAATGAAGTTGTTCCATCAGTTAACTCTTCCACCTACTATGAATCATTGGTGTTAAAAAGGCTGATTTTCACACTAAGCTTAAAAATTATAAAATATGAAAAGGACTTTTTCAATTTATATCTTATTGCTCAGGTCAAAATAATTTTTACAACTTCACTGCTTAATTGTGTTAGATTTTTTCCCACTGATTTTTTATTGAACTAATTCAAGTGGATCGTAATAAACGTTTTCTTATTACTAACTTTAGTATAACATGAAACAATTAAGCAATGCGACTGTCCCAGTTAAAAAATCGCTTGAACTGAAAGATTTGTTGTGTTTTCATCTCAACGAACGAAAACAGACTGGCGTTAAGCACCAGCCTGTTTCTTTTTGATTTTCTGTTTTACTAAATGATTGGGTAATCTCTATAGTTTATCTTCGATTCCCGTATAATGTTTCATTCGTTCTTCTTCGATTTTTTGTTCTGTTGAACGATGATCGAATTGGGGGACTTGTTTTTCTTCAGGACTTGTCTCTGGATCTTTGCGTTCTGTTGTTAAGTCTTGGCGTTTGGCTTCTTTTTCGACATGTTGGTCTTCTAACTCAGCAATTCTCGCCCGGTATTCATCTTCACGGATTTTACCTTCTTCTGCTTGGATCTGGCCCTTTTCCTGTAAGTCTTCTTTGTGGAGAATCTCACCAATCTTTTCTTTCGCAGAACCTACTACTTTGTCTTTTTGGTTTTTGAATGTACCCATCGTATCATCTCCCCCTCTTTCTTTATATAAATAGCATAGCAAAATGTTGCGATTTACTCAAAGAAAGCGATTAAGTAACAACCATTTTTTGATTTCAGCGGATAAATCTTCCTTGGTTTGACGATTATCGAACACGATATCCGCACGTCGTTTTTTTTCCTCGATCGACAATTGACTTTTCACCCGTTGTTCTGCGTCTTTTTTTGATAATTGATTGCGTACCATCAAACGTTCGATCTGCTGGGATTCTGGAATATAGACCACTGCGACGGCATCCATTTGTGTATCATACTGTCCCTCAAATAATAATGGAATATCGACGACGATCAGCGGATATTTTACTTTCTTCTCTATGATTTCTTCAGTGATTTTCCCACGGATAAATGGATCTAATACTTGATTCAATTGCTCACGTGCGGTGACAGAGCCGAAAATCAATTGTCCAAGTTTTGCCCGGTCTAAGCGACCATCCTGTTGGAGGATCTCCTTGCCGAACGCTTGAACCAACGCTTGAAGTCCTGGCGTATCCGGTTCAACGACCGCTCTTGCCACTTGATCGGCATCAATTACTGGAAAGCCATATTGTTGGAAAATAGCAGCGGCAGTACTCTTGCCTGTCGCAATTCCTCCTGTCAAACCTAAAACAAATCCTACTTGGGTATTCTTAATTTCTGACATGTTGGACAATAGTGCGTCCCCCTTTGCGCAACTTTCGTTTTCACGATTGGTGTTTGACAACGAACACATGCTTCTCCTGTCTGTCCATAGACATGTAAAGCCACTTGGAAACTCCCTGACTCACCTAACGCATTGAGATAACTTCGGATCGTTGTCCCCCCTGCTTCAACTGCTCGTGACAACACATCAATGATTGCTTGACGGAGTAATTTGATTTCTTTTGGGCGTAAAGAATCAGCTGGTTGCTCTGGATGGATCTTCGCTTCCCATAATGCTTCATCTACGTAGATATTTCCTAGTCCTGTGACCAACTTTTGATCAAGTAACAAAGGTTTGATAGCTTTGTGTGACTTTTGTAGTCCTAAGGTAAAGTCTTTCAACAAGAACAAATCTGGTAAAGGTTCTGGACCTAATTTCAAGATCCCTTTATAGGTATTGCTCGCCCCTTTTTCAACAATCGTCATCCGACCGAATTTTCGTACATCGTGGTATCGTAATTGGCTGCCATCTTCAAAAGAGAAAATCACATGTGTGTGCTTATCGATTGGTTCTTCTTTTTCAAAATATTGATATTTTCCCTCCATCCGTAAATGGGAAATCATTTCATAATGACTCAAGTGAAAAATCAAAAATTTCCCTCTGCGACCGATCGATTCGATGGTTTCACCAATTAACGTTGCTTCAAAAATTGGTACCTCCGGTTGTTCAATGATTCTCGGCCACAGCACTTGAACGTTTTTGATTTTTTTGTTTTTCACTAATTTTTCTAATCCTTTTCGGACAGTTTCAACTTCTGGTAATTCGGGCATGCTTTTTCTCACCTACATTTTTCACTTATTTGATTTAAATTGAACTTATTTGGGACAGAAATAAAATCTTTTTTGTTCCTGAGCTTAAAACCGAATAAACGGTGTTCCAGAAGCTGACCTTCAACATTACGCAATAAAATTGTAAAATATAAAAAACTATTTTTTGATTTTCTATCTTACGGCTCAGGTCAAAATGCGTTTATCACAACCTTGATAAACGGTACTCCAGAAACAACTCCTTCAGGAATAAGCTAAGAAACCCAAAAATTTAAAAAACAATTTTCGGGTTTCTCGCCTTATTCTCGGAGCTGGATATTTCAGTCACAATCTACTCCCGCATCGAACGAACCCGATCCAAGTGCTTCCCTCAAAGTTTGTCTGTCAGTATAAAAGTAAAGAATTATTTTGCTTCATACCATGTTTTGCCCCAACTGCTATCTGTGATCAATGGGACATGTAAAGCAACCGCCTGTTCCATTACTTCGCTGACTAATTTATCTAACCTCTCTAATTCACTTTCTGGCACTTCAAAGACTAATTCATCGTGCACTTGAAGCAACATCGTCGCTTGCAAGTCCGATTCTTTCAAGCGTTTGTCTAATTCGATCATGGCGATTTTCAGGATATCCGCCGCACTTCCTTGGATTGGTGTATTGATCGCTGTTCGTTCAGCAAATGAACGAATGTTGTAGTTTCTTGAGTTGATGTCGGGTAAATAACGACGACGATGGTATAACGTTTCGACAAAACCTTGATCTTTCGCTTCACGAACGATACGCTCCATGTATTCTTTGACACCTGGATATTTTTCAAAGTACGTATCGATATATTGTTGAGCCGCTTTACGAGTAATGCCTAAGTTTTGTGATAACCCATAATCAGAAATTCCATAAACGATTCCGAAATTGACTGCTTTCGCTTGACGACGCATATTTGGTGTCACGTCTTCGGCTTTTTCAATGCCGAACACACGCATTGCTGTACTTGAATGGATATCTTGTCCTTCTAAAAAGGCAGCTTTTAAATGCTCGTCATCTGAGATATGCGCCAATACACGTAATTCGATCTGAGAATAGTCAGAAGAATAGATCAACCAATCTTCATTTCTAGGAACGAATGCTTGACGGATCTTGCGACCTTCATCTAAACGGATCGGAATATTTTGTAAGTTGGGATCAACTGAACTCAAACGGCCTGTCTGCGTCAATGTTTGAACATAGCGAGTATGGACTTTCCCGTCCGATTGGATCACTTTCAGTAAACCTTCGACATAGGTCGATTGGATTTTAGCGATTTGGCGATAAATCAAAATATCATCAACGATCGGTGCTTGCTCACGCAATTGTTCTAAGACATCAACCGCAGTCGAATACCCTGTCTTGGTTTTTTTGATCACTGGAAGACCCATCTTTTCAAAAAGGATGACACCTAATTGTTTGGGTGAGTTTAGATTGAATTCTTCTCCAGCCTCTTCATAGATTTTTCGTTCGATCTCTCTCAATCGATCCGAAAATTCGATTTTCATTTCTTGAAGACGAGTCGCATCCACTTTGATCCCACTGATTTCCATTTCAGCCAAGATGATCGACAAAGGTAATTCCATTTTTCGGAAAAGATCTTCTTGATTTTTTTCTGCTAATTCTTGACTTAGTTTAGGTGTCAAGCCATTGATTGCTGAAACTTTACGTGCTAGGTGGGCAAAGAAAACTTCTTCATCTTCTGGTAGACCTTTCTTCGCGCCTTTTCCATAGATTGCTTCATCCGATTGAATATCGTGGTACCCATAATGTGACGCTATCCCTTCGATGTCCTCACTTTTCTCGTTCGTATCCAATAAATATGCACCTAGTAAGACATCAAAGTCGATCCCTTGTAATTTCGTTGCATAGCGGTTCAATGCCACATACGTACGCTTAGCATCATATACATTTTTCAGGCGAGTCTTGTCCCCGATCCATGAAAGAAAGGCTTCATTTTCAAAAATCGCTAAGTCATTTGTCACATAGATTTTCTCTGGTGTTCCCCAAGCCACACCAACGATGTCTTCTGTATGATAGTTGTCGCCCATCATCTCGACATATAAAGCCATATTTGTCTGGAACATGCTTTCATCATATTCATGGACCACTTCAAACAAAATATCTTTCATTTCTACTTGTTCTTCGACCACATCTAATTTAGCAAGGAATTGTTTGAAATCCATTTCCTTGAAGAAAGGCACCAGTTTATCTAAGTCTTTCCCTTGATAGGCAAGGGAGTCAATATCAACTTCTACCGGCGCATCGGTATCGATCGTTGCTAATTTTTTAGACAAGAAAGCTTGCTCTTTGTCATTGATCAGATTTTCTTTCATCTTACTTTGTTTCATTTCGTCGATATGTTCATAGATCCCTTCAACAGAGCCATATTGATTCAATAATTTGATCGCTGTTTTTTCACCGATCTTTGTTACGCCAGGGATATTATCTGAAGCATCCCCTGCTAATCCCTTCATATCGATGATTTGTTTCGGTGTAAGTCCATCATATTTTTCCGCCACATGTTCTGGCGTATAACTTTCAATATCACTTACACCTTTCACAGTGATATCGACTTTGATTTCTTTTGATGCCAATTGTGTTAAATCTCGGTCACCGGACAAGACAACTACATCGAATGTTTCTTTATCCACTTTTTCTGCTAAAGTACCAATGATATCGTCTGCCTCATAGTTCGGCAACTCGTAATACTTCACCCCTAGACCGGTTAGAAGCTCACGGATATAAGGCATTTGTTCTTTGAATTCTCCCGGTGTCTTTGAACGGCCACCTTTGTATTCTGCGTACATTTCTGTTCGGAATGTTGTTTTCCCCGCATCAAAAGCAACCAAAACATGGGTTGGTTGTTCTTTTTGCATGACATTTTCAAACATATTATGAAACGCATAGATTGCGTTTGTATGCAACCCATTACGATTTTTAAAACGTTCCAACGAATTGTGCAACGCAAAGAATGCACGAAAGGCCACACTATTTCCGTCAACGAGCAATAATTTATTTTTAGTCATCCGCTTAACTCCTTACTATAAAGTTCTTTCTCATTCTAACAAAGAATGCCAAAGAATGCGAAAAGAAAAAACGGACAGGCAAAAGGTTGTTAGAAAAGCGGTACGTACTAAGGTAGAAGACATCAGTGTTACTTTTTGAATACCGTTTATCCTAGATGGCAAACAAAGTAATTTAGGATAAAAATAAAATAATAGTGCTTACTGGTATCGATGACCAAAAAAAGAACCCACTAGAATTTGACGATCAAATTCTGTGGATTCTTTCTTTTCATATGAGAGATATTTTTATCTTGCTCTTCGTTTATTGCTTAGTTATTACGTCCAAAGATTCGTAAGAATGCCAAGAACAAGTTGATGAAATCTAGATATAGTTGAAGTGCCAAGAATACGGCAATCCCACTATTTGCTTGTCCATTTGATTGGACATATACATTTGCGATCTTTTGGTTATCATAAGCAGTGATACCTGCAAAAATCACGACAAGTAGTAATGAGATGAACAATTCAACTGCACTACTTCTTAAAATAAAAACATTCAAGACCATCGCAATGATCACACCGATCAATGCTGCCATACCGGCACGACCCACACCTGTTAGATCTTTTTTAGTGAACATCCCGATTGCTGACATCCCAATGAACATCCCAGTTGCTGAAATAAAAGCAGTCGTGATCGTTCCGATATCATAGAAGGCTAATGTAACAGCTAAAACTATACCGTTCAACAAGGAATATGCGATAAATCCACCGATTGCTAAGCTTGGATTTTTTTGTGCTTTTGCTCCTAAAACTAAAACCAAAATGATTTGGACGATCCATAATCCCATAAAACCTAATGGAAAATTATTGATGAAACTTGCTACTTGATAAGGAAAGACTTGGATCGCTAAATAGGAAGTGATCGCACTCAGCGCTAGACCGATTCCTAAAAATCCGTAGACTTTCGCATAAAAGCGGTTGATACTATTTGATATGATTTGATTGTTCATCTTATTCACCTTCACTTTCAAGAGTTAATTCTTGTTCTAATTCTGGTGGTTGTACCATGATTACCGCATCTAATACACGATTGTCTTGTGTATTCGTGGCCTCCACTGAAATAGTCACAACATTTTTCATCTTATCCACTCGAATGACTTCAAACTGAAAAGTCAATGTTTCATAATGAAAAACCGGCTCGACAAAATTAGCTGAAAAATTCACCACATGAGAACCTGGACCAGGCAAGTGTTTGGACACTGCACTTGTTATGATTCCCATTAGCATCACAGTTGGAACAATGGGTTGATGGTATTCCGTTTTCTGTGCAAAATCATGTTGGATATATAAAGGATTGGCATCGTTTGTTAACCCTAAATATAATAATAACTGATTATCTTCAATTGATTCTGTTAAAGATAACGAGTCACCTTCCTCGATTTCATTGATTGTTTTTCCTAATTTACGCGGTTTACTTATGTTCAAGTTTAAACCCTCCAGTTTATTTATTCATTCGTACCAATTGTACCAAATTATACAAAAAACGCAAGTTACAGAACATGCTTTGGTCTTTCACTTATGTAAGCAATCACTTCGATGATCGTACATTATTTATTGAAGACTATAGCATAGTTGAATAAAAACCGTTCGTATTTTGTCTGGATACTTTAGGATTTCTTAATTCGATCGAATACGTACGGTCACTATAAGCAGGCGAAACATTACTGAAAACGAACTACCCATCACCCACAAATAAACGACAAAAGGGGCTGTCACCTGACAATCCCTTTTGACGCTAACTTCTTTTATTCACTTAGATGATTACAGAACGTTTTTCGTTGTACTGCTCAATAATTTTTCATAGGCTTGTTCAAATTTTTGAACATCACCAGCACCCATGAAAATAATCACTGCTTCGTGGTAGTCTAATAACGGCGAAACGTTATCTTCTTTGATTACTTGACCACCTTTTTTGATTTTTGCTCCTAAGTCTTCGATTTTAACGTCCCCTTGTTCTTCACGGGCAGAACCAAAAATATCACATAGATACACACGGTCAGCTAAATCTAAGGCTTCGGCAAATTCATCCATCAAGGCAATCGTACGAGTAAATGTATGTGGTTGGAAGACTGCAATGATTTCTTTGTCTGGATATTTCTGACGTGCGCCATCAATAGTTGCTTTGATTTCTGCTGGATGGTGAGCATAGTCATCAACGACTGTCATATCAGCTACGATTTTCTCGCTAAAACGACGTTTCACTCCAGGGAATGTCAACATTTCGTCAGCAACTTCTTTCACATCTAACTTTTCAAAGTAGGCAACTGCGATAACACCAAGTGCATTCAAAATATTATGTTTTCCAAATGCTGGAACTGTAAAGTGTCCAACAAACTCTTCGCCATGGAACACATCAAAAGCTGAACCAGTTGTCGTACGTTCAATATTACGTGCTTGGATATCGTCATCTTCATTCATACCGTAATAATAGATTGGCACATCCGCTTCTAACTTTCTTAGATAGTCGTCATCTCCGTAAGCAAAGATCGCTTTTTTGACTTGTTTTGCCATCGTTTGGAAAGCTGAGAAAACATCATCGATACTTGTATAATAATCAGGATGATCAAAATCGATATTCGTCATGATCACATAATCAGGAGAGTAAGCTAAAAAGTGGCGACGATATTCACATGCTTCAAAAGCAAAGAATTCTGCCTCTGGATCACCATGACCAGTGCCGTCACCAATCAAGTAACTTGTCGGACGAATCCCTGTCAATACATGTGATAATAGACCTGTCGTACTTGTTTTCCCATGGGAACCAGTGACAGCGATACTCGTATAATTTTGGATAAAATCTGCAATAAAATCATGGTAACGGATTACTTCTAATCCAAGCTCTTTTGCACGTTGGATCTCTTCGTGTGAATCTGGAAAAGCATTGCCGGCGATCACGATCATTCCTGGTTTGACGTTTTCTGCATCAAACGGCAAGATAGAGATATTGGCTTTTTCTAAATCTCTTTGAGTAAAGAAATATTTTTCGATATCTGATCCTTGGACGTTTAATCCTTTTTCATGTAATACAAGTGCCAAAGAGCTCATTCCTGAGCCTTTAATACCAACAAAGTGGTACAAATTTTCTTGATTTTTCATTTGAATCCTCTTCTCTTAACTATCATCCATTATTTTATTCATACATTCAACACGAAACCCATTATCTTATAAACAATAAAAAATTTCAACCAAATTTATTCGGATGATTTTTAGTTCCTTAAATATTAGTGCCCTGATTACCTTTTTAGCGAAACTTTTTCATTCATTGCTAAGAGACGTAAATAAGCAGACCACACCTCATCTGGGATGTCGACATGACCGATAAATCCCGTTCCATTAGGTCCGTAACCTTGGGCATCATCTTTCAAACGAACCATTTCTCCAAATACTAAGGCTTGGAAATAATCAGAAGGCCACAAGTCATTTAGTCTTTGATCAGAGAAGTTGAATCCCTTGGTACTTTCTGTCACTTGTGGAAGTATCGGTACATAATTATAAAAATGAACAGACTCATTGCCCCAATCCTTCTCAAAAGTCGCCTTTGTTCGTCGTTGCAAGGTCGGATCATTCATTAAAAGAACACGTTCAGGTAATGGGCCCTGTGCTTTTAATAACTTGTAAGAAAATGAAGCATTCTCGCCACAATTGGTTGACTTCGTTTCTAACAATAGTGCCTGTTCAGGTAACCTATATTTTTCAAGCAAATAGCGGGCACAAATCTCACTTTCACTTAAACCTTGTTCAAATAAGAATCCTTGTTTTTCAAAATTTTTATAGAGATACTTCGTCGCATGTCCGATCCCACCAACTAAAACGATTTGCTCAACCTGCTGATTCAAGTACGCCTTTGCTGCTTCATCTACTAGGACGGGCAGACAATTCCCCGCTAAAATCAGTGTAGGTGCTTTTAGTTCCGAACACTCCTGTGGGCCAGGGTCGGCTAAAAAATCCAATAAGCAATTCCAGTCTGCATTTCTTGATCGTTCACCTGTCATTCTATTTCTCTCCTCATACAATTATTCAACATCCAAGTACGTGGTTTCTTTCCATACCAATCGTCCTCTACAACGCCCACACAAATAGCGATCTGTATTGATTTTCCTTTTACGATAAATCCATTCAGCACACTTTTGGCATTGATATCCTTCGATTTTTTGCCTTCTATTTGAAGGAATGGCAGGTGCATAACGTAACCCACCCGTCTTTAACAATAAATGTTTGAAATCTGAGTCACGATGACGATAGCCTTTTCCAGTCAAGTGAAGATGATAATGACACAGCTCATGTTTGATGATCCCGATGATCGTAGCTTGATCGGCTACTGCAAACATCGTCGGATTAAAATCCAAATGGTGGTCATTCAAATGATACCTACCACCTGTTGTTTTCAAACGCTTATTGAACATTGCTTGGTGCATGAACGGACGCTGGAAGCTTGTTAAAGAAATCTCTTCGACTAACTGTTGTAATTCTTCTTGTGTCACGCTTGATCCTCGTAAGGCGAAAGCATCGTCAGACTGATGCGCCCTTTGTTCGTATCCACTTGTTCGATCCAAACAGTGACGACATCCCCAACGGAAACAACGTCAGTTGGATGTTTGACGAATTTATTGCTTAATTTAGAGATATGGACTAAACCATCTTGTTTCACCCCAATATCGACGAATGCCCCAAAATCGATCACGTTTCGGACTGTTCCTTTTAATTCCATGCCAGGTTTCAAGTCTTCCATACTCAATACATCTGAACGCAAAAGTGGCGCAGGCATTTCATCTCGCATGTCTCGTCCTGGTTGGGTCAACCCTTCAAGAATATCTTTCAATGTTTCTTCACCTACTGGCACTTGTTGCACCAAACGTTGCGGAGAAAGTTGACTTAATTTTTCGATTGCTTCTTTTGTTCCTAAGTCTTTTTCAGATAATTGATTTGCCTGTAAGATCTCTTTTGCTACTGCATAACTCTCTGGATGGATCGCAGTATTATCAAGTACATGTTTCCCACCAGGCACACGCAGGAAACCGATCGCTTGTTCATACGCTTTTGGCCCTAAACGTGGGACCTTCTTCAATTGCGTTCGAGAAGCAAATGCACCATTTTCTTCTCGATACGTCACGATGTTTTGAGCAGTCGTCTTATTTAGACCAGAAATATGTTGCAACAACTGAGGACTCGCTGTATTGACATCGACTCCTACTTGGTTCACTGCCGTTTCAACAACAAAATCCAACTGTTCTGCTAATCTTTTTTGTGAAACATCATGTTGATATTGTCCAACGCCAACAGCCTTCGGATCGATTTTCACTAGTTCAGCCAACGGGTCTTGTAGTCTTCGTGCAATCGACACTGCACTCCGTTCTTCGACTTGTAACTCAGGAAATTCTTTACGGGCAATATCACTTGCAGAATAGACAGAAGCTCCGGCTTCATTGACGATGGCATAAAACGCTTGATGTTTGGCTAACTTCAACTGTTCTGCCACAAATAACTCCGATTCACGGCTCGCCGTTCCATTACCGATCGCAACCATATCCACATGGTACTGATCAATCAATTTCACAAATGCAGGGCCTGCTTCGGCTCTTTTTGCTTGATTTGCCGGTTTATGCGGGTAAATCACTTCGATCGCTAAAACCTTACCTGTCGCATCCACCACTGCTAATTTACAACCGGTACGATAAGCTGGGTCAAAGCCTAAGACAACTTTCCCTTTTAAAGGTGGTTGTAATAACAAGTTACGCAGATTCTCACCAAATATAGCGATGGCTTGTTCATCCGCTTTTTCGGTCAATTCATTACGGACCTCCCGCTCAATCGCAGGTTGGATGAATCGTTTGTAACTATCGTGAATCGCCAAACGTACATAACTAGCAGAAGGCGAAGCTGTATCAGGAATCAGTTGTCTTTCCAAGTAAGTTAAAAGTGCAGCTTCATCAACCGTTAAATTGACTTTCAATACTTCTTCTTTTTCTCCACGATTGGTCGCTAAGATGCGATGAGAAACGATTTTATGAATCGGTTCAGAAAAATCATAATACATTTCGTATACGCCTTTTTCATCATTCTCTTTGTTCTTGACCGTACTTTCATACAGGCCCTTGTTGTACGTATAGGAACGGACCCATGTTCTGAATTTTGCATTGTCACTTACCTGCTCCGCAATGATCTCATGGGCACCTAGTAAGGCTTCTTCAGGAGACGGAACTTCTTCAGTGACGTATTTAGCTGCTTCAGTCAAAACATCCTCAGATGTAAAGGTCAATAACCAAGTGGCTAAAGGTTCTAACCCTTTTTCTTTCGCAATCGTTGCTTTCGTTCTTCGTTTTTGTTTGTACGGACGATATAAATCCTCTACTTGTTGCATTTTTACAGATTGTGTAATACTTTGTTGTAATTCTGGAGTTAATTTTCCTTGTTCATCAATCAAACGCAAGACTTCGGTTTTACGCTTTTCTAAATTTTCTAAATAAGCATAGCGCTCTTCAATTTCACGGATTTGTACTTCGTCCAAGCTTCCGGTCATTTCTTTACGGTAACGAGCAATAAAAGGCACCGTATTTCCTTCTGCTAATAGATTTAAAACAGTCGTCAACTGTTTTGCTTGATAATCTGCCAATTCTTTCTTTACAAGATCTAGAATCGTTGGATTTACTTTGTCTGTCATTAAATAGCCTCTTTTCTAAGTCGAAATCGATTCTTGCTACGGTTTACTCATTAAAAAGCAAGAATCAAAAAATCATACTGATTTATTTTAGCATAGATTCTGGTATTTCTAAATGTAACTAAACAGTGTCTAGAACAAAAATAAAATTCATTTTTGTTTTTAATTTTAAAACGAATTATCGGTGTTCCAAAATCTGACCTTCAGGACTAAGCGAAAAAGCCCAAAAATTTGAAAAACAAATTTCGGGTTTCTCGGCTTATAAATCACAACTGGACACTTTTATCAAAAACTTTTTTTGATCAATCACGTGGTTGCCATGGTCCTTGATTGTTTTGATACTCGATATCTTGGATGATTCCAATTGGATCAAAAACGACACCATGCATTGATCCGCCAAAGACAGCCCCACCGTCGATCCCGATTTTCTGATCTTGTATCCATAAATCAGTTGTCTGCATATCTCCATGGAGTAGTGGCGTGATCGTATGACCAAATACGATCGTCTTACCCGTCCGATTCTTATGCTCATGAAAAGGCTCTCTGATCCATAAAAAATCTCTAGGGCTAGTATCACGCCAATCTTTTTTAGTTAGATCAACACCCGCATGGACAAAAAGATAGTTTTCCCATTCATAATATAAAGGCAAATTACATAAAAAATCGACCAATTCACGATATCTTGAACGAATCATCATGGCAATCTCAGTTGGTGAATATTCTTCTGCTGCACCTGGATGCAAAAGACTTTCCATTGTTTCTCTTCCACCGTTTCGTAAATAAGACGGATACCAGTCTTCTGGTTCTTGGAGAAACTGTAAGAAGTACTCTTCATGATTGCCTCGCAAGTAGATCGCACCAGTTTCTTTCACTAACTTCATTCCTAGTAATAAGCAATCTTTTGTTTTTGGTCCACGATCATTCAAATCACCAATCAAGACTAATTGATGAAGATGTAGATCATAATGTGTTAATAGCTTTTGAAAAAGATCATAACTTCCATGGACATCCCCGATTGCATAGACAAATGGTTTATTCATGATACCACCACCTTTTCATTTGATTATATCGTAATTCCACTATCATAGGTAGCAACAATTTCCGAATAGTTAAAGGAAAAATCTCCTGATTTCAGATTAAAATGAGAGCCACGAAAATTTGAAGAACAACTTTCATGACTCTCATTTTATTTTATAAACACTAGCTACGTCTGCTTTTATTGTTAGAAAAATTATACAAATGCTGCTAAATGTGCATCGATTTCTTCTGTTGTTAGATTTCTTTCTTTGACATAGCGATTATGCGGATGTTTGGCACATGCTACTGAACATGATCCTAAATGTTTTTCTTCGTTTTCCACTGATGCTAACATTTGACGATTACACTCTGGATTTGCACAGTTGATATAACGTTCGCAAGGAGTACCATCAAACCAGTCTTTCCCTACGATCTGCTTATCTACATGATTGATGTCGACAGCGATACGCTCATCAAAAACATACATTTTGCCATCCCATAGTTCCCCTTGGACTTCTGGATCTTTGCCATATGTCGCAATACCACCATGCAATTGACCGACGTCTTTAAATCCTTCTCTCACTAACCACCCTGAGAATTTCTCACAGCGGATGCCACCTGTACAGTAAGTAACGACCCGTTTTTCCATAAACTCTTCTTTATGGTCACGAATCCATTGTGGTAGTTCTCTAAAGCTACGGATATCAGGGCGAACCGCTCCTCTAAAATGCCCAAGATCATATTCATAGTCATTTCGTGCATCGATCACAACCGTATCTTCATCAAGAATCGCTTCTTTAAACTCTTTAGGCGATAAATAAGCGCCCGTCATTTCTTTTGGATCAATGTCATCTTCTAGTTTTAGTGAAACTAGTTCAGGACGCGCACGAACAAACATTTTTTTGAATGCATGACCCTCGCTAGGATCAATTTTGAAAAATGTGTCAGCAAAACGTTCATCTGCCAACATCGCTTCCATGTATGCCTCAGTTTCTGCGATCGTTCCAGAAACCGTGCCGTTGATTCCTTCTTCTGCGACAAGGATACGACCTTTCAAATTCAAAGATTTACAAAAAGCAAGATGCTCCTTCGCAAAAAGTTCAGGATCAGTGATCGTTGTATATTTATAATATAATAGTACTTGGTAATCCATTTAGTTACTTCCTTCCTACAATTCATTCCATAATAGTATAAAGAAGTCTAACTGAAATGACGATTTTTCTGCTTGTGCATTTTTGCGCAAGTATAGTTTACATAATATAAATATTGTAATTTTATGTATTCATAGACACAAAAAAACCGACTAAAATTTCAGTCGGAGTTCTTGCTTCATTCTTACTAAGTAAGTTATTTTCCTGTCACAGCAAAGTAATTCCCATCAGGATCTGCAAAGTTGAATACATATTCTTCACCTAAATGGACTAAATCACCTAATGTCACTTCTAATTGTTGCATCTTTTTGTATAAACCAAAAATGTCCGCACTATAAAACATCAAAGAAGGTGCCCCACTAGCTGTGCCTGGTGAATGCTGTTCGATAAATTCACGATCATATAAAACAAACGCAGTACCCGCATCTTTTGATTGGGCAATCTCAATAATCAATGTACCATCCATTTCTTGACGATCCAACACAACAAAACCGATCTGCTGCCAGAAATCTGCATTTTTTTCAACATCATCTACGTATAACATGATTTTCATTTCATTTGTAAACATCTATTCATTCCTCCACTTTTTTCGTCCTAGCTAGTTTAGCATAGCTGGTACTGAAAATCTATGTTGGAGAGGTACGGATGAGAAAAGTGATTTATGTCCTTCATTTTATAAGTAAACTTATCTTTTACTAGTCAAGTCTATGCTATATGATAGTAATCAGTCAAAAATGTTTTAATATAGCATTATTCGAAAGCTGCATGAATAATAGTCTTCACTTGGATAAGATCTTTTCGAGTATATTTGTAACTTAACTTTTTTTGTTTACTAAAGGACTCACTTGCAGAAATTTTATTGATATAGTACACATCCCCTTTTTCGTTTGCAACTTCTGATAAAACTGTTCTGCCGATTGAAACATCATTAATATATTGAAATTTTTCACCACTATCATCTTGTCCACCAAAAAGAAAAATTTTACAATCATATACTTCATTTATTTGCATAAAATCAAAATTTTTAAAACTAGTAACAGCAGAATCATCAAAACATAAATCAATTGTAGCTGTATCTAAATTTTCCAACTCTAAATTCCGTGTAGCTACTGATGCTTCTATGGAAAGTAGTTTATACATGCGCATGCTCCTAGTTTAAATAGTTACGTGGATTGCTCTTGTTGGTAAATCGGTTGATTCGTTACTTCTCGATTCTCTAACTTTCGTCAGAAACCAAAACATTTATTTCAACTTGATTTTTCTTGCCAAAAGAATCGATTTTCTTCCATGTTTAATTTTTCCACCTGAATCTCTTTACAAACGATATTCATTGTCATCATCGATAGATCAAGAGAACATTCTACAAAGTTCTCATTCCCTTCATATTTTTTCAAGGAAATATCTTGTCCTTCATATCCAAGTTGCCCCCCTCGCATTTCTTTTACATTATCGATTGTTCGCCAATTTGAATCGGTCTCATAACTGACTTTATAACAAGATAAAAAACAGATTTTCCAACAACTTTCTTCATTATTTTCTATAAAAATGTATACCTCATCACCATAATACTGAGTTTGAATATCCAATATTGACATATCCCAGTATTCAGTATTATCAATTTTATTTTGTAATAATTCAATATTCATCATTTACCTCCAAAATTAATTATCAGACCAAGGAATATGCGCATCAGAACTTTTTTTGTCTACAATATTTCCTTTCATATCCAATGAATTTTTATTTTCATCAAAAATATGCATATGTTTATATTTGGTAATTTTATCTGGTGGGTCAATCCGAATTCTAAAATTACCTTGTACGTCTTTGATATGAACTCGACCATTGTGTTCAAATATTTGCCAACCTTTCGGTATACTATTCTTTAATTCATTTAATGACATCTGACTAATCTCTTTAGGACTTAGGTTATCCAGCCTAGCATCTACTACCTCTCCAATTTTACCATTTTCCACCTGCTTCACACCAGTAGTCGTCAATACTTTGTAAGACGCATAAGTAAAGCCTAAGACCATCAAGGCTTGACCCAGTTCAGATTCATTGATCCATGTGTAGCCGTCTTTGACGTATTGTGAGGTAGAGACGAGACTGCCTAAGAGTGGGTCTAGTTTTTCACCAGTTTCGTAATTGACGCCTTGACGCCATGCTGCATTGACTTTCTCTTGGTAGGTATCGTACGTCATGAATTGGATCAGTTCAGGTTCTAAGTAGTGACCTACTTTCGTGACATATTGATACAGCTCGGGGTTCACGATGCCATAGCCTGATTGCTTGTCTCCGATTTTCCAAAAGACACGTGGGTTTCCCTCGCTATCGTGAATAATGAGGGCATAGACGTTGTACTTTTCTAGTTCTTTGTTTTTAGTTGGATCGATGCCTTTTTTCTCGTTTTCTGCTTGTTGCCATTTGTCTTGGATCGTAGTTGTCCAGGACAAATCTTTCGGCATAGAGAATGTCTTCGTTTGACTATTCCAAGCAGTTTTCGTTTGAGCAAGGCCTTGATTGACTGCTTGTTCGAGACTTTTGATTTCTGTAAAAAATTGCGCGGAGCTTTGGTTGTAAGCTAAGAGTTTTTGGAGTTTTTCTTCCAGCTTGTGTTTCAAGTCATGATACATCGTGAGTAACAACGTATTCTGATTGAGTTGAAAGCTTTGATGTTCTTCTGGCATATAAGGTGAAAGAAGCAGTTGCCGTATCCCTTCAGCTTGGGTGATATATTGATTCATTTGACGAATTTGCGCTTCTAATTCGGATTGTTTCAAGCTGATAGAATCAACTTGATTTATGTATTCCTGTGGAAATCGTTTCGCTGCTTTTTCGACCGCTTCGGAGAGTAAAATTCCTCCTTGGACGAGTGGGTAAAGTATTTGAGAAAAATAGGCTTTCGCAGCGTCGTAGGTTTTCCCTTGGAGATTGGGCGTTTGTAAAGTGAATTGAGTGATGGCTTGTTGGAGATTTTGGTAATCAGTGACTTGTTTTTGGCAGAAGTGACTGGCGCTCGTGGCTTGGGCTAAGGAATCGGACAGATACATATCGATACTCATGTGTTTTGATCCTCCAACAAAATTTTTCTTTTCTCAAAGCTAATCTCATCAAGCTTTTGCGTGATTTTTTGTTGTTGGATCATTTCGTAATGTTGGCATTCATCAAAGCCATTCATCAATCGCCTACTTTGATGTGAAAACTCCGAGGTGAATGTTTCGATGGACGTAAAGGTATTCGATTTCTGGTAAGACAATTGTAATCGAAATAAGAAGTTTCCGATTTCTTTAAAGTGATTCTGGTAATCTGAACGGCAGGCATCAAGTTGTTTCATTTTCTTTTCCTGTTCTTCTCTTTTTGCTTGCAGCAACGTTTCCTCGGTATCAAGATTTGTCCATTGATTCATTAGCGTCTCTCCTTAAAAAGATCTCGACTTAACTGAGTGTCTAGTGTAGAAAATCCTTGAGCAGCAGTTTGCAATTGATTGGCAGCGCCTGAGATGGCTGAGGCAATTTGATTGGCTGAGTTTTTGGCGGACGTTATGCTACTTTGAATGTCTTGATTGCCAATTAGCGTGGTGCGTGTGTCATTTTGAAGCGATGATGCTTGGTTTAAAGGGGTGGTTGCACTGGTGATTCTTGAAGTGGACTGTTGGGCTTGTTGAGAACTACTGCTGAATGTGACCATTGATCTCCTCCTCGATTTATATAGGCTGTATAGAATGCTTACATATTCATTATAACAATACATAACCTTCCGTTGGATGAGAATTGTATTAGATAGGTCTTGTTACCTTATTGTTTTATACATTTTTATATTGAAAATTCCACACTTTCACTTTTCGGAATATATTTACAGAGTAAAAAAGCGAGAGCATTTGGCTCTCACTTTTCTTTTTTTATTAAGCATTCACGTCAACGACTTTTGCTTCATCTTTGATCACATCTCGATCAAGATCATTGATACGTGCACTTGTAACAATACCTGCTACCATACTACCACTTACGTTGACAGCTGTACGAGCCATGTCGATCAATGGTTCGACGGAGATAACTAAACCAACGATTGCTACTGGTAAGTTCATTGAACCTAATACGATCAATGAGGCAAAGGTTGCCCCACCACCGACACCAGCTACTCCGAATGAGCTGATTGTTACGATGGCTACTAGTAGCAAGATGAATTGAATGCTAAAGACATCCATTCCAGCTGCTGGTGCAACGATTGTCGCTAGCATGGCTGGGTAAACACCCGCACAGCCATTTTGACCGATCGATAAACCAAAGCTAGCAGCAAAGTTTGCTGTGGCTTCATCCACACCAAGTGCTTTTGTTTGTGTTTCAATATTCAATGGCAAAGCACCCGCACTTGAACGTGAAGTAAATGCAAAACTTAGTACTGGAAATGTTTTTTTCAAGTAGTCGATCGGGCTGACTTTCACACCGATCAAAATCAAGAAATGAACGATCATCACTGCAAACAATGCAAGATAAGACGCTAACACAAATTTACCTAAGTTCAAAATGGCATCAAAATCACTTGTTGCCATCACGTTCGTCATCAATGCGAACACGCCATAAGGTGTCAAACGCAAGACTAACGTCACGATACGCATCACGATACGATACAAGCTATCGATCATATCAGCAAAGAATGATGCTTCTTTTGGTGCTTTTCGTTTGATTCCTAAGTAAGCAACCCCAACAAATGCCGCAAAGATCACGACAGCAATCGTACTTGTTGCACGAGTTCCGGCAAGGTCTGCAAAAATATTTTTAGGAATAAATGACAAGATTTGTTGTGGGATACTTAGTCCTTCCACTGTTTCTTGTCGTGTCGCTAACTCAGAAATACGAGCAGTTTCGGCTGCTCCTTGCGTAAATTCAGCACCTTGAAGACCAAATGCGATCGTCACACCGATCCCAATCAATGCGGAAATAGCCGTTGTTGCTAATAAAGTGGTCAGCACCGTTGCACTGATTTTACCTAATTTTTCTGATACTTTCATTTTTGTAAAAGCCGCAACGATTGAAACAAAGACTAAAGGCATGATCAACATTTGTAAGAAACTAACGTAGCCGTTCCCAACGATACTGATCCAATCCATGGATTGCGTAATAACCTCGTTTTCTACTCCAAAAATCAGTTGCAACGCGCCCCCGAATACGATACCGGCAGCTAGCGCAGTGTAAACCCGCGTTGAAAATTTTGCATGGCGCTTTTGCATACGATAAAACACATATAATAATGCCGCAAAAACTAGAACCACTAAAACTGTGATGAGTGTTGTCATTTTCATCCTCCTCTTAATTTGTAATGACAAGTCCATCTAAGGAAGTAAAGGTTCCCGAGAAGAACTCTTCAGCTCTTCTCCTGAAAATATTTTTTTCAGTGACTTATTCATTCTAGACTATTTTCCGAAATTTTTCCTTACTTTTGCTTACAATTAGTAATAGAAAAAAACACCAGTGATAGCTAATAACTATCACTAGTGTTTTTTTCTTAATTTTCTTCTTTGGCTTTTTCTTCTTTTTCTGATTGGAAGTTCAATTTCACACCTGGTGCATCCAAGGCGATCTCTGTTACTTCATAGGCCAGACGTTTGACCATCTCAAAAAGTGGTGCCACTAATTCATCGACCTCTTCTTGCGTCACATCGTTTTGATCTTGGACTTTACGATTCAAGATGTGGTTGATTTGACTAACGCTTCCAGATAACACATATGTATCAAATACTAAACGAAATTCTAAACGGGCACCAACGATGCTATGTTCTTTCGGATAGTTTTCAATTGTCTCTTTTAGTGGTGAAAAACCTACTTTTAAGTCGGTTTGTACCTCTTGATCAGGCTTTAAAAAATCATAATGAAAAGCTTCTACTACTTCTTTTTGTCTTCTAATTTCCATTTTATCACTCCTCTGTTTAAATTATAGCATAACTAAAGTTGAAAGGGGATACTTATTCTGCATTCTTTTCGATTGCTAAAATATCCGCTAGATTCGCCACAATATGATCGGCAGGAATCTCACCTAAGAAATGATCAATATCATATAGGCAAGTGTGGATCTTTGCATTGATCCCTGCTTCAATATCTAATCTTCGATCCCCTACCATCATCGTTTTTTCTGGGTCTAAGTGATACTGATCGATCAAGTGATTGATGGCATCAGGTGCTGGTTTTCTGGCAAAGCCTTGGTCGATACCAATCA
Organism: Enterococcus sp. DIV1368b; assembly: GCF_050529595.1. Classification (NCBI taxonomy): domain Bacteria; kingdom Bacillati; phylum Bacillota; class Bacilli; order Lactobacillales; family Enterococcaceae; genus Enterococcus; species Enterococcus sp. DIV1368b. The sequence continues at coordinate 1,679,123 of NZ_CP172883.1, forward strand.
CTTCTTCGATCAAATCTGCTAGCTCAAAGACTTTTAAAAGTTTCCAAGTAGAAGCCGTTACACGATGTGTTAAAATATAATGTTTTGCTCCATTCTGTTTTAAACGACGTAAAACCATTTCAGTCTCTTTGAACGGTACTGAGAGTTCTTGATATTGTTCTTCATATTGATGAAACAATTGATTGAAGGAGGCTTCTTCTAATTGATAACTCTCTCGTAGTTTTCTCACCGATTCTTGCTTCATCACACGATAGATTTCCTTTTTTGGTCGTTCGATACCAAAATCTTGTAATGCTTGAGATACTCCTTCAACCATCGCCGGATACGTATCGAACAATGTCCCATCAAAATCCCAAATGTAATTTTTAATCATTCTTTTACTCCTTTTTACTCATTTCACTAGACATTTGACTAGTATTTTCTCTTATACCTTTCTTGTAAATTGCGTGCCGCACTTTTTACAAGTCACTCGAATCTCACCCTTGCCTTTCGGCGCTCTTTGCTTGAGTTGACAAGTTGGACATGAAAAAATCGTGTAGATAGCGCTAGCTTGTTGTTCAGGTTGACGTTTCAGTTTATTTTTTATTTTTGTAAACCAGCTTTTGATCGCCACTGTTTTTTGTAAATACGCTTGATTTTCGTTTGAACGAACATAGATTTTCTTTGAACTAAATCGAGCGATGGTCAAAGCGATAAAAAAGAAGAAGAGTAGATAGCCTAAACTGAAAGGCAACCAATATCTAACGACAAAGAAAAATAATCCTAAAACTAACAATAAACGATTCAATGGATCAAGACGCGCATATCTCCCTTTCATGACTTGTTGATATTTTTGTTGAGCTTTCATTATACGTTGTATCCAAATAGGTCCCATTTTTTTCTCCATTTCTCTTTTATTCAAAAAGAAAAAGCCTTAGTTGGCCTTTTCCATCGTCATTTGTTGTAACACATGACGGTTCCGCATAAAATCGATCACGATCAGTTTTTTTTCATCTTCACGTTTTACCACTCGAAAGGTATCTTGTAAAGGTAATGTCAACTTCTTAGATTGGATTTCCTTCAAGCGAACAAAACGACGGATCAACGAGAGCAATTGTGGAAACTGGATCGATGTGTGTAATAATTCTGGATATTTTTTTAATAACTGCGTTGTTTTAAACAAATTTCTTTTTCGGCTGATTTGTTTTAAAAAACTTTTTAATATCTTTTGCTGCCGCTGAAAGATTGAAAGAGAGCCTTCTTCATCGATCTGGTAACGCATCTGACGTTGTAGATCTTTCACCGATAGATGTACTTCAGTGGTACCTGACTCTACGTTGATTCCTTGAGGGAAAAGTTCTGAGATTGCTTTGTCCCACTCATTTAATGATACTTCAAGATAGTCATTCAATGGCAGTTGAAGTTCTTGAACAAAAAATTGCTTGGCAGCTTGAATGCCACCTTGTTCGTAAATTTCACCAATCGTCAACCCTTCTAAATGAAACTCCGGCGAAAAATGCAAGACTGTTTTTTGTTCATCGATTTGCGTATAGATGAATGTCGACCGTTTGAGAATCGTATCTTTTAAAACAACTAAAAAATTCATTCTTCTCCCCCTTTTTTCTATTACAAAATAGCATATTTTCAACTGTTTGTGTGCAAATATGCAGGAGATTTCATAAAATCTTATTCTTTGAATTTTATGCGCATATAAAAAACTTTTTTATGGCTATATTAGTTTTTTTATTCATGTATTTGATGTTATGGGCGATTCATCAACCGTAACCTAGTCTGAATCTAAAGGTGACAATCAACTTATAGATTCAATTCGGCGCGCTTTCTGATTTCTTGCTTGTGCATAAGCCTTGTATTCGTATCATTACTATTTGTTTTACCTATATTTTTAATGGTTGAAAAACTTCTATTTCCCGAAGGGGCCTGTGTATGCTGTGAGACGTTGATTTCTGTCGTTATTTCCGCGTTTTCTAAGGTAGTTTCTAATTGATGCTCGGTTACTAAATTCTCCACATTAACTACTTCAATCACAGCAAGAGCAAACAATAGGTCGCCGTTTCCTAGTTGGTCAGCTAGACTTCTTTTTACGGGTGCTCGCTCAAAAAAGTTCCGTCCTAATCCAATATCACGAATACAAGTCATCAGCATCTCAGCATCGGTTATTTGAAGGTTTGCTTTTAACATCTTGTCAGTCAGTACAGCATTGAAGACAGCTTGTTTTGTGACAGTCGGCAAATTTAACATCTCACTTACATTCTCCACAAAAGAATCAAACCCTTCGCCATGAATTAGCTTCAGAAAATTTACTTCGTATCTCTTTCGAAGATCTTCTCCACTACTCCTGAAACCTATCGGACTACTTGGACAACTTATCAAATCGTCCGATGACGCGACAATATGGGTCACTTCGTGCATAAGAGTATCCTTGGAACTTGGCTGTGCTTGAATTCCTGGTCTAGTAGCTGGATTTACATGAAAACCATCAAGCATTAAAATAATTCGACATTCAGGGTCAAACCGCATAACAAACGCATGTGCACCCATGTGTCCTTTAATTTGTGAGTAGTAATTTTTTGTCACCTCATCACGCAATAAATCAGTAGAAACAAGCCAAATATTTTTAAAATTAAAATCCTCCGTTTGTTGAAGAAGCTGCGTACTTTTTTTTGCAACTGATAACAAGCGCTTCATAATTTCTTTTAAAATTTGTTCTTGATTTTCCGCATCACTTAGTCTAAACATTTCGATTAAGTAAGCTCCCGCAGTCGTAGGTGCAAGAGCCTCTTCTTTTGATAGTTCCTTCTCCTTATCTATAAATTTCTGGAAATTTTCGTGCGCATTTTTAAACTCTACAGTAAATTGTTTTAGAAATGGTTTGAGTGATTCTGGCGCCTTAGTGATGTCGATACCAGAAAATACACGATAATTCGGATTTGAACCTTCGGGGAAAAACCCTTTAATTCCTAAAGTAATTTGCTCTCTTAATTTTGCTTCATCACTGATTACATAAGGCGGGAATTCTGGGACAAACTCCGATAAAACTGGTACTATCACTTTTGGATCCTCCACTATATCTGTACCTTCAGGAACTTGTATTGCTTGGCGAAGTTTATTCCACTCCTTCGCATAAGGTAGTGTATCTGGAAGTTGGAAATATGGTGGATACCGATTATCAACGAATACTTGTGATGAAGATGACGCTAGATGATCAAAAAGTGAATCGGCGCCTTTTGAAGTGCTAGGAATTTGGTCATCTGAGACATCGTCTTTCCCACCTGCGGGTTGTGCATAAGATTGAAATTTGAGGGCACGTTTTTCTAGTTCCGTTTCAAATCGGAACTGATCATTTGCTAAATCTAAGCGTAAGACTGTCATCGGTTCAAGAATATCGTTTTTAACTAAATGATAGCGCTGTTTCTCTTTATGGAATAAAACTAATGGTACATAACGTTCATTAATCTTGATATAGGTTCTACCTGTCTCTGAACTCATCAAGCCCAAATCATCTGGTGGTGAAAGCGTACTTGGCTCTTTCAATGATTGAAATTTATCGATATTTTTACTTACTTTTTGTAATACTTCTTCGGAGAGCGTTCGCGAAGTGGCTGGTTCGAAATACCATTCAATGCCGTTGTAGTTCACCGGAAAAACCCGTTCTCCTTCACAGATATCATAACGCACGCCTTGCTCCTTGATGACCGTTACTCTTATAGGCGTAATTTTATTTTTCATTACAATGTAGCGGCTACTTTGCTCTCCTTCTTTTTTTCCTGTTAAAATCATTCCGTCACCATAAAACTTGACGTTTAGATTCTTTTCCTCGACAAACTGTTGATCGATATTCACTTTACTGGATAGACGATTGATCAAATCAAGTTGGTCAGAGGTAAAGGAGGCTTGTCCTTCAAACACTCTTAATTGTCCTCCTCGCAACGTATAGAATTCTCCAAAAACATCTCTAGTTTTCAAATTGGTTACTCGCATGTATAGTTGGGCTTTCACCCGTTTGACGAAAACCTTGGGACCATTTTTTTTCAGCTGAGCGGAAATAAGCTCTTTCGATAATGGTTCTGACGGTTTTTTTATTTTATTTAGCTTTACCAGTAGTGGTTTGATATCTTTTCGAATAAATGCGCGTGTTTTCATATTGATCAGCTTCTGGAGGACTAACTGACTACTCCCTTTTACCAGCTCAACTCCCGGATCAATATAACGGATCGCACCTATTACTAGAGACTCTATCTCGGCGATATTGGGAAGGGCCCGCACACTATTTTTAACAATTCCTTCTGCACCACCCACTATTGCTGCTTTTGCCACGGATAAACCGAATTTCAGATTAAGGGAAGTGACCTGTCCCAAAACAGGTAGTAAAAGCACCACGTCGATTGTGCAAGAAATAGCTGCTCCTTTCGTATCTCGATTATTGATCCCAACAATGCAATCATAAAATGGAATAAAATGCTTGACACCATCCCAGGCAGCACTAGCAACTGTTTTATCATTTCCTGAATCATATAATTGGCGATACAACTGGTCCCGATGTTTCTGAGCAATCCTGTCAATAACTGTTCTCAAATCCCCTTTAGAAGTGAGTGCATTCATTCGATCAACTTGACTAGAAAAAGTGTAGTCCTTGTTGCCGATTCGAATCTTTTCCCCGACTTTCGAATATCCTCCTCCCCAGACATTTTTTTTATCAAATAAGCCATATTTAAGATAGAGCATAGGATCCTTATCTACACGATAGATGGCATACCCTCCCTCTTTATCTAGGTTTTTCAAGGCATACACCCGTTCTTCTTTTTCGCTGACAGCTACCAAAATATTCGTCTTTTCTAAATTAAGAGTTGTATCCAGCCAAGTTTCTCGATTCCCAAAAAATACTGGAGGAATTGATCCTGGTGCGGAAGGCGCATAATAGCGCACTTCATTTTTCAATTGAGTAAATGCTTCATAAATATGTGTCTTTGGAGAAATAATAAAATTGAAATCTTCTATATTGAGTGAATGAAATGCATACTCCATCAACTTCTTATTTAATGCACGGTGCTTGTCTGCTACTTCTTTCGTTAATTCGGTGTACCATTTTTCTATATCTCTTGGGATCCATGGCCCGGGGCATGGGTTTCCACCATCAAGATACACTTGATCTCCAAATAAACTCACTCTTATCCCGAGTCGTTCACACTCTGCTAACACTTCATTCACTAAGCCTTTTTTACGACGCCAGTTTATAAAAGCCTCTTCATACTCTTGATACAGATGCTCAACATCTTCTTGATTTTCCATATAATTGAAATAGCCTTTTTGGTAATAACTCATAAAACTACTTAATGCAAATTCTTTATGAATCCCTAACTCCATCGCCTTATTTAACCGCTCTGGCTCTAGTTGTGCTGTAGCTAGTAAGGCTGGCACAAAAAAATAATTCAATTCATTTAAATTATCTATACCTTGATGAGTGGCAATATCAAACAAAAACATTCCTAAAGTATTCGTTTCATTTTTATTGAAATTCGAATGATAGCCTGTATCTTCTAAAAATTTTGAACCAATCAATTGCATCAAAGATTCATAGTCAGAAATCAACAGCTCATCAGCTAACTGACTTGTTTCTAGGAAATAATTTGGGAGCATGTTTTTTGTCAATAGGATCCATAGTTTCGTTATAGTCTCTTGTTCTTCCTTCTTAGGTCGTTGCTTGATCAGACCAGCTTCAATTAGCTCGTGTACCTCAAATAACTTTCTAAGACGGCCGATAGTAAACGTTGCCGGATCAGGAGCGGAAATAATATTTTGGACGATGTAGGTTTCCACCGATTTTTCCAGAACTGTTTCAAATACCCACTTCATGACTGTTGATTCAGCGTCCTTATTTGAAATCTTCTCGTCTGACTTCCCTCCATAAAGATCCAACTCATTAAGGATTACTTTCGCAACTGCCTGAACTTTCTCTGGCATTAGCACCGTCCCAACACCTTCTTGCGTAAACCATTTTCCGACTGCAAGTAAAATATCTTCTTTCGTGGGTCGTTCAGATAGCAATCCTTTTTGTCGAAAAAAAAGTTCAATTTGGTTCTTGATATTCTCAGATTGCCATTTTGAAACTATCGCTTTACTCATAGTCTGAGATTGTTTTTGCTCTAAAGTATTTTCTTTAGGTTTCACTTCCAAAGATGGAGTATCCATTTCTATTGTATCTTTCATCCACTGGACAAATATTTGTTGGGCTTCTTCGTTAGAGATCACCCTCTCTTTTTCATCCCCTAGAATTACCCGAACTAATTCTTTCAATTTCCCCCAATCGATCGTATCAATCTCTAACCCTTCTACTAATGCCCATTTAGCGGCACTTTCCACCAAGATATTTTTATTACTTAGATCGTTAGCAAAACCTCTTTCTGATAAAAAATTGGTCATATTTTTGCATATAAGCTCATATTGTTCAATAGTAGAATTGGGTAAAGAAAAAGCCAATGGTTCACTAATCGTTGGTTTTGAGGAATCAATCTCATTCTCACGTAAAAAAGTGATGATTTTCTTATCTAATTCTTCCCTTTTATTTCCTTTGTTCCACTCATAGGCATAATTTCTTTTGTCTTTTTCAATTGTATACCCATAATACGCATTATTATTCCCCCATTGAAGATAGATGGCAACAGCTTTATCGATCGATAAATCTTTTTCCTCGAGTTTATACGTTTTTACAATGATTTTTGCTATTTTTTTTACTCGTTTAATTATTGTTTTATAGGTCTCTCCAGCAATAATCCAATGATCTACCGCTTTTGATACATCCGCCAGGGACGCTCCCTGAGTTGGGATTCCCTTTTCATCTAATATCTTTTTCAAATCATAAACTGCTTTTACTATGTTATCCCTTACTTCAAAAAGTGGTGGATAATAGACAAAGGGAATCAATGGATGTTCATGAGATATCAAGTCATAGCGCTCATTGATGAAATCATCATAGATTTGATTACTTTCACTTTTTTGTTCTTGATTACGGGCTAATAAAGAATCTTCCCATGGAGATAACTTATAATAAATCGTTTGCTGATCTATTTTCTTATACTCATTTTTCTCAAGTAAGGTATTGGCTTTCCACTGCATGAAAATTCCGAATAACTGATTGGCTGATAGGGAATCTCCTAATCTGCTTTGTCCCACTCCATAAGCTTTCAAAATAACATAAGCAAGATACTGTATTTTTCTTGATTTATATGACTTCTTTGAGCCCCAATCTTCTTGGCTATACTTTTCGATTGCCTTTACCAGTTCCAATCCACTGTCAGAAGAGGGAGTAATACCACTTTTTTCAAGGAGTTTCTTTAGTTGTTGATTCACCTTACTAGTTTTTTCCCTATGCTCAAAAAGATCATATTGGTAATAAAAAATCGGTAATAACTCTCCGTCGTTTACAAGAAGGTTACGATTATTCATGAGATCTGTCACAAGTTCATCAATTCGCTCTAAGTCTGTTTTCTTAGAGGAAATTGTGGCAGGTGTAGTCTCACTCACAGGCTTGTTTTTTTCTTCATTACTCAGAACATTTGAAGGTGTCCATATAATCTTTTTTATTATTTTAAATTGAACATTTTTAAATATATTATTATTTCGCCATTGAAGGAAAATAGCATTTGCTCGCTCATCAGTCAGTCCGTGTGTTGAGAGGCCACAAGTATCAAAAATGATATGTGCCATCTGTGTTCTTCTAGCAATCACTTTTTCAACTACTTCGCTATTTTCCAATTTTTGTAGATTTGTGAATACATAACGCATTGAGGTATCGTCTTCCAACCACCAGCCAGAACCCTCCTCTCGTAGATATTTTTTGACCACTGTATTGATTTTTTCCGTTTCATTCCGTTCTTGAAAAAGAGCGTAATTAAACCAAAATGGTAGTTGTTTTTCACCCAACTCGTACTCAGGCAAGTTAACTTGAATGTATCTTTTAGTAGCTAAAAAAACAATATTAGAGGTTTCCATTTGCAAAGTCTCATAGGATTTCAACGAAGATTCCAATCGATGATCAGACCGTGGATTCAATGGGCTAATATCAAACCATGGAGCTGCTTCAACTCCCTTTACTTTCAGAACATCCCATTTATCAATATAATCATCCAAAGTATCTGATAGTTTATTTGTTAAACTCCAAAGCTGTGAGAAGATCCCTTCCTCTCTAACCTGTGTGATCGAACTTTTTTTTGAAAAAAACAGTCCTTGAAAAGATTCCGGTAATAAATCAACGAGTGATGCAGATACTGACTCTGCATTCTTGGCTTGATCATCTGATAGAATTTGTTGCTCATCGTTCCTGTAAAATACTCGATTCATCATCCCCAGAAAAAGATCGAGCACTGAAATACCGTTTAAATCTTTCATTTGTTCCGTGAAGGTTGCATTTTCAGGAACGCTAAAAAAAATAGTGAATTGATCGGTCATATCTTTCCAAAAAGCTGCTATCAACGAATCCTCATTGATCGAAACTATCTTGCTGGTACTGCCTGAAGGAATGATGTCAGTTGATCTAAACTGATAGTTAACATTGGCTTCAAATACATTTTTTAATTTCTCAGCCGAATTTTTTGCTATAAAATAGGAGGAATCGGTTTCTTCTGTACGTTGCTCAAAGTGATTTTGGGAGAGAGTTAGGGTTTGCTGTTCATTTGATTGCTGTGCTCTCAGAACAGCTGCTTGGCGGATTTTGCTAAACTGGTTTTGAGTATGATTGAAAGACTTCTGGGAGCCAGGTTGCTTTTGATTAGAAAGTTCTCTATTCATCGTATAATTGGCGCGTTTTGAGAATAGCTGGGCAAGCTGCTGCATGTTGAGATTCCATTGATGTGCTTTAGCCGTTAGATAAATCATTGGATTAGTTGAGGATAGTTGCTCAATGAGGGGATTGACTGTTTCATGAAAGTCTGGATAGCTGAAACGTTTGAGGTCTACACTTGAACTTGATGAGGGGCTATCCATCGTGAATTTCTTTTCTTTTTGGCGAACCTTTAAATGAGTATCTTCTTTAAAAGCAGCTGACTGTTTCTTTCCCACTTGCTGACGTGTCAGTGGGACTTCCCCTACTATTTGAAAGTTACCTAAGATATTGCAAATATAAAGGTAACCTGTTAAACTTCTTAGACCTTTTGGCGTAAGCGTATTTCCCATTTGATTTGTACTATAATTCGGCCACATTTGATCATTTAACTGTTTAAAATCCTCGTGACGTGTATTGTACAATTTACCAATCTCTTCGGAATAACTGTCTTTAGTCACTATCTTCACTCCTTAAATTTATTTTTATTTTTTCTACATTACACAAAAAATAACACACACACTTTAGAGCCATTACTTAAACTGTTACAATTGTTTTAGTACCCGAGCGATTTCTCTTGATCAACTTAACTACTTTAGTAGCACATACATCCACCGATCCTATATTTAATCGGTCTCAAGGCTAATTATAAGTAAATACAAGAAGTCTACCTCACCTTTTTCCAATTAAAAATCGAAAAAAAGTTTATCTAATCAGAAGTTTCTTTATTTATAATTTTAAGTTATAACCTAAAAAATGCTCATCCAGCAACATAGACAAGCATTTTTGGTAAAAGAAAAAGCCGTAAAAAACTTAAAATAGCACAAGGTCTATTTTGTTTTTTTCGACTTATTGTCAAAACAAGATGATCAAATTTTGGTATATTTCAAGGTAAGTGCTATTCCGAATTTAGCCACTTGCATTTGGATGAGTTTCAATTATCTTCTAATAAATCTTTCATTTCAACAACTTCGCGATATTGATGGATTTTCGTAATACCAATTACTTTATCGATATCAATACTAAAACAAATACCATTACCCGGAACATCGATCTTGATGCCTTTTCCTATCGCATCCATCACTTCGTTTGTCAAACTATCTGGTACTAATGTCAGAACGATATCCTTTTCCGGTGAGATATCCAATCCTAAGAATTTTCCTGTGTCATGGACGCCAGAACCACGTCCATGTAAAATCGTCCCCCCTGATGCGCCAGCCTTCTTTGAGTAATCGATCACATCTTCCCCAATGCCACCATCCACGATCGTGACGATCATCTCGAGATTTAGTGCGACTAAATCATTCATTGTTGTTCCTCCATTTGTTGTAATTTTTCTTTGTTTTTCTGATCTTTTTTGTCTTTTTGTTTATAAATGAACCCTAAGACTAATGTTGATAGTATCGGTGTCAATGCGATCATTGCCACCACGCCAAATCCATCAATAATTGGATCTCGACCGTCGATCTGTGTGGCGATTGCCACACTCATAGACAAAATAAAGGTAGAACACATCGGTCCTGTGGCGACACCGCCGTTATCAAAAGCCATCGATAGAAAAATCTTGTCGACTTTTGCACCTAAGACAAAAGCTAAGCCATATCCAGGAACCAAGAAATAATAAAGAGAAAAACCAGCTAATAAGCGCCACATGGATAGACCGACTGCTAGACCGATCCCAATCGAGATCACTGCTAACATTACTTTTGCATGAATCCGACCTTCACTTAGTTCTTCGACTTGTTTGACCATCACATGGATAGCTGGCTCTGCAAAACCTACTAAAAATCCCATAACAAACCCTAAAGGAATCAGGATCTGATTATTCGCTAAAGAAGCAATTGCACTTCCCAGGTGTTGCCCTACTGGTACATAAGCAACATTTACACCATGTAAAAATAAAACTAATCCGATAGTTGTGATCAAAAAACCTTTCATGATATCAAAAAAACGTTTTCTCCTCAATTTGAATGAAAGAAAGTTCATTAGTACAAATAGGCCCACGATCGGTGCCACTGCAAGGATGACTTCATATCCAACTTGTCCAATACCTGCAAAAAAAGTGACCAAAAAATTCATTGGAAGATCACCCCCAGGATCATGACAGCCAAGATAGGACCAAGTGAGGCAATACCAACCATTCCAAAGCTATCGTTTTCATTTTTCCCTTGGCGGATCATACTTGTCATTCCACCAGCCAAGGCTAGAATAAACGGAACAGTCACTGGGCCAGTTGTGACTCCACCTGCATCAAAAGCAATCGGCATAAATTCACTACTTGTAAAGAAGGAAGCGATAAGTACCGCAAGATAACCGATCACCATCAATCGATAATACGACAGTTTAAATACGACTCGTAGTAGTGCAAAAGCTAAAAATACGCCGGTTCCCACACTGACTATACCGATCAATAAGACTCGACCAATCTCTCCATCCGAAATATCAAATACTTGTTGACCCAATACTTGCACCGACGGTTCGGCAATCGTGATCACGATCCCAATCAGAAAACCCAAACTAATGATGATTGGTAGACTTTTCTTTTTGATCATATATTTACCGACCAAATCACCAACTTCCATCATCGAATAATCAGCACCAAATAAAAAGAGACTCATACCAACCATCATCATGATTGCTCCTAAGATGAATCTTCCCATGGTTTCAACATCTAATGGTGCAAATACAAAGGTCAGGATAACGATCAATACCGTCATAGGCATGATTGCAATGATTACTTCTTTAAAATTTTTCCTCATGTATCCTCCTCCTTTACTTCTAGTTTACCTGATTAAAAGTAAGTTTACGAGGAAAAACCGTAAGCGATACCATTTTTATGTAAAAACTGTAAAAAAAACAGCAATAAACTAGCTAAAGCATCAAAAAAAATCAACAAACATTATTTTTTGTTTTTTTAAAAAAAGTCTCAACTACTTGCTATAAGCGATAAAAGCCAAAAATAGATAAACTATTTCTGACTTTTATCGCTTATTTTTAAGAAGTTTATTTTATAACGAAAGTTATCCATAAATCGAAAGTCTAAAGGGGTCCTTTTTTCTCATTTTTGATTATTCAGATGATAGTTTCTGAACATGAGATTTCAGGCTTATTTCTGTCTATTTGACAGAACCAATCATCCCTTGAACAAATTGTTTTTGTAAAACGAAAAACACAAGTGCAGTTGGTAAGGTCGCAATTACCAGTCCACTCATGATCATGCCATAGTCTGGTGTATAGGATGCCCCCATGGCTGATAATACTAATGGAACTGTTCGTTTATCTGGAGATTGTAACGCCACTAAAGGCCAGAGGTAATTGTTCCAACTACTCATAAACGTGATGATCGCCGCAGCGGCATACGTATTTTTAGCTGTTGGTAAATAGACACGAAAGAAAATACTTAATTCTTTAAGACCGTCTAAACGTGCCGCCTCTACAAGGTCCTTAGGAAAGGACTTCGCGTTTTGACGAAAAAAGAAAATCAAAAAGGCGGTACTTACTGAAGGTAAGATGACAACTAGAAAACTATTGATTCCTAATATCGTACCATTCAATTGAGAAAACATCCGATACAGCGGGATCATCAATGCCGCAAAAGGGACCATCATCGATAATAACAAAATATTAAAGACGACTTCTTTTCTTTTACTCTTATAGATCTCAAAACCATAACCTGCCATGGAGGAGATCAATAAAGCAAAAATCGTTGTAACGACAGCGATCATTGCAGAATTAAGTAAAGAGCGTGAAAAATTCAAGTCATTCGAAAAGAGATTTTGGAAATTGATCACTAAATTCTCACCAATCATCAGTTTACCTGAACTAATATCCACTGCGGTATTCGTCATCCCTAAAATCATCCAAACAAACGGGAAAATTGAAATAAAGGAAACGATGACTAAAGAGGTATATTTAAAAATGCTCAAGAGTAACTGTCCGATACTCACTTGCTTTTTCGTAATTGATTGGGGTTCACTACTTGTCATTTCTCTCATTTGCTCTCACTCCCTATTTTAGTTTGAATCACTGATAACAAGACGATAAATAGTACGATAACGAAAGAAACAGCTGCAGCATAACCAAAATTCGGGGTGAATTTATAACTCAAATTATAGATATATTGTGACAATGTCGTCGTTGCATTAGCTGGCCCACCACCAGTGATATTTTGTACCTCATCAAATAATTGCAAGGTACCGATCGTTGAAGTGATCGATGTAAACAAAATGATTGGTTTCAAGTTAGGTATCGTGATTTTAATGAACTGTTGCCACCTTGATGCGCCATCAATATCAGCAGCTTCATATATTTCTGGATCGATGTTTTGCATACCAGATAAAAAGAAAATCATATTATACCCTGTCCAACGCCATGTGATGGAAATAATGATCAAAACTTTTGCCCAGAATGGATGAGTCAACCAACCGATCGGGTTATCGATCAAGCCAATTCCAACTAAAAGGTTATTGACTAAACCTGATTGGGAAAATAAACTTTTCATGATCAAAGAATAGCTGACCATTGAGGTAATACATGGCAAGAAAATCGCTGTTCTGAACAATCCTTTGAACTTCAATTTTTTATCATTCAATAGATTTGAAATAAACAATGCCAAAAACAACATGACAGGAACCTGTACTAATAAGTATAAAAAGGTATTGAAAAATGCTTTACGAAAAGTCGAATCTCCTAACATTCGTTGATAATTTCCTAATCCGTTGAACGTCATATTTACAGGAGGTCCACTTTGAAAAGAGGTGATCAGTGCTAACACCATTGGTATAAAAACCAAAATCGAGATCATGATCACTGGCAAAACTAAAAACGCATGACCATTTCTGAATAGATCCTTTTGCTTCATATTATTCCCCACTTTCATTACACATATGTTGAAGAAATACATGCCTCACAGAAAGTCAGACAAAATAGATTGTTATTTTCTTCTAAGCTTTGAACCACTGCCCGTGATTGGTTCCATCAGACAGAGAATAGAAAACGAGCGGAACTTCTTATTTTTTCGAATACCATTGCTAAAGTTATACAGGATAGCTAACGGTGTGAATGTCCATGTCCCCCATACGCGTTTCAATTAATTGCTTATTCCATAAGCGATACCTTCAAACGAACGAACAATACACTCGTTGATCCGTTTGAAGAGATCGCCACTCATTTCTTTGTTGTTCCATTCATAATCGGTTTACTGTTGACGCTGGATATGACTTAATTGGCTAACTGCGCTTCGACTTGTTTTTGCGTATCTGCCAAAACTTTGTCCGCTGATTCACCATTGATGATTCGGCTCAAGGATTCCGCCACAACAGATTCAATGGCATAAGTTTCATGACCATAGTTCACTTCAGGGATTTCTGCTGTCCATTTTGAAAAGTCATCAAATACTTTTTGATTACTATAGAATTCAGATGGCTGTTGATAAGCTTCTTGATCATTCGCACTCAACATGGTCGATACTAAACCAATTTCTTCAGCTAATTTGCCCATCAATTCTTCATTTGTTGCGAATGTCTTTTCCAAGAAATCTTTCGCATTTTCTTCACCAGCTACGCCCTTGATCACATACCAGCCGGCACCACCCAAGTTGGAAGCTTGTGCTTTTTGCATGTTAGCAGGTAGAGCTGGAATCGGTGCGATCTTCCACTTGCCTGATTGATCTTCTGCCCCTTGGATGGTTGAAGAATACCAAGCGCCAGTTGGTGTAGAAGCAACAGCTCCTGATTGGACCGCCGTAACCCCAGCATTCCAGTCAGATGTTTGTTCGACTAGATCTTCTTTAAGTAAGGTAGCAAAGAGTTCTAATCCATATTTTAATGATTCATTATTTTCGATCGTCACTGTTTCTCCATCTTCCGAGGTATACCACTCTCCAGCTTGTTGCATGATCATGCGCACACGACCTAAATCGGAAGGATTGACTTCAGAGATTTTTTTCCCTGTTTTTTCTTTGACATCTCGTGCAACTTGTAAATAATCATCCCACGTCAAGTTCTTCATATCTTCTTCCGAATAACCAGCTTCTTCTAAGATATCCGTACGATAGAAATTAGCTGTCACACCTGAGTCAAAAGGTACGCCGTAAATTTTATCGTCAACTTTGTTTACTGCAAATTTGTAGGCGGCAAAGTTACTTTCATCCACAATATCCGTCAAATCAGCAAACGCATCTGGGTAAGAAGTAAGGTATCCTTGGATACGGTAATCTTCGATCAACACAACATTTGGTAACCCATCTGTATTTCCGCTGGCTAATGCCGTATTCAGTTTTTGTACGATATCATCTTGAGACATCGTCACTACTTCCACGTCAACATCCTCATTTTCGTAAAACTCTTTGGCTTCATTGACGGCTTTGATATTAAAGGCCTCATCCCATGCCCAGACCGTTACTTTATCTTCGTTTCCGGAAGCATCGCTGGAAGAATTGCCACAACCGGCAAAAAGTGTAACTGCTGCTGTTAGGACGAAAGCGCTAGCTAAGATTTTTTTTAGTTTCATTTTTTTACCCACCCTTTTTAGTGTTTGTTTTTCTTACATGCTTATCATAGCAGACTTGCAAGCGTTTTCTTCGTTAATGATCGTTCTCAAGAAAAATATCCTAAAATAAGAAAAAAGTACAATTTTGTCATCTTTTGATTTAGTAAATGAAATTTTAGACTTGCATTTGTAAACGTTTCCCAGTATTTTTAACTTACGTAACAAAGGAATAGGGGGAAAAACATTGAAAAATATCGTATTGATCGATGATGAACAGACCATTCTCTCTGGTCTAAGTACCCTGATCGATTGGCCAGCGCACGACTTCCATCTCAAAGGGGCCTTTTCAAAACCATTAGAAGCGCTCGAATTCATTAAGCATCAGTCTCTTGATATCATCGTAACGGATTTGATGATGCCAGATCTAAATGGTATCGAACTTTCTCGATTGATCAAGAAGGAACAACCTGAAGCAAAAATCTTGGTTCTATCTAGCTATGATGACTTTCAATTGGTCAAAGATTCATTCAAAGAAGGCGTCTCAGATTATTTACTTAAACCAAAATTGAACCCTAGTGAATTTTTAGCTTCTCTAAAGAGTCTGGTGGAACAATCTACAGAAGTAAAGAAACCACGTTTGACAGAACTCGAAAAAACGAGTCAATTACTGAGCAATTATTTGTCCGGAACTTCTCTTGATTTAGGTATGTCACGCAAACAATTCCCATATGACCACTTTTATCTAGTATATTGTGAAGAAAAGCAATCGGAAAAACAGCGTCGGAGTGAACAAATGATTGCAGAAGCACCACGATACACAAATCAGCTCGCCTCTGTCTTTCCTTTTTCTACGACAGCAAATGATATTGGTTATTTTATCAATGTCGCTTCGAAGAAGGCATTCGATCGGTTGATTGAACGATTTCAGCAAGAGCACCAGGCAGATTCTTGTCTCTATGTTCTATCTGATGCACTTGATTTTGAAAACTTTTATTCTGAATTCCTTACATTAAAGCAAAAAAGTAGCGGACAGCACTTTTATCTGACAGATCACTGCGTTATTTGTGAAGAGCTATTATCTCCCCTACTCTCTTCTTATGAGCAACAAACAAAAAGTTATTTGACCAAGATCATGAACAAAGATTTTGTATCTGCCATCGAAGAATTGGACAATTACATGAGTAAGGTACTTGATCAACGATTGCAACCAAGCTATCTGAAACACGAGATCATCAATCGACTCTATGCCTTGATCAACGCGATCGCGGACGAACATGAAAAAAGAAAAGAGATCATGACACTAAAAATCACGATTCCAGCACAGATCACGCAAGCAGAACGGTGGGATGATCTGGTCTTGATCGTCAATAATACGACGAAGTTATTGCGTGAAGTCACCACAACCTTCAGAAAAGACAACTCAGATGTGTTGACGTTGATCTATGAGTATGTGCAAGAGAATTATCATCAAGACATCAGTCTACAAACGCTATCCGAAAAATATCATTTTTCTTATAGTTATTTATCGACGATTTTTACAGAAAAGTATGGGATCAATTTTACGAAGTACTTAAAAAAAGTCCGTATCAACCATGCAAAACTATTGTTGAAAGAATCGAATCTTTCGTTAAGTGATATTGGTCAGCAAACTGGATTTACTGAACTTGGTTATTTTTCTCGAGTATTCAAAGAAGAAACTGGGTTGACCCCTTCACAATATCGTAAAGGAATACTGACCGTATGATTAAAAAGCTAAGAGAACACGAGCTTTTGACCAAACTTTTGATCATTCTTTTTATTGCTTTGTTCACTCAAGCAGCGACGATTTCTTTGTTCATTTATCAACGCTCAAGAGACGCCTACATTCAACAATTCGATCAATCCAATCGAATGACCTTACAAAAGATCCAACATGATTTTGAAACATTGAATGACAATATAGAGAACACGTTGACATTATTGGCTGAAAGCTCTGCTGTAGAGGGGTATTTCAAAGAAGGGCAACAAACGACTTTGGAGAAAATCAATCAACTACGTACGGTGCAAAAAATGAATGATTCATTGGCACCGATCTTTCCAAACATCAAAGATGATATTTTTCTTTTTGGGGAAAATGGTCGGATGTTCATTAGTAATGATATGGTGAGTGATCTCACTGCTGATGACTTTTTTCAATTAGAGTTGATCCAGAAAGTCAATGAAAATCCAACAGCGACACAAATGGTCTTTACCCAGTTTGGACTGACGAAACGCGACAAACAATCACCAAGTGTCTTGTTTATCAAAAAGCTTAGATCCACTTTGAACCAAACTTATGGTTATGCTGTCGTTGCCATCACTTCTGATGAGTTGGCAAAAATATTCAGCCAATCAGTCGACCCGCTAATCACGCAAATCGACTTTGTGACAGATGAGAAAAAAATCTTTGCTTCGAATGTTGAAAATCGAATTGGAACGACGTTTGATTCATTTGATGAGTTGGTCGAACACGAGACGTTGACCAAAGCCAATCAGCGGATCACTCGGTTACCACTTTACCGACAAAACTCGGCTTTGGTCAGTGAGGTCAATGTCCACTCGATCGCCGATCAAATGAATGTCATCATTCCGATCATCCTTTATAATATTGGAACACTGATTTTAGGTGGTATCGTAGTAGCGATCTATTTGAATCGCAATACTCGCTCAATCTATCAATTAGTAGATTCATTGAACCAAATCAAAGAACCGGTAGCAGCTACTGTTCCGATCCAGGGAACCTATGAGATCCGGACACTCGCTACTACAATCAATCAGCTGCTAACAACGATCAGTGACAATCATACGCAATCTTTACAAAATGAAAAGAAAAAAAGGACCTTAGAGATACAAGCGATGCAAGCACAGATCCAGCCTCATTTTATATATAATACGTTAACTAGCCTCAAATTTTTAGTGTGGCAACAAGAAAATGAAAAAGCAGTCGCAGGCATTGACAGTTTTATCGATCTCTTGCGCAGTACAATCGGCAATAAAAATGAAATTATCCCTGTGGAAGAAGAATTGAACAGTGTGAGAAGTTATATTGCGATCTTGACACTGCGCTACGGTGATGCAATCTCAACCAAAATCATGGTACCTGAGGAACTTTATTCTTTGTACATGCCCAATATGATCATCCAGCCAATCATCGAAAATGCTTATTTACATGCGTTCCAAACGAAGAAAAGTGGCTTCATCACTTTGTATGGGATGATCAGAGAGGATAAATTGTCGTTTGAAGTTATGGATACAGGTGATGGCTTTGATACGGAACAGCCAACGAAAAACAGAGACTATTTTTCAGGTATCGGTAGCAAAAATGTTCATGAACGAATCCAATTACTTTATGGTGAAGATTATGGCTTACACATTGATTCGGTAGTCGGTGTGGGTACATCGGTAACGATCACGTTACCGATCATAAAAAAGGAGAGTAAAACTGAATGAACGTGTAGACAGAAACAATTCCTTCAGCAATTCTGGCGAACCACTTCTTTCTTGACCTTCAAGTATCAGCCACAACTCATAGGACCCTCTAAAAATCCGCAGAATGGATTTTTAGAGGGTCCTATTTTTGATTTTACGAATTTACATCATTTAATGATAAAACTGAACGCGTGGTCTTCTTCACCACTAATATGATAGGCTTCTTCGACATCCGCTCCCCAAGAATCGATACCTCCGACTCCTCGGACTTTCGCCAACATCGTGACAACCGTTCGCCGTTCCGGTGGCAGTTCCTCTATGTGTGTCGCCTGTTCTAATTCTTCTGCTTTGAACGGTAATGCCGCAAAAGCAAATGGCGAATCCTTTTGTTCAAATCGTAAGGAAAATTCTTCCTGACTTTTATCTGCATTATTCAAGGTTGTCTTGCGCGTGATCTCTAACCACTTGGTATCCATATGGACGCCGCAATCTTGTGGCACTAAATAAGGTGGGATCGGTAGGCCCTCTACATGATAGACCCCAGGTACGCCACCAGCTTTACGATCCGGATAAGTTTCACCTGACAGCCCTTCGTAATCGAAATGAGTGGCTTTCGTTGGCATGATCATGCGAAATCCTATTACTGGCAGTTCGGGTAATCCTTCTTTGCCATGATAGTGCATGTTCACGTGTAGATCCCCTTGTTCATTGACACGATACGTCATATCGACGGTCGTTTGTGGAGTTGTGTTGACAGTCAATGTGAAAGTGATTTCGACTGTATTCGCATACTCTTGGTTGCTATAACAATTATTGACTGGTGCGATCGGCAGTTCGATGGCTTGGTCGTTTATTGCAACATGGATTGCTTCCACCTTTAGATACAACCCTGCACCAAGCCACATACTTGAGCGATACCCAAAGCCATTTCCTCGATCATTATCTGTCAATGCTCGCCAAAAAGTTGGTTGCGTTTCACGATAAAGCCATTCTTTCCCATTCTTTTTGAGTGATTCCAAACCACCTCTGGTGTAAGAGAAAATATAATGTTTTTCTTTTGTTTTGATCCCTAAGGTGCAGTCGCCATAAATGATTCTCAGTTTAGGAGCTGTATTTGCCATAATAGTATCTTACCTCCTGTAATGCTGGTTTTTCTTGTCCATTTGCAAAAACGATGCCATTTCCCGAAAACTCATAATCACTTGGACGATCATCAAAATCGCCGCCGTAACGCATGACTTTTCGATTTGTCACTGGATCAAGTACCTCAAGTGCCTGATCTTTAAAATCCCAAATATATCCGCCTTGATACATCTCATATTTGTCTAACAGTGCCATATAAGAACCTAATCCACCTAAAGAATTCCCCATATCGTGCATGTATTCGCACAAGATATATGGTTTATCTGCTTGATTCTCTAGATATTCAGCGACTGCCGTAGGTGTTGCGTACATACTACTTTTCATGTCCGAAACAGAAGCTTCAAATTTGGGATCAACATAATTCCCTTCATAATGCACCAAGCGGTCTGGATCAACCGTCTTGAAGTATTCATTCATCAAGCGAATATTCTCCCCTACATAAGACTCGTTGCCTAAGGACCAGAACAAGATACTGGTGTGGTTTTTGAAGGTTTCAAAATTGGTTTTTGCTCGATCTAGCACCACTTCTCGCCATTGCGGAATTCCTCTTGGTACATTATAGGATGGCTCAAAAGCACCCATTTTTTGCCATGACCCATGTGATTCTAAATTGGTTTCTGCCATCACGTGGATACCTGCTTGATCGCAGAGGAAATACCAAGGAATCTGGTTGGGATAATGTGAGGTCCGCACACCATTGATATTAGCATTTTTAATCACTGCCAAATCCTTTTCCATGTCAGCTAATGTGATTGCACGTCCTGTTTTTTCACTCCACTCATGACGATTGACGCCATTGATGATCAAACGTTTTCCATTCAGATACATCACTTTATCTTTTAACTCGATCTTGCGAAAGCCGAATGGATACTCGACATATTCAGTCACTCCGTCACGGTCCCTGGTTTCAATTTCAAAGCTATACAGATTCGGGGCAAAATGATCCCATAATACTACTTCACCTAAATCAATACTGAGCTGCATCGTTTCAACTATCGTATGCTTTTCTTCATAGATCATTTGCTTGTCTAAATCAAGGACCCTTACCTGTAAGACACTTTCAGCTGTGAGATTTTCAAAAGACAACGACACATCCAATTTACCTTTTTGATACGTGTCATCTAATTGGGGACGTAACCACAAGTCTTCTAAATGATTCTTGCCACGAGCAACTAAAACGACATCCCGAAAAATCCCGAAGAAACGGAAAAAATCCTGATCTTCTAAAAAGGCAGCTGTGCTACGTTTGTGGACTTCGACTGCCAAACGATTCTCTTCTTCTAGATAAGGAGTCAAATCAAATTCTGACGGTGTAAATGAATCTTCTGCATAACCAACGAAATGACCATTCAACCACACATACATGGCTTGTTCGACACCTTCAAAACGAATCGTGACATCTTTTCCCTTCAGTCCCTCTGCTAATTGGAAAGTCGTAACATAGGACCCTACTGGATTTTCTTCCGCTTGAGAGAACATCCCTGCCATTTCCTTTTCTGAAGCAGTTGTATAAGCGGGACGACGAAACTCATGACCTTCCCAAGGATACATCGTGTTGATGTAATGGATCTTATCAAAATCACTTAGTTCAATGTGGCCAGGCACATGGATCGTGTCGAATGAACGATCGTCAAAATCTTGTTCAAAAAACTCTTTTGGGCGATTTTCTGCATTTTCAGAAAAACAAAAGCGCCATTCACCATTTAGTGACTGTATTCGGGAACTTTGACTTCTCATTTCTTCTTTTGAACCATAGACTGTATGATCGCTATGTGCCTTTCGCTGATTCACACGAAAAACTTGGGGATCATCTAACCAATCAATTGATGCTTGCATTTTCTTCTTCCTTTCCTGTAGCTATTTTTTCAAAGTGAAAGACTTCTGTCTGAAAATCTCCGTGAAAATCAGGGAGATAAAGCCCCATCGTCATTAACTCCGAGCCTGAATAAATCAATGAACTTTTACGCTCACGATACATCCCTTCCTCTAAACCAACCAAGCGGATCTCATGAAAAGGTGGTTGCCCAGAAGTTAATCGTCGTGCCATAAAGACAACGATCTCCTTTTTATTTGGAGAAACAAATTGCCACGCCGCAACGTTTTGTTCAAAGGGATTTTCTAAACGGTCAAATTTTCCTTGTTGGATGGTTTGACGAATTTCTTTATACGTGCTGATCTGTTCTTTGATGATTCTCTTTTCTTGTTCGTCTAATGCGGTCAAATCTAGTTCATAACCAAATACCCCGCTCATCGCTACGTCCCCGCGTGTCTTTAAATCTGTCACACGTCCACTTTGATGGTTAGGTGATGCGGAGACATGAGCGCCCATCGAGGAGATCGGGTAGCCAAGACTCGTTCCGTATTGGATGTCGATTCGTTCCATCGCATCAGTATTGTCACTTGTCCAGGATTGTGGCATATAATAAAGGATTCCTGCGTCAAAACGGCCACCACCACCTGAACATCCTTCCCATAAGATATCTGGGTAGGCTGTGGTCAACTCTTCTAAAAGATTATATAAGCCTAAAACATACCGGTGATAGACCTCTCCTTGATTCTCCACGTAAGCAGAGTAAACATCTGATAAGGAGCGATTCATATCCCATTTGATATAATCGATCGGTACCTCATCCAAAATTTTTCGTAATTGCTGACTGATCGAATCTCGCACTTCTTTTCGTGTAAAATCCAAAACAAATTGTGACCGAGATGCCGCAGGCGTTCGTGCTGGTTCTTGCATCAAATAATCAGGCGTCTGACGATACAATTCAGAATCGATCGAAATCATTTCAGGCTCTACCCATAACCCAAATTTGAGGCCCTTTTCATGGGCGTACTCTGCAATGCCTTTCAAACCATTCGCCAATTTCCCTTCATATTCAAACCAGTCTCCTAAAGAAGAAGTATCTGCATCTCTTTTCCCAAACCAGCCGTCGTCTAAGACGAACATTTCCATACCTAACGCTGCTGCTTCATCGATCAGTGCTTCGATTTTTTTGCTAGTAAAGTCAAAATAAGTCGCTTCCCAATTATTGACCAAGATTGGACGTGGTTCGTACTGATGCTTCCCACGTGCCACGCGTTCTCGCAGCAGTTCATGATGTATGTGGCTCATGCCATTTAATCCTTCGTCTGAATAAGAAAGGATCATTTCTGGCGTTTGAAACGCTTCGTTGGTTGAAAGTTGCCATTGGAACTGATACGCATTGATGCCACCAACGATTCTTAGTTGATCGATTTGATCTTTTTCGATCTCAAACGCATGATTTCCAGAATAGATAAACTGTAGACCGATGGCTTCTCCAAGATTTTCTGTCGTATGTGTATGTGTCAAAGCGATAAAATTGTTCATTTGGTGACTACTGCTTCCTCGTCGACTTTCAAATGATTTCACCCCCTCAGTGATCCGTTGTCGCGAAATCAAACGCTCTCTAGCGTGGGCTCCAGGTAAAGCGATCACTTCAGTAAATCTGCCAGAATTTGTCAAATCTAATTGAAAAGAAGCAGCTTTATCTAACCAGATCGTTTGCTCTGTTTGATTACGATACTTAGCGGAGCGGATAATGACCCCTCGTTTTTCGTAAATCGTATAAAAAAGATCCACATAGATCGGTAAATCTCGGTCTTTCAATGTGATACACAACGTTTGTGCTTCCTGTTCCTCCAATATATAGGTTTGTGGTAATCCTGAAAGCTTTGGTTTACCTTGGATGATCTGATACGTTTCATATCTTAAATCAAGTAAGCTAGAGCCATTCTCACGTGTGATGATCGTGGCTGGTATGCGATAATCCATACTTCCGTGTCCCGAAAATTCTTGTGGCAACGTATCTTTTGAAAATGCTCGCTCCTCATGCAAAGGGACATTTCCTGAAAAACCGCGATCTCTTCTTGGGTATTTTTTGTTATCGGTATAGTTACTCACTTTTTTACCGAAATGAATATGGCTCAACACACCAGATTCTTCAATTTTCATCACATAAGAAATCAATGGATTCGACAAATGAAAAACATTTGTTTCCGAATCGAATGCAATCAATGATTGTCTTTTCATTTCTTCACCTCACAAATTTTTAGAAACCGTTTACTTTTTAACTAACTCCTGTATACTGTTTACTAAACATATTTGTCAATAACTTTTTTTATATTTCTTAAAGGGGTGATTTTATGGTAGGTATTCGTGATGTCGCTCGAAAAGCGAATGTCTCTCCTGCAACTGTTTCGCGCGTATTGAATCAAGATAAGACGATCCATGTCGCACCAGAAACAAAGAAACGGATTTTTGAAGTTGCAGAAAAATTGAACTATGATATCAATAAACGAAAATATATCAAAAAACGAATGCCCTCGATCGGTGTGATCTCGACGATCAGTAAGGCAAGTGAAGCACAAGATGTCTATTACAAAGAATTACGTATGGGATTAGAAGAAGAAGCAAACCGCCTGCATATTGGCATGAATCGAATTTACAATCTCTCTGACAATCCCAAGGAATGGAAAGACCTAGATCAACTAGGCGCGATCATCGTAGTTGGAACAGTGACGAAGCAGTCGATCACTGATCTATTATCACAAAATCAGCATTTGATCGTTGTTGATAATCCTGATATCCAACAAGAAGTCGATATGGTTTATGGAGATTTAGAGCGAATGACCAAAGCTGTTTTAGAGTTATTTCTAGAGAATGGGCATCATCGAATCGCCTATATCGGTGGCTACCAAGTCGATATGGATGAACGAGGAGGCAAGACGATCAATCCAGATGAAAAACGCGTCCGTGCCTATTTGCATTTCATGTCCGATCACCAGTTACAAGATTACAGTACGCACTACCTGGGAAATTGGACTGAAGAAGACGGTGAACGATTAGCTGAAGACCTGATCCAAAGCTCTGATCCACTTCCAACCGCACTCCTTGTAGGAAGCGATCCAATGGCAATCGGCGTCTATCACACCATGAAAAAGCACCATTTGGCCATCGGTAAAGACATCATGATCGCCAGTTTCGATAACATTGAAGCAGCCAGTAAACTAATTCCTGGCTTGACCACCGTCCAAATCAATGCCAAATCCATCGGTAAAGCCGCCGTTCGCTTAGCCGTCGAAAGAATCGACCAAATCCGCGACGAACCCATTATTTTGACCTACCCCACCCGATTAGTGATAAGAGAAAGTTTTGTGCCAAAGAGGTTGTGAGAAAGCCGTTCAGCTCCAAGCAGTAAGACGGAAATTGGGAAAATAGCTTCTCATATTTTTTCAATTTTCGACTTAATGTCGTAGGAGTTGGCTTTCGAACACCGTTTATCGGAGGTTGTGAAATGAGCGCTCTGACCTGAGCAGTAAGATAGAAAATCGGAAAATAGCTCCTCATATTTTTCGATTTTTTAGCTTAGTGTTGAAGGTCAGCTCATTGAACACCGTTTATCAGAGGTTGTGAAAGGCGCGTTCAGCACTGAGGCATAAGATTGAAAAAATAGAAAATGGCTCTTTCATTTTCTATTTTTTTGGCTTATGTCCGAAGTGTTGCGCCTTGAACACCGTTTATCAGAGGTCATGAGAAAGCCGTTCAGCTCCGAGCAGTAAGGCGGAAATTGGGAAAATAGCTTCTCATATTTTTTCAAGTTCCGCCTTACTGTCGTAGGAGTTGGCTTTCGAACACCGTTTATCGGAGGTTGTGAAATGAGCGCTCTGACCTGAGCAGTAAGCTGTCAGGCCGTATAAACAAGAAAAACCGTTAAGAACAACTGAGTTATTCTTAACGGTTTTCCTGAATACTTGGTTCGTCGGCTATTCCTTAATTCCAAACCTCTTCTGCGATACTCTTGATCAATGCGATTTTTTCCCATTGTGCTTCTTCCGTCAAAATATTCCCTTCCTCGGTAGAGGCGAACCCGCATTGTGGGCTTAAACACAATCGATCTAAAGGGACGTAACGAGTGGCTTCATAAATTCGTTCGATGATTTTTTGACGATCCTCAAGTTCACCGGATTTTGAGGTTATCAATCCTAATACTACAAGTTTTTCTTCACCAACTTTCGCAAGTGGTTCAAAACCGCCTGAACGATCGTTGTCATATTCTAAATAATAGGCATGAACATTTTCTTCCGTAAATAGTGGTTCAGCTACAGCTTCATATCCGCCAGCTGCTGCCCAGGTGGAGTGGTAATTCCCTCGACAGACATGGGTATTCAAAATCAAATCTTGTGGTTGATTTCCAAGAACCGCATTATTGATTTGTAAATAGGTCTGCGCCAACTCTTTGCGAATCTCGCTTTCCTCTTTATCACTCTCTGCTAAAAATCCTTCTGGTAAAGGTGCTACTAATACGCCCCACGTACAGTCATCCAATTGGATCGTTCTGGCACCTGCTTCATATAAATCCGCAATCACTTGCCGATAAGCAGTAACGATATCTTGAAAAAGTTCTTCATTTTCCGGATAGATGTCACGGACATATGGCAAGATATCTGGACGTAATAACTCGACTAACAATTGTGCTGGGGCTGGAATGGTTTGCTTTACTTCGATTCCTTCACTTGTATGGGCCCGGGTAAATCGAAAATGGTCGACAAAAGGGTGTTTTTCTCCCTTGATTTTTCCCGTTACAGTCACTGTCCCTGGACGTGTCTCTTCTCCGTGAAATTGATACCCTCGCTCAGGGACAAAAAACTCAATACCTTGTAAACCAAAGAAAAAGTCCAAATGCCACCAACTCCGACGAAACTCACCATCTGTCACCGCATGTAAGCCAGCAGCTTCTTGTTTTTTGATCAGATCGATAATAGCTTCATCTTCGATCTCTTTCAAATCAGTAACAGAAATAAGCGATTCGTTATACGCTTTTCGTGCCTTTTTTAACTTCTCTGGGCGCAAAAAGCTCCCAACGATGTCATAACGAAATGGGGATGTGGTACGATTAGTCATAAAAAAAATTCCTCCTTAGATTACGTAGTAGCTGAAGACCTGATGAAAACAAAAAACACTCATCCCTTTTGCCAATTCTTGACAAAAGGGACGAATGCGTCGTGTTACCACCCTTATTTACATTATCCTCACAAATAATGCCTCAACGATACCATCAGATATCCGGCGAGTTAACGGTCGCAGTCCGGTTCTACTCACTTACTAGTAAAACAAGCTCCAAGTTCATCTTCACTAAGGTTTTAGGTCTCCTTTTTCACCCTCCGGAGTCTCTTTTTACCGTTGACCGTTAGTTACTCTTCTCTTCTACGCTTTGATATTGTCAATTACTATCCCATGTTTACTTCCGAATGTCAACTAATCCTACTTCCCCTCACTCACTTCGATCCATGCTCGGTAATATTCAAAGGAAATCTTGTCCTTTGTCGTATGAGTCAACAAGTATTGACCAATCGTTTGCCCTAATCGGTAGCCTTGCTTTTGCAACCTGTCTTTTACTTCAAATAGATTATTATTTTTTGTGTTATTCACTTGGACTTTTAATAGAAATCGCACGTACTTTTTCGCAGGATCATTCTGCCAGATTGTCTGTGAGCCTGGGAGTTTTTTCGTGTGCTCGTCCGTACAGAACCCATAAATACTGTTCTGATTATTTTCTGGAAAATAAATCACGAAACTTGAATAATTCTTTAGATATTCCTTTGAATATAAGATGTCATCAGATGCTGCCACGACGATTTTTTGAAAGGGAATTTCTTCTTCAGGAAATTTATCTGGTTCACTATCGATCATTTCTTTCAACTGGTTTTTTCTTGATAATACTTCTTTATGCTTTTGTTCTAAGATTTTTTTCTCATGATCCAAGCGCTGTTCCGTTTCAGCTAAAATGTCGTACATCTCATTTAATGATTTACTATATAGATTTTTCATTTGCTTCATGGGAATATCTAGTTTTCGATAAAAATTGATGTCATATACTTGAAAAATGGCATCGATATCAAATAATCGATACCCATTTTCCTCTTCTCTTGCTGCATGGATCAATCCTTCTGCATCCCAATACCGAATGGTTGATCTAGGGATATTCAATAACTCCGATACTTCCCCAATCGAATACAATCGTTTCATACCTTTCACCTCAATGATAGTTTATGCTTTTTCTTCTTGACCTTCAAGTAACTTTAAGGTGTAGAATGCGTATTTGTCGGGAAAAGGAGGAAACACAATGACATTATTAAAAAAATCTATAAAAAACAATAAAGGAATTGCATTACTTACTCTTTTATTTATCTGTTTACAACTTCTAGGAACCCTCGGTGTGCCAAAGTTAGTAGCTGATCTCATAGATACAGGGATTGCAAGTGGCGAAGTGAAACAAATCCAACAAATCGGAATTCAAATGTTGATCGTTGCCTTATTAGGATCTTTTGCCGCAGTTGCCTCAAGCTACTATTCTGCTTTGTTAGCCGCTCGATTTGGCTATCAGACACGAGCAAGCTTTTTTCAAAAATTCCAACAATTATCAATGAAAGATGTTGATCGATTTAACACCGGTTCTCTTTTGACTAGAATGACCAATGACGTAGATAACGTCCAACAAATGATCGTCATGTTCTGCCAGATGATCATCCCAGCACCGATCATTTCGCTATTTACGATTCTGATGATGTTGGAGCATTCCGTCAAGTTAACAGTGATCACTTTAGGCTCGATCTTCGTCTATGCTCTAGTCACGTATTATTTGATGAAAAAAGGAACGCCTTTATCTTTGAGTATCCAACCGAAGATGGACCGTGTCACGACAACGCTACGTGAATTCTTTACAGGTGTCAATATGATCCGTGCCTTTAATAATCAAGACTACGAAGAAAAAAGAACAAATAAGACCTTTGAAAATTACGCGCAACAAATGATTCGTGTCAATCGGATCTTTGCTTGGGTCACACCCATTGCCTTTTTATTGATGGGCATCGTTTATGCCTCTATTTTGTGGTTTGGTGGCGGTTTGGTGGCTAATGGTAGCTTACAAATCGGCACAGTGACTGCCATTGTAGAATATTCGATGTTGACACTTGCCTATTTGATGATTGCCGCAATGGTTCTTGTTATCGTGCCAAAATCAATTTCTTGTCTTAAACGGATTGAGGAAGTATTACACGCTGAAATCGAAATTAAAGATCCCGACCAACCAGAAACTTTATCCTTCGATTCAGTTGATGATACTTTCTTATCCTTTGAGAATGTCACGTTTCGTTATAACGAAACCGCTGATCCTGTGTTGGAAAACATTGATTTTTCCGTCCCAAAAGGTAAAACCACAGCGATTGTTGGTGGAACAGGTTCAGGAAAAAGTACCATTGCAAAATTATTGCTACGTTTAAATGATGTTTCAAGTGGCCAAATCACTTTCGCAGGCACTCCAATCAAAGAAATGAACCAAGAAACACTGCGAAGCTATATTAGTTATGTTCCCCAAAAAGCTTTTTTATTTAGTGGAACGATTCGAAGTAATCTACTGATGGGTAAGGAACATGCGACAGATGAAGAATTAACCAAAGCAGTTCGCGTCGCACAATTGAATGAAGTCTTAGAAAATCTACCCGATCGATTGGACAGCTTTGTTGCTCAAGGGGGAGATAATTATTCTGGCGGACAAAAACAAAGGATATGTATCGCTAGGGCGTTAGTCAAACCTGCTGAAATCTATGTCTTTGACGATAGTTTCTCTGCATTGGACTATCGGACAGATGCCAAATTACGCCGTGCGTTGCATCGAGAAATGGCAGATAAAACATTGATCATCGTGGCACAACGTTTAAGTACCATCGTGAACGCTGATAATATTATTGTTTTGGATGAGGGACGGATCGTCGGACAAGGCACGCATGAAGCGTTATTGAAAACCAATTACTCGTATCAGGAATTTGCGAAATCACAAGGTTTGTTGAAGGAGGTAGTCGATGGAAATGACTAAAACAACGATAAAAAAACAAAGTTTGAAACGCTTCTGGAAAATGATCCAACCCGAACATAAAATCTTCTATGGTTCATTACTTTGTAGCTTGATCGGCAATACATTAGTCGTTGCAATGCCTCTGATCATGGGTATCGGGATCGACCAACTACTCGCACGTATCCAAGCTGTTGGCTTGCCCCAAATGACTGCGGCTGATGTGAAAGAAACATTGCTTTTACCCGTTATACTGCTGATACTCTTTTCTTTACTGAGTAGCGTCACTTCTTTTATCCAAGAACGAGCAATGGCTTCATTGAGTGAACGAGTAACATTGCGTGTCCGAAAAGAAGTCACGAAAAAATTCAAAGCTCTACCGATGGCTTTTTATGACCGCCATCAAGTCGGCGACATCATTAGTCGTACAACTACTGGTTTAAATCAACTATCACAAGTTTTACTAACAGGTATCAATCAATTTTTCACCTCTCTTGTAACGATTCTTTTAGCTGGTATCATGTTGTTTTACATCGATATAAAATTGACTTTACTTGTTCTTGTTTTGATTACGATCAGCACAGTTGTCACAACAAAATTTGCAAACAAAAATAAAAAAATTTCTGACAATAATCAAGAAGAACTGGGAGATTTGAACAATAAAGCGGAAGAATATTTGACTGGTAATTTGGTGATCAAAGCTTTCAACCAACAAGCATTAGCGATTGAAGAAGTCGATAAAGTAAATGAAAAACAATCGCAAGCTTTCAAAAAAGCGCAATTCATGAATTTTGCGATCTATCCAGCGATTCGTTTGATCAATCAATTAGCGTTTATCGCTAGTGGGATCATTGGCGCAATATCTGTTTTATCTGGTGGTATTACGATTGGTTTCTTGCAAGCCTATTTGCAGTACATCAACCAAATCTCGGAACCAATCTCTACCGCTTCTTATGTCATCAACTCGGTGCAATCAGCAATGGCTTCCATCGAACGAATCTTTGAAATCATGGATGAGCCAGAAGAAGCCATTGATCAGGTAGTAGAAAATCCAATCATCACACCACAAGGAGCTATTGAATTTAAACATGTGCGCTTTGGTTATACACCAGAAAAACCGTTGATGAAAGATGTTAACTTCTCGGTCAAGCCACAACAAACTGTTGCCATCGTTGGGCCAACTGGCGCCGGAAAAACCACACTTGTCAATCTTTTGATGCGTTTTTATGAGATCAATGACGGTCAGATTTTATTCGACGGTCATGACATCACCGATTTGCCGCGCCATGAATTGCGGAATCTATTTGGCATGGTACTACAAAATACTTGGTTATTCGAAGGTACTGTTGCAGAAAATATTGCTTACGGCAAAAAAGAGGCAACCAGAGATGAAGTCATTCAAGCAGCAAAAATTGCTCAATGTGATCATTTTATCCGCACATTGCCACAAGGTTATGACACCATTATCTCGAGCGAAAATGGGTCGATTTCTCAAGGGCAACAACAGCTCTTAACGATTGCACGAGTCATTTTAGCTAATCCTGCAGTCGTCATTTTAGATGAAGCAACGTCGAGTGTCGACACACGTACGGAAGCGTTGATCCAAGAAGCAATGAATGCTTTGACTAAGAACCGGACAAGTTTCGTGATTGCCCACCGCCTTTCTACGATTGAACATGCGGATATGATCGTAGTGATGCAAAACGGAGATATCATTGAAACAGGAACACATACAGAACTATTACAACAACCAACTCTTTACGCGAGCTTATACAACAGCCAATTTCAAAATAGTTGAGCCACAAAAAAGCCAACTTAGTCTAGGATCACTCCGAAACTAAGTTGGCTTTTTGATTTTAAAGAATCAATCTTTACGATTTTTCTTTTTCTTGTAGATATAGGTTCCGATTGCTCCTCCAACAAGAGCAAAACCAAGAACGGTTGCACTAGATCGGATCTCACCCGTTTTTGGTAAATTTTTTGCTGCATTTCCTTGGACTTGTTTTTTTGAGGTTGCAGAGGTGTTGGCTGTTTTCTTTTGCTGAGTATTCCCTCCGCCTGTGTTGGCATTTCCTCCCGTAGTCCCTCGTTTACTCACTGTCACTTGACTTGTTTCTGAAACGGAACCATTCGTATAAGTGATCGTGTAGGTTCCTTCTTTGTTGGTATCAACATCACCTGACACCATATTCTGGTCAAATGCAAGAGTGAACCCTTCGCGATTTGTTGCCGATACGAAGCCATCGCTTGGGTTCCACGTATCACCGATATATAATTGGAGATCCTTTGTCACAATCGTTTCTCCGTTTTCTTTTACGACTACCATGACTTCTTCTGTTGCTCGACCGTTAGTATAAGTCAACGGATAATCGCCAGCTTTAGTTGTATCTACCGTACCACTGACCATGCTTTCATCAAAAACGATCATTTCCCCATCTTTGTTTGTAGCAGATACAAATTGATCACTTGGCGCCCACTTATCACCGACATAAATGCTGCCATTTTTTGCTTGGATCGTTTCTCTATTTTCAACCACGGTCACTGTGATTTTTTGAGAGGCTTCTCCATTCGTATAAGTAATGATGAAGTTTCCTGTTCGTCCGGTGTCAACGGTGCCTGACACCATACTTTCATCAAATGGCAAAGTGTCACCTGCTCTATTGGTCGCTGAGATAAAATTATCGCTTGGATGCCAAACATCCCCTGTATGAATCCTTGAATCGGTCGCCTTGATCGCTTCTTGACTAGCAATGACGGTCACTGTGATTTCACGACTGAGTCTCCCAAAAGTATAGGTGATCTTGTACTCACCTACTTGCGTCGTATCGACTGAGCCGCTGACCATATTTTCATCAAAGGCAACAGATTCTCCCGTTTTATCAGTAGCGGAAACAAAATTATCACTTGGTGTCCAAGCATCCCCTACAATGATCGTCGAATCTGTGACTTTAAGGGTTTCTTGACTTTCTTCGACAGTCACATTGATCTGTTGACTTGCAGATCCATTGGTATAAGTCACTGGATAGACTCCTGCTGTCGTCGTATCCACTGTACCAGTGACCATACTTTCATCAAAAGGAATTGATTCTCCATTTGGATCGGTCGCTAAAACAAAATTGTCGATTGGTTCCCAACTATCACCAACATAAATCGTTGAATCAATTGCGCGGATCGACTCACTAGCGGTTGGTTGCCACACATAAGTATCCGCCATACTATTTTCATAAGTTGACATCAGTGAAGAGGAGCTTAATACATATTCACCGAGTGGGACATCGTCTGTGCCAGATCCCACGTTTTGCCAATACCCCGTATGCTCTTCTGTAGCGAGCAACTCTGGAATATTGGTATCATTTAAAGAATAAAACTGGACACCTAAAGAGATTTTCGATAAGGAGGTTGTACCAGCAAACATCTCTTGCTGCAATTGCACCTTGCCAGTTTTAAAATGTGATAGATCCAATTCAGTGATCTTTTGGCAGTTTCTAAACATTCCTCGCATAAATCGAAGATTCTCCGTATCAAAACCACTGACATCGATTGCTTCTAAATTGAGACATTCTGCAAACATAAAACTCATTGTTGTCACGTTAGTTGTTGAAAAGTTCGTAACATCTAACGCTGTCAGACCGGAACAACCGAAAAACATATAGTACATAGAAGTCACGTTTGTCGTATCAAAGCGGCTAACATCAAGTTCTGTCAAACCGGAACAGCCATGGAACATATAATGCATGTACATAACGTTGCTCGTATCAAAATGTGTCACATCTAACGCTTGTAATCCCGAACAGCCATGGAACATGAAGGACATTTCTGTTGCTTGACTCGTTACAAAACTAGAAAGATCCAGTTGAGCCAATCCGGAACAACCGCGGAACATATGACTGAAATTTGTCACGTTGGCTGTTTGAAAACCAGTTACATCCAGTGTCGTCAAGGCAGAGCAATCATAAAACATGTAGCTCATGTTCGACACGTTCGTCGTGTTAAAACTGGACAAATCTAATGAAGTCAATCCACTCATCCCATAAAATATATGACTCATTTCAGTGACGTTCGCAGTATTGAAGTTGGTTAGATCGAGCGTACTGACAGAAGACAACCCATTGAACATGTGGTTCATCGAACGAACATTTTGGGTATCAAAAGTTGTAAGATCCAATGAGGTCAGTTGCTGGCACCAAGCAAAGAAATAATCCATATTCGTTACTTGACTTGTATCTAGATTGGTTAAATTCTCGATCGTCGTTAGCTGATTCAGATCAAAAAACAATCCTAGTGATTCAGCATTCGCTACCACTGGTCCAGTAAGAACCACTTTTTTGATGAGTGAACGGTGAGGAAACCACGGCGCACGAGCCGCCAAAGTTGTTTCTCCTAATGTTCCTGCATCTATGTACAAAACACCTTCTTGGTCGATCCGCCAAGGACTGCTACCGAACACACCAGATGCCAATTGCTCTTCTGTCACCTCTATCTCAAAACATTCCGTCTTGGCATTTGGATCTGGAATAACTGGGGCACTAGAAACATCCGTCACTTCTTGTTCCACAGTGGTGGGAACTGTCGAATCGACAGTCGATTGCTCTACCTCAGCATTTACATCTGGCGTTGTTTCTGTGGTGGGTTGTGTCGGCACTTCAGATGGAACAGTCGCTGAGGATTCTGGTGTTTCGCTTATTTGCTGCTCATCCATCGCTTCGTTTTCTGCTGTTTCCATCACGCTGTTCTCTGTTGGTTCTTCGATGGTCGAACTGACTAGCTCTTCTGTCATTTGTCCACTGTCTAAGTGATCAGCAAACGTCATGATACTCTGTTGGGATGCGTTCATGAGTAATAACATTGAAGCTGTCACTTTTACTATTTTTCTGTGGTCCATTGTTTATTCAACTCCTCAAATTATAGAAAGATAAAAAAACATCCAACTAAATTTTACCGTAATCCGTGAAAGAAAATTTTTTATTTTTTTTTTTCGAAAAAAATATTTAAAAATAGATTTGTATTTGCAAAATAAGCGAGATAAAATAAAACAATCGAATCAGCGTTCACCAAACGAAAGGAGCAATTAATGGAACCTTTTTTCAAACTACATGAAAATAAACAATTACATCGTCAAATCAAGATTCTTACTAATTTGAGAAAACGAAATGACATCACTTCGATCACTGAATTAGTTCAAGAAATAGGCTGCACACCACCCACTCTACGTTCAGATATTCAGGCATTACGTACCAAATTACCACCATCGATTCAATTGCAATCAATCAAAATGATTGGCTACCGTTTAAAAATACCCAATGGGGAAACACTGGATACATATCTTTTGTCTCTTGTTAGAGAAACGATTACTTATAAGATCATTGACCGTAGCCTTCGGGGAAATCAGCAATCCTTCGAAGCCATGCGCTTGGAATATCATTTATCTAGTTCAGCTTTACGCAAAATCATTCAACACATGAACCATGAACTAAAAAACTACCGAATCCAACTCTCTCCCAAAAATGGTGATCTTATTGGAAAAGAAAACGAGATTCGTTTTTTCTTTTTTTACTTTTATACGAGTTTTCGACGAACGATCATTACAGATCATACTTATTTATCCTCTCAAGAGACATACAAAGTCATGTTCGCTGAACTAGAGCAAGTATTTCAGTCTCATTTACATATTAGTAATTTTCGTGCTACGCTATGGTTGTCCATCTTAAAAGAAAGATGGTTGCGTCGTAAACAAGGTGAAATCCCCTCAGAAACATTGAGTATGATCCAGTCTAGAAAAAGCTTCAAAAGGTTCTCAAAAAAAATCACTCCTTTTCTGAGAGAGATTCTTGGTATCCAACAGCTGTCTATAAATGAACTAGTTTGGGCTTATTTGATTGCTTTACACTGTATTTCCTATAGCTCATCTAACTATCAAGAGACAATATCGCATAAAGCGACCCATTATCAAGAAGAAGCACCAGCCAAAAAATGGATCAAGCAATTTCTACTCGACGAAGTGCTTATTGACGGTACAACAAAGGAAGGTATTGAGCAAATGAGTGCTTATTTAGCTAATCTTCGCTTACTTAATAAAATCACTGATGGTTTTGAGAATCACCCGCTGTCGATTGATCATTTAGTCGATCCATACTTTGAAGCACTCTATCACTCCTGGCAAGACCGATTGCAGCAACTAAAATGGCAAGAGATCATACCAATGACCTGCATAAAAGAAGTTGCACTATCTTTGAGTATGATCCAATCCTCCTATCAGCAAATCCAAAGAAGGAAAAAGCAAATGATCGTCTTTACTTTTCATGGAGATGCTGGCTATGATAATTTTTTAATGGCTATGATCCAAAAATGGCTACCTGAAACGTATCACCCTCTTTTTCTTTTCGATCAACCGATTACACAAACAAAGATCGACGAGTTAGGAGCTTGTCTCATCATCAGTAACTATGATCTTGCGGAGAAAATGGCCTGTGAAGTGATTCAAATTGCCCAAATCCCGACACATGAGGAGTGGACAGACTTAAAACTACATTTGATTGAACGTGCTTCAAGTCATTGATAGTTTCAAGGGGCTATTCGATTTTTGCTGTATACTTAGGGAGAAACGTCTAAAATTTCTCCCTAGGTCTAAGACTTGTGACTATTCACAAATGGAGCTGTTAGACCATAAATTCCAACCAAGGAAGGAAAAGAATCGAACAAAAACGTAGTGCGACATTCTTTCAAAATAGTTTAAGACAGCGAAACACTTGAAATAAATCATCCCTGTGGTTCCGTATAAGATAAACGCTTAAAATGGTAACCACAAGCACTAAAACAAAGACATCGATCTGTTTATCTGTTCTCGTCTGCATAGAAGGTTCTCTCCTTTCATCTGACTTTTTTGTTCATTGTTCTTTTTCTTTGTCTATGATAAAAAAGAACAAAAAATGCAACGCCAAAAAGAGTAACAATCCAAGACTCATTGGCGAAACATTTGGGTGCCGATTGAAGTATTTTGTGATACTCACGCTGATCCAAGCTTTTTTTGCTTGTTGACGAACCTGATGATCAAGTTTTTTTGAGGGCGAACTATCTAAAAGTTTATGTAATCGATCATTTTTGCTGGCATAATTAAACGATTCTCCATCAAGTAATTCTGTTCTCAAATTAAATGGCATCAGGAATAGTGATTTCATAATATCCGCCCCTATTTTTCATCTGTCGATTTCATCCTTTGAACATACCATGAGTCAAGAATGAATGAGTTGTTTCAATGAACATTCTTGACTCATGTTTGTTATCTATCTATACTTAATAATTAGCAATGCGACAACTCTCGTATTTTTCCGCCAGATCAATTACTTAGTTGTTGCATTGTTTTTTTGATATTCTGTTCTTTTTCATCGTTTCACTAAATAAACAATACCACTACTGTATACTAAAAAACCACCAACTAATAGTAAGAAGATCCCAGCATAATTTGTTACGATATTGACTTGATTAATGATGATCACAGATTGAGCAATACCTAAACCAATGAGCGTGATAAAATGTGGTGTCGCTGATTTTTTTTGTTGTTTTATTTTGTGCCAAGCATAAATCACCATAAATAGTACAATGAAATTCATACCATTCAAGAGAATCGATATCGTACTATTCGTTTGTCCATCACTGATGACTTGAAATAATCTTCCCACGAGTAAAACTACACTAAATAGCATTGCAGAGATTCCTGCTAATTTTTGAATTGAATTTCCCATTTTTTTCACCGTTCCTTTTAATCTGAATTTTTTTTATGTCCGAATCGTATCGCTTGAATGGATTCGATTGGTAACTCTTTGATCCGGCCACTTCCTACAAATCTCTGTTCTTTCGTCAAATAGACATAAACTTTACGACTATTGCTGATCGTATCATGCAACCATCTATCTCCATCTACATTGATGATCACATCACTTTCTGTCATTTGTCTCATGAAAGTACAATCCTTGATTTTCTTGATATCTTGTAACTTCAATTTGAGTTCAAGATCTCTCATTCCCTTACCTTGAATGACTTCATCCCTCCAATACTTTAAAGAAGGCAGGTCTGCGGCATCAATGATCCCTGAAAAATCAGCGCTTTTATCAGTTAAAACAGGCAAATTTTGCTCATTTACCTCGTGGTAACCAACAAACAGAACCATCAATGCACTACTGATCAATAGACATATTTTTCTCAATTTTTCTTGCCCCTTTACTAAAGGTTTAATTGGATCTACCGATAAAGGTCTCCATCACTCCATACGCATCACCACCTTTCATTTTTTAATCATTCAGCAAGTTCCTTTTCACTTCTGGAGGTACATCTTTTGGATCTACGATCACCACGTTACTTGCCTCCGCTTTTACGTATACTCCAGGATGCAAACTATGTTTTTCTCAAACAACGGTAAATTCAATCTCCGTTCAGCGCCTTGCTCATCAAACATTCTGATATTAGGAAGGATTTCTAATATTGCTAAGCCCTCTTTTTCATAAGAATCGAAACCGTTGGACTTTTCAATTTTTTATCGTTGCTTTTTCCCTTCTCGCAAAACAGGCACATGATCTTGCTTTAAAACACTAAGTCTTTCAATCGTCCTTTTTACTTTGATTTCTTGGTAAATCCCCATAGATGTATTGACTAAAATCGAGACCTTAAAAAAACTATTTCTAAAAGATCCGATCGATACAACTGTAATGAACCACATGACATTAAAAAAATTAAATAAAGTCATACAATTTTTTAAAATAATTTCTTTTGTCGTTTCCAGCAGATTGTGTATCTAGTTCATTCGATTTATTTTTTAAGAGCCTTTCTTCAACTTGGCTTTTTATTCAGCCTGATTTCTCATTTAATTATTCAGGAATTATTGAGAAATATTCTTCCATTTTTTTTCCTCCTAATTCATTATCATCAAATAATTTATTGAAAAAAGAGAGACCCAATCGTAAAACAAAAAAGGATTCCGTTATATTTACTCGTAGCTATCTTCCTAAATACCTTAACATTAAATAACCAATTTCTAAATACACTTTTTTCTCCAAAATGAATTTTTTATAAAAAATCATAAAAATATGCATAAAAACATTATTAAAAAAGCTATTTAATGTATTTTTCATTTAATCGTTATTATATTCTAAAAACCAAAACGATATAAAATAACAATAACTATCGTTTTCCAACGTTCTCTTTAATGTGATTTTATAAAAATAAAAATAGCTTATGTATTTTTATCAAACAGGTTTTTTTCTGATTTTTTTCCCAATAATTCTTTATATTTGTTTGGAGGTTTATTTTACTAGAGACCTATTTCTTCGTTTTTAGACAAAAAAACACCAGTGATTACTCACTAGTGTTAGTTTATAACAACAAATAATTCAGCTGATATATACCAGTCGTTCATTATTTATTATAGATTTTAGGTCCTTTTCTCATGTTACTACGATCATTCTTTGGCGTAGCCATCTTTTCAACTCGACCGCCACCTTGTTTCTTTTTGATTATTTCAAGCATTTTCTCTTTTGAATTCATCTGTTTCCCTCTTTTACTCTATTCACTTTTTCGCTACTGTGATAAACACTTCGCTATTGTACCACATTTTTACTTAAAAAATTCATACTTATTGATTTCTTTATGCTTTTCATCATAAAAACGTACGATGTTTGTATGTTCATCACAGGTTAAGATCACATAGCTTTTCTCATTATAAAAACCTAATACAAAAAGCAGATGAAGATCACTAACTTGCTGCTGTGTTGACGTTGATTGGTGCAATGGTTACATGATGGTGAATCGCCGTAACAAATAGAGAAGCCAATGCTTTGGCCGATCGTTGCAGTGTGCGATACGCTTAAACTGCTTGGACAAACACAAGTAAAGCACCAATGGCAGAATTTCCAGGGATCAACGGTAAAATCACTCTGCGCAAACGATAAAAATACAACCACCAAAAATCACTGCACTTTCATCTAGAGTAGCGCCGATGTTCAGTAAGACTATGATTAAACATGAAATAAAGAGAATTGGAAATTTTAAAACAGGCTTAGTTTAGAACGAATGAGAGTACAGCAAATCTGTCGTGCCTACCCAATCAAAGTTCCTTTATTTTTAGTCCTTACGAACGGTGCATATATCATGATGTTCAATGCAATCAAAGCCATTTGCAGAAAGGCTCCAGAAACTCCAGAGGCTAAGAATCCAGAAATAATAGGTGGTGTCGTCCATGGAATTTGGATGCCATTTGTTTTCGCTACAATTCCTACACTCATAGAAAAATAAGCTATGACTGTGTTGACTACTGGACAAAGAATAAATGGGAAAAATACTCTAAAGTTTAGTAAAATCGGAAGGCCATAAATTATTGGCTCGTTTATGTTAAATAAACCTGGGATAAATGATACTTTTGCTATACTTTTTTTTTCACTGTTCTTTGAGAAGAATAGTATTGCTAGAATTAATGCAAAGGTACTTCCGCTTCCTCCAAAATTAATAAATAAAGATTGGAACGTTCCAGTAATAATATTTTTAGGAACTTCTCCTTTGGTTATACTCAAAAGATTTTCCATATTTAATGAAAAATAAATCGGATTCATTATTGAATTGAATAGATAACTCCCATTAAACCCAAAAAACCATAACAATGTAATTCCTAGATTAATTATGATAACTGCTGGAAGAGTACTACCTAAATTCGTGATCGGTACTTGGATTAATCCATTGATCATACTAGATGGATTGTCTATTTTTAAAGTTACTAAGACTAATTTTATAAAAAATAATACTACCGTGGTCGTAAGGAAAGGTAACAAATATTCAAAGCTTTCTGCTACTTCTCTTGGAACAGAAGAATGTAGATTTATCTTTTTTTTCTTTTTAAAACTTACAGTTAATATACCGCATGTCATAAGAGCACAAAGCATCGAAAAGAATATACCTTGTGATCCAAGTGAATCGATCAATTGATCTGGGGATTCAAGCGGCAAAAAAATAAAATAAGCGAATATTGTTGATGTGATGTACAGTATATAATCTTTCTTTTTTATTTTACAATAATTATAGGCAATCGATATTAAAATAAACAAACCTATCAGATTATTAAAAGCATTGGGAATTGAAGGAAGGGCAGTCATCCATAATACATTGAAATTTTTTTCCATAAATTTAGTAAAAGTTGGGATAGGAAAATTCACTATCAGAATAAAAAATGAACTGATAATCGTAATTGGCATCAATGAAATAAAACTATTTCGCAATATTTTTAAAAGTAAATTATTTTCAATCGTACTATATACTTTATTCATTTTGTTCTTCCTTTTTTAAGGAGATTTCTGTGAGTGAACTAATAATATTATTTGCTACAGTAAATAACTCACTATTTCCATTAACCATGCAATATGATTTTTCAGTAAGCATAAGCATCTCTTTATCATTTAATTCATCTCCAACAATGATTGAGTTGCTGACATCAGCTTCGACTAAATTTCCTAAACAAATAACGGAACTAGCCTTTCCACTCCCAAGTGGTGAAATATCAATGTATTTTTTATTTTTATTCACCTGAAAGCCTGTCCTCTCTATAGCTTTTGTGAAAATATCTATTTCACTGCTTAATTCTTTATAACCATTGACTTCTAAAGTAACAGAGTTTGTTATTAAAGGGGTATTGGATGTTCTTTTCAAAAAATTATTACTATGGATTCCTTCTAAAAAAATATTCTGTTGAAGATGACTAAATGTAATATTGATAATGGTCTCTTTTTTTACTAACATTTTTTGAATTATCGGTAATATCATACTAGTTTTCATAATTAAACTTAAAAGTATGGAACCGTGTTTATCCATTACTAAAGCACCATTATTAAGTATACAATATTCATATTCAAAGTTATATTCTTGTATAAAACGATGGAACATTGCGTAATTTCTTCCTGTAGCCAAAACAATTGGATGCCTTTTAGATACAGAACTTAAAAAGAACAATTCCTCTTCTGTTACTTTTTTCTCTCTATAGATTGTTCCATCGATGTCACTTATAAAAAAAATAGAATCCATCATTCCCTAACTCCTTTTCACAAATTGTAATATACGTTCTCACTCCCCAATAATTGGGAATTGTTTCATAATAATGGGACTTGTAAAAGTCCATTTCTAATATCCCTTGAGTCGTAGCGATACCAAAATATGGATTGATCTCAAGCACACGCTTAAAAAATGAGAGTGCTTGAAAATAGTTCTCGGAAAAAAAGTAGGTTAGCCCTATATTTATATATATGTGTATACACAGAGGTGAAATTTCAAATGCTTTCTCGAAAAATTCCCTAGCAGTTTCATAATTCCCACAACAGAGTTCTGTTATTCCTAATGAATTTAGAGCCCTAGTATTCTTAGGATTAATGATTAGTACTTTTTGAAATTGTTTTTTTGATCGTTGAATGTCATTTTCACTTCTAAAAATATATCCTAAAAAGAGTTGAGCAATTTCACTATCTGGATTAGCTTCTGCTGCTTCTTGTGCATTCTTCTTTGCTAATTTTAGTTTTCCTGCATTTCTTTGTATGATTGCCAAATAAGATTTCGCTAGTGTCTCTTTTGGGTTATTCAAAATTTGCTCGTTCATTATTTGAATATACTTTTCATTTTTCATTTGTCGTTCTTTGAAGGGTCTTAGGTGGCCTAAATGATTGAGTGTAATAGGAATATCGGCAACACTAAACCCTTTACATTTAATTGATGGTTCTATTTTTTCAGTGGCTTTTTTATAATATTTAAATCCACAATGATTCCGAAACAATTTTACCATTGAGTCAGAGTACCACCCACCTGTTCCAAAAAAGTTATACCTTAAAAATCTATAGCCACCAGTATTGCTATCATCACTATTACTTTTTATAAAATGTCTAATTTTGTACCAATCCGATTCCAATAGTAACTCATCTGCATCCAAGAATAATATCCAATCTTCTTCTACCTTCTCTAGCAAATAATTTCTCATAGCTGAAAAATCATTATTAAAAGGCTTACTATAAATATTAGTTGTATATTTTTGCGCAATTTGAATTGATTGATCAGTTGATCCCGTATCAAGTACATAAATAGCATCAGCAAAGCAGTTTCGAAAAAAATCATCTAAATATTCTTCTTCGTTTTTCATCATTAAACATAATGCTAAGCCCATCCAAAGGCCTCCTCAAATTTCAATATTTATTATTTCGTTATTTTGAAATTCAGTCATTTCTAATTTAAATTCTTCCAATGGATAAAACAAAGGATCTTTAACAAGATACACTTCAGTTCCAATTCTATATGCTTCCATAAAAATTCTTTTTTTCAAAGTTGGAAATATAGAAATTCCTGCGTCAAAAAGAAATACGCAATCAAAATAGTTATCCTTGTAATTTGTAGAAACACCAAAATATTTAGTCGTCTTGATTGTCGAAAGGTGTTTATTCACAACTTGCTCAAACCTATCGGACCATACTAGTATTTCTTGGGGCAATAACTGTTTTAATATGCCAAGTGAGTCAGTCCCTATGAATAAATTATTGCTTTTCATTTTTGACTTGATAGCACTCAAGTCATGGTGAGCATAAACTGGTGACATCGAACAAATAACAGTTACTTCTAATTTATTGAGAACGTTATTCAAATTTATCCCAGTAATGTATTTATATAATTCACTTTCTATTGCTGGATTCTTCATAAAAAGTTTGCACCTATTATTAAAATACTCCTTAGAAATGTTTTTTGACTTACTTGGATGCGGAAAATGAATAACCGGAGATTTTTCAGAAATTATAAAAGTGTTATTATTTAGAAATAATCGATAAGACAAATCCGTATCTTCTGCTCCCCAACCATTAAACGATTCATCAAATCCTTTCACTTTCATAAATTCGGAGTTATTACATGTGAAAGCACCACTCCATCCATATACCCATGGAGCTCTCAACGTTGAGAGATCATCTTTATACAGTTGAAAAACATCTTTTCTATAATCACTCCAGACGTCCTCATATGTTTTTAAAAACTGCCCAACATTCATCGGAGATATTTTTTCAAAAATAGATCGATTAGGTAGAGTATCTTCTACATTAAACCCATAAATATAATGTAAAAGCACAGTTTTATTTGTAACTTTTTTCAATTTAAGAATAATTTCTTCAAAAAAATCTTGCTTAAATATCATATCTACGTCTAGAAAAGTTATAAATTCTCCTTTTGCAAAATCAGCCCCATAATTTCTTAATTGAGAAATATTTCCTTGTGCATGTTCATAAATTGATACATTTGGAATAGAACTAGTTGAAATTGAGTCATTTGTTACAATAATCCATTCAAATTGGTAAAGATCAGGGCGAATAAGCTTCTCGATATATTCCAATAATCTATTCAATTCTTTCGGTTTGTTCATTGCTACAGTTACAAAGGAATGGATATTACTGTTTCCAATATATTCCTTCATTAAACCCACCTCGTTCTTCGTACTTTTTAGTTTTAGCGTGCAATACATGTTCTTTCTTTAATAAGTCAAAACTATAAAATGCGTCGATTACTTCTAGAATATCTGCCATCTCTTCATTTTTTTCATACACACTTTTAGCCTCAATAAATTCTTGTACTTCCTCTAATAGCTTTTTTTTAAGTTCACTTTCTACTTCAATAGACGTTAAATCAATGAATTTAGCATTTGGATTAGTTTCAAGTATTTTTTCTCTTAATTTGGTTCTAATTAGTTTATTCATTATTTTCACCTATAATTAACTTTTTCTTCGCTGAGTAAAATTTATTCCACTCAGGAAATTCTTGCCAGTTTGCTAATTCTGGTCTTCCAATTTTTATTGCAGTTATAAACCTTAAATACTGTCTTTGTAAAGGTTGCGTAATTGGTACAAGAAACTTCCTTGAAGTTACATCTTCATAATATAAATAATGTCCATATTCCATATACGCCTTGAAAAATTCACGATCATTTTCTAACTCGATAGGAAATAATCCATCCGCTTTAAAACTTTCTAGTAAGTCAATCGCAACAGGTACCGCATGCAAGTGTCTATGGTAGCATAATTGCTCTCCAGGTTGTACATTACAATAACCTACACGTCCATGTT
Organism: Enterococcus sp. DIV1368b; assembly: GCF_050529595.1. Taxonomy (NCBI): domain Bacteria; kingdom Bacillati; phylum Bacillota; class Bacilli; order Lactobacillales; family Enterococcaceae; genus Enterococcus; species Enterococcus sp. DIV1368b. The sequence goes on from NZ_CP172883.1 coordinate 1,723,996, forward strand.
CATAAAAAATACACGCCCCATAATACTTAGTTAATAAATTTCGTACTTTTTGTTTTAATTGAAGATATTCTTTTTTTAAAATATCTGGTAGAGCACCAATACAATGATAATGATCATTAGGCATAATTAGTGAATAACCTTCAACGATTTGACCAATAGCTAACCAGACTGTAAAATTTTCAGTTTTGATATAAATTTTATCTTTTTCCTGAGAACAAAATGTACAAAAATCAATCGTTTTATTTTTCATTGAAATACTTCCTTTCTGGAATGGGCAATTCATAAACCCTTGGAAGCTTAATATTTTGATATTCTCCCACCTTGTTACAAATCCCTCCCAAGATATCTATTAGTTTGTCTGCCTCTTCCTTTGTATTTGATTCAGATAAACTAATCCTCACACAACCATATACATTGTCATGGATATGATGGTGTAAAAAGGGTGCGCATAGTAAACCTGAGCGTGTCTTAATATTTTCTTTTTGAAGTAAGCTAGAAACTCGTGCAGCAATCATTCCTTTAATATTAAAAGAAACGATACCTAATACATTGGCATTGCTATAAATATCAATATTATGCATATCAGTTAATTTATTTATTAAATAATCCGTCAGAGTATATATGTATTCTTTTTTATTTTTTAAAGTCTCTATAGACATTTCTGATAAACTACAATACAAAGAAAAAATTCCTGGATAGTTCAATGTTCCTGATTCAAAATAATATGGGAGAGTCCTTGGCTGACTAAGAAGTTCTGATAAAACACCGGTGCCACCAACTTTCAAAGGAGAAATACTAGTATGCTTGGGGTTAATATAAAACCCACCAATACCAGATAACGCTTTCAAAGCTTTATGACCAGTAAAAACGATAAAATCTGCTTCAAGGTTATTTTTATCAATTTCTATATGCCCTATGGTCTGAGACATGTCAATCAAAATAGGAATATCTCCTTTTTGTTTGACACGTTTACAAATCTCGGCGATTGGTTGTACTTGACCAGTTACATTTGAACCATGGTTCACTATAACAAGATCTGTTTTTTCATCGATAAAATCAATTAGTTCATCTACATTGATTAAACCATAGCGATCACATTCAACCCAATCAACTGTTATATTTCTAATCTTTTGTAAATAGGTTAACGGACGTATTACTGAATTATGTTCTGTGACAGTAGAAACTATATTTGCGTTTTTATTTACGAATCCAAAAATAATGGTATTCAGAGCTTCTGTTGCATTACTTGTAAATATAATATGGGTTGGATACTTTACTCCTATAAGCTCTGTTAGTTTTCTCCTAGTTTCAAAGATATAATCACTTTCTTCAGTTGATTCTGAACGATTGTAACTACCGTCAGTATTTTTTATAAAATCTGAAATACTTTCCAATACTTTTTTACTTTTAGGAAATGATGTAGATGCGTTGTCAAAGTAAATAGAATCCATAGAATCGCCTCCAATATTTTAATTCGTCATCATTTTTTTTTGAAACTTAAAAATATAAATTTTGTTTTTCTCTCTTTGTTTTAACTATTGTTCTTTTTTATTTATATCAACCCCCGCTCTTCTATGTATTATTCGATACTATATCTATCGCTAGAAATATTATATCTAGAATATGATATAATGTTTCCAGAATGTACAGATTTCCGTCAAGAGAGGTGGTTACCAATGAAACATCATGAAATAATAAAAAGATTACGCAAAGAAAGAAATATAAGTCAGAGAACTCTAAGCGAAGGGATTTGTAGCCGAACAACTCTTTCTTCTTTCGAAAATACTGGAACTAATATTTCTTTGAATTTGTTCCAATCGTACTTGGACAGATTAAATATTTCTGTTGAAGATTACTTTTTACTACATTTTAATGAAGAATGGCCAAATCAAACAGTAGCTTCAAATAAGGAAAAAGCGAATAAAGTATTAGAAAAAGCCTATTATACGTATAACTGGACTGACTTAGAAGAAAAAATAAACCATACATATCAGCTATACATGAAAAGTAATGATTTCTATTATTATTACTTATTCATCCAATACAAATTATTATTATATCGAAAAATCAGGGCTGAAAAATTTATTATCACAGAGAATGAAGTTATGGTTATAAAGAACTATTTAAATGATGTAGAAGTATGGGGAGCATTCGAATTAAATTTATTCTCCAACTGTCTCTCCCTTTTTAATGATGCTTATATTTTTTCAAAAGTAAAAATTCTTCGAAAAAAATATCGGAATGTGCGAGGGAGTTTTAAATTTTACAAATTATATAGCTTCTTTATAATCAACGTTATCATGTTGAAATTTGAAAGAGACGAGCTTGAAAATATGAACTTCTATTTAGCCGAACTCAAAAGTTTCAACACGATCAATTATGTAAGAGAACGTATTTTATATAATATTTTTACTGAGATCTTAAAATGTAAGTATGATCCTACTGTCAAAAATTTCAACACGATTGATTCATTTATCGATATGTTTAGACTATTGGATTTTAATGATTATGCTCAAGAAATGGAGACTTTCGCAAAAAAAATGCTTGGATTAAGGTAATTTTATAGGGATTTACTTGTAATCTATCCATCTTCCAAAAATGTTGCTAGTGATTATGGCTCCAACCATTAACAAGAGTGATGTCAGAAAAAAACATCAACAAAATGCTGATACTTTTAATCTATAAAACCACTAAAGATTGTAAATTTTATACACAAAGTTTTTTAAGAAGTCTAATTTGGATAGTATCAATCGTCTATTTTACAAAATTTTTGACCTATCGAGTACATTCAGGATTAGACCCCAAAACATTTAAAAATCTTTTGATAGTTTTCAAAATCAACAATCTATTGGTATAAAGACTTTCTAGTCGCTCTCCTCCATCCTTAATGTGATGGTCTAGTTTATAGTCCTTTGTGAATGTGAAAATTTTATGTACGTTGCTAATTTCAGGTGACAACTAAGTTTTCTTTTTATATTTTGAGTACGATACCATTTTTAGAAGAGCTCTCCTTGATAACTAATATTATCACTCACCTAAAAAAGACGTTTCTTTTGACAGAAACGTCTTCTAAAATGAGTTTATAGGATATAATGCCTTGCGCTCATCTATTTAAATCAATTAACCTTTACGTAATAATCCGACACATTCCACATGATGTGTTTGTGGGAATAAATCAACTGGTTGGACTTTTTCCAATTTATAACCATCTTCTGCAAACAACTTCACATCTCTGGCAAACGTTGCAGGATTGCATGAGATATAAACGATTCGTTCAGGAGCCATCTCGATCGCTGAATCAATAAAGCGTGCATCCAAGCCTTTTCTTGGAGGATCGACAACTAAAACAGTTGGTTTGATCCCTTTTTCTTGCCATTTTTTCATGACTGTTTCGGCTTTTCCAACTTCATAATGCGCATTTTCGATTTTATTTGTCAATGCGTTAAACTGTGCATCTTCAATTGCTGCTGGTACGATTTCCATTCCATAAACGCTTGCTACTTGGTCTGCGATAGATAAACCAATCGTTCCAATTCCTGAATAGGCATCAATCACGACATCGTCATTTTTCAATTCAGCAAATTCAATCGCTTTTTGATACAGTACTTCGGTTTGTACTGTATTGACCTGATAAAAGGATTTAGAAGAAATACGATAGGTCTTACCAAGTAATTGATCTTCAATATAAGATTGTCCGAAAAGAACTTTTTCTTTTTCTCCTAAAATGACATTCGTTTTTTCTTCGTTGATATTTTGGATCACTGACACCACTTCCGGTAAAGCTTCATGGATGGCTTCAGCGATTTCTTTCGCTTTGAAGAATTTTTCTTTTCGAGTGACTAGAACGACCATCATTTGATGGGTGTAATGACCTCTACGAACAATGATATGACGAATTTGTCCTTCATTTTTTTCTTCATTGTAGCCACGTACTTGGAAACGTTGCAAGATGTCTCTTACCTTAATGATGGCTTGATCGATTTGTGGGTCTTGGATGAAGAAATCTTCTATTTCCACTAAGTCATGACTGTTTTTCTTGTAAAAACCAGTCACTAATTCGCCTTCGACGCGACGAACAGGAATCTGTGCTTTATTGCGATATCCTGTAGGTTCTTCCATCCCGATCGTTGGTTGTACTGTGACTTCAGGCATTTTAGCGATTTTAGCTAAAACGTGTTCGACTTGTTTTTGTTTGAATACTAATTGTTGATCATAACTTAAATGGGCTAAAGGAGCGATTCCTGTACGCAACAGAACATTACTAGTGATTTCTTGACGGTCTGGTGACGTCGTCAACCAGTTTTCGACCTTACCGTAGCCAAATTTATTGCCTGCTTTTACGACAAGGATCTCCACTTGTTCACCTGGCAAAGCATTTTCAATAAATAATGGATAGCCATCAATTTTCGCAACACCTAACCCCTCGTAACTTAAATCGATGATATCAACAGTATACCGTTCATTTTTCTTAATTGTTTGTGTCATTTCATTACTCCTATTCTTTTGAATGGTTTCTAATTTTGTCCGTTCAACAAAGGAAAGAGCTGGGATATCCATTCATTCCCAGCCCTTTTTTTCTTCAGTCTATTGGAAAAAGCAAGTAATCCTATGATCATTGCTTTTTCCTTCTAATAGTCGTCCAATCCTGCTCAGTTCTGATCCTTATCAGCAATTTTGCCATCGCCATCGATGTCTTCATCCGTCAAACGTTCTACTTCTTTGACGAATTCTTTGCTAACTTCTTCTAGTTCTTCTTCCTCAAAACCAGTGATTGCCTCATCTGGAATTTGATCTGTGTTTGCATAAAACTCGATATGTTGATGAAGATTTTGGAAATGCATCGGAGCATTACCTCCATATTCGCCATCTAAATTGATCATGACAGGACGATTCGCATTATCTTCGGTTTCAACATAAAGGGAACTTGTTTTTGTATAAATGACCCTTGGATCATCTACATGCTTTCCTCCATTGAGCATGAGTGCCGCAATGTGTAGGATCTCAAAAATATTCGCCGTTTTGACAATGATCAAAGAAAATTTTCCATCATCTAGCTTTGCATCAGGCGCAATTTGTTCAAATCCACCAACGGAATTCGTCAACCCTAAAAAGAACATCGAAGCATTGCCATTATATTCTCCTTCGTCATACTTCAAGTGCATCTTGATCGGTTTGACACGTGGTAACATTTCTGCTCCTTTTGCCAAATATGCAAGATAGCCAAAAATACTTTTCAATTCGGAAGGAACTTCGTAGGTCAATTCTGTCAAGTAGCCACCAGCTGCAATATTGATGAAATAGCTATTATCGGATTGACCGATATCCATTTTGACTGTTTGATTCTTTTTGATGACTTCTGCTGCTGCCTTGATATTATCTCGAGGAATCTTCAAGGCGCGAGCATAGTCATTGGTCGTTCCCGCTGGAATGATCGCCATTTTAGGTCTAACTTCCAGTGAGGCGATACCATTGACGACTTCATTGATCGTCCCATCGCCACCAGCAGCAACGACAAGATCAAAACCTAACTCAGCGACTCGTCGTGCTTCATTTTTTGCCGAGTCCTCTTCCGGAGTCGTGGCATAAGCACTTGCTTCATAGCCCGACTCCTCCAAAGCTTGGAGGATGTCGGCAAGATTACGTTTTAACAATTCTTTACCTGAGACCGGATTATAGATCACACGCGCTTTTTTCATAGCATCCCTCTATCGTTTCGCTAATTCTTCATTTAGCAATTTGTTGACCACACCTGGGTTTGCTTGTCCTTTAGTAGCTTTCATGATTTGTCCAACTAAGAAACCGACTGCACGGTCTTTTCCGTTTTTGAAATCATCAACAGATTGTTGATTGTTATCTAAAATTTCATTGATGATCGGTAATAACTTCGCTGGGTCAGATAATTGGACCCAACCGTTTGCTTCGACAACACTTTGTGCATCTCCGCCATTCATGATCAACTCACGAAAGACTTTTTTCGCAATTTTAGAACTGATCGTACCATCTGCGATCAAAAGAATCATACCTGCTAAGTTTTCAGGTGTTAATTTCGTTTCAGCTAATTCTAACTTTTCACTGTTTAAGTAAGCTGATACTTCACCCATCAACCAGTTGGATGCTTGTTTGGCATCTGCCCCATTTTCCAATGTTGCTTCAAAGAAATCAGACATTTCTTTTGATAGTGTCAATACTTTTGCATCATACTCTGGTAGACCCAGTTCACGAATATAACGTTCACGACGAGAGGCAGGCATTTCTGGTAAGCTTGCTTTCACTCGTTGGATCCATTCGTCATCGATCACGAATCTTGGGATATCAGGTTCTGGGAAGTAACGATAGTCACTTGACCCTTCTTTGACACGCATCAAGATCGTCTTATTCGTCGTTTCATCAAAGCGACGAGTTTCTTGTTGGATCTCTCCACCAGATAACAATACTTTTGCTTGGCGTTTTTCTTCAAATGCTAAACCTTTTTTGACAAAAGAAAGGGAGTTCAAGTTTTTCAATTCTGCTTTTGTCCCAAATTCTTCTTGTCCATAGGGGCGTAAAGAAATGTTCGCATCACAACGCATTGAACCTTCTTCTAATTTCACGTCACTGACTTCAGTAAATTGGATTACAGAACGCAAAGCTTCTAAATAAGCATAGGCTTCTTCTGGAGAACGCATGTCTGCTTCTGAAACGATCTCGATCAATGGTGTTCCTTGTCTGTTTAGATCGACATAAGAGTAACCACCGATGCCGTGCATGTTTTTCCCTGCATCTTCTTCTAAATGCACACGTTCAATGCGGATTTTTTTCTTTTTACCTTCTACTTCGATCTCAATCCAGCCATCATGACCGATTGGTTGATCGAATTGTGAGATTTGGTAAGCTTTGGGATTGTCAGGATAGAAATAGTTTTTGCGGTCAAAATGAGTATCTTTCGAAATTTCGCAATTCAATGCTAACGCTGCACGCATCCCAAATTCCAGCGCGGCTTTATTCATTACTGGTAAAACTCCAGGGTATCCCCAGTCGATCACATTGGTGTTGCTGTTTGGTTCAGCACCAAAATGCGCAGGAGCTGGAGAGAAGATTTTTGAGTTGGTTTTTAATTCCACATGGACTTCAAGTCCAATGACTGTTTCAAAATTCATTCGGCTTTCCCTCCTAAAATAGCTGGTTGTTGACGATGGAACTCAGTCGCTTGCTCAAACGCATAAGCTGCTTGATACATGGTTTTCTCTTCGAAATAATTACCGATGATCTGTAAACCAACTGGTAATCCTTCCGATAAGCCTGCAGGTACTGACATGCCTGGTAGTCCTGCCAAGTTCACTGGGATCGTCAAGATATCACTCATATACATCGTGATCGGGTCGTTGATATTTTCACCAAGACCGAACGCAACTGTTGGTGAAGAAGGGCCGATGATCAAATCATAATCCGCGAAAACTTTTTCAAAGTCACGCTTGATCAATGTACGGACTTGTCCTGCTTTTTTGAAATGCGCGTCATAGTAACCTGCACTCAATGAGAACGTTCCTAACATGATCCGGCGTTTTACTTCTTCTCCGAAACCTTCAGAACGTGAATTGACATAAACGTCATCCAAGTTCTTGACATCTTCTGAACGATATCCATAACGAATACCGTCAAAACGTTGCAAGTTCGAACTTGCTTCAGATGAAGCAATGATATAGTAGACAGCCACGCCATATTTTGAATGAGGTAAGCTAACTTCTTCAACTGTTGCACCTAATGAACGGAATGTTTCAGCTGCTTTAAGAATTGCTTCTTTCACGCCTTCATCGACACCTTCACCTAAATATTCTTTAGGTAAAGCAATCTTCATTCCTTTAATATCACCAGACAAGCCATCTGCAAAGTTAGGCACAGATACACCAGATGAAGTACCGTCTTTTTCGTCGTAGCCACTGATTGCGGTCAATGCTAATGCGTTATCTTTGACTGTCCGGGTCATTGGACCGATTTGGTCTAAAGATGAAGCAAATGCAATCAAACCGAAACGTGACACACGACCATAAGTTGGTTTCATTCCTACGATCCCATTGAAAGCGGCTGGTTGGCGGATACTTCCACCAGTGTCACTACCTAGAGAAACTGGCACTTGTCCTGCGGCAACTGCGGCGGCTGAACCACCAGATGATCCGCCAGGTACTTTTGTTTGATCCCAAGCGTTCTTTGTTTTTTTGAAGTAAGAAGTTTCGGTACTTCCGCCCATTGCAAATTCATCCATGTTCAATTTACCAACAGGGATCATGTCTGCTTCGTATACTTTTTCCATGACTGTCGCATCGTAGATCGGTTCAAAATTATAAAGGATCTTTGAAGCTGCTGTCGTCAAAAGATCTTTTGTCACGATGTTGTCTTTGATACCGATCGGGATACCAGAAAGGACATTATGCTCATCGATGCCTTTTTCATCTAAGGCTTTGGCTTGGGCTAAAGCTTTCTCTTCATTCAATGTAATGAATGCATCAATCGCAGGTTCTGTATCCTTGATACGATCAAATGTAGCTCTCACTAAGTCTTGTGCAGTGATTTCTTTTGACACTAATAAGTCGTGTAGTTCTTCTAATGAACGATTGTATAATTCTGTCATTATGCGCCAGCCTCCCCATTATCGATGATTGCTGGTACTTTGATGAACCCATCTTCTTTTTCTGGTACATTTTTTAATAATTCATCTCTGCTCCAACCTAGTTGTGCACGGTCTTGTCGCATGACGTTGACAGTTTCAACGACGTTTGATGTAAATGGTACGCCTTCTGTGTCTACTTCTTCCAGCATTTCTACCATATCAATGATTTTTCCTAATTGGTCAGTAAAACCTGCGCGCTCTTCATCGGCAAATTTCAATTTGGCTAACTTCGCTACATGTTTTACTTGTTCTTCACTAATCGCCATAGTACCCCTTCTTTCCTAAATGAAAACTTTGCTTCTTATTTTAACATAAGAAATTCGCATTCTGAAATTCTTTCTTGAAATTTATCTGAAAAATTATTCTGCTCCCTCGACAGGATGACTCTCTGCTAACGCGTCAGCCATTTGATCTTCCGTCCAAACCTCGACCCCTAACTCTTGGGCTTTCGTTAATTTACTACCCGCATCTTCGCCAGCGACAACGATATCTGTTTTTTTCGACACGCTACCAGTGACTTTTCCGCCAAGATTCTCAATCGTTTCTTTGGCTTCTTCCCTTGTGAATCGAGTTAGTTTACCCGTCAATACGATCGTCTTGTTTTTGAACGGCGATTCTACTTCTTTCAGCTGTGTCGAACGAATCCCTTTGTATTCAAGGTTGACACCTGCTTGTTTTAACTCTTCCATCAACTCGTGGACTTCTTCGTTGTCAAAATAAGTCACTACACTATCTGCAATAATATCCCCAATCGTATCTAATTGGATGATTGATTCAAAATCGCTGCGACTCAACGTTTCTAAATCGCCAAAATGCTCTGCTAAGATTTTCGCTGCTTTTGCGCCAACGTGACGGATACCTAAACCAAAGATCAAGCGTTCTACCGAGTTATCTTTGCTATTGTCGATCGCTGTTAAAATATTATTCGCTGATTTTTCTTTGATTTTGTCTAAGGTCAATAATTCTTCTTCTGTTAGTTTATAGAGATCGGCAACATCAGCGACTAGTTTCTTATCGTACATCTGTTCCAAGACTCTTGGGCCTAAGCCATCGATGTTCATCGCATTTCGGGAAACGAAATGGTTCAGTCCTTCTTTCATTTGTGCGGGACACTTCGGATTGATGCAACGCAAGGCAACTTCTTCATCTAAATGAACCAACTCACTGTGACAGACAGGGCAATGTTCGGGCATTTTATAAGGCTCGCTGTCTTTTGGACGTTTATCTAAAATAACTTGTGCGACTTCTGGAATGATATCCCCTGCCTTATAGATTTGGACAGTATCGTTCAAGCGGATATCTTTCATTTGGATATAATCCCCGTTATGCAGACTGGCGCGACTGACCGTCGTTCCAGCAACACGAACTGGTGTCATGATCGCTGTCGGTGTCACTACACCCGTTCTGCCGACCGTCCATTCGATTTCTTCGATGACCGTTTCTACTTCTTCAGGTGGAAATTTATAGGCTGTTGCCCAACGTGGGGCTTTAACCGTAAAACCTAATTGGTCTTGGATTGAAAAGTCATTGACTTTAATAACGATCCCGTCGATCTCATAAGGTAAGTCTTTTCGTTTTTCATGGTATTCCTCAATGAACGCCCAAACTTCTTCGATTGAGTGACAAAGCCGTTTTTCATGGTTCGTATGGAAACCGATCTTGTCTAATTCTTCTAACGCTTCGTATTGCGTAGTGGCTTGCATTGGTCCAAAATCGGCTACGGTATATAAGAACGTATCAAGATTTCTTTTTGCTGTGATCTTGGAATCTAACTGGCGCAAGGAACCCGCTGCAGCATTGCGGGGATTGGCAAAGACTGGTTTACCTTCTTCTTCATTTTTTTGGTTCAATTTTACAAATGAACGTTTTGGCATAAAGCATTCGCCACGCACTTCAATACTCATTGGTTCTTTTAATTTGATTGGAACAGAGCGTACAGTTTTCAGATTTTCCGTGATATTTTCGCCGACAGAACCATCCCCACGAGTTGCTCCCCGAACAAACTCGCCATTCTCATAACGCAAGGATACCGATAAACCATCGATTTTCAATTCACAGCAATAATCGACTGGATGGCCGATTGCTTTTTGGACGCGTTGATCAAATGCTAATAGTTCTTCTTTATTGAAGACATCGTTCAAACTATATAATGGAATGTCATGTGTGACTTTTTCAAATGCTGAAAGAATCTTTCCACCTACTCGTTGTGTCGGTGAATCTGCGGTGATCAGGTCTGGATATTGTTCTTCGATCGCCACTAATTCGGCATAGGTTTTGTCGTAGATATAATCTTCTACTGTTGGCTGGTCCAACACATAATACTCACGAGACCAACGATCTAACTGCACTCTGAGTTCTTCTGCTTTTTTTGTTGCTTCATCGATCGTCATTTCGTGTTCCATCTTTTTCTCCCCCTATTGAACTAAACTTTTTCGATTGGTGCAAAAGCGGCTAATACACGCTTGACTCCTTGACTTGGAAAAGCAATATCAAGTTCAAGATCTTTTGCGTCACCACTTACTCTAACCACTGTTCCTGGTCCCCATTTTTTATGTTTGACTTTATCTCCTGGTTTCCAACCACCTGTTTCACCACCTGTAGCGACTTTTGCTGAAACACCTGCTTTTGTTGGTTCTTGGTACTTAGGTGTCGCGTTATTCGTACGAAAAGGTGACGGTTGAGACGCATTCGGTGTTGGACGCATGCCATGGATGTCTAATAATTCTTGATCAATTTCTTCTAAGAAACGTGATGGGCGATTGTACTGCGTGCGTCCATACAACGTTCGCGAAAAGGCATTTGTTAAAAACAATGCTTCTTCGGCTCTGGTGATCCCCACATAAGCCAATCGACGTTCTTCTTCCAATTCACTTTCTTCCATCAAGGCACGTGAAAGCGGAAAAACCCCTTCCTCTAAACCAATCAAGAATACCACTGGAAATTCTAATCCTTTAGCCGCATGTAATGTCATCAATGTTACTTGTTTCGTTTCTTCTTCTAAATTATCCAGATCTGAAACAAGCGCTAAATCATTCAAGAATACGGTCAATTTGTCTTCTGGTGATTCTGCATTATCTAATCCTTCTTTTTCAAATTGTTTATCAAATTCTTGTGTCACGGTCAAAAACTCTTCCAAGTTTTCGATACGTGCTTGTGATTCTAAGGTATTTTGGATTTTTAGATCATCTAAATAGCCGCTACGCTCTAACACTTCTTTGGTTAACTCTGTGACGGTCAAATAAGGGATCATTTCAGTCAATTGGTGCATCATCTCGCCAAAAGAGCCTAATTGTGTTCCGGCTTTTCCACCGATGTTCGCTAATTCAACATTTCTTGCAGCCTCTAGCAATGGCCATTCGTGCATCGTGGCAAAGCTACGGAGTTTTTCCACCGATCCTGGTCCAATGCCACGTTTTGGTGAGTTGACGATCCGCTCAAAACTCAGTGAATCTTGAGGATTAGCCATCACATTAAGATACGCCAAAACATCTTTGATTTCTTTTCGATCATAGAATTTATGACCTCCAACCATTTTGTACGGAATATTGGCTTTCAGTAAGGTTTCTTCCATGACACGCGATTGGGCATTTGTTCGGTAAAGAATAGCAAAATCTCCATAATTCCGACGATTCATCTGGATCTCTTCTTGCATTCTTTCTACAATAAAACGTGTTTCGTCACGTTCATTGTCTGCTCGATAGTAGGTGATTTTATTCCCATCTTGATTTTCAGTCCATAGATTTTTGGGTTTGCGATTGCTGTTGTTTTCAATGACTTGATTCGCTGCATTCAAGATTGTTTTTGTTGAGCGATAATTTTGTTCTAACAAGATCACCGCAGCATCTGGATAATCTTTTTCAAAGTCCAAGATGTTTTGCATATCTGCTCCACGCCAACCGTAAATACTTTGATCTGCATCTCCTACTACGCAAAGATTTCTGAAACGTCCGGCTAATAGATTGACCAACGTATATTGTGCATGGTTCGTATCTTGATATTCATCTACATGGATGTAATGGAATTTGTTTTGGTAATACGTCAATGAATCTGGATGCTCATCAAATAAACGGATCGTATTCATGATCAGATCATCAAAATCCATACATTGGTTGTATTGGAGTTCCTTCTGGTATGCTGCATAGCATTTCGCAGCAATTTCTTCATAGTAACTGCCTTGCATTTTGGCAAAAGCCTCTGGTGACAATAAGCTATTTTTTGCTTGCGAGATCGAACCTAAAAGGCTTCTTGGATCGTACTTTTTAGGGTCGATATTCAGTTCCTTCAAAATTCGTTTCATCAACGATAATTGTTCGGAAGAATCAATAATCGTAAAGTTTCGGTTATACCCGATATAATCCACATCACGTCTTAAAATACGGACACACATGGAGTGAAAGGTAGATACCCAAACATCTTCGCCGCCTGTTTCTAAAATAGCATTGACCCGTTCTTTCATTTCTTTCGCCGCTTTATTGGTAAAGGTGATCGCCAAGATATTCCACGGATTCACTTCTTTTTCTTCAATCAAATAAGCGATTCGATGCGTCAAAACGCGGGTTTTCCCACTACCGGCGCCAGCCATCAATAAAAGCGGGCCATCCGTATGTAGAACCGCTTCTTTTTGACGAGGGTTCATTCCCTTTAATAAGTTTTCTTTGGATGACATTCACAACATCCTTTCTATTATCAATCCTTCTAATTATAGCATTATCATGCGGTTCAATAAAGGGAATCTTCTTGTGAAAGCTTGTTTATATCTTGTGAAGAACCTAGAATAAAAAAGAAATATTCTACTTTAATATACGTCTAACCATCGGTTTTACAAAATTTTGAAGAATTTCAAAAGGCGTCCATTTTGACCATTCATAAATGAATAAAGAACCCTTGTATCATGTCAGAAAAAGGTCAAAAAAGCAGTCTGGTCTATTGTTCTACTTTGTCATCCTAAAAAAGCCAGAAAATCTAAAATATGCCCATTTTTAGATTTTCTGGCTTTCGTTTGAAGATCCCTCTCCTAAAACATCCCTTATTTAGTTTTCAAATTAATAACAAGCTGCGTTCACCGCTTCTTCCGTACATGGCAACATCTATTTACTAAGTTCAACTTTGAGCGCTTAGTTTGTAGATGAACCGGTATCTCACATCATGTTTATCCGTCATGGGACCAGAATATTCTCCTTTAAGGTATAGTTTTAAGGGATTCTCAAGAAAAGGCAATACTTCAATTGAATCTGATTGATTTTCACCAAGAATCAATGGCCCAGAATGTTGCCCATTTGTCGCTGCTAAATGAAGACGTAAATGTTTATGGGCGTCTTGCACTACATTATTCACTAAAGTCACTGGCGTTTCTTCAATTGAATGGTCAATTACTTCAGTCACTGAAAAACCGATTGGAAAATTACTATGGCTGATGATTGGTTGGGCGGCGGCCAGTTCATCAAATTCTCCTGCTTCACGGACAGTAAAGAATTTCTCCAAAGGTACTTCCACACTCAGCACACTCTTAGGCACATCAACTACGAATTCCTTCCACAAACTTTGACTTAAGTATTTCTGAAGTTCTGGATCTTCTTGCATGATTCCTGTTACTTTCACATAGACATAGTAGGTGCCAGCGCGTAATTTTTCTTGTTTCCAAGTTCTTTCAGTCTCTGAAGTTTCAATTGCTACTACACCACTAGTTGCAGGGGTAGTACTAGTAATCTGCGATTGAGCCGCCTCTGTGTTGATGGACATCCCTGACCAAAGCGGTTCTTTACTCAGTATAAATTGATGATTCGTCAACGGGCGGTTGCTTGGTGTCACCGTCTCAATTGTCGTGGTCAGTTCACTCACATCTAAATCAACCTCTGGACTAGTCTCAACTGTTGGAATATCGAATTTTTTTTGGTAAATCACTTCATTCGTTATACCAAGCGTATACAAATCAACAAGTTGTTCTGTCGCAATATCTTTCGAAATCGGTTGATTATACCGATCCTGCGCATTGAATTGATAGCCACCGATTTCTCCAGATTGCCCATCTAAACGGTTGATTTGAATTTTTTCTATTCCACTACTAATTGAACTAGTTACTGACGTACTTCTTTTTTTGAACCTGATCAATTCAGGCTCATTCACATTAAACAAGACTTTAGAACTAGGCGTTAGAAGGGGATTAAACGTGGAGTAAGTGCTGAAAGTCAACTGTGCATCTTTAGCAACATTTATCTCCGACACCGTGGTTGAAGACTGCTTGGCAAACCCAAATTCCATTAACCCCTCACTTTCATAACTTAGCTTACTGCCTTCTCCTATAAATAGATCATATCCCACAGGGGTAATGCCTAACTGAGGAATATTGGCATTAATGATTACTTCCGAACGATCTTCTAGTTGAATTTGTAATCTTTGATCAGCCGAACTTTGACCGGTTGCTAATTGAGTACTAAATATCGCTGAATTAACGAGTCTATCATCAGAAATCAGATACGTTTTAGAATTTTCTGCAAATGTCACATGCCACATGTCGATCATCGAACTATAGATTGGAAGAAAAGAACCATCAATAGTGATTATATTTTCTCCGTAAAAAGTAATTGTAGATTCTTGGTTGTTAGTAAAAAATCGACGACCACCATAATTTGTATAAATCGTAATATTTTCTACACTTAAATGAAACGGAATGGACACATTAGCAGAAGTCAATATTCCAGATGTAGGAAGCAAACTTATCTCTGACCCTCCAGGAATTAGATAGCCCTTTTTACCAAAATTAAGATTTTTGATGGTTACATTTACGTTTGGGACTTGCACTCGAAAGAGATAAGATCCTTGGTTGGCATTGGAAGAATGCATGTAAAACCCTTGCCCGTCAATGATGATATCTTTATGAATATCATGGACACCTGAAGCGTAAAAAAGAATATTAGCAGTGTATTTAATATGATAAGGTCCGCTACCGGCATCGGTATTTATCGCATTTAACGCAGCAATCAAATCGTCTCGGGAAGCTACTGTATAAGGATCGGTTTCTGTCCCACTTCCACCATATGCTCTAGCCACTTGATTAGATTCTGATAGAGTCCCTTCTCCATTATCATTTACTGAATTGCGATCACTTCCCAAAAGATCAGGGTCCCTCTGTCCGCTTTGTACAATACTTGATTCAGTTTTTCCATCTACTAAATCAGTTTCAGCGTAAACTAATTGATTCAAAAATAATAGTTGAGTGAACAACAAAAATGTCCAATAGATAAGCCACCTTTTATGTTGTTTCATATTTACCTCCATGTATGAGATTTTTTTATTGATTCATAGAGAGTTCAACGCTTACTATAAGCCAGTTCACCCTTTTTTATCTGAAAACTCCTGATACTCTTCACTAGTTATTCACTTCATTATTCAGTTTAATGATGACCAGCCTGTAAGCGATGACATAAATAACTAAAAAATCAGTTCAGTTTCAATCGCTGTCTCCACTAAATCATTTGTTCATTTTACGATCAATAATTCGATAGCTGATCACAGCAAACACAAGGAAAATACCTACCCACGTCACAACTAAAGGTTCCGATTGTTCATTGGTTTTTGGAAAATAATCAATCGTTTGCGTTTCGACTTTGATCGGTATTTGGGTACTCCCTTGGATATCTGTTCGAATTGCTGTGTTTGTATCGTTTATTTGTTCAAGTTGCTCATCTGTCCTCGTTGAATCCGTCGTTGATGTGCGCTCCTCAGAAGAACTACTCTCCTCTGTTGATGGCTGACTTTCTCCAGGGGGTGGTTTACTTTCTTCAGTCGGCGGTCGACTATCCACGATACCTAATTCGCCTTTTAACTCTATATTTGTCTCCATAATATTCCTTACCTCTCTCTATTCAAAGATAACCAGCTTTAAATGTTCCCCTTATATCTATAAAAATCAAACGTTTCGACTGATCATCTGCTCATTTTTGCTTGATTATTTCGCGGTCAACTGATAAACAAATGAATAGCTGACCTCATGTTTTTGCTGGAGTGACCCAGCATATTCTCCCTTGAGATACAAATGCAACGGATTATCTAAAAATGGGAGTATTTCAATGGGAGACGCTTGATTCAGTCCCACAACTAGAGAACCAGAATCTTGGTTATTCGTCGTCCCTAAGTGCAAACGTAGCTGTTTGTTTGCGCCAGATAGAATTTCATTCACCAATGTCACAGGTGAAGCTGTGGCATGTTCCACGACTTCGGTTACCGTTAAATTGATCGGAAAATTACTGTGGCTGATAATCGGTTGAGAGGATGCAATCGTATCAAATTGCCCTTCTTCACGAATTTTAAAAATTTTTTCTAAAGGAACTTCGACATTTAATGGACTTTTTGGCACCTCGATAACGACTTCATACCAAAAGCTTTCACTTGGTAAATGTGCTAGTTCAGGATTTTCATGTAGTTGACCAGTTACTTTCACGTAGACATAATAGGTGCCAGCATAAAGTTTTTGCTCTTGCCATAAGCTTTCAGTAGGTGAAGATCGAACAGCAACCATTCCATTCGTTGTAAGGGTAGCATTGTTGATTTGAGTTTGTGCTGTTTGATTATTGACTGAACTACCTGTCCACAACCGTTGCTTACTTAATTTGAAATCGTGCTTTGTTAGCGGTCGCTCAGGCGGAATCGTTGTATTGATGGTAGTGGTTAAATTACTTATATCTATACCCACCTCTGGTTCTACTTGAATCTCGTCAATCACAAAATTCGGCTGATAGATAATATCATAAGTGCCTGAACCACCACTATAGACAGTAGTTAAATCCCTCGATACTGTGGTATTTGGAAATACACTTAAATTGCCAAGTTGAGTATTGGCGACCCTATAGCTAACTTGGTAATGACCACCAAATTCACTTGCTGTATCAAGTCGATTAACTGCAAATATCCCTCTTCCAGTTAATGTTTGTCTTGCTGCTGCTCTAAAAAGGATATACTTCGGTTTATCAGCCATAAATGTATAAGAATTGCCGATCATCGTTTGACTCTCATGTACGACAGTAGCGTTTGGTCCAACTAGTATCATTGTACCAACAGCACTAGAATATTGAGTGTGATAAATCATATAGGATGAAATAGCTGTCGGGTGCGTCGTATAAACAAATAGTCTCGCCTCGGTTCTTATATCCATCCTAATAGAATTTATTGCAGATATTGCTTTAGGAGTAGGTGTTACTATGGATAATTCGGCATTTCTGTCAATGACAAATGGTTCGTTTAAACTAGAATTACTCAGGTAAAAACAGTAATCTATCATAGAACTTGAAGGTTGCATCGCATAAATTGCAGTTGTGGAATTTTCCGCAAAGAATACTTGCTGGTTGATGACAAATCTTCCCGCATTTCTAAATGAATTATGCCCTTTAAATGTCACTCTTGCTGCGTAAATCACATCAAAATAGACTGTTCCATAGTAATTGATATTTTCAATAATTACAGATACATCATAAATAGAAGATGGACTGACACTTTCTCTATAGATCAAACGAGAGGGGTTTTTGTTGTAAAGTATACCGTTACCATCCATCAGTGTATCACTGCCAATATTCATGTTCCTGAGTGTAACACTTAATCCTGCCACAGCCACATTGAATAATCTTTCAGCTCTAGAAGGGCTGACATTATCATGCAATACATAATAGCCTTTCCCATCAATTACTACGTCTTTGTAAATATTAAAAACAATGGTGGCTCCTTCATAAATAATATTGCCCGTTAACTCAATATAATAGGTCCCAGTACCAGGATCATTTTGAATCATAGCCAAAGCGCTGATCATTTCGGCCTGAGAACCTACCAAATAAGGATCAATCTCAGTTCCGTTTCCTGCATGGGCAGTAATTGGCTGATCAGAGCTATCATTTAAAAATGTTTCTGGTATAACATTCTCATCGTTTTTATCGGAAAAGTTTTTTTGAGCGTCTGTAGGGCCTTCGTTTGTTTCTTCATACGACCAGCTATCATCTTCTGTTGGTATATTTAATGAATCATCCGAGCTTATACTTTCCGAATTGTTTACTGTTAATGGTTTGTCGCTTTCAAATGTCTCCGTTAGAGCAAAATGATGACTCATCGTTGAGCTAGTAAAACAAATAATAGAAACAACAATAAGTAAACGTGATATTTTTTTCATAACGACCTCCTTTTCCTACTGTTTGTCTCAGATCATCGCGAAGTCAATTGATACTAAAATTCTCAGCTGACTCCATGTCTTCGATGACTAAATTCTGAATAATGCACTCTTAAATAGAGTTTCAATGGCTTCTCTAAAAGGAAATCCCTTGAAGAATCACTGTAACAATTAATAGATGACGCACATTTTATTCATTTGATGAACATATAATATTTTTTCAATCATTTTTGTGGACAATTCTGTCACAACTCTTCATCCATCTAAAGCCGATTCCCTTTGTAGCAACTCACCTATTCCCCTTTTTTTGACAATTTCCTCCCGCTGATAATCTTGATTTTATTTATTTGAGTTATTTTGATCATAATAGTCATATGAAAACCTTCATATTGATTCAAGCAAGCCTTGCCCTTTATAGACAATTAGATCACGAACAATAATCTAGTAAATTTTTACTTGTTTTTCGTGCTTATCTATATTGATTAAAATTAGATTATAAAAAGATTGCAAAATAATGATACTACACTCCTTTATTTATAGTCAAAACATGTTCTATGGCAAAACGCTGAAAACGATTGTTATATAAACAACAAAAAATTAATTTCCCTCTATAAAAATGTTAAGAGAGGTATTATTTTAGCTAAACAGCCGAACCATTCACACTTGATCACTATTTATGGATGGTCAAAATAATACAAAAAATAACAAATAATTTTTTAGTCTCATAGATGAGACTCATTTTTTCCAAGGTTATTTATGTAATAAGTGCCGCATGAAATCTATCTATCGAGTCAACCGATTTTTGTCATTGGGAGAATTCAAATCAGTACGATATGTTACTAGTACGATATCTTTTATTCAAATTAAAATAAAACGTTACGAATGAATGGCTGTTTTCGATATATGGAATCGCTCTATTCACAACAGGTTTTCAATAGTGTTTACATTTCAATTGAAGCAAGCATGTGACCGCCCTAAGGTCTTTTCTATGACGAAAAAAGAACAGAAAAGAGATGTTAATCTTCTTTCTGCTCTTTTTACTTAAAACCTTCTCAATACCTAATGATTTGGATTTTTAAGGATTTGTTTTGTAAGTTTTATTTCTTGAATCAAGTATTGTCCAATTGATGTCTCAGAAACAATCCCCCTACGATCATAAAAATCAACACGAATCCTAAAAGTGAAAGATATATACCTGTTTGATCATTTGTCTGTGGCATTGGTTGAACCACCTTCACTTCTGTACGGGCCACCTGATTTCTTTCGGTTGTAGGCGATTCTTCGGGTACTGGTGCAAGTGTCGGTGTTTCTACACCTAGCCTCCCATTCAATTCAATCGTCGTAGTACTCATAGTATCTCCTCTAACTTAGGATTAAAAGTTCACGGCGTCTAATTGAAGTGTCAGTGTAAATGATGGATTTGCTTCTGAAATATTAGCTGATGTGACAGCACCACTATAGCTAAAAGTAGTAGAGGTCGGGTTTGATGTATCACCAGTAGCTGTCAATCTCCCCTCACGATTTGCTAAAGTGAATATCACTCCGGATGATTCAGGTGTGAAATCTTGCAGTTGACCGTTGGCGATCAATCTTCTTGACGCTGATAAAGGTGATGGCGAAACAATATCTAAGGCAGAGATAGCGGAATAATCGCCAGAATTGCTTGCAAAATTTTTAACAGACACTGCTACTGGTCGACCAGAATTATTGGCGATATTGTAGGTTGGTGAATTTATGCTGGTTGTGCCTGCAAGATTATAAAAAATTGTCGCAGTGTCCAGTGTGACATTGATCCAATTTGTATCACCTTCTTCGATTTCTTCTTCAGGATCTGTATTGTCCAACCCCAAAGAACCGTTAATTTGAATATCTGCCGTTGGTTCTCCAATAACATCCGATGCTAAAATCGTCGTTGGTGCAAACGCTCCCGCAGTTGTTCCTAAAACGAATACACTTGCTAATAATTTCTTTTTCATCCTAATATTCCCCTATCTAATGTATTTTTTATTCGATGACTAGTGTTACTCCAGCTGCTACTTGTCCTTTTTTCTGATTCGTATCTGGATCGTATAAGCTAAACATTGCTACAGATGGATGTTCTCCTTTCTCCAGTGACTGTTCAAGTGTTACCTCTTTTATTTCATACCCTGGCTGGATTGCGCCAGATGTATAAACAAGTTCATCATTACTCTGTTTTCGTATTTCCACATTGATGGGATGGCCATTTTCAAGTGGGTTCTTGATCATCAATTCACCTTGCAGCGTTCGGTGATTAAACGTCGCCTCTGGTGAAATCATTAGATTGAATTTACTTCTATCAACTGCTGTTTGCGATAATTCTAACAACTCTTCTTCTGAGATTCGTTGCGCATCTTTTCCATCTGGAAGGAATTCCCCGCTGACAAGTGTCACTGGTTCAGGTGTTTTTTGAAAGTAATATCGATAAATCAGCCAACCACTAATCAGTAATAATAGACTTACCAATATAATAATCAGAGTTTTCTTTCGTTTATTCATCCCTATTTCCATTAATCCACGTCTCCTTTTGCTGTCAAAGTATAAGTCAATCTAAAATCTGTTTCATGTTTCTTGAAAATCGATCCAGCGAATTCACCTTTTAAGAAAAGTTCTAATGGATCTTTTAAGAACGGTTCTAATGTGATCGCTTCCGGTCGATTTTCACCTACAATCAACGGCCCAAATGCTTGACCATCATTTGTACTCAACTTCAATAACAAATGATCCCCCTCCACTTCTGGTATCTGAACAACCAATGAAATTGTCGGATCAATCGAGTGATCAGCAATATGTGTCACTGTAAAATCAATGGTAAAATTACTATGGGTAATGATTGGTTGGCTATGTTCCTCTTGATGAAAAGTTCCAGCTTCACGAACTTCAAATATCTTTTTCAGAGGCACTTCTACATGTATCGGACTGCGGACAATCATCACTTCTTTTTCCTCCCATAAACTCTCAATCGATAAGGGCTCCATCTCTTGCCCTGCAACCGCTCCGTCAGCCATCTGTTGAAAAATCACTTGGACATACACATAATACGTACCTGCCCGTAATTGTTCATTCTGCCAAGACAAGCTTTTTGTATTTTCGACTGCCATCACTCCTGGTGTATCCGGGTTTGCTTGTGTAATCGCATCTTGGGCAGCAGGTGAGGTCACCGAATCTCCACTCCAAAGACGTTCAGTGCTAAGCTTATAGCGGACCTCTTTAATAATCTGACTTGTTGGATGAATCGTAGTCAATAGTTCACTTTTGCCGATCTGTACATTTGGAATGCTGTCCCACGTAAAATGAACACCTCTTTGATAAATCGCTTGTCGCAACCCTATGAGACTAAACTGATTGTCTGCCAAGATTTGTGTCGCCCTTCCTGGTATTTGCTTTTTCCCTAAGCCTTGGTCATGATCAAGATAATTAATCTGGTAATCTCCAGTAACACCTGGAACACCATCTAAGCGATTGAGCGTCATATCTCGGGCGAATAATCGATTGGTTGTACCGACATTTTCAAAATGGATAAACTCCGGTTCATCGACATTGAAAGTTACTGAATTACCTGAATTGATCGGGCCGTTGCTTAAGAATGTTGTTTGAGCGTCTCTACTGATATTGATCGTTGTAGCATGTGAATCGGAAAAATTAAGTGCCCGATTCGCTGTTTGTCGATAGAAGAATTTTGCGTTGTCAGCGATTGTAAAAATCAATGGTGCACCATGTGTCAAGTTTTGCTTTGATGAAAGAATTGACACTTCTGCCTCTTCTTCGATCACGACTTCTATTCGCCTATTACCTCCATTCGAACCTCCAGTACCAAATCCATGAATAAATCCTGAATCGATTTCCGTTTGATGATCAATCGTTGTTTTTGTACCTGAACCAAAAACAAGATTATAACCTTCCATAAATTCCTGGCTATTTGTTCCTGCTCGACTAGTAAAATGGTTCTCTCCTTTAAATATAAACGTCGACTCTTGATTCCAAGACAAAAGTGGTTGCGCACCTGTTCTTGCATAATAATCAACATCTTCAAAAACTGCCGTAAAGTTTATTCCTGATACATTTCCAGATCCAATAATTCCATAGTAGGTATTGTTGTCATAGATTCTTCCAGCGGCATCTGTCATGCTATTGCTTCCAAAATTCATATTTCTAAGTGTCACATGTACCCCAGATCTTTGGATTCGATATCCCGTATTAATCGCTGTACTACTAGAACTATTAGAGTAAAGCATGTGAAATCCCTGCCCGTCGACCACTAAATTTCTTCTTATCTCAAAGACATCTGAATCTTGGTACAAGATATGATTCGTCAGAACAATATGATAAACGCCATTTGAAGGACTTGAATTGATTGCTCTTAGCACATCACGTAATTCAGTAGCTGTTCCAGCAGTATAGGGATTTCCTTCAGTCCCAAGCCCATTCAAGGATTCAATTTGTTCAAATCCATGATTATTCACATCATCAGTCATCACATAGTCAAACGTTTCCCACTCGGTTCCATTTTCTAAATCTGATAGAATTTCTTCCTTTTGAATAGATAGCCCTTGTTCTTTTTCGTTATTTTTTGAATGTTCAAAATGATGGATATCTTCTCCTGCTTCATGAGAATCATTGACTTCAAATTGTATATCTCCAGCGTAATAATGAACGATTGGTAATAGACTTAAATAAAAAAAAACTAGTAATATAGATATTTTATTCATTATAATCATAATTACCTCCACATATTTTTTAAAAAAGAAAAAATTAGATAGATTAGATTTTGATTGCAAAACGATGATACTATGAAAAGAAGTAATAAGTCAACTTATTTGGTATAGTGTTTTTTTTAAAAAAAAGAATCTTACTAAAGAATTATACTTTAGTAAGATTCGACTATTTCTATTAAACAACTATACTATATCAAGCTTCAACAGCGGCAGGTGCTTTTCTTAGCCAACCATAGATAATACCGGAGACCACTGCACCAATTAAAATAAATACAAGATACATAATCGGATGACTTAGTAAGAAGACAACGAAGATCCCGCCATGTGGTGCTAGCAATTTGATACCAAAAGCTCCCACTAAACCACCTGTCAATGCAGAACCAATAATGAAACTTGGAATTGCTCTGATTGGATCAGCTGCGGCGAATGGAATCGATCCTTCGGTTACGAAAGAGAGCCCCATAACAATGTTTGTCAAGCCAGCATCTTGGTCTGTTTTACTGAATTTATTTTTGAATAAACGTGTTGCAACGAAGATAGCTAATGGTGGAACCATTCCTCCCGCCATAACGGAAGCCATCACAACACTACCACCCGTTGCGACAGTGGTTGCTAATGTTGCTGTACCGAACACATATGCTGCTTTATTGATTGGTCCACCTAGATCGGCAGCCATCATCCCAGCAAGTAATGCACCTAATAATGCAGCATTCGAACCGCTAAGTCCAGATAAGAAACTATTCAAACCATCATTGAGTGCTTTCATCGGTACATTGACCATCAACATCAAGAAACCGGTAATCAACAATCCGAATACAGGATAGAATAGAATCGTTTTGATTCCTTCCAGTGACTTAGGTAAGTTTTTGAATAATTTACGTAAGAAGACGATCACGTAACCTGCCAAGAAACCACCAATCAAGGCACCCAAGAACCCAGCACCGCCAGCATTTGCTAATGCTCCCGCTGCAAAACCAACGATCAATCCAGGACGGTCACCAATACTTGAAGCAATGAACCCTGCTAAAACTGGTAACATAAAGCCAAATGCGGCTTGTCCAATTTGATTGAACCAACTTGCTGCTTGGTTGTAATTCCCAAGGTTGGCTAATTGATCTTGTGGTACACCCATGAACTGGTCGACCATAAATGATAATGCAATGGCGATCCCACCACCGATAACGAATGGTAACATGTGAGAAACACCATTCATCAAATCTTTATAGATTCGTTGGCCGATCGTTCCATCTGCATTTCCTTCGTCAGAAGAATTTTCTTTTCCATCACCATGGAAAACTGGTGCTGAACCACTGACAGCTAAGTTGATCAATTCTTCCGTTTTTCGAATACCGTCACTTACTGGACGATTGACTAATTCTTTTCCGTCAAAACGATTCATTTCGACTTTTTTATCAGCCGCAACGATAACGCCATCTGCACGGGCAATATCTTCAGCAGTTAAACGGTTTTTGATTCCTTCTGAACCGTTTGTTTCAACTTTGATCTCAACACCCATCTCTTTGGCTTTTTTCTTCAACGCATCTTCAGCCATGTAAGTATGGGCGATCCCTGTTGGACATGCAGTAACTGCAACAACAAATTTTTTATTAGAAGAAGTCGCTGTTTGTGCTGCTTCTTCTTGTTCCGCTACCGCTTCTGCTTCTTTTTGTTGTTCCGCTGTTTGGAATAATTCTTGGACCTCTTCCGATGTTCCTGCTTCTTTTAATTTTCCAACAAAATCTGGATCGATCAACAAACGTGATAAAGCAGCTAATGCTTGCAAATGTGTGTCGTTTGCTCCTTCTGGTGCGGCGATCATAAAGAATAAGAAAGTTGGTTGACCATCTAGTGCTTCATAATCCACGCCTTTATTACTTTTCGCAAACAAAACTGTTGCTTCTTTGACAGCCGCATTCTTCGCATGTGGCATTGCAATGCCATCGCCCAACCCAGTGGATGTTTGAGCTTCACGAGCTAAGATCCCTTGTTTATAAGTTTCGATATCTGAGATACGACCTGCATCATACATTTTTTGGACCATTTCATCGATGGCGCCTTTTTTATCAGTTGCCTGTAGATCCATGATCATCGCATCTTTGATCATTAAGTCTTTGATTTCCATGATTTATCCCCCACGATATTAATCAATTTTTGTTATTTCTACTTCTGGTAATAATTCATCAATGAATGAACGAACCGCTAAATCATCCGAAAAAGCAGTTGCACTTCCACATGCCACGCCCCACTTGAAGGCTTCTACCGCATCTCTATGTTTGCTATATGAACCGATAAAACCAGCAATCATCGAGTCTCCGGCACCCACTGAATTTTTCAATGGTCGAACTAATACATTTGAACGGTAGGTTCCTTCTTTTGTAAACAATAAAGCACCGTCCCCAGCCATTGAGATCAACACATTTTTTACTCCTTCTGCTAGTAATTTCTTGCCATAAGGAATGATATCTTCAACGGAATGGAATGTCACATCATACAATTCAGCTAGTTCGTGATTGTTTGGTTTGATCAATAACGGTTCTTTTTTTAATGCTTCTTTCAAATCATCGCCGGTGGTGTCGATCACAAACTCAGCACCTTTTTCACGGATGATCTCAATCAATTCTTGATAGAATCCCGCACGTAAACTCGCAGGTGCGCTTCCTGACAATACCACGATATCGTCTGCTCCAACTGTTGCTAATTCTGCTTTCAAACGTTCAATGGCTTGATCTGAGATTGTTGGTCCTTGTCCATTGATCTCTGTTTCAGAATCAGACTTAAGTTTGATGTTGATCCGTGTATCTTCTTCCACTTGTGTAAAAGCTGTCGCGATTTGTTCTTCTTTCAACCAGTCAGAAATAAAATTCCCAGTGAAACCACCAAGAAATCCTAAAGCGGTCGAATCAGAATCGATTCGCTTCAATAGACGAGAAACATTGATCCCTTTTCCTCCAGGGACTTTGAAATCTTCGGTCATTCGATTTAAATCACCGAGTTTTAATCCATCTACTCGTACGATAAAATCGATGGATGGATTAAGCGTTACTGTATAAATCATTGATTTGCCTCCTTAATTGTCGTCCGTTCACTGTAGTCGTCAAGAAATTCTAGTGGACAACGCTCGGTTATGATCGTGGCATCTTGCAGTGGTGCAACAGAAACAAAGGTTTGCTTATTGAACTTCGTATGGTCAAGTAAAACATAACTATCTTGGGCATTTGTAATTGCTAAGCGTTTGACCGCTGCTTCTTCTGGATCTGGGGTAGTGAATCCACGTTCAAGATGAACGCCATTCATTCCCATAAATGCTTTATTAAAATGGTAATCCCGTAATTGGCCAAGTGTATTAGCTCCTAATACTGCATTCGTTGAGAGTTTCACTTGCCCCCCTAGGACGATCGTTGAAACTTGTAGATCAACTAGCGCAGCAGCATGTTTTACTGAGTTAGTTACAACAGTGATCCGTTTATCTTTTAAAAAGGGGATCATCTCTAACGTAGTTGATCCTGCATCAAGATAAATGACTTCTTCATCATTCACCAGTTCTGCTGCTAATCGTGCAATCACTTGTTTCTCATGAACGTTTTTGAGCGTTTTCTCGCTCATGTTTTGTTCAAAACCTAAAAGATCCTCTTTTTTTGCTCCTCCATGGATACGTTGCAATAACCCTTCATCTTCTAACTCTTGAAGATCCCGTCTAATCGTTGATTCAGAAGCATCTAACAAGACTACTAACTCTTGGGATTTGACAATTTTATGTTGTTCCAATAGTTGTAGGATTTTCTGTTTACGTTCTTCTGTAAGCATTTCCACGATCACCTCACGATAGATTCTAGCATATTTTGATTTAACATTCAACAAGATTCATTCAAAAACATTCAAAAACGATAAAATCCTGAATCTACAAATAACTTCAACTACAATAAGAAGGCATCCACAAAATCATGCTTCACTTTTTGTGGATGCCTTCTGACATTTTAGGTTTTAAACTAGCTTACGTTTTCAATTTTCTGATCGTCTCAGCACGATCCAGCTTTTCTTGCAAACGATTGAAATGAGCTAATTTTTCTGCATCAATAGATTCCCAGACAATTCAGCTTGATCTAATAAGACGACCCGGAGACGTTTTTTTCCTTGTACTGCGTCAAAGCTTAAACGTCCTCTTCTCTTGCGGATTCGTTTGAATTGGATCTCTGATAATCGATTGCGGATCTCTTCGATGGGAAAATCAGCTAAAAACTTAGTCGGCAAGTAAATACGTAATGAGGTCAAATAGTCTTGGTACATTTCATCGGGGGCTTCGACATTCAAGTATTCATTGATATAATAACTATAAGCATCGATCCCCTTGTCTAACATGAATGTTGGATCGATTACTTTATAACAGATCAACTGGCTATGGCTTTCATCGACCCATGGAAAAAATGCTTGACGATTAAGGACACCTCTCGCTCTTTTTTCTTTGTAATCGTAAGTAGCAAAATCATAGCTTCTTGTTACGAAAAATGTAGCTTTCTTCTTTTCTGTTGGTTGCATCAAGTGATTTTGATATTGGACAGCTTGTAAGGAATCCTGCGTATAGGCATACTCGACAAATGGCTCTTTCAGTAAACCAACGCCATTATCCCACGACAAATGATCAAAGCCTAATTGATCTCGATAGTATTGTTGAAATTTTAAATTTGCTTCACATTGCCAACGAAATGGGTCGCGATACAACTGGATACCAATTACTTGATTCTCATATTGGGTGACTTTCTCTACCTGTTGCATTTCCAAAAAAATCTCTTTAGGAATCAATCGATAGTAATATTGACTATAATACATTTCCCAACAAGAAGTAAAACAACGCCCTTCCACGATTAGATCATAACCGGAAAACTGGTTACAATCTACCTCGATCTGTCCATTTCGCCCTTTGATTTTAGGTAACTTCTCGATGTTCTCGGCAGATTCAAAGGATAAACGCTTTTCGATTTCTTTCGTATTATGATACAAATATTCTTCGACACTTCTAATGTAAGCAAAAATACCATTTTTTTGCATTTTAATTTGAAGATAGTTTCGAATCACCGATTCATTTTTTTGAAATGTCTGCCATAAAAACTGATAATCAATTTGGAGATGATGATAGCCAAATTCAAAACGGCAAGTAATACCATTCGCATAAATTTCCAACCAACCGATTTCTTCATCAGAGATTTCTTCTAAGGCTTTTTTTACTGCAATAAAGGTATATGGTTCTTTCGTATGACGAGAGGATTGGTAAAAATCAGGGGTAAGCAAGATACGAGTAAGCATGGACCAATCATAGGCTTCTTCTTTTTCGTTCGTACGATCTCTGGTCAAGACGAGACGGAGCATCATTTTTTCTTTCGTCACCACATTTCTCACCTCTCTCAAATCTATTTATAATCAAATTATAACGAATAATAAAAAAAAACTAAAACTTTTCGTCTTATGCCACCGATTGAGGAGGAGCATGTTAAAATAAAGAAAGAGGTGATAAACATGGGATTGAAATTTGAGCGTACAGACAATTTAGACAAACTATTTGAATCTTTTGGCGTTGATCCGGAAAAAACAGCTGCTTCGAAAGAAGAGATCGACCGTTTTTTAAAACCAAAGAGTGACCCAAAAAAAGACAAAAAAAAGAAATAAACAAAAAAGACTTGATACCTTAGCTTTTTGAAAGTTCGCCTTTCAACCTAAGTATCAAGTCTTATTTGTTTACTCGCTGATCGCGTCTTCGATGGCTTTCCACGCTTCTTCTTTTCCTTGTTTGGTTACAGAAGAAAATAAAATGAATGTGTCATTGCGATCAAAATTCAACGCTTTTTTAATTTCACTTTCGTGTTTGTTCCATTTTCCACGAGGGATCTTATCCGCTTTTGTCGCAACAACGATCACTGGGATATCATAGTATTTCAAGAATTCATACATTTGGATATCTTCTTGTGATGGTTTATGGCGAACATCCACCAGTGACACGACTGCTTTTAATTGTTCTCTAGATGTCAAATAAGTTTCGATCATCTGTCCCCACTTCGCACGCTCTGTTTTAGAAACTTTCGCGTAACCATAGCCTGGAACATCGACAAAATGCAGCGCATTTTCGATCAGATAAAAATTCAGGGTTTGTGTTTTCCCTGGTTTACCTGATGTACGAGCGAGATTCTTTCGATCGATCAGCGTATTGATAAAGGAAGATTTCCCGACATTTGAGCGACCTGCTAAGGCAATCTCTGGTAGATCTGTTTCTGGATATTGTTTCGGTGCAACAGCACTGATCACAATATCCGCATGATGGACTTTCATATGCTCTCTCTCCTTCAAAGCGGCAAAGTGGCTCACTCCCCCTCCACTTTCTTCGACAGAATGAAAAGGAGTAGTCGAAAAAGCTTCTAAAACTTTCACGACTGCTCCTTTCATTTTATCCCGCTTTTTTTTCTGAGTCTTTGTAAATAACTGTTGGTTTGCCGGTAAGTTCGGCAGCTTCTTTTGTAATGATCACTTTTTCGATCGTTTCATCAGAAGGAATATCAAACATGACATCCATCATGATTTCTTCGATGATCGAACGTAAGCCACGTGCACCAGTATTGCGCTCAATTGCTTTTTTCGCAATGGCTTTTAGTGCTTCTGGTTCAAATTCTAAAGCAGTGTCATCTAGTGAAAGTAATTTTTGGTATTGTTTCACTAACGCATTTTTCGGTTCCGTCAAGATACGAACTAAATCGTCGGTTGTTAGTTTTTCTAACGCAGCCATTACAGGTAAGCGTCCGATAAACTCTGGGATCAAGCCGAACTTCAATAGATCTTCAGGAATGATATGTTGCATGACACTTTCATTTTCTGAAAGTTTTTGGTTTTGTGTACCGAAACCAATCGTTTTCTCGCCCATACGATTTTTTACGATTGTTTCGATGCCATCAAACGCACCACCGACAATGAACAACACATTCGTCGTATCGATTTGGATGAATTCTTGATGAGGATGTTTGCGTCCACCTTGTGGCGGCACACTGGCAACTGTCCCTTCCAAGATTTTCAGTAAGGCTTGTTGTACGCCTTCCCCTGATACATCTCGTGTGATCGATACATTTTCGCTTTTACGTGCAATTTTGTCGATCTCATCGATGTAGATGATTCCTTTTTCCGCACGTTCAACATTGTAATCAGCAGATTGCAAAAGTTTCAATAAGATATTTTCTACATCTTCACCTACATAACCCGCTTCTGTCAAACTTGTTGCATCAGCAATGGCAAATGGTACATTCAATGTTTTTGCTAATGTTTGCGCCAAGAATGTTTTACCTGAACCAGTTGGACCGATCAGGCAGATATTGCTTTTTTGCAATTCGACATCATCGTTGTCTTGTGCTTCTTGATTGACACGCTTATAGTGATTGTAAACAGCTACAGCCAATGAACGTTTTGCACGTTCTTGTCCAATCACATAATTATCCAATACTTCAAGAATCTCAGAAGGTTTCGGTACTTCAGTAAACTCTCGTACTGCTTCTTCGTAAAATTCTTCATCAATGATTTCTTTACATAGGTCGATACATTCGTTACAGATGTAGACCCCCGGACCTGCTACGATTTTCTTTACTTCTTCCTGTGTTTTACCACAAAAAGAACAGCGTACAGTCTCATTACCACTTGGATTATCATACATGGTCTTCACCCCTTAACTTGCGTTGATTCGCAAGAAACTATCAAAGACTTTACAGTCTTTCCCTATCATACCATAATTTAAAAAAAAGCAAAAGTATCAAAGAAGTTTAAAACAAAACGAAAGAGTCTAGGCTTCATCTAAGCGCCTGGACTCTTTCATATAGATGCAGATCAACAATTCTATTCGCTTATTCTGCTTCTTTTGCTGTACTTGTAATCAATTCGATCGCTTTTTTCATGATCACATCATGTTTTAGCATATCTTCTGTCAATACACGTTTGATTTGATCAATCGGCATGTTGTAAGTTTCTGCTAATTCTTGGATCTCTGCAGTGATTTCTTCTTCTGTTGCATCTAAGTTTTCAGCAGCTGCTACAGCTTCGATCACAAGGTTTGTTTTTGTACGCATTTCTGCTTCTTCTTCAAACTGTTTGTGCAAGTCTTCTTCTGTTGAACCAGTTAATTGGTAGTACATTTCTGGTGAGATTCCTTGACGTTGCATGTTGTTCAAGAATTCGTCCATTGAACGGTGAACTTCATCATGGACCATCACATGTGGAAGATCAACGATTTCCGCATTTTCGACTGCCAATTTGATTGCTGCTTCATCTTTTGCATCTTCTGCAGCTTTTTCTTTTGTTTCAGTCAATTCTTTCATGTATTTTTCTTTTAATTCTGCTAATGTAGATACTTCATCGTCTACATCTTTTGCAAATTCGTCATCTAATTCAGGTACTTCTTTTGTTTTCACTTCGTGGATCGTTACTTTGAAGACTGCTTCTTTACCCGCAAGATCTTCTGCTTGATAATCTTCTGGGAATGTCACAGTAACATCTAAGTTTTCGCCTGATTTGTGGCCAACCAATTGTTCTTCAAAACCAGGAATGAATGAACCTGATCCTAATTCTAGTGAATGGTTTTCGCCTTTTCCGCCTTCAAATGCTTCATCGTTGATGAAACCTTCAAAATCGATAACGACAGTGTCGCCATTTTCAGCTGCAGCATCTTCTTTGATGACTAATTCAGCTTGCGCTTCTTGTTCACGTTTAATACGTTCTTCAACGTCGGCTTCTGTTACTTCACGGTCTTGTTTTTCAACCACTAAGTCTTTGTAATCACCTAATTTTACTTCAGGTTTTACAGTTACTTCTGCTGTGATCGTCCAGTCTTGGCCTTTTTCCATACTTGCTACATCGATCTTAGGTTGAGAAACCGGATCGATTGCTGCTTCTTTAACAGCTGCTTCATATGCTTCAGGTAAGACAGCGTTCAATGCATCTTCGTACAATGCTTCTTCTCCGTACATACGGTTGAATACTTGACGAGATACTTTTCCTTTACGGAATCCAGGAACGTTCAAGTTTCCTTTTACTTTATTAAAGGCAGTTGTCAATCCTTTTTGGATTTGATCTTGCCCGATCGTAAATGTTAAAACACCATCATTTGTGCCTTTTTTTTCGAATGTTGCAGTCATTTATTTCCCTCCGAGTTTAGAAATTCATTTGATACATCAAAAACGTTTCATGCATACCTTTAAATAGTACACTAACCCTTCCAAATTGTAAACATATTGAACGAGGAGAATCCACGTTTTTCATGACTTTTTTATCTTTCCCTCTGTTTTTTTACGTATTGAATAATAATAGTTCTGTCATTATTTTATTTCTTTTTTCAGTGAATTCGAGTTGTTCAGATGCCAAAAGATCCTCACACGGCTGATTCGTATAGGTTGCTACTGTTTGTTTGAACCATTTGTCAAGATTTCCAATGTAGCTATCATAGATCGGATAAACGATCGCCGATTGCATCGTGAACTCTTCTTTCAAATTCTCACTCATCAAGGCGTCTTCTCGCTCATACGCTTCCGCCATTTGTTTGATTCGTCGATAGGAAGTTTGCTCTTCTGGACGCACCATTTTCTTTGGTATCACTTCGATCAACTCTTCCTCGATCGTCAAGTATGCAACTGGCGCTGCTTCTTTGACTTGAACGAGCGACTCAAGCAACTTGGCCCTTACAAGAACATGGACCGTTTTTAAAACGATCAACTTTTTAGCGGTCTGGATAAATTCGTGGTAAGGCAGTTGCTCGATTTCTTGGATATACCTCAACTGAGTAGTTGGTTTTTCAAAAGGTAATTTTTCTACCAGTTGATAGATTTCACGAATCTTCTGTCTTTGCATCTGTCCGACTAATTCTTCTGATTGTTGGATTTTTAGCAAAACTGCTTGCTCAAAATCATCGGGAAAATCAGCACTTGCAATCAATTTTCGTGCATATAAAAAATCTTTTGCTGTAATCAGTAGATCAAAGTAAAAAGTAGCTAATTCTTCATTCATCAAATACTGTTTTTCATGCAAAAGTGCTTGATGAAGTGCTTCTTCCCACATATCCAATTCTGATAGTGCCAACACGTACAACGTATTTGCCTCAAATGTTGCTTCAAGGTCATATGCACGTTCAAACAGCTCTTTTGCTTGACTATACTGATGATCTGTTAATGCCTGTTGGCCAATACGCATCAAATTGTCGTATTTATCAGGAAAATCGATCGGTCTCACTTAGGTTCTTCCCTTCACTCTTTTATCATTTGTCTGACACGACTTATTGAACAATAACCAATATTCAGCCATTTTCTCTACCTAAAGAATCAAGCATTCATCTCTTGATTAAATGCTTTGATCATATTGATCGTTACTACACTCGTATTTGAGAAATAATCCCCGATGTGTTGTTTTTTCTTACTAAAGATGACCGGGAGATAGCCGATAAAAAGTAACGGAAATCTCAAAATGAAGCGACAAGCGCCCTCACGAACTAATACTGTACTCCATGAAAGTTCCTCTTCATCAAAACTGATCACTCGAATACCAAAAATCATTTTCCCAATCGTCTGTCCGTGATTCCATTTCGTCAATAAAATAAAATAAGCTAAATAGGCGATCAATGACAAACTACCATAGATACTCAAATAAGAATCAGAAACTTGAAGCCATCTTAGGTTCACTGCAATGCCTAAAGTTAAGCGAGTAATTGACCCAATACAAATCAGATCAACCAAAAACGCAGCAAAACGAACCCAAAAACCGGCAAAGAAATAATAAGGAAAGCGATTGATACTTGGTTCATCGGTTTTCTGTTCTGTATATTTTTTCCATTTTTTTTGATTTTCTTTGATCTCAGTTTCTGACAGTGGTTTTTCTTTAAAGGAACTTAGCACCTTTTGAGAAAATCCCGGATCTGGTCCCACAGCCGGTTGGTCATTTTTTGCTTGTGTTGCATACTCAAGTTCTTCCGACGAGCTACTTGTGTTTTTGTCAACTGTAATTTCGTCTTTAGGAGCAACTGAAGCGTCTACCGTATCTTGCTTTCTACTAGTCGGATCTACTAATTTATTTTCTTCTACCTTAAAAACTTGTTCAGATGATACCTCCGTACGTTCAGTTACTTTCGGTTCCTCATTGGTCTTTGATCGTTCTTCGGGTGTTGACGCATTCGTTGATTTCTCGTTCATGCTTACTCACCTCCATATAGATACATGGCTCTTGGAGATTCTGCTGTTCCTAGACTTTCAAGTAATGACAAGATCTGACTTGTTTCAGACGCTTGCAACCCTTGTAATTCTGCTAATTTTGCACCAAACCAAGTATTGCCAAATCCAGTTGAACTAGTTGAGTATTCAACCAACTCAGCATCTTGTAGATCAAGATCTTCTCTCATCGCAGCTAAAGCATCTGTTGGATAGCCGATTTCGTCCACCAAACCTGCTTCTTTCGCTTGGACACCGTCGTAAATACGACCATCTGCGACTTTTTTCACTTCATCTTCTGATTTGTTTCTTCCTTCACTAACTACTTTGACAAAACGATTATAGGCGTTATCAATATAAGCTTGCAACACTGCGTGATCTTGCTCAGTTTCAGGTCGAGTAGCCGATCCCATATCTTTTAATGCGCCACTTTTTACTGTAGTATCTTCAACACCGATTTTTTCAAGTAAACCCGAATAGTTGAGTCCGGACATGATCACACCGATTGAACCTGTCACTGTTTCTTCCGTTGCAAAGATTTTATCTGCTTGTGCAGAAATATAGTAACCACCACTAGCAGCCATATTTTTCATGCTGACATACATCGGTAGATCACGTTCTGTTCGGACCTCGTTGAGTAAATTGGCAATTTCTGCACTTTCATAAACTCCGCCACCCGGAGAATTGACTTCCAATAAAATCCCGCTGACGCTTTCATCGGCTTCGATCGCTTCAATTTGTTTCAAGAAATCTTCATGATTATAACTCTCAGTAGCGAATAGACCGGAAGAGCCTCCACTAGCTATGGCGCCATCCACAGTCAATTTTGCGATTCTTCCCATACCACTGCCTTCTTCAAGTACCACCGGTGACATTTCATCGTCTCCATATAACCAACTATTGATGTTACCCATTTGTACTTCTTCTTGCGGTTGCGTCAAACTTGAAGATACCAACGAAACAACCAATAAGCCGGCAGCAATCAGTACTGCTATCCAACGTTTCTTATTCATTTTACACTCTCCTAATATAGATTTCTAATCACGATCACCGCTTCAGAACCAGGTGTCGCATTCATCTTTTCTGCTTTTTCTTCAAGGGTGTAACCAGTAAACTGTTCGTGGGTCAATTCATCTTCAACGACAAACTGTTGCGCATGTTCGATTTCGAACGCATCAGGGGCGATTTCTTGGATACTGTCCCATCCGGTATCCAAAAAGATTTTAGTGTCATCCGTCACGTGTTCTGTTTTTTCAAATGCTGCAATTTGTTTTTTTAACATCCCCAACGTCATGATTTCTATCTTCTCTTCCATCTTTCATCCTCCTTCTATCTATGATTATTGTACCGAACTACAAGAAAAGATGATAGTCGAATTTGATAATTTTCTTTCGTCCAGGCCAATTAGATATATACCAATTTAATTTTTTATCTTTTTTATTGACAAACCTCACACATTAACGTTATGATTTTAGATGTTTCCAAAGAAAATAATAACAGGAGGATAATTAGACCAATACGGAATAGCGCCAGGTCTGTTTTAACAGATGACGAGGAAAGGGTTGATCGAAGGATTCGGCGGATGGCCCTAGGGACTGCACCCTAAAAAGAAACATAAAAACTATCTGTGAAGGTAGAACAAAAGGTTTCTTACGCAGTTGGAAACGCTAATATCAAGTTTATAACAGAAAGTAGGATGTTTTTTTATGTGCGGAATTGTTGGAATGATTGGATTAGAGAACGTGACACCAGGCTTGATCAATGGGTTAGAAAAATTAGAATATCGCGGATATGATTCGGCGGGTATCTTTGTCTCAAATGGAAAACAGGACCATTTAGTCAAAGCACGCGGTAGAATCCAAAACCTTAAAGATAAATTATCTCCAGAAACGACTGGTACAGCAGGTATCGGTCATACAAGATGGGCAACTCATGGGGAACCCGCAGAGAAAAATGCACACCCCCACCACTCACAAAGCGGACGTTTTGTTTTAGTCCACAATGGGGTGATTGAAAATTTTGAAGAATTGAAACAACAATACGTAGCCACTGATGACTTCATTGGCGAAACAGATACGGAAATCGTTGTTCATTTGATTGAAAAATTCGTGGAAGAAGCGCAAGATACACAAGAAGGATTTAGAAAAGCGCTAGAAGTCATCGAAGGTTCTTACGCTTTTGCCTTGATGGATCGCACAGCTCCTGAAACAATTTTCGTTGCCAAAAACAAAAGCCCTTTATTGATCGGTAAAGGCCAAGGATTCAATGTGATCGCAAGTGATGCGATGGCGATGCTTGCTTACACTAAAGAATTTATTGAAATCGAAGATCAAGAAATGGTGACCGTTCAAGCAAAAGATATCACGATCCAAACAATGACTGGTACGATCATAGAACGTGATTCTTATGAAGCACAAGTAGATGCTTCTGACATTGAAAAAGGAACATACCCTTACTATATGTTGAAAGAAATCGACGAGCAGCCGATCATCATGCGTAAAATCGCGCAAACCTATGTGAATGAGGACAATGAAATTCCTTTAGATCACAAATTGATGGACGAACTGTTAGCAAGTGACCGTATTTACATCGTCGCATGTGGCACAAGTTATCATGCAGGATTAGCGAGCAAGCATTCCTTCGAACAAATGACTGACATTCCAGTAGAAGTCCATTTGGCCAGTGAGTTTGGTTATACCATGCCTTTATTATCGAAAAAACCATTCTTCATCTTTTTGAGTCAAAGTGGCGAAACCGCTGATAGTCGTCAGGTGTTAGTCAAGATCAATCAATTAGGTCATCCTTCATTGACGATCACGAACGTTGCTGGTTCTACGTTATCAAGAGAAGCTGGCTTCACTCTGTTGCTACATGCAGGTCCGGAGATCGCTGTTGCTTCAACTAAAGCATACACTGCTCAAATCGCTGTACTAGCTTTACTTGCAAAAGCAGTCGGTGATCAAAAAGGCAATAAACGTTCATTGACATTTGATGTAGCGCACGAATTGAGTATGGTAGCGAATGCGATGGAAACAGTGATTACCCAAAAAGATGAACTCCAAGAACTAGCTGCGGAATTCCTGAATGACACGCGCAACGCCTTTTATATCGGTCGTAGCAACGATCACGATGTCGCTTTAGAAGCTGCTTTGAAACTAAAAGAAATCAGCTATATCCAAGCAGAAGGTTTTGCAGCCGGTGAATTGAAACATGGTACCATTGCACTGATTGAAGAAGGCACACCAGTGATTGGGATTATTAGTGAGGAAATCACAGGGGCTCATACACGTGGGAACTTAAAAGAAGTTGAAAGTCGTGGGGCAAAAACCTTAGTGATCGCCGCACATGGATTAGAAAAAGAAACGGATCAATTAGTGATTCCTGCTGTCCATCCATACCTTTCTCCTCTTGCCATGGTCATCCCGACGCAATTGCTTGCTTATTACGCGACCCTATTGCGTGGTTTCGATGTAGACAAACCAAGAAACTTAGCAAAATCAGTCACGGTTGAATAATCAATCAAGTGACCCTTTAAATAGTCAATGCTCTTTGAGATCCCTGTACGAAATGATTTGTCATTTCGTACAGGGATTTTTTATTTGATCTAGTAAAGCAGTTGATCGCTCGTTTTGTATCATGCGACAGCCATCGTCTTTTAAATGACCTTATGTGTAATGACCCATTATTTCAGAAACGAACACAAAAAGAGAGTCAATCTCTATAATCCAAAGATTGACTCTCTTTTATATGTCATTCTATTAATTGATTCCAATCTCAGCTTTGACAACCGCTGCGATTTTGTCAACATAATAGTTTACTTTTTCATCAGATGGTGCTTCTGCCATCACGCGTAGTAATGGTTCTGTTCCGGAAGGGCGAACTAAGATACGTCCTTCACCGGCCATTTCAGCTTCTGCTTCTTCAATGACTTGCTTGATTGCAGGAACTTCCATTGCACCGTTTTTGTTGCTTACTCGGATATTGACTAATTTTTGCGGATAGATCGTTACCTCTGCTGCTAATTCTGATAATTTTTTACCAGTTTGTTTCATGATATTCAACAATTGGATACCAGAAAGCATACCATCTCCCGTTGTATTGAAATCTAGGAAGATCATATGACCAGACTGTTCGCCACCGAAGTTGTAGTCATTTTTACGCATTTCTTCGACCACATAGCGGTCGCCCACTTGTGTCACAACATCTTTCA
This sequence comes from Enterococcus sp. DIV1368b, assembly GCF_050529595.1. Lineage (NCBI taxonomy): Bacteria > Bacillati > Bacillota > Bacilli > Lactobacillales > Enterococcaceae > Enterococcus > Enterococcus sp. DIV1368b. The sequence continues at coordinate 1,762,937 of NZ_CP172883.1, forward strand.
AACCGATTTCTTCGACCGCTTTATGGAAACCGAGATTACTCATGACCGTTGTAACGATCGTGTCTTTTTTCAGACGATTTTTAGCTGACAAATATTTCGCACAGATAAACATGATCTTATCGCCATCTACGATATTTCCTAATTCATCCACCGCAATGATACGGTCGCCGTCGCCGTCAAAGGCAAGACCGACGTCTGCCCCTTTTTCTACTACCATTTCAGCTAGACGCTCAGGATGCGTTGATCCGACACCGTCATTGATGTTCAAGCCATTCGGATTTGTTCCCATCGTGTAGAAATCAGTTTCTAAATCAGCAAACAAGCGATTGACAGATGTTGCTGTTGCACCATTTGCCGCATCTACACAGACCGTTAAGCCTGAAAGATCGCCGTTGATCGTCTGTACTAAGAATTGTGAATATTTCAGCAACCCTTCTGGAAACTCTTCGACTGTACCTAATCCTTCAGCAGAAGGTCGTGGTAATTCATCGACTTCCGCATCTAACAATGCTTCGATTTCTAATTCTTGGTCATCATCTAATTTAAATCCATCTGCACCAAAAAACTTGATGCCGTTATCTTGAGCTGGATTGTGTGAAGCAGAAATCATGACACCTGCGCTTGCTTTTTGCAAACGTGTCAAGTAAGCCACTCCTGGTGTAGAGATCACACCTAATTGAAAAACTTCGATCCCGACAGATAACAGACCAGAAACTAACGCTTCTTCGAGCATTTGACCTGAAATTCTTGTGTCACGTCCAACCAATACACGTGGACGTTTTCCATCTTTCTCATGTTGGCTCAGTACATAACCGCCGCAACGTCCTAATTTAAAGGCCAATTCCGGTGTTAGTTCTTTATTCGCTTCTCCACGGACACCGTCCGTTCCAAAATATTTACCCATAACTGTAAATTTGCTCCTTTAACTTAATTTTCCGATGAATCCTCTTGACTATTCGGTTGACTACTTGATTGTGTTGTCTCACTTGATGATTCATTCGACCCTTCACTTGATGTTGACTGCGTCTCTTCGGACTGACGTGTCGTCGATGACGAAGAGTTCGCAGGTGTCGACTCTGCACCAGAAGTTGTACTTCCTCCCGAATTTCCCGAATTAGAACGGCTAGTGTTTTCCGTACTTGTTTTCAGGATCGGTGTGATCTCAACATCGATTGAAGTTGGTGTGATACTAAGTCCACTCTCTACCGGAATATCAATATTTCTTGTCGTCCGGTGGACGATCCCAGAAATATCGATAGGTATCGTGATGCTATTTCCTAGTTGAGCCAGTTGACTCTCTGAACCAGTGACTTCTGCTTCAATGTCAGAGAAACTGAAATCGTAACTCTCCACGTTATCTGCGGGAGTCCCTTGCGCTGTTCCATAAAGACGGATCGTTTTCGTAGGCTTTGTGACCGTTGCTTTTGCAGTGACTTGCACTGGATCTGAGACAATACTTAAAGGTTCTCCTGCACTATTCAATGCTTGTACAGTGACTCTCGTGTCGACCCCATCGTCCGTGATCATCGCAGGTTCGATCCTCGCTACGACCTGTTGGATCTCTTCCAGTGTCTGATCACCAGTCGTGACCGTCACTTTTTTTGGTGATAGTTCAAGGTCATTCAATTCGAATCCAGCTGGAGTTGATTCTGTAGTGAGTAATGGCGTGACCTCAAATTCTTTCGTCACTTTTTTCTCGATAGTCACTGTGATCGTATCTGGCTCTAGTTTTGCTTTGACCGCACTGCTCAGATTTCTGATTTTCAATGGTACTTCATGTGTTCCCTCACCTAAACCAGTGAGATCCGCTGTCACTCGAAACATTCTTGTATCTTCAATTGCTTCGGCATTCAACTGAACACGATTGGCACTGGACAACTTCGCTGTGACTGTACTCTCATATCCATGGATATAATATTGATCCGTGTCGTATAAAAGTTGTACTGACACATCAGAAACGTTTTGCGTATAGGCTTCATTTCCTGACAGCGTGTCTTGGACAGTTTGTCCGTTTGCATTAAAATACAGCACAATACTGAATAATAACGCAACAAACGCATATAAGATACTTTTACGCCTCTCTTTTGAGATCATTTGTGATCCCCTCCCTTAGTCATCACGTCTAAGAAGGTTTGGAGCGTATTTTTATTTTTGTTTTTTTCTTCGACGATCAAATTTTTACGCAAGATCGTCAAATATTCTTCTTGAGATAAGCCAGGCATCAATTGGTTATCCAACGTAATGCTGACATCTCCTGTTTCTTCTGAGACAACGATCGTAATCGCATCGCTCGCCTCACTGACTCCGACAGCCGCTCGGTGACGGGTTCCGAATTCTTTCGGAATCAACATACTTTCAGATAAAGGCAAGTAGGCACTGGCTACTGCAATTTTTCCATCTTTTACGATCACTGCACCATCATGCAGCGGTGTATTCGGAATAAAAATATTGATCAGTAATTCGCCAGTGATATCGGCATCTAAAGCAATCCCTGTTTCGATATATTCATCCAAACCAGTGTGGCGTTCGATCGTGATCAAGGCACCGATTTTACGTTTGGACATATATTGGATCGCTTTGTCGAAAGAAAGGATCATCTGTTCATCTTCTTGCTTCTCACTCTTCGATTGTTTGAAAAGTGAGCTACGACCGAGGTGTTCTAATCCACGCCGTATCTCTGGTTGAAAAATGACGATAGCCGCAATCACACCATACGTGATCACTTGATTCATCAACCAAGATAAGGTATGTAGACCAATGATCTCGGCTAAGATCCGAATAACAACAAAAATCCCTACCCCTTTTAGCAATTGGATTGCTTTTGTTCCTCGCAATAGTTGAATGAGTTTATAAACTAAATACCAAACAACCAATACATCGAGTATGTTCACCAAAAAATTCTGAGAAAACAAGTCACCGGAAAACATTTGTCGCCAATAGTCTAAATTAAAAAGTTCTCCGATTTGAAATGACATAGACAGCCTCTCTTCTCTTTTGAGATTTCCTCTTTAGTATATCATATGTTTCATCAGAAGAGACTTATCTGCTTGGAATTTCCTAACAAAAACCAATTTTTTTCAAGAAATTTACATTTTCAATTTATTCTCCAATAAGTTATTCTATTTCCTTGGATCGTTTCGTTTTGTCATTCTTTGGTTTTTCTTCGTTCCGCTCTAGCGGCACGTCTGGCAGCACGTCTAGCTTCTGCTTCCGGATCAACCGTTCGTTCTTTTTTGACTCTCGGTGTTTCGGTCTCTGGACTTTCAGTACCTTCTGTCGGTTCGATCTTCGCTTTGATTTTTTCTAATTGACCAGTCATCGCCGCATAGTTGTAAAACCGTTTTTTCGCATCTTGGATCGTTTTGTCGAATAATTGCTCCGCAGCCTGTGGATGGATCGTTTCTAGTGATGAAAAACGGACTTGCTTGCGCATGAAGTCAGCCATCATGGTAAAATCAGGCTTTTTATAGTCTAGCGTCATCGGCGTTTTATTCTTTTCGATCAATTCAGGATTATAGCGATACAACGACCAATAACCTGAAGCCACTGCTTCTTTTGCTTCTTTGATCGATTCTTTCATTCCACCTAGTAACCCATGAGCAATACATGGCGTATACGCAATGATCAACGATGGTCCAGGGAATTTTTCCGCCTCTTCAAATGCTTTGATCGTTTGCATTTGATTTGCACCGGAAGCAATTTGTGCTACATACACATTGCCATACGTCATTGCCATCATGCCTAAGTCTTTCTTCGACGCATATTTCCCATTTGCTGAGAATTTAGCGATTGCTGAAGCAGGTGTAGCTTTCGAGACTTGTCCACCTGTATTGGAATAGACTTCATTATCCATTACTAAGATGTTTACATCTGCGCCACTTGCCAAGACGTGATCGATTCCGCCAAAACCGATATCGTACGCCCAGCCATCCCCACCGATCATCCATTGACTGTTTTTGACAAATAGATCTTTTTCTTGATAGATCGCTTGTAATTCAGGAACAAGTTCAAGCTCATTTTCGATTGCCGCACGTAATTTAGCTGCCCGCTGTTGGGTTCCTTCGCTTTCAAACATATGCGCCAACCAATCTTCCATCAACTCACGTAGTTCTAAGGAGACTTTAGGCATCACTTTTTTCATTGTTTCTGCTAAAGCTTCTCTTCTTGTTTGTGCGGCTAAAAGCATCCCATAACCAAATTCAGCATTGTCTTCTAATAATGAATTTGACCACGCAGGTCCTTGCCCACAATCATTTGTGGTAAATGGTGAAGCCGGTACTGCTCCGCCCCAAATGGATGAACAGCCTGTGGCATTGGCAATCATCATCCGATCACCGAACATCTGTGTCAATAACTTCACGTAAGGCGTTTCCCCACAACCGGAACATGCTCCAGAAAATTCTAATAAAGGTTGATTGAACTGTGTTGATAACACTGTATTTTTGCCTTTGATCGGATTTTCTTTTTGTCGCAAGGTCATTGCAAATGCCCAGTTGATTGCTTGTTTCTTTTGTTCTTCATAGGGCTTCATCACGAGTGCTTTGCCTTTTGCTGGACAAGCTTCAACACATAGCCCACACCCGGTACAGTCTTCGACAGACACTTGGATACGATACTTCAAGCCATCTGGTCCACGCATTTCTCGAACAATGAACCCTTCCGGTGCTTCTTCCAGTTCCTCCTCATCGGCTAAGAAAGGTCGAATCGCTGCATGAGGACAAACGAAAGAACATTCATTACACATCGTACAGCGCTCACTGATCCATTCGGGCACTTCAAGTGCGACCCCGCGTTTTTCGTAAGCAGCGGTTCCTAAAGGCATATCCCCTCGTGTCATTCCGTTTTCTGCTAAGGTCCTCACTGAGAGCTGATTTCCTTCTTGAGCGTTGATTGGTTCAAGGATGTCTCTAATATAGCGATTTGAGGTGTTCATTTCTTTTTTTGGAAGCGCCAATGTTGCCCACTCAGCCGGCACTTCGACTTTATGCAACAATTCCACCGTGCGATCGATTGCCTTGATGTTTTTTTCAACGATCGCCATTGATTTATGACCATAACTCTTCATGGCTTCCTCTTTTAAAATCGGCAGGACTTCTTCAAATGGTATGATATTCGCCAACTTGAAAAATGCTGTTTCCATCGCCGTATTGATCCGCCGACCTAGACCAACTTCTTGCGCCAAGCGCATCGCATTGATCGTATAAAATTGGATCTCATTTTCAGCTAAATACCGTTTTAAATGGGTCGGTAGATGCGTAGCTAGTTGTTCGTCTGACCAAAGCGTATTCAACAAGAAAGTCCCTTTTGGTTTCAACCCTTTTACTAGATCATAGCTGTGGAGATAAGCAGGGGTATGACAAGCGACAAAATCGGCATGCTCGACTAAATAGGTCGACCTGATTGGCGTATCCCCAAAACGCAAATGAGAAACAGTCAGACCACCTGATTTTTTTGAATCATAGTAAAAATAGCCTTGTGCGTATTTGTTTGTATGGTCACCAATGATTTTGATCGCTGATTTATTTGCTCCAACAGTCCCATCAGATCCGAATCCCCAGAATTTCGCTTGATACGTATTCGCTTCGGTCAAATCAAGCGATGGGCCAACTTCCAAAGAACAGTAAGTTAAATCATCAATGATCCCGATCGTGAAGCGTTTCTTCATATCCGTTTTTTCTTTTTTCAATTCATCATATACCGCTACAATCTGATCAGGAGTGACATCTTTTGAACCAATGCCATAACGTCCGCCAATCACTTTCAGATGACGTTCTGCATCATATAACGCACTTTGAACGTCTAGTAATAAAGGTTCTCCCCCTGCTCCCGGCTCTTTACTGCGATCTAGAACAGCAATTGCTTTTACGGAATTCGGTAGTTTTTCGATCAATGTTTCGATTGGAAACGGGCGATATAAATGGATATTCAAGAAGCCGACTTTCCGACCGTTTTGGTTCAAGTAATCAACTGTTTGTTGGATCGTTTGCGCAACTGAGCCCATTGAAATAATGACTTCCTCTGCGTTGGCTGCTCCATAATAAGTGACTAGATCATAAGAAGTTCCTCGGAGTTCATTGATTTTATCCATATACTTTTTCACGATTTGAGGCAAACGATCATAGTAGCGGTTGATCGTTTCTCGTTGTTGGAAATGGATATCAGGGTTTTGATTCGTTCCACTAGTCGTCGGCCGATTAGGATTCATCCCACGTTCACGAAAGGCCTGCAATTTTTCTTGAGGAATCAAAGGAGCTAATTCATCATATTCCAACACTTCGATTTTTTGGATTTCATGACTCGTTCGAAAACCATCAAAAAAGTTGACGAAAGGGATTTCTCCTTCTAAGGAAGCTAGATGTGCAACTGGCGCTAAATCCATGACTTCTTGGACGCTGCTTTCCGCAAGCATCGCAAATCCTGTTTGGCGAGCGGCCATCACATCACCATGATCACCAAAAATATTCAACGCATTCGTCGTCACCGCTCGACTAGCTACGTGAAAAACACTAGGTAATAGTTCACCGGCTATCTTATACATATTTGGGATCATCAATAATAATCCTTGTGAAGCAGTGTACGTTGTTGTCAATGCTCCGGTTTTTAGTGACCCATGTACGACACCTGCAGCACCAGCTTCTGATTGCATCTCTACGACTTTCACTGGTTGTCCGAAAATATTTTTTTTGCCTGAAGCTGCCCATTGATCAACCAGTTCAGCCATTGTTGAACTAGGCGTAATTGGATAGATCGCTGCTAATTCTGTAAAGGCATATGAAATATATGCAGCAGCAGTATTCCCATCCATCGTCTTCATTTTTCGCATGTTTCATCACCTTTGCTCAATTTATCTAAATAATCTTTATTATTATACCGTAAACGAACAAAGAAAACCTCTTAATTTTGAAAGAAAAATCACATGCTAAAGATATGACAAAAATGCTTCGACCAGAATCGACAGCTAGAAAAAAAATAGCTTTTCCTCTCATACAACTTTTATCTTCATAATCTAGGAAATGAGAGATTGACTAATTACCCATACTTATTTTTTGAACAAATTATTGTCTTTTTTTTGGTAAAGTTATTACAATAGAATAAAGAGGTGTTAAAAAATGGATATTTCAATTATCGATGCAACAAAAACAAACAAAACTACTGGAATCATGTACGGAAACGAAGATGCACCAAAACAAATGATCGAATTTGTCAATCTTGCTTGTCCTTATTGTCGACAATGGTTTATCGAATCTTATGACATTTTAGAAGAGGCGGTTCAATCTGGAAGACTCTTACGAATCATCAAATTGTTCGACAAAGAAAAACCTAGTTTAAAAAAAGGAAATGTGATGCATCATCATATCACTACGACGGATGGAAAAGTCGCATTAAAACAAATCAAAGCGATTTTCGATGCGCAAGATGAATGGAAACAACTTGATTTAGACGGCATTGCTGAATATGCTACTGAAACACTTGGTTTAACTGAACAAGAAGACCAAGCAATCACTCAAGCAATCATCGATGAAGCAAACGCTGCTCACATCCAATTCGTCCCTACTGTAATTATCGATGAACATATCTTTGATGAATCGATCACACCAGAAGAATTGAGTGAATTGGTTAAATAACTCATCATTTGATCATTCTTTGATGTTCAAAATCAAAAATAGACCGAAAAGCGATTGATATGCTCCCTATAAAGTAGACAAGGAAAAAAACAAAATTCTGGACTTGGTATAATAAACTAGACAATAAATTAAGAGAAAGAGAGGATCTAGATTATGCCAAGACGTTCATTTGATAAAGCATTTAAAATCGCCGCTGTAAAACTGGTAACTGAAGAAGGATTTTCTGTTAAAGAAGTTAGCCTACAGCTAGAAGTTCACGCTAATAGCTTGTATCGATGGGTTCAAGAAGTTGAAAAATATGGAGAAAGTGCGTTCCCTGGAAAAGGGAGCGCACTTTTTGATGCCCATTACGAAATAAAGAAACTCGAACAAGAAAATCGTTACCTAAGAGAGGAATTAGACTTATTAAAAAAGTTCCAGGTCTTCTTGAAGCCAAACAAGAAGTAAGATTTCAGTACTTAAAAGAACACAAAAATGAGTTGAATATCCGGAGAGCTTGCCAGACATTGAACGTTTCAAAAGCTGGTTTTTATGAGTTCCTTAAAAGAAAACCATCCAAAAGAAAAAAAGAGAATGAACTCTTGAAAGAAGAAATCGCTACTATTTTTCAGGAACATCATGGAAGATATGGAGCGATTCGAATAACAAAAGTATTAAATAAAAAAGGAATTCTTGTTAATCGAAAACGTGTAGGAAAGCTTCTCCATCAACTTGGTCTTTATGCTAAAGGCAGTACCTATAAATACAAGTATTATAATCGAAAATCGCCCTCTCTTTCACGACCCAATCTTATTAATCAAACGTTTAAGGCAACAGAAAAAAATAAAATTTGGTTAGGAGACATTACCTACATCCCTCTGAAAGAAGGAACACTTTATTTATCTGTATTTATTGATGTCTGTACGAGAAAGATTGTTGGATGGTCTATGTCACCTAGAATGAAAGATCAATTAGTTGTGGATTCTTTTCTTCAAGCATTTGGAAAAGAGCAGCCTGGACCAGGATTGATTATTCACACGGACCAAGGCTCACAATACACAGGTACGAAATTCCAATCGGTGTTAAGAAAAAAAGAAGCACGCGCTAGTATGAGTCGAAAAGGAAACCCCTATGACAATGCCTTAATGGAATCTTTTTATAAAACGTTAAAAAGAGAGCTGATCAATGATGCTCAATTCAGTGATATCGATCAGGCTCAAATGGAGATATTTAAATATATTGAAACTTACTATAACACAAAACGCATACACTCTGCCCTTGGCTACCAATCTCCTAGAGACTTTGAAAAAAAATCCGCTTATTCTCTTAACTAAGTGTCTAGTTTTTCTTGACAAATCCATTCCAAATCTACTTTATAAGGAGTTTTTTGTATGTCTAAGAGAAGTCCATATTCTCCAAAAGAAAAATATCAGATCATTTCAGAGGTGATGGGTGGTCGTTGTAGCGTAAACAGTATCACGAAGAAATATTCTCTTTCCAATGGGACGATAGAAAGTTGGATTCATAAATATAACGAAGAGGGGCTCGAGGGGTTAAAAGAGGCGAAAACCTGGAAGCGGTATGATCGTGAACAAAAACAGAAAGCCATTCTAGCTGTCCTCAATAAAGAGATGTCTCTTCGTCAGGCAACGCTATTATTTCAAATATCTTCACACTCCGTTTTAAGAAAATGGATTTCAAGTTATACTAAGGGGGAAACACTAAAATTTACAAGTAAAGGCAGTGTACCCAAAACCATGACAAAAGGACGTAAAACCACTTATCAAGAGCGTATCGAGATCGCTCAATACACCATCGCTAATGAGCTGAATTACGCTCAGTCGATTGAAAAATACGATATTTCCTATCAACAAGTGTATTCTTGGGTAAAAAAATACCAACAATATGGAGAAGAAGCGTTAAAAGACAATCGTGGTCGAAACAGATCAAGCGAGTTCTTAACCGAAGAAGAACGGCTGAAATTACGAGTAAAAGAGTTAGAAGCTCGAAACAAGCATTTAGAAATGGAGAATGATTTCGTAAAAAAGTTACAGGAAGTTCGGCGGCGAAACCATCCCTCACGTTAGTGAGGAACGTTGAACTCTACCAAACGATTTCTTCTCTTCATGAAGAGAAGAACTATTCAATCACTCAGCTCTGTCAGTTAGCAGGGATTGCCCGCTCTTCCTACTATAAATGGGTGAAATGGCAACCTTCCAAAAAGGAAATGGCCAACCGAAAGTTGGCGAAAGAGATTAAGAAGAAATATGACAGCAAAAAAGGAGCAATTGGTTATCGGCAAATTCGAATGCAGATTAACAGAAAACTAAAGAAACAGTATTCTCGAAATCGTTATTATCGATTAATGAAAGCCATTGGTATCAAAGCAGTCATCAAAAAAAAGCGTCCCACTTATATAAAATCGATGGAAGCACATGTTGCAGAAAATGTATTAAACCGTAAATTTGTCGCTAAAAAGCCCAATCAGAAATGGTGTACAGACGTGACTGAATTGCGCTATGGAAATGGTAGAAAAGCCTATTTAAGTGCAATCATCGATCTCTATGATCATTCGATTGTCTCTTGGGAGCTAGGTCATTCAAACAATAATTTACTTGTCATGAATACGATAAAAAAAGCAATGGATAAGAACTCTGGAGTAAGACCATTACTTCATAGTGATCGTGGGTTTCAATACACGTCTTATGACTATAAGAAACTTGAAACAACATATAAGTTCACCAAAAGTATGTCCCGAGTGGGGCGTTGTCTAGATAATCAACCGATTGAACATTTTTGGGGAACCTTTAAAGAAGAAAAATTTTATCAAGAAAGCTACCAGAATTTTGAGGACTTAAAGAAATCTGTAGGTGAATATATGCGGTATTATAATAACTACCGCTATTCGGAAGCCTTGAATGAGCTTTCGCCGAATGAGTTTAGAAAGCAAGCTGCATGAAAACAGGAATCGAGTGACTCGATCCCTGTTTTCATACCATTTTTGTTTTTTTACTGTCTACTTGACAGGGGGCACTTCACGATTGGCTTTTTCGGTCTATTTTTTCGTTGGAAGAAAGAAGTATTTTCGATTGAACGAAACTGATGCGTTTTTTCTTGCAGGACTCGTTTGATGTTAGGATGATTTGTTAAATATGTGTGGAAAGTGATTTGACAAATATTGGGCAGTATTTTCTTGTAACTCCCTCTGCCTTCTCTCCATTTAGCCTAAGTTATGCTCATGTTTGAAGAAAAGAAAAAAAGTGGTCTGATATTTGTTCCCCGTTTCGATGAAATGTGAAGACATCGAAACCGATACAAATCATTCAAACCACATAGACTGCTTCTTGTCGATCATCCGTATTAAAATAAACCCCATTATTCTTTAGGATGCTTGTTCCTTTAATTTTTCAGCAAATTCGTTGATTTTTCGAATCCGATGATTGATCCCTGATTTCGAGATTGCTCCGGATGGGATCATTTCTCCTAGTTCTTTTAAACTGACTTCAGGATGTTGCAAGCGTAATTCAGCAATCTCTTGTAACTTTTCCGGAAGTGCTTGTAAACCCACTCGTGCTTCGATCAATTCAATATTTTCAATCTGTTTTGATGCTGCATCAATGGTTTTGTTCAGGTTAGCCGTCTCACAATTGACTAACCGGTTCACTGAATTTCTCATATCACGCACGATCCGCACATCTTCAAAGCGCAACATCGAATTTGTTGCCCCAATCAGAGTCAAGAAATCAGCAATTTTTTCGGCCCCTTTTAAATAAGAGATATAGCCATTACGTCTTTCTAGTGTACGCGCGTGTAAACCATAGTAATTCAACATATTACAAATATCTTGGTTATGTTGTTCGTAGATCGAATAAATCTCTAAGTGATAACGACTTGTTTCCGGGTTATTGACTGAACCCGACGCCATAAATGCGCCACGTAAATACGAACGCATCTTTTGCGCATTTCCCATGATCTCATCGGAAACATGCCCATTGAACATCATACCATCCATGATATCCAGATCCATCAATACATTTTTCGTTCCTTGTTTCAAGCGAACGATGTAGACATTATTCTTCTTTAATTTCATTTTCTTACGTACGAGCAGTTCGCTTCGTACTTGATAATGATCTTTTAAAAGTGAGTAGATCCGTCGAGCAATTGCGGCGTTTTCTGTCTGTACGTTCAAGATGAATTGCTGGTTGACGATTCCAAGTGAGCCATTCATTCGTAATAATGCGGCTAATTCCGCTTTTGCATGTTCTCGATGGACTTCCAAACCAGTCAATTCCTTCTTGACTTCAGCTGCAAATGACACGTTATCCACCTCCTTTTCACAAAATTTTCCCTTTAATTACTTTGAGCCAAAGACGATGCGGAATAGTTCTTCGACTACCTTTTCACCATCATGGAAGACCCCACCATTTTTCAACTCTAAAAAGTCAGTCGAGATGACCCGACAATTTTCTTCTCTTAAGCCATTAAAATCATGTGCTACTTGGACAAGGTATTCATCGTAGATTTCCGGGTCCATGTAATCTTTTGGTACTTTTTCTGTATTGACTAAGACAGTATCAATAAAGGGTTGGTCTAAATGTTGATGCAACACACGAATATGATCTGCATCTGAGAAATGTTCTGTTTCCCCTTTTTGTGTCATGATATTACAGATGTATACGACCTCTGCTTTCGTTTGAAGCATGGCTTCACCAACTTCTGGTATGACTAAGTTAGGAAGAATACTCGTGAACAAGCTTCCCGGCCCTAAGACAACCATATCTGCTTCCATGATCGCAGAAACAACTTTGCGGCCTGCTTTGGCTTCACTTTCGTCTTCTGTATTACGTACGAATACCCGATCGATCGTTTTGCGGTCAACAGCGATTTTAGATTCTCCGATCGCTGTCGTTCCATCTTTGAATACCGCATGTAAGGTCAACGGCGTTTCAGAAGAGGGATAGATGTGTCCATCCACGTGCATCATTCGAGACAATAGTTGTACTGCTTCATAAGTACTCCCTCTCATTTCAGCAACTGCCGCAATGATCAAGTTACCAATGGTATGATTGGCTAAAAATTGGTCTTCTTTTTTGAAACGGTACTGAAAGATATCTTCGTAAAATTGAGGCATATCAGATAGCGAAACTAACACATTTCTTAAATCGCCTGGAGGAGCCATCGCGATCGACTGGCGGATCTCACCGCTACTACCGCCATCATCTGCGACGGTTACGATTGCCGTGATATCGGCTCCTTGATTACGTAGACTTTTCAAAATAACAGGTAAGCCTGTACCGCCTCCGACTACAACGATTTTGGGTTTTCGAATTCGGTAAGTTTTCATTTTCATGAGCGGTTCACCGTCTCTTTGCGCTTATCTTTGTCACGATGAGTTACATTGACTTTATATGTTTCACTAAGCGCTTGAGATAACCTTTCTGTTAAAGCAACTGAACGGTGTTGTCCACCCGTACAGCCAATCGCTACAGTCAAACTGCTTTTTCCTTCTTTGATGTATCCTGGCATGACTGTTTTTAATAAATCAAGGAATTTCAAATAAAATAATTCTGTTTCGTCAAAGGACATGACGTAATCATAGACTGGTTTATCTTTCCCAGTCAATGGTCTTAAATCAGCGATATAATGAGGGTTCGGTAAAAAACGAACATCCATCACAATATCTGAATCGATCGGTAACCCGTATTTGAAACCAAACGAAACAAACTCAATGCGAAATCCTTGATCATCTTTTGTTTTAAATGTTTGATTGATTTTCTCACGTAGTTGTCGTGGGGTTAAAGTCGTCGTATCAATAATGACAGAAGCTTGTGCTTTGATGTCATTTAAAATCGCCCGTTCTTTACGGATGCCTTCCGTTACTAGTCCATCCATAGCCATCGGATGTGTTCTTCGGGTTTCTTTGTAACGAGCAACCAACTCTTCGTCAGAGGCATCTAAAAATAAGACAGAGGTATCAATAAAATTTGTATTTTCGATCTCGATCAACATACTTTGGATCTCTTCAAAGAAAGAGCGTGAACGTAGATCCACACCAAGTGCCATTTTTGTGACTTTCCCTGATTCCTTGATCAGTTCCCAGAATTTTGGGATCAGTGTTGGGGGCATATTATCGATACAAAAGTACCCCATATCTTCAAAACTTTGAATGGCAACAGTTTTACCTGCCCCGCTCATTCCTGTAATGATTACTAGTTCTAAATTATCAGCCATCCGTATGGCCTCCTCTCTCGTTCTCCTATAAAATTATATCATCCCGGGCGTATCATTGCTAGTTCGAATTCGATTTCTTTGGTTTTTATTCAAAGGCTGTAAAGCAAAATCAAACGACTTCAAAATAAGCGCGAAAAGTGAGGGGCACATTAGTCCTCTCGCAGATTCTAACACTGAATAAACGATGGAAACAAAAGTAACCTCTTCGGAAATAAGGCGCCATCCACAAAAATTTGAAAAACAATTTTCGTGGATGGCGTCTTATTTCTCGAGGGGAAACATTTCTGTCTCTAACTCTTTTCGCGCTAATTTATAGGAGCTGAACCCCTGTGGATCAAACTCAGCCCACAACTATTATTACACTAAAAACGTATCTTACTTTCGAGCAGATAGTGCCATCTCGATTGTTCGATCAGCTAGTATCGACTGCGCATCGATCACAGGATAAGGATTATCGGAAGCAACTTCTTGCATCAAAGACAATTCTGTACAGCCTAAGATGATCTTTTCACACGCCAAGCGTTGAACAACTTCTTCTAGAATCTCAAAATAAAGTTCTTTGTTCAACCGATCCGCTTCTTTGATTTCATGATAAATCAAGTAGTTCACTTTTTCTTGTAGTTCTTGGTCAGGAATCACCACGTCAAAACCTAATGCTTTGATCTCTTTTTCGTAAACACCGGCAAGAATACTTCCTTGAGTTGCTAAAACAGCTACTTTACCCGTTGTTTTTTGACGGAGAAGCTCTTTTGCCGCTTCTCGTGGCATATGCAAAATCGGAATCGTCGTCTCTGCTTGTAAGTCATCAAAAAAGTAATGAGCTGTATTACAAGTCAAAACAATGAAATTCGGTTGTAGTAAATTTTGTTTTTTGACGTCCTCTACTAAATAAGGGACAGGATTTTCTTTCGTTTGATCCAAAATGTAGGCCGTTCGATCAGGAACTGTCGCATGATTGAATAATACATAGTTCAAGTAATCCTGATCTTTGGCAGCTTTGACACGATGATTGATCAAGCGGACAAAGCTTTCCGTTGCCATCGTTCCCATCCCACCTAAGATACTGAAAAAATTCTCCATGAACTAGCCTTCTTTCGAATGAAAGTATTTTTTAAATCTTGGAATATAGTTTCGGAACATATAAGTCATCAATACCCAGCGTTTAAGTGAGTGATCTTTCTCATAAAACACAGTCGTTCCATAGCGTTTTTCTTTGATCAACTGCAAGGCACGTTGTTTTTGTTCGTTCTCTTTGGCATAAGTCAAAAAGACTTTTTTAGGCACGCCCAGCCATAGCTTCGCTTGGTCTGATTGGTTCGTTCCGTAGGTCGTTTCCACGAACGGCACACCAAAGACACGGTCTTCTGTTACAAAACGTGCTAAATTCAGGCCATTGAGCGTAACAAAGAAACTACTTCTTCCTTGACGAAGATTGATCTCAAATAATTTATATTCGCCATCTCGTGGGTCATACTTCATGTCAAAGTTTGCAAAGCCAGTGTACTCGATTTTTTCTAGAAATGCTTTGATCGTTTGGTAGATCTTCTCGTTATAGTCAGGCATGATCACGACATAGTTTCCGATAGACGCTGGTGTTGGGTCTTCAAGTAATGGATGTCCTAGACACATCATTCGTACTTGATGCTGGTCATCAACGTAGGCATTCAAGACCCGCATATTGCTGTCATCCCCAGGAATAAAGTCTTGTGCGATCATTTCGCTCGTATAGCCCGCTTCATAGATCCGACCTAGCATCAAATCAAATTCCTCGCGATTATCAATAATAAACGCTTTTTTTCGTCCCTCAAATTGGACAGATAAATATTCCACACTATTTGCCGGTTTTAGTGCTACAGGAAAATTGAAAGGTAACTCTTGTTCTAAGCGGCCATTGTTCAACATTTCTTTTCGAATGATCAATGTTTTGGGATAAGGTAACTGATATTCTTCACATATCTCATAAAAACTCACTTTATTCACTAATCGCTCGAAAAGTGAATAATCGATATAAGGACATATAAAAGTTTCAGACAGCTCCTCTTTATGCTGAGAAATCAACTCAGCATATCCGTCGCCACAAGCTATCAGTAAATATTTTTTATTTTTATCCGTATATTTTTCTTTTGCTAAACGTCTCATCGTCTCTATAAAGACCGGATCTTGATCAAATCCTGGAATCACTTCAACGTTTACGATTTTGCTATAGCGGGTAGGCGCTAATTGATTCGACGCATAGGATTGACAAACTGTGCCATATGCCTCGTGAAATGAACGGGCCATACCATAAACGTTCATATCGCTACCTAATAAAATAGGGATAAATTCATTTTTTTCATTACTGTTCATCATTATCTCTCACTAACTTAATAATCTCTTGTTTTTTCTTTTACAATTACACAAGGAATATCATACCATAAAGAAAAAAGCAATCAAAGGAATCTCCTCCGATTGCTCAATTCTTTTTTGAACGGATTGAACTTATAGGAAGTTTTTATCTATACCAATAAGTGTAGAAAGAACTACCATATAAAATATTCTAGAATACTCATGAAAAGAAAACAATACATATTGTATTCTTTTAATATTTTTTTAACTATCATCATCACTTTTATTATTTTTCCATGATTTTTTTCAAATAATGTCCTGTATAGCTTTCTTTGACTTTCACTAATTCCTCTGGTGTACCAGTCGCTAGGATCGTACCGCCACCTTCGCCACCTTCAGGTCCTAGATCGATCAAATGATCCGCTGTTTTGATGACGTCTAAATTGTGTTCAATGACTAACACAGTATTTCCTGCATCAACCAATCGTTGCAAAACATGCAATAATCGAGCAATGTCATCAGCGTGAAGCCCTGTAGTCGGCTCATCTAAAATATAAAAATTCTTCCCATTAGAAATCTTGTGCAGTTCACTCGCAAGTTTCATTCGTTGTGCTTCTCCGCCGGACAATGTCGTCGCTGGTTGTCCCATTGTGACGTAGCCTAAGCCAACATCAACGATCGTTTGTAGTTTGCGATGGATCTTAGGGATCGGTTGGAAAAACTCAACGGCATCTTCAACCGTCATCTCTAAGATATCCGCAATACTTTTTCCTTTGTAATGAACTTCTAGTGTTTCTGAGTTATAACGTTTCCCATGACAGACTTCGCATGGGACATACACATCTGGTAAGAAATGCATTTCGATCTTGATGATCCCATCACCGCGACAAGCTTCACAGCGACCACCTTTCACGTTGAAACTGAAACGGCCTTTTTTGTAACCACGCATCTTCGCTTCATTGGTTTGAGCAAACAGATCACGGATATCATCAAAGACACTCGTATAAGTCGCCGGATTACTTCTTGGTGTCCGACCGATCGGGCTTTGATCGATATCAATGATTTTTTCGATTCCTTCATAACCAGTTATCGTTTTAAACTTTCCTGGTTTGGCTGAGTTCCGATTGATTTTTTGTGCTAATGCCTTCTTCAAGATACTGTTCACAAGCGTACTTTTTCCTGAACCAGAGACGCCAGTGACCGCCACGAATTCACCCAAAGGAAACTCAACGGACACATTTTTCAAGTTGTTTTCTGTCGCACCTGTGATCTTGATCGCTTTACCTGTACCTTTTCGTCTTGTTTCAGGAACAGGGATCGATTTTTTGCCAGACAGATATTGTCCGGTCAATGAATGTTTATCCTTAGCAACTTGAGCGGGTGTCCCAGCAGAAACGATCTCGCCACCTTGATGTCCTGCACCAGGACCAACATCGATCAAATAATCGGCTGCACGCATCGTATCTTCATCATGTTCCACAACCACTAAGGTATTGCCAAGATCTCGCATTTTCTTCAATGAACCGATCAAGCGATCATTGTCCCGTTGATGTAAGCCAATGGAAGGCTCATCTAAGATATAAAGAACTCCCGATAGATTTGAACCGATTTGTGTGGCTAAACGAATCCGTTGCGCTTCGCCACCTGATAAAGTGCCCGAAGCACGACTAAGTGTCAAATAATCAAGTCCGACATTTTCTAAGAATGACAAACGGTCATTGACTTCTTTTAGAATCGGACGAGCGATGACTTTTTCTTGCTCTGATAAAGTTAGATTTTCAAAAAATTCAACGGCATGTTGGATCGACAACTCATTCGTCTGACCAATATTCGTCCCATTGATCTGTACGGATAAAGCTTGTGGATTCAATCGATAACCGTCACAAGTCTTACACGTCAATTCTGTCATGTAAAGACGCATTTGTTCTCTCGTAAAATCGCTGTTCGTATCATGGTAACGGCGTTTGATATTGGTCATCACGCCTTCAAATGACGTTTCAACATCTCTCACTCCACCGAAATCATTTTCGTAGTGAAAATGGAAGGGCTCTGAGGTACCATTCAACACGATTTCTTGATGTTCAATAGGTAAGTCTTCAAATGGTGTATCCATATCGATCCCATAACTTTCGCAAGCTTGTGCCAGCATTTGTGGATAATATTGCGAACTGATGGGATTCCAAGGGATGATTGCTCCTTCGTTCAATGTTTTTGTTTTATCTGGGATCACTAGATCGATATCGACTTCTAATTTGACTCCCAAACCATCACAATCCGGACATGCGCCAAATGGTGCATTGAAAGAAAACAAGCGCGGTTCTAATTCTCCTACTGTAAACCCACAGTACGGACACGCATAATGTTCGCTAAAGAGCATCTCTTCTTCGCCAATCACATCGATCAATACATAGCCATCCGCTAAACGAAGCGCTGCTTCGATCGAATCGAATAAACGAGAGCGGACGCCTTCTTTCACCACGATTCGGTCAATCACGATCGCAATATCGTGTTTTTTATTTTTCTCTAATTCAGGTACTTCACTAACGTCATAGGTTTCTCCGTCTACACGGACACGAACATACCCTTCTTTTTGGACACGTTCAAATACTTTTTTGTGTTGTCCTTTTTTCTTTACCACGATCGGTGCTAAAATTTGGATCTTCGTCCGATCAGGCAGTTCTAGCACTTTGTCCACCATTTGTTCGACGGATTGACTAGTGATCTCAATATGGTCATTTGGACAGATCGGATGACCGACCCTAGCAAATAACAAACGTAAATAATCGTTGATCTCTGTCACTGTCCCTACGGTAGAACGAGGGTTTTTACTGGTTGTTTTTTGATCGATCGAGATTGCTGGGCTAAGTCCATCAATACTATCAACATCCGGTTTATCCATTTGTCCCAAAAATTGACGGGCATACGCAGATAAACTTTCAACATATCGGCGTTGTCCCTCTGCGTATAATGTGTCAAAAGCAAGTGAACTTTTCCCTGAACCGGATAATCCGGTGACGACCACGAATTTATCACGTGGGATCGTCACATCGATATTCTTTAAATTGTGCGCTCTTGCGCCATGAATAATAATTTTATCGTTAGCCATGTTTACCCCCTACTCAGATGCTTTTAATTCAAGAATCATATCACGTACATTGGCTGCAGTCTCGAAATCCAATGCTTTCGCTGCATCTTTCATTTCTTTTTCTAGTTTCATCAATAATGTTGCTTTTTCTTCTCTTGTCATCTCTTCATAAGAAACTTGCACCGTTTCTTTTGCATCATCTTCTGATTCTTTCGTAATCGAGATCAAGTCTCGGATTTCTTTGATGATCGTTTTCGGAACGATGCCATGGTCCTCATTGTATTGTTGCTGGATACTACGACGTCTTGACGTTTCATCCATGGCTAAACGCATGGAATCAGTGACTCTGTCCGCATACATGATGACTTTACCTTCTGAGTTACGTGCCGCACGTCCGATGGTTTGGACTAATGAACGTTCACTTCGTAAGAACCCTTCTTTATCGGCATCTAAAATAGCGACTAACGATACCTCAGGCACATCTAATCCTTCACGTAGTAAGTTGATACCAACTAATACGTCAAACTCGCCTAAACGAAGATCACGAATGATCTCTGTCCGTTCTAATGTTTTGATATCGCTATGCAAGTATTTTACTTTGATCCCTAACTCTTTGAAGTAATCGGTCAAGTCTTCTGACATCTTTTTCGTCAACGTGGTCACAAATACCCGTTGGTCTTTTTCAACTCGCTCATTGATCTCACCTACCAAATCGTCGATCTGACCCATGATTGGTCGTACCTCGATGACTGGATCTAATAATCCTGTTGGTCGAATGATTTGTTGGACCACTGTATCTGTTTGTTCGTACTCATAAGGTCCAGGAGTAGCAGAAACATAGACGATCTGGTTGACATGTTTCTCAAATTCTTCTAGACGTAAGGGACGGTTATCTAGTGCAGATGGCAAGCGGAAGCCATAATCGACTAGCATTTGTTTTCTCGCACGGTCTCCGTTATACATTCCACGGATCTGTGGCATCGTCACATGAGATTCATCAATGACCATCAGCGCATCCTCAGGGAAGAAATCTAATAACGTATACGGCGGTTCGCCTTCTTTACGACCATCCATATGACGTGAATAGTTTTCGATCCCAGAAGTATAGCCCATCTCTAACATCATCTCGATGTCATAGTTCGTCCGTTGTTCTAAGCGTTGCGCCTCTAATAATTTGTTCTCATTACGCAACACAGTCAAGCGTTGTTCCAGTTCTGCTTTGATATTGGCGACCGCATGTTCCATATGATCGTCATCAGTGACAAAGTGAGTAGCGGGGAAAATAGCGACGTGTTCTGTTTCGCCTAATACTTCACCTGTCAACGCATTCACTTCACGGATTCTTTCGACTTCATCGCCAAAAAATTCAACGCGTAATGCTCGCTCATCACGTGAAGCTGGAAAGATCTCCACGACATCACCACGCACTCGAAAACGACCGCGCTGAAAATCAATATCGTTTCGCTCAAATTGGATGCTGACTAGATCTCGGATCAATTGATTACGGTCCATCTCCGCACCTTGTCTGATCGACACGACTTGTTTTTGATATTCAAATGGTGAACCTAACCCAAAAATACAAGAAACCGAAGCAATCACGATCACGTCATTTCGTTCTAACAATGAACTTGTGGCGGAATGACGCAATTTATCGATTTCATCGTTGACACTTGAATCTTTTTCAATGTACGTATCACTCGAAGGTACATAGGCTTCTGGTTGATAATAATCATAGTAAGAAACAAAATATTCGACCGCATTGTTCGGAAAGAACTCTTTAAATTCCCCATATAATTGGCCAGCAAGTGTCTTATTATGTGCAATGATCAAAGTTGGTTTATTTACTTTTTCGATCAAATTAGATATCGTATAGGTTTTCCCTGTTCCGGTCGCACCTAATAAAATCTGCGCTTTTTTACCCTCATTTACACCTTCGACCAACTGCTTGATCGCTTCTGGTTGATCGCCGGCTGGTTGGTATTTTGACACCAACTCAAAATGACGGGAGGTATCTCTTTCAATCATTGTTCGTCCTCCTTTTCGTTCATTCCTTCTCTCATTTCATCAAAAAAAGAAAAGGAAAGCAAAGGCATTCCTTGTTCCTCTATTATATCACGGCGAACATACTTTCGCCAATTGAAAGTTTTGGATCTTACCTGTAATCTCCTTCTTTTATCGCATGTCATGTTTTCTTACATAGCATGTAATAAATCGCTACTTTTTTAAATTATTTTTTCTTGGAATCTTGTGTTAGGAATATCTTTTCGCCTATAATAGTTAAATATTGGAAATTATCGAAATTTATATAGGAGGTTATTTATGAAAAAAAGAAACATGTTACAGACATTCCTTTTCATAATGACAGGACTTGTTACATTCGCTCTGCATACGCCTGTGCAAGCTGACGAGACGCAATCGACTACAGCAACTAGCGAGACGATGCAAAAAATAGAACCTAAAAAAGACGTTTATGTGATTGCAAGTGATTCGGCCTTCGCTCCATTCGAGTACCAAAATGCGGATGGCGAATATGTGGGGATCGATGTCAGCTTAATGGAAGCTATCTCAGAAATGCATGGGTTCAATATCCGCATGGACTTCCGCGGTTTCTCTGCTGCGTTACAGGCATTGGAATCCGGACAAGCAGATGGAATGATCGCGGGGATGACGATTACAGATGAACGTAAAAAAACGTTTGATTTTTCAGACCCTTATTTCCAAAGTGGTATCCAAATCGCAGTCAAAAAAGGCAATACTTCGATCAAGTCTTATGAAGACTTAGATGGAAAAACAGTCGGTGCGAAAGTTGGTACCGAAAGTGCAGATTTCTTGGTCGCTAACCAAGAGAAATACGGCTACGAAATCAAATATTTCGATGCCGCAGATCAGCTATATGATAGTTTGAGAGTCGGAGCAATTGACGCAATGATGGATGACTATCCAGTAATCGGTTATGCGATCAAAAATGGTCAGGAATTAGAAACGCCAATCGAACGAGAAACTGGCGGCTCTTATGGTTTCGCAGTGAAAAAAGGAGAAAATCCTGAATTATTAGAAATGTTCAACGAAGGCTTAAAAGAATTAAAACGAACAGGTCAATATGACGAGATCATCAATCAATACATCTCTACAGACGAAAGTGCAGCAGCACCAGCTGTTGATGAATCGACATTGACTGGCTTGATCCAAAACAATTACAAAGCGCTATTGAAAGGCTTATGGCAAACGATCCTATTAACCTTGATTTCATTTGCACTAGCTTTAGTTGTCGGCGTAATCTTCGGTCTTTTCAGTGTTGCACCGATCCGCGCCTTACGAACAGTTGCAAGCATCTATGTAGATATCATTCGCGGAATTCCGATGATGGTACTTGCTTTCTTCATCTTTTTCGGTCTACCAAGTATCGTGGGCTTTACGATTCCTGACTTTATTGCAGGGATCATCACATTGACCTTGAACGCGAGTGCCTATATCGCCGAAATCGTACGTGGCGGGATCAATGCTGTTCCTACAGGACAAATGGAAGCTTCACGAAGTTTAGGTCTGTCTTATAACCGTACGATGCAAAAAATCATTTTACCACAAGCATTTAAAATCATGATTCCATCGTTCGTCAACCAATTCGTGATCTCATTGAAAGATACGACGATCATTTCAGCGATCGGTGTGGTCGAGTTGTTACAAACTGGACGGATCATCGTTGCTCGTACCACTCAAAGTACGTATGTCTACTTGATCATCGCAGTAATGTACTTGATCTTGATCACTGCATTGACGAAATTAGCGAAAGTTTTAGAAAAGAAGGTGAAATAAGATGACAGAAAAAATCTTAGTCGAACATCTTGTAAAAAAATATGGAGACAACACTGTCTTGAACGACATCAACGTGTCGATCAATGAAGGCGATGTTGTTTGTGTGATCGGACCTTCTGGTTCAGGTAAAAGTACTTTTTTACGTTGTTTGAACCGTTTAGAAGATCCAACATCCGGTGATATCATCATTGATGGTGCTCATTTGATGGATAAAAACACAGATATCAACTTAGTAAGGCAACATATAGGCATGGTATTCCAGCATTTCAATCTTTTCCCACATCTTTCTGTGTTGGAAAACATCGTTTTAGCACCGATGGATCTAAAAAAACTCTCTCGTGAAGAAGCAGAGAAAAAAGCAATCAAATTGTTAGAAACAGTTGGCTTAGAAGACAAAAAAGATATGTACCCAGATAACTTATCTGGTGGACAAAAACAACGGGTTGCTATTGCTCGTGCATTAGCAATGAATCCCGATATCATGCTCTTTGATGAACCTACTTCAGCCTTGGACCCAGAAATGGTCGGCGATGTATTGAATGTCATGAAAAAATTAGCGAAACAAGGAATGACTATGGTCATCGTGACACATGAAATGGGCTTTGCTAAAGAAGTCGCGAACCGTGTCATGTTTATAGATGGCGGCAACTTCCTTGAAGATGGCACACCACAACAAATCTTTGAAGATCCGCAAAATGAGCGAACGAAAGATTTCTTGGATAAAGTATTAGATATCTGATCGACTAAAGAAAGCCCCTAAG
The DNA here is from genome assembly GCF_050529595.1 of Enterococcus sp. DIV1368b. Taxonomy (NCBI): domain Bacteria; kingdom Bacillati; phylum Bacillota; class Bacilli; order Lactobacillales; family Enterococcaceae; genus Enterococcus; species Enterococcus sp. DIV1368b. The sequence goes on from NZ_CP172883.1 coordinate 1,786,756, forward strand.
AACGTCTGGAAAAACCAAGCGTTCTTAGGGGCTCTTTACTATTGATTTTTAACGAATGTTACATGATCCACCGATACCCATCCTTGCGCTTTTGCATCAACATAAATGCCAATCTCACTCGTGCCGGAAGTAACCGGTATATCTTTGATCGTTACTTTTGTCCACTCGCCACTTTTAGTGATCGAAGCCTTCAGCTCTTTCTCACCATGATTTTTGACATACATCTGACTAGCGGTCAAATCGCCACCTGCCATGGTATAAGCAGTTAATGTGTACGTTCCCTTGCTTAATCCATCAACAGTTTGATAGATCGACATTTGATACGCTTGATCATCCCAAAAGGTTGCTTTATACGCTCCGGAAAACCCACCAGTTTCAGTTTTCAATGTATCGATTGCTGCACCATTGCCTCGCCACACAGACCAATTTGAAGGTGTGTTCGTGAAACCGTCATTTTCAAAACTAGGATTTTTCAGAAGATTTTGCTGTCTCCCTGCTTCTTGAAACGCTTTTAAGCTAGGAAGTGCTTGCCCATTGAAATCAAACATTGCCTGGTTATCCCACTCATTTCCTGTTTGGGATTGTACGCCTAAATAGTTCATTCCAGCAGCTGTTGCCCAAGAGACATTACCGTTATACCATAAAGGTTCCCAATAGAAAAAGCCATTCCCTTTCTCATTTGGCACGGTTTGGATACGAGTCACCAAATCATTTAAATATTCTCGTTGCCCTGCTGGTGTTGCCGCATATCCTCCTGCAATCTCTTGTTCTGGACCAAAAGCATTGGGCATACTATCCGCATTGGCAGTTGTGTGTCCATATGCAGTCTCTACCACATTGACTTCTTTATCATATCTGGCACTGATTGTGTTCATTGTCGTTTGCAAGGCATTCATCGAGCCATGCCAATAAGGATAATAGGAAAGGCCGATCAAATCGTAATCTACCCCACGTTTTGTAATCTCATCAAACCACCAAGTAAAGACATCCGTATCTCCACCATCAGCTAAATGCAGCATGATTGGGGTGTCGACTGGTTGCGTTTCTTTTACTCCCCGAATCCCAGACTTCAAGAAAGTGGCTAATCGATCAAACTCGCCACCACCTTCCCCCCATGATTTTCCATAAGGCCAAAGCATGCCGCTGTTCAATTCATTGCCTATCTGGACCATATCAGGATATACACCATTGTTTTTCATTTCTGTCAATACACTTTTCGTATAACCGTATAAGGCTGCATCAAGTTGCTCAAAGCTATAGTTTTCCCATGCTTTCGGAAGGTTTTGTTTGCCAGGGTCCACCCAGAAATCACTATAATGAAAATCAAGTAACACTTTCAATCCTAGGTTTTTCGCACGTTTCGCCAAAGCAATCGTCGTGTTCAAATCATTCGTGCCTGCACCATATGAATTCCCTTGATCATCATAAGGATCTTGCCATAATCGCAAACGAACATAGTTGACGCCATTGTTCTTTAGAATCTGTAATGCATCTTTTTTCACACCATTTTCGTAATATCCTGCACCAGATTTTTCCATATCCGCTAATATCGAGATATCTGCTCCACGTATCAATTCCTTTGCCTCCACTTGCTTTGAACCTAATGCCACACTGACTAACGAAACAAATAATCCGACAACCAACACTCGCCAACCTTTTACTTTGTTCATTTAACGATCTCTCCTTTGATTTAAAATTGATCTAAAACAAACCGAACAGCTTTCTCAGGATCTCTTGTCAAACCAATGTATTCTGCACCTTTTGTGGCAACCAATTTAATCCCTAAACGATCTGTGTCTTCCTTGATGTCCTCATAGTAAGATTGGACTTGCGGCGCCAAGACGATCATATCAAAGTCTTCCATCATCTCGTAATGAGAACCATAAGCACCTGCTAAAGCACTGATTGGTGCATCAAATTCTTTTGCTCCTTCTTTCAAAGCATTTGCAAGCATAGCACTTGTACCTGCGCCTGCGCATAAAACTAATACATTGATTTCTTTACCTGAATCAGCCAAAGAACTCGCTTCTGTTGCTAATACTTCATTCGCCGGAATCGTCACGGTCACTTTTGTTTCGTTTTCTTGCATGGCTACTTGTTCTGCTTGTCGCGCTTCTTGCTCGACTAGCGTCGCATCATACGCCTTACAGAATGGGAAATAGATGGCAAAGTCGACGAGAATCAAAACTGCGGCTAATACAAACGCCAAAACCCCCATGCCAGTTCCTAAGACTAAACCAATCGGAGCTGGCGTTGCCCAAGGTAAGACATACATGAAACTATTCATTCCAAACACATCAACAAAAAACTTGAACAAGCAAACGTTTACAATCGGCGTCAATAAAAATGGAACAAAGAAATACGGATTCAAAATCATCGGTGCCGCAAACAACAACGGCTCATTTACTGCAAAGCTGACTGGAATAACTGAAGCTTTACCAACCGCTTTTAACTGTTTGGATTTTGCAAATAGCAAAAAGATAAACGGAACGACTAAAGTCGCACCTGTTCCACCCATCGTTCCGACAAAATTCCCTAAACCAACAGTCAATACATGTGAAGCTTGTTCCCCAGAATTGAACAGTTGTAAATTGGTTTCGACATTCGCATAAATGATCGCTGCAATCGCTGGTTCAACAATCGATGGACCATGGACACCAACAAACCAGAAAAATGCCATAGCACCCCAGATCACGGCTATCCCCAAATAGCCATCTGCTGCTGTAAATAGTGGTTGCAATAAAGTGATGATGGCTTCTGCAAAAGAGATGCTAAAAAGACTACGTGCAGCTAAGTCGACCAACACGGCGGCAAAGACAGAAAATGAAAATGGAAAAATATCGCGGAACGTTTGAGAAATTGTTCCTGGTACTTCTTTTGGCATCTTGATCGTAATATCTTTTCGTACACAAAACTTATAAATGTTTACAGTAATAAATGCAGCGATGAACGAAGCAAGCAACCCTTTCGTTCCCATATATTCTGTTGAAAAACCACCTTCGATCGGTGAAACACTCAACAATAAGAAACTAACTAAAGAAGCAAGCATTACCGATGTAGTATTGATGATTTTATTTTTCGGCATTCTCCGATTCATCGATTCAGCTAAACAGCGTGCAGTAGTTGTAGAAACTAATATGCCTACGACCCCCATCGAATAATTGTAGATTTTCCACAACCAGGTCGATACTCCTTCTGGCCATTGAAAACCAAAAATCTCAGGAACTGCCGCAATCAAAATAAAGATACTTGAAAATAAAATTGCTGGCATAGCCGTCAAGAATCCATCTCTGACCGCACCTAAGTAAATGTTACGTGAGATTTTTTCAAAGATCGGTTTGCCTTTTTCAATTTGCTTGATGATCCCATTCATGCTTTTCACTCCTAGTGATTATTTGTTTTTATATAACTCAATGAAATCTTGGATCAAATCTCTTAGCAATAAAGTAGTCATCAAGTGATCTTGTCCATGGATAAAAATAAATCCCATATCCATATCTTTTCCTGAAGCCTCTTCTGCTAAGATCTTTGTTTGCGAATTATGGGCTAATGTCAAATTCTCATCTGCATCCTTCAAGGCTTCTTCCACACGATCAAATTTTCCTTGACGGACTTCTCTTAATAATGTGAGTAACGTACTACGTGCATCCCCTGAATAAGCCACGATCTCAAAACCTAACATTTGCAATTCTTCTTTATTCATCTTCCATTCCTCCAACTTAAATGATTGTTTTTGTTTCACTGACGAATTTGTACCAATAGGCGGACTCTTTAGGGTAACGTTTTTGTGTTTCGAAATCGACATAGAAGAGTCCGTATCGTTTGTTGTAACCATTTGACCAAGAGAACAAATCCATTAACGACCATAGGAAATAGCCTTTCACGTTTACTCCAGCAGATATAGCTTGGCTCAATGATTCTAAATAGACTTTCAAATATTCGATCCGCGGTTGGTCCATGATCACACCATCATCGAACTGATCTTTGAATCCCATCCCATTTTCAGTGATGTAGATTTTATTGTAGTGAGGATAATCTTCCTTGATACGTAACAATAGATCATATAACCCTTCTGGATAGATCAACCAGTCCCAATCCGTTCGAGGGATTCCTTCTTTATAGATCCGTTCTCCAATTCCTTTTACTTTATAAACAGAAGTTCCTTTGTCCCCTGTTCCATTATGATGGATCGCATTCTCTCCATGATACGCTTTGACAAAGTGACATTGATAATGGTTGATACCCAAGTAATCATTACGGTGCGAGGCACGCTTCATCTCCGCCAAATCCTCTTCCGGAAAATCATAACTTGCGCCGTTTGCTTCACAAATCTCAGCAAGCGCTGACAATGTTTCATCAGAGTAATATCCTAAGTAAGTGGCATCTAAGAGGAAACGGATCGACAACGCATCATCTAAGAACGCTGCATGTTGATCTTCCAAAGCGTCCGATGCAGGATATTTCGTTTCTAAAGAATGAACCACACCAATTTCACCGGCATATCCCTCGTCTTTGAACAAGTTCACCACCCTTGCGTGCGCATACATCATGTTATGCAAGCAAGCAATGATTTTGGTAAAATCATAGGTGATTCCTGGTGGGAAAATCCCTAATAAATATTGATTCGTTGCCACTGGATAAATCTCGTTGAATGTACTCCAGTAACGTACTTCTTTAAATTCATCAAAGCAAAATTTTGCATACGCAACAAACGCTTCTATATTGTCTCTATTTAAAAAATCACCCTGATCAAATAAAACTTTTGGAGTATCAAAATGATGGAGCGTCACAAAAGGAAGTACACCATGTTTCTCACAAGCTGCAAAGACCTTATGGTAAAATGCCACACCCTCTTCATTCACTTTCCCAGTTCCATCAGGAAAAATACGACTCCACGCAATGGATAAACGTAACCCATTCACACCAAACTTCTCACATAATTCAATATCTTTTTCATATTGATGATAGAAATCACTTGCCGGATCAGGACTGAATCTTCCTTGTTTCTCTAAAAACTCGTCCCAAGCAACTTCACCTTTTCCGCCTTCTTTTGTTGCGCCTTCTACTTGGTATGCCGCTGTTGCTCCGCCAAAAATAAAATCTTCTGGTAATTTCAGCATCTCTTCCCCTACCTTCTTGTCTACTAATTTATATAACAACACGAATTGTAATCGCATTCAAAACATTTGTCAACAAAAACAAACAAATTCAATCAATAAATTGCATTTATTTGAAATAAAAGTGGGAATTGTTTGTTTAGGTTGATTATTTTTGTTTGCATATGTTTGTTTTTGTTGACCTACATTCTATTCTATGGTAGATTATTTGTGAATTGGGAGTGATTAGATGTTAAAAAGAGAGCGCTTACTAACAATTAGTGAGATGGTGAATAAAAAAGGAATTTTAACGGTCAGTGAGATCATCGAACAATTGAATGTCTCTGATATGACCGTTCGTCGAGATTTGGATGAGCTAGAAAAGTCAGGAAAATTATTGCGTATCCATGGCGGGGCCCAAAGTCTCACCTATACCCTCGACCAAGAATTATCACATACAGAAAAATCAGTCATGCAAATCAAAGAAAAGCAACAGATTGCGGCAACAGCTGCACAGTTGATCAATGAAGGTGATACAGTCTTTTTGGGTCCAGGAACGACGATCGAGTTATTAGCTTCTCACTTGATCCACAGAAAACTGCGGATCATTACGAATAATTATGCCGTTTTTGAAGTGTTAGCCCAAGCAGAAGTTCCCGAAATTTTGTTGATCGGTGGCGACTTTCGAAAAAACACTGGTGCATTTGTCGGCCCCATCACCAACGATAACCTCAGAAAACTGAAGTTCACCAAATCATTTATCAGCGCTAACGGTGTGCATAATGAAGCAATCTCAACCTATAGTACCGAAGAAGGTGAAGCCCAACAAATTGCCTTGAACCATTCGAAAAATAAATACTTATTAGTGGATCACCAAAAATTTAATCGCGATGACTTTTATATCTTTTATCAATTACATGATTTTGATTTACTGATTACTGATCCACACATCAAACCACATGTGAAAGATCATTATTCGCAATATGTCCAAATAAAATTAGCGGAATCGCTAGAAAATGAACTTTAGGAGTGAACGTATGAAAGGAATTATTTTTGATTTTAACGGGACGATGTTCCAAGACTCCCATTTACATGAAGCGGCTTGGGTCCAAATGATCCATCATTATTCTAAAAAAGAGCTTTCTGATGAAGACATTGTTAAAAATATCCATGGACGTACCAATAGTGAGATATTGAATTATTTTATCTCCCCTACTTTATCGAAAGAAGAAGTCGAGAAACTATCAAACGAGAAAGAGGCATATTATCGCACTCTTTGCTTAGAAAAACCGGATGATTTAGTGCTGACGCAGGGATTGATCGGTACTTTGGACATATTAAAAGAGGAAAATATCCCGATCACGATCGCTACAGCTACAGTCAAAGATAACGTTGAATTTTATTTTGAGATTTTTGATTTAGTAAGATGGTTTGAATTTGATCAAGTCGTTTACGATGATAATACTTTCCCAGGTAAACCACAACCTGATATCTTTATCAAAGCCGCACAAAAATTAGCTCTTGAACCAAAAGATTGCTTGGTCATTGAAGATGCTTATTCTGGACTTTTAGCAGCCAAGCGTGCAAATATCGGTACGATCATCGCCATTGATCCATTTGGGAAAAATCGCCAGTTATTCTCCAATCAAGAACTAAGAAAAGATGGTGTGATAGAGAATTTTGATGATTTCTATCTCAATTTCTTCTCCACTGCAACTTCATCAAAAAAAAGATAGACGTATGATCGTCTATCTTTTTTGTATTTATTTACGTTTTTTTCCGCCAAACGCATCTTTTACTTTATCAAAAAAACCATCTTCTTGTTGCTCTTGAACATGCATGCCGCCTGCTTTAGCAAATGCGCGTAAAGCTTCACGCTGTTCTTCATTGAGGTTTTTTGGTGTAATCAATTTCACACGCACATGTTGGTCCCCTGTAGACCCACCACGTAAACGTGGCGCTCCTTTACCACGTAATCGGAAGTTCGTTCCCGTTTGCGTACCAGCAGGGATTTTTAATTTGACATCCCCATGAACGGTTGGCACCTGTACTTCATCACCCAGCGCTGCTTGCACGAAGCTTAATGGTAACTCATAATAGATCTCTGAACCATCGCGATCAAAGATATCACTTTCTTCTACTCGGAAGACCACATATAGATCTCCGAATGGACCACCATTCTCGCCTGCTTCACCTTGTCCTGCTAAGCGCATTTGTTGTCCTTCTTCCACACCGGCTGGTACATTCACTTTGACCGTATGTGCTTTCTTCTCATGACCAGAGCCATGACAAGTCGGACATGGTTCTTTGATTTCTTTCCCAGTGCCTCGACACACATCACAAGTTTGACGGCTCATCACACGACCAAGTGGTGTTTGACGTTCCACATTGATTGTTCCAGAACCATGACATTTATGACAAGTCGTCGGTTGTGTTCCTGGTTTTGCACCATTTCCGCTACACGTGTGACAAATTTCTTCACGATTGTATTTGATTTCTTTTTCTACCCCAAAGATTGCTTCTTCGAAGGATAAATTGACTGTATATTGTAGATCTGATCCTTGACGAGGGGCATTTGGATCAACAGATCTTCCACCACCGCCGAAAAACGAATCAAAAATATCTTCAAATCCACCAAAGCCAGCTCCACCACCGGAGAAGCCGCCAAAGCCACCAAAGCCGCCGCCACCAGCGCCATAATTAGGATCAGTTCCGGCATGTCCGTATTGATCGTAAGCTGCACGTTTTTGTGGATCACTTAAAATCTCATAAGCCTCGGAAACTTCTTTGAATTTTTCATCAGCATCAGGCTCTTTATTGATATCTGGATGGTATTTCTTTGATAACTTTCGATAAGCTTTTTTTATTTCGTCTTCTGAAGCTCCCTTTGACAGCCCCAAGACTTCGTAATAATCACGTTTTGTTGCCATAGGCTTTCCTCCTATTGGTTCTCTTCATTTCCACGTCGTTTGTTATCATATCACACTTTGATCGAAACAAAAACCGGAAATTTCGAAGTATCGACTAAAGAAGAAAAAATCGATCATTAGTTTCTGTGGCACGAAGAAAAGATAACATTTCTCTTCTTGATCCAAAGAAAAAACACAATTGATGACTTGTTCCTTTACACTAGTGATGCTTCTAAACTGCATAAAATAAAGTGATACAAGATTATTCCCTCGGAAATAAGCCGAAGAATCGCGAAAATATGAGAAGCTATTTTCGAATTCTTCGGCTTATTCTAAAGCGGGACTTGATCTCTTTAAGTGAAACTAAATGAACTGATTATTTTTTGTCGTCATCGACTTCTTCAAAATCAGCATCTACGACATCATCCGCTCCGCCTTGGGCAGCTTCAGGATTTTCTTGAGCTTGTTGTTGTGCCGCTTGTTCATATAATTTAACTGTCAAGTTTTGCACGATTTCGTTCAACGCATCACGTTTTGTTTTCATTTCTTCGATGTTGTTTGCTTCTACTGCAGCTTTCAACTCGTCACGAGCTGCCTCAGCTTTTTTCACTTCTTCTTCGTCAACTTTACCTTCTAATTCTTTCAAGGTTTTATCAACTGAGAATAGCAACGCATCGACATCATTACGTAGATCAACTTCTTCTTTACGTGCTTTATCTGCTTCTGCATTAGATTCAGCATCTTTCACCATACGTTCGATTTCTTCGTCTGTTAGACCTGAAGAAGATTTGATCGTGATTTTTTGTTCTTTTTGTGTACCTAGATCTTTGGCAGATACATTTACGATACCATTTTTATCAATATCGAATGTTACTTCGATTTGAGGGATACCGCGTGGTGCAGCTGGAATGTCTGTCAATTGGAAGCGACCTAATGTTTTATTGTCCGCAGCCATTGGACGTTCCCCTTGTAATACATGGATATCTACAGCAGGTTGGTTATCCGCAGCTGTTGAGAATACTTGTGATTTACTTGTTGGGATTGTTGTATTACGATCGATCAATTTTGTAAATACGCCACCCATCGTTTCGATACCCAATGATAATGGAGTTACGTCTAGTAAAACAACGTCTTTTACATCACCAGTGATCACGCCACCTTGGATTGCTGCACCCATCGCTACAACTTCATCTGGGTTTACTGATTTGTTTGGTTCTTTTCCTGTTTCTTTTCTTACAGCTTCAACAACCGCAGGAATACGAGTTGAACCACCGACTAAAATCACTTCATCGATTTCTGATTGTGACAAACCAGCATCTTTCAATGCTTGACGTACAGGAACTTTCGTACGTTCCACTAAGTCAGCTGTCAATTCATCAAATTTTGCACGAGTCAATGTCATTTCTAAGTGCAATGGACCAGCATCACCAGCTGTGATAAATGGCAAGCTGATTTGAGTGCTTGAAACACCTGAAAGGTCTTTTTTCGCTTTTTCAGCAGCGTCCTTCAAACGTTGTAAAGCCATTTTATCTTGACCTAAGTCAATGCCATTTTCTTTTTTGAATTCAGCAACCATATGATCAATGATTTTGTTATCAAAGTCATCTCCACCTAAATGGTTGTCTCCAGCAGTAGATAATACGTCGAATACGCCATCGCCTAATTCAAGGATCGATACGTCGAATGTACCACCACCAAGGTCAAATACTAAGATTTTTTCATCGCGATCTGTTTTGTCTAAACCATAAGCTAGTGCTGCCGCAGTCGGTTCATTGACGATACGCTCTACTTCTAAACCTGCAATCTTACCAGCATCTTTAGTTGCTTGACGTTGTGCGTCATTGAAGTATGCAGGAACAGTGATAACTGCTTTTTCTACTTTTTCGCCTAAATAATCTTCTGCGAATCCTTTGATGTATTGTAAGATCATTGCAGAGATTTCTTGTGGTGTATATGATTTACCTTCAACATCCACTTTATAACCAGCTTCACCAATATGGCGTTTGATGGAAGAAATTGTATTAGGGTTTGTTACTGCTTGACGTTTTGCGACTTCCCCTACTTGGATCTCACCATTTTTAAATGACACAACAGAAGGTGTTGTACGGTTTCCTTCTGGGTTTGCAATGATTTTTGCTTCATTTCCTTCTAATACAGCTACTGCTGAGTTTGTAGTACCTAAGTCAATTCCGATAATTTTACTCATAATCAACGTCTCCTTATCTTATTACTAAGTTGTTGTTTCTATTCCATCATGACTTTATTGCGCAACGATAACCATTGTCGGTCTCAATACGCGGTCATGTAATTTATAGCCTTCTTGTAACACTTCAACGATCGTATCAGCAGGTAATTCATCTGTTGCTGGTACCGTCTGAACTGCTTGATGCAATGTCGGATCAAAAGGTTCACCTTTTGCAGGGATTTTTTCGATTCCCTCTTCCTTCAATGCATGTTTCAAACTTTCAAGAACCATCTCGACACCTTTTTTCAAACTTGCACCTTGCTCATCAGATACTTCTGTTGCTAAAGCACGTTCTAAGTTGTCGATAGAAGGTAATAATTTTTTGGCTAAATCTTGTGAACGATATTTTTGCAATTGCTCTCGTTCGTTTTTACCACGATTTGCCATATTAGCGATTTCTGCTCTCGCACGCAAAAACTTGTCTTCCATTTCATCAAATTCAGCTTGGAGATTTGCAAGTTCGTTTGCTTCTTCTTCCACTTCTGAAACTTCCACTTCTTCCGTTTCTGGATCTAGCTGCGTATCATTCAATTCCTGATCTAATTCTTCATGGTTTTCTTTCATGATGCAGTCTTCCTTTCATTATTCAGTCAGATGCTTGATCGCTCAAATCGAAAAAACGATCAGTCACTTTTGTGATTGTTCAAAAATCCGAGCGATCAAGTGTGCGATAATAATCAGCGAGTTTGTGCGCCAATTCTTTTCGATAGACATCGACAAGGCCTAACATTTTGGAATATGGCATACTAGTTGGTCCTAGCAATGCGATGGTTCCACGTCCATGGCCGACGATTTCATAACTCGCTTGGATCATACTCATATTTTGCAATAGGTCATTGCCTATTTCCGAACCGATTTTGATATGTATCTTGCTATCCATCGGTACGATCATCTGTGTCAGTTCATAGGAATCTGTCATAAATGAAAACATTGACTTGAACTGATCCACATCTTGCAACGGTTCATAATCCAATAAGTTCATTTGGCCACTCACATAAACTTTATCCTCAAACGCATGACTCAAAACCGTATCAAAGAGACTAGACATCCCTTCCGTTGTTTGAAAATATTTATGCAAGATCATCGGGATCTCCGTGCGTAATTTGTTGTATACCGTCACTAACGGATCTCCTACCAAACGGTCATTGACAATACGAACCATTTTTTCTAAGTCCTGACTACCTAAGTTTTCAGGAAGAGTAAAAACCTGACTTTCAACGTTCCCATTATCAGTCACCACGATCGCAATGACCTGACGACTATTCAATGGCACGATGCGAAAACCGGTCAAACGGCGATCTTTAATCTCGGGTCCTAACGAAAAAGTAGTGTAACTAGTCAACTCAGATAAAATCTCAGCTGATTGTTTGATGATTTCGTTGATTTCATGGAATTCCTTGTTTAAAGACTGTCGAATTTGGTGCAAATCATCATTTGCTACACGAGCAGGTCGTAACAGATGATCCACATAATAACGATAACCTAGCGCAGACGGTATACGTCCAGAAGAAGAATGTGTCTTTAAAAGTAGACCTTCATCCTCTAAAGCTTTCATATCATTACGGATCGTCGCTGGACTTGCCTCGACTCCTTCCGCCATTAACGTTTTGGAACCAACGGGCACCCCACTACTCGTATAGTTTTGGATGATCAGACGTAAAATATCACTTTGTCGCTGTGTTAACATCTTTCTCACCTCTCATTAGCACTCTTAGCTTCTAAGTGCTAACCCACTTATAAATATAGCAAGAAGACTAAAAAGTGTCAAGGAAAAGAACCCACTTTTTTAGCACTCTTACATCGAGAGTGCTAATCAATTGTCAACTTGCTTAAAATAGCGTCATATCAGGCATTTGATCATAAAAAACTTGATTAAAATCGTTTTTTTATTTCGTTGTTATAAAAAATTTAAACAATCATTCAGTCGTTTATCAAGTCCTTATCCAATAAAAAACGTTCGAAGACATTATTACCCAAAAAAGTTCCTTTTTGTGTCAAATATACTCGGTCTTCTTCATTCACTAACAACTCTTCTGCTACTAACTCATCCAGGACAGATTGATACAACGATTCAATCGATCGACCATAACGGTGTAAAAAGTGTTGCTTCTCAATGCCCACCTTTTTTCTTAAACCAAGAAACATCTCTTCCTCGATTTGATTCTTACGAGATAACTCTTCACGCTCTAATACCGGTAGCTCACCTTCACGTAACGGACGCAAATAATGTTGGATCGGACCTTTATTTCGATATCGCGTATGATCCAAATAGCCACTTGCCCCTGCGCCAAAACCAAAATAGTGATCATTATTCCAATACATCAAATTGTGTTGCGATTCATGACCAGCTAAACCAAAGTTACTGATCTCATATTGATGACGTTGGTGTTTTTCCATCGCCGCAATCGTTTCTTCAAACATCCGTGTCTCCGTCTCTTGATCTGGCAACTGCAACCGACCTTGTCGAACCCAATTCATAAACATCGTTTTATTCTCTAAAATCAATGAATAAAGAGAATAATGAGGCAAGTCTAAGGCTAATGCCCGCTCTAACGTATCTAGATAGCCTTCTAATGTCTGTCCAGGTAATGCATAGATTAAATCAATGCTGACATTTGAGAAATTTTCCGCCTCTAAAAATCGCATCGTTTCATAGACATCTTCCGCCGTATGTTTTCGACCAATTTTCTTTAATAAGCGATTATCAAAGGTCTGGACCCCCATCGATAAACGATTGACCCCATAATTCTTCATTACTTGTAGCTTTTCCCTGGTCAAATCACCAGGATTCGCTTCCACCGTAAACTCTTTTCCTTCATTAAAAGGTAAGATCTCTCTGGCACCAGACAATAGTCGATCGAGCTGCTTAGCCGATAAAGAAGTCGGCGTTCCACCACCAACATACAGTGTCTCCAATTCATTCACCGGACGACGCTCCATCATGATCGCCATTTCCTTTAGTAGCATTTCGACATACTCATCCACTGGTTGTCCTTCCAGAAACACTTTATTGAAGTCACAGTAATAACAGATATGTTCACAAAATGGAATATGGATATAAGCAGAAACCTTATGTTCTGCGGATTTGTTTGTTTCTTTCATTAGTTTTTCTTTCTCCTTACGTCAAAAAGTCGTACCGCTTTTCGACCACTCTTATAAAAGCATACTATACGTATTTAACAAACAAATCCACTAAAAAATCCAAGAATCGATTTCTTGGATCAGTTTTTCTTTAGTTGTATTGGAGACTTGATTGTAAATTTCCAGTGTGGTTTTCATGTTGGCATGCCCTACACGTTCCATGATTGCCTTGAGCTGCATGAAAACAGGAATCAAGTGACTCGATTCCTGTTTTCATACTATTTTTGTTTTTTTTACTGTCCACTTGACAAGGGGCACTTCAAAGGATCAACCTTTGGATCCCCCCCTAATTTTACTTCTCATACTATATTCATTTCCTCTCTGGCTAATATCTCCTTAACGAATGGACTATCTATTTAAACAGCAACGATGATTATATTTCCCATAAATTTTCAGTCTAGTTTAATAATATGCATAAATCGTTATTCGTATTATTTAGCTAATCCTACTAATTTACGTTGCCTTCTATATTCCTCATTCGCGCTATACATCATTACTGTATTAAGTTCTTTAGCAGTAGCATTTTCTGATAAGTAAGATATACTTTTGTTGTATTTATTTACAATTTTCCATACTTGTCCTTTTTCATCCATCTTCCTTCCCATCTATCTATTACTAACAGTTATCCAATTTTTGATATAAGAAGCATTATTGCTTCAAGTACCTGTACTTAATTTTTCAATGTCATTTTCTAGTAATCTATAGGTGGTAACTTTTTATCTCTAAAAAAGCAAAAAACTTTGCATATCCCACTTTATTTATACTCAGCCCCTTTGACACAAGCAAAGCTTCTATATCGCTTATATGTTCAACTCACTTCTAAGTTGTTGTTTGAACTGCTTACCAGTATACGTGCTATTTATAATCTTACTGATTATCTTCCCCCTATTTACAAGGGTCGCAAAACTTTTTTTGTCACTATTTTGTGAGGTGGGTGTTAAAACATTTTCTGTTGTTGTTTCTTTTGGCCTATCTTTTGGTATTTCTTTTAATGTAACCTTTTTTTCAAGATTTTCATAATTCCATAGATGCATCATTACTTGGAACATAAACATAAATCCGTTTCCTAATTTTGAATGATCGGCACTTCTTTTAAAACGTGGTCGTATGTCAAACTCATTTCCTTGTGCAATATCTCGAATAATGATCATTGCCATTTCTGCATCCATTAATTGAAAATTACTTCGTAACATAGAATCTACTTTTAGTGCTTCAACAACAGTATTTTTAGATAGATTCGGTTTGTTTTGTTCCAGAGCTAGTCTTTTAACAAACCTCTCAAATGTCTCCGACAGTACAAAGCTAGGATAATAACGTAGAAACTCATCTCTCAAGTCTTTTCCGCTTCTTCTTGTCCCTATTGTAGGTAAAGTATAGGCTATAATGTCATCTGTCGAAGATGCAAGATGTGTGGCTTCATGCATAATCGTTTCCTCTGGAGCTGTTTTTAACTGCTCTTCTGGAGAAATAGCTGGCTTTAAGTGAAAAGCATCTGCCATAATAATGATTCGACATTCGCCATCTTGTTTAAATACAAATGCATACGCATTTAAATATTCATTATATTGTGAATAATAGTTTTGTGTGATTTCATCTTGAACAAGGTCAGATGAGACAATCCACATGTTTTCAAATCCCCAATCCGCTGATTGTCGAAGAAATAACTCCCCCTTTTCTGCGATCGACAGGACTCTTTTGATGATTTCTCTTAAAACCTGTTCTTGGTTCGTTGCTTCTACTAAGTCAAACATTTGAATCAAATATTTCCCTACTTTTGTTTCAGCAATTGTAGATTGTTTTAATAATTTCGAACAAATTTCTTTGGCTTTGCTGAAATTTTCTACTGCTTTATAAAACTCTTGGGATAATTCTTCGATAAATGGTTTGAGAAAGTCAGGAACCTTTGTGGCATCAAAGCCCACAAATACTCGATAGTCAGCTCGAAAGTTTGTGGTACCTCCCTCCTCTACTTGACTAGTCAACTCGTTTTCTTTTACGAATTCAATTTCCCCTTCATTTGGATTACCGGGTTGTTCAGGTACCAGGTCAGGCGCTACTTCTTCAATATTTTGAGCAATAGAATCCTCTACCCATCCTTTCATAATCTCTAAATCTTCGTCTGTAAATAGAGGCTCTGGCGGTTGATTGAGCGTCACGTCTTCATTAGGAAATGATGTTTCTACCCATTCCTCTAATTCTGTTAAGTCACTAGTTGCCACAATAGGGACATTCGAAGGTCCCGCATCTAATAGATCATCAATTGCTTTTGATATTGCTTCACCTAGACCCTCTTCTTCAGGAATTACCTGATGTTGAGAAACTTTCTTAGTCAACAAATCGTTAATTGTACGAGACAATGCGCTTTCTACCAAAGCTTGATCGTTTATATAATAATTTTGTGGCTCCGAAATAAAGCTAGTTAACGGTGTAAGTGCCACATCGTTATCTTCATATCTTGGAAATTGGTAATCATTTGGAGTGACTACTGCTTGTCTGAATTTGTTCCAATCACTTATTTTCCCTGCCCCTGTAGGGATTGTATTATATGGTGGGAATATTCTATTTTTAGAGGTCTCTTCCTGTGATGTGCTCGCGATACCTGCCTTTGAGGTACTAGCCTTCTCATGTTTCCCACCAGTTTTTGACACGGCACTCATATGATCAACAGAGACTCTTTCTAAATGAGTCTCAAAACGAAAATGTTGAATGCTAGAATCAAATCGTAATACAGTGAGCGGTTCTAGAATATTCTTTTTTACTAAATGGTATCGATTCTCTTCCATGTCCAACAAAATCAATGGAATGTACCGATGTGTGATTTTTATATACGTTCTTCCTGCTGCATCGCTCATCAACCCATACGCATCTGGAGCGGAAAGACCAGTTGGATCTAGTAACACTTCAAATCGGTTGATTTGACTCTCAACAACGGTTGTTACTTCTTTAGAGAGAAGGGGTGACGTCCCTGGCTCAAAATACCATTCCACCCCATTGAAATTGACTGGAAATATCTCATTTCCATCAATAACATCGTAACGTACCCCATGGCCTTTCACTGGCTCAATTCTGATAGGTATAATTTGGTCATTCATTTTTATACCATACGAGATGGATTTATCTTTATTTTGTATGGTATAAACTATCCCCTCCCCATATCCCTTTGGGTAAATATTCGCTTCTTCAACAAACGGAACGTCTTTATCTACTTTCTTTGTTAAGCGATCAATCAATGCTTTTTGTTCTGGCGTAAAAGATGCTGCCCCTTCAAATTCTCTTAGTTGATTGCCTCTCAAAGTAAAGTATTTACCAGAGACATCTCCATTTTTTAAATCTGTCACCTTCATATATAATTTATTTTTTACCCATTTCACTTGAACTTCTGGCCCATTTCTTGGTAAATGTGTACGGATGTATATGTCAGACCAATCTGTTGTTTCTTTTTGTAACTTTTCTAGTTTTAACAAGATTTCTTTGATACTATGGTTTAAAAAATTTTGATTTTTTAATGTCACTAATCCTTTTATGACTAATTGACTCCCACCTACAACTAACTCAAAACCGGGATCAATATAGCGTGCCACACCTGCTATGAGAGCTCTCAGTTCTGCTGGATTAGGGATTACGTTCGCACTGCTCATTATTGCATTTCTTAATCCACTTCGTGCAATTGCTCTGGCTACGCCCACAACAAACTTCGTATTCAAAGCAGTAACCGTTCCAAACAAAGGAATCAGCAGAACAACATCAATTAGACAAGAAGACACGGCCTCACCCACTTGTCCATTTATACTACTTACCACACAATCGTAAAACGGAATAATATGCTTCACCATATCCCATATTTTTTCAGTTGTTGACTTGTCATTTCCTGACTCATACAGTTGTCGGTAGAATGCATCACGGTGCTTACTGCTGATATTCTCGATGAATGTCTCTACATCAGTTCCACGAGATAATTCTTTATCGCGATGGACTTTAACAGTAAATGTATAGTGTTTTTTATTTATCAAGACCCCATCACGGTCTTTTTGAAAACCTTGATTCCAAATGTACTTCTGATCAAACAAACCATATTTAAGATATAATAATGGATCAGTATCGACACGATATAACATATACCCACTGTCTTCATCCAATGCTTTTAATGCGTATAAACGTTCTTCATTGTTGCAAATGGCAACGAACAGATTGGTATTTTCTAACTTAAGGATTGTATCGAGCCAATCCACGCGTTTTGTAAAGGAAACTGGTGGCATACCCGGCGCACCTGCACCTCCTCCGACATAAGGAGCTTCATTTTTCAACTGCGCCGAAGCTTCGTAAATTTTGGTATCAGCCGAAAATATAAAGCTAAGCTCCTCAGGAATTACTATTTTTAGTGCCAGTTCAATCAACTTCTTATTGAACGAGTGATAGGCATTCGAAACAGCTTTAGTTAGGTGTGTGTATTTCTCATTAATATTTGGCAAGTCCAAAAGTTTAGGACATGGATTTTTCCCCTTAAGATATATCTGATCAAACCCTCTGACATCTATTACTCCCTTTTGTCTACATTCTTCGGCTACTTCTTTTGCCAATGCTTGCTTACGACGCCACTCCCTGAATGCTTTTTCATACATTTGATAAGAAACATGTATCATTTTATGTAGCTCTAAAATTTTGAAATAACCTTTCTGTCGATAACCTATGAAAGTGCTTAAGGCAAACTCTTTATGGTTTCCTTTTTCTAATGCTTCACTTAATCCCTTCGGATCGAGTTGAGCAATGGCTAATAGTGCTGGCGTGATTAGATATTGCAACTGATTAAGTGAATCGACGCCTTGTTTACTGACTGTCTCACAAAAAAACTCGCCAAACGCTCGAATTTCCGTTTGGTTGAACTGTTTCAGATATCCTGCATCTTTTAATAACATCGAACCTGTTAACTGCATTAATGTATCATAATCAGAAATCGGTAAATCATCAGATAGATTACTTGCCTCTAAAAGATAATTTGGTAATACGCGATCGACTAGATGGATCCATAAACTCTTTAAATTCGCTTGATCCTCCTCTTGCTTTCGTGAATCAGCAAGTGTATGTGCTCGAGGTAGAGGATCGATCAAACCCGATTTTTTCAACTCCTCTAGCTCAAACAGCTTTCTGAGCTGTCCAATCGTATAGGATGATGGATCTGAAGATGCAAGTATACTTTTAGCTATGTATGCTTCGATTGAACTTTCTAATAAATTTTCAACAGCCCATTTGGAAACCGTAGCTTCTGCAAGATTATCGGAGATTTTTTCCTCTAATTCTCCACCATATAGATTTAACTCTTTAAGAATGATCATCGCGATTGCTTGTAAGTTTTCATGTATGATCACTCGTTTGTCACCACTTCGTATCAACCATTTTCCCATTACAACGAATAGATCTTCTTTCGTTGCTTCATTTGCTAATAGGCCTTTATTGTAAAAAAAACGTTTCACCTGTTCCATTACTCGTCCCTCACACCACTGATCCCCGTCACTAGTTGTTTTTAAACTAATGATATTTCCTAAGATATCTTGTTTATCTTTAGGTATATCTGCAGGGGGTACAGATGAATTCGAACTAGTTGATTGTTCAAATATACTAGATGTTCTATTTTCATTTAAAGAAGTGACATCTTCAATCGTTTGAGAAAGCCAAACAATGAAAGTGATTTTTGCCTCCATGTCTGAGATTACTCCATCTTGTTCTTCACCAATAATCAATTGAGCGATTTCTTTCACTTTCACCATATCAATTGTTTCTTGAGTAGTATCTTCAAGTAATGTCCATTCTGACACCTTTTCAACTAACAAACGAAGATTAGAGATATCGCAAGGAATCCCTTTTGTAGTTAAAAAAGTGGCAATTCTTTGATTGATTTGTTCTTTTTGAGTAGAATCGATTCCATTTTCAAAATGGTTCTGTAATTCGTTGGTTACCTGTTTGGCTGGATCAATATGATTTTCATTCAGAAATGCTTCAATTTTTACCTTTGTCTCTTTCTCTCCTTCTATCTCTTCAGTGATCCCTCCAACAAAACGACGTTCACTTTCTCTGAATTCCTTATAGAAATATCCTTTCTGTGCGTTATTGTTTTCCCATTGGAGAAAAATCTTTCTTGCCTCATCAATGGTAATAAAAGTTTCTTTAATACCATAATTTTTAAGGAGGAGATTGGCTGCCTCTTTTTCTCTTTTGATAATCAAATCATATGTATCAGCTGATAAAGTCCACTCGCGCAATTTTCTGACTAATTCACTCGTAGATGAATTAATAAAATGGGCATTTTGCTCATGGAGAAACGTCCTGACCGCTTCGTTCACTTTAGAAGTTTGGGTGCGATTTTCAAAAAGAGCAAAGTGGTAACAGACAAGAATGATTGGTTGTGTATTAGGTATAGAAAGCGGTCGATCATTAATAAAGTCGGCATAAATTTGATCACTATGTTTTCTTTTCTCTAGGAAATGACTCATCACGGATGTTTCCGGCTGAGCTAGTTGATAAATGTGCGTTTGATTCGTTTGATTTTTGTATGTATTACCCTCTAAAATCGTATTTGTTTTCCATTGCATAAAAATTGCCTGTAATTGAGTCGCAGAAAGAATATCTCCCAACCTTACATTTTCTACGCCATACGCTTTGAGTAAAAAAAAAGCTAAGGTTGCTAACTTTTCTGATATAACTGATACTTCATTTTTTTCACTTATTCCTACCCTATCTTGAAGTCTCTTTATCAGTTCCGTGTCAGTGACAGAATCACTCAATAATCCTTGTTTGATGTACCAATCTTTTAGATGTTTATTTACCGTTTTTGTAGCGTTTCTTCTTAAAAAAAGAAGTTCGTTATAATAAAAAATCGGCAATGGTTGATCCTGATCGATTGCGGGAAAACGATTTGCCGCAATCGCTTCAGTCACTTTAGATAATAATGTTAATTCAGTCGCATTCATTGTAGCTTTATCTTGATTCATCTGGGTATCCATTATGATTGTTTGGTTCTTCACCAAAGCAAAATTTTTATTTATTGAAAATGTAACGTTTTTAAAAATATTATTATTTCGCCATTGGAGAAATACTTCAATGGCTCTACTATCCGTCAGATGTTCTTCGGAAAGATCATAAGCTTTCAAAATGATTCGAGCAATTTGTTTTCTTTTATCCAAAATATCTTGATTCGTGTTCCCTCTATTTCCCCAGTATTGGATTGCAAGAAACAACTCTCTGAGCGATGATTCATTCGACAAACACAATTCCTTATCATGCTGGCACACACGCTCAATAATCACTTTATTAACCGTCTCCGTCTTATCACGCTTGCTAAAAACCGCTAAATCAAACCATACTGGCCTCAGTGATTCAACTATTTTTTCTGAAGAAAGTTCATTTTTCATATAAGACGAAATCGTAGACTCGATTTTTTTTAGTGTATGATCCGAAAAGTCTTCATATGATTTCAGTGGAATGTTCACACTTCTATCCAATGGGAATATTTTTTTTCTACCATCGGATAATTTGACAGGAATCGTTGCCGCTTCTGCAACTCTTACTTTTAATGGATCCAATATTTCAAGGAATCGGTCAACGCTTTCCGTTGCTTTCTCCATTAATGTCCATACCATATTAAATTGTTCTTTTACTATTGAGCTGTTATCTAGATGTTTAGTGAGTTGAAATAAGTTGGGGAAGAAATGTTGTATTGGATGTCTAATATTCTTTCTAACTTGGGTAGTTTCCGAATTTTTTGTTTCATAGTAGGGAGGAAAAGTTTGCTTGAAAAAGGGGAAAAAAGAGTCAATTACAAGGTATCCATTTGCATTTTCTTGTTTTTCTGTAAATATACTATTTAAAAATCCACTAAAATAAATGGGAAATAAATCAATCTTCTCTATCGGAAATTCTTCTACATTTGATACTGCTCCTTCAGTTGCATTTGCTGAAAAATATTTATTTGTCAAAGAATATAAATCTTCCATGTGGAATTGAAAAACAGTTTTTAATGTTTCAGTCATATCCTTTCCAATAGAAAATGGCAAGTCGTTTTCTGTGCTAGTTTTTTTAAAGTGAAACTTTTTAATGTCTATTGGGCGGTATGTTTGTTGACCTAGCCTTTCTTGTGAATCGATGATGGCTCTCTGACAGATTGTTTTAAAGTGAGATTGTGTATGATTGGGAACTTGCCACAGTCCCCAATGTAGTCGATAGTTAAACTCACTATTGGTTGTACAATTTTCAAGTTTCGAAATCCCGTGAACTACCTGATGAATATTGACACTCCATTGATGAGCTTTTTCAGCTAAGTACATCATCGGAGGATTATTAGAATTCCCTTCAATGATTGGTCCGACTATCGTATTGTTACCTGTTTCTGCCTGAAAATGCAACCGGTTAGAAGTAGAAGTTGAAACAAAAGATTGAACTGTGAGAAATTCTTCTTGATTACGCACTTCTATGAAGGTGTCTACTTCAAAAGCGGAAGAATCTCCTTTACCTGTTTGTTGAAGATTGGGTGATACTTTATCGGATAATCGAAAATTCCCTAATACACTTAATAGATAAAGGAATCCTAGCGGACTGTGAAATCCCTTGGGGCTGAGCGTCTGTCCCATACTATTGGCTAAAGCGTTCAACCATCTTTGTTCTGCTTTTTGATTATATTTCTTTTGACATTGATAATAAAATTCACCATTTTTTTTCCTATAAACTTCTATTATCATTTTTTTCACTCCTTCATCTGTTTTAATAAAAAAAATTATGTAATAATCATATTTTTAATCATAGAGAGTGTTAAGCCTGGATACCGAAATAAAGGAAAAGCATATCGTCAATAGCAATTAAAAAAACTAAAAAAATTTTATTTTTATATACGTTAATTGTACAAAAAATATGACTATCCAATGTGACTTTATTTGAATGATTGATGAAAAAAATGGTCTAGTCATAGTGACGATAGATATACTCACTAAAGAAATATGGATAGAAGCAGAAAACTTATATCCTATAGATTTGTTTGCCTCTCCTTTTATTTTTCTTTAGTTGTTGTCGAAACTTAGTTACAAATTTCCATTGTAATTTTTCATATAGAAACGTTCGACACGCATCAGGTCAACCATGATGACATAGCTAATTTAACAAAGGATATGATTTATCTTTTCTGTTGTTACTAAATATAAAACTATCATAACAATGAAGTGCGACCCCAAAGTTAGACCCAAAAATCTAACTTAGGGGGTATTTTAGTGACTAGATACGATTACGCATTTAAAAAACAGATAGTTGAAGCTTACCAAGGAAGTGAAGGTGTTTATAAAACATTGACGGATCGGTATAGTATTCCAGACTCCTATCCAGTTAAAACGGATAAAGACAGTTTAGACGCTCGAATTTAATGCTTTTCACAAGAAAAAAACGAAACAAAGTTACTCTTCTCAATTCAAACAAGATGTCACATACTATTAGTTGAATAGTGATAAATCTTATCTTGACATTACCCTGAAATACGGCTTGTCCTCCAACGCTCCAGATTTTTCATTGGCATCAATCATCCCTCAAATAAGGCATTTAAAGTCTTTCACCGAAACCGAAAGGAAAATTTTCATGGAAAGCCAATCATCAAAAAATTATATCTTAGCACAATCCATTGGTTAGTGGATCGAGTATTAGAATCATCTGCGCATCAAAACGAAACTCGGCTGCAGTCCTGTTCAATATCGCGAACGAATGGCAACATAAAAATACCGACAAGATTTCTCCAGTCGGTACTAGGTCTCACTATTGGATCTCTCTTCATAAAGAGTATAGTTTACAAAAATTATTTATCTAACCCAATTAATTTACGTTGTTTCCGATTGGATTCATTTGCTACATACTGAAGAACTGTCATAAATTCTTTTCTAGTTGCTTTTTTATTGAGATTACCATAGCTACGGTTATATTTTTTCATAATTGCTTCTGCTTTTTCTTTATCAGTCATATAACTTTTCCTCCAATTCTTCTGCTGTAAATAATTCTGGCAAAATAAGATCTATATCTCAAATATCTGGAACTATTGTAGCAATTCCATTATTATAGTCTTTTAAAATCACATGTACAGAAATAGATTCCTCATACTGTTTTATTACTTCACGCACATTATCCCGAGACCTAAAATACGCATTAATAAAGCGGTCTTTAGGAACAAATCGTCCCTCTACTTTTTCTCGAATTTTTGTATAGTCCCAAACAATGAGAGGATCTTGGAAGATAAAATAAATTGTCACATCATAATCTCGAGAAAGACATCTTTCAATATTCTGTTTTGCTCGGCCAATTGCAAATGTTCCATCTAAAAGAAAAGAATAGCCATTTTTCAAAATCATGTCTAAAGAATAATCAACTAACCAAGATGATCCACTTTGAAAATCAGAAGAATTACTGCCGGTATAGCCTGGAAACTTTGCTCGAAAAATGTCTGCATCAATTCTACAAATATCTTCTGATAATTCTAATAGGCTAATCGCTACCTCGGTTTTTCCAGCACCAGGTGTGCCAGCCATAAATATAGCTTCCTTTTGATCAGTAGTTTTACTTTTACCTTGAATTACTTCATTTAAAGATTTTGTTAACTTGAATCACAGACTTTCAGTTCCTAATATTTGATGTTTTTATTCACTTGTATAGATACTCATGAATCAATTTCGCAGTTATTTCTTAATATGTATAGATTGCACCTCTTTATCTAATACAAACCATCTATTTTAATAACTAATTTTATAGACTATTTTTATCTTTTAGATTACGAGTAATGTCGATCATCAGCATAATAAACATAAAAGGACCAGTTACACTCAACAATAATGCACCTAAGAATATAGCTAGTAATGGCATAGCGCCTATACCATTTTCACTTGCATCTAAATGAGGAAAAATTTTGAAAATAACTAAAAATACAAACGGTATAAATACTAATATAAACATACTTATTAAAAACAACACTAAACTTATGTTCCTAATTTTCTTAAACATAGTACACCACATTTCCAATTTTTTGTTATTATTATGTAGTAAAATTTAGCTTCGTACAAATTTTAACCAGAGTAATAAGAAAATTTATTATTAGTTAAAACGTAATAATATTAAGTTAAGTGCCAGAATAAAAAATCCTATGTATATATGAAACTTGCACTTTGTTAAATAAGCTTCTGTCTTCGTATAATCTGACCTTGATAAACTTTTCCCAAGGTTTTGTCGTACTAATTTTTTTATTCTCAATAAAAAACCAATACCTATACTAAAAAATATAATACTTAAGAAACATAAGCTTATACGGGCCACTAAATATATCACTCTGATTCACCTAAATTCTTTTCAATATCTATAGTCAAAAGTTTATGCAAAAAAATTATATTTTTCTAACAGTATATCTAAATTTTCTACAGTTTTTCCAGCAGCTAATGTTCCTATTAGTTCTAGTGTATATTGTATGCTAAAGCTTTACCACGTACTGACGTTATGACATCTTGAACAATAATTATATTTTCTATGACCCGAGCTATGTTTCACTTATTGTTCCTATTATTTCCGCTGCTTACTACCTGCTATACTTGTTCTTTTTTTAGTTAGGTAATTTCTCCTCTAATTCCTCTAAGTTTCTAATCATCATATATACCTTTGCAAGCATTGTTAATCAATTTTTTTAAGGGTATCAAAATGTCTTTTTACCGATAAGTTAAATAATATAAAAAAACACTCCTTTATTTTTCTAGTTTTGTCATCTATACTTATTTAACTCCTCAACTTATTAAGAAGTTTTAGACCGATCGTCCTTTTTTTCTTGGTATCTAAGATGTAGAGTATATACCAATAACATTGTTATACCAAACGGAGCAGTAATATACATCCCCCATAACGATAACCCTATACATAATAATACAATATTGCCATCAATAAAATTAGGAAACAAATGACTCAATACACTTAAAATAAAGGGCATCACAATCAACATAAACGTATTAACACCTAATAGAAGTTGACTTATAGAATATATTTTTTTCATTTGTCCACTCTTTTCTTTAGTCTACAAGTTCAAACCTGTATTTTGTTTTCAACTACTTCCATCAGTTTTCTATAAAAATTATATTTTTGATTTAATGGCTTTCTTATAGATATATACGTAAAAACTCTGGATTCTATCCTATCAACTAAATTCAAATATTTTTCTTTTTATTCCGTCTCGCTCAAGTTATTTGCCTTCCAGAATTATAAAGCAAGGATTAATACCAGTTATTCTACATAACTACCTACTACAATTGTTCGAGGTCTTTTAGGATCATTTTGAGAATCTGTTCTTCTGACATGTCATCAGTTATTGTTTTTTCATTCTCTAATCTCAAATAATCTTTTTCCAACCACCATTTCTTCATGACTTTTTCACCCCATTGGGCACTTTTCTCTCTTGTTTTATGTCGATTGACTGTTTCACCAAAAGAAATATCAAAGTAATAAATATGCGCGTTCTGTTGAAAATTCGAAACTAGATCAACAAACATCTCTTTATAAATATGAGTGCCTAGTATTCCTTCTATAACAATAACTTTAAATTTCCCTTGACCAAATAATGCGATGGATTGGATCAAGTCAGCTGTGGGATTTTCTATGCGGTCTTTTACGTTGAGTATGTGTAATCTAACTTCATCTTGCGATATCAACATTACTTCTCCTCGAGGAAATGATTGGCGTATCTTCGATGCAATCGTCGATTTTCCACTTGCGGAATTTCCACGCAGAATAATTAATTTGCTGTTCATTTACTTTATTCTACCTCCTTTTATTCAGGGTTTATAAATTTTCTGTTGCACTCGTTTGCTCTCTATGTAAATTATCAGCACCTGTCAGTAAAATTACTTCTCTTCGATTTTTTATGGTTTTACTTCTCATATCTCTACACCCTCCTAGCTTAATAATAATCACCTCACAGATTCTTAGCCATGTTTAACTTTGCCAAAACTATACTGATTGATACTGTAAACTTCTGGATAACTTATATATTCAGTTTACTTTGGATCGAATCCATTTTGATTAATTATTAATTAGCGTATCATTGATAGTCCCACTGATTCTCTCCTCTCTTTTGACAGCTGTCAAAACCTTTATTTGTGTATTTTGCGCAATCGTCAATAAAACTTTCTCTGTCTTAATATTTTTTATGCCTTATTTATTATAACCATTCGCTAAAATGAGGAACTGTCTATGTATATGCTCTTTAATGCTACCTTCATTAGTTTCGATTTGCATAAATTAATGATTGTACTAATGAAAGCGTAACAGCATCATGTTTATTGAAATCACAAAAAATCCTATATAGACACAAAACTTACATTTCATTAAATAGATTTTGCTTTTAAGAGCGTCTGACCTTGATAAACTTTTCCCAAGGTTTTGTCGTACTAATTTTTTTATTCTCCATAAAAAGCTAATACCCATACTAAAACACATCATACTAAAAAAATATAAGCTTATCCGAACCATTAAATATATCACTATTTTACACCTAAGACCTTCTATGTATGTAATGTTAAAAAAAGATAACTATTGTTTTTCTGACCATTCTAGCTATACCTTCTGTAATAATTCTCTTGACCCTGGTTCATACTTGTACCAATAAAATTTTAATTACAAAAAAATTATTAATCTTTAGAACTTTTTTTCATAATATGCAAAAAATCATGAATTACCTTTAAACCACACGTTTAATATAACCTAATAACATCGTTATTATTTAAACTAATCATAAAAACTTATTTTGAACGCATAAACGTTAAATTTATCTCAATCAAGTATGATAAAATCAGCAAAACAAAAAAGCCATACACATATTGCCTGTACGACTTCCGTATCCAATCCATTTTTATCCTAACCAACTAATCCTCTCTGTCATTTATTCGCTTCATCTGCTACATATTTCATCCCAGCATAAAATTCTTTTGCTATGACAATCTCTACTAAATCAACAATACTTTTAATTTACATTTTTTGTATCTTTTCCTTTTCCCTTCATAATTGTATTTTTATTTAACTGATTGATAAACTACTTAAGCAAAATAAAACTCAGTTGAACATCCTCCGTCTTTATACTATGTCTATAAAAAGAAGGAATGTTCAACCAACCTTGTTTTTTGGCGCGAAAAAATAGAAGAGATATAAGTAATTTCATGCATCTGTTCTTTTGTCGAAATCACCTATTTAGCAAAGCTCATTAACACCGCCTTTTCAATCGAAAATTAATCGATAAAAACTTGGTATTTCTGATAAAATGACTACTTGTAAATCTTTATCGGGCGGAAATATTTCTAACTCTTTCGACTTTGGCTAGAAAATGATATGCCAAGAAGTTTCAACTGGTTTGAGGGTCCGCTTGAACTTTTTATATTATTGAAACAGGACTGTCACATTTGCAACCACACGCACTGTTCGTCCATTTGGATATGAAAGCATTAGCTCTAGCTTATGTTGACCAACTTTTGATAGAACTTCAGGATTCAAAATAGTGATTTCAGGACGATCAGTTTCTTCTATATGGGTCTGCTCAACAAAATCAAATGGATCATAAGGTTCTCCTAAAACAATCTCAACCCTCCGGCCAACAGGAAATGCATCTTGTATTGGTATTTGCGTTTCTTTATATTGATCATACAATGTAGAATCGATCAAACTTCTCCAATCCTTTGGCATTTTATCATACTCAGCTGAGGTCCAATACTCAACATTTAATTGTCGATCAGATGTATCATCACGTGTATTGCCAGAAACATACGTTGACTCTCCTTTAAAACCTTCAGAAGCTTGATTCATGATCAGTAGCTCTCTTCGGCGGTTGGCTGGAATATTGTGATAATTGATAAATTGATTATCAATAAATACTCCATTATATACGTTGTCCTTTCCAGTATGCCGATTATACTCTACCCCAATCGCATATTTATCCTGCCACTCTTTAAAATCAAACACGTTATTTGCTACTAGCCAATTCGATAACTCCGCTACTTGACCTTGATCAAAACTATCTCCTAATCCAAATTCTGGTGTTTCATACATAATAATACCGGTATTACGTAGATAATTATTCATGATTGTGATGTTACGTCCTGATTTGAATTTAAATCCACCATAAGGTCCATTGTGCAATCCACGAACGTGATTGCCTACAACCTGTACATTCTGTGATCCTCTTAGATAGATGGCATGATCACCTACCACACCATATCGATCCTCGTTCTCGTACATCTGCTGGAAGAAATTATCTTTTATCAAAACATTCTTCGAATTACTATATGAATTGACACCACAAGAAAGATAGTTTTGTTCGTTATGTTCAAGAGATATTTGCTCAGACTCCAACGCAGATTGTAGACGATTGATGGTTTTGATAATCTCAGGATTGCTAAAGCTCTTGATTGCCTCTAACTCATTGATCCGTAATCCAAATAGATTATCTGTAATCTTTACGTTTTCCATATACTCATATCTTCCAACCGTCGAAAAACCACCAATATAGATTGCCCGATTTTCTGTATCTGGCGTGGCATGTTCATGATCTCTCATAAATATATTATTTTGCATAGTTGCCCCATTGGATGTCTGTAGGTTGATCGGATACAAAGAGACAGGATGATAAAACACATTATCATTGATGGTAATGTTATTTGCTAAACGTGTAAAAATTCCTACTCCATCGAAAAACAATGAATGAATCTCAATATTGTGGCTTGTCTGGTAATTTTCATCTGACAAATAAACGTTTTGTCCTGTTTCATTTTTCAATATCGTTGGATTCTCTTCTTCTCCTTTGATCTTGAGACCGCTTCTTAACACCACATTTTTATTGATGATATACGTATCAGCTGGAATATATAACTGTTTTGTTAAAGAATTGGTGTGATCAATAATCGTTTGTAATTGATCTGACTGATCTTCTAAACTCTCACGTCGCAACGCGTGCTCCCCAAAAATCGTCGCATCTGTTGCATCTAACCATTCGGTGTGCTGCGCCGGAAAAGTTTTTTGGTCCTCTAACTCATTCGTTGCTTCTGCGTTTATATTTGCTGGTATGCTTATTAAAAATAGAACCAGAAAACATAACATCATTTTTAGCTGTCGTTTGTTCATTTGTCTCTCCATTCTTTTTAGCTGTGATTGGCTATCGTTCTAAACAGGAAGTATTCTTTTATTTTTGGTGTTAGGTACCTTTTGTTTTAAGACACTATAAAATAACGAACGATATCCATTTGTAGATTAGCAGATAAATAAATAGTTTGGCACTCAATAATTTCATTCACAGGTGAAATTATTGAGTTCTTTCGCAAAAAAAATAGTTGAGCAACAGTTTTACCTAAAAAGACCCGACTAAATTTCTCTAGTCGGGTAACAGTCCTATTCGTTATAAATTATCACTTGAAACTTGATAATCCTTTTCTATTTTCTTTATCAATCATCGGGGTTATCTTAAACTCTTTTTCACCATACACTCGATGCATCGTCCACTGATCGATAAATGGTACTGTTAGATTCATGACAACAATCGCTACGCCGATCCCCCCTGGTAAATCTAAGACAATTCTTAAAACGGCACATAGTAAACCACAGCCGATAGCGAAATAATACTTCCCTTTATCGGTTGCAGGTGAAGTCGTATAGTCTGTTACCATGAAAACAGCTGCCATGATCAATGCTCCACTAAGCAAATGAGCTGTAGCAAAGCTGAAATTAAACCCACTATAAATCAAAATCGCTAGATAGAAAGAGGTTAGGGTTAATAAAGGAACGAATGGATGGATGATTTTTCGCACGATCAAATAGCCCCCAGCAATCAATAAAAGCAGTTTACTTGTTTCCCCCATTGGACCGCCTAGATCAATCCCTAAGAAAAGTTTCCACCATTCAGGTGTGGTCGCGCTGATTTCTCGAGAAAAATGACCAAGTGCCACAAGTGGCGTCACAGTTGTGATTACATCTGGTCCTGGTGCGATCCAATTAGTGATCCAAGGAGATAAAAAGAGCTTTAGAAGGACTCGTGCTGCTACTGCGGGATTGATCCAGTTCCTTCCTAACCCGCCTCCTAGATGCTTTACAAGGACGATAGCAATAAAGTCCCCGACAAGCACTGTCCATAATGGTGCACTAGTAGGTAATGTCAAAGCTAACAGCCAACCTGTGATCACAGCAGTCAAATCATTGACCGTGATCGGTTGTTTACTTGCTTTTTGGATAACCCCTTCAAGTAATACACAGGTGAGGATACTGGTAATGATCATCACTAACGAACGCCAACCAAAAAAGTAAGTAGCACCAATCGTTGGAAATATAAGGGCAATCAACACTTGTTTCATTTTCCATTGGCTTGTCCAATCATTACGGATATGCGGACCATTGATCGTTCCGTTTCCTAGATATTTCGTACTCATCCTTTTGCCTCCATGATCTGATTTTTTACTGCTCTGATATCTTTTAATAAATCGATTTTTGAAGGACAGATAAATGAACAAGCACCACATTCTAAACAATTCAACGCGCCTAACTGTTCGGCTGTCTGAAGATCCTGATGACGGTACGCTTGACTGATCAAGATCGGATGTAGACCGATTGGGCACGCATTCACACACTCGCTACATTTGATACATTTTTGTTCCTTTGGGATCATTGCCTCTGCTGCAGACAATGCCAAAATCAAATTAGTCGTTTTTGTGACTGGTTCATCTAATGATTGGATCAGTTTCCCCATCATCGGACCACCATTCAATACCTTAAGAGGTGACGACACAAATCCACCACACGCATCAATCAATTCCTCTACTGGTGTGCCAATTCGTACTCGTAGATTTTTTCCTTCTTTGATCGGTGTACCTGAAACTGTTACTACCCGTTCGAAGGATGCGACCTGCTTCAACGTAGCACTAAAAATACTATGTATCGTCGCTACATTCAAGGTGATCACTCCGACATCAAAAGGGAGCTTGCCTTTAGGTATTTCTTGAGATAATACATGCTTGATCACTAATTTTTCCGCACCTTGAGGATATAGGTCCCCTAGAATATGTAACTGGATTCTTGGATCAATCAGATGTTTATGTAAATGTTCAATCACTTGTACAGATGATTTTTCGATCGCAATCCTTGCTTTTGGGATTTGATAAGTATCCAGAATCATTTGTATACTCTTGATCATTTGTTCGGTATCTTCAATCAATAATCTTCTATCACTAGTAATGGATGGTTCACATTCTGCTGCGTTAATGATCAAGGTATGGATCTTTTGTTCTTCTTGAGGTAGTAGCTTTATGTCAGTTGGAAAACCAGCACCTCCCATCCCTATGATTCCTGCATTCGCAACGATGCTATGTAAATCTTTATTTTTTGTATGTAATAATTCTATACGATCAGAAAAGTCATTTTCTATAATGACCACTTTAGTCAACTGATGATTGACCATGCGCTCCTCGATTTTTTTTACGACTCCTGCCACTGAACTATGTACATTGGCAGATATTCGTCCATCTTTTTCTCCGATGAGTGTCCCAATTGCCACTTTATCTCCTACTTCAACAACAACTTTAGCAGGTTTTCCAAGATGCATAGACATTGGTAAAATAATTTTCTTTGGTGGCGTTAGTTTCTCGATGGCTTGTTGTGCTGTATGTTTGTTTTTATCAAGATAGACGCCATTCAACCTTTTTTTTACTATTAATTTCATTTTCATTCCCCTAACGATAGATAAAAAAGTAATAAATCAAACCGATTGCTACTAATACTAATTGCAAACCTAATCCGATCCATTCATATTTTTTTCGATAACTAATTTTTTTCATTTCTCCCCCTACGATAACAATGATTTTTTTATATAAAACAGTTGTTTTATTATTTGTAAAACTTGATCAAAATAGCACATATCCGCCCATAATCCATTAAATAAAATGATTTTACAGTAAAACCGTTTGCTATTTCCGTTTATATTCAAGTAAATAAAATAACTATTCGACAAAAATATAATAACACGATGTAAAGTAATATAAAAGATTAATTTATAAAAATTTTCATCTTATCTTTTTTACTAAATGACAATAACAAAAAAATTCTAACTCATGGGTTGCTTTGAGTTAGAATTTTTTATTGATTTGCTTGCGAGAAATAATTTGAAGGACTACCTTTTACCAAGTCCTGATTGCCAAAAATTATTTTGTGGAACGTAACTATCTATCCTGTAACAATATGCTTACAAATCGTTACTCCACCGCTTGCTTTTCCACATTTTGATGATAGGGACTCTGTTCAAACAACACCTTCCCATGTGAAAAATATAATTCAGCGTCTAAACATTGCCTGTCGTTAAGTAAATCAGTTATGACATTCGCTAATTTGATTACCGCAATTCGATCAA
Organism: Enterococcus sp. DIV1368b; assembly: GCF_050529595.1. NCBI lineage: Bacteria > Bacillati > Bacillota > Bacilli > Lactobacillales > Enterococcaceae > Enterococcus > Enterococcus sp. DIV1368b. The sequence goes on from NZ_CP172883.1 coordinate 1,819,564, forward strand.
ATGCGGTGATCATCGACTGTCCAATTGCTAAATTATCTAAAACAATACTTCTATAGTCGGATAAAGTCGGACAAAACGTTTCAACAAAAGATTCGATTGAACTCACTGAACGGTTCAATAAAAAATGCATAGGATGGCTATTCATATGTTTCAAAAGATATTTTTTATTATTCGTTAAATCAAGTTGATTAGCAATACAAACATCGATTTCATTTGTCAAAGATAGTTCTCTTGTGACTTTACCTGTGATGGTATCGTCAATTTGGATGAACGTTACTTTTTGATGAGAATGTCCAGTATCGACGATCCGATCAATCACTTTTGTTACGCCGTTGATAAATGTATCTGAACCTACTGTATAGTCACCACTTGGGTAATCAAGATAGTTAGATACTGGTACAGTGATTACTGAAAGCCCATGGCTACGTAGCTCATTTGCAAATACAACACTCGAAGTCCCACCTAATAATACGAAGGAGTCGTAATTTTCCTCTTTTATCAATTGAATAAATGGATAGTTAACATGGTTAGTTTCTGAACATAAATAGGAGCAATCAAATAAATGCCAATTATTTACATTTTGATCCAGCTTTGTTTGGATATATTGTTCTTCAGAAAAATTGATTGCGAATAATTCGATTTCTTGTTCAGGTATGGAAAGCACAAGCTGTTCCACCAACCGCTCTCCCCCTTTTACATAGCCTTCTATTGATAAAATGCCAACTTTTTTCGTCATATTCGTTTTCCCCTCACTGTATTCTTTCATTGAATTTCCATACTAAGTCAGTTCCAACAGCTATCTTCCTCAGACAGTAGTAATTTCTCATGCCGATCAAATAAATAGCAGCTCGATGTAATCGGTATCATTCAATCGTAAAATTTTTTGGAAAAGTCACTTAATTTTGCGATTTTCATATGATAGACATAGTTTCCTTCCGCTATTTTCTATTTAAGTAAAATATACCATATTTATTCCAATATAGCATAGAGGTTTTTTTATTGGTAGAGAAAAGTATAGGAATACTAAAATAGTATCAATTGCGACAGAACAAATTCTGATATTTTTGTCTCACGGCAACAGCTAGAAAGCGAGGAAGACAAAGACATATCTTCTCTTGATGATCATTGAATCTGGCTTTAAATCTATTTTCAATCAAAAAATAGACCACAAGTTTGACTTGTAGTCTATTTATATCGTTCGATAACTCAAAATAAAACAGCTTTAAACTTATTATACCTCCAGCTGTAACAGGTATATTTTATTGGTAGCAAACAATTAGAGCTGTTTCATGTTGAATGATCCAACATAGAGTGAGATAATGTGCTTTTCATTTAACAAACGATCGATCGTTTTGACAGATCAGTTAAAAAATTTTCAATAAATAAATCTGTTCCTTCTTTTGTCAGTTCATTCGCTTGACTAAACTTTTCTTTTACATTTATTTTGATTTCTTTGAGGGTCTGTTCCTTTGTCAGAAGATCGAAGATATATGTCGCTACTTCATTCTCCAATAGAAAGATGCCCTCATCTGATGACAAATAGATTGTGTTTCCTAATTTTTCATAAGCGATTGTTTTGTTTAACTTCATTTCTTTTCTTCCCTTCCTTTAACTCCATAACCAATAGTTCCACTATTGATCGTCTTCTTTTAACAGTCATTCTTCGAAATTGATGGTGTTCTGAATATTACTTCACATGGACTAACTTTTCAAAAGCATTAACCCTATTACTTGTTCTCATTCCTTATTCCAAAGATAAGAACCCCTTTATTCTTGGCGGGTGATTGATTCTTGCTTTTACTTTACATCGTAAAGTAATCAAATGCGAATAAGTAGTAGTTATCATCTCAAAACGTTATGTACACACATAATATTTCCTATATAAATAAGGGCTATCCGTCTTATCTGATCTTATTCATCGTTAACTTACAATTGATTATTGTGAGGCAAATCATTAACGAAATCATTTGCCTCACAATAAGGGGATTTTTAGGAAACTAAAGTTAGTCTATACAAAAAAGGGGAGTTTTTTAGTGTACTAACTTCGTTTCTACCATAAAAAAGAACGGTGTAAGCTTTGGTCCATTTGTTAAGCTACTAGAACAATTACATGACTTCACTTTAGTATACGGTCATCTAATATGCTTAGAAACTCTTCTCAGATCCTTTGAGCTAACTATCACTGTCCTCCTCTCTAGCATCTAGGAAAAAATTTCACTTTTTTTCCTAACATTAGTATAACGCGATTAATGTAAAAGTCAATATTTTTATTAGGAAAAGTTAGGAATAAGTTTTTTTATTAAACAGCTTATTCATACTATTTTCATGGATTGCAGGATTTTAGACACTGAATTAAGGAGTAACTAGCTACCCTATTATTGAAACACTCACAAATTTTAGGAAATGTTTTAGAAAAGGTTTAGGCGGATTGTTTACAGACTTGATATTTACCTTATCGATTTTTTTGCAAAAGTTTAAAAACATAACAATAATCTTCAAAAATTATGGTTTTAATGCTTTATATTGAGTATAATAATTTGAAAGATATCCTTATTTTTTCTCTATTTATTTATTATTTCACGCTATATTTATATAATTGATAGGCAAATCATAATAGCAAGAATCATTTATCTAACTCGTAAATGGTACTAGTTATTTGTTTCTATCATTCAAGAAAACGGAGGAAGGAAAACTGATGAAGAATTATTATTCAGTCAATGAACTTGCAGAGATTCTAGGAGTAACCACTCGTTCTGTACGAAATTATCTACGCGAGGGAAAACTACAGGGGATAAAGGTTGGAGGAAAATGGAAATTTTCAGAAGAAAATCTGTCAGAGTTTCTACAGTTCTCCCTTAAAAATAAACCAAGTTTCGTAGGAACTGACCAACCAATAAATAGTGCAGTAGTCCTAAAATTCTACCTTCAGTACGAAACGTTGGAGTCATTGCACCAATTTAGAGATTGTATGATCAAGTATCATCAAGATGTTTATTCAAATAAAGAAGATCGTTACTTTTTTTATAATGTCTTAGATGACACCTACGCGGAATTTATTATTAGCGGGAATTTTAACTATGTTCAAAGTTTTGGTACTTGGTTCAATGAAGCTGTTTTAAAACGAACGGATATCTCATTGACCGCACCAAAATAAAGCAGTGTAAGACATTTTTGTTAGTTGATGTCTTACATTGCTTTATTTTTTTAAATCAGCACAGTGATCATACTACCCCCGACAATCAAGGCTAACCCGATCAACGTGTATCTTAATTCTTTTTTGCTCTTCTTTTCGTGCAAAATAACCATACCACCTAAAGTTGAGATCACTACGTTCAGTTGCGTGATGATATAGGCAGTAGCTACTCCATTGGCATTAGCTGAAAATATATAAGCAAATGCTGCTAAACTAAAAATGACTCCGACGATCGTTGCTTTCCAACTTTTTCCATCTCCGTACGCTTTTGGTTGCTTCAAGACGACGTAAATAGCTGCTGCTAAGAAAACACCTAACATTTGTGGAAAGAAGATAGCTACACCGTCTGCATTGACTAATTTAGGTAATGCACTGTACACCCAATAACCAATACTCGTAGAAGCAAGAATCGAAATTCCTTTAGTTATCCCACCTTGTTTACTTCCCCCATCAGTTACTGCTGTTAGTGCAGAACCAATCACTAGCAAGACGATCGCTACTCCACCAATCACTTTTCCTGTTGTTCCTGCCCATTCGCCAAAAGCAAAAACACCGATTAGTGACGTTCCAACAAGCTGCATCGCAGTGGAAATAGGCATTGTTTTTGATACGCCGATCAAATTGAACGTGGTGTATTGTCCGATTTGGCCAATGACCCAAAACGCCCCCGATAAAAGACTGATCAAAAATGTAGTAATCGAAATACCACCGGGTGACATGAACAATTGAACAACTAGACCAACGAGTAATGCGCCAATACCCGTACCTAATATTTCATTAGTGGGACGCCCACCGATTTTTTTCAAAACCAGTGGTTGAATCCCCCAGCCAATCGCTGGTATTAATGCAATTAAGATTCCCATCAATCAATACCTATCCTTTCCCACCTTGAAATGAAGGATAAAGCGTCATACCACCGTCTACAAACAACGTAATACCTGTAACGTAGCTTGATTCATCTGAAGCCAACCAAGCAGCTGCAGCGGCAACTTCACTTGGTTTTCCGATCCGTTCCATCGGGATCATACTTTCTGTTGTCGCTTTTTGTTCTGGATCATCAAACTTTTCGGCATTGATCGGTGTTTTGATCGCTCCTGGTCCGATACTATTGATACGTATTCCTTCAGGCGCATACTCCATCGCAACACTTTGAGTGAATAGTTTTACCCCACCTTTTGAAGCGGCATAATGTGAGAAAGTCGGCCATGGGATTTGTTCATGGACAGAGGAAAGATTGATAATACTTCCTTTTACTTTGTGTTTTTTGAAATAATTGATCGCGGCTTTTGTTCCTAAGAACACGCCAGTAAGGTTGACTTGCATCACAGTTTCCCATTCTTCCAAGCTTAATTCGTGTGTAGGTTTTTGGTTCTCAGTGCCAGCATTGTTGACCCAAACATCCAACTGACCATAGGCTTTTATCGCTTGATCAATCAAAGTCTGCACGCCTTCTTCTGTCCCCACATCCGCTTTGACAGCTATTGCTTGGCCCCCAGCTTCTTCAATCGCTTTAACTGCTTCTTCGGCTCCATCAGCATCCGAATGGTAATTTACGACTACTTTCATCTTCTCTTCTCCAAAACGCTGAGAAATGGCTGTACCGATCCCTTTGGACCCACCAGTCACTACAGCTACTTTCTGTTCTAATTCTTTATACATAGGAGACACCCTTTCTTTTATCACATTAATAACAGATATTTTAAAACATTCGTTATTAGCTATAAAGACAGTGTACACTACGCAGTGTAGGTGAAAGCAAATCATACGCACTAAAAAATTCTTTCCAAAAAAAGAAAGCCCTTCAGTTATCCTGATTGGGCTTCTTCCTTATTCTCGAATACTACATTTGCTTATTCAACATGTTCAAAAAAATCAGCAGTTACTTGTTCGTCTGCTTTTAATTGCTCAATTAGAGCTTCTGCTCCATCAAACTTCACTTGATCTCGGATAAACTCGTGCCAACGAATGTAGACATGTTCACCATAGATATCTTGATCAAAATCTAGAATATACAGTTCGACTGTCAATTCACGTCCATCGCCAAATGTATCATTATGCCCGATTGATCCCATCGCTGGGTACCACGTCTCACCGATTTTGATTTCACAAACATAGACACCCACTTTTGGTAAATGAACGGTGCTTTTAACTTTGACATTGGCTGTCGGGAATCCTAATAAGCGACCACGTGCGTCCCCGTGGATGACCACACCGTCGATTTCATAAATATATCCTAGCAAATGGGCCACACTCGCGACATCCCCAGCATCCAAGTCTTGACGAATCCGTGAAGAACTGATTTTTTCCCCTTCTTGTTGCTCTTTTGGTACAGTGACTACTTCAAAACGACCTTTTGCATAACCAGGGAGATGAGGGACATCCGCAATTTCTTTTGGACCATACGTATAGTCAAAGCCAGAAACGGCATACTTAGCATTTAGTCCTACAATATATTGATCAACGAAATCTTGAGGGGCTAAGTGGGCAAATGCAGAAGTAAATTCAATTTCGTAAAGATAATCGATACCAAGTTCTGCCATTTTTTCTTCTTTTTGTTCTAACGTAGTCAAGTATTTGACGTTACTTGGATTGATTTTTTTAAAGACGATTGACGGATGTTGATTAAATGTCATCAATGCCAATTTCAGACCCTCTCTTTGAGCAATTTCTCGCCCCGTTTCAATCACTTTCTGATGTCCTAAATGAACTCCGTCAAAGAAACCTAAGATCAATACGACGTCTTCTTTCGGAATTTGAGAAACTTGATAAGGGTGTCTGATTTTGATGATTTCCATTTTTACATTAAACCTCATTTCTTAAAACTTTACTTGGTTTTAACTTATTTTTTTCTTTTGGATTTGGTTGGTAGATACTCACTACTTTTCCTTGATAAAAAAGAGCAATTTCTTCTGATGGCATCTCTGATAAACCAAATACTTGGTAATCTAAACGCATACCATTCTTGACTTTCTGCCAAACTGTTTCGTCGATATCGACCTGTTTGAACTTTGCTACACCCGTTTCAATGGGTAATAAATACTCTTCGATCGTACCATTCTCCATATATGATGCTACTTCAGCTAAAGTAATTGCTTGGGATTCATTCATGCCGGCACTCGCTGTTCTCGTCAAATCTGACATATGTGCAGGATAGCCCAACTTACTCCCCGTATCTACAGCCAATGTCCGGACATAGGTACCTTTCCCACATTCGACTTCAAACCGCCACGAAACGGTCCCTGCTTCTTTTGACCAGTGGATTTCACTCGTTCGTTCAAAACGATAGATCTGCGCCTTGCGAACAGGTCGTTCCACTGTTTCATTATTTCGAGCATATTCATATAAACGTCGACCATTGACTTTCACAGCCGAGTACATCGGAGGAATCTGTGTGATCTCACCGACAAAAGCAGCCATTGCTTCATCTATTTGGTCCTCTGTCAACACTTCGGTTACAGCCCGTTGTTCGACGATTTCTCCTGATTTGTCTTCAGTCGTCGTACTGTAGCCAAGGGTGATTTCTCCTTTGTAGGTCTTCCCCGAATCCGTCAGATATTCAATGACTTTAGTGGCTTTACCAATACAAATTGGAAGAACACCATCTACATCAGGATCTAATGTCCCACCATGTCCGATTTTCTTTGTATGTAAAATTTTTCGTAATTTGAATACACAATCGTGGCTAGTCATGCCGCGTTCTTTCCATAAAGGTAATAAGCCTTCCATCTTTTGTTCTCCATTCTTTTAAGTATTAACTGAATTATTATAACACATCGGATCAAAAACTGACGGGATTGATCCTTAAATGTACGATTATTTTGTTTTAGAAACATAAACGTAACAAAAGTTCACACTGTTGTAAATAGAAAGATGGTATTCTTTTTGTAAAGGAGGGAGCACCTATGGAAAATCTTTTCTTTGCACCTTTTGATTGGTTATACGGATGGTTATCTGGTAGATGATCGGATGATTCTTTGATCAGTCAATTCTTATATTTTGCTTTTATGATGAAACATGTTTTCCCCAAAAGCGGACAATTCAGCGATGATCATCTGCTACGAATACAACGAAAAAATTCGGAAATGGCTTCTTCTATTTTTGGATTCTTTCGTTGTATTTCGTTTGGCTCTCTAGTGTCGAATGAAAATAGACAAAAAAAACAGGGAGGATACAGTTATTGTATCCTCCCTGTTCGACCATTGATACGAACGAGTTAACTCGCTAGAACATTAGTCTTTGTTTAAATTACGCAATAATTCATCGATATGATTACCATATACAACTGATTCGTCTAGCTCAAACGTCAATTCAGGTGTTTTATAAATACTCATGTTATGTCCTAATTCACGACGAATCAGTCCACTTGCTTTATTCAACCCTTCTTGCGCTTTTTTCTTATCTGAAGCTAAGTCTGATAAAAGGCTATAATAAATCGTTGCTTGTTGCAGATCACCCGTGACATGCACATCTGTGATCGTTACATTTTCCACACGTGGATCACGTACCTTTTTGCGTAAGATATCATTCACTTCTTTTAAAATTTCTTGACCGACTCTGCGGTCACGATAGTTAGCCATAATGAGCGGCCTCCTTTTTTTAAATTAGTCGACTTTGATTTCTTCCATGATAAAGCCTTCGATAACATCGTCTACTTTAAGATCATTGAATTTCTCAACCATTGCTCCACATTCAAAGCCCATTTTCACTTCTTTGACATCGTCTTTGAAGCGTTTCAAGCTTGCTAATTGTCCTTCGAAAATGACGATGCCATCACGAATGACACGCACACCGCTATCACGACGAATGTAACCATCAGTGACAAAGGCACCAGCGATCGTTCCAACTTTTGATACTTTGAAGGTTTCACGGACAGTCATTTGACCAGTGATTTTCTCTTCAAACTCAGGATCTAACATCCCTTTCATCGCAGTTTCGATTTCTTCGATGGCTTTGTAGATGATACGGTGAAGACGGATATCCACTTCTTCTGTATCTGCTTGGATTTTCGCTTGTGGTGTCGGACGAACATTGAAACCAATGATGATCGCATTACTTGCCGCAGCAAGCGTCACATCACTTTCATTGATTGCTCCAACAGCTGAATGGACGATCTTGACACGTACGCCTTCAACGTCGATCTTCTTCAATGAAGCAGCTAGTGCTTCTGCTGAACCTTGTACGTCAGCCTTGATGATGACATTGACTTCTTTTAATTCGCCTTCTTTTAAGCTTTCAAACAAGTTGTCTAATGTCACACGACTAGTTGCTGCACGTTGTTCTAACATCGCACGTTTGCCACGTTCTTCACCCGCCGCACGAGCTGTCTTCTCGTCTTCAAAGACAACAAAACGATCGCCTGCTTGAGGTACATCATTCAATCCTGTGATTTCAACTGGTGTTGCTGGTCCAGCTGTTTTTTCACGGCGTCCTAAGTCGTTGACCATTACACGGACACGACCGTATGTGTTTCCGACAACGATTGGGTCTCCAACATTCAATGAACCTTGTTGAACAAGTAATGTTGTCACAGGACCTTTTCCTTTGTCTAATCGTGCTTCAATCACTGTACCGATCGCACGTTGTGTTGGATCAGCTTTCAAGTCTTCCACTTCAGCGACTAAAAGAATCATTTCTAATAGTTCTTCGATGTTTTGGCCGAATTTTGCTGAGATTTCTACAAAAATCGTTTCGCCACCCCATGCTTCAGGAATCAATTCATATTCACTTAATTCTTGCATCACATGTTGTGGGTTTGCACCTGGTTTATCGATTTTGTTGACTGCAACGATGATTGGTACACCAGCTGCTTTCGCATGGTTGATCGCTTCTACAGTCTGTGGCATTACGCCATCATCGGCGGCAACAACTAAAATCGTGATATCAGTGATACTTGCACCACGCGCACGCATACTTGTAAAGGCCGCATGTCCTGGTGTATCCAAGAATGTGATTGGTTTGCCATCAATATCGATTTGATACGCACCGATATGCTGTGTGATACCACCGGCTTCTCCGCTTGTTACACGTGAATGACGTAAAGTATCTAGTAAAGTTGTTTTCCCATGGTCAACGTGACCCATGATCGTTACAACTGGCGGACGTGAAACTAATTTTTCTGGATTCACTTCATCCGCTTCAAAGAATTTGTCGATATCCGCGATATCTACTTGGATTTTTTCTTGTGGTTCCATACCGTAGTCTGTTGCTAACAATTCGATCGTATCTTTATCTAATGCTTGGTTTTGATTGACCATCACGCCTAGCATAAATAATTTTTTAATGATCTCTGCTGGTTCGCGGTGGATTTTTTTCGCGATATCTGCAACATTCATACCTTCTGTATACTCTAATACTTCAGGTAACTCACGGAATTTACGTGGTGGGACTGCTGGCTTGTTTGACGTTTGTTGTTTGCCTTTTTTCCCTTTTTTGTTGAAACGATTGCGGTTGTTATTGTTGAATTTGCCGCGATTGTTATTATTGTTTCTATTTTGGCCGCCTTGGTTTGCTCCTTGACGGTTTTGGTTACTGCCCTGAGTGTTTCCTTGGGCAGTTCCCTGACGGTTTTGGTTGCTACCTTGGCTGTTTCCTTGGGTAGTTCCCTGACGGTTTTGGTTGCTTCCTTGGTTGTTACCTTGGGTAGTTCCCTGACGGTTTTGGTTGCTGCCTTGGTTGTTACCTTGGCGATTTTGATTATTGTTTTGAGTAGTTCCTTGACGGTTTTGATTGTTTCCACCTGTCTGATTACTCTTATTCTGATTTGTTGATTGGTTTTTTCCTTGATTCACTTGACCGCTCCCTTGACCGCGATCTTGATAGTTGCGGTTACTTTTATTTTTTTGTTGGTTCGATGGTTCGTTTGTTTTCTTTTGGTTACTTGGCTGTTGTCCGGCTGGTTTTTGGTTTGCTTTTTGTACTGGTTGCTTTTTCTGCTGTGGTTGGTTGAACGCTTGTTGCAGTTTCTTTTCATCTTGTGTGCTGACCGCACCCATGTGATTTTTCACATCGATTCCAAGTTTCTGCGCTTTATCAACGACCTCTTTACTAGACTTGTTCCATTCTTTCGCTAGTTCATAAATTCGTTTATTGCCCATGCAATCACCTTCCTAACCTTCAATTAGCTCCTTGACCTTTTTTGCAAAGCCGGTGTCCGTGATTCCTATCACTTTCCGAGGTTTACCGATCATCTGCGTGATTTCTTCCTCAGAAAACAGCTCAAAGCAAGGAACTTCGTAGTACGAACTCTTATCTTTGATTTTTTTTCTGGTATTCTCACTGGCATCACTTGCGACGAAAACGATCTTGGCTTTTTGGCGACGGATGTCTCCGATCGTCAATTCTTCACCTGTGATCATTTTCCCTGCACGCATCGCTAGACCAATAAGATTCATGGCTTTTTGCCGATTCATTCCATTCATTCGCCAAATAGCTCTTTTCGGGCTTTTTGGTGAGTGACGTAATCTAATAGTTCTTGATAAAATTCATCTGTTAGCTTAGCTTCAAGTACACGATCCAAGAGATGTTTATCCCAAGCTTGTTGTACTTCCTCCGGCTCAAGTGAGACATACGCTCCTCGTCCAGGCATTTTTCCAGTAGGATCGATCGATACCACACCTTCTTTTGAACGTGTGACACGAATCATCTCTTTTTTTGGTTTCATTTCACCTGAAACCACAGATTTGCGTAAAGGGATCTTCCTTTGTTTCATCTCTTTGCCTCCTTCACTAGCAGTTAAATTTCTTCTTGTTCAGTTACTTCGGTTGTTTCGTCTTCAAATGCGATTGTTTGATATTCATCATCTGTCAAATCTGATTGGATGATTGCTTCATCGTGTAATTCTTCAGAGATCGCTGCTTCTGCCTGAGCTTTTTTCTCATAGAATTCAGTCATGTCTGACTCTGATTTGATGTCGATTTTGTGGTTCGTCAATTTGGCTGCTAGACGCGCATTTTGTCCGCGTTTACCGATTGCCAATGACAATTGATAATCCGGCACAACGACCGTACAAGCTTTTGGATTTTGTTCGTCAAAAATGACATCCACGACTTGTGAAGGATTCAATGCGTTCGCAATGAACACCGCAGGATCTTCATCCCACTCGACGATATCCATGTTTTCGCCCTTCAATTCATTCACGATTGCTTGGACACGTTGGCCTTTAGGACCGACACATGTGCCGACAGCATCGATATTCGGATCAGTTGAGCGAACAGCCACTTTTGAACGATCGCCTGCTTCTCTAGCAACGCTGACGATTTCAACAAGTCCATCATAAACTTCTGGTACTTCTTGTTCGAACAAGCGACGCAAAAGATCAGGATGACTACGGCTAACAAAGACTTGAGGGCCTTTTGATGTATTCTCAACACGTGATACATATACTTTGATACGATCATGTGGTTGATAAAATTCATTTGGCATTTGGTCTTGTTTTGATAGGACTGCTTCGATTTTACCTAAATTGACATAGATATAACGTTTGTCTTGACGTTCAACGATCCCTTGCATAATGTCTTTTTCATACGCACTGAATTCGTTATAGATGATTGTGCGTTCTGCTTCACGTACACGTTGCAAGATGACTTGCTTAGCTGTTTGGGCAGCGATACGACCGAAATCTTTTGGTGTGACTTCAAAACGGATCTTGTCACCGATCTCGTAAGCAGGATTGATCAACAAGGCGTCTTTCAAAGATACTTCTAATTGTGAGTCCATCACTTCTTCGGTGACTTCTTTCACTGCATAGACATGGATCTTGCCTTTTTTTTGTTCAAATTCTACTTCTACGTTTTGTGCTTGCCCATAATGGCGTTTGTATGCAGAAACTAACGCAGCTTCTAAAGCGTCGATCACGATTTCTTTTGAGATTCCTTTTTCAGCCTCTAAAGCATCTAACGCGTTCAACATTTCTTTACTCATTCTTCTGTTTCCTCTCCGTGATTAAAATTGGATTGCTAAGCGAGCTTTGGCAATATTCTTACGGTCAAAAACAATTTCTTTTTCCCGTGTCTTTATGCGTATCTTCAATGTAAGCTGTTCAGCATCAAATGATTGGAGAAAACCTTCGTATTGTTTTTCTCCGTCAACTGGTTGATATAAAGACACATGGATATACTCTCCTCGTGCTTTTTCATAATCTGCCTCTTTTTTCAAAGGGCGTTCTGCGCCTGGAGATGATACCTCTAGGAAATATGCTTGTGGTATCGGGTCTGGCTCTGTCGTATCAAGTTTCTCACTTAATTTTTCACTGACAAATGCGCATTCTTCAATGTCGATTCCGCCTTCTTTATCTATAAACACCCGTAAAAACCAGCTTTTTCCTTCTTTGACAAATTCTACTTCTACTAGCTCAAACTTTTGTTCATCTAAGATCGGTGTCACCATTTCTGTGACTGTTTCAACGACGCTACTCAAAGATTTCGCCTCCTTAAAATTAGATCCGTAATTCCATTAAAAAGAGTGAGCGAAAATTCCGCTCACTCACAGTTAGTATCATTACCTTAAATAACTATAACATAAATCACTCTAAATGACAAGCCATATCATTAGAACCAACTGGCAACCAGCTTTACTAATCTTTGCTTTCATTTTGATTCATTTTCATTTCTCACGTTGACTTTTATAACATATCAAATAACGATAATTGATTTTCATCAGGTAAATCTTTCAAGACACCATTTTCTGTCATATACTCGATCAATGTCTTCGAGACTTTCCCACGAGTTGCCAAGTCTTCTTTGGATAAGAAAGGACCATCTTTTCTCGCTTCGACGATTTGTTTCGCTACGTTGGCCCCTAAACTTGGTACCGCGCGGAATGGCGCAATCAGCGTGTCTCCTTCGATCACAAAGTTTACTGCATCGGATTTGTATAAATCGATCATTCCGAATTTCAAGCCACGTTCTAGCATCTCATTGGCTAACTCTAAAACTGTCAACTGATTCTTTTCTTTTACAGAAGCATCTAAGCCTTTATCCGTGATTTCCTTCATCGCTTCTTTCACTGCTTCTTTTCCTTTGCACATAGCGACAAGATTAAAGTCATCTGCACGAACAGAAAAATAGGCACAGTAATACAATATCGGAAAATAAACTTTGAAATAAGCAACCCGTAGCGCCATCAAGACATAAGCAGCCGCATGGGCTTTTGGGAACATGTATTTGATTTTCGAACAAGAATCGATGTACCAGTCAGGAACGTTATTTTCTTTCATTGCGGTCAAATACGTTTCACGTAATTCGTCAGGGATCTTATTCCATAATCCTTTACGCACCGTCTCCATGATTTTGAACGCCATCCCACTATCTAAGCCAGCATGGATCAAATAAACCATGATATCATCACGACAGCCGATTACTTCAGCCAGCGTCGCATCCCCACGTTTGATCAATTCCTCTGCGTTCCCTAACCAAACATCCGTACCATGAGAAAGACCAGAGATCTGCAATAATTCCGCAAAAGTCGTTGGGTGTGTTTCCTCTAGCATCCCACGAACGAAACGTGTCCCAAATTCCGGTATCCCTAATGTACCTGTTTTAGAATAAATCTGTTCTTGTGTGACACCCAAGACTTCGGGTCCAGAAAAGATCCGCATCACTTCCGGATCATCGGTTGGGATCGTTTGTGGATCAATCCCAGATAAATCTTGCAACATCCGGATCACCGTTGGATCATCGTGTCCCAGGATATCAAGTTTCAAGACATTGTCATGGATCGAGTGGAAATCAAAGTGGGTCGTTTTCCATTCTGAATTCTGATCGTCTGCCGGATATTGGATCGGCGTGAAGTCATATACATCCATATAATCGGGGATAACAATGATCCCCCCTGGATGCTGTCCAGTCGTTCGTTTGACCCCAGTAGCACCTTTGGCTAAGCGGTCCACTTCGGCACTTCGGTAATGCAAATTGTGATCACGTTCAAACCCTTTAACGAATCCATACGCCGTCTTATCCGCAACAGTACCGATCGTTCCCGCACGATAGACATATTCTTCACCAAACAATACTTTCGTATAATGATGGGCTTCTGCTTGATAATCCCCTGAGAAGTTCAAATCGATATCGGGTACTTTATCGCCATGGAAACCTAAGAATGTTTCAAACGGAATATCATGCCCATCTTTATTTAAACGAGTGCCGCATTTTGGACATTTTTTCTCAGGCATATCAAATCCTGAACCGTAAGTTCCATCTTCATAAAATTCCGAATACTGACAATCTGGGCAATAGTAATGGGGTGCCAATGGATTGACCTCTGTGATCCCGGTCATGGTTGCGACGAAACTAGAACCAACCGAGCCACGAGAACCAACTAAATAGCCATCTTCATTACTTTTATGCACTAACTTTTGTGAAATCAAATAAATCACTGAGAAGCCATTACCATTGATCGAATCCAGTTCTTTTTTCAGACGCTTTTCTACGATATCCGGTAATGGATCACCATACATTTGTTTTGCCTTCGTATAACTTAGATCTGTGATTTCATCTTCCGAACCAGGGATTTTAGGCGTATATAATTCATCTTTAACTGGCACGACTTCTTCACAGATATCTGCAATCTTATTGGTATTTTCAACTACGATTTCTTTTGCTAAATCTGTCCCTAAGAAGGTGAAAGCAGTCAGCATCTCATCCGTTGTTCTGAAATGCACTTCAGGCAGACTGTGACGATTCAATGGATTGGCTCCTCCCATCGAATTGACCAAGATTTTACGATAGATCGCATCTTCTTCATTCAGATAGTGGACATTTCCTGTCGCTACAACGATCTTATCTAATGATTTGCCGATTTCTACTAAGTTACGAATGATTTCTTCTAAATCATGTTCATTTTTGACAAGCTCTTGCTCCAGGAGTGGTGCATAGACAGCTTTAGGCATAACTTCGATATAGTCATAAAATTTCGCCCGATTACGTGCTTCTTCTACCCCTTTTTGCATCATAGCTTCAAAAATCTCACCTTTGTCACAGGCAGAGCCAACTAACAGATCTTGTCGGAATTTTTTCAGTTGTGATCGGGGGATTCGTGGCACACGTTCAAAATAATCGACGTTTGACATCGAGATCAATTTGAACAGGTCTTTTAATCCAGCTTGGTTTTTCGCCAGTAATGTGACATGGAAAGGTCGCGCCCGTTTGTAAGAATCACCCTCACCTACATGGGCATTCAACTGATCGTGGTAATACATTTCGTGATTTTCCATCGCTTCTTTGATAAATATCCAAGCCAGATGCCCGGTTGCTTCCGCGTCATAAATCGCGCGGTGATGTTGTTCCAAGCTAACACCGAATTTTTTTGATAGTACACCTAAACCAAACCGTTTGAATTGTGGATATAAATAACGAGCTAATTCTAAGGTATCTATAACTGGATTGGCGGCTTCAGGGATATTGTATTTGGCATAACTTGTATTCAAAAATCCCATATCGAATGCCGCATTATGGGCAACTAGGATCGCATCTTTTGAGAATTCTAAGAATAAGCGTAAAACTTCTTCCTCAGATTTTGAACCGCGGACCATTTCATCTGTGATCCCTGTCAAATCAATGGTTGTTCGTGATAAGGGATGTCCAGGATCGATAAATTCATCAAAACTTTCAATGACATTTCCTTTATACATCTTAACAGCAGCTAACTCGATGATCGTATCATAAACAGCAGACAAACCTGTTGTCTCCACGTCAAACACGACATAAGTGGATTCACTCAATGAATCATGGGCGTCATTATACGCAATCGGCACTCCATCATCGACCACATTCGCTTCGACACCATACAAGATCTTCACACCAGCTTTTTTCCCTGCACTATGTGCCTCTGGAAATGCTTGTGCACCGCCATGGTCAGTGATTGCAATTGCTTTATGTCCCCACTTACCTGCTTGTGCCACAAGATCTGCAATATTGTTCGTCGCATCCATGGTACTCATATTACTATGAAGATGTAATTCGACACGCTTTTCCCCTTCAGGAGAATAATCTTTACGTGGTGCATGTTTAACTTCTAAGATGTCTTGAGCATTCATCACTAGGTCACGAACAAACGTGTCTTCTTGGACACTCCCACGAACTTTCAGCCAACTACCCGTACTGATTGCTTCAAAGATTTGTTCATCTTTTTCATTATTTGAAAACTTTTTGACGATAAATGAAGAAGTGTAATCTGTGATCTTCAATGTCAAAATCTTACGTTTTGAACGAAGCTCGCGTACTTCTTTGTCGAACACGTAACCTTCGATCGTTACCCGGCGTTCCTCTTCCAAGATATTGATCATCGGTGTGATAGGCTCATCATTCGGGATATTTCTACCTAGTTGGATCGGCCCGTCAAGCGCTGGTAATTGCTCTTTGCGCTCTTTTTTCTTTTGTTCATGAACAATCAAGCTTTCAGCCGCTTGTTTCATAAACGCCTCAGCCTGTTCTTGTCGTCTTTCTTCAAAAAGCTTTAGGACTCTTTCTGCTTGTTGCTCATCAACTTCTGGTTCGATCCGAAACTTAGGAAAGCCGTAACTAACAAATAACTGTTCTACTAATGGCAGATATTGTTGTTTAAGATAGCCGATCGCTCCCTCACCATCAACAGGCAAAATCACCTTATGATCTTTGATCGTTGGCACTTGCGTCTTTAATACCTTTTGTACTAAAGGCGTATCGCATTGCTGACTTTCCAGTGCTTGCGACCAATAATCCTGTAAGAGTTGTTCATCGAATGTTTGATCCGCTGCTTGAACTGTGATTTTCACCTCAGCAATTTCTTTGAATGCAAGTATGACATGTTGCACCAACGAGCGATAAAGCATCACAGGCAAAATAGCTGGAAAACGTAACGTAAACTCCCACAAACGAGATTTACGATGGACCACCACCTGTTCCATTTCACCAGCAGAAATAAGCGGATGCGCTTTTTCTGTTTCTTCTAATTGGATCTGCTCCAATAATTTTTCAAATAACTCTCGTTTTTCTGACAAAAATATACGCCCTTTCTGTCAAGACCAGAAATCATTCCATTTCCGACCCTTACTTTTCAATACTATCTAGTATAACCCTTTTTAGGGAAATTTTCATTAAGGTTGTGAAAGAAGCGGTCAGCACTGAGTAATAAGACAAGAAAATCGAAAATGGCTTTTTCATTTTTGATTTTTTTGGCTTATTATTGAAGTGTTGCTTCTTGAACACCGTTTATCAAGGTTGTGAGAAAGCCGGTTAGCTCCGAGTATTAAGGCAGAAATTGAGAAAATAGCTTCTCATATTTTTTGATTTTCCAGCTTAATGTTGAAGGTTAGCTTTTCGAACACCGTTTATCAGGTTGTGAAAGAAGCGGTCAGCACTGAGTAATAAGACAGAAAAATCGAAAATGGCTTTTTCATTTTTGATTTTTTGCCTTATTATTGAAGTGTTGCTTCTTGAACAACCTCTATCCCAATCACCAAAGGAAATGAAAAAGTCGCTTCCGTCTTTTAAAAGACTGATACGACTTTTCCACTCTTATTTATTCGCCTTGATTCAATAAAATCGGTAATGTATTTACAAGTTCTTCTTTCCGAACTTCGACCATTTCACCTGTTTTTTTGATTTTCACTTCGACGATGCCATCTACTGCTTTTTTACCGACGGTGATACGGATTGGACATCCGATCAAATCAGAATCAGCAAACTTAACACCTGCACGCTCATTGCGATCATCAACAAGTACTTGATAACCGGCTTCGTTCATTGCTTTTTCCACTTCATTCGTCAAGTTCGTTTGGAACTCATCTTTTAAGTTCATTTGTACGACATGCAAATCAAATGGTGCAATGCCTTTTGGCCAGTGAATACCGTTTTCGTCTGCATTTTGTTCAACGATTGCTGAAAGTAGACGGCTCACACCGATACCATAACAACCCATGATCACGTGTTTTTCACGACCATTTTCATCAAGAACAGTAGCACCCATTGATTCACTGTAACGTGTCCCTAGTTTGAAGATATGACCGATCTCGATTCCTCGAGTGAAGGCTAATACGCCATTATTATCTGGCGAAGGATCGCCTTCTTGGACAAAGCGTAAGTCTTCATATGCTAGAACATTGAAATCACGTTCTGGATTGACATTGATATAATGGTAGCCAGTTTCATTCGCTCCCGCAATCGCGTTTGCCAGATCTTGAACATGACGATCCGCATAGACTTTGACCTCTTCAGCTACACCGATTGGTCCAACTGATCCAAAATCAGCGCCTAAATAGTTTTTCGCTTCTTCTTCTGTTGCTTCTTCTAAGAAATCTGCACCTAAGAAGTTTTTCAATTTCACATCATTGACTTCATGATCGCCGCGAACTAAAACTAAAACAGGTTGCTCATCTGCTGTGAAAAGTACAGATTTGATGATTTTTTGTGGTTGAACGTCAAAGAAAGCTGCAACCTCTTCGATGGTTTTCACATCTGGTGTTTCTTTCTTTTCCATTTCCAATTGTGTTTCATGGGATTTTTTTGGCACATAGTAGCTCGTCGCCATCTCTAAATTTGCTGCATAGTCACTTTCTGTTGAATAACAAATCGTGTCTTCACCAATTTCTGAGATTGCCATAAATTCTTTTGAGTCTTTTCCGCCCATCGCGCCACCGTCACCGATGATTGCACGGAACTCTAGACCACAACGCTTAAAGATCTCTGTATAAGCTTTTTCGTAATCTTTGTATGTTTCATCCAAACTCTCTTGAGAAGCATGGAAAGAATACGCATCTTTCATGATAAATTCGCGTCCACGTAATAGTCCAAAACGAGGACGTTTTTCATCACGGTATTTTGCTTGGATCTGATAAAGATTCAAAGGTAATTTTTTGTATGAATTGACTTCATCACGGATCAATTCTGTAAATGTTTCTTCATGTGTTGGTCCTAAGATCATCTGACGATCGTTGCGATCATTCAAGCGATACAAGTTGGGACCGTATGTTTCATAACGACCAGATTCTTGCCATAACTCAGCAGGTAAAATCGCTGGCATCAACATTTCTACTGCGCCGATTTTTTCAAATTCTTCGCGCATGATCGTTTTTAATTTTTCTAATACACGATTTGCAAGTGGTAAATAAGAATAGATTCCAGCCGAAACCTGACGAATGTAACCGGCACGTAGTAAGATTTGATGACTTAATACTTCCGCATCATTTGGAACTTCTCTTAATGTTGGAATCAACATTTTTGATTGTCTCATTATATAAACTCCTTTATTCCTCAAATAATCTAACGCAT
This sequence comes from Enterococcus sp. DIV1368b, assembly GCF_050529595.1. Lineage (NCBI taxonomy): Bacteria > Bacillati > Bacillota > Bacilli > Lactobacillales > Enterococcaceae > Enterococcus > Enterococcus sp. DIV1368b. The sequence goes on from NZ_CP172883.1 coordinate 1,838,998, forward strand.
GTCATTATACCCTACTTTTTCTAGAAAAAGAATCGTTGAATGTCATTCCATGTTACTAATACCATCAATAGCATCAGGAAGCCAAAACCAACGAGCGTCAAAACGCCTTCTTTTTCCTGACTAAGTGGTTTACCACGGACACCTTCAAAAATATTCAAGACTAGTTTTCCACCATCTAATGCTGGAATCGGTAATAAATTGACGATCCCTAAATTCATGGATAAGATCGCCATCAAACCAATGACTGTCATGATCCCTTGATTCGCTGCCTCAGAAGACAATTGGAACATCATCACCGGTCCACCTAATTTGTCCAAGCTAAAGCCGGTAAATAATGAACCTAATGCTTTGAATATTTCCAAAGAGCTACTAAATGCACGTTGTGTTCCACCGATGATCTTATCGAAGAAGCCAGTTTTCATTGGCGCTTGTATCCCAAGTTGACCAATTTTTTCACCATTCGACTCAATTGCTTTCGGTGTCACTTCAACAGAAGAAACCTGTCCATTTCGTTCAACTTCAAAATCAAGTGGTTTATCTGGATTTTCAGTAATGATCGCTGTCAGATCATTCCATGTTCGGATTGATTTTCCCTCTACCGAAAGAATTTCATCATTTTCTTTCAGTCCAGCTGCAGCCGCAGCTCCGTCTGGCGTAACAACACCGATTTGGTTGGTATTTGTGACAGTCACCCCGCCTTGCATGAACGCTAATACGATGAATAATAGAATTGCTAGAATAAAATTATTCATTGGACCCGCAAAGTTCGTTAACATTCGTTGCCATAATTTGGCTGATTGGAACTGCACATCTCTCGGTGCGATCCTCAATTCAGTCCCATCCGCCTCGATGATCGAAGCATCGTGATCCACTGCATACGTTACTTCTTGCGTTTCATCACCATTCACATAACCTGTGATCGTGAGTGCTTCATCAAGATCATAACGGATCAATTCCATGGGGATCTCATTGGTCAATTGGATCTTTTTGCTTAAATTGATTTTCTTTACGACATGATCTGAATCCATCAAGAGCGATAACGGCATTCCTGGGGCCATTTCCGTTTCGTCGTCCCCATTCCCAGCCATTCTCACATAGCCACCGATCGGTAACAAACGCAATGTATAAGTCGTGCCGTCTTTTGCTTGATGACCGTAGATTTTAGGTCCCATGCCAATCGCAAACTCGCGAACTAGGATTCCTGATCGTTTCGCAAAGAAGAAGTGGCCAAATTCATGTACGATCACTAAGATGCCAAAAACGATAATGAACGTGATAATTGTTCTCATCCTATTCTCCTTTACATTAATCATTATTTTTTATTCAGTTAAAATAAAACTACTTAATTTTACCATATTATCGACACTTCACCAAGCACCTATTAAAATGTAAAAAATAAAAATCCTGTAAAGAATCTCCTTACCGATCGTGTCTGATTGACGGACGAAAAACTTTTGGTTTCGGAAGCTTCTTTTACAGAATTTTTATTTAAATCAATCCAAATAAGTACATGACAGGAAAGACGAACAATAGACTATCGAATCGATCTAAGATCCCACCATGTCCAGGTAAAATGTTCCCTGAATCTTTGACTTCATAGTGGCGTTTAATTGCCGACTCGACTAGATCCCCAAATTGGCCTACGATCGATAGAATGATCGTTAGGAGTAACATGACGAATAAGCCATGTCCAAACAATTCTTGTGGTGGATAAAGTAAGAAATATAGTAAGGCAACAACTAACGCACTACCTATTCCCCCTAATGCACCTTCAATTGTTTTGTTGGGTGAGATATCTGGCCATAGCTTACGCTTACCAAAACGTCTACCAACTAGATATGCGCCAATATCGGTTGCCCAAACGATGAATAAGCCAAAAAGCAATACGTTGATTCCTTCTGTACGCGCACTAACAAAGTTTTGAAAACCAAAACCGACATATAAACTGGTAACAACTGGAAAACCAGCTTCATCGATCGTATACATATTTTTTGAGAAGACAGCGGCACCCAATAGGATCATCACAGTCAAATAAAACAACATAAATTCATTTGTTTGTTCAGGTAAAAAGAAAAACCAGCGCTCTTTCGGCAGGACAAGAAAAACTGCACCGATGGCAGAAAGAACTCCTTCAAAACTTAATAGTGTCAATCCTTTCATACGAAAAAGTTCATAGACACCAACTACTGCTAATAAAGCCGCTACTAGCTCAAGCCCAATTCCTCCGATCCAAATGATCGGAATAAATAATGCCAATGCTACGACCGCAGTGATCACACGTTGCTTCATGATTGTTCTCCTTTATCTACACTTTTTACGCCACCAAAACGACGGTCTCGATGTTGATAAGAAGCAATTGCTTCTTCTAAATGGGCGCCGTCAAAATCTGGCCATAAGGCTTTTGAAAAATATAATTCACTATAAGCAATCTGCCACAATAAGAAATTACTGATCCGTTCTTCGCCACTTGTCCGGATGACTAATCCTGGATCGCGAAGTTCGGGAGGTAAGAAACCGGTCATCAGATGATCCGCGATCATGTCCTCGTCGATGTCTTCCGTAGAAAGATCGTTTTCTTTTACTTGTTCACTGATTGATTTGACTGCAGAGATGATTTCTGCCCGACTACCATAATTCAGTGCGAAGTTTAAGATCATTCCCGTATTTTCTTTGGTTTGTTCAATAGCACGGCGTACTGCATCTTGCGTATGTTCCGGCAAGAGTTCTTCATAGCCCATCACTTGTACCTTGACATTTTCAGCAATCAACTCAGGGACGAACGTATCAAAAAAGTCTACAGGTAATTGCATCAAAAAATTGACTTCCTCTTTTGGACGTTTCCAATTTTCGGTTGAAAACGCATAGAGCGTTAACACCTTTACCCCAAGTCGAGAAGCTTTTTTTGTGACTTTCTTAACGGTTTCCATGCCTTCTTTGTGGCCAGCCACTCGTGGTAGACGACGGTTTTGTGCCCAACGACCATTCCCATCCATGATGATGGCGATATGTTTCGGGATATCTCTCTGCGCATCAAAATGGTACTCACTTTTTTCTTGAATATATTTGTTTTTTTGCGGAAAAAAACGTAACATTCTTTTTCCTCCCATACTAAAAAATTACAACTATCTTTACCATTATAGCAATATCTATCGTTATTTCCTATGGTATAGCCCTTTTTTTACGCAAATTCAAAGGATTTTTTAGTTTTTCTTAGTCAAAAAGTAAAAAACAGGAGACAGCACTTCTCACTGTCCACCTGTTTTTATTGATTCTTATACTTCAAGCAATTCTTTTTCTTTGTCTGCAGCAATATTATCCACTTCTTTGATACTGTTATCTGTCAAAGTTTGCACTTCTTTTTCTAAGTCACGCAAATCATCTTCTGTGATATCGCCATTTTTTTGTTGTTTTTTGTACTCATCGATTGCATCACGACGAATGTTACGGACAGCGATTTTCGCATTTTCAGCTTCTTTTTTCACGTCTTTCGCTAATTCTTTCCGACGTTCTTCTGTTAACTGAGGAATGACTAAACGGATCACATTTCCGTCATTTGTTGGGCTGATACCGATGTCGCTTGCCATGATCGATTTTTCGATGTCTTGAAGCACACTTTTATCGAATGGTGTGATCATCAATACTCTTGCTTCTGGGATCTGAATCGATGCTAATTGGTTCAATGGTGTTGGTGCGCCATAATAATTAACAGTGATACGATCTAATAAGCTCGCATTCGCACGGCCGGCACGGATCTGTCCAAGTTCACGTTGTAGATTTTGTGCTGCTTTTTGCATCTTGTCTTTTGCTTCTGTCATAATTGCATCTGCCATTGTTTATTTCCCCCTTACGGTTGTTCCGATATTTTCACCTAAGATTGCTCGGCGAATGTTTCCATGTTCATTAAGATTGAACACAAGTAACGGGATATCATTGTCCATACTCAATGAACTAGCAGTTGAATCCATTACTTGTAATCCTTTTGCAATGACTTCCATGTGTGTCAATTCATCGAATTTCACTGCTGTTGAATCGATTTTTGGATCGGCAGAATAAACACCGTCAACATTGTTCTTAGCCATTAAAATAACATCAGCGCCAATTTCAGCTGCACGTAATGCCGCAGTTGTATCTGTAGAAAAATAAGGGTTTCCAGTACCACCGGCAAAAATAACGATGCGCCCTTTCTCTAAATGACGCTCTGCTTTACGACGGATGTATGGTTCTGCGATTTGTCGCATTTCAATTGAGGTTTGGACGCGTGTAGGAACACCAACATTTTCTAATGTATCTTGTAATGCTAAAGCATTCATCACAGTTGCTAACATGCCCATGTAATCCGCTTGTGCACGTTCCATCCCCATTTGTGCGCCAATTTGACCGCGCCAGATATTTCCACCGCCGACAACAATTGCCATCTCTACGCCTAACTCGTGGACTTCTTTGATCTCTTGGATGATTTCTTTGATAACTGGTGGTTTGATTCCAAACCCTTCATCTCCAGCTAAAGCTTCTCCACTTAATTTTAAGACGACACGCTGATATTTTGGTGTGACCATGTTCATTCCTCCAATATTTTCTATTGACATTCTACCATATCCAGATAGTTTAGGCACGAAAATACCTATGCTCTTGATATCTCTTGCCCTAAAAAAAAGAGCTGTGACGAATGTCGCTGCTCCTCATTTCATTCAAATAAGCGATGGAACCGATGTGGTCACAAAGAAAATGCAGAATAATCTCTATTTTCTTTGGACCAAACATCGTACCATTAATCAAGTCCGTAAACCGGATTATTTTTTCACTTGGTTCATTACTTCTTCTACAAAGTTATCTTCGCGTTTTTCGATACCTTCGCCGACTTCAAAGCGGACAAATGATTTCACAGTTGCGCCTTTAGAAGCAACAAATTTTTCAACAGTCATATCAGGATCTTTAACGAATGGTTGGTCAACCAATGCGATTTCAGCTTTAAATTTGTTTAAGCGTCCTTCAACCATTTTTTCAACGATGTTCGCTGGTTTGCCTTCGTTCAATGCTTGTTCAGTCAAGACTGTACGTTCGTGATCTAATTCAGCTTCAGGGATTTGTGTTTCGTTTACATAACGAGGGTTGATCGCTGCTACGTGCATCGCTACGTCTCTAGCTACCGCTTCGTCAGTTGTACCTTCTAAAACAGCTAATACAGCAATACGTCCACCCATGTGTAGGTAACCGCCAAATGCAGCGTTGTCATCTTTTTCGATTACTTCAAAACGACGGAAGCTGATTTTTTCACCGATAACTTGTGTTGCTTCGATCAAGTCAGATTCAACTGTTCCTTTTGATGTTTTGATTTTCATTGCTGCGTCCATGTCAGCTGGTTTGTTTTCAGCGACTAGTTCAGCGATTTCTTTTACTAAGTCTTGGAACATTTCGTTTTTAGAAACGAAGTCTGTTTCTGAGTTAACTTCAACGATTGCTGCAGTATTACCTTTCACTGCAACTGAAGCAAGACCTTCAGCGGCGATACGATCGTTTTTCTTCGCAGCTTTAGCCATTCCTTTTTCACGTAAAAGATCTACCGCTTTTTCGATGTCACCTTCAACTTCAACCAATGCTTTTTTTGCATCCATCATACCTACGCCAGTCATGTCGCGTAGTTCTTTTACCATTTTAGCTGTAACGTCTGCCATTTTTACTTCCTCCTAGTTGTATGCTTTTTCTTTAAAAAAAGCTGTTTCAAAGGAGAGTGAGGCTTGTCGCCTAGCCTTTGAAACAGCTCCATCATTTAAAAATTATTCTGCTGAAGAGTTGTCGCCTTCAACAACATCAACGATTTCTTCGATTGAAGTCGCTGTGTTTTCTGCTGAAAAATCTTCTTCAACTACTTGATCTTCCCCTTGATTTCCTTCGATGAAAGCATCAGCCATTTTTGAAGTAATCAATTTAACGGCACGGATTGCGTCGTCGTTTGATGGGATAACTACGTCGATCTCATCTGGATCACAGTTTGTATCAACCATTGCTACGATTGGGATATTCAATTTGTGTGCTTCTTGAACGGCAATGCGTTCTTTACGTGGGTCAACGATGTACATTACATCTGGGATTCTTGGCATATCAGCGATACCACCTAAGAATTTTTCAAGACGTTCACGTTGTTTGTTCAAACCAGCAACTTCTTTTTTAGGTAGAACTGCAAAAGTTCCATCTTCTTCCATTGCATTGATTTGTTTCAAACGAGCGATACGTTTTTGGATCGTATCCCAGTTTGTCAATGTTCCACCTAACCAACGGTGGTTTACAAAGTATTGTCCAGCACGAGTAGCTTCATCTTTGATTGCTTCTTGTGCTTGTTTTTTCGTACCTACGAATAAAGCAACGCCGCCTTCTTCTGCTACGCTCTTCATATAATCGTAAGCTGCATCTACTAATTTAACTGTTTTTTGCAAGTCAATAATGTAGATTCCGTTTCTTTCTGTGAAGATGTATTTCTTCATTTTTGGGTTCCAGCGACGAGTTTGGTGACCAAAGTGTACGCCGGCTTCTAGTAATTGTTTCATTGAAATTACTGCCATGTTTGTTTCCTCCGATTTGGTTTTTATTTTCCCTCTTCTTGTCTTCCAACTCGCTAGCCAACTTTTTCAAGCACCGACCAACGATCCAACAAGAATGTGGATTTATTGAGTAGTGACGTAAGATACACCAAAGTGATCTTTTTCTGCTCAACATTCAATAGTTTAACTGAATTGGGCATAAATTTCAAGAAAAAAAAACAACTTACTTATTTTTTTGTGTCTTCTTTTTCTCCCTCTCATTTTTTTACTTTATTTCTTTGTTTTTTAATAAGCAATTCGTGAAAAAATAAACAGGTAAATGTAAAATAAAGATGGGCAATTCAACGTTTTTTTGTTATGATACTTGTGAAAAGTTTCGTTAAAGGAGAACTAAAATGCGAAAAACTGAGCGACACTTGTTGATTAAACAAATCATTGAAGATTATACGATCCGTACACAAGATGAAATGTTAGCTAAACTGACTGAAATGGGTGTATCTGCGACTCAAGCGACGATTTCAAGAGATATACGTGACTTAAAAATCGTCAAGGCGCCTGATGAAAATGGTGTTTCCCATTTTGTCCTGTTCAAAGAAAAGGAGACAGCTGAATCAAAGAGCGAAGATGAAAAACGTTTGATCCAGATGATTGAAGATATCGTGTTAAAAGTGGAACGAGTTCATTTTTTGACTATCGTCCATACCTTACCAGATAATGCCCCGTTGTTTGCTGCTGTATTAGATGAAATCAAACCGCCACATATCGTCAGTACCATCGCTGGTTTCGATACAACGATCATTATTTCAAAAGATGATGAAGATGCGCAGTTAGTTGAAAACTTCTTGCATCATCCCACTACAGCAACAATTTTTTAAATGCCATAACAGATAGTAATTGTATATATTTTTTTGATGTTGGTGAAATTTGCCAGCATCTTTTTTTATTTAAATCAATACTGGAGAAGAACCATGAACCTCTCTCAAGTTGACTTAACCTTTCGTTGCTATGAAAGCCCACTATACCTCGCACTCAATGCCTCATAGAAACAATAATAGTATTGTTTTCCACTAGTAGAATAAATTCAAATATCATGGAGAAACACAACAAGCGCTAAAAATCATATAAAGCTTAGTTAACTTTAAGTTAGGTAGGTATTGCTTATTTCATTATGAATTCTCACTTTCTTCTGATTATCGAAAAAACAGTCCCCCACACTCCTTATTTACATGTCATACTTTAATTTAAAAAAATTTTATAGCATAGAAAGGAAAAACGATTATGACCTTCTTCCCCTTTGTCGATCCCAATCGTCGACCGCAAGCCAAGATCAAAAAAATGACAGAAAAACTCACAAAAAAATTTCAAGCAATCGATCCAGACTTGACCTTGATACATAATGATAACTTTATTGATTACGGTCCAGAGGTCTTTCCAAAGTTATCGAAAATTTATTGGGACCCTCGTGTACCGAATCATCCGATGGAACATTTTGTGTATTCGGAGTATCGTTTAAAAGGTAAGTTCTATACTGCTTATTGGGTTACCCCTTATGGTGTGATTATTGATAAATCACGATTAACAGATAGTCATGAAAAAAATTTGCAAAAAAAAGTAAGTAGCATTAATGATGCAATTCTTGAAGTCATTCGAGATTATCAAGTTCATAATCTTCTTTATTGGAAAGATTTGTTTTCACAAAAACAATTCGCACAACATGCTTTGGCCCTATATAAACAAAATCAACAAATAATCGGAGACACAAATATATGGAACTCCCCATTTGATTTCAGTGATCCAAAGTACCGACCTTTAGCAGCTGTTAAAAAAAATACTGAATTTCTAGAGACACACCTGAGACAGTTAGATTTTCACTTAACTCTTACTCACGATGATTCATTTATTGATTTTGGACCAGAAATTGGTCATTTATTAGCTGATGCGCCTTATGACTCTGAACAAGATGAGCCTGATGATCCAATTGCTACCATATCTAATTATGAATATAATATTTATTTTAACCAGATACCTATTTACAGTCTCTCTCCTTATAGTATAGGAACGTGTTTTCATGGCGACTTCTTTAATGGTGGAATTACTAATGTTAAGTATCTGGGGCTAAATAAGGTGTTAGATGATGCGATTGAAGTGATTATGAGAAAATATATGCTTTACAACAAATACTACTGGCGTGAAACCTATATGCCAGAACAATTTCAGCACAAAATACGTGAAGATAAAGAATGGTGGACTTTATTTTAACAGTTTATTCAAAAAATAAAATCTTGAACAGAAAGGATAGTAACTATGACCTTCTTTCCCTTTGTCGATCCCAACCGTCGTCCACAAGCAGAGATCAAAAAAATGACAGAAGAACTGACCCAAAAATTTCAAGCAATCGATCCAGATTTGACTTTGATACATAATGATAACTTTATTGATTACGGTCCAGAGGTATTTCCACAACTTTCTACTATCTACTGGGACCCTCGTGTACCGAATCATCCGATGGAACATTTTGTGTATTCAGAGTATCTGCTTAGATATGGCGGCTATCCTCTTTACTGGTTTACGCCTTACGATGAACAAATTTACGAATATTATAGAAAACCGAGCGGGGCTTCAGATTCTTCTAGACAAGCAGTAAAAGTGATTGACCAAGCTATCTTAAAAGTCATTCATGATTATCAAGTGCATAACTTGTTCTATTGGAATGACTTATTTTCAGAAAAACAATTGGAACAGAAAAGGTTAGAACCTTATAATCGACCATCACAATTCATTGGACCTGGCGAACTAATTAGTTCACCAATTAGTTTCACTGACCCCAAGCACCGACCTTTAGCTGCTGTAGAAAAGAATACCGAATTTCTGGAAACTCAGTTAGATCAATTAGATTCTCGATTAACCGTGATTCGTGATGACTCATACATTGATTTTGATCCAGAAGTTGGGTTCTTTTTCGCTGAATTCCCTTATGATCCTGAAGAAGATGAACCTAATGATCCTAGACGTTATTTGTCTAATGAAGAGTATACAATTAGTTACGGCGGTATTTCTTTATTTGGTTGTTCCCCTTATCAATTAAGCTATGGAATACATGGGGATTTTTATAACGAATGGATGTTTAACACGGATTACCTTAGTTTAAGCGAACAATTGAATAATTCAATTTTAGCTATCATCTATCAATATCAACAGAACAATTTATATTATTGGCGTAATGTGTATACACCTGAAATGTTTCAAAAAGAAATCAATAAATATAAAGACAGAGAGACATGGAGACTGGATAGGTCTGTCTAACTTAGACGTTTGTTAAAGCTTCACTCAAATTCTCTTTTTACTCCGACTTTCCCGAAATAATAATTCTCTCTTCTACTTTTCCAACGTGTTATGATTCAAATAAAAATTTTGAACAGAAAGGATAGTAACTATGACCTTCTTCCCCTTTGTCGATCCCAACCGTCGACCACAAGCAGAGATCAAAAAAATGACAGAAGAACTGACCCAAAAATTTCAAGCAATCGATCCAGATTTGACTTTGATACATAATGATAACTTTATTGATTACGGTCCAGAGGTATTTCCACAACTTTCGTCGATTTACTGGGATCCTCGCGTGGCAAAACATCCGATGGAACATTTTGTGTATTCGGAGTATCTACTTAGATATAGAGGCTATCCTCTTTACTGGTTTAATCCGTATGGTGAACAAATTTACGAATATTATAGAAAACCGAGCGGGGCTTCAGATTCTTCTAGACAAGCAGTAAAAGTGATTGACCAAGCTATCTTAAAAGTCATTCATGATTATCAAGTGCATAACCTATTCTATTGGAATGACTTATTTCCAGAAAAACAATTGGAACAGGAAGGGTTAAAACCTTATAATCGACCATCACAATTCATTGGACCAGGAGAACTCGTTAGTTCGCCGTTTAGTTTCACTGACCCCAAGCATCGACCTTTAGCTGCTGTAGAAAAGAATATCGAATTTTTAGAAACTCAATTAGATCACTTAGATTCTCAATTAACGGTGATTCATGATGATTCTTATATTGATTTTGGTCCGGATATCGGCCATTTTCTTGCGGAATGTCCTTACGATCCAGAGGAAGACGAGCCAGATGATCCTATTCGTTACTTATCTCATTATGATTACCACATTTATTTTAATGAGACACCCATTTACGGACTTTCTCCTTATAGTATAGGAACTAGTTTTCATGGCGACTTCTTCAATGGGGGGATTGCCAACGTTACGTACCTTGGACTTAGTAAGGAGCTAGATGATGCGATCGAAGTGATTATGAGGAAATATATGCTTTATAACAAATATTACTGGCGCAACAATTATTCCTATGAAGATTTCCAAGAAATAGTGCGTAACTATAAAAAGACCTGGAAGTTGAATTAATTCAACATCTTATGATTGAACTAAAAAAATCTTGAACAGAAAGGATAGTAACTATGACCTTCTTCCCCTTTGACGATCCCAACCGTCGACCACAAGCAGAGATCAAAAAAATGACAGAAGAACTGACCCAAAAATTTCAAGCAATCGATCCAGATTTTACTTTGATACATAATGATAACTTTATTGATTATGGTCCGGAGGTCTTTCCAAAGCTATCAAAAATTTATTGGGACCCTCGTGTGCCAGATCACCCAATGGAACATTTTGTGTATTCGGAGTATCTACTTAGATATGGCGGCTATCCTCTTTACTGGTTTACGCCTTATGATGAAAAAATTTACGAATATTATAGAAGCCCTGGAGGGAATGCAGGCTCGCGAAGAAAAACTTTAAAAATGATTGAACAGACTATCCTAAGAATCATTCATGACTATCAAGTTCATAACCTTCTCTATTGGAAAGATATATTTACTGAAAAACAATTGGAACAGGAGAAGTTAAAACCCTACAAGAGAGTATCGCAATCTATTGGACCTGGCGAAATAATTAGTTCACCAATTAGTTTCACTGACCCCAAGCACCGACCTTTGGCTGCTGTAGGAAAGAATACGGAATTTCTAGAAACTCAGTTAGATCAATTGGATTCTCGATTAACCGTGATTCGTGATGACTCATATATTGATTTTGGTCCAGATATCGGTCATTTTCTTGCGGAGTGCCCTTACGATCCAGAGGAAGACGAGCCAGATGATCCTAGACGTGATTTATCTCGTTACGAGTACGACATTTATTTTAATAAAACATTACTTTTCTCTCTCTCTCCTTATTGTAGTGGGACTGGATTTCATGGCGATTACTTTAATGGGGGAATACCGAATGTTACCTACCTTGGACTAAGCAAGAAGCTAGTTGATGCGATCAATGTGATTATGAGAAAATATATGCTTTACAACAAATACCACTGGCGGGAAACCTATACCCCAGAACAATTTCAAAGTAAAATACGTGAAGATAAAGAATGGTGGACTTTATTTTAACAGTTTATTCAAAAAATAAAATCTTGAACAGAAAGGATAGTAACTATGACCTTCTTCCCCTTTGTCGATTCCAACCGTCGACCACAAGCAGAGATCAGAAAAATAACAGAAGAACTGACTCAAAAATTTCATGCAATCGATCCAGAATTGACCTTGATTCACAATGATAACTTTATTGATTATGGTCCAGAGGTCTTTCCACAACTTTCGTCGATTTACTGGGATCCTCGCGTGGCAAAACATCCGATGGAACATTTTGTGTATTCGGAGTATCTACTTAGATATAGAGGCTATCCTCTTTACTGGTTTACGCCTTACGATGAACAAATTTACGAATATTATAGAAAACCGAGTGGGGCTTCAGATTCTTCTAGACAAGCAGTAAAAGTGATTGACCAAGCTATCTTAAAAGTCATTCATGAATATCAAGTACTTAACCTGTTCTATTGGAATGACTTATTTCCAGAAAAACAATTGGAACAGGAAAGGTTAAAACCTTATAATCGTCCATCACAATTCATCGGACCAGGAGAACTCGTTAGTTCACCAATTAGTTTTACTGACCCCAAGCATCGACCTTTGGTTGCTGTAGAAAAGAATACCGAATACTTAGAAACACAGCTCAACAAACTAGATTTGCGCTTATCTCTTATTCATGATGATTCATACATTGACTTTGGCCCAAAGATTGGTCGTTTTTTAGCTGAATATTCTTATGATCCAGAAGAAGATGAACCTAATGATCCTATATGCGACTTATCTGATTCAGAGTATCAAATCTATTATGGTGATACTCTTTTGTACAGTTTTACTCCCTATAGCTTTGGAACTGGTTACCAAGGAAATATTCTTAATGGTGGCATACCTAGTTTCGTTCATCTTGGACTAAGTAATGAACTTGATGCTACTGTAATAAAACATGTTCACAAATATCAATTGAATAATTTATATTATTGGCGTGATTATTATACTACTGGAGAGTTCCAAAAAGAAATTAAAAAAAATAAAAAGATGTGGTGCTTAGAATAACTAAGCACCACCATCTTTCAGATTGTAGACAAACCTTATGTAAAAATGGGGTTTGTCTTTTTTATATGTATGTTTTCAATAATTAAAGAGAAATAGCTTTGTTTTTCTAAAGAAAAACACTCCTTTCTTGCTCTGCCTTTTTTGATTTTTACTAATTTTTTCATATTTAGGCAGGCAAAAGTAAGCCCAATTTTCATGTGCATTTTTTCAATTCCTATTTGATTCGTATAACGTAATCCGTGAAATTCTTTTGCTGTACCAAAAATTCGTTCAATTGTTTCTTTTCTTTTTCTGTATAGGTCTTTAAAATTTCTTTGGTGACGTATTTCCTCACATCGTTCGATTGCTTTCGCCCAAATATGTCTGGTGATTACTTTTGTATGATTTTTTGAATTTGTACAAGTAGATAGAACAGGACAATTTTTACATTCTTCTGGATTACTTTTGTATTCTAAATATCCTTTTCGATTCGTTGTCGAATAAGTGAGGATCTTATCATTAGGACAGATATAACAATCATAATATTCATCGTAGGCATAGTCGTTCTTCTTGAAATAACCCGCTTTCGTCATGGGTCGCTTATAAGGGAAAACAGGCGTCAGCTTCTCTTCGAGAAGTAATTGAGCGATTGCTGGCGTTTTATACCCAGCATCCATAATCAATTTATCTAGAGTAAAAGCTCCTTTGAGCTTTTTAAATAAAGTAATAAACGTACGACTATCATGTAAGTTTCCTGGGTGGGTCGTATAGCCTAGTATCCAGCCGTTTTTATCACATGCTACTTGTGCGCTATAAGCAAAAACTTCTTTATGCTCACCTTTATGAAACCAACCACTTTCGGGATCAGTCGTACTTGTTTTTTTCATAGCTATTTTAGTTTCTGCGTTGGTTTCTTTTAAGGGCTTTTTTAGGCGTTTTTCTCGATCTTTTTCAATTTCTTTTGTCAATTTTTCCGTATAAAAGAAGGCTTGATCCATCACTTCGACGGATTCTTTCTTGTTTCGATTCGCATGTGCTTTAATATGCGTCCCATCAATAAAAACTTCAGAGGTATCAACGATTCCTTCCATCATACATTGTGCTAAAATCTCATAAAAGATTTGTTCAAATGTAGTGGTTCCTTTGAACCGTCTCGTATAGTTTTTACCAAATGTAGAAAAATGAGGAACTGCATCTTCTAAACCTAACCCCAAAAACCATCGATAAGCGTTGTTCACTTCAATTTCTTTGATGGTTTGTCTCATGCTTTTAATACCAAAAAAATATTGAATCATCGGTAATTTAATTAGAAGAACGGGATCTAAGCTTGGCCGTCCTTGGGTTTCATCATATTTATCTTTTACCAAATCGTAAATAAAAGAAAAATCAATAAACTGATCCATTTGTCGTAATAAATGGTCTTGGGGAACTAAGTCTTCAAGAGCAAAAAAGCCCATCTGTGCACGCTTACTCATATCTTGTTTTGAGAGCATCGGGTTACACCTCCAATTCATAGTTTTATTTTAACGTATAAAAAAAGACAAAGCACTATAAATAAGTACTTTGTCTACAATCATAACCACCCTTCAAAAGGGTGGTTTGCTCTAGGGCTATAAGCCCTTAACACCGGCCAGCGCCTAAAGACGCTGGCTTTCTCATTTCATGTTCAAGCCATATTGCCTTTGTCACTTTTGCCTACCTTTAAAAAGGTGTTTGTTCTACTCTTTAACCCTTAAAAGGGTCTTCATATTCTCGAACGCTCAATTTATCTAGCGCTATATCATGTTTCTCCTGTTCTTGAATGTATTTCCTTATGGTCGCTTCATTCAATCCCACAGTGCTTACATAATATCCTTCTGCCCAAAAATGTCGATTGCCAAATTTATATTTTAAATTTGCATGCTTATCAAAAATCATCAATGCACTCTTTCCTTTAAGATAACCCATAAAACTTGACACACTTATTTTTGGCGGGATACTCAATAACAGATGGACGTGATCTGGCATCATATGTCCCTCCAAGATTTCTACTCCCTTGTACTTGCATAGTCGTTTGATAATTTCTTGAATACTTGCTCGATATTGATTATAGATGATTTTTCTTCTATACTTTGGTGTGAATACAATGTGGTATTTGCACAACCACTTTGTATGGGCTAAACTATTTGCTTTATTAGCCATTTCTTTTCCCTTCCTTTCGTTATCAATATGACCTGAACAATCATATTTTAACGATAGGAAGGGCTTTTTGGTAGAACCTTTTATTCCCCACCCGCATAGCAGGTGGTTTTCTGTTTCACTCGCTTTGCGAGCTCAACTTGGTCTAAAGACAACAAAATCTGAAAGATGTGGTGCTTAGAATAACTAAGCACCACCATCTTTATTATTTTATAATCGGATATGCTGTCGCAACCGTAATTTTTCCATTTGCTTTAACATTCGCATGTCCTTCTATCGTAAAACCTTCTGTACTTTCACCACTAAAAGGATGTCTCCCCGGTATATTAGGAACCTGTTTTTTTACAATTTGTTCTACTTCACTCGTAATTTTTTCTGCATCCCAGCTGTCTGGAAAAACAATATATTTTGTATTCTTATATTTCCCATCATACTTAACATTCGCCTCAAAAGGTCGTCCTTCCACCAATGTCCCAGTTGGTTCATAAACCACTCCACTGTCTGGATTATAAAAATCAGGGTGCCGTGAATGAGCACCTGTGATTTCAGGATCGCCAGTTCTTCCCGGTCTCACCTCTCCTGCCACATGACGCAAGGCTTTACGGATATAGTATTAGTGATTGGCAATTTTTCTACTAAGGACTACTTGGGATGTTCGATAGTCGATCTAACGCTTAGATAGGTGCCCCACCTAGATGTTTATTATCGCTTTACTCCTGTTCTCTTTACTTCGACTTTTTCGAAAAAAAATTCTTTATACTGTCTTTCAACATGTTATGATTCAAATGAAAAAACTTGATATAGAAAGGAATAATACCTATGACCTTCTTCCCCTTTGTCGATCCCAACCGTCGACCACAAGCCAAGATTCGAAAAACGACAGAAGAACTGACTCAAAAATTTCATGCAATCGATCCAGACTTGACCTTGATTCACAATGATAACTTTATTGATTATGGTCCAGAGGTCTTTCCACAACTTTCGTCGATTTACTGGGATCCTCGCGTGGCAAATCATCCGATGGAACATTTTGTGTACTCGGAGTACCAACTTAGATATAAAAACTACCCTCTTTACTGGTTTACTCCTTATGGTGAATGGCTTTACGAAACTTATCAAAAACCTGGAGGAACTCCAGATCCAGAAAGAAAAACTTTAAAAATGATTGATCAGACTATACTAAGAATCATTCATGACTATCAAGTTCATAACCTTCTCTATTGGAAAGATATATTTACAGAAAAACAATTTGAACAGGAAAAGTTAGAACCTTATAAACGATTATCACAATTCGTTGGACCAGTAAAAATCATTAGTTCGCCAATTAGTTTCACTGACCCCAAACATCGATCTTTAGCTGCTGTAGAAAAGAATACCGAATTTTTAGAAACTCAATTAGATCACTTAGATTCTCAATTAACGGTGATTCATGATGATTCTTATATTGATTTTGGTCCGGATATTGGCCATTTTCTTGCGGAATGTCCTTATGATCCTGAAGAAGACGAGCCAGATGATCCTAGACGTTACTTATCTCACTATGATTACAACATTTATTTTAATGAGACAGCCATTTACGGACTTTCTCCTTATAGTATAGGAACTAGTTTTCATGGCGACTTCTTTAATGGGGGGATTGCTAATGTTACGTACCTTGGACTTAGTAAGGAACTAGATGATGCGATTGAAGTGATTATGAGGAAATATATGCTCTATAATAAATATTACTGGCGCAACAATTATTCCTATGAAGATTTCCAAAAAATAGTGCGTAACTATAAAAAGACATGGAAGTTGAATTAATTCAACTTCCATGTCTTTTTTATTTCACCGGATAGGCTGTTGCAACAGTTATTTTACCATTCATTTTGACATTAACCTTCCCAGCAATTCCAAATCCAGCTGTACTCTTACCACTAAATGGATGATTTCCGGGAGTGGTAAAATTATGTTTTTTTACAATCTGTTCTACCTCACTCGTAATTTTTTGAGCATCCCAATTATCTGGGAATACTGTAGATTCTTTGACCTTCAATGTACCTGGATAAGTTATTTCGGCGTTATAAGGTTGCCCTTCTACTACAGTCTCTGTCGGCTTATATACAACTCCACTTTCTGGACTATAAAAATCAGGATGGCGCGAATGAGCACCTGTGATTTCAGGATTGCCAGTTCTTCCCGGTCTCACCTCTCCTGCCACATGACGCAACGACTTGCGGTTATAAAATTCAGTGGTTGGTAATTTTTCCACCAAGGCTTCATTTGGACAACCTTTGGTGATCAGGGCTTTCTCGGCTTCTAGCACGCGAGCGGCTTCAGCTTCTTCGACTTCGATCGCTGTTACGAAGACTTCTTCGGATTCAACTGCTCGTAAGACAGAAAACATTTCAGACAACGGTAAGCACATAATGATAAGTAAGATGTCTGTTTTTTCGAGCTGGATTTGGGACTGTTTGATGACCCAGTCGGTATTTTCGTAATTTGGTAAATTCTTCAATACATTGCCACCGACTTCAGAAATCGCTGCAATGGTGGTTTCATCTAGACTTCTTGGTAAGGCATTCGTGCGTTCTTCATCAAACAAGCCATCGGCTAACGCATAGTAGTTGCAATAGATACCGAAAAAGCTTTGCACTTTGCGGATCGTATAGATGACTTCTTGGTTAAAGCCGATGTCGATTTGATCTAAGGGAACAATTTCTTGCGTTCCCCGATACACAAATTCACCTTCCCGATTAATGACAACTTCCTTGTCATTGGCTTTCGCTACGATCCGGAATAGATTGGTCTGAAACGTATCAGGCAATTGATCAATCAGCGCATCCCGCTCATCGATCATCTGACGGGTGATTTCTTTTCCGACTTCATTGACGGAATCGACATCTGTTAGGTCTACTGCCCCGAATTGGACCGAAGAATATTCTTTGACCAGTTCCAAGGCTTGTTCAGGTGTGGCGATTTCTGCTAAAAATGTATCAAAGTCCGTCTCCATGGGAATCGTGATGCCACGAACATCATATTGTGTATATAATTGTTGACGATGGTCATAGGCGGTATAGCTCATGGTCACATTGACATAGGGTGTTCCTGGACCATTATATGGAGAAAAATTGATTTGTTTTAGGGCGCCGATCCGCGGAGGTAATTTTTCATTTCCCGGTAAGTATTCATTCAGTGAAGTATCTGGATAAACTAACAGACTTTGATTGTTTGTGCTTTTCGGCACGAACAATCTGCTCACACCGTCTGTGCCAGTTCGCATCTCATATCCAGATAAGTCGGGGGTCGTTTCTATGTATTCGAGAAACTGGTTTTGGACTGAAATCCAACTAGCCAACTCGATTTTAGTGGTTGGATAAATCTCAATCGGATCTTCGGGCGCATCAATGGCGTCACCAAGTAAACTGATCGATTGTCTTAAGATATTGGTGGAGGTCACCCGATACAACTGACTGACAGCCATCTCTTTGGACGATTCTTTTAAGTAGGGTCGGGTAAATTCAGCAAAGGCGGTAGCTTGGATGATCGGTGCAATTTTTGAACGAGCAAACCGTGCACTGAGGGGTAACGTACTTGGCCCTTCCATCATGTCTAAATAATCCGCTAGAACCAAATTATCAAATACGTTATGTTCGGCAGTCAAAGTATCCGTAAATCCTCGGAGTTTTGCCCATTCGTTCCATGTTTTTTCATCTTTCGCTTGCGAAGTGCCGCTTAAATCAATCTCAACAGCCGGACGCGAGATCGCTTCTCTGAAGGATCGATCACTCGCAAAGGCTAAGAGTGTCGGTTGGAAAACCGACGACAACAACATCACAACCATCAACAACGAGAACCATTTCTTTTTCACTTTCATTTTTCCACTCCTTTTCTTTTTTATTTACACCGAGAGTATACCGCAAGAAAAGAAAGCGCTTAACAAAAAGTGAAGATTCTCATGAAACGACTTTTTCTAAAATAAGAAAAGGAAATTCAATTATTTATTCATAAAAATTTTTGTATGTACAATTCAACATAAAACAACTATGAAAATGTATGCCGTACCAAAAATACATCAAAAAAGCCGGGATTTTTTCAAATCCCGACTTGGCTCGTTTCTAAAAGAGAACCTTCTAGATAAAAATCAATTCAATTGTAAATATGCAATGGATTATTGACTGATAAATAACTTTTAGATTTCTCTTCAGAAAATCATTGAGCAATGAAACTTTTTACATTTTATCTGGTGCATGTAATCCTAATAGACGTAAGTCTTCTTTTAGTAAAACAGTTACCGCATAAACTAACGCTAAGCGCGCATCTTTTTGGTCATCGTCCGCTAAGATTTTTGTATGTGCATAGTATTTATTGAATGCTTGTGCCAGTTTGATCGCATGTTTTGCAATGATCGATGGCTCATATTTTTCACCCGCTTGAAGTACTGTTTCAGGGTATTTCTGTACAAGCTTCACGACTTCCCAACTATTTTCATCATTCAACGCATAAGCTTGATCTTCAGAAGGAACAAAACCTGCTTTGTCTAATAAACTCATCGCACGAGCATGAGTATATTGGACATAAGGACCAGTTTCCCCTTCAAAACGAACCACTTCTTCTAAATTGAAGTCAAAGGTATTCAAACGATCATTTTTTAAATCGTGGAAAATAACAGCACCAACACCGACTTGTTTTGCGATGACATCTTTGTTTTCCAAATCAGGATTCTTTTCACTGATTTGTTGTTTCGCTGAGTCGATTGCTTCATTCAATACTTCTTCTAGTAAAACGATCTTTCCTTTACGTGTAGATAGTTTTTTACCACCTTGTGTGATCAAACCAAACGGGATATGGTGCATATCATCTGACCAGTCAAAGCCTAGTTCTTTCAAGACAGCTTTCAATTGTTTAAAGTGATAACTTTGTTCATTACCAACTACGTATAGTGATTGACTGAAATCATACGTACGTTTACGGTATAGTGCAGCTGCCAAATCACGCGTAATATAAAGTGTCGCACCATCTGATTTTTTGATCAAGGCAGGATTTAGATCATAAGCAGATAAGTCAACGATTTCTGCACCTTTGTCTTCTTGTAAGAGATGTTTTTCTTCTAGTAATTCGACAATCTCATCCATCTTGTCATTGTAGAAAGCTTCCCCGTTCAATGAATCAAAACGAACTTCTAACAAGTCATAGATCTTGTTGAATTCTTTCATTGATTCGTCACGGAACCATTGCCATAACTCCATCGCTTCTTCGTCGCCTTCTTCTAGACGCTTGAACCAAGAACGAGCTTCATCATTCAATTCAGGTTGTGTTTCAGCTTCTTCGTGGAATTGGACATATAGACGCAATAATTCATTGATTGGTTCAGCTTTTACAGATTCAGCAGATCCCCATTTTTTGTAGGCAACGATCAGTTTTCCAAATTGTGTTCCCCAGTCTCCTAAATGGTTGATACGTACTGGTTGGTAGCCTAATTTTTCCATAATAAAGCCAATTGAGTTTCCGATTACTGTCGAACGTAAGTGACCCATTGAAATTGGTTTTGCAATGTTTGGTGAAGACATATCGATAGGCAGGCTTCCTTGGTTACCGATCGTGCTATCACCATAGTGTTCTTTTTCTTTTACTACTGTAGCTAACACTTGCTTACTAATGATCTCTTTGTTCATAAAGAAGTTCAAGTATGGTCCGACGACTTCGATTTTTTCAAAATTTGTTGCATCGATTTTCTCAGCAAGATCCGCTGCGATCTGTTGTGGTGCTTTGCGGAAGATTTTTGCTAAAGAGAACGTGGGAAATGCGACATCTCCATGGTCCGCTGATTTTGGATTTTCAAGTAATTGTGCGACTTGCTCCAATGTCAAGTCATCTTGTACTACTTCATATAGTGCTTTTGCAACAACATCTTTGTTATTCATTTATTTTCCTCCTACATATTGTTTGCTGTAAAACAAAAAAATCTCTAGCAAATCCATATTTCCTATGAATTTACTAGAGACGAGAATTCCCGCGGTACCACTCCAATTGTCCTAAAAAAGGACCTGCTCGATCTGATATCGGTAGACGACCGTCTGTCAAAGACAGAGTTCTCCAAGTGCGCTTCATTGGGATTTGTCCGTCCGGCTTCCACTCTACCCAGACTCGCTTTGAACGAAATGACACCAATTACTCTCTTGTTCAGCAAACGTTGCTCTTATTTAACTTGATTGAATTATAGCAGATATCCAATCGACTGGCTAGAGTTTTCTTCATAAATAAACGGTGTTCGAAAAGCTGACCTTCAACAACAAGCTAAAAAATCAAAAAATATGAGATACTATTTTCTGATTTTCTATCTTATTGCTCAGGTCAAAGTGCTTTTCTCACAACCTAAAATGTCCAGGAGGTCTAAAGGAGATTAAAAACCAACTGGACATTTTATACACATGGTCATGGTAAAACGATAAAAAGTTTCTTACGCTTCATCAGCAACAATGATCGTTCCTTCTTCTGAAGCTAATAGATTCTCAATATTTTCTAAGGAAGTAATAATTGCTTTCCCAGTAGGACGAGCCTCAACAAAGGCAATCGCTGCTTCCACTTTTGGCAACATGCTTCCTGGAGCAAATTGGTTTTCAGCAATGTATTGTTTCATTTCTGAGACACCAACTGTTTCTAGTTTCTTTTGATCAGGTTTTTGATAATTCACATAGACATTATCGACACCCGTCAACACGATCAGTAGATCTGCTCCGATGATCTCTGCTAATTTTTCAGAAGCAAAATCTTTGTCGATCACGGCTTCTTTTCCTTCAAGACCTGTTGCAGTTTCCACTACTGGAATACCGCCACCACCTACAGAAATGGTGATCACGCCTTGTTCCACTAATGTTTGGATGACACGAGCTTCTTTGATTGAGATTGGTTTTGGAGAAGCAACGACCTTACGCCAACCACGTCCTGCATCTTCTTTGAATGTTACGGAAGAGTCTGCTTTCATCTGATCGTTCGCTTCTTCTTCTGTATAGAAAGGTCCAACTGGTTTGCTTGGATTTTTGAACGATGGATCATTTTCATCAACGATGACTTGTGTCACTAAAGAAACGACATCTTTATCGATTCCTTTTTCCTTCAACACTTCGCCCATCGCATTTTGCAACCAATAGCCAATTGAACCTTCCGTCATCGCCACGCATGTATCTAATGGCATTGCCGGTGTTTTTTCTGAATCAGCCGCTTGTTGTTGGATCAACAAATTTCCAACTTGAGGACCATTACCATGTGAGATGATCAATTCATCTCCTTGTTCAATAAATTTCACTAAGTATTTTGCTGTTTCCATCAATGCGTCTTGTTGTGCTTTTGCACTTGCATCTGTTGATAAAATCGCGTTTCCGCCTAATGCAACGACCACTTTTCTATTTGCCATGTTTATCTCCCTTTCTTTCAGAACATTCTGAATTTTGCCGATGACAAAACAAGCCAGCGTTCCTCTCGAACGATCCTCACGCTGACTCGTTTTGATTATTTACTTGTTAGTGTTTATACACGAGGAATGAATAAGTTTCCTAATGTTGCTGCCATGATTGCTTTGATTGAGTGCATACGGTTTTCTGCTTGCTCAAATTGACGTGCATATTTACTGCGGAATACTTCGTCTGTTACTTCCATTTCAGTGATGCCGAAGCGTTCTTTCATTTGTTCACCGTAAACTGTCTTCGTATCATGGAATGCTGGTAAGCAGTGTAAGAAGATCAAACGATCTGTATTATTTGTTTTTTCGATCATATCCATATTGATTTGGTAAGGTTTCAATAATTTGATACGTTCTTCAAATTTATCTTCTTCACCCATTGATACCCAAACGTCTGAGTAAAGAACGTCTGCTCCGTCTACCCCTTTAGCAACATCGTCAGTGATCATTAATTGTGCACCTGATTTCGCTGCAAACTCTTCAGCCATTTTCACGATTTCTTCTTCAGGTTGTAATTCTTTTGGTGCAACAATACGCATGTTTGTTCCTAAGATCGCACCTGTTACTAACAATGAATTCGCCATGTTGTTACGTCCATCGCCACAATAAGCAACTGTGATGCCTTCCACTTTACCGAAGTTTTCTTGGATCGTTAAGAAGTCAGCGATCATTTGAGTTGGGTGCCATTCATCAGTTAAACCATTCCATACAGGTATGCCTGAGAATTCAGCTAATTCTTCCACCATTTTTTGGCTGAAACCACGGAACTCGATTCCGTCAAACATACTACCTAATACTTTGGCAGTATCTTCTGTAGATTCTTTTTTACCTAATTGGATGTCATTCGCACCTAAATATTCAGGATGCGCACCAAGATCGATTGCTGCAGTTGTAAATGCTGCACGAGTACGTGTTGATGTTTTTTCAAATAGTAATGCAATATTTTTTCCTTCTAAGTAATGATGTGGGATGCCACGTTTTTTCAAATCTTTCAAGTGTTGAGAAAAGTCGATCAAATATTGTAACTCTTCCTTTGTAAAATCTTTTTCTGCTAATAAACTTCTTCCTTGAAATACTGATTCTTTCATATGAACATTCTCCTTTAAAATTGTATTCTATTTGATAGTACATAAAGTACTTGGTATTAAGAGGAAATCTGATGGCAGCTGACAGGGACTGCCATCAGGAATAAACTATTTTAAATCTTCACGAACTAACGGTTGGCTCATGCAACGAGGGCCACCACGACCGCGTGACAATTCACTTGAAGTGATTTCCAATACTTTGATGCCGTAGCTTCTTAATAATTCGTTTGATACATAGTTACGATTGTAAGTAACTACAACCCCTGGAGCGATCGCTAAGGTGTTTGAGCCATCATTCCATTGTTCACGAGGTGCAACGATCGCATCGCCATTACCTGTTGGGATCAATACAAGATCATCTAAACCTAGAACTGATTTCAATGACTCTTGTAAATCATCTGAATGAGAAATTTTGATATCATCGCCAGCTTGTTCAATTGTAAAGACGTCCATTTTTCCTTCTTTACTTTGGATCGCTGGGTGGATCGTGAATTTATCATGGTCAACCATTGTAAATACTGTATCTAAATGCATCATGGCACGATTATTAGGAATCTTGATTGCCAAGACTTTTTCAAATCCGGCGTTTTTCGCAAATAAGTGACGTGCTAAACGCTCGATCGCTTTTGCATTTGTTCTTTGTGAGATACCCACAGCGACAACTGTATCACTAAGGATCAATTCATCCCCACCTTCGATATGATCTGGATTTTCGCGATCCAACCATACGTCAACACCTTTATTTGCAAAACGTGGATGGTGGTTCAAAATGTATTCTGTGAACATTGACTCACGACGACGCGCTTCAAATGCCATTTTATTGATTGTCATCCCATTTCCCATTGATGCGGAAGGGTCTCTTGTAAAGTATAGGTTTGGCATTGGGTCCATGTAGAATGGATAGTCGTCATCAGATGATAAATCGTATAAACTACGTGATTTCACATCGATATCTTTTGTACGGACACCCGCCATGATCTTATCTACCATATCTTGAGTTTCCATTGATAGAAGGAACTCATGAAGACCATCTCTAACAGCATTAGATGCAATAAAAGATTCATCTAACATTTTATTTAAAAATTCCTCTTTGACATTACCTGCATCGATTGCTTCAGCCGCTAATTTCTCTAAATATAATGTTTCAGCGCCTTCACTTTGGAGCACTTGTGCAAATTCATCATGCTCAGCTTGTGCAATCGGTAGATACGGAATGTCGTCGAACAACAAACGATCCATAATATCAGGTGTTAGATTTTCCACTTCTTGACCAGGTCGTTTTAATAATACTGTCTTTAACTTTCCTATCTCAGAGAAAACGTGAATCGGTTTATCCATGTTGTGTTGCCTCCTTCGTTTTGATTACATACTTAGAATAAACTGCTTTTGTAATCACTTTCATGCTTTTCTCGCATTTTAAATGAGAAGAATCTCTCATTATTAAAGCTTAATTAAATAATTACACATTTTTGCATCTTTTATTAATAATTTCTCTTTTTTTTATACTGAAAACTCTATCAAAAAAATTTTTATTCATCAAAAAAATTTTTCTGTATATTTTTAAATCCCATTTAAATTAAGGTTGTTAGCGTTTACTTTATGTATATTATTTGTTTTTTATACACTTTTATGATCACTCATCAAATTATATTCATCTGTTTTGTATAAATCCTACATAATAACAAACGCAATTGATTTTTTACAAAATATAGCTTTTCTCGGAATGTATTATGGCTTTACAAAAGAAATAAAAGAAGTCACAATAGAATTAAAGAATAATAGGAAGCAGGGATGTTCATGCGTGTAAATAAAATCGATTATCATTTTTCTAAACTCAGATATCAACCTGATTTTGAACACTTTACTGATGAGGAATTTGAAGAAATCAAAGAGCAGACTGTCCTACGTTCATATAAGAAAGGACAAGTGCTTTTTGATGAAGGAGATGAGCGGCAACGTTTCTATGTCTTAACAGAAGGATTGATCCGTTTAGAGCGTTATGACGAAAGTGCTACTTATTACTACTATGATTATGTTTCAGCAAATAATCTCTTTCCAATGTCTGGTATTTTTGAAGAAGAACCTTATACGTATACAGCACAAGCCATGACAGATATCGAGACTTTTTATTTTCCTGTAGCTTGTTATGAAAAAATCGTCAAAAACAACCCCAATCAATTGATTTACATGATCCAGAAGTTAGGAAAAGTCGTTCAGATGCACGAACTACGCATTCAAATCGGCTTGACCTCCAGTGCTTTTGACCGAGTGAAACAAAACCTATTTGTTTTAAAAGAAGAATTAGGAATCCCTACAGAAGACGGTCATATATCGATACCCTATCCGATCACGTTGAAAGAACTAGCAGTCAATAGCGGTACCACTCGTGAAACCGCCGGACAGGTGATCAAACAGCTGAAAGACTCCGGCTTGGTGAATTATGACAAGAAGCGGTTCACGTTTTGTAAGGAGGCAGTGACGCCGGGGTGGCGGGAGTGAAATTATAAACAAATAACACTCTCTTTTAAAACATAATATATATTCTATTAAATTAAAAGCATTTTATAATGCCCCCTAAGTGAGACTTTAGTCTCACTTAGGGGGCATTATAAATTATCTGTGGAATATTGTATATGAAAATCTCTTCCAAATTATAGTAATAGTTATTAGAAAAGATACAGCAAGTGAATATATGAAAAAATACTTGTTAAAAATTATATATCCTATAGCTTGTATATAAATCAGGAAGAACAGACTGAGGAATTGTTTAAAATCAATTTTTATCTTAATAATTTTTTTTGTATCAATATACCTCATTACATTAACTACAATATAGCTAAGATTGGAAGCCACAATAGCTCCTAATATCCCTATCGTAGGAATAAGTAGTATAGATGAAATTATACTTACTAATGCTCCTGATAGTGTGGAGATCATTATCATTTTATTATTCATTGCAGCAGTGTATATTGAACCGAAATACACTGAAAGGCAGTTTAATACCGCTGATACTAGTAATAGTGGAACGTAATACCAATATAAAAAAAACTCTCCTTTTAAAACTATTCTAGAAATCATAGGAATAAATGTAATTAGATAACTACATGCCAGAATTATCAAAGTATAGTATATAGAAAAAACCTTTGAAAAAAATTTACTTGATTCTTTCTGTTTAATTTCTTTTGAGGCAGAAAATTGCCATGCTTGCTGAAATATTGAAGATAGCATATTTATAATTGATGGAAGCTTACTTATTGCAGTAAAAATCCCTGCTATCGCTACGCCTTCAAAAAACATCAAAATATATCTAGTTGAAATATTAGCAAACCACCAAGAAACTGAGTTGGGAATCATTGGAAGACTATAAGTAAGCATGCGCTTTACTAGCTGCGAATCTTTTGACGATATATTTATGAACTTGTATAATTTTAACCTAAAAAATAAATAACTTGCCGAAAATAAATTTCCAATAGCAATCGAAAAGATATATCCTTGAACTCCTTGTTTTAATATGCCGACGAGTAATATGCTAACTAGACCAAGGGCTAAAGCATTTAAAATACCACTAATTGCAAATTCTTTAGAATAGCCTATACCTCGAGAAAACTGTGCAAAAATTTGTCTTAGACTGTATGGAATTAACATGGATAAAAAAAGTAATGGATAATTACTACTAGCTATCAAACTAATTGCTATACACACCACTATAGTAGCAACTAATGATTTTAGTAATAGTCTAAGGCTATTACTAAAAACTGCTTCTTTTGTAGAATGAATGTTATCAATACTAAATCTAAAAACTGCTTCATATAAACATAAAGTAATAAAAGGCATTATTAAATCCACACTGTTATTCAGCAACTCAGCAGTTCCATACTGTGTAGGAGTCAAAAAACTAGTATATAAAGGCATTAATAAAAAGAGAATAAGTTTTGATAAAATATTCCCAATTCCAAAAATCAATGTATTCATACCTAATGTTTTAAACTTAGCATCCAACTTAAGTAAGTTAGTTAAATTGTTTTTTCCATTTTTCAATTTTTTCTACCTCAACTGTTATATTCGTGTCCCACTTACTATTTATTAGGCCCTGCAAGCTTAAAGAAGTTTCATCTCGCTCAATGCATGGGATATGATTATTTTTTTTGATTTCTCTTGCTCTATTGTCGATGGCAAGTATTATAGATCTTCTACCGTGTTGCAGAGAAAAAATTCCTCCATGTAATCTGGTTCCAATATAATCACATTCATGCGTCTTTAAAAATTGGTCAAAGGCATTCAGATTGGGAGGTAATATGTTTACATTTTCTGCCTCATTAAGCTCATTTAAATAAGTTAAGTCACCTAAACTTTGAGGCCAAAAATAAACATTGCTATAGTTTTCTTTTATTATTTTAACCATCTCTTTA
The DNA here is from genome assembly GCF_050529595.1 of Enterococcus sp. DIV1368b. Classification (NCBI taxonomy): domain Bacteria; kingdom Bacillati; phylum Bacillota; class Bacilli; order Lactobacillales; family Enterococcaceae; genus Enterococcus; species Enterococcus sp. DIV1368b. The sequence goes on from NZ_CP172883.1 coordinate 1,867,106, forward strand.
TCTTCATTGTAATTTCTAAAAGACCTGTAGTGTGTGAGAGTAAAAATAGCACAATTATTTTTAGTAGTGGGGATACTCCTACAAACCTCTGGAGTAAGTTCCCAAAGTGTTGGACATCCAGTTACAATTGCTTTTAACCCAATTTCTTCCAACATTCTTTTAGTAGCCTGATCTCGTACACTATGAATATAATCATGTGAGAGTACTTTTTTATAAAGGAATTTTGTATATAACGTTGTTTTTTTAGAGTTATTACCGCTACCTACTCCGAATAAAATACTATTTTTTTGAATAGAAGTATTTAAAATATTTATATTCCAATTCGGCATAGGCCGTAACATATTTTTATATAGCAAGTTAGTTCCACAAATAAATTTCAAATCTGCAGCGCCAAAATTTTCTTTAAAGCTCTTATTATATAAAATTTGAAAATGGTTTAATACATTAGTCCTAGTAGGTAATTTTAATATATAATCTTCACTAAAAATCTTCTCTGATTCCCTCGCAATTGCTTCATTAATTATTTCGTCTCCAATATTTAAAGTACCTATTGAAGTATCAAAAAACAATATTTTTTTCACTATCTTCACTCCTATTAATTATGCCCTTATAATATTCTATAAGTTTTGGTGCTTCTACATTAATGTCATAGCCCATTTCTTCTGTTTGACTCAAATTTCTGTCTATATTAATATTTACAATATTTATAATTTGTTTAGCCCACTCAAGAGAAGAATTGTTCAAAGAAATATAATAACTCTTTTCTGATTGAAACTCTTTTGATATTTCATCACTAAATATACATGGGAGTCCAGAGGATAACGCTTCAACACCAATAACAGGTAATCCTTCATATAAAGAAGGCATCAAAAAAATATCAATTCCTGATAATATAAAATCAATGTCATTCCTACTACCGGTGAATATAACTTCATTATTAAGTCCTAACTTCTCAGATTTAGCTTTAAGGTTTTCTAATTCTTGACCCTCGCCAACAATTAGTAGCTTACTATTAGGTAATTCTTTATGAATTTCATTAAATATATCGATTAAGAATTTTTGATTTTTTTGCTTTGATAATCTTCCAATACTAGCAAATACTACTTCATCTTTAAGTTTAAACTCACTCCTAATTTTTTTCCTTTTTTCTAAAGAAAATTCAAATTTTTTAATATCTATAGCATTCTTTAATATATTCACTTTATGCATTTCCATAAATCTCTTTCCAAATAAAAAATATCCTGCTTCGCTTGAACAAGCAATAAAATCAGTACAAAGTTTTTTTAGATTAACACATAACAGTCTATTTCTAATTGAATTAATTTTTTTATCAGAAAATTTTGTAGCATGGCTATGCGCAATTATATTTTTAATTCCTGATCTTTTTGCATATTTAGCAACTAGGAAAGCAATATTAACTGTATGAATATGTGCAATATCATAATTATTCGAATATTGTTCAAAAAATTTTTTTACAGCTGTTTTTAGTACAAACAGATTTTTCATTTCTAAAGCAGGTAATACATAAACATTTGATCCTAATTTTTTGACAAAGGCATCAAATTCACCATCTTTTTCATTTGAAAAGAGAAGGTAATCAAATATTATTTTTTCATTAAAGTGACTTTGATAATTTTTAACTACGGCCCCTATGCCACCTGTCGGCCTTCTCCCTATAACGTTTAATACTCTCACCATATTATTTTCATTTCTCTCCTGTATATTTTCTATTGTGAATTCCAAAAGAACTCATATGGATATACTCTGTTCCAGTCCGGTCTGTAAATTATTATCACCAAATAATATATAAAGAAACAAATCAGTATTATATATATCAAAAATAATTTAATATTTTTAGTTTGTTTCGTAAAACTCAGTGCATTAGGAATAAGTATAATTGAATAAACTGTAAAAAAATCACTAACTCTATCTAACAAACTAAATCTCAAAGATATAACTGTAATTGAAATTCCAAACATTAACATATGAAACATTAAGTTATTGACTTTGTTTTTTTCAAACTTACATATATATACAAATAAAAGTATTACCAAGTTTACCAATATATTTAGAATGGTAGCTACCCTAGTATTTCCATCCATATAGCTTGAATTCAAATAATATGAATACGTTGGAAAGAACCGCAAAACGAAAGAAAATATAGTATTAAAACTAAATAATCCTACTAATGTTATTAAAGATAAAAAAGCTATATACCTTTTTTCATTTTTAATTTTCTTAAGAATAGCTACTACCAAGAACACAATAGCTGTATTATGGAATAAAGAAGCTAAAAATACTAATATAATGAAATAGAGTATATTTTTTTCTTTAATTAAAATATAAAAGCCTAAAAACAAGATAACCATTGCTAAACTTTGTCGTAATATATTCATAGACAAATCAAAATATCTCAACGTAAAAAATAGATAGACACTTAGCCAAACTATTTTTGAAAATTTATTGATAAGCATAGCGTAACCTAGACAAACTATGAAAGCCGATATAACAAATAAAGACTGACTATTTTCAAAAAAAATTTGTATAAATTTGTTAAAATATAAGTATCCAGTTTCGAACCGCCAAGTAAAATTTTCGACAGGCATAAATTTAAGATTTTCAAACAATAACTTATAGTCACTAGTATCATTACCTATGTTGACAGATCTTAGAGCTGATAGTGCAAAAAAAAGTGAGAAAGTGCAGAATAAAAAAATTTTTTTCTGCTTCTTAAAAATTGCAGCTAATAATAGTATATATAATGTCAAGATAAAAAATAACCCCATATGATCTCCTTATTATCTAAACTAATATTCTTTAATATATTTTCTAATTGTTTCTTTAATTAAATCATATTTATTTTCAACTTCAATAAAATTAAACTCTTGAGAATTGTAGATTTTTTCCATTTTCTCAAATGATTTCCAAAAACTAGTTTTATCTTCTATTAAGCTAACAGCATTACTAGTTTTTATCCACTCGTATTGTCCTGTCACTTTATGATTATATGTTTGAAAAATTAAACACGGGGTATTCGTAATATATGAAAAGATCATTCCGTGTAGTCTATCTGTAATAACCATATGTGAAGCAGAAAAATCATTTAATTTTTGAACTAATACATCTTCACGATTGCTAGAGTTGACATCAAAATCTACAACTGTATCTGTAATTTCTACTTGATATCCTTTTGCAGTTAATTGTTCTGACAGCCATGAAGCGCTCATCCTGTTTTCTGCTTTTTCTCTGTCATTTCTCAAACATAATAAAATATTCTTCTTTCCTCTGGATATATCATTTTTATTCATACCTTTCATTGTAAAAACAATATCAGGAACTAAATAAATGTTTTTCACATTTTTTTCTTTTAATAGTTTAAATGACTCTACATCTCTCAAAAAAACATGGATATTATCTCTACTTCTAAAAATATCTATTGTGTTATTAAATTCTTTATCTCCAAGCTTAGTCTGCGGGAAATAAACTGTCTGTGGAAATAAAATCACTGGGTGGGCTTTGAATGAATTTAAAATTTTCCTCCGTAATAATTCTTCGCGAAAATACTCTATACCTATGTTCCCTCCACCTTTTATTGTTATAATATCATCCTTAGAAATCTTATTTTTTAAAAACTCTATCGCATTCAAAGTTTCATCTACACTGTATTCAACAACTTCATATTCCGGGAAATTATTTTGTAAAAATTCTTTGTGAGATAGTGTTAAAGCATGATCTCCTAGATTAGGATAATCCGTGCCAAGTAATACGAATAACTTAGGTTTATCAGTGGTAAATTTATTTTGAATTGAATTTACTTTTTTTGTATTTAAGTGAAGTTTAATTAGTTTCAACTTTAAATTAAGAGGTAACATTTTTTTAATTTTCTCTATTATTTTATACCTTTTACTCATTAATCACTTTTCTCCTTAAGAATTTATCTGAAACATATTTCATCACTGGCTTTGGGGCTATCATAAAAAAAACTTGGCTAGCTATTACGTAACTCAAATCAAACACATTACAATACTTTTTCTTGTAATAAGTATTTATAGTTTTTATATAATTAATACAATTTATTTTGTCTTTTCTTCGAAGATAGTTATCTCTATTAGACCTAAAGTACAATCCGATTTCTTCTAAATTTTCAGCATAGTACCCCCTACTAAGTGCATTTAAAAACAACTCTAAATCTTCTTTTCTTCGGACATCTTTGTATCCACCTAATTGGACTATTCGAGATTTTCTATACATTACAGTGGGATGATTAAATGGACTTCTCCGTTTTGAAAATTTAACTATATCGTCATATCTACTAGGAACTTGTCTAATACTGATTATATCATCCGGATTAGAATAAAACTCTGCAATTTGCATTCCTAAAATATCCAATTTCTCATTGGAATTAAACTTTTTCAGTTGTTTTTCACACCGATCCTTTAGACTAATATCATCACTATCCATACGTGCTACTAGCTCATTCTTACAATTCATTAGACCCTCATTCAAAGCCAACCCTAACCCCATGTTTTTTTGCAAAGCAACTATCTTTATATTATTATATTTTCTAGAATATTCTTCTAAAACAGTGTCTAACTCGGGAGTTAACTTTCCATCCTTTACGATAACAAAGTCATCTGTTGAAACGGACTGATTCAAAATACTTTCAATACTTTTTTTTAAATAATAAGGATCTTCCTTGCTATATACTGACATTAAAACTGAATATGTCTTGTTTTTTTTCATTTCATAGCTCCTGTTCTTCGACTGCAATAACTAAACTTCCAAATGCTTTATTTATCAATCTTCCAACTTTTCCTGGAACATATCCTAACAAACGAATAAACCAATTCATCCAAGAAAACAAATAAATCTTTCGACCATTTTCTTCTGCAATATCTCTGACCATAGAACTCGTTCTAACATATGAATCATTTTGTGGGAAAAATATCCCTTTGTCTTGATTATCTACTCTTTCTTTGACGAAAGAACATAACTTGTCAATATGCAACATGGAACGTTCGTTTTTAACGTCTGGAAATATAGGTAATCTATTTGCTATTTTAACTAACTGTCGATAATTCCCCTTACTATTGGGGCCATATATCATTGGCGGCCTAAGAATCACAATTTTAAAATGATTTTCGTTTAATGGTAACAACCCTTGTTCTGCTTGCAATTTGCTATCGCCGTAAAAGTTTGAAGGGTTTGGCTTAGTTTCAGCAGTAATCACACGTTTCTTATTTATATTTGTCTCTTCCCCATAAATAATAATGGAACTCATATAAATAAACTGACCAGATTTATCAGATAAATCCTTCTTATATTTCTTTGCAACATTAATTGCTAAATCTCTATTCACTTCATAATAAAGATTTTTTGTCTCTTCTGAAACTTTTGAGACATCTGCATGGGCAATCCCAGCTACATGGAATACTGTGTCATAAATGGAAAAGTCAAATTGTTTCCATTCATCTCCCCTCACACTTAGCGAATCTATCTGATAGTTATCGCTATATTGTTTCATCCAACTTTCAAAAGATGTTCCGATATAACTGTTTGCACCAGTAATAAGAATTTTTTTCATTTATTATTCTCCTTTTTTAGTGAACCTGTTCCACCCTCTAAAACACCTTCACTCTTAAAAACTGAGATTATTGTTCCAAAAAAACATTTTAAATCCATCCAAGGAGTAACGTTAGCTGTATAGTATCCGTCTAAATTAGCTTTATGTTCGATAGCTAATTCATCACGTCCACTGATTTGTGCTAACCCGGTCAAACCTGGTCTAATATCATTTGCATCATATTTTTCTCGTTCCTCAATTAAATCATATTGATTCCATAATGCCGGACGAGGACCAATGATTGACATATCTCCTTTTAGAATATTAAATAGTTGAGGTAATTCATCCAAACTCGTTTTCCTTAGAAATCGTCCTACACGTGTGATATAGGCTTCAGGGTTAGATAGCAAATGTGTTGGCATTTCTTTCGGTGTCTCGATTTTCATCGTACGGAACTTAAAAATATAAAAATATGATCTATTTTTGCCGAGTCTTTTCTGTTTAAATATGATTGGTCCTCTAGAATCTAATTTAATTGCTATACATAAAATTAGATATAATGGAGACAAAATGATAATCCCCACGAAAGATAAAAGTATATCAATGACTCTTTTCAACCCATTTTTATACATAAATAACTCCCCCTATTTACTCGAAGCCCTTGCAAATGCTACGACTTCTTTTGCTAGCTTTTTGTCATCGTCGGATAAACCTGTTACAAATTCCATGACTTCTTGGATCGGGTAACCTTTGATATTCCCGACAAAAATCTTCTCATACACCTGTTCATCATTTCGTTCTTTGTCCAATAACAGTTCTTCATACAATTTTTCGCCAGGTCGAATGCCTGTTTCGACGATTTCGATTTCTTCTTCAGTGTACCCACTCAAGCGGATCATATTTCGTGCAAGATCTAAGATTTTAACTGGTTCACTCATATCTAAGACAAAGATTTCGCCACCTTTGGCTAATGCACTCGATTGGATGACTAAACGGCTTGCTTCTGGGATCGTCATAAAGTAACGGGTCATCCGAAAGTCGGTGATCGTGATTGGTCCGCCTTTTGCGATCTGTTCTCGAAAAACAGGGATCACGCTTCCACGGGAGCCTAACACATTACCAAATCTTACGGCCGAAAACTTGGTACAGTTTTCTCCATTCAAGCCTGTCACGATCATTTCTGCGATTCGTTTGGTGGCTCCCATTACATTTGGTGGGTTATTTGCTTTATCTGTGGAAACCATTACAAAGTTTTTGACATTCGCTTCTTTGGCAGCCTCAGCTACATTTTTTGTTCCTTTGATATTGTTTTTTACTGCTTCTCTTGGGTTATATTCCATCAATGGCACATGTTTATGTGCTGCTGCATGATAGACGATATCTGGCTGATGTTCTTTCATGATATGGAAGATCTTTTCACGGTCTTGGATATCAGCAATAATTGGAATGATTTCTGTTTTATTATAAGAGGGATCTCCTGATAGTTCGCGATGAATCAAATAAATCGAGTTTTCACCATGTCCTAATAAGAGTAATTTTTTTGGCGAAAAAGCAAGTACTTGACGACAAATTTCTGAACCAATAGAGCCTCCAGCTCCGGTAACAAGTATGACTTTTTCTGAGATGTGTGATTTTAGTTTGTCTAAATCTAATTTGACTTCTTCTCGTCCTAACAAGTCGACTACGTCGATTTCTTTCAAGCGAGAAACATTGATTTTCCCTGATGCGATTTCTTCAATCGAGGGCATGGTATTCATCTTGACTTCTTTTGATTCGATAAGATGGAAAATTTCACGAATTCTTTTTCGTGGCAAGGAAGGTATCGCGATCGTTACCATGTCAATCGACAATTCATCGATCAATCTTGGTAAGTCTTTGGTATTCCCTACGACTTTTATCCCAGACAAATATGTTTTATATTTGTTCGGATCATCATCCACAAAGCCAATCACTTCCAAATCGTTGATTGCTTTTGAACTAAGAATACTATTGCATAGGATACGTCCGCCTTCGCCAGCTCCGATAATTAGTGTTCTGTGTTTGTTTAGTGGCGATTCTTGACGCTGTGCTTTATGTTCGATATATATACGCCAGAATAAACGACTGCTGATGATGAGAAACATAGATAAGATGTAAGTTAATAATTGTAATCTAAGGCTGATTTTTTGCATAAACAAATATTGGATGATAAATGATGAAATAACGGTACAAGTGATCGCTGAAAAAATAGCTGCCATCTCATTTAAATTCGTATATCGATTGATTCGCGTGAATGTTTTGAACAGCATGCCATATCCAATGTAAAAAATTAGTGATACGCCTAGATTCACGGCTAAATAATCTTGATCGATACCAACAAATGGTGTCATAAAATAATAGCTTGATAATATAGAGATGCCTAATAATAAACTATCAACCAAAACTAAAATAATTACTTTTCTTCTTCTAGTAAGTTCAAACAAACCCTGCGCCCCCTAAAACTTTTATACAATAGGTCGAAAATCTTTTGCATGCACTTGCTCCCCATTGATGATGTCTCTTGTTACTTGATCCATTTCTTCGATGACTGTAGATCCAAATTTTTTCTCTACGATACTATATGCTTTTTCCATATAAAAATCCCGATCTTTTCGACTATGGGCATCTGAGGCGATCATCTGGACAAGCCGATGTTGGACCAGTTCTTCACTTAACTTCTTGATCTGTTTGCCATAAACACCTGCAATGCTTGGTGCAGTCAACTGCGCCAAACAACCCATATTCAAGTAGGGTAATAATAGATTAGGACTTTCTTGGAAACCGCGGTTCCGCTCAGGATGGACAATGATTGGTACGATCCCCATCTGACGTAATTCATAAAACAAATTTTCTGTGTATTCGGGAATGCTGTTTGTTGGTAGCTCAGCTAGCAAATAGCGATCGGTGACATCTGCAAAAAGAATCTTGTCACTTTTAATTTCATCTATCAAATTACTTTTTATTCGAACTTCTTGTCCTTCAAATAAAGTTAGGGAGATGGACTGTCGATCGAGTTCTTTTTGCAAGTCTTCGACAGCTAGTAATACATCTGCTTTTTCATTGGTGAAACGTTGATTGTGATGAGGGGTGCATAAAATGTGGGTGATTCCTTGTCGAACAGCTTCTTCTGCCATGGCGATCGATTCTTTGACCGTTTTTGGTCCGTCATCTAAACCAGGTAAAATATGACAATGTAAATCAATCATTTTTGCTCACTTCCTCATCAATAGTAATAATAATTAAAATCTGCATTCTTCTTCGCACCGTTGTAAACAACACCTAAAATCGTTGCTTGTGCAATGGATAGCAGTTCTTTCGCTTTGATTAATTCTTGTTTCATTGTTTTGCGTTCTCGGACGACTAAAAGTGTCCCATCTGTTTTTGCGGCTAAGATCTGAGCATCAGTGACTGTTGCAATGGGAGGTAAATCAAAAATGATCAAATCAAATACTGCTTTTAGTTGTTCGATCACTTCTTCCATTCGTTTCGAATCAAGTAGTTCTGATGGATTCGGTGGTTTCGGTCCACTTGTCATGACCCAAAGATTTTCGACGGAACTGGTATGATAATATGATTCCGGTCTTCCTTCACGATCGCCTAAGAAATTACTTAATCCATTGACATTTGGCAATTGAAAAGTCAATGCTACACTTGGTTTTCTCAAATCAGCATCCACCAGCAAAACTCGTTTGCCACTATTTGCGAATACGACAGCTAAGTTAGCAGCTGTTGTTGATTTTCCTTCACCTGGTCCAGATGAAGTCACGACCATCGTCTTCAATTCACGATCGACAGAAGCAAATTGGATATTTGAACGGATCGTCCGATATTGTTCGGAAACCATGGCATTTTTATCGGTAATGCTGAGGAGTGAAACAGGTAAAATAGTGTTTTTCTTCATAAATACTTCTCCTTATACACGTTTTCGTGAACGACGGCTTTCTCTTTGTTCAGTTGTTTCAATTGTTTCGACTTCTGCGGGTTGAAACATACGGCCGTTTTCAAGTTCTTTCTTCGTCATTTCATTGACATCTCCAAGAATCGGCAATCCTAATTCTTCTGTGACAAAACGTTCATCTTTGACTGTTTTATCTAACAACTCTAGAAGAAAGGCTAATCCGACTCCAATCATCAAGCCAAGCAACCCACCGATAACTACGTTCAACATGTTATTTGGTGAAACAGGTGTAGGATTGCTTTGTGCTGCAGAAGTGATCGTCACTTTATTGACATTCAATACGTCCGTGGCTTTTGATTGGAATACTTGTGCTGTAACGTTGGCGATATCCGTCGCATGATCTGGATTATCGACAGTTGCAACGATTTGGAACATTTGTGAGTTTTGTGATTGGTTGACACTGATCACCGATTTCAACTCACCCTTTGTAAGACTTTGTCCATAATTTTGTTCAAGTTCTCTTTGAACATCATTGATGACAACATCGCCTAAAATCATATCTTTGTAAGTATTGATCAACAATACGTTAGCGTTGACATCTTGTAGATTCGTATTCGTATTTTCTGCTTTTGACTGAACGATCATCTCAGCTGATGAACTGTATTTAGGTGTGATCAAAAAGAACGTGACTCCAGCAGCTAATGCAAATCCGGCAAGCGTGGTCGCAAGAATCAGCAACCAACGCTTTCTTAAAATCTCAAATAATTCTCCTAGACTAATCGTTTCTTCCATGTTTTCTCCACTTTCTATCGTTAATATCTTTTCTTAACTTTTCGTCTTCTTAATAGTTCGCTCAACATCCAGATGATGAAACTACAAATAATGAGCACGATTCCCCATTGGATAAATGTTACAATAAAGTTGCTTAGATACGTAGTTAAAAAATGATAGAGCGACTTTGAATTGATGCCGATACGCTCGACCATTTTTGAAAGGTACACAAAAAGAGGTAACGCTAAAAGCATTAGACCAGCGCCACCCACTGCATAACTTAAATAGCGTAACGCACGATGGAAAAAACGTGTGTCGATTGCAATGATCGCAATCACTAATAATGCAGAAACTGTCATTGTAAAGAAGATCAATAAGGTCAGCGTTCTTTTATACCCCATCACTTGCTTCCCATAGGTCAAAAGATAAGGGATCTCAATATATTCACTATAGGTTTCGATGGCAGATTTTTTTAGATTATCAATTGATTGTTGTGTTTCTGCATTGATTTCATAATTGTTTTCTTTCGCATAGTCTTCGACTTTTTTCTGGATGATTTTGTCTACATCCTCTGTCCGTTCAATCAAAAAAGGAATGTCTGTATAAATGGTGCGAATATAGTGTTCAACATTCGATTGTACATAAGCTTGAGGAACAGTGTCTGCCAATACATCTGCAGGAATATTGCTTCCTCGACCTAGATCGCTGATTCTTTGATTGATCTCAGAGGTGATCGTTTCTGAATAATTGGCTTCTTCCATGGCTTTTTCCATAAACTGTTGGTTGAACAACGTTAGTCTCAATACAACTAACGTCATGCCGGCAAACAAACTCAAAGAACAAATAAAAGTAAGTAGCCAACGAGACCCTTTTTGCATGAATTTTTGCGTACTCATGATTTCCTCCTATTTATTAGGATTGATCAACGGACCTTCAACTAACTCACAGATAACAAAAAGTCGTTCATCCGTCATGCCTAAACTATCAACAGGATAGCATGTATAAAGAAGCAGTATTGGTTTATCTTTTTGACTGATCAATTCATTGATTTCCGGATCATCTTTATGACGAATCACCATTTCTTTTACTTGATAGCGGTAATTCGCATAGGTCGTCTTAGCTGTCACGATATCATTTGTTTGAATACCGCTTAGCTTACCAAACCCATCAACATTGTGCCCACCAACTAGTGACGTTCCAGTCTCACCTATGTAGACAGAACCCATATATTGTCCGGCACCTTTTCTTAATATCTCATCGGTATCTCCAAAATACAAAGGCACATTCAGATCTAAAGAATCCACCATGATGTCACCATAGCGTTCGCCACCTCTGGGGTAAGCGATACTGCTAGATGCCAGTTCATTGTTCTCATCTTTAGCGACATCTTCTTCTTTTACAGCTTCAAAGCTTTGTTCTTGCGTTTCGAATGTTGGGACATCTGAAAGTAAAAACAAATTTAAAGAAGAAGTGGCAAAATGAATGACAGGTCTTCCTATGACGTACATTAGAGAATAACCAGCTGCCAAAAAAAAGACAGGGACAAAAAGCATTGCCCCTAGTCTCTTAAGCAGCTTGCGCTTTTTACGCAATCTTTGTCTTTCTTCCTACTACAACCGCACCTGCTGCGACTAATAGTAATGAAGCAATTGCCATTGCACTAGCGGTATAGTTACCACCTGTTTGTTTAATTGGAGGACTAGTACTAAAAGCTGGTGATGTTGTTCCATCAGCGTTTTTCACACCGATTTGGATGTTGCTACCATTCCAACTTAGTACAACTAATCCCAACGCGTCAGCAACTCTCGTTACCTCTTGTTGGATTTGCATGATGACATCCCGTGGTAAAGCACGGATCAAATCATCAAGCGTGTTGACTCCTGTCATATCTATTGTTACTGAACCTAACAGATTACGCACATTTTGAATACCTGTAACGGCAGTTTCTACTTGTGCATCCGTTAAATCATTTTGTTTCAAATGGTTTTCGGCTTGTGTAATGTAAGTATCAGGGACAGTGAATTCTTTTCCTTGAATACTTACTGGTGCTTTCAACAAGTCTAGGATCTGTTGCTCATTCGCAGAAATCGCGCCAGCGGCATCTACAGGGACAGTGAACAATAATGCAGTGAAAAATACAACTAAATATCCGACAAACTTTTTCATCCATTCGACCTCCTTTGCATTGAATTGTGAAGGCTTTCAGCCTTCGGTAAAACATTATAGAAAATAACATTATCCTTTTTATTTTCTACAATTCTTATACTATCACATAGAATTAACTGACACAATTTATATAACCTGAGTTAACTTAAGTTTTTTAACCTATCAGCCTTGTCAATGCTAAGTATATAGAAAAGGAGAAGCCTCTAATTCCATAACTACACTTATAATAACCTAGATTATATCCATATAATCTTTATTGTATTCAAATTTCTAAGATGAATGTCAGGTAAATTACCTGACATTTTCTATTGGTTCACCTAACACTAAACCTGGTTCTGCATTCAGCCGATAATCAGCAAGATGCCCTTTTCGCCATTCGACGGATGCAGCGGCACCGATCATTGCCGCATTGTCCCCACAAAGGCGTAATGGTGGTACGATCAGTTCTAATTCAGGTAATTTTGAGGCTAAACTTGCTTTCAAGCTTTCTCTTAGTCCTTGATTGGCAGCAACGCCACCTGCAAGGATCAATTGCTTCACCGGATAACTTTTGCAAGCACGTATCGTTTTTGTTACCAAGACTTCCACAACACTGGCTTGGAAACTCGCAGCAAGGTCTGCTCGATCCAATTCTTCCCCTCGTTGCTCCGCGTTGTGGACTAAATTGATAAATGCACTTTTTAAGCCACTGAAACTAAAATCATAGTTATCTTCACGAAGCATTGCCCGAGGAAAGTGATAGGCATCTTTACCTTGATGGGCTAATTCATCGATTTCTTTTCCACTTGGATAGCTCAATCCTAAAACACGTCCTACTTTATCGTAGGCTTCTCCAGCGGCATCGTCTCTTGTTTCACCGATGATTTCATACGCGCCATCTTCTTCCATATAAACTAACTCCGTGTGTCCTCCGCTGACCAACAACGCCATTAATGGAAATTCATACGCTTTTTCGAAGCGGGCGGAGTAAATATGTCCTGCCATATGATTCACTGGGATCAATGGTAGATGATTTGCCCAAGCAAAAGCCTTTGCTGCTGAAATACCGATGAGTAATGCCCCTACAAGACCAGGTCCTTCTGTGACAGCAACCGCGGTAAGTTGTTCAGCAGTCACGCCTGCTTCCACCAACGCTTCTTCGAGACATAAAGTAATTTGCTCTACATGATGGCGACTGGCCACTTCAGGTACGATCCCGCCAAAGCGTTTATGGCTGTTGATTTGAGAGGCAACGATATTCGATAAGATTTCTTGACCATCTTTCACGACCGCTACGCTTGTTTCATCACAGCTTGACTCGATTGCTAAAATCAATTCTGTTTGTTTTTCGTTCATGGTTTCATCACCTCTGTTTTTAGCTTTGTACACATGATGACCGCATCTTCGACCGGATCATGATAGTAGGCTTTTCGTTTACCTACTTGGCGGAATTTTTCTGATTCGTAAAGGTGTTGGGCAGCAATATTTGACTGTCGTACTTCTAAAAAAACACTATGCGCTTGGTTAGCTTTTTCTCGTTGCAGCATCTCTTGTAATAATTGTCTTGCTACACCTTTGTGTTGTTCAGCAGTCAGAACTGCAAGATTCGTCACTTCTACTTCATCAAGTACTTTGGCATATCCAATAAAGCCAATGATTTCATCTGCCTGATTAAGGACTAAATAATTGGTTTGCGGTTGTTGGATATCAGACAAAAATTGCTCTTTTGTCCAAGGTGATCCATTTAAAAAAGCATCGTCACTGACTTGCCAAAGCGCTTGGGCTAATTTTGTATCATTGAAAGCTGTTTTTTCTTCAATCACTTTATTTCACTCTTCTTTTAATAGTTTTACCATATCTAAGGCATCTTCATTCGTTTCTGTATAATACCCTTTTTTTACTTTTCTTGATTGGAAACCTAGTTTTCTGTATAAGCGTTGGGCATTCTGATTACTGATCCGTACTTCTAATGACATGGTCTCGCATTGATTCATCCGTGCGAATGTCTCGATCTCGTTGATTAAATAGGTGCCGACACGCTGCCGTTGGTAACTGGGACTGACCGCAATGTTCGTGAGATGGCAATCGAGTCCTAATACTCTAGATCCAACAAAGCCGAATAATTCTTCTCGATCGAATATCCCTAAATATAAAGTCATAAATGGGGAAGTCAGCTCTGAGATAAATGCACTTTTTGTCCAAGGTAACTCCCCTAAATAAACTTCCCGTTCGATACTTAACAATGCCTTGACATCATCAACTGTCAGTTCCCGTATTTGAAATTGCTTTTCGCCTACAGTGATCGTTTTCTCTGGATAATCTGCTTTTTCTTGAAGCATGGTCCGTAGATAGGCTTTAAATTTTTTCAACATAGCTTTCTTCTCCTGGCGTATGTGTCTCCAACCATTTTTCTTCTGCTTCCACTCGTTTTAAGTAACGTGGTAAAAAGGCTTGGATATCGTTGACCGGATTACTTGAAGCCCCTAATTGCGCGACGACAACTCCACTAGGAATATCCCAAAGTGGCAAGGAGTTACGCTTAGCATCAGGCATTGATTCAGCGATTTCTGAGTTGAATTTGTGGCAATCGCTACCGACAAAAGTGATCGATCCATCCATTTGTTTTAATTTTTCGGTTAATTCTACGAAAGCAATATGGGTGTCTTCTAGAACGTTTTCTAATGTTCCATGATGCCAGCGATAGGCACCAGCATAAACATTTTTTCTTCTCGCATCAAACATCGGTACAATGATTCCTTCGATTCCTACGCAATTTGCTGCAAGTACAGCAAGACTGGAAACACCCACCAATTCTTTATTTAAAGTATAGGCTAATGTCTTGGCAGTTGTGACACCGATTCTCAATCCTGTGTAAGAGCCTGGACCACTTGACACAGCAATTCGATCGATTTGTTCTGGTGTGAGTTGGCAATCTGAGATCAATTGATCCAATGCTGGCATCAACGTCAGACTATGATTTTTCTTCCTATTGATTTGGATTTGACCTAACACTGTTTCGTCTTCCAATACGCCAACAGCTAAGGTTTGATTTGCTGTATCGATCCCTAATGTAATCATTTGACCGTTCCCTTCTACTACTCTAATGTCGTTTATCATTGTAGCATACTTCGAGGTAAAAAAGGGGAGGAAAAATCAAGTTTGGCTCTCGCCGCTGTTGAAATTTCCACCCCTTTACTTAGGTTGATAATCGTCTATTTGATCGTAGCTTGTTTTGTTGATTCTCGTAAAATTAGTTCTGTCGCGATCGTGATTTTTCTTGAAACCGGTGCAGTACTATGGATTAACTGGCTCAATGTCTCAACTGCCAACTCCCCCATCCATTCGGTGTACACTTTGACTGTAGAGAGAGGTGGTGAGACATACTTTGCTACACTGATATCGTTGAAGCCTATCACTGAGATATCTTGCGGGATAGTCAATCCTGCTTCTTTGATTGCCTTCAATGCACCAATTGCTAACGCATCATTCGCAGCAAACAACGCATCAGGTAATTCCTTTTCTTGCAATAAAAAATCATGAACAGCTTGATATCCTGCCTCCACTGAAAAATCCGCTTCAATGATTTTTCCTGAGAGGTTCTTTTCTTCACTGATCAGTTTTTGAAAAATTGCCGTTCTAGGATCAGTCACCGGTGTTCGGTGTTGCTTCGTGTACTCTTTTCCGGCTATCATCACGAGTTGTTTGACTTCTTCTTGTAAGAAATGATCCATCACTAAGCGAAGACTCGACTCAAAATCAACGACTAAAGAATCGATGCCAAATCTTGTGCCATCTGAATCGACAAGTAAAAGGTTTTCTTGCGTACGTTTCAATTCTTTCAATTGCTCTTCGTCAAACTTTCCTAAAGCAATCGTTCCATCTGCAGATTGCTCACTAATGGCATCCCAGGTTTCCTTGATCAGGCGAATATTCGCTTCCTCCGCTTTTT
This sequence comes from Enterococcus sp. DIV1368b, assembly GCF_050529595.1. NCBI lineage: Bacteria > Bacillati > Bacillota > Bacilli > Lactobacillales > Enterococcaceae > Enterococcus > Enterococcus sp. DIV1368b. The sequence goes on from NZ_CP172883.1 coordinate 1,883,450, forward strand.
TTTCGATTCCTAAGCGTATAGAAAGATAATAAAGATCTTCTAATTCTTCTTGTGTATCATACCATTGGATCAATTTGATCGTTTGTTTTTCAGAGGCTAGATTCTTATGATGTTTTTTATAATTCAAGTGTTCAGCTGCTTCAAAAATTTTTTGTTTCGTTTCCATGCCTACTGACAATTTCTCATCATAATTCAGCACTCTTGAGACAGTGGCAGGAGAAACTCCCGCCAACTGAGCAATATCTTTGATTGTGGCCATTCGTTTCCCCTCCTGTAACTGACCGATGCTTATAATGTTTCAGTAAAGCGCAAGAACGCAGCTCTTCCTTGTTCGTCCCGTTTGAAGACGCCGGCATCTTCTAAAACTCTGGCGAAGACTTGCCCAACAGCATTTTGGATAACAACTGTCGCAGTCTCTTCAGTCAAATCAGGATTTGCTTGTTTTAGCTGTTCTGCCCATTCACGATGATAGTCCGCGAGTTGATTTTCTTCACCCAGTAGATATTGCTTCACTTCTTCCAATTCTGGTTTTAAGCGTGGTGGCAAGACGGCCAACCCCATAACTTCGATCAAGCCAATATTTTCTTTTTTGATATGTTGGATATCACGATGAGGATGGAAAATCCCTTCAGGATGTTCTTCGGACACATTGTTGTCGCGCAATACTAAGTCGATTTCAAAGTAATCCTCTCTGCGACGAACAATCGGCGTGATCGTGTGATGTGGCGTACCATCTGCTGAATAGGCGATGACTGATACTGATTCATCTGAATAGTTCTGCCATTTGTTTAAGACCGCATCCGCTGCTTCTACTAATAAATCTTTATCGGGCGACTGTAAACGGATCACAGACATCGGCCATTTGACGATCCCTGCAATTACCTGTGGATACTCGCCTAGCTTGATCAATTTCTCCATCGGCGCTTTCGCCATCGGAAATTCATGACGCCCTGCTTGATAATGGTCATGTGAAAGGATCGATCCACCAACGATCGGCAAATCAGCATTTGAACCTACGAAATAGTGTGGTAAGACTTCAGTGATCTTCAACAACCGAGCAAACGTTTCTTTTGTGATGCGCATTGGTCGATGTTCTTCTGATAAAATGATCGAATGTTCATTGTAGTAGGCATAAGGCGAATACTGAAATCCCCAACTTTCTCCGTCTAAGTTCATTCGGATGATTCGATGATTGGTTCGTGCTGGGTAATTCAATCTTCCTTTGTACCCTTCATTTTCCATACATAACATACACGATGGGTAATCGACATGCACCGCTTTTCTTTCTGCAGCGATTTGTTTTGGATCTTTTTCAGGTTTAGATAGATTGATCGTGATTTCCAAGTCTCCGTATTCAGACGGATAAGTATACACGATATTTTTTGCGATGGCTCGTGTTTTGATATAGTCATTGTTGCGGCTCAACTGATAAAAATAATCCGTCGCTTCTTCTGGACTTTTTGAATAATGTTGAGCAAAAAAAGCATTGACAACAGAAGGTGGTGGCGTCAAGAAATCCATCAATTGTGCCTCAAATATTTCTCGGTCAGCTGTTACATCCGTCACCAAGCCATTTTCTTTTGCTTGTTCAACTAAACGATTCAATAGATCGACCGATTCTTCTTGCACTGGACGTACTTCAAAAGAGTCGCCGGCTTCTTCGCCAATAAGACCTAAAATACGATTTTGTAAGTAGATACGGTCCATTTCCATCCAACCACCAGACGCGATTGCTAGTGTGACAAAATCTGCAATTGTTTGACTAATCGTCATTTTCTTCCACCTACTTTTCATACCCGTTAGGATGGCTTTCATGCCATGCCCAAGCAGTTTTGATGATTTCTTTCACATCTGTATATTCAGGTGCCCAGCCAAGGATTGCTCTCGCTTTTTCACTTGAAGCTACTAAACGACTTGGATCACCCGCTCTTCGTGGTGCGATTTTCGCAGGGATATCGCGGCCTGTGACTTCTCGTGCTGCTTCTAGCATCTCTGTGACTGAATAACCTTTATTACTTCCCAAGTTGAAGAAGTTACTTTCATTTCCAGCTTTTAAATATTCTAAAGCTAAAATATGTGCAGCAATCAGATCTTCTACTTGTACATAATCTCTGATGCATGTTCCGTCTGGGGTATCATAATCATCGCCATAGATCGCTAATGACTCTCGTTGGCCTAAAGCCACTTGTAAAATGATCGGTACTAAATGAGTTTCAGGTGTATGATCTTCGCCGATCGACGCATCATTCTTAGCTCCTGCTACATTAAAATAGCGTAAAGCCACATAACGCATGCCATATGCTTCGTCACACCACTTCATCATTTTTTCCATCATCAACTTGCTTTCGCCATAAGGATTTTTCGGATTCGTTGGTGACTCCTCTGTGATCGGCGATTCTTTTGGCTCACCGTAAGTCGCAGCTGTTGAAGAAAAGACGATCCGTTTCACATCAAACTCGTGCATTACTTCTAATAATACTTGCATGCCATAAACATTATTATTGAAGTAGACTAAGGGTTTTTCAACTGATTCACCGACTAACGAGCTCGCTGCAAAGTGCAAGACGCCCTCAATCGTTTCTTTTTGGAAAACTCCGCGTAGAAATTCTTTGTCACGAATATCTCCTTCATAAAACCGTGCATCAGTATGAACTGCTTGACGATGGCCTGTCAAAAGATTATCCACGACTGCTACATCATAGCCCTTTTCAATTAATTGATCGACGGCATGGGAACCAATATAGCCTGCTCCGCCTAATACTAAAATTGTCATGTTAAGACTCCTTTATCCATATAATTATATTCGTTATTTATTTTAACAAAAGTGATGACCAGAAAACAGGTACTTTTTTGACAAAACCTTCTTTCATTTTATTTAGTAAATTTATAATAAAACATTTAGTAAATTTTTTCAAGAATTTATTGTAAAGGGTTTCAAATAAAAAAACGAAAGACTAGCGTTTTTCCTTGTTTTGCTTCATAATAGAAGTGTCAAATAGATAAATGAGGTGAATCATTATGAAAAAATTTGTATCAGGTATCTTAGTAGGTAGCTTGGCTACTGTAGCAGCTGTGGCTGGTTTAGTAACTTCTGTGAAGAAAACAGTCATCGACCCAATCGACGAAAAAGAAGCAATGATTGAAGAAAATCGTAAAAAAGCAATGAGAAAACGTGTATCACGATAAGAACGAGTGATTGAAGCATTCAGCTTCAAAAACGAAAAACCCAAAAATTGTTCTTCAATTTTTTGGGTTTTTTTATTTCTAACAAGTTTTTTCTAAAACTCACATTTTTAAGTTACGATAGAAATGGAAGCTGACGAATAGCACAGTCAGGTTTCTTCTATCTCCCTCGTGCTATCCAAAAAGAACGTTCCTACAAGAGGTCGGGACAGAAGTGTTTAGCCTAGAGAAATAAGGCGCCATCCACGAAAATTGTTCTTCAAATTTTTGTGGATGGCGCCTTATTTCTGAAGAGGTTACTTCTGTTCCCGCCGTTTATTCGGTTTTAGGTGGTGGGAGAGAACTAATGTCCCACTCTCCTGAAAGAACGTTCTTTTATGATTCTTCAGCTAAAATCAGTTGTGCGATACGATCGATTTGTCTAAGGTTCCAAAAATCGACATGGGGTCTCGGAACGGAGGCCGTTAACCATTCTACCCCTTCTGTTGGGATGCCGATACAATACAAATTGTTTTGTACTTCCCCATGTGCATCGATCACACGTGAACTTTCTCGTTCGATCGCTACCGCACCAGAAACGAAATCGCCACTTGGATCATGCAACTGGAATGGCTGAAGGACCTGGGCATCACGTAGACTGATCAAGGCTGGATTTCTCGTTGTTCGTAAGTCATTTTTTGGTAATCGTGCCTCAATAAGGTAGTCACTTGTAAGCCCTTCTCGTTCGAGGTAAAATCCTTTGTCCTTTCCTACTACAGTAAAAGAAGGTTCCACCAAATGGAATATCCCTGCATCGATCAATGCTGCTAATTCCTGGGTTCTTCGTAAAGGCGGACCAATAGTAAAAAAAGCATCAAACGTATTGAACCATTGCCACAATACTTCTTTATATTCTTTTGCAGAAAAAACTTCCCATAGCATTGCTTGATGCACCATGTTTCGCCAATCTTTCAATGCATCCAACGTCGCAATCAATGGACCGTCCACATTCCCTTTTTGCGCTTCATTGATTTGATCTTCGATATATCTCCGACTCATTTGTGGATAGGGTAACGTGTGGTCGGTCAAGTGATCAAGTAGGTTCCAAGACCACAAATGGTTTGCTAATGCAGGATATTTTTGCAGCCATTCCTTTTCTGTAGCTCCAAGAAAGACTTCTTGAAATTCGCTGAGAGCAATCGACAACCCATGTTCCTCAATCACTTTTTTATAATAGAACAATTCGAGATCTTTTTTTAAGTCCGCAAAGAAATCTTGTCCAGTCAGTTTTTGGGTCCGATAGTACGTATTTAATCGTTCTTGCGTCAGAATAACTGGCTGTGCCACCTCGCCAACTTTTTTCTGGTTGCGTCCATGGGGATAGTAAGGTAACCCTCGCCGAGAGCCACAATAGACGATAGGCTCTTCTCCCGACGGACGATAAACCAATCGACCTTCCAATTCTTCAAAGCGACCGCCTCGTTGTTGTGTCAACAAACCGATATAATCGAAAAAACAGAGTCCTAACCCCCGAACAAACACCGGTTCTTGGGCAGGGATCATCGATAAATCAACATCGGCTGGATTAGCTGGTCCTTGGTAAAATAAGTGATGCTCAGCCGCATACTCACTTAATTGTCTTTCTTCTGACGTTCGTTCATGTTCCCAATGACCCGTTGCTAGGATCAGATGGTCCACCACATAGGCTTCGTCTTTAGTTTGTAGAATGAATTGTTTCTCTTTCTTGGTGGCTTCGATGACTAATTCTTGTATATAATTGAAACGATCAGAAAATCGTTCTTGTAGACGCGCGTAAAACCATTGGAGATAGACGCCAAAAAAGCGACGACTTGTTGGTTGGTTTTCTAATAAATTAGCTGCTTCACACAAAAACGCTTCTTTTTCTTTGATAGTTGTCTTACTAAGATAAGAAGGAGCAAATTCTTTCGCCCATTGATAAAGATTCACTCCGTTAGCGACCACGCCGCCACTACTTAATGTCTCATCCGTAAACATCGTCACTTGTGACGCCAATGAATTCATCAGTACTTCTTTTGGCTGATCGACTCGCCAAACCTTGCCACCGATTCCACTTGGATCAAAAAGGAGGATCTCAATATCTTCTTCTTGTTGATTATAGAGTAAACGCTCTAACATGCTAAGTCCACGAGGACCTGCCCCGATGATCCCAATTCTCATCTATCCACCTACCTATATGTATTTGCTTGGTTATCACGCATCTTTTCTCTTGATTTCACTCAATACGCGCTACAATGATTTACTTGGCTAACTCACTAAGGAGCAACAGTTCTTCATGTTTTTCATTCTGTGAACAACTGATTTCCAAATCACATCCGTAAATCAAAAAACCGAATTTAGGAAAATACTTGGTGCTGACTACCTTTGTTATATCCTCTCATTCCATCATAGCATAATTTTTCTGCAATAAGAAAAAACAACAAGAAAAAAGAGCGAATAACCGCTCTTATTCTTGTTGCTACTAAAGTAACATAAGAAGTACAAGACTCCTCGTTAGATTTTTTTACTTTTGATTTTACCTGACCAACCATCATAGCCACCTTTTAAGATATAGATATCTTGGTAGCCTGCTTTACGCAGTTGGTTAGCTGTACGAATACTCAAACTTTTCTTTTGATCATAAATATAAACCGGTTGGTCTTTACGAATCGAACCAAGTGAATTTTTTAGCACTGTATAAGGAATATTTCTAGCGCCTAAAATATGACCCGCGTCAAAGACATCTTTTTCACGAACATCGATGACTTGTGCACGACGCATTCCTTCACGAAATTCTTCTTCTTCAAGCATTGTTGCAGAACGTTTAGCCATTACTCGTAAGTAAACTTCCCAAAATACGATAGCTAAGATGATCAGTAATAAAATGATGTTAATAATCCATAAAACCATGTCGTGCCTCCACTTTATTCAGCATATTTCAAGGCTAATGAGGCAGCACCGATGACGCCTGCTTCATTTCCTAATTCAGCTAATTTGATTTTTGTTGATTCTCTCACTTGTGGGAAGGTAAATTCTTTGAAGTATTTCTCCACACGACTGCGTAAAAATTCTCCCGCAGCTGATACACCTCCACCGATGACAATACTTGATGGATTCAACGTGTTTCCTAAATTCCCGCAAGCTAGTCCTAGATATAGACAGACACGATCGACCACCATCAAACCAAATGGATCATCTGCTTCTGCTAATTCAAAAACATCTTTACTTGTTACTTCTTCACCATTATCAAGCATCGCTTTCAAGCGTGAATCACCGGCATATTCTTCTGCCAAATGACGGGCCACTCGAACGACACCTGTCGCACTTGAGACAGTTTCTAAACAACCACGTTTGCCACAAGTACATTCGAATCCATTTGGATCGATCGTAATGTGTCCTACTTCTCCAGCGGCTCCAGTCACACCATGAAGTAAATGACCATCCGCCACGATACCGCCACCAACACCTGTACCTAGAGTGATGAATACGACATCAGGATCATTTTCGCCTGCACCTTTCCAACGTTCGCCTAGTGCTGCGACATTGGCGTCATTATCGATGGCAAATTTGATGCCCGTTCCTTCTTCAATCATTTTTTTGACAAATTGAAGCTCGCGCCAGTTTAAATTGTACGCACCAATCACTGTACCAGCTTCGCTGTCGACTGTCCCTGGTGTCCCCATACCGATACCGATAAAGTCTTCAGCTTTCATACCGTATAAGTTCAGACGATGATTGATAGATTCAATGATTTCAGGAATAATGTGTTTGCCATCATCCAAAATATTGGTATCGATACTCCATTTCTGTTGAATTTCTCCGTCAGGTGTCAAGATCGCAAATTTTGCTGTTGTTCCACCTAAATCAATCCCAATAATTTTTTTGTCCATGATCAAATTCCTTTCTTTCTGCTCTCTTCGATTCGGTGTTCTCTTTTTAAGATGTGCCACGCAGTCATATATGTTTCGTGATCGATCAAATGATTATCATAAAGCTTACGTAATTCGATCGTCATCAATTCAATATCATAAATCCGTGCGCCCACATAAATATAGATACCAAACCTCTTGAATAGCTGTTGTACGTCGTATAAGCTTTCCATTTAAAGCACTTCCTTCACATTATACAAGTATTCCATAATTTTTTAAACCCACTAAAACACATATTATAAAAAGAAAGAGAAAAACGATCGACGATATAATACGATGATGGATCGAGTAATCATTGGATCGATTTGGTAATCCTAATAGATTCCCTATCAGGAAACCTCCGATCAAGCCACCCACATGTCCCCAGATATCCACTGAGGTATCTGATATACCGAATATAAAAGAAAAAACAATGAATATCATGTAACGGCGTACCAGCTGTTTTACCACATAATCATTTTTGTAATGAATACCTAGAACAAATAATGCACCAAATAAACCAAAAAGCGATGTACTTGCCCCACCAGATAACACATTCATTTCATTGAAGGCAAAACTGGTCACATTTCCCATGATACCACTAAGTAAATAAATCAAGAAAAAGCGCCAATGACCGTATACCGTTTCGATTTGTGAACCCATAAAATACAAGACGACAGAGTTCAGTACAAAATGCATCATCCCAAAATGAATAAATATTGGTGTGATCAAACGCCACCATTCATGTAGGTAGGCAATATGCTGGCCAGACATGCCTAGTTCAAAAGCCACGCTATTACCAGGTAATACCTCCATTGCGAAAAAGACGATTGTTTGGATCACTAAAAAAATCTGTGTTAAAAATGGCCCATCGAGCCAAGATTTTAATTTGAATTGTTGCTGCCGATTTACTTTCATATATACCCCCTTGTTTTTTTAGTCGTTCAATAAATGTTGGATTTTCTTATCAAAGTCTTCTGGTTCCCAATCATTATGAATCATCTCTTTGAACGTCAAGCTGCACGTTTGATGCGGATACTCTTTCAGATAGCGATCATAGTACCCTCCACCAAAACCGATTCTGTACCCATCTGGATGAAAGATGATTCCTGGGACGATCAATAAATCGATCATCGTTGCCTCATAAAGATGCGTTGAAACAGGTTCTAACACACCAAAACTTGAACGTTCCAATACTGTGTTCTCAGAGAACTCATAAAATGCCATTTGACGTTTCGGCAATGTCTTAGGGATCACAACGATTTTCCCTGAAGCTCTCGCTTGTTCGATCAACGGTCGTGTATCTATTTCAAATTCATTTGAAAGAGTTATACCGATGACTTGCGCCTGTTTCCAATACTCGGTTGCAAACAATTGCTTATAGATTTTTTGTTCTTTTTCTTTTTTATAGCCACTTGCAGCAATTTTTTTAAGTTCATTAATGCCAAATTGACGGAGCTGTTCTTTTTTCTGCTTTTCGTGTCCCAAATAATCACCTGCCTACCTTCTGTTAAAATGGTAGCGGAAAACGGAGAAAATAGCAATTTAACTTTTTAGATTTTTGGATTTGTTCTGTCTAATTTTAGTTAGGACATCGATCTATCCCCATTTGATGTTAACAATCGTCAATCATTCATTCGTTAGATAACACTGAAAATCATTATAGTTTATGTGGAATCGATGAATAAAGTTTACTCTTTCTTGATGTATACGGCAGAAGAAAAATCATTCACAGACTAGATGAACACTAGTGATGCGAATGATTTTTTTGTTTATATTTGTTTTTCAATTTTCAACTTAATAATTCATGAATAGAGAATTTTTACCATCTATAATTTCTATCTTTTATTATTCGTAGTTGATATAGATTTTACTTAAGTAATTGTGTTCTAAAAATAAAACAATTGCTTGAACTACTTCTTCCAAGCTATCTTTCATTGAGGTTTGATTGATTTTGTTGATATCAAAACATTTTAATTGTTCAATAATAAGGGATTTATCTTTGATTAACCACGGTGAATCATCATACCATCCCTCATGATGAAAGTATTCTTTCAAAATCCCCTTTTTTTCTAAATTACAATCTAATAAGTGATCTAAAATTGTATCAAAATACCCGTTCCAAATTATAAGTTTATTGCCATCAGCTACAAAAGAAAGCTCTGCTTCTCCTTCAAAACCTTCATAAAACTTATTGTCAATCATACCATTCACTCCTTCCAATGACCTTTTTCCAAAATTATAATTTGTTCTGTAGTAGCATTTCCTTTTTTTCTTGCATTTATAGCATCATACCATTTATACGCTTCTACCCATTCATTATCACCAATTTTGAAAAAATTTTGGGGCTTGTTCCCTCCATTTCCAGGTAGTATTCTTTGGATAACCCATGTATTGCCCTGTTCTACAGGTGCTCCTGGAGTTCTTGTATGCCACCTCACTTCATACTTAAATTCACCATCATTCCACTTATAAGTAATCTGTTCATAACCAGCATTCATTGTCTTGGCATTAATTTTTACGTTATCAGGAATATCTATAGGTGCTGTTTTCTTATATTGATTTGCAATTTTAAGTTTCTCTGCTTCAGTTAGCGTGGATAGCTTTGGTATATTTCCACCACCCACCTCCTCAATCTTACCATTCTCCACCTGTTTCACACCAGTAGTCGTCAATACTTTGTATGAGGCGTAAGTAAAGCCTAATACCATCAAGGCTTGACCGAGTTCGGATTCATTGATCCATGTGTAGCCGTCTTTGACGTATTGCGAGGTAGAGACAATACTGCCTAAGAGTGGGTCTAGTTTTTCGCCGGTTTCGTAATTGACACCTTGACGCCATGCTGCATTGACTTTCTCTTGGTAGGTATCGTACGTCATGAATTGGATCAGTTCAGGGTCTAAGTAGTGACCTACTTTCGTGACATATTGATACAGCTCGGGATTCACGATGCCGTAGCCTGATTGCTTGTCTTCGATTTTCCAAAAGACACGTGGGTTGCCCTCGTTATCGTGAATAATGAGAGCATAGACGTTGTACTTTTCTAGTTCTTTGTTTTTAGTTGGATCGATGCCTTTTTTCTCGTTGTCTGCTTGTTGCCATTTGTCTTGGATCGTAGTTGTCCAGGACAAATCTTTTGGCATAGAGAATGTTTTCGTTTGGCTATTCCAAGCAGTTTTCGTTTGAGCAAGTCCTTGATTGACTGCTTGTTCGAGACTTTTGATTTCTGTAAAAAATTGCGCGGAGCTTTGGTTGTAAGCTAAGAGTTTTTGGAGTTTTTCTTCCAGTTTGTGTTTCAAATCATGATACATCGTGAGTAACAACGTATTCTGACTGAGTTGAAAGCTTTGATGTTCTTCTGGCATATGAGGTGAAAGAAGCAATTGTCTTATTCCCTCGGCTTGAGTGATATACTGATTCATTTGGCGAATCTGTGCTTCTAATTCGGATTGTTTCAAGCTGATGGAATCAACTTGATTTATGTATTCCTGTGGAAATCGTTTTGCTGCTTTTTCGACCGCTTCGGAGAGTAAGATTCCTCCTTGGACGAGTGGGTAAAGTACTTGGGAAAAATAGGCTTTCGCAGCGTCGTAGGTTTTCCCTTGGAGATTGGGCGTTTGTAAAGTGAATTGAGTGATGGCTTGTTGGAGATTTTGGTAATCAGTGACTTGTTTTTGGCAGAAGTGACTGGCGCTCGTGGCTTGGGCTAAGGAATCCGAAAGATACATATCGATACTCATGTGTTTTGATCCTCCAACAAAATTTTTCTTTTCTCAAAGCTAATCTCATCAAGCTTTTGCGTGATTTTTTGTTGTTGGATCATTTCGTAATGTTGGCATTCATCAAAGCCATTCATCAATCGCCTACTTTGATGTGAAAACTCCGAGGTGAATGTTTCGATGGACGTAAAGGTATTCGATTTCTGGTAAGACAATTGTAATCGAAATAAGAAGTTTCCGATTTCTTTAAAGTGATTCTGGTAATCTGAACGGCAGGCATCAAGTTGTTTCATTTTCTTTTCCTGTTCTTCTCTTTTTGCTTGCAGCAACGTTTCCTCGGTATCAAGATTTGTCCATTGATTCATTAGCGTCTCTCCTTAAAAAGATCTCGACTTAACTGAGTGTCTAGTGTAGAAAATCCTTGAGCAGCAGTTTGCAATTGATTAGCAGCGCCTGAGATGGCTGAGGCAATTTGATTGGCTGAGTTTTTAGCGGACGTTATGCTACTTTGAATGTCTTGATTGCCAATTAGCGTGGTGCGTGTGTCATTTTGAAGCGATGATGCTTGGTTTAAAGGGCTGGTTGCACTGGTGATTCTTGAAGTGGACTGTTGGGCTTGTTGAGAATTACTGCTGAATGTGGCCATAACTTCCTCCTTTACCATAATGTTTAGATAGAATGCTTACATATTCATTATAACAATACATAACCTCTCGGTGGGTGAGAATTGTATTAGATAGGTCTTGTTACTTTATTTCCTATCTAATTGTTGAAGGTATTTCTCAATCTACAAAAAAACACTGAAGGCAAAATCTCCTTCAGTGTTTCCCAATCCCAACATTCTGCTCTTCTCTTATACAGATAGTTGTTTCTTCTGAATGTAAAATAATAAATAAAGAAAATACGGCGCACCCAAGACAGCAATCAGGATTCCTGTTGGTACTTCTCCATCGGGTAAAATGACGCGCGCAAGAATATCAGCAATGTTGACAAATAATCCTCCGAACAAACCACTGAATAGGAGTGCCCATTGATTTTCTTTACGTACAATGATTTTGGCAGCATGCGGTGCGAGTAACCCCACAAAGGACAAGCTACCTGCGACAGCCACACTGCCACAGGCTAAACCAACAGCAAGCAGTAATAAAACTGACTGACTTCGTGACACATTCAGTCCTAAGCTTTGCGCACGTTCTGGTCCAAAGGATAAAAGACCAATCCTGCGACTATAGAAAAACGCTAAAGGGATCAGAATAAGTACCCATGGCAAAAAGGCAGTGACATAAGGCCAACTGGCGCCCCATATCGAACCTGCTAACCAAGCGTTTACAAAGCCATAATTTTCTTTTGATATCTTTATCGTACTTAATAACATTGCCGCAGAAAAGCCGGCATTTACAGCGATACCTGAAAGGAGCAAGCGATTCATCGCCACTTGTCCCGAACGCTGATATGCCACAAAATAGACTAGACATGCAGCAAGCGTGCCGCCTAGAAAGGCAACAAAAAGCAACAAGAAAGGTGACGCATGGCTAGTAAAAAAGCCTAAATATAGCATCACGAAAAAGCCTGCACCGGAATTGATGCCTAAAATACTTGAATCGGCTAATGGGTTTCTAGTTACTCCTTGCAAAAGATAGCCAGCGATTCCTAGACAGGAACCTGCGAATAAACTGATCAATAGGCGTGGCAAGCGAAATTCTGTCAGAACCAATTGTTGGACCTGTGTTCCTCTACCAAGTGCGACATCGATCAATTGGTCAATATAAAGAAACGGTGTACCGATCATTAAACTGATTCCCGCAGTCACAAGCCATAAAAATAGTAACAGGCCAATCCCCCAATATATTTTTTTCACACGCGTTCCCTCCTAACTTGTACTAATAAGAAAGGGACACCGATCAAAGAGATGACTAAGCCAAATGGTGTTTCAAAAGGTGGATTGATCATTCGTGCCACAAAGTCTGCTAACATGACTAAGATTCCCCCAGCGATAAATGAAGCTGGCAAGACATACCGATAATCCGTACCGACAAAGCCACGAACAACAGGTGGAACCATCAAACCAATAAAAGAGACGGGCCCAACTAAAGAAACAGCTAACGCTGCTAAGATCGAAACAAAGATGAAAACCAAGACTCGTGTGCGCTGTGGATGTCCTCCTAAGGCGATCGCATGGGATTCACTCAAATGGATCAGGGAAATCGACTTTCCTAATAGAAAAGAGCCAATAACCGCCACTAAATAGATAGGAGAAAGAACGAGCAACTGTTGCCAAGTAATATTAGCCGCACCGCCAACAAACCAAAAAGTCAAATCTTGTTGTAGATTAAATAACTGGGTCAGTGCTTGGCTGATTGCCGTAAAAAAAGAACTGATCGCCACACCGGCTAAAATCATCTGCATGGTGCTGAGTCCGATTTTTGAAAAACTAAAGAAACCTAGAACCGTCATCGTCACGATCAACGACCCGAGCAATGATAGTAGAAAAATTGAAAACGGCGAAGCTTTAGGTAAAAAAGCAAAGCTAAATGCCATGGCTAACGACGCACCTGCATTGATTCCTAACAATCCTGAATCTGCCAAGTTGTTTCGCGTTACCCCTTGCATCAAAGCGCCACTGAGGGCGAAACAGCTGCCCACGACAAATGCTCCGATGACCCGAGGCAGACGGATATTACGAATGATCTGCTGGGCTTGATCAGTTGGATCGAACTGGAACAACGCCTGCCAGACTTCATTGCCTTTAACTGTAGAAGCACCATTATACAAAGCAAAAAAGAAGACAATGATTGCCAATAACAGAAGCAGCCATAGGGTATTTATTTTTTTCCCTTTCCTCATCATTTTCCCTCCGGTTTCTTGATGAGATCATATGTTAAAAAGACAGGTTTATTTGTTTCAGGTAATTGAACGATTTGTGCTTCGATCTCAAAAATCTCTCTCATCCATTCTTTCGTGATGACTTGTTCTGGGGTCCCATTGACGATTAATCGCCCTTCTTTCATTGCGACTAAATAATCGGAAAAGCGGGAGGCATGATTGATGTCATGGATCGACATCAAAATCGTTGTTTTTTTCATTCGGTTGATTTCTTTCAGCAGATCTAAGATCTCCAGTTGATGCGCAGGATCTAAAAAAGTTGTTGGTTCATCAAGGATCAAGATATCTGCTTCTTGAGCTAACGCCATCGCAATCCAGACTCGTTGGGCTTGACCTCCGGATAAACTCGCTAAGTCTCGATCTTTTAACGAGATTAGATCCGTCGCTGTCAGCGCCCACTCAATGGCTTGCAGATCTTGATCATCCATGCCACTGAATAGTTTTTGATAAGGGTATCTACCGTAAGAAACGACTTCTTCAACTGTCATTCCTAATGGGTATTCACTCGTTTGGGCTAGTAAGGCAAGTTTCCGAGCTAGTTCTTTCGAATGATAGGTCGTCAAGTCACGATCGTTGACTAATATTTTGCCGTTTTTTACAGGAAGTATGCGGGTAAAGCTTTTTAATAATGTAGACTTACCACTGCCGTTTGGGCCAATCAAACTGGTGATTTTCCCTTCTGGTATAGCGACAGACAAATTTTCAATTATCGTTTTGTTGGGGTAACCGATAGTAATTTCAACTGCATTTAATCTAGACATATACTTCCCCCTCTCATTGAAAATCATTCTCAATTATGACGGTACTTCACAAATTCGTCAAGCACAAATTTCGTCGTTTACGTTAGTAAAAAGAGTTGACAGCGCCCTTTTCTTGGGGAATAATAGCAATTGAGAAACATTCTCAATTACGATCGGAGGAAAGACATGAGACTTAAAAATAAACTATTCACAATCTCTAGCGCATTACTTTTGGTGGGATTACTTAGTGCTTGCTCGCCAGGCTCATCCACAACCGAAGAAACAACTGCATCATCGACTACTGCTGATAATGGTACGCATACCTTGACAGATACATTAGGACATTCAGTTGAAATACCTAACCAACCAAAGCGGATCATCGGCAGTTATTTAGAGGATTATCTTGTTGCGTTAGGTGAATCCCCGGTTGCTCAATGGACAGTCGGCAGTGGTTCGATCCAAGATTATTTACAAGATGATCTGAAAGATATCCCAACTATCTCCTATGATCTACCCTATGAAAACGTGTTAAGTTTTGAACCTGATTTATTATTGATTTCTTCTTCAGCCACTGTTGAAGGCGGGAAATACGAGCAATATAGTAAAATTGCCCCAACCTATGTTGTTAAAAATGGTACCGATGTTACATGGGAAGAACAGTTGCGAGACATTGGCAAAGTATTGAATAAAGAGGACAAAGCAGAGGAAATCATTCAAGATTATCAAGATTACGCGAAAGAAACACGCGAAGAATTGAGTGATCAGATTGATGGAAAAACAGCAGCCGTCTTATGGGTCACGAACAACTCTGCCTTTATGGTCAGCCAGAATCGTTCAAGCGGTCGCATCGTTTATGAAGATCTACAATTCGGTGTGCCATCTTTAGTAGAAGAAGTATCAAAAGAGGCAACCTCTGATTGGTCAGCTGTTTCGTCAGAAAAATTAGCTGAATTAGACGCAGACTATATCATCTTAGTCAATAGTGATGAACAAGCAGCGATGTTCAACGAACCCACTTGGCAAAATCTGAAAGCAGTTAAAGCGGATCAAGTACTCGAATTTGGTCCAACTTCTAGCTGGTTATATAATGGACCAATCGCTAGTCGTCAAATGATCGATGATATCAAAGGCGAGCTAAAGTAAAAGCGTGAAAACCACAATTTGGCTTGAGCTGTAAATAAAAGAAGTGTTCAGTGTGCTAGCTGGTAAACAGCACATCAAAAAACGACAATCACCAAGAGGTAAAATTCTTCGGTGATTGTTGTTTTTTTCGATGTTCAATTTGTTTGTCGCTTACTAAGAATTTCGGTAATCACGTAACCGATAGCCAACTCCGATCTCAGTGATTAAATATTCTGGACGAATGGTATTTTTCTCGATTTTTTTCCGAATGTTTGACATATTCACTCGCAACACTTGGGAATCTGTTCCGTAAGGCCCCCAAACTTCTGATGTTAATACGCGATAAGTGACGACCTTCCCAAGGTGTTGGAATAATACGAGCAAAATGCGATATTCATTCTTAGTGAGATGGATCGGTTCTCCTGCTTTGGTTAACAGCTGGCTTTCTGTGTCCAAAGACAATTCCCCATTGGTGATGACTGAAGGTAATTCCTCTTGTTTACGATGACGAAAAGCGGTTCTGATCCTAGCAAGTAATTCATTCATCCCAAAAGGCTTAGTGACGTAATCATCAGCACCGAGATCAAGGGCTTTGACTTTTTCATGCTCGTTGTTTCGCGCAGAGATCACGATCAACGGTGTAGCCAGTCGTTTACGAATGATTTTCAATAATTCGATGCCATCAATATCTGGCAAACCTAAATCGAGCAAAATCAAGTCAAAGGAATCTTCTTGGAACACATGCAAAGCTTCCATGCCAGTTGTGGCAATCGTAACGTGATAATGTTCTTTTGCCAACACGACTTCCATAAAATCAGTGATCGTTGGGTCATCTTCAATCAATAGTACTTTCCTCATGTAACGTCACCTCCTCACTCTTGTTCAAATAGATGCGAACCACTGTTTTCCCTTCTGATACAGCCATCTCTAATTTCCCATTATGGGCATGGATGATGGTTTTGACAATACTTAATCCAATGCCAAGACCATTTTTTGAATCGATTGGTACTTCTTCTTCATTGGATAGATTCATCTGGATTTTTTCATATTGCTTCAATGAGATTTCACCCTCATTTTTTACTTCACAAATGACCTGTTCTCCCTCTTGGAACACGCTGACTTCTACTTGACCTTGTGTTGATCCATGACGAAACGCATTTTCCACCAGATTGAACATCGCTTGCTCAATCAAGATAGGGTCAACTTCGACAAATAAAACCGCTGTCGGTAAATGGACCAATAATTCCTTGTCAGGATAAACTTTTGTGACATGTTCATAGACTGCTTCAATGATTTCCTCAATCGGTTCTGTTGTTTTTTTCACTTGCATTGTGTCCATATTGATCCGTGTGATCGACAACAGATTCTCCACCATGCGAATCAACCATTGGGATTCTGTCTGGATATCGGTCAGCAATTTTTGGCGCGTCGCTTGTTTCAGCTCTTCATCTGTTTGCAAAAGTGTTTCTGCAATCCCAGAAATCGCAGTCAATGGCGTACGCAAATCATGGGATATCGCACGTAATAAATTACTGCGAACTTTTTCACGTTCATTTTCTAACTCGATTTGTTCTTTTTCATTCTTAAGCTCTGTTTGCTCTAAGATAACAGCAAGCTGGGTCAACACTAACCGTAAGTAGTTCAATTGACTATCCTCGATCGGAAGCCCGCGACTGCGACGAATCCCTAAAACAGCTAACGTCTTCCCATTTGCGACAATCGGTAAATAAAAACCTTTTGCGCCACTTAATGTATCAGTTCCATAACCTGAATCTTTTTGATTTTTAGCCGTCCAATAAGCCACTGCCGCTTCTTCTGGATGATCGAGTAAAAATGGGGCATCTTTTGGTGTGTATTGACTTTGCTTGATGGCATGTTTATCAAAGAAAATCACTTCCCGATCCAATAGTCTGCCTAAATAAGTGGCAGATAATTCAACGATTTGTTGCTGGTCTTCTGCTAAAACAAATTGCTTGTTCAGTTCATACAGAATTTCCATCTGTTGTTCTTTTTCTCTGGCATGGACAGCCTGTTTTTTCAGACGAACCATCAAATTACTGATCATCAGTGCAACGATCAGCATGATGACTAAAGTAATCGGATAGCCTTGTTTATATACGGTCAAGGAATACAGTGGCTCGACAAAAAACCAGTTGAAAGCCAAGACACTTAAAATAGAAGATAATGCGCTCCAAAAATAGCCAGAGGTCAAACGGGCAACAAGTAAGATAAAGAAAATGTACACCAACATCAAGTTTTGTTCTCCGAAGTGGAGATATTGCATCACCTCAGTCAAGAGCGTTGCTACGAACACACAGATCAATGAAATCGCAACATCTTTTCCTCCCCCTTCCACTAGTTTCTTGGAGTGGGAAAGGATGGTTGAACGTTTTTCTTTATAAGGAATCAAGTGAAGTTCAGTTTCTGGCAATCGTTTGAGCAATCGAACATCCAGCTCTTCTGAAAACAATCGCTCCGTCCACGGTTTCGCCAAATTTTTACCGATGATCAAATCGGTTGCACCGACCAGTTTAGCATATTCGACGATTGTTTCAAATGAATGATCCTCCTCGATCACCACGACTTCTGCACCAAGTTTCTCCGCTAAGTCATTCGTCCCCTGTAAACGATCATCGGAACGAATGTATAGCACGATCCATTCTGCCCCCAAGCCTTGAGCTAACCGAGCAGTCCACCGAATACTTTTCTCAGCCATTTTAGGGAAAGCATCTTGAACGATCGTGATTAGTTTGCTTTGGACACCATTTGTTTTACCGATCACACGATTGATATGATCCGAAGCCCGTTGGATCGCTAGACCTCGTAACTGTTCCAATTTTTTAGGAATAAAGAAGTGCTGCAAGGCGCGTTTTGCATTTTCATCGGCATAGATTTTCCCTTGCGCTAAACGATCGATCAATTCATCTGGTTCCACATCAATGACCTTCAATGTCGCCTGTTGGAAAAACGTATCCGGAACCGTTTCTTTTACTTCGATCCCAGTCACTTCTTCAACGATATCATTCAAGCTTTCAATATGTTGGACGTTGATCGTCGTATGGACATTGATCCCCGCATTCAATAATTCTTCGATATCTTGATATCGCTTGCGATTTCTTGATCCTGGCGCATTACTATGGGCTAATTCATCGATCAAAACGATTTCTGGCTGACGTTTGATAATGGCATCAATATCAGGTTCACTCAAAGTCAGCCCCTTATACGGCACTTCTTTTAAAGGGATCTGTGGTAACCCTTTTAATAATTGATTCGTATCCGGGCGATCATGAGGTTCGATGTAGCCAACCACAATGTCTTTACCTAGTACGCTAAGCTCTTGTGCTTCCGCCAGCATCGCATAAGTCTTGCCGACTCCTGCTGCGAAACCAAAATACACCCGTAGACGTCCTCGGCTTTTTTCACGCTGGTGTAACATTTCTGAAACATCCTGTCTTTCCATCTTTGTTTCTCCTAACCCCTCTGCCACCTACATGTTATCAAGTAACAGATTCAATTCAAGCACGTTGACAAACATTCGATCTGAAAACCAATCCTTCTGTGCTTTTTCCTGTATTATAGCACGAATTTTGGCAACGTCTTGTCCCCGCTCTTTAGCGATACGAGAGACTTGACTTTCTGCGGCTGCCAAACTGATATGCGGATCAACACCGCTTGCAGAGTTTGTGACTAGATCGATTGGGATCTCCATAGTTTGATCGCTTTGTTGTGCCAATTCTGTTTTATCTTCTACTAATTTCTTTTGCTCCGATGAGGTTGGTGAAAGTTGGGTCACGTCTTGCCCTCTTCCATTAAAATAAGCTGCCTGTTGAAAGGATTGTCCAATCAACGAAGAGCCGACCACCTTCCCTGAAACAACTCTCTGACTACCATTGGCTTGCTGGGCAAAGAAAAGTTGACCGATACCAGTAACAGCGACGGTGTATAGCCCACCAAGGAGTAGGATGCTGAGGAATAAAAAACTTAGCTGTGCTCTAAGGATATTTTTCATAGGTGAATTCCTTCTTTCTGCAAAATGTCTTTCTTTTTATATCAAGAAAAAGCTCAAAGCGAGATCGATCAGTTTGATGAATATGAATGGGGCAATTAAACCGCCTAATCCATAGACCAATAGATTGTGTCGTAAAATTTGACTGGCAGGTTTTTCTGTATACTTGACTCCTTTTAACGCTAAAGGAATCAATGCGACAATAATCACTGCATTATAGATAACAGCCGATAAAATCGCTGTAAGAGGACTACCTAGTGCCATGATATTCAACTGGGCCAATTCGGGATAGATCCCATAAAACAAGACTGGGATCACAGCAAAATATTTTGCGACGTCATTTGCAATACTAAACGTGGTCAAAGCACCTCTAGTCATCAATAATTGTTTACCGATACGTACGACCTTCAATAGCTTCGTTGGACTAGAATCTAAATCAATCATATTGCCCGCTTCTTTTGCTGCTTGTGTCCCTGTATTCATCGCGACTGCCACATCTGCTTGTGCTAATGCCGGCGCGTCGTTCGTTCCATCACCTGTCATTGCTACAAGATGTCCTTTTTCTTGATAGTCACGAATAAGATCCATTTTATTTTCAGGTGTTGCTTCTGCGAGAAAGTCGTCGACCCCCGCCTCAGCCGCAATCGCTGCTGCTGTCAAAGGATTATCTCCTGTGATCATGATAGTTTTGATCCCCATTTTACGCATATCTGCGAAGTTTTCCTGTACGCCGTTTTTTACAATATCTTTGAGATAAATGACTCCCATCACTTGATCATTTTTTACAACCACCAAAGGAGTTCCGCCAGCTTGGGCAACTTTTGCGACGATTTGATCACATTCTTCTGGATACTGTCCACCACGTGCCTGCACATATTTCTTGATCGTATCTGCGGCACCTTTACGAATCTGATCGCCACGATAATCCATGCCGCTCATGCGGGTTTGCGCACTAAAATCAATGAATTTCACTTCAGATTTTTCAAAAATGCGTTCTCGCAAAGCAAATTTTTCTTTAGCTAAAATGACAATACTGCGGCCTTCTGCCGTCTCATCTGCCAAAGATGAGAGCTGTGCTGCATCAGCTAATTGTTGTTCTGTGACGCCATTGACCGGTAAAAACTCACTTGCCCGACGATTTCCTAAAGTAATCGTTCCTGTTTTATCTAACAGTAATACATCAACATCTCCCGCTGCTTCGATGGCACGACCACTCATTGCGATCACGTTCTCTTTCGTTAACCGACTCATTCCAGCAATCCCGATCGATGAAATCAATGCACCGATCGTCGTTGGCGCTAAACATACGAATAAAGCAATGACAACGATCGTCGCAATCGGCGCCCCTTTACCTGACAGCTGACTACTGAATTCGGTAAAAGGAACTAAACTAACAGAGACCGCTAAAAAGATGATCGTTAACGTGATCAAAAAGATTTGTAACCCGATCTCATTCGGGGTTTTCTTTCGTTGTGTCCCTTCCACCATCGAAATCATTTGATCTAAAAAGGAGTGTCCATTTTCGGATGTCACACGGATCACCAAGTAATCAGAAACCACCGTCGTCCCACCAGTAACGGCACTTCGATCGCCCCCTGATTCACGGATCACTGGTGCTGATTCCCCTGTAATGGCACTTTCATCCACTGAAGCAGCTCCTTCGATTACATCACCATCCGCTGGAATTTGTTGACCCGATACTACATAAATCAGATCCCCCTTTTTGAGATCAGAAGATTTGATCTCAATAAATTCTTGGTTTTCAATGTCTTCTAAGCGATTGATCTTATAAGTGATCACTTCTTTTTTTGCTTGCTTCAAGCTATTTGCCTGCGCTTTTCCGCGACCTTCTGCCACTGCTTCGGCAAAATTTGCAAACAACAAGGTGATCCATAACAAACAGGTGATCGTTATAGTAAACCATAAAGGCACCGTTGTTTGTTCAAAACAAAGGATCGTCGCTAAGATCGCTCCGATGTAGACCATGAACATCACTGGGTTTTTGATTTGTTGTCTTGGGTCTAATTTGACAAAGGCTTCTTTGATTGCCCATACATAAATAGTTTTCATTTGATTTTGCTCCTTCTAACTTAAGGTAAAATGATCAGCGATCGGACCTAACGCCAACGCTGGTAAAAAGCTCAATGCTCCGACAACAAGGATAACGATCATCAACATGGAGATGAATGTGCCATTCGTTGTTGAAAGTGTTCCATCATTGATCGCGATCGTTTTCTTCCTTCCCATGTTTTCAGCCAAGAACAAAATAGCAACGATTGGAATGTAGCGAGAACACAACATCAAGACACTTCCTAAAAGATTTAGAAACGGTGTATCTGCCGTCAACCCACCAAATGCACTCCCATTATTATTTGCTAGAGAAGTCACATTATAAAGCAACTCACTAAATCCATGAGGCCCTTTATTGGTCAACCAAGTTAAAACATCAGGATGCAGTGAAACTGCCATCGTACCAAACAACGTCAATAATACAGGCGTCAAAATCACTAAACTAGCCATCTTGATGTCGAAAGCCTCGATTTTCTTGCCTAAATATTCTGGCGTACGTCCAACAAGTAGACCGGCAATAAAAACCGTCAACAGCAGAAATGCCAACATGCCATACAAGCCACTACCCACACCACCAAAGATGATCTCCCCTAATTGCATCAAGAAAAGCGGGATACCACCACCGAGAGGCGTAAAACTGTCCAACATTGCATTGACTGATCCATTCGATGCCGCTGTTGTGCTAACAGCCCATAAACTTGACCAACCTACACCAAAGCGTACTTCTTTTCCTTCCATATTCAGCGAACCCAGTACATCCGTAAAAGCGGGCCCATGATATTCACTAATTGCTACACCTACAAAAGCTGCAAAAAGAAAAACAAACGAAACGATCAAAATCGTTCGACCTTGTTTCCATTCTTTGACCCAATAACCAAACGCAAAAATCAACGCTGTAGGTATCAACAAGATGGCGAGATTCTCGATGAAATTAGAAAAGATCGTCGGATTCTCAAATGGATGAGCGGAATTTGCACCGAAAAATCCACCACCATTGGTTCCTAATTGCTTGATAGCTACTTGACTGGCCACAGGTCCTAGATACAACCATAAAGATTCTCCTGATAGACCAGTGTAAGACAGCCCATGACTAAACGTTTGAACCACGCCTTGGGAAATCAGAAGTACAGCAGTAATTAATGAAAGTGGTAAAAAAATGTAAAGTAAACTACGTACTAGATCTTGCCAAAAATTACCCAATTGGCTCGATTTCCTTTGGATGATGCCGCGGATCAATGCACAAAGAACTGCTAAACCTACAGCTGCTGACAAGAAATTTTGAACAGTCAAACCAAGCATTTGCGTCGTATTCGAAAGTGTCAATTCTCCCGTGTAAGCTTGCCAGTTGGTATTTGTCACAAAACTAACAGCTGTATTCACGGCTAAATCAAATGACAGATTTTCCACGCCATTATTGCCAGGAAGCCAACCTTGGACCATCAATAATCCCGTTAAAAATAGCAAAGAACAGATCCCAACACCCAACACATGCGCTAAATAGCGCTTCGCCGTCATTTTCTTTTGACTCTCAGGACCAATCAATTGATAAAAAAAGCGTTCGATTGGTTGGATGAAACGTACATATTTTGGTGTTTCCCCTGTCATGATCAACTTGATGTACCACCCAAGAGGTGCGGCTAAAACAAGTAGAATAAAAAAGAAAAACAATCCTTGAAATACTGCACTCATCATTGCTCTTCCCCCTTAAATAAAAACCAGAATAGATAAGCTAACAAAATCATACTGATACAACCTAAAAATAAGATCATTTTCTTCCTCTCCTTTGTTTTCATCATAGACAAAGGACTATAAAGATAGTGTTAATATTCAAGAAATTTCTTTATATGTTCTTTATACAACACAAAAAAACAGCTAAATATTAAGGAGCAACCCTCACTTGACTTAGCTGTTTCTCTACAAAAAAGACAAAAAAAAGATGCTCCCATGATCTTGAACATCTCCCTTTATTTCTTTCACTCATTCATTTTATACATCAATGATCAGAACTTACTTTCTTACCCATTTTTGGAAGCGATGCGCATAATGGTTTTCTTGATCCGTGATACCGATATGTTCTTCTGCTAGTTCAAAATCGCTAAAGTCGATCTCTCCAATATACGTATCTCCATCAAACTCACCATCGATCAGTGTTCGCCAAATAATCCCAGTCTGGGGCAATAATTCTTGAAAGATCCGACTTCCACCAGAAACATAAATATCTTCTGAAACAGTCTCCGCAAAAGCCAATAATTCATCGATTGAATGCATGACCTCTGCATTTTCTTTGACCTCAAAATCTTCTTGGGTAGTCAACACGATGATGTGGCGATAAGGAAGAGATAGGTCGCCCATGCCTTCGTATGTTTTACGCCCCATCACTAATAAACGATCCACCGTATGTTCTCTGAAAAAACGCATATCATTTGGCAAACGCCAAGGCAATAACCCATCTTTACCGATCAATCCATTCTTGTCTTGGGCCCACATGGAAATAAACATTTTGACTCGCTCCTTTCATCTACTACTTGATTATACTAAAAATAAAAAAGCTTGGGTACAGACCCAAACTTTTTTAGACATATTATTTTGTTTCGCGGTGCAAAGTAACTTTACGTTCGCGTGGGCAATATTTTTGCTTTTCCAAACGATCAGGATTGTTACGTTTGTTTTTGTTAGTTAGGTAGTTACGTTCTTTACAAGAAGTACACTCTAAAGTAATGTTTACGCGCATGATTTTCCCTCCCATTTATACTAGAATCCTCTAAGATGACTCTCAGACTTGATTATCTTACCATGATTTTTATCAGATTGCTAGCCTTTTTGACGATTTTGTTAAGTAGTTCTACTTGACGAGCAAAAAACAAGCTCAGGAAAAATTGAAACAGATGATTTTTCTTTTTACCAAGTTGAGATTACACTTGTTATAGTAGTAAAATCAATTATTCTTTTAGGAGGAGTTAACTATGCCTTGGAATATGAAAGATTTCCCACCAGCCATGAAGAACTTGGAAGAGTTGACCAAAAAGAAAGCAATCGATATCGGCAATGCGCTTTTAGATGAAGGTTACCCTGATGATCGAGCAATCCCGATCGCAATCAGTCAAGCCAAAGAATGGGTGGAAAGTGCAGATGAGAAAGAGAAGAAAGCTTTCTCAAAAGAGAAAAATCCACAAAAAAATGACAAGCATGATAGCAATCCGCGAGCAGCTAAATTATTAGACGCCACAGTCGAAGTCAAATTCGAAGAAGATCATTGGATCGTTCGCTCTAAAGGCGCTGAAAAAGCAAGCAATCACTTCGATCATAAAGAAGATGCCATTGAAAAAGGAAAAGAAGTAGCTCGTAATAAAGAAACATCCTTAATGATCTATAAAAAAGATGGCACATTCGAGCGAGAAGTCCATTACTGATTGTATATTATCGTCTCTTTGAATAAAAAATCAACTCATTCCGATTTACGGCAAAAAAAAAACGAAGAGTCTACCCATTATGGATCGGCACTCTTCGTTTTTGCGTTCAATAGAAACATCGTTGGATCGTCTAAACTGTTACATATTGGATCGGTTCAGCTTGAGGAATCGTTTCATCCACAAAATAAACTTTGTACCACGTCAAGAAACTGAAAATCGTCCAAATCTTACGTTGTTCTTCACTTCTACCTTCATGATGGTCATCAAGTAATTGGATGATTTTCGCTTGATCAAAGAACTCTTTCGCAAAATCAGCTTCAAATAATTCTTTTACTTGGTGATAGCCATGTTCTTCTTTCAGCCAAGCTTTGATCGGTACAGGGAAACCAAGTTTTACACGATTTGACCATTCTTCAGGCAGATGCTTGTTCGCAGCTTGTCTAAAGACATCTTTCGTATTGTTTTGATTCAATAAATACTTACTTGGGATTTGTTGCGCTAATTTCATTACTTCGATATCAAGAAGTGGTACCCGCACTTCCAGTGAACTTGCCATTGAAAGTTTATCGGCTTTTAACAAAATATCTTTTGGCATCCATTGGTGTAAGTCAACATATTGCATCTTGTTGATCTCGTCTTGGATTCCTTCAGTTTTCGCATAATGTTCTGCCATGATTTCTTTGACTGTTGGGGCTTGTTGAAATTCTGGCGTCAACAAGTTGGCCGCTTCGTTTTCTTCAAAGATCCGTGCATGTCCGATAAAATATTCTTTGGCAGGCGCTAATGATTCATATAAATGGATCCTACCATGGAAATTACGCATCTTCCCGATTTTTCTACCTAAGTTATAGCGAGTGCCTTTCGGTAATTTTTTCAATCCTTGAGCAATCACTCGGATAAATTTTGAATTTGTGTGGAAGCCATATGATTGATAGCCAGCAAATAATTCATCTGCCCCTTCGCCAGATTGAACGACTCGTACACTTTGTGCCGCAAGATTCGCTAAGAAATACAACGGTACACAAGATGGATTAGAATCTGGTTCATCTAAATGGTATTGGATCAAAGGGAAAGCCTTAAAGGACATGTCTCCATCAATGACAGCTGCGGTGTTATCCAAGTCAAGCATTTCTGTTAATTTACGTGCCTCGATTGCTTCATTATAAGTTTTATCATCAAAGCCTATTGAGAATGAATGGTCTGGTTTCAAAACAGAAGTCACATAACTTGAATCGACCCCACTTGATAAGAACGAGCCAACTTCCACATCACTGATCGTGTGTGCTTCGATCGATGCTTTCACTGTGTCATCAATTTGATCGATCCATTCTTGACGGCTTTGTGTGCCTTTTTCTTCAAAGTTCGCATCCCAATACTGTTGGATATCCATGTGGCCATCTTTGTAAGTGAAATAATGACCTTCTGGTAAACGATAGACGCCTTTAAAGAATGTTTCCCCATTTAAAGGAGAATATTGGAACGTCATATATGGTTTCAATGCTTCCCGATTCAATTCTTTATTGAAATCTGGATGTGGTAGAAAACTCTTGATTTCAGAACCAAACATCAAAGTTCCGTTCATTTCAGCATAGTAATACGGTTTGATCCCAAAATGGTCTCTTGCACCGAATAATTCTTTTTTCTCATTATCCCAAATCGCAAAAGCAAACATCCCACGTACTTTTTGCAATAACTCAGTTCCCCATTCTTCATAGCCATGTAATAAAACTTCTGTATCTGCATGGGTTTTGAAAATATGACCTGCATCGATCAATTCTTTTCTAAGTGGTTGATAGTTGTAGATTTCTCCATTAAAAATAATGATTTTTGTTTGGTCTTCATTGTAAATGGGCTGTGTGCCCCCTTCTAAGTCAATAATACTTAGACGTCTAAAACCCAAAGCTACATCACGATCAATGTATTCACCTGAACTATTCGGTCCGCGGTGAATGATGCGATCCATCATGTCATTGATGATTGCTTTTTTATTATCTTTGTTATTAACAAATCCTACGATTCCGCACATTTATTTCACATCCTACTAAAATTACTATTCCATTATTATGTCCACATGAATCTTATCACAGGAAGGCATTCAGAATGAATGATTTTCACTCTTACAATTTCGTCACATGAAAACAAATAAAATGAAAAATCTCTATCTTTAAAAAAAAGTAGACTCAACAATTAATTTAACATGTTTTATCCTAGGAAGCTACTGGATTCTCCTATAGTTTACAAATATTTCATGTTATTCATAAATAGGGAGATTTTTGTAGACATATATCTTCAAAATAACAAGCGATTTCATTTTTTATTTCAGTCTAAAATCTTCTTTGTTTGCGCTTTGATAGGAGACCTTTTATCCATCACTGTCTTTTACGTCGGCATGTAAGAAAATCATCATGCGAGAAAAAAAGTAAGATATTCTGTTTGGTAGAAGTGAGAATTACTCAGCACAATATATAAAAAAACTTTTTATTCACCTCTTATTTCATTTGAAAATAACTGAGTATCTCTTTGTACTACCTGCTTCACTTTGCAGAATAGGTAAATTTCAAGAAATAAAAATCAATATACAATAACTATAACCTGCTATCAAATCACTTGACGAAAAAACGAATTTCGGAGATGCTCAATTTGAGAACATATTTTATTTTAAAGTTAGGAAGGATCAACATGAAAATCGGAAAAGTACTATTAGGGATATTGTTAGGGGTAACAACTATTATTGGAGCATTTATATTAGGTATCATGCTATTCCCGTTATTTGCACCAGAAATCCAAAACACCACAGTTCAAGAAGCCACGAATACTTCACAGACAAAAAGTACCGAACGTTCATTAACTACAACAGAAACAACAAGCTCAAATGATCAACAGCTGGTAAATCAAACACCTGCAGAACAAGGACAAACACAAGATCCAATTTTGGAAAAAGCATTAAATACACCTGCTACACCATTGACCGCCTTTAGCTCAGATCCTTATGATTGGGATCTAAATCAAGCGAATATCACAAACGGCACCGCTCAGTCAATCGGCTGGATTCAAGCAGAAGACCCAACTGGACGAATAGAGGTAGAATATCACTGCTTCGCTTGCGACACGAATTGGAGTGGCAGAAATTACGCCTATGAATGGAATGGCCAAACGACGACGACTAAAATAACTCCTTTCACGATCGTTGGAACACCTTGCGAACATCAAAAATCCTTAAAAAATCATGGCTATATTAGTTGATTTCAGATAAATAGAAAATCGATATCAAAAAAGAGAACAGATTACTTGAATACAAGAAAACAAGCGCACAACCCAAAAAAGACTACACCACCATTTGGATTTCTGCGCTTATCTTCTTGTAAATAAATTTTTATTGTTTGCCCAAGAAACGAAGGTCACCGATTTTCATATTGCAATCCAAAAAGTCACTGGGACCCCGATAACATAAAAATCAAAATGAGCAATCACTACTTTTATAAAAATTTTTCTTCTATCCTGCTTATTTCATGAATTTTTTAAAACAACCTCTTCCATCATAGTGAAAAAATAATCCTCATGCTCACTCAACCATCCAGTATAATCAAATTATCAACGAGCAAAACGTTGAAATAAATCAGGATGGTAGATAGAGATGGCAATTTATTATTTTAACAAAAACACAGATGATCGAGGAAATCACGAAGTCCACGTGATCTCATGTACGCATTGTCCAGAAGATGCACTTTTTATTGGCGTATTTTCTACATGTGAAGAAGCCCTACATCAAGCAAGCACAACCCACACATCCAAAAGTTTCGATGGTTGTTCTCACTGCTGCAAAGACTGTCATAACGATTGATTGCAAGAAATAACTAGGCTGTCCCTTGTTGTCTCTTTATTTTTACAGAGAACTTTATTTATACATAAAATCGATCATGTTTGAAAATTCAAAAATCATATGAAAGGAGTATGTAAAAGTATAAAAGGAGTACCAAAAGGGGAGTCAAAAAATATTTTAGGGTAAAAATACAACAAAAAAGACACGACCTAAATCGTGTCTAACTGTTGGTATATAAGGAAGGTACAGGATTTGAACCTGCGCGCCGGTGTTAGCCGGTTCGCCGGATTTCGAGTCCGGTGCATTACCACTCTGCCAACCTTCCATGCCTACTATTTTTAATCTTTTTTCTAAAAATGTCAAGAGGTATTATGCACTCTTGTTAATCTTGTTTGTTTTGTAAACTGGTCATTTAAATACCATAACTGTTATGTTTAAATCCAAGAACACTGTTCAAGTTATTCGCTAAGAATAAAGTAGCTTATGCAATATTCATCCTCTCGCACCATCTACAACTGAATAAACGGCGGTAACCTCTTCGAAAAAATAAGGCGCCATCCACATAAATTTGAAGAACAAATTTCGTGGATGGCGCTTTATTTCTCGAGGCTAAACACTTTTGTCACAACCTCATGATGTGGCAATTAGCGTATTTTTTCTGGATTTTCAATTGCAAGTACGGAATCGACCGTCGTTTTGATGATCGAGATGATTTGCTCTTCTGTAGGATGCATGATACTAGAAGACATCAATGAAGCGATACCAGTGATAGTTACCCAAGTACCAGTATGCAGTGCATCGATATATTCTTCCGATAAATCTTTATAACGTGCGTCCTCTTTTAATAACTTGCGGAAATAATTATAAGAAAAATCATGCATCTTTTGACCATTTCCATGCTCATCGATATATAAAGCCATATAAAGGCTATGGTTTTTCTTAGCGAAATAAATATAATTCAATCCTAAATCGATGATTTTATCTCCTGTACGCTCTACAGGAAACACTTCTTCTTCTAACTGTTGGAAGATAACATCTAATAGCGTATTTTTTAAATCTTCCATATTTTTGAACTCTAAGTAAATCGGTTGGGTAGATATCCCCATCTTCTTCGCGATATTTCGTGCAGTGAAACCTTTAAATCCTTCTTTAGCAACAACTTCATATGCAGCTTTCAGAATTTGATCCTTCGTATAGACTTTTCTTCTCATAATAAACTCCCCCACTTCATGCTACAGTCTCTGTTCTTTTATTTTAACCGATATTGATCAATTTTTGCAAATAATATACCTAAATTGTTATATTTTAAAGCATATATGTGTTTTTTATTGGTTTTCTCAATTTTCTAAATATTTTTTTACGTAATTTGTTTCCCCTTACAATTTTTGATTTTGTGTTGAATTTAAGTTGACCTAAAGTTTTCTTTCAAGTTATAGTTAAATAAAAAGGAAAAGAAGGTGTGTAATGAAGAATAAAAGTGACGTTATTTATATTCATCCTAAAAAAAGAATCATTTCTCAAAGGAAAAACTATTTTTACCTTATTTTTTCAGGATTGTTTTTTTTGATTATTGGCTTGCTCAGTGATTCTTTGACAAATAATCTTGTTGGACTAACGGTCATCATGACCTCTCCAAGTAATCTCTTGACTGATTATATTGCTTTAGGCGGATTTGGAAGCGCATTTATGAATGTAGGCTTACTTACACTCTCTTCTGTGTTACTCGCCTATCGCCATAAAGTCATGTTGAATGGTGCGATGTTTGCTTCCATATTGACTGTCGCGGGTTTTTCATTCTTTGGGAAAAATCTATACAATTCCATCTCCATTATCCTCGGTGTTTATTTATATGCCTATTTTATGCACAAACCATTTTCTCAATATGTAATGATTGGCTTATTTGGTAGTGCACTCTCTCCAGTTGTCAGCTATATTACGTTCGGGATGGGTTTACCAATCCTTCAAGGTGCTTTCTTGGGTAATTTAGCCGGTTTGATCGTTGGTTTTTTATTGCCGATCCTAGCTGTTCAGACTCTGACCTTTCATCGTGGTTTTACACTTTATAATATTGGTTTTACTTCAGGGTTGATTGCTATGTTGGTAACAGGTATTCTTCGGCAATTTAGTTATTCGATCGAAGTACACTCGATTCTTTCGACTGATTACCACCACGAATTGACTTGGATCATCTTTTTATTCTTTTTATCAACCGCTGTTTGTGGCTTCTTCTTTAACGCATTCAAATTGAAAGGATTACGTGAAATCTTTGAGTCTTCTGGAAAACTAACAACAGATTTCATCGGCACATCAGGTATCGGCGCCACCTTGATCAATATGGGCTTGGTTGGCTTGTTATTGATGTCTTACGTCTTGCTGATCGGTGGTGTGCTAAATGGGCCTGTGGTGGGAGGAATCATCTCAGTGGCTGGTTTCAGCTCATTCGGAAGTCATGTTAAAAATTGTTTTCCGATTTTGATTGGTATCTACATTGCCTCAATATTAGGAACGATGCATGATATGACCGATACGACCATGCTCGTAGCTGCGATTTTCGGTACAGGGCTTGCCCCAATCAGTGGATTTTATGGCGGCGTTTATGGAGTGATTGCAGGCTTTTTACATATTACTCTTGTCCATAATCTCAGTACCTTGCATGGAGGATTGAATCTATATAATAGTGGGTTTTCAACGGGATTTATTGCTGGTATACTAGTGCCTATCCTAGAAAATTTTACGTTTACCGGGAAGGGAAAGAACGCACATGGAAATGGAAAAAGAACTATCAAAGAGGATCATTGATGAATTTCTCACGTATCTTTACGAACACGAGATCAAGGAGATTCGTATTGGCTTAGAGTATACAGATGAAGGACTATATATCGAATTCCAAGGAACAACAAAAAATCCGCCAAAAGATTTGAATACATTGGCCTCACTGTTGAATACACCTAGAGATCCTAGTATGGAGATCTATTACCACGAGTTGCTAGGCACCCCTTCTCATGGCCAAGAATCCTATCGATTACTTGGGAATCTGATCGATGATGTAGAAATCATGTATGATTCGCCAATTTTAAACATCAAGATTTTTCGCCGAATTTAAATGTGAAATAGCCATGAACCTTTTATAGATCATAAAATTAAGTAAATAAGACTCTAGATGGATGTTTTATTTTGTTTCATCCTCTATACTTGGTTTGAACTTACAAAATTGTTTGTTGTTTCTCACTTGAAATAGTGGCGCGCAGTTACGCTTTTCAGGTAAAATACAATTATCAGATGAAAACCTCGAAGGAGTTGACTAGGGATGAACGTTGCAGTATCACGTAAATTAATGAATATTATATCGATCATCGGTATTGGTTTTTCAATTGCACTTACGATTTATTTTATTAATCTAGGCGTCTTTAAAGATTTGAACGCATTAAGAGGTCTTGTAGGTGATTCAATTATTTTAGGACCGATAATCTTTATCTTGATCCAAATACTGCAAGTCGTTATACCGATCATTCCTGGGGGGATCAGCACCGCAGCAGGTGTCCTGATTTTTGGTCCTTACGCTGGCTTTATCTATAATTACGTTGGTATTTGTATCGGTTCGATCATTATTTTCCTATTAGGTAGAAAATATGGAAAACCATTTATCCTGTCGATGATTAGTGATAAAACATATGACAAATATATTGGTTGGTTAGAAAACCAAAGTCGTTTTGAAAAGCTTTTTGCGCTAGCGATCTTCTTACCAGTAGCACCAGACGATGCCTTGTGTTTAATGGCTGGCTTGACAAATATCTCAGTCAAAAAATACACGTTGATTATTTTGATTGCTAAACCCTTATCGATCTTTTTGTACAGCATGGCATTGATTTATGGTGGTAACTTCCTGACTGGCTTGTTAGGATAATTTCTTAATAGATACACTGTGAGTACTGCAATGAAAGATTCCTGCAGTACTCCTTTTTTATGTTTTTTGCGCTATAATGTTAGGAGTAGGTGATAATAATGATCGTTTATTTAAAACGAAGTTTAGGAAATGCTTGGGACTTCCTTAAAGGAACACAAGCTTATTTTCGTGATGTAGTTCTGATGCATGGGTTTATTTTGTTTATTTGTTTGCCTTTGCTCGGTAGTATGACACGCTTGATTTTACAACGTGGGTCGATCGATTATCTTTCAACGGATAATATCCCCACACTGATTTCGCAACATCCAGGAGTTTTCTTCTCCTTGATTGCTGTCTTATTGTTGATTTTGCTCTTAGTCTATTTTGAGTTTACTTTTTTGCTAATGAGTGTTTATTTCATCAAAAAACAAGAACCAATTTCATTGAAGCAATTATTGCAGTTGACCATCCGACAAATAAAAAAAGTTCGTCCGATGATTTTTTTATTTTTCTTAGCTTACTTTTTTTTGATTTTACCAATCAGCGGATTAAGTTTTAATTCAGACTTACTTTCTAAAATAAAAATTCCTGCATTTATTATGGATTTTATTTTCACTAACCGCTGGATCATCGTAAGTTCTTTTCTACTTGTCTATGTCTTCCTCGGCTATATCGGGATTCGTTTAATCTTTGCATTACCTGAAATGATTTTAAGAGATCGCCCTTTTCGTGAAGCGATCCGTGAGAGTTGGCGTTTGACCAAAGCACGTTTTTTTGCGATTTCAGGTCAATTTTTAGTGATCAGTGGTACGATTTTATTGATTTCAACAATCAGTTACTTGGCAATCTTGTCAGGTCAGATCTTTGTTGAGGAATATTTCTCCGATTACTCATTGATTAGTGCTGTTTTTGCCATGACACTCTTACAAGGCGTTCTTTTGTTCAATATTGTGATGTCTACCGTCGGAATTTTTTACGTCATTGTAGACTTTATGGATGATGAAGGTTTCTTACCAGATATTCCCAGCTGGTTCTCTTCACAAGAAGTGCCCAAAAAACACACAGCTTTAAAAAATACTGCGTTTACTTTATTTGCTGTTTTCTTTGGTGTTGGTGTTTGTATTTACAATATGAATTACCTGACATCTGCTTCTGAAACAAAACCTTTAACGATTTCCCATCGTGGCGTTAGCTTAGGGAACAGCGCACAAAATACGATTGCTGCACTAGAAAAGACGAGCAAAGATTATCATCCAGATTATGTAGAAATGGACATCCAAGAAACAAAAGATGGTCAATTCGTGGTCATGCATGATTTCAATTTAAGAAATTTGACTGGAGTCAATAAAGCACCGCAAGACCTAACTTTAGCAGAACTGGAAAAATTGACTGTGACTGAAAATGGTGCCAAAGAACCATTGGTTTCATTCGATACGTATTTAAAACGAGCAAATGAATTGAACCAGAAATTATTGATCGAAATCAAAACGACTCGAAAAGATTCGGATAATTTAGTCAAAAACTTTGTTAAAAAATATGAAGAAACTATTTTAATACATGGACATATTTTACAAAGTTTGACTTATCAAACAGTCTCAGATCTAAAAGCTGAAAACCCAAATTTTTATGTTGGCTACATTTTGCCTTTTAATCTAGTTGGTCCTCCAGTAACACCTGCGGATTTCTTAACCATGGAGTACAGTACGATCAATCGTAACTTTATTGATTCTGCCCATCAGGATGGTAAGAAAGTCTATGTATGGACACCTAATGATTCAGACGACATGAGCCGAATGATGTTTTATGGTGTAGATGGTATTATTACAGATGATATGCAAGCATTGAATGATACGGTCAGAGAGTCAGAAGGAGAAATTACTTACTCAGACAAGTTATTAAACTTTGTTCTAGGTGTTGGTTAATATAAAAACGTGTCGCTCACTATCCCATCGGATAAGTAAGCGACACGTTTTATTTAGTTTATCTTTGCTTTGATTCCTTAATAGCTCGAACGACTGCTAAAACAGCAGGTATAGCAGATATAACTGCTAGAAAAATGCTTAATTTACCAGAATTTTTTCTTTTTTGCATAGCGATTCGCCCCCTTTCTTTTATTATAATGAAGTTTGCAAAATATCTCAAAGCAAGTGTTTGCTCAACGCTTTCAATTTTCACTATTTTGATTCCTGTTTTGCTATTATTTCAGTCATTTCAACCCAAAATATGACAATTTTGTTTGAACATTATCCCCCACTGTTCGTGAGTCCAAACCAAAAAAGAGATACACTGGGCTTAAAGAGGTGAATAATGATGGTCTATATTCAAACTGGTATATTTATTTTATTAATGATTGGATTATTGATGGGAATCTCAGAGAATTAATTTCAAGTAAACTAGCAACAGCTATCTTATAGCACATTGATTGCCCAAATTTTAGAATGGTGCTAAACTTAAGGTGTATTCGGAAGTTTTATGAAAAATTTCATGAATACACAAATACCAATGAAAGGAGAAATATCTATGACATTTACAAAAACAAGCATCAGCTATCGTGTAGCATTTGATAGTTCAACGAATCGCTTCATGGCAATCGATGCAATGAACGAACAACACATCGCTTATGGGATCACCATTGAGCAAGCAGTAAAAGCGTTACACGAATCTAACTAAGGAGTGTTCCCTTTTCATGTCAGCTGATAATTCTATAGAGAATTAAAAGACGTTTTTGGCTAAATGAGCCATAGAAACGTCTTTTTTGTTTGCTCCAAATAATAAGAATATCCTTGCAGTACTTTTTAAGAAAATCCTCTCGATCATTTTTTGTACTTCCCCTGCTCCTCTGAGAAATCACGCCATTTTTTCAAACGTACTTTAACAAAATCAGGTACAGGTATTCCTAGTTTCCTTAGATTTTCAATAACAGACAAGCCATAGATGGCAGAATACGAGAACACCAAAGCAATACCAATTGCTTCAAATCCTGTAATCTTTAGATAGGGATAAGCAATCATAACAATAAGGAAAATCAGTAAATATTTGATCACATCTTTCATCACAGAACGTTTAAATCGTTTCTTTTTCCCTGTTTTCAGACAGATACCGCTAATAAAATCAAGACATAGAATCAATACAAAAATCTGAAGGTACACATTATTTACAAGATTTCTAAACTCATTCAATACCACAGTATTCTCTACAATCATTTTGCTCACCCTCCACTTTATGAAATACCTAACCTTTGTTTATCCTTACCCATCGCAACCTGCTACTACATTGTTAATTACAATTCAATGTTCATCATCTTTGACACCAAATAACTTTTAAGCTATTATAAAGTCATTAGAAATAAAAAGAATACGCTTTATCTTAATCGTGAACGATTGAAAAAACTTTTTAAGTGACTGTATTCTTCACTTTTCGAACAATTGAATCAATCTATAAGCAAACTATAATAGCTTAAAAGCTAATTGTCAACTACAATAACTTTTATGCTATCCAAATATCAAGAAAGGTGGTTCCTTATGACACTCGTTGCGCGAATCAAACAATTAGCAGAAGAAAAAAACGTAACCTTTGCTGAAGTCGAACGTGCCGTAGGAATCTCTAATGGCCAGATCAGAAGATGGGATCGTGTTTCACCAAAGTCGGAAAATTTAAAAAAAGTTGCAGATTATTTTGGGGTAACAACTGATTTCTTATTGGGCAGCAACCAAGCGCCGAAATGGGCAAATAAAGATGATTTATTTGAGTTAGACAAAATGCTCAATTCAAATGTCAACATGGCGTATGGTGGAGAAACTTTGACAGAACAGGAAAAGCAACGTGTAAAAGATGTATTGACGGGACTTTTCTGGGAATTTCGAAAACGCGGCAAAGAGAAGTGAGCATATATGGAGATGGATATTATCAAACTAGTAAGCGAACTGAAGCGTACCTATGATACCGCCAATCCTTTTGTGATTGCTGAAAAATTAGGAATAGAAATCAGATATGTTTCTTTTCTCGATAATCCAAAAGGACAGTTTCAAGAACTATTAGGCTCCCCTATTATTTTATTGAACAACTCACTGAAAGAATCAGAAGAACGTTTTTACATTTGTGCCCATGAACTTGGACATGCTTTGTTCCATCGGGAAATATCTAGTTACTATGTGTCCTCTAGAAATTCAAGAAGCAAATCTGAAAGCGAAGCCAACTGCTTTGCTTCGAATTTGATCGTTTCCTTGTACAAAGAAGATACGGAAACTTACCCAAGAGAAGTGGAAGAGCTGACAAGACTTTATGGCCTTCCAGAGAGTTGTTATCGGTTTTTGATTTAATACAGAATAAGCTACAGGTCTTTTTTTCTAAAAGTCTTGTAGTTTTATATTTTTTTCTATAAAAGTCAAAATAATAAATTTTAGAAAAAGTAAAATTCGATATAATATGACTAGCTTCGTAGGGACAAATCATTTTTATTAAAAACAGTAAGCGATTTGCTTACTGTTTTTTTTCTTCATCACCGATTCTGCTTTTTTCTTTCATCAACAAAAAATATGCTACAATATCTTTATAAAATTTCAGGAGAATGTACTATGAATTTTCATCCTCAAAAAAGTATCATGCATAAATTGATTCAGTTACAAAAGCAAGATCATTCCATCGTTGCTGCTGTTGTAGACAACAAAAATATGATTGTATCCATCGGAAAAACTACTGTCTTAGATGATCATGATCCCACTTCTCATGCTGAAGTAAACGCCGTCAGAAGTGCCTGTGAGCAATTAAAAACACATATATTACCTGAGGGATATTGGTTATATAGCACTTTTGAACCATGTCCTTTGTGTAGCTCGGTGATTATTTGGGCGGGTATAGATGGAGTTGTCTATTCGAATAATCCAACTTACCGAGGTAAAGAAGAAAACTGGTCTTTCATTTCTTGCGAAGAGGTTCTTAAAAAAGGCTCTTACATTCACGATGTTTCATTGATCAAAGACTTTATGATTGATGATATTAAAGATTATTTTACTTAACTATTGTAGTTTAATAAATAGTTAAGTAAAATTTCGTCTCGGATTTATTCGTTTTGAATCTAAAAAAATAATAAAATCTTATGACAATTTTTTATTATACTTTTCCTATTAAATTCTTTTCTATCACCTGCACCAACTGTCTAAATCAATCATTTTCCTTATAGTTAGCCCCTTTTAGCCAGATGGACTATCTATTTGCCAAGATCAAGTACTTCATATAGTTTTCCTCTTCTGACTTTTTTAATAACAAAAAAACCATCTCACAAGGAGATGGTTCAAATTCGTCTATTGAATTATTTATTGATATTTACTGCTTGTGGTCCACGTTGACCATCTTCAATATCAAAAGTAACTGCTTGACCTTCATCTAAAGTCTTAAAGCCTTCACCTTGGATAGCTGAAAAATGTGCAAACACATCTTGTCCATCTTCACCAGTGATAAATCCAAAACCTTTGTCTGAGTTAAACCATTTTACTGTACCGTTATTCATATATATTTCCTCCTATTACGTAGTTCATACGTGTTTTGTTGCAATTAACATTACTTGGTAAAAGGAGTTTTTATAGTGTGAATATATCGCTCAGATTACGTTTCAAATTAGATTACTTATTTAATATACCATGTATTACCTAAGAATACAAACATTTACGCTTATTCTTTTGATTCATCATTCTAGTAGCATAAATTTGTACCATTCACATTTTTATTTTGTCAATGTGTACTCAATACCATGGATCGTAATATTTTTGATAGTATCAGGCCATCCTTTGCTCTGCCATTTCTCTTCATTTGCCTGTTTTTCGATTTGATCAGCACCTTGGTTATAAAACTTCAGTTGGTTTTTATTATACCAAGGATCTTTATGTGGATTTGGACTTAATTGGTAGCGATATTTCCCTGGGTTGATTTCATATCCTCTGTTCGTACCACCAAATGACGCTTCTCTCCATTTATACTGTTTTCCTTCTATTCTCATGGTACACCCTAGAAGGTAAGTGCCACTTTGTTCCTTTGCTGCCACATCTTTACTATTCCAAAACATACTCCCACTTAATAACACAGTTATACCTAAAACAATCACTAAAATTCTCTTCATGAAAAAATTCTCCTATCAGTATTTTTGAATTCGCTTAATCTTACAAATAATATGTGAAAAACATATTGAATTTCCCATGATTTTTACTAAGAATGAGCTTACGAAAACGACAAATCAATGTTCAATAAATACGAACAAAGATGTCTGCATACTTGTTTTACTTATTCAAATAACTGATTAATCGCTTAGTATGAACCGACCCTATTCATTCGGATCTTTCATTCATCAAATTTTTTTCTAATATCCGCATCAATCGTCCAAACCGATCATTTTCCTTAGCTACTTCCTGATAACCCCATTTTTCATATAACCCTTCATGTTGAGTTGTTATATATACACTGCCGAAACCAATTTCCTTTAGTTTATTTTCACCTGTTGCAACTAATTTTTGGCTGATATGCTTCCCTCGATATTCTGGCGCGACAAAAACAGTGGCAATGTTAGGCGTGTAGTCCTTCGTATCAATAATGTCTTTTTTTACAAGAGTACAGAATCCTACAACAGGATTTCCATCTTTTGCAATAATCACGGATTCCCAATCTGTAAATTCTTGTTTTTCCATTTTTTCTGCTATATACTTTGCTGCTTTCCATTCAAATTGACGAATAGAATGAGCTACTGAAAGCCAATCAGAATGTTCTTGGGTTATAATGACGTATTCCATATACTTTTCCTCTTTTCTAATTACTTTAAGAGCATTTGATTCTCTGGTTTTACGCATATTAAAAATAGCTGTATGTTTCAAAAACTTAATAAAGTGACAGAATAGTTATTCCTTTTTGTTCGATCTATTCTCTAATGGCCAGAAGAATCATCTATTATTCTTTGAATTTTATGAATGATACAAAATTCATGTATTCCTTATCAACTACTTATGGTGATTCTTGCTATCTCTACCTACTGATCATTAAATAATAGTTTACTTAATTTTTCAAATGTTTCCAAAATTTTCGTATCTATTCCTAATAACAAAAAAAACCATCTCACAAGGAGATGGTTCAAATTCGTCTATTGAATTATTTATTGATATTTACTGCTTGTGGTCCACGTTGACCATCTTCGATATCAAAAGTAACTGCTTGACCTTCATCTAAAGTCTTAAAGCCTTCACCTTGGATAGCTGAAAAATGTGCAAACACATCTTGTCCATCTTCACCAGTGATAAATCCAAAACCTTTGTCTGAGTTAAACCATTTTACTGTACCGTTATTCATATATATTTCCTCCTATTACGTATATCATACGTGTTTTGTTGCAATTAATATTACTTGGTAAAAGGAGTTTTTATAGTGTGAATATATCGCTCAGATTACGTTTCAAATTAGATTACTTATATAATATAGCATGTATTACCTAAGAACACAAATATTAACACTTGCTAACTGTAATTAGTGCTTATAATACCTGTCTCAAGTCTAAAAATTAAATGTAAGTTATTATTACTATGCTTATATCTTATTATGAATATTTTTTCCTATGAATAATCCCCTTAGTAAATCAAACTTTTTTTATACCGATAACTATAACAACCCAATTCAAGATTATTAAGTTCATAACGCTAATTTGGATGTTGAATCTTTTTACAATATGCATATATGAAGTGTACGATAAATAAATAAATAATCTATATGGAGAAAATACAATGAAAAAAATTATTTTTATTGGTATGCTAAATAGTCTTTTTTTACTTGCTGCTTGTGAGACAACTACTTCAAAAAGTACACAGTCAGATACACAATCTAAAAGTTCAATGAGCAGCACTGAAATAACTACAGCTTATAAAGAGATTTCGTCGGAAGAAAATTTATCTACTTTTCAAAGTTCACAAATTCAAGAGGCTACAAATTCTACTCCAACATCTGAGATAACAACGGAATCAACGGATGCTTCTTTGCCCCTTGTAGGTAATGCAATAACCTCTCAGGAACAAGCAATGGAAGTACTTATCAGAAATTCTTCTGAATTACAAAATGAAGATATTGTGGTTACTTTCTATAAAATGGTTGAATCAGATTATTTATTCAATGCACAAAGTAAATCAATTCTTAAACAAGGGGGCTCAGGAACTGTAGGTTTTTATCGAGTTTCTAAACAAGGAATGATCACAATAACTGATGCATTTGGAAACGCAGTTTAATAATTTAACAAAAAAATCAAGGAGACTTCTTTTGTCAATAAATCTTGATAAAACTACACTACCTCCATAAATACATTTCTTCACTCCATAAATACTAGGTCATAAAGAAGTATCTACCCACCCAGATGTATGCTCACGTCTCTCCTCTTGTCAAAGAACGTGCTGTAAGTAAATTGGATGTTTTTTAAAAAAATCAAGATAAAAAAAGCAACTGGTCAAGTGGTCCAATTTACATCAAAAAAAGACAGCCAATAATCGGCTGTCTTTTCTACGTGTAGTACCATTTGTAGTACCACTAATAAAATGGGGCTACATGTTTTTTAGTTTTAGTTACTAAGAATCTTCTCTAAACCCTATCTTATAGGCGTTCGTTCAATTCTTTCGCAAGGTCTTCAAACCCTGGTTTGCCTAGTAGAGCAAACATGTTTTTCTTGTAAGCTTCTACTCCTGGTTGGTCGAATGGGTTGATACCATTCAAGTAACCTGAAATGCCGACAGCAATTTCAAAGAAGTACATTGTGTAACCTAATGTGTAAGCATCCATTGTAGGGATTTTAACTAATAGGTTTGGTACATCACCGTCTGTATGAGCTAATAATGTACCTTCAAAAGCTTTTGTATTTACAAAGTCGATTTCTTTTCCTTGTAAATAACCAAGTCCGTCCAAGTCTTCTGCTTGTTCTGGAATCGTAATCGATTTACGTG
This sequence comes from Enterococcus sp. DIV1368b, assembly GCF_050529595.1. Classification (NCBI taxonomy): domain Bacteria; kingdom Bacillati; phylum Bacillota; class Bacilli; order Lactobacillales; family Enterococcaceae; genus Enterococcus; species Enterococcus sp. DIV1368b. The sequence continues at coordinate 1,925,145 of NZ_CP172883.1, forward strand.
GTTTTTCAACTTTTACGATTGTTTCGAAGATATTGCGACGTCCTTCTTGGATGTATTGTCCAAGTGAGTGCAAGTCTGTTGAGAAGTTTGCACTTGAAGGGTAGATTCCTTTTTGATCTTTACCTTCTGATTCGCCGAATAATTGTTTCCACCACTCAGAGAAGTATTGCATTCCTGGTTCGTAGTTGATCAATAATTCAGTAACTTTGCCTTTACGGTAAAGAATATTACGCATTGCTGCATATTGGTAAGCTTCGTTTTCTTCAAGTTTGTCGCTTGAATAAGCTTTGCTTGCATCGGCAGCACCTTGCATCAAGGCATCGATATCTGCTCCGCTTGCGGCGATCGGTAATAAACCAACTGCTGTCAATACAGAGAAACGTCCACCGACGTCATCAGGAATCACAAATGTTTCCCATCCTTCTGCGTCTGCTTCTACTTTAACAGCCCCTTTTGCTTTGTCTGTTGTAGCGTAGATACGTTTGTTTGCTTCTTCTTGACCATATTTTTTAACAAGTAATTCTTTGAATACACGGAATGCAATGGCTGGCTCAGTCGTTGTTCCTGATTTTGAAATGACATTTACTGAGAAGTCACGGTCGCCGATCACTTCGATCAAGTCAGCAAGATAAGTTGAGCTGATTGAGTTTCCAGCGAAGAAAATTTGTGGTGTTTGGCGTTTGTCGCTTCCCAACAAGTTGTAGAAGGTATGTTGTAAGAAATCGATTGCTGCACGAGCGCCTAAATAAGAACCACCGATACCGATGACCACAAGGACTTCAGAATCAGATTGGATTTTCTTAGCAGCAGCTTTGATACGATCAAATTCTTCTTTGTCGTAGTTCGTAGGTAGGTCGATCCATCCTCGGAAATCGCTGCCTGCGCCAGTTCCTTCTCGTAATAATTTGTCTGCAGCAGTAACTTGACTCTGCATATAGCCTAACTCATGTTCATTGACAAATGGTGCAACTTTTGAATAGTCAAAATGAATGTGTGCCATTTTTGTTCCTCCTTAAAAGTTTCAATCTACAGATATACTTTACGTTTTTTTTTATTATTTTTCAAGCAAATATGCGAGAAGCTTCTAATATTTGCAAGAAACTTCCATTTTTTAGACTAAACCTTGCATAGCCATTACTTTTGCGACTTTTTCAAAACCTGCCACATTGGCACCAAGCAAAAGATTTTTTTCGTTGCCAAATTCTTTGGCAGTTTGACGACACGTTTGATAGATCGTCGCCATGATCTCGTCGAGTTGTGCATCGACTTGGCTGCTTTCCCACACCAAGCGTTGTGAATTTTGGCTCATTTCTAGCGCAGATACAGCTACACCACCAGCATTGGCAGCTTTTCCTGGACAATACCAGATGTCTGCTTTTTCATAGACTGAAACAGCATCTAATGTGGATGGCATGTTCGCACCTTCTGCGACGATCTTCACGCCATTTTCTACAAGGATCTCTGCCAATTGTCCGTCGATTTCATTTTGTGTTGCACAAGGTAAAGCAATGTCAGCCGCTTGTTTCAATGTCCAAACCGATTCATTTGCGTGGTATTCAGCCGATGAGCGTTCTTTGGCGTATTCTGTTAAACGGGCTCTTTTGACTTCTTTTAATTCTTTTAATAGATCAAGATCGATACCATCTGGGTCATAGATATAGCCACCTGAATCAGAACAAGTTACGACTTTCCCACCTAGTTCATGGACTTTTTCGATTGCATAGATTGCCACATTCCCACTACCTGAGACCATCACTGTTTTGCCAGCAAATGAATCTTGTTCTTCGTTCAATAGATGTTTCACATAATAAACTAAGCCATAACCTGTTGCTTCTGTGCGGATCTTACTTCCCCAGAAATCTAAAGGTTTACCTGTCAAAACACCTGCATCATATTGTTTCAATCGTTTATAGGCACCATACATATAGCCGATCTCACGAGCACCTACACCGATGTCGCCTGCCGGTACATCAATTGAAGGTCCGATATGTTTTGCCAGTTCCAACATGAAACTTTGACAAAAGCGCATGATTTCATTATCCGATTTTCCTTTTGGATCAAAATCACTTCCGCCTTTACCGCCACCGATTGGTAGGCCTGTCAGGCTGTTCTTGAAAATTTGTTCAAATGCTAAGAATTTTAAAATACTCAAATTGACACTTGGATGAAAACGTAAGCCACCTTTATATGGTCCGATGGCTGAATTGTATTGGATTCGGTACCCACGATTCACTTGCCAGTTTCCTTGATCATCTTGCCAAGGAACACGGAATTGGATCACTCGTTCTGGTTCAACTAAAATCCCTAGAATATTTTTTTCAATGTATTCTGGATTTTTTTCTAAAAATTGGATGACCGTAGGCATAAATTCATCGACCGCTTGCAGAAACTCGATTTGGCCGTCATCTTTTTGGTGAAGTTTTTCTTGTATCGCTTGTACGTATTCTTTTGCATTTGACATAGGTTCACGCTCCTTTATTCATCTGACTTTATTTTAGCTTATTTCAATCATAGGTCAAAACATTTTCTGCGAATCGTCTTCAAATATGCTACACTCTCTGTGAGGTGAGAAAATGGAAAAAACTTATGACGTGATTGTTGTTGGCGCAGGAACAAGTGGCATGATGGCTGCAATCAGTGCAGCCGAGTATGGTGCCAATGTCTTGTTAATCGAAAAAAATAAAAAAGCAGGAAAAAAATTATTGATGACTGGTGGCGGTCGATGTAATGTCACAAATAATCGCCCTGTTGATGATTTGATTGCGCATATCCCAGGAAATGGTAAATTTTTATATAGTACGTTTTCTCAATACAACAATTTTGACATCATGGAATTCTTTGAATCACAAGGAGTTCACTTAAAAGAAGAAGATCACGGACGGATGTTTCCAGTGACAAATAAATCAAAAACGATCATTGAAGCGCTGGTTCATCGTCTGAATGAATTGAACGTCACGATGTTTTTTGGCGAACGTGTAGAAAAATTGATCCATAAGGACAACCAAATCTATGGTGTGCGTACTGAATTTGATGAATTTAAAGCAAAATGCGTCATTTTGACGACTGGTGGACGCACGTATCCTTCTACAGGTGCAACAGGTGATGGGTATAAATTGGTCAAAAAAGTAGGCCACACGATCACACCACTTTATGCAACAGAGTCTCCTTTGATTTCTGAGGAGTCATTTATTGCGGATAAAGTGTTGCAAGGTCTTTCTTTACAAGATATTACGTTACGTGTCTTGAACCAAAAAGGAAAAGTGATCACGGAGCACACGATGGATCTTTTATTTACCCATTTTGGGATCTCTGGACCAGCAGCTTTAAGGTGTTCCAGTTTCATCAACACTGAGCTACAAAAAACGCAGGCACCTGTAACTGTTTCTTTAGATTGCTTCCCGACGAAGTCAGTCGAAGAACTGATACGAGAGTTAGTGGAACTAAGTAAAGAATCGAAAAAGAATTTGATCAATGCGTGGCGTGGTTTTCTACCTGAACGTCTACTCCAATTTTATCTTGAACGGCTAGAAATGACCGAACTAACTGGTAGCCAAACATCTGAAAAACAAATCCAAGAATTTGCTGAATTATGTAAAAACTTTGAGCTATTGATCCATAAGACATTTCCCATCGAGAAATCTTTTGTTACTGGTGGTGGCGTTTCATTAAAAGAAGTCAATCCAAAAACCATGGAAAGCAAAGTATTGAACGGACTGTTTTTTGGCGGTGAATTACTTGATGTAAATGGGTATACAGGTGGCTTTAATATCACGGCAGCTTTTGCTACGGGACGTGTTTCAGGAATGCACGCAGCGATGCAAAGTCAATGGTAAGAGAAAAAAAGCAAAACATTGCTTGAATGAAACATCCATGAAAGGCAACGCGTGTCGTTCGCCTTTCATGGATCGATCTTTCAGCATTTGTTTTGCTTTTTGTTTGTGGTTTTTAAATTTTGATATCGACAAATGTTGCATTGGTCAACTCAGCGATTGCTTCTGGAGCAAGTTCCATTTGAAGTCCGCGTTTTCCAGCAGAGATAATGATCTGGTCATATTCTTTTGCCTGTTCTTCAATAAATGTTGGGAATAATTTTTTCATACCAATTGGCGAACAGCCACCTCGAATATATCCGGTCGTTTTTTCCAAGTCCTTGAGATGGAGCATTTCTACTTTTTTATTGCCGGAGACTTTTGCTAGTTTTTTTAAATCAAGTTCAGTGCTTCCTGGGATAACGGCAACGATCGGACCTGTGTTATTCCCCACTGCTACTAATGTTTTAAAAATTCGTGATTCACTTCCTGGCAACTGAGCAGCAACGGATGAGGCACTGATATGTGCTTCATCCCAAGCATATTCATGTTCTGTATAAGCAATCTTTTTTTGTTCTACCATACGGATAGCATTAGTTTTTACTGGTTTCTTCTTTGCCAAAATCTTCACCTTCGTCTAGCTTAATTTTCATTGAGTAAACTAATGATTTGTTTTAATTCTTTAACTGGTAATTGTCCAGGTGCAGAAGCTCGTGTCGCATCTAACGCACCGAAAGTGATGGCTGAACCTGTCACGTTGCCTGCTAGTCGAGAGACCATGCCAAGCTCACCCATTGACATAGTGACTAGAGGCATTGACACAAACGCATGAGCGCGACGAGTCAATTCCATCATCCGCAAAACATCACGTTCATTATTTGGCATCACAGCAATTTTGCCAATACTTGCACCAAAATGTTCCATCATATTCAAACGATACAGCAAGACCGGATCTGCTGGTGTTTCTTTAAAATCGTGACTACTGATGACCAGTGGGATCTGGCGGCGGTGGATATCATGGAGCAGATCCTTTTCCATACTTTCGATTTTGAACAACTCAATATCTAGCATTTCCACTAATTCTGTGTCGATCAAAAATTTATACAGATCGTGGTAGTCTTTGATTGAAATATCTTGCGTTCCACCTTCTTCTAAGGTTCGAAAAGTCAAAAGCAATGGTAGTCTTTCTAACATTTCATAGATCAGTACTAACGTTTCCTTTAGTTGTTCTTTGTTGAAGACATCATGATAACAATCAAGACGCCATTCAGCTAAATCAGCACCGGCTTCCCTCGCTAGGATTGCTTCTCTCAGAAGTTCTTCGCGAGTTGTACCTGTCAAGGGCGCACAGACTTTTGGACGTCCAGTACCAAATCTTACTCCTTTTACTTGAAACATTGACTTCACGCCCTCTCTATTTTTTTATTTCATAAACAAATACCTTTAAATAATTTCCTTCTGGGAAAGAATCAATGGTTTGAAAATCATCAGGCAAACGATAAACACCGCTGATTTGGTACTCATACTCAGCAGAGATTAGTTCATCTTCGATCATTGCTTGAAATTGATCAATCGACACATTGGCTGCATTTGTTGAGGCAATCAGGATTCCTTCATCGGCTAAGATCGACAAGCTATCTTTCACCATTTCACCATAATTTTTGGCTACACGAAAGACTTTTTTCTTGTTCCGAGCAAAACTTGGAGGGTCCAAAACGATTACATCATAAGAGAAACCTTTACGTTGTGCATATTTAAAGTATTCAAAAACATCCATGACGATGATTTTATGGGCATCAGGTGTCAACCCGTTGACCTCAAATTGTTCACGGGTTTTTTTCAAACTTCGTTTTGCTAGATCGACACTTGTCGTTTCTGTTGCCCCACCCATAGCAGCAGCTACAGAAAAAGCACCGGTATAGCTAAACATATTCAGTACTGATTTCCCTAAAGCTAAGCCATCGATCAATGCTCCTCTGACTTCTTTTTGGTCAAGGAAAATTCCTGTCATTAGACCTTCATTCAAATAAGTGGCATAAGTCACTCCATTTTCTTGGACAAGTAGTGGTTCTTTGGCCTCTTCTCCAGTCACATGCTGGCTCTCCGGTAATCGTGTTGTTTCAAAGCGAATTTTTTCGTAGATTCCGACAATTTCAGGATAAGCAGCTTGAAAAGCTTTTAATAAAACTTCACGAGCCATATATAAGGTTTCATTGTACCAAGAAAAGACAGCAAAGTTATCGTAGTAGTCAATGATCAAACCACCGATCCCATCTCCTTCTCCATTGAACAAACGAAAAGCTGTTGTCTGCTCATCATTAAAATAGCTTGTCCTTTTTTCTTTAGCTGTCAGAAATTTTAGTTCAAAAAATGATTGATCAAATGGTTCATCTTTTTGGCTGAGTACCCAACCAATCCCTTTGTTTTGTTTTCCTAAATAGCCTTTTCCTAAAAATTTTCCTTGCTGATCAATTAATTCTACCCATTCTGTCGTTTTTTTCATTTGGACTAGATCTTCTTCTTGGATCAATGGATAGCCTTTTAAAAATTTCTTGACTGCTCTTTTTTTTATTGTTAGTTTCATTGGCTCACCTGCTTTTTCATTCTCCCTTTTAGTATAACAAAAAACACGCTTCTTGTCTTAGAGATTCCTTGTCTTGTAGGTAGTTTTCCTTAGAAAAAAGCTAAAATAAAAACTCCTTATCTCCCACTAAAACTAAATACACAGTGTTCCGAAAGTAGCTCCTTCAGAAAACATTTTGAAAAAACGACAATTTGAAGAAGGATTTCCGATTTTTCATCATGATTTTTCAGTGCTGAGCACTTCTGTCTCCCTCTTCATGTGTAGATTTTTGTACAAAACTTAGCGATCTTAAAGAAAATCTTAATCTATCAAGCTTGATTTGTACTTTCAATTGACACTATTTTGGTCTACTAGTAAAATGGTTAGGAGTATGTGAGTCGTGAGTATGTTTCATGTCACTCTTTTTTTATGTAAGAGTGCAGAAAGGAAGATTAATTTGAAAATAAAAACACCCGCTTTTTTAAATAAAAGGCTCGGATTTTTTTCTTTACTAGCAGTTTTGTTATGGGTCAAAACGATTGCTACTTATCTATTTGATTTCCATTTAGGGATTGAAAGTGGCATCCAATATTTTATCTTGTTCATCAACCCAATCGCAACGACTATCCTTCTTTTAGGGATTGCCCTATATGTTAGACGAACGAAAGCAGCGTATATCACGATGCTAGTCATCTATTTCTTGTTGACCTTGCTCTTATTTTCTAACATCATCTATTATCGTGAGTTCACTGATTTTATTACGATCAACGCGATCCTAGGCGCCGGAAAAGTCGCAAGTGGTTTAGGCGAAAGTGCCTTACGTTTATTCCGTCCTTATGATGTCCTTTATTGGATCGATATCATTTTGATCGTCGGACTTTTAGCAACGAAAAAAATCAAAATGGACACACGTCCTGTACGCGCTCGAATGGCGTTTGCTTTTACTACTTTAGCAGTGATGATCTTTTCAGGAAATCTCTTTTTAGCTGAAGCAGATCGTCCAGAGTTATTGACACGTACCTTCTCTCGTGATTATTTAGTTAAATATCTTGGACTGAACGCGTTCATGGTGTACGACGGTATCCAAACCTACCAAACAAACCAAGTACGAGCTGAAGCAAGTCCAAATGATATGAAAGAAGTAGCGACTTACGTCAAAGAACATTATGCTCAACCAAACCAAGATCTCTACGGATTAGCTGAAGGTAAGAATGTCATCTACATCCATTTAGAAAGCCTACAACAATTTGTGATCGATTATAAACTGAAAGACGAAAATGGCGTAGAACATGAAGTAACGCCTTTCTTGAATAGTTTGTTCCACAGTAATGAAACATTTAGTTTTGACAACTTCTTCCATCAAGTAAAAGCTGGTAAAACAAGTGATGCAGAAACATTGATGGAAAATTCATTATTCGGGTTGAACCAAGGGTCCCTATTTACTCAACTTGGTGGTAAAAATACTTTCCAAGCGGCACCAAATATTTTAAAACAAACAAAAGGGTACACCAGTGCAGCATTCCATGGTAATGCTGGTACATTCTGGAACCGTAACGAAACTTATAAGAGTTTTGGGTATGATTACTTCTTTGATGCTTCATACTATGACGTGAATGACGATAACTCATTCCAATACGGTTTACATGACAAACCTTTCTTTGAACAATCCGTCCAATATTTAGAACGGATGCAACAACCTTTCTATTCAAAATTCATTGCTGTATCGAATCACTTCCCTTATTCAAAATTCACGAATGAGGAAGCTGGATTCCCGGTAGCAAATACGAACGATGAAACAATCAATGGTTATTTTGCGACAGCTAACTATTTAGACACAGCAGTAGAAGAATTCTTCAACTATTTAAAAGCAAGTGGCTTGTATGAAAACTCAGTCATCGTCTTATACGGTGACCACTATGGGATCTCTAATACAAGAAACAGATCTTTAGCTGAATTAGTTGGTAAAACAAGTTCGACCTGGACAAATTTTGACAATGCAGCGATGCAACGCGTGCCATATATGATCCATATCCCTGGACAAACAAAAGGCGGAATCAATCATACGTATGGTGGCCAAGTCGATGCTTTACCAACATTGCTTCATTTGTTAGGTGTTGATTCAAAAAATTATATCCAATTAGGACAAGATCTCTTCTCACCTGATAATAACCAGTTAGTTGCTTTCCGTGATGGTGACTTTGTTTCACCTAAGTACACCTATTATGGTGGAGCTGTCTACGATACCCAAACAGGTGAAGTCCTATCCGATATGACTGAAGAACAACAAGCAGAAGTTACTGCCTTACGTGAAGCAGTCAGCAAGCAACTCGCTGTTTCAGACCAGATCAATAATGGCGATCTACTTCGTTTCTATACAGAAAGTGGTTTAGAACCACTTGATACTTCTAAGTTTGATTACAAAAATGGCTTGCAACATCTAAATGATGCCGAGCGTTCACTTGGTGACAAATCAACAAGCGTCTTCAGTGAGAACAACAATCAAACGACACAAAATCTTTACGAAACAAAAACCTTCCAAGATATCCATGGTATTCCTACCGAGGAACCTACGGATAGTGAAGATTCAGTGGAAAACAACGAATGAACAACGTGACAACAAGTAGCTAATGTCATCACTCAACAAACAGCACTCGAGGAAATCCTTTCTTCGAGTGTTTTTTTGATTTAAAAACTAGATATAAATAGATTTGCTTATTCCTACTCAGTGATTTTTTTCTTACCAGCATCTTACCAGCAATATTGAAGGAGCAAAGAGATGCTACTAACCATATTCGATACACCTCTGTCTTCTCATACATACTCTAAGTCTGAAACGATTAAAATTCCAGATAAATCATTTCATTCTTGCGACTCATTGCTCGTTCATTGATCTTGACATGGATATGAGTTTTAGCACTGGATCTCATAGTACGACCAAAGGAATAGCAGCACTAAAGAAGTTTTTTTACGCCTTCATGTTCCCTTCGCTTGTCCTACTTGATCAGCCTTCCTTTATTTCGGTTTTTCACTAAATGATTTTCATACTTTATTCATATTCATTTTTTATACTATTCTTGAGGTGAAAAGTATGAATATGATCCGTTATTCTACCGCACGATTACTTTATTACAAAAAACAAACATTTCTATATACTTTGTTTTCAAGCTTTTCTGCTTTTCTATTATTGATCAGCTTTAACTTATATAATCTACAAACCACTTTACACAAACAAATCCAAGATCGGGTGTTGATATTTGACGCTTCTGATGTCAAAGAGAACTTACCTTCATCAGAAACGCTTCAACAAGCCTATCTGGTTGTGATCAGTTGCATACTGGCACTGTTTGCCTTGTGTTTCTTTTTTTTCTTTTTACTCTCACTCTATCGTCATCGCATGGAAATCATCAATTGGCGATTAGCGGGTCTTTCCAAACCAAAAATGTTCTTCTTTGTTTTTTGGCAATCCTTGATTCCATTAGTCCTGAGTTGTCTTGGCGTTCTTTTGATCGTTTTTGCTTTCCAAAATGGCTATCAAGCTTTACTCCAAAAAATCAATTTGGCTCTATTAGATTTCTTCGAACTACCGAATTTACCAAGTGTCTTTTCATCTGGAAATGGTTTATCGATCTCGATTGACCAAAATAGTTTTTTTATGATCGACTTTTTTAGCGATAACTTTTTAGTAGATACCTTAAAAGGGATCGGACAGACGATCATTTGTTTAGTTAGTATTAGCACATTACTTAGTACCTGTCTTTTCATGATTTCAAATCGACTTTTAAAAAGAAAGAAGCTGATCATTGATGAACCAACATGATTCACTGATATCATTTAGCGGTTTTACCGTTCTGATCGGTTCGAAAGCCGAACAACAGGTGATTTTCACAGAGATCAAAGCACAACTCCTTGCTTCAGAACGAACAGATCTGATGATCGTTCAAAAAAATTGGCCGTTCTTTCCTTACCTTAATTTAAAAGAACAAGTATTTTTGGACATCCCCGAAAAACAAAAAAAAGCCAAACAGGAACAAGCGCAAGCTAAGCTAATGATTGATTCCTCGTTGCTCAAAAAATCAGTAAGTGAATTGAGTACGTTTGAAAGAATCAAATTACAACTGATGCATGCGATCCTTGCAGATAAAAATAAACTGATCATTGAAGACCCTATTGATGATTTGTCCATTATCGAAATTCAAGATCTTTTGACAAATCTTTGCGATTTAGTCAACGATCATTCTTTTTCGATCTTATTGTTGACTCACGATCTTTCGATTGCCGAAAGTCCATATGTCACTGATTGTAAAGAAGCGAGTTGACTTGTGCTTGTTGCTCTCCATCAAAAAAACCGTTAAAACAAGAGAAACGTCTTGTTTTAACGGTTTTTGATTTAGTTATCATTCGATTTCAACATCTGGTAATTTTACAGTAAATGTTGTTCCTTTTCCTAATTCGCTTGTTACGTCGAGTTTTCCTTTGTGTAATCGCACTAATTGTTGAACGATTGGTAACCCTAAGCCGGATTCGCCATATTTTGTATTTTTTCTAGATGGATCAACTTTGTAATAGCGATCCCATATACTTTTCATTTGTTGTTCTGACATACCAATACCGGTATCGGTCACTTTGATGATCGTTTCAAGATACCCTTTTTCTAATGTGACTGTGATCGTTCCATTTTCAGTGAATTGGATCGCATTTTGAATAATGTTGACCATGATCTGTACAAACCGATCATAATCAGCGTATACGTCTAATTGTTCAGGTGCTTCTAAAATCAATTGATTACCCGCAGCTTCTGCTTTTGCTTCCAATTGGGCGACAATATTTTTTAACGTTTCTGTCCCATCAAATTTTTTGATGACCATGCTGATTTGATTCGTTCTGATTTTTTCATAATCTAAATTCTCATTGACTAGACGAATCAAACGTTCGGTTTCATTTTTCATCAGTTTGATGGCATTTTCTCGTTGGTTTTCTGGGATGGCATTATATTCTAAGCCTTCTAACAAGCCATTGATGGTTGTTAAAGGGGTCCGCATTTCATGGGAAGCATCTGCCATGAATTGTCTGCGCCGATTCTCTTGTTCCTCGATTTCTGCTCGTGATTCTTTCAGTGAGTTGGTCATCTTATTGAAATCGTCTGCTAATTCGTCAAACTCATCTTTGTCATTTACAGGTAATTGCACATCGAAGTTGCCATTCGTGACTTCTTTTGTAGCATTTCTCAAACGATTGATCCGTTTGACTTGGAAAGCCGCAAAGGCATAGCTTGCGATGATCGCAATGATACTTGAGAAGATGAAGCCTTTGAAGAGATTCAAGGTGACTGATCGCACGCTATTGTCGATGTTTCTGGCTGGTTGGCTGACAACTAATCCCCCATAAAACTCATGATTCAAGTTGAAAGGAACCAATGCATAGGAAGTGGCTTGATTCTCTCCTGAGATATTTTTATTTGAAGTAAACTTGACTTGGCGACCGCTTCTCAAACTTTCCCATTGATCGGCTGTAATCGTAAAATTCAAGTAAACCCCAGCCGTTGGATAGATCACTCGCTCATATTTATCAATAAAGATAAAATTGACATTTTGTTCGGTTAATACTTGTTCAGTCAGTTCCAACGCATTTTGGAATGCTTGATCCTGATTGAATTGAGGAAACGTATCCGCAAAGGTTTGGGTCGTTTTCTCCACCGACTCGGCATAACCAAAAAGTTGTTGGTAATTATTTTCTTCGATCGTCTGCTTGGTCAATTGCGTAAAAGAAATACCGACGATCAAGATAATCATGGCGATCATCCCACAAAAAGCCAGTAATTGTTGGTATAAATAGCGCATCAGGCAACACCTGAATCATCAAATTTATAGCCTACTCCCCAAACGGTCTGGATCACTTGTGGTCCTACTTTCTCGATTTTTTGACGCAGTTTTTTGATATGGGCGTCGACGGTTCGTTCATCACCAAAATATTGATAATCCCAAACTAGTTCCAATAACTGTTCTCTTGAAAATACTTGTCTTGGTTTTTTTGCTAATGTAAATAAAAGATCAAATTCTTTTGGTGTCAATCCATCGATCGGTTGGTTATTCAAGTAGGCTTCACGCGTTTTCGTATTCATCTTGAAGTGATCGGTTTGGATGTCAAAATTTTGATCAGATAATGGATTTTCTTCTTTTGTTTCTACCAATTCGCTACGACGGTGTAATGCCTTCATACGTGCAATCAACGTCAAGGGACTAAAAGGTTTAGTGACATAGTCATCAGCTCCCATTTCCAAACCGATCACTTGATCACTTTCAGAATCTCGGGCGGTCAACATGATGATTGGTACCGTACTAGAAACTTTTCGGATTTCTCGCCCAACCATCATGCCATCCATTGTCGGAAGATTAAGATCCAACGTGACCATATCCCAATGTTGCGGATTCTCTAAAAACGCATCTAATCCTTCTTTACCGTCATATTTGAAGGTTGCTTCCCATCCTTCATTCAAAAAAAACATCTGCATCATTTCAGATACGGATTGATTATCTTCAATCATTAAAATGTTCATGCTCGTCTCCTCCATTTATCAAATCGTAAGTTTGTAATTTTTTTTCTGTTAATATAAAAATCGGCATGATCGGAAACACTAAGAGTAACATTTCAATAATAAAAAAATTGGTATGTCCTGTGATTTTTAATCCGTAGCCGATCAAGGTCATCAATAATCCAAAAATCAAGAAATATTTTCCGCTTGTTCGTTGGGCAATCCGCCAATGTTCGTCGGATCTTGTAGCACGTTCTGAATGATAACCATAGAAAGGTAAATTACCTTTAGAAGGCAAAATTAAAAATAAGAGCCCTATCAAGGTCAAAAAAAGACCAACTGTTAAAAAAATCATGATTTCACTCTCCAATCTCTGTCTATAGTATACTCTAAAATGGTTGCTGAACCAATAAGTTCAGTAATTCTTCACGAAACGTTTGTCTTTTGTTCATTCTTTGATAAGATAAAGATATTCAAATGAAAAAGGAGTTTTATTTGTGACAAACTATCAAGCAATCACATTTTTCGATCTCGATGGAACTTTATTAGATGGACATTCTAAAATAACTCCCGAGATCGCCGCAGCAATCCAAGCATTAAAAGACAATGATATCCTACCTGTTATCGCCACTGGACGGACAGAAATGGAAATCAAACAAATCATGCATGATGCAGGTATTACTTCCGCTGTAACAATGAACGGTTCTTGTATTAGCGTAGAGGGAGAAGAAATTTATTCTGTACGCTTTTCTAAAGAAGAATGTCAAAAAATGCGTGACCATATCGAAGAGCAAGGTCATGCCCTTTGTTTTTATAATAGAGACAATATTTGGAGTACTCATCACACAGAGACCATGAGAAAAGCTTATGGCTTTATCCATTCAGATGTGCCACCAATCGATCCTTCCGCTTTTCAGGATCATCCGATCAATATGTTGCTGATTCTTTCCGAATCAGGTGATGAATATTATCATGAACGTTTCCCAGACATGACTTTTTACCGCAATAGTCCCTATTCGATCGATACGGTCAGAAAAGGTATTTCAAAAGGTGCAGGGGTCAACCGCTTAAAAGAAACATTAAAATTAGAGAATGTCCCAACTTATGGTTTTGGTGACGGGCCGAACGATTTTGCCTTACTTGAAGCTTGTGATCACAAAATCGCGATGGGCAATGCTTATGATGAGTTAAAAGAACTTGCAACCTTCATTACGAAGAAAAATACCGAAGGCGGGATCGTTCACGCATTGAAACATTTTGAATTGATTTGATTGTGAAACTGCTTAAACATGACAAAACGAAATAGCCGTCACTTTAACAGAGGACGACTATTTCTACTATACCGAATGAAATTTTTGGCGCCGTTTTTAGCGGCGCTTTCCAAAGGGACTGTTCACGCAGTTCCTTTTTTATTGTTAATCTCGCCCAAGACTGAGGATTCAGACATCGCCCCTAAGTCCATGAGTAGGGAATTTTATCTAGTCAACTTCTCTAAAATGACAAATATCCATCTTTATTTTACTATCTCTCAACCGCGGCTAAAAACCGAATCCTTGTTTTGACATCAGTTCATGTCTATCATCACTTCAACCGTTTGCAGTGGTACGTCATAAAATCGGTCTTCGCGACGTCCTAAGAAATCTTTGGCTTGCTGTGGGAATAACGCATAGCTTAAAAGATCTTCTGGTGATTTTGCATACTCACTGATTTCTTTTTTGAGTAGCGGCAATTGAGGTGCTAGTAAATCTGCGGGTCGCTCTTGGATCACTTGTTCATCGCCTATGATTTTTTGTTGGATGGCTTCAGCGATTGGTGCTGGAGAACGGCCATACAGTCCACGGACGTATTCTTTGATTTCAGTTGGGACGAGCTTATATCGCTCACCAGAGAGTACATTCATCAGCGCTTGCGTTCCTACCATTTGGGATAACGGAGTAACGAGTGGCGGAAAGCCAAGATCTGCTCGAACTTTTGGCACTTCTGCTAATACTTCTTCATATCTATCTTGTAATCCTTGTTCCGTCAACTGACTTAATAAATTAGATAACATACCGCCAGGCACTTGATAAATCAATGTCTTAGGTTCAATGTCCTTGACTTTAGGATTCAACATCTCTTCATCTCGAAAACGATCTCTGATCGGATTGAAATATTCTGCTATTTCTGTCACTTTTTTCATATCTAGCCCTGTATCATAGCCCATTTCTTCAAGCACCAAAGCCATTGATTCAGTTGCTGGTTGACTCGTTCCACCCGCAAAAGAAGAGATAGCCGTATCGATGATGTCCGCCCCTGCTTCAACCGCTTTTAAATAGGTCATTTCAGCGATCCCACTTGTTGCATGAGTATGGACTTCTAATGGTAATGGAACAGCATCTTTGATTCGACTGATCAATTCGTAACCAGTTTGCGGGGTCAATACGCCCGCCATATCTTTGATACATAACGAATCTGCTCCAGTATCCGCCATTTCTTTTGCTAACCTCACAAAATAATCGATCGTATGGATCTCACTCGTCGTATAAGAAATAGCTGTTTGGCAATGGCCACCAGCTTCTTTAGCTGTCACAATAGCAGTCTGTAAATTTCGGACATCATTCAATGCGTCAAACACACGAATACTATCAATGCCGTTCTTGATCGATTTCTCGACAAATTCTTTGACTACGTCATCTGCATAATTTTTATAACCAAGGAGGTTTTGTCCTCGAAGTAACATTTGTAGCTTTGTTTGTTTGACTTGTGAACGAATCATACGCAAACGCTCCCATGGATCTTCATTTAAGAAACGTAAGCACGCATCAAAGGTAGCGCCACCCCACATCTCTAATGAATGGTAGCCTGTTTCATCCATCGTTTTCAAGATTGGCAACATGTCTGCTGTAGTCATTCTTGTAGCAATCAAGCTTTGTTGCCCATCACGCAAAACGGTTTCCATCATTTGGATTTTTTTTGCCATTTATTTCCTTCCTTTCTCAACGAGTTGCTGGATATATGTGCGTATTATTTGAAGGGAATGTTTCTGTTCGCGACTACAAACTTTGGCTACTTCTTTACACACGTAACATGTCCGTTGGTTATATCCCAGCATCTCTCGACTCAACTGCTGCATCTTTCCTTCTTCCCAAAAAAGTACATCAAGATCGACTAATCGACCATAGGGGCAAGTTTCTTCGAGTTCGATCATGCGCTTTTTTAGTCGTTCTTTTCTTAAAGGAAGAAGCAAAAAATACTCGTAACCTGTTTTTTTCTTACGATACAACTGGACCAATGGAGTGACCTCTGAAACACATTCTTCTATAGCTTCGACCACTACGTGAAAGACTTGTGCGATTTCTTCTGACGTTTTGACAGGACCTGGTATATTCATAGTTGTTGAAAGCAATACATGTTGCGGATTTGCTTCCAATAATTTCCTCTGTCTGTTGTCACGTGCCTCTCTTGCGATAAGGATTTCTTCATGCGTCACAGTCGGTCCATCGAATAATTTGCTACACATTTTTGACCACATCGATCAATGTGCCATCGCGATATTCAACTAAGGCAACGATTTTTTCGCCATACTGAATGGCTGAAGGCTCGCCAACGATGGCATATGCTTTTTGTTTAAGTTCGTCAATCGTATATTGAGGAATATCTACACCCTTGAAATACTCGATCAGATCTTGACGTTGAGGATTGATGGCGATACCTACTTCCGTAACTAAGACATCAATGCTTGTTCCGGGAGTCACAACCGTATTGACATGATCAACAACAGTGGGTATCCGTCCACGAACGAGTGGCGTGATCACCAGGCTCATTTTACAACCCATACTTGTATCTGGATGTCCGCCAACAGCTCCACGAATCACTCCATCTGAACCAGTCATGACATTGACATTGTAATCCGTATCGATTTCTAACGCAGACAAAATGGCTGTATCTAACTGATTCACCATAGCACCTTTACTTGCTGGTGAAGCATACATACTTGCATCTATTTCATAATGTTGGTTGTTTTCGCCTAAAGAAATCGCAGATAAATGATCGAAATCCTGGACATCGATAATCTTTTCTACTAAACCTTCCTCCAGTAATTCCACCATCGCATTTGTAATTCCACCTAATACAAAACTAGCTGTCATTTGGTCTTTCAACATTGCTTCCCGCAAAAAGCGAGTAACAGCCAGTGCCGCACCACCTGTACCAGTTTGAAATGAGAATCCTTGTTGATAATAGGGCGAATGAGTGATGACTTTTGCTGCATACTCTGCGATCAAAAGTTCTTTAGGATTTTTAGTAAAGCGTGTCGCACCTTTTGCAATGCCTTCGGGATCACCTATCGCTTCCACTTCTACAACATAATCGACATCCGTCTGTGCAATACTGATTGGGATATTAGGAAAAGAAACTAATGTATCTGTGAGGATGACCACTTGATCCGCATATTTTGCATCGACCATGGCATAACCTAGTGATCCGCAAATGGCTTTTCCAGTGGTTCCATTGGCATTTCCATATTCATCCGAACTTGTCGCCCCTAAAAAAGCGACATCAATATGCAGATCACCGGATGCAATCGCTCGCGCTCGTCCACCATGGGAACGAATGATTACTGGTTTTTCCATGATTCCTTGCGAAATCGCTGCGCCTACTTTATCCCGCAAACCACTCGTGGTAATTCCTGTCACAACACCATTTTTTATGTGATCAATCAAAGGTTCATGGACGTTTGCGATTGAACTTGGTGCGATCGTGATATCTTTGATTCCTAACGAGGCAATCTCTTCCATGACCTTATTAAGTACAAAGTCTCCTTCACGGAAATGATGATGAAAAGAAATCGTCATTCCGTCTTTCAGACCAGTTTTTTCAATGGCTTCTTTGAGACTTCCCACTATTTTTTTCTCATTTGGACGGACAGGATGGATATTTCTACTGGCTTCTTTGAATGGTTCAATATGGACCAACTCACCTTCGTACAGACGGTGAGCAACTGTTGCTGATTGTGGAATCTCTTTACCAACTTTATTTACATCCATTTCTAGATCTCCTCCTCTCGGATCAACTTCGCCGCTTTGGCAAGAGCAATCACTCTTTCTGCTCGCTCGACGATTGGTTTATCCACCATCTTGCCATTCACAGAAATCACGCCTGAACCTTTTGCTTCTGCTTCTTGGATGCCCCAGATCACTTCTTTCGCTGCTTGGATCTCTTTTTCTGTTGGTTCATAAAGAGCATGGACTAATGGAATCTGACGTGGGTTGATCACTGATTTCCCATCAAAGCCTAGTTGTTTGATCAGACGGACTTCTGCTTGAAATCCCTTAACATTTTCA
Source organism: Enterococcus sp. DIV1368b (assembly GCF_050529595.1). Classification (NCBI taxonomy): domain Bacteria; kingdom Bacillati; phylum Bacillota; class Bacilli; order Lactobacillales; family Enterococcaceae; genus Enterococcus; species Enterococcus sp. DIV1368b. The sequence goes on from NZ_CP172883.1 coordinate 1,943,367, forward strand.
ACATCTGAATAGACAGTATCGATTGCTGCAATACCAGCAGCTCGGGCGGAATGAAGGATCATATTTCGAGCAAAAGACAATTCTTGTCCATCGGGATATCGTTGGGTTTTCATATTGGTCACATAATCTTCGGCACCTAACGCGATGCCAACTAACCGTTTGGAAGCTTTAGCGATTTCTCTTGCATTCAATACCCCTTCTGCAGATTCGATCGCTGCCATCATTTTTGTGGTTCCCACTGGGATTTGATAGGTTTCTTCCACTAAAGTGATGACCTGATCGACCTCGATGATGTCTTGTGCGGTTTCTGTTTTTGGCAAGCGAATGACATCGATCCCTGCTAATACCATTGCTTCTATGTCTTGGTCACCCCCAGCCGTCAATGCGTTGATTCGAACGACCGTTTCTACTTTGCTGTAGTCAAATGTTTTTAATGCCAAATGAACAAGCAAACGTGCCGAATCTTTTTCTTTTAAAGATACGGCATCTTCCAAATCAAACATGAGTGAATCTGCACCGTATAATGGTGCATCTCTCAGCATCGCTGCATTTGCACCAGGGACAAACATCATCGTTCTCCTTAAACGTTCCATGAATTGATCTCCTTCCAATCATAGCGATCTTGCTTTCCAGCTCGATGGACTGCTGTAATTGTCCTTGCCTGGATCGTGCAATCAAGCGCACCTTTATCGACAGCTGTTACTTTGGCTGCTTCAATGCCCAACTGTTGTAGGGTGTCCATAATGACTTTTCTGATTTGGTGACCAAATTGTTTTTCGACATTGCTTGTCAAGGAAAGTTCAATCCCTTTTTCTATCTTTGGATCGATCGTGATCATGATATCACTGGATTCAATTGTTCCAGCCACTGCACTTTGATAAATTTTCACTTCCTGTCACCTCTATTACGTTTATGATTTTTGATATAGTGATAAGTCGAAGCAGGCAAATACGCTTGTAATGTCTGCACGTCATCTTCTTGTAAGGCTTTTCGGACTTTTGTTGCACTGATTGCTTCGTTTTTGATACATTTTCGCGGTAGGACAATCAAAGAAAGCGATTCTCCAAATACCTTTTTCAACGTTTCATTATAGATTTCAGTTACCTTAGAGTACGGTTCTTCACCGACAAATCGACTTTCAATTGCAAGTATCGGTGCAATTTTTTCTTTAAAAAGGTGCGCATCCAAAGTACCTTGCGCTTTTGCCGCTTCTTCTGTAGCATGTTCCTTTAAAAAATAGGCAGGAAATGTGGCGGAAGAAATCAGATAATCTTCTGTCGGCAAAATCGTGACATTTTTTACATGCGCGACCCCTTGCTTGACCATCTCTAAACGATCGGAAAAGGAAAATTCTGAACGATCTTCTGAAAGGATAAAAAGATAGACTTGGTCTGCTTGTTTGGCTGCACATTCTACCAAGTACTGATGCCCTTTTGTAAAAGGATTGGCATTCATCACAATGCCACAGCCTGTGCCTTTTTTCTTTTTTGCCTTCAACAAGGCAAGATATTCTTGAAAGTCAGGTGTACCTTGTTCCATAAACAATATGGTTTCAGTGGCAATGATCTCTTTAAATCCCATGGCATGAAAAATCGGGTGATTACTAGGACTTGTGTAGACAAAGAAATGCCTTTTGTTTTCTTCAGATAAATGATCAATTAATTGCTGAATGATCTTCGTCAATAAATTTTCTGATTGGAAATCTTTCGCAACAGCTAAATATTTTAAAATATTTCGCTCATAAGAACCGGTTGCAATCAGCCGCTCTTCTTGATAGATCCCAACGGTATAGTCAACTTTTTCATTCAGTGTGAGACCGGATTTTTCGATCAACTCCATCCATTGTCGATAGACTTGAGCATCCTTTTCCACCCATAATCTTTTGATTGTATACATGTACCAGACCTTCTTTTTATTTTCTTACTGGAAACAAGCGACTGAGTAGCATTGATGCGAGATAAATGATCAAGATAACAACGAACACGCCACCCCATCCTAAAACTAGTAGTTCAAGAGATTTGATTAAATCTGCTGACATCGTTTATTCTCCTTTCTTATACTAATAAGGCGAGCAATAAGCCACCGGCAATCACTGAAGCAATCTGACCAGATACATTGGCTCCAGCTGCGTGCATCAAAATAAAGTTCTGTGGGTCTTCTTCTGTTGCCATTTTCTGAATGACGCGACTAGACATTGGAAAAGCAGAGATTCCTGCTGCTCCGATCATTGGATTGATTTTCTCTTTTCGGAATAAATTTAATAATTTAGCAAATAATACTCCACCGATCGAGTCCATAATGAACGCAACCAATCCTAGACCGATAACCATCAACGTATCGATCTGTAAAAATTCTTCATACTGCATTTTGACCGAAATGGCGATCCCTAATAATATGCTGATGAGATTGACTAACTCATTCTGAGCAGTGATCGACAAACGATCTAATACGCCACATTCTCGTAACAAGTTCCCAAACATCAAGAAGCCAACAAGTGGCAAAGAAACAGGCGCAATCAAACCAGCGACGACTGAAATAACTAACGGAAAAAGAATTTTTGCTGTTTGCGACACTTCCCCTGCACGATAATTCATTCGAATACGTCGCTCTTTTTTAGTCGTCACAGCTTTGATCGCAACTGGCTGAATGATTGGCACGAGCGCCATATACGAATAGGCAGCCACCATGATGGCACCCATATATTTCGAATTCAACGTGTTCGCGACAAAAATGGAAGTTGGTCCATCCGCTGCTCCGATGATGCCAATAGAAGCTGCATCATTCAAGTCAAAACCTAATAGGATCGCTACGATGATCGTAAAGAAAATCCCAAATTGTGCGGCGGCTCCAAAGAGTAATAAAAATGGATTTTGTAACAAGGGGCCGAAATCGATCATTGCACCAATACCAATGAATAATAAGAGCGGAAATAGCTCCGTCGTAATCCCCATATCAAACAAAATTTGGAATGCGCCGGCCTCACCCCCGGCACTCAGCACCCCTGAATTAGGGAAATTGACTAAGATCGTCCCTAACCCCATCGGTACGAGTAACGTTGGTTCATATTCTTTTTTTATCCCAAGGTACATGAGGACTCCGCCAATCACCATCATCACGATGCGTCCCGGCTCTTGCCCCATGCCAATAACTCCTTCAATAAGTGTTTCCACACATGTCACTTCCTTTTTACTTAATATTGAATATTAAGAATCGCCAAAACGACTCTGTTTTCAAAGCGAACATTTAACTGATCGTGATGAGCGGATCACCAGGATTCACCATTTCTCCTTGACTGATATGGATACCAGTCACTTGACCAGCTCTTCCAGCAACGATTTCATTTTCCATTTTCATCGCTTCTAAAATCATCAAAGGCTGATTGATTTCCACTGCCTCCCCAACTGTAACTAACAGACGAGAAATCGTGCCTGGCATCGGCGAAGTCATCGCATCCGCTCCCGCTTCGACTGAGGATTTCGTTTCTGGTACAGTTGTTGAAACATCTGCTGGTGCGACCACTTCAACTGGTGTAGATCGTTCTGGTGTTGGGACTGGATTCGTTTGCGGACTTCCACCGATTTCTTCCATTTCCACTAAATATTCTTTTCCATCAATTGATATTTTGAATTTCCGTAACATTTTTTCTCCTCCAAAGCATTTATTTTTTGGCTATTTTTCGTATAATAAACTGACTATTTGGATTGGTTCCCGCTGCTACACCTGTAGCAATTAGTGAAACCAAAATTGCTTCCGGATTTCTCTGTTTGATTTTTTTGATGATGAATCGACTCTCCGGATCATATTCTGCTGCTAAACTTGCAGCTACCACACTGACAAGCTGAACATCAGCTGGCGCAGCATCAATATATGCAGGAACCGATTTCAATTTATCCTTCTTCTCTTTGTTCCCTTCTACTACTGAGGGGGTGGGCTCCACTGCTGGTTGTTGCTTATTTGTTCGTTTGGTAAACAGCCACATCTTTCTTGCTCCTTTCTTCTTTTCTGTCCTTATTTTTATTATAGGATGATTCAACCAATTATGTTTTCCAAACTGATAGAAGATTGTTTTTTTGTTGTTTCTTTTTCTTGAATCAAGGGAGAAAAAACAATACAAACATTGATATAAAAGCTTTTTCCAATGAATTAATGTTCTGTTAAGGTACTATTAAGCCTTCGATAAGATTAGGTAGACCAAATTGTTTTTTTTATGTTCTTTTTTCTCCCTTCATCTATCTTCCCATTAAAATATTGCTTATCCTAAAGTCGTCAAGGAGGCGTCAATTTTAGAAAAACACAACTCTTTCTGTCCTTAGAATGGTTTTCTACCCACCTAATTTTGATACCGCTTACAAACAATACAATCAGAAAAGGAGAAGCGTATGTTATTAACCGTTTTATCTTATGCAATGATCATTATCTTCATGTATGTCATCATGAAAAAGAAAATGTCTCCGTTTACTTCCCTTGTGGTTATTCCACTTTTATTTACCTTAGTTGCAATGATTTCTGGTGCTTCAAAGAAAGGAAATATTGGCGATTTTGTATTAGAAGGCATCAAAACAACTTCAAATACAGGAATCATGCTATTATTTGCCATTTTATATTTTTCAATCATGTTAGACGCTGGTCTATTTGATCCAATCACTAAAAAAATGATTTATTTTGCCAAAGGCGATCCAATGAAGGTTTTAATGGCAACTGCGATCGTTGCCGCAACCGTTTCGCTGAATGGCGATGGGACAACGACTACGTTGATTTGCTGTTCTGCTTTTATTCCTATCTATAAAAAATTAAACATGAAAATGATGAACTTAGGGGTATTGATCATTCTTCAAAATACCATCATGAACCTATTACCTTGGGGTGGACCGACCGCTCGAGCGATGGCAGTATTGGAAGTCGATGCGGATATCTTGTCTTACTTAGCTCCTGGAATGATCTTGTCTTTGCTTTATGTCATCTTTTTCGTTGCACGCCGGATGGGAAAACAAGAACGTGACCGTTTAGGTATTACCCAATTATCAAATGAGGAAATTGAAGAAATCACTAAAATCACTGATCCTGAAACGGCAAAAATACGCTGTCCTAAAAATTTTGTATTCAACGGTGTACTAACGATCGTGTTGATTGCTTGGTTAGTTGCTAGCTCGTTTATCTCTTCGATTGCCTTACCACCTCTTTTATTATTTTTAGTAGGAACATGTATTGCCTTAATGGTCAACTACCCTAATCTAAAAGATCAATCCGCACGTATTGGTGCAAATGGCGGCGATGCGGTGCAAGTCGTGATTTTAGTTTTTGCAGCGGGAGTTTTCATGGGGCTTTTCCAAGGTTCCGGTATGGCTGAAGCACTCGCGAATAGCTTTACTTATCTTATTCCAAAACAACTAGCAGGATTCTGGGGCTTAGTTATCGCCTTGATTTCAGCGCCAGGTACTTTCTTTATTTCAAATGACGGTTTTTATTTCGGTGTATTACCCGTTTTAGCAGAAGCCGGTCATGCCTATGGCTTTACAAATATGCAAATGGCTCTCGCCTCTTTGATGGGTCAAGCCTTCCATTTGCTAAGTCCGTTAGTGGCTTTTATCTATCTCTTGTTACGTTTGACAGGATTGGATATGGGAAAATGGCAAAGAGAAGCTGGAAAATATGCCTTAGGTATTTTTACCATTTTTGTTGTCACAATTATTCTTTTTGGACATATGCCATTTTATATCCCACAATAAAAACCAATCGTGCCAGCAAGAGTGACTAACTCAACGAACGGCTCCTTCATTATTGGAATACTAATTTTCACATTCTGCCAAAGTGAAGGAGCCATTTTGATTACTATTGATATATTTTTTGGTTCGTTCTCTTGAGGGTTGGAAAGCATGATAAACTTAGAACAGGAACTTAATGTCTAAGTAGAAATGGGGAGAAAAAATGAAGCAAGTAGTTGAAGCATTAAGAAAAAATTTGGATCTAACTCAAAATAAAACATTGAATGCACTTATTTATGAAGCGTTTCGTAAAACGATCATTCTTGGCGATGTTCCTGCAAATACACGGATCAATGAGAAAGTCTTAGCGGAAGAATTGAATATCAGCCGTACACCCATACGTTTAGCAATGAAGCAATTAGTCAATGAAAAATTAGTTGAACACGTGCCTAAGATTGGTATCGTCGTCAAAGGTATTCGCATAAAAGATGCTTACGAAATCTATGATATCCGTAAATCTTTAGATACCCTTGCCACGATCAAAGCAATGAATCAGATGACAAAAGACGACTTCATTGAACTAAAAGAACTGTTGTTACGCGGTGAAAGCTACAATCAAGCAGATCAAACAGAAAAAGTCTTGCAAAATTTTTCAGACTTCAATATGTTTATTTACGAGAAAAGCCAAATGCTCCGTTTAAAATCCATTGTCTTAGAGTTACAAGCTTACCTCGTTTATTTTCGCGATATCGCCATTCGTTCATCCAGACGTAGAGATAAAGCCCTTGAAGAACATTGGCTGATCTATCGCGGGATGCAAACAAAAAACGCAGAACAAATCACCTTGATCACCCACGAGCATTTAGATCGTTCATTACAATTTATTTTAGCTGAAATGGAGCGTAGAAAAATTGACTGATCATACACTGATAGGTACGATCGCAGAAACTGCAACGTACGCATTGCGTTATGAAGTAGCATTGAGTCCAAAACCAGGACTAGTCGATCCTATTTCAAATGGCGCGCATAATGATATGGATTTTCAAACATTTCAAATAAGTATAGAAACGTTAACACCGTTTTTCCAAAAATATATCGAAGCAGGTTTTACTCATAAAGGGAACACGAAATCATTATTTGAAAAGCTAAGAAGCATCGGGTATCAGGCAGAACAAGCAATGCTTGCCGCAACGAATGATATCAATACACATAAAGGAGCGAATTTTTCGTTTGCGGTCATTTTAGGCGCGATCGGTTGGCACATGCAACAACGTTTTATCCAAAGACTTCCATTAAACGTCACACAGACGGAGCAAATTTTAAATCTTACAGGAGAACTGACCCATGATTTGATCAGAGAGGATTTTCACGGCTTAACACGGAAAACACAGCGGACACATGGGGAAGAGCTTTTTTTGATGCACGGTATTTCAGGTGTTCGTGGCGAAGCTGCTCAGTGTTATCCTAGCCTTACTTCCATTCTTCTCCCTTACTTACGTTCAGCAAACTATCATGCGCCAGATGAAGTCTTTCTCCGTGCCTTGGTTTTGTTGATGAGTGAAATCGAAGACGGGAATCTACTTCACCGCGGCGGTATTCAGGAGTGGCAGAAAGTACAACAAGAAACAAAAAAAATCCATCAAGCAAATCTTCCATGGAGGCAGCTACTTGATGAATTAACAATCTATGATCAACGATTGACCAAACGCAATCTAAGCCCTGGTGGTGCAGCAGATTTACTTTCATTAGGTATTTTTTTCGCTCAATTAGAAGGATTACTTTCTTTACCAGAGGGTAAGAAAATATAGCCAAGTCCTCTAACCGTTCTGAGGTACTGGACATTTTTTGGATCATCTTCGATTTTGTTTCGTAAGTGATTGATAAAAACCATAATGGTATTGGCATCCAGCTCACTGTCATTCCAAACACTTTGATAAATTTGTTCCTTTGAAAAAACCTGTTCGGGATTTTCTATAAAGAATTGCATCAGCTTGATTTTTTTTGAAGACAACTCAATAGATCTGCCTTTTTTATATAAACGATAAAGCGCTTTGTCAAAGCAAAAATCACCTATACTGATTTTATTTTTTTTGCACTGGGTCGTTTGTTCTTTAAGCACCTTATGTCTGTCCAAAATAGCGAGAACTTGCGCCTTTAGCAGTGTCGGATTGAATGGTTTAGTGATGTAATAATCTGCTCCCATCTCCAAGCCAGTGATAATTTCAATCTCATTTTGTTGTTCGGTAAAAAAAACGATGGGAGAAAGACTGTCTTGCTCTCGGATGAGTTGCACAATATGGTAGCCATCTGTTTGATGGGCTAAACGAATATCTAAGAGATATAGATCAAAAGTCACTCTAGACATGATATCCAGTGTTTTTTCGACGGAATCACTTTGATAGATCAATACACCAGCTGGTTGTAAGGCCTTCCAAATCATTCTTCTAAATGTTAGATCTTCATCGATCGCCAATATCTTCTCATTTCTCATTTTCTTTCCTCCTGCCTAGAGCATCCATAGGTTAAAAAATACACTATGACCTGCATTTTACTTATTCAATTAAAAAAGTAATTGATCATAATATCACAATTTATCCTTCAGCTCTATTATACGCAAAGAAACGATGATTTCCCGTCTCAAAAAAAGAAAATACAATAAAAAAACATTTTTTATTTTCTCCATATAGACGTCGCTTCATATAATAATTTGTTTTTACTATTTTTTATGATGGTTAAACCTAGTGGAAATTTTTATAGAATTTATTTGACAGCTTTATAGTATGACTAACTATAAATATCTATTATTAAGAAAAGTACAATTTGTCCTCAGAAAAAACTTTGAAAGAAAAATCCTTTTAAAAAAAAGATACTTATAATTATGGATAGAGTATGCAATGGAATATTTTGCTCATTTTTTTAATATGTTTTAATTATGTACACAAAATAATTCTAATATAGATTTGAATGTTACTGCTGAAGTCAGTTTAATCGAGAGTTTTAAAAAACATAGCATATTAGTAAGAAAGAACGGAAAAAATGTCCTGAAATACTCATACAAAAACTTTTAAAAATTAAATTATATCTCTTAATAGTTCTGAAAAATCGTAATCAAGCCTAACCTTACTAGTTACTCTCGTATATAGATTGGGATTAGCTAATTTAAAATTACAAAATAGCGCCTCAAGTTCTCTTATGAAGTTGTTCCTAATTGTATGTCTCTTTGATAACATAATGGTTATAGTAACGAATAAAGAAGAGATATCATTTTTTAATATCCCCTTTGTATATAAGCTTCTAATTTCTTTTCTTTCAAGTGCGTATAACTCTAAAAGATGGATTTTGATATTGTGTCTAGAGCGATGATTAATGATTCTATTACTGTGTGCAGCACGATTCCTATATTCTTTTATGATTGTAGTTAGATTTACAAAGAATTCCAGATTTTCTTCTATATCAGTTATGTGGTAAAACGGGTACTGGCTGAAATCATACATCCTAGTTTTAACAGTTTGCTCTTTTATTTGTCTATCAGATAGCTTATACCAATACATAAGAGTATCCATAGATAAACAACCCGCCAATACCCATGGTGGTACATAGCCATACATATTGGAATAATGCTTTATCTGTAAATCTCTTTCCCTATCAATAGTTCGATTTAATTTTTCTAATAAAATCTCAATTTCGTATTTTTGTTCTTTTTTTACAAAACTACCTTTTCTATATTTTTTTCGATCAAGATAATCATGGTTTTTATGTCCATAATGTTTGCCAATATGGTATGAAAATATAGCTTTAATAGAATCTTCAATTCTCAATAAGTATTTAAAAATCAATGCTGAAAGTTCTTTATCAAAATCATATGTATCTCTTAAATCTACAAATAGTACGTATTGATAATCATCTTCCCCATTTTTATCTATAATACTGAAAAAATCTTTATATCCGTTAACTAGTGAATAATATGAATTATTTTGCAATGTATATATTGCATCTTTTCTTTCTTCATCATTTCTAAACCTAAGTTTTCGAGACTCAAGTTTTTTTATTTGTTCTTCCAAAGACAAAAAAATTTTTTCTCCCATATTATTATCCCTTCAAAATGATAGAAAAATAGCCCCAATCCATAAAAAATATGGAATGGGACTATTTTCCTAGGCATCGCGCCCTTCGTTAAATATAATATATCATAGCAATTTGATCAAATCAATAGATAGATTTTTTCATACTAATTTTTTAGCACAAGAATTTTTTCTATTTAGTTGGAATAGTCAATACTTAATACTTAAAATAAAAATCCTGATGTTCTTCATTATCGAAACCAGCAAAACATATAAGAACGTCCAATCTCGCTTAGGTCATTGGGATATCCAAACGACTATGAATATCTATACTCATGTTTCTCCAGAAAAGCGTGATGAGACGGCAGTTAACTTTGCCAACTATCTAGCAATGAGCTGACCGGAGTCAAAACCGGAGTCAAAACAAAAAAATGTAGCAAGAACACTGTACAATCGCTGGTACAACAGTGTTTTTGCTACTTATATGATTTCTCCGAATGGAGACGGCGGGAGTCGAACCCGCGTCCAAACACATCGCCACTTAAAAATCTACGTTCATAGTCAACTCATTTAGAGGTTCGCTTTACAGCTTGCCGAGTGACAGGCATTCTGTATCGCTAGTCTGATGTTCTCTTTTTCAACTTACAGACGGAAAGTTGAAACGTATCCCACTAAAGTTAGGACCCTTACTCGAGCACATGGGCGATGCCGAGAGGATCTACGCTAACTGTTTTTAGGCAGCTAAAGCGTAAGAGTTGTTTTCGTTTTTAGCAGTTATATTTAACTGTAACGTTTTAGCGTAGACGTAACCTACGAAACGCAATTCAAGCTCGAACTGTGCCTGTCGAATCCGTAACGTCCCCTTAATAAAATGGGTTACGGTATTTTCAAGATACTTACATAATATACCACATATGTAGTTTTTTTTCAATATGGTTGATTGCTTTTCAAGTAGATGCTTCACTTCTTGAGGGAAGCAAGAAAGGTCTAAGGGATAAATAGACATTAGACTTTTCTTGCTCCCTCTTAAAGTGAACGTTCATTCTACTTTAGCTGCTTCGATCGCAAAAGAACGTTTCAGCGAATTGTTTTAAGCAAGTGTTTTCGCGACATTCAATTCTGTTTCTTTTTCTGCATATTCAGGCATGTTTTTGAACAATTGTTGCAACAATGGACTTTGGTTATGTCCTTCGATTGCTTGTTCATCCCGCCAATTTTCAACCATCACAAAGACATTTACTTGTTCCGTTGACTCATACAATTGATAACTCAAGCAGCCGTCTTCTTTTCTAGTCGCTTCGATCAATTGTGTCGCTTCTTCTAAAAATTCAGCGCGCTTTGCTTCTTTGATAGTGAATTTTGCATTGATGATGATCATTCGTCCGTCTCCTTTTTCTTTCTATTTGAAAGAAGTGATTTTTTCTGAAGCTAAACGAACAGATTCGTAGCCTTGATCGACTGCTTTACCAACTGACAAGATCATTACAGGGACATAGCGTTCTTTGTCCAAATCGAAAGCTTCTGCTAATTGGTCTGCTTCAAATCCGCCGATTGGATTTGTATCATACCCATGGCTACGTGCAGTTAACATAAATTGCATAGCTGCTAAGCTTGAATCGATTTTCACTACGTCATTCATTTGTTCACGTGTGAAATTTTTGTAATAAGGAATGATCGCTGCTAGTTGTTCGTCACGAACTTCTGCTGGCATTTTGCCTTCTTCCACAGCTTGATCATAGATTTCTTCTCCGTATTCATAGCAATTCATATCACCAAAAATCAAGACCATGGCAGATGACGTATCATTTTGTTTTGTGTTGAAACGGATCAATGGTTTCAATTTCGCTTTTGCTTCTTCGCTTTCAACTACTACAAAGCGCCAAGGTTGTAGATTCACAGAAGATGGTGCTGTTGTTGCTTCTTGGATCATTTCCAACATTTCTTCATGAGGGATTTTCACATTTTCGTCGTACACACGGATTGATTTTCTGCCAAAGACGATATCAGAAAAATCATTGTTTGCTAGAGTTTTATTCATTACTTAACCGCTTCTTTCTTCGTTTTGATTTTTAGTATAATTTATCTAGTAATTTAGTCAGTTGATCGATTTCTTCATCTGATAGCGAAACACACAGGGAGTCATCTGATTCTTGATGATTTTTTTCACACTCGGTCAATTCATTCACTGCTTTATCGGACAAAGAAACGAATACTTCACGATTATTGTTCTCATTTCTTTTTCTGATCACATATCCTTTTTGTTCTAATATCTTTAGATGACGTGAAATAGCTGCCAAATCGATTTTTAAATCGCTCTGTAACTTATTTTGCAAACATTCCCCGTTTTCTTGTAAGAACATCAAGATCTCGTACCTCGTTAAACTAAATCCAGTTTCTTTTTCAAATAAAGCTGTTCCTTCTTGACTGATGATTTTTATCTGATAAAGCAATTGACTTAACTTTCTCAGCTCCATAATGTTGCCTCCTACTATCATTGACTAATCAATTATTGACTTGTCAATAATATAAATCATTTACTTCCTTTTGTAAAGTAAAAAGAAAAAGAAGCAAGTTAAAAGTTATTTTCCCTTTTAACTTGCCTCTTCTTCAACTGTCTGTATTCAAGTATTCTATTTCTTAACGATTATGTATGAATGTTCAATTGCTTCTATTATGTATGCAAATTAAAGGAAGTCTGATAATTAACAATAGCTTATTCAAATCAGACTTCCTGCTAGGCGATAGGCGTATTCATCACTTTAAGATACCATTGCTTGTGTGTACAGCTTGGTTGGTGACTGAAAGACCTGTTCAACGGGACTCAACTCAAAGATATCTGTATATTTTGCGACAACTTTCCCACATTTCTCTAGAATATCTAAGTGATCTGTACGATCATATTCCTCTACACTCATAATCACACAGTTTTCTAATTTTCCGATTACTTCTCCAACTACTTTATTTTTGATGCCGATTGGATGACATACATATTTTTGTCCTAAAACGATTGTTTCGCTTGTCATAACTCATTCTCCTCTTGGTTCTTTAATATTTTATAAAATGATAATAACATTAAAATTAGATTATGAAAACAAAAATATTCAATAAACTAAAAAAAAGTTGAAAAAAAGTGATCAAACACCTTTTTTCAACTCTTTTTCACTTTATTTCATAACATTTACAGGAAAATCACCTAACAATAACTCAACATATTGTTCCAAAAATTCTTGATCTAAAGCATCGTAGCCCTCGGTCACACCACAATCGATATCAAGTACTCCGATCAATTGACCTTCTTTGATCATAGGTACTACGATTTCAGATTGTGCGGCTGAATCACATGAAATATAATTTTCATGGGTTTTCACGTTCGCAACGATCAATGTTTTTTGTTTTTCTGCTGCTTCGCCACAAACACCTTTTCCCATTTTGATACGGGTACATGACACTCTACCTTGGAAAGGGCCTAAAATCAATTCTTGTCCATCATATAAATAATAGCCGGCAAAGACTGTTTGAGGTAATGTTTCATTCAATAATGCAGAGGAATTAGCTAAATTAGCCAACCAGTTGTCTTCTGCTTCTAAAAGTCCTTTTTGTTGGAGTAGCAAAATTTCATAAGCATCTCTTTTTTCTTTTTCTGTCCATAACATCCAAACTCACTCCTTCTATGCCCAAAATTATAGCCTAATTCAAGGAGCAATGCCATGATTTGTTTTTCATTCTTAATGACTAGATCATTCTGCTTGCTCGATTTCAGCAGCTAGATCTGCATAGTCGATTTCATTTTGGATAAAAGTCGGATCATTTGTCGGAAAATGTTGCATCAAAGATTCCATTTGACTGATTTCTACTGTTCCTTGCGACACATCAAAATCAAGGATATGCCCTCCAAATGTTTTCTCATCGTCAATAAAATGCAAATGGAAGCCTGCAGCAGCCACCCCTTGAAATAATTCCGGTGTATAAAACCCAACAATGGTCCCTTGAATATCTGATTGATGGAACTCTGGCTGGGATTCTGAGATCTTCGCTAAGCGTCGGTATGGTTTCTCTTGTTTCGGCATGATCCGGATATGCATATCTTTAAATAAACCGCTGATCTTGACAGCTAAAAAGAGATTTTTCCCTGCTTCGTCCTTCAGGATTTGTTCTTTTATCGCTTCGCTAGATAGCTGTTTGACTGCAAATGAACGATCCGCTGAAAATGCAGTGATTGCCGCATAAGGAGTGGACTCTTCTCCGGACAAATGGATCAATGCGCCATCTGATCTACCTTGATAGGCTTCACCGTCTAAAAATATCACTTCGCCGTCTAACCCATGCAATGTTCCAAGGCCTAGTGTACCGTACTTTAAGACCTCCGCAATGGAAGTAGTACCGTCCATCAGTCCCGCCATTAGCGCACCTAATGTACCATGTTGATATAATACTTTCTCTGTCATCTGAACATCCCCTTAGTAAAATTGGTCTGGTAAGATCGTTTCACCTAATTTTTCATTATCTCGATAGTCAATCGGGATATCGATGATGACTGGCCCTTCTGTAGCAAATCCTTCTTCTAAGGCAGATGCTAATTCTTCTGCATTGCTTACTCGCAGACCTTTAGCTCCAAAAGCTTCGGCATATTGAACAAAATCAACTGGACCAAAATCAACCCCTGATGCTCGATCATATTTCATGATTTCTTGAAACTCGACCATATTATAACGACCATCATTCCAAATCAAATGAATGATCTTCAATTTTTTACGCACAGCTGTTTCTAAGTCTTGGGCAGAAAATAAGAAGCCACCGTCTCCTGACACAGAGATTACTTGCGTATTTGGACGAACCAGTGCAGCAGAGATTGCCCAAGGAAGTGCGACTCCTAATGTTTGCATGCCATTACTGAATAGCAAATGACGGGCTTCATAACTTCTAAAGTGGCGGGCCATCCAAATGTAATGACTACCTACATCAACCGTCACAGTCATATCGTCCGTTACTTTCGATTGCAGTGTATTGATTACTTCTAAAGGATGTAAGATCCCGTCTTCACTACTGGTTTCACAGATATCTCGTGCCTTCAATTTTTCTTGCAACGTATTTAAATATTCTTGCGCATCTGCCGATACTTGTGTTTCTTCTAATGACTCTGTCAGTAAATCTAATGTTGCAGAAATGTCCCCGATTAGTTCACGTTCTGGTTGCATGTAACTGTCGATTTCAGCTGGTGTTTCATCAATGACGATGATTCTAGCATCTTTTTCAGCATTCCAGTTTCTCGCTTCATATTCGATTGGATCATAACCAATCGCAATTACTAAATCACTCCGTTTTAACAGCATATCTCCAGGTTGATTGCGGAATAGACCTACTCGACCAAAAAAGTGGTCTTCTAATTGACGAGAAATCACACCGGCTGCTTGGAAAGTTTCTACCACAGGCAATCCTGTTTTTTCAACAAGTTGACGAATGGCTGCTGTTTCATCTTTACTTGATCCACGCATTCCAACTAACAATACGGGTAACTTCGCTTCACGAATCCGTTCAACCAAGTAGTCGATATCTCCTGAAGAAGCTGAGCCTAATTTAGGATCTTGTAATGGTTTGATAACATCACTTTTGACGGGTGCATCCACCACATCTTGAGGGATACTGATAAAACTAGCGCCTTTTTTCGAACTCTTTGCCATTCGGTAGGCATTAGCGATAATTTCTGAAATTGTTTCAGGATCTTGGATTTCTGCACTATATTTTGTGATTGGTTCAAACAACGCGGCATTGTTCATGCTTTGATGTGTTAATTTTAATAAATCACTTCGTTTTACTTGCCCTGCGATTGCCAACACAGGATCACCTTCTGCTGTCGCTGTGACTAGTCCGGTTGCTAGATTACTCGCACCTGGCCCACTTGTCGCAATCACCACACCTGGTTCTCCAGTAATACGACCAATTGCTTGCGCCATAAAGGCGGCATTTTGCTCATGACGCGTCACGATCAACTCTGGACCATGATCTTCTAATTCATTGAATACTCCATCGATTTTCGCTCCTGGAATACCGAATACGTAATCAACTTGATGATTGATTAAACTTTCTACTACAGTTGTTGAACCTTGTTTTTCTTTAATCACTTCTTCTGATACAGTTTCTAAACCTTGTTTTTCCTTAACCAACATGAGACATCTTCCTTTTCAACGCTATTTACATGGTCATTACATAATAAATAGAAATAATATTAATACAGATATTTACACCTGTTTCATTTATTAGTCTAGCACTTAATGAGTCATTTGTGTAGTAAGAAGCAAAAAAAAAGACATACATTTTTGTCACATGGACAAAATGTATGCTTTTTTATTGATTTTAATATTTTTTTCCTAGAATGATCAGGTCATTTTCTTGATCGCCCATGTTGGCAATTTTTGGCAAATGTCCCCAAATGGCATATCCATTTTTGAGAAATAACTTTTTACTCGCCTGATTTACATCAAAAACAAATGCCAGCACTGTCTGGATTTTTAAACGATGCAGTTGAGTTTCCACAAAGGCAAGTGCGGCCTTGCCTAAATGATGACCACGTGTCACCGGGTCTAGATAAATACTGATTTCAGCTGTTTGTTGATACGCAGGCCGACCATAAAAATCACTAAGACTGATCCAACCGACGATATGATCGTCGTGATACATCACCCAAAGCGGTCTGGTGTCAGGATGATGCGCTTCAAACCAAGGGATTCTCGAGTCAACCGTTATCGGTTCTAGGTCCGCCGTTGCTTGCTTCGATGCGATAGACTGATTATAAATGTCAACAATTCGCGGTAGATCCTTGATCGTTGCATAGGTATACTTGATATCGATTGGTTTCGCCCCCTTTATTTTTGAATAGTATAACACGTTTTTTATCATCGTTATACAGTAAAAAAAAGGAGTTGTATTGAAACCAATCATATTACTACTATTAGTATTTATTCTTCATTCTTTTTGATTGTTGGATGATTTTGAGCGCACGTTTTCGTGTTTTGATATTCGGGCTTTTCAATCTTCTGTATGCACTTGAAAGATCTTGCTTCTCCATTTTATCCCACCTTTTCTCGAATATTCATTCCATACTATTTCACTTCTGTAAAAAGCATTTTCTTTCTTAACTTAGGTGAATATTTTTTCAGCGCTAATCGTTCAGGGGTATTTCTTTTGTTTTTACTCGTCAAATAGATCCGTTCACCGGTTTCCTTGCATTCTAATGTAATGTTTTGTCGCATCTTTTTTTCCTTCTTTCACTTATTTTTATGATTCAATCGCGGACTTATTTCGGCTTTTACTCAAATTTTCTATCCATTGCAAACAGTAATGATTACGATTTACAAAAATAATATACGCTACTCATTTACTTGTGTCAATAAAAAAACGAATGAAAATCCGCTCAAATGAATGCGCACTCATTTCACTTCATAAAAAAATAACAAAAAAACTGCTGTTTAATGAGGCAACTGCTTACTCCATTGACCGACAGTTTTTTGTCTTTACTATTAATTAGTACTTGTTTCTAGCAATTCAAATAAATCTGTTAATACAAACTCTGCTTGTGGCTCATCTGCCCAAATACCGACCATACTCCCCTTCACCGGTAATTCAGTACCGCTAACTACAGTGGATGTTGAGATTGTCGCTTGTGCGGTTTTTGCTGTATCAAAGGAGTAATGTCCTTGTTCACTTGTTTTTCGACCGATGACCCAATACCAGTGATCGTTCGTATTCACTAGTTGATGCCCTTGATCAAGTAAAAATTCGGCAGAACTGACGTGATAGTTGTCCCATCCCGCTGTCCAATAGGCAATCATTAAGTCTTGATCGAATCGACCAAATTGTTCTTTTTCCTCATAGTAGATGCCGTCGTTAAATACGATCGGAATCATCCCATAGGTTTTAACCAGTTGAGCCAATTGATTGGTATAGGTGACAAAATCTCGATACTTGCCAGACTGCTGGAGTCCTCGCCACCCGCCATCAGTTAAATCATTGGCAAATTCATCGCAACCTATATTGAAGGAACTAGCTATCGTTGAGAAGTAGCTCACATATTTTTCAAGCAGTGCTTTCGTGAAAGCGACCGCTTCTTGATTGTCCAGATCAAGTGTGCGAATGGACGTTTGATAGCAGGGATGTTGAATACCTAATTGTTGCATTCCTGTTAAAATCGCATCCATATGTCCAGGCGTATTGATCAGCGGGATCACTTCCATGTTTTCTGCCTTAGCCACACTAGCTAACTCTGTCATTTCTGTTTCCGTCAAATAAGTACCATTAGGATCATCATAATACTGTTTTGTTCCTGCAATCAATGCTTCTTTGACTGATTGACTGGCATAAGTTATTCCTTTGACAATCAGCGTCATGTCATCCAGTAAAAAGCGTAAACCATTATTTCCCAATGCAAAAGAAATTGCCGTATATTGACATTGACTTGTTTTTTTTATGATCCGGATCAATTGTTCTTTCGAAAAATATTTACGTCCATTATCAATCAATAAAACCTTTTCCATCTTTACCTCCACAAAAGAAATCGTTTACATATTATACAATAAAGGAGGCCCAACGAAAATACTCTTTTTTATTTAAATAAAAAAATCCCCCTCCCAACCAGATTACTCGATTGTCAAGAAGGAGAGGGTTTGCTTAGTCAACTGGAGCTACACAGAATGCCTTTTCTTTGGCTAAAAAGAACGGACGGAGATAACCGACAGTGTTTGATAAAGGCAGCAATTCTTCACTTAAATGAATCTTCAAGACATCTGCTAAATATTGCTTACGTCCAACGATCCGCTCCCACATGTCTGGATATTGCTCCTTCAATTCATTTCTCAATCCTTCATCTGCAAGTGCCACACATTCTTCTGCACTTACTCCAGTATATCCTGATACAGAAGGAATAATATCTAATTGGAAGATCATACCACTCTTGATGATTTCTTGCGAACCAGAATAAATGGGTGAGGCTAACCATTCTTCATCCGCCGTCAAGTGTCCTAGATTCAAATGCCAGTGATAGGTCGCTTGTGGCAAGACTGTTTCAATCAACTGATACAGATCTGCCCCCTTCATTCCGATATGGATGGCTTCTAACCAACTAACGATAGCTGCATAATAAGGTTTTGCTACTCGATCAAGATAATCGGCTTGTTCTGCTGGCAGTTGAGCTTCTTCTTCGATCACAAATCCTGTACGACTGGATAAGCCACCTTTGAAGCCTGTCGTCAATGACAGCGGATCACCTAATTGGATCTTTTTGGCTGTCGGATAAAGATTCGCAAATTCAAAACGGCGTCCAGTTGCAGCAATCGTGATCACTGTATTCGCTTGTCCTTGTCCGTGCAATAACTCTCCGATCTCGGATTCTTTCACACCAGGTTCAATGGCATCTAATGAACGTAGCATGCAAGACGAAGCAAGATTTGCCCCATATTCGTAGTGTGCGATTTCATTTGCATTGTTCGTGACACGCGCCCCTTCCTCACCAATCAATAGATGAGTGCCATTGACGATAGCCGTTTCCGCAGTGGTTGCTTGTTTTAGCGCATCTACGATAAAAAATGGTACATCGAACAATTGGCTATTGTCTTGTGTCGTAGACGTAAACAACTTCCAACCGACTAAACCGATTTTCTTTCTATCTGCTACCTCTAATGATGCAAAAATAGTTGACAGATTTTGTTCATGGTCCATTGGTTGATTCGGTAAAGAAAATGCTGGATAATGGATCAAATCAGCAGTGATCCGCGCATGTGCATTCATTTTTAGATTCTCATTCCCAAGGATCATCGTGAATTTGCCTGTTTGATCTAACACCAATAATCCTTCTTCAAATCGCGGGATAAAGCCTGTAAAATATTCAAAATTACCACCATGCTCTTTATCTGCGTATATCACCAATAGTTCGATCGCTTCGGCTTTCATGCGTTCGATCGTTTTGTTGATTCGTTCGGTGATCGTGTCCTCTGTCAAAAAAACAGGGGGAACATCTGGAAAAATCGCTGGTTTTGGTATAGTTGTTAACTGGATGTTTTCTTTTTTCATTCATTCTTCCTCGCTTCTATGAGTTCTACGTGGTTCTCAGTCAGTGCTTTGGCTAATGCTTTAGGAGGCTTTTGATCCGTGATCAAATAGTCAATCGCTGATAAGTCGCAAACTTTATAAAAACCAGTTTTATCTAGTTTTGTATGATCCGCTAGCGCGATCACCCTGCGTCCTTGTTGGATCATCTGGCGTTTCACTAAGCCTTCTTCCTCCGTATGGATGAACAGACCTTCGTTTGACAATGCAAATACGCCAAGTAGCGTATAGTCTGCTTGATAATTTTTCAACTGCTCCACTGTTTCCGTTCCAAATAAAAACAACTGTTCTTTGTGTAATCTACCGGGCAATAATGAAATAGCTGTTTTCGGATAATTAGCTAATAATAAAGCGTGAGATAAAGAATTGGTGACCGCATGGATTTTTTTGTCCGGTAGTTCTCTGATCACTGCTTCCACCGTGGTCGAAGAATCAAAGATGATCGAGGAAGGATCTGCCATTATTTCAAGCGCCTGCTCAGCCATTTGTTTTTTCACATCATTTAGGATCGTTGACCGTTGTTCATAATCAAAGATCGTTGCTTCTTTTTGAATTGCTAAAGCACCGCCATGGGTCCGTTTGATTTGGCGCTGTTTTTCTAACTGGATCAAGTCGCGGCGAATCGTATCTTTCGACACATCTAAGCGATCTGCTAAATCTTCGATCGAAGCACTTTTTTCTTGATCAATCATTGTTTTGATACGCTGGATGCGTTCTTCCTTCAACATGATGCTCACTCCTTTTATCTAAGATACGCTATTTTGCATTTTTTTGCAACATTCTGCTGTTTTTTTCATAAAAAAGTGGGCCATTCACCCTCTCGCACCACTTAAAACTGAATGAACGGCAAAAACAGAAGGAACTTCTTCGAAAAAAAGGTGTCATCCACAAAAATTTGAAGAACAATTCTTGTGGATGACACCTTATTGCTCGAGGTTAAACACTTCTGTGCAGACCTCTTGATGGTGGGACGAATCAATTCATAACAGCTTGCTTCTCTTCAATCATTTCTATGAGTCTTGGCAAATCAGAAAACCGATCGATCACATGATCTGCACCAGCTTCTAAAAATTCTTGACGCACCCGTTCAAAAAGTTTTTCTTTTTCAGCAGCTGACAATTGCTGATACGAGTCAAAGGAATAACCAGCTTGTGAACTTCCTTCAATTACGCCCACAGAAAGGACTCCTGCATTCTTCCCTTCGAGTATATCAGAGATCGTATCTCCTAGTTTTAACACTTCTTGTCTATTTTCCTGTTTAAAATAGTTCAAGTTCGTTAATAACATCTCTGGGGAGGGACGCCCTTTGCCGTCTACTTCATCTGGCGTGACGATGTGATCTGGTTGATACCCTTGTTCTTTCGCCTTCGCAACAACGATTGCCATCATTTCACTCGTATAACCTGTCGTACTACCGATTTTGATTCCACGCTTACGTAAATTCGCGACTGTGTCAAGTACACCTGGTTTCACTTCTGCATGATTTGCCAATTGTTGGAATAATACTTCTTCAAATGTTTCATAGATTGCCTCGATATCAGTAGTTTCAGGCTGACGTCCGTGAGTTTCTAACCAACTTTCAGCAATACGAGGCATTTCTAGCATCATTTGGATATGCTCGATTTTTTTCATTCCCATCGGCTCTCTGATTTCTCGTTCAGTCACAGTGATCCCTTGATGTTCAAAGGCTTCGCGAAACGCCGCCACCGGTGCCATACAACCAAAATCGACTGCTGTTCCTGCCCAATCTAAGATGACAACATTAATCATACTTTTGTTCCTCCATATATTGCTGGATCAACCCAGCTACTTTTTCAATATCTTCCAGATAGATCTCACCAATATTCCCAATCCGGAAGCAATCAGTATCACTGATTTTTCCAGGATAGATTGCGTAGCCATGTGCTTTTAAATAGTCATAAAATGCTTGGAATTCGAATTGGATGCTCTCGGGATATTTGAATGACGTGATGAAAGGTCCTTGATTCTCACTAACATAGGCTTCAAACCCAATTTCCGCCATTCGTTCACGCAAACGCTCATTGTTCATCTGATACCTGTCATAGCGAGCATCGATACCACCTTCATCCGCCAACTCTTCTAGCGCTTGCCAAAACGCTAATACAGTATGTGTTGGCGAAGTGAAACGCCACTTCCCATCAATGTCCATCACACGAAATTGATCATAAAGATCCATACTCAACGTGCGTGCTTGTCCGGCACTTTTTTTTAGTAGCTCTTTTTGACAAATCACAAAGCCAAATCCAGGCACTCCTTGGATACATTTATTTGCACTCGAAACAAGAAAATCGATTCCTAACTCTCCAACAGGGATCGGAATGCCACCAAAGCTTGACATTGCATCAACGATAAAACACAATTTGTGTTTCTTTGTCACTGCTGAAATCTCTTCTAAAGGATTCAAAATACCAGAAGTCGTTTCACTGTGGATCATTGCAAGTGCAGTAATATCAGGATGTAACACTAATAGTTCCTCGATTTTTTCAGCTTGTGGTATTTCATTTTCAGCCACTTGATAAATCACATGATCAATGCCGTGGTATTCAGCCATTTGAACCATCCGTTGGCCATAAGCACCATTTGTACAGATCAGTAAGCGGTCTGCCGAGCCAACAACTGAACTTAACACAGATTCAACCGCAAAGCTGCCACTTCCTTGCATCAAAACAGCTGTATAAGCCTCATTGGAGACACCAGCAAGATCAAGCAATCGTTGACGAATCGCCTGGGTGATGACTTTAAAATCATCATCCCATGTACAATGATCGACAAGCATTGCTTCTTTCACTGTACGACTCGTGGTCAGAGGACCTGGTGTCAATAATTTATAATTGATTTTACTGTGATTGATTTCTTTTTCATACTGTTCAATCACCTTTGTTTTTCCACTCATTTTCTTTCTCCTATTCAACTAGACTGGCATGTTTTTTTAGTAGATCTGGGGTTAATGCTTCCGGAAAGACTTTTTGATTTTTTGCGGTTTCAACCCCCGATAGATCATCTGTTTCATAAAGTTTACTTGGGTAGAATTGTAATAAATCTGCCCGACCTTCTTTAAGGATCACATTCAGCATTTTTTCGGCTAAAGGATTCGTCGCTTCTCCTTTATCGATCACCGCGAGTGATTCTGTTAAAGCGTATGTTCCTTCACTTGGTTCTACAAAATCGATTGGCAATCCTTCATTTTTATCTTTGATTGCTTGATGACGTAACCCAAAACCCAACGCCACTTCACCGACGCGGACTTTTTTCAACGGACCCGAACCAGACGCTTCTATATGGTCGCCTGCATTGTCATAAATATCGGCTAAAATCGCTTGCGCTTTTGTCTCTCCATATTGATCAATCAATCCTTGGAACAATAACCAAGCTGTTGAGGAATGGTTGATATCAGAAATCGCTAGTTGCCCTTCGTAGATTGGATCAGCTAAATCAGCTAAACTCGTCGGTACAGGTAACTCCGCTTCTTTCAGTGCTTGAGTATTGTAGAAAATGACACCTTCTTGTGTCGTCATCGGTGCTTGGTAGTTTGGCAGATCATCCATCGGTTGGACTTCTAACGCCAATTCTTTGAATATCGGTTCATTTTCTTGGACACCATCCAAATAGAACGTACTCATTGTCACTAGATCCGCTTCAATATCTGTGCCTTCTGCCCAAAGTTTTCCGCTCAATTCCGAAGTGCCGAAGGATTGTAGCAAGTATTGGTTTTCAAATCCATTCGAATCAAGGACATCTTTGATGATTTGAACCGGCTCTTCATCTGCGTTGGTGTAGATGATGACTTTTTCATTGTTGTCATTGGCATTCTCACTTGCATTTGACGTACTACACGCCCCTAAAATTCCTAAAGCGCTGACGAATGACAGATAAATGAACCCTTTTTGAACTAATTTTTTCATTTGCTTCAAATCTCCTCATGATAGATTGTGCAAGTATTCTTGCAGTTAAATTGATCAACAATAATAGGATGGATAGGATAAAGATTTCTGTGAATCTGCCGAAATGCTGTAATTCTTTGATTTTGGTCGTGATCACCATCGTTCGGGCACTTGTCAGAAACACCACTGCACTGATCGTAACCATCGAATTTGTAAAATAGTAACAAGCCATCTCAACGATCGTCCGCTTTGAATTTGGAAGAATGATTCGAATCACTATATCAAGCCAACTATCCCCCATCATCTTCGCTGTATTTTCCCAGTTGGGATTCATTTTTAATAAGGCACTTTTCGCTAACTGATAAGGAGTTGCAAAATAATGCACCATGTTGGCAATCACCAAAATACTGATCGTACTTTGAAGAGTCGTTCCGCTAAACACCAGCAAATAGGCAATCCCTAAAACCATACCTGGAATCGAGTTCGTGACAGAAGCGAGACTATCGATCGTTTTTGTGATCACGCTTTGTTTTGTGGATCTAGCGGTGAAAATTGCTGCCAAATAAGCAATTACTGTTCCAAACAGCGCCGTCCATAGGGCAACGAAAATCCCTGTATTCAACGTTCTTCTTAAATCAGACGTTTGTAGGAACGCTTCGATATGGCGTGTGGTAAAAGTCATATCAAAGGGCCACCCTTCGACAAAAGGAAGAAGGAACATCACGAGGAAGACTCCGACAATAAACAGGCCACCAACTGTCAGTCCTACACCAAAGAAAAAATCTCTGACAGGGTTGCTTTTTACTGACGTATTTGTCCCGGGGGTTGCATGATCATTTTTTTGGATCTTACGCAAAAACAGAACACTAATGATCGAAGGAACTAACATGATCAGTGCAATGACGGCTCCGCGATTAAAGTCTGGAATCGACCCCATAAAATACTCATACAATAAAGTCGTGATAAAGGGTTCTCGACCACCTACCGCTACAGGTATACCAAAATCAGTAAACCCCATGAAAAAGGCTTGGACGAAAGCAACACCAAATGTTTTGCCCAACGGTTGCAGGATCGTGATTTTCAATCCTCTAAAAAATCCGTCTCCCATCAATCTGGATACCGTCAAATAGCGTTTATCCAAATAATTCATGGCGTCATTCATCAACAAGAAAGTCACTGGGATCGTATAGATCAGTAACCCTAAGATCACACCTGATTTTCCATAGATCGAAAACAACTCTTGACCGAACAAACGCGTCCATAATCCTTGACGACCAAAAGAATAGATCAACACAAAGCCGTATGTGATGGTCGGTAATAACATTGGCAATATAAAGCATTTCTCAATCATCCACTTGAATCCTTTAGGTAGATTCGTAAAGTGCATCCCGTAAGCAAACCAAAAGCCAAAGAAGGTCGCAAAAATCGCTGTGATCCCAGCAATGAGCAAACTATTACTTAACGCATTTAGCCAATCGAAGTCCCTTGCTAGTTCTCGGAACAGCTCAAAGGAAAAGCTGCCTTCAACAGTCAACGCTTCTTTCAAAACATTCGCTAATGGATAAAACAATACGAGGACAAAACCAAATAAGATAATCGTTGGTAATAGCGTTTCTATTTTCATCCTTCTCATGAGAAGCGAACCACTTTTTCATGAACTACGCCGGTTGCTTGAGTAAAGATCCGTTCAATATTGCGTCGTTTGATTTTTAGCTGATCGACAATAAATGCCTGTACAAAGGGTTCCATCGTATTTGTCACGATATCTTTCGGTGTACTGTATTGTGCGATCCGACCATCTTTCAAAACCATGATTTTATCAGAAAGGGTCAATGCCTCTTCTGGATCATGTGTGACGATGATCGTCGTTAAGTTCAGTTTTTTTGCAATCAATTGGATACGTTCTTTGATCGATTCTTTGATGACACCGTCCAATGCACTTAATGGCTCATCAAGTAACAATACTTGGGGTTTCATCACCAGAGTCCGACCTAATGCCACCCGTTGTTTTTGCCCGCCAGATAATTGGTGAATGCGTTTATCCAAATGATCATTCAAATCCAATAGATCGATCAACTCTTGTAATTCTTCTTTAGAAGTGATATTTTTTTGTTTTCGCAACCCGTAGACCAAATTTTCATAAGCACTTAGGTTAGGGAATAAAGCATAGTCTTGAAAGACAATATTAAATGGTCGTTTTTCCATGACCTGTTTTGTGATATCTTCGCCATCATAAAGTAGTTGACCGTTTGTTGGTTGCTCCAATCCAAGGATAATATTCAATAAAGTTGTTTTTCCTGAACCCGAAGCACCGAGTATTGAAACGATCTCACCTTTATCGATCGATACATTGATTTCTTTTAAAACTTTATGATGATTAAACGTCTTACTAATACCATCTAGCTTTAACATGCTTTCACTCCTTTGTTCTTTCTATACTGCTAATTGTAGAAAATCACTTTTTACTTCTGATTAACTTTAAGTAAATTCTTTGTAGGAATATATATTTTTTGTGTAAATTTTCTAATGATTTTCAGATAAATATTTCTATAAAAAAACAGTGGCTTGCCTCAATGCGATATCCTCAGCATTGAAAGCAACCCACTGTTTCAGTAATTACTTGTTCAATTATTTTATTTATAAACTTGATGTAAATTTGATTCAAGCGTAAGCTCGCCTAGTTCTAACTCTCTCTCCGAAAATCAGCACTTCTTCGACTTGACTAACGTTGATCGGCGAGCGTTTCTTCAATATTTTTCACGATATTCTCTACTGTCAAACCATTTTCCGCTAATAGTTCCGTTGTTTCATAGCGATCATGAAAGGCTTTATCTAAGCCGTAAGTTTGCACACGGATCGCTGCATCTCCTAAATAGCCAGCGACCATTTGACCGTAGCCGCCTTCCAAGATACCATCTTCAAGTGTGACAACTACATCGTGCGTTTCTTTAAGTTCATCCAGCAATTCAGTATCTAAACCAGAGATGAACGCTGGATTAATCACCGTAGCCGTTAGTTGGAGAGCTTTCTTCAATTCAACAGCCACTTCTTCTGCCAAACCATAAAAATTACCTACACCCATGATTGCTACTTTTTCGCCTTTTTGGATGACTTTGTTCTTATATAATTGACTGTAATCTGTTCGATCTACTTCACCAGAAGAAGTGATTGGGCCGACTGGTACGCGGATTGCCACTAATCGATCCGTTTGATCAATCGACCATTCAAGCATCGCTAAGTATTCTTCTTTAGTTGTCGGTGCTAAGTATACTAGATTTGGGATATGACTCAAAAATGGAATATCAAAGATCCCTAAATGACTTTCATCATTCATTCCATTTACAGAAGCAAGTGTCACGAGGATCGTACCCGATAAGCGATTCAATGCTAAGTCATGAGAGATTTGATCGTAACTTCTTTGTAAAAACGGTGAATGGACTGCCCATATAGGTTTTACCCCGCCTTTGGCTAATCCAGCAGTCATCGTCGCCGCATGTTCTTCGGCAATCCCTACGTCAACAAATTGTGCGCCGACTTGTTGACGCTGTTCCGGTGAAAATAAAATCATCGGTGTGCCTGCGTTTACTGCCACAACTGTCGGATCTTCCTCCATTTTGTGCAATAAGAAGTCTGTTGTTAGGCTGCTGTAGGTTTCTGCCCCTTTCGATCGCAGATACTCGCCTGTTTCGAGACTAAACGGCCCTCCCGCATGGAACTTTTCGCGATTTTCTTCTGCAAAGGAGAACCCTTTTCCTTTAACGGTATGGATATGCAACACAACCGGCTCTTTTTGATCTTTTACTTCTTCGAATAACTCGATCAAAGCAGCTAAATCATTGCCTGCATCAAGATAACGATAATCAAGTCCTAAGGCTTTAAAGAAATTGTTCGTGGCCTGACCATTCGTTTCCCTTAGCTCTTTGAGATTTTTGTAAAGTCCCCCATGATTTTCTGCGATCGACTGGTCATTATCATTGACGATAATGATCGTATTCGTACCTAGTTCAGAAATATTGTTCAAACCTTCATAGGCTAAACCACCTGATAAAGACCCATCGCCAATCACTGCAATGACATTATTTGTTTCGTTTTTCAAATCTCTCGCCTTAGCTAGACCATTTGCTAAAGACAATGAAGTCGATGTATGCCCGATCGTGAAGAGATCATGTTCGCTTTCTAATGGGTTCGTGTAACCCGAGACTTCCTGATAATGCGCTTGGTCTAAAAACGCTTGTGCTCTTCCTGTCAACATTTTATGCACATAGGTTTGGTGTGAGACATCAAAAACAAATTGATCCTTTGGTGAATCGAACACATAATGTAGCGCCACCGTCATTTCAACAACACCTAGGTTGGGGCCATTATGCCCACCGTATTGGCTGATTTTTTCTAATAACGCGGCACGTGCTTCCTCTACCACTTGTTGAAGCTTTTCTTGCGTCATTTGTTTCAGATCTTGAGGACCTTTTATTTGTTTTAATAACATAGATTTCCCTCCTTTATTTCTGCTTAATCATACACCTTGAACCGAACTCTAAGTCAAGTGATTTTTTTAACAAATAATTCTAATTAGCGAAAATGTTGATCATACTGTTTTAAAGCTATTTTTTTATAAAAAAAACCGTAGATCCTTCAATCTACGGTTTTTATTTATTCCTTCGATGAATAGTTCACAATGATTTCACTCATTTTTTTTGGATTTCGTCGCTTGTCACGAATAATTTGATAACTAACAAGAACGATCAAAATCAAAATCACGCCTGTCAAAACGTACAATACTTGTATTTGTTCTCCCAATGGTGGTAAAACGTTTTTTTTAGGCGGTGCGCTTGGAGTCACTGATTCTTTCGGATCACCGGTATCCGGCTTCGTAGGGCTTGTTTCTTGTGTCCCATTTGAGTCAAACTTTAGTTCTCCAGTGACTTCAATGTTATTAGAACTAGCTTCTATGTGCGTTTGTGGCAATCCAATGATCAATAGACCTAAAACCATGAACAAACAAAGAATTGTTTGTTTTTTTTGTTTCATCCAATCACCTCACGATTTGAACTATGGATACGGATCTCCAGCTTCATCTAGCGCTTCAATATTCAGTGTCAACGTACTTGCAATTGAGATTGATCCTTTATCCGTTGGAAAATCAAGAACATCAGTATCAACATCTCCTTCAAAAGTAAACGTCGCTGTACTAGCTCCTGTTAAATCACCAGGACGTGCATTCGGTGAAGCTAAAGTCATAAAGTCTTCTGATATGGTTGTATTTACCGAACCATTTTCAATCAAAAGATTGCTGGCTCCTAAACTACCAACCAATGTTAACCGATCGATTGCTGAGATATCTCCAGAAGAAACTGTGTAATTTCCTAGACTGATTTTTACTGGACGACCGGAATGATTGGTGATCTTATGCTCTCCACCTAGAATTGTCTTATAGTCTTCTGGCTCAGTGAAGAAGACCGCTTTTAAAGGTAACGTCACATTCAACCATTTATCTGGATTGCCTGGTTCCGGTGCCTCCGGATCTGTGTTGTCAAATCCTAAAGTTCCATCGATTGCCACATCTGCCGTCTTATCGATCGATCCACCTAATGAATTATCAATCGTCTGGTCATCCCCATTGATGATCACATCAGCTTGAACACTGGCCCCTGCTGCTAAAATCGTGCCGAACATCAAACCTGTTGCTAGAATATTTTTTACTTTCATTTTGTTTTCTCCTTTATTTATGTCTTTATATCCTAAAGCATGATTGCTTTATTCCGTTTTTATTGATTGACATTGATGGTCACGTCAACCGTCGTTTTACCCATAAGCTTTTTATTTTCTAAATCATAAAACTCTAATTCTACTACTCCTGGATGCGTGCCTGTCGTTAACTCTTTTGCCAATGTCAATTCAGTTACTTCATATCCAGGCTCCAATAAGCCTGTTTCATATAATGTTTCTTTAGAATCCTTCATGGACAATATTGCTTGTTGCCCATAACGATTGGTCGGCAAGTTTTGGATCCAGATATTGCCCGTTTTTCCATCCGCATTGACACTGACTTCTGGATACACATTGATAGTTACATTACTATCATCTACCGCTTGATTGGCATATTTTTTCAATTGGTCGCCTGTCATTTTTTCCGCATGTTTGATCTCCGGAAAATCGTCCGACAAAATCTGCGTTGGTTGGTTATTGACATACCAATACCAACCAATCGCAACGATCGTAAGCAATAATAAAAGAAGCGCCAGTAATCTTTTTTTCTTTTGTTGTTCATTTTTTTCAGTTATTTTCTGTGTTTCCTGTGTGATCATGTTCACCTTCTTGTGTGTGTTCAATTTATCTTCGCAGCAAAGTGTAAACTCAACTTGCCTGTTACTTTATTATTTTGTGTGGGATCACCAAAATATTTCCCTGTAAAACCAAGTGACATTTGGGAATCTGATGGCACTGATTCGGTCCATTGTGCACCAGCAAAAGTACTTGCTTGTCCAACTAACGGCTTGTCAGATGGCGTCGCACCGATTCGTTGCAAATATAAAAACATTGATTCGCTCGTCGCTTCTTGTTCCGATGAATCTAAAAAGACAATATTCGAAGTACTTGCTAACTCCACATCGTTTTTGGTATGGAAGGAAACTGTCAATTCTGTCGTTGTCGAATGATTGATCACCTGATAATCATCACTAGTCACTTGATCGTCTAAGACGTCAAAAGCCATTCGGACTGGTAACGTTACATGGATCGCTGGATCACTTTCCACCACAAAAGGAACGGTATATTCCCATGTGGCTTTTTCACCATTAACCAATGACTCGCTGACAACGATCTTGCCAGTCGTCGTTCCTTCTTTGGACGTATCGGGATATTGAGTGAAACCTTCAATTTTCAAGGTAGGATATTGACTGATATCTAAATATCGTCCAATTTGACGATCCATATCTTCACGAGACATTCCTAACACTGTTTTTTGTTCACTTGGATTTAAACGATCGATGTTTATTCGTTCAAATCCATTCGCAGTGATTTGATAACGGCTTCGATTATCCGATATCCTTGGTTGCACCACATTATCTTTGATATTGTCCAGTCTGCCATTGGCTTCCGCATGGAAAATTTCTACGATATCGCCTTTCGCCACTGATAGTCTTCGATTTGTTCCGAAACCATTCAAGGTATCCAACCTTTGATTACCATTAACAGAAAAATCGAAATCTGGCGTTTGTGCATTCATTGGACCATTAGAAACAGTTACTTGGTTATAGTGCCTGATTTGATAGTACATATCATTTCCAAAATAGGAATGAACCGAAGTTCCAGCTAATGCACTATTATAGGTCGCAACAATTTGCGTTTGATCACTGTTCAAGCTTAAAGTTGCTGCTCGTAGGTCTGTTCCTTGAAAACTAATTCCTCTTACATTTAACGAATGACCAAACTGATAAGTGACTGGTACATCGATCGTAGCCAATACTGTGCCATTTTTTGAAACCTCTACACGTGCAGATTGACCATTCAGTGAATCTGGGAAACTTACAAAACGCGCGTCATAATCATCTGTTTCAGTTTGATC
This sequence comes from Enterococcus sp. DIV1368b, assembly GCF_050529595.1. NCBI lineage: Bacteria > Bacillati > Bacillota > Bacilli > Lactobacillales > Enterococcaceae > Enterococcus > Enterococcus sp. DIV1368b. The sequence continues at coordinate 1,974,691 of NZ_CP172883.1, forward strand.
TTTGAAGACTTTGACAAAGTCTTTTGCCTGATAATCCGTTTCTCCATATCCATAGTTCAAGACTTGGCTATTCGGCTGGATATCTGTGTAATTTCCGATACCAGTAAAGCCAATGATGCCTTGTTCATTGATGACCCCGATTGAAAAACGCTCGGCATTATTCCGATTGATCTGGAATGTACCTGTTGTGACCTCTCCTGCCAAGTCCGCTTGATATGGATTGAATAAGCGAACAGGGTGTCCTGTAAGATCTAAAGTTACTGTTACTTGGTTTGTTGAAACAGCTGTATCTACTTCTGGTTGGATCGAGTTGAAGAACTCGGAAGTTTGTGCCCCATTCGTCTGCCACTTCAAGTATGGGTATGTTCGATTGGCACTGCTCCCCAAAGCAAAACCTGTGAACCACTTTTCACCAAACCCAAGCTCCGTTATGGTTGCATCGATCAATCCTGTAGTGCTACGCGCTTCACCCACACCACTTGTCGTCGTTTTTCTTGTAGTGCTTGCATCAAAATAAACATTGTTTGCTGTAATTCCTGTGGTAGTATTCGAAATCGGTTCTCCAGCAGTAAATCCTGCGACGAATAAATTCGTGAGCTGTGCGGTTGCAGTTGCACTTATCGCTCCGATCACTCCTTGTCCATTTGATGAACCAACACCATAATTATCGGTCATCACTAACTGACCACTGTCTTCAATCCTACCAATAAATCCACCAGAACCATTAGCAACATTTCCAAGAATATAGCCACTGTGATAACTCTCATTAATCGTCACATTTCCTGCTAAACGACCAATAAATCCACCAGCATAACTATTTCCGCTTCGAAGATCACTCGAATTGATACTTCGTTCAATGTGTACTTGACCATTTCCTGTAACATAGCCAATCAACCCTCCACGATAGCTAGATATTGAAGAATTGACCGTTGAGCGAGTCTCGCTATGCGTATCAATGATCGTTACTGTACCAGATACTTCACCGATCAATCCTCCTAGATTCAAGGAGTAATTATTACCACCAGTAAAATTCACTTTTGAACTAGAATGACTCATGGTAAGCACTCCTGTCGTGCGACCAACGAGACCACCTAGTAAACCGTTTGAAGTATTCGAGTGAAGATTACTTGAGACTTGACCATTCGTAATCGTTAGTTGTCCACTGTTGTTTCCAACGAAAGCCCCGCTCCCATTCGACTGGTTTGAAAGAATACTACTGCTACTGTCCATTCTGATATTCTCAAGTTCAACAATACTTCCTGCGCTGATTACGGCAATCACTCCTGCAGTATAGTTGGTAAATGACTGACCTCTAGTATTCGTCACTCGTAAATTTTCAAATGTTAGATTCTCGATTCGTAAAGGATCGTTTCCGACTGAGCGAATAAATGCTAAGTCTATTTCTCCACTAGTCAACGTCAAATTCTTGATGACTGCATGATTACCGATCAATTTCGCTCCATATACTTGTCTACCAGAAAAAGTACCTGCATTTGCCATATCGATTGCTATTCCATCTTCTGGTTCAATCGAATAGTTTTCATCATCTTTATCAAAAGGCGCTTGACTATTCAGAAAGCGACTTAGATCTTCTGCCGTTCGTATGACCGTTTGTACATAATTTGCCGTCACTGTTGCATCTTCTGTCCCCATCGTGAAAGTAGCCGTTCGATTTTCCTGATCAAATCTTGTCACCGTACTCCCTGTGCCAGTCACGCTAAATCCAACAAAGCGATACCCTGCATTTGCTTCAGCCGCCTGAATCGTTGTGGTTTCCCCTTCGATAAAATTCGTTCGGTCAGCGTTTGGATCAGCTGCACTTCCTGCCAAGGGATCACGGACCAGTGTCAAACTCATTCGCCGTGCGGTAAATCCAACCACTCCTTGTTGATTGATGACACCAATCGATACTCTTGCAACAGATCCACGATTGAAAGTGAAGGTTCCTGCTGTCGCTTCACCAGCTAAGCCAGAGCTGTATGGATTAAATAGTTTTAAAGGCTCGTTTTGTAGATCTAACGTGACCGCCACTTGATTGCCCGTCACTTGACGATCGACCATTGGATCGATGCTATCAAAAAACATCGATGGTTGCGTATTTTGCGTCTGCCAACTGAGATACGGATAGGTTTTATTCGTTCGTTGAGCGACTGAAAAATCGGTCCGCCAACGATTCCCAAAACCTAACATAGCGGTTGTTGATTCGATCAACTCTAGCGTAGTTTTCGCTTCCCCTACACCTGTCGTTGTTGCTTTATTCGTGGTACTGGAATCATAATAAACATTGGTCGCAGTAATACCTGTCGTATCTGAGGTAATTGGCTGTACCCCTGTAAAACCTGCAACAAATAGTTGGCTGAGTGTCACTCGATCCGTTAATTGATTGATCCCGATCACACCATTGCCATTGGAGGAGCCAATGCTATAACTATCCACGACACTGAGTGCGCCATTGCCTTCGGTCATACCTATGAACCCAGCAGTTCCTAGACTTGTACTTCCTTGGACATGTCCATTGTGATAGCTTTCCTCGATTTTAGCAGTTCCTGACATCCTTCCGATAAATCCGCCCACATTACTGTTATTTCCTCGCATATCACCGGCATTGATACTTCGTTGGATCGTGACATCCCCTGAGAAGGTCACTCGACCAATCATTCCACCTCGATATGTTCCGCTCAATGAATTGATTGCTGTTTGGCTTTCACTTACAGAATCAGTGATTATTACCTCACTACTGGTTTCGCCCACTAGTCCACCGATATTTAATGTATATGAACCACCACCAGTAAAAGTAACTCGAGAAAGACTACTCTCAATGGTCAATGGACCGTCATTTTTACCAACAAGTCCACCCATTAGTCCATTAGCTGTGTTGGAGTGTAACGTTCCTGAAACCTCACTGTTTTTGACCACTACTGAACCCATATTATTCCCAATCAACCCTGCACTTCCATTCGGTTGATTCGCTAAGATTCGGCTACTCTCATCGATCGTGATATTTTCAAGCTCCACTGACTTACCGCTTGCTACTTGACCGATGATTCCAGCTGAATTAGATGATGATCGTGTATTATTCAGCGAGATACCAGCTAAGGTCAGATTCTCGATTCGTGAAAGATTACTGCCATTGATTGTTTGGATCAATCCAAGGGAGGCATTTTGAGATACTAATGAAAGATTTTTGATGATCGTGCCATTTCCGATCAGATGACCAGAAAATTGACTACGTCCTGAAAAATCACCTTCTCCTGACATGTCGATCGTTTGATTTGTTTCTGGTTCGATCGTGTAAGTCTGGTCGTTTGCATCATAAGGAGACTCACTTCGTAAAAACTTTCCGAGATCATCGGCATTACGGATAATCGTTGAGGCGTATTCTGCTGTGATGACCGTGTTTTCAGTTCCAATCGTTACTGTCGCTGTTCGTGCGTTCAAATCGATGTTGGAAACTGAACTCCCCGCACCAGTTACACTGAATCCAACAAAACGATACCCTTGGTTAGGTGCAGCTGCTTTGATCTGTGTCGTTTCGCCTTCAAGAAAATCATTTTTTTCAATCTCCGGATCATGATCGCTACCAGCGATTGGATTACGAGCGCTCGTCGCCGTCATTCGCCGTGCGGTAAATCCAACGACGCCTTGCTGATTGATGACACCAATCGACACTCTTGCAATAGATCCACGATTGAAAGTGAAGGTTCCTGTTGTCGCTTCACCAGCTAAGCCAGAACTATATGGATTGAATAGTTTCAATGGCTCATTTTGTAGATCTAATGTTACCGACACTTGATTACCCGTTACTTGACGATCGACCATTGGATCGATGCTGTCAAAAAACATTACCGGTTGCGCGCCTTGGGTCTGCCAACTCAGGTAAGGGTAGGTTTTATTCGTTCGTTGAGCGACTGAAAAATCGGTCCGCCAACGATTCCCAAAACCTAACATAGCGGTTGTTGATTCGATCAACTCTAGCGTAGTTTTCGCTTCCCCTACACCTGTCGTTGTTGCTTTATTCGTGGTACTGGAATCATAATAAACATTGGTCGCAGTGATACCTGTCGTATCTGAGGTAATTGGTTGCCCTCCCGTGAAACCAGCGATAAAGAGTTGATTCAACGTAACATTACTTGCTAGTTGATTGACTCCGATCACTCCATTACCGTTGGAAGAACCAATACTATAACTATCCATGATGCCAAGGGCTCCACCGCCTTCAGTCAAGCCGATGAATGCTGCGGTTCCTAGACTTGTACTTCCTTGGACATGCCCATTATGGTAACTTTCTTCGATTCGAGCAGTTCCTGACATTCTTCCGATAAATCCACCGACAATACTGTTATTTCCCCGCATATCACTAGCATTGATGCTTCGTTGGATCATCACATTCCCTGAGAATGTGACTCGACCAATCATACCACCACGATATGTCCCACTCGCTGAATTGATTGCGGTGTGACTTTCACTTCTAGAATCAGTGATTGTGACCTCACTACTGGTTTCACCAACTAACCCTCCTATATTTAAGGTGTAAGAGCCTCCTCCAGTAAAAGTAACACGAGAGACACTATTTTCAATCGTTAGTTGTCCTTGGTTTTGCCCAACTAATCCGCCCATCAATCCATTAGCAGTGTTGGAATGTAAGGTTCCTGAAACCTCACTGTTTTTGATCGTTACTGAACCTTGGTTGTTTCCAATCAACCCTGCATTTCCAGCGGGTTGATTGGCAGCAATTTGGCTACTTTCATCGATCGTAATATTTTCAAGCTCGACTGTTTTCCCGCTTGCTACTTGACCGATGATTCCAGCTGAATTAGACGATGATCGTGTATTATTCAGCGAAATGCCAGCTAAGGTCAGATTCTCGATTCGTGAAAGATTACTGCCATTGATTGTTTGGATCAATCCAAGGGAGGCATTTTGAGATACTAATGAAAGATTTCTAATAATCGTACCATTCCCGATCAAGTTACCAGAAAATTGACTACGACCTGAAAAGTTCCCTTGTCCAGACATATCGATTGTCTGATTGGTTTCTGGTTCGATCGTGTATGTTTGTTCATTTGAATCATAAGGAAACTCGCTACGTAAAAACTTTCCGAGATCCTCTGCATTGCGAATGACTGTCGAGGCATACTCCGCTGTGACTGTCGCATTTTCAGTCCCCATTGTGAAGGTTGCGGTGCGATTTGCTAAATTAACATTCGTAATCGTCCCGTTTCCTGTCACATTAAAGCCAACCAAACGATAGCCAGGAGACGGTGCTCCTGCTGTGACCGTCGTTGTTGCACCAACCACCAGACTAGTCGTCGGCGCAGTCGGATTACTTGCACTTCCAGCCTGTGGCGAACGTGCCAAAGTTAAGGTTCGATTACTCAGTTCGTAACGTGCAGTAACTGTCGCATTTTGAGAACCCATGGTAAACGTGCCTGTTCGATTAGATGTATTTACATTCGTGATTGAACTTCCCGTACCACTCACATCAAATCCTGCAAACTGATAACCAGTCGCTGGGGCTGCAGCGGTGACCGTCGTTGTTGCACCTTGTGCCAGTGTGGTCACAGGCGCCGATGGATTTGCACTCGCTCCTTGCGATGGATTTCTAGCAAATGCCAAAGTATGAGCGGGTAATTCTGTAAAACTGCCACGGATCGCTTGGTTTACCGTTGCTACAAAGTTCGGATAATATGAATGATTCCATATAGTTGCAAAATAAAAATAGGTATTGAATATCCAATCCAAATCTACCGTAAATGAATTTGCTCTTTGACTAGTAAAAGAAGCATCACGGATACGCTCAACTCGTATAGTAAATTCTTGAAAATCCGCTAAAGTCCCTTCATTCAGATTGGATGGCGATAAAACTGGACCTTTTATTTGGTAAGGTGTTGTTTCTTGAATAGTAAAGTGAAAATCTCCTTGTCCATGTTGAATCGTATTCACTCCAAATTGATACTGATTTCTTGTTGGCATTCCATAAAAATCGACTCCTGCATACAACAAACTATTTCCGTCGCGATATAAAAACTGCCTAGGCAACATAATTCGCCCTACAATACTATTTCCTGTTCGGTTACCTAACTGATTACTCCCCGACCATACAATGGACGCTCGGCTGTCATTTAAAAAATAATTCCTAAAAGTTGTTGGAAACTGTGTACGGTTTCCACTGGCATTTCCTTGTAAAAATCTAGAGATCCAAAAATTATCTAGCGTATTCAATAGCTGCGCATTTCTTGGTTCCCTATCTAATAAAGGTCCATCTTCCACCACTTCTTCTGGCGTCGCTTCTACCGGTTCGCTCTCGTCCTCAGTCGCCTCCTCACTTTCTACCAATGTTTCTTCTATTGTTTCCTGTGTTTCACCAATATCTTCTACCTGTTCTTCTACACTTGACTCGTTGATCGTCTCAGCAATAACGCTGATACTATTTCCTAATGACGAAAAAAGCAGCAAGATAATTACAATCATATGTAAAATTTGTTTCTTATAAAAATGAGTCATTTCCTCCTCCTACTCTACACGTATTACTTGACGTGACGTAATCTGCTGATTTTTTGGCAGAAAGTTATACTCAATGTATTGAATGTACTGACTTATGGTGCTTCGTTTTCTACTTAATATCTTCTATTGTACGATTGATACCCTACACAACTGTTCTTCGTAATAGAACATGCCTACTTTTTTTGATATCCGCTAGTTGTATGTTTGACTAATTAATTGTATGCACCCCTTTCTTATCCAGATGAAACTATGATATTAAATAACAATGTAATAAAACTATTATTTTTTCATCTTTTGATTATAATAACACTAATCTACTTTTTGTTTATTTTTATTTTTTTCTCAAACAAAAAAAATAAAGCACTACCTTATTTCTATAAGTTCCGTAATTCTAGCAATAGTCATTGGTTACAATACACGCACCCATAGCCAAAAACTTTTTTTTTATTATTTAGAAAAAAATATCACACTATGCACCTAGGAAATTTCTGCATAATTTTTATTGGAAAAACAAAATCTCCTCACTTTTAAAAAATAACAAAATTATTTAAAAAACAATTATTCGATAAAAAACACTGTAATTCCAACTATTCCTCCTTGATTTAAAACACATTATTTTTAAATTATCATGAATTTTCCATTTAAAACGTTTGTTTTTTTTGTATACTTATACTATGCACATCTTCCCCTTAACCTATCTAACTATGTGTTTTAACATTAAAGAGAGACTCTATTTCTTACATATCTATAGAAAAATAAAGATTGGAAGCCAGAATAATGGAAAATTTACCCATCACCTTACAACTTGATAATCAGTTTAAACGACAATATCAAATTTTAAATTTAGTACATAAAAATAAAACCAACCAGTTAACAATCAATGATCTTGCTCTTGACTTAGAGAAGTCAAAGCCTACACTCAAAAAAGACATTGAAGAAATCAATCAAGCGTTGAATGAGCAGTGTGTTTCACTAAAGATTGATCATAAAGGACTATTATCATTCCAATACAAAAAAGTAATGACGATCGATTCGATGATCACCTTATTAGCAAAAAGGACCATCACTTACCAAATCATGGATCTATTACTTCATAATGTGACCTACTCAACCGATGAATTAGCCGATGCCTTGATGGTCTCTAGAAGTACAATTTTTAAAACGATTCGTCATATGAATAATATCTTGAAGGAGTTCAGCGTGACAATCACTACTGGACCATTGACTTTGTCAGGTAGAGAGGAAGATATTCGTTTTTGCTTTTTTGCCTTTTACTCAAGTTTTGGCGATAGTACGATCATTGATTCAGATAGTGAGATCGATGCACAGTATTTAGTTGACGAAGGTCATAAAAGAGATCACGCCTTTTTACATTTTAGCCATTTCCGTGCCGCTTTATGGCTGTCGATTGCAAAAGCGCGGTGGAAGTGTAAAAAACTTTGCAACTTGAATCGAAGTATCAAAGTGTTGATCAAAAGTAGTAAAGGCTTCTCTTCACTTGAGCCATTATTACAGGATTACTATCTTTCACGCTCAAATGAAACACTCTCATTAAATGAAACGATGTGGTTATATTTAGTCTCACTTCATTGTATTTCCTACACACGTCAAAGTAATTTAGATGATGGACGCTCCTATGCATTTTATCGAGAAGAAAACCCTACTGTCATCGAAGCGATCCAACGTTTTCTAGCGACTGTTTTCCCAGAACACATGATCAAAAACGGGACACTAGAAAAAATGGAAGCCTACTTAGTCAATGCGCGTTTACTTTCTAAAATGAGCCATACTTACGAATTACATTCACCAACTATGGTTACTCAAATGAAAGCACGTTATTCTGAGATCTACCAAGTATGGCTTGAAAAATTGACGCTTCTAAAAAATAATCCATTGTTTGGTTTTGTTCATATCGATTATCTCGCAGCTGCGTTGACAACGTTTCATGCTTCGCTTTTGATGAGACAGTCGTATCGTCCTTTACGTATTTTGTTTACGATCCAAGGACCGCCATCTTTAGATGATTATATCCTGAATGAAATTGAGACACTCTTTATGCAACGTTCAACGATCGAATTTCAAATTGAACATGCTGTCACAAAAGAATCGATCGAAACCTACCAAGCTGATCTAGTAGTTTGTAATTATGATCTTCATTTGATCGATGAACAGACTTGCCAAATTCATCGCATCTCCAATGTTCCGACGATTGCGGACTGGCGTCTTTTAATGGAGACGATCACTTATTTGTCTTTGCCTGCTTATTTAGAAAATAAATAGAACAAAAACGCTACTTGTCCTTTATTCGCGAAATAAAAAAAGAGTAACCTGCTTTTGATCACAGGTTACTCTTTTTGTTCGGTCATCTATCTGATACACTATCAAAATTTAAAAATATTTTCTTTTTTTTCTTTTCTGCCTCCTCTAAAGCCTGACGATAGTCAGAGATTGGATATACAGGAGCTGTGGTTAGTAGATTCAATTGTCCCTCCTCAACCAAACGGAATAATTGTTGAAATACTTTCTGCCATTCTTCATTTGAAACCGAGTCAGCCCAGTGCCTTAGATGATAGACTTTGGCTTGGATCGGCAACGTATGGAGAAATGACCAATCAACTTGTTGACCAGATAACAACCCGATCGCAATGAACTTCCCATAAGGTTGGACCGCTCGTGCAAGGATCTCACCACTTTTCCCTCCAACTTGATCAACGGCTGCGCGGACCCCTTTGGCATTTGTATGTGCCAAAATTTGAGTCAACGTTGTTTCTTCATCCCAAACAACGACCAAATCTGCTCCTAGTTCGGTTAACTCTTCTTTATATTTTTCGTGTCGAACAATTACAATAACTTTAAATGATAAAATTTTACTTAATTGGATAAAAATTCTGCTAATGGAAGAATTTCCTGCATTAAGCAAAACATGATCTCCTTTATTCAGGTCCAATTCTTTTGTACAGATCAACCAAGCAGTTACAGGATTGATGTACATTTGAGCAGCTGTCAATCGATCGATCGAAGACGGGACAAAAATGAGGTCTTTCTTTGATACTAAGTGATAGGTTTGCCAAGTTCCTGCTACTCGTAGTGGTAAGACGTATTGTCCTATCATTTTCTCATCCTGAGGATCAGTGACTTGGATTACTTCCCCGACACCTTCATATCCAGCGATTTGTGGCAAGCTAATACGGTGCGCATAAGCTCCATGGATTGGTATCAAATCAGAAGGATTGATTGGCGCCATCAGCATTTTGACCAAGACTTCTCCTTGTCTTAAAGTGAGTGGCTGCTCTTCTAGTTGCACAACCTCTTGCGGTAAACCAAACTCTCGGTAAATCAGACAGTGATTTTTCATTTTTTTCTCCTTTGGTGATCGTTGGGTTCTTTTAACCAGTGTATCATTTCCCTGAAATAAAAAGAAGACTGTGTGCCATCTTAGAAACGAATAAACGGTGGGAACAGAAGTACTATCTTCGACAAAAAGACGACGGCCACAAAAATTTAAAGAAGCAATTTTTATGGCTGTCGCTTTATTTTTTGAGACTAAAAATTTCTATTCCCACCTCTTGTGCTATGATCAATGAACTAAGTAGCCTTGGGATAATAGCACATTACAGATCACTTCCTAGCAACTACGTATCAGTTGACGGCTACGACTGTTACTTTGACTGTTTTTTCCCCAAACCCATACTGATTCGCCATCAGTACCACTTCGTATTCGCCAGGAATAGGCAACACGTTGTTCTCTTTGATGACTGCACCTTTCACGACTTTGCCATCACTATAGACGGTTCGTGCATTTGTTGCTTTGATGATAGAGGCATCATCTATTTCATCCACCGTAATAACGGCATCTTCTGCCATAAACACATAGCCTTCTGTCAAATTTTCAGAACGAACGATCACTTTGACTGTTTTCTCAATATCCCCTTTATCAATACCAATCGTTACTTCATAGTAGCCAACTTCATCTTTGACTGTCGATGCTTTGATCACTGGTAACGCTTCTACTGGTTGACCAGATAAATCCGTTACAGTGGCCCCGACCGCCACTAAAATTGATTGGTCATCGGTCTGACCGACAGTTACAGCAGCATCCGCTGCGCTTAAAATATACTCTTGTTGTGGTAGTTGTTCCCCAACTACTTTGATTTTCACTGTTTTTTCTACACGGTCATCTTGTTCGATACCGATTGTCGCTTCATACTCTCCTGGAGTATCTTTCACTGTACTAGCCTTGATAATCGGTGTACCTTGTTTTCCTAGCGTTTGGTTGAACACATACGCGTTCGTTGCTATAAGAAGGGAATAATCATCGGTCTGACCGACCATCACTTCTGCATCGTCTGCTAACAATATATAATCAAAAGTAGGATTTTCAGAATCATTTTCTTCAATCGTTACAGTGACTGTTTTTTCAACCGAAGGGTTTTGCTTAATCCCTAGAGTGACTTGGTAAACACCAACTTCCGCTTTGATTGTTGAATCTTTAACGATAACAGTGATCGCTCTTCCCTGACTATCATAGGCATAGGCGTTCGTTGCTTCGATGATTGAACGATCATCTGTACGTTCGATCGTAGTAAACCCATCATTGGCGTAAAGTTCATAGGACAATTCAGGTTCAGTTGTATCCTCACCAATGACTGTCACTTGGATTTTCTGCTCGATTGAAAGGTCTTTATCAACTGTAATCGTTGCTTCATAGATACCTGCTTTGTTTTCAACGGTTGACGATTTGATCATTGGATAGGCTTCATAGGATAAACCACCATCTTTGTCAACGACTTCTGCACCACTTGCCCAGAGGATCGCTTCCTCATCCGTTTGGTCAACTTCCAAAGTGACATTTGTTTCCCACACATTCAAGCGATACTTTGGTTGGTTCTCTAGCTGTTGAACAGTCACCTTCACCTTTTTTTCAACAGCAGCATCTTGTTCAATCCCAAATATGACCTCGTAGGTTCCAGGAGCATCTTGCACCGTTGATTCTTTGATGATTACTCTTGCCACTTTTCCTGTTGTTACATCAAAAGCATAAGCTCCGCTTGCATCTATCAACGATTGTTCATCTGTATGACCAACATAAACTGTTGCATCCTCAGCGAGAAATTGATATTCGTGAACACCTGTCACTCCATCATTTTCTTGCATCACAGTGACAGTGATCATTTTTTCAAGACTTAGATCTTTATCTACAGCAATCAGTGCCTTGTAAGTTCCTGGGATGTCTTGCACAGTCGATGACTTGATCACGGCTTTTGCATCCACTGCTTCACCACGCTGATTCGTGATCTCGACATTAGCAGCTGCGATGATTGAAGCATCATCCGTTTGTCCTACCATGACTGTAGCATCTTGCGCACTGAATGTGTAACTTTCTTTATCTGTGATAGTAACTTTGATCGTACGCTCCACCCGAGGATCTTCTTTGATCCCTAATGTCATTTCATACTCACCTAATTGATTTTCAACGGTTGAGCTTTTTACGATCACATCAAATAACTCGCCCTTTTCATTACGTGCATAGGCACCAGCAACTTTTAGAATGTAATCAGTATCAGTTTGTCCTACTAGTACGGTCACGTCTTCTGCTAAAATCGTATATTTTGTTTCTTGCTTATCATTTAAAACTGTAACATTTACTGTCTTTTCCACACTGGCATCTTCTTTTAAGCCAATGGTCATCTGATATTCCCCTGGCTTTTCTTCAACAGTTGTTCCTTTGATATAAGGTGTGAAGCCCCTTAGCGGCTCCCCTTCTTCATCAACGACTTTCACATCTGCAGCCACTAAGAGTGAGGCAGAGTCAATTCTTTCGGGCAAGACAGTGGCATCATAAGCGACTAACTCATACTTTTGTTCTAAACTATTGATTTGTTCTTGGACGGAGGTGATTGATCCTAGTAAAGACTGATTTAGTTGACTCGTCTGTATAGAATCATTCTCCTTGCTCTTTTCTACTGATTGATTTGCAGCTGACACATGGGAAACTGGCACCATCATTGTTGACACAGTGAGACCGAGCAACATCAATTGACACATTGTTTTCCTTTTTTTCATAATGTAGATCATCCTCCTAAGAAAATTTAGCTCACCAATTATCTATGAATAGATTCTTCACCCATTCATAGCCCCCTTTTATTGGCGGTTTTTTGTAAAGAAATAACAATCCACATCCTTTACACCAAGAATAATAACACCATTTATCATCATTATCGTGCTTATTATTTCCTATTATAGAAATAAATTAACACCAATAAATTAGAATTATTCGCCATTGATTATTGCTATAAAAGAACACTGAATTATTAGAATTCTCCCAGTATCATATTTTTTTAAAGAAATAAAAAAAAGAATATTAAAATGTTCCAACTATGATTCTATGGATTCTCCATTACTGATCAACCATTTGATGATATACTTGATTGATGAAACCCTTATCAAATAGTCACAATAAGCAATGGAAGGAGTGATGCTTTTATGGATACAGCTTATCGATTAAAAATGAAAATACAACAAAATGAGCCGATTGAAGATCCGATGCTCTATCTTGAGCAATCACTGATCGTCAAAAAATATGAGCAACAAGAGAATCTATCCACTCTAGGGAAAATTTTTGCTTTAATCGGTTTAGCAGAAATCCCTTATGCAAATCAATTACCAGTTACCCAGTCATTGATCCAATATGTAGAAGAAATGGTTGCGACACCAGACGGTTTTTCTTATACCGGAAAAGCAGAAGATATCGTTCCTTGTTACAACGCGATGTTACTGGAGACCTATGTTCGTCTCGGTTTAGGACAGACACTCCCTGCCCAGCGAGCACTCACGTGGATCAAAAACTATCAGCTCTTTGAACGTAATCAAACAACCTCGTGGACAGGACGTGGTATTTGCCAACATGGTGGTTGCTTAAGAAAAACTCCTTGTTACATTGGCATCGGAAAAAGTGTTCGTGCATTGATCACTTATCAAAAAATGGTGGATCAATCTGATCCACAAGTAAAACAAATGATTACTGATGGTGTGATATATATGGAAAAACATCAATGGTTCAAACGTTTGTCGAATGGACAGCCCATTTCTGCACATATTACAGAAAATATGTTTCCACAAGGCTATGTTTTATCCCTGACCGATCTTATCTACGTTGCTTCTCATACTAATGACCTTGATCAAGAGGCTTTACAACCTTTGATTGACTTATTACAAATGAAGCAGACTAAAACAAAAGGTTGGAAAAATGAATATATCTATCGCTATAATGGGTACCAACCATTCAGTATGCGCCGTCATGACTGTCTTTGGATCACTGAAATGGTTTTACAGTTTATTCATACAAATTCGTTAAAATCATTTTAAAAAAATGGTCGATATATAACAAAGGAACCTAATTTTATTTTTATAGATGTTATTAAAAAAACAAAGGTTTAACATGATCAACTAATCACAAACTAATATAAATCATGGTTTCCTATATAATAACTCCTTATTCTTATTTTGAAATCAAAAAAAATATTTTGTTATGATACTATTAATAGTTTTAAAAATAACACAGAAATGGTATTATTTATTTACGAAGATAATAGAGGAGTGAATGATGTTGGTTCAGTTAAGCAAGTTTTTATTTTGGTTTCCTTTATGTATTGCCGTGCTAGCATTTTTTTATTTCTTTAAATTAACTAAGCGCACTTTCTTGGTGTTCCTAGCTGCATGTCCAGTGATTTATTTTATCACTAAAATCATGGCGTACTACTTTTACGATTCTCTGAGGGTGTTTGTATATTACGAAATCGGCCTTCTAATATCTGTGATTTTTTTCATCAGTGTGCTTTATTATTTCTATAAAAAACGCTAACTGACAGAAAGAGATTGTGATCCCTATGCTAAGACTCGTGTTAACATAAGGATCACAACCCCTTTTGGTTACTCTTCTTTTTTCTTCTTACGTATGAATAGAAAATAAATGATCAATAGAATGATAACCCCAAGTAAGACACCCACAACTACATAGACCCACGTTGGGATCGACTGTTGATTTACTTCAGAGATTGCTACCTTATTCACTTCTTTCGCATCACTCTCACTGATGGTAAATTTGCGATCGAATACCCACTCGTTGTCTTTTGCATCTGAGATTGTCAAATGCAAGGAATAATCTCCCGCTTCCAGTCGCTCATTGTCCCAATCGATCGCAAATCGATACGTCGACAAGGGCGCCATTTGCATCTCTTTATCATAGGATACATCTTTTATGACTTCCCCTGTGGCATCTTTCACCTCAGCTACATATTTCAAATGACCGATCGCATCCATCGTTGGATTCTTCAAGGTTGCTACCACACTTGTTTTCCCAAATGAAATGGCTGGTTCGACGCCTGCCAATTCCACCTTTCTTTGCACTTCATTCGTGTTATTCGTTAATTTCAATCCTAAGACATAGCCATAATTATTAACGATTTGTCCCTCTTGTTCCGCTTGACCTACTTTCATGACATGGATGGCTGCCAAGATTTGTCCATCAAATTCTTTTTCTGGCATTGTAAGGTCAACGCTAACTTCTTGCGACTTTCCACCAGCTAAAGTGATGCTTTCTGGAACTTTCGCAATGTTGTCGATTTGAAATTCGTCCGGTATATCTGGTTCATCTATTGGTTGCGTATAATCAATAAACCCTTGATCATTCGTATAGGCTTGGTTGACTGCAACCTGATAAGTTGACTCTCCATTCGATGTATTTTCTATCAGGAACTTGATCGTTTGTTTTTGACCAGGTTCTAGTTGTAAATCAAAATAAGTTAATTTTTTATTGGCTTGATTTTCTGGAATAATTGCTTTGATATGAAAGCCCACTTCACTCTCAGTCTCTGCCTCGGTGACTAAGGGGAAGCAAAAAGTAAACATGAAACAAATGGCTAAAATTATTTTCCGCATCACTACACCTCATTTATCGATTCATTTGGTTTTTCCTATAGATCTGATCATGAACAAAAACCTATAGAAAGAATTGAAGCAATCGCTGAATGCGATTGCTCCAATCTTCTCAATTCGGGCACAGCCATTAAGAAGCATTTGCCGTATTGTACAATTGATAATTGATCGTACCGTTCAAGACATTATTTACTTGTAAGACATTGCTCGGATCAGTAAAACCAATCGCGATCGATGTTACCGGAGTGGTGATTTGACCGGTATTATTTCCGGCATCTGGTGTAGTAGCTGATTGAGCGACAATTCCAGTTGCACCTGTACCAACTAATTGTGCGCCATTGATTTGGAATGAATTCACAGTAAATGTGGCTGGCGCAGCTGCTCGCGTCAATTGATTATTCGCAACAGTTGCTCTCACTGACCAAGCTTGAGCGATGCTATCATTTGAAACAACGATATTTCCTGGTGTACCGATTGTTCCAGTGCTAAGTGAATACGTACCATTTTCGATTTCTGTTTCAAACGCATAAGTCGCTGGAACGGCATCGAGTCTTAAATCTCCTGAAGTAGCATCGGTAATCGTCACAGTCGTCGGTGTACTTCCAGTTTGTCCTGGTACCTCTGCTGCGAATGCTGCTACCCCACCTATATTTACTAAAATCAACCCTGCGAATACTGCACTCAATGTTTTTGTTTTGTGATTCATTTTTATTCCTCCTTGATTTTCAATTAATCTACATCGGCAACCACATTTACGAGGTTGACCGTCTGTATCGCTTTATAGGTACCACTTGGACTATTAGCAGGAACACTCAACTTAATACTTTCTTTCGGGAAGATCAATCGAAAGTTTTGTTTTGTTCCTTGACTGACTTTGACGAGTTCTTGCGTTTCGCCATAACTGATATTTTCTATATCATTGACTTGATAGACGGTTGTTTGTTCTGTCGTCAACTGTCCATCTTTCATAGAAAGTTTTGCTGCATATTCCTGCTGATTTTTAAAAGCAGATAAGGAATAATCGAGTTTCCACCCGTTCGTTCCAGAACGATTGTCAACCACTTCGATCACAAGATCTTGCTTTGCTGGTACTTCAATGTCCGTCTCAGGGACTGGGTAGCGATCAAAAGTCGGTGGTATCACTTTCTTTAAATAAATAGCAGGTTCGATGATTTGGACATTCACTGCTGATTTTTTCTCTTCATCCACAGAAGATGCTCGGATCTTAGAAGGGAAAGCAAACATCATTAGCAAGATAAATAGTAGCAACCATTTGATTTTAGGCTTCATCGCTTCTGCCTCCTTAATCGATACATCAGTCCGACAAATCCAATCAACAATGTACCGAGAAATGCAGACGTTCCATACAACAAACTACCCGTTTGCGGAAGCATCCCCTCCGCTTGCGGTTTGGTCGTTCCACTTTCACCCTTATCTATGGGACTAACTTCATCTTTTTCATATAATTCAAACTGGATTTCTTGCTGATCGGAAGCAATCACTTCGTCGGCAAACGTAGGAGCGACTCGCACAAAGCCAGTGAACAAAACAACACTAAGCAGGAACAAAAGATTCATAGTTATTCGCTTCATCTCATCGCCTCCTTATTCGATCGTAGCCGTGTTATATAGCTTCCAATTGGCTGTTGCTCGTCCACTATAGTCACCTACAGGCAACAGTTTTGAGCTATTTAACAACACACCCGCATTTTCACTCATATTCAGCGTATAAAGATAACCTGTCGGTGTCACACTCGCAGAATCAAACACTTTGATTGGTGAATTACCCAAATTTTGAACAGCACTCGTAGGACTTGTTTTCCAGACGAAAGAAAAAGGTGCGTTCGTTCCACTCGTGATCGAAAGACCAACCGACCAATTTCTTGTTGTCCGTGGATCTCTCGAATCCCATACCTTTAATTCTAAGCTATTGCCCGCATCACGATCCAAGATCCCTTTACTTTGACGAACCTTTCGATTCGTCCATTTGAATGTACTTGGTGCCTGCTCAAGTCTTAATTCTCCAGTGTAGGTGACCGTCAGATTTAATGACGCTGCCGGTTCTTCGGGTTTCGTCAATTTCCCAGAAGAGTACACTTCGATGACAAATTTATTTTCACCATAATCAAAATATTTTGTAGGGATCGCTAATTGTGTATTTGCATTAAAACTTGTTGCCCCTGTTGTCGTGACATCAGAAAATGGGACATCGGTCAGATAAGTCGTTCCCTTTCTCACTTTGAAACTCAATCGATCTCCAACATCTAAATCTTTCCAATAGAATGTCTTTTTGTATCCAGGATCGCGATTCGCAGAGATATCTAGCGTCTCACTAAAATTGGGCACCGTATTGACACTTTCCCATGACAGAGTAGTAAATTGATCCGTTTTTCGAACCCAATAATACACGGTATCGCCATAGTAGGTGACGTTTGTTGTATCATTTGGCGTCGTTCCCACTGGATTTGCCAAGACTGAACTTCCGTAACTAGTTAGTGCATCGACTGACAATGTTCTTGTTGGTGCTGAATAACTCAGTGTCGCTGAATCTCCTGGATTGAGATTGATTGCGTTATTGGCTATCGTCGTGACCACTGTGATCACGCCAGTCGTCGCGTTATTTGTCACGACTGTTGATAAATTTGCTGGGGCAACCGTTGACGTCACCCCTGCGGCAGTCGTTTTCGTGATCGTCGGTGTGACTGTCGCATTTGTTGCCAAATTGATTGCTTTCGCATCAAGCACCGTCGTCCACCTCGTAGTATTCAAGGCTGCTTCACCTGTATTTACCTTGATCGTTGATTGGATCTTAGCAGGCTGCTCACTCATCAAATATTTACTTTTACTTGTATCTATACTTGGAACAGTCACCGATGTATTGGCGTTGTCCAATACATTACTCGTCACTGTCGCGCCTATCGGTATCGGTGGCTGAGTAAAAGCAAAACGAACTTGTCCTGATACGCTACCGTTGGCCGCTGTAAATCCCCAGTAGGCTCGATTGTTGTTGGTCGCTAATTGCAATTCCGAGTTCAAATCCCCCCAAGGTATCGTTGTGTCAGTAGTTTTTGCCCCATTGACAGGATTCCTAAATGAATAGGTAAAGTTCCGTGTGGCGCTATTAAAGCTATAATTGAACTCGTACCATGTTCCATCTTGGACATTGGTACTGACAGCTCCATTAAGTGGGATCAAGCTGTTGTGTTTGATCCGTCCGGGATTAGCGAGGGTCAAAGTGAACCAATCATTTGCTCCTAAATCACCATTCACTGCATTGATTGGTTGATACGTTCGGCTTAGGTTACCCGGAAAAGTATACGCCATATGTGGCGTACTTCCAGCAGGAATCTGAGCGTCATAGCGTGCTCTACCAGTTACTGCTTCATTGGCAAATAGATCAAATTCAACCGCAAATGAATTACGAATAGCTGTCGTTTCTGGTGTTCTCTGAGCCAATAACTCATAGTAGCCGCCAGTCGCTCCGTAGACTCCCAAGTTTTGACCGTCGACACCTACCGCCCGTGAGTTCGTAATGGCAGTTGTTTTTCTTGCATCGTTATGCATGACAAACGCCACGCCATCTGCTTGTTGTGTGCCGAAATTGACATAGACACGTTGTGAAAATGATTTCGTGAAATCTAAGCGATATGCGTCATTTGACCAAATCGACGTCCAGTTATTACTACCTGAAAGAGAAATTTGTGAAAATGGTTTTCCTCCATTGTCATTTGTATTCGTGACATTTGACACCACAGCCCCACCATTTGGTGCGGCAAATGCGCCACTGATAGGGATAGCTCCCGGCGGTACATATTGAGATCCTGTCCCTGTTGCAAAAGCTTGGGCTGCTCGTGCCATGGGTGGTTGGTAGTCAGAAGAGGACGTGTCCTGTTCTTCCGCTACTTTTGATTCACCGGATGATTGCTGTGTCTCATCCTTCTCTGGACTCTCTCCAGACTCTCTATTTTCTTCCACAGTACTGCTACTGCTATTCATTTTGTCGGTCAGTTCACTTTCTGAAACAGTTGATTGAGCATTCGCTTGTTGCGGAGTCATCTGAACTAACTGTCCTTCTGGTGGCGTAAGCTCCCTCACCACCCCATCATTCCTCTGATAGTGAATAAACAGTCGAATGGGTTGCGTTGGTTTGGTAAAGGATAAGGACGTGACTTGCTCTTCTGTTAGCCACTGGTTCTCAGACACTGAGTCTTCATTTAAGAAAAGAGGGACTTTCGCTTCCTTCGAGTCCAGTATAGTCATCATGAATTGCAAAGACTCTGGTAAGCTTTTATCTATGTGGAATTTGACATCTTTATCTGTTTCTTCAAGATAAAAGGCAAGGTGCTCATTTTGGGCAAATGGCTTTGTTTGTTGGCTTTGATCTTCATCGGCATAAGAAATAGAGCAAGCGCCTCCAACTAAAAAAGCGATAAAAATAAACGATAACATACAAAAAAACCACGAGTTCGTTTTTTTGTTATTTAGCATCTCCATAGGTTTTCCCCCTTTATCTATCTTCCGTTTGAATGAAGAAGACTTGTGAAACAGTCATGTCTATACTTGGACTGTTTGTAAACAGCATTTGAATGACAATTATTTCTACTTAAATACAAAAGAAGCTGAAAATCTTCAAACGCCATTATGTATAGATAAAGGAAAAGCCTAACTTCAAAGTAAAACTATGTAAACTTTTTGACGATCGCTTTCATTAAACAAAGAATAACACACTTTATTTTTTAAATGAATTTTTATGCTTATAACGTTATGTAATTAGGTAGCGCTTACTTAATAAGATAAAAACCTATAAAAAATTTTATTTATGCTAATAATTATAGTTTTTTCATCATCTATGATGAAGCCAACTTGACACAATTTTTCATGGATGTATAGGAAAAATGCATTGTAATAAAGAAACGAGCGCACAATGATCTATTTCTCTCAACTTGTTTATTTATGCAACTTTGAATCTATGCTTATTGGCGTGTCTCGATCCTCTGATTCTTTTGTAACCAAAAAAAAGATAACACTAGAAACCAAAAGATCAGTTTGACTAATGTTATCTTTATATCATTTAACTATTCTCACCGAGTCAACTCTGACCATTTCCAGTTTTCCACTACTGGCAGATCATGACCTTCTTTCCGAATATACTCTCGATGTTCTTTCAACTGTTGGGTCATTTCTTCAGAAAAAGTCGAAGCTTCTTCACCATAGACAGTCACCGCTGCATGTTGCGCTAAGTGGAAGCGATCCAGTTCACTAAAGACGCGCATATCAAACGGCGTGGTGATATCACCATTTTCTCGATAGCCATGGACCATCAATTGGTGATTGTGTCGTAAGAAGAAAATATCCCGGATCATGCCTTCATAGCCATGGAAAGCAAACAGAATTGGTTTGTCTTTCGTAAAGAACGTGTCAAACACTTCATCACTTAGCCCTCTCGGATCAACAGATGGGTGTCTTAACTTCAAGATATCAACCACATTGATAAAGCGGATTTTTAGTTGTGGAAATGCTTGATTCAATAGTGAGACTGCGGCAAGTGCTTCAAGGTTTGGTTCTGTGCCTGCTGCTGCGATCACTAGATCTGGCTCTTCATTCGCAGAAACCGTACTAGCCCAATCGATGATTTTCAACCCCTCATTAGCTAGTTCTTCTGCTTCTGTTGCAGAATAAAATTGCGGACGTGGATGTTTACTTGAAATAATCAAGTTGATGACTTGCTCTTCTTGCAGTGCACGATCCATCACAGCCATCAGACTATTCGCATCTGCAGGCAAGTACTCGCGAATAAACTCTGCTTTTTTCTCTGCTAAATGGGTCAACACCCCAGGGTCTTGGTGGGTATAACCATTATGATCTTGTTGAAAAACAGTGGATGTTGCAATCAAGTTCAATGAAGGATAGTTTTTCCGCCAAGGCTGATCACTGGCTTTACGCATCCACTTGAAGTGTTGCGTCAACATCGAGTCAACGACACGTAAAAAGGATTCGTAACTAGCAAAGAATCCGTGGCGACCTGTCAAAACATAGCCTTCTAAAAATCCTTCTGCTTGATGTTCCGACAATTGACCATCAATAACTCTTCCCACAGAAGACTGCCACTCATCTGAAGCATCTTTAGGTTCCAACCATTGTCGATCAGTCACTTCAAATACTTTATTCAAGCGATTGGATTTTGTTTCATCCGGACCAAAGATCCGAAAATTGGTTGGATTCTTCGTGATTACATCTCTCGCTTGTTCCCCAAAGACCATCATATCTTGTGCAACGACAGCTCCTGGTGTTGTAGTATCTACGGCATAGTTTTTCCAATCAGGCATGATTAACGGTTGAGGATCGATTCCGCCATTTGTGATTGGGTTTGTCGACATCCGGCGATTGCCTTTCGGAGAGAGATCTTTGATTTCTTGGTTGATTCTTCCTTGTTCATCAAATAACTCTTCCGGGCGATAAGACTGTAACCAATCAATCAAATGATCGACGTGTTCCATATGCTCAGAATCGACTGGAATCGGTACCTGATGCGCACGAAATGTTCCTTCAATTTGTTCATTTTCCCACGTCTTTGGTCCTGTCCAACCTTTTGGCGTCCGAAAAATAATGACGGGCCACCTTGGCATCGTGGCTGATTCCGCAGGTGCTTGTCTTGCTTCTTTTTGGATTTCTTTGATTTCCTCGATCACTGTATCTAGCGTTGATGCTAGGATGTGATGAACAACTTCGGGATCTGTCCCTTCAACAAAATAAGGTTTCCAGCCCATTCCTTCGAAATACTTTCGAAGATCCTCATCACTCTTGCGGGCAAGG
Organism: Enterococcus sp. DIV1368b; assembly: GCF_050529595.1. Classification (NCBI taxonomy): domain Bacteria; kingdom Bacillati; phylum Bacillota; class Bacilli; order Lactobacillales; family Enterococcaceae; genus Enterococcus; species Enterococcus sp. DIV1368b. The sequence continues at coordinate 1,996,941 of NZ_CP172883.1, forward strand.
ATGGTCGGATTTGAAATTTTCCCGCCATTCAAATTCAAAATCGGTAACACCGCACCGTCATTGACCGGATTGATAAAGACATTTGAAAACCAACCGCCAGCTAATGGTCCTGTTTCTGCTTCGCCATCGCCTATGACTGTCGCCGCTATCACATCGGGATGATCAAGGATTGCACCTGTCGCATGAGCAAGGGAATAACCAAGTTCTCCACCTTCATGGATCGATCCTGGTGTTTCTGGCGCGGCATGAGACGCAATCCCGCCAGGATAAGAAAATACCCGACATAGATGAGCCAATCCGGCTTCATCTTCTGTAAATTCTGGGTAGATTTCACTGTAACTACCATCAATATAAGAATTAGATACCATCACTTGTCCACCATGACCGGGACCCTCTATGTAAAACATATCCAAATCGTATTTATTGATGACACGATTTAAATGTGCATACACAAAATTTTGCCCAGCAATTGTTCCCCAATGCCCAATAGGATGTGTCTTTACATCTTCCTTAGTTAATGGACGGCGTAATAATGGATTATCTTTTAAATACATTTGAGCAATAGAAATATAATTTGCAGCCCGCCACCAAGCATCTAATTGTTCAAATTCTATTTGTTTGTCTACGTTTGTCATATCGAACACCCCTTCAATCATTGCTAGTCCTACGAAAGAACAAAAAATGAGTCTGGCCTTTACCAGAGTGTCCAGACTCATCTTCGTCGCTTCTTTCGACTGCTCGCCTATGCTATCGACCTCGATCAGTTGATAACATTACGGTATTTATTTAACTTTAACTTGAATCTCTAATAAATGACATCATAACGCTCTACTTCTTTGAAAAGAGGCATCAGACGTAAGTTTTTCTAAAGTCTCTTACTTAGTCGTTTCATTTATTTGATGACGATATCTTCTAAATCAACTAAACGTGCCCATGTTTGGATCTGCTCGGTAGTAAGATGTAATGACACAACAGTATGGTGTCCGCCACCTGTGCGGATCCAAGCACCTACTCCCTCATGGAAGTTTGGTTTGACTTTCCAAAGTACGCGTGCCACTGGTAAATGTGGTGCTTCTTCAGTTGGTTCGAAGGCTTCCACTTCATTGATCAACAATTTGTAATGCGTCCCAAAATCTGCCATGGAAACCACGACACCATCGCCTGCTTTACCATCAAACACCAAACGAGCCGGATCTTCTCGATCACCCATCGATAATGGCGAAACAACGATTTTTGGTCGATTGACAGCCAATGTTGGATCTACTTCCATCATGTGAGACTGTAAAATTGCTTCTTTTCCTGGCGTCAATTCATACGTGTAATCTTCCATGAAACCTGTGTCTTTGTTTTGTGCCATGATTTTTAACATCCGATCCAAAGCAGCTGTTTTCCAATCCCCCTCACCGGCAAATCCGTAGCCTTCTGCCATTAACCGTTGGACTGCTAAGCCAGGTAATTGTTGCATACCGTAAAGATCTTCAAAGTTTGTTGTGAAAGCATTATAATTGCCCGCTTCCAAGAAACGTCTGATCCCGATTTCTTGTTTTGCTTGTACTTTGACATGTGCCTCCCAAGTGTCATGGTCATAATCGGCATAATCAAAATCATAAAGTTGTTTATATTCTTCAAATAATGACGCTACCTCTTCATCAGTGACTTCATCGATCACTTTGACTAAATCGCCGATCCCATAATAGTCGACCACCCAGCCAAACTGGATCTGTGCTTCTACTTTGTCTCCTTCGGTCACTGCCACATTACGCATATTATCGCCAAAACGAGCAACCTTGATCGAGAAGCTTTCATTATAAGCCACAGCCACATGCATCCAGTCTGAGATTTGACGTTGCACATCTTCGGATTGCCAATGACCAACCACGATTTCATTTTTCTTATTGAGTCGTGCATTGATAAAACCATATTCCCGATCCCCATGAGCTGCTTGGTTCAAGTTCATAAAGTCCATGTCGATCGTTTCCCATGGGATGCTCTCGTTAAATTGAGTAGCTAAATGCAACAAAGGCTTTTGTAATAATTGTGTGCCACGAATCCACATTTTTGCTGGCGAGAAAGTATGCATCCAAGTGATCACACCTGCTACTTGCTCCTGGTAATTCGCTTCTTTCATGATCGAGGTGATCGTATCAGCAGTTACTGCTAGTTCTTTTAGTACGATCGGATAAGGCAACGTTTGGTGATCATTTAGTGCCGTAACGATTGTCTCTGCATTCTTTTTGACCTGTGCTAACGCTTCCTCCCCATATAGATGTTGTGAACCTACGACAAACCAAAATTCTTTTTTACTGATTGCTAACATGATTGTAACTCCTCTATTTTTTTATTTTTTTTGGCCATAATACGCATCTTTACCATGCTTGCGTAAATAATGTTTATCCAATATTCGTTGGGGCAATGGTTCGGAAAAACTATTCAATTGGCGAGTAAATAAGTTCATTTTCGCCACTTCATCCAGTACAACGGCATTCATCACCGCTTGGGAAGCATCTTTCCCCCAAGTAAATGGTCCATGGCCATGTAACAACACTCCTGGAATTGCCATGATATCAATATTTCTATTTTGGAATGTCTCAATGATCACATTGCCGGTCTCGTGTTCATAACCAGCATCGATTTCTTCTTGTGATAAAAATCTTGCACAAGGAACGCTACCATAAAAAGTATCTGCATGAGTCGTACCCATGGCGGGTAAATCGAGACCCGCTTGCGCCCAAATCGTTGCCCACGTCGAATGAGTGTGACAAATCCCACCAATTTCAGGGAAATGTTTGTAGAGAACCGCATGTGTCGGTGTATCGGAAGATGGATTTAGTTCACCTTCGATGACTTGATTATTCAAATCAACAACGACCATATCTTCTGCTTTCATTTCCTCATAGCTCACACCACTAGGCTTGATGACAAAATATCCTGTTTCTCGATCAAACGCACTGACATTCCCCCATGTGTATTTGATCAAGCCTTGTTTTGGTAAAGCTAAATTCGCTTGATAAACCGCTTCTTTCAAACCTTCTAACATTCTCTCACTCCTTCTTCCATTGATACGATCGCGGATGCTTCGATAGGCAACCCTTTTTCATACATCTCAATAAACCGTTCGTAACCACCTAAGTCTTCCTCCGTTGGTTCGATCGTCAGACCTTCACTGGTTGAAAATACATCTTTTGCTAAAAATTCTTCCAAAGTCATTGCTTCTGCCGCTTGGAGATAAGCAGCTAATAAGGCGATCCCCCAAGCGCCTCCTTCTCCGGCTGTTTCCATGACTGTGACAGGTGCTTCCATTGCTGAAGCTAGAATCGTTTGAGCAACTTTCGGCGTTTTAAAGATCCCACCATGTGCCACTAAACGATCGATCGTGACTTGTTCAGATTTAAGAATCTCCATCCCTAGACGCATCGCCCCAAAAGCACTTGACAGGTGCATCCGCATAAAATTCGCTAAATCAAACTTACTATCCGGCTGTCTCACGAACAGTGGTCTGCCTTGTTCCATTTTTGTGATGTTTTCGCCTGAGTGGTACCCATAGCTGAGTAATCCTCCACAGTCCCCATCTCCTTGTAGCGCTTTCAAAAATAAGGTTTCATAAATCTGCTGTGTATCGATCGTCACGCCAAGACTCTCACTGAACTCTTTGAAAATCTTGACCCATGCGTTGATTTCCGATGAGCAATTGTTTGTATGAACCATCGCTACAGGGCTTCCGTCAGGCGTTGTTACTTGATCGATCTCTGGATGGATGTTTACTAACTCTTTGTCTAGTACGATCATTGCAAACGCCGATGTCCCTGCTGAAACATTCCCTGTACGTAACCCCACACTATTCGTTGCGACCATGCCTGTGCCAGCATCCCCTTCTGGTGGACAAACAGGAATCCCTGCAGATAAGTTACCGGATAGATCTAAGAGCTTGGCTCCCTTTTCAGTCAGCGTCCCTGCAACCTCACCAGCCAAACGAATTTCTGGAAGAAGCGTTTCTAACGGTTGCGAAAAGCCTTCCGCTTGTGCCAATTGATCAAAAATAGCAATCTTTTGTGCATCATATCCCTTCGTTTGACGATCGATGGGAAACATTCCTGAAGCATCTCCAACTCCTAATACTTTTTGTCCGGTCAATTGCCAATGGATGTACCCAGCTAATGTTGTAAAGTAACTAAGATCTTTTAAATGTGTTTCTTTATTTAAAATCGCTTGATATAGATGGGCAATGCTCCAACGCTGTGGGATCGTATAATGAAAGGCTTTGCTCAGTTTTGCTTCTGCCTCTGCGGTAATGGCATTGCGCCACGTGCGAAAAGGAACAAGCAATTCATCGTCTTGATCGAATGCCAGATAGCCGTGCATCATTGCGCTAAAGCCGATCGCTCCTATCGTAGTCAGTGTCGTCTCATACTCCGCAGAAACTACATCGACTAACTGCTGATAACTCGATTGTAACCCCTTCCAAATCTCATCAAGTGAATAGGTCCAAATACCGTTTTCTAACTGGTTTTCCCAATCGTAACTTCCAGCTGCAATCGGCTCATAGTGTTGATCGATCAGCACTGCTTTGATTCTCGTTGAACCTAGCTCAATACCTAGTGCTGTTTGCCCTGTGCGAATCGCTTCTATTCGTTTCAGCCTAGTTTCTTTCGCTTCGATGTCAAACGCCTCCTTAGTTTCTCTTTATGATAGTTACAGTATAAAACTTTTTGTACGTACATGTCAACGATATTATAGTTATTTGTTCGTACATAAACCTTTTTCTTTTTCCTGATAAATTCACATTTGCCATATAAAAAAGGCAAAGAGAGTAAATTCCCCCTCTTTACCTTTTTAAGAGCAAATAATCTTGCTAGACATTGACTAATGTTCATTAAATAAATTTTTATCGTATCTGGTACACTTATCGTTTCCCCTCAGCTACTCGCCCTTCTTTGCTGCACTTACTGAATCTCTGATCACCAAACTAGGTTCATAGACGATGTTTTCTCCTTGATCACCCGTTTGGATCGTGTGAATGATCCATTCTGCCGCATCTTTTCCCATCCGCTCTTTTGGATGAGTTAAAGTGGTCAGTTTCACTGCGCCCATCTGACTCAACGAGGAATCATCATTTCCGATGATCGACAATTGCTGCGGTACTTGATAACCCTTTGCGATCACCTCATCAAGCAACTGGCTAGCAACTTGATCGTTGTAGCAGATGATGCCGGTGCTTGCCGATTCCTTTAGCTGTAAGAGGACTTTTTCACCTAGTTTCCCACGAGAATCAGTCGTGTAGGTAATGATATCTTCCGGCGAAAATTGGATACCGTAGGCTTCGCACGCTTGAATAAATCCTTTCATCCGATATTTTCCTTGTAAATCATCGATTTTCGTGATGAACAGTAATCGCTGATGTCCTTGCTGGATCAAATACTCTGTCCCTTTAAAGCCAACTTTTACATCATCAACACAAATCGAGGCGACCGCTAATTCTTCATAGACAGCATTGATCATGACCATCGGGATTCCTTGTTCTCTCAATCGGACATAGAGCGCAAGGTTCGGATTGTATTCATTACTTTTTGTTGGCTCTACGATCAAGCCATCTACACCAAACTGCAGCATTTTTTCTAAACAGTTTTTTTCTTGTTGATGATCATTATTCGTACTAGCTAATAAGAGTGAATATCCTTGTTCACTCAACGCTTTTTCAATTCCTCGGATGATCGAGGGAAATATATAATCCGATAAATACGTCGTGATCACGCCAATCGTCTTTTGATTTTTTCTACTTTCTGATGTTTTCTTATACGCGTCATCGACATATGTTCCAGAACCTTTTTCTTTACGTAGATACCCTTCATTGACTAACAATCCAATCGCTTGTCTTACCGTATGACGGCTGACTTGATAGTCTTTTTGTAATTGGAGTTCAGGTGGTATCGGTTCATTTAGTTTAAAAATTTGGTCAATGATCTTATCCTTTATCTCGTCTGCGATCATTTGATATTTTGTTTTATCCATGGTTACTTTGCCAATCCTTTCCAAAACAAGTTGTCCGAACAATTATTTGATATCATTGTAGCACAACTTGTTTTGGAAAGGATTATTAACACAAAAAAATATCTGTGAGATTCTTTTTATTAGCGCTTTGTAAGGAACAACTGCTCTTTTTCAACTTTTACTTCAAGTGATTTCAAAAGAATTGTAAGATATCTGCTAAGACAGATTCACCATCAAATGTTTCGTAATCTTCTTTACGAATCAATTTGTAAGGAACAGCTTTTACCGTCAGAAAATCTTTTAACCGTTCCACTTCATACTCTGATTGTGGACCGATCATCAGTCCGTCAATATGTTGGTTTTGGATCGCTTGCTCTGCCACGATTGCTGGTGCAGAATATACATGTAGAGGCACCCCTTTTTCATTTGCTGCATTTTGGATATTTTTTACTAGCAGACCAGAAGTGATCCCAGCGGTGCAAATCAATAATATCCGTTTTTCCTCTGTCGATTCCATCCGTTCACCACCTCAAGAAATTTTGCGTTTTTTATTGTAAATATCCAATACGACAGCTAGCAATAAAATCAATCCCTTGATTGCCTGTTGCCAGTCTACTCCGACTCCCATGATCGACATCCCATTGTTCAGCACACCCATGACTAAGCCACCGACGATTGCTCCAGTGATCGTTCCAATCCCTCCAGAAGTCGAAGCTCCTCCAAAGTACACAGAAGCCATCGCATCTAATTCAAGCGAAGTCCCTGCCTGAGGGGTAGCAGCATTTAAACGAGCGGCTAAGATCAATCCTGCTAAAGCAGCCATGACGCCCATATTCACAAATACCCAAAAGGTGATTTTCTTCGTCTTGATCCCAGATAATTGAGCGGCCTTCAAATTGCCACCTGTGGCATAAATTTGTCGTCCAGCGACTGTCCGATTGGTCAAAAATCCATATATCCCAACAATCACACCTAAAATGATCAATATTACTGGAAATCCTTGGTATGAAGCAAAGATATAACTTAATCCTAAGACAAGAACGATCGTCAATGCTGCTTTGATCAAGAATGCGTTCATTGATGGTACTTCAAATAAATTTTCTTTTCTTCGCGCTCTCGCACGCCATTGAGCAAATACTAAACTAACAGCTAACACGACACCTAAAATCAACGTCAATAAGTGCATTCCAGGAACACCAAAGATATCTGGTAAATAACCCGTCGAGATTTTTTGGAAACCTCCAGGGAAAGGCGCTAAAGATTGCCCTCCTAATACAACTTGTGTCAAGCCACGAAACATCAGCAGACCAGCAAGTGTTACGATAAACGCCGGGATTCCTACATAAGCGACCCAAAATCCTTGCCAAGCACCGATCACCCCACCAACTAATAAACATAAAGGGACTGCGAGCCAAGGACTGATGTTGTTATTGACCATCAACATACCCGCCATCGCCCCTACAAATGCCATGACTGAACCTACCGATAAATCCACGTAGCCTAAAAGTACGACCAACAACATTCCTGCAGCCAAAATCAAAATATGGCTGTTTTGCAACACGATATTCGTTATATTCAGCGGTCTTAAAAAGATCCCGCCGGTCATTAGTTGAAAAGCGATCAACAAAGCGACCAAAATAATGACCATACTATATTTACTAAAGATATCCAATATCTTTTCTTTTACATTCCAAGCTTTTTTTTCCTGACTTTTTTTTGTGACATTTTCCATCAGCCCACTGCCTCCTCTTCTTTTGTCATCAGGTTCATCAATAACTCCTGATTTGCCTCTTCTCTAGGCACTTCTCCCGTCATTTTCCCTTCATTCATGGTATAGATCCGATCACACATACCGATGATCTCAGGTAGTTCAGAAGAAATGATACAGACACATTTTCCTAAGGCAGCCATTTCTTCAATAATCGTGTAGATTTCATACTTTGCCCCGACATCGATACCACGAGTCGGTTCGTCCAGAAATAAAATTTCCGGTTCTGTCATCAACCACTTAGCTAAAACGACTTTTTGTTGATTCCCTCCACTTAAACTACCAACGTTTTGGAACACATTGGTGGCTTTGGTCCTCATTTTTTTCCGAAAGTTCTCTGCTTCGATCACTTCTTTTTCTTGATCTAAAATGCCACTTCGACTAATTTTTTTGAGACTAGCAATCGTCGTATTTTCTCTGATGTCCATTAAAAGATTCAAGCCAACAGACTTACGATCTTCGGACACATACGCCAACCCATGATCAATTGCTTGAGAAACATCTTTGATCACTAATTCTTTTCCGTCTTTAAAAATCTTACCGCTGATATTGCTTCCATATGATCGACCAAAAATACTCATGGCAAATTCAGTTCGTCCTGCCCCCATCAATCCGGCGATACCAACAATTTCTCCTCGTCGAATCGAAAAATCGATATGATCATTGATGATTCGGTCGGTGGTCAATGGATGATGGACCGTCCAATCCTTGACTTCAAAATAAACCTCACCGATATCAGGATGACGATCAGGATAACGATTCGTTAAATCACGACCAACCATCCCCTTAATGATCCGTTCTTCACTGATTGCTGTATTTTCTAACGTTTCAATTGTTTGGCCATCTCGTAAGATTGTGATCCTGTCCGCCACCGCAACGATTTCATTCAATTTATGCGAAATGATGATCGAAGTGATCCCTTGATTGCGAAACTCCTTGATCAATGCTAAAAGATTGGCACTTTCTTCTTCATTCAGTGCTGCTGTTGGTTCATCTAATATGAGTAATCGAACATTTTTAGAAAAAGCCTTCGCAATTTCTACCAACTGTTGATGCCCGACACCGATTTGTGAGACTAAGGTGTTCGGATCGATTTTCAAGCCCACTGTTTTTAGTAGATTTTCTGTTTTTCGTTCCGTCAAGTTCCAGTCGATCACGCCATGTTTTGTTTGTTCGTTCCCTAAAAAAATGTTTTCTTTGATCGATAGATAAGGACTCAAGGCTAATTCTTGGTGGATGATCACGATCCCTTTCGCTTCACTATCTCTAAGATTTTTGAATTGGCATACCTCACCGTCATACATGATTTCGCCTGAATAACTGCCATAAGGATACAAACCGCTCAACACATTCATCAACGTGGATTTTCCTGCACCATTCTCGCCACAAAGGGCGTGGATCTCTCCACGTTTGATGCGGAGATTGACATTGTTCAACGCACGAACACCAGAGAATTCTTTGATGATTTCTTTCATTTCTAAAATATAATCTGCCATTTTTTCACTTCCTAATCGAGGGTGTGATAGAAGTACTCAACTCCGAAAAATAAGCGCGAAACCTGAAAATTGTTCTTCAAATTTTGAGATCTCACGCTTATTTTTGAAGGAGCTACTACTGAAACACTATTTATTGAGGTTATGCCAGAAGCGTTTTGACCTAAGCAATAAGAGAGAAAATTGAAAAATAGTTGGTTATATTTCTCCGATTTTTTGCTTAATGTTGAAGGTCAGCTTCTAAACACCGTTTATTCGGTTCTAAGGGTACAAGAGGACAAATGTTCCAAAGCCCTCTTATTGGCCTAAATCACTTTCGCTGTAATACTCAGTATCGATCAGCTCTTGTTTGTAATTTTCTTTATCTACAGAAACTGGGTTAGCTAGATAAGTCGGGATGACTTTCACACCATTATCGTAGGTTTCCTCATCATTGACCGGCACTTCTTTATCATTGTTGATTGCTTCGATCATCTCTACCGTATTATCAGCTAGCACCCGTGTATCTTTAAAGATCGTTTGTGTTTGCTCTCCTGCAATGATGGATTTCACTCCAGCAATCGTTGCATCCTGTCCTGTGATAACTGGAAGTGGTTTGTCGGATGAGCCATAGCCCACTCCTTTTAAGGAGGAAATGATCCCTAAACTGATTGGATCGTAAGGAGAAAGAACTGCATCTAATTGTTCATCTGTATAGTTAGCACTTAATAAGTTATCCATACGTGCTTGTGCAGTTGAGCCATCCCAACGAAGCGTCGCGATTTGATTGAATTTCGTTTGACCTGATGAGACGTTCAATTGTTTGCTGTCGATATATGGTTGAAGAATCGACATCACACCATTGTAATTGATCAATGCGTTGTTATCGTCAGGTGAACCGCCAAATAATTCGATCGTAAATGGGCCAGCGCCATCTTTTAAACCTAATTTATCTTCGATATAAGAAGCTTGTAAAACACCTACACCAAAATTATCAAATGTTGCATAATAATCGACATATTCAGAGTTCATCAATAAACGATCATACGCAATGACTTTGATATCCGCCTGATGTGCTTTTTCTAAGACATCTGTCAATGCTGAACCGTCAATCGAAGCAATGACCAACGTATCTACTCCTTTTGTGATCATATTTTCGATTTGTGCCACTTGGTTTTCTACTTTGTCTTCTCCATATTGCAAATCCGTTTTGTATCCTTTTTCTTCTAGTTGCTTGACCATATTGTCGCCATCTGCGATCCAACGCTCTGCAGATTTTGTTGGCATCGAAATACCTACGAACCCTTTTTCATCTCCGGCTGCACTGCCATTGCTACAACCGGCGAATACTGTCACTGATATTAATAAAAAAACAATTGCTACCAACCAATTTTTCCCAACTCGTTTCATGTGTGTCCCTCCAAATACTTATTTGATGAATTCATCATAATCGAAATATAAAACGCTTTCATTGATTATTTTTCTGTGTTTCTATAAATTTCCTCGTGAATTTATGTAAACTTTTGATTTTTCTTCATTTTCTTTTGACGATTCTTGATTTTCTTACGAAATTGACAAACATGCTAATATGAAAATTGAAAACGCTATATGATATAGATAAAAGGGGAGATTCATTATGAAGAACAAAAGTTTTTTTATCCTGGTAGCTTTTTGCCTGTTGTTGACTGGGTGTGCTTTCAACTCTACTGAGCCTACAAAAAAAGAGTTGACCATTGGTTTTTCTCAAGCTGGCACCGAAAGTAATTGGCGCAAAGTTCAAAATCAATCCATCAAAGAAGCGCTGGAAAAACAAAATTTCCAAGTCCTTCACCGAAATAGTTACTCTGATCCAAAACAACAGATACAAGATGTGATGACATTTATTGCCTATCAAGTCGATATGATCGTGTTATCTCCTATCGAAGAAACAGGCTGGGATTCTGTTTTGGAAGAAGCCAAAGAAGCGAATATCCCAGTCATCATCGTTGATCGTAACATCACAACGGAAAAACAAGATCTCTATTTGACCCATATTGGTTCAAGTTTCAAAGCACAAGGTAGTCGAGCAGGCCTTTATGTCACCAATCATTACCAGCAAAAAACGCAAGAATCGATCCAAGTATTTGAGATACGTGGTTCAGAAAACACATCTCCCACTCGCTTGCGATCAGACGGCTTTTTAGAAACCATCGGTCGCGACCCAAGAATCCATGTCAGGCAAGTGATCACCGGAGACTATATTCGCTTAAAAGCCAAAGAACAATTTTCAAAAGCCATTGATGAGGGAAAACTTGAGGGAATCGATGTCATTTATTCTCACAATGATGAAATGACACTAGGTGCCTTAGATGCGATCAAGGAAAAAAAACTTGAAAAGAATTTTGTGATTGTCAGCATTGATGCACAAAAAGAGATGATCGATCAATTAAAAAAAGGAAAGGTCAACTGTGTGGTGGAATGCAATCCTTTTATGGGTGAACTAGTTGCCAATACAGTCAAACGCTACTTCGAAAAGAAAGCGATTCCACAAGACATCTACGTTTCTGATACGGTGTTCTCAGACCAAAATGATTTTTCAACGATCCCACCGCGGGGGTATTAGGAGGAAAAATGAAAAAGAACGAAAGCATTAAAGTACTACTTCGACATACAAGCTGGCTCATGTTATCTTTAGCAATCACGCCTTTGATCATTAGCATTGCACTTTATACACATTATCTTTTTTCCTATGAAAAAAGTATCCATAATATCTCGATTGCTAATCAAATCGCCAGTAACGTAGAAGAAACAATCATCGAAGAAGCTCTTGGATTAACTTATGGACAGATCACACCCGAAGAATTTCAACAGAGCAACCAGATCAATCGCATCAAAGAAGAAATCAGTGCCATCAAAGTCAGTACTCAAAACTCACAAGAATTAGCAACACTCAATATCGTTTTGCGCTCCCTTGATAATGTTTCTGACTATTTAGACAAAATCATTGCAAATATCCATCAAAAAGAAACATTCGCAGAAAATCAAGCATTGATGTTACATGTCGAATCTGCGGTCAAACTTGCCCATGACATCTTACAAGATTTTGTCAAAATCGAAATCGATACGGCTTCCATAAAAAGTGAAGAAGTTCGCAGTTCCTTGGTGATTCTCTCCACCATCGAGGCTGTTATCATCGTGCTGATTTTCCTATTGACAAGAAAGTTCAACACGAAAATGATGTACCAAATTCAACAGCCTATGGATGAAATGATCAAGATGGCTGATGCTTTAGCAGAAGGACATTTAAATCATCGGATCAAAACTCCACAAAATAATGAGTTAAAAAAATTAAGTAATAGCATGAATGATATGGCTGATAACTTAGTGATTTTGTTAGAGGAAAATGCGTTGAAGCAATATAATCTTGCGCAAAGTGAAGTCAGGACACTACAAGCTCAGATCATTCCCCATTTTATTTATAATAGTTTAGATGCCATTTTGGTGTTGGCAGAAATGGGCGAAATTGAAAAAGTCAAAGAAATGACATATGCCTTATCTGACTTTTTCCGCATTTCATTAAGCCAAGGAAAAGACTGGATACCAGTCGAACAGGAAATTCGACATTGCGACAATTACCTGAAGATTTTGCAAATCCGCTATGGAGACCAATTATCTTATCAATTAACCATTGATCCAAAAGTCAATAATCATCCAATATTGAAAATGATTCTTCAACCATTGATTGAAAATGCAGTCTATCATGGAACTAAATTGGTTCGTCGGCCAGGGAAAATCAACGTAAAAGCGTATATAGACCAAGAAGAATTTATCCATTTTTGGATCATTGATAACGGAAAAGGGATTACTGAAACCAAGTTAGAGGAGATCAACCAAGAACTCGCAGATGGTTTAGATACTAATTTCCATAAAGGATATGGACTCTTTAATGTCAACAAACGCTTACTTTTGTACTATGGAACCGATGCAAGTATCTCGATTTCTAGCAGAATCGATCACGGAACAGTCGTCCATGTCGTTGTCCCTACAAAAAATATAGATAGGAATGAAGCAAATGTATAAAATTTTTATCGCAGAAGATGAACATTTGATTCGCGAATCATTGAAGAGGATGATCACTGAATTTTCAACCTTTCTACCCCTGGGTTCTATTAAAGATGCCAGCGATGGCGAACTTGCTTTATCAATGATTGCAGAACAAAAACCAGATATCTTGGTGACAGATATTCGTATGCCTTTTATGAATGGGATTGAACTAGCAAATGAAGTAAAAAAACTCTTGCCCGATATCCAAATCATTTTTATTAGCGGATATGATGAATTTACTTATGCAAAAGCTGCGATCCAACTTCAAGTAGCTGAATATTTGTTAAAACCGATCAAACCTAATGAACTACAAAAGAGTCTAGAACAAATCATCCAAAAATTAGATGCTGTTTCCTTATTGAAACAGTCTAAAGAAACAAATGGCTATTCCTTAGAAGTACAAAAAAACTTCTACTTGAATGCTTTATTTAATAATCAGTTACTACTTTCAGAAGCAATTGAAGAAGGTCGAAAACTGGAACGTGAAATCGCCGGAAATAAATATATGGTTCTTTTGATCGCTAATCATACAAATAAATTTTTTTCAGATTATGATGTTTTTCATGAAAAGATGGCCGAGCTATTCGATAACGATAAACAAATACTTTTTTCTTCCCTTTCTTCACGATTTATCAAACTATTGATTTTTGATCCAAATGAAGATCTATTACAAAAAAAAGCAAACCAAGTCGCATTGCTTTCTCATAAAACATTAGGTCATACGACAGATGATTTAGTTATCGCAATCGGTTATCCTGTCAAACGAATCAGCGAAATTCCACATAGTTATCAGACTGCTGTTCATTTGCTCAGTTACTTGAAGATCGATCCTAAAATAAAAATTCTTTCTTATTTAGATTATGAAAAAAAGCTTGGTAATTACGGACAATCTTTTGATCTAAAAGAATCCATTCGTTTACTAAGAAAAAGCGAAATTTCTTCGTTTGTTGAGAAGTTGGTTAAACAGACCAATCAACATGCCGATCCACTTCTCGTTAGGCATCTGATCATCAATGAGTTGAATGAATTAGTAACGATACGTCAAAAACAAACCAATCAAGTCGTTTCTTTTACCACTACAGAGGAAATCCCGAACATTCTGTCAGACACGCCTCTCTTCATCCAATACCTTGAACAAATGATTTACTTTTTAAAAGAAATGGTACTTGAGAATCACATGAATCAATATAAAGAAGTACTCGAACAATCCGTCACGTATATTGAGAACCACTATTTTGAACCAGAGCTTTCTCTTAAAGAAGTGGCTGATCATGTCCATTTGAGTAGCTCACATTTCAGTACGATTTTTTCTCAAGGGATAGGACAAACATTTATTGACTATCTTACTGAACAACGATTGAGCATGGCTAGGCGACTTTTGCGGGAAACCAATTCAAAACTATCTGTCATAGCCTCAGAAGTGGGATACAATGATCCAAATTATTTTAGTTCTATTTTTAAGCGAAAAGAAAAAATCTCACCTAAAGAGTATCGAAAAAAGAAACAAAATAGTGCACATTCTTTACAAGAAAATAATTATCTAGTCAACGAATAAGCAACAAACCCGCGAAATATTTTTTTCAGTTTAGTCTGAAAAAGTTGTTACTTTCTTACCTGGACTACTTGCTATAATTATAGAAATAGTGAAAAAAGAAAGGAATACGCGTGTGAAAGCAGAAATAAAAAAATTACCTGTGATTATTGTTGGAATCATTAGTATTACTGTGGGACTAAATATGTTTTTGCTTCCACATCAAATTGCTTCAGCAGGCGTAGGATCAATTGGTTTTCTTCTAGAAATGGTCTTGCTGATCGATCGGACATTGATTGTTTGGGCAATCAATCTAGCGATGCTTTGCTTAGCTTTTATCTTTCTGGAAAGAGCTGTTTTTTTTAAAACCCTGATAGGTAGTTTGATATTTCCGATTATTTTAGCACACACACCGACTTTGACAATCACCCAACATTTCCCAATCGCCTTAGTCGCTGGCAGTTTTCTATTTAGTCTTGGAATATTCATTCTTTACCAAATCGGTGCCTCAAACGGCGGAGTTACGGTTCCTCCATTGATTTTCAAAAAATATTTTGGGATCGAACATGCTTTAGGTGTTTTACTGACAAATACCGTGATCATAGTTCTAAACCTTGTGATTCTGGGGGTAAGACAAGCGGTTATCTCTGCCATCTCTATTTATCTCATTTCATTTTTCATGAAAAAACTATTACAATTTCAAACTCAATTTTTAGCTATTAAGCCGATTGATTTAGTGAATGAGAGTTCGCCTATTCTAGATGAACAAACTAATAAAAACCTAGCAGAATAAACATTGTGACTAATAGCTATAAGAAAATAACCCATGAAATCCAAAATAGGAAACTATTTCCGGAAGTTCATGGGTTATTTTATATGATTATTTTTATCTATTATTTAATCGGAATGCGTAAATCAAATTGACTACTTCAAAATAAAGCGAGTAGGACATTAGTCCTCTCGCATATTCTAAAACCGAATAAACGGCGGGAACAGAAGTAACTTCTTTGGAAATAAGGCACCATCTACGAAAATTGTTTTAGTGGATGGTGCCTTATCTTTCGAGGCTAAACACTTCTGTCCTGATCGCTTACTTATCGAGGTAAAAGTATTCTATTTTTACCTTATTTTCTACTTTTTATCCTTATTTTCCTCTTTATTTTCTTGTTCTTCATCTTCCTCTTTGATCACACGTTCGACACGATCTTCATCATTTTGTAATTCACGACGGTTGCGTTTGAACAGTCCGAAGAATCCTGCAAAAGCAACAAGTATCCCACCAACAAATTTTCCAAACATACCTGAAGTTGAACCAGTCTTAGGTAATTGCTTACCTGAAACATCTTCAGAGTCACTTAGCTCTTGTGTGTTACTCGTTTGGTCATTCGTTTGCTTATTACTAGATAATCCATCATTAGAGCCGTTATCACTTAGTACTTGGTTTCTTGCAACTTGATTATCTGTATCGGTCGTCTCAGTTGATGTGGTACTACTTAAATCAGTTTCGCCTCCATCACCGGTGCTTAGATTTACCTCTGGTGTTGTCGTACTTGGGTCAGTTTCTCCTCCACCAGCGCCTTGGTCGACTTCTGGCGTCGTCATTCCTGGATCGGTTTCGCCTCCCGTGCCTGGGTCTACTTCCGGCGTGCCAGTGGCCGGATCGGTTTCGCCTCCCGTGCCGGGATCAACTTCTGGCGTGCCGGTTCCAGGATCGGTTTCGCCTCCGGTACCTGGATCGACTTCTGGTGTACCTGTGTCGGGATCGGTTTCGCCTCCGGTACCTGGATCGACTTCTGGCGTCGTCATTCCTGGATCGGTTTCGCCTCCGGTACCTGGGTCTACCCCTGGTGTGCCTGTGCCCGGATCAGTTTCGCCTCCCGTGCCGGGGTCTACTTCCGGCGTCGTCGTTCCTGGATCGGTTTCGCCTCCTGTGCCGGGATCGGTAGTTTCTCCGCCTGTTCCTGGATCGACTTCTGGCGTACCTGTGCCCGGATCGGTTTCGCCTCCGGTTCCTGGGTCTACTTCTGGCGTACCTGTGCCCGGATCGGTTTCGCCTCCGGTTCCTGGGTCTACTTCTGGCGTCGTCGTTCCTGGATCTGTTTCGCCTTCACCCGTGCCTGGGTCTACTTCTGGCGTAGTCGTGCCGGGATCGGTAGTTTCTCCGCCTGTTCCTGGGTCGACTTCCGGTGTTGTTGTACCTGGATCAGTTTCGCCTCCCGTACCTGGATCGACTTCCGGCGTTGTCGTTCCTGGATCTGTTTCTCCGCCTGTGCCGGGGTCTACTTCTGGCGTCGTTGTGCCGGGATCTGTTTCGCCACCTGTACCTGGATCGACTTCTGGTGTGATCGTGCCGGGGTTAATAGGTATTAACGGATCAATCTCTGGCGTGACCGTGTTTAGACTTTTATCTGGTATTACGATATCTAAACCTGGAATACTTGCTCCTGGTTGACTTGGCAAAATTGGGTTGACAGTTGGAATACCTGCTTCTGGCTTATCTGGAGTCGCTGGTTCTACCTCTGGCGTACCTGTGCCTGGATCGGTTTCGCCTCCTGTACCTGGGTCTACCTCTGGTGTGCCTGTGCCCGGATCGGTTTCGCCTCCTGTTCCTGGGTCTACTTCTGGCGTCGTCGTACCTGGATCGGTTTCGCCTCCCGTACCTGAATCTACTTCTGGCGTACCTGTGCCCGGATCGGTTTCGCCTCCCGTGCCTGGGTCTACTTCCGGTGTTGTCGTTCCGGGATCGGTTTCTCCACCTGTACCTGGGTCTACCTCTGGTGTGCCTGTGCCCGGATCGGTTTCGCCGCCTCCCGTTCCTGGGTCTACTTCTGGCGTCGTCGTGTCGGGATCGGTTTCGCCTCCGGTACCTGGATCGACTTCCGGCGTCGTCGTTCCCGGATCGGTTTCTCCGCCCGTACCTGGATCTACTTCTGGTGTGCCTGTGCTCGGATCGGTTTCTCCTCCTGTGCCTGGGTCGACTTCTGGCGTCGTCGTGCCGGGATCGGTTTCTCCTCCTGTGCCTGGGTCTACTTCCGGCGTTGTCGTTCCTGGATCTGTTTCGCCGCCTCCCGTTCCTGGGTCTACTTCTGGCGTCGTCGTGCCGGGATCTGTTTCGCCTCCGGTACCTGGATCGACTTCCGGCGTACCTGTGCCTGGATCTGTTTCGCCTCCACCTGTTCCTGGATCTACTTCTGGCGTCGTCGTGCCGGGATCGGTTTCGCCTCCTGTGCCTGGGTCTACTTCCGGCGTTGTCGTTCCTGGATCGGTTTCGCCGCCTCCCGTTCCTGGATCTACTTCTGGCGTACCTGTGTCTGGATCGGTTTCTCCACCTGTGCCTGGGTCTACTTCCGGTGTTGTCGTTCCGGGATCGGTTTCTCCACCTGTACCTGGGTCTACCTCTGGTGTGCCTGTGCCAGGATCGGTTTCGCCTCCTGTACCTGGGTCTACCTCTGGCGTACCTGTGCCCGGATCGGTTTCTCCGCCTCCCGTTCCTGGGTCTACTTCTGGCGTCGTCGTGCCGGGATCGGTTTCTCCTCCGGTACCTGGGTCGACTTCTGGCGTCGTCGTGCCGGGATCGGTTTCTCCTCCCGTGCCTGGGTCTACTTCTGGTGTACCTGTGCCCGGATCGGTTTCTCCTCCGGTACCTGGATCGACTTCCGGCGTCGTCGTTCCCGGATCTGTTTCTCCGCCCGTACCTGGATCTACTTCTGGTGTGCCTGTGCCCGGATCGGTTTCTCCTCCTGTGCCTGGGTCGACTTCTGGCGTCGTCGTGCCGGGATCGGTAGTTTCTCCTCCTGTGCCTGGGTCTACTTCTGGCGTCGTCGTGCCGGGATCGGTTTCTCCTCCTGTGCCTGGGTCTACTTCCGGCGTTGTCGTTCCTGGATCGGTTTCGCCGCCTCCCGTTCCTGGGTCTACTTCTGGCGTCGTCGTGCCGGGATCGGTTTCGCCGCCTCCCGTTCCTGGGTCTACTTCTGGCGTGGTCGTGCCTGGATCGGTAGTTTCGCCTCCACCGGCGTCTGGGTCTACTTCCGGTGTTGTCGTACCTGGGGAAACTTGTGGATTCGTTGCATCCGGTGTTGTTGCATCTGGTGTGGCCATATCCGTCATTGAGGAAGAAATATAAGCAAATTCTCCACCAATTTGGTAGATATTAAAGTTCGTATCTTTCACAACGATTGTAAAATCACTGCCACTTCCATTTGCTCCGGTTAAATAGCCAGCATACTGAACTCCATTGACCATGATTGGTTGAGCAACAAACTGATTATAAGACACACCGTCTACTGTTATATTGACCGTACTTATAACTGAAGAAAAGTTTGTCTGAGAAACCTGTCCTGTTTTCACAGTTACTGCCGAATTCGCTGTAATCGTGTGACCACCATACCCACCACCAGAAAACGTCGCTGTCTGATTCCATCCTGCTAATCCAGCTGCGTCTTCGGCAAGATTACCATCGACTGCTCCACCAGGACTAATACCTGATTGAGAACCACTATACGTTGGCATCGACATTTCATCTGCGTATGCTGTAGTTGAATCAGTGGCTTTTTGCTCGTCTAAACTAACGGTCACATATTCATATTTCAATGACTCGATCACTTGATCTTTTGCTTGGATTTCATAGTAAGTTGTATTTTCATCCGCTAATTGATCAACGAAATTTACTTTTACATTGATATTGGATTCATCTGTATTTAACCAAGAATCTGTGTTCTCAAAACTCCTTACACCGTGCAAGGATAAAGACGTTTTCAAGCTGTCCACTGTACTACCGAACTGAACAGGGGAAACCAAGTAATGTCCGTTGATCTCTAAAGGCAATCCATGAGTCGATGAAGAAAACGTGAAGTAACCATCTGCTTGATTTTTACCATGATCGGTAGAAATAGACTCATCATGATAAACTGCATAATAGGTACTTCCTTCATAGGTAATTGAAAAATTCTTCTCCATAGCATCTTCAAAGTCGCTTTTGATTTCATCTGTTAATTTTGCTTGCCCATTTTCTGCTTTCACGTTCAAAGAAAAACCTGTATCGATTTTCATATTTCCTAATACTGCACCATCATCCGCGGTAAAGTTGGTGCTTTCAGGTTTCGTTTTAGATGAGAAACTTAAGGATTTTTCTCTCGTACTTGCAACTACTTTTGAATCTTTCCAGTTTGCAGAATCTTCATAAGCCTTTTCTTTGGATTCATATAAATGAGGAGAGACCGTTTTATAATTATCTTGTGAAGTTACCTTTACATTAGGATTTGCTTGGATCAATTGCCGATAGCTTGACATTTTCATTACTTGCGCATCACTTGTAGATAAAGTAGAAGTTTGGTAATAAACGTCCGCATCTTTGATTCCCAAAATTTGTTGGATATCATATGCCGTATGGGTATCACTGACTTTGATCCCTTCTCCTTCATACATAGAAGAAAGTTTTTCTTTACTTGGTAGTTGATCCATTAACTTAGCTACAAAGCCAGTATTTGTCTTCACACTGCTACTTTGACCTTTTTGTAAGGATTGATTTAATTCATCCACAGAAGTATGTTCAATATCTTGGATGGTCTCATCTTCAACAAGTCGCTTTTCGGACAAAGAGGAACTGTCTGCAGAGGCAGAAAGATTTGGAATCGTGACGCCACCGATAAATGCCCCAGCACCAACTGTCAACAGTGCGCCAGCTTCAATCATTCGCTTTTGTTTTTTTGACATCTCTTTATCTGGTTTATTTAATTTCATTTGATCTTTCTTCTTTGCCATCACGACCACTCTCTCTTTCTTTTTCCCTAACTAAAGAGGCTAATATTTTTGTAAAACCTAGTGGATTCTTGTAGCCATGTTCAAAAAAGAAATCCGTAAATTCAATTTCTGGCACGGTCACGTTTTTTTGGATTGCTAAACTGATGATATTGACATATTGAGAAATATCAACTGTTCCTAGGACCTGCAATCCTAAGATTTTTTTAGTTTTCTTTTCATAAACAAGATAAATACTTGAATAATGATTTTTTCTACCTTTCTCAATTGGTGAGTATTTGACGATTGATTCATGGACAAACTGACCACCACGTTCTAGATAACGATTCTGATAGTGTACCTCTTCTGCGTCATATCCGAATTTTTTTGCTTGATTGAGTGTGATTCCTGTATTCGCAATGGTAAATCCATCCATATTGAATTTATACGTTCCTGTGGTCATTGCTACTTCTTGCTTTTTCTCGTGGATATTGACAGCAGCGATCAGCCCTTGACGAAACGCATCGGAAGCATGAGGATTATAAATATTTTCTTTGGTCAAGTCCATATAAGTCGTAGAGCAATCCCCTACCGCTAAAATCGAATCATCGGTTGTATACATGTACTTATCAACGACGATTGCTCCACGGTCACCGGTTTCGACTTGTCCAGCTAATAAGAACGAATTTGGTCGGAAGCCAACAGAAACAAAGACGCCATCTGCACGGATAGTCAAATCAGAAGAAGTTTCAACTTCGATTTTAGGTCGGCTCCAGATTTTTTTATCAATTGTATGGTAACTTGTCACTCTAGTACCTAGTAATAGTTGAATACCTTCTTCTTCTAGTTGCTTCTCTACTTCGATTGCGGCATTCTCATCCAAATATTTGTCAAGGATTCTTGCATTTGACTGGATCAAAGTGACTTTCATTTTTCGTTGCGCTAAGATACGAGCAATCTCTACACCGACCAGTCCAGCGCCAATCACTACCGCATGATGGGCTTCTGATATAAATTTTTCAATTGCTTCAGCATCCTTACGCTCTTTCAAAAGAAAAAGTGTCTCATTTAGTTTTCCGCCAGTTGGAGGAAGGTTGGGATACGAGCCCGCAGCCATGATCAATCGGTCATAAGATATTTCGTGCTCATGTTGACTTAACACATTTCTAAAATTCAACGTCTTCTTTTTCGCATCGATGTTAGTTACTTCTTTTTGAATGCGTAAATCCACTCCTTGAGCAATAATTTCATGCGGTGTTGCATAATTTGCTTGGGAGTGGATATCTTGATGTCCCATCAAAAATAATGGGATTGTTTGGGAGACAAATGTTATTTCATCTTTTTTTTCAAATACGATTACTTCATCGTCTGGATATTCCTCACGAATACGAAGTGCTGCGGCAATCCCCGCATGGTTTCCTCCAACAATTATGATCCTCATCAACTGCCTCCTTCATTAATAAAAGCATGCTACAAAAAATACATACGGTTATTTTTAATCTACTATTTATATAAATTATATCACTTAGAAAGACTAGTTGTCAGTTATAAAGGTCTATTTACTAAGAGTCAACCAAAACAGTTATTTCCACTCCTATTTACCAAAATCGGTACAGAAAAGAATATAACCATTCTTGATTCAACAGATGAAATAAACCATTTATTTTTTAAGTAAACATCCAGTCATAAAGTAGATATAATTGTACATTGAATTTCATAAAAAAAATTTATTTTATACGATATACACTGTATGTACATGGACATTAGATGTTAGCTACCTATTGTTGCTTAAACTGCATAGCGGCTATTTGATAATGGTTGAAATAATAAATATGACGTTATTTAAAAAGAGTCATAGAACGGATAGATCAACCATTCTATGACTCTTTATTCTTTTTATTTAGAGGAACTTATTGCTCTGATTCTTCTAATGCTTTCACATCTTTGACCCCGAATGTCTCTTCCCAGTCTTTCTTAAAATCTGTCACTGCCTTATGAATGGAAGGCATACCGAATACTTGTGTAAAGATATCTGGTGACGCAGTAATACTATGCGCCCCTTGACGACAAGCATGATTGACTTGTGCAACATTTTTAAAACTAGCAGCTAAGATCTTGCTTTGAGATTGCGTTCGTTCGATTTCCATTGCTAGTGCTTTGATAATAGCAACAGCATCGATATTTAGATTTTCCATACGGTTATAATAAGGTGCCACATAATCGGCACCTGCAGCAATTGCTAAGTATCCTTGCATTTCAGAGTAGATAGCGGTAGCAGTGACATTTACTCCTTTGGCTTTCAGTTGTTTGATGGCAGCCAATCCTGGTTCGTTCACTGGTACTTTAATGAAAATATCCTTACCAAGGTGATCCATGATTACTTGGGCATCAGCTAAAATCTCCTCTGCTGTTTCTCCAACTACTTGAACATGTAAACTGGCTTTTCCAATTAACTGCTTGATTTCTTTAAAGTGAGCAAACAAATCGATCTTTCTTTCTTTTTTGATGATTGAGGGATTCGACGTTACTCCAGATAGCGGGAGGATCGATTGATAATAACGAATTTTCTCAATATTGATCGTATCTAACATAAATTCCATTTTATTCATCCTTTCAACAGATGTGTTGCTTTGTAATTTATTTAATACTGATTTTAGTCTTGATACCAATCTCTACGATTTCTTTCCCTTCAACATATAAAGTACCTGGTAATTCAGGTTTTACTGATCCGTCAAACTTGATTGTGATATGTCCAAGCTCTTTTAGATTATCATTGACCAAACTTCCAACAGACGTGATGCGATAGCTTGTCTCATTGACGAATAGCTGTTGTCCTACTTTGATCTCTCCGTGGATTGGCTGGAGTTCAATATTATAACAATAGGCTGATAGCATATCTGGTGCATCTTTTCCAAATAGAATCACGATCTTCTCTTCTTTGAATAGCGTAGCTTCTGCCCCAATCGAAGTTACTTTTGTTGAATAAACTGACATTTTTTTCCTCCTAGATTCAACTATACATTCCAAAGCTTGCTATCCATGCGACTAACACTCTGGGTACACCGTTTAAAAAGCGTGAATATAAAACGGAAGGTACGCCAACCTCTACTGTTTCAGCCTCTGCTTCTTCTAAGCCTAATCCGACAGGGATGAAATCACAAGCATTTTGAGTATTGATTGCAAATAACGCAGGTAAAGCGAGCTGTGGCGGAATATTGCCTTTACCGATTTCCACCCCGATCAGTGTCCCAATGACTTGGCTGATGACTGCCCCAGGTCCTAATAATGGAGAAAGAAACGGTAAGGAACAGATAAAACCGATGATCATCAATCCCCAAATATTTCCTGCTAAAGGTGCCATGATATTGGCAAAGAAATTACCGATACCAGATCCTTGTATGATCCCGATCAACAAGGAAACAAATGCCATGAACGGAATGACCGTATTGATCATCGTCTGTACACCTTCGCGTGCGGACTGATTAAAAGTTGCCACTACTTTTCCTGCACCCATACCGATTTTTGCAATAAAATTCTGCTGTTCAGCTTTTTGTTCAGTAATTTTTTTGCTTGTATCGTATTTATATTCACGTGTTGGCCCACTCTTATTTCCTATGTTGTCAGAATGACCGACCGTGCTTTCTTCAGTAGTCAGCGTGATTTGATTGACCCCTACTGCCGATACGTAAATGTCTTCTGTAATGTATTGTGCTAATGGTCCGCTTTTTCCTGTTGGTACGACATTGATCGTAGGTATTCCTTTTTTTGGATAGATCCCACAACGCAATGTCCCTCCGCAATCAACGATTGCTAAAGCGATTTCATTATCTGGGATAGAAGTTTTAAAGCCATTGACTGCTTCCATTCCTGTCAATTCAGCAATTTTATCGACGATTACTGGTTTTTCTCCCCCACCAGTAATATAAATGAATTTATGTTTTTCCTCTGTTGGTGTGATCACTAATGGTCCTCCGAACCCACCAGTTCCTCTTACAACTCGAATACTGTGATAGCTCATTTTTTCACTTCCTCCTTATTCTGTCGCTGTTTCTACTGTTTTACTCAGAGTGACTCCTTGTTGTTTACAAACATATGCGGTTGTAAAGTCTGTTACCCAGCCACCAATAAAATTCATAAGAATTCCGACAAACATATAACGCACAGCTAACTCCATTGAATTCAATCCTAAGGTTGTGATTCCTTGGGCGATTCCTAACCAAACAAATAATTCACCCGGATTGATGTGGGGAAAGACGCCATTGCTCGTATGACAAAATTGTGCTTGAGAAGCATAATAGCTTGGCTTGTAATATTCAGGCAAAAAGCGAGCCATTGTAAAAGACATCGGATTTCCCAACATAAAGGCAGATAAAAAAGGTAAGATCAAATATCTTGTGACGGGATTCTTCGTTGATAGTTTGGCAACTTTAGTTACTCGTTCTTCACCTAAGAAAGCAATCAGTGTATTCATTGCTACCATTAGGATCAACACTACAGGGACGATACCAGTCATCCAAGATACAAAAGTTTCCGCACCCGTTTCAAATAAACCGATGAAGCCTTCCGCAAATTTTGTGATATATTCCATTATTCAACACTCCTTTTTCTTGATAGGTATTGTTTTTTCCATAAACTGAATTGAATACCAAGCATCGTAAGTGGGGAAGGTAGCGATTCTTCTTGATAATTGCCTAATTCTACCCGCAAATAGATTTCTCTGGCATTTGCCATTGCTTGTTGCACCAATTTATTTTCTGTTCGCACCAAAGGATGATAGTTGTCGATGTAGTGGATATCTGTTCCAATATATTGTGGCAATAGACGAAATTTTGCTAGGACAGTTACGCCCTGCATCTTTCGCGCATCAATAATGATCCCTTTTTGATCGACAGCAAACATGACGATCGTTCCTGCTTTGATTTTTCCAGATCGACGACCGATAGCCACCTTCCCTTTTCTGCGCATTTCTAGATAGATTTGATTAAAGTGTTTGATTTGTTTCATTCCAAATATTACTTGCAGTCCGTAAGCAGCAAGTGCAAATGCGCCGAATATATATATGAAGTTCATGTTATGACCCCCTTTCGTATCATCCAATTTTGTAACCCAACTAAATCATCCAAACGACATAGTTCACTTCTAAATTCAGGATCGCCAATAACAGCAAAAAGCTGATCATACAGTTTTAGCAATTCTTTTTCTTTTTCCATCGTTAGATCTTGTGGAATGGCTAACAACAAGACGACTTGCACTTGTCCGTTGATCGTGGAGATCCCTTTCCTAAAGATCCCCACTGATAAAATAATTTCAGCCGATTTTTTATTGATGGCATGAGGAAAAGCAATTCCATATTCAAAAATCGTACTCCTTAACTTTTCTCTAATGAACAATTGTTCCTTAAATTCTTGATCGACTAAGCCTTTGCTCTCAAGAGATTCAAGCATATGATCAAGATTTTGTTTGTAGGGTTTCTTTTCATTTAAAATCTCAAAATCTAGTTTTAAGTGATGAACATTTGCAGCTCTCAACTTTTCTGCTTTACGCCACTCTTCTTGCAACCAAGTTTCGTTGAATAGATTGATCAATCGAATGATTGGCGTATGTTTCTTTACATTTTTCAGAGGAATGGTTGTAAAAACAGCAAAATATTGGTCTAAGTCTTCCTGCTGATACTCCTCCTCAGAAAAATGGACCATGCTTATTTGAGGACCCAAAACCCGTTCCAATTGACGGCGAATAATCAAAGCTGTTCCTTTTCCGGTATTACAGACAATTGCAATTTCTTTGTGTTCGTTGTTACTGGTTTGTTTCCTCAATGCAAGTTCAAAATAAAAGGCAATATAGCTGATTTCTACAGTCGGAACCACTCGTTGTAACTGTACCCCAATCTGCTGTAGACCAATTTTTGCCAGTTCATAGGCTAGAGGATATTGGGATTCGATTTCACCATAGAACAGATCTTGCAGCTCTATTCGAAAAATCAAACGATTGAGCATGTAAATGAAGTGCTCTTTTATTTCATGAACTAAGAAGGTTTCATCAAATTCTACTAGTAAATTTTTATGGATTCTCTCTATCATTTGTTGAAATAACTGTTCGATTTTTTGCTCATCAATAGTAGACTTATCCATGCCAGCGATGGCACTTATATTAAGTGGAAAACTAAGAAAAGCTTGTTCTGTTTGGCTTAGTGTGATGCTATATTCATATTCCAAATGATGGATCAATTCGACAAAAGCAGGATGACTCGTCATAAGGTCCATATACTCATTTGGCAAATCTACCAGTATATTTCCTTTAAGGAGTCGTTTCATTGTAATAGAAATCGTTTTTTTCAAAAGAAGACCCTGATTTTTAGGTAAATTAAATTTTTGAACTAAGTCTTCTACGAAATCTTGTGTGCGTTCTGATAATGGACGTTCTGCAAAATATTCTTGTACATAATGAAGGTGTAACAGTCGTAGATCCAGTTCTTCTCCACGCATACGCAGTCCACGATTCGGCGTTCCAATCACTTCGACATCAAAAGAGGAAATCAGTTTTTTCATCACTCGTAAATCTTTGACGACAGTACTTCGGCTGACCCCTAATGCTTCTGACAAATCATCGATCAGCAAAAAATCTTTTTGCTCGATCAGCTTCTTGAGAATAAAGAAAACTCTTTTACTGCAAGAATTAAAATCGCTCTTCCGCTTCAAACTGCCGTTCATTATCAAGTCAAATTTTTCAAAATTTTCAATTTCGATATGAAAAGCATTCTTATGTTGAACGATTTCTGCAATTCCAATCAATTCTTCGTTTAAAGATTCAATGCTGGTTTTCACCGTTTGCGTACTTGTATTCAGCTTTTGTTTCAACCCGCCGATTCTCATTTCTTTGTGGGTAACCAGTAATTGTAGAATTTGATACCATCTGTTCACTACCGTCATTTACTTCCCCCACTTTTTATCCTCTAGTTTTTCCTCCGGCCACATTTGTGGTTACTCCAGTGATATAACTCGAACGATCAGATAGATAGTAACTAACTAAGTCAGCGACTTCTTTTAATTTCCCGCTTCGACCTAATGGAATCGTGCTTGTTTTGGCATAACCTGCTCTAAGCTCTTCAATCGTGATGCCACGAGTATAGGCCAAGGCTTCTTCATAAGAAAGTGTGCGTAGTCCGGTTTCCTCCATGATTCCTGGAGCAATCCCTATTACCCGAACATTTGATTTTCCTAACTCTTTTGCCCAAGATCGAGTAAAGCTGTTGACAGCGGCTTTCGTTGCCGCATAAGCACTTTGTCCCTCTGAACCTTCAAGTCCTGATTCAGAAGACATATTGATGATAACTCCTTCTCCTTTAGCAACTAAAATTCTACTTACTGCTTGAGTCATCAAATACAAACCTTTTTGATTGATTGCGATGATTTTGTCAAAGACTTCCTCGGATAATTCATATTCCCCGTGCGCGTACTTTTTATCCACTAATAAGCGCGGAATGTTGATTCCTGCATTGTTGACCAACCCATCGATCGTACCAAAGTGATCCTTTACTTTTGCAACTCCAGCTTCTACCTCTTGTCGTAATGTTATATTGGTTTTTACAAACAATAATCGTCGATGTTTAAGTGTCGAATCTTTAATATCAAAATTTGCTACATTGACATGTTGTTCCAATAAACTTTCGACGATACTTTTCCCGATACCAGAAGATCCTCCGGTTACAATAATCGTTTTCCCCTCAATGTTCAGCCAATTTGTCATAAGCGATCACCCCTTTTTTTGTTTACGCTTTCAGTATAGCTACGTAAAGGAAAATAATTAAGCCAGACTTTTTTTGAGTTTCCAAAAAAAATCTGACTTAATGTCTTTTTATGAGTGATGCTTTTTTTATTTACTAGTTCTTTGCTCTATTCTATTTTTTTACGTGAGCATTATCTTTCAGTTTTATCGGCTACCTTCTGATTTTGAACGTTTCAACCAGTATATTGCTACTATGAAGACTATGATCATACCCAAGCCAACCAAGATATTCGAGTACATCGATTGTTCTGCTGTTTTCGGAAGCTGTCTGACTTTTCTTGAATGGTTGATGGGGGTTTTAGTATACGTGACTTGTTCCTTATTCATTACTTTTGTTATCGCTTTAGTTATTTCAGTCGTTTTTACTGTTTCACTCACTTTCTTTACCTCTGCTTGTTTGATTGGTGGTGACACAGGCTCAATGATTTTTGGCAATTTTTCCCATTGTGCGGTATAAGTCATATCACCTTCAACAAACTCGCTGACAGTTGGCGTCCAACCGATGAATTTATAGCCTTCTCTTGATGGCGTTCCACTAAACGCCGGAGTTGCTACCCCTTTAGTCAAATCTGAAAACACTTGATTATCGAAAACAGTTTGATTTTCTACACCGTCTGTATAGATCACTTGGTAATTGATGGTTTGTGGAATCACAGGTTCCCATATGGCTGTGTAAGTCACATCACCAGTCACTGTATCAGTTACTGCTTTATCCCATCCTTTAAATGTATACCCAGCTCTTGTAGGTTGCCCACTAAATGTGGGTGTCGCAGAACCGGCGACTAAATCTTTAAAGACTTGATCTGCAAAAATTTCTTCATCTGGTACACCGTCTGTATAATTGACCCGATAAGTTGGAACGGGTTCCCATATTGCTGTATAGATTACGTTGCTAGTTACTGTCTCACTGACGGTTGGACTCCAACCAGCGAATGTATAACCTTTTCTTGTTGGCTCTTCACCAAAAGTAGGTGTCGCAGCTCCTGGTTCGATACGTTTGAATGTTTGATCCTCGAATACAACTTCATTCTCCACGCCATCGACATAACTCACCGTATAGGATTCAATTGGTGTAAATGAGGCATTTACTCTAATTTCAGCTACTCGCGAAGCATTGGATGCATCTACAGGTAGTGAAACATGAATTTCAAGTGTATTTATATCACCGACTTCACCTTCGATGGAAAATGGAACTCCGATCATACGTACACTTGGATCTAGGTATGGATTCGTATGACTGAATAGCTCGCCGACCTGATATTTTCCTAATGAAGTCCCATTTAGAAAAACTTCCAGCTCCATCTCACTAGGATTTCTTCTTTCCGCATCAGTATTATCTAGCGTACTTAGATCAACCATGACCATTGCCACACCACTTTGTTGATTTTGAGATAATAGCTTCACTTGTGTTGAAAAAATCCCTGGAGAACTTCCAGGATTGATTTGTGCACCATTAAAGCGCCACGGGATCATTTCATCTTCCCCGACGTCATAATAATCAATGCCATTTGCAGAATAAGACACTTCTGAATTGACTCCTGAAGTTGCCGCAGAAACATTTGGGTTGAACCCTACAAATACAAGAAAAACAATAAAACACGATACTATCTTTTTCATAATGATCCTCCATTCTGGCATGAAGTCAATAACCATATTGTGTTGACACTTTAAATTGCTCAATGATGAACAATAAAAATCGCATATACCTCTATTTATTAAACCCCCTTTTTCCGAAAAAAATAATGATAATAAACTCGATCATAAATTTAAACTCCTGCCTCTCTATTTAGTTGTGATGTTCCATTCGCTTTTAATTTATTATTAATATTACAAAAAATATAAAAGCCTTAGATTATCCTTTGAAATTGTTATTTTTTAATTAATCAGCTGTTTTTAGCAGTTTATAAAGATGATAGATATCTTAATCTCAAGTAAATTATAACAAATTAAACATTAAAATTGTATGAATTTTTACATACCTAATCCTCAGAATGCCAATAAAACAGTAATTAAATATGTTCTATTTTTGGTTTAAGTTATCTTGTTTATTAAATTAAATTAATTCCATTGCTTCTTTCAAGCTATGTATATTTCTATTTGAAGTTATAAAAAAACTCAACAATGTTATTAAATTCACATATATATTTTTTTAATCACTTTATATTTTCAAACTTTATCGATTATGTTGAACAGAAAAGTAAAATAAAATGATTGCTCATCTGTCTATAACAATTAACTTTTTTTAAAAAAGGTACATCAAAATAAGCAATGAAATCCGGAACTAGCCACCATGTCCAGATTTCATTGCTTATTTTTTTAGCATAGGCTTCGATAGAATTGCTTTAACTTTTCTTTTTCCTCTTTTGATAAAGCTTGCACAGGCTTGCCTTTTCTCGCTCCTTCGATTCCATATAGCATATGGAGACAGGCGCCACTGTCCACCTTTTGACGAATTTCAAAAAATATCTGTTCCGCTCCCTTTTCTTTAAATTGTTCTTCCGTTGTCACACCAATCTTTCGTAAATTTTCTTCTAATACTTTCCCTATATTCGGTAGATTACTTAACTCTGTCATGAGATTCCCTCCAAAAGTCTGGCTTTGATATATTGCATAGTACACTTAGAATATTCTATCGTTTTTCTTTAGTATACCATTTTGAGAAACGCACTAGCAATTCAGATAAGAACGCTACTTCGAAAGAAAGTAAACTGTTTCTTTTAGGTACTCAGTGTAGGCTTGCTCTTGTAAAACTTGAATCTTCTGCTTTTTTCAGATATCATTGGTTCGTAACTATATATGATTTTGTTTGCAGGGGGACGTTATCGCGTTGAGAAGGTAAAACCTGACCCTTTGAACCTGTTGGTTGATACCAGCGTAGGGAGCAAATGTCCTTTTTGTTGATGCGAAATCGAAACAATCAAGGCATTCTTCTATACTGGAAGAATGTCTTTTTTCTATTTTAAGGAGGAATCTGATGAAAAAAGTACTAACTATTGCTGGTTCAGACTGTAGCGGGGGCGCCGGTATCCAAGCCGATTTAAAAACATTTGCCGCTCATGGTGTTTATGGAATGTCTGTGATCACCTCAGTAGTCGCTGAAAATACCGCTCGTGTGATCTCATACCAAAACATCGCACCAACAATTATCAATGAACAAATGACAGCTGTTTTCGAGGACATCTATCCTGATGCAGTCAAAATCGGTATGTTGTCTTGTGCAGATACGATGTTAGCTGTCGCAAGCAGTCTACAAGAATGGCAACCTAAAAATATTGTACTAGATCCTGTGATGTATGCAAAAAATGGCGATTCTTTGATGGAGCCAGAAGCAATCGACACATTGATCAAAAACGTCTTACCATTAGCTACTTTGATCACCCCAAATATTCCAGAAGCAGAAAAAATCGCAGATCGCTCGATTACTTCACTGAAAGAAATGGAACAAGCAGCAAAAGCCATTTATGAAAGATGTCACTCTGCAGTTTTGATCAAAGGAGGGCATCGCTCAGGTGAAGCCACTGATATATTGTATGATGGGGAAAATATTTACTCCTATACGTCTGAACGAATCGCCACAAAAAACACCCATGGCACTGGTTGTACCTTCTCTTCAGCGATTGCCTCACAACTCGCTTTGGGCGTACCATTAGACCAAGCAATTTCCAAGGCAAAAAAATATATCACTACTGCAATCGCACATTCACTAGAATTGGGCGAAGGTCATGGCCCAACCAACCATTTCTATTCACTCTATCGCAATGGTCTTAAGGAGGAACAAAGTCAATGAATACATTTTTAAAAACAGCTGTAGAAACGGTCCGTATGAAAAATCCTTTGGTCCACCATATCACGAACTATGTAACGGTCAATGATTGTGCGAATGTCACACTTGCGATTGGCGGTTCACCGATTATGGCTGATGAAGCGTTAGAGGTAGCAGAAATCACAGCAATGTCACAGGTATTGGTACTAAACATGGGTACTTTAAATGAACGTACCGTAGCTTCGATGCTTTTAGCTGGGCAAACAGCCAATGAAAAAGGTATCCCAATCATTTTTGATCCAGTCGGTGCAGGGGCTTCACAGTTTCGTAATCAAACAGCAAAAACGATCATGGAAAACTTGAAATGCGCAGTGATTCGTGGCAATATTTCAGAAATCCGCTTTTTAGCAGGGATCGCAAGCACAACGAAAGGTGTTGATGCCTCGGCAGATGATGCAAGCTCCATTGAAGAAGCCCAACAGATTGCTGATCAATTAGCAACCGCTCACAAATGTATCGTAGTGATCACCGGTGCGACAGATGTGATTTCTGATGGGCGGCGTAAAATATTAGTGCACAATGGTTGTTCTGAAATGAGTCGGATCACTGGCACTGGCTGTATGCTCACTTCATTGATTGCTAGCTTTTGTGGAGGGTTACTTGAAGATCTTTTTCACGCCACAACCACAGCTGTTCTTACCATGGGGATTGCTGGTGAGCTTGCGTTGGAAAAAACGGCTGGAACGGGAAGTTTTCGGATCGCATTGATTGATGAAATCAGCCGTATTGATCGGGAAACATTACTACTGCGAGGAAACTACTTTGAAAAATGACATCAACTATTCCTTATACCTGGTGACTGATCAGTCACTTTTGAAAAAATACACACTCCAAGAAGCAGTGCAACAAGCACTTGAAGGTGGTATCACTGTCTTACAGTTGAGAGAAAAAAAAGCCAATTCACGAGATTTTTATGAGGAAGCGATTGCGTTGAAACGATTAGCTAAACCATACAATGTTCCATTGATCATCAACGATCGAGTAGACATTGCGTTAGCTTGTGATGCAGACGGTGTTCATGTCGGTCAAACAGATCTACCTGTGGCTGTGGTGAGAAAAATGATTGGCCCAGAAAAAATCATCGGCGCTTCCGTCCAAACACTCGCACAAGCAATTTCCGCTGAACAAGCTGGGGCAGATTATTTAGGTGTCGGGACGATGTTTCCAACCGCGACTAAAACAGACGCCATCAATGTATCAAAAAGAGAACTCAAGAAGATCCTTCAACACGTTTCGATTCCTGTTGTTTTGATCGGTGGTCTCAACGAACAAACGATTGCAGAATTCAAAACTTGCCCCGTCCAAGGATTTGCTGTGGTTTCAGCGATCCTAGCAAAAGAAGAAATCAAAAAAGCGACTAAAAAACTTTCTGTACAAATCAATACGTTCATCAAAGAGTAATAAATTAAAAAAGCGGCCCATGTAAAGTCAAATGATCTTTACATAGGTCGCGTTTAATTTCATTCCTCACTTCAAGCTTTTCAAATGATGTTCAACGATAAAAGCAGTTTCTTCAATCGATTTATCCGACACATCAATGACAAAATTTCCATAGTGATCAAAAATCTCTTGCGAGTAAGCCAATTCTTTGTGGATCGTTTCTAAATTGTTGTAGCTTGACGATTGATGCAAACCTAAAGAATCTAAGCGATTGCTCCGGATTCTCACTAAATTCTCTGGATGACAAGTCAAACCAACGATTTTACTTTTGTCTACTTCTTCTAATACTTTGGGTAATGGTACTTCAGGGATCAATGGCAGATTGGACACTTTGTACCCCTTATTTGCCAGATACATACTTAAAGGTGTTTTTGACGTTCGGGAAACACCTAGAAGTACGACATCTGAATCTAAAAAACCTTTAGGATCTTTTCCATCATCATATTTTACAGCAAACTCGATGGCAGAAATCCGATTGAAGTATTCAGTATCCAACTTGTGGACAGCCCCTGGTTCTTCAATGGGCTGCATCCCAGTTTTTGCATGAATGATCTCGAAAAGAGGATGCATCAAGTCGATATAGAGTAAACCAGTTTTCCGACTAAAAGATTTTGCCACTTCCGATAGTTCATGATTCACGAGTGTACTGATCACAATTGCTTTATCACGTAAAGCATCTGCTAAAATCGGCAACAGCTCTTCCTTCTGATTCACAAAAGGAAATTTATAGTTATTATGGAACACCAAGTTAGGATATTGGACCATCACAGCGGATAATAACTTTTGCGACGTTTCACCTAGTGAATCTGAGATAGAATAAACAATGACTTCATTTTGCATGGATAAACTCCCCCTATCGATTTCGTTCAGCATTTCTCGCTTGCTGAGTGATAAAATTCAATACTTTTGATTTAGTGATCTTACCGATTACGTTTCGCTCATTTGCTTCATCAACCACTGGCAGAGAGTCAACTTCAAAATCTTGAAGGATCGTCGCTACTTCCAATAAATCCATTTTTTTCGTGCAAGTTCTGATATGCGGATTTCGTGTCATACAAAGAGCGACCGGCGTATGATCGATTTCAGTATTTAAGGAAGCTCTCAACAAATCTTTTCGAGATAATACACCCACCAATTGTTTTTCTCCGTCAATCACATAAATCGAGCCAACATCATACACGAATAATGTCGTGATCGCATCACGGATCGAAGTATTCAAATCAATCAGCAATGGTGGCACCATGATCTCATCCACTTTGACTGTGAATGTTTTAAAGAAAAAAAGCGTCTCTAGGTCAGAACCTGTATACGTATAACCAATTTTCGGCGTAGCTTCCAGTATCCCAGACATTGTCAAAAAGGATAAGTCCGACCGCAGTGTCGCTCTTGAAACATCTAAGAGTTCAGAAATTTTTTCTCCGCTGACAGGTTGTGTCTCTTTGACGATCTCGATGATCTTTTTTTGTCGTTCACTCAATTTCATTTGTGCTTTTTCTCTCCCTCCCTCATCTTCATTTCTTATTATACACATATATAAACCGATTTCAAAATAAATTTGTGTTTCATTATTCTTATTGACAGATATATATGAGTCATATTAAGATGTGTTTACAATATAAATGACTCACATTAAATCAATGGAGGCTTATCATATGGTAAAATGGATCTATGACTTTAACGAAGGCAGAAGCAAAGATAAAGCATTATTGGGTGGAAAAGGTGCAAATCTAGCGGAAATGACTCACTTAGGATTGCCTGTTCCTTCTGGCTTTACCCTGACTACAGAAAGTTGTATGCGCTATCTTAAAAATGCCGCTTTCTTTGATCAACAATTGATAACAGAGATTCAAACAGCTATCGAACGGCTAGAAGTAAAAACAAACAAGTCATTTACGAACGATGATGAGCTATTGCTAGTTTCTGTAAGGAGTGGTGCAGTCTTTTCTATGCCTGGTATGATGGATACGATCCTCAATCTAGGTCTAAATGATTTACGAGTACATGCTTTAGCTGAGCAAACTAGTTTAGCTTTTGCTTATGATTGCTACCGTCGTTTGTTGCAAATGTTTGGCGATGTCGTCTACGGAATCCCCAAAGAAAAATTCAATCTTCTACTCACAAATGCAGAAAAAGAAATCAATAAAACGGTTAATGATTTCAACGAACAACAACAGTTAGCATTGATCAAAAATTATAAAGAGCTATTTATCAAACATAATAAAGTTTTCCCTCAACATCCTATGGATCAGCTAAAAGAAGCAATCCAAGCGGTCTTCCACTCTTGGAACAATCCACGAGCAAACGTTTATCGAGAGTTACATGGTATCTCTCATCATTTAGGCACGGCTGTCAATGTCCAAGAAATGGTTTTTGGAAATAGCGGAAATGAAAGCGGTACAGGTGTCGTCTTTACCCGAAATCCCGCTACAGGTGACAATCAGCTTTTTGGTGAATTTTTGCTGGATGCACAAGGAGAAGACGTTGTTGCTGGCATTCGCACGCCCCAACCGATCCAAGAGCTAAGTGAGCGACTACCTAATGTCTACCAAGATTTCTTGCACTACGCACAAATGCTAGAACTTCATTACAAAGATATGCAAGATATCGAATTTACCGTTGAACAGGGAAAGCTATTTATTTTACAAACGAGAAATGGCAAACGAACAGCTAAAGCTGCTTTAAAGATTGCGACTGACTTAGTAGACGAGAACGTTCTTTCAAAAGAAGAGGCTTTGATGCGAGTGGAAGCAGAAATGATCGACCAGTTGATCCATCCGATTTTTAAACCCGAAGCTCTAGATCAAGCAACACCATTTGCTCAAGGCTTACCTGCAAGTCCCGGTGCTGCCACAGGTGAGATCGTCTTCACAGCCGAAAAAGCAAAAGAACGATATGAACAAGGAAATAAGGTCATCTTAGTTCGCCAAGAAACCTCTCCAGAAGATATCGAAGGAATGATCGTTAGTGAAGCCATCGTCACTAGTCGTGGCGGGATGACTTCTCATGCCGCTGTCGTCGCTCGTGGGATGGGTACTTGTTGCGTGACTGGTACGGAAACCTTGACGATCGACGAAGAAGCAAAAACTGTAACAACAAATGACATTCGGCTAAAAGAAGGCGAGATTCTCTCCGTCAATGGCAATACAGGCGAGATTTACTTAGGGGAACTTCCTACAGTTATCGCTGAAAACAATCAGGACCTTACTTTATTTTTATCTTGGGCGGATGAACTCGCCGACTTAGAAGTGCGTGCCAATGCTGAAACGTTAACTGATTTAACCACTGCTCTTGATTTTGGGGCTACAGGTATCGGATTAGCTAGGACCGAGCATATGTTTTTCGGAGAAGATCGTATTTTAGAAATGCGTCGCTTGATTTTAGCAGAAGATCACCGAGAAATGGAAACAGCTATGACAAAATTGCTGGCATTTCAAGAAAATGATTTTTATCAGATGTTCCAAACGATCCAAGATAAACCAATGGTCATTCGCCTACTTGACCCACCGATGCACGAGTTTCTTCCCCATGAGGTACCAGACATTGCGAATTTAGCAGACAAACTGGTCCGATCAGTCAATGAACTGACAGCAAAGATCGAGTATTTGAAAGAAACCAATCCGATGTTAGGTCACCGTGGGTGTCGCTTAGGGATCACTACACCTGAAATCTATCAGATGCAAGTCAAAGCAATCATTCAAAGTGCGATTCGGCTAGTACAAGAAGGGATACCAGTTGTTCCAGAAATCATGATCCCATTGATTGCTGAAAAAGAAGAATTGCTACACCTCAAAGCTCTATTGATCGAAACGATTGAAGCAACTTTCAACGCACAAAACATCGTACCATTTCCTTACGAGATCGGTACGATGATCGAGTTACCTCGTGCTTGTTTGATTGCCGATCAATTAGCAGAACAAGCTGATTTCTTCAGTTTCGGTACAAATGATCTCACTCAAATGACCTATGGATTTTCTCGAGATGATATTGGAAAATTCATCAATCGCTACCAAGAAAAAGCGATCATGACCCATGATCCATTTCAACATTTAGATCAACAAGGTGTTGGTCAATTGATCAAACTCGCTGTTTCTAATGCACGTCGAACCAAACCAACGATGACGATCGGCATTTGTGGTGAAGTCGGCGGAGATCCTCAATCGATTCCCTTCTTTCAAGCCATTGGAATCGACTATGTCTCCTGCTCTCCTTACCGGATTCCAGCTGCTCGATTAGCGGTGGCACAGGCTGCGATCCGTAGCCGTCCGTCTTAATTATTTATTTCTTTGTATCTAGTTTTAAAAAAAGTAACCACAGCCAACGTATCGAACGTTTTAGGCTGTGGTTACTTCTTTAGAGCGATATTATTTTACCGTGAGCTATTTTCTTTTTCTTCTGTTCTTCAGCTTCTCCTTTTCACGGATTCTCTTTTCTTGAAAGAGCAGTTCTTTCTGCAATTTCAAATAGTTCATATAGCGATTTTCTGATAGCTCTCCACTGTCGATCATATTGACTAAGATCCAACCAACATATCCTGCTCGGTCTTTATCTAAATTCTATTTTTAGCTACCTTTCTCTTTGTATCCTTTAAGAAAGACTGAGTTTTTTCATTCTCACATAAATACTTGTATCTAATACCACTTTTGTCACCAACAGAACGATAAGTATTAAAGCGACGTTGGCAACAAAAGAGTGAAAGAAGAACATATTATCTCGACTCATCCATAACAACACTTTATCAATTTCAAATGTATTGATTGGGAAGAGATACAGTATTTTATTCGGTATTCCCGACATAAAAATATGCGTCAGTGGTTGCGGAATGACAAAGAGTCCTAGTGAAATAGCTAGCGCACTAAATGGTGAACTACTCAAACTGGAAATCAGCATAGTTACGCCAGCGATGAACAGCACTCCTATTAACTGAAAAACAACACCGAACAAGTAAGCTTGAAGCATATTCCATCCCAATGGAAAATCAAAGACCTTCCAATCCAAGTTGGCTTGAACGCTCACATCCCACCCACTAAATCCATAATAAATATAAAATATTATCAAGATGATTAACTGAACGATCAGAAAGGAAGCTATAGCCATACCTGTTCCAACCAGAATTTTTGATTTTATCATTTTTGTTCTGCCGTACCTTGTAGACAACAACAAAGGAATAATATTTTTTGAAGTATCATTCGCAAAAAGAATCGAGCATATCAGAATGACAAACAGCGAAATTGGGATAAAAGCAATTGAAGTGACATTTAACAAATCCGTCCAAGTCTTAAAATTCCCTATTTTGATCGGAAATCCCATTTTTTTATAGCCCACGTTTTTCATAGATAAAAGATTCACATCGTCAATGGTATATTTTTTACCGTCCCTAATGGCATCTATCATTTCAACATAAACATCTTGCTCCTCGTGATTTGTGAATGTATCGACCACTGACCATTGAAAGTAATCAAATATTTGAATGTTTTTTCTTTTTTTGTCCTGATAAATCTTCAAATAGTCAGATGTAATTTTTTTAACCTTATGATCAGTCAACTCACCTTGGTACTCATTTGTAAAATCTAGATATCTTTCAATTGATTCCCTACCCGAAACATCAGTACTATTTTTAGCTCCCCTAAGTTGCGACTGAAAAAAGCCAATATAGACGATTGCAAAAAGACTCAATAACAAGACAAGCCCAGATCCAATAATCGATTTGTTTTTCAGTATCTTTTCACTTTCAAATTTAAAAATCTGCATTCGTTTGATCCTCAGTTCTAAAATAGTATAAATACAAATCTTCCAAGTTCGCCTTCACATGGAGAGCATTGTCATTCGGTTTGACCGTCGAAATGATTCTTAATATGACACGATCATCTACATACTTTTGATTGCTTACAGGATATTTTTGGTAATATGATTCAATCTCGTCAAGCGATGTTTTAACTTCCCACACACTGTTTTCGATATTATTCATTAATTCAGTTACTAATCCTCTATCTTGAACCACACCTTTATTTAAAACCAACACTTCATCCGAAATATATTCCACATCAGATACAATGTGAGTAGATAAAATAATAATTTTATTCTCTGATAGGGAGCTGATTAAGTTTCTGAACCTCACTCGCTCTTTTGGATCTAATCCTACTGTTGGTTCATCAAGTATCAAAATTTCAGGATCATTAATCAGTGCTTGAGCAATTCCTAAACGTTGTTTCATACCACCTGAATATTTCTTTATTTTTTTATTCTTTTGCTCTGATAGCCCAACTAATTCAAGCAATTCCAAACATCGTCTTGTTGCTAGTTTCCCTCTCAATCCTTTTAATGCTGAGATATAAAGCATAAACTTTATCCCTGTAAAATCTGGATAATAACTGAAATCTTGTGGTAAGAAACCTAGTACCGATCTAAATGCTTCACTATTTATTGTCACATCCTCATCGTTATATAAAATTTTCCCACTATCGGATTTGATCACTCCACAAATTAATCTAAAAAGAGTTGTCTTTCCTGAACCATTGGCTCCAAGCAAGCCATAAACTCCTGCTTTCAACGTTAGAGAAACATCATCTAAGGCTTTTAATTCATCGAATTTCTTAGTAATATTCTTTATTTCTAATTTCATATAAAATCACCTCCCATGTTATGTTGCTTTAACATTTGTCTTATCAATGCAAGAAGTCCAATTGAAGTAATCACATAAACAATCGTCCAATAAGAAAGTGGAAAACTATAAATGTTGAATATCCCTTCGATAATAATCGATACTGCGACTAGTACTCCCGAACTAGTCCAAAGCAATAGGTTCGACAAGTTATTTCGTATTAGAGTAAAAATTGAGAATAAAACAATACAGAAAACATTGAACGGAACGAGAAGATACAACGCAAAACTTAAGAAAGACACAGGAAATATCTGCTTACCTACCACCGCAAGAATCACTATCAAAAGCAAATCAAATACACCAAAAACAAGCATTTTCATCGCTGTATGTTGCCGTAAATCGTATTTAAACGTCTGCTCTAGCTCCCACATATTATTCGTGAAGCTCTTAAACAGCTCATCTGTGAAAAATATCACTGAAAAAAGAACCATTCCTGTTATCCCTCTCAGAACATGTTCATAGCTCATTTCACCCTTTGAAAACATAAGAAACAAGGAGAATCCTAGAAGTGCAAATTGAATACTCCACAATTTCCATCCCACAAACTTAATTGAGGATAAAAACAAACTTAAATAGGATTTTCTTGAAATTTGGTTTTTAAGCATTTGCTTGTTTCCCAATCTCACTATTCTTTTTTTGGCTTCTTGGGTAGAAATATCATTTTTCAAATAATCTCTATTCAAAATAATAGTCCTCCTTTTTAAGTATTTGTTTCATTTTGTCTAGTCCTTGTTGAATCCTTGATTGTGCTGTTGGCACACTCGTTTTAGTTAACTGTGCTATTTTTTTAACTTTCATATCATAGAAAAATTTAAGTATGATCGCTTCTCTTTGGTACTCTGGCAGTTGGTCTAACGCACGCTGAATGTTCCTGTTTTGATCATTTATGAAGTCAAAGCTTGAGTCTTGGTCTTCTAACTCTTTATTGTAAGATTCATCGAATACTACTTCGTCAAAATCATTTTTCTTGCTATAGCTATTACACGTATTCACAGCAATGGTGAAAAGATAATTGAAGAAACTTCCTGAAAATTTATAAGAATCAATGCTGCTTATCACTTTCAAAAACGTTTCTTGGGTTAAATCTTCAGCTAATCTACTTTTTTCAAAAAACCTTCTTCTGCAATAATTGAAAATTTTGTCGTAATATTTATCAATAAGTTTTTCCCAAGCGTCAACATCTCCTGACTTTATTTTCAGGATAGTTAGATAGTCGTTGATTTCTCTCACCTACCTCTCTTTCAATTCATCAAGGAGTCAAAATCCGCCTGGATCTACTTTATTTTGACAAGGCTTATTCTTGACATTGTTTTTCTTACCATGCTAAAACCCCAAACCATAATGAGTGGAATTAACACTCCCATCATTACACGAAATAAGCCATTAACGACAGTAATTTCGTTATGCCACAAATTAAAAATTTGAATAGGTATCATATGTAGCAAAAAAACACTTTGACTATAGGGTTTCAACTTTTCAAATCCGCTTATCTTGTTTTTCGTAATAACTAATAAGCCAAACAAACACACCGTAAATGGAATAGTGAAGTACATAAAATTCTTATCGATTCCTTGATTTTGAAATACGATCATTCCTTCAAAAACTCCAATAAGACTAGCTAAGAACAATCCATAGAAAAGTGACTTGGAGTATTTTTTTAATTTATACTTATTATCTGCTAGAACAAACCCTATGAGAACAAATATCGGACTAAAGAAAAAGCCATTCCTTGTAGTCGCAAACACACTGAAATATTTTTCCACGCCTGAAACGAGCAACGGATTAGAAAAAAATGCTGAATATGTTTCAATAGAGCCAATCGAAAAGAGCAAGAAGCAAATCAGCAGCATCCATCTATAACCTAGTTTTTGAAGCATGTATCTCACAATAACTATCGAGAAGACTAAAGCAGGAAAATACCACAAATGATAGAAGCTCCCACTGTAAAAGAAAGAGACAATAAGTGCTATTGGTAGTAATCCTAAATGAACTTGGACTGTCTGTTGTATCAACTGAATACCAAAAGGTATGTAAAGCATAAATGTCACTGCATAGAGATATACTATCTTTCTCAGCCACTTCAGCGAATGCCCTTCTCTTTTGCTGTTCAATCGAAAGAAGTACGCATTATTTACGAAGAAAAACGGGACAGCGATTCGGCAAATCATGCTTTTAACTATAAAATGCAATGTTGGATCACTAACAATCGTTCCAGAGTGGACAACGACAACACAAACCGTTGCAATAAATTGCGCAATATATAGGTTCTGATTTTTGTTCTTCATGGCTTCTCCTTATGATTTGGCTCTTACACTAACAATTAACTGTAAAAATAAAAAAAACATTTAAAGATTAGCAAAATCTAATAAATATATGTAAATATCAAATGAAAGTTTTTTAAATAGTATTTTCTCATTCGGATTATCGACATTTATCGTAAGCAACTGGCTTTTCTAACTAAATATAAAGAAAGCCTTCCAAACATCTTACAGTAATGAAGCATTGGAAGGGAAAAACATAAAATCAAGGTCATCAAAAATTGAAAAAAAAAGAACCCTTGAAAATTCAAGGGTTCTTCCTCTGTCTGATAATAACAAATTAACGACGGATTTCTTTGATACTTGTGAAAAGTCGTTAAAGTATTGATATAAAAAGATTTTTATTACCTCTGACTACATATTGACTACTTTGTTAAAAAATCGTTTTTCAAGAATCCTGTAATACCAGTGCTTTCACCGTTTTTTAACTCTCTAAAGAACTAAAAGCAATCAGAGGTTTTACCTTTTCATTTGACGTTAAGTGGCGATAAATTTTCGAAGTTGTTTGGTCAGTATGCCCTAAACGATTCTTCAAGACTTCCCAGCTACAGTGTTCCGCTACTAAGCTTGCCATTGTATGACGAGCTAAATGGGTATGAAATGGCTTATTAATTCCCGAGCGATTCACACACCGTTTGACGTGATCATTTACATACTCTCGACGATAAGGAACACCACGTTTACTAGAATTAAGATACACAAACAAATATGTTTCTTCTATAGTAAACCTGTAATGTTGCTTCATCTCATCCAAAGCCTTAATCAACTGTTGTAGCTTTTCCATAACTAGAGGAGTTACTAGAACTCGTCTAGCAGAGCTAACTGTCTTAGTAGTTTCAATTCGAAAATCCTTACTCTTACCTTTAACTGCTGTTTGCTTATAGAATAGAATTTCATTTCTTTTGAAATCTATATCTTCAGGCTGTAAAGCAAGAGCCTCGCTGACACGACAACCAGTGTAAAATAGAACATGAAATAGTACAGACATTGGTAACTCCTCATGAACAATGCCATAATTCAAAAAAGTTCTCAATTCATCGACAGTAAGAAACTTGTCCTCAATATTATTTACGGCTTCTTTTAAATCAGTTACCGTTAACTGATATTTTGGCATTCTCACAGTCTTCATTGGATTTTCACTTATCAAATTCTTTCTTTGACAATATTTAAAAATCATATTC
Organism: Enterococcus sp. DIV1368b; assembly: GCF_050529595.1. NCBI lineage: Bacteria > Bacillati > Bacillota > Bacilli > Lactobacillales > Enterococcaceae > Enterococcus > Enterococcus sp. DIV1368b. The sequence continues at coordinate 2,040,721 of NZ_CP172883.1, forward strand.
AGAACTTGAATAAGTGATTGTAAACTATTTTTGGCATAGCCAACATTTGTTCCATTAACACCACATTCCTTTAAAGTAAAAAGCAATTCTTGAAGGCACTCTGGTGTCAAATCAGACAACTTTTTATCACCAATCCATCGAACAATAATTTTTAATTGTTCCTCTCGCTTATCATAGGTTGTTTCCTTTTGTTCATTTAGCGAACGATAATGTCGAAACCATTGCTCACCTACAACACTGAACTTGTCATTACTTGCAACAATTTTTTTCTTAAGCCTTTGTTGCTTCTCCATTTCAAGATAGGCGAGTTGTGCCTCACGTTTTGACTTAAAGCCACGTCGTGTTGTTCGATATGCTTGGAAGTACCACGTAATTCTACCTGTAGAACTGATTTGCTTCTTGAACCGATCTTTTGCTTCCATTTACAGATTCCTCCCTTGAGAGAAGAACCCCTTAAGCGGAAAAATATAAAATCTCTTATTCTCTATATACGAATTGTACCGCAAGTCTAGAAGAAATGAAATATTATAAGGATCGCAATATACGAAGCTGTTCACGATAGTCATCCGCATCACTCTTTCTCATCCAATCTAAAACATCATCACGAAAATAGTGTCCCCGAATTCCATACCAACAGGGAGGAAACTCACCAAGTTTTACTAAACGGTTCAGTGTGCTATCACTTATCTGAAATAGTCGCTTTAAATCAGCGTTTGTTAAAACCAGAGGTAAATGACTAACTGCAAGCAATTTTTCCGTGTAATCTTCCAGTTTTTTTTGTAAAATTGAATAGAACTCTATTTCCAGAGAATTAACATTTGTTTTAACTTCCAACTCCATCACCCTTCTCTATCAAATTCAAAACGACCACCACGGTACCCCTGTAAAATTGTAAAAAACCACTCCAGTACCCCATCAAAATGGACTAGAAAAGAGGAATTTTTAATATGAAAAAAGGAAATGCAGACATAAAAATAATTAAAGAAATTCTTGAAAAATCTACGGCTAATGCAATAGCATCCGGAACAGGAATCAACTTGAGTACAGTAAAAAAACTTAAAAGTGGAGAGAGAACTATAGAAAAATTAAATCTTGCCGATGCTATTAAAATCACAGAATTTGGCATGAAAAATATGCCAACCAAAATCGAAATATGGAAATAGTAGCTTCTCTAATCTATCAGCTGCTTTGCCAAAGCACATAGGAATTTCACCTCCCCCCAGTAATGGCGGGCCAATTTGGTTACGGAAGTATCATTATCGTAGCCCGCGATTCTCATATTTAAATTTGTCGCTCAAAGAATAACTTTGTCATGGCGTAACTAGAAAATCGTAATCTACTTGTACTGATAGATTTACTATTCACTTGTCAAAGAGCGTTAGGCTATTTTCAGCCTATGGAAATCCTTTATTTTAAACTGATAAAAAACTTCCATAGAATGAAAAGGAAAGGGAAAAAATACTTTAACGAGTTGTGTCAAATTCAAGTATCTTCTCAATCAATTTCGTTTCCAGTTGTCTACGCATATATTCATCTACGTACATAACCATTCCTTTTTCTTCTTCATAGACAGGTTTCATGGCTAATCGTGAAATATAATTTTGATATTTTGACAGAACGATGGACATGGCGATTGAATCACCAGAGACTGCGGCTTCAATAGTAGCTACTGGTATAACCGGTATATATCGTTTATTTTGCTTCATAAATTCCACCCAAATACTTTCCTAACTCTTCCAATGCCACTTGTCTTTGGTACCAAACACTGCCAAGACTTTTTCCAATAATAATGCCAATTTCCCGATCATTGAGACCGATGAAGAAGGACATCAAAATGATTTCTTGTCTTAGACTAGGTAATGCTACAATCGCATTTGCCAGCTCCTCATTAGAAATAAAGATTTTCATACCTAGGACAGTAAAACTTCCATTACTATTTAAATTTGGTTCCGAATAATAAAACTCTGTTCCTAAGCCTTCACGCTCTAATATTTCCATTGAGATTTGGCGTTGGCGAAATCTAGCGTACTTCTTTTGAATATTTAATGCCTCATTGCGGACTACTTTCTTACAAAAACTGTCAAACGCATGTCGAATGTGGGTTTCTTCTGAGTCGCCCATAGAATTCTCCTCCTCAAAAAATTCATTCAACTCGTTTTACTTCTATCCCTTTCCATTATTACTACAATCTGGGAGTGAGCATTTTTCGAAAAAAGACAAATTTTTTTAAAATAAAAAAGGCATACAGACAAAAACTGTCTATACACCTCGCAAGCGTTCTGAACGGATATAATGATTGAAGCTTAGCTTATTAGCCAGGTTGACCTTTAACAAGATAAAGAATTAATCTTCTTTACTACCTAGTAGCTTTACAATAGATTTTTCTGCCAAAGGTAACTTATTTGCCAATAGTTGAGCCTCCAACCACGACAAACGAGAGATGTTTCCATATACACCTTATGAATCAATCGTTATATATATTTATAGATAGATTTTTGTAGTGTACTGTAATAAATGTTTTCTACAATTACCATTAGAAAGCAGAAATTCTCATATCTATTCTCCACAGAACACCCAATACTTGCTCTGATTTAGAGAGTTATAAGTACTAAAATTTCGATTTTTAAGTAATTCTTAGTACTATTTTCCTGCTAAAAATAGTGAATTGAAGAAAATGCTATTTCTTATTATTGACAAAAACAGCTACTATTAACATCGAAATTACTGTGAATGCTATCATCATCCAGACTTGGATTTGAAAATTAGTTGTCGTTGCAACGATTAACGACAATCCAATGGGACCTCCAATTTGATGCATTGTATTTGTTACACCACTAGCAATACCGGCCAATTCATCAGGTGCTTCATAAACGCCTGCTGAGGTCACAGGGGCCAAGATTAATCCTTGACCTAACCCTAGAATGACCATTGGAACAAAGATGGTTTGCCAATAGCCATTGGCCGGATTTGAGATGGCAAGTAGAAATAACCCTATAGCTAATATTATTTCACCGGATAGCAACACCTTATTGTTCCCAAATTTTCCAGTTAGCTTCGGCAGTTGCATTGCAATGATAAAATTAATAATTGTCAAAGGTAAAAAGGCAAATCCTGATTCTAACGCTGAAAAACCATATTGGCTTTGCATCATCTGTGGCAAAAAGAACCAAAATGGTAACATTGTCATCATAAATAAGAGCCGTGTCACATATGCTCCAGAACGGATTTTGTTTTTAAAAAGCGCTAAAGGTAAGATTGGCGCAGGAGATTTTCCTTCCCATAAAATAAAGATTCCCAAAAAGACCACACCGAGAAAGACAAGACCAATTTTTCTTTCAGTAAAGCCATATATAATCCCAATCAAGCCAAATATTGAAAGTATACTACCTAAATAGTCGATTCTTTCTTTTCGACGGACAGAAGGTACCACATATTTCAACGTTAAAATAAAAAGCACAAGAGTAAATGGCACGTTAATCAAAAATCCTGCTCGCCAAGAAATCAGACTTGTCAGTCCCCCACCAACTAATAAACCGATACTTGAACCAATCCCGGCAGTTGCCCCATAATAAGCAATTGCTCGTTGTCTCATATTGTTTTGATAGGCATCCATGATTAATGCCAGTGTTGTCGGTGCGATAATGGAACTCCCAATTCCTTGAACTGCCCGCATTATAATCACCATCTTAGCTGTTTGCGATAGCCCAATCACTAATGAACTGATTCCAAAAATAAATAAACCGATTAAAAAAATACGCTTTCTCCCTAATAAATCAGAAAGACGTCCGCTTAATAATAAAAAGCCCCCAAAAGTCAGTGTATAAGCGCTTGATACCCAGGAAAGAGCTGCCGCAGATAAGCCTAAACTTTCCCCTATCTCGACAGAACTTGTAAAAATAATTGAATTATCCATTAATATTAAAAAATACGCTAATAAAGTAATTGGCAAAATGATACCAAATTTTTCTCTCTTCAAATGTTTTAACCTCTTTTCTTTCTACTGCCTTAATTGATTTATCTTGTCTAACCAGGTTTCGATTTTCTTGAATGCTTGGTCACTATTCTCATACATAACATCCTCCATCAGACCGTTTGTTTCCTCTCCTCTTTTTACAGTGTGCCAGCCGATATCATGGCTCCTTTGGATCCGGCACATATTTGACTAAAAGTTGAGCCTGAGCCATAATCACCATGGGTTTTAAAGTGAATCACACTTTCTCCTTTGAAATCATAATAATTGTGAAAAGAAACATCAGCTTACGACAATGCCATATTCCTGGTTAGTACCCCATTAAAAATCTGGTCGTACTTCTGTATATCAGTAATCAGCGCTTTTAATTTGGAAAGCTATGCCTTCATTGTTCTTATGCATCTTGTTCAACTTCCTGTCGTTATTTATTTGGCCTGGCCACTTTTGTTTCAATTTAAAAAGCTCACCGTCAAACTTTACTTGAAATAATTTGGCAACTACTTTTGCATTTCCAGTTCGTAAATCATAGACGGTTAATATTTTTAGAATTGTCCATCATGACTCTTTCTTGCTCTTTTTATATTAATTCCGGCACCATTATAAGATCAAAAATGATACGGCTTAGCGTTATGATTGAAAAGGCTAAAATGTGTTTTTATCGGGAAACACAATCATCTTTTTTAGGGACTATTCCCATAAAAATACTGCGACATCGACTACAAAATGCATGATGCCACAGTATTTTTGTCCTATTAAATCATTTCTAATCAATAAAATTAGACTTTGCTTGTTGTTTTAAATCAGGTTCCCACAAGCTAAAGTTTTCATTATTTCTCAGTGTCTAACATACGATCCATGAACCATTCTACTTGTTGCGGTGCATCGTGATCAAAAAAGGCTGATTCTTTCCTATCCAATGCTGCAATTTTCTCAAGATCTGCTTTTGAAAGCTCAAAATCAAAAATCGCAATATTTTCAGCCATTCGTTCTGGACGAACAGATTTTGCTAAAGCAACAATCCCTCGTTGCATCAACCAACGTAGCACAACTTGACCCACGGTTTTGCCATATTGCTGACCGATTTCTGCCAATACAGGATTGGTAAACAAGTCATGACGACCTTCGGCAAAAGGAGCCCAGGCTTCCACTTGAACGCCATATTTTTCATGCCATTCTTGATCTTCAACTCTTTGATTCCAAGGATTTACTTCGATTTGATTGATTTGAGGTTTTACCTCATTCAAACCAACAAACTCGATCATCTTAGCTGATTTGAAATTTGAAATCCCAATGGCACGTAATTTACCTGCTTTTTGAGCAGCAACCATTGATCGCCATGCACCATAAATATCTCCGTATGGTTGATGAATAAGATAAAGATCCAGATAATCCAACCCCATTACTTTAAGAGAATGTTCAATCGTTTCCGCAGCTTTTTCTTCTGGTGCTTGAAGAATAAATAATTTAGAAGTAACAAAAAGTTCTTCTCGAGTGACTAGGCCTTCATTGATGGCACGTTTGATTCCTTCACCTGTTTCTTTTTCATTTCCGTAAATCGAAGCAGTATCAATCAAACGATAGCCCACTTTAATTGCTTGATAAACAGCCTCAGCAGTTTCCTCCAAAGGAATTTGATAAACACCAAAGCCTAATTGAGGCATTTCTACGCCATTGTTCAAAGTAATTGTTTGCATCTTGTTTTCCTCCTTTAATTTCATTACTTGGTCTATCCTAAACCCTTGAGTTAAGTCCATAGCAAGCAAAACAACCTATTTTTTTTATTCATTACAAGGTATCGTATTGGTCATCTTTTACCGCTTCTAACCACTCTGCTGTGCCACTAGTAATAGCGATATGAGAGAACCAACTATCCTTGGTAGCCCCGTGCCAATGTTTAACGCCTTCATAGGTCACAACGACATCACCAGGCATAAGTTTTTTAGGGTCTTTACCAGCTTCTTGGTACCAACCTTCTCCGCCGGTCACTAAAAGAAGCTGATAGCCGCCTATATGTTTGTGCCAATTGTTTCGACAACCTGGCTCAAAAGTGACGTTTGCTACTCCGACAGTGAGCTGTGGTTCATTGACTAGTCCCGCCAGATAACTTTTGCCAATAAAATATTGGGCATAGTCTTTATTTTCATCTCCTAAGGGAAAAATTATTCCATCTTTTACTTCATTATTTAATGTCACGAGAATCTTCCTTTCTTTGATGAAACTTTTACTTCTCAAAATTTTCTTCGCTTATTCTTAAATGGGAAGCAATTATCCAAAACTACCACTAGTAATCCAAGCAGAAATCGTAATTAAGCTGCGTTGATAGGCTGAAAATTCACCTTCTCTCGATTAAACTTCACCGAATAAGACCTAATCATTTAACTCTGTAAATTCTTCAAGATTATCTCTACTTGCTGTTTGCTTTTTCCCATCCTTAAAGCCCTCTTAGATTTTACTAAAACTTGATTACGTACCCTTTCAATAAGCCTACTTGTGCTTGTTTCGTTCCCATAGTTTCTCTGCTTTTTCAGCGCTTAATTCGCCAGTTTTAAATTTGGCAATATGCTCGTCATAGGTCTCAATTTTATAAACGAGTAACTCTCTAATTTCCTGCATTTCCGCAATTTTTTGATCCAATTCCTCCAATTGATCAAACAAAATCTGTTTTTGAGATTCTTCAACATCTTGTTTTCCCCGTAATTGAGCTAAGTTGGCAAACTCAATTAGAGACTCCACCGATAAACCAGCATTCCGTAAGTTTTTGGCTAGATAAATCCAGTTTAGATCATTGGTGGAATACTCCCGATAACCACTTTTATTACGATGAACTGGGGGAATCACCCCAACCCGTTCATAGTAGCGTAACGTATCCACACTTAAATCAAACATCTCTGCGGCTTTTTTAATATTCATATCACGACCTCCTCAATCTCTTATACATATGATAAACCCTAGAGTGGACTCTAGAGCAAGCTTTTTGCTGGATAAATTTGGAGTAATGCGAGAAAGGAAAATTTTATCTAACTGGTTTTATATGATTCAGCGATGACTATTTATCTTCGAATCTATAGTTGAACACGACACATAAATTTTGAAATTACTTTGATAGAGCTCTTATTTAAAACGAAATTCTATGATTTCAGCGCAACCATGAACTATTACACCAATTACTTGCTTCGGAATTAGGAAACAAGTTTTTTTCTCATTGATTTATAGAAAAGTGAATGGAAGAAATTTAACTAACTCGTATTCTCTTAATTTTTTCTGATAAATTCTAGCTTCAGTCTTGCTCTTGAGTGAACTCTAAGGAGTACAATAAAAGATAAGATTTGCGTAATGCGGTTCTAACTACATTAAAGGGAGTGTTCTTATGAAAGTCGCAACATTTATTGAACCTAGGAAAATGACAGTAAAAGAAGTACCAAAACCCGTCATCGAAAAAGATACAGATGCCATTATCAAGATTGTCCGGGCTTGCGTGTGCGGATCTGACTTGTGGTGGTTTCGTGGCATTTCCAAAAGAGAGCCAAATAGCACTGCTGGTCATGAAGCCATCGGAATTGTCGAAGAAGTTGGCGCCGCAGTAACAGCGGTCAAGCCTGGCGATTTTGTTATCGCCCCTTTCACTCACGGCTGTGGAGAATGTGCTGCCTGTAAAGCCGGTTTTGATGGCAATTGTACGAATCGAGAAGGCGGTACCAATGGTGGTTATCAAGGGGAATACTTGCGCTTCATCAATGCACAGTGGGCGCTGATTAAAATCCCTGGCAAACCGGCCGATTATTCCGAGACCACACTAAATTCTTTTCTGGCACTAGCCGACGTGATGGCCACTGGCTTCCATGCCGCCAAAACCGCTGAAGTAACAGAAGGCTCCACCGTGGTCGTTATTGGCGATGGCGCTGTCGGTCTGTGTGGGATTATCGGTGCCAAATTACTAGGAGCAACCCGAATCATCGCCATGAGTAAATACGAAGAAAGGCAAAAGTTAGCCCGGGAGTTTGGAGCTACCGATATTATTGCCGAGCGAGGAGATGAAGCGATTGCTAAAGTAATGGAACTTACCAATAACGCTGGGGCAGATTCCGTGTTAGAATGTGTCGGTACGGAAATGTCTGTGGACACTGCTGCCAAAATTTGTCGTCCTGGAGCGGTGATTGGCCGAGTAGGTGTTCCACAAAAAAATGAAATGAATACCAGTGCCCTTTTTTGGAAAAACATCGGCTTAAGAGGTGGCATTGCTTCAGTTACTACCTATGATAAAGAAATCCTTCTGGACGCCGTTTTAAAAGGTGAGATTGAACCGGGGAAAGCCTTTAATAAGCAGTTTGATTTGGATGATATCCAAGCTGCTTATGAAGCCATGGACAATCGTGAAGCAATTAAGTCCTTAGTCATCGTCAGCAAGGACTAGCCTTCTCCTCCCCTAGCGCATAAACAAATAGAGCCATAATCGTATTTCTTGCTTACGATTATGGCTCTATTTTAGTGTTGACGAATGCCGCTCCTACCTCATCTTATGTGTACATTAATAAAAGCATAGGTTCAACGTCTAATTCTCGCTATGATTACTAGTTACTCTTCAACCAGGGTGCCACCGGCAGTTTCGATAAGTTTTTTCATTTCCGCCATGGTAGCAGAGGAAGGACTAGAGTAGCTTGTCACAAAAGGAGTTACTTGTTTGCCCGTGAAATCTGCTTGAGCAAAGAGGGTGTGGATGATCATCGGAGGCCGATCCCACCAATTTGGGTAACCCACATAAATGCGCTCGTATTGCGATAAATCCGGCAAATCACCGGAAATGGCTGGCCTGAGCTCTTGATCCTTTTCTTTTTCACCCCGAGCAACAATATCATCATAGTTTGTTGGATAAGGTTCTGCGGGTTGTAATTCATACAAATCCGCCGCCGTTTTCTGTTGCAGTTGCGTTGCTACTTGTCGCGTCTTCCCTGACAAAGAAAAATAAATAATTAATGACTTCATAGTCATAAGAAACCCTCTCTCTTTTCTAACTTTAAAAAGACCTAGTAAACTGGTCGATCTTCTCCTTGGGTATCTGGATCTGCGATACCCACACTGTCATTTGCCAAGAAGGTAGGATCCTCGATAATCCGCAAAACCACATCCGCTATGCTATTCCGGGACCCAGAAACACCTAAATAGGGTTCATCCTTATGGGTAATTTCATATTTGATCCCTCGATCGTTTAACCAAGGTAGGCGCAGTGTCGTATACGTTAAGCCGGAAGTCGCTATAATTTCATCAGAGCGTAAAGCTGATGGCAAGCCACTGCCAATAGTTTCTTGATTCCAACGACCGTATTCCCCAGGGACTTCATTGTAAATGCCTAAAACGTTCGTATAAATCAGGCGATCCACGCCGGCTGCTTTCATAGCATCCACTACATATTGAGTTTGATGATTGTCCGCTGTATGATCTACCACCCCAACAAAAACAATATCTTGACCGGCAATAGCTGCTTGGATATCCGCCGCGCTGTCGAGACTTCCTTCAATTAAAGTCACGCGCTCATTCTTTGCCAATTGACTCAAGCGGGACTTATTGCGCAAGAATAACGACAAGTGGACATCGGAAAACTGTGCTTCTGATAAAATCCGTTGTTCAACGATTTGTGAAATTTGTCCATTCGCCGCCATGATTAAAACATTTTTTGTCATTTCGAAACCTCCAAAATTTTCATTGCAGAACTCATTAGAAAACCAAAAGCCGATAGAGGAGATACCATCGCTTTAAGCTCTCTTGGGAGCACTGATTGATTACAAAACCTAGTCTAAACCTTGAAGTCGACTCCATAGCAAGTATTATGTTCGAATTTTTCCTATCAGTTAATAGAAAGCAAATAGAGTCAATAATCGTATTGCTTCTTACGACCATTGGCTCTATCTGATGCTAGCTACCTTATGATATTTTCACCAAAATCTATCAACAATTACAGCTTTGCACCATTTGTTGCGATAACTTGTTGGTACCACTTGAAAGATTTTTTCTTACTACGAGATAAATCTCCTGAGCCATCATCGTGCTTATTGACATAAATAAAGCCGTAGCGTTTGGCCATTTCACCAGTCGTGGCACTAACTAAATCAATACAGCCCCACGGTGTGTATGAAAACACCTCTACTCCATCAGCAATCGCTTCTTGCATTTGCTCGATATGTGCTTTAATGTAATCAATTCGGTAGTCATCTTCAATTGTCCCATCCGGCTTAACCTCATCTGCTGCACCTAAACCATTTTCAGCAATCATGATCGGCAACTGATACCGATCATACAACTCATTCAATGTGTAACGCAAACCGATTGGATCAATTTGCCAGCCCCAGTCACTCGCTTTTAAATATGGGTTCTTAAGTCCTCCAACCATATTACCGGAAGTCATCGTTTCTTCTGGATTAGCAGCGTGACAGTTGCTAACATAATAACTGATGGCAATAAAATCAACACAGCCATCTTTCAGCGTTTGGTCGTCTCCATCCTCTTTTTGAATCTGGATGTCATTTTCTTCAAAATAGCGCTGTGAAAATGCCGGATATTTCCCTCTTACTAAAACATCTCCACACAACCAGTCCATCAATTGCATTTTTTCTTGGGTGGCGCGCATATCTTCTGGTTTACAGGTCAAAGGATATAAATTGATATAAGCGAGCATCCCCCCAACCTTAAATTCTGGATAGTTATCATGGGCATATTTCACTGCCTGGGCACTGGCTACTAGCTGATGATGAAAGCCCTGGAATCGTTTTGATAAATCATCAACTTGATTTTTAAACGTTTCGGTTCCTTCATTTAATATTCCTAAAGAAAGATAGTTTCCCACTGGCGAAGCTGCTCCCAGATTCATTTCATTGAATGTAATCCAGTATTTCACCTTGTTTTGATACCGTTCAAAGATTGCCTTGCAATAGTTCATATAATAATCAATGCACTCTCTAGATGCCCAACCATTAATTTGTTTTGTTAATTCAAAGGGCATTTCATAATGAGAAATAGTCACAATTGGTTCAATGCCATATTTTAAAAATTCATCGAAAACACGGTCATAAAAATCCAGGCCAGCTTCATTTGGTTCTTTTTCAAAGCCGGTAGGGAAGATTCTTGTCCATGCAATGGACAAACGGAAACATTTGAAGCCCATTTCCGCGAACATAGCGATGTCTTCCTTATAACGATGGTAAAAATCAATGGAATCACGACTAGGATACATGGTACCTTCTTCAAATTCTCGAGTAATCCTTTTTGGTGAAGCAACTGATCCATTGGTACACATATCTGCGACGGAAACACCTTTTCCATCAACATTCCAGGCACCCTCACACTGATTGGCCGCTACTGCACCGCCCCATAAAAATCCTTCACTGATTGCTTTCATATTTTTCCTCCTACATTAGCGTTAATAATAAGTCTTCGTTTGCCAAATCCGAATTTTTGTTAGGAATAATATCCAAATAATCATCCGAATTTGTAATAACGATTGGTGTAGTTAAATCGTAACCGGCCTCTGCAATTTTTTCTAAGTCAAATTCCATCAGCAAATCACCTTTTTTCACTTTACTATTCAAGCTAACTTGTGGAGAAAAATATTTACCATGCAGTTCGACAGTATTCATTCCAATATGGATTAACAGTTCGACACCCTCTTCTGTGGTCAACCCAATCGCATGACCACTAGGCAAAAGTGCAGTAATTGTCCCGTTACTTGGTGCATAGACTTTTCCTTCTTCAGGAATTATAGCAATCCCTTTGCCCATTGCACCACTTGCAAATACTTGATCATCAATTGTATCTAAATCAACGACAGAACCTTTGATTGGTTTAAATACATTAATATGGTCAACCTGTAAACCTTTTGATGATGCATTCGGAACAGCTACCTCTTCTGTATCTTCGACTTCGACCGAATCTTTGTATAACACCATTGTTAAGACAAATGCAACAATCATGGCTACCCCGATTGCAATAGCCGCCCACATTACATTTGACAAATTGTTTGAATTTGGATCCATATAAGTTGCTAACGCGAAGAAACCTAGTCCTCCCATGGTAAATCTGCGGATTCCCAAAGCACCAATGATGGCACCCCCCACCGCTGCAGCCACACAAGAAATCAAGAAAGGTTTTTTCTTAGGAAGCGTAATCCCGTAAATTGCAGGTTCAGTTACCCCAAATATACCTGAGATAAAGGCTGGCAAAGCAATCTTCTTTAATTTTTGATCCTTCGTTTTCAAGTAAATTGCTAACACAACCGCACTTTGAGCAAAGGTCGTGGTTAACGCTGCGGGAATGATCATATCGTATCCCAATTCGCCTAAGTTCATTAATCCTAATGGCACTAAGCCCCAGTGCAAGCCCAAGATAACGAAAAATTGGAAAACAAAGCCTAAAGCAGCACCGGCTAATAGACCGTTGAAGCCAAATAAGGCTGAGAAAATTTGTCCGATAATGGAACAAAGAATAGTTGAAATTGGGCCTATCAGCAAATAAGTCAATGGAACGATAATCGCTAAAGTCAGCAATGGAACAAAGAAAGTTTTGATTAAATCAGGTATAACTTTAATAAAAATTTTCTCTAATTTTACTGCAAAGTAGCAAGCAATGATTACTGGAACAACACTTGATGGATATCCACTGGCTGGTAGTAGCACGGGTATCCCTAAGAACGTGGAGAAATAATCAGTTGCAAAAATTGTGTTAGCAAAAGCTTGTCCAATAGGATCACCGCCACTCAAAGAAACCAAGCTTGGGTACACCAAGGAACAACCTAAAGCGATTCCAATAAATCGATTGCCACCAAATTTTTCAGCCGCAGTCATCCCCAAAATAATCGGCAAGAAGTAAAAGAAGCCATCACCAATGGAATACAACAACGTATAGGTCCCATCTGTAGTCGACAATACCCCGGCAAATACAGCTATAGCTAATAGACCTTTCATAATCCCAACACCAGATAAAGTCCCTAAAATTGGGGCAAAAATTCCGGAAATCGTTGCAGTCAAAGCTTCCCCAATCGATTGTTTTTCCGGTGTCATTTCCTTATCAACCAGCTGAGCTAGTCCACCATTTTTAATAACCGCCCGATATACATCAGATACGTGGTTTCCGATGACAATCTGATATTGTCCGCCACTTTTAACTACGGTGACCACACCTTCACGACTGCTGACTGCCCTATCGTCAACAATACTTTCGTCTACTAGTTGAAGTCTTAACCGTGTCATACAATGGGTGATGCTTCGAATATTCTTTTCACCACCAACATCTTGAATTAATTGTTTTGCTAAATTAGTATAATCTCTCATTTCCTTTTCCTCCTAATTGTTATCTCTAGAAGGTTTAGCCAACTTAATGTTACCATCCAGCCTAATTTAGTCTTACCGTATAACCAACTGTCCTCCTTATCCTTATTGTCTATTTATATAAAGTATCTATCAAGATACTGATCACTAAGTGGTGATAATACGGTTAATATGAATCATTAAGTACAAGCGATTATCATCTGTCAAAGTATAGTTATACTTTTCCTGCAGAAACTTGCCGATTTTCAAAGTACCCCGATATGCATCATCATAATTTGTTTTCACCATTTCATATAAAGAAGAGTCGACTTCCTTTGACGCTTCCTTATTCAAAATAATCCGTTGAGCAAAAAACTTTAAATGAGTAATAAAACGATAATAGTGCACCGACTCGGTATTATATTCGATTGAAAAATGATATTTCACAATATTAGCAATTTCTTGAATCATTTGGGTGATTTGAACAGTCTGATCCAGATCCTCTTCCGTAGATTCGGAATTCACAATATGCAATGCGATAAATCCTGCTTCATCAATCGGTAAATCAATCGCCATTTTTTCTTTAATCATTGCTATGGCGCGCTCGCCAATTGAAAACTCCCGTTCATAAAAGCGCTTAATATCCCAAACAAGCACATTTTTCAGTGTGATACCCTTATGATAATTGTCAATTGCGCAAGCGATATGGTCACTTAACGAGATGACCAAACTCTCCTTTAGCTGTTTACCTAATGCTAAATTTGCCATTTCAACAATTTCAGTCGTTAACTCCATAACCTCCATTGGTATTTCTTTGAGCAATTGAAGCAAATGCTCATTAACCATTTCATCTTTTAAGACAAACACTTGATTGACAGAGGATTCATCAATACTGTCTCCAATACGTTTCTTAAAGGCGATCCCTTTACCGCAAACAATCTGCTCCTCTCCTTGATCATCTAAGATAATTGCGACATTATTATTTAAAATACGATGAATAACCACAATAACACCCCTTCCCCTTCAAGAAAAAAACCTGCATACAAAAACATCAGTACGCAACCATGGCGCACAGCAGTGTTTTTGTATACAGGTCTAGCTCGCAAATGTATGCGATTACCATCCTCATTTGTTTATAAACTATCATATAGCTTCAAAAAAGGCAAGAACTTTTTTAATAAACAAACAATTGAAACGGATTTTTCCCTTTATACCACCGTGGCGCTAATTTTTGAAATATTCTCATCTGGATATATTATTTACTTTACACCCTGAAGTACACTCCATGGCAAGTAAAAAAGAAAAAGTTCCTCTATTCAAGTCAGGATACGACTCAATTTAGAAGAACTTTTTATACTATTTCCTAAACTCCCTTACATCTCACCCAGCCTGTTTTCTCGTTCGCTCGATTCTCCAAAAGGAAAAACCAATGAGACCGATGGCAATGAAAATCGCATAACTCATTGCTGGAGGATAGATGGTCATTGACAGCAACAACCCCACAACTTTAATGGCAATATCGATGAACGTCACAAGATTTGAGTTCGTATACAACCAGCCAAAATGCACCTGTGGGTTCACCTTATCCAGGGATTTTGAGATGAACACATTACTAAAGGACACGCTGAGCACGATGATGCCATACATAACTTGGGCCGTTCGATTATTAAAGTTCGCGGAAACGATACTTGTCGTGTAAGGGAAAAACGACGAAAAGAACAACAGCACCAGGGTTCCTACTACTGTCCCATTGCTAATTTTCTCCACAGCATTCCAACTATTGTGGTGGGTCAGCCACATCAAGCCCAACCAAAAAAATGACAATGCGTAAGAGAAGAAATTTTCCCGTAACGCCCAAAGACCAGCGACAGATAATGGATCCGGTTTTTCCAACTCCAAAATTAAGATCGTCATAATAATTGCTAATACCGCATCCGTGAAAGCGGCGATTCGCTCTTTTCCCATTTGATTCTCCTCTTCCATTTTTTTATACTCAACACTTTATTATAGCCTTTGTTTCTAGAATGAAAAAGAATAATGCCAATCAGAAAAAAATGCCATTACCTAAACAGATAATGACACGAAATTGAACTACATTATTTCTTTTTCCAAAATGCTTGTAAGGTTGAAAACGACTGGCCAACAAAGGATTCTTCATCGTGACCGCCTAAAGCTTCAAAATACATGAGATTTTGCTCGTTAAAATCGGGTTCTTCTCGGAGCTCTTTGATGGATTGGGCCATTGAACTCTTGGTACCATCTCGTTCCCCCACAGAAGCGCGAATCAAGAAATCATCCTCGGTAAAGTTATTTTCTGTAACGGCAGCCGTCATTGCCTCGGCGGTACCATAATTCGGTCCTGCCATGGGCATAAAATAGCGAAAATAAGCCAAATTGTGTTGAAAAGCATACCAAGTCGTAATCCCACCCATGGAAAAGCCACCAAAGGCCTGATGATCCCGAGCTTTTTTAAGGTCATCGGCGTCACCAGACTTAGCATAAGTCCGGTAATTTTGAGCAACCAAAGGCATCAAGTCAAGAATTTCACTCTCTGCAAAGCGTTCATTTAATGGATCATCGTCATTCCAGCTATTTGTAATCATCTCGCGGTCTGGATAATAGGTGGGGGCCACCACAATCACCGGAGCTATCTTTTCATCCGCAATCAAATGATCCAGCATCCTTTGCCAACGAGGTGTTTCGTCATTTGAGGTGTCTTGCAAAAAGTCTTCCGGCCCCATACTCCAGCCATGGATTAAATACAAGACATTATACTTATCATGAGACTCCTGATAGCCAGCTGGTACATAGACCAAGGCCCGCTTCTCGTAGCTCTTGTTCTCAAAATCGGTCTCATAGGTAATGGCTTCCACGGTTCCCTGCTTACTCTTTTTTGCCATATTTTGATAGTCTTCAGGCATTGCTTCATCGATCCTACTTTCACGCTCAGTTTCTGTTTCTTGGGGCTCACTATTTTGAGGTTCATTGGGGCTGTCGAAAAACAAAAACAGCCCCCCAGCAATCACAAGGACAGCCACAATTCCCAGAAGGAGCAAAACGATTTTTTTCATAAGGCCGCCTTTCATAAACCTACCTACTCCCGCACTTCCTCTACCCAATCTAGCACTTCTTGTTGAGAGTCCGCGATATTATTTCTCGAAATACTCAAGGCATTGGATACCACAGTGGCATCTGGTAACTCTGCGTTTACCGTTTCCACCGTTCCTGCCAGACCACTGCCCCCATGGACGTTAAAGGGAATAACGGTTTTTCCGGCAAAATCATAGCTTTCCAAAAAGGTGTAAAAGGCCATGGGAAAGTCCCCATTCCAAATCGGATAGCCTAAGTAAATGGTTTCGTATTGATCAAAGTTATCAATCTCTGATGCCAATTCCGGCCGTTGGGACTCGTTTTTTTCATCGATTGCCTCGCCGATTAACGCACCAACATCATCAGGATAGACTTTGTTTGCTTGAATTTGGAAGCGATCGGCCTTTACGTCGTCTGCGATCCAATTCGCCGTTTGTTCTACTAGCCCGAGGTACTCCCCATTAACCTCCATCACACTGGCCCCAGTGGTAACATCCAACTCAGTGCCCACCGGATGGGAAAAGTAGGCAACGAGGGTTTTTCCATCCCCGTCAGGATTTTTCACTTCCGAAGTCGTCGTAATCGAAATGTCGCTACTCGCCTCATTGTCCCTAGCTACTTGTTCATCACTGCGACAACCAGCAAAGAGAAACAATAAAGGACTCATCACTAAAAATTTTTTCATATAAGCCTCCCATGCCCTTGATTTTTGTTTGCTTAAAATTGTTGACTAAAGTTCTCAGTCTTGATAAATCTCTTTTGCTAAATGAAAGGCACTCCATGCTTTGGGCCAACCACAATAAAAGGCCAAGTGGGTAATCATTTCCGTGATTTCTTCTTTAGTAATACCGTGTTCCTTGCCTAGCTTCAAGTGGGATTCTAATTGTTCAAAATTGCCCCCGGATAGAAGTGCCGCAATCGTAATCATGCTTCTTAGTTTGGGGGATAATTCTTCTTCTCTAGACCAGACTTCCCCAAAGAGCACATCGTCGTTTAGTTGGGCAAACTTTGGTGCGAATTCACCTAATCGATCTCTTCCTGCTGTTTGTTTCTTTGCCATTGTATTTTCCTCCTAGATTTTTAAATGTTCGAAAAATCGTGGTTAATAATCTCTAGTAATTGAAAGGTAGCTTCTTTAAATGAAAATTTGAGGATGCAACAATTCCCCAGTTTTTCCGCTTGGTCCACTTGACTAGTATGGGCCCAATTGCGCATGAATTGCCGACAAGCTGCACCATGAGATACCATCAGGATATTTTGGTGGGTTTCGCCACTTACGAGTTCAGCGATCGTATCCGCCACTCGCTTCCGAAAATCCAACTCCTTCTCCCCGCCAAATGGGAAAAAGAAATCCCCATAAGGTAGTTTGGGATTTAAAAATTCCGGCTCCCCTTCAAAAGCGCCAAAGTTCCACTCCTTCAATCCCTTGACTCGTTGATAAGGGATTGCCGTGACTTGCTCTAGGGTGTCACTGGCTCGTTCGGAAGTGGAGGCATAAGCAGCCTCAATTTTGATGTTTTGCTTTTTAAAATATTCCCCTGCAATTTGGGCTTGTTTAATCCCATTTGCAGTCAATGGCGAATCACACCAGCCTTGGACTTTCTTTTGCTGATTAAAGAGCGTTTCCCCGTGGCGCATTAGATACAATGTCTTTTCCATAGGCTTACCTCCTATTCACTGTAACTGCCGAAATTGGTCAACCACTGCTCT
The DNA here is from genome assembly GCF_050529595.1 of Enterococcus sp. DIV1368b. Lineage (NCBI taxonomy): Bacteria > Bacillati > Bacillota > Bacilli > Lactobacillales > Enterococcaceae > Enterococcus > Enterococcus sp. DIV1368b. Next base: position 2,058,781 of record NZ_CP172883.1, read on the forward strand.
ACATCTGCCCGAGAGTCGCTGACATTGTTTCGGGAAATGGTCAAACCATCCGTTACCACCGTGGCATCCGGCTCTAAGTCTTCAATGGTTGCGATGGTATCAGCCAAGCCACTGCCTCCATGGGTGGAGAAAGGAATCAAAGTCTTCCCGGAAAAATCTTCATTGTCAAAGAAGGAATACACTGGCATGGGCAAATCCGCCCACCAGATGGGATAGCCAATAAAAATCGTATCGTAGTCAGTCAAATCCTCCCTAGCCAAGGAAATCTCCGGCCGGGCGTCTTCTGCTTGTTCCTCGTCTGCCTGGTCGACTAGTTCATCGTGGTCACTGGGATAAGCCCTATTTGTTTCAATCTGCACTCGTTCCAGTCCGGTATCTTCGGCAATCCAAGAGGCAATTTGCTCCGTATTTCCTAATACCTCCCCATCTTCCACTACCCGACTGGCCCCGGCTACTGCATCTACGCCACTTGCTTCCGGTTCGGAAAAATAGATGATCAGACTCTTGCCGTAGTCATCAGCTAAAGAAAAATCTCCTTGGGTTACTCGGCTTTGACTAGTGCTTTGATTGGTGCTTTGATTGGTTCCCGTGGATATTGAACTTGAATCCCCCGGCTCTTGATCCGCTTGGCAGGCAGCTAAAACCAAAAGACTCCCCAATAAAATTGATTTTCTCATAATTCCCTCCTATGATTCGCTGTCTGCTACCCAAGCGATGACCTGATCTTGATTGGCTAACAAGTCCTCATCTTGAATTTCAAAACTTTCTGCAATGGTGGCCCCTGGTGCTAATTCCCCAATCCGCTCCAAGGTGTCCCCTTCCCCGTATCCCGCATTAGTTGAAAATGGGTAGATTGTCTTACCATTAAATTTCTCCCCATGGTCCATCAAAAAGGAAGTGATGGGATGGGATAAGGTCATGGACCAGGTCTGATAGCCCAAATAAATCCGGTCATACTGCCCAAAATCTGGAATCTCCGTACTGATTTTGGGATAATCTTGGTTTTCTCGCTCTTCGTTTGCTCGCTCCACGGCCTCTTCGTAATCGGCAGGATAAGGATTTTCCACGGCGAGTTCCAAGACATCTGCCTGGTTCTCGTTATGAATCATCCGGGCTAAGTTCTCTGTATTACCACTTCTGGAAAAGTAGATGATGATACTCTTGCTATCTGCGGTTAAGATCCGAGTAGCTTCCTCGTCGTCATTGGTATCTGCGCCATCCGAGGCAGCTCCTCGACCATATTGGGTATCATTCAGAGGCAAGTCTTCTCCGGTAGCGGCGGTCTCCTCATTTGTACTCGAATTGGTACTAGTGCTGTTACTAGTGGTGGCTTCCGTATTGATAGAAGCACTGCTTACTGAGGAATTCCTCCCCTCATCTTGTGTTTGACAGCCGGCCAATACGAGGGCCAGTCCGGCTACGAACATCATGCGTTTTTTCATTCCGTCACTTCTTTCTTTTGTCTTACTTCCCTTCAACTTTCAATTTTCGAAGGTCATTCATCTAGCAATTGAGAATCTTCAGTTAATTTTTCATAAACGCTTTGGCATTTTCGCCAAAGATAGTGGTAGTTCTTTTAAAGGCGCACCTTTAAAAGAAGACTACCTTTATCAAAGACTAGCTTACAAGCCTGCTCGTTTCGCCAATTCTGGCGTATAGCGATTTCCCACAATTTGAATCTCATCTGCCGCTTTGGTCAAGCCTGCCACTTCTTCAGCCGTTAAGCGGATTTCGGCAGCTTGGATGTTTTCTTTCACCCGAGCAAGTTTGGTCGTTCCGGGAATTGGCACAAGCCAAGGTTTTTGCGCCAATAGCCAAGCCAAGGCGATTTGGGCATTGGTGGCATCTTTTTGGGCGGCGAAATCTGTGATTAAATCCACCAATTTCTGGTTCGCTTCCATGGCTTCTTTTTGGAAGCGAGGCAAAACGTTCCGGCCGTCCCCTTCATCAAACTTGGTACTAGTATCGATGGTGCCGGTTAAGAAACCTTTGCCTAAAGGACTAAAAGGCACAAAGCCAATGTTCAACTCTTCCAGCGTTGGAATGAGTTCTTTTTCAGGCTCTCGAGTCCAAAGGGAATACTCACTTTCCACAGCGGTCAAAGGTTCGATGGCATGGGCTTTGCGAATCGTCTGAACGCCGGCTTCTGACAGTCCCCAATGCTTAATTTTCCCTGCCTTAATCAGCTTTTGCATTATCATCGCCACTTCTTCAATCGGTACCTTGGGATCCACTCGATGCAAATAGTACAAATCAATGGCTTCCAAGTTTAACCGTTTTAAGGAACCTTCCACCGATTTTTCTAATTCTTCCGGGCGTCCATCCACCACTTGTTTGCCGTCGATGATTTTAATTCCACCCTTGGTTGCGATGATCACTTGGCTCTTATAAGGGGCCAATGCTTCTCTGATAAGTTCTTCATTGTGATATGGTCCATAAACCTCAGCCGTATCAAAGAAATACTCTCCTAGTTCTACTGCCTCTTGTAAAAGGTGAATCATTTCCTTGCGATCCGGGATAGCCCCATAAGCAAAGCTCATCCCCATGGTACCCAATCCAATTTCTGATACTTGCAAATCTTTTCCTAGTGTCCGTTTTTTCATTTGATACACCTCCATTTATTACTATAGGGTATGGAGTGGACTCCATAGCAAGGCAGTTGTTTTATTTTTTTAACCGGCCCCTCAGATTCGCTATTTTATTAACTTTTGTAGTTAGAACAAAAAAGAGGCTACCGGCTCAGATTTGGTAACCCCTACAAGAATTATTTTCGTTACGTAAAGATTTCTTCAAGCCAGGCCGCATAATCCTCAACCCAGCCACCATTGCCACCAAAGCCATGGGGCCAGTCCTCCAACACGATGGTTCTAGTGTCGATTCCCACTTCATCCATCAGCTCGACTTGTGCTTCGAACTGTCGGTAAAAAGGATCCTCCGTGCCATAGCAGTAAAAGGTGGGTGGCAAATCAGCTGCCTGTAATTTCTCCACATCCAAGGAAGCGACACTTAACCTGCCGTAAAAGGCATAAATCATCCCACAGGCAGACGCCTCCGCCGAAATTTCGTCTAGCTCATCTGGTTGATACTCATCGTCTAAATAAGAACCGTTCACATCACCGTCCGCGCTAATAAATAATTCCCCCGCCTGAATCCCCCCGGCAGAATAGCCCATCACTGCAATATCTTTCGAATCAATCCCATAGATATCGGCATTTTTGCGAATAAATCGCACAGCTCGCCCAACATCCAGGGCACCTTCTTCCTGAGAATAGGGCCGCAGACGATAATCCACCACAAAACAAACATAGCCATGCTCACGCAGCTGGACCGCGGTGGGGAGCGTATCCGTGTAATCCCCTCTGAACTGGAAGGCCCCACCTGCTAAAAGCACCACCGCCCCTTTTGTTTCAACGCCTGCTGGTACCGGAAGTACGGTCACATAAGGTCTGAAGTCGTAAGGGTCATAGTAGCCTGTCCGATTCGAATCAACCACGGTCTGAGCAGGCGCATTGCCTTCTTCCCAAAGATAGAACACCTCGGTCACTTTTGGATTTGGCACAGCCGTCAGCACGGTTTGGTTGCCCTCAGGTAGCGGCGGTCGCTGGTTCATGGCACTAGTCGAAAAGCTAGCACTCACCTGGTATGCTTCGGGCAAATCATCATACTTTTGGGTAAAGCCGTCTGTTCCTGGCCGAATTTCGTAGGTTGATTCTTTGGACTTATTATTGGACTTATCTTCATTTCTTGTGGTCTTGCTTTCTTGACTATCCCGGGAAGAACACCCAACAATCCCGGTGGCAAGCAATACCAGTAGTAACGTCCCTACTATTTTTCTCATCTCACAGCCTCCTTGTCTACTTCATCTGTGACTCCCAAAACGCAATTGCATCATCAAACCAGCCCTCGGCCACCGTGCCGGTCCCTAGACCGAAGCCGTGGGATAGTCCATCGTACACATGGAATTCCGTGGCGATTCCTAGACTCTCCAGGCGTTGAAGTCTGCTTTCCATGGTTCGCCAAGACGCAATACCGTCATTTGTTCCCACATTTGCATAAGTGGGCGCATCGCCGGGAGAATAAGCACTGTAGCCCGTGTACTGCATCACCACAGTAGCTGCCTGGGGAATATCCTTGCGCCCAGTCAATTGAGACAAGGAATCTCCATTGCCCAGGGTGGCTGCCATGCGTGCTCCCGCCGAGCCACCCCACAAGGAATAATTTTCGCCACTCACCTTGAGTTCTTCGGCGTGGTCATACAGGTATTCAATGGCCTTAGCAAGGTCCGCATAGGCATCATCCGGTCGGTAGATTAAGGCAAAGCCGTTATAACCATAGTCGGTGATCGCTAGCGCATGGGGAAAGCTGTCATGCATCGCGCCCACATAGGAAAAACCGCCCCCGGCATTCATGATTGCAAAAGGTTTGCCCGCCTCTCCACCAAAGTAAAACAAGCCCGTATCCGCTTTGGCGGAGTCAGCAGCTATTTCCTCCTCCTCATAAATGGGATAGAAAATCCGCTGGCCGTCTGTCGCTCGACTTTTCAGGTGATTGATGATTGCCACCGTCTTCTCCGGCTGGATATTGTTGTACCAAACATACACCCGGCTAGTACTAACATCGGCCAAACTCATCTCCTCTGTTACATTTCTATCCACGGGAAATAGCAGATGACCAAAATCTTCAAAGGCGGGATCTGCCAGTACCTCTCCCACAGTAGATTCTAAGGTAAATTTTGTCATTGTTGCTTGTTCGCTTCCTTTTTCTTCCGTGACCATCCTCCTACTTTCGCCTGTCGAACTGTCCGTCTCATCCAAATTCCTGCTACAAGCCGTAGCGAAAACAAGCAGTAGACCCAGTAACACCCATGCTCTTTTCTTAAATCTGTTCATTGTAATCATCCATTCTATGGAGTATTTGAAAGATCGTGCTTCCTTTGTGTAATGGTTATGACAAAAGGTAAGTCAGCAGGCATGACAAATTTTTTCTCCGATTGATTCACGGAACGCATAATTGTCACTAAATAAATTCAATTTTTGATAACTTGCTAAATTTATTCTAATCCCTCGAGTTAACTCCAGAGCAAGGAGAAATACACGATTTTCTACAAAAATGAGGAAACAGCTCACTTAGCTACAAAATAACGAACCATTGCTATTCCTGTTTCACGATCTTATTACCAACTCTTCTCAACACAATCCGGCTGAACTTAACAGATCGACATCATCAATAAAAAAATACCGTTTCAAGTAGTGATACAGGCCACACGAAACGGTATTTTGGTTCTATGAAATTTGGTGTCGTTATTCTCAATAAATGAAAATTAACTGTGTCACACACATCACCCTTTATCATACGGTTTCCCATGAATAATCCATATTACCTGATGAGTTATTCCTATCAAAAATCATTCAACCTATTAACTCAAGTTATTCTAATCAGCGTTGATAATTATCCAATTTCCATCTTTTTGTAACTCCATTTTATATTGAAAGTAATTAGTTACTTTTGACAGATTATCAAGATATTTTACATCAACTTTTACTTGAACAATTTTGCCATTTTGTGTGAAAACTGTATTCACTAACTCCACCAATTTTAGATTTGTATTAATAGGTCGCATCACATCATTTTCTACATAATACTCAAGTTCTTTTTCGGAAGCAGTTGGATAAAGCTTGAAAAATGTCTCTAAAAAATCAGCGATTTCTTCCCTTGTTTTGACATCAATTTCTGAATCGCTTTCTACTTGTTTTTCTTCATGTTGTGCCTTTTCTGGTTTTGCAATCATGGTAGGAAGGTTCGTTACAATACGATTCCCTTTTTCATCTTCAAAGACTGTCACTCGATATGCAGAAGAAATTGATTGTGTCTTTTTTCCCTCTGTAATATGTTGCTCCACTAAAAATGAAACGACAAATTCTTCCGAGTGTTTTTCAACATCTAGAATTTTTACAGATTGAACTTCGGAACTCGTGGGAATATCTGCTCGAACCATATCTTGGATTAAAGCGAGACCGTTTTCTGTAAGGTACTGTTCGAGATTACTCATTCTCTTTTCAATTGCTTCTTTGTTATTTTTCCATGAAAAATATTCTTTCGCAAAATCCTCTGTAAAACTTTCAACGCCAGAAGTATTCACTACCTTCTCTTTTATAACCACTTTTTCATGAGTTGTATGTTGATCAATGGCGGTGAAATTTTTATAAACGCCAAAAGCAAGACTACAAGACAATAAAAGCCAAAGGGCAAGCACCATTTTTCGATGCTTACCCACGGATACAACTCGTTCTTTTTTCTTTTTTGGGCTCTTTTCCTTTTGATTCCGTTCAATTTTTATCTTCATTCTTTTTCCTCTTTTCTCTTATTTGTATCGGCCAGCTCCGATAAGGTGCTGCTGCCAATAGTTTTCTGTTAGATTCGTCCATCCCACTGGATCTCCTGCATGATACATACGATTCTCTCCTGCATAAATACCCACATGAGTCACATACGTACCGGCATCATAAGTTGAATGAAAGAAAATTAAATCACCTGGTTTGGCATCTTTTAAATCAATATGAGTCATGGCATCATATTGATCCTGAGCCACCCGAGGAAGTTTCAAACCAACTTTGGCGTAACACCATTGGGTCAAGCCACTACAATCAAAACCTGTTTCGGGACTTGAGCCACCAAATACATAGGCCGTTCCTTCATACTTAAACGCCTCGTCAAAAATCGCTTGGACGGTTTTATCATCAAACTGTGTCGTGTTCAGATATTGTTTCACCAACAAGCAATAAAACATATTGCCATAGTTATACCGCCACCCACCATTTTCCTTAATCGCGATTGGGTTGGGGTAATCGACTTTTTGACCACCTGATTTTTCCTTTGAAAAAGATTCAGCTAAAGCAAAACTATGCTTCTTCCCGTTTTTTGCGACATGATCCAGATACCCGCCACCATAGTTATAGGCCTGAATGATACTATCTTGGTCACACCCTAGTTCTTTGGAACGCTTAACCAAAGACGCAAAATAAAGACATCCTTGTTTGATGGATGCCTCGGTACTTAATGAATTCGGTGGTAAGCCGGCTGACTCCGAACTCTGCATGACATCTTCCATTGTGCCACCAGATTCCACTTGAATAATCGCCAAAAGAATCGGGACATACTCTGCTATATCCGATTCTTTGGCATACTTTTCTACCATTGCACGGTGTTTCAAAACTTCTTCTGAGACACTAGTTCCCCCAGGAGAAGCACCTGAACTGCCACTTCCTTCGCTGTCTTCACCAAACAACAAACCCACACACATCAAAATACCCATAAAAGAGATGGCCAGGAAAGTTAACGAAATAATACTCAATTTCTTTACGTTCATTTTTTCTCACCCGACCTTGGTTTTGGACGAGAGGTCATTCTTTTTTGTACTTTTTGATTGGTCCGCTTTGGCAGAGTGGACCTCTGTTTCACTTGTTGGAAAGAATTTTTCTTACTTGCTGATTGGATTTTCCCTTTTGAAATGATTTCTTGACTAGTTAGTTTTCGTTTGATTTCGGGATTCGAATTTACTCTCACAATCCGCTTTGGCGCTTCTTTTTTCGTCGTCCTATCTTTTTGAGGCTGAGTTACTTTGTCTATCGAAACATTCGTCCTTCTTTCTCTTTGGTGATTTGCTTTGCCCAAAACTTTTCGTTTTTCAGCCATTTTTTCATCTCTACGTTGTCGTTGTTTTTCTCGCAACTCCGCTCGATTTGCTTTTTCTTGGACCAGTCCGCGCTTGAATTCTTTTGGTGCTTTTTTCGTCTTTTCGATTCCTTTATGGAGATTGTATTTCAAATTCGTTGGTGTATTCCGTACCTGATCCTTTACTTGTTTAGTCTTATCTTTCACCAAAGCTTGGGTATCCAAAACTTTGCCGACTTTTCTCCCGGCCAAGTTCATTCGAGATTGTTTCTTATTATTTGAAATTGGATTTTCCTTATTCAAGTCAGATGGTAGCTCGTGATCGGTAGGTAATCGTGAATTCTTTCGTAGAGCAGAACCGGATGGCTTAAATTTGGATTTTGATTGTTCCTTTGCCAACTTATTTCCAACTGCTGCACCACCACCAAAAGCCAAAGTTCGTCCCACATTTCGACTGAGTTGCCGCAATTTACGGTTCATCAACATTTGCGGTTTTCGCATAACCCGTCTGCCCATTGACTGACTGTCATTACTCTGGAGGTTGAACATACTCATAATGTCACCCAATTTGAAATAGATACCGGCAAAGGTCACAATTTGTAGAAAAGCTACCATAAAGAAGGGATAGGTCGCCGAAATATTGTAAAACATCGTGGAGATACTAAAAGCAGTTGTAATCACCAAGGTCACTCCCGCTCGCATCATAATCGTATTGAATAAACGAATAATCGCCTTCTTTCCCAAACTCTCATAAGTCGGCAACATGGACAATAAAAAACTAATCGGCAAAAACATCGCAAAGATAATGAAGAGAATTTGGGAGAATAACATAATCCCGGTTAGGAGGAAAACAAAGAAGGAAATCCCAATATTGAACAACACCAAAAAGACCACGGTCCCTAAGCGGTTCATGGTCTTGGTAATACTTAAATTCGCATTGTCATTGTCTTCAATCTCGGCCTTGACCGCTTCTTCCCGATCTTTGCCTTTATTTTCATCTGGACTCACGGATAAGATTTTATCGACTCGGTCTTCGCCAATTTCTTCTATATTGGAATCATCAAATTGCAAGAGTAACCAAGGTTGTTGGACTTGAATGGAAAATAAGCTATCCCTAATCAAATCGACACTATCTTTCCCTTGGCTTTCAGAATTCGGTACAACGATCTCGGTCCCAAGGCTAAGAGCCGCTTCACTAACATCTGAGCTAAAGTCATTGATTTTTGTGATATAGGTAGGCGCATAAGCAATGAACGAACCCGAAAGTAGAAAGATCATCACAAAATTAATGACAGCCCGGACTGCTTTGGTAGTTTCTCGTTTTAATAATCCGGTATACGCCACATAAACTCCTAGAGCCAAAATCATTAATAATAAGAAACCGAAGTAGAAACCCGAGGTCTGGAGTCCATTTTCGGTAATGCCGGCTAAGGTTTGGATATTCTTCCCAATACTTTCAGCTGTATCCGAAATGAAATCCAATTTATAAGCTTCTTGAACTACATAGCCTGTGGCGTTCGATAAATACAGACTTACGGTCCAAATAAAATTAGTGATGGCATAAAGTCCATACATCACGCTCTTCCCTAGGCCATCCTCCCAATTCCAAGGCAGCCAGTCCCAAGAGCTATCCACAAAGAAATCTAGTTGATAATTGTTCAGAGAATATTTGGAATAAAGGTTTCCGGCTTTCACCGTATCATCAACTAATCCAGTTGCCTCGGCCACCGTTCCAATCAGACTGAGAAGAAGTAAAATGATGCAGAGACTGATTGCGAGAATTCCCATAATCCGAAAAAGTTTCTTTTTCATCTCCTCACTCCATTCTCTCTTGAACCGGTGGACGAGTATCAAAGGCATGGAATAGTTCTTCAAATACGGGGTGAACTTGGACCACGCCCACCCGACCATACAAATCTTGCATCAAGCATTGACCGTTTTCCAAATCTCGCAGGCGCTTTTGATTGCTTTCGTCCTCTTGATCCAATCCAAAAAATTCCAACGTTTTCTTGATTTCATGAATATCGGTACTGCGAAACGCAAATTTCAACCCGATATTATTCTTCAACCTCTCATCCAATAAGTCATCACTGTTTTGCGTGACAAAGTAAACCCCAGCATTCATAGCCCGCCCAGCACGAACGAGCTTATTCGATAATATTTTCCCTTGTGCCACTTGAAGAAAACTCCACGCCTCATCCAAATCCACAATCTTGAAAATTTCTCGATTACTATGGATAAAGTCTAAGGCAAAAGTCGAAATAACGATTAGCATAGAAACACTAAGTAATTCCATGGTTGTATATTCTTCAAAAGTGGTTTCTGCATCTGGTAAAACCAAGTCTGCCACTTGAATGATATTCAACTGCTTGTCTAAGCTAATGGATTGAGTAATTGAACCGTCTGAGAAAAGCAAATGGGCAAAATCATAATCGGTAAAAGAGTCGATATGATCCGCGATATTTTCCGCAACTGGTGAGCCCTCTTTACGCAGTTCGTTAATGACTTGTAATAAGCCTCGTTGATTACTTTGGGTAACGGTTCGAATGGCTTTGCGTAAAACAGGAAACTTCTCCCCATCCCGACTAGAAATCCCTGTTAGAAAGGTCAGAATATCAATTGCTAAACTTTCCGAGTCTTTCTTTTTCTTCATAATCACATAAGGATCAAGTAACCCTTGGTTTTCTGGTTTACTCGTTAAGTTGAGGATATTGATTTCATCCGCAATTTCTGGCAAGGTTTCTTTCCAGCCACCGCGTTCGCCTTTTGGATCAACAATCACAGCTTGCCCACCGAATAAAACAGTATAGTAGACCAAGAGATTGTTGCTAAAGGATTTTCCGCCACCGAGTGAACCGAGGAATGCCGCTGCTAGCGCATTGGTAACTGAGCCTTTTACCCCTTGTGAGGCCAAGGCCGGTTTCAGGTAAACATTACGCCCCGTATCCACGTTGTAGCCAAAGTAAATGCCTTCTAATTCTCCTAACATTTGGGTAGCTCCAAAACCAAGTCCAGCGAGAAAGTCAGACGTTACATACTGGATATAGTCGTTCATGTATCGCTTACTAGAAGGCAAAAATTCTTCATGTAGCCCCATCATATCGCCAAAGGGACGGACTAGTTTTACATTGGTATCATCATAAAAATCGAACACTTCATCACAACGGCGTTTTAATTCATCCACTGATTCCGCACTTACCCGAACCACATAGCTCAGTTTGTACATGGATTCTTTCGACTGATCCAAGGTGGTTTCCAATTCATCCACGGAATCCAACGCATCTAAAACATTGGAATTCGTTTCATTATCAGATTGGTAAGCGTGGTTGTCTAAATCTTTCAGTTCCTTCTTCTTATTGCGAACGGTGGCAAGTGCCTTTTTGTTCGTAACAATTTCCACATTCATACTCGTGTCGATTGGGAATGTAAATTGTTGTTGCTGGTAATAGAAAAGTTCTGAGGAAGGAAACTCCATCTCTCCGACAATCGTATTGATTGTTAGATAAGCTACATAGGACTCATGATTCTCGTGTTCCATCCGTAAATACCTTGGTTTTTCTTCAATCAAACAACGACCGGGACGCAACAAGTCATAACGTTTCACCAAAGTTTCTGATTTCAGCTTTTTCTTTGATAGCTGAAATTCATATTCTTCAAACGGTGTACCTTTTTCGCCATAAATATGTTCAATCAAATACGTCAAGTCACTCGGTGTGACTCGTCTGACTTTAAATCTTCTAGCCAATTTACTTTCCATTAGTTTTTCAAGCTTGGTATAACGGCGAATTTCTTCATTGGATAACGAAACAAAATCACCCATCAAATGATGATTCACTCCATAGACAAATTCTTGAAAGCCGGAGAAGAAAGATTTCTTGAGATTCTTTAGATTGACCTCTTCATCCGTCGCAATTAGTTTAAAGCCAATAAAAAAGCGATAATCAATCTGACTATCGCCAATCATGGATACTAATGCATCTGTTTGTAAATCAATCCGTTGTTTCGCTACTTCTTTTAATCGCCCGGTAATTTCCTTTTTCGATCGCTCTTGTGTGGCACGAATACTACTTTCTGTCGCAATTTGTAAGGCATGAATCTTACCTTCACGATTTTGAGCAATCAATTGTCGAAAGTTGTCATGCACTTGATACTTCTGTTCAGGTGACAAAAAGGAGTAATTGTAAGGCACTAACTCATAGTAGGCAAAACAATCACCTTCTTGGTTAAAAACAAGATTGTTTTCAATATACTTAATCGGGTACATAATTCACACTCCTTACAAGAGTAATGGGTTCGTCCCATCGTTTCTTCTGTTCTTTGACTTTCTTCCCTGCAAAAGTGACCTTAAACCGTAAGTGATAACTGATAAAGGATCGTAAAAATCCCAGTGGTTTCTTACCGTCAAACGTCTTTTGCGACATAAACCAGGTAACCGCCACCGGTATGCCTAAGTATTTTAAAAACGCCCCCTCTATCATAGATAGTGGAGGCACATGGGCAAATACAATGACAAGCAACAAGGATAATACAAACCAAGCCATCTGGTTAAAAGTCACAGGAAAAGGCAGCTGAAAGTCATTAATTGCATAAATGACTTTTTCAACTGTCCAAATACTGGTGTAACTTTTTATTTTTTTCATCAAATCATTCCTTAAAAAAGAAGGATAGTTTAAAAATCAACTACCCTTCAATAGTTTCGTTAATATGGATACTCAAAAACACCTCGACTCGTAACCAAATAATTGCCTCCGATCTCCAAGTCTCTACCACACGCATCAAAATCGATATACGTCTTCAAGTGTTCTGGTACTTCACCAAAATCACCAGTTTCTACAATCAAGTAATACGCTACATCGCTCATATCATCGCAATCCGGATAATAAACAATATCACCCACATGCTCTACCATTTCCTCGAAAGAATTGAAGAAAGCGTGTTGAATCTCAGAAGCAACTTCACCAACTGGCGTTCCTTCAAGCTCCTCCGCTAAGCCACACAACCGATTAATTTCTTCAATTGGTGTATACTCATCAATCTCAAAAGGCAGTTCATAATCATGAATCGCATATTCTTCATATTCGTCATTTAATCCAATCCGTTCTTTCACTTCATCAAAATCGACAGGTGGGGTAAACCACGCCCCCACCAACTCCCCTTCGTTATATTTCCCGAGATTCGCAATATAAACACGCATCTGTTCCATCGTGATTCCCCCTCAGGCACCGACAATTCGGTTAAACAAATTGAGTAAGACATCTTTCACACCAGAAGCATTAAAGACCAGCCCTACCGCAATCAAGGCAATCACCAAAAAACCAATCAATTTGGAAAATTCCCGCTTAAATCCTAAAAATAAACCAATGACCACAATTGCCAGTAAAACTAAGGATTGGGCATTGGTCAAAAACCATTGATATAAATTTTGTCCGAAATTCATCTCATCACTTTCCTTTCTTTTCCATTGCTCGGTCCGCTACTGAACTAGCATTCATCAAACACATCACGGTAACACCAAGCATACTGCCACCAAACACCAATAAAATATCTTTTACAATTCCCATCACAATTCCTCTTTTCATATAATCAAGTTTTCGACTGCCATACTTTGTTGCTCCAAAATCTTTTTATGCCGGTCTGATAAGCGTGCATTTTGTACCATATTCTGGATATGCGTTGTCTGATTCAAACGATCCAACTCCTTGGCCATCTTCCACGTAGGTGCAACTTGTCGGCCAAGCCAATTTAAGGTTCGTTCAATCGTGTACGGTTTCGGCTCAGAAGTTAATTGAATTTCCTTGCGATTCCGTCCAATAAAGCGACCCCATTGTTCATTCAAGGGCCAATTGGTTCGCCGTTTGCCTTCCACCTTATCCGCAAATCGCAAGTAACGATTGATAATGGAAAAGGTGGTACTTTCAATGCTACGACCTTTTAACAAATCTTGAATTGCATGATAAGCACGGTCATTTTTTAGTCGAATCTCAAAGCGATTTTTCGTTTCAGTTTGGTCTAATGGAATCCCTAACTTGATATATTGCTCATAATCTTTTTCATATAAACAAAAATAAACCTCGCTTTTGAGGCTGCCGATATATAAGGTATTGCCCATACCATCCTTTTCATCAGCTTTCAACAGTTCCCCGGAACGATAACTTTTAAAGGTACGAAACAAGGAGATACATTCTTCCTTCTGACATTTTTTCGTTAAATCAGGAATATTCAATAGCCCCACTCGATCATTGATTGCCAAGTCCAAACGTTTCATCACGCCACCGGCTTTTAGACAAGCTCCGAAAAAGTTGTACCAGCTACGCTTTTGAGCAAGTAAAAAAGTTTCAAATTGCCGACAACCTCGCCCCTTTAATTCCAAAAGAACGCCCTTATCTTCTTCATGTGACAACATCACCACAATATCGCCCATGACATATTGTTCCTGATAGGAGTAAAAGGCGTAATCCTCATGAAGCATATACTCAAATTTCAAATGGAGAATTTCTTGAATAATTTTCCGTACATCCGTTGTGGGGAAACGAATCCTTACATAGTCAAACAGTAACGTCAAAGGCAAATCGGGATTGAAACTTTCCAGTTGGTCAAAAATTTTCCTCATGGTCTTTGTAGAGGCGGTTACGCCACCGTTTTCTACCTGATTTAAATAGGGACGGCTAAGCCCACAAGCCGTAGCCAATTTATTTTGTGAAACACCATATTCATTGCGTCGTTCTTTTAATAACCGATAATCTAAATTCCGTTGTGTCAAGTTCTCACCTCCAAGTTCAAGGTGTTAACTTTTTCAAATGAGTTAACACCTATGCAAATCGCTTAATATCCTTGATACAACAAGCATTTTTAATGGTTGCTTGCTTATTTTTTGTGTTTTTGTACCCCCCTGTTAGATACGGGGGGTGAGACATCATGGCCAGCTGCCGCCGTCCATGAACAGGCACAGCACCACGGAGGATTTCTGCTTCGCAAATCCCCCGCGGTCAGCGCCTATCAGTGGTTTATTTACCTGTTACTCCGCGGTAATGCCCTCAATTTCTACTTCTGCTTTTATCTCGAACAAGTATTGACGGATATCCGGTTCTTTGGCAAGGTCCGCAATCCGTTCCAATTCACTGATGATTTGATTCAGCTCCATTCGAGCATCGGTTTCTTCGTCCATTACATATGAATCCCCAGGGACCTTCACCCCATTTTTTCGAATATCGAAATTGAGCCGGTACAGTTCTTCTTCCAATTCCGGATCTGACTGAATCTTGCCAATCACCCAATAAATTTCTCCAATCAACTCATCATAAATCATGCATTTCCACCTCCTTTAATTTTCTCGCAATATCAAAAATGACCGGAACTGTCACAGAGTTTCCGGCCTGTCTGTACAACTGACTATCTGAATTGACTTGAGCTGCTCGATCAAAGGTCCAATCGGGAAAGCCCTGAAGACGCCAGCACTCTCTTGGCGTAAGTTTCCGAATTTGATACTGATCCGTGACGACCGCCTGCTGGTCTCCTGTTAATAAGGTATGCACACTTTGTTTCCCAAGACGACCTCGACGACTAGTGGAATGAGGAAAAGCCAGGTTCACACTATCCCCTGGCTTTACTTCTTGGTATTCAGTTTCATTTTTCCGAATCATAATTTTCGTTCCACCTTGTTTTGTTGACAAAGTAGGGGCCGTTCCAGTTACTTCATAAACGCGATTGCCTTGTTCAAAATTTCCCGGCAACATCCCCGCCAGCGATATGCCTTCATTTGCTGGTAACGCAATTTTGATTCCTTCATCACCTGTTAACGTTGGGGCCACACCATCTGGCCCATAGACTTGTCCACCCATTCCATGGTTAGAAGGATTGATATTTAACAAGTTTCTGATGTTTTGATCAGATGTTGCAGACGATCCAATGATAGGAAATACTTGTTCGGTACATGCGTCTCGAGAATGTCCGATAAGGAAGACCCGCTCGCGACTTTGGGGAACGTAGGCCTTTGAGTTAAGCACCTGCCATTCCACATCATACCCCAATCCATCCAGCGTTCGGAGGATTGTCTCGAACGTAGCCCCTCCTTCGTGATTGAGTAATCCCCGGACGTTCTCAAGGAATAAAAACTTAGGTTGGAGAAGAGCGGCGAACCGAGCGATTTCAAAGAATAAAGTACCTCGAGTATCGGAAAATCCTTGCCGCTTTCCCGCAATTGAAAAAGCTTGGCACGGAAATCCGCCGCAAAGGATGTCCACTGGTCCGAGTGATTGAACAAACTCGTCTGATATACTTGTGATGTCATGCATTTCCACCTCCTTACTTGTATCATGG
This sequence comes from Enterococcus sp. DIV1368b, assembly GCF_050529595.1. NCBI lineage: Bacteria > Bacillati > Bacillota > Bacilli > Lactobacillales > Enterococcaceae > Enterococcus > Enterococcus sp. DIV1368b. The sequence continues at coordinate 2,074,768 of NZ_CP172883.1, forward strand.
ATTGCCTTATAACTCTTCCGAGCAAATTCATCAATTTCACAAAAACCGATACACTGGTGACCGGCTTGTTCCATACCTAAGCGAAAGCCACCAATCCCAGCGAATAAATCTAAAAATGTCATAAATCACCTCAATAAAAAAGCCTAGGATTATTGATATTCCTAGGCTACACACTATTATTTTCTCTTTCCGTATGAACGGTTAATACAACAATGTTGCTAATTTCCTTTAAGAAATCATACCCTTTTGGCACAAGTGGTGTATAAAACTCATTAATCACACTCCCTCCTGTATCTACATAGCCTCGACCTTTAATGCGTTTCATAAAAAAGTTTTTATCAACCTCACCAAACATCATGGAGTATCCTAGTTCACTCATACGTCCTAAAGCTACGCGAAAGTTGAATTGATCGCGACTCCCATCTCCTAAATATTTTGCATCCGGTCTTTGACAAGCCAAAATCAGAAAGAAACCAGACTGACGACCTAACATCACAATTTGCTTGAGCTTATTCAAAATCACCGTACTTTCTTTAGTCGTTAACATTTCCATATAAGCCACGTATTCATCAAAGATTAAAAAATTTGGCGGAAGTCCAAGATAGGCATAATTCTCTCCTGTTTTGTAGTTGGGCATTTCTTTCATTGCCTTGCTACGAGTCATCATGCGTTCGTAAAAATCTTCTACACAAGCAGAAATTTCTTCCTTTTGAGAATAAACATGAGACATCACCGTACCTAAATCGGCGAGATCCGCATTTTTGGGATCGAGGATAAACAATTCTGCATCTGACTTCAATAGTGCTTCGATAATGGTGAGTAAGAAATAGGTCTTCCCTCCACCTGTGCCACCAGCGATCAACATATGAGGTAAAGAATCATACGCCCATACTTGATTTTTCATCAATTGCAGAGCTCCGTTTTTTGCCACTACTTCATCTATCCCAATTCGATTGGCAATCATATCGTATAACAAGATATATTCCACATAGGAGTCTTTGAGTTCCTTTTCTACTAACTCACAATACAGTCCGCTTTCTAACTTCTTTTCTAGCTTCAATAGTTGATCTTGATATTTTCCTAGTGAAATTTGAACGCGTATAGAAAGTAAGCCATCTTTCATTCGATAATAGATTTTGGGGAAGTAACTGATATTCTCTTTGGTCCGACTACCATTCAAATCTTTGAAAAAGCCTTCACTTTGAGTTTGTTTCACTTCATACCAATGGTTTTCTAGAATCATCCGGGCTAGCTTTTGTCGATGCCATAAACTTCGCCAATGATCAGGAAAAAAATGAATATAAAGTAACATCATAGCTCCTGAAAGAGCGAGACTTCCAAGCAGACATACTAAATCTTTCATGGACCAAACAATTTCACTAGTGGAAAGTGAGAGCTTAGAAATCTCAAATTGTTTAAGCTCTTGAAAATAGAAGACACCCATCCAACCGATGAACAAAGCAATGATCCAGCCAAGAACAAAGTGATAAACCAAGTGCTGATCTCCTGCCCGTATGCGATGCCCTTTGTACATTTTGATGGTTTCCACCTCCAACCGAAAATTGCCCAATAGGATTTTATTGGGCAATTTCAAAAAGTTATGCTAGTCATTTACTGCTACGGAGAGTTGTTTTGTTTCAACCAATTGCGTTAAGAAACCTTCAATAGCATCCGGCATCTCCACACCGATTTCTTCCAAGACAGATTCTGCTTGACGACATAAACTTTCATTTACCTCGACAACCATAAAGAAGGACTCTTCCTCCCCTAACCAATCCAGTACATCAAAGTCTTCTTTGGCATCGTTACCTACTTCCAGTAATCCTTGATGCATAATCAAAAACATTTTTTCATCATGGGTTAATGCTTTCGTGAGTTGTTCCTCCGTTAGCTCACCTTTGCCAAATTGATTGAGACAATCTAAAATATGTTCAACATCAATTTCCATACGCTTCACCTATTTCTTTCCTTCATTTTGGTTCGTGGGATTTCCTTGATTTGATTGTCGTTTCAAGACTAAATCATCTGCCTTAATGAACCAATTGACAGTAGTCCCTTCTCGAAAAACATAATTGGCGACGGTATCCACGATTGGATTGACTAGCTCTACCTCTGCATCATAAGCAAACTCGCGTAAGGGCACATTTGCCGGGATACTAACTTGGATCATTCGACCTTGTGCGGAGGATTTCAAATTATAGGTTCGTTCTTTTACCTCATTACTAACCGTTCCATCCTCATTTTGTTTCCGTACTTCTCGACGTAATGCGGAAAAGCGCAACTTCCCAAACGTTAATCCCGAATCTACGACAATACCTTCTGTTAATCTCATCTTCTTTTCCTCCTATGCTTTCACTAAATCATCGACATACAACACGTAATCGGTAAAACCGCGGTTTTCAATCTCATAGCCTTTGGCAACCAAGTGGGGATTCACGGCTTTTAGCGGTTGGTCTTGGTCAAAATCCTTTTCACCAACTTCCGCAGCTACTACCACTTCAATATCATCAGCTCGTTGTTTACTGGAATACAAATGATAACTGCGGCCAACCACCGTTGTATTCCGCCCATATCCTTCTGTCAAAATTTCGCCTTCTCCGGCATAACTGATCTTTCCAAAGGTTTCGGCCATATCTGGCACGACAAATTTCAATTCCATCTTCTTTTCCTCTTTTCATTGTTAGTTTTGGATACAAAAATAGCACGACCACTTTTTTGGGAGGCGGTCGCGCACGTTGCTTCTTATAATTTACTTGTATCATCTCATCACCTTAGTTCCGCTGATTCCAGAAATAATAGCCCGCCGTCGCAAAGATCAAGGTAAAGCCAATGAACAATAACACATTAGAATTTTTCTCCCCGGTTTGAGGGAATTTCTTCACTGTAGGACTAGATTCTTGAGAGTCGCTTGGAACAGTTGGTGTTTCCGGTTGTTCCGGCGTACTTGGTGTGGTTGGCACTTCTTTTGGCGTCAAGGTTTGGGATTTTTCTTTCAAATCTTCATTGTGTTTCCCATTGATATTCCCATCTTTATCATAATTGATTTCCGCAAAAGTAAACTTGGTTCCTTCTGGATACTTTCCGGTGTCTACTTTTTCTGCAAGCACGGTTTTGGTAAAATCTTTATCATTCACTTCGTAACAAATTTTGCCAGATTTCCAAATCTCTTTGTTCGTACCATCTGGTAGTAGTGCATACAGAATTGTTTCGAAAGCTTCTTTTGAGCCATCCAGTACATCATGAGTAATGGATACATCATCAAACATATCCACCACATCACCATGAGTAAAGGTCTGAGAACCGTCTTCTAGGTGCGCTTTTGTTTGAATGGAAACATGGCGTTCCACTGTACAACTGACAGTTTGGGCTTGATTATTCAAACTAGCATCCTTCGCTACTGGCTCATTGCCTGCTTCAAAAGCTTCCTTGTTTTCATACACATAGTTAAACAAAACAATGGTTTTATCCAAAACTTGTTCGGCGGTTAATTTATGCAGAATTTCCCAAGTTCCTGTTTTTTCTTTGTTCGCCAAGGTGGCCGTCGTTTCGGCAATTACCACTGGTTTGGCTTTTTCATCTTTTTCTTGGGCAACTTTTGTGGCTTCCACATCAATGGCTTGTGCTACCACATACCAGTCTTCTTTGATTTCATGGAGATTGTAACTCAATTTATCAACTAGCTCGGTAGAATCCAGAGAAGTTAATTCTTTGTTTCCGTCCTTCCAAGTCGCAAGGGAAGTTAAACTATCTTCTTCCTCAGGCAAATCATAAAGCATCAAACGGTTCAAACTAACAGAAAATGCTTTGCTCGTCAGCTTCTCGTAAGGAGCGGTCACCGTTTTAATTGGTTGTTTTTGGCCCTGTTCGGTAATGGTAAAAACATATTCACTCTTCACAAAGTCTTCCTTGTTTTCCTTAAAAGTAGAACGGATTTCTAAAGGCGTAATCTTTTGAAATCCTTCTGGGGCTCCTACTTCTTCAAGTAAATAATCCCCATAAGGGAGATTTTCAAACTTGCCATAGCCATCAAAACATAGTTGCTCGTTGTAAGCAGTGGTCGCTTCATCTTCGGCACCTGTGATTTCATTGGTCCTTTCCAATGGCGACACTTTAAAGGTTAAGTCATTAAACCCAGTTTCGGCAGTGCCCGCAGCTGATCCGGCGAATTTGAAGAAATCAAAACCAAAGCGAATCACTTGTTCTTTTGCCGTAACATCTCGAGTAATTACGGCATTTTTTTCGTTATCATCCACCTTTTTGATGGATACAGGATACTTCGTTTCATCCAAAGTATATCCTTCAGGTGCTTTGGTTTCTTGCCAGTAATACTCATTGATGGCTAAATGTTTAACCGCAACTTGGTTCTTTTCGTCTAAAGTTAAAGTGACCGTTTCATCAGAAGCTTTCGTTCCCTTCGCTAATTCTGGTTTAAAAGCCTCACTCCATTTAACTGCTTGTCCATCTTTTGCAGTAAACAGAGTGTATTCAGCACCCTCAAAGACTGCCTTACCTTGTGTTTTATCCCCAGTATCTTTGTCTTCTTTTGTCAGAGTGGTTTCGCCAGTGATTTCTTGGTTTTGCCCTTTTACGTTACTGGTAACAAGGGCTACGGTTTGATTGGCATACTTCAATTCGACTTTTACAGGTTTGAATGTATTCACGAACCCATGACTAGCTTTAGTTTCGGTCACATAATAGGTTCCCAATTCCAACGCATTAGCAATCTCTTTTGGTGTTTCCGCATGACCGTTTTCATCCGTGGTCATTTCTTGAACGATTTCACCGGTTGGACTGTCTTTGCGAATGGCAAACGTATTGCCAGCTAAGGAATAATTGTCATTCCAAAGATCCCTCCCTGTTTCAACTCCGCTTTTATCCAGAATGATTTGCCCTTTTTCCCGTGTATTTTTTGAAGTCACGTAAATGGTTTCGCCTGCTTTAATGGTGGTAGTCATGGGGGTGGTATCAATCGTATAAGGCGCCGGTACTGATTTTTCGGTAATGGTTACTTTTGTACCATGAGGAATCTCATTTAATGTAGCAATTCCTTCTTTATCGGTGGTCACGTCTTTTGCAGGTAAGGCTCTTCCAAAATCTAAATGGAAAACTGTTCCCGGCACAACGTCACCTGATTCTTTATCGACTTTTTTGATCTTTAAAGACCCTTCAGTTTCTACATCAATTTTGATTGTGTAGGTGTTCGGCTTATCAATCGCCCCGGCCATTAAAGTTTGTTGTCCCGCTTTTTTATAAGCCACCGGTGTTCCAGTTCCAGCAGATTTCTTAAGCGTCAACACACCACTTTCTTTTGAATCGGCATTAGGCGTGATTACTAATTGATTGCCATTCACACGATAATCAATATTTGCAGTATTTTCGACAATCTCATCAAACTCGGATAAATTCAGGCTGTTCGTATCCGTTACAGTGGTCGATTGACCTAATACAGTTTTAGCCGTGCTATTATGGAAGCTCGGTTTCTTCTGATAATCGGCAATGACTTGATTGATTTTTGCCTCAATGGCTGTGATATTTACGGAACTCCCATCTGGATGTTTCATAGAGTGAAGGGTATACCCATTGACTTCTTGCCAGATCATCTTTTGAGCAACCATTTGTGTATCAATGTCTGTACCGGCTTTTTCCCATAACACTGAAACTAGTTTCGCTTTGTCAGACATATCAGGCAATGGATTTTTCTCATACCCAGGAGTGAACTCATTGTAAATTGGTACCCCTGGTTCAATACAGAAAATATCTTGTTTCTCCCCATTATAGATAGCATAGTGAGGAACCGTTACCTCAGATAATGTTCGACCATCACTGAACGTCCCTTCGACCGCATATAAGTGTGACAAATCGCAGTGCACAGTCACTGTTTGCGGATGAGTAATCTCATCGGCAAAGGCAATCGTAGGACCAATCGCTCCGCCAATTGTTTGACCTAATAGAGCCAAAGTCGCAAATAATCGCCAATTTTTAAATCTCAACTTTTTCATAAAATAAAATCTCCTTTCGTTTTTGGGTAATAAAAAAAGACGTTCAAATTTTTAGTTTTGAACGCCTTTTTAAGCTTGATACTATTAACTTTTCTTTCGAGATAAATTGTTTCTTTGTTTATAAATTTTTATTTTCCGATAATCAAATCCAATTTCTTCCATTAATTTCTCCCAAGATTTGTTTGTTCTTCTCAATATTGTGATCGCTGATGGAAGTTTATCTGACCTTGATAACTTACGGAATTTCGTCATTGATAAATCTTCTTCAAGTCCTAATCGAATAATTTCTTCTCTTAGCTCCATCAATAACTGAAAGTCAGTTAATAGATTTTTCTCTTCCTTTTTTCTAAACAGTGGACGTACATCACCAACTATTTTTTTCAACGTACTTAAAGAAGGGACATCTCTACCAACTGCTTTTGTTTCGTAATTTCGCTGCGAACGAATTTTTTCATCACTTATAAAGCTTTCTACTATTTCCATCAATTTATCTTCTGGCATCTTAGCCCATTTTCCATAATCATTTTTTTCAAGGCCAATACTCTCTAGCAAGTTATCCCATGACCCATATTTCTGATTGATGAACCAAATACTTGGTGATTCATTGGGATATTCTGCTAACTTTTTCTGATATTGTCTCGTAGATGTAATTCCGTGTTTTTCGATAAAATTATTAATTGTTAAAATCAATTTTAAGTCACTTTGATTCTTCCAAATAATCCGACCATCGATCTTATCCATTAAAAAATCTCCTAAAAAATATTTAGAGAATATCTATCACACTAACTTTTTATCACCAAAGTATATGTTTTGCCTTTTTTTGAAAACTGGTACCTTTTTATCCTAAGGGGTTAAAAATATGATAAATTCGGTAAATGTTTTGGTATTTTTCGTATTAAATTTGTCGTCAGACTGACTACTAAATTTTGCCCTATTTTGACGACACTGTTAGTCAAAATCGGACAATCTAGGACATTCTAGGGGAATATGAGTAAAAAATGGTCCAAAACAGCCAATTCAGGCTTAAAACTGTGATAGAGAAAAAAGAAAAAGCCCTTGATATACAAGGACTTTTCACAGATTTTAGAGATTTTAGGATTTTTTCCGTTATTATCTTCTAATTTCTTTGATACGAGCTGCTTTTCCGTGTAATGCACGTAGGTAGTACAATTTCGCACGACGTACTTTACCGTAACGGACAACTTCGATTTTTGCAACACGTGGTGTGTGCAATGGGAATGTACGCTCAACGCCTACACCGTTAGAAACTTTACGTACTGTATAAGTTTCGCTGATTCCAGCACCACGGCGTTTGATTACAACACCTTCAAATAACTGGATACGTTCACGAGTACCTTCGACAACTTTCGCATGAACACGTACAGTGTCACCAGGGCGGAAAGCTGGAATGTCAGAACGTAGTTGTTCTTTTGTTAATTCTTCGATTAATGGATTCATTGTTTTCTTCTCCTTATTCCAAACATTCTTATGAGTAATTTCTCACAGCGGAACATCGTAATAGTTAAGTGTTTTTACACTCACCATAGAATACTATCATATTCTATGGTGAGTGTAAAGAAAATTTTCATTTATTTGTTGCAACTCAAGCTTCTTCTTTTTTGATCTCCGCTAGCATTTTTTCCATTTGCGGTGTCATGTCTAATTTTTCTAACATGTCTGGACGTCGAAGATATGTCCGGCGTAAGGATTCTTTTAGTTGCCATTCTTCAATCAATTTATGGTTACCATTGGTCAATACTTCTGGTACTTTCATATCTTTGAATTCTGCTGGTCTCGTATATTGAGGATGTTCCAACAAGCCAGTAGAATGCGAGTCTGTTTGGGCAGATGTTTGATTACCTAAAACATCCGGCAATAGCCGAACGGTCGCATCGATCATGACCATGGCACCTAACTCTCCACCGGTCAGTACATAATCTCCCAATGAGACTTCATCAGTTACGAGCGAACGGATGCGCTCATCATAGCCTTCATAGTGGCCACAAATAAAGATCAGGTGCTCTTCTTCCGAAAATTCTTCTGCCATTTTTTGATTGAACGGTTGACCAGCTGGATCAAGTAAAATCACCCGTTTCTTAGTCTCTGGATGTTTTTCTTCGATGGCTTTGATATTGTCATAGATGGGTTGGACTTTCAATAACATCCCTGCTCCACCACCATAAGGATAGTCATCGACCGTTTGGTGTTTGTTGTCCGAATACTCACGGAAATTAGAAACATTGATTTCTAACAATTCTTTTGCTACTGCTTTACCAATGATCGATTCCCCCATCGGGCCTTCAAACATTCGCGGAAACAGAGTCAACACGTCAATCTTCATCATCGATCAATCCTTCTAATAATGTTACACGAACCAAGCCATTTTCAAGATCGACTTCTTGAACGACGGAATCGATATACGGGATCAGTGCATCTTTTTTCTTTGGTCGTTGGATGACCCAAACATCATTTGCGCCTGGAGATAAAATCTCTTTGATCTTTCCTAGTTCTTTTTCGTTTTCATCAATGACCTTTAAGCCAATGATTTCATGGTAGTAATATTCATTTTCTGTCAATTCAACTAAGTTTTCTTTTGATACACGTAAGATACCATCACGGTATTTTTCAACGTCATTGATGGAAGGATGATTCTCAAAGCTGAGTAAATCAAAGTTTTTATGTTTACGGTGACTTTTTACAGTCAATTCTACAGGAGCTTTTCCTTCTTGGAAGAGTGTCAAAACTTCACCTTTTTTGTAACGTTCTTCAGGGAAATCTGTGGTTGAGATGACACGGACTTCGCCTTTGATTCCTTGGGTATTGACAATCTTGCCAACATTTAGATATTCAGTCAACTTTTGTCCTCATTTCTTTCATGATTCTTGTCACTCTGCTTGGTCACGATTTGCTTTTGGACTCAGAGTGTTCTATCGTTTCCTGTCTATTTTAGCATGTGGTTCTTGGCAATTCTAGTCTTCTTTTATTGTTGTTCCATGGAAACAGCCATTTTTAATGCATTCATCGAATCTTGATTCGTGATCGTATAGACAGTGGTTGGTTGTTGCCAAATGATCCGAGTATTTTGATTGGTGCCATCGGTCATATTGATTTCGATCGTTCCGACTTTTTCCGGTGCAGGTAAGCGGGCAGACTCCAAGTAAGTCACGATCTGTTTCGCCAAAGGTACAGGATCTTGTCCGTCAATATTGCTGGCACGTATTCGTAACCGCCAATTTCCTTCTTGCCATTCAAGAATCGAAGAACCGGCAGCACCTTGTTGATAACCGACAATGTTATAGCCGAGATCGACTTGTCTTCCTCCAGTATCGACCGTAAATGGCTGAATCGTGTTCAGTGTTTCTTGGGAAGATGCAAAGTCATCTTGATAAAGGTAAGAAGCGATTGGTTCTGCTTGGTTCAATGAGGCGTCGTTTAGTGGTAGCGCTTGTTCTGATTGATAGTATAAGACAGAAAAGCCTTGTTTTGTCATCGTTGCTGCGATGTTCAAGTTAGATGACCCAACTGGGATCTCTTTTGGCATCGGTGTGTCTGGATACTCTTTTTGCAATTGCTCAAAGGCAGTTTGCGTCGAATTTTCTTGTGTGCTCGTGCTTGTTTCAGCTGATGATGCTGTTGAAGCTGTTGTCTCCTGACTACTTGTGGAAGATGCCCCTATCTCTTCCTTTGAAGTAGTTGTTTCTGTCGTACGAACTGTTTCATTTGTCGTTTCTTGACTCGTTTCACTTGGTGATTGACAAGCACCGAGTAAAGCGACAGCGAATAAGCTGATCAAACCTATTTTTTTCATTTGAAACACTCCTCTCTTACTATTAAGGATACGCTTTGTACCTGTTTTTGCCAAATATGATCTCTAAAGAACAAAAAAAAAACTGTTTCGCGAAAACGAAACAGTTTATTCTTTATTGTCGATGATATTCAAACGCACTTTTTTCGGTGCATTGATTCGTACTCCGTAAACGATCGTGCGGATTGCTTTCGCAACGCGCCCTTGTTTACCGATGATACGACCGATATCTTCGGGAGCCACAGTTAGATTGTATTCGTAAAAATCTTCTGACTCAACGACTTCTAGCTGGACTTGATCAGGATAAGTAACTAACGGACGAACGATTGTTAAGACTAATTCGCTTAAATCTTTCATATCCGGTCACCTTATTTCTTTGAGAATTTAGCTTCATGATGTTTTTTCATAACGCCTTCTTTTGAAAGGATGTTACGTACTGTATCTGAAGGTTGTGCACCTTTTGATAACCAGTCAAGTACTAAATCTTCTTTTAAAACTACTTCTGCAGGGTCTTTCAAAGGGTTGTAAGTACCTACAGTTTCGATGAAACGTCCATCACGAGGAGAACGAGAATCAGCTACGACGATACGGTAAAAAGGACTCTTTTTAGAACCCATACGTTTTAAACGGATTTTAACTGCCATTATATATTTCCACCTCCATTGTTTTATTCACAAGATGTAGTGTACCAGTTTTTTTTTACCCTGTAAAGCTTTTTTTCTTTACAGTCTGATTTTTTTCTATTTTTATTCTTTCTTTAAGTCGTTAGTGTCCTTTTCCATGGATTTCTTCTTACTTTTTTGAATCATCAAGGTTGAACATAGGAAGCTTGGAAATCCCCTATCCATAAGCATTTCTTTTGTTTTCGACTCTACATTAAAATAACCCAAGTGTTTTTATTTGCTCAGTTTACTTATTTTTTGTAAGATAAATATAGAAATATTAAAGGAGGAATTGTTTTATGACAAAAAAAATTGGTTTTTTCATCGGAAGTTTAAGAAAAGATTCATACAATAAGAAAGTTGCAGAAACTTTTGCGGACTTATTACCGGAAGGATACGAGAGCGTATTTGTAAAAATCGATGACCTTCCTTTTTATAACGAAGATATCGAAACACCTGAGCAAACACCTACAGAATGGACACGTTTCCGTGAAGAAGTCAAAGATCTAGACGGCGTGATCTTTGTTACTCCTGAGTACAACCGCTCAGTGCCAGCTGTATTGAAAAATGCCTTGGATGTTGGTTCTCGTCCTTATGGTCAAAGTGTCTGGGATAAAAAACCTGGTTTAGTGGTCACTGCTTCTCCTGGTGGAGTCGGTGGTTTTGGCGCAAATCATCACTTACGTCAATCATTAGTCTTTTTAAATGTCCCAACATTACAACAACCAGAAGCGTATATCGGAAATATCACTAACTTACTTGATGAAGATGGCAACATTATCCAAGGAACCGTTGATTTCTTCCAAACGATTTTAGATGCGTATCTAGATTTCGCTGGAAAATTGAACGCTTGATGTCTTGCTAATTTTACAAAAAACCACGAAACAGCATGTTGTTTCGTGGTTTTTTGTGTGACCTACTATTCTTTGTGCCCTTCTTTACGATAGTGTAGCTCAATAAACTCGCCAAAGCGTTTCGTGTCCACCAATTGATACCGCTGTACATAATCTCCTTCTTGAAAAAGACGAATCCCTTTCCCAAGTAATACAGGCGCAATTTGAATGTACCATTCATCGATCAGTTGCTGTTCAATGATTGGTTTGAGCAAACGACCGCCACCAACTACCCAGATCCTTTGTTCACTTGATTCCTTCAACTCCTTGATCAAGCTTACGGGATCTTCGTGAACGACCCTAGCATCCTCTAACTTCAATTCTTTGTCTGTTGAAAAGACATAATTGGTTTTTTCTGGATAGATCTTGGCTGTATCTAAATATTTTTTGGCTTCTTGATACGTTTTTCTGCCCATGATCGTTACATCGATGGTTTGATAAAACGCATCATAGGTTGTTTTTTCCCCAGTAGGCGTATCGAAGAGCCATTGCAAGTCATCATTAATTGTTGCTAGATAGCCATCCATACTGATTGCTCCGTAAAAAATGATCTTAGACATTTCATCTTTCTCCTTTAGCGAGTGACTTCTTGGTGGCGAAAACATGTGATCAGGTGATCGTTGATGATCCCTACCGCTTCTAAAAAGGCATAAATGGTCGTACTTCCAATAAATTTGAAACCGCGTTTTTTCAAGTCCTTTGAGATGCGATCAGAGAGTTCACTAGTAGTTGGCACTTCACTTTGGTCTTGGTAGTTTCCGATTACGACTTCGCCATTGACAAAGGACCAGAGGTAATCAGAAAAACTCAGTCCGGTTGCTCGCATGGCTAAAATAGCTTGTGCGTTAGCGATTGCCGCTTCAATTTTCCGGCGATTGCGGATGATTCCTTTATTGCTCATCAATTCTTCGATTTTTTCTTCAGTATAGCTAGCGACTTTTTCGAGTTCAAACTGGTCGTAAGCCTCATCGAAAGCTTGGCTCTTGTTCAAGATCGTTTGCCAGCTGAGACCTGCTTGATTGATATCAAGCATTAATTTACGGTACAGTCGTTGGTCATCATATTCAGGTACTCCCCAAATCGTATCATGGTACTCACGCATCATTTCAGTTGATTCACTCCATGGACAGCGTTGCATCGACTCACTCCTTTTGGGATTTTCAGACAATGTATCAAAAAACTCCGAAGACAAAATTAAATACGTCTTCGAAGCTTTTTTGCACTTGATTACTGTTTATTTCTTTTTCTTCTTTTTCTTTTTATTTTTCTTCATCATGCGATTCATCGCCATTTTTCCTAGCTTACCTTTGACACCGGTACCGAACATTTGGTCCATGCCAGGAATATTCATATCCCCTTTAGACATTTGTTGCATCATCTTACGGGATTCTTTGAATTGTTTGATCATACGATTGACTTCCACTACGCTGTTCCCTGAACCAGCAGCAATTCTGCGTCGGCGGCTTGGATTCAATAGGTCTGGGTTTTCACGTTCTGCAGGTGTCATCGAATAAACCATTGCTTTTTTACGCTCAACATCTTTCGGATCAACTTTGATATTTTCGATTCCTGGCATCTGATTCATTCCTGGGATCATTTTTAATAAGTCTTCGATTGGGCCCATACCCATGACTTGATCCAATTGTTCAATGAAATCATTGAAGTCAAATGAGTTCTCACGCATTTTTTGCGCAAGCTCTTCTGCTTTTTTCTCATCATAGTCTTGTTGCGCTTTTTCGATCAGCGTCAACATATCCCCCATACCAAGGATACGACTTGCCATACGATCTGGATGGAAGACTTCTAAGTCAGTCAGCTTTTCACCAGAACCGATGAACTTGATTGGTGCACCGGTCACTGAACGAATCGATAGCGCCGCTCCCCCACGTGTGTCTCCATCTAATTTTGTGATGACGACCCCGGTGATCCCTAATTGTTGATTGAAGCTATCCGCAACGTTGACGGCATCTTGACCAGTCATCGCATCGACAACGAGTAGGATTTCGTTAGGTTGTGTCAAGTCTTTGATTTGTTTTAATTCATCCATCAATGTTTCATCAATGTGTAAACGTCCGGCTGTATCGATCAATACGTAATCATTTTTCTTTTCTTTCGCGAGTTCCATCCCTTGACGAACGATTTCTACAGGACTAACATCTGTTCCCATATCAAAAACCGGAACATCCAATTGCTGTCCTAAAACTTTTAACTGGTCGATGGCAGCAGGACGGTACACGTCACCTGCAATCAATAAGGGACGAGCATTTTCATTTTTCTTTAAATAATTCGCTAATTTACCAGTAAACGTTGTTTTACCTGCCCCTTGCAAACCAGCCATCATGATGACAGTCGGGATTTTTGGAGATTTAGTCAATTCAACCGTTTCTGAACCTAAAGTGATCGTTAACTCTTCATCCACGATCTTTACGATTTGTTGTGCTGGAGAAAGACTATCAAGTACTTCTGCTCCAACTGCACGTTCGCGCACACGTTTCGTAAAATCTTTGACTACTTGTAAGTTGACATCGGCTTCTAATAGCGCAAGACGGATCTCGCGCATCATTTCCTTGACGTCAGCTTCAGAGACTTTTCCTTTTTTTCGTAACTTTGACATCGCCTGTTGTAGGCGTTCAGTTAAGCTTTCAAATGCCATATTTTATTCATTCCTTTTTGTTATTCTTCGATTTCTTGAATTTTTTTGATGTATCCTTGCAGCGTTTGATCTTCAGGATACTGTTCATTGATATAGTTCGTCAATTCTGTCAACAACTGTTCACGAACGACATAATCAGAAAAAAGGTGGAGTTTTTTTTCGTAATTCTCCAAGATCTTGCTCGTTCGTTTGATATTATCATAAACTGCTTGGCGACTGACCTCATATTCTTCAGCGATTTCTCCAAGTGAAAAATCATCTGCATAATATAATTCCATATAATTCATTTGTTTCTCAGTCAACAGTGTCGAATAAAATTCAAAAAGAGCATTCATCCGATTGGTTTTCTCAATTTCCATTCAACTCACCTCGTTGATCCATCCACTCTTCTTCTGAGCAGACACTGATTTTTTGTTGGAGAAAATAGGCGGTTGCTACGCCAATGCCTTCTTTCAGACTACCAGTGAAACTACCATCATAGATAGTTGATGAGCCGCAGGAAGGACTATTTGCTTTTAAGATCAACGTTGAGATCTGCTTTTCCTTGAGTACTTGATAAGCATTGATCGCACCATTTTTATAAGCTTCTGTAACATCTTTTCCAGAGATCGTCATGACCTTAGCCTGATGATCCCAGACATCAAACCCATCACCACCAACGATTTCTGCTGGTTCTCTTGGAATGGGCAAACCTCCTGCTACTTCTGGACAGATCACGATTGCTTGACCTTCTGTCACGAGTTTTTTTAAGGCAGGGATTGTTTGTTCCCGGCCATCATAGCGACATGAGACGCCACCTAAACAAGCACTGATACCGATCATCGGACATTTTCTCCTTTAGCTGAGCAAATTGCTTTTATATTATACCATTTATTTAGCTGGTTAAATAGTCCTTGCCCCCGATTCTGTGCTAAAATAAAGGAGATGAAATTTATCAAAAGGAGAATTTATGAAAAAAGTACTAGTTGTTGATGACGAACCCTCAATTGTAACATTACTGACATTCAATCTTGAAAAAGAAGGATATAAAGTAACCAGTGCTGCAGATGGTCAAGAAGGTCTTGATCTTGCATTGGAACATTCATATGATTTCATTATTTTAGATGTGATGCTTCCTTCGATCGATGGCATCGCGATCACACAAAAGCTCCGTCAAGAAAAAAATGATACACCTATATTGATCCTAACAGCTAAAGATGATCAAGTCGATCGAATCATCGGACTGGAGATCGGTGCGGATGATTATTTGACGAAACCTTTCAGCCCTCGGGAAGTCCTTGCACGGATGAAAGCCATCTTTCGTCGGATCGAGCCCCGTAAAACTCAATCTGATGAGGCAGAACCAGAATACTTATCGATTGGACAAATCAAAGCCGACTTGACGAATTATCAAGTGACGATCGAGGATCAACCGATCGAACTTACGCCGAAAGAATTTGAGTTGCTTGTTTATTTCATGAAACGCAAAGATCGAGTGATCGACCGAGATACACTGTTGGATCGTATCTGGAATTTTGATTTTTCTGGACAAAGTCGTATTGTTGATGTCCATGTCAGTCATTTACGTGAAAAAATCGAGCGTGATCCGAAACATCCTAAATATTTACTGACTGTTCGGGGCTTTGGTTATAAATTCCAGGAACCAAAACGATGAAAAAACAATGGAAAAAATTCTCCGAGCGCTTGTTTTTTCTCATCTTGTTGCTTGGCTTATTTTTTGGTGGATGGCAGATCATCTCCCATTATTTCCAACAACAGATCATTGAACAACAAGAAAGTTATTTGACTAAAAAAGCGCAGTTATTGGCTCGTCAACTAGATGTCGAGAATCCTACTTCTGCTAGTAATAAAGCAGTTCTGGATGAATTTGTCCATCAATCCAATGAACGAGTGACGTTGATCGATCAAACTGGCACGATCATTTATGACACAGAAGAATCTTCTTTGCATGAACAAAGAAAAACACGCCCGGAAATCAAAGCGATCTTAGAAGGAAGTACGCTTGGTACTTCTCTTCGTAAGAGTACGACATTGAATGAAGAATTACTTTATGTCGCCTTGCCCATCAAAGTCAATGGAAAATTGGTAGCGATCATTCGCATCGCTGAACCTACAAGTGGCTTTCTTCCTCGTACGGAAAGTTTTCGCCGTTGGGTATTCGGTTTCTTCTTGGTTTTCTTTCTTTTATTGACATTTATGATCTACT
Organism: Enterococcus sp. DIV1368b; assembly: GCF_050529595.1. Lineage (NCBI taxonomy): Bacteria > Bacillati > Bacillota > Bacilli > Lactobacillales > Enterococcaceae > Enterococcus > Enterococcus sp. DIV1368b. The sequence continues at coordinate 2,090,986 of NZ_CP172883.1, forward strand.
ACCTGATTTACCAACGAAACCAACCACTCAAAACAGTGATTCCTGTTTTGAAAAAAATGGTCAAGAACCCGGAACAAACGGAGATCATCATGCAGACTTCTGATCAATGGGAAGAATTATACCAGACGATCAATGGCTTGAGTGAACAGATGACCAAAATGTATCGCGCTTATACGACGACGGAGGAACAATTATACAGCTTGTTGAATGAATTGATGATCGGTGTCTTTCTGATTGACTCCAATGCCACACTGCGCCTGCTTAATCCAAAAATGCAAGTCCATCTAGGTGTGAAAGATTATCAAGAAAATCAACATTACACAGAAGTGATCCGCGAACCAAAATTGATCCAATTGATCCATCAAGTTTCTCCGTCTGAACCGATCGTTCATCAAGAAGTCACGATTGCTGACGGTACGCAAACACTGGATATCAGCTTGCGTTATTTCAATAGTTCAGAGGATACTGGACAAATTTTAGGTGTTGCTTATGATCTGACAAAAGTCAGACATTTAGAAAAAATGCAAAAAGATTTTGTCGGCAATGTCTCACATGAATTAAAAACACCTGTCACTTCTTTGATTGGGTTTACTGAGACTTTACTGGACGGTGCAAAAGAGGACCCCGACACACTGACTGAATTTCTATTGATCATGCAAAAAGATGCGATTCGTTTAGATAAGCTGATCCGAGAAATTATTCAGTTATCAAAAGACGAAGAGAGTTTACATGAAACCCAAACGATCTATATGGAGCCTTATTTCCAACAGGTGATCCAAAGCTATCAACCAATGATCCGGAAAAAACAGTTGACGATCAAATTGATTGGAGAAAATACTGCCTTTACGACACATCCTGATTTGCTTTACCCGATCATCAAAAACTTGTTTGAAAACGCGATCCAATATTCAAAAGAAGAAAGTGAGATCATCCTTCGCTACGAAAGCCACGATCAGCTGATTTTCTCTGTACAAGATTTTGGTATTGGTATCGATCGCGAAGATCAAGAACGCATCTTTGAACGTTTTTATCGTGTAGATAAAGCGCGTAGTCGCCATTCAGGTGGTACAGGATTAGGATTGTCGATCGTGAAAGAATACGTGAATTTACTTCATGGTACGGTGGAGATCGAGAGTCACCCTGGTATCGGCTCTACCTTTATTGTGAAGATCCCTAAAATCAATTAATCGTGAACCTGATAGGTATAAATGAAATAAGCGTCAACCTCCAAGAACATTTCTGTTTTAGGAGGTTGACGCTATCTCTTTGTACCCAACAATTCTTCGCTCATTTCTTGAAAAATGGAAATACTTTTCTCCAACGTTTTTTCGTACGTGTCGTATCGATCTTATCTAAATGCAAATATTTTTCCACGAAAAAGGTCAACTGACGAAAGATGGATTCTGCTGCGAAAAAGAGCATGACCACCATTAAGATAGACACTGGAGAAATGGCTGATATTGAAAATAGTTTATGCAAGAAGACAACAGAAAAGACGATTCCACTTGCACAAAATAGTATGATCCGTGTTCGAAATTGGTTCAATGGTTGACAGATTTTATAAAGGACTAAAAAGCCAACAACAATCAACAACATGGTAGAAGCTGTCGACGTATCGGTTTTGTTCAGATTTAAAATCGAACCACCCACGACTAAAGCGCCTACCACCATCATATCAGTCAGCCCCCCCGGAATAGCTTTTTCCAAGACATTCTCAATGAATCGGCCTTTGATCCGGTTCTCATTTTCTTCCAAAGCTAATAAAAAGGAAGGCAACCCGATCGTGAATAAACTGATCAATGTGATTTGTGAAGGTTCTAATGGATAAGTGAATGCAAAAAGAACAGAAAACACAGACAGTAAAAATGAAAAGATATTTTTTACTAAGAAAAGACTGGCAGAACGTTCGATATTGTTTACGACACGCCGCCCTTCGCCAACAATCTCTGGCATTTTAGAAAAATCTGATTCCAACAAGACCACTTGCGCCGCTTGCATCGTCGCTTCATTCCCTGATGCCATCGCAATGCTACAATCGGCTTCTTTCATTGCCAAGATATCATTTACCCCATCCCCAGTCATCGCCACTGTATGCTTCTCTTTTAGTAAACGGACAAATTCCTTTTTTTGTTCTGGTTTGACACGGCCAAAGACGGTATATTTTTCCATGGCTTCTGGAAATTCTTCTTCCCTTAACGAGGAGACATCCACATATTGCTCCGCGTTTGAAATACCCGCTTGTGTGGCAACATGAGAAACTGTCGCTGGGTTATCACCAGAAATCACTTTGATAGCAACTTCTTGTTTCTTAAAGTAATTAAACGTTGCTTTCGCTTCTTGACGGATCGGATTAGCAATCAATAAATAACCTAACGGGATAACGGCTTCTTCCAAGTCTTCTTGTGACAGTACCCCTTGGTATTCACCGAAAACTAATACCCGATAGCCTTGTTCCGTATACGCGCTAAATTCAGAAGCATAACTCGTGAACGCTTCGCGTAAGACCATTTCTGGTGCTCCAAGGACATACGTTTTATCCGTAAATGTCACGCTGCTATATTTTCTCACAGAAGAAAAGGGTAAACTTGCTGTTGCCTCCCTGTCAGAATGCTTCGTGAAGTAATTTTTGATTGCTTGCATCGTTTCATTGTCAGCTTCGATTGCCTGTGCGTAGTCACCAAGTAATTCATCCAACTGATCTGCTGTTTGTTTTGCTAAAGAATTTTCAGGAATCAGCACACGTTGAACGTCCATTGCATTTTCAGTGATTGTTCCTGTTTTATCGACACATAATACATCCACTCGTGCTAACGTCTCGATGCTTTTCATGTCATGCAGCAACACTTGTTGTTTTGCTAAGCGCGTCGCACTCATTGCTAGTGCAATCGTTGTGAGTAGGTACAGCCCTTCAGGAATCATGCCGATCAACGCAGCTTCCATCGAAACAATACTCTCTCTTAATGTATTGCCATTGTAAAAGTAACTTTGAGAAAATAAAGTCAATCCAATAGGAATAATAATGATTCCCACCCATTTGATGATCTTATCTAACGAAGCAATCATCTCGGATTGTTCTCCAGTACCCATTTCTTTTGCTTGCATCGTTAATTTGGCAATATAAGATTCATTGCCAACTCGTGTCAACTGAACTTTTGCTTTACCCGTAACGATGAAGCTTCCTGACATTAATTCATCGCCGATTTCCTTACTTATCTCATCCGCTTCACCAGTCAATAGCGCTTCATTCACTTGTAGATTACCTTCTATGATCTTTCCATCTGCGGGGATCTGGTCTCCTGTTTTTAGAATGACGAGATCATCTAGAACTAACTCTTCGATAGTTATCTTCTGTTCTTGACCATTCCGTAATACTTTGACTGTTGCGGCATGTAACATGCTCAACTGATCCAAGATTTTCTTGGAATGGATCTCTTGATAGATCGCAATGCCAGTATTTGCCAATATGACAGGTAAAAAAGTCAAATTTTTATAGGAATTGACGACACATAATAAAATCGCTAGGACTAAAAAAATCAGATTGAAATAAGTAAAGACATTCTCCATCACGATTTGCTTGTTCGTTTTAAATGTAGGACTCGTTGCTTGATTGACAGCGCCAACACCTATTCGCTCTTGGACCTGTTTGTCTGTCAGCCCTTCATTTTTGTTAGGATCGATGCGTTCTAATTGTGCCAACATTTGCTGTATCTGTTTTTCTCGCTGCTTTTCTTTTCTTTTCATAACTAATCCCTCAACTTTTTTTCTACTCTTTAACCATACGTCATTTTGCCAAATAAATCCTCAGATATAACTGATATTCTTCTTTCAAAACTGTCATATGAAAAAAAACGAAAACGTAGAGTGAGCAATAAACTAAAAAAAGCTTAGATCCTCAACGAGGAACTAAGCTTAATAATCAATGGTAGTCGTTATGAATAAACATGTGATTGAAAGATGTATTCAATCTTATGATAAGTTCCCTTCTGCGTCACGTTCAACTTTCATCATGCTGATCGGTAGGTAGCCTAAATCTTGTACTGGTCCTTCTTGAACGGCATCAGTCATCATGAAGTCTAAGAACTTCTTCACTTCTGGTTCTGGTTCGCCATTTGTATACATATGCTCATAAGACCAAATTTCCCAGCTATTGTCTGAGACATTTTCAGGAGTTGGTTCTACACCGTTGATTTTCAACGCTTGAGTAGAATCATCTAAATAAGAGAAAGCTAAATAGCTGATCGCACCTGGTGTTTGTGAAACGATTTGACGAACTGTTCCTGATGAATCTTGTTCTTGAGATTGTATTGGTACAGCGCCATCTAAAGCCCAGTATTCAAAGGTTGCACGAGTGCCACTTCCGTTTGCACGGTTGATGACATTGATTTCTTGATCTGCTCCGCCTAGTTCACTCCAGTTAGTGATCTTACCAGTGAAGATCTCGATCAATTGTTCTTTTGTAATATCTTCAACGCCTGTATCTTTATTTACGATTGGTGCCATTCCAACAACTGCTACACGATGGTCTACCAATTTACTTGCATCGATCCCATCTCTTTGTTCTGCAAATACATCAGAGTTTCCGATTGTTACAGCACCTGACGCTACTTGACTAAGACCTGTTCCACTTCCGCCACCTTGAACAGAAATCTGATAGTTGGGGTTATCTTGTGTAAACATTTCTTGTGCAGCATCAACTAAAGGTTGCAAAGCGGTTGAACCGACCGCTACGATTTTTACTTGATCATCTGAACTAGCCGAGTTGCTTGCTGATCCATCCGTACTTCCTGAACCAGAACCACATCCAGCTAAGATAAAACCTAATACTCCTAAAGAAAATAAAACTTTTTTCATTTATATGCCCCTTTCTTAGTTACAAATTGATTGTATCAGGGTACTGTAAATCCTAGATATTGAATATGTAAAGTTATTGTTAAGTTGTGTAAATATATCGTAAAACAAAAAAACGTCCGAAAATGGACGTCCTACAAAAAACTATATCTTTTCTATAAGTAAGGATTGTTCACGGATCTCTGTATAATAGAATAGGCCAACTGCTAACGCAAAGGAAGCAATCGCTACATAAAAACAAGGTTTGATGGTCAAAAAATACATCGCAGAATAGCTTGTATCTTTTAGTCCACTTTCACTTAATCCATTCGGACCGATGATGATCCTCGGTAATATCGAGAAATAAGATGTAAAGACCAGCATAGAAGAAAACTGGATCAAATGCCAATTATACTTTTTTATAAATGTTTTTGAAACGATCAAATTCACACTGATCAAAAAATAAAAAAGGGTCAATGTCGGAAAATTTTTGGAAATAATAAAGCCACTTCCATTGATGATGCCAAGAATCTCAGCACCTTGTACTACTGCATTCACCCATGTAAAAGGCAAAAGAAAAATTGGGAAAAACCAAAGAAACAAATACAATTGTTCTAGTTTTATTCTCTTTTTCATACAAAACCTCCCAAAAGACACTCCATCTATCATACTATATTCTATTTCTCTAAAAAAACTGAGGGGAAAGACTAGTTTTTTAAGAATAAAGCAATGAGAGTTTATTCATTTTATTCAGAATATTTCAAAAAAGAATTGATTATTAATTGTTTGATTTTACAATAAAAACCAAAGGGAAATGATTTGGAGGAATGTACCTTTGCGATTATTTTACATAAAAAAAACAATCTACTTATTGATGTGTGTGCCTTATTTTTATCTCGCTCTACTTTTTGATTATTATTATCATTCAGTCATCCTATTTATATTATTGATATTTTGGGCTTTTTTTGTTGGTTTTACGTTGAGGCGAACCAATCGTTTAAAAACATTGTTTCTTGGCAATCTTTGTTCTGCGAGCACCTCTTATTTATTTTTTGCTAAATGTACAGAATGGCATTTTTTGTATCATCCTTTTTCACCTGAACAGATCATCTTACTGCTCGCTGGTATTTACTTATTTCCACAGTTATTAGGGATCATCTGGGGTAGCATATTCGCGCGTTATCGTAGACACACTCACTTTTAATGACAAACAAAGTAAAGCATCCACAACAGCTGTGAACTGTCCTCAGATGCTTTACTTTTATTTTTATGCTCTATTTTACCTAGTTGTAATGTTTGATAAATAAATTATCGTCAACACTTCGCAACTTATTATATTTCATGTAAATAGATTTTCTTGATGATCAGCTTATCGAATAGTTGCGATTGACTATCTTGTTCACCGATGATCTCTGCGATCACGATTTTACCATTTGGTTTTTTCCTTAATTGGTAATTGATTTTACCCGTTTCTGTTAATTCATTGAGCATATCAACAACCCCGCCAAAACCAGTTTTCTTCGTAATGAATCCTAATGCTACCATTCGTTCATCAAGATTTTTAGCAGAGATAGACACACCTGTAACTAAATATTGTTTTAAGGCGCTAACCAATTCATCTAACGATTCAGAAGTGGATACGATGGCCGTGCGATTTTTTGTGAATGGTTCGTTTGTCGCTGATCCATTTGTTTTTGTCTCTTCTGTTTCTGTCGCAATGAGTTGGCGAAGCGTGGCTAATTCTTGCAACAACGTTTCATATTGCTCTTGGGTCAACATCACACCAGCAACTTTTTCACGATTAAAAATATATACGCCTGTTTCAGCTTTTCTAGCTTGGTCAAACACATCCATCGGCGATCTTTTCACTTCTGTAATCGAAGATGTAGGTACTTCTAGTTTCTTTAATTCCAATGGATTTTCCTCCTTTGTTTTTCCAGTCCATTATAGCATATTCTAGCGCTCGATGATTCGTTTACTCGTAAAAGTTATCTTTGTGTTGATCCAATAATCGATGTCTGATAATAGTCTTTCGATTCCTAGTGAATCTTGATAAAAATATGTTTTCTGATCATTAGTGAGACTAGCAGAAAAAAAGTGATCTGTGATGACAAGTTGAGCATAACTAGGTGGCTTACTTCTGGTACATACATGGATCGATGTTCGTTTACGATGACGTAACGTTTTATCTAAGATGGCTGCAAGTCGTCTAGCTTCTTCGTGGTCATAGCGAAAAAAGAACACGATTTTCACTTCCGGTGCATACATCTCCAAATAGCCTCGTTCATTCAATAATTTCAGCAACATCTTTGCCCAATCGGTCGTTGGCTGAAACAAAGCTTGCTGTAAAGCGATACGAAACTGGTTTGATTTCTCAATGAAATTAGGGATCGTGTCTGCCAAAGCTTGGTAGGCAACGGCTTCTTCATGGATAAAGCGATCATGAAGACCAATTGAATATTTCAACCACTCTTGGAATAGTACTCTTGTTATTTTCTTTTTGTTGGAACTTTCAAAATCATTCGTCAACCAAAATAATGAATCTAATTTTTCAGTAACAATCGATAATTTTTGATAGACGGAGGTTTTTTCGATCTTTTCCCACCGCTTGTCTGTGATCAAATGGCTATTCAGTCGCAGGATAGCCCGATAATTCTTTTCTTTTGTCGGAAGCTTTTGTTCAGAGCGAAAGAGTAGTTCTGGAAAAATCTCATAGAAGAACAATTGATGATTTGTAAAAATCTCAATATCTGTATGTTTGGGACGATGATCTAGAAGTTGGATGAATAGTTCTGAAAATGTTTGATCATGGTCTTCCTTAAAAAAAGTTGGGAACTCTTTGAGAAAGCAAAAAAGTAAATATCTGATTTTTCGTTCAGAACCATAGATTTGCTGCTTTTTATAGGAAAAAGAAAGATGATAATCCCCTAACCATTTTTTCAATCGTTCTTGTGCGGAACGATCATATTCGAAGGAGTATTCCCTTTGTAAAATCAGATCCCGTAGTAAACAGAACGAATCCGATCGGATCAAAAATTCAAACAAAAGAAATGGTTCATTGTATGCTTGGTGGTAGACGAGTTGGACTTCTTTTTTATCATACGCTAGTTCTAAGGGATAATCCTCTGATTTCAATCGCTTCAAATAACGATCGATCGTTTTGACATCAACATCCATCCTTTTTGCTAAGTCGCTTTTCTTCCATGTTAGATCTTTCATTTGGTTGATCAGTAAAAAGATATTCTGTGCATTTTTTGTTAGTAATGTTTGCCAATTCATTGCTTAACCTCACTCTATCAATAGTTTTTCCAGAGTGGCTCATCAATACTCTGAAAATGTCTCTTATATAAAGTACGCAAAGAAATATTTTTTGTTTTTCTTATTTTACTAATTTACAAAATTAACCAGAAATTAATCCAAAGTCTCTCGTTTGTGTAAATCGTACCAATGACAAAAAAAGGAAGTAGGACCTTAGTTCCCTCCCTCCATTTAAAAACGAATAGACGGCGAGAACAGAAGTAACCTCAAGATATAAGACGCCAGCCACAAAAATTTGAAGAACAATTTTCGTGGCTGGCGCCTTATTTCTTGAGGTTGAACACTTCTGTCCCGACCTCCCATTGACATAGTCATATTCACTCTTTATTCAATAATTATTTACTAAAAATGATCATTCTTTGATCTTCAACGTCAACGCATTCAATGCTACAACTACGGTACTCAATGACATCAAGACAGCTCCGATCGCTGGGCTTAACAAAATTCCGATGGGTGCAAGAATCCCTGCTGCTAAAGGAATGGCAAGAATGTTGTAACCCGCTCCCCACCATAGATTTTGGATCATTTTCTTTCTCGTTTGTTTAGCTAGATCCAAGAAATGCAAGATATCTTTTGGGTCACTGTTGATCAAAACAACATCCGCTGAATCGATCGCAATATCGGTTCCTGCTCCAATCGCCATCCCGATCGTTGCACGTGCTAAACTTGGGGCGTCGTTGATTCCGTCACCGACCATGATGACTTTTTTTCCTTGTTCCTGATAACGTTTGACGATGTCTTCCTTGTCATTTGGTAAAAGCCCACCATAAAACTCTTCGATACCTAAGTATTGCGCGACCACTTCTGCGGCATGTTGATTATCACCAGTCAACATCACCGGAGTGATCTTTCTTTCTTTGAGACTTTGAATAAAGGTTTTTGCTTCTGCTTTGATGATGTCACCTAATGCCACTAATCCGACTAAACGATCATCGATCAATAGAAAACTAACTGTATTCCCTTGCTCTTCGTAAGGCGTTAGTCGTTCCTTTGCAATTTCAATTCCTAAACGTTTGATTTCTTTTTCGTTGACTACTTTTACATTCTTATCTGCTACTGTTCCAGTTAAGCCAACCCCTGAAAGATTTTTTTGATTTTCTGCTTGATAAGGAGAAATATTCTGTTCCTTCAAATAACGCATGATCCCAATGGCTAATGGATGATTGGCGTTCGCTTCTAAGGCACCTAAATATTTCAATAGTTCTTCTTGAGGATAATCATCGTCTAAGCTTTCGATACCAGTGACGGTGAATTTTCCTTCCGTCAACGTACCTGTTTTATCCAGCATGATGACATCTAACTCATTAGCTTGTTCTAAGGCGCGACGACTTTTAAGCAACAACCCATTTTTAGCAGCAATCGACGTTGAACGTGCCACCACTAGAGGAATCGCCAAACCTAACGCATGGGGACAAGCGATGATGAAGACAGTGACCATCCGTTCTAAAGCAGTTGGTAAATCGGTTAAAATCAGCCACACAACAAATGCCAATAGACCGGCGATCAATGCGACATAAAACAACCATTTTGCTACTTTGTCAGACAAAGATTCTAGTTTTGACTTTTCACCTTGTGCTTGACGGACCATATCCATGACTTTGGCTAAATAGCTATTTTCACCTGTTCCGGTCACTTCGATTTCAATGGTGCCGTCTCCATTGATCGAACCACCGATCACTAAATCAGATGTTTGTTTTTTGACCCCTTTTGATTCGCCAGTCACGGCAGATTCATCCACGATCGTTTCTCCTTTGAGAATCGTTCCATCCGTTGGCATCTTATCTCCTGCTCGAACAACTAAATGATCTCCCTCTTTGACTTCTTTTAAAGAAATCGTCTCTTCTGTCCCATCTGTTCGTAATCGTTTGACTGTTTCGGGTAATAATTCTGCTAGTTTCTGTAACGCATTACTTGCATTAGAAACGGCACTCATTTCGATCCAGTGCCCTAATAGCATGATGACGATCAATGTCGCCAACTCCCAGAAGAAATCCATTACATGAGTATGAGGGTTGATGAGATTCGCAATAAAAGAATAGACACTATAAACATAGGCTACAGTGATCCCCATAGCAATCAAGGTCATCATTGCTGGACTTTTTTGTTTCAATTCCATTTTAGCGCCACTTAAAAAGGGTTGTCCGCCATAAATGAACAAGAGGGTCGCCAGGATCAAGACGAGCCAATCAGAGCCAGGGAAAGTCACTTGAAAGGGAAATTCCATACCCATCATGGGTGAAAACAAGATGATCGGAATCGCTAGCAACAAGGACAACCAAAATTTTTGTTTGAAATTCCCCATGTGCATCGAATGATCCATCCCACCGCTCATATGGTCATGATGATCCATTGAACTGTGATCCATCGAACTATGATCCATTGAGTGATGCTCATGTGCCATGGTCTCGTGGTTCATTTTCGTATGGTCCATCTTTTGGTGTGTCATGTTCGTTTGTTCCTTCGTTTCATCATGATGATGCTCGTGCATCGTTCGTTTTTTTTGCTCGTTCATTTTCATTCTGTCCTTTCCTTTGTTGAACCGTTTATTTCTTCATTTTTTGGTTTAGACTTAATGAATTGAGTAACACACTGATTGAGCTAAAGGCCATCGCTCCTCCGGCAATGATTGGATTCAGTAAGCCAAACGCAGCAAACGGAATGCCAATCGTGTTATAAATAAATGCCCAAAATAAGTTTTGTTTGATTTTTTTCAAGGTCACACTTGAAAGCTCGATCGTTTGTCCAATCGACGAGAGTTGACTATTCATCAACGTTACATCTGCTGTTTCCATGGCAATATCAGTGCCACTACCCATCGCGATGCCGACATTTGCTAAAGCCAAGGCGGGAGCATCATTGATACCATCGCCGACCATTCCCACTTGTTTTCCTTCTTTTTGCAATTTTTCGACATAGCCTGCTTTTTCATCAGGTAATACTTCAGCAAAGATGTGTTCTGGCGAGATACCCACTTCTTTTCCAATCGTCGTTGCAACCGATTGATTGTCCCCTGTGACCATATAAACTGCCAATCCTTGGGCTTGTAATCGTTGGATTGCTGATCGCGCATGTTCTTTGATCTGGTCAGCCACAGCGATCATACCCAATACTTGTCTATCATCTGCAAGAAACATCACGGTTTTTCCTTGTCCTTCTAATTGTAACGCTTGTTCTTGATACGCTTCAAATGAAACGTTCATCTCGACTAGTCGTTTTCTCGTACCAATAAAATAAGATGTTCCGTTGATTTCTCCACTGATCCCAGCACCCGGATGTGCTTTTGCTTGAAGCACAGGCAAAGTCTTGATCGACTGTTCTTTTCCATAAGTCACAATGGCTTTGCCTAAAGGATGCTCTGAACCTTGCTCTAATGTGGTGGCGATCGTTAACACTTCTTCGTCACCGATAACGTCTGTGACCACTGGTTTCCCTTGTGTGATCGTACCAGTTTTATCTAAAAGAATCGTGTCTAGATGTGTCGCAGCTTCTAATGCCTCGCCGCCTTTGATCAAAATACCCTTTCGTGCGCCTAAGCCTGTACCAACCATGATAGCAGTTGGCGTCGCTAGTCCTAACGCACAAGGACAAGCGATGACTAACACTGAAACACTATGGATCACTGCCAGTTCCCAGTTGCCACTGATTAGTCCTGTGGCTATTAAGGTAACGAAGGCAATGACTAACACGATAGGTACAAAAATGCCAGAAATCTTATCAGCAATTTTTTGGATCGGGGCTTTGCTTCCTTGGGCATCTTCCACCATTTGGATGATTTGTGAGAGGACGGTTCCTTTTCCTACTTGGGTCACCGTCATTTCAAGAATCCCTGTGGAATTGATGGTGCCACCGAAGAGTAGATCCCCCGTTTTTTTCTCAACTGGCACACTTTCTCCAGTCAGCATTCCTTCATCGATCGCACTATCCCCTTTGATGACTTTCCCATCTGTTGGGATTTGTTCTCCCGGTCGGACGAGTAAAATATCCCCAATCGCTACTTCCTCGATTGGTATGGTCTTTTCTTCGCCATTTTTTATGACCTGTGCTGTTTTTTTCTGAAGAGACATCAACTGCTTGATGGCATCGCCGGTTTTACTTTTGGCTGTGTGTTCCAAATATTTTCCTAACAAAATCAGCGTGATGATCATATTGCTACTTTCAAAATATAAGTCCGATGAATGTGTACTGAAAAAACCATTGTATACACTAAGCGCAAATGCAGCGGTCGTACCGATTGCCACTAACACATCCATATTGGGTGCGTTTGTTTTGATGGCATGATACGCTCCTTCATAAAAGCGCCAACCAATATAAAACTGGACAGGAATTGCTAAAATCAGTTGGACCCATGGATCATGGAAAAAATGGACAAGCGTTCCATGAAAACCTAACATCATTGCAATCATCGCGATCATCATAGGAATCGTCAAGAGAGCACCTATGATGACATCTCGCTTCATTTTTGTTAAATAAGTTTGCTTTTCTTCTGCAATTTTTTGCTTATGGGCCTCATCATATAAAATCGCACCATAACCAATGGTTTCAACACTTTGGATCAGTTCTTCGATCGATACTTCCTGATAATTGATCGTCGCTTTTTCTGTTGCCAGATTAACAGTCGCAGATAATACACCGGGCTGTTCATTCAACTCTTTTTCGATTCGTGCAGCACAATTGGCACAAGTCATTCCAGTAATCACCAGTGTGTCTTTTTTAGCTGGATGCTCCATTTAAATCACCTCTGCTTGATAGCCTAAATCATTGATTGCTTGACATACGGTTGATGGTTGGATCACTGTTTCATCTAATGACACAGTTCCGATCTCTTTTTTTAAGTTGACATTGATTTTTTTTACACCCGGTAGCGCATTGACCGTTTCTTCCACTCTTGCAACGCAATGTTTACAGCTCATTCCTTTGATCGTTACTTTTGTTTTCATCGCTGGTTTCCTCCTAGTTGTTTTGATGGCAATGACATTGTCCTGGAATGCAATTGCACTGGATATTTGTTACTGGCTCTTTTTTCTTTAGTTCTGCCATGATTTGGTCAATATCTGATTGTGTTAAAGTTGCTTCTGAGACAAGATCTGCAATCGTCTCGCCGATTTTCTTCGCGCAAATATGTGAGAATAAATTCTCTGCGGCACTTTGCACAGTATCTGTTTCAGACACCGCTGGATGATAAATAAATTTTTTCCCTTCTTGTTCTGTCCAAATCGCTTCTTTTTTGACAAGTCGTCCTAATAACGTTTTGACTGTTGCTGCTTTCCAGCCCATTGATTCAGAAAGGATCTGTGTGATTTCCTGAGCTGTGGTGTCTCCTAATGTCCAGATGACACGCATGATCTCCCACTCTGAATCACTGATTTTGATTGGCTTTTTCACTTCTTCCATATGTATCACTCTCCTTTTCGTTTACAAACGTAAACTTAATTTCTAAATACAGATTACACTTGTAAACGAAACGTGTCAACTACTTTTACTTCGCCATTGCTCTAGAAATTTTTTTTGCTGTCGTGGACCATTCAAAATGACTAATTTCTCTTCTGCTCCTTGTTCATAGATTTTTTTGATCGCTAAGGGTTCCCTCTCGTTCTTGAAACGCCAAACAAAAAGTAAAAAGTCCAAATATTCTTTGTCGAATTTTTCTATAAATTCTTCTGGAACATCTGGACGGGTACTTTTATCTACTTTTCGTTTGAGCGAACGCTTGATCACACGATACATCGCTCGGTATCTCGGCAAGCGAAGCATTAGGATCAAGTCAGCTTGTTCAATTCGATCTTTTGCAATCGATAGATAATTTCCTTCGATGATCCAATCCTTGTTCTCCGCCATAAATTTTTCCTGTTCTTTTAACAACCATTGCTTGGCTGCTTTTCCATAGTCCGTTGCTAGCCACAATCGATCGAGAGCTAAAAGAGGGCTTCCTGTCGTTGCTTGTAAGCTTCTTGCAAGTGTGGACTTACCTGCACCCGACTGTCCAATAATCATTATTTTCATTTTGTCCTCCTTCGAATGGTCATCTTTTTATTTTACCTCTTATTCTTAATAACGTAAAAAAAGACCGAACCAATCGTTGGACTGATTCGGTCAAATCTTATTTTAAAGTTGAGAAACTGGTTCTTTCAATGGATTTTTCTTATTATCACGACGTGCGATCGCTGGTAAGATCATACCTAGTAAAATCAAAATGATCGGTGTGACGATATTTGAGATCAATTGGAACCACCAAGCTTTTGGATCAGCAGCGTATTCCACTTTTGGTACCATTCCCAAAATACATGCAAACGCAGTGAAAGCAAAACACCAAGCACCAAAGATGAATCCAACTTTAGGATTTTTCACGAACTTATATTCCGACGTGAATTTTTTGTATGCTTTGTTCAACATCATGTAGGCTAGGAATACCCATAAGTAACGCATTGGCATAACGACTGAATTTAAGTTCGTCAACCATTTAACTAATTCATTCATATCTTTGATACCAATAATCGGTAATAGGATGATGATACCGACTAAGATACCAGTTAACATGTAACCATTGACCAACGTTCCTTTACGGTTACGTTTACGTAACCAACTTGGCACAAATTCTGGATCTGCATCGGCTAACAAGATCTTCAATGGCGCATCAATAGAAAATGCCAAGGCAGAAATTTGACCAACCATATTCGTCAATGCATAGATGATCATCAATGCATTGCCAATACCATAATAGTTACCTAAGATTTGGAAGGCACTGTACGCACCGTTTGCCATTAAATCTTTAGGAATATTGTCACTTGCAAATAACATACCCATTGCTACAGAACCTAAAACAGCACAGATACCGACCATCGCTGCCAAAAAGATCATCCCTTTTGGAAATTCTTTTGCCGGGTTACGTGTAGAATTAACATAAGGAGAGATTTTCTCAGCGCCTCCTACAGCAAAGACTAACATTGAAACAGTCGTAAAGTAACTAAAGTCAAACTTAGGAATATACGTTTTGACTTGGTTCATATTTGCTGTCGCAAATTCCATCGTTGGATTGATGAATGGCGCAGTAACAGCAAGTAAAATGAATAATAATGACATGACGAACATCGCTGTACCTGCTAAACCACCGATAACTTTTAACGTTGATAAGCCTTTTGTTGATAGATACAAGAAAGCTAAGAAAATGATCAATGAGATCACTGCGACCATTTGGACAGACATCGTATTGACGATATCGCCATTTCCTTGAACTGCCCAGCCAGCTGCAATCAAAATCGCTTGTGGTTTTTGTGCTAAGTATGGAATGTGAACGCCCCAGTATGTCCAGGCAGCATAATAAGCTAAGCGTTTATTCGAAGTAGTATTTTCTACCCAAGAACTAACGCCCCCTTTACTATCTTTGAATGCTGATCCTAATTGACCGACGATCAGTGCATAGGGGATAAAATAAATAGCTAGGATCAATAACCATGAAGTGATTACTGAGATTCCTTGTTGCGCGTAGTTATTGACGACATTCCCCATACCCCAGACCATGTTGAATGCAATCAACGCTACTGTAAACCAGCGCAGTTGTTTTTCGTTCATCTGATTTCTCCTTTATAAATATTTAATAATTATTCATTGACTATCATATTCAATTTTCATAATGTTTACAACACTTCGTTATTTTATTTGTGGATTATTTTAGGTAAAACACATTGTTTTTACATTTATTTTTCATTTTATCCTCTAACACCTAATCTAAAGGCTCACAAACATGAATTATTTTCTAACTATTTTGGAATTTTCAGAACAATTAAAATCTTCCAGTTATTTTAATCACAGAAAAACCACAGTCCTCAAATAAATGATTTCTGTGGTTTAACGGTGCTTTTTTGACTGTTTATTTGACTTTTTTGACAGATAGCCCACGCATGGCGTTTAAAACTGCTATCAGGGTCACACCGACATCGGCAAAGACTGCATTCCCCATAGAAGCAAAGCCAATAGCTCCGAGAATCAATACAATCACTTTTACTCCAATAGCAAATGCAATATTTTGCTTGACGATTTTCAACGTTTTTCTTGAAATTTGAATCGCCTCCGCAAGTTTTGATGGCTCATCGTTCATGATGACGACATCGGCTGCTTCAATAGCTGCATCACTGCCTAAACCACCCATGGCGATTCCCACATCTGCTCGAGCTAATACCGGTGCATCATTGATCCCGTCTCCGACAAAGGCAGTTTTCTGAGTCGTTTCGCTCATCAAAGCTTCTAATTTTTCTACCTTATCTTCTGGAAGCAGTTCACTATAGACTGCATCGACCCTTACCTCTTTTGCGACTTGTTCCGCAATCGTTTTAGCATCACCTGTCAACATCACTGTCTTTTTGACGCCGACTTTTTTCAATGTCTCGATAGCAAATGTTGCATCTGCTTTGATCGTATCCGCGATAACTAAATAGCCCATGAGCTGACTGTCGATCGCTAAATAGATCATTGTTCCTATTTCATGATTCTCTGGTTGCTCGACTCCATAGCGAGCCAATAATTTTTGATTTCCGACAAGTACCTCTTGTCCCTTGACCTGTGCGTTGATTCCTTCACCAGCGATTTCTACAGGTTCTTCAATTTCATATAACGGGCCACTGTAGGTATCCATGACCGCCTTGGCGATTGGATGTGTCGATAGATTTTCTAGACTCGCCACATATTTCATAAACGCTTTCTCGTCAATGGTAGAAACAACTTTTTGTACGGCAAAATCACCCTTAGTCAGGGTACCTGTTTTGTCAAATACCACTGTTTCTGTACGAGCTAAAAGTTCTAGATAATTTCCACCTTTGACAAGTATCCCTCGTTTACTAGCCCCACCGATTCCTCCGAAAAAGCTAAGTGGAACAGAAATGACCAATGCACATGGACAAGAGATCACTAGAAATGTCAATGCTCGATAAATCCATTCAGAAAAATCTCCTTCAAAAAGTAAGGGTGGGACAGTTGCTAAAAGAACAGCTAAAGCAACAACGATCGGCGTATAGTAACGAGCAAACTTAGTGATGAATTTTTCAGCTGGTGCCTTTTTACTGCTTGCTGTCTCCACTAGTTCTAATAATTTGCTGATGGTCGAATTTTCATAGTTCTTTTTTACTTCGATGGTTAAAGGATGGGTCTTATTGATAAAACCACTTAATACATTTTCACCACTCATCACTTCTTTAGGCAATGATTCTCCTGTTAATGCAGATGTATCTACGAGGGATTGTCCCTTCAAAATCGTTCCGTCCAAAGGAATTCTTTCACCTGGTTTGACCATGACCGACTCACCGATCCGCACTTCTTCTGGTTGCTTATTTACCAAGCCGGTTTCAGTGATCACATGAGCAACTTCCGGTCGGATCGCCATCAACTCACGAATTGACCGACGAGACTGATCGACCGCAAAATGTTGGAAATACTCACCGATTTGATAAAACAACATGACAGCAACTGCTTCTGGATATTCACCGATCATCATCGCACCGATCGTTGCAATCGACATCAAAAAGTTTTCATCAAACACTTGTCCTTTACGAATATTGACGAACGCTTGCTTGATAACATCAAAGCCAATGAGAACAAAAATGGCCAAAAAAGTAATGAAACGAATTGGCTCAGCAGGCTTCCATAAAAACAATAAAAGCAAGCTAAGTGACGCTATGGCGATACGTAACAATGCTGTTTTATTTTCTTTTTCTGGTTCATGATTTTTACTTGTCTGCTTTTTCACTTCGATTATTTTGACATCTGGTTCTAATTGATGGATTTCTTCTGTTGCTTGCTTTTCAATCGTTTCAATGACAGCTTTATCTGCATCGATCATCATTTTTCCAGTCGCAAAATTGACCGATGCTTCTTTTACGCCAGGTATTGCTTGTACTTTTTTTTCGATTTTCATCGCACAATTTGCGCAATCTAAACCTTCTAATTGATAACTTTTCATTTTAAGTCCCTCCTTACTAAACATATGACTATCTCTTCATAAGTTATTATACATGAATGAGTATTCATATGTCAAATCATAGTAACAACGGATCATGATTTAAGTATCGTTCGGGAGAATCATTATTTCTTTAAGGTGTAAAAGAAGTTTCTTATGTAAAAGTGACGAATGATAAACTTTTTACAATAGAAAATAAAGGAGAATATCTTTGAAAGATCAAAAGATAAGGAGAAGAAATATGCTTGATTTTGACGGACAATACCATCAATTGGCACTTGCTCTAAGATTAGGAAATGCAGCAGCGTTTGAAGTTGTAGGTGCAGACGGGAAAAAGAATTACCAATTTTTATTTTCAAGATTTATCAAAATGATCGAAAATGATGTTGATCATGCCTTGATCAATGAAACGCAAAAAACTAAAGTGATCCAGTCTTTAAAAAGTACGATTACATACTACGAAATGAAAAAACCGGCAGAATTGCAACAGGAAATCGAAAATCTGAAAAAAAATGATCCAGCGAGTTTTATGATTATTCCTTCATACATTGTAAGTCCTTCTTATCATCATAATCATATTTATACTTTGATCATCTATAAGCAAGAACATGACTATCTTGTCGCTAAAATAGATAAATTTGCGGCAAATACCAACATGGGTAATCAGTTATCAACTATCCCAGCAGATCATTTGGAAACGTTAAGTAAAATACTTTTTGCTACAAAACTCGAACATCATAGCGAATCTAAAGTCAATATCATTGATGCAATCAACCAACTCTCAGAAACGCCACCAAAGAATCTTGATTTTGACATGAG
The DNA here is from genome assembly GCF_050529595.1 of Enterococcus sp. DIV1368b. Lineage (NCBI taxonomy): Bacteria > Bacillati > Bacillota > Bacilli > Lactobacillales > Enterococcaceae > Enterococcus > Enterococcus sp. DIV1368b. The sequence continues at coordinate 2,109,893 of NZ_CP172883.1, forward strand.
AGGATATGCGCTAATTCCTGTTTGCCCCATCTTAGAACCACTTACTGCCTTTCGAAGTGTCCTTCATCATTGCCAAGAGGCTACATTCACGCCCCCCTTTGCTGAAGGCAAAGTAAAACCAAAATTTTGTACATCAATAGCATTTCGCAAACGTTTCTATCAGACTTTTCTAGGTGAAAACACAAAGCATAATGAAAAATTTTCCCAGCTATGGAAACATTATGAACAGCGAAAAAACATCACTGGTCTAAAAGAAACTATCTCAAGAGATGACTTTGTTGAAATTTCGAATGATTTCGTAAAGAAAGTCTACCAAGATCCTAGAACACCTAAAACATTTGTTAAAAATCAATCCGTCGAGGTCGCACCTTATTATTATCATGTTTTTTATGATGATTCCAGACGATTGAAACCATTGGATGCTCACATCAGCGCAATCATTGATGGAACGGATCAATCATCAAAAGAGGCCTATCGACGAAAAGTAAAAGTTAAGAGCCAGCGATTTGGGGCAACAGCCAAAACATTCAGAGAAAGGATTTTTTCTGATAGACAGACCTCTAAAAGTAACTCCACAGACGTGCTAAGTCCAACTTCTCCAACACATCCGTCCCTTACACAAGCGAATTTTAATCATCGCATAGTAGACGCAACCAACAAATCGAATTTTTTGAGTAAGCAAATACCTAAAAAACATACAGATATCACTCGCTAAGTGTAAAAAAAGTAACTCTTTCGACAGACTAACAACTGTGCAAGAGAGTTACTTTTATATTTAGTGACTATTTAAACGATTTCTGCCCCAAACGGCATCAGCGCTAGGCGGGCTAACTTGAAGGACTGCTTTGCAAAAGGAATACCAATGATCGTGATACAAAGTAAAATCCCACTGATGACATGCCCTAGAGCAATCGGTAGACCTGACACGATCAACCAAATGATATTGACGATCAAAGATACGCCATTGTTTGTATAAATGACTTCTTTTCCAAAGGGTGCAAACGATAAAGAAGCTAGTTTAAAGCATTGTAGCCCGACCGGAATACCAACAATTGTGATACACCATAACACACCTGCTATCGCCCAACTAAGTCCACCGAGTAAACCACCAAAAATAAACCAAATAATATTTCCAATACAACTCATTGTTTCTTTCTCCATTCTAACGAGAGCCTTACGTTAAAAACTATTGAAATCGACTCTCTTGATTTTACGTTTTTTTGCTTCTAATAACCACAGCTCCATAAACTGAGCGGCTACGGTTCTTTCATGATCGACTGCCACAAAAATCGTTTGAATCAGTTCACCAGTTTGCTGATCTGCGTCAGTCGTTTCGATTTGTCTCGCTTGTCCAAAAGCGAAAATCATTGGTTTTTCTGCGTCATCTTGTGCTGCTATAAACGATATATTCAATGGATCGTTTATATCTGGCAACGTTAGTTCCTCCAAGAATCGATTTTCTTGTTGCCTGATCAACGTATTGATCATCGGTAGATCTGCTTCGGTTGCTGGCCGAATGATCATTCAAACCACTCTTTTCTTTTTTTGACCGTTTCTATCCAAATATTGGCAATCGTTTCATGACCCAGTAGTGTCGGATGGACACCATCATCCCCTGTGTATTTCTCATAGCCATATGAGATGCCTAAAGAATTCAACGTTCCATCTAACGGGACAAAAACTGCTTGATATTCTTTTGCTAGTTGACGAATCAAGTGGATCTTTGGATCAAGATCACTACGCCAACTTCTCCGATCGTCAGGCTCTGGCAAAACAAATGGTTCCATCAAGACGATTTTTTTGATGCCACTTTCCACTAAACGATCAAGTAAATACCGATAATCTGCTTCAAAACGAGTAAAGGATTCTTTTGTCGCAAATGCTTCAGGCTCGCCTACATTGTGCCATGTATCATTGATGCCGATCAAAATTGAGACGATATCAGGTTTCAAATCGATGCAGTCTGTTTGCCAGCGCTTCTTGAGGTCTGCCAACTTATTTCCGCCGATTCCGCGATTGACGAATGTCCACGTGTTTTCTGGATCACTCGCAGCCAATTTTGCTGCTGTTAACAGTGCATAGCCATGACCGAGATCGTCAGTTTCTCTACCCGCATCTGTGATACTATCTCCAATGAATAAAAGTCGTTGTTCCATCTCATCCCCTACTTTCCATGCTACTTTTACGTTATTATCCCATACACGTCTAGCCAAGGAAAGAAGGAAATGGAACATTAGTGATTTTATAACTACTTCTTAAAAAAATGCGTTCCACGAAAATCCGATGAACGATTTTCGTGGAACGCGTCTTATTTCTTATGGGTAAATACGATTTAACAAACGTGGGAATGGAATTGCTTCACGTACATGATCGATCCCTGAGATCCAAGTCACTGTACGTTCTAAGCCTAAGCCGAAACCAGAATGTGGAACAGATCCGTATTTACGTAGATCTAGGTACCATGAGTATTCTTTTTCGTCTAAGCCATGATTCTTGATTTGTTCAAGTAAGAAATCATAGTCAGTCGCACGTTCACTTCCGCCGATGATCTCTCCATATCCTTCAGGTGCGATCATATCTGCACAAATCACGACATCTTCTCTTGTTGGATGTGGTTTCATATAGAATGGTTTGATCGCTTTTGGATAGTTCAAGATAAAGACTGGTTGTTCAAATGAGTTCGCAATGAACGTTTCGTGTGGTGAACCGAAATCATCGCCCCACTCGATATCGTCAAAGCCATTTTTCTTCAATAACTCAATAGCATCATCATACGTGATACGTGGGAAAGGTAATTTAGTATAAGTTTTCAATACTTCTTTATCACGTTCTAAGACGTCTAAAGCATACTCGCAGTTATCTAATACACTTTGAACTAAGAAAGCAACATATTGTTCTTGTACTTCTAAGCTTTCTTCTTGATGCGTGAACGCCATTTCAGGTTCGATCATCCAAAATTCGATCAAATGACGACGTGTTTTTGATTTTTCAGCACGGAAAGTTGGTCCAAATGAAAATACTTTACCAAATGCCATTGCAGCAGCTTCCATATACAATTGGCCACTTTGTGACAGATACGCTTTTTGGTCAAAGTAGTTTGTCTCAAATAGATCGGTTGTTCCTTCTGGCGCAGAACCAGTCAAGATCGGTGGATCGATTTTAACGAATTGGTTGTTGTTGAAAAATTCGTAGGTTGCACGGATGATTTCATTTCGAATCTGCATCACTGCGTGTTGGCGAGAAGAACGTAACCATAAATGGCGATGATCCATCAAGAAATCTGTTCCATGTTCCTTTGGTGTGATCGGATAATCATGGCTTTCACTTACTACTTCAATGTTCGTGATCCCGATCTCATAGCCAAATTTAGAACGGCTGTCTTCACGAATCTCACCTGTCACAAGGATCGATGTTTCTTGAGAAAGATTTTTTGCCATTTGGAAAACTTCCTCAGGCACTTCGCTTTTTACGACAACTCCTTGGAAGAATGCTGTCCCATCTCGTAATTGTAAAAAGGCGATTTTCCCACTTGAACGCTTATTAGCGACCCAAGCACCGATCGTTACTGTTTCGCCTACATGTTTTTTTGAATCGATGATTTGAATTTGTTCCACGTAAAATTCTCCTTTGTCCTATAATAATTTCTATTCGTTTTGACTTTTACTCTCAATAAAACGTTGGATTCGTCGGATTCCTTCTTCTAACGTTGCTAGATTCGCCGCATAACTCAAACGAACATTTTCCGGTGCGCCGAAACCTTCACCTGTAACTAGAGCAACCCCTGCTTCTTCTAGTAGATCTTCGACCCACGGCGTCACTTGTTCATAGCCACATATCGCTAACGTTTCTTTCACATTCGGAAACAAGTAAAATGCGCCTTGTGGTCTATTGACCGACACCCCGGGCAAATCAGCAACAAGCGGAAATACGATGTCTAGACGTTCTTCAAATGCTTTGCGCATCTCTTCAACGGTATCTTGTTCCCCTTGTAGTGCTTCCACAGCCGCATATTGACTGACTGCAGTTGGGTTACTAGTTGATTGTGACGCAATCGCAATCATCCCATCAATGATTTTTTGATTGCCGACCGCGTATCCGATACGCCAGCCTGTCATTGCATAGGTTTTTGATACACCGTTGATGATTATCGTCTGTTCACGTATTGCTTTTGAAATCGTTGCAATTGGAGTAAACTCATTGTCATTATAAACTAATCGGCCATAAATATCATCAGCAACTATTAAAATATCGTTTTTTACTGCCCATTCACCGATCTCTTGTAGTTCTTCTTTTGTATAGATCATCCCCGTCGGATTGGAAGGAGAATTGATAATGACTGCTTTTGTCTTGGAAGAACGTGCTTGTTCCAATTGTTCGAGGGTCACTTTGAAATCATTGACTTCTTGACCCGTGACAAAAACAGGGACACCTTCTGCTAACTTGACTTGTTCCCCATAGCTCACCCAATAAGGCACTGGAATGATGACTTCATCTTTTGGATCTAGGATCGTTTGGAATAAGGCATAAAGGGCAAATTTCGCCCCGTCTGTCACAATCGTCTGAGAAGCATCGTAAGTCAATCCATAATAGGTTTCCAGATACGAAACGATTGCCTGCCTTAATTCTGGAATACCCGCTGTCGGCGTATAATAACTTGCTTTTCCATTCTTGATGGCTGCGATCGCTGCTTCTTGGATATTTTCAGGTGTAGCAAAATCAGGCTCTCCTACGGTCAAACTGATAATGTCTTTCCCTTGTGCTTTCAATGCCTTTGCTTTTGCTGCAGTTGCTAGTGTTACGGAAGGCTCTAAGCGTTCCACTCTTTTTGACTGTTTCATCCAATCTACCCTTTCATCCGTCTTTTCTATATCCCGCTGATGACTTTGACTTCCTCTCCCGTTTCAAAAGAAATTAAATAATAATTCAACTGGTCATCTGGCGTTTTGGCAATGACTTCCCATACTGGTTCATCTTTGTACATCCCTAAGGAAGCTTTTTCCACTTGTTGATCGGGATGCTTCTGGCTGATTTCTTGGCGGGCAGCTTCTTCGGTCAATCCTGCTTTTTGTTCTAAAACTTTTACTCGCTCACCTGATTTAGGAATGATCACTGCAATATCTTGCCCTTTATCGTTTTGGCCTGTTAATGAAAAATAAGTGGCTTCTCGAGTAAACCAATAGAATTGGTCCACTTCCTCGAGATTTGCATATTGTTCAGCTAGCTTTGTCGCCTCTTGTTTCGCTTGCGTCATTGGGCGTGTCGCACGCAGATAAAAAATAGTGCTGATCACGATTACTGCTAATAAAGCGATGATCAAGCCTAATAACACGCGATTGATCGTATGTTCTTTGTTTGTCTGATTCTTCAAGGACTGTCGCTCCTTCTTTTTTCATTGATGTCCATTATAACAGATTTCGAGGTGAAAATAGTCCTCGATCATGGCTTAATTTCTTCGTTTTTGTTTAAGAAATCATGGATATCCTCACAAATTTGTTCAAAAGGCGCCTCTTGGACAGGTATTTTTTTAGGTAAAGCATGAATGATCCTCGCGCCATATTTTGCGGTCACCAATCGTCGATCTAAAATCAGCAAGACGCCTTTGTCCGTTTCCGAACGGATCAAACGACCTAAAGCTTGTCTGACCTTCAATGCTGCCTTTGGTAAGGATTCTTGATAAAAAGGATTGATGCCTTCTGATTCTAAATACGCATTTCTCGCTTTGACCATCGGACGTTGTGGATGATCGAATGGCAGTCGCGTAATGACGACTAATTGTAACGCATCTCCTGGCAGGTCGACGCCTTCCCAAAAACTATCTGCACCGAATAGTACGCTCATTTCAGAAAGAACAAAGCGTTTCAATAGTTTCTCACGACTGCCACCGATTCCTTGAGCTAAAATCTCTCTTCCTTGTTCAAGCATTGTCAAATGCATTCGTTGATATACCTTTTGTAAAACATCATGAGAGGTAAACAAAACCAGGATTGGTCTTTTTTCTTGTCTGATCAACTGGTATAACACATCCGTTAGATAATCGACATATGCTGTACCACTTAATTGATTGATCTCTGGTGCTTCTTTTGGTACGAAGATCCGTGCTTGTTTTTCGTAATCATAAGGAGAGGCAATGACTTTCAGCGGAGTTCCTTCAATTCCTAATCGTTTCGCTAAATATTGACGATCTGGACCTACTTTTAATGTCCCACCTATATATAAAATCCGTTCATAGCGCTGATACCAAACTGTGTTTGGGATCAGTGCGGCAGTGAAATCGTGGAGATGGAACATCGTCTGCTGAGGGGTGGCACCCGGAACGAACCAATGGACTAAACTTTCTTGCCAATTCTCCAACCATTCTTCCATAAAACTTGCTTGTTGATCTAAACGATCAAATAAAGCATACAAACTTGCAAGATCGACACGCATTTGCTTCGTCCAACTTTCTTGAAGCACCTCTAACCCTGAACGGATCCTGTACTGCAATTCCTTTATTTCTTGGTAAAAAAGATGAAGATGGTCAATGGCTGTACTTGCTTCAAAAGATAATTTATCCAAGTCCTCTTTCATGATCATGACTTCTTCCGGGTAAGTTTGTCTTTTTTGTTGAGGTACGATCTCAAGTAGCCCTTCAGCTAAACAAAGCTGTGCCTCACGAAGCGCAGACAACTCTTCTTTGTAGATATCAAGCCAGCGCTGGCCTTCATGATTGGCTGGAAGATAGCCTTTGAAGCGATCGAACAAACGGTCAGGTTCTTCGAATAATTGTACTTCCTTGTTAAAATAGCTCAAACTGAATCGTTGATCATTGACTTTTTCAGCAATCTCAGGCAAATGATGTGCTTCATCAATCAATAAATAAGGACTTTCAGGCAACAACGGTGTCTTTCTTTGTGTTTCTTGGACTAAAAAAGCATGGTTGACGATCAAGAAGTTACTTTGCTTGATTTGTCGATGCAAGAATCGAATAAAATCTTGTTCATAGAACGCTTGTTTTTTCGCTAAAAAGTCAAGCCCGCGATGCGAAACATCTGTAAAAAAGGCATGATTCAAATTCGTTAGATGCAACTCATCTAAATCTCCTGTTTTCGTCTGTGTCAGCCAGACAAGAACCGTCATTTGATAGAGTGCATACTGCTTTTGCTCTTTTGGCTCAAGTAGTGTGGCTTTAAACCGTTGCAAATCGAGATAATGGCGGTAGCTTTTGATAATCGTCGCTTGGATCGGTTGGTCGAATAATTGGTTTAACAAAGGAATATCTTTTTCCATGATCTGCTCTTGTAAAACAAGCGATACCGTACTGATAACTGCCGGCTTCTCCGGTGTGGCTAAGTAGCTAAGAGGCAATAGATAACCAATCGTCTTACCCATACCAGTCGCTGCTTCGATCATCAAATTTTTCGATTCATCTTTGGTAAAATGATCATAGACAACATTCATCAAACGATTTTGTTCTTTACGATATATCAACGTTTTTCCAAATATTTTTTCTTTCGCTTGTTTTTTTCTTGGATAATCTTTATGGCCATAGTAAACTTCTGAAAACAGTTCGACTTCTTTTTTTTGTAAGGCGATCCCCTCGATGATTTCCAGTTCATCGGATAAAGGGGGTGGTTGCTTTCTCAGTTCGTTGGTGATTTGTTCGATGAATAATCTGGTATCCATCCCTGTATGCTTGCTCAGTTTCACGATCTGTTCAAGCGTCACTAAAGGTAACTGACACATCCGTTCTTCAATCAGTAAGAGCAACTGTGCTGTCACTTCTGCATCACTGTCTGCCTGATGGGGGTTATCGTGGATAAAACCCAGACTTTCTGACAAATCAGCTAAACGAAAGCTCGGTTCGGTCGGCAAAAATATCTGTGCCAACTCGACCGTATCGATTCCCGGAATCTTTAATTTAGGTACGCCACAGCGAGTCAATTCATGATTCAAAAACTGATAATCAAAATAAATATTATGCGCCACGAAGATAGTATCCGCTAGAAGGTTGTAAATCGTTTGTGCTACATCTTCAAAATAGGGTGAACGATGGACACGTTGATTGGTGATCCCTGTCAAATGCTGGATCTGTTTTGAGATTTTTCGCCCAGGGTTGATATCCATCGAATAACGAGAGGTGATCCGCCCATCTTCGATCATGACACATCCAAATTGGATAATGCGATCTTCTTTTGGATTTGTCCCAGTCGTTTCAATATCAACGACTGCATAAGTTTTCGGTTTCAACATATCTTCCTCTTCTCTTCCCTCTAGTCTTCTTTTGAAATTATACTACAAATCACTTGAAAATTCTTAGGAAATCAACCTAAAGCATACGTCTGTTGTTATCTTTGCCACTAAGAGAAACAGTAAGTCCACTTCCAGCCTCCTTCTCTCGTTATCACTCATCCAACCATGCAAGGCGATGTCTAAGGTGTAGAGAATCAGAGCATATGAAAAGAAAACACAAAAAAGCCCAGACCGCTAGGAACTAGCAGACTGAGCTTTTATTTAGTAGTGGGTTAATTAAGCTTTAACAACGTTAGTTGCTTGAGGGCCACGTTGACCTTCTTCAACATCGAAGTTTACTGTTTGGCCTTCTTCTAAAGTTTTGAATCCATCACCTTGGATAGCTGAGAAATGAACGAATACATCGTTGCCGTTTTCTGCTGTAATGAAACCGAAACCTTTTTCTGAGTTAAACCATTTCACTGTACCTGTTTCCATAATAAAAATCCTCCTTGTGTATCAAACACATATTTTGCAATTACTTGAATGGTGAATATCTGGAAGATGTTTATTTGAAACAAACTACCAAGATTACCGAACAAAAACTACATAGTTATTGTAGCACATTAATTACAGTTTAGCTAGTAAATTTTGGACTTTTTTTATTTTTTTTTCATTCTTTTGCTTATTTCTCCAAAAAAAACGAACGTTTTTAATTTACACTTAAAAAAAATTCACTTTTCAACTTGCTGATCTTCCCATCTTTCTCCTGAGAAATAAGAAAAAGCCACGAAATCAAGTAAATGATTTGCATGGCTTTTCCTTTCTTATTAAATGGATGACCAATCGTTTCTAGGTACTGTTCCTAGAGACTAATAACGTAATATCGCGGTCAAACTCTTTTCGTCAGGCGCATCTTTTTGATCCAAGATAAAGACTTGTCCGCCATTAGTGATCACGTCGTCAGCCAGTTGATTCAACACTTGTCGACGGTCGTATTCTGTTTCTGGGTCTTCACCAAATCCGTCAGCCAGATTAGAGGTTGCGATAAATAAGTGAGAAATCTTCCCTTCTTTCGCTGCTGGCACGATGTCCACTAGTTGATCCAAGAATTTTTTATCTAACAATTGATTGTAGCTACTTGCTTCCTTCGCTGCCAGTTCATCCGAAAGTTTCTTCGCACCTGCTTCGATATCTTTTAAAGATAATTGGGCAGGTGAAGCTGAGATCGCTACATCTGAACGGTAATAAGGGTTTTTTGCCACTTTTTTGAACATTGTTTGATTCTCAGGCAAAGCGTACAAGTACACAGGCCATTTTTCAGGATTATCCAAGCTGTCTTTAAGAAATTCATCGACCGCTTGATAATAATTGATCCAGTCAATTTCAACTTCTTCGTCTTTCGGGTTCACCCCATGGAATGTTGAGCCTTCACTACCATTTGACGAGTAGTTGATACCTCCACCTGTCAACTCAGAGCCTAAAGCTGTCACCACATCTGTTGGTGCTCCTTCGGGTAGATCAACTTCTTTTACTTGTTTGTTGCTTACTTCGTAAAGCTTCATTGAATCACGATTCAATCCCAGTAAATAATACGAGTAGTTAAAATGTCCATTTTTGATGATCGCTAATAAATAAGGTAGATCACTTACATAATATTGATCATCTACTGCAATGCTCAAACGATGAACAATGGTACTTTCAGGAGACAAGATCACCGCGACACTCGCAGTGGCACTGCGCCAAAATGAAGCATCTTCTAGTAGTTGATCGATCTTTTTTTGAAAAATCGACCAATCATGCTCCGCATATTTCTTTTCAAAACGTTTTTTTGCTTCTTTTGCAAAGTTCTTGAATTTGATCTGATCTTTTTCCACATCTTGATGTGCAACGTGAGTGTTTAGCATAATAGTAATAAATGGTCCTTTGGCACCTTCTGAAGTCAGTTGTGACAGTAACTCTCTATCCTTTTTCGCCATAAACGTACCCCTCCTAAAAATCATTTCTTCAATACTACTAACTAAAGTCTACCACAACCATTTTTATCCATAAAACAAAATGACCCCTAGACAAAAAAACGTTTTCAATCTCATCTCTAACTATGGCTTGTTTTCTTCAACTATTCTTCAAAATTTCATCAATGATTCGTTACATTTCACAGCGAAATTATTCATACCTAACTGATAACATAAAGAAAAATAGAAATCGAGGTGTTTTTATGCAATTATTGATGATATTTAGTTTACTATGTATGACTGCTCTATTTGTATTCACTGCCTTTCGTCTAAATGAACCCGAGGCTCAACCTGTGCGAGTCAAAAAGAATCAATGCTAACTATCCTCTTGTGTTCGTTTGGTTTATCTAAAGTTTTTTTCAGAAAGATTGAAACTACGCACACTCTCTGATAAAATTTTAATTTGTAGCAAATCAAATTAGAAAACAAGGAGATTGGACATGGGCACTAAGAAAAAACATTTCGCTTTACTGTTGGCAACGCTTCTTTTGACGTTAGGATCATTCTTGCCAACTTTATCCGTACAGGCCGATGAAGCATTTTCTGTGAATTCCCAAGCAGCCTTTGCTGTGGATGCAACAAGCGGAAAAATTTTATACGACCAAGACGGAGAAAAAACAATGGGGATCGCGTCAATCTCAAAAATCATCGGGTTGTACATCGTACTTGACCAAGTCAAAGAAGGAAAATTATCTTGGGATGATGAAGTGGCAATCTCCGATTATGCTGAAACATTAAGCATCGCACCTAATTTATCGAATGTTCCCTTACATAAGGAGAATACCTATACTGTAAAAGAACTTTTTGACTCTGCCTTTATCCAATCAGCCAACGCATCAATGGTCGCTTTAGCTGAAAAGATCTCTGGTAGTGAAACAGCATTTCTGACTGTCATGAATGACCAGTTAAAAGAATGGGGCATTGAAAATGCAACGATCGTCAATGTTTCTGGGTTGAACAATGTTTACCTTGGCGCAAATCGTCCAGAAGGGACTGGCGAGGTAGATGAAAATCAAATGTCCGCAAAAGACGTAGCAATCATCGCACGTCACCTGTTACTCGATTTCCCTGAGGTACTAGAAGTGACGAGCACTGCAACAAAAATGTTTGGTGAAAACACACAATCCCCGGTGGAAATGGTCAATTGGAATTGGATGCTTCCAGGTTTTATCAACTTCAAAGAAGGCGTTGATGGACTAAAAACTGGAACAACTGATTTTGCTGGTGCTTGTTTTGTCGGTACCATCGAACGAGACGGCAAACGCATCATTACAGTCATATTGAATGCTGAAGGTCATGAGCAAAACCCAAGCGTTCGCTTCACCGAGACGGCTCGCTTGATGGATTATTGCTATGATAACTGGTCAGTCAAAGAAATCGGTAAAGCAAACGCAAGCATTCCTTCACTCAAATCGATCGATGTGAAAAACGGAAAAGAAACTTCTGTCAATGTCGTATTAAAAAGCCCAGTCAGTGTCTGGGTCAGAAATGATATGGATACGGGTCAATTGACGATCACACCTAAGATCAATGAAACAAAGGTAAAGGATAATGAACTTGAAGCACCGATCGTTAGAGGCACAAAGGTTGGCACAGCCACCATCACTTTAGCTGATGATCAATTGGGTTACTTAGAAGATGGTGCCTCTCCAAGCACAGACATCATCACTGCTAGTTCGGTGGAAAAAGCGAACATCTTTGTGATTGGCTGGCGCAATGTCACTAATTTTTTCAGTAATCTATTCTAAATAAAAATTCCAAATAGTTAGATCAACTACTTACCCAAACAGTCAAAGCTGGCTCTTCTTCACGAATCGACGAGACGCCATCAACCTTTACTGTTTGGGTATTTTTCTGTTTCTTACAGAAAATAAATGTATTTTCTATTTTTTCTTTTTTTATAACAGCATTTTTACAAATTTTTCGTTATACTGTAGATGGTAGATTGTTACTTGTAGGGTTGGTCTATGAGGGGCGAGTAACACTATCAGTTCGTGTTGAATAATCATCACTAGTCTGTTAATCAGCTGTTTCCTTTTTCATTCGCAGTGATGACTCCACGATTAGAAAAAGGAGTTGGTATTATGAATTTAACAAGAGATTTGATTTTTTCGATTCTCTATATCATTGGGATGGTTGGGATCATCACCTGGCGCAGGAAACAAAAAGATCCAGCGTTATTCTTTTATTGTGGTACTTGGACATTCGCATTGATGCTTACGTATTTCATTGTATTAGAGATCTTTTATGCGAGTTTTTATTTCTTGATCCCTCTCGCTTTTTTCAGTATCTTTGCTTTTTTTTACTTTACCGAAAAAAGGCGACTACTGAATGGTTTGATCTTCAATTTATTTTTGATTAGTTTCGGCGCTTATTTATTACTCTTGCTTTTTGAGACGCAGAATATCTTTATTGGTGGGATTTTTGCTTTGATTGCAGTACCTGCTCTATTGATTTTACTATTTGGTATATATATTTTGGTCGTCTTTCTCATTTGGAATGGCATCATCGTCTTAAAAAGAGAATCACGTTCACTGGCTAATCTTTTGACTTTACTACTAGGGATTGCATTAACACTATATATAGTTGCCACAGTATTTTTAATCAATTACTTGCCAGCGTGGATCAATGTTCTTCTTTCTGGTATAGCAGTCATCTTGATTTATCTGTTTATTGTCTTCTATAATTTTATGACTGTCTCTTTCTTATATCAGTTCAACCGACCACGTTATAACCAGAATTATATTATTGTATTAGGCGCAGGCCTGATCAACGGGGAACGTGTTTCTCCCCTGCTAGCTAAACGGATCGACAAAGCGATTGCCTTTTATTGGGCCCAAAGTCATGCTACGCTCAATCCACCGATTCTTTTGATGTCTGGTGGTCAAGGTGCAGACGAAAAGTTACCAGAAGCAATTGCCATGAAAAACTATGCCTTGGAAAAAGGGATTCCGGAGCGAGACATTTTAGTTGAAACAAATTCAACAACCACTTTAGAAAATATGCGTTTCTCTAAAGAATTGATGGATCGTGAATCTGGCGGTGGCGCTTATCGTGCGATTTTCAGTTCAAATAATTACCACATTTTCCGTGCAGGACTCTTTGCGAAGCAAGCACAGTTAAAAGCCAATGGTATTGGTGCAAAAACAGCCTTTTATTATTTGCCGAATGCTTTTCTTAGAGAATATATCGCGATCTTGATGTTGCACAAAAAACGGCATATGATCGTGTGTGGTACTATCTTTGGACTGACTGGATTGCTAGCTTTGATCACACTTATCGCCTAAAAAAAAGAAGTTGCGCTTCATGCAACTTCTTTTTTTCTTTCAATCAGTAAACTATTCTCTCTGGTCTTTTTTCATTGGTAAAAATAAAATCCCTTTTTTGATCATTACTTTTTGTGCGGAGTAGATTCCGTTATTTCCTGAACACATGAAACTGATCAAACAAATCATAAAAAAGAAACTAGCTGCTTCTCCTCCAAATAATTCGATCCCCATGACAAAACAAGCAATTGGTGTATTCGTCGCTCCAGAAAACACACCGATAAATCCTAATGCAGCTAGAAAAGGAATCGAAACATGCAGGATGGGCGCTAAAGTTGCCCCTAGAGTTGCGCCAATCTCAAACAAAGGGGTCACTTCCCCACCTTGATAGCCAGCGCCTAAAGAAAGGACAGTAAATCCTAACTTACCGATAAAATCATAGGCATGTGCTTTTCCGGCAAACGCATCTTGCAATAAAGGCAAGCTAAGTCCTAAGTAGCGTTGTGTTTGTAAAATCAGTGCAACAACTACGACAATTCCTCCACCAATAAAATTTCTAGTGATTGGATGTTTGAACCATTTCAGATACCACTTTTTCAAAAAGACGATCGAACGACTAAAGACCCAACCAATCACGCCAAATGCGATACCCGCCACCATCAATTTGCCAAATAGAGCAGGACTCCACCCTGGAATTTCCCCCATCTTATAATGGATATGTGTGACACCAATACTTTCCGTTACAAAATTAGCAAATAAAGCAGCAAAAAAACTGGGAAAGATCGCTTCTGTTCGCATCTTTCCGATCGCTAGTACTTCAAGTCCGAACAATGTGCCTGCTAAAGGTGTCCCAAACACTGAACTAAATCCCGCACTGATCCCACTAATGATCAGCACCTCTCGTTCGATAGGACTCAATTTTAATCCTCTTGCTAGATTTTCAGCTAAAGCGCCACCCATTTGGACTGCTGTTCCTTCTCGGCCGACAGAACCGCCAAAGAGATGCGTCGTGATCGTACCGAAAAGCGTTAAAGGAATCAATCGGAGCGGGATTTTTTCTTCCCCACCATTCCCTTGATCAATGACCAGATTATTCCCACGACTGGCATTTCCACCGTATCGTTGATAAAGAAATGCAAATAATGCCCCACTAACGGGTAATAGATACAATAACCAAGTATGTGCTTCTCGTAAATCCGTCACCACGGTTAAGCTATTTAGAAAAAAAGCGGAAAGTCCTCCCATTAGTACGCCTAAACAAGCAGTGATCACTAACCATTTCAACATATATGTTCCTACTTTGAATGGACTAAGTAAACGTTGATCCATTTTTCTATTCCTCCCCACAAAAAAAGCCTACTAAAAAAACGGATTCTCCGATTTTTAGTAGGCGTCATTAGTCATCTATCGATCGACATTTAAAGGCGAACACCATCACCTATTCATTTACAGAAAGTCTATCATACATTCTCAAGAAAAACAATGGCGCTATTTTTCTTTCTTCACGATGTCTGTAAATTCATAGAATGGTGCCAGCTTTACTAGTTGCTGATTGCACTGATCACTATCATGACAAATGTAATTTCCTTTTTTAGTATACGTGCCATCTGATCCTGATTTTGTCGTAGAAAGAAACATCGAAACACTCGAAGTCTTATGGCAAATCGCGCATACTCCTTTGATGATCGTCGGAGAAAGTGTGCCATGGACACCTTGTAGCCGCTCATCTGCATAATAAAGCAGATATTTCTTCTGTGTTCCTGGATCATTCCAGCCCACATAAGTATGCTCTTTAAGATCCAATGTTTGCCAATCTGGGTGTTTCAGCTTTTTCACTTTTCGGAATATTTTTTCCACTTGGATTTTTGATGGTTGCTTGAATGGCGCAACATGTTCTTTTAAACGTTCGAGCAATTCTGTCGCTTTTTCTTTTTTCAAGTTTGTGTCCATGATTTGCTTCACAAATGGTTCAAGTAAGGCGATTACATTAGGATCATTTTCTACTACCTCGTTGATTCGTTCTGTGGCTAATGCTTGAACAGTTGCGACAGTTTTTTTATCATTCACTGAATGATAGACATTTAACAGTTGCTCGATTTCTCGTTTGATAAAGAAATATTGATACGTTTTGATTGTTGTTTCCATGATTTTTTGAGTCCTTTCTTCTTTCAAAAGTAGCTACTTTGAAGAAAAAAGAGTCCTTCAACAAAGTAAGCTTAATAACTGAAGTCCTTGAACTCTGCTAAATAAGATACGTATGGCATCTTATCATCACCCCCTTTATGCTTTTTTTCATCTATGTACATTCACCTAATAAAGAGTTAACCTTATAAAACTTGTTTCGTCAACTACTTTCCCACAAAAAAACAGTCAAAGGTTTCCCATGATAGGGACCTTCGACTGTTTTCGTTCGGCTGGTCAAATAGTTAGATCGACTGTTCTTTTCCAAAATATCGTTGCCATTTTTGTTTCATTGTATCCGTTACTGGTTGCGCCGCTTCTTTCACTGCACAATACTTGTCGACAAATGTCACAATATAGCTTTCTTTGTATTTTGGTGGAGCGATCGTTGCCCCCCACATATGTTTCAAGATGATGTCACGCTCTAAATCAGAAAGTTCAGTAATCTTTTCTGCATTTTTCACAGCGATCCTAGGATGCACATACGCATGTGTGCCTTCATCAAATTTTGTTGTACGCCAGTCATAATAGAATAGGTCATGTAAAAGTCCTGCACGTGCAGTAGCTCTTGCATCTCCCCCCCATTTTTTTGCTAATTTGTAACTATGATAAGAAACACTGATCGAGTGTTCCAATCTTGTCGAATGTACATGTTGGATATAATCAGCTAATTTTTGTACTGCTTCTGTTTCTAATAGATCTTCGATATAAGACATGTATTCTTCGTCTTCACGCCATTTTTCTGTCATAATTTTCGATCTGCCACCTTTTTGAATTTCATTTATCGTTGAAATTGTACATAGTATATCATTCATGTTCGGAATATTCTAGTGAGGTTGTTTAAAAATCCAAAAAGCTTAATAGTTCCTTAATCAAGAAGAAAGATGATACAACAATATGCCCGTAGCTACACCGACATTCAATGATTCAGCATGACCATTCATTGGGATATAGATGTTTTTATCAGTTAGTGCTAATAACTCTGACCGCACACCTTGCCCTTCATTTCCCATAATGATCACATAATTTTTTGTTGGTACGACGGTTGGAAGAGAAACAGCTTCTTCATTGAGTTCTGTTCCGTATATCGCAAATCCTTTTTCTTTCAATTCAGGAATGAGCGCGTCTAACTCTTGTGAGATAACTGGTAAATGGTAATTGCTTCCCTGCATACTTCTTAAAACTTTGGTGCTATAAATATCAGCTGAACCTTTCCCTAAGATCACACCTGCTAAACCAAACGCATCTGCTGTTCGGATCATCGTTCCGACATTTCCAGGATCTTGAACATTGTCTAAAAGCAACCAGCCTCCTGTATCTATTGACACCTGGCTAACTTCTAGCGGCATCACTGCCACGATTCCTTGTGGTGTTGGTAGATCAGAGATCACCGCCATCACCTCATCCGTGACTAAAAAGCAATCCAATGTGTGTTGTTCGACCCATGTCCCCCATTCTGACCAGCCTCTTTCAGTCAGAAAGATCTCTTTAGGTATGACTTTGGCATTCACAGCTTCTTCGATCAAGTGAAACCCTTCAAGCAGGTACTCCTGTCCTTCTTCGCGGTGCTTCTTTTTATGTAATTTTTTTATTTCTTTGATTCTAGGATTTTTTGCTGATTGAATTTTTTTCACGTTTTCCACCTCACTTCATTATAGCATGGAATCAATCGTTGGGCTTGTTAGTTTTATAAAAAATCGTTATCATAAATTTATCAAATAGAGGAAAGAGTGGTGCTTCAAATGAAAAAAGTTAAAATGAATGTTCAAGGGCGTGTCCAAGGTGTAGGTTTTCGTTATATGACAAAAATAGTAGCTGATCAATTAGGCGTGACAGGAACAGTTAAAAACGAAGAAGATGGTTCGGTGACGATCGAAGCCGCTGGTGAGGAGGAAACCATCGATCAGTTCATCAAAGAAGTCAAGCAATCACCTAGTCCCAGTGGTCGTGTCCAATATGTCGACTTACAAGAACATCCGATGATGGAAGAACGAAAGAAATTTGATGTAATTGGCTAAATTTCTCTTCTTGAACGCACATATGAAGAAAGTCGTTGTTGCCGTCTACTGACAGATGATTTTTTCAATTGTCTGTTCTTTTACTGGTCTTCCCTGTCCCTCACATGATTGGCTAAACTTAGGGGAATTATTTGAATTTTCTATGAAGTTCATTGAATTATTCTTATATTTTTAGTATAGTTAAGCTTGTGTAAAAATTTTAAAAGAGGAAGTATTTTATGAATAAATGGAAAAATTGGTTACTAGGTTCTGGTCTTGTAACACTCTTACTTTTCTTATCTGGTTGTGTCAGAATGGACTCTGAAGGAAACCCTGATACATCTGGGATCGTCTATCGCGTATTAGTACA
Source organism: Enterococcus sp. DIV1368b (assembly GCF_050529595.1). Lineage (NCBI taxonomy): Bacteria > Bacillati > Bacillota > Bacilli > Lactobacillales > Enterococcaceae > Enterococcus > Enterococcus sp. DIV1368b. The sequence goes on from NZ_CP172883.1 coordinate 2,127,930, forward strand.
TCCTATGGGACAAGCGATTACATATCTTGTGCAGAATTTCAACTGGTCATACGGTTGGGCTGTTATCTTGATGACTGTGATCGTGCGAATCATCATTTTACCTTTAGGAATCAGTCAATCGAAAAAGACAATGATCCAATCTGAAAAAATGCAAGCATTGAAACCTCAAGTCAGTGCCGCCCAAGAAAAACTAAAAGCGGCAACGACCCGTGAAGAACAAATGGCTGCGCAAGCGGAGATGCAACAAGTGTATCGCGAAAATGGGTTAAGTATGACTGGCGGAATCGGTTGTTTACCTTTATTGATCCAAATGCCGATCTTCTCAGCACTGTACTTCACTGCTCGCTATACAGAGGGTATCCGTGAATCGACTTTTTATGGGATCGATTTAGGGAATCCAAGTTTGGTCTTAGTTGCGATTGCCGGGATTGCTTACCTTATCCAAGGGTATATCTCAACGATCGGTATTCCTGAAGAACAGAAAAAAACGATGCGCACCATGTTGATCGTTTCACCTGCGATGATCGTCTTCATGTCGATCAGTGCTCCTGCGGGAGTGACCCTTTACTGGGTAGTCGGTGGTATCTTTAGTTGTCTACAAACATTCATCACCAATGTGATCATGAAGCCACGCTTAAAAGCACAGGTCGCAGAAGAATTGAAACAAAATCCACCGAAACAAGTCGTGACACCTCGCAAAGATGTGACACCTGAAGAAACGACGAAAACAACGAAAAAAATCAATACACAAGCAACCAAGAAAAATGCTAACGGTCGAAATGCCGGTAAACAGCAACGTAAAAAATAAAAGGTTTGGGATGTTCGCATCCCAAACCTTTTTTTGTTTCAAGCTTTCACTTGATCCGTCTTATTTTGTAATGATTTGATCCAGACTAGCAATACTTAATGCCATGTCAGCAATTTGTTGCAACTGTGCTAAACGGTTGTTACGGACAGCTTCATCTTCAACCATGACCATCGTTTGATCAAAATACTGATCGATAACTGGTCTTAAGCTGACTAATTGCTCATAGTTCTCTTTAAGTGTACGTTCCGCAAACTGAGCTTTCACTTTCTCAACTGCTTCGTACAATGCTTGCTCTGCTTCATTTTCAAATAAGCTTGGATCAATTTCATTCGTTGTTTCTTCGGCTTTTTTCGCTAGGTTCATCACACGCGTCAAAGCTTCCATCGATGGTTTGAAGTTTTCATCTTGCAAACGTTCTTTCAATAGACGTGCAGCTGCAAAAACGGTTGTCAAATTACTTTCCTTCGCATTCAAGACAGCATCGATCACATCGTGGCGAATGGCTTTTGTCATCAATCGTTGGCGTAAACGACCTTTGATAAAGTCGATCACATCACTTCCTTGAACGAAAGCTAACCCGAAACGCTCTTGATTTTCATTGATTGCCGCATTCACTTCTTGTTGTAATTGTGCCAATGGGAAAGCCCATTGTTTTGCTTCAATGATCCGAACGATCCCATATGCTTGTCGGCGTAATGCGTAAGGGTCGTTTGAACCACTTGGCACCATTCCTACAGTGAAGAAAGAGAAAATACTGTCTAATTTATCGGCAATAGCCAAGACTGCACCAATCGTTGTTTCTGGCAATTCACCTTCACTGGCGATCGGTAAATAATGTTCACGGATCGCTGTCGCAACTGCTGGATCTTCTCCATGCAACAACGCATATTTTTCACCCATGATTCCTTGAAGTTCTGGGAATTCTCCAACCATGTTCGTCACTAGGTCAAACTTATAGATTTCGCCGGCACGTTGTAATGCAGCTAGTTCTTCGCCTGATAAACCGACAGATTTACCGATAACAGATGCAATCACTTGCACACGTTGCATTTTTTCATATATGCTACCGATCTTTTCATGGAAAGTCACTGATTTCAACTTATTGACATAATGTTCGATGGGGAATTTTTTGTCTTCATTGTAAAAGAATTCCGCATCTTCTAAACGCGCAGTCAGTACTTTTTGGTTCCCACGAATAACGTTATCTAGCTTCACACGATCGCCATTTCGTACAGCGATGAAATGTGGTAAGAGTTGTCCTTCGGCATTTCGCACATCAAAATAACGTTGGTGTTCCTTCATGGAAGTCACGAGTACTTCTTCCGGTACAGACAGATATTTTTCTTCAAAATCACCAGCAAAAACAGTTGGATACTCGACTAGATTATTGACTTCTTCAAGTAGATCTTCATCAAAATCGATGTGCCAATCATTTTTTGTTGATAATTGAGTCGCTTGTTCCATGATCATTGCTCTTCTTTTTTGTGGCGAAGCAACTACAAATTGCTCAGATAGCTTTTCTTCATATTCCGCTGGATGAGCAAATGTCACATCTTCACCTAAGAAACGATGCCCACGAGAAGCACGTCCAGTTTTCACGTCTAAAAATTCAAACGGGATCACTTCTTCTCCAAATAGTGCCACGATCCAATGAATCGGGCGAATGTATTCAAAGTCAAAGGAAGACCAGTGCATTGTCACAGGGAATGTCATGCTTTTAATCACATCGATCAATCCTGTCAAGACTTCGATCGCCGGTTTGCCTTGAGTATATTTCGTCACATAAACATATTCCACACCTTTGATTTCTCGGAAGGTGATATCGTCTGTCGTCAATCCTTGCCCACGAACAAATCCCTGAGCTGCTTTAGACCAGTTGCCTTCAGCATCTAATGCGATTTTTTTCGCTGGACCTTTCACTTCTTCTTCACTGTCAGCCTGACGTTCCGGCACATTTGTTACTTTGATCGCCAAACGTCTCGGAGTAGAGAATGTCTCGATTGCATCGTAAGTCAATTGATTGTCCGTTAAAAACGCTGCTGTTTTTTCTTCTAATTGCTTCATGCTTGGTGTCACAACATGCGCTGGCATTTCTTCCAAGCCAATTTCTAATAATAAGTCCTTTGCCATCTTATTCACCTTCCTTAACAGTCGTTGGATTTTCTGATTGATTATTCAGCAATGGGAATCCAAGTTTTTCACGTTCTGCAACAAAGATTTTCGCCACAGATTTCGCCATGTTACGAATGCGAGCCAAGTAGCCAGCACGTTCAGTCACAGATACTGCACCACGAGCATCTAATAAATTGAAGGTGTGACTACATTTTAAAATATAATCATATGCTGGATGGACCAGATTTTCTTCAATACAACGTTTCGCTTCTTTTTCAAAGCGATCAAAATTACTTAATAATAATTCTTGATCACTCACTTCAAATGAATATTTTGAGTGTTCGTATTCAGGCTGTTTGAAGATCTCGCCATATTTGACACCTGCTGACCATTCAAGATCATACACACTTTCCACTTCTTGGATATAAGAAGCTAGGCGCTCCAATCCATAAGTGATTTCTGAAGTGACTGGTTTACATGGCAAACCGCCGACTTGTTGGAAGTACGTAAATTGCGTGATTTCCATGCCATCTAACCAGACTTCCCAACCAACACCGGCACACCCCATCGAAGGGTTTTCCCAGTTGTCCTCAACAAAGCGGATATCATGTTCCAACGGATCGATCCCTAACAAACGCAAGCTTTCCAGGTAAAGTTCTTGGATATTTTCTGGTGATGGCTTCATCACCACTTGGAATTGATGGTGTTGATATAACCGGTTAGGATTCTCACCATAACGACCATCAGCTGGTCGACGTGATGGCTCAACGTAAGCGGCATTCCAAGGTTCTGGACCAATTGCTCGCAAAAATGTGTAAGGACTCATTGTACCTGCCCCTTTTTCCGTATCGTATGCTTGCATCAGCATACAACCGTTCGATGACCAAAATTTTTGTAATGTCAAAATCATTTCTTGAACTGTTTGCTTCTTACTCATATAATTACCCCTTTCATCTTAACCAAGAATCAAAAATAGTAACAAAAAAAGTCCCTATGTTTGCGTAAACAAACATAGGGACGAATATCTTCGCGGTTCCACCCTACTTCCGAGCGACTCGGCAGCTTCGTTGATCGTACTCACAAGTGCCTCTTCAAAAACCGTTAGCATTCGGCTCACACTCTCCCGAACTCGCTTGTGCCACTTGATTTTCTACTGATCTTGATCATCGTACGTATGTGAATATTGAATATCCTTCATAAATGACATTCGTCTATTGAAAAAACAATAGTTACTATCTAGGCTTTATAATAGACGTTAACCCAGTACTTTGTCAAATATTTTTGAAAAAAATCCATTGTTTCAAACAATTTTTCATTCCTCTGCAGGGTTTTCCTTCGTTGCCTCATTGGTCGGTTTCATGATATGTTCCCAACTTTTCATTTGATCAATAAACTTTTTACTTTTTAAATGGATGCCCACGTATTCTTCATATAACAGATCAATCAATTGGCGAATCTTTTGTTTCGTTTCTTCTTTGAGGTCGATCCCACTGATGCGATCATACGAGATTGCTGAGAAGAGCCGTACGAAGTGAACTGCACGTGGGTCCGCGTGATACCGATGATGATCTAACTCCCAGTGATTTTCACATAAGACGCCACCATATTTGGATGAATAATCAAATTTTCCTTGCGTCTTTCCACACACTGCACAGTGGGTCCAGACTGGCGAGATCCCGAAACGTTGCAATAATTGGATCTCAAAAATATTCGTAATGATCTCTGGGTCATCTCCTTGATCCATGCGTTGCAATGCTTGGTGTGTGAATTGAAATAGATTCGGATCATATTGCCGATCCTCGATCGCCGCATCCACTAAGTTCAACAAATAAGTCCCGTAACCGCTGAGAAAAATATCTTCTTGTATCTTACGAAAGGAGTGGACATCTTTTACACTGTTAACAAAGGACAAACCGTCATTATGAAAATGACCAATATAAATTGCTTCCGTAAAAGGCAACAATGCGGGTGCAATCGGTTGATTTTGACGATGGATCCCCTTGACATAAAACATCATTTTTCCTGCCGATTCTGTAAATATCTTGACTAATTTATCTTTTTCCTTGTAGTTGCGACTAGAAAGGATGATTCCTTTTGATTCTGCAAGCTGACTCATCGTCACACCTCCTCTGACTTTAACGTAGATTGCTTTTTTTAAATTGAAAAGAAGGAAAAAGTCATGCGAGCATCCGTGAAGTCGAGACAAAAGTAACTATTACTTTTATTCCAGACTCTTAATTGCTTCCATGACTTAGTTGTCCTCTAACTTCTATAACTGGATAACCGGTGTTCGAAAGTAACTCTTCAATAATAAGCCCATAAAATCAAAAATGAAAAAACCATTTTCGATTTTCTTGTCTTATTACTCAGTGATGAACGCTTCTTTCACAACCTATGATAAACGGTGTTCGAAAGCCAGCTCCTTCAATAGTAAGGCGAAACGTGAAAAAATATGGAAAGCTATTTTCCCACGTTTCGCCTTACTATTCGGAGCTGACCGGCTTTCTCACAACCTTGTTTAATACTCGTCTTGACGATATCCAAAGTCTTGTAAATAGACTCGTTTATCTCGCCAATCTTTTTGGACTTTTACCCAAAGTTCTAGAAAGACTTTGTCTCCTAGCAGATTCTCAATATCTCTTCGTGCTTTTGTTCCAATGTCTTTCAGCATCTTACCGCCCTTACCGATAATGATTCCTTTTTGACTATCACGCTCTACGATGATCGTAGCTTGGATATGGATTTTATTATTCTCATTACGTTTCATCGTATCAATGACTACTGCGACTGAATGGGGTACTTCATCTCGTGTCAAAAACAAGACTTTTTCCCGAATCAATTCAGAAACGATAAAATATTCCGGATGGTCAGTGACTTGATCGTCTGGGAAATATTGTGGGCCTTCAGGCATTTCATCCACTAAGACCTCCATCAAACGTTCGACATTGTTTCCTTCTGTCGCAGAGATCGGAACAACTTGGGCAAACTCCATTTGTGAGGAATAATCTTCAATGATCCCTAACAACTCATCTGGATGGACTTTATCGATCTTATTGATCACTAAATATACCGGTGATTGGACATTTTTCAAGCGTTCGATGATGAAATCGTCGCCTCTTCCTCTTTTTTGATCGGCGCTGATCATGAACAATACCGCATCAACTTCACGTAAAGCACTATAAGCTGTTTCTACCATAAAATCGCCTAAACGATGTTTGGGTTTATGGATTCCTGGTGTATCAATAAAGATCAATTGTGCTTCAGGAGTCGTATATACTCCTTGGATCTTATTTCTTGTCGTTTGAGCTTTATCACTCATGATCGCGATTTTTTGACCAACGATCCGATTGAGCAACGTCGATTTACCAACATTTGGTCGTCCGACGATTGCTACAAATCCAGATTTATGTTCTGACATAATTACTCTCCTTTTAATTAAAAAACAGTTGATAGATTTTTGGACCAAATAAGATGATCCCAACGATCACAGCAAAGCAAGCAGTCAATAACACTGCCCCAGCTGCCATATCTTTGATTTTTTTTCCAATGGGATGAAAATGGAAGTCTGTGAACATATCCACTACATTCTCAAACACAGTGTTCATGATCTCGACGATCCATACGAGAAAGACTGAAAGGAGCAACCATAGCCACTCCATTCGATCCAATTGAAAGATGAAACCCATGATCAGAGCAATGATCCCAAGAGCCACATGTTTCTTCATATTTCGTTCTTCATCAAAAACGGTTTTGACTCCTTGTAAAGCAAACTCCACTGACATCAAAAAATGTTTGTTTTTATCTACTTTTTGTTCTTCTCTTTTATCTTTTAAGTCCATAAGCATCTAAAATCTCTTTCTGTAAGCCAAACATTTCCGCTTCATCTTCAGGTGTCATATGGTCGTAGCCGTTGATGTGTAAAAATCCATGGACGGCTAAGAAGCCTAGTTCGCGATCATAGGAGTGACCATATTCTTCAGCTTGTTCTTTTGCCCGATCGATTGAGATCATGATATCTCCCAATACACGAGGCATTGGCTCATCGTCCTCTTCAAAAATCACTGGGATCTCGTCTTCACCTTCATCTTCTAACGCAAAACTGATCACATCTGTTGGTGCGTCTTTGCCACGGTACGTACGATTGATTTCTTGGATAGACGGATTATCCATGAAGGTCACCGACATTTCCGTCTCATCTGATAAAGAAAGTTTTTTTGCTGCAAATTGAAGCAATTCTTCAATTTCTTTGATTTTCGTTTCAGATACAGTGTTTGTTTCATCGATAAATGTAATATCCATTAGTCATCGCTTCCTTTTTGCTATTCTTTTTCTTGTTTCATTTTTTCTGCTTCAGACTTCATCTTAGGGTATTTGATCCTAGAGTGGAAGGTACTGCTCAATCCACTAACAAGAGATTTTTCAACTTTGCGGATTTCTTTGAGTGTCAATCCACTATCATCAAGCTGTCCATCAGAAATCCGTTCTTCAATCAAATTATGCACAAAAGCTTCGATTTTTTCACTGGTTGGATGATCCATCGCTCGCACAGCGGCTTCGCAACTATCCGCAATATTGACGATCCCAGCTTCCCGTGTTTGCGGTCTAGGGCCAGGGTAACGGAATTGTTCTTCTGTTACTTCTGGATTACGTTCTTTTGCTTTGATATAGAAATAACGCATCAAAGTCGTCCCATGATGTTGCTTACAAATATCGATTACCATTTTTGGCATATCGTACTCTTCTAAAATCTTCGCACCGTCAGTCACATGCCCAAAAATAATTTGTTTACTATCTTCAGGAAGTAAAAAGTTATGGGGATTTTCCGCACCAGAAGGTAAGTTCTCCACGAAAAAACTGGCATGTTTGATTTTGCCGATGTCATGGTAATAGCAAGCCACACGTGTCAACAACGAACGTCCACCGATCTCAGCAACTGCATTCGCACTCAGATTCGCAACCATCATACTATGATGATACGTTCCCGGTGCTTCTTCTAGCAATTGCTTCAATAATGGATGGTTTGGATTACTCAATTCATTTAGAACGATCACACTGTCATCATTCACTAATAGCTCAATATAAGGGTGCAGACCAATCGTCAGTAAATACGACAGAAATGCGCCCATGAAGCCACATACAAGTGTCAACCAAGTGGTGCCATCACTAAAGCTCATGCCTTGATAAACCACTAAAACGACATCCATCAATAACGGAAAGACAACGACCCACATGATTGCTGGAAACCATTGTTCTGAAATACGTTGCCGTTTTAAAATTGCTGCTAAAAAGCCGGCAAATAGGTACGAGACCAAAATCACAGTCAAAAAATTCGTACCAATCGAATTGTAAAAAATGAATAGCGCTGAAACTGCTTGGAACAACGCAGCCATGATACCCGCTCTTCGATTCACGAAAAAGTTCAAGACTAGCGGTACAAACGCTGCTGGGTAAAGTAACGGAATGTAAGTCGCTTGTTCTGTTTGAAAGACTTGGAAAAATTTCATCAATAAAATACTGATGGACATTGCTGTTACGTAGAAAAGTATATACTCTGTTCGTTTGAAAAGATCTTTATACTGTAGTGAATTGTAGAACAACACACCAATTTGTAACAACACCGCTAAAATCATTGCTACCAGAGGGAAAATCGAAGTAGATTGACTCGTCAAACCTAACAATTCTAATTTTTTCATAGCCGCTGCATCGATTTGATTTCCTTCACGAACAATGATCTCCCCTTGGAAAATCATGACGGGTTGAATGGAGTCACGTGCCTCTTGCTTCAATTCTTCTGTTCGTTTCTCATTTAACACATCATTCACAACAATGCCCTGATCGACTAAATAGCGGATCATTTCTTGTTGTTGTGCCGAAACATTCAAATACTGGATCTTATCATTTGCTTCTTGTTTAAAATTATCTAAATCACTTTCTCGAACTTGCTTACTCATTTGTTCGTCGATCAATTTCAAGCTTTCATCACGAACCGTCGTAATTTCACTTTCTGACATATTCATGATCGTTGAGTAAAAACTATTTGGTAATTTTTGGTAGAACGCGACATCATCCGCATTTGAACTTTCGAATATTCGTTTCAATGCAGCTATCCGTTCTTCTACTGTTGGCTTTGGTACATTTTCATCTTCTTTTGCCTTACTGACTTTTTCTTCATATTGTTTGTCGATCGTGTCATTCGCACGACTGATCAAAACAAACAGTTGATTGATCCGACGATCTTGTTCCGAAGCTAGGTCACTTTGGTAGGTGTACTCAGGTGTTACAGCTTCAGCTGCTAATTTCCTTTTTTGTTCGGTTTCTTCCGTGTTCTCAATCGTTTTATTGGCACGGATACTTTCTTCCGCTACTTGTCCCTCTCTAAAATCATTGGGCTTTTGCTTCACGCTGCTAAACGTGATCCCACACATCAAAAGAAAGAAAAGCAATAAGAGAAAAGGTGCTGCAGCTTTCCCTAATTTCGCTTGAAGCTGCTGCAATATTTTGTTCAACATGTGGTAATCCTCCTAAAAAAGCTATTCTTGATGAAGATCCGCTTTTTCATAAGCTTTGATGATTTCTGCCACGACAGGGTGACGAACAACATCACTCGCTTCAAAATTCACAAAATCGATTTTTTTGATTTGTTTCAGTGTTCGTTCTGCATGGATCAATCCACTCATCGTGCCTTTTGGCAAATCGATTTGGCTCGTGTCCCCATTGACGATCATTTTTGACTGATAGCCAAGCCGAGTCAAAAACATTTTCATTTGGGCAACTGTGGTATTCTGCGCCTCATCCAAAATCACAAAGGCATCATCTAACGTTCTACCCCGCATATAGGCAAGTGGTGCAATCTCGATGATCCCTCGCTCCATCAAACGATTGGTATGATCTAACCCAAAAATTTGATACAGTGCATCATAAACTGGCCGTAAATATGGATCGACTTTTTCCTTCAAATCTCCAGGTAAGAATCCAAGATTTTCACCTGCTTCGACGGCTGGGCGAGTCAAGATGATTTTTTGGACTTCACCTTTTTTTAAGGCAGCAATCGCTAATACGACAGCCAAAAATGTTTTCCCAGTACCAGCTGGTCCTACACCAAAGACCACATCATGTTTGGCGACAGAATCGACGTATTTTTTTTGTCCGCTATTTTTGACACGGATCGGTTTGCCATTGCGATCTTTGACGATCTCTTGTTCATACATCTCAACAAAATAGTCCAATGTCCCTTTTTGAGCCATTTTCAAGGCAGTGACCACATCAGGCATACTGATATGGATCCCTCGTTTGATCAATTCTTGTAGCGTTCGGATCACGGAAGCAGCCAAAGAAATATCGGTTTCTTCCCCGATGATCTGGATCACTTCACCTCTTGTGTGGATCGTCGTTTCAGTTGTTTCTTCGATCAGTTTGATATGTTTATCATGTGACCCTAAAAGCATACTGATATCATCAGTTGCTGTTAATCTAATATCCAAAGAACTAGACGCTTCTGTCAAAAATAGACATCTCCTTTATTTCAAATCGTTCTTACCTATTCTACCATAATCATGAAAAACTATATAGCGAATAAAATGAGACGACTTGAGAAAAAAGTTTTAATTTGGATTACTGAGACAAAACGTTCTTCAACTAAAACAACCTAATCATTTAGTAACTAGCAGAGATACCTGACTTTGAACATCAGTTGCCCAATTTATGTTAATCTATGAATCTTTTGCCAAGTAACAACAAATGTTTTTAAATAAAAAAATATTGATCAAAAAACTATTCTTTCAATGAACACAAAAAAACTACGGACACTTTCGCGTCCGTAGTTTCGTTTGCTAAGATTAAGACTGCAATAGTTCTTTTACGATAGCATTTACTTGATTTCCATCAGCTTTTCCTTTGACTTTAGGCATGATGACTCCCATGACTTTACCAAATTCTTTTGCAGATGAAGCACCTGTTTGCGTGATCGCATCTTGAACAAGTTGTCGAATTTCTTCTTCAGAAAGTTGCTCTGGCATATACTTTTCGACTATCACAATTTCACTTTTCACTTTTTCAGCTAAATCGTCACGTCCAGCTTCCTCGAATTCATGCAAAGAATCACGGCGTTGTTTCATTTCGCGAGACAACACTGTTAGTTCTTCTTCTTCTGTCAAGTCGTGACCTTCTTTAATTTGCTCGTTTTGTATAGATGACTTGATCATACGAATCACCTGTAAAGATTCTTTATCTTTAGCTTTCATCGCTGTCTTCATGTCATCGTTCAATCTACTTAGTAGTGACACACTACCAACTCCAATTCATCAAAGAACTAGAATTTTTTGCGTTTTCTAGCTGCTTCAGATTTTTTCTTACGCTTTACACTTGGTTTTTCGTAGAATTCACGTTTACGAGATTCTTGTAAAGTACCCGCTTTTGACACGGAACGTTTGAAGCGACGAAGAGCATCGTCAAGTGATTCGTTTTTGCGAACGACTGTTTTTGACATATTAATTCCCTCCCTCCGAGCTTAAAAAGTAACCGTAATTGTTATTGAAATGTTAATCTCAAGAAACAAGACTGTTCTATAAACATTATAGCTAAAGCAGTTTTGACCGTCAAGAGAATCTTATGATTTTTTTAAATAATCACCTGTTATTTTATTGAAAATTATTATTGACAGCTCTCACAGCGTCCAAATATCTCAAAGCGATGCCCTTCAATGGTACACCCACTGAGTTGTTCTTCAAAATAATTCATTGGGCACATATGGATTTCTTTTGTCGTCCCACAAACGGTACATATGAAGTGGTGATGATGCCCAATCTCGCCTTGACAACAATGAAAACGGAATTTCATTTCTCCATTTAGATCCGTTTCTTCCAAAAGATCTAACTCTGAAAAGTCATGTAAATTACGATAGATCGTATCATAGCTGACTCCTTTAAATTCCTGACTCATATAGTCAAAGACTTCTTTTGCAGAGACGTAACGATTTCGTTTGATTAAATATGCGAGTAATGCTTCTCGCTTTTTCGTGTATTTGAACCCGTTATTTTTCAATGTTTCTAAAGATTGTTCAATCAATGTTTGTTTATTCATCATTATCCCCCAAATCAAAATGATTACGAAGTATGTACACTCGAGTATGGTATAATAAACCTAAAAAAAAAGCAAGCGAGGTTTTTTATTTATGACTGCCGAATCAAATGAAGTCGTCACCTTTTTTGTCATTTCCGACTCTGCAGGTGAAACAGCGACAAAATTAGCCCAAGCCACAATGGCGCAATATCCATCCATCGAATTTAGTTTATTTCGACGAACATTTGTGACTGATCCAGAGACGTTGCAACGCGCACTAAATGATGCATTGTCAGAACAAGCATTAGTTCTCCATACATTGATCAACCAAGAATTGGTGGATTTAACAAATGAATTTTGTCAAAAAAACAAATTATACAGCTTTGATGTATTGACCCCCCCAATTGCAGAAATCGAGCGCTTGACTGGTATCAAACCGACACGTCAACCAGGGGCACTTCACTTATTGAATGAAAATTATTTTAAACGGATCAAAGCGATGGAGTTTGCGGTGAAATATGACGACGGAAAAGATCCTCGAGGTTTTTTGGAAGCCGATGTTGTCTTACTTGGTGTTTCCAGAACTTCTAAAACGCCGTTAAGTTTGTTTTTAGCCAATAAAAATTTAAAAGTAGCGAATCTCCCACTGATACCTCAAGCTCATATCCCTAAACAGTTGTGGGAAATCGATCCGAAGAAGATTGTTGGATTAACAAATAACCCTGATATTTTAAATAACATTCGTAAAGAACGCATGCGTTCATATGGCCTGAATCCAGATACTGCGTACTCCGATATCGAAAAAATTCGTGCAGAATTGGAATTTGCCAATGAACTTTATGAAAAATTAGGGTGTGTCGTCATCAATGTTGCTTCTCTTTCTATTGAAGAAACAGCTTCATTGATCTTGAATGAGTTAGAGCTGGAAGACCATAGCTATTACGGCACAGAAACTTCGGAAGAAAAGTAGAAATCTCTTATCTTTTTAAATAATAAAAAAAGGGTTTGATCGGCGCATCAGCGTCTTTCAAATCCTTTTTTTAATGACTTTAGTTAGTTCTTTTGATGCTCTACATGTTTGATCGTTTGTTCTAAAATATCTAATACATGAAAGTCATCCAAACTGTAAAGGATCGTTTTTCCTTCACGTCGTGATTTCACCACATGGTTTTCACGTAACAAGCGTAATTGATGAGACACAGCCGATTGTTCCATTTGAACAGATTGACTGATCGACGTCACATTTTTTTCACCATCTTTTAAATAAAGTAAAATATTCAAACGTGTCGGATCACTTAATACCTTGAATAATTGACTCACTTTTTCTACTTTAATGTTTTGATTCCCCGACAAACGATTCACCTCCAAAAAAAGACTGACTACTAAAGTGTACCACTTTTTTCGTCAGTCTCAACTGTTTATTCTTCTGTCATTGATTTGATGCTAGCTTCAAGTGCAGCAATTTTTTCTTGTGCTGCTTCGTTTGAATCACCTTTGACACCAATATAAAATTTGATTTTTGGTTCCGTTCCAGAAGGACGAATCGCGATCCAACCGTCTTCTTCTAGTGTATATTTCAATACATCTGAAGGTGGAGTCGTTAGTTTTTCTACATTTCCTTGGGCATCTGTTTTTGTTAGTGCCTTGAAATCTTCTGTTTGTAAAACTTTTTCTCCAGCAAATTCAGTTGGTGCATCTTTTCTGAATTTCTCCATCAGTGCAGCAATTTTCGCTGAACCTTCTTGACCACTCATTGTGACTGAAATTGTTTTTTCTGCATAATAGCCATACGTTTCAAAAATCGATTGTAACCCATCATAAAGGGTCTTATCTTGTTTTTTATAAAATGCAGCAACTTCTGCTAATAATAATAGTGCTTGAATCGCGTCTTTATCGCGAACGAATGGTTTGACTAAATAACCGTAGCTTTCTTCAAAACCAAACATGAATGTATGCGCCTTTGTTTCTTCAAATTGTTGGATTTTTTCAGCAATAAATTTGAAGCCAGTCAAGACGTTCATCATTTCTACACCATAATGTCTAGCGATTGCTGTCGGTAGTTCACTTGAAACGATTGATTTCAAGACCGCCGCATTTTCTGGCAGTGTTCCTTTTTCTTGGTGAGCTTCCAGGATATATTGGACAAGCAAAGCGCCGATTTGATTTCCTGTCAATACTTTGTATGAACCGTCTGGCAAGCGTACAGCTGCACCTAGACGATCGGCATCTGGATCAGTAGCAATCAATAGATCTGCGCCTTCTTTTTCGCCTAAACGGATTGCGTATTCAAAAGCAGAGTGTTCTTCTGGATTTGGTGATTTGACTGTGGTGAAGTCTGGGTCAGCGACTGCTTGCTCAGGAACCAAGACAAATTGTTCAAATCCCGCTTGAGTCAACGCACGCTCACCTAACACTTTACCTGTTCCGTGTAACGGCGTGAAGACTAGCTTCAATTCTTTCCCTAATGTTTCTACTAATTCATGATTGATCGTCACTGCTTTGATTTCTTCCAAGTACGCTTGGTCGATTTCTTCGCCGATGATCGTGATCAAATCACTATTTTTTGCTTGTTCTTCTGCTAAAACTTCTACTTTTAGTGGATTGCTGATGTTTCGTACATATTTTGTCAATGCGTCTGCATCAGCAGGCGGCATTTGTCCACCATCTTCGCCATAGACTTTATAGCCATTATATGCCGCTGGATTATGAGAAGCTGTAACCATGATCCCAGCGAATGCGTTAAGATGACGAACCGCAAATGAAAGCTCTGGGGTTGGTCGTAAGCTTTCAAAGACAAAAGATGGAATACCATGTTGCGCTAAAGTTTTTGCCGCTTCCATCGCAAATTCTGGCGATTGATGACGTGAATCATAAGCAATCGCTACCCCACGTTTTTTTGTTTCTGCTCCTTGTTCATCCATAAATTGTGCAAGCCCTTCTGTTGCTTGACGTACAGTATAGATGTTCATTCGATTAATTCCAGGCCCTAAGATCCCGCGCATTCCTGCTGTACCAAATTCCAAAGGTGCGTAGAACGCATCTTCTAATTTTTCAGGATTTTCACTTAATTCTTTTAATTGTTTTTTTAAATTTTCTTCTAATGATTCTTCAGTTGCCCATTGCTCGTAAACTTGTTTCCAAGACATGAAGCTGACACCTCTTTCTAAAAATATGTTCCTTTCTAAGTATAGCATTCTCTTTTTAGATAGCAAAGCATAAGAAAAGGTTGTGAAAGAAGCGCTCTGACCTGAGCAGTAAGATGAGAAATCAGAAAATAGCTCTTCATATTTTTTGATTTATCAGCTTAATGTTGAAGGTCAGCTTCTTGAACACCGTTTATCTAGGCTGTGAAAGAAGCCCTCTGACCTGAGTGAAAAAGTCGTTCAGCACAAAAAAACCGTACCATCCCTAAAATAGTAGAAACTATTTTAGGATAGTACGGTTCATTGTACATAGTAGTTACTTCCACCGTCTATTCAATTATTGAAGATATCTAATCATCTAGCTCATCGATTTTGATTTTCTAGACGCTTTCGATCTTATTTTATCAATAAACGAGCATTATGCTTTTGGCGTTTCTTCTAAAGCTTCCAAGTATTTATATACTTGTTGTCCAGCAATCCCGCCATCGCCTACTGCTGTAGTGATTTGGCGTAGATCTTTTTCTCGTACATCGCCAATGGCAAATACACCAGGCATGTTCGTACGCATGTCTTGATCTGTTGGAATCCAGCCAGCATCATTTGTGATCCCAGATTTGCGGAAAGGTTCAGTCAACGGATCTAGTCCAACATAGATGAACACACCGTCAGCTGCTAATTCGATTGCTTCCCCTGTTTTTGCGTTGTGCCCTTTGACACCAGTAACGACCATATCATTTCCGATGATCTCATCAGTGATCGTATCCCAAACAAATGAGATTTTTTCGTTCGCAAATGCGCGATCTTGGATGATTTTTTGCGCTCTTAATTCATCACGACGATGAACGATAACGACTTCTGAAGCAAATTGTGTCAAATACACAGCTTCTTCTACCGCAGAATCGCCACCACCGATCACGACTAAGCGTTTGTTACGGAAAAATGCACCGTCACAAACCGCGCAGTAAGAAACACCACGTCCAGCATATTCTTCTTCGCCTGGTACCCCTAGTTTACGATGGATACAACCAGTTGCAATGATGACTGTTTTCGCTTCGTAACTTTTGTCTTCACAGATGACTTCTTTATAGTTGCCATGATCTTTGATATCTTGGACGATACCATAGACATTTTCAGTTCCAAATCGTGAAACACCTTCATACATTTTATACGCAAGGTCTGGACCCATGATCGAATCAAATCCAGGATAATTTTCTACTTCTGCGGTATTGTTCATTTGCCCGCCAGGTGCCCCTTGTTCGATCATCGCTACTGATAAGTTTGATCTTGAAGCATATAGAGCAGCGGTCATACCAGCAGGCCCTGCGCCAATTACGATTACATCATACATATGTAGATTCCTCCGTTTTAAAATCAAGTAAGCCTACTTTACAGCCAATCACACAAAAAGTCTATTGTTCTGCCTACGAGTTTCGAATAGATATATTATACTCGAAATCGATAGACAAAAACAATAGACATTCTTATTCTATCCTATTTGTTCGCTAGATTTTCACCATTCGAAGCAATCACTTGTTTATACCAATCAAATGATTTTTTCTTTGTCCGTTTCAATGTACCATTGCCTTCATTGTCACGATCAACATAGATAAAACCATAGCGTTTCTTCATTTCACCAGTTCCAGCAGAAACCAGATCGATACATCCCCAAGTCGTATAACCTAAAAGATCAACACCATCTAATTCGACTGCATCTTTCATCGCTTGGATGTGTGAAGCAAGATATGAAATGCGATAGTCATCTTCCACATAGCCATTCTCATCCGGAGTATCTACCGCGCCCAACCCATTTTCGACAATAAACAATGGTTTTTGATAACGATCATAAATATCATTCAAGGTTACCCGTAAACCTAATGGATCAATTTGCCAGCCCCATTCACTTGCTTCTAAATAAGGGTTTTTCGTTGATTCAAAGATATTTCCTGCGGTTTGTTCTAATAATTTTGGATCGGTTGTTGAAACACGAGAAGAATAATAAGAGAATGAAATAAAATCAACGGTATGTTGTTTCAATAATTCTAAGTCTCCTGGTTCCATTTTGATCTCGATGCCTTGACGTTCCATTTCTTTTAGCGCATATGCTGGGTATTCTCCTCTTGACTGCACATCGATAAAGAAGTAGTTTTCGCGGTCTGCTTGGCGTGAAGCCCAGACATCTTCTGGTTTACATGAATAAGGATAATAAGCCCCCGCAGCTAACATACAGCCGACTTTATTCTCAGGGTCGACTTCATGCGCGATTTTTGTGGCAATCGCACTCGCTAGTAACTCGTGATGAGCTGCTTGATATTTGACTTGCTCTACATTGTCGCCTTCTTCAAAATACAAGCCAGCACCCATGAACGGTGCATGTAAAATCATGTTGATTTCATTAAAGGTCAACCAGTATTTTACTAATCCTTTATAGCGGTTAAAGATCACGTGACAAAGATTTTCATAAAATCCGACTAATTCACGCGAACGCCATGCCCCGTATTCTTTGACTAAATGCATTGGGCAGTCAAAATGAGTAATCGTTACTAAGGGTTCGATCCCATACTTTTGACATTCTTTAAAGACATCTTCATAGAATTTCAACCCTTCTTCGTTTGGCTCTTTCTCATCACCTAATGGAAAAATACGGCTCCAGGCAATCGATAGACGGTAGGTTTTAAAGCCCATTTCTGCGAATAAGGCAATATCTTCTTTATAGTGATGGTACATATCGATGGCTTCTTTTGCTGGATAAAAATGTTCGTCATCAAACTCAAACATTTTTTGTTGACCGGTAATCACTGGAAAACGATCTGGACCAATCGGCACGACATCTACATTGGCTAAGCCGCGCCCTCCTTCATCGTATCCACCTTCACATTGATTGGCAGCTGTTGCGCCACCCCATAAAAAGTCTTTTCTAAATCCCATCGTTGTTATACTCCTTCCACTACACGTTTTTCTGACAATTCTCTTGCTAATTCATCTTGCACTTCGATGCCTTCTGCTGTTAAGCGATCGATGGCTTCTTTAAATTGTGGTAAATACTCTTGATGAGCAATAAATAATTCATCCATCATGCGTTTCGCTGTTTTACCAGAACGAACTAATGGATTGATCGTAAATGCTTGTAACGCTGTCCCATAATCACCTGTGACAGCTGCTTCGATCGTCAACAACTCCATATTTTTCATCACTTGTAACCAGCCACGTTCTGCTGTAGGTAATGAACCAAAAGCAACACTTCTTGCTCCTTGCGCGCCTACATACGCTGTTACTTCAACGACACAGTCTGCAGGTAGATCAGGCACTGCCCCATTGTTTTTCGTTGAGACAACGATTTGAGTTTCTTTATTGCCATAGATCGAAGCAATCGTTTCACACGCAGCATCCGAATAATAGGCACCGCCTCGTTGTTGTAATTGTTCTGGTTTATGATCGAGTTGCGGATCTTTGTATAGCTCAAACAATTCCGCTTCTGTTTGTTTGACTTGTTGTGCTCGCGTTCCGATCGTGCGGTATTCTTCCAACGCATGCTCCAACATTTCTTCTTCACGATAGTAATAGCGATGATAGCCACAAGGAATCATGTTCATTTGATCGAGTTGTTCTCTAAAGAATGGCACATCGAATATATTTTTTGGCAACCCATTATCTTCCGCATAAAGTTGTTCGATCAAATCTTCGGTACGATCATTTCCTTTTGCATCCGCTACTTTGTGCCAATGGAAATGGTTCAGCCCAGCAAATTTATAAATCAACTCTTCTTTCTTTTCACTGATCATGACTGGCTCTGTCATCATTGCCATTACGGGAACATTGCACAATCCAATCACTTTGTCCCATTTCCCATAACGAACGACTGCTTCAGTCACCATACCGCTTGGATTAGCAAAATTGATCAACCAAGCGTTCGGACAAAGGCGTTTCATATCTTCAACTACTGCTAAGATGACTGGGATCGTCCGAAACGCCTTGAACATCCCACCAGCACCATTGGTTTCTTGGCCTAGCATGCCGTAGTAGGCTGGAATACGTTCGTCTTTTACACGAGCATCCAATTGACCGACCCGAAATTGTGTAGTGACAAAGTCCGCATCTTTCAATGCTTCCTCACGATCCAAGGTCGCATAGATTTTCACGTCATATGGAGAAGCATCCCACATCCGTTGGGCCATTTCACTGACGATCGCTAGTTTTTCACGCCCAGCTTCGATATCGACTAACCAGATTTCACGAATCGGCAATTCATCGTAACGTTTGATAAAACCTTCCATTAATTCCGGTGTATAACTACTTCCGCCACCAATTGTCGCGATCTTGATTCCTTGATTCATACACTCACTCCTTCGTCTTTTTTACAACTCTATTATCATTTTTGTAAATAAAAGTCACAATACTTTTTGATTACTTTGAATAATCATTTACAAAATGATCGATATTCTTGTGATTTTTTGTAAATTTATTGCGCATAACAAAAAGAAAAATAATAAAAAAAAACAAATAAAGCCTAATCTTTTAATCAAAATTAGCGAGTAAAGGAATTACTTCTCTTTGATTTGTTCCATTGACACACTTAATAATACCGTTTACAATTATTTTACATACTTTTAACTAAAAACGTAAAAAAGAGGATCGAATTATGCTATTAAAGGAAAAGCTTAAACAAATCAACTTTTCACCTTCAGAAAGCGAAGTCATCCGTTTTCTCCAAGCCAATGAAACAACTCTGGCCGATCGAACGATTCAACAAATTGCAGCAACTTGCTATGTCCATCCTTCTACTTTGATTCGGATCGCCAAAAAAATGGGGTTTCATGGATGGGTGGATTTTAGAGATGCGTTCATCGCTGAAACAGAATATCTGCAAGGCAACTTTCAAGAAGTGGACGCCAATCTCCCTTTTTCCGAAAATGAAGGCATCATGACGATCGCTAATCGGATTGCGGCACTTGAACGTATGACGATCCAAGATACGTTATCCTTGTTGATGCACGACGATCTCCAACAAGCAAAACAACTTCTGCTGCGAGCCAATAAAATCGTATTATTTTCGAGTGACACCAACACCTTGATCGCTCAATCCTTCAAATTGAAAATGAATCGGATCAAACAAGAAGTGACCATTGTGCCAACTTCTGGTGAGTCTTATTACGATGCCTACAATTGTCAGCCTGAAAACTGTGCAATCTTGATCTCCTATACGGGAGAAAATCAGATGATGCTTCGGACTGCTGAAATTTTGAAAGAAAAAAATGTGCCGATTTTATCGTTGACGAGCATCGGTGAGTCCAGTTTGTCCACAGCGAGCGATGTGGTATTACGCCTGACAACACGTGAACGATTGTACTCAAAAATCAGTAGTTTCACGATCAATACGTCGATCTCCTATTTGTTGGATGTGTTATATAGTTGTGTCTTTGCTGAACATTATCGTGAGAACCTCAATTATTTGATCGAAGTCGGGCAAAAAGTCGATACACGGCAGATCAGTTCATCCATTATGAAAGAAGAACTATTTACCGATTCAATCGAAGATGGCGATTAGTCTACTTTTATAGCGGGAACGATCAGAAAGATTCGTTCAGAACAAAGTTGCTCCTTGAAATTTACTCTCTAATTTAATAGCTGAACTTCTAAGAAAATAAGCCGTAACATCCAAAATATGAGAGGAAACCCTCGGATGTTACGACTTTTTTTGGAATCAGGTACTTAGAAACATCCTCCTGTGGAAAAATGCTCTTTAACACCAAGCTAACTTTCTAAAACCTTGATTTTAAAGGATTTAAACTCATCAAGTCAACGCTGTGATCAACTCATCCCCATTCGTCACGATCTTCGATTGATTCTCGACGATATCCAGGTAATCTGCTGAATTGGTAATAATGACAGGGGTTTCTACGCTATAGCCTTCACTTTCGATTGCATTGATATCAAATCGCAATAAGACGTCTCCTTGTTTCACTTTATCCCCTTGTTTCACAAAAGATTCAAAATGTTTCCCTTGCAATTGTACAGTGTCTAAACCAACATGGATCAACAGTTCCAATCCACTTTCAGAAACTAAACCGATCGCATGTTTTGAAGGAAATAGCGTCATCACTGTCCCATCGAATGGTGCAACAACTTCCCCTTTTTCTGGATAGATCAAGATTCCTCTTCCTAACGCGCCTTTAGCAAATGCTTGGTCTTTTGCTTCGCTTAAAGATGCAATACCGCCTTGGATCGGTGTTTTGACGATTTCTTTGATTTTACTTTCTTTTTTCTCAGGTACTACTTCTTCCGTATCTTTCCATAACAAGAAAGTCAAAGTAAAACCAATCGTTGCTGCAATTGCAATACCGATAAAGGCATTGTACATGCCACTTGCATCGCTACCACTAATGAAGTTCACCACTCCGAAGATGCCCAGTCCACCCATTGTATAACCTGTCGTACCACTCATCATCAAATAGATACCAGAGAGCGAGCCACCAATCATTGAATAAATGAACGGGGTCTTTTTAGGTAAAGTGATTCCATAGATGGCTGGTTCTGTTACGCCAAAGATTCCTGAGATAAAGGCAGGCATACATAAGGCTTTCATTTTCTTGTCTTTAAACTTGAAGTACATCGCTAACACAACGGCAGTTTGTGCAAAACTTGCCCCAAAAACACCTACCAGCATTTGACTTGAGCCATTTTGTGCCAGCTGCATGATCGCCAAAGGAATGATACTCCAATGTAGACCGAAGATAACTAATACTTGCCAGAAGAAACCTAGGACCCCACCATATAATGCTGGTGAAAAATCCATCAATGCTTGGAAACCTGCACTCAACCACTCTGTTAACAAGCTGACGATTGGGCCAATCGCCAAAAAGCCGATCGGTAGAGCAATCAATAAGACCATAAAAGGAACAACAAATGTTTGGACAACTGTTGGAACGATCTTCTTCGCAAATTTTTGCACTTGTCCGGCAAAAGCAATGATAAAGATGACAGGAACAACACTTGATGTATAAGAAGCTCCTACCCAGGGAATACCCAAGAAACTTTCATACGCGGGCAATCCTAAAAGGCTAAGCGGCGCTGCAGCACCTTGATTGGCTGCTTCAAAGCCACTTTGTAATGCCGGTCCTTGTACGGTCGGATAGACAAGGGCTGCACCGATGACGATGCCGACCATTGGATTCAATTTGAATTTTTTAGCTGCTGTATACCCTAAAATAACTGGCATGAAATAAAAGATCGAATCACCGATCCCATTTAACATGATATAAGTTCCGGAAGTCTGCTCATAGAATCCTAAAAAGATAAATAATGCATTCAATCCTTTGACCATCCCGGCAGCTGCTAAAGCTCCTAAGAAAGGCTGGAAACAACCACTTAAAATATCGATCAAACGATTAAATATATTGCCTTTCGCAGGGGCTAATTCCGCATCTTCTGAGATCCCTGCTACACTTAATACATCTGCATATACGTCTGGTACATGATTACCAATGACTACTTGGTATTGCCCACCGCTTTTCATGACGGTCACGACACCATCCATATTCTTCAATGTCTCGTCATCTGCTTTACTTTCGTCTTTTAGCCGAAAACGCAAGCGAGTCACACAGTGCGTCAAACTACTGATATTTTCTTTTCCGCCAACATATTTCACGATTTCTTTTGCTAAATCTTGGTATTTTCCCATGTTCTTTTCCTCCAATTGTTTGATTGAAGGTTTAGCCAACTCAATGTCACTATCCTTTGGTACTCATTCGTTGAACCCACGGCCCTCCTTTTAGTGATTTTTTAAATGATTATTATCTGCCAAACGAGCCAGATGGATCGTTAAGTAGACAATTTCATCGTCTGACATATGATAATTAAATGTTTCCTGTAAGAATAAAGCGATTTTGTCCACGCAGCCAGAAGCCGTTTGGTATTTTCGCTGGATCATCTGGATCAGTTCTTCCTCGACCTCACCTTCTTGGGTAAGGGACGTGTTCATCACACGGCTGAGAAAAAAACGAAGATGCGTGACAAATCGGAAAAAATAAATCGATTCTTCATCAAAGGGTGTTTGATAATAATAGCGAACGATATTCAAAATATCCTGAATGGTTTTCGTAAACTGGTACATATTGTTCATACTATCTTGTTCTGATTGTGCATTGACTAAATGAAGGGCAATGAATCCAGCTTCATTTTCGGATAAATCAAATCCATATTTATGATGGACTCTTTCAATCGTTTTTTTACCTATTTGGTATTCTCTCGGAAATAATTGCTTGATATCATATAATAAAACATTAGGTAATCCAACGCCGGTTTTATAACGTTTAATCGCATTGTATAAATGATCGGTCAATGAAATATAAATGGATTCATTCAATGTCACATCTAACTTTTCTTTCGTATACTCGATGATCTCGTAGGAGAGTTCGAGGTATTCCATCGGGATATCCTCCGCTAATTTTTGAAAATGCCTCGACAGTCGATCATCTGTCAAATGAAATTCTTTATCCACACCCGCTTCTAAAATAGCATCACCAATCTTTTTTTTGAATGCTAATCCTTTTCCCATAACGATCATTTCTCGATTTAATTTGTCCCTTGTGACAACGACATTATTATTTAGAATTTTTTCAATCCGCATAATATCCCCTTTCTATGATTGTCACTCCTAAAAAAACAAAAAAACCCAAAAAGTCAGCCATGGAATCGATTCATGGTGACTGATTAGGTTTAGCTTGCGTGATGCAATCACTATCCAACAGTATGTTCTTTTCTTCATAGTAGCGAAACAATTTTAAAATGTCAACGCTTTCTTTTGTATTATTCCTATATTTCTAAAAAAAATTCTTTCACGTTAACATGGAAACTACCCCTCCCCCAGAACAGCCATTAACCGGATAGTAAGAATAGCCGATGGACTTTTTTGATTTGAATCACACTGCTGGCAATCAAGTCATAAAAAATAAGCCTTGATCCCCAAAAGTTGGCACGTTTTTGGGGATTCAAGACTTATGAGTTGAGGCTAACTATTTTTATCACGGTTTACGATACAAGTGTTTCAAAAACAGATACCTTTATTCTTCCCTGTTACTCACTTTGTAATTTGTACATATCTGCGTATAGCCCTTCTTCGGCTAATAGTGTTTCATGGTTGCCTCGCTCAACGATATGTCCTTTATCTAATACGAGGATCAACTCTGCATCGCGGATCGTCGACAGACGATGAGCAATAGCAATCGTTGTCCGACCTTGACGCATCTTCGCAAGTCCTTCTTGGATCAACACTTCTGTTTCTGTGTCGATATTCGCCGTTGCTTCATCCAGAACTAAGATTTTAGGATCCGTTACAATTGTTCGAGCAAACGTGATCAATTGGCGTTGCCCACTCGAATAGCTTGCCCCTCTTTCAATCACTTTTGAATGATACCCTTTCGGTAAGTCTTCGATGAACTGATTCGCTTGGACAAACTCAGCGGCTTCACGTATTTGTTCATCTGTGATCTCAGGATTCATCATTCGGATGTTTCCAGCGATATCCCCGTAAAATAAGAACGCATCCTGTAACACTAGGCCCATTTTATTGCGTAATTCAGCAATTGGATACTCACGAATGTCGTGATCATCAATCAAGATCTGTCCTTCATAAAACTCATAAAAACGCATCAACACATTGATGATCGAACTTTTTCCACTTCCTGTATGTCCGACTAATGCGACAGTTTCTCCTGGATTAGCAACAAATGAAATATTGTTCAATACATTGTTTTTTCCATCATAAGAGAAGCTGACATTGCGAAATTCGATTTTTCCAGCAGTGATCGTCCGATCCGCTGATTCCTTTTGCTGTGGTGCATATTCTTCCGTATCCATGATTTTCAAGATACGGCTACCTGCGACTGTTCCATCCGTAAAGACACTCAAGAAGTCCATCATTTGTGACATTGGATTAAAGAATCCTTGAACATAGGTGGTGAAAGCAAAAATCAAACCGACTTCAACTGGTGAATGTAACGCATCGAGTCCGAACAATGTCAAAGTCAAGGCAATTGCTAAAGCATATAAAAAACTGATGATTGGACTCAAAAGAATCGAATTTGTCTTGATCATGGCATAGCGAGTCGCTAGATACTCTTCATTGACTTCCTCAAATTCTTTTGCTAAACGCGATTCTTGACGAAATTGTTGGATGATCCGCATCCCAGAAATCGATTCATTTAGTTTTGTGTTCAATTGACTCAAGCGTTCACGCATATTTCGATAGATTCTTGAACTGAATTTTTGATAATACCAGATCACTACTCCTAAAATCGGTAAAAAGATCAGACACCATAGCGCGATTTTTTGATTGATTTGAAACATCGCAATAAATGAAGAAATCACGGCAAAAATTCCTGTTAAAACCATCAGAAAGACATACCAAAATTCAAACAGTGTTTCTGTGTCATTGGTCACACGAGAAACAGTTGATCCAGCTGGCGTTTGGTCAAAGTACCGCATTCCTAGTGTATGCAGTTTCTCAAACAACTTTACACGGATATGTTGGTAGGTCTTCAATGACGCCATCGAATATAGATACCATTGGAAAAACCAGATGATACTTTTGATGATGACTCCAAATAGATAAAGCCCTGCAAAGAAAAGGATGACTTGTGTCGTTGCTGACTGCTTCGCTAGATGCTCATCCATGAATGTTTGGATGATCCTTGGCAATAGCACATTGATGACTGATAATACTAAAGCAAATAAAATCGCAATGATGAATGTCGAGCGAAAGGGTTTAGCAAATTGCATCAACCGTTTAATGATCGAAGCTTGTTCTTTATAGGTCATGGATTTTGACCATTCCGACTGATATTGATCTTCCATTATTCGCTACCTCCTTCAATTTTTGCTTCTAATTGTTGTTTCTGCCACATTTGTTCGTACCAACCACCAAGAGCTAACAACTCTTGATGTGTGCCACGTTCAATGATCCGACCATGATCGATGACGATGATTTCATTGGCGTGCATGACACTACTTAAACGATGGGCAGCAATGATCGTGGTTTTGTTTTTCCGTTCTGCTTTAAGGTTCCGTAAGATTGCTTCTTCTGTCTTAGCATCAACAGCGGATAATGCGTCATCCAAAATCAATAATTCGGGACTTTGGATCAATGCACGAGCAATCGACAACCGTTGCTTCTGTCCACCAGAAAGGGAGACCCCACGTTCACCGACCATTGTCTGGTACCCTTCTGGCAGTCCTTTGATTTCTTTGTTGATATACGCCAATTCCGCTGCTTCTTCCACTTCTTCTGGTGATTTCTGTGGATTGGAGAAGCGAATATTATCTAGGATCGTCATCGAAAACAAGAAATGATCTTGTGGCACATAACCAATCGAGCGCAACAAGGCATCTAGTGAGTAGTCTCTGATCGTTCGTCCGCCAAATTGGATTTCTCCTTGATAATGGTCATACTCACGCATCAATAATTTGATGATCGTCGTCTTACCGGCACCTGTTTTACCAACGATACCTAACGTATCACCTTCATTGATCGCAAATTTGATGTGTTCTAACGCTGGCTGTTCATCGTCTGGATAGGTAAATTGTGTGATTGCCACATTCAACTCACCTTTTGCTGGTGTCATTTCTGCTCCTACTTTTTCGACGATATGTGTTTTCTCATGCAATAGTTCATTGACACGATCATACGAAGCATTCCCTCTCTCTAGTACATTGAACAGACGTCCAATCGCAAACATTGGCCAGACAAGCATGCCGATATAACTGATAAAGGAAACCATCTGTCCAATTGAGATCGTACCATCCAAGACATAACGTCCACCTAAAATAATGGTTGCCACATATGACAAGCCAATGATCAATGTGATGAATGGATCAAAAAGCGCATCTAAAAAGTTTACTCGCTTATTTTTCTCAATGGCATCATCGATCTTTTCTTGGAAATCTTCCAAGTCTTGTTTTTCTTGACCAAATGTTTTGATGACTTTGATACCTGTGATACTTTCTTGCGTTTTATCGTTGATACTTGAAAAGGCTTCTTGTGAATCACGAAACGCATCATGTAATTTTGAGCCTAAGATCCTTGAAGTAACTGCTAATAATGGCAATGGGATCAATGCAATCAATGTCAAGCGCCAATCAATGAATAGAACCATCGCAATGATCGTCGTGCCTCCAGTGATCACTGAATCTGCAAATGTTAAAATTCCTGCACCAGCTACATTTTGGATGGCGTTCAAATCATTCGTTGCATGAGCCATCAAATCACCCGTCCGGTATTTTTGATAGAACAAACTATCCATTCGCGTAAAATGAGCAAATAGACGCTGGCGTAATTCTTTTTCAAGCCTAGCTGCACTGCCCCAAATGTTCATTCGCCAAATATAGCGAAAAAGATATTGCAAAAAGGCCGCAATGATCAATACGCCTATCCACAATGCAATGATTTGCATCGAGATGTTTTGATCGGCGATTTCATCGATAATGATCCCGATGACTTTAGGTGGGATCAACTGCACTAATGCCACCGCGAACAAAGAAAATACGCCAATCAAATAGTGCTTTTTCTCTTGTTTAAAAAACCAACCCAATTTTCTGAAAATCGACATATATTTCCTCCTTCTAACTCCTAAAAATTTCATTTATTTCCGAGGTTGAATTGCATCCTCAGATATCGTTGATCACAATCGAAAAAATATGATCGTCATACCATTTATAAAAAATAATCGTTGATCGGCATGAATGCGCTTTTCTCAAATGAAGAAAAAGAAAAAAGCGAGCTGAAATCAATCAGCCCGCTTTTTGATGTTGTCGAATAAGAACCTACTTCTTCCCTTGGTTCTTCATCTGTTGCATCATCTGACGAATTTTCTTTTCAGATGGTTTTTGCCCCATAGACATCATCATTGATCTTAACATTTCCTCATTAACGGGAGGATTTTTTTCTAAGTAATCTTTCATATATTTACGCGCAAGAAAGAATCCACCGACTGCGCCGATTAACAATGCAATAACTGCAATAAGTACAACGATTCCGTTTGATACCATGTAAATCTCTCCTTTCCTTTTCCTAATTGCTCTCAATGATTCATTTTACTAAAACTTACAAAAAAAAGAAAGGCGTTTTCTTAAGAATATGTAAAAAAAGTCATTTTTATTTCATGATTATACAAATACACCCATTTAGAAAGTAAGCCACATTTAATTTTTAGGTTAGCCGAATTTTTTTCTTTTATTTTTTCGTCTCTGGGTGTAGAATGAATTCGAAAAGAAATAGAAGGGTGGTTTTCATTTGAATAATCACGAAAATAAACATAAATGGATTGAACACACTAATGGGTTATCCCTTTCAGAAGTAAACGGTACGGTCAAAGTACCAAAAGGAAAAAGTTTCTTTCGCACCTTACTAGCCTATTCCGGACCTGGTGCACTCGTAGCAGTCGGCTATATGGACCCAGGTAATTGGTCAACATCGATCACCGGTGGGCAAAATTTCCAGTACTTATTGATGTCAGTTATTCTGATGTCCAGCTTGATTGCTATGTTACTACAATATATGGCTGCCAAACTTGGGATCGTCAGCCAAATGGATCTGGCACAGGCGATTCGTGCTCGTACGAGTAAAACGTTAGGTGTCATTCTTTGGATCTTGACCGAATTAGCGATCATGGCCACAGACATCGCTGAAGTCATTGGTGCAGCGATCGCTCTATATTTATTATTTGATATTCCTTTGGCAATAGCTGTCTTTATTACTGTCTTGGATGTATTTGTTTTACTTCTTTTGACAAAGATCGGTTTTCGTAAAATCGAAGCATTAGTCGTCTGTTTGATTTTCGTTATCCTATTTGTCTTTGTCTACCAAGTGGCGCTTTCAAATCCTGACTGGAGTAGTCTATTCAAAGGCTTTATCCCTAATAGCCAAACATTTGCTGAAGAACCAAAAATCGGCGGAGAGACCCCATTGACTGGAGCTTTAGGGATCATTGGTGCAACTGTGATGCCCCATAATCTCTATTTGCACTCTGCTGTTTCTCAAACCCGCGAGATCGATCGAAAAGATCCAGAAGATATTGCAAGAGCGGTTCGTTTCTCGACATGGGATTCCAATATCCAATTAACGATGGCTTTCGTTGTCAATGCACTTCTTTTGATCATGGGGGTTGCCGTCTTTAAAACTGGTGCAGTTCAAGATCCCTCTTTCTTTGGTTTGTATGAAGCACTTTCCGATCCATCTGCGATGAGTAACGGCGTCTTGATCGCCGTAGCAAAATCAGGCATTTTATCAACCTTATTTGCAGTAGCACTGCTTGCTTCTGGTCAAAATTCAACGATTACCGGTACATTGACTGGACAAGTCATTATGGAAGGCTTTATCCATATGCGCATGCCGATCTGGTTACGCCGTTTAGTAACTCGACTATTGTCCGTCATTCCAGTACTACTTTGTGTCTTGTTCACTAGCTCCAAAGGTACGATCGAAGAACATACAGCGCTGAACAATCTAATGAATGAGTCCCAAGTATTCTTAGCTTTTGCCTTACCTTTTTCAATGATTCCTTTATTGATGATGACCAACAGTCAAGCAGAAATGGGCGCCCGTTTCAAAAATTCACTGATTGTCAAAATACTTGGTTGGTTTTCTGTCATCAGTTTGACGTATTTAA
This sequence comes from Enterococcus sp. DIV1368b, assembly GCF_050529595.1. Taxonomy (NCBI): domain Bacteria; kingdom Bacillati; phylum Bacillota; class Bacilli; order Lactobacillales; family Enterococcaceae; genus Enterococcus; species Enterococcus sp. DIV1368b. The sequence goes on from NZ_CP172883.1 coordinate 2,157,707, forward strand.
ACTTGCGCGGACTCCCAGGACAAATCGAAGCTTTCTTTGGTGATCAAGCTTCCACTGCGTCAATCGCCCTTGCTGATCGGATCGCTTACATCATCATCGTTGCAGTTCTCGCCTTACTCGCTTGGACGATCGTTGATCTTTATAAGGGAAATAAACGCTATGAACAACGTTTACAAGAGTTGTCTTGATCAAAGGTTTTAAACTAAACAAAAAAAGCTTAGATGAACAAAAAATATTTTTACATATTTTTGTGATCTAGGCTTTTTTCTTTATCTAATAACCTTTACAGATTATTCAGGCTTCTACATCTACTAATAATTCTGGAAATACTTCTGGATCAAAGGTTTCAGCTTTGAACATCGCGATTTCTTTCCCATAAGGGGCATAAGCCAATTTTTTATCTTTTCCGACATATGGTGTTTCAAGAATCTTTGAAACATCTTTGAACATTGGTTCATGGACGATTTTATTCAATGCATCAAAACCGATCGTACCAAAGCCGATATTGGCGTGGCGGTCTTTATGTGAACCTTGTGGATTTTTGGAATCATTGATGTGTAGTACTTTTAAGCGATCTAAACCAATCACTTTATCAAACGTTTCAATCACGCCATAAAAATCATTCGCTACATCATAGCCGGCATCGTTCGTGTGGCACGTGTCAAAGGTGACTGATAGCTTTTCATTCAATGTCACCCCATCAATGATCTGTGCCAACTCTTCGAACGTTCTGCCGATCTCTGTACCTTTTCCTGCCATTGTCTCTAAGGCGATTTGTGCGGTCTGTTCTTTCGTCAAGACTTCATTTAGCCCTTCAATGATCCTTGCGATCCCTGCCTCTGCTCCAGCACCGACATGTGCGCCTGGATGCAATGTGATCTGAGTTGCTCCTAATGCTTCCGCTCGAACGATTTCTTCTCTTAAAAACTGCACAGCAAAAGGAAACATCTCTGGTTTCGTTGTATTTCCTAAATTAATGATATACGGTGCATGGACCACTATATTTTTCAGTCCATTTTCTTCCATATATTGTTTTCCAGCTTCAATATTCATTTCTTCAATTGGTTTTCTACGGGTATTTTGTGGTGCGCCCGTATAGATCATAAAGGTAGAAGCACCATAGCTGGCTGCTTCTTCTGCTGCACCTAGTAACATCTTTTTACCGCTCATACTGACATGTGAACCTAATAACATCGTACTCCTCCTATAAAGCCTTCTCGGCTAGTCACTCAGTGAATGGATTTGTTCACTCTCCTTTTATCTTAACTGAAACGGATTTGAAAGAAAAGTTTGAAATCTGTCCAATGATCCGAACAGATACAAAATAACTAGAGGAATTTTTAATGTTTTCTCCAAACCAAAGGTCAAAAAAGACACAAAAAAAGCCATGTCTGTTTTTTTGTTCTATTATTTGCTATAATTAGCGAAATAAAACCATTAGTTGAGGTGAAACCTTTGCCACGTAATAATACACGAAGAAAACAAGCACGACGAACAAAAGAAAAGTGGTTTGTTCCTAAGGTCATTTTTCGCGTTTTTCAATCATTAACCGTTTTTATCATGGTTCTTATCATTCTATTCGCTGCATTAGGTGTGGGAGTCGGTGCCGGCTATTTTGCGTATCTAGTTGAAGATACAAAGCTACCTTCCAAATCTGAGTTACAATCTGAGTTAGGCAATATAACCGAAACATCAAAACTTGTTTATGCCGATAATACAGAGATCTCGACGATCCAAACTGATTTGATGCGGACTACTGTACCTTCAGATCAAATGTCACCTTATTTAAAATCTGCGATCATCAGCACAGAAGATGAATATTTTGAAGAACATAAAGGCTATGTTCCTAAAGCGGTGATCCGAGCACTTTTCTCTGAAGCAACTGGGATCGGCTCATCTGGAGGATCAACGCTGACACAGCAGTTAGTCAAGCAACAGATTTTGACCGATGAAACAACCTTTAAGCGTAAAGCAAATGAGATTTTATTAGCTGCTCAAGTCGAGAAACATTTTACCAAAGACGAAATCATCTCCACTTATTTAAATGTTTCGCCTTTCGGAAGAAACAATAAAGGCCAAAATATTGCCGGTGTCCAAGAAGCTGCGCAAGGGATCTTCGGTGTCAATGCGAGCGATTTATCCTTACCACAAGCCGCATTTATCGCAGGTTTGCCACAAAGTCCGATCACCTATAGCCCTTATACCAATACAGGTGCATTGAAAGAAGACCTTACTGCCGGCTTAGAAAGAAAAGACATCGTGCTATTTAGCATGTATCGTGAACACCAAATCACAAAAGAACAATATGAAGAAGCAAAAGCCTATGACTTAACAAAAGATTTCTTAGGTCAACAAGTGGCAGAACAAACTGACCGTGACTTCTTATATTACACGGTCATGAATGCCGCGACCGATATCATTGCTAGACAATTGGGAGAAAAAGATAACGCAGATCTATCCGATACAGACGTCTACAATGCCTACTATCAACGTGCAGAACAAACGATCCAAAATCAAGGCTACACGATTCATTCAACGATCGATAAAGGCATCTATGATGCGATGCAAGCAGGTGTTGCCAATTATGGTTACTTACTTGATGACGGGAAAGGCACGCCTGTTGAGACCGGTAATGTTCTGATGGATAATAAAACCGGGCGAGTTTATGGATTTGTCGGTGGTCGTAATTATGCGCTGAACCAAAATAATCATGCCTTTGATACTCAAAGACAAGCCGGTTCATCGATCAAGCCGATGTTGGTTTATGGCCCAGCGATCGATATGGGCTTAGTTGGTTCAGAATCACGTGTTTCTGACTATGCAACCACTTGGCAAGAAGGCGCAAATGCCGGTGAAGACATCGTCAATGCGACGAATAAAGGCTCAAATACTTTCCAAACGATTCGTGAATCATTGGAATGGTCGAACAATATCCCTGCTTACCATTTATATCAAGATGTTTTGAACAATGGCGGATCAAAACAATACGCCTATGAGACATATCTAGCAAAAATGAACTATCCCGCGAATGCCAACTGGGGCGTTGAATCGGCACCACTGGGAACAGTCGATGTCACTACTCTTCAACAAACCAATGGCTTCCAGGCATTAGCAAATAATGGCGAATTCCAGCAAGCATATATCATTGATGCGATCACTGATAATGATGGAAATGTTATTTATCAACACGAAGTTAAACCAGTGCGTGTCTTTTCCGAAGCCGCAGCTTCGATCGTCAATGATATGTTGCGTAGCGTTATCAATGAAAAAATCACCACACCATTCAAAGATGATATCACTAGTCTCAATGGTAGCTTAGGCCAAGCAGACTGGATCGGTAAAACTGGTTCAACGAATGATTACCGAGATTCATGGTTGGTTGTCTCTACACCATCTGTCACGATCAGTAGTTGGGCAGGACACGATGATAATACCGGAATGGATGCCCAAGCAAGATTGCGTTCATCCAAATATTTAGCCAACTTGATCAATCAAGTGTATCAAGTAAACCCAACGATTTTTGGTACCGATCAGAAATTCACACTTGCTTCTGATGTGAAGAAAGAAGACGTTTCTGCCTTTACAGGACAATTACCTGGAAAAGTGACCGTTGACCGAAGATCGATCAATACACCTAGCAAAACTGTCGAGTCTCTTTGGGCAAAAAATGGTCCTGAGAAAAGCACCTTTAAATTTGGTGTAGGTGGAACAGATGAAAATTATAAAGATTACTGGAACACTGTCGGAACATTCGAACGTGAGAATCCCCAGAACAAAGAGGATGACAAAGACGACGATTAATAAAACAATCTGAGTCCACTATTCTTTTTCAAAAAAATGAGTCTGGTCTTGATAAATGATATCAAGATCAGGCTCATTTTTTATACGTTTTTACTTGTCTTTGGTGAAGCATTGACCCTGCTATTTCCACAAAAAAGTAGCTAAAACGACTATTCTTTGTCATTTCAGCTACTTTTAGTTATCGTTTTATTCGATCAATCGCTTGATGTTTCTCCCAATCGATTTATTTCGTTGAACCTTTTTCTTCAATTCCATATGGTAAGATGATTGTTTTTTCTTCTACTTCTTCTTTGTTCATCATTTTTGTCAATAGACGCATTGATACCGCACCTAAGTCATATAATGGTTGCGTAATACTTGTCAAGCGTGGGCGAGCAACTTCAGTCAATAAAGAGTTGTTGCTTGTGATGATCTCAAATTCTTCTGGTACTTTGACACCACGGTCAATCAAGCCATCTAAAATACCGATTGCTAGTTCATCATCCGTTACATAAACAGCAGTTGCTCCACTATTGTGGATACGTTCTACTAATGACAAGCCATCTCTAAAATTATAGCTTGATTCAAAGATCAAACCTTCACTATAAGTCAGTCCGTTTTCTTTCAACGCTTCTTTGTAGCCTTTCAAACGGTTTTGGCCATTGATCGGGTCAATCAATGCACCACTCACAAAGGCAATTTTTTTATTGCCGTTTTTAGCTAATTTAGTTACTGCATCTTTTGTCGCTGAAGTATAGTCGATATTGACACTTCCTACTTGTTCGTCTGGATCGATCGAACCAGCTAAAACAACTGGAGTTTTTGAACGTGAGAATTCGCCACGGATTTCATCTGTGATATGATGCCCCATGAAAATCACACCGTCAACTTGTTTGGCTAAAAGATTGTTCAGTACGTTGACTTCTTTTTGGTCATTTCCGTCTGAATTTGCCAAAATGATATTATATTTGTACATCGTTGCCACATCATCGATCCCACGTGCTAATGAAGCAAAGAACATATTGCTGACATCTGGGATGATGACCCCAACCGTCGTTGTTTTTTTACTTGCAAGACCACGAGCTACAGCATTTGGTCGATAATCTAAGCGGTCAATGACTTCCAATACTTTTTTTCTTGTAGCTGGTTTTACATTTGGATTCCCATTGACAACACGTGAAACAGTAGCCATCGAAACATTTGCCTCTCTCGCTACGTCATAAATAGTGATAGTTTGTTTTTCCATCGTTGTTCTCCTATTCTGTTTTTATATCTTTTCTGAAAATACGATTTACATTTCTAAAACAGGATATCAAAGATTGACAGAAATTGCAACCGTTTTACTAGCGTTTTCATGAAAAAAATCACCTTTTTCACTTTTAGTCAATTGGTCTTTTTTTACAAGAGTGGTACAATGAATTATCGAAACATGCCATAAATGCGAAAGAAGGATGTCCAAATGAATCTTGAAAAAATCAATGAATTACGCCAATGGATGGCTCAAAAAGAAATCGACCTTGCTTATATCAGTGATCCAGGTCATATCGCCTATTTTGCTGGTTATGAAAGTGAACCCCACGAACGTGTACTAGCTCTATTTCTTCCACTTGATCAAGATCCTTTCTTGTTTACACCAGCGCTAGAAGTAGAAGATGCACAAAATAGTCCTTGGGCCTATGATGTCCGAGGTTATCTTGATAGTGAAGATCCTTGGCTATTGATCGGGCAAGAGATCCGCACCCGTTATCCACAAATAAAAACGATCGGGATCGAAAAAAATGCGTTGACGGTTGATCGCTTTGACGCGTTATCGCAACAAATGACAAGCAGTGTCCGATTTGCTGACCTGACTCCAGTCATCCAACGTCTGCAATTAATCAAAACAACAAAAGAAAAAGAGCAATTGATTGCGGCAGGAAAATGGGCAGATGTAGCTTTTGAAATTGGTTTTCGCTCCATCAAAGAAGGCGTAACGGAACAAGCAATTATTGCTGAAATCGAATATCAACTAAAAAAACAAGGGGTATCTCAAATGTCTTTTGACACGCTAGTTTTAGCGGGGACAAATGCAGCAAGCCCTCATGGAACACCTGGAAGTACCACGATCCAACCAAATGAACTTGTCTTGTTCGATCTAGGTGTCGTATGGGATGGCTATTGTAGTGATGCGACACGAACAGTTGCCTTCCAAAAACCGACAGAATTTCAAGAGAAAATCTACCAAATCACGCTTGAAGCCCAATTAGCAGCTCAAGAAGCTGTTCGTCCAGGCGTCACAGCCGCTGAACTTGATCAAGTCGCACGTAACGTCATTGAAAGCTACGGCTACGGTGAATACTTCAATCATCGTCTAGGTCATGGTATTGGTACAACGGTTCATGAATATCCCTCACTAGTGGCAGGCAATGATCTAGTGATCGAAGAAGGCATGTGCTTCTCATTAGAACCAGGTATTTATATCCCTGATCAAGTAGGCGTAAGAATCGAAGATTGCGTCTATGTCACAAGTGACGGTTGTATCCCATTTACAACAACACCAAAAGAATTATTAGTGGTGGAGTAAGGTTGTGAAAGAAGCGTTCAGCACTGAGTAATAAGACCGAACCATCGAAAATGGCTTTTTCATTTTTGATGGTTTTGGCTTATTATTGAAGTGTTGCTTCTTGAACACCGTTCATCGAGGTTGTGAGAAAGCCGTTCTGCTCCGAGTATTAAGACAGAACTTGAGAAAATAGCTTCTCATATTTTTTCAAGTTTTGACTTAATATTGAAGGAGCTGGCTTTCGAACACCGTTTATCAAGGTTGTGAAAGAAGCGTTTTGACCTGTAAATAAGCGATCACCCCAAAGTAGAAACTATTTTCGGGTTATCGCTTATTTTTTTAGTTGCTTTTTCTGATATCCGTTAGTTGTTGATACCTATTCATTTGCTATTTGTTGCTTTAAATAGAATTTTGTTGTGCCAACAAAAGGCATATTTTCCACCGAAGCAAACACTTCAAAGCCATGCCTTTCGTAGAACTCTCGAGCTTGATAATCTTGCGTATTGACGGTCATATACAAACACTGGTTTTCCAAAGCTGTTTGTTGAACCGCTTCTATTAATCGCGATCCGATGCCTTCGTGACGGTACGATTGATCTACGGCGAGTAATGATAGATGCAAGTTATTTCCAAATAAAGATGCCACTGCGCCACCGATCCACTTATCATCCTTAGATGCACTGATTGAAATGGTTTGAGTTGTTAAATGTTCATTTGTAGAAAATGATTGCATATATTGTTCGTTCAGCAGACCAATGATTTTCTTTTCTGTTTCTTCGGAATCGCTTTTCTTGATCTCAATCATTTACAATATCCTCTCCACGTAAGATTAGAGAAAAAAGGACACGAATCAGGTTGTTTCCTGATCGTGCCTTTTCTTGCTCACTTTTTAGTGTTGCTTATTTAAATGTATCTTTTAGATCTTCTTTCGCAGTAGCTGCATCTTCTTTTGCCATCTCAGACAAGATTTTTGCATCTTCAGCTACTGGTTTAGCTTCGTCAATGCCTTCTTTTACAGTACTACCTGCTTGGTCTGCTGTATCTTTGATGTCGATCATGATGTCTTCTTTCGCAGCAGCTGCTGTGTCGCCTAAATCAGCAGCTGATTTTTTGAAACGATCAGATAAATCAGCTGATTGCTCTTTCAATGTCACTAAAATATCTTCTGATTCGTCTCCTGCGTCGGCTGTTGCGTCTGAGACTGTTTGTTTGACATTACCAGCTAAATCGCCTGCTTGTTGTGAAAGATCATGCGCTTTGTCTTTTGCGATACTTGTCAATTCAGTTGATTTTTCTTTTGCCATCTCTGTATAATCAGAAGCCATATCTAGAAAATCATCCGCTTGTGCTGCTAATTCATCACGTAATTCTTTACCTGATTTTGGTGCAAGTAGCAATGCTGCCACTGCTGCGGCTGTACCACCAATCACTGCACCTAGTAAAAATCCACCTTTTTTTGCCATGATTATTTTCCTCCTGTCGTATCTGTTGTTGGTTTTTTATGTTTAAAGAATTTCACTGCAGTCCCACCGACTTTGCTGGCAACAGTTGCTTTTGCTGTTGTTTTACCAATGCCACCAACTTTTGTAACGATGTGTTTGCTTGAAGAATTCAATTCTGATACACTCTCGCTCAAATCAGCGACAGCTGTAAATAAAGGATCGATCGTTGCTACTTTTCCGTTGATATCATTCAACAATTCGTTGCTTTTCACTAACAAGCCTTCGACTTGTCTCGATAAAAGATCAACATCTTTGGTAACGACTTCAATCGTTGTGTTTGCTTCTGTTACTGTTTGTTCTGCTTTTTCAATCGTTTTTGCTAATCGAATCAATACACGTACTAGAAAGACCACAAGTATTGCAAAAGCAATTGCTGCAATCAAGCCAGCAATTTCTCCAACTGTCATAATCAAGCCTCCTTCTCCTCTTCTTGCTATAAGGATAGCATTTTCATATTTTTTAAACAAATAAAAAATAGCAAAAAGCTTCAACTACCTACATTTTGATCAGCAGCTGAAGCATCTCGCTTGTTTACTTTTTGTTAGTTGGTTCAGAAGTTTCTGTTGATTGATTGAAAGATGAAGGCGTCTCTGCTGCTAAAGACTTGCCTAATGATAGAATGTATTCTCTTAATGGTCCACCCACTTCTGGATGTGTCAATCCATATTCGATGCTTGTTTTCATAAAACCAAATTTGTCGCCGACATCATAACGTTTTCCCGTAAATTTACGTGCGAATACGCGTTGTGTCTTATTCAATGTATCGATTGCATCGGTCAATTGGATCTCATTACCTGCACCTGGTTTTTGCTCTGCTAAGACATCAAAGATCTCGGGTGTCAATAAATAGCGTCCAATAATTGCTAAATCACTTGGTGCTTTACTTGGTTCAGGCTTTTCAACAAAATCTTTGACATTGAATAAGCCGTCTTCTAATTCTTCCCCTGGATTGATGATTCCATATTTAGATGTATCTTTGTGTGGTACTTGCATCACGGCGATCGTTGAAGCATGTGTACGCTCATAATCGTCGATCAGTTGTTGTGTCAATGGGATTTCATCTTCCATGATGTCATCGCCTAACATGACAACAAACGGTTCATTGCCGATAAATGCTCTTGCTTGTAAAACCGCGTGTCCTAACCCTTTAGGATGTGATTGACGAATAAAATGAAGGTTTACATCCGTTGTTTCTTCTACTAATTTCAGTAATTCAGTTTTTCCTTTTTCGCCTAAGTTCGTTTCTAATTCGATATTTGAGTCAAAGTGATCTTCAATTGGGCGTTTTGCTTTCCCTGTCACGATCAAAATGTCTTCAATCCCTGATTTTAACGCTTCTTCTACGATAAATTGAATCGTTGGTTTATCAACGATTGGCAACATTTCTTTTGCCATCGCTTTTGTTGCAGGTAAAAATCTTGTTCCTAAACCTGCTGCTGGAATCACTGCTTTTTTTACTTTCATTTTTTTCTCTCCCTTAAAAATGTTAGTGAAATTCATTCTCTTTTTTACCATCGCGCAACATGATCTCTGTCGCTGCTTCATTTATGTTCTTGTGCTCATATAGCACTTCATAAATCGTTTGAGTGATCGGCATCTCGATCCCCATGGTCTCAGCTAACTCTTTAGCGGCACGTGTCGTCTGGACACCTTCCACGACCATGCCCATATTATCCAAGACTTCGCTTAATTCATGGCCTTGTCCAAGCAGATTACCGGTACGCCAATTTCTCGAGTGGATACTTGTACAAGTGACAATCAAATCACCGACACCGCTCAGTCCGATGAAGGTCAACGGGTTTGCTCCCATAGCAACACCTAACCGGCTGATTTCTGCTAATCCTCTTGTCATGATAGCTGCCTTTGCATTGTCCCCAAACCCTAAGCCATGGATTGCACCTGCACCGATTGCAATAATGTTTTTTAAAGCGGCACCCATTTCAACCCCAATGACATCAGGATTCGTATAGATTCGGAAATAATGATTCAAAAATAGTGTTTGAACAAATTTAGCAGCATCTGCCTCCGTACTCGCAGCAGTGATCGTCGTAATATCGTGACGAGCCACTTCTTCTGCATGACTTGGACCCGATAAAACAGCGATTGCTTGTCTCTTTTCTGCTGGGATCTCTTCTGCTAGGACTTCTGAGATCCGCTTGTGTGTTCCTTGTTCTAAGCCTTTACTTGCATGGATGATCACTGGTTTTGTTTGTAAGACCTCAACGAGTTCTTGACATACAGAACGAATCGCCTTAGTCGGTACTACGAACAAAACAGCATCTACATCAGAAACAGCCTTCGCCATGTCCGAATATGCGATGATCATTTTGGGTAATTGGTGTTTTGGTAAATAACGCTCATTGGTATGCTTTTGGTTGATTTCATTAACCTGTGAAGCACGGTGACTCCAGAGTCGAACGTCATGACCATTTTCAGCAAGCACTTGTGCTAATGCTGTTCCCCACGAGCCAGCACCTAAAACCGCTACCCTATATTTCATTTTACCACTCCTGCAAATTTTTTCATTTTTTTCGACTTGGACTTTAGATAATGAATTGATTTTTGCCTAAAGATCGGTCGTAATCTGGTAAGTTGCCTTTTTTCCGACGCCAGATGAATAGAACGATTGCTCCAATGAATAGCACAGCAGATAAAAGCTGTGACACACGGATCGTATCTAAAAGGTAAAGACTATCCGTTCTCATTCCTTCGATGAAGAAACGACCAAAACTATACCATATCAAGTAAATCAGTGCGATTTCCCCTTTTTTCAAAAGATGCGTTTTTTTCCGTAGTGATAAGAGGATGATCACGCCAATAAGGCTCCACACCGATTCATAAAGGAAAGTTGGCTGTCGATAGATCCCATCGATATACATATTATCAATAATAAAATTCGGTAAATATAGACTTTCTAAGAAACTCCTTGTTGTATCTGGTCCAAATGCTTCATGGTTCATGAAATTTCCCCAGCGCCCAATTGCTTGTGCTAATAAAACACTAGGTGCAGCAATGTCCAAGAACGTCCAGACATCAATGAAGTGATATTTCGTGTAAAAATATAATGTGATACCTCCTGCAATCAGACCACCATAAATCGCTAGTCCGCCTGAACGGATATTGAATATTTGGATCGGATTTGCAATATACTGTGGTAAATCGAACAAGATGTAATACAAGCGTGCGCCAATGATCGATAGCGGTAATCCCCATAACATAAAGTCAGTGACGTCTTCTGCTTTCATTCCTACTCTTACTGCTTCTCGACTACTTAACCACATGGCGATGATAATGCCTGAAACAATGATCAATGCGTACCAGTAAATAGGAACGCCTAAAAGGTCAAAAGCGACCCGATTGATTTGTGCAATCATACTTTCACTCCTAGCTATTGTCCGTTTGAATTTTCTTCGATCAAACGGCTCAATCTTTCTTCAAATGTCTTCGTTGCATCGAATCCCATCGTTTTCGCACGGAAATTCATCGCAGCAACTTCAATGATGATCGCGACATTTCGTCCAGTTTTCACAGGTATTTTGATTTGCGGAATACCTACTTCCGCAATTTCAACAGAAGTATCTTCAGACCCTAAGCGATCGTATTTTTTCTCTTTTGCCCAAGCTTCTAAGTAGACAGCTAATTGGACTTGCATCGATCCTCTGACTGCACTGGCACCAAAAAGATTCATCACATCAATGATCCCGATTCCGCGAATCTCAATCAGATGTTCAAGGATTTTCGGTGGTTCACCAATAACGGTTAGCTCATCTTGTTGATATACATCCACTCGATCATCTGCAATCAATCGGTGGCCTCTTTTGATCAGTTCTAATGCTGTTTCACTTTTACCGATCCCACTATCTCCTTGGATCAAGACACCTAATCCATAGACATCGACTAAGACGCCGTGAACACTTGTCCTAGGTGCTAATCGTCCATCTAAATAACTCGATAATTCACCAAGTAAACGTGAGGTTGAGATCGGCGACCTCAAGACAGCCATGCCATGTTCATTCGCAGCTTGAATCATTTCTTCCGGTGCAGCTAAACCTCTAGAGATGATAAAGGCTGGCATGTCTTCACTGCATAAACGACGCATGATCATCAAACGCTCTTCTGGCATCATCCGCTCTGCGAAGCTGATTTCTTTGCTTCCAAATAATTGTAGTCGATCATGAGAATAATAATTAAAATAACCGGTCAATTCCAGTCCAGGTCTGGAGATATCACCAGTTACGATGACACGATTTAAACTTTGTTCGTCACCAGTGACGATTTCTAATGATAGTTTTTCTACTAATTGGCTAACTTTTACCATTTCTGCCATTCGTATACCTCATTTCTATTAAACTGTTCTCTTTTATTTTATCATTCTATCGATAAAAGTACTACCAATAAAAAAAACAAGGGATATCCTTTTCATTACACTCGTTTTTTATGGCAAGCACCGATCAAGAAATCGCTATCATTTCTTTAGAAATAAGAAGAGGAAGCGACAATTGCCACTTCCTCTTTCCACTTATTTGATTGTGCTTTATTGTCCTTTGCATTGTTTTCTAACGATTCCTGTTCATATTACGATTGCTAACGATGATATTTACGAATGACATGATCACTGCAATCATTATAGCTGATCCAAATGATGAAAAGCTAAAATTAGCTGCTCCGACAAAGAAGGAGGTCATTTGTAAAATCAATGCGTTGATCACAAAAGTGAATAATCCAAACGTCAACAAGGTAAAGGGGATCGATAAAAACATAATGAATGGCTTGACTAATAGATTCAGCACAGAAAGAACAAAACTCGCCACAACTGCGGTCCAAATACTATTCACAAATATCATATTTGGAAAAATAACTGCCAGAGAGATAAACGTCAGCGTACTAACAACAATACGTTGAAGATAAGACATTAAAAGTCACTCCATTCGTCATCGTTGATTTTCTCTGCCTCTTTTCGTTTATTCGTTTGTTCTCTGTAGTTGTTTTTTTGATAATAGTCGTTGTCATGTCCATAACGACGTTGATTATTCTTTCCTGAAGGCACAAGTAAAGCCAACAGAATGTATAAAATAATTGGGCTTCCGAATGCAACTAAACTCAAGAAGACGTAAATGACACGAACAACTGTTGGATCAATCCCAAGATATTCAGCAATCCCGGCTAAAGTACCAGTCAATACAATATTTTTATTTGATTTTGTCAACTTTTTTTTCATTTTCTTTCACCTCTGTTCTCCTATTTTAATGGAAGAAAGATACTAAAACAATCTTACTCCGGAAGATTTATTGAAATAATAAACCTATTATTTGTTTCTTATAAGTATGATTTTCGCTTCGCCTTCTTCTTTCTGAAGGACGAAGCGAAAAAATTATTTATCTGTATCTTTTAAATAGATACTACCTGTTGTAGTAGACAATTCGATTTTCGCCATTTCATTTTCAGAAACGCGACGGAATTCTAACATTTGATTCGTGCGCTCTTTCTTTTCACGGATCACTTCATAATCAGACAGGCGGCTATTGATACTACCTAAACTTGTTTTTGCATGACCGTCCATACCGATGGTTGTTGGCAATGCAACTTTTACGTTACCATTGACTGAGCTTGCTTCGATTTTCTTCAAACGATCTTCTTTCACTGTCAGACGAACATCCCCATTGACTAATGAAATCGCTAAGTTTTCTGGTGTTGCGCCAAAAGTAACTGTACCGTTGACTGTTTCAATGATTGAATCTAAAATATCTCCATTACGGACATCGATATTCCCGTTGACTCCACCAATCTCAAGCATCGTTGCAGCCATTTGGTCAACCAAGATATTGCCGTTTGTTGATTTCATGTAAATATCTTTTACATCTAAGTCTTCAACTACAATATTACCATTGAGTAATTTGATTGCTGTATGGTCATACGTGCGTTTTGGTAAGTAGAAGACTAAATCGGCACGTACACGTTTGTTCGGGATTTGGAAAGAAATATGTTCTTCATTGACTTCGATCTGGCTGCGTTCAGCAAATGCTTCATAAGGCTCTGCACCCATTTTTCCATAAAGCTTGATTTTCGCTTCGACTTTTACGTCTTCGCTATCCCAAGTTTTCAAGGTTACATTCCCATTTGCCGCTTTGATGTCGATAATACTTGCTTGTGGTGCGCTATAGTAAAATTCGTGTTCAAATTTAGTTGTAGCGATGCCAGGTACTCGCAAGCTGACATCTTTCCATTCCATATTGTCATTCACTGTGACAGAAACATTTTGGAAGGTTTTCTTTAAGAATTTACCTAGTTGACTTCCAGCTTCAGTCATTTTTTCGCCGACTTGGTTCAATGTGTCATTTGCTTGTTCTTTCCAATCTTCTGGCAAGTCAAATTTCTCAGCAAAGGTGTCTTTTTTCTCAGACCATTGGTTTTTGCGGATATCTTTTAATTCAGCTTCAAGCTTGATCCGTTCTTCAGATAAGAGATCTCCAGCTTCTTCAAGTTCTTTGACTTCTTGCTCCAATTGTTGACGTTGTGTCAATTCTTCTTCTGTTAGTTGATCCAACTCTTCTTTTGTATTCAATTGCATCAATGTTTCCTGTTTTTCATTGCGTGCAATTTTATTTTCAAAAAGTTTTGCGTTGACCTCATCTAAATGCGCAGAAGTTTTGTTCGCTTCAGTCGCCAATTCATCTAAGATTTTTTCTAGATTCTCTTTGTCTTCTTGTTCTTTTTGTCTCGGATCTGGTTCTACTGCTTCACGTTCAGCTTTGCCATTTTCAAGTTCATCGACCAAACGGCTTGCTTGATCTTTTTCTTTACGATCAGCATGTACACGATCTGCCTCTTTTGCGATTTGCTTTTCATCTTTTTCAGTTGCCATACTCTCCAATAGGTCTAAACCTTCTTCTGTTGAAAGGATGCCTTTTTTAACTAATTCTAAAATACGTTCTCTTTCTTTCATGGAAATTGCCTCCTTATAGCAAAAATTGTTTGCAAGCTTTTCCTTACATACACATTATGCAATGATTTGAAGAAAAAGTCATAGGACTTAAGTTGTAACTTTCTCTCATTCTTAGGATGATTTTTTCTGTCGAGTGAATAAAATTGAAGAAATGACTGATGTTATCGGTAAAACAAGGATCGCTGCACTTGTCGTGACCACTACAGTCACATACTCCAAAACGAAAGTTTTTTCGTTGATCAACTGGCCAAAAGACAACTCTAGATCAATAAACCATAATATCAGGGCTAAACAATTTCCCATAAAAGCAAAAACCAATGTCGTTACTGTTGTAGCTAAAATTTTTCTACCGATCCGTATACTCGATTTTACTAATTCACGATAGCTTTGTAATGGATCTGTGACGTATACTTCATAGGTCGCACTAGCGATAGATACACTTGCGTCTAACACGGCTCCACTCACACTGATCAATAAAATTGCTCGTGTCAATGCGAAAAAATCCAAGGGTACGTGCAAATCGAACCCTGTCAGCTCATCTAATTCAATCCTTGTAAACCCTTGGATCGCTAATTCAGAAAGAAACGGAGTCACCACTAAGAAAACCACTAAAAAAAGTAATACACTAAGAAAAGCTGCTTTCATTTTAAGATTGTAGCCATTAACAAAAAACAATGTGACACTAGTGATCAACAAAAAAATCACGATGGCACTTGGTAATATTGGCAAACGAAAATGATACAGGAGCAATAGAAGGAAAAACAATAGGACGTTAATGAACAGCCCTAAGATCGTATAAAACCCATTTTTCCCACCAACCAGTAAAATCAATAGCACTAAGAGAAGCGCTAAGAGCAAAAGTACATTCATCAAATCGCCCTCCGATACTTCAAATGGCCTAAATAGCAGAAAAGTGTAATGGGAATTGAAAGGACAATACCTAGACTTCCGCTGATCACACGTAGCAATTCCAACGAGAGGTGCAACTCAATTGCATCTCTCAAGGGCCAACCATTGTTAAAGTATACAAGTAACATCGGGATCGTCCCACTGACGTATACGAATAGTAAGATATTCGTCATGGAGCCAATTACATCTTGTCCCACCATTTGACCAGACTGCCACAATCGTTTCACCGTTATTTTTGGTTGTTTACTCACCAACTCATCTAAAGTAGTCGTGACTGTGACAACTGTATCCAACACACCACCAGTCATCCCTACTAATAAACTAGCTAAAAAAACGGAACGATACGGTCGAGTCAAGTAACTCATTTCCTCATACCGTAATCCTTGATCGTTCAAATAATCCATTGCGAACAAACAAATTAGAAAAGCTACACCTACACTCGTCATCGTTGCGACGATTTTTATCAGTCCACCTTGTTGCCAACCATCTAAGGCAAGAACGCAAATGATCGTTCCTAGAAAGACAAAAAGGATGCTCGTCATCACCAATGATATCCCTTGAGTCTGCGTGAAACCCTGAAGAAGTAAAATCAATAACAAGAGATTGAGTCCTACACTGATCAAAGTGAATACGCCTGCTTTTCCGCCTACGAATAAGAGTGAACAGATAAATAAACTGGTAAAAAGGAATAACCAGCCGTCATTTTTTTTGCTGAGTATCTGCCACTCATCTCCAATTTTACGTACGAGATAAAGTTGATTCGTCTTAGCTTTTGCATGTTCGATCTGATTTTCTTGGTGCGGAATAAACAGAGTCAGTTCTGTTCCTTTCGCTTGCGTATTCATCAATTCTCCTTTGATTACTTGTTGTTCATTTTCTAGCGATACTTGCTGTACTTGCATGATTGGGTCTTCGTACCATTCAGTGGCATGTTGGATTACCCATGCGGCCACAAAACAACTACAAAGAATCAAACATTTGATCAATAATCGATTTTTTTTCTGCATACGCCTTCCTTTCTGAGGTTGTGAAAGAAGCGATCAGCACTAAGGAATAAGGCAGAAAAATCGAAAAATGGCTTTTTCATTTTTGATTTTTTTGACTTATGTCCGAAGTGTTACTTCTTGAACACCGTTTATTCATTTTTAGAAGGAACAGGATGTCTAATGTACCTGATCCTTAAAATTGATGGAATGGATAACAACAAACAATTAATCATCGCAAATCTCGAATAATTGTCTTCTATATTAATAAAAAAGCCAACTTCCAAAAATATATCTCTCTTTTCGGAAGTTGGCGCTTATTTCTCAGAAATACTGATCAGCATTTGACAAAAATCAGCGAATGATTTTTATCTTTGATTAGTCTCTTCGTTATGATTTGTGTTCAACTCAGTGATTTTACCTGTAGCTAGATACACGATCCATTCACAGATATTTGTTACGTAATCACCGATCCGCTCTAAATAACTTGCTACGTTGACATAGTCTGTTCCACTGATGACAGTTTCGGGATTTGATTGCATATTTTTGATCGTTGCATTGTAGATCCGATTGAAGGATTCATTGACACGATGATCCATATTTGCAATCGTACGTGCGTCCTTTTCATCTGTTTTAACGTAAGCGACTAAGACATTATCTACCATTTTTTTGACATAATCAGACATATCAGAGATTTCTTTTTCGATTTCAGGAATTCTTGTTTCTCCCTTAAGACGAATCGTTGATTTAGCGATAGAAACTGCGTGGTCGGCCATACGCTCTAAATCTGAACTTGCTTTCATTACTGTGATGATCGTTCGTAGATCAGTTGTCACCGGTTGTTGCAAAGCAATCATTTCAAAACTTTTTTTCTCTAATCGTGTTTCCATATCATTGATCATAATGTCATTTTCAATTACTTCTTTTGCAAGAACTTTGTCGTGTTTTGTATAAGAGCGCACTGATTTATGCACCGCATTACTAACCATCATGCCCATTTCGTAAAATTGATTATGAAGGTTCAATAATTCTTCTTCAAATTGTGTTCGTAACATCCTCTTTCCTCCTTATCCAAATCGTCCTGAGATATAATCTTCCGTTTCTTTTTTATCTGGATTCATAAATATTTTTTTCGTATTGTTAAACTCGATCAAATTGCCATCTAAGAAGAAAGCTGTTTTGTCTGAGATACGGGATGCTTGTGACATATTGTGAGTCACGATGATCATCGTATAACGTTCTCTTAACTCTAATAACATACTTTCTATTTTACCAGTAGAGACTGGATCTAAGGCACTAGTAGGCTCATCTAATAAAATAATTTCTGGATTGACAGCTAGCACGCGGGCGATACACACTCGCTGTTGTTGTCCCCCTGATAAAGACAACGCACTTTTATGCAATTTATCTTTGACATCTTCCCAAACAGATGCTGCTTTCAAGCTTTCTTCTACTACTTGGTCTAACACTTTTTTGTCTTTTTCACCTTTGATTTTCAACCCATAAATGACATTTTCATAGATTGAAAATGGAAAAGGATTTGGTTGTTGGAACACCATACCGATTTCTTTACGCAGTCCAACGATATCTGTTTTAGGACTGTAAATATCATTGCCTTTGTATACGACACTACCAGTGATCGTTACACCAGGGATCAAATCATTCATACGATTCAATGAACGTAAATAAGTAGATTTCCCACAACCAGATGGTCCGATCATCGCAGTGATCTCGCCTTTATTGAAACTTAGATCAATGCCTTTCAAGGCTTCTTTTTCCCCATAATACAGATGAAGATCTTTTGATGAAATAATTTCTTTTGTCATAGCAAGTCCTCCGTCTTAACCAAAATGACCGGACACATAGTCTTCAGTTGCCTGAATCTTAGGTCTAGTAAATATCTTATTCGTCTTGTCATACTCGATCACATTTCCAAGATAGAAGAACGCAGTGTAATCACTGATTCGGGCAGCTTGTTGCATATTGTGAGTCACAATAATAATCGTATAATCTTCTTTTAAGTTGACTAACGTTTCTTCGACAGTCCCAGTTGAAATTGGGTCTAACGCACTCGCTGGTTCATCAAGCAATAAAATATCTGGTTTCATCGCGATTGCGCGAGCGATGCAAAGACGTTGCTGTTGTCCACCTGATAACGCCAAAGCACTTTTATTCAAACTATCTTTGACTTGATCCCATAATGCCGCTTGCTTCAAACTAGTTTCGACGATCTCGTCTAGTTTTTGTTTGTTTTTCTCACCATGCTGTTTCAAGGCAAACGTAATATTGTCATAGATCGATTTACTAAAAGGATTCGGACGTTGGAACACCATACCGATTCGTTTACGCATTTCATAAACATCGATTTGTGGTGCATTGACATCCACATCTTTATACATGATCTTTCCAGTGATCTTCGTGTTTGCGATCCCATCGTTCATTCGATTCAATGAACGTAGATAAGTGGATTTCCCACACCCTGATGGTCCGATCAATGCAGTGATTTTATTCTTTTCAAATTCAAGATTGACACCTTTAATGGCTTCGTTATCGCCATACCATACATGCAAATCATCTGTATGTAGCGCGATATCTTTTTCAGCGCCCATTTTGATGATGTTGGTTTCATTCATATTATATTCTTTCATTCTGCTTCTTCTCCTTAAGCTGAAGTCATTTTACGGTGCAGACGTTTCCCAATTGCTCGAGCACCAAAGTTGAATAGTAACACAGCGATGATCAATACTGCAGAAGCTCCTGCTGAAACGGAAACACCATCGGGCATCGTTCCTTCTGTATTGATTTTCCAAATGTGGACAGCTAGTGTTTCAGCTTGTCGGAAGATACCGATCGGGCTTGAAATGCTAAATGGATTCCAGTTAGTAAAATCTAAGGCTGGCGCACTTTGACCAGCGGTATAGATCAACGCTGCGGCCTCACCGAAAATACGACCAGAACTCAAGATGACCCCTGTCAAAATACCTGGTGTCGCTTCTGGAACGACGACACGAAGCACTGTTTCCCAGCGAGACAATCCTAGAGCTAAACCAGCTTCACGTTGGGTATAATGGACAGCTTGTAAAGATTCCTCGACCGTACGAGTCAATAAAGGCAAGTTGAATACTGTCAATGCCAACGCACCTGAAATGATCGAGAACCCATATTGGAATTGGATAACGAAAACCAAGAATCCAAATAAACCGACAACAACAGAAGGCAATGAGCTAAGAATCTCGATGGATGTGCGGATCACATCTGTCAACCAGTTCTTCCCTGCATATTCAGATAAATAGATCCCTGCACCGAGTGAAATCGGAAAACTGATGATCATCGTGATGATCAGTAAATAGATGGAGTTGAATAATTGGATACCGATCCCGCCACCTTCTTGATACGCTTTTGATGGTTCAGTCAAGAATGACCATGAGATATGCGGGATACCGCGAACTAAAATATAAAGAAGCAACGCAGCGAGGATCAGGACGATGATGCCTGAAATCACATATAAGACACCTGTTGCTATTTTATCAGAACGTTTTGCATTCATTATTTCAATTCTCCCTTCTTACCAATCAAGCGGATAACGATATTAAAGAATAATGACATCAAGAGTAGGATCAAGGCTAAAGACCATAACACGTTGTTTTCAACGGTACCCATGATCGTATTACCGATACCCATCGTCAAGATCGATGTCAGCGTTGCAGCTGGAGTGGTAAAGCTTGTTGGCATCAATGCCGCATTACCGATAACCATTTGGATCGCTAAGGCTTCACCAAAGGCACGAGCCATCCCAAAGACGATAGCTGTCAAGATCCCAGGAATTGCTGCACGTAAGACTACTTTATATGTGGTTTGCCATCTCGTTGCGCCCAACGCAAGGGAAGCTTCACGATAGTGTCTTGGTACGGCTTTTAACGCATCGACTGTCATCGTCGTAACCGTTGGTAAGATCATTACGAACAACACAAATGTTCCGGCTAAAATACCAAAACCAGTTCCGCCAAAAATGCCACGAATGAATGGAACGATGACGGATAGACCGATAAAACCATAAACAACTGAAGGAATACCTACAAGCAGTTCAATGACCGGTTGTAAAATCTTTGTTCCGTTTTTCGGAGAGATTTCTGTCATGAACACAGCTGCTCCGATGGCAAAAGGTGTTGCAATGATCGCAGATAAAAAAGTAACGATAAACGAACCCGCGATCATTGGTAGGGCTCCTACCATTGGTTTTCCATCAGGTCCGAGTGCGCTCGGATTCCAATTTGTTCCAAATAAGAAATCAAAAACATTGATTTTATCAACAAAAAAGGTCGCTAACCCTTTGCTGGCAACAAAATAAAATATTGCTAAAACAACCACTACAATCAATGCAATACATAAAAAGCTGATAAACTTTCCACGTTGTTCCATTTTCGAGCGCTTGGATTTAGTTACTAGTGCTTTTTTTACATCTTCCACAGATGATTCCTCCTTGGTCCTTTAACATACCTATACAGTCTACTAAGCGAATATCAATTTGATTTTAATAACATGTAAATTTTTTGCTAACTTTGTAAATTTTGTGTAAAGATGGTTAATTCACCACATTACCTTCCCAATCGCGTTCAACTTTCATACTCGACACTGGAATATAGCCTAAATCACCGACAATATTTTTTTGCACTTCATCTGATAAGATATAGGCTAAAAAGTCTTTCGTTAATTGACTTGTGTCTTTTCGCGTATACATATGCTCATATGCCCAAATCGTCCAATCATTCGTTGTGACATTCTCGTCTGTTGGCTCAACTCCGTCGATTTTCAGTGTATCCACATCTTTTGATACGTAAGAGAATGCGACATAGCTGATTGCTCCTGGCGTATCAGCAACGATTTGACGGACCATCCCACTAGAATCTTGCTCCTGGGAACGAATCGCTGTTTCACCGTCTAAGACCCATTTTTCAAAAGTAGCTCTCGTTCCACTACCTGCTGCACGGTTCAAGATCACGATTGGCTGATCTTTTCCACCTAGTTGTTTCCAGTTCGTCAGTTCACCAGTAAATACTTTTTTCAAATCTTCCATCGAAATGTTTTCGATGCCGACCTCTTTATTGACAATTGGTGTGATGCCCACTACTGCTACTCGATGGTCGATCAGTGCGGACGCATCGATCCCTGATTTCTCCTCTGCGAACAAATCGGAATTACCAATCTCAACAGCGCCTGATTGGACTTGCGATAAACCAGTACCACTTCCGCCACCTTGTACATTAACAAATTTGCCGGGATTTTCTGATTGATATGTCTCAGCAACCGTTTCAACTAAAGGTTGTAAAGCGGATGATCCCACCGCTGTGATCGATTCTCCTTGGTCGACCAGGTTTGAACACCCAGACATTGTTATAAATAGTGCTATCATTGGTATTATTAATCGTAATTTTTTCATTAGAAATCTCCTTCAATCCTAAAGTATTTCCATTTTAACATTTTCACTATTACTTGAAAATCAATTGATTTTATTAAATAACAAATAATTTAATTTAATTAAAAAAAATACTATCTCAATAAATTTTTCTATGCTATACTGGCATTGAAATGTGTCTCTGTATCAAGCAAGCATTAACTTATTTCTTGCTTTCCCCAAAAAACAAGAAATACCCCAAAAGTTAATTCCCGCTCTTGCGAGACGCTTTCTCCATTTCTTGTAATAAAACTACAGAAATGGCCCCGATAGAAAAGGACATGAAAGTCTGCTCTTATGAGTGTATTTCATGTCCTTTTTTGTTCAGTTTTTTACAAGAGTGGCGAAACAAGTCGAGCCAATCCTTCTTTTAGCTTGATCATCCAGCCCCGAGCCTCGTAACGTTCTTTTGTCAAACGATCAGAAACCTTTGAATCTTCAAAAAATGCCCCTCGCACTTGGGTAGCGATCCGTTCGTCATAGATCAGTGTATTGACCTCAAAATCTAACCGGAAAGAACGAACGTCGATATTTGCTGAACCTACAGAAACGATCCCGCTATCGATGATCATTGTTTTCGCATGGATGAATCCATTCTCATATGTTTCAATGACAGCACCATATTCGATCAATTCAGCGGCAAAAGAATACGTTGCCCAATAGACTAATGGATGATCTGGTTTATTTGGGATCTGCAAATGGACCTTTACACCGGATAACAATGCCAATTTCAACGCTTCATGGATTGATTCATCTGGAATATAATAAGGCGTTTGGATCAAAATCTCCCGCTTAGCCAATGAGATCATTTTAAGGTACGTCATTTTGATTTGTTCATGTTCTGAATCAGGTCCACTCGTCACGACCTGTAAGGCAATCTCACCAGTTGATGCAATACTTGGGAAAAAGCGCGCCGCATAGTTTACTTCTTTTGTATGTTGAGAATTCCAATCCATCAAGAAGCGATTTTGTAACGCATAGACTCCTTCACCATAGATACGCAAATGATTATCTCGCCAATAACCAAATTTTTGCACGAGACCCAAATACTCATTTCCCACATTGAATCCACCCGTATAACCAATTTTCCCATCGATTACTACGATCTTTCGATGATTTCGATAATTGATTCGCGGGTTCAGATAAGGAACAAAAAGAGGAAAAAAGAAAGCAACTTCTCCACCAGCTTCTTTTAACTCATGGAAAAATTTGGTTGAAACTTCCGTCGATCCCCATGCATCCAGTAAAACTCTTACTTGCACCCCTCTGCGGACAGCAGAAGTCAATGCTTGGCATACCTCGATCCCTAAGCTATCGCTACGATAAATATAATATTGTAGATGGATATGATCAGTTGCCTGTTCAATGTCCTCGATCAAACGATCAAATTTTTCTCTTCCATCGGTGAACAGCGTAACGTCATTGCTTGTGGTATACAGTGTGCTTTCTCCAACAGTTAACATATAAATCAACTGTTTGACATCCACTTGCCCAGTCGGAGGATGTGGATATAATCCCCGCATCAATGCCTGTCGATCCTCTTCGATTTCTAAGTTCTTACCGATCTTTCCTTGGATCTTCAAATCAAAAATCTTATCTTTTGAAATCCCACGTCCAAAGAAAATGTAAAGGAAAAACCCTAGGATCGGGATAAAAGTCAGTACAAGTAACCATGCCCAAGTTTGAGCAGTTTCTTTTCTTTCGGTAAAAACGATCACTAAAGATAATAATGTATTCGTAAGTAGTAAGATCGTCGAAAAATTGTCAAAAATAATATCCATTGCCTCACCTCTTATCCGGCTATCCTCCTTAGGATAGCGAAGTTGTTTTTTAAAGTAAAGAAAAACCACTGATTTGTCTATCAGAAAAACCGACTTTCTTAGAATACTATAGATAGACAGGATAGAGTAAGTATATTTTTCTATAAAATAGATTTTACGTATAAAAAAAATTTTATAAAAAAAACCAGCAGGATCGCTCCCACTGGTCTGCTTCATATCTTTGTTTAAAATTTCAAAAATCTTCTCATTGAAATAATCGAACCTAATGAACCAATAATGATACCAATACCGGCCATCAATGCGTCAATTTTCCAAACGATATCCTGTGGCTGTATCAATGAATAATTTGAGCGCAACAAGGTTGGATTGAGCAATCTGTATACTTCCTGATACCCAAAAGTGAGGATCAATACAGGAATAATGGCTCCGATCAAACCGATCCAACCACCTTCAAGGAAGAAAGGCCAACGGATATAGCCATTCTTGGCACCAACTAAACGCATGATCTGGATCTCTCTTTGCCGTGAAATGATCGTGATACGAATCGTATTTGAGATCAAGAACATCGCGACAAACAATAACAAGGCAGCTGCTGCTAATCCCCATGTACGCACTGCCGCAGCAATATTAAAGATTCGGTCAGACGAAGTACCACCATAATCCGAACGGAAAACATTTTTTAACTTCGCAGCTTCTTCAGAAACTTCTTTTGTATAAGAAGGTTGTGTCGTTGTTACAACATACACATCGTATAACGGATTACCGTCTCCTTCAAATAAACTCCAAGAATCACCCATTTGATCCTGGATTTTCTTTAATTCTTGGTCTTTACTTGAAAATTCAACTTTATTGACATGATCAAGCTCATTCAATTCCTTTTCGAGCGTTTCCATATCTTTCTCATTCGTTCCGATATCAACGAACACAGAAACATCCACGTTACCTTCGATGTCTTCAGCTAATTTAGTCGCATTCATGATGATTGCCATAAATACTCCAACTAATGTCAATGTGATCGTTACTGCACTGATTGATGCGACAGTCATCCAACCGTTACGTTTTAAACTTTTGATACTTTCTAATAAATGGCGGAAAAAGGTTCTAATCATCGTATCCATATTCCCCTTCCGCTTGGTCACGAATAATCCGGCCATTTTCAATGGCGATTACGCGGTGACGAATTGTATTAACGATCGTACTATTATGTGTAGCCATAACAACAGTCGTTCCTTGGGCATTGATTCGATCCAACAACTTCATGATTTCCCATGAGTTTTCCGGGTCTAAGTTTCCTGTCGGTTCATCTGCAATCAATACTTTTGGTGTATTCACAATTGCCCGGGCAATCGAAACACGTTGTTGTTCCCCACCTGACAATTCACTTGGGAAAACACGTACTTTATGTTTCAAGCCGACTAAATCTAAAACTTCCATGACACGTTTTTTTATGTCACGAGGTTTTCTGCCGATGACTTGCATCGCATACGCGACATTTTCATATACTGTTTTTCGAGGTAACAATTTATAGTCTTGGAAAACTACTCCGATTTCTCTACGTAAATAAGGTACTTCACGATCCTTGATATCTATCAGATCATGGCCAGCAACGTTCAGCGTGCCCTTCGTTGCTTTTTCTTCTCGGTACATCAACTTGATGAATGTAGATTTACCAGCACCAGATGGTCCTACTACATAGACAAACTCTCCTTGGTCAATGACGATCGAGAGATTTCGGATAGCTGTGGTACCATTTGAGTACTTCTTCATTACATCCTTCATTTCAATCATGGCGTTCTCTCCATATCTTTTCAGTCTTTAGTCATTATAGCATGGGAATGTTTCAGCTTGCTTTCGAAATCTTACAATTTTATTTCAATTTACTATTAATCGTGAGTAAGCTACATGTGCATTTTTAAATAGCCATCGATGAATGGGTCTAACTCGCCATCCATCACTGCTTGGACATTTCCTGTTTCTACATTGGTCCGATGATCTTTGACCATCGAATAAGGATGGAAAACATAAGAACGGATTTGTGAGCCCCAGCCAATTTCCATTTGTTCCCCACGTAGTGCTGCTGCTTCTTGTTCTTTCTTTTCAACTTCCAATTGATAAAGTTTCGCTTTCAGCATCCCCATCGCTTGTTCACGGTTTTTTAATTGTGAGCGTTGTGCCTGACTGGCAACGACCGTTCCTGTTGGCAAATGCGTGATCCGTACAGCAGATTCTGTTTTGTTGATATGCTGTCCACCCGCTCCACTTGCTCGGTAAGTGTCGATCTTCAAATCATCAGGATTGACCTCGATGTCGATCATGTCATCTAATTCTGGCATGACATCGACCGAACAAAATGACGTATGTCGGCGTTTCGCCGAATCAAATGGCGAGATCCGAACCAGACGGTGAACGCCTTTTTCTGATTTCAAATAACCATAAGCATTATGCCCTTTGATCAATAATGTCACACTTTTGATTCCAGCTTCATCACCAGCTTGGTAATCTAACATTTCCACTTGGTAGTTGTGTTGCTCTGACCAACGGGTGTACATTCGTAACAACATACTTCCCCAGTCTTGAGATTCTGTTCCCCCAGCACCTGGATGCAGCTCGACGATGGCGTTATTGCGGTCATAAGGTCCATCTAGTAACATGGCTAATTCGTAAGTCGTCATTTTTTCAGCTAACGCACTGATTCGCTCTTGTGCTTCTTCTTGCATTTGCGCATCTGGCTCTTCTTGTAACATTTCCACCATCAATTCTAGTTCTTCTAGCTCTTGTGCGAGTTCATTGAACTGATCATAGGTTTCTTTGTTTGCATTATTTTCATTGATCACTTTTTGTGCAGCTTCACTATCATCCCAAAAACCTGGTTCAGCCATTTTTGCTTCTGCTTCAGCAATATCTTCTTCCAGCTGATCTAAGTCAAAGAGACCCCCTAAAACTTGTGACTTTCTCTTGCATTTCGGTTAGGAGGTTTCGAATTTCAGAAATTTCCATTTCGATTTCCTTCTTTCTGTCTAATCTTCATTGTTTAGTCTACCAGAATCTTGAACGAACAGAAAGAATAAGATGCGACAAGCTTGCCACTTTCCCTTTTTCATTCCGTTCTTAATGGTAGTGTGTCCCAAAAGTAACCTCTTCGGAAATAAGGTGGAATCCACAAAAATTCAACGAACGATTTTTGCGGATTCCACCTTATTTCTTGAGGCTCAGTACTGCTTGACCTCAGGGAAGTCATAAAACAAAAAATAGTGCTTTAAGATTCCCTATCTATTTTAGTTTGTGAAAAGGAACGATCACTCTCATATGAGGGAAGTTCCTTTTCTGAATTGATCAAATCTTATTGTTCAGTATGAACGATTTCTTTCAATAGGAAAGATTACATTTCATTCTTGCCGTGACAATTTTTGAATTTTTTACCACTGCCACATGGACAAGGGTCATTACGACCAACTTTATTGACACTGACAGGCTGTGATTTCACATTCAATCGACTGTTTTCTTTCGCGCCGCCTTCTGTTGGTTGAACAGGCTGTCCTTGAGACACTTGTTCACGTTGGACGTTTTGACGGATCTCTGCTTTCATAAAGATACGTGTTACTTCGTATTCGATTGCACCAATCATGTCTTCAAACATTTTGTAGCCTTCTGTTTGATATTCGACAAGTGGATTGTTTTGTCCGTAGGCACGTAGTCCGATCGATTGACGTAATTGATCCATTGCATCGATGTGGTCTGTCCATTTTGAATCGACAACACGTAAGATCACGACTTTTTCAAACTCAAGCAATTGCTCAGGACCATTTAATTGTGAAGCTTTCGTATTAAAGATTTCTTGTGCTTTTTCATTTAAGAAATCTTTGATTTGTTGTGGTGTCTTGCCTTCTAGATCAGCCATTGAAATACTGTCTTCATGGACAAGTGTACTACCAGCAAAGTCGACGATTCCTTCAAGGTTCCAGTTTTCTTTCTCAAGTTGCGTGTGGGCATCCACTACTCGACTGATTGTTCGTTTGACCATATTCATCAATGGTTCAGATAGACTTGTTTCTTCCATGATCACGTCTTGACGTTGTTTATAGATGACTTCACGTTGTTCACGCATCACATCATCGTATTGAAGAACGTTTTTACGTGTGTCGTAGTTGTTTCCTTCTACACGTTTTTGCGCTGATTCAACTTGTTTCGACAACATCTTACTTTGGATCACTGCATCCTCTTCACCGATCTTCATGCGTTCCAAGAAAGCTTTGATTCGTTCCGAACCGAATCGTTTCATCAAGTCATCTTCAAGAGACAAGTAGAATTGTGACATCCCTGGATCTCCTTGACGACCTGCACGTCCACGTAACTGGTTATCGATACGTCTTGATTCGTGACGTTCTGTACCAATAACAGCTAAGCCACCCAACTCACGAACACCTAGACCTAACTTGATATCCGTACCACGACCAGCCATGTTCGTTGCAATCGTAACTGCCCCTTTTTGACCAGCATTCATGATGATCTCGGCTTCTTTAAAGTGGTTTTTGGCATTTAGTACTTCATGAGGTACGCGTTCTCGGTTCAATAAATCAGAAAGCAATTCAGACGTTTCAACAGCGACGGTACCTACAAGAACAGGTTGTCCTTTACGGTAACGATCTTTGATATCTTGAACGACTGCATTGAACTTGCTTGTCAATGTCGGATATAACAAATCTGGACGATCATCACGAATGACCGGACGATTTGTAGGGATTTGAATGACTTGGATGTTGTAGATTTCTCTAAACTCTTCTTCTTCTGTCTTCGCTGTCCCTGTCATACCAGATAATTTCTTGTACATACGGAAATAGTTTTGGAATGTGATCGATGCCATCGTTTTTGTTTCATCTTCGATTTCTACGCCTTCTTTGGCTTCAATCGCTTGGTGCAAGCCATCAGAATAACGGCGTCCATCCATGATACGACCAGTAAATTGGTCAACGATCATTACTTTTCCATCTTGGACCACATAGTCGATATCTAAAATCATGATATAGTTTGCGCGTAATGATTGATCGATATGATGCGTTAAAGCAGAATTTTCGATATCATATAAGTTATCTAAACCGAAAGTTTCTTCCGCTTTTTCAATTCCAGCTTCAGTCAAGCTGATCGTTTTTGATTGAACATCGATTTTATAATCTTCTTCTTCTTTCAATCGTTTGACAAAGTTATCAGCACGCGTATATAACGCAGTTGACTTTTCTGCTTGTCCAGAAATGATCAATGGCGTTCTTGCTTCATCGATCAAGATCGAATCGACTTCATCGACGATCGCATAGTTCAATGGACGTTGTACCATTTGATGACGATAAACAACCATGTTGTCTCTCAAATAGTCAAACCCTAGCTCGTTGTTTGTACTATACGTAATGTCACAATTGTAGGCTTCACGTTTTTCATCTGCTGATTTTGAATTGATATTCAAACCAACTGTCAAACCTAAGAAGTTGTATAACTCACCCATCTCATTGGAGTCACGAGTAGACAAGTATTCATTGACAGTAACTACGTGAACGCCTTCTCCTGTCAAAGCATTTAAATAAACAGGCATCGTAGCAGTCAAGGTTTTCCCTTCACCGGTACGCATCTCTGGAATATTTCCATCATGAAGGACGATCCCCCCCATTAACTGCACAGGGTAAGGGTACAACCCTAATACGCGTTTTGCTGCTTCACGAACGACTGCGAAAGCTTCTGGTAAAAGTTGATCTAATGTTTCCCCTTTTTTATATCTTTCCTTAAATTCGGTTGTCTTTGCTTGTAATTGTTCATCTGTTAATGCTGCCATATCATCAGCATGAGCTTCGATTTTCTTTACAATACTTTCTAAACGTTTTAGTTCTTTCTTATCATTTTCGATAATCGAACGAATAAAATTGGCCATGCGTTGTTTAATCTCCTTTTATATAATATCCAAACTATGTAGACTCTGTTTCTTATTTTATCATTAGTTGTGGATAAATGAAATAACTTAAGTCAATTAAAGTGATATCTTCATAATTATTTCATATTCTTTTTATCTATCCAATCCGAAAAAAAAGCTTGCAGTAGTCATTCGAGACCACTGCAAGTTTTTTTCATGTTATTATTTCGTTATTTATCAATCAGTTTCGATCAATCCATATTTGCCATCTTTACGACGGTAAACAATGCTTGTACCATTCGTTTCTGCATCTTCAAAGATGAAAAAGTTATGGCCTAACATATTCATTTGTAAAACAGCTTCTTCGCTGTCCATTGGTTTCAATGACAAGCGTTTTGTACGAACGATATCTAATTCAGACTCATTTTCTTCTTCGTCTTCATTATTGAACATAACCGCCGCATTTGCTGTATTCAAACCAGTTTCACGAGATTTACGATTGATTTTTGTTTTGAATTTGCGGATTTGACGTTCCAATTTATCAACAACCAAATCAATACTTGCATATAGATCAGGTGAAGTTTCTTCGGCACGTAATACGAGATAAGGTAATGGAATCGTAACTTCCACTTTTGCTGTTTTTTCAGTATAAACTTTTAAATTCACATGCGCCGTAGCATCGGGAGCATCGCTGAAATAACGTTCTAATTTTCCTACTTTTTTCTCTACGTAGTCACGAATCGCTTCAGTTACCTCGATATTTTCGCCGCGTACATTATATCTAAACATAAAAACTACCCCTTTCATCTACCACAATCAAGAAGGAGAAGGACCACTCTTTCCCTCTTCTTACTTCTATTATATCGAACTCGTAAGCATTTGCAAACTAAATCGCTGTCATTTTACTACTGTTTCTACAAAAAGCTTATCTAGCAAGTGAGAACGTCTGTACTTTATTGGGTGACTGCGCCAAAAGGCAGGACGCTGCATGGAACATCGTTTGGCCAGTCGTATAAACATCATCGATCAGCAAGATATTTTCCCCTTTGATTGTAGGTGTAGATGGCTGATAAACAAATGGTTGGGTCGTAATCAAACGTTGCACTCTTGTTTTCTTGGATTGTGGTATATGGTGTTTTTCTCTGATCAGCAATTCTTGAAAAGGAAGCCCAGCAGCTCTCAATAGTTCACTCACTTGGTTAAATCCTCTTTCGTTGATCCTTTCTGTAGACAATGGAATCGGACAAAAAACAAATGACTTGTATTGTTTTCGCAATTCTTGCAACTCTACGCTAAATGTATGTGCCAACAGGATATCCCCCATGAATTTATATTGTTTGAGCCAAGTACGGAACGCTTGATCGTAGCGGAAGAACGCACGATGACAAAAACGATAGTCAGGGTAACGTGCCTGCCAATTCAAGCAATCTCGGCAATAGTCATGTTGATCAATCGCCTGTTTATTCAATACTTTTTGGCAGCCTTCACACTGGTGGCGACTCTTCTGTCGTATTCGTTGAAATAAGAATTGACATTCCTGGCAACATCTCGCTACTTTTTTCAGTCCAAGCAATTCACCGATTGTTATATTTCTGCTAAATATTTTCTTACAATATACGCATTTCATCTCGTTGCTCTTTTCCTTTTTTATTCATTTGTTTGATTTCTTTACACGCTTTTACGATAGCACGCGTCTTTTCTTCATAGAAAAAATAGACCTGACTATTCGTGAATCCTCCCTTTCGATCGGCACGTCCAGCAATTTGGACCAGTGATGATTTGCTGAATACCGGATGGTCGGCGCCTAAAACAATGACTGAGATCCGTTCAAAAGTCACCCCACGCTCTAAGATCATCGTGGTCAAAAACACATCGTAGTGTTGCTCTCTCATATTTTGGACTTTGCTACTACGTGCTTCATCTTTTGAAGAGGCGGATGTCATACGACAAGGCAATTGTTTTTTTAATTGTTTCTCCAATTGCTCCATTAAAGAGATACTCGGGCAAAACAATAGCACATGGTTTTCTTTGACTAGCTCTTGGATCAAGCGACACAATCGTTGATTCTTTTTTGGGTGCAAACAGCGATTTGCCCACTGATCCCAAAAAAGCAGTTTCGGTTCTGGCAATAATCGCTGATGAAAGCGTAAAGCCAACTGATGAACACTCATAGCTGTTCGGCTTTTTTTCAATAACTGGTCATCGGGTGTCGCACTTAAATATATCAGTTGGCCATTTCTTTGTAGCGCGGTTGCCACTGCATAAGCTAACCCTTGATCCCCCACAAATGGAAAAGCATCCACTTCATCTACTACTAAAAGAGCAAATGCTCGGTAAAAACGATACAACTGATGCGTCGTACAAATCACTAAAGAACCATAGCGATCAGGTCCTTCTGATTTCCCATGAAGCAAGCGGATCGTTTCTTCTGGGAAGACCTGGCTAAGTCGTAGGTATAATTCCTGACAAACATCGATCCTTGGTGAGGCGATAGCAACTCTCCCACCTTTAGCTAAGGTAGCGTGGATACTGGCGTAAAGCATCTCTGTCTTGCCTGAGCCTGTAACTGCCCAAACCAAATGCTCACCCGATCGTTCACATAGATCATCTGAAATTTGCTGTTGTAGTGTTGTTAATTGACCTTCCCAATAGTGATTTACATGACGCTTCTTTCCATTTGGTTGTTCGAATAAGTAGAGCTGTTGCAGGGTATCGCAACGCCCCAAAAACAGACAGTGGGGACAGTAGTAGGTAGACGCATTGAGCCTTGCTGATTTCAAAGGGGTCGTTTGACTGCAACGATTGCAATAAAGCTGCTTCTTTTTTACTGTGACTGCATCGACCACTTCATAGTTCAATTTTTTATAAGAATGTTCATTCCCATATACTTCTCTAGTTAATAATCGTCTGCCAAAAAAATCTTCCGCGTGCATGTGTACTTCTCTCCCTTCGCAAAATAGATACGCAAAAAAAGAAATCCTTCATGCAGAATCAATCGGATTGATCCAATTAGAAAATCAGCTAATCAGCGGACGAACGAACGCGATGATTTCAATGGAAAACAAAAAAAGTATGAAACTGAATCCGCGGACCATTTCTTTAACAGAAACTTTCGGACTCAGATCATACTGATATATGTAGCTAGACCTAAAATTGGACTTGAATCGAGAGATTGGATCAACAGCTAGAAAAATAGTTATTCGTCAAACAACCAACTGGATTTGACTAATTGATTGAATACGATAAATTCTTTTTCTAAATTGATGACCACCACTTCATAGCCAGCATTGATCCAGCCATAGGCGCCTTTTT
The DNA here is from genome assembly GCF_050529595.1 of Enterococcus sp. DIV1368b. Taxonomy (NCBI): domain Bacteria; kingdom Bacillati; phylum Bacillota; class Bacilli; order Lactobacillales; family Enterococcaceae; genus Enterococcus; species Enterococcus sp. DIV1368b. Next base: position 2,190,804 of record NZ_CP172883.1, read on the forward strand.
CAGGATGTTTATAGTCGTTCGCCCACCAATCAGTACTTTCTCGTGCAGAACGGGGCAAGGCACTACTTGGAAAAAGCAACTCATCGATTTGAGTAAATGTCAGCGTGATTTGAGAGCCACCATTTGTCTTTAAATAATGAGTGATGGCATCATACTTTTTGACTCGTTCTTTCATGTTACGCACCTCACTTTTCTTTATTATCCCATATTCCCTTCGTTAAGCAACTATTAACATAATTGTCATGCAGAAAAAAATTCTCTATACTTGAAAAGAGACGAGAACAAACAATGAAAGTAGTGAAACAGATGTTAGAACGTTATTACACGATCAAAGAAAATGGTCAAAGTGAGCTTGAAATAAAAAAATCACGTTTTATCTGCTCACTGAAACGAGTAGAAACAGAAGCAGAAGCAAAACAATTTATCCAAGAAACGAAAAAAGAACATTGGAAAGCCAATCATAATTGCAGTGCGTTCGTGATTGGTGAAAAAAATGAGATCCAACGAAGCAGTGATGATGGTGAACCAAGTGGAACTGCCGGTGTACCGATGTTAGAAGTCATCAAAAAAAATGAACTGATCAATGTGGCTGCTGTTGTGACTCGTTATTTCGGCGGGATCAAGTTAGGTGCAGGTGGCTTGATTCGTGCATATGCGCATTCGGTTTCCCACGCATTACAAGAAATCGGCATTGTTGAAGGGACATTACAACAAGAACTATCGATTCATATTGCCTATCCCCAACTAGGAAAAATAGAAAACTTCTTGGCACTTCAGCAGGTGAATGTGAAAGAAATCCGCTATACAGAAAAAGTCATCGTTGTTTGCATGATCAATGAAAAAGAGGTCACTGCGTTCCAAGAAGCTATCATTGAACTTTTGAGCGGTCAAGTGACATTTACTGAAGGAGCTGTTTCTTATTATGAACAACTCATTCAAACAAGAGACTAAGCCGGATCATATAGAAAAGACCAAAGAATAGGAGGCAGTTATGCCGATGACTATTCTCTGGTCTTTTTATTCAATATGAACGATCATCTTTCTAAATAAAACTCAAAACGGTCGCCGACATATTGGGTACGTACGTATTCAAATGGCGTGCCATCTTCAAAGTAAGAAATCTGTCTTAAACGTAAAACGGCATCTCCTCGCTTGACCTCTAAATATTCAGCAATTTTTTCTGAAGCTAAGACTGCTGAAATTGTTTGTTTCGCCGCACCGATCTTGTTCCCTCTTTTTTCTTCGAGTGTTCGATACAGTGACTCCGTAATTTCTGCTTTGCTGTATCCGTCGATGATTTTTTGCGGAATACTCGCAATCTCAAAACAAATAGGGATATCATCAGCAAAACGAATACGTTCCATTCGTAAGATGGTATCATCTTTTTTTAGTTGCAATTTCTCCATTTCACTCGAACTCGGTGACGTGAGAAAATAAGAAATCGTTCGACTGGATGGCACACGATTTTGTGATTCCATGATTTCGGTAAAACTGGTTGCACCAGACATTTTTTCTTGAACCTTTTCTCGTGCCACGTAGGTACCTGATCCAATTTTTCTTTCAAGGATTCCTTCGTCGGCTAGGTTTTGGATCGCTTGTCTTAAAGTCATTCGACTAACATTGAACTTGATGGCTAATTCTCTTTCTGAAGGAAGACGATCTCCGATTTTCCAGACGCCTTGCTCGATTTCACTTTTGATTTGATCGTGAATTTGTATATATACCGGTAATTGATTCGACATAACATCTACCCGTCCTTTCATTTCTATTTTATTATAACTGGTATATACCTAATTCTCAACAAAAAAGAGCCCACCATGCTGTTCATTCCATTGCCTCACCCTCCGACACAATAACCTTTAGAAAGAAATTTTTTTATCTTAGCTCCTGTTCAATGAGTACTTAAAGTAACAAGTATGCCTATTCTTACTCGTAAATGATAAAATCAAAAAGGCTTTCTTGCTAAACTCAACCGACAAATTATGGATTCAATGTTTTCATGGCCGTTGCCATCATCAAACGGATGCGATTCAATTGATTGACTACGGAAGCACCTGGATCATAATCGATTGCAGTAATGTTGGCTTTTGGGTAACGATGACGCAGCTCTTTGAATACCCCTTTTCCAACGACATGATTTGGTAGACAGCCAAATGGTTGCATGCACACGATATTAGGGACATCATTCTCTAACAATTCAATCATCTCACCGGTTAAAAACCAACCTTCACCGGTCTGATTGCCAATTGATAAAATCTGGCTTGCTTCATCTGCTAATTGATGAATTGGTGTTATTCCATCAAAACGTTGTGATTTCCTTAACGCTTTATCCATTGGCTTTACAACATATTCAATCAAGCGGATAAGAAATTGTGCGACCCATTTACTTTTTTTTGAATGACCTAAGTGTTCATATTTCCAGATTTGGTTGTATATCGAATAATTCATAAACCCCATGATATCAGGAACAACGACTTCAGCGCCTTCTTCTTCTAATAATCGGACGATATCATTATTGGCCGTAGGTGAATACTTGACTAGAATCTCTCCAACAATTCCTACTTTAGGTTTCCTTTGATTCGTTAGCGGAACCGTGTCAAAATCATGGATGATTTTCGCCATATTTCGGTTGAAGTTTGTCAAAGAACCATTTTTGACATTGCGTTCCACTCGTTCAAGCCATTGATGGTGCATTTCATCAATCGCGCCTTTTTCTATCTCATATGGTCGAGTACGGTAAATGACCCGTTCAAAAAGATCACCATATAAAAAAGCAACCGCTAAACGTTTCAATAATGGCAATGTGAACGTAAAACCAGGAGAAGATTCTACCCCTTGATTGCCGAAAGACACAGAAACTACGGGTATCTGTGGGAAGCCAGCTTCATCAAGCGCCTTTCGAAGCAGTGGGATATAATTAGTCGCTCGGCATCCACCTCCCGTTTGGGTCATCATCACACTGGTATGATTTAAGTCATATGTGCCACTTTCCAATGCCTCGACTATTTGCCCGATCGAGATGATTGCTGGATAACACGCGTCATTATTGACGTACTTTAACCCGACATCAATGGCACTTCCGCTGTTTCTTGGCAAACAAACGACTTGATATCCTGAGGCTTTTAAAGCAACATCAACTAAACCAGATTGATGGATAGGACTCAACATCGGCAATAACAAGGTATGTGTTTTCTTCATTTCTTTGGTAAAGGTGATTTTATCTGGTGTATGAAATTGTTTCGTTGGGCGAAATTGTTGTTTGGTTCGTGCATTGACTGCCGCTTTTAATGAGCGCAAGCGTATCCTGATAGCACCTAAATTTGCGCCTTCATCGATTTTTAGTACAGTGTATAACTTGCCATATTGCGCCATGATTTCTTCCACTTGATCAGTTGTCACCGCATCGATACCACACCCGAAAGAGTTTAATTGAACTAGTTCTAACTCCTTAGATTTTGCGACGACTCGGGCAGCAGCATATAATCTTGATTGATAGACCCATTGATTCACTACTCGTAATTGCCCCACATCTCCTAGATGAGCGATGCTATCTTCTGTCAAGACATGGAAGCCTTCTTGTGTGATCAATTCTGCAATTCCATGGTTGATTTCCGGATCTAGATGGTAAGGTCGACCTGCAAGGACGATGCCACGTTCATTATTCTGATGTAGCATCCTTAAGGTTTCTTCTCCTTTTTGTTGGATCTCTTTTTTAAAATCAGCTAATGCTTCATATCCTTGGTGTAAAGCTTCTTTTATTTGATCTTCTGAAAACCCATAGTCAGAAAATGTTTGGTGTAACGTCTTTGCCACTGATGCTTCGTTCGCTAGATTCAAAAACGGCTGACGGTAATCGATCCGTCCTTCCCGAATCGCATCAACATTGTTTTTAATGACATCTGGATAACTTTGAACGATGGGACAATTAAAATGATTGTCCGCTTGGTTATTCTCTTTCTGCTCAAAGATCACGCCAGGATAAAAAATGCAGGAAACACCAGCATCGATCAGTGATTGGATATGGCCATGCACCAGCTTCGCTGGATAACAGACGGTATCACTTGAAATCGTGTCGATCCCTTGTTCGTAGATTTCCTTACTCGATCGAGGGGATAAGACTACTCGAAAACCTAAAGAACGAAAGAAAGTCTGCCAAAGTGGAAAGTTTTCATACATATTCAATACTCTTGGAATACCGATTTCACCGTTGACAGCTTCTGTTTTTCGTAATGAGCGGTAACGGAATAATTGCCGAGATTTTTCAGCCACTAAATTGATTTTCTTATCGGCTTTTTTGATTTTGATCTGCGCACCACGTTCACAACGATTACCAGAAATCAGTTTCCGACCATCAGAAAATAAAGTGACCGTCAACAGGCAATTGTTCTCACACAACCCACAGTGCGTCAGTTCTTTTTCTGTCGTCAGCTGAGACAATTCTTCGAAGGAGAGTAGTTCACTTATTTCCCCTTTTTGATATTCTTCCAGAGCAATCAAAGAAGCACCATATGCACCCATCAATCCTGAGATAGAAGGACGAACAACTTCTCTTCCACTGATTTTTTCAAATGCTCGCAAGACTGCATCGTTGTAAAAGGTTCCACCTTGACACACGATCTTATTGCCTAGATCTTCTGGTTTTCTGATTTTGATTACTTTGTAGATCGCATTTTTGATCACAGAATAAGATAAACCAGCCGAGATGTCTCCAACAGAAGCACCTTCTTTTTGGACTTGCTTGACCTTTGAATTCATGAAGACCGTACATCTGGAACCTAAGTCCACAGGGTTCTTGGCTGAAATAGCAGCAACCGCAAAATCTTGGATTCCATAACCTAATGACTTAGCAAATGTTTCGATAAATGAACCACAACCTGAAGAACAGGCTTCGTTCAATTGAATCGAGGACAATGCACCGTCCTTGATCGTCATTGCCTTCATGTCTTGTCCGCCAATATCTAAAATAAAATCGACACCTGGTTGAAAAAAATTTGCTGCTTTATAATGCGCTATCGTTTCGACTTCGCCAATATCGATTTTCAACGCACTCTTGATCAACGCTTCACCATAGCCAGTCACTACCGCTTTACCGATAAAGCAGTCTTTGGGCATTTGCTGATACATATTTTTCAATACGTTGATGGTTGTTTCTAAAGGCTGTCCTTCATTGTTTCCATAAAATGAGAATAATAGCTCTCCTGATTGATTGATCAAGGTGACTTTCGTCGTCGTTGAACCAGCATCAATACCTAGAAAAGCCACCCCCTGATGGGTAGCTAGAGCGCATTCTTGCACCTTCGCTTTTTCGTGTCGGCTGCGAAAATCAGCTAACTCTTGATCGTTCTGAAAAAGTGGCGCTAAAGAACGAGAATGATGAAGCAACTCTTGTTCTTGGCTTTCCAATTTCTGGATTAATTCACCTAGTGTCTTTTCCTTTGAAGCTTTTGCGTGATAAGCTGCCCCTAATGCCACGAATAGTTGCGGATTTTGTGGAAAAACCACTTCTTCTGTCGATAAGCCAAGGGTTTCAATAAAGCGTTGGCGCAATTCGGACATAAAGTAAAGTGGGCCACCTAAAAAGGCGACCTTTCCTTTGATCTTTCTTCCTGCTGCTAAACCAGCGATCGTTTGATTGACGACGGCTTGAAAAATACTAGCAGCAATATCGGCTTTCGCCGCTCCTTCGTTGATCAGTGGTTGTACATCCGTTTTAGCGAATACACCACAGCGAGAGGCAATTGGATAAAGCTGTTGATACGCTTTGGCTAGTTCATTCAACCCATTTGCATCGGTTTTCAATAGTGCTGCCATCTGATCAATAAATGCGCCTGTCCCTCCCGCGCAGCTACCGTTCATTCGTTGTTCTAAAGAAGAACCAAAAAAGGTGATTTTGGCATCTTCTCCTCCTAATTCAATCGCTACATCTGTTTCGGGAATCCTTTCTTCGATCGTTTTTGTACATGCAATCACTTCTTGGATAAAAGGCAATTGTAGATGTTCCGCTAATCCCATCCCGCCAGAACCAGTGATTGCAAAAGCAATCGCCTGATCTTGTAAAGTTGTTTTGGCTTCTTCTAATATGTTGATGGTTGCTTTTCTGATATCTGCATAATGTCGTTCGTATTTAGCAAAAAGAGTTTCGCCATGGTTATCAAGAATCACTAATTTGACTGTCGTTGAACCTACATCGATACCTCCGTACATTTTCATCGTCTCGCCACCTTCTTAAAAAGACGCTTTGTTGAACATTGAACAAAGCGTCTGTTATACTACATATATCTATTCTAAAACGATTTAGAGCGATTGCAATAAGCAATAATTGTTAGTTTGTGAGATAAACAACAATCATGAGCGATTTGTCGACCAAAAGTAAGGAGATTTTTATGATGAAGAAAAACGATCTTCGAGTGAAACGTACCAACAAAATGATTATTGAAGCGTTCTTACGTTTACTAGAAACAAAAAGTATGGAGCGAATCACGATCCAAGAAATCGCCGATGAAGCAATGATCAATCGTGCGACTTTTTATGCACATTTCAAAGACAAACAAGATCTTTATGAGCATTTATTCCATATCGCTATCCAGACATTTACCTCGATCTTAGATTTGGAACCCTTGATGGAAGGTAATAAATTGAAGCTGAAACGGGTCAACCGTGCCTTAACTCAAATTTACCAATTGGTTGCTGAGAACAAAGCTATATTTATTACGACTTTGGACGGCACTTCGATCGAATTTTTCAGGAAAAAATTGAAAATTTTCTTATCTGAAAAATACGCAACTATTTTTGATCGTCTAAAAATCACAGAGAACGAACTAGAAGTACCTATCGATTTTATCACAGAATACATAACTGCCATTTTTACCGGTACTTTACATTGGTGGGTCACCAGCGATACCGAGATGACACCAAAGCAATTAGCTACTTTAGTCATCAAATTAGTGGGAAATGGTCACTTGACCGTCTTAGGGATCGAGATTGAAAAATAACAAAAGCTCTGAAGAACACAAGATTATGTGAACTTCAGAGCTTTTGTTATTCTTAACGATTTTTAGACAACCATTTTTTAGTATGATTCGTTGGACGTTTCGCTTTGATTTGGACAAATTTTTCTGATTTTTTCGGTACATGGATCTCTACATTGTACTTCTCCGATTTGATCATATCGTAAATTTTTTCTGCTGTTTCATCTACTTTTTGTTTCCACTTCATTTGTGCCGCCTCCTTTTTTTCTTCTTATATCTACTCTAGCCTATAATAGCAAAATCAGCAAGAAACAAGGTGTTTTACACAAAAAAAAGAGTGATCTTCAACTGATCACTCTAGGAACTGGGGTAGCTGGATTCGAACCAACGCATGAGGGAGTCAAAGTCCCTTGCCTTACCGCTTGGCTATACCCCAATGAAATGGAGGAGAGTGGATTCGAACCACTGAACCCTAAGGAACGGATTTACAGTCCGTCGCGTTTAGCCACTTCGCTACTCCTCCGAAAGGTTTGTATCAACCTGACTTAGTTATAATACCTAATTTTCCAAGTGATTGCAACCCTTTATTGAAAATTTTTTTGATATTTTTTTATTCGTGTAAATTCCAATGACGAATCACTGTTTCTATCGCATTTTCAAGACTTTTTTCTTTGCCAAAGTCTTCTTCTCCCAAGAAAATCTCAAATTCTTTTGGTCCATACGCTAAAATTTCACCGATCATTTTTTTACCAATAAATAACTGCGTTACATCATATGTGTTCCCTTTGATCGTTTTTTTGATCTCTTCGGTACGCACTTCAATATCTTTATTCTTTTTTGACATTATTTCCCACCTCCTCAATAGTTTATCACATTTAACGGCAGAAAACATTCACTGTGTGTCTTCTATTTGATAATTTATTTTCCTGCTTCTTGTTGCGCTAGGTAATTTGCGGCTGCCCCTATCAGGTTCGCATCATTGCGATACTCACACAAGGTGATCAATGGATCAAAATCATTCAACCCAAAATGACTCGTCAATTTTTTCATCCGTTGATTGATTTCTGTCAATAATCCCTCTTTTGCAGAAATTCCGCCACCCAATACGATCACTTCTGGATCAAATGAAAACTGAATACTAAATAACCCTTTTGTTAAATAATCATAAAAAGATTCAACTTCTTCTTGTGCAAGAGGATCGTCATTTTCTGCTAATTCAAAGACTTCTTTTCCACTAAAGGTATTTTTATCTAATCCTTTGCGTTCACAATACCGCCACGCCATTTGGACTGCCGTTCCTAATGTACTGAATGTATGCTCCCCATTAAGAAACATCAAGCCAAATTCTCCGCCATAAAGATGAGCGCCTTTATTCAATTCACCATTAGTGAACATCGCACCACCCACGCCTGTACCAATCACTACAAAAGCAACATTTTGATAGCCACGAGCAGCACCTTCATAAAACTCAGCCATTCCCGCGCAATTCGCATCATTTTCCATAGCGACTGGCAGACCAAACAATTCCTCTAATTCAGTATAAATATCAAATCCATGGATATAAGGAATCGCGCTGATGCCTTCAATCACTTGTCGTTGGCTATTCACAACACCTGGTGCACTAAAAGCAACCCCATTGATTGCTACTTCTTGTGATAATTGTTGGAATACTGATGATAATTGCGCTTTCATTTCTCTCCATGTAGCTGGTGTTGTGAACTGACCTTTATGTGTTAGTGTTTCTAGTTCCCAATAACCATATTTGACAGCTGAACCGCCAAAATCGAATGCTAAAATCCCCATAATTATTTATTCCTCCTCAATAGTTTTTCAACAATATTTTTATTATAAAACGCTTTCGTTCCATCCTATAATTCTTTGGCTAAGGTTACTTGATCTCTAAGAAGTATCCCCTCTTCATAGATTGGTTCTGCGTAATTATTGATAAAGTAATCCTTTTCTCTCGATACTTCTTTAAAGCCTTTTTTCTGATAAAGATGTAACGCTGGATTCGTAATACTTCCTGTACGGATCAATATTTTTGTTGGTTGTTTGCATTCTTTGCTCAACTCTTCAAGTGCATGATCAATCAGCTTGCCACCGATTCCTCTTCCTTGATGTGCAGCAGCAACAGAAACATTCATGATCTCACATTCCGTTTCTCTGATTACATAAACAAGCACACCGATCACTTCATCATGCTCTTTCCAGATAAACCCATCGCCATTGGTCACATAAGCGATCACTTTGTCTTTATCAGGATCGGCTTCTAATAATAACGCCCATGGTAAGTCACTTTTGTTCAATTGTTGAAACATCGCTTTCTCCTATCTGATAAAAATCAATGACTCTATTTTTTGTATTTTTTATAGTCTGGCATCGATTGATCTTCTTTATTACGCGTCAAACGAAAGTGACGAGGCACATAATCGATACCGCCTTTCACAAATGGATGGCAACGAAAGATGCGTGCTGTTCCCATTAGGGTTCCTTTGAGCGCACCATGTACTTGGATGGCTTGGATCATGTAATTGGAACAAGTTGGATAATACCGACAACTTGGTGGGAACGCAGGTGAAATAAATCGCTGGTATCCGCGAACTAAATAAATCAAAAATTTTTTCATGTTTTCATCTCCATATAAAAAAAGGATTGGTCATACATCCACTTACCATCCCCTATAACCGGATAAACGGTGTTCTAAAAGCAACTCCTACAGAAATAAGCGCCAAAACCCAAAAATATGAAAAGCTATTTTCGGATTTTGGCGCTTATTTCTCGGAGCTGTACGCTTTTGCCACAACCTCTTCTTCTCTTATCTGTTACCTAGTGTACACACTTAACTAAAGAAATCGAAGATATGCAACCATAAGCTCGGTTGAAAGACCTTGAATGGACTTCCACCGCCAATCAAACCATATCCGATCATTGTTCCAATGATGAATAATAGGAGTACAAGTAAAATGACAGCTAAAATTTTTACCAAACTTATCAAAATATAGCGTGGACTCGTCATCTCTCGTCACATCCTTAAGCGATTGTTTGTGGTGTTTTTTCGACTGGTGTTTCTTCTACATTTACACGTTCCACATCTGCACCTAATTGTTGCAATTTAATATGGAAATTATAATAGCCACGATCTAAATATTTTAGGTTACGAACGCGTGTGATTCCATTTGCTTTCAAACCAGCTAATACGAGCGCTGCTGCTGCTCTTAGATCTGTTGCATAGACTTCAGCACCTTGTAATTCGTGATTACCATCCATGATTGCAATGTTGCCATCGATTTTTACATGTGCATTCATTCTGCGCATTTCTTCAAGATGTTGGAAACGGTTCTCAAAGACTGTTTCAGTCACAACACTTGTACCTTCTGCAACCAACTGGATAGCAGTCATTTGTGCTTGCATATCCGTTGGGAAACCAGGATGTGGCATCGTTTTTACATCTGTTGGTAAAATATGTTTTGGTCCGATGACACGAACGCCACCGTCTTCTTCAGTGATCGTTGCACCCATTTCGATCAATTTAGAGATCAATGGACGATTATGCTCAGAAATCGCATCAGCGATCAATAGATTGCCTTCAGTCATCGCTGCAGCTACCATGAAAGTACCGGCTTCGATACGGTCTTGGACGATTGAATGGTTGACTGCATGCAAATGATCAACGCCTTCGATACGCATCGTTTCTGTACCAGCGCCATAAACATTCGCACCCATTTTATTTAAGATATTCGCTAAATCAACGATTTCAGGTTCACGTGCGACGTTTTCAATGATCGTTGTGCCTTTTGCTTTGACAGCAGCCATCATGATGTTTTGTGTCGCACCAACACTTGGAAAATCTAAATAGATCGTATTTCCGATCAGTTGATCGGCGATTGCTTCGATATAACCATTCTTTTGAATGATTTTTGCACCCAAGGCTTGAAAACCTTTTAGGTGTAAATCGATCGGACGTTTTCCAATCGCGCATCCACCGGGCATTGCAACTTTTGCATGACCATTTCTAGCCAATAATGGTCCCATCACAACGATTGACGCACGCATTTGGCTTACGTATTCATAAGGTGCTTCAATTTCTAATTCTCTCGATGCATCAAGTGTCACACGATTATTCTCTTCATCAAACGCTACATCTACGTTCAAATGACGGATCACTTGATTCATAGTGAACACGTCAGAAAGAATTGGCACATTATCTAAAACGGTTGTTCCTTCTTCAGCCAATAAACTTGCGGCTAAAATCGGCAATACCGCATTCTTTGCTCCTTCGATCTTTACTGTTCCTTTTAATTGATTGCCACCTTTTACGATGATCTCTTCCATGTTGTTCCCCCCAAAAAAATCCGTTGAGTATACATTCGCTCAAAATCTTTTTTATTATATCACTTCTTGTTTTAAAATAGTACCTTTTTTTAAAATTATAGGCTGACGAAAAGATTTCGACATAGCGCAATGATCTCTAAGAAAAAACTGCTCGCTGTATACCCTAAAAAAATTGAAAAAAGGACAATTGCCATTCTAATTTGTGTCGTATGCATTGAACGAAAAAAAGCGTCAACGCGTAAAGAACGCAAAGACCAAAAGGCTAAGTAAATAAATGCCAAATGACTAACGATCCGAATGATTGCATCAATACCATATACTTGCATCATTACGCCCTTTCTAACAAATGTTTTTGATAACTAACACACTGATGATACCATAAATTTTATAAAAGTAGAAATTATTGGTTGTAAAAATGATAAATCTCTGTAATTTTCTTGACAAACTCTGAAAAATGGATGAAAAATATCATTTCTTTCCACTAAAAAAATAATTTTTATTCTGACATCGAATGAATATTAATGAAGAGACGCTTCGTTAACGGAAAAAATCTCAAACGTTTTAACATAGTATACTAAATCTGTGACCGTATACGTTAAAGGGTACGCTTAGTTGAAGAATCTCATTTTAGCTTCACTTGGTTATTCTGACAGAGGTTGTGACAGAAGCGATCAGCACTGAATTGTTGCTTCTGGAACACCGTTTATTCGATGACCTACCGTATCATCACTGTTGACCGTTTATAAAAAAAAGAGAGCAGGAAACACACGTGGCTGCATTAGCACCCATAAGTGTTTGTCCTGATCTCTTCTTTTGGGAGTGGTTCTCCCTCCATAATTCAATTACTTGTTAATTATAGTAATCACTTATGTTTTGATACATTGATACGGTTCACTGCTCGGTGTAACGCAACAGTTGCCCGTTTCAGTTCATTCTTATCTTCTTTTTGTTTGGCTTCTTCGATTTGGCGTTCAGCACGTTGTTTTGCACGTTCTGCTCGAGTGACGTCGATATCTCGTTCACGTTCCGCACTATCTGCGACAATTGAAACTAAGTTATCGCGAACTTCCATGATGCCGCCGTTCACAGCGATCCAGTCAACGTGTGTATCTGAATCTGTCCGCTTCACACGAACTTCATCGATTGTTAAAGGCACGATGATGGGTGCATGCTGTGGTAAAATACCAAGTTCGCCAGCAGTAGTTCGTGCAACAACGATTGCCGCATGGTGATCATAAACTAAACCATCGGGAGTAACCACATTTACAGTTAAATATTGATCCATGGGGCACCCCTTTCTAGTAGCCTAGTTTTTTCGCTTTTTCGACAACGTCTTCGATTCGGCCGACACTGCGGAATGCTTCTTCAGGAAGGTCGTCGTATTTGCCTTCAAGAATCTCACGGAAGCCTTTGACAGTTTCTTCAACTGGTACGTAAGAACCTGGAAGACCTGTGAATTGTTCCGCTACATTGAAGTTTTGTGATAAGAAGAATTGGATTCGACGAGCGCGTGAAACCAATATTTTTTCTTGATCTGATAATTCATCCATCCCTAAAATAGCGATGATGTCTTGCAATTCACGGTAACGTTGTAGTACGTGTTGTACTTCAGTCGCTACTTTGTAGTGTTCTTCTCCTACGATTTCAGGAGATAACGCACTTGATGAAGAAGCAAGTGGGTCAACGGCTGGATAGATCCCTTGTTCGGTCAATTTACGTTCCAAGTTTGTCGTTGCATCTAAATGGGCAAATGTCGTTGCTGGCGCTGGGTCAGTATAGTCATCCGCTGGCACGTAGATTGCTTGGATCGAAGTGATCGAACCTTTTTTCGTTGAAGTGATCCGTTCTTGGAGTTGTCCCATTTCAGTCGCTAAGGTTGGTTGATAACCAACCGCTGATGGCATACGTCCTAGTAAGGCAGATACTTCTGAACCTGCTTGGGTGAAACGGAAAATATTATCAATAAATAAGAGCACGTCTTGTCCTTCGACATCACGGAAATATTCCGCAATCGTCAATCCAGTTAGTGCGACACGCATACGAGCACCTGGTGGCTCATTCATTTGTCCAAACACCATCGCTGTTTTTTCGATTACGCCTGAATCTTTCATTTCGTAATACAGATCGTTTCCTTCACGGGTACGTTCCCCTACACCGGTAAACACTGAGATTCCCCCATGTTCTTGGGCGATATTATGGATCAATTCTTGGATCAGTACGGTTTTACCAACACCGGCACCCCCAAACAATCCAACTTTCCCACCTTTTAAATAAGGTGCTAATAAGTCAATGACTTTGATCCCAGTTTCAAGAATCTCTGTACTTGTGCTTAATTCATCAAAATTTGGTGCTTTCTTGTGGATCTCGCTTCTTTGGGCATCCTCTGGAAATGGTGCTTCCAAATCGATTGTTTCACCTAACACGTTGAACACACGACCTAATGTTTCTGTTCCAACTGGTACAGAGATCGCTTTGCTTGTGTCGATGACTTCCATTCCACGTTGTAGTCCATCCGTCGATTCCATTGCGATCGTACGGATCACACCGTCACCTAATTCTAATGCTGCTTCAAGAACAACTTTTGATTTTTGCTCATCATTTTTATAAACAACTAATGCGTTGTTGATATCTGGTAAGGATTGGTCTAAAGAAAATTCCACGTCGACAACGGGACCGATTACTTGAACAATCTTGCCTGAACTCATCTTTTTTCCTCCAATCTCCTTGCTATTCTAGTGCCGATGCTCCGGCAACAATTTCGGTAATTTCTTGGGTGATCGCCCCTTGTCTTGCACGGTTATAAGAAACCGTCAGATCATCGATGATGTTCGCAGCATTATCTGTTGCGGTTTTCATTGCAGTCATTCCCGCGGCATGTTCTGCCGTTTTCGCATCGACGATCGCACCATAAATCAAACTTTCGGCATATTGCGGCAACAGTTGAGTCAAGATTTCTTCTTTTGAAGGTTCAAAAATATATTCTTGCTCAAAGCTTTTCGCTTCTCCCGGATCTAAATCTGAAATAGGTAACATTTTTTCTACACGAAATTGACTAGTCAATGAATTGATATGATGGTTATAACATACATACAATTCGTCAAATACTTCATTTTGATACATGGTCGTTGCCATGTTCACGATTTTACGAACTTCATCAAAGCTAGGTTGATCAGACAAATTGCGCAGTTCATACGCTAAGTTGATGTCACGAGCTTTAAAGAAATCCGCTCCGGTACCACCAATGGCGATCATGACATATTCATCTGGTGATTGATGGTCTTCTTCCAAGATGGACATGGTCTGTTTCAATATGGAACTATTGTAGCCACCGACTAACCCACCATCAGCTGTGATCACGATATAACCGGTTTTTTTAACTGGTCGACTGATCAGCATACTATTATAATTGACATCCCCTCTTGGATTAGCCGAAGCAATGTCAGTTAATTGTGTTGCTGTTAGATGCGTAACGATTTCTCTCACCTTATTGGCATAAATCTGGAACTTCTGTGAAGAAGCTTCAGATTTTGTCAATTTAGAGGCTGAGACCATTTGCATGGCACGAGTGATTTGGCTCGTTTTTTTCGTTGACGCGATTCGTGTCTTGATTTCATTTAATGAAGCGCCCATTCATCTCACCTCACTATGCATTTTGAATGGATTTCAATTTGTCTTCTGTTGAAGAATTATTTCCTTTTGTTGCCATAAAGATATCTTTGTACTCTTGAATTGCTTGGTTCAACGCTTCTTCTTCAGGAAGATCTTTCGTTGTACGGATCGTTTCAAAGAGATCTGCATGATTTGTCTCAAGATATTCAAATAACTCATGTTCAAAATCTAAGATGCTATCTACAGGGATACTGTCTAAGTAACCGTGTGTCAATGCATATAAGATGACTACTTGTTTTTCCACTGCAAGAGGTGCATGTAATTTTTGCTTCAAGATTTCTACTGTACGACGACCACGATTCAATTTCGCTTGTGTCGCCGCATCTAAATCAGAACCAAATTGGGTAAATGCTTCTAATTCACGGTAACTTGCTAAGTCTAGACGCAATGTTCCGGCAACTTTTTTCATTGCTTTGATCTGTGCTGAACCACCAACACGAGAAACTGATAACCCTGCATCTACGGCTGGACGAGTTCCCGCATAGAACAAATCACTTTCTAAGAAGATTTGTCCATCAGTGATCGAAATGACGTTTGTTGGAATATAAGCAGAGATATCCCCAGCTTGTGTTTCAACAAATGGTAAAGCAGTCATTGACCCTCCACCTAGATCATCACTTAATTTTGCTGCACGTTCTAACAAACGTGAGTGCAAGTAGAAAACATCCCCTGGATAGGCTTCGCGGCCTGGTGGGCGACGAAGTAATAAAGAAAGCTCACGATAGGCAACAGCTTGTTTAGATAGATCATCAAAAATGATCAATACATGTTTGCCGTTATACATGAATTCTTCACCCATAGCTGTTCCAGCATAAGGTGCGATGTATAGCAATGGTGCAGGTTGAGAGGCTCCCGCATTGACTACGATCGTATAATCCATTGCGCCATATTTTTTCAATGTTTCTACTTGTGTACGTACCGTTGAATCTTTTTGTCCAATGGCTACATAGATACAAATCATATCTTGACCTTTTTGGTTGATGATCGTATCGATTGCAATCGATGTTTTCCCTGTTTTACGGTCACCGATAACTAATTCACGTTGTCCACGTCCGATCGGTACTAACGCATCGATCGCTTTCAACCCTGTTTGCATTGGTTCGTTGACTGATTTACGTTGCATAACACCAGGTGCCATCGCTTCAACTGGACGTGTTTTGTCCGTCACGATTTCTCCTAGCCCGTCAATGGGTTGTCCTAATGGATTGACGACACGTCCGATCATTGCGTCCCCTACAGGTACTTCCATGATCTTTCCTGTGCGTTTTACTTTATCCCCTTCACGAATGGATTCAAAATCTCCTAAGATAATGATTCCGACATCATTTGATTCCAAGTTTTGTGCCATACCATATGAACCGTTCGAAAATTCAAGTAGTTCACCACTCATGGCATTTTCAAGTCCATGCGCACGTGCGATTCCGTCACCAACATAAGTGACTGTACCGATTTCTTCGACTGAAAGCACGTTTTCATAATGTTCAATTTGTTCTTTAATCAAGGCACTAATTTCTTCTGCTTTGATAGCCATTCGATTCACCTACCTCTTTGTACTATCTATTTAATTGATTACGCAATTTTTCCAACTGCGTCCGAATGCTTCCGTCGATCACTTGATGATCTGCTTCTACAATTGCCCCACCAATGATCCTAGAATCAACTTGTTGCTTCAATTCGACCGTTTGATAGTTCATTGTTTTAGCGACATTTTCTTCAAGTCTAGTCAATTGTTCCGCTGAAAGTGGGACTGCTGTAGTCACACTTCCTAGTAACAAACCATTATTTTCATTGTAACGATGTTCATATTCGTCGATCATCAAAGGTAGATCGTTCATCCGATTGTACATGAACACGACTTCTAAAAAGTTTTTTACGATTCCTTGATAACCACTGACTAATTTGTCCATGATCAATCGCTTTTCATGCGGTTCCAACCGAACATCACTAAGGATACTCCCTAATTCAGGAACATCCGCATAGATTTTACGTAGACTAAGAAGTTCTTGGTAAATTTCTTCTGTATTATTTGAATCGATCGCCAGTTCAAATAATGCTTTTCCGTAACGTCTACCTACTGTATATTTATCTAGTTTCATTTGACGAACCTAGACCTTCGATATATTGATTGATTAAAGATTCGTGCATTTCTGGAGATAATTCTTTATTCAAGATTTTTTCCGCGATTTGAAGAGAAAGTTCAGCTACATCGTCTTTCACTGAGTTCAATGCCGTATCACGTTCCATCGTGATATCCGATTGGGCTTTACTTTTTAGACGAGCAACTTCTTCTTGCGTCTCCTTCAAAATATTTTGGCGGCTTAATTCTCCACTTTCTTTCGCATGTTTGATGATATCCGCAGCATCAGAGCGAGAAGCCAACAATTGTTGCTCACGTTCTTGTTCTAATTTTGCTGATTTGATGCGAGATTGTTCTGCAGAATCTAAATCATTGGCGATCTTATCTTCACGTTTTTTCAAAATATCGCTGATCGGTCCCCACGCAAAGTGTTTTAATAGGACCATTAATATCAAAAATGAGCCGCTGACAACGATGATATTACCTAACATCGGATTGCCAACTTCTGCAATTGCCAATTGATTCAGCATAGGTTAGCCTTCCTTTCTCTGAGAATCCAGTTTTCTTAGATTGCGTATTTAAGATAGCTTTTTTGACTATCGCGCAACCTGAGCATTTTTATTACACACCAAAAACTAGGATCAAGGCGATAACAACACCTAGAATAGGAACGGCTTCGACTAAGGCTACCCCAATAAACATCGTTGTACGTAATTGACCTGACATTTCAGGTTGGCGTGCCATTGATTCGATTGTTTTAGAAATTACTTGACCATTACCGTAACCAGCTCCGATAGCTGCCCCTAAGATTGCGATTGCTGCTGCGATATAATTCATAATTTACTTCCTCCTAAAATAGTTTAAATAGTAATTAAATCTAGTTGTTTTACTCTTCTACTTCGATTTTGTGACTCATATATACCATTGATAAAGTGACAAAGACAAATGCTTGGATGCTTCCGATAAATAATGAGAACGCGATCCAAACCATCTCTAACGGAATTGCTAAAGGCAATGAGAACCAGCCTAAACTTGTCATCATTTTTGCGATTAAAGTTAGCAATACTTCTCCCGCATAAATATTCCCATAAAGACGTAAAGCAAGTGTTAACAAGTTTGTGAACTCTTCGATCACCTTCATTGGAAACATAAAACTATAAGGTTTTAGGAACGAGTTGACAAAGTAACCTTTGAAACCGAGCTTCTTCACCCCGAATAGATGAGTAAGTGTGATCATAATAAATGCCAATGTTAAAGTTACAAACGGGTCTGCTGTCGGACTTTTCCAAAGTGTCGTTTCGCTAGGTAAGACGATTTTTGTAACTAAACCGATATTGTTCGCAACAAAAACGAAGAGAAACAAGGTAAATGCCAATAAATGAAAATTATTCAATTCTTTTCTAGGCACATTATCTGTAACGATCCCTCGTGTAAAATCAATGACCCATTCAAGTGCATTTTGCTTTCCAGTTGGCTTCATCTTTAGATTTCTTGTAAAGAAGTAAACTAAAAAGAAAACGATCAAACAAGTTAACAACACCATCAAACAAACAGTCCCATCAAACCAAACCGGTCCAATGTGGAACGTTAGCGAGCGTTCATCCAATCCATTTCACCTCTTTTCCCCGAATTTCACATAAAATCAATTTCATGTGTGTATCTGGTTTTTCTTTATCGGTTTCTAACCAAACGGTATCATACCACCACGAAATAGAAATTTCAAAGGATTTTCATGAAAATTAGACACTTTTTTATTTCAGTCTAAAAATCAGCAAAAACATGGATGATATGATGCCTGGAAACTCAGAAAAAACCTGTGATAATCATGTTTCATCAGATTAAATGCTAACAAATTTTATCATTAAGTAAATCTAAAAGCACCGAATATGCGAAAAAGGATAATGAAATTATCTAGAGAAATTTTTTAATGTACGATCAATTTGTCGATCCACATCTTTTCGCTTCAGATCTTCTCGCTTATCATACGATTTTTTCCCTTTGGCCAATCCGATCAAGACTTTCGCATAGCCATTTCGGATATAGACTTTCAAAGGAACAATCGTGATTCCGGTATTTTTTGTTTCATTCAATAAACGCGCAATTTGCTTTTTATGCAATAACAACTTTCTAGTTCTTAGTGGATCATGATTAAAGATATTCCCTTGTTCATAAGGGCTGACATGGACATTATGCAAAAAAGCTTCGCCGTTTCTCACACGAACAAATCCATCTTTTAAGTTGATACGACTATTGCGAATAGATTTGATCTCTGTACCTTGTAAAACCATTCCTGCTTCCATTGTGTCGATGATCGAATAATCATGGCGAGCTTTTTTATTTTGCGCAATCAGTTTTCCCTCGCCTTTTGGCATTGGACATTCCCCCAATTCATTTCCATTTTTTATTTATTTTTTCTTTTTCTTCTTGGTGACGCCTTTGTAAAAAGGTTTTTTCCCTTTTTTCCCATTTTCTTTTTTTGGACCATATTTACTATCGGCTTTTTTCGGACGTTTTTTCTTGTCCGTTTGCCGTCCATTTGAATGTTTTGAAGAACCTCTATTTGCTTCTTTTCTTCTTCCTTTTGGCGCTTCCAGCGGTGCCAATTCCTCTGCGGAGACTAATTCGAAATCAACTGCTCGCTCAGTAGGATCAGCCTTGACTACTTTCACTCGTACTTTTTGTCCGATCTTGAATGTTAATCCTGTCCGCTCACCAACGAGCGCTAGATGGTTTTCAATGTAGTGGAAGTAATCTTGTTTCAATTCATTGATATGGATCAAACCTTCTACTGTATTTGGCAGTTCGATGAATAACCCAAATTTCACCACAGAGCTGATGATCCCATCAAATTCTTCTCCCACTTTATCCATCATAAACTCGGCTTTCTTCATTGAGTCCACTTCACGTTCTGTTTCAACTGCACGTCGCTCCATTTTCGAGCTATGATCGGCAATATCAGGCAGTGCATTTTCCCAATGCGTCTGATTGCTTTCACTTGGATCTTGACCATATGAACGAATTAAACGATGCACGATCAAGTCTGGATAACGACGGATCGGTGACGTGAAATGTGTATAGTACTCTGCTGCTAATCCGTAATGGCCAAAATTATCCTCAGAATAACGCGCTTGTTGCATACTTCTTAACAACATGGTATTGATCACTGCTGACTCCGGTTTTTCTTCAACATCTTCGATCACTTTTTGTAAGTCCTTAGGTGTGATCGTGCCCTTCGTTCCTTTGACTAAAATCCCTAAAGCAGATGCAAAATCAAAGAAGCGTTGCATTTTCTCTTCTTTTGGTTGCTCATGGATACGATAAATAAAAGGGAAATTCGCACGTGAATAATGTTCTGCCACCGTTTCATTGGCTGCCAACATAAAGGATTCGATCAAACGTTCTCCTACACCACGACTCCGCAAGAGGATATCTTGAGGGTGACCTTCTGGATCAACCATGATTTTGGCTTCACGATCTTCAAAAGAGATCGCACCACGACGAATACGCATCGTCTCTAAGATCTCATGCAACTCACCCATCGCTTGAAACATAGGAACCAATGAGTCATAGCGAGCCATAGTTTCTTCATCTTGCTCTTCTAAGATCTGATTGACTGCTGTGTAAGTCATTCGCTCTGTTGTTTGGATCACACTTGGAAAAATCTCATGAGAAATGATTTTCCCTGTTGGGTCGATCTCCATTTCACAACTCATTGTTAACCGAGGAACTTTAGGATTCAACGAACAAATCCCATTTGATAAACGTTGCGGGATCATCGGAATCACACGATCAGTCAAATACACACTTGTTCCCCGCTCATAGGCTTCACGATCTAATTGGCTACCTTCTGTCACATAGTATGAAACATCGGCAATGTGGACGCCTAAAAAGTAATTTCCATTATCTAACTTTCTAACTGTGACTGCATCATCTAAATCTTTGGCATCTTCGCCATCGATCGTCACGATCAACTGGTCACGTAGATCCCTGCGACCAATCAAATCTTTGTCGCTGATACTATCCGGTACAGCATCTGCTTCGCTTAATACATCATCCGGAAACTTGGTCGGTATCCCATTGGCTACGACAATCGATAAAATATCCATGCCAGGATCATTCTTATGACCAATGACTTGTTTGATGATTCCTTCTAAACTCGTTGCATAGCTTTTTTCTGGATAATGGGTCAATTCGATCAGCACGATACTTCCGTCTACTGGACGAACGCCTTCTGCTGCGGCGTACACTTTGAATTGATTCATTTTTTTATCTTTTGGAATGACTACTCCATAAAGATCCGTTTCTGCCATTTCATCTTCTGTATAGGCGATGAACTCTCCGGCAATTTGTGTGGTTGCGCGTTGACGAATCTCAACGACCTTTCCTTCGGCTCCACGATCCGAAAAGGCATCCGCCGTTTTGACGATATCGATTGCAACAGTATCCCCGTCCATCGCATAGCCAGTCGCTTCTTTGGGGATATACACATCATCTTCTTCAGGATCGATTGTGACAAACCCAAATCCTCGCTCATTTGCGCGGAACGTTCCTTCAATCAAAATGGGTTGAAGTGGCAGTTTGATTTTTCCTTTTTTGGTAAATACGATACTTTGTTCTCTTTCCATCTGTGCGATAGTTTGCACTAGTAATTTAAAATCTTCGCTTTTTTGAAAGCCAAGACCTTCAGCGATTTCTTCCATCGAAAAACTTTTCTTACGACTGCTTTCAATAAAGAAAATGATTTTTTCTTTTAATGTTTCTTTTGTCATTATTATTCCTCATTCCAAGGTAAGTTCTCTAGAAAATCCAATACATCCTTTTCAAACACTTTTCTTGCTATTCCTACTGTGATCACATGCTTACTTTCTGGATACCAGTGTAAGGAAATGTCAGTATGCGCAAGTTTTTTTGCTGTCTCGTAGACACCATAAGGATCAATCATTTCATCTTGACCCGCTTGAGCCATGAATACTGGTTTTTGGATATCTGATAACTTACTTTCTGTTATTGCTGCTTGTTCTTGAATATCTGTTAATTGTTGCTGTACTCGTGGCCGAAAGCTTTCGACTTGTTGTTCGATCCTCGACTCCGATTCACCGGCAATTTTCAAGACCTGGCGTACATAATTCTCAAAATTCTCCGGCACATGATTTTCTACTGGAGAAATTGGCGAACAAAAAAATCCGCCTCCTATCATCGGAAATTCTGATAATGCTCGGACTGCAAAAATCCCGCCCATCGATAATCCTAATACGGCGATGTCAGAAAATCCCTCATCGTAGAGAAACTGGATCGCTTGTTTCGTATCTTGCCACCACGTCTCAGCGTCCTGTTCTAAGATCTCATTTGGAGCAAGCGTGCCATGTCCTGTAAACATTGGGGCATAGACCGAATAGTTTGATTTCTCTAAAAAACGGGCTAACATCCGTACATCATTTGGACTACCTGAATACGCATGCAGTAAGAGGATTGCACGCTTTCCATGTTTTTCATAAATAGGTTGTGGTAGACTTTTCATTTTATTCACCTCATTAGCCTTATTTTACCATAGTTAGCAAATACCTTCTTATATAACGGTTCTTTTTCTATTCAAATCATAACCACCCTTCAAAAGGGTGGTTTGCTCTAGGGCTATAAGCCCTTAACACCGGCCAGCGCCTAAAGACGCTGGCTTTCTCATTTCATGTTCAAGCCATATTGCCTTTGTCACTTTTGCCTACCTTTAAAAAGGTGTTTGTTCTACTCTTTAACCCTTAAAAGGGTCTTCATATTCTCGAACGCTCAATTTATCTAGCGCTATATCATGTTTCTCCTGTTCTTGAATGTATTTCCTTATGGTCGCTTCATTCAATCCCACAGTGCTTACATAATATCCTTCTGCCCAAAAATGTCGATTGCCAAATTTATATTTTAAATTTGCATGCTTATCAAAAATCATCAATGCACTCTTTCCTTTAAGATAACCCATAAAACTTGACACACTTATTTTTGGCGGGATACTCAATAACAGATGGACGTGATCTGGCATCATATGTCCCTCCAAGATTTCTACTCCCTTGTACTTGCATAGTCGTTTGATAATTTCTTGAATACTTGCTCGATATTGATTATAGATGATTTTTCTTCTATACTTTGGTGTGAATACAATGTGGTATTTGCACAACCACTTTGTATGGGCTAAACTATTTGCTTTATTAGCCATTTCTTTTCCCTTCCTTTCGTTATCAATATGACCTGAACAATCATATTTTAACGATAGGAAGGGCTTTTTGGTAGAACCTTTTATTCCCCACCCGCATAGCAGGTGGTTTTCTGTTTCACTCGCTTTGCGAGCTCAACTTGGTCTAAAGACAACAAAACAAAAAAGGTCTGGGAGCATTTCGTTTCCCAGACCTTCTATTTTTTTGAACAATCGATGAACCATCCGTGTATCCTCAAAATCTAAATGAAGCAAATGATCACTTCTGATCATTGGTTTCGAACGATTTATTTAGAAGATAAAAATGCAAGTACGAATAACAGAATCATCCATACAGCGCCCATAACAGCTGTCGAGCGTTGCATTACTGCTTCAAATCCACGTGCTTTTTGCTTTCCGAATAATTGATCTGCGCCACCTGTAAATGCACTTGCTGCACTATTTTGTTTGCTTGGTTGCATCATGATCGCAATGACCATCATAATCGAGATGACAATGACGATCCCTAAAATAATATTATACATCAAACAGCCTCCTTTCTCAAAATATCGTCCTTCTAACTTTATCACATAACACGTCTTGTGACAACAGTGTTTCATAAGATGGCCGATGTTTTAAAGAACATTTCTTGGCTTTTTCACATCGATTTTTTTGCAGGTTCTGTGACAAACGATACCCCTGTATCCTCGTCTATAATCAATGCTTATTTGATAACCATTGGCGCTTATTTACGCCAAACATCATGATATTCAGCTTTTCTCTCAAACTCCGCTTTTGCGTAGGGACATAACGGAATCACTTTTCTGCCAGTACGTCTGGCTACTTCCACTCCTGTAGCAACCAATTTTTCTGCTAATTTCTGTCCACGAAATGCAGGATCAACAAATGTATGATCAATGATCATAATATCAGGACCAGCATCAGACCACGTCATTTCTCCTATTTCATTTTGTTCATCGTCCAATAACACTAAGCGATTCTTTTCTTCTTTGATTTCCATCATTTCACTCTCCCAACCCTAAAATAACGAACAGTTTCTTTATTCAATTTGATTTTACCAGTCCTATTTTTTTCAAACAATCATTTGTACTTATAGACCCACTCTTTGCTCAATGAATGAAAAAATCACTGTCCAGTAGGTCTCTGGATCTTTACTGACTGCTTCTAAATGTTCTGCTCCAGGCACTAGCAGTAAGGCTTTATCTCCTGCCGTTGCATTTTGGATCGTATAAGCTGCTTCCATCGGAACAAAATGATCATGTTCACCATGGATGATCAGAACGGGTAAATGATTGCTCCCTAACTGTCTCGTTGCTGATGCCTGTTTCAAAGAATAGCCTGCATATTTTTGTGCGTAACGATTCGCATGTCGCATAATGATTTTTTTGGGAAAAACTGTCAATTTGCTTAACATATAACGAAATTCTGAATAAACGGATACAAAGCCACTATCAAGGATCAAGCCTTTGACAGCACTCGGCAACTTCTCGCCACTAGCCATCATGATCGTAGAAGCCCCCATTGAGCCTCCATGTAAGATGATCTTAGCCTCTGGCTCTCGTTGCAAGATCTCATTGATCCAGAGTATCAGATCTAATCGATCCAACCACCCCATCCCAATGATCTCCCCTTCACTTTCCCCATGGGCACGCAAATCAGGGATCAAGACATTAAAGCCTTTTTCTGCATACTTTTTCCCGATATAAGACATGTCCTTTTTTCCTGTGCTGCGATAGTCATGGACACAGACTACCCATTTACCTTTGTTCGAATAAGTAGAGAATATCCTACCCTTCAATTTTAACCCCTCTTGACTTTTGGTCATAATGGGTTCTCCTTGTTGCCAAAAATCTTCTGCTAGATTTTCTAAACGTTGGCGTTGCTCTTCGACTGTCGTCAAAGAGGCAGGGTCCATGAGTTGATGACCTGTCTCTTCATACCAAGCATAACCACGTTGTAATCCAGTTTTGATCAACTTCTTTGCGTACAGATAAGCAATAAAATGATAACTACCGATCATTAATAACATAATTAATAAACTATAAAAAACAATCACTTGCATCCCACACTTTCTACTTGGTGATTGAAACAAAAATTCAAGTATGCTAAATGGTGCTCTATCTTTCTCCTACGTATTTCAACGTTCATTTCTATTGTACCACGTTCTATCAAAGAGACAGACAGTGAACCATTGATCTGCTGTAATTTTAAAGACCTTATTCCTTACAAACGATCTTTTTTTCCTACTTCTAACACTCATAAGAGATAATGAATTGTTTGCATAACATTTACATTCTTCATAAAAATAAGTATACTAATGCCGTGCATTGGAATCAAGGGTTGACCCCTTGGACTGGTTCGGAAACTTCCCAGGATAAAAAACTAAGTGTCTCTAAAGAAAGGAGATTGGAAATAATGCGAAAAGTTATTATTGATTGCGATCCCGGTATCGATGATACATTAGCGCTATTGTTTGCATTAAAATCACCAGAAATCGAAGTTGTCGCAATTACCACCGTTTGTGGAAACGTCCCCGTACATTTGGGAACTGAAAATGTGATCCGTTGTTTGGAACGTTGTGACCGTTTAGACATCCCTGTCTATCAAGGTTCTGCAACACCACTCAACACGCCATTTATCAGCGCTCAAGATACTCATGGCATGGACGGTCTAGGGGAAACGAACTTCCCATTAGTAACAGACAAACAAGCCGAAACGATCCACGCTGTTGATTTTTTAGCGAGTTATTTTGCTGAACAAAAAGATACTTCACTGATCGCGTTAGGGCCACTAACAAATATCGCTTCTGCTTTACAAAAGAATCCACAAATAGGCAAACACATGGATCGATTTGTTTCGATGGGTGGCACGTATAAAAGCCACGGCAATTGTTCACCTGTAGCAGAATACAATTACTGGTGTGACCCTGATGCCGCAGCTTATGTATTTGAACATCTTGGTCAAATGATTGAGATGGTTGGTTTAGACGTGACACGAGAAATCGTCTTTACACCAACGATCCTAGAATATTGTTGCCAACTCGCGCCCGAAGAAGGCAATTATTTAAAAGCAATCACACGCTTTTACTTTGACTTTCATTGGCAACAAGAACACGTCCTAGGTTGTGTCATCAATGACCCTTTGGCAGTTGCGTATTTCATCGATGAACAACTATGCCAAGGATTCACTAGCTATACTGCTGTTGAAACACAAGGCATCAGCCGCGGACAAACCTTGGTTGATCGTTATGATTTTTGGCAGAAAAAACCAAACAGTCTAATCATGACAGATGTCGACACCTCTCTTTTTTTCCGGAAGTTTTTAGCCGTTCTTTTACATGCACAAGAAGAATTGATAAAAAATGATCTGGAAAGATTAAAGATAGGATGAAAAAAGAT
Source organism: Enterococcus sp. DIV1368b (assembly GCF_050529595.1). Classification (NCBI taxonomy): domain Bacteria; kingdom Bacillati; phylum Bacillota; class Bacilli; order Lactobacillales; family Enterococcaceae; genus Enterococcus; species Enterococcus sp. DIV1368b. Next base: position 2,217,447 of record NZ_CP172883.1, read on the forward strand.
GACACAAAAGAAAATCACGACAAGAATGATCACAATCATGGCACTAAGTATCGGAATCAACTTTCTCGGTGGAACGATTGCTTTATGGCTCCGTTTACCGATTTATCTTGATTCGATCGGTACGATTTTTGCAGGAGCTTTACTCGGACCAATTCCTGGGGTTTTGACAGGATTAAGTAGTAGCTTACTTAGTGGCGTGACGATGGATATGTTCTCTTTGTATTATTCCCCGATACAAATCATCACTGGGTTATTAGCGGGGTTGATTTTACCACAGAAATTACAGGCCCAAGGTTTGAAGAGTAGACTTTCATTATTGGCATGGACGTTTGTCCTTTCAGCTCCTGGAACCATACTGTCATCGATCATCACGATCCAATTATTTGGCGGTATCACTTCATCAGGTTCAAGTGCCATTGTCCAACTTCTTTACGGATTAGGACTAAACCAAGCAGCGAGTGTCACGATTGTTCAAGCAGCGACAGATTACTTAGATCGACTGCTATCGGTCCTTGTCGTTTCGCTCGTTGTGTTGAAATTACCAAACCAAGTAGTGGCAAAGACAAGAAATCGTTGATGAATATTTGTACTATAGCTAATCACTAAATGCAAAAACCCGAACGTCGAATCAGTTTCTCTCATCTCTATGAGAAGGAACTGATCCATCGTTCGGGTATTGTTTTTTATCCAAAAGTTTTTGTCTCTTGTTTGACTGAAAGAAACTTTCCTAAAGCCAGCATGCTATCGTTCCATCAACAAGGCACTATCCTGGACTTTAATATTTTTTTCTCGATCTTTATACGTAATCGGTCGGATCACTTTACACGGATTCCCTGCCGCGATCACATTTTCTGGTATATCTTTTGTTACGACACTTCCTGCCCCAATGATGCTATTTGCACCAATCGTCACCCCTTGAAGAACATGGACTCCCGCTCCTAACCAAACTTTATCGCCAATATGGATCGGCTTCGCATAAACGACATGATCAGCACGTTCAAATGGATCTTCTGCATGATTGGCTGCATACAAACCAACCCTCGGCCCTACATAAACATCATTTCCGATCGTCACCTCATGACAATCAAGAATGATCATATCATGGTTCAAATAAACATTATTTCCTATAGAAATGTTGAATCCAAACTCACATTGAAAATTCGACTCGATATAGACATTCTCACCCATTGAAGCGAATAGCGCCCGCAAAATGGGGTATTTATAATGATTTTCTGAATTCACGAGAAAATTGTATCTCCTGCATTGTCTCAACGCATGATTTCGTGCGTGTACTACTTTAGAGTCCATATCATCGTATGGTAATCCTGTATTAGTTATCTGTTTCACATCATCTTCGCTCATCTTTCTCCCCCTATTATCTTATTTGCTTACATGTATTATAACAGAGAGTCTATTTTCTATAAGGAAGAGAGATTTGTGAAAGATCGTGACGGTGTTTTTTCTAGTAATTGGTTTCGTGAATTCGCTCTATCTCTTTTCGATAGGATCTTGTTAATTCTTGCTCTTTTTCTTCTAATTGTCGTGCATAGTTTTGAGCCGTATGGATCAGTTTACGATCTATTGCCTCCATTTGATGAAAGAATTGTCGGTTATCCCAATGATCATTCTTCGTCAAATACATGATTTTTTGTACCAATTGACCTGTTTCTTTCCTAAAGTTTACTAACTGATGATCGATTTCTTCTTGTTGACGGTGTATCTGACGTTTGTTTTGATAGAATTGCTCCTCTAAATCTTGTAGTTTACGTTGTTTCTCTACTGTCCCCATTCTTTACCCCCTTTTCACAGGTGTGACCAATGTTGGTTGTTTCATTTGTTTGACATACTGTTCTGCTGCAACGGCACTTTCCCCTTCTAAAGCGCCTTTCAAAGTAGATGGTAAGACACTATTCGTTTGTTGATACATTCCTTCTGAGATCTCTTTTAGGGATTCGATCGAAGTTAACTTGGCCTGAGCGATACGACTTTCCTTTGCCAGAATCAGCGCTTGTATGGCTACTCGTTCCCGTTCCTTTTGTTCTTGTCCAAGTTTTTCTAGAAATTCTTGTAATTCTCTATCTTCCATGGATAAACTCCTTTCACTTGTTTTTGAACAAATTATTTCCTGCTTGTCTGTCATACTCTGTAAGATGATTTGCTACTACCGCCAGTTTATTACTAAACTCCTCCAGCTTCTCTTTATATTGTTTCACTTGATTCGTATTTAATGCGGCTTGTCCGCTGTCCCATACATTATTTTTTTCATATGGGGAAACCATCTCTTGTACTTCCCAATAAGTCAAATAGTTTTTGATTGCTCCCGCACCAGCCAATAGTTCTTTTGATATTGCCGTAATCTCATCTTCAGATTCTTTTTGTGCATTTTTAAAGATGATCTCGTACTCTTCGCCTATATTTTTCGCTTTTTGGATGATCGATTGAACTAACTCCGATTGTAAAGTGATTTTTTTAGAACCTGAAGCATTAGAAATTCTTTTATGTAATTCGTTGACCGTCTCGTTCCATTCACTAGCAACTTTTGCCTCTGCAATAATCTTGGCATATTCTTTTTCGAAATCTTTATATTCTCCAGATAGCAATAGTTTTATAACTTCGGTAAAAGATAACCCACCTTCTGGTTTTTCTTTTACTACACGAGTCAAATATTTATCGATCAAATGGGAAACCTTGATCCCCGCAGCAAAAATGTAGCCATGTTCCTTCAAATTAGCTTCCTGAAGTGTACCATCGGGATTTATTTGAAACTGTCCAAAGTCATGGCTAGAACCGTTTTGATCTTCCATATCAAACGTCGTGTTAAAAGATTTCGGTAGTAAGTAACGAACATTCCCGATTTCATCTACCCCAGACTTATTTCTATTCAACATGGAAACAATATCAAAAGCATTGACGTAATAGTCGATTTTCCCATGCTCTTCCAACTTCTGGATATTTTTTTGTGCCTGTTCCGACATTCTATTGATACTTTCACGTGCATCAGGGCCTTGAAACAAAACCACTTTGTCGATTTTCGCAATATCTTTTTCAGGAAGATTCGCCACAGCCTGAATCGACACCATCGTTCCCAGAGAATGACCTGTGACAGACATTGTAGCATGAGGTGCTTGTGTGGTCATTTCCGTTATCTTCTGGTGCATGGCTTGATTTGCTAATTTTGCTTGCGGAATATAAGCATTTTTTGTTGTAAATGCCTGGTTATTATGCCACCAGTCATTAAGATTCAAATTACTTGAAGAAATACCATCACTGCCTCTAGTAACAAAATAAGTATGCTTAGTCTCTATCGACAACTTAGGCGTATCCGTCACATAATAAGCATTGAATCCAGCTTTTTCATCCGTCAAGAGTCCTTGCTTATATGTGTTTTTCACATAACTTTGTACTTCATAGCCTCCGTTTACTTTCGGCACTCGGATGTTTCCTAACTCTTTGACTGTTTTTACAGTGTTATCGGGTTGGAGGTAGACAGTGCTTAAATCATTTCCATGAACATCTTTTGCATTTGGGAAATTGAATTTAACAGAATTATTATTGTCTAGTTTCTTTTTTTTACTAAAGCTAAGCTCTTCATAAGGAAAGTTAATCTCACGACCTGTATAAGATCTTTGTGCAAAATTAGCATATATATTATTTGTATTTTCTAAATCAGACATGATGTTCTCCCTCATAATTTATTTTTTGACCATAATGTAAAGTTGACATATCAGGTATATTGTTTTTATTTAATTTTATATCAAGCCTGAAATCCATATTTGGCTTATTATTTACGAATCCAAAAATTTGAATTTTTTTACCTGCACCACTAGGAAGAGCATTTCCGATAACCACTTGATTAACATTGTTCCAATCATAATCAATCGCTGTTACTTTTTTACCTTCAGATTGGTTAATATATTCTGTCATTTTACTTTCATGCTCTTTCAAAAAAGCAATTTGGTTCTCTTTTTCTGTTGGTTGGCTCATTCTATTCACTCCTATCGTTATCAAAAGCACTAATAATACACCTATACTTACTGAAATCAACCATTTTTTCTTCTTTCCCAATTGATTATCCCCTCATTCCTAGCTCTCCTAATTTATGTCTATGTTCTTTCTGACAAACTCTCGAAACTTTACCTAAACAGGTCCTTAAAACAAAACAACTTTATCGATTTTAGCAATATCATTTATTCGTGTACATTTATTGGTATGTACTTTATTCCTCTGTTTACTTTTGGACCACATATTTCCCTAACTCTTTGACTGTTTTTACGGTAGCATCTTACCGTTATTGGGTAGCTTTGCTTCCTCATTAGTTACATCCCTATATTAATCAATCTCTTTAATAGCATAATCAAATTCCATTTAGTTCATACTAGTTAAATATTTTTAAATTGAATTAGGCGAACTATTATAGCTGCTTCCGGCTAAATTGGTATAAATATTGTTGATATTCTCTACATTTCTCATAGAAGCATTCCCTTAATTCTAAAAGAATTAAAAGCAGTCATGCTTTCTATCACTGGCATTCTATTTGTTTTTTCAAGACTGAATTGTAAATAAAAACTGGAGTCAGGAATATGATTGAATTTTCCTTCAATTGTGATTGCTTCTCCTGCCCCAAAAGGAAGTCCATTTCCAATCGTAATAACTTCTACACTTTCCCAGATATATTGAACGCTTGTGATTTTATCATTTTGTGACTTTACATATACGGTCATTTCTTTTTCATGTTCTTTCAAAAAAGCGATTTGTTTTTCTTTTTCCGTCGGTTCCATTATTTTTTTCATCCCTAACATGCCTAAAGGTACTAAGATAATAGTCAAACTTATTACAATAATTTTCTTCTTTTTCCTCACATATTTTTTCTCCTTTATGCTTTTACCTTTGTGAATCAATAGTTACAAGCATACTTATATTTTTGATCTTAATTTCTCTTCTTAATGGTCGATTAAGTGTGCTGACTATACCAAATTAAATGTTCATTTGTATTTCACCTTACTCAAAGCTTTTTATTTTAGTAGGATTTGAAATATTATCGGGATAAATATATATTTCAAATCCATCAACCTTTTTATCTGTTTCATCAAAAAGATAGATAGTAACAGCGATTGACTTACGACTAAACGCCATGCCCTGTACAACTCGAACTGTTTCCCAATCATACTCAATATTTTTAATTTGATATTTTTTTAAAATTACGTAATCATTTCTTTCTTTCACATATTCCGTTATTTTTTTCTCGTGCTCTTTCAAAAAAGCGATTTGTCTTGCTTTTTCTGTTGGCTCATCTATTTTATTCACACCTATTGTTGTAAAAAGGGCTAATAGTATGCCAATACTTACTGGAATCAGCCATTTTTTCTTTACCAATTCATTATCCTCTCATCTCTTGGTCGTCCAAGTTTTTGAAATCTTTTTTGGTATGGATTTTCACGTAAATTTATACTTCATATCTTCCCATTACTTTTGATACTGGTATTGCTCCAAATTCTTTAACTCCTTTCACACATTAGCATCGGGTTAGAGGGAAACTGTGCTTACAGGTTTTTCATAAACAGGTTTTTCATAACCATCTTTTGCATTTACAAAATTAGCATGAATGGTATATGAATTATCTAAGTTAGCCATCATCTAGTTCCTCCATTGCTTCTTCAAAATCATTGGTCGCTATCTCTTCTATCTTAGTAGGTTTTTTTAAGTTATTTGGTAAAACTTGAATTGCTCCGCCATCTATTTCATTTTTATCAATACTATATAATTCAATATCAACTATGTACATTTTTGGGGTAAAAGCTCCGCTATCCTCTATCCTAAATGATTCCCAATCATATTTAATAATGGCTATCTTGATTTGTGAGTTTCTCTCTTTAATGTACTTGGTTAAGTCTTCTTCATGCTCTTTCAAAAAAGCAAGCTGTTTTTCTTTTTCTGTTGGCGCATTCATTTTATTCATACCTATTGTTGTAAAAAGTGTTAATAGTAAACTTACACTCACCAGAATCAACCATTTTTTCTTTCTTCCCAATAGATTATCCCCTCATTTTTTTATAAAGATTCATAAGCAAAACTATTTAGTTTTACTTTGTGCAACCTTCGAAATCAATTTACATAAACATTTAAATTGATTTCGAGATTTGTGATTTATTTACATCATTCAAAGTGTTTATTCTAGAATAACATTCGTAGTCCACATATCATTTATAGTAGAATACTCTTTATTTACATCAATGATCAGAGTATTTCCTTTATAAAAGTAGTTTTCTTCACTACTTTTTTTCTTATCTATAACATCAAATTTGATCGCTAACATTGGACTTGTGAGTGCCATACTTTGACTACATTCTACTGAATCCCAATCATATTTGATTTCGATTTCTGAATGACTTTCTTGTTTTATATACTTAGACATTATTTCTTCCTGTTCTTTTAAAAAAGCGATTTGTTTTTCTTTTTCCGTCGGTTCCATTATTTTTTTCATTCCTAACGTTCCTAAAAGAACTAGAGTAATAGTCAAACTAACTACAATAATTTTCTTCTTTTTCCTCACAAGGATTTCTCCCTTCTGTGGCTGCAACTATAGTAATCATAGTTAGCATTGATCGTATACATTTTTTCTATCTTCTTAGGTCTATTAATATTATCAGGATCTATAGCAAAACCAAATGAATTTATTTCCTTGTCCTTCTTATCAATAATTTGTATTCGAATAATAAAAACCTCACCGGCACCTTGCGGAAGTCCATTCCCTACTATCTCTTGCTCTAGTGAATTCCAATCAAACACAACTTTATCAACTTTTTCATTTTGCTGCTTTACAAATTCCGCCATTTCTTCCTCGTGTTCAATTAAAAAAGCTACTTGTTTCTCTCTTTCTGTTGGTTCGCTCATCTTCTTCACTTCTATCGTCATTAAAAGAACTAATACTACACCTATACTTACTAGAATCAGCCACTTTTTCTTTCCCAATTGATTATCCCTCATTCCTTACTCTTCAAATTCTCGGATACTTTTTGTGTATGTTCTGTCAGCACATCAATACTTTCTAGTATTTGCTACTTGTACTACTATTTACTCATCTGCTTCGTTCATTATTACTATACGTAATTTTTGCCTATTTAAATTAAAATTTACTGGATAAGACGCATATACGTCGTATACGGTTAGTTTTAGTCTTATACGATCATAAAAAAATGCTTACTTCGTCAAATCATTCTACTGGGGGAGGATAATTATGCTAAGAAAAACAAGACTAGTAGTTGGTTCTATTGTTCTATCAATTTTAGGTTTTAGTCCGATGCTATTATCGGTCGTTCAGAAAAACAACGCCAATGGAGATATCAAATTAAACCCAAAGTATTATGATCGGTCAGAAGAGCCTCTGTTTATTTGGGAAAATCAAAAAGAATAAAGCATTGTTTGTTTTGTGGACGATACCAGACATGTCTTGGTATTGTCTTTTTTGATATGGATGTGTCCTTTACTGTTTGATGTATTACATAATAAAGTAAATAGGCTATAATGAAGTTGACCACCTCTTTTTTAACAATAAAAAGCCTGTGTATACATATTAAAACTCACTATATTCATTACTCAAACATCATTCGGAGATGACCTATCATGAAAAACCAACTCGCTTTTAAATTTTTACCCAAGTTATGGACTTCTATTTTATATCTTGTGGTGATTGCTATTGGCTCATTCATGTATTTATCAAAGTATTGGAATGTTACGATTTTCACCTCTATCTATCCTGATTTTTATCTTCATATCTCAAACTTTTCAATTAGTTTGATTTTAGGTTTGATTCCATATTTTTGGTTATTGATGGGTGTAAAATTCAATTATGTAGTCATCTTTTCTTTACTCTTACTCGTAGTAAATGCGCTCTGTGAAACTGTCTTAGGATTCATAAACACACCTGATCTTATTGATATGTGTTTTGGCTTTGTTGGTACTGGAATTTCTTTCCTGACATTGTTAATCATTCATACATTCGGACTTTTACCTAATAAAGAAACCACATAATTTTTCAAAAATCATCTGGCTGAAATGAAAAACGAGAATCGAAGCCTTAGCTGTCGATTCTCGTTTTCTTATATTTAATATAAAGTATTACACTTGTGATGATCAACAGAGCAGAAAAAACAAGCAACAAACCGATCACCCAGATATTACTGCCTTGATTGACGATAATCTTGTTTGAACCACCTGTTTCCTCTATCAACCCTGCCAGCTCTTCTTTTGTATAATTAAATTTAGTTACTTTTTCTTTGCCATCAACAGTTAGGATAAACTGATATTCCCCAAACATCAATTCTGCATCACTAACTAACGGTAGATTTAGCTTTGTTTTAGTCATTGGAGTCAATGCAATTGAGCTTTCTTCAATTTCTCCTTCAGAAATGATATCCCCGTTTGGATTGATTACTTTGTATGAGCCGCTTTCCGCAAAAGTTACTGTAGGATTATTATTGGCTATATAGTAATCAAGCCTTATCGCATCCTGTGAGCTCACAAACTCAAACTCATCATAAGTTTGTTCTTTTTCAGCCTCTAGTTCATCCATCTTGAGATGAAATAGAATTACTTTCTCATAGACATGAACGATATCTACAGCATCTTCATGACTTTCTTCACTTAATGTTTGAGAGAAATTCACCCCACCTAAAACTTCTCCATCAAGTTCCTCAGTCACATTGATCAAAATTGCTATCGTTTCACTTTGTTTCGCTTCAACTTTGATTTTCCCGTCTTCTAGTTCGCCATCAGCATTAGTTATCTTCACGTATTTACTAAAGTCATACTTTTCATCTAAAAGATTTTCTGTATTTTCAACATAAGTGACACTTCCCATCGTTGATATAGCAACCGATGGATAGACAGTAACATCTAAGTCCTTGTCACCTATATTTGTAATCGTAGCAGTGAACTCATAGTTCTGATTAAGTTCTGGAGTAAACTGCAGATAGCTATCTCTGATCTCATATTCTTTGGGTTGCACATCCACTAGGATCGATGCAGTATCTTCCTCGGATGCCTCTACTGGTTGTATGTAAAAAAAACATCCCATCAATAAAACGAAAATAAGCGAACAGAAGTCAACTAACTTGTATTTTTTGGCTTGGCTATTTTTTGTCATTATTTCTCCTATTCATTTACCTATCAAGTACCTTGAATCTCTATATTTTGTTCTTGATCATTCTTATTCCTCTTTTTTACAACAGTATTTATCCTATCATCATACTTTGTATTTTGATTCATCAGAATGTTTCACTTTTCCCTGATCAAATTGAAAAGAATAAGTTTCCTTCGAGAATTTTTTATTATTTATATTTATTAAATTCATTACTCTAACTTTAAGATAATTCTTGCTTGGACAATTGCGTTTAAATTGTCCCAATGATCCTTATTGTGAATGTCTCTAAAAAAAGCAAAATCTTGGGACTCTTCGTGGTACACAATCCCATCAGACACCAAAATATCTGCATCAGTTAAGTCAGAAGTGAAATGAATGATTTTTTTATTAAATATCGTTAGTAATTTACTTTCGATAACTGGTACATATTCCGGATGATGCAACATCGAAATAGCAATTGTCACTCTTTCATTGTTTTGGATAGGCAAATAATACGAAAGGATATGTGCTAACTTGTTCGCAAATATTTGACTATCACCAACTTGAAAATTCCTGTTTTTGACTATTTCCAATAGTAGCTGCTTCACTTCATGGATTCTACTATTTGGACTATTTTGATTAGCCACTCCCTTTAAATTCTCGAAGTAAATATTTTTGTATGCCCAACTATTGATGACACTTTCATATAAAATCACATGTTCCACATCAGAATTTATCTTATATTTTTCTGATAATATTTCGACGACATTCATAGAAAAATCAACAATTTCATTATTTCTATGCTCTTTGAATTTTTTGCCTAAGACTATCTTGTCTTGTCTGCTTGTCGTTTCAGGGATGAGAAGTTGTCTACAAAAATAAAAGAATGCAACTTCTTTTTCTCTATCTTCTATGTTTCGCGTTGGTATCAACTTTGTTAGCGAGTCCTCTTCATACAGTTCTTTCATATCAGCGAATAGTTCTGTCGCTGTTTTGTCCAAATCTTGTATGATATACCCACGTGACACAGCATTTTCAAGTATCGAGAATAGAATGTCATGCTTTGCTTTCGTCGTTTTCAACCTCTCATACTGTCCACCTACTAGTTCAATATTCACTCTTGTTTGGCTATCAGCGAAAACATTATAGGCCATGATTTGTACTAAGTACTGATACGTTCTGATAGACATCTCATTACCTTCCAAAGAAATTGATTCAAAATTACTATTAATAGTTATTGGTATTTTTTGATAATGAAAGATATCTTTCAGTCGGCTGATCAATTTGTAGCTATAAGACTTACTAAACATCAACTTTTCGGAAATATCGACAACCCGAGTTTTTCGGTGTTTCAAGAGATAGATCAATAATTGGAAATAAGGTGATTCATTAAAAAACTTTTTTTTCAAATTAACAAATACTTGAAGCAACAGTTCCTGATTAAAGCCTTCGACTAAACCAATCGTCCCCTTTTCTAGTAAAAAGAAAGATGAAAATGTGAAATTCAATTGTTCGAAGTTTTCTTCGAGTTCAACCAGTAATATTTTCGTTTGATACATCGTTAGGTTCAATCGCTCACTTAATTTATTTAATGACAAATATTTTTCTGTCACTAGAACCGTAAACAGTTGCAACATCTCGTTTTGTTTTTTTGTTAAGTAACGGCTACTGAACGTATCCATTATATATTCCATTTCTTCTACCAACCTTCATTTTAGAGGATTCTATACTAAGAAGAATTCATTTAGTCAGAATGTTTTATTTTTTATTTTCAGTGAACTCTATCGATGTCTCCTAGTTCACTCGCATGGCTGTTGTATTAGTCTTGCCTGTACATTTTGACTTAATTACTAAGGTAGTGAAGCTTTGATCATGTATATTTGTCTTTCTACTAAATTATTATCTAAACACTTTCACTTATTTCTAATAAATTCCATTGAATAAAATTTTGTCTATTTGCGTTACTAGACTTATTAACCTGATGGACCAACTAGCTATAGCAGAAGCTTACAACTACACGAAAGAATAAAAGAAGGAACACTGACCAGGCAATCAACAAGAGTAGTTTTCATTGATTGGATCAGCATTTCTTCTTTGAATATTCTATAGGACAGATGGATAGATCTACGTATTCTATATTATGATCCATCATATTCTGTCAATCTTCGCACACTTAACTCTTTTTATCTGGCAAGCCTTTCACAACTGAAAATAACTATTTTTTAATCGGGAGGTATTATTCCCAAGGATTATTTACTTCTTGTGCTGTCAAGATGATTTTGGCGCTATCATCTCTATTTGATCTCCATACGTAATCATTTGCATCTAAAATGACATCGAAATCTTTTTCGATCTGTACGGAACTCATTCGCATTACCTGTTGTGCTTGAAGATGTGGGTTTGACGGTTGAATGTCTAGTCCATTTCCATATTGGTCAAGTTTTGCAAAAATATTCACAAAAACATCTTTAGATTTTGTATTATTTACTGTAGCTGTCGCTTTCAAGACCTTCGTTTGTTTACGCATATCTGAGTTTAAGTCAAAATCAGACAATTTAAAATCGACTTTGTTCGTTGTTCCTTCATTGAAAGTGATATCTAGTTTTCCATCTTCGACTTCAATAGGGATTTGTTTTTCACTGGTTACCTCGGATGCGTTTACTAAGCGTGGATTACTACCTACTAACAACAAAGTTGATAGCAGAACTGTTGTGGATACCTTTTTTTTCATTGTTGGATAGCCTCCGGAATTTAATATTTTTTTCACAAAATCAGTTTACATTAAATTCCCTCGTAGGGTTTATCCGAACATTGAACTCTTTTTTTAAAAACAGGATAATCTTTCACAATGTTCTTTGCTACATGATAGAAACTTGTCAGGAGAGATGAACTAGGATCACTCCTTACTTCTATAAAAGCTACCTATTTGTCCTTTGATCAGAGTCATTAGACCTTTTAGGCGTGCTATTTCGAACAAATCCGTGTTCGGTTATCAAAGAAATTTCCACGAGAACTTATTCTCTTACATTTAGCAAAAATCAACTTATTTATATTGGAACCGGACACTATGCAGTTTTTTTTATATGGCAACATATGATGATGACGTCAAAAGAGTTAGTGGCTAGGTTGAGGAAGTAAGAGAAGCAGATGATAAAGAAGAAATTCTTCAGAATCGTTCGTCGTTTAGATAATCAATAGACTATAACACACTATATAATAAAAAGAAAGCCCACATAGTTGTCGATCTTCAAGTTTCTAGGAGGTACATTCTTGTTCTTAATCGTCTCGTTTTCATCATCCATGATAAAGACGTGTTGAATAAAGAACAGCTTGGTTAAAGCTAATTCATCGATTCTGTGCTTAACAAAATATGGGGAAGGATGATCTTTATTTATAGTCTTGTGAATCTATGATTTGTTCCTATCATTCATTCGTTTAAATACTAAAAATATTTTTTTCTGACTAATCGTCTGCCTAAAAAAATACCCCTCTCATGTCATTGACATAAGAAGGGCATTTTTACATTCATTTAATTATTTGTTTTTTAAGTTGTAGAAAGATTTCAAACCTTTGTACTCTGCAACTTCACCAAGTTGGTCTTCGATACGTAATAATTGGTTGTATTTCGCAACACGGTCAGTACGTGATAGAGAACCTGTTTTGATTTGGCCAGCGTTTGTTGCAACTGCGATATCAGAGATTGTTGAATCTTCTGTTTCACCAGAACGGTGAGAAACTACTGCAGTGTAACCAGCTTCTTTAGCCATTTCGATTGCTTCGAAAGTTTCTGTCAAAGTACCGATTTGGTTAACTTTGATAAGGATTGAGTTAGCAATTCCTTTTTCGATACCTTCAGCAAGTTTTTCAGTGTTTGTTACGAACAAGTCGTCACCCACTAATTGAACTTTGTCGCCTAGAACTTCTGTCAATTTCTTGAATCCATCCCAGTCGTTTTCGTCTAATCCATCTTCAATAGAGATGATTGGGTATTTAGATACTAATTCTTCGTAGAATTTGATCATTTCATCAGTTGTTTTTTCGCCTTCGCCTGAATCAGCTAATACGTAAACACCTTTTTCTTTGTCGTAGAATTCTGAAGAAGCAGCGTCCATTGCAAGAACAACGTCTTTACCAGGAACATAGCCAGCTTTTTCGATTGCTTCGATGATTACTTCGAAACCTTCTTCGTTTGAACCAAGGTTAGGAGCGAATCCACCTTCGTCACCAACTGAAGTTGCTAATCCACGAGATTTCAAGATTGCAGCTAATGCATGGAATACTTCCGCACCCATACGTAGTGCTTCTTTGAATGTTGGCGCGCCAACAGGCATGATCATGAATTCTTGGAAGTCAATTGAGTTATCCGCATGTGATCCACCGTTGATGATGTTCATCATTGGAGTTGGTAATACTTTTGTGTTGAATCCGCCTAGGTAGTGGTATAAAGGTACTTCTAGGTAGTCAGCAGCTGCACGAGCAACAGCGATTGAAACACCAAGAATAGCGTTCGCACCTAATTTACCTTTGTTAGGAGTTCCGTCTAAAGCGATCATTGCTTTGTCGATAGCCATTTGGTCACGTACATCGTAGCCAATGATTGCTTCAGCAATGATGTTGTTTACGTTGTCAACAGCTTTGATTACACCTTTACCGCCATAACGAGATTTGTCTCCGTCACGTAATTCAACTGCTTCGTATTCACCAGTTGAAGCACCTGAAGGAACCATTCCACGGCCGAAAGCACCGCTTTCTGTGTATACTTCTACTTCGATTGTTGGGTTACCGCGTGAGTCTAGAATCTCGCGAGCGTAAACATCAGTAATAATTGACATGTTTTGTCTCTCCTTTGAGTTTGGTTTTTTCCTAAGGGATTTCCCTCATATACGATTTTAGTTAATTTTGTGTCTTTGTGCAAACATTTCTTGCATTTTTCACAAATTTTCAATAATTATTTTACAGCATCAAGTAATGCTAAGAATGAATCCGCTTCTAAGCTAGCTCCACCAACTAATGCGCCATCCACATTTTCTTTTGCCATATATTCAGCAATGTTCTCAGGTTTTACAGAACCACCGTATTGGATACGAACTGCTTCTGATACTTCTTTGCCGTAAAGTTTTTCAACTGTTTGACGTACCACGCCACAGATTTCGTCAGCGATTTCAGCATCTGCTGATTTACCTGTACCGATTGCCCAGATTGGTTCATAAGCAATAACTAGATTACTTACTTGGCCTTCTGTTAAGCCTTCAAGACCAGCAGTGATTTGTCCTTCGATCCACTCAGCAGTTTTGCCTGCTTCATATGTTTCTAATGACTCACCACAGCAAAGAATTGGGATCATACCGTTTGCGAAGATTGCTTTCGCTTTTTTGTTGATATCTTCGTCAGTTTCATGGAAGTATTCACGACGCTCAGAGTGACCGATGATCACATATTGTACACCTAGATCAGCTAAAGCTGCAGGTGATGTTTCACCAGTGAAAGCGCCTGAGTTTTCCCAGTAAGAATTTTGTGCAGCGATTTTCAATTCTGTACCTTCAGCTGAAGCCATTAATTCTTGTAAGAATAATGCAGGAGATCCAATCACTGAATCTACTTTATCATTTGAAGGGATCTTGTTTTTTACTGCTTCTGCAAAATCTTTTGCTTCAGATGCAGTTTTGTTCATTTTCCAGTTACCAGCGATAATTGGTTTACGCATGATATGCACTCCTATTCAGAATGTAAGAGGACTACAGATTTGAGCAATCTGTAGATGATCCTCTCACCATTTTATTTATTCGTTGATTTTATGCTTATTTGTCGTTGATTGCAGCTAGTCCAGGTAATTCTTTCCCTTCAAGCAACTCTAAGCTTGCACCGCCACCTGTTGAGATGTGAGTGAATTTGTCTGCAAAACCTAATTGTTCCGCAGCAGCAGCAGAGTCACCGCCACCGATGATCGTTGTTGCATCTTCAAGGTTAGCGATTGCTTCACAAACACCGATCGTACCTTTAGCGAAGTTACTCATTTCGAATACACCCATTGGTCCGTTCCATACAACTGTTTTCGCACCTTGCAATGTATCAGCAAATAATTTAACTGAAGCAGGGCCGATGTCTAATGCCATCAAGCCTTCAGGAATATCTCCTTCGATGACTTGTGTTTCTACATCATTTGAAAATTCAGGGGCACAAACATTGTCAATTGGTAAAACTAATTTGTCACCAGCTTTTTCGATCAATTCTTTTGCTAAAGCTACTTTATCTGCTTCAACTAAAGAGTTACCGATCTTGATGCCTTTTGCTTCGTAGAATGTATAAGTCATTCCGCCGCCGATCAAGATTTTGTCTGCTTTAGGAATCAAGTTTTCGATGACACCGATTTTATCTGAAACTTTCGCTCCACCTAAGATCGCGATCATCGGACGTTTAGGTTCTTCAACAGCTTCGCCGATGAACTTGATTTCTTTATCCATCAAGAATCCAGCAACTGTTGGGATACCTGTTGAAGCAATCCCTACGTTTGAAGCATGCGCACGGTGAGCTGTACCAAACGCATCATTGACAAATACATCACCTAAAGAAGCCCAGTATTTACCTAATTCAGTATCATTTTTGCTTTCTTTTTTGCCGTCGATGTCTTCAAAACGAGTGTTTTCAAAAACAACTACGTCTCCGTCTTTCATGTCAGCAATTGCTGTTTCTAATTCTGAGCCACGAGTTTCAGGAACGAAAGTTACTTCTTTACCTAGCAATTCGCCTAAACGTTTTGCAACTGGTGCCAAAGATTTTCCTTCTTTGTCTTCTTCTGTTTTCACACGTCCAAGGTGAGAGAAAAGAATCGCTTTTCCGCCTTGCTCCAACACATAATTGATTGTTGGTAACGCAGCTTTGATACGTGTATCATCAGTGATGACGCCGTCTTTCAAAGGAACGTTGAAGTCAACACGGACAAGGACTTTTTTATCTTTTAAATCAATATCTTTGACTGTTTTCTTAGCCATTTGATTTCCTCCTAAATAAACATCTTATCAAAAAAAGCGGAGAAGCGCGATTGCTTCCCCGCTTTTAAGTGTACATGGATATAGGTTACACTTGTACGATTTATCTTATAAGTTAGCGAAGTATTCTAAAGTACGTACTAATTGTGCAGTGTATGACATTTCGTTGTCGTACCAAGCAACAGTTTTAACTAATTGTTTGTCGCCAACAGTCATTACTTTTGTTTGAGTAGCATCAAATAATGAACCGTAAGTCATACCAACGATATCTGAAGAAACGATTTCGTCTGTGTTGTAACCGTAAGATTCGTTAGCTGCTTCTTCCATTGCAGCATTTACTTCATCAACTGTTACGTTTTTATCAAGAACTGTAACTAATTCTGTTAATGAACCAGTTGCGATTGGTACACGTTGAGCAGCTCCGTCTAATTTACCGTTCAATTCAGGGATTACTAAACCGATTGCTTTAGCAGCACCTGTTGAGTTAGGAACGATGTTTGCAGCAGCAGCGCGTGCACGGCGGAAGTCACCTTTAGGATGAGGTCCGTCAAGAGTCATTTGGTCACCTGTGTAAGCGTGGATAGTTGTCATTAATCCTTCAACAACACCAAATTTGTCGTTCAATGTTTTAGCCATAGGAGCTAAACAGTTAGTTGTACATGAAGCACCAGAGATAACTGTTTCTTTACCAGTTAATGTTTCATGGTTTGTGTTGTAAACGATTGTTGGTACATCGTCTCCACCAGGAGCTGAGATAACAACACGTTTAGCACCAGCTGTTAAATGTTTTTCAGCAGCTGATTTTGAAGTGAAGAAACCAGTACATTCTAGAACGATGTCTACGCCTAGTTCGCCCCAAGGTAATTCTTCAGGGTTACGGTTAGCTAATACTTTAACTTCTTTTCCGTTTACGTTGAATGAACCTTCGTGAACTTCAACTGTTCCGTTGAAACGTCCTTGAGTTGTATCGTATTTTAACAAGTGTGCCAACATTTTAGCATCTGTCAAATCGTTGATTGCTACTACTTCGATTCCATCTACATCTTGGATACGACGGAACGCTAGACGTCCAATACGTCCAAAACCATTAATACCTACTTTAACTGTCATTTAAGATTTCCTCCTTATGAAAATCAAAAAAATATTTATTTTAAAGGGATACCCCTTTTAAAATCTCATTAGCAGCGGCTTCATCTGTGATGAGCCACGTTTGTTTTGGTGCATTATTCATATACGCTCGAATTGCTTTGGCTTTGGCTTTCCCCCCTGCAACTGCAAGAATGATCGGGACCTTAGCTAAGTCTTTTAATTCGATGCCGATTCGTGGGACTTTATAAACGACTTCTCCTTTTTCATTGAAGAAATAGCCAAAAGATTCCGCAACGGCATTGGCTTGTTTCAACATCAGCAATTCTTCTTCATTCATCTTTCGTCGCGCTGCCATATGCAACGCCCGTCCAATACTATGAATAACACAATTCGCCTGACTTATCAAGTTTAAAACTTCTTGTATAGACGGCTCATTGAGTAATGAATTGTAAGTAGCCAAGCTTAATTGTTCCGGCACATATAATGCTCGGTGTTTTCCATTTGCCTTTGTAGCCATTCTAGCACTGACTGAGTTCGCTTGTACAGTAATCGCCTCGCCGATCCCACCTCGCGCAGGAACAAACAAGTTATGGCGCTTGCTATTTTCTAAGCTAGTCAGTTGCTCTGCAACGATCGCCATCGTCGTTCCTCCCATGACTGCGATGATATTATCGCCTTCCGGAAGTAGTAGATTCAGTGACTCGTCTAAGGCTTCGCCAAAAGCATCTGCTACTTTTGGTTGTTGTTCACTGTTTCCAGAAACAACGATACAGCGCTGGTTTCCAAAATACTCAGATAGTTTCATTTCAATCTGATGCATTCCTAAAAGTTGGTCCATAAAGCCTTCGAGGCTTTGATAGACTTCCTCTCCTTTTTTCGTCAGCGTCATACCACTTTTAGAGGCGTTGATCAGTTCAAGTTGTTTGAGCAGATCCGTTTCTGTTCGTAAGACACGTTCGGTCATACCCATGCTTTCCGATAAACTACGACGACCAATTGGCTGCATCCAGTAAATATTGCGCAAAATCTTATAGCGTTCTTGCAAAACATCCATGATGTCTGGCGCAACAGCTTCAATCAGTTTCAATTCATCTAACATAGCGATCTCCTTAGTTGGACATTTTTCGTCCAATGTAGACTCAAAACGACCCATGTGATCTAAAAAAATAAATCGGACTTTCCAACTTGCACGTTTTCTACTAGGAAAATCTCAACCTCACATGACATAGTCTAACAGTTTTGTCCGTATTTATCAACAAAAAAAGACTAGAAAAATGTTTAAGATTCTTCCAGTCTTCCATTCAATTATTTATCATACCGTTTTCTTTTCGATGAACTAGGGATTCCTAACAAGTCACGATATTTGGCAACTGTTCGTCGAGAAATCGAAATTTTGTCATTTTTCAGTAGTTCTACTAATTTTTGATCAGATAATGGTTTGCTTTTATCTTCCGCATCTACTAGTTCTTGGACTTTTTTCTTTGCGGTATCTGCTGATAGATCTTCAGTACTCTCTGCATTTGTAGGTTGGAGTCTCGTCGTAAAGAACTTTTTCAATTCGAAGACACCAAAATCGGTTTCAAGATACTTGCCATTGACTGCTCGACTGACCGTTGATTCGTGGACGTCGATTTCTTCTGCGACTTCTTTTAAGGTCAATGGGCGGATCGGTCGTGCGACATTTGTAAAGAATTCTTTTTGCCGAGAAACAATGATTTGCGCCACGCGCATGATCGTATCACCACGTTGCAAAATCGTTTTTTGCAGCCATTCAAATTCTTGTTTTCGTTCTTTCAAATAGGCTTGAGTCTCTTTATCTGCTTTTTTTTGCATCTGTTGAAAATAAGCTTCTTGAAAACGTACATTCGGCTGGTTGCCTCGATTTGAGATGACTTGGACTTCTTCACCTGTTACGACAACTTTGACATCGGGGATGATATACAAACCGCTACTATTGTCAAAGACTCGTCCAGGACTTGGGCTAAGGGTTTGGATATAATCAAAGATTCGTTGTACGTCGCTTAATGGAATCGCAAAATGTTGGGCGATCTCTTTCCATTTGCGTTCGACTAATTGATCAAACCATTCTTCCAAGACGATGTAAGCCAATTCGGGCGCATAGTCGTCTCTTTCAGTTTGTAACATCAAACATTCTTGTAAACTTCGCGCCCCTACACCTGCTGGCTCTAACTGCTGGATCAGTGTCAATGCGTCAAGCATTTGGATCGGCGTCGCATTCGTTTGTTGGATGGCGTCTTCTAAAGAAATAGTCAAAAAACCATTCAGGTCGATATATTCGATCAAATATAAAATCAATTTACGTAAGAAAGTATCTCGGTAATTCAAATGGACTTGTTCGATCAATGATTCAAAAAGTGAGCCTGTTGTATCAGGAATTTGATTCAAGTAGCTCGTCTCTTCTCCCTCATAACTGGCATTACGTTTTTGGTAATCGGGTTGCCAATCCGGTTCGATCACTTCTACTAAGGGGTTTTCCAACGCCTGATTTTCAACAAAAGCCAGTAGCTCTTCGCTGTTATACTGCAAGACTTGGATGGACTGTTGGAGCTGTTGTGTCATGGCAAGTTTTTGTGTTTGTTGTTGTTTTTGTGAAAAATTTTGTTCAAATTTCATTTTTTTGTCCATTCCCCTTGTAATTTATTTTTGATTTCGATACAATTGTTGCAGTGCTTGCGTCCTTAGTGTAGTGGATATCACGTAAGATTCCGGTTCTTGAGACGGGGGTTCGATTCCCTCAGGACGCGTCTATTGTTATCTTAGCATATTTGTGAAGATTTTGCTTTCAAATTTCTAAGAAAAAAAGCGGTTTTCCTATCTAGGAAAACTGCTTTTTTTGATTTTTTCATGGAATTTTAAAAAGTAAACCGATCTTCAATGTAACTATAGTAGAAATGATTCGTTAAAGGTCCATGATTATAGCGCTCTGTCACACCATCCCCTTGACGAAGCGTTAAACCGTTTCTTAAAGTGGCTGTTTTTTGATCATAAAAATCACCATTGATGAGATAAAATATTCGGTTAGGGTCCTCTAAATAAGCAAATACATCCCCTGTAAAATGTTTTTCCAATCCTTGATCAGCGGATTTCAACTGAACGGATAAAATCGACTTGATTGCTCGGAAATTTCCACTTTCACTCGTTTCACAGTATAGCAATAAAGTTGGTTGGTATACTCTATTGACTGTTATGTTTTGAGAAAAGATACGGTAGATTGCCCCATTATGTATTGCGCCTTGCACCATTTGCTCAGTATAGCCGAGCTGTTTTTTAGCTTCTTCTTCGGTTAGTTGATATTCTCTCGAAATGACACGAAGCAGTTGCTGAAAGTCCAACTTACTGGACATGGTGCGATATGTATTTTCTTCATTTTTCGTTGAAAGATTTAAAGAGGTTTGCTCTTTTGGTGATGAATGGACTAAGAGAAACACCCCAAATAAAATCACAAGAAAACCGATTACTTTTATTCGTATTGACTTTTTCATTGATTACTCCTATTTATTTGTTATTCTTCTGTCTATAATCATAATCGGAAATAGCCAATGAAGCAAAGAGTTTTTATAAAAAACAACCGTTTTTTATTTTCAAACTTGATTCTATAACCTGTTTCCTCAAGAAGTCACTACAGTAGTGTTTAGCCTCAAAAATTAAGGCGCCATCCACGAAAATTATTTTTCAAATTTTGGTGGATGGCGTCTTATTTTTCGAAGAGTTTACTTCTGTTTCCGCCGTTTATTCGATTTTAGGTGGTGTAAGAGGACTCAAGTCCCATTCTTTTTCATTTTTTTATCAATCATAAGGAACATAATCTTCGTAACTTTCTTCGTTATTCAATGCTTCATTTTCAATAAAATAGTTCATACCGCCCATCAATTCCGAACTCATTGGTCCGTTTAAAGATAAATCATGACGTTCAATCATTTCCCGGTATTCATCTGCACTGATCACCGCACCGGTTTTCAAGCTCTTGTATTGCTTCGGTGTTTCCTCCACTTCCTGATCCAACTTTGAAAAATCTGTTTCTTTGTATGACACGAAATAGCCATGAGAGAGTTTCCGTTCGACTACTTCATTGCATTCAGGACAGCGGATCGGCATTTCTTTTTCTCGATGCTTCACAATGTGACGTACTTCATTATAATAGAATTTGGTCTGACAATTGGGACATTTTAATTGATCATCTAACATATCGATCGTCTCCTTTTATATTTGATTGTCATGTCTCAGTTTCACTTTCATCATACTCTTTTTTAGAACAAATGAAAAAAGATTCGCTGACATCCCTAATGCTTTTCTCTGAAGCATTTCTATAAGCCACAAAAATATGCCT
The DNA here is from genome assembly GCF_050529595.1 of Enterococcus sp. DIV1368b. Taxonomy (NCBI): domain Bacteria; kingdom Bacillati; phylum Bacillota; class Bacilli; order Lactobacillales; family Enterococcaceae; genus Enterococcus; species Enterococcus sp. DIV1368b. Next base: position 2,238,988 of record NZ_CP172883.1, read on the forward strand.
TCGTCCTTAAGGAGAAACACTTTTGGTTTTCTAGTTGACGTTCTGCCTTACTCTCTAGAACTTTTTTCTTTTGTTCGAAGACAAAAAAAACTGCAAGGCTACTTTTACAAGTAACTTGCAGTTCTATGTGATTTCTCTTACTTATTCTTCTGGGAAATCTTCGTCTTCAAATTCTTCGTCTTCTTCTTCGTCATCGTCTTCGATAATGCTTAGATCTTCTTCGATGTTTCCTGGGATTTCTTCTTCGTCGTCTCCAGTATCTGCACCAATTTCTTGTAAGTCTGAATTGTATGCAGCGATTTCTTCATCATCTTCATCTTCATCTTCAAAAAGATCATCATCGTCTTCGTCAGACAGATCAGTATCTTCTGGGTCATCATCGTTATAATCGATGGCATCTTCGTCATCATTGATAAAGGCATTGACTTTTTTGCGTTTACGACGACGTGGTGTATCCTCGTCTTCTTCGTCGATTCCATGGTTGACTTCTTCATCGATCGAATCGATGGCATACCATGAACGCAAGCCCCAACGATTGTCGCCTAATGAAATAAAGCTACCGTCGATATTTAAGTCAGTATAAAATTGTGCGAGTGAATCACGAATGTCACTATCTGATTTGCCAAGATATGTTTGAATCTCATTTGCTAAATCAGAAAAGTCCATCACATCACCACGCTGCTCTAAGATCGCGTGTGCGACTTCGATCATTGATAATTCGTTTTTGTTTGCACCTTCAAATACACTAATTTCCAATCAGGACACGTCCTTTCACAGTCTACTCCTTATCATACAAAATCACAGGTAAAAAATCAAACGTTTCTTTGCTATTTATGCAGTAAAATCTAAGACCATCTCATATTCGCCTATTTTTTCGACACCCATGAACAAATCGTAATCGATCATGACTTTGCCAGCCGTTGGACGATCTTTTAGACTGACATGTAGTTCTTTTGTGAATGTGTCGACTTGGATCATTCCATAAGGCGTGCGGTAATGGGTTTCTAGACGCTCCCGATAGGCAAATTTTAGACGCATACGCATTTCACCAGCACGGATCAATTGCACGTGACCATCTGGCATGATCTTGATTGTGACAGGAATTTCTTCTTGTCCTTCTTGGATCTCTTTATAGCGTATGTATAAGGTATCGCCAATTTTGACCATCTGTCCTTTCAGATCAAAATAAAAATCTTGTTGCTCTCCTTGTTGTTTCACTTTTGTACGTAATTGTATCGAAATCGGTAATCCAGATCGTTCCATTTGACATTCTCCTTTTCTCATAGCTACATTGTTCCCACTTTCCACTGATTTGTCAACCGACAGGTATAGAGAACAGATAACTTTTTTCATCTCTTCTTTCTTATTTTGGAGTATAATGAAGAAAGAAGGAGTGATACTCCTGTCTATTAGAATGAGTTGAGGTTGTGACAATCACTGCTCAAGCAGATTTAAATAGGAGTTGAGTACATGACGTCCATCATTTTGGATCAAGAAGTCTACCAAACAAATGATTTTTCTCCGTTTGCTTTAACGGATATTTTAACAGAGTATGCCAAAAAAAATCAACAAACTTTTCTACATTTTTGGCAATATGAACAGACGATCATCCTCGGTATGAAGGATACCCGAACCCCTTTTTTATCTGAAGGGATCAAAGTCATCCAAGATGCTGGATTTACACCGGTGATCCGCAATGCCGGTGGGCTAGGGATCGTTTCAGACCAAGGGATTTTGAATATCTCGTTGATCTTCCCACAAGAAGATGAGAACAAAATCTCGATCGATCAAGGATATGAAAAGATGCTCGCTCTGACACGTCAGGCTTTTCCTGTTTATGCAGACAAAATAGAAGCCTATGAAATCAAAGATTCTTATTGTCCTGGTACCTACGATCTCAGTATCAATGGCAAAAAATTTGCCGGAATCGCCCAACGTCGGATCAAAAATGGAATCTCTGTGATGATGTATCTGAGCGTGAACGGGGATCAAGAAAAACGAGGCGAACTGATGCGGCAGTTTTATCAACAAGCATTGAAAGAACAATTCGGTACAAACGGCTATCCTGCGGTGACACCCACAAGCATGGCGACACTAGAAAAGTTATTCGATACACCGTTGACCGTTGCTCAAGTAAAAGATTCATTTATCCAAGCGTTCACTACATCTTATCCAACAAGTATTTCTATGGGGTCTGACATTTGGCAAGAAGCGAATGTTTCTCCAAATGAATGGCACGGACAAATTGAACGTATGACTCAACGAAATGCACTAAAGGACTAACTAAACATCAGTGATTTTTACACACAAATATATATAAAAGTAGTTATACGTGCAATGGTTTCCATGAGATGAGAAATCCCGATGAACCTAAAGAATATAGCAAAAAGATTAGGTTTTTCTGTGCGAACGCTACAACGTTGGCTAACGATGGCACGTTCAAAGTATATCGGACACCAAAAATTCGAAGATAGTATAATTTAACTTACATCAAAGGCGATAAAACAAGTGGCAAAAAGAACATTGCTTACGCTCAATTGTCTAGTGTCGGACAAAAAGATGACTTGAACAATCAAGTGGAGTTTTTAAGAAATCATGCTCAAAGTTCACTCCAACGATTATTTTATGGAATAACCTAGATTTATAGCCACAACAGGAATTAGTTGAAGATTTAATTTCAATCATTCACGTTTTTAGTTTCCGTATTTATGGAACTACGTAAGTATAAAGATGAGATTGAAGGTGATGAAGTTGTTAGTGGCATACAAAACGGAAATTCTTCCAACAGAAGAACAAAAAGAAATCATTAATCGAACCATTGGTGTTGCTCGTTTTGTAAAGAACTTTTATATTTACCACAACCAAGAAGTCTATAAATCAGGTGGGAAATTTGTCTCAGGTATGGATTTTTCAAAGTGGTTAAATAACGACTACATTCCGAACCATCCAGACAAGCTGTGGATCAAAGCTGTTTATGCGAAGTCAACGAAACACGCGATTATGGAGACAGAAAAAGCCTTTAGAAAGTTTTTTCAAGGAAAAGCTAATTTTCCTAAATTTAAAAAAAGAATCACCAAGATGTATCGATGTATTTCGTGAAGAACGATAAAAAGACAATCATCCGTTGTGAGCGTCATCGGATAAAAGTTCCCTCTTTGAATTGGGTAAAACTGAAAGAAAAGGCTATATTCCTAAACACGATGACAAACATAGCATAAAGAGTGGCACGATCAGCCAACAAGCAAACCGGTACTACCTGTCCGTCATCGTGGAACAGGACTGTACCGCTCAAGTACTGAACGATACTCCTACCGAAGGCATGGGTATCGACTTAGGATTAAAAGATTTTGCGATTCTTTCCACGGGGAAAACCTATAAAAATATCAATAAATCAGGAAAAATTCGTAAAATCGAAAAACAAATAAAACGACAACAACGCAAGCTGTCGAGGAAATACGAAAGCGAAAAAAAGCGTGTCAACGAAAAACAATCAAAGAGAGGAGAAGCTACTCGCAAAAATATTGAAAAACAAGTCTTGAAAGTACAAAAACTTCATAAACGGTTGACAGATATCCGTAGGGACAGAGTGAATAAAATTGTGTCAGAGCTAGTAAAAACCAAACCAGCTTATATCACAATTGAAGATTTGAATGTCAATGGAATGATGAAAAACCGGCATCTTTCTAAAGCTGTGAGAGAGCAATCTTTCTATGCTTTTCGTAAAAAATTAGCAGATAAATGTAAAGTCTATCATATTGAGTTAAGACTAGTCGATCGATTCTATCCTAGCTCGAAACGATGTCATGATTGTGGGCATAAGAAAGTGGATTTAAAGCTATCTGAGCGTACCTATCGCTGTGAGAACTGTGGATATGTAGCAGATAGGGATTATAACGCGAGTATGAATTTGAAAGATGTGAAGGAATACAAAGTAATTGCATAAGCACGCAACTTTGTATATGTACCGATGGCTTAGTCGGGAATCAACGACTGTAGAGAACGAGACAAACCGTAGTAGTGTGTAAGTGACGAGGCGGCGTTCGATGAAACAGTAATTCTACCTACGTGAGTGGTAGAGAAATCTCGATATAGATATTTTTGTCTATATTTTGAGTAGCAGCTGGCTTATGACAACACCTTATAAATACAAACTGTTACCAATGGAAAAAGTCTTTAGAGATCCGGTGCATAACTACATTCACGTGCAACATCAAGTGATTTTAGACTTGATCAATTCGAAAGAAGTCCAGCGATTACGGCGGATCAAACAACTCGGTACTTCGTCATTTACTTTCCATGGCGCAGAACATAGCCGTTTCACTCATTCACTCGGTGTATACGAAATCTCCCGACGCATCTGTGATATTTTTTCAAGAAATTTCTCCATTGAAAAAATCGGCCCTTCTGGTTGGGATGATCGGGAACGTCTCGTGACTTTATGTGCCGCCTTACTCCATGATATTGGCCATGGGCCTTATTCACATACCTTTGAACATATTTTCCAAACCAATCATGAAGCAATCACTGTAGAGATCATTACTTCGCCAGAAACGGAAGTCTATCAGATTTTGAATCGCGTGGAAGAAGGTTTTCCTGAGAAAGTGGCTAGTGTGATCAAAAAAACGTATCCAAATCCACAAGTCGTCCAAATGATCTCTAGCCAAATCGATGCTGATCGCATGGATTACCTTTTACGTGATGCCTACTTTACAGGTACAGAATATGGTACGTTCGATTTGACAAGGATTTTACGTGTGATTCGTCCCTATCAAGGTGGAATCGCCTTTTCCATGAATGGGATGCACGCAGTAGAGGATTATATCGTCAGTCGCTATCAGATGTATGTCCAAGTCTACTTTCATCCAGTTTCTCGGGGAATGGAAGTCGTTTTGGAGCATCTGCTACATCGTGCCCATGAACTTTATCACCAAGATGATGATAGTTTTGCACGTCATTCACAGTTACTGTTGCCATTTTTAGATGGCACATTTAGTTTAGATGAGTACTTAAAGCTGGATGATGGCGTCTTGAATACGTGTTTCAGTCAATGGACGGATTCATCTGATCCAATCCTTAGTGACTTAGCCAAACGCTTCTTAAATCGTAAACCATTGAAATCAGCGATGTTTTCTGGTGATCGTCAGTCACCACTGATTGCTGAATTGACCTCTTTGGTCGAAAAAGTTGGCTACAATCCAAACTATTATACAGCCATCAATTCAAGCTACGACCTGCCTTATGATTTTTACCGTCCAGAAGAAGGCAGACATCGCACACAAATCGAAATCTTGCGAAATGACGGAACTTTGGTAGAATTATCAGAGGTCAGTCAATTAGTTGCTGCACTCGCAGGGCAAGAACAAGGAGATGAACGCTTCTTCTTTCCGAAAGAAATGGTCGATCCTACCTTGCGTAATCACTATGATCTTTTTGATGAAACCTACCAAGAATTTGCGCGTCATATCCATAATGGCGCATTGATTGAAGAAATAAACTAACTAAGGAGAATTTTATGTCTATCAAATTAGTCGCTATCGATATCGATGGCACCCTTTTAAACGAAAAAAGAGAAATCACACAAGAAGTAAAAGAAGCAATTGCAAGCGCTGTGAAAAAAAACGTGGCAATCGTACTATGTACAGGTCGTCCGCTTCCAGGAGTCAAAAACCAATTGAATGAATTGGGATTATACCAAGACAACGATTACGTGATCACTTATAACGGTGCGTTAGTCCAGCAAACAAAATCCGGCAAGATCATTGCTCGTCATGGCTTGACTTATGAAGATTTCTTGGAGATCGAAGTCATGGCAAGACGTGTGGGGAGTCATTTGCATTCGATCGATGATCAAACGATCTATACAACGAATCGTGATATCAGTCCCTATACTGTCCATGAAGCTTTTTTAGTCAACATGCCATTGAAATATCGGACAGCTGATGAAATGACACCTGATATGAGTATCGTGAAGATGATGATGATCGATGAACCAGCGATCCTAGATGCTGCAATCGCTCGTTTACCACAAACTTTCCGCGACAAATATACGACTGTCAAGAGTTCACCTTTCTACTTTGAAATCTTGAACAAAGAAGCAAGTAAAGGCGCTGCTGTTGCTAACTTAGCCCAACATCTTGGAATCAAACAAGAGGAGATCATGGCAATCGGTGATAACGAAAATGATTTGTCGATGATCGAATACGCTGGATTAGGCGTGGCGATGGGAAATGCCGTTCCGTTGATAAAAGAAGCGGCTAATGTGGTTACTGCAACCAACGATGAACACGGTGTGGCCGAAGCAATCAAAAAATTTGTTTTATAAAAAGCAATGAACAAAAAAACAGCTCATTTCGAAAACCGAAGTATCGGCTCTTTCTTATGAGCTGTTTTTTTGTTCAATTTTCTTTCATCGCTAGCCATTTTTCCACTGCCCAACGATGACTTCCTCGTTTTAATTTTTCTAAGGCAGTTTCAGGAGTGACCCACCAGATCGATTGGTCTTTTTCGGTGGGTTCCCCTACCTTTTGCCAACTCTTTGCTACATAAAAAAAGCCAGGATTGTGGAAGTAAGTTTTTCGATGATTTGAGTAAAAATATTCCGCTGCTTCCCCTAGATAACAAGCAATCTCTGCGCTGATCCCCATTTCCTCCAGTAATTCACGAGAAATCGCTTCTTCATTTGTTTCCTGTCCCTCTTTTTCACCACCTGGCAAAAAAAAGGCACCATTTGGCGCTTCGATCATTGCGATTTTCCCATGTGTTTCGACAATGATATACGCTGCGTAACGGTCTTGGTAATTTGCAGACTCGTCTTTTTCGCCAAACATTGGGTTTTCCATAGGTTTTGTCCCTTCATCTTTTTCTTTCTATTCTACATGAGAGTTTTCTCATAAACAAGCACAAACCCATAGCGTACTTGAAATTTTTGATATGATAATGTGGAAAAGGTAAAATAGAAAGGAAGATATACTTATGAAAATGGCTCACACTTGCGTCCGTGTTAAAGATCTTGAGGCTTCTTTAAAATTCTATCAAACAGCATTCGGCTTTGAAGAAAGTCGTCGTCGCGATTTTCCAGAAAACAAGTTCACGCTAGTTTACTTGACTTTACCAGGAGATGACTACGAATTAGAGTTGACTTACAACTATGATCATGAAGGCTATGATTTAGGAAACGGCTACGGTCATATCGCTATTTCAGTTGAAGACTTAGAAGCACTTCATGAAAAACATCAAGCAGCAGGCTTCAACGTGACTGACTTGAAAGGACTGCCAGGAACAGCTCCGTCTTATTACTTCGTTGTCGATCCTGATGGTTACAAAATCGAAGTCATTCGTACAAAATAAATAGAGCAATACTAAAAAACAGAGGATGTGAACACCGCGTGTCAACTTCCTCTGTTTTTTTCTGTTCTTAAAACCACTTACTGTTAACCGATCAATACGCTCTCTTCTGGATATTTGTACTTCGTCCCTACTTGATTTCCTTTTACAAGAATAGAGAAAAAGACGGTTAAAATCCCTACACGTCCGATATACATCAATGACATGATGATCAGTTTCCCGACTTCTGTCAGATCTGGCGTCAACCCCATTGTCAACCCAACTGTTCCAAAAGCTGAGAACACTTCAAAAGCAATATATTCGATGCCTGAAGTTTCTGGGATCGTCTCAGTCACAGACAAGACCATGATCGCTAACATACATAAAGACAATGTAACGAAAAACAATGTCAGTGCGCGAAGTACTGCTGCTGGGCGAATAGTTCGTCCGAAAGCTTCAGCTCTGGTTTTCCCGTTAAATGTCGCATGCATTTGAATCAATAGGATGCCCAAAGTAGTGGTCTTTAACCCACCTGCTGTTGAACCGGATGTTCCACCGATATACATCAAGATCATTGTCAACATCAAGCCGGCATGACTCATTTGTAAATAGTCGATGGAGTAGTAACCAGCTGTTCTTGGTGTGACACTCATGAAGAACGTATTTGCTAAACGTTCAAGATAAGTTCCTTCAACTAGATGGATCGCATTTTGTTCGGTAAAGAAAAAGACGATAAAACCGCCCACCAATAAGCCACCAGTGACAATCAATGCAATTTTTGAGTGGAGAGTGATTTTCTTTACTTTATGATAACTAAGTAGATCCCGCCAAACAATGAAACCTAACCCACCAGCAATGATCAGCGCAGAGACCACCATTAAGAGATAGATGTTTGGCTGATCATTTGCTAAGCTATCCCCTAACAAATCAAACCCAGCATTACAAAAACTTGATACGGCATGGAAGATGCTGTACCAAATCCCTTTTGTCCATCCGTAAGTCGGCACAAATGTAAAACTCAAGGCAAGTGCTCCCAGCCCTTGGATGACCATTGCGAATTTCAAGATATAGAGCATCAAACTCATAACACCTGACATGATTTCAAGATTCAATGCTTCTTTTAGTAAGATCCGCATACTAAAGCTGACTTTTTTCTTCGCTACTGCAAAGAAAATAATGGGGATCATCATAAAACCTAAACCACCGATCTCGATCAAAACCATGATCAGAAACTGACCGGCTTCATTCCAATGCGCCGCAGTGTTCAACGTAGTCAAACCAGTGACACAGACGGCTGAAGTTGCAGTAAATAATGCATCAATATAATTCGTCGGTTCGCCGCTTTTACTAAAGAAAGGCAAAGTAAGTAAACTGCCACCAACTAAGATCAAAAGAAAAAAGCCAACAGCAATCAATTGAACTGGTGACAGTTGTTTTGTTATCCTCTGTTTCATTCGAATCACTCCTCTAAGACCGTTAGCTACCTTCGCAACGAACAAATGAAGTAGCTATTGCTCTCACGGATGTAAAAGTAAGTCCGCCAAACGCTCGCTCTCTTTTCATCCCTTATCTTACCCTGTTTTTCTTCTTCCAGCAAAGAATTTGAGTCTTTTTCCTCCCTTATACCTGTTCGTTTGATACACATGCTTTCGAACAAACAATAGGCATGCTCAAATGAGTTCTACAAAAAGAAAAAACTCCTGATAATAAGCCATAAACGTCCGAAATTAGTTAAAGATATTTTTCGACATTTACGGCCTATCCTTCGGAGCTTAGAACTGTAGCTCGGATGAACGAACAACGTTACTAATTTGCACGGATGACTTAGCTAATCAGCGTTCCCCATATTTTTCACTTTGATCAAGCGAGTAACTTCCGCACGTTCATTTTCTTCTAACTTCATCTTGATATAATAGATCGTTTCTTCTAGTTGTGGGATCGTCATGTACTCTAACGCATTCACTCTACGCCGTGTTTTTTCGATCTCACCGGCCATCAGTTGACAGGTTTTCTCGATTTCTGTCAACTCAAGGAGCTTAGGAAGAAATGAGGTAAAACGATCGATCGAACGATCTAATTCTGCATTGGAATTCAAATAGCCATAATCCACCGGCGCTTCGCCTAGCTGTTCGTCATATTCAAAATTCATGATCGGTACTTTGACGCTCATGATGTTTTTTTCGATAACTGCTAACTCGACATTTTCAGCCGGTAGTACAAACAATTCATCAATGAAGGCTTCAGGTAATGAAGCTTTCGCAAGGACAAAATCGCTCATAGCTGCTGTCATTTCTTTTTCTACTACTTGGCGCAGTTCATTGTTCTTACGGATCAGTAGGATGAATTGACGCATCAATTCATCCTGCTTATCCTTCAACAATTTGTGTCCTCTTGTTGCAGTCGTCAATTGTTTTTTGAGTCGTGTCAATTCCATTCGTGTCGGATTAACATTTAATCGAACCATCAGACACTCACTCCCCTTCTGGCAGGTACTGGTCAAGCAGATCGTCTTTGATCCGTTTTAATTCTGTTCGTGGAAGCATGGCTAAAAGTTCCCATCCTAGATCCAGCGTTTCAGTGATCGAGCGGTTGGTATAAAAACCTTGATTGACATATTCTTTTTCAAAACGTTCCGCAAACTTAGCATAGATTTTGTCCACATCTGACAACGCCGATTCCCCTAAGACAACAGCTAATTCTTTGGCTTGCTTTCCTTGAGCATACGCCGCAAACAATTGGTTCATCGTTGCTGCATGATCTTTTCTAGTTTTCCCTTCACCTGTCCCTTTATCTTTCAAACGTGAAAGTGAAGGCAAGACATCGATCGGTGGTTGGATGCCGCTCTTATACAATTCCCTCGTCAAAATGATTTGTCCTTCTGTGATATAGCCGGTCAAATCAGGGATCGGATGTGTCTTATCATCTTCTGGCATGGTCAAGATCGGGATCTGTGTCACAGAACCCTTCAACCCACGGATTCGACCAGCACGTTCATATAAAGTCGCTAAATTCGTATAAAGATACCCTGGATAGCCGCGACGACCTGGTACTTCACGACGGGCAGCAGAGATTTCTCGTAATGCTTCGGCATAGTTGGTCATATCTGTCATGATGACTAACACGTGCATCCCTTTTTCATAGGCGAGATATTCAGCCGCAGTCAATGCCATACGAGGCGTTGCGATCCGTTCGATGGCTGGATCATTTGCTAAGTTCATGAACATCACCGAACGATCGATCGCCCCCGTCTGGCGGAAGTCTTCCATAAAGAATTCTGCTTCTTCAAAGGTGATTCCAATGGCAGCAAAAACAACTGCAAAATCATCAGAAGAGTCTAATACCGTCGCTTGTCTCGCAATTTGAGCAGCTAATTCTTTGTGTGGCAAACCAGAGCCGGAAAATACCGGCAATTTTTGTCCTCTGACTAGAGTGTTCAGGTGATCGATTGCTGAGATACCTGTTTGGATAAACTCATCAGGATAATCGCGAGCCACCGGGTTGATGACTTCTCCATTGATGTCCAAGTATTTTTCTGGTAGGATTTCTGGCCCATTGTCTTTTGGTCGACCTAACCCGTCAAATACACGACCGATCATATCCTCAGAAACACCTAACTCTAATGGGTGTCCTAAAAAGCGGACCGTTGAATCTCTAAGATTGATCCCACTAGTTCCTTCAAAGATTTGGACCATCGCTTTGTCTTCTTGTACTTCAAGTACTTGTCCACGACGAATCTCGCCATTTTGCATACGAACTTCGATCAATTCTTCATATTTCACCCCAGCGACTTTCTCGACCGCCATCAAAGGACCGACCACTTCACCAATTGTTCGATATTCTTTAATCATCGGTCATTCCTCCTTCTGAAACGATTGCTTGGATCGTTGGTTTGATATTCGCTTGGATTTCATCTAATTTCTCTAATTCTGTTTCTGGCACGAATTTACTACGACCGATTCGTTCTCTCAATCCCACAGTTCCTTTCATGATCTCACTGAGATAAGCACCTAATGAAATCGCCTGACGTGCTTCTTCACCAAAAGATAGGATCAATTTCAACATCTTGAATTGTTTTTCTCTAGAAGTAAATGTATCCACCTCATCAAACGCATTTTGTTGTAAGTAATCTTCACGAATGGATTTTGCCACTTCAAGCGTCAAGCGATCATTATCTGAAAGTGAATCGACACCAACAAGACGCACGATTTCATTCAATTGCTCTTCTTGTTGCAAGATACGCATTCCTTCTGCCACCATCTCTGCCCAATTCTCTTGTAGGATCTGATCCATATAACGTCCCACTTCTGACGAATAAAGAGAATAGCTTTGAATCCAGTTGATGGATGGGAAATGACGTTTTTGCGCCAAACTGGAGTCTAATCCCCAGAAAACTTTCACCACACGTAACGTATTTTGAGTCACTGGCTCAGAAACGTCTCCACCAGATGGTGAAACCGCACTGATCGCTGTAATACTTCCTTCACGTTCTTCATTACCTAAAGCAATCACACGTCCTGAACGTTCATAGTATTCTGCTAAACGAGAACCTAAATAAGCAGGATAGCCTTCATCGCCAGGCATTTCTTCTAAACGTCCACTCATTTCTCGCAAAGCCTCTGCCCAACGAGAGGTCGAATCTGCCATAATCGCCACATCATAGCCCATATCACGGAAATATTCCGCAATGGTGATCCCTGTATAGATCGATGCTTCCCGTGCGGCTACTGGCATATTCGATGTATTGGCAATCAATACGGTACGTTCCATCAATGATTCACCTGTATTAGGATCGATCAATTCCGGAAACTCATTCAGTACGTCCGTCATCTCATTACCACGTTCACCACAACCAACGTAAACGACCATATCGACATCCGCCCATTTAGCAATTTGATGCTGAACAACTGTTTTACCGGCACCAAAAGGGCCAGGTACAGCGGCAGCTCCGCCTTTTGTCACTGGGAAAAAGGTATCGATAACACGTTGCCCAGTGATCATTGGCGCGTCCGGATTCAATTTTGCTTTGATCGGACGACTACGTCTAACAGGCCATTTTTGTAACATCGTCAATTCTCGCAAACCATCTTCTGTTTCGATGATACAAACCACTTCATCGATCGTAAATGATCCGGCTTCGATTTTTTTGATTTTTCCTTTGACACCATGAGGTACCATGATTTTGTGTTGAATGATCTTTGTTTCATCCACCACGCCTAGAACATCTCCGGTACTGACTTCTTGCCCGACTTCAGCAGTTGCTTCAAACCACCATTTTTTCTCGTGATCTAATGCGGGTAATTGGACACCACGACTTAAAAAGTTGCTTTGCGTGATCTCCATGAACGTATCCAATGGCCGTTGGATCCCATCAAACATTTGTGAAATGATCCCAGGCGCTAACTCGACAGATAACGCTTCACCTGTTGAACGAACGGGTTCACCAGGGCCGATCCCCGAAGTTTCTTCATATACTTGTATTGATGCGACATCTCCGCGCATCTCAATGATTTCGCCGATAACTCCTAACTCTCCCACTAAGCACATATCTTGGATACTTGCATCTGACATATTTTTTGCCATCACGAGAGGGCCGGAGACTTTTATGATTTTTCCAATTTGCAAGGCACTATCTCCTTTACATTCTATAAGATATTTTGTCCAACTGCTTTTTCCACACTCTTTTGGATCTCTGCTACGCCGATCCCCATCGTTCCTTGATGGCTAGGGATTAGGACAATTGCTGGCGTCATCGATTCTTTGTAACGTTCTATCGTCTCAGGCGTCATTGCCGCCGATTGTTCTGTGACATAGATCACTCCATAGGCGCTTTTTGCCATTTGTTCGATTGCGCGTCTCACTTCTTGTGGCTCTGTCGCATAGTGCACATCAAACCCAAATAATTTAAATGGTAAAACAGAATCTTTGTCGCCAACGACACCGATTTTATGCGTCATAGACTTGTCTCACCCTTTCTCTGATCGTTTCATTATCAAAGTGATTTTTCTTACCGATCACTAATAACCGAAGATTTTTACTCTCAATTTCTTTTGCATTCATGAAAGCAAGTAAAGGCAACGGGCCAAAAGCCTGCGTTTGTGCGGCTTCATACAGCGAAGATAAGTAATCGTCTTTGATTTGTTCTAATCGAACAAAATCTAGTTCTCCTTCATGGATTGCAGGTTCGATCAATTGACGATAATCTGTTGTTTGCAGAAAGTTCAAATAGGTATCCAACTCGCTTTTGACGAAACTCAAAAACGTTTCTTTCGGGATACTGCCAGAACTTGAAAGTACTGCGGTCATAAATCCGCTGGATCGTTGTTGCAAGATACCGCGTGCCATCGTCGTGATATTAGTCAAATCAATAAACGCAATGATTTCTTCCAGTAATTCCGGATACCCAAGTTTCTCTCCAAGACGGCGTTGCTCTGTCAAGAAATAGCGATCATAGATAACATCGATTCCTTGTAACACAGAGGATTCTTCGCAATATTCATGGACTTCACGAATACTATCCATCAACTGCGAAGGCAATTCTGTAGAGGCTTGTGTATGGATTGCTTGCTTTAACGCTTCGCATGAATAAAACCCATCGTTCCGGTACAGGTGATCCAGATTTTTGCCCGTCATCTCAGCTTTTGTCAATACTTTTAAATTATGGAACGTATAGCGCATCGTATAGACCCAAACGACTTCGGGTTCTGGTGCTGATTCTTTCAACCAGGTAAACAGTTTGCCCGATTCAGCCAACAGATTTTCCTCAAAGTCCCGTTCAAAACCTTCGTAGATATAAGGATGATAAATCGTTGTTTTTAACATTTCGCCTAATGCGCCCAATGATTCCGTCTGGATCATGCGATCAAAGTCTTCTTTTGATAAAAGTTCTAATTCTCTTCCACGAATCAAGGGATTTAATTCATGATACTCCATTCACCGATCCCTCCTTACTCGAATAGTTGCTTCGCAATTTCAAAGCGCATTTGTTCTTGCACTTCTTGTACTAGATCACTATAGACAAAGTTGTATTGTACGCCTTGGTCATCAATCAAAAATCCTGCTTCTTTGGCAATCCTTCGATCACTGAGATGCAAGGTAAAAGGCAGCTGTTGATTCCACTTTGTCACTACTTCATTGGTTAAAATGGCAGCAGATTTTTCTCCGGCTAATAAAGTAACATCACCAGATAAGGATAAATTCTGCACCATATTGAACATGAAGGAAAGTTGATCTTCTGCTGGCCAACTTTCTAATTCTTGACGTGCTTCAGCAAACAAACGATGTAAAAATTCTTGTTTTTCATTGAGTGTTGCTTGACGCACTTCCACCTGTTGGCGATTTCTTAATTGACGGTAACTCTTTTCGATTTCTTCAAGTTCTTTAGATTTTTGCTTTTCATCGTCTGCTTCTAAACGCGCACGCTCGATTTTGAACTGCTGATCGATTTTTTCACGTTCTGCTTTTTCAAACGCCGCTCGTTCTGCTTCAGCTGTTTCATTCATTTGACGAATGATATTATCAATGGCGTTCATTGTTTTTCCTCCTTGTTTAAGCATTCAATACTAATAAGAAAGAAATAACGAAGCCTAAGATTGCGTAAGTTTCAACCATTGCGGCAAAGATAATTCCTTTAGTTGCGTGTTCTGGTTTTTTCGCTAAGATCTGGATACCTGCAGCAGATACTTTCCCCTGAGCAATCCCAGAAAACAATCCAGTAAAGGCAATCGGTAAAGATGCGCCTAAAAAATTCAGCCCTTGGACAACCGACATATCTGCATTTAAATTGATAAAGATCAAGAAGGCGATTACGAAGCCATAAAGTCCCTGTGTTCCGGGAAGTAATTGTAAAATCAACGCTTGTCCGAATTTTTCTGGTTGACTTGTTGTCAATGCAGCTGCGGCTTCACCGGTCATCCCCACGCCTTTCGCTGATCCAATCCCTGAAAAGATCGTGGCTGTTGCCATCGCTAATACCGCAAACACCATTCCACCATTTTGAGCAATTAAGTAATCCATCATTTTTTAAAATTCCTCCAATTATTTTACTTTTTTTTATGATTGATATTGACATATTTTTCCGCTGTTTTCAGTGGATCGAAGGCCCGTCCGCCTCCGGTATAAAACTTGCCGAAAAATTCGACATATTGCAATCTTGCGCCATGCACGTAGGCACTAAGCAAGGTCAAGAACATATTCAACGCATGTAAAGCGATGATCAATAAGATCCCGACACTAAAACGTGCGGCTGGCGGCATGAAAGCAACCAACATATTGAAGGCAGCCCCGATACTCCCGCCAGAGATCCCCAAAGCCATCAATCGTGTATAACTCACTAGATCACCGACATAACCAGTCAAACCATACAAATTATAGGCTCCTTTTGCAGCACCTTTGGCTTTAGATGAAGATTGGAAAATCGGAATGACCAAAATACATAGCGCTGATAAAATCGCTAATCCTGCACCTAGATAAACAAAAATCGGGTTCTTGACGATCATACTACCAAGCAATAAAAGGACGACTCCCACTAAAATCCCTTGCCAAGCAAATCCATCATTGATCGCATCCACGTAATCTTTGCGCTTGATATGCTCTTTTGCTGCAAGAAACAACCCGACTAAGATTTGGATAAGCCCAAAAATGACAGACAAGACTAAAATCGTATTGACATCATCTGTTGTAGACAACAATGGGAAGGGCAAGTGGATACCTAACACTTCGGTCGGTAACGCTTGGCCAAAGAAGGAACTGTAAATAAATCCCCAGATGATCGACGGAATCGCTAAGATTTCGAAAAACTTAGCAAATCGCTGTATCCCTCGAGGCAATACCAACAATTTTTGTGCAATGATTGCGCCTATAAGCATGAGTAAACCATAACCAATATCAGCCACCATCATCCCGAAAAAGACAAGATAAAATGGCGTCATCCATGGTGTCGGATCAATTTCATGATACTTAGGTAAACTATACATTTCCGTCAGCATTTCAAAAGGTGCCACTATTGGATGGTTCTTCAATTTCGTTGGTACTTCTTGATCGATCTCTTCTTCGGTGGGCGCTTCAAAGCTAAGAAAGACTTCATCAGCAGACAACGTATTTTCTACCTGCTGGATCAATTCTTGCTTTTCGTCCTCGCCGACCCAGCCTTGGACAACGATCAGGTAAGGCGCCATGACAAATCGATCCTTCACTGCTTCTCGTTCTGCCATTGCCAAGAGGATTTCTTCTGCCCATTCCAATTCTTGGATGTAACTGCTACAACGACCGATTTTGATCGCTAATTGTTTTTGTGCTTCGTAACAAGCTTGCAACTCTTGCTTGATTTCCTGTAGCTGTTCTTTTGGCGTTTGCTTATAAGGATATGCTTCTTTGACAAAACCATAACGAGTAGCAATCTCATCGACAATAGATGCTGAAGTTTTGAGCACCACGTAAGTCAAGTAAACGAAGTGGTCTGTTTCGCTAACTTCTTCCACGTAGACCTCTGGTACTTTTGCTAATGCTTCTCGAAATTCTATCGCATTAGCAACACTGATCGTTCCCATCTCAACTGTTGTTTGGTGACTACGAAAGCTTTGCGGTATAACATCCAGATTTGCCCAATGTGTCAACCAGTCTTCCTGCTCTGACAGTTGTTCTCGTTGTTCTGCCAATGTTTCCCATTGTTTCTTTAACCCTAATATTTCAGTTAAACGCTTCGTAAAATCTTCTTCCGAATAATTTGCTTCTAGTTCCTGCAAGGTCACTTCTCTTCGTTTGAGGTGTTGTTTCTTTTGTTGCTTGTCCCCATGATGATCAATGAATTGAACAGCTTCTCTTGTTTGCATGATCCGACTAGTAAGCGCATTGACGATCGGTTCTTTTTCGAAAATCGCTGCTTTAGGAAAATAAGTATCCACCCATTGATTATTTGTCGTTTCTTGAAAAAGATCGCGAATCTCTACATTTTGAATACCTTGGATTGCTTGTAATAAGGCATCCTGATTTTGTTTATCGGAAATGAGAGTCACTTTTTCCATCTTAGTGACGGCCATAGGTTTCTTTCACCCTTTCAATGATCGCGTCAACCGCTTGCTGACGTTGCTTCTCATATTGTTCTTGTACGATAGATTGCAATCGTCTAGCGTCTTCGTTCAATTTATTTTTTTCAGCAATCGCTTTTTGCTGTTCCGCTCGTTTTTTTTCTTCAAACAACTGTTCCAAATGTTGTTTTTGACTTGCACGAAGTTGATCCAATTCGACATCTTTTGCTTCTTTATAATCTTTTAACTCTTGCTGAAGCTTTTTCATCGCTTGTTCATTTTCTTTTTCAGCTTGTTTGATTTTTTCTAAGGCTTCTAGCACATTCCCCACTTCCTTTCTCTAAAAAAAAGAGGGACATCCTTTCTTTTTTCATTGAAAGTATGTCCCTCTAAAAATAACTTCAGATAATTTAGGCACTTTCAAAAAAATGTTCTTCTCACCCCTTGAAGAACTAGATCCTTGAAGCTTGCGCCCAACCATTTATATATTTCTTACTTACAAGTATAACAAATTCAGGTAAAATTTCAACTAACAGATCCCTTTTTCCTTTCAGAAAGTTCACAACTGACAGTAAATGAGCAACTTTAGATAAACATTCTACCTATTATATAATTACGTACGTTTTCCAAAACAAATATTTTAATTTTTTTTAAACTATTGCTAAAATAGAAGTAGTTTATGAATGGAGGAAATCGTATGCATCAAAAAATTGGTATCGCGGCCAATCAATTACTGCGGGCTACAGAAACATTTCAAGGAAATCAAGTCACTTACACCCCGCAAGGTTTTGTTAATGCGGTACAGCAAGCAGGGGGCTTGCCTTTGCTTTTCCCTATTTCTTCCACAGAAAGCGCTCGTGACTACATTCAGCTCGTCGATAAGCTACTCCTTGCTGGTGGTCAGGATGTCAGTCCTTCGCTCTACAACGAAGCGCCTCACCCTAAATTGACAGAAACAAACCTCGATCGAGATTTGTTTGAACAGGCGTTGATCCATGAAGCATTGAAGCAAAACAAACCGATCTTAGCTGTGTGTCGTGGGATGCAATTATTGAATGTAACGTTAGGTGGGAATCTCTACCAAGACCTTACGTTATATCCAAATTGGTCAGTCAAACATGAACAACAACCAACCCCACCGCAATTTGCTACGCATGAAATCACAGTCGAACCAGATAGTAGACTCCACGAAATATTACCTACTTCTTATTTTGTAAATTCTTATCATCACCAAGCAATCAGAGATCTTGCTCCCACACTAAAAGCGACAGCGTATTCTCCTGATGGATTGGTGGAAGCTGTTGAAAGTAGAGGATCCGACCAACGAATACTTGGTGTTCAATGGCATCCTGAGCTTATTCATCAAAAAAATCCACTCGATCAAAAATTATTTGATTATTTTGTACAATCGTTATGATCGTTACAAACGAAATGAAAAGCCCGTCTAGCAGAAACAACATGTTTCTGCTAGACGGGCTTCATTCATTTTATGCAAGGCACATCGACCAGCAGTTAACTTCTACGATACTCAAGCAACTGTTTCAATTGCTGGATTTGTCGCTGTAATTCGCTCCCTTTTGTCGTATCACGATTTAATTTTCGTGGCAACTGTTGATCAATGACCTTTTTCACTTCTGCCAAGCCATTGGCTGTTTCAAATTGTTCCTCGATGCCTAGAAATGGATAGTGGGTCACGATTTGAAAGCCATAAGAGTTACATAGCAACGAATACCCTGCAATACCTGTTGTTCGTTGATAGGCCTTTGATAAACCACCGTCAATCACGAAAACTGTTCCGTCTGCTTTGATTGGGGATTCCCCTTTTTTCACTTTGACTGGTGTATGTCCATTGATGATCACTGAACCATAAACCGGTACACCGAACTCACGCCTTACTTTTTGACTCAACCATTCTTTGTCTCGTAATCGATAGTAAGCATTGCTGACTTCCACATGCGTTTCTTTTTCTGCTAAATAATAACGCTCAAACGTCGCCATCTTACTTTTACCAAACAACGGCGAGTAAGGCCCACTCCATGCATACCAAATCAAATCAGTCGCTAAGTCTTCTTTTTTCTTTAGTGATTTAGCACTTTCACGAATCTGTTCTTCAAAGAATGCCATCAATTGCTTCCCTTGATACGTCTCACTCCCAAGTTTAAAACTTAGAAACTCACCATGTTCATCTACTGGCATACAGCCATGAAACAAGATACTTTGGTTCGTGACAAGATACATCCTACCTTTTTCTAAAAGGAAATCCATATGTTTTTGCATTCGGAGTGAATGTTGAAAAGAATACAGCAACATATCGATCACTCGTCGTTCGTCTGCCGATAAACGATCCGGTTCCTGCGTAGAAATCGTCTGAAAACATGGGTGATGGATCGTATACTTTTGACCATCCAGAAATAACTCATTTTTTTCATAATCGATATTCGCTAAGATATCCCGATCCGCCATCTCAAATTCCGGTCGTCGTTTCAGTAATTGGGATTCTAGTTTGAACTGCATGATCGCAAGCGCCTGATGGATCTTCTCCATCTCTTCTCTCTCGCGTTCTGTCGCGTCTTGGCTATTCTTAGGTGTAAACAAAGGGTTTGTCTGATAAGTTTCTGTCGCAAACGAACAAAGGGAACGCAGATTCAACGCGTATTCTTTTTCCAACTCGAATAAATAATTATACCGCGCAGCGATACGCAATAAGGTCAACAAACAAGTTTCCGAGCCACAATACGCCCCAAGCCATAAAATATCATGATTGCCCCATTGGATATCGATTGAATGGATCTCCATCAAGCGGTCCATCACTTTGGCGGCTTGTGTCCCCCGATCAAAGATGTCTCCGACTACGTGGACATGATCGATCACCATTCGTTGAATCGTCTGCGCTAACTTTTTTAAAAAGCGCTCTTCTTCATTCATCTCAAGCAACTGATCAACGATTTTACTCACATAAGATTTTTTCCCTTGCACACGATCATCAACATACAATAATTCCTCAATGATATAACTATATTCTTTAGGTAAGGCTTTTCTTACTTTTGATCTCGTATACTTGACAGAAGTGAATCGCAGCAACTCAATCAATTGATGGATCAACGTTGTTTTGTCTTGTTTCTTGTACCAGTCAGTCGCTAATGCGTATTCCGGATAGGCAACAAAAATCGTTAATCGCTTGATCTCTTCTTCACTTAAACATTCTTGAAATAAATCTTTGATTTTCTCTCGTAGATTCCCTGAACCATTTCTCAATATATGATCAAATGCTGGAAACTCGCCATGGATATCACTTAAAAATAATTCGGTTCCTTTTGGTAGTTGTAGAATTGCTTCTAAGTTGATGATCTCCGTAATGACTTCTTCTTTTGTTGGGAATTTTTCTGACAATAATTCTAAATATTGATCCATCCAAACGCCTCCAAAATTGGTATACCTAAAATTATAGGACACACAATGGATATTTACAACAAAATTACTTTATCTATTCGAAAATAGGTACATATATAATCGTGAATTTTTTAAATCAAACAAAAGCGCTCTAGGTATACGACCAAAAGCAACTCTTATGAAAATAAGCCGAGACACCCAAAATTTGAAGAACAATTTTCGGGTGTCTCGGCTTATTTCTCAGAGTTGAATATTTCTGTGACAACTTCAACCTTTATTTCTTTTTGCGTTCATTTCTCATGATTGAAATTGATTGTTTCAATGACGTCCAAATACCACCTTCACTGTAAACAAGCACGTTTGATTTGTACATATTTGCGGACATGAACATCAATACGAATGTGATGATCACTAAGACGACCAAAGAAATCAATGCGCCACTCATTTCAACTGTTTCATTTGCCAAGCGGATTGGCATGATATATGAAGATAGGAACGGTATATATGAAGTGATGCGGATCACGATATTATTCGGATCAGATGCACCAAGGATCAATCCTAACATATAACCCCCTAAAGAAAGGTACGTCACTGGTAAAATCGCTTTTGCTGTATCTTCGGCTTTGTTGACCAATGAGCCACATAAGGCAGCTAATACCGCGTAGATCAAAATACCAAAGAACATAAATAGTAAAGAGTACCATAAGAATGGGCCGAAAATACTATCTAAAGAAATCCCATCCAGTACACTTTTAACGATTTCCATATCTTTGAACTGATTGAATCCTATTGCAAAGATGATGCCATATAAAGCCATTTGAGTGACTGCCACTAGCAGTACCCCTGTCAATTTTCCATAAAAATGTTTTTGTGCAGTGGTACTAGACAAAATCACTTCCATGATTCTTGTCCCTTTTTCTGAAGCAATCTCTTGTGCAATGATCTGTGCATACGTCAAGATGATGATGAATAGAATGATTGTTGCAACATAACTGACCGCATATTGAACAGCTGAGTTATCTTCTCCTATCGTCATTTCACCATTTGCATCAAAACTGACTTTTTGTCTTGAAAATGCAGCGGGTTGACTTAATGCAGCCACTTCTTCTGGAGAGATCCCTAAACTACTTGCCCGCATCATCGACTGTAAGCCAGTCAACTGCTGTTGGATCAACAGTTGCGTTGCTTGGCCTAATGAGTTTTCACTAAATAATTCTCCGGATACTTCTCCATTATCTGTCGTGACTACCATGTACGCATCGATCTTTTCGTCAGATAACTTACTTTTGGCTTCATCCTCCGATGAAAAAGCTTCAAAGTGGAAATCCCCAATATCGGATTGACTCAAATAATCAGTGATTTGTTGGTCTTCAGCAATGACACCGATTTTATCTGTTTCACTGTTTTGTTGAGCAAAATTACCTGCTAAGTAAATCACACCCATCAAAACAAACGGCACTAGTATCATAATAATAAAAGAAATCGATTTGACATTTTTCAAATAGACATCTTTCGTGATGATCCAAAACTTACTCATGTAGCTCACCTGCTTTCATCTTGAAGATTTCTTCTAAAGTAGGCGGTTGTTGATTGAACATTGGAATATAGCCAAATTGCGTCGCGCGAGTAAAGATCTCTTTCCCTACATCTGGATGATCCAATGTGATTTCCAACGATTGATCCTCACGAAGAATCACTTTTTGGACCCCGTCGATTTCCTCTATTTCTTGCTGTGATAATCCAGACTCTAAAAATAGCTTTGTTCGTCCAAATGCTTCTCGAATCTCGTGGACTTTCCCATCTAGTACCATCTCCCCATTTCGAAGCATGATCAAGTGGTCACAAATCTTTTCAACATTATCCATGTTGTGACTAGAAAAAATGACACATGAGCCATTTTTCTTCAATTCGATGATCCCGTCTTTAAGTAGCTCAGCATTCACTGGGTCCAACCCACTAAAAGGCTCGTCTAAAATAATCAACTTAGGTTCGTGGATCAGTGTTGCAATCAGTTGTACCTTTTGTTGATTTCCTTTTGACAAGGACTTAACTTTATCTGTTTTTTTCCCTTTTACTTGAAATTTCTCCATCCAAAAATCGATCTTAGGTTCAATTTCTTTTTTCGTTTTTCCACGTAATGCAGCAAAATAGATCAACTGTTCTTGGATCGATACCTTGGGATAAAGCCCTCGTTCTTCAGGTAAATACCCAATGATATCATAATCTTTTTCACTCAAATGATGACCGTTCCATAGCACTTCGCCTTGATCTTGCGTCAAAAAATCTAAAATCAAGCGAAAAGTCGTTGTTTTTCCTGCACCGTTTTGCCCAATCAATCCCATGATTTTTCCATCAGGTATTTGAAAAGAAACATGATCAACAGCTGTATAACTGCCAAACGTCTTAACCAAATCCTTTACCTCTAGCATTTTCTCACTCCTTCATCCTAAATTTTTCTATCCTTTACTGTACGATATAAAAATAACTTATATATAAAAACTTATGTTATTGTTTTTTATTGTACATATAAAAATGATAGGACAGTTTACAGGTTTTGTAAAGCGCCCTCAGTTCAATTTTTATGCAGTTTATCGAAAACATTTTGTGCGACATTTTTTGGTAGACCAATTTCTTGTAACTCCTCAATTGACGCAGCGGTGATGTTTTTTAACGATTTGAACTCTTTCAACAACATTTTTTTTCGTTTTGGCCCTAACCCTTCAATCTCATCTAAGCGCGAAGCAAAACTATTTTTACTACGTAATTGGCGATGAAACGTGATTGCAAAGCGATGGACTTCGTCTTGGATACGTTGCAATAAAAAGAATTCTGGTGAATTTCGTTCAAGCGGAACAACTTCTAATTCATTCCCAAATAACAACTCATTGGTTTTATGCTTATCATTCTTCGCCATTCCAGCGACTGGGATATCGATACCTAATTGATTTTCTAATACATCCTTTGCTACATCGACTTGCCCTTTCCCCCCATCGATCAAAATCAGATCAGGCAATGGCAGTTCTTCTCGTATCACACGTGCATAGCGGCGGTAGATGACTTCTCGCATCGAAGCATAGTCGTCCGGTCCAACGACCGTTTTGATTTTATATTTACGGTATTCTTTTTTTGCTGGTTTTCCATCGATGAACACCACCATCGCTGCTACTGGATCGGTCCCCATGATATTAGAGTTATCAAAAGACTCGATCCGGATAGGTGCTGGGATGTTCATTGCATTACCAAGGCGCTCGATCGCTCCGATCGTTCGTTCTTGTTTCCTAACGATCAAATCAAAGCGTTCGTTCAATGCCACCCTTGCATTTTTATTGGCTAGTTCAACTAACTTTTTCTTCTCACCACGTTTGGGCTGGATGACCTTTGTCGCTAACAACGCCTCAACACTCGGTTGGTCGATCGTATCAGGGATTACCACTTCTTTTGGAATGAAATGTTCATTTTCTTGATAAAACTGCCCGATGTATGTTAAGAAATCCTCTTCTGCTTCATTGTAAAAAGGAATGATCGATACATCTCGTTCAATCAGTTTTCCTTGACGTACAAAGAATACTTGGACACACATCCAGCCTTTATCAATGGCATAACCAAACACATCTCGATCAATCAAATCAGTGTTTGTCATTTTTTGTCTTGTCATGATCGTTTCGATGGCTCTGATTTGATCACGATACTCTGCTGCTTTTTCAAATTCCATATTTTCTGCGGCCTTGGCCATTTTTTCTTGGATCTCGGCTTCGATCGTCTCATGACCACCATTCAAAAAGCGTTTGACTTCATTCACGATACTTGTATATTCCGCTGGATCTACATCAAAATAGTAGGGACATAAACATTGCCCTAAATGGTAATAAAGACAAGGTTCTTTTGTCTGACTCGGTTTACATTTCCGTAAAGGGAATAAACGATCTAAAATCTTTTTTGTTTCATTCGCAGCCCCAACATCGGGGTAAGGACCAAAATAAAAGGCTTTGTCTTTTAATACTTTACGAGTGATCACTAAACGAGGATATTTTTCGTTCGTGATCTTTAAAAAAGGATAAGTTTTATCATCCTTTAACATGATATTGTATTTTGGATCATTCTTTTTGATCAGATTGATTTCTAGCAGTAACGCTTCAATGTTAGATTCTGTCACAATGTATTCAAAGTCCTCGATCTCACTAACTAATCGCTCCGTTTTCGTGTTATGGCTTCCAGTAAAATAGGAACGCACGCGATTTTTCAAGACTTTGGCTTTTCCTACATAAATGATCGTACCGTTTTTGTCTTTCATCAAATAGCAGCCAGGCTGATCAGGAAGTAATGCAAGTTTATTTTTTATTCGTTCATTCATGGTGACTGCTCCTTTATATTTCTGATATCGCTATTATAACAGAGGTTGAGATAGAAGTATCAAGCGAAGAGACACAAGAAAAATTTTGCGTAGCTTATCGTATAAATTTTTAAGTATCCTGTACGCTAACAAAAGATTCTATTCTCTTCATTTATGGCTTTTTTATTCCACGTCTCCGTTCAGTTTTATGACTCGATTAGTCGCAAAAAAACCGAGACAGCAATCCATATGATTGTTGTCTCAGTCTGATGTGTTAGTTACTTAATCTTATAAGTGTTGGGCAATCATTTGACGTAATTGATCTTTTGATTGAACACCGATTGCTTTTTCTACTACTTCGCCGTCTTTTTTCAAAAGTAATGTTGGAATACTCATGATCCCAAATTGTTGTGGTGTTTCAGGATTTTCATCAACATCCATCTTCACGATTCTGAATTCGTCTTCGTCATATTCTTCTTCTAACTGGTCTAAAATTGGCGCTTGCATTCGACAAGGTCCACACCAAGTTGCCCAAAAGTCGATTAAAACTAACCCTTTATCTGTTTCTTCGTTGAATGTTGCATCTGTAATTACTTGAGCCATATCAAAGACCTCCATTTATTAGTCTACTCTAAGTATAGCACTATTGGTGCCTAGATTCGAGCTATTTGCTTACCTTTAGTAAGTTTTATTTAAATTTAACAATTGTCGCACCATTGCCCCCTTGATTTCCTGGAGCAAAATCGAAGCTCTTGACACTACGATGATTTTTTAAATAATCGGTGATTCCGGTTCTTAGTGCGCCTGTGCCTTTTCCATGAACGATCGTCACTTGAGGGTAGCCAGCCAAAATTGCCGCATCTAAATATAGATCGACTTCATTTAATGCTTCTTCATAACGCTTCCCTCGAAGATCCAGCTGGTTGGAGACGGTGGAATGAGCATCTGAGCGAACCGTATGGATCACTCGTTGTTGTGGTTCTTTTTGGGGAGCAATCGGTGTTAATTCACTTTCCGAAACGTTCATCTTCAGGATACCGATCTCCACTTGCCATTGGTTGCCATTTTTGCGCAACAATGTTCCACGCTGCCCATAAGTCGTCACGAGTACTTCGTCACCTGGTTTCAATGTTTTCTGTTCTTTCGCTTTTTTCAAGACCTTATTTTTCTTTAATTGTTCTTCTTGATGCAAGTTGGCTAACTGTGATTTTGCATCGATCAATTGATGCTCTTTGACCGTACCTTGCCCCACTTGTTTTTGTAAGTTGCGAATATCTGCGATGATTTTTTCTGCCTTTTCTTCTGCTTCAGAAACAAGTGCGTTGGCTTTTTGTTTGGCTTTCGCCATTTCTTGTTCACGCTCTTCAAAGAAGTAGCTATAAGCTTCTTTCAAATCATTGTACAGACGTTGCGCTTCATCGACATAATGACGCATCTCTAAATACTCTGTTTCTGCCATTTTTCGACGATTCTCTAAATCAGTGATCATTTCATTCAAGTCTTGACTTTCATCGTTCATCAATTGCTTGGCTTCATCAATGACTTGGTTGTCTAATCCTAAACGACTTGAAATCTCAAAGGCATTACTTCTACCCGGCACGCCGATCAACAAGCGGTAAGTTGGGCTAAGAGTGTCAACGTTGAACTCCATACTCGCATTGATGGTATTCGAGCGATTGTAGCCATAGACTTTCAATTCAGGATAATGTGTTGTTGCCATCACATAGGCAGATTTCTTTCCGAGATCATCTAAAATAGCAATGGCTAGCGCTGCTCCTTCTTGAGGATCAGTCCCCGCACCTAGTTCGTCAAATAAAACTAAGCTTTTTTCATTGACTTTGGAAAGGATATCCACGGTATTTGTCATATGTGAGGAGAAGGTCGATAAACTTTGCTCAATCGATTGTTCATCTCCGATATCAGCAAAAATATCTTCAAAGATCCCGATCTGACTTTCTTCATCCGCCGGGATCGGTAACCCTGCTTGCCCCATCAATTGCAATAAGCCCAGTGTTTTCAACGTGATGGTTTTCCCACCAGTATTTGGTCCGGTAATGACGATCGCTTGATAGTTTTCCCCAATCGAAATATCATTTGGGACGACTTTTTCTTGATCGATCAATGGGTGTCTGGCTTGCTTCAAATCAACGATGTTTTCTGTACTGATCGTCGGCACGATTGCCTTTAGTTCTTTCCCAAAGCGTGCTTTCGCATTCATCAAGTCCATTTTTCCAATGACATACGCATTGTGGATGATTTCTTGACGATGAGGAACTAACTCCGCCGACAACTCGCTTAGAATACGTTGGATCTCATTGCGTTCGGCAATTTGATATTGACGCAAGCGATTGTTCAATTCCACGACTTGTTTTGGTTCAACGAATAGTGTTTGTCCCGAAGAACTTTGATCATGGACGACTCCGCCAAACACACCACGATATTCTTGTTTTACTGGAATAACATAGCGGTCGTTTCTCATCGTAATGATGGCATCACTTAGGTATTTGGCATTTTTCCCACGAACGATCCCATCTAATTGTTCTCTAACTGCTTGTTCACTTCTACGGATATTATGACGGATCGTCTTCAACTCTGGAGAGGCATCATCCGTCACTCGTCCATCATCATCGATTGCTTCTTTCAAACGACGACTCAAGGATGGGATAGCAACTAATTGATCTGTCCAAAAATAAAGACGCGCAAACTCAATCTCGCTATCTGCTAAATCATCAATAAAACGTCGCAACTCACTAGTAGTTGATAGGACACGGGAAACCTGTGCTAGCTCGACCCCATTAAGGTCAGCACCGATTTCGATGCGTTTCATATGCGGACGGATATTCTCTAATTTGGGGATTGGGATACCGCCACGCAATCGTTGGACTTTTAGACCATCTTCTGTTTCTTCCAACCAATATCTGATCGTCTCTGCTTCATTCACTGGCACAAGCTGGGCTAATTCTTCTTGCCCTTGTGCTGTGATCACAAACTGTCGTACTTGTTGTTTTACTTTTTCAAACTCTAATGTTTCTAGAATGCGTTTGTTCATTTTTTTCACCTTACTTTCACTAAAAAAGAGGCCGATAGATGGCTAAGCAGTCTTCAAGACTAACCAACATCTTCATAGCCTCTGTCATTGACAAGAAATCATTTCTTACTTAGTTAATCACTTGTGTCACCCATAGATCATACATTTTATTTGCTAAAATAGGTGTTCGTTCAACCATAAATGTTGCAAGATTATTGCCACTAAATTGGTTTTGGATAAATCCCACCGGAATAAACGTCAGTAAACGTAAAACTAGAACCAAGGAAATATAGGTGATGATCACGGATAAAATCCCGCCAGCCACCCAGTCTAATTGCTTTAGTACAGGAATAAACGTCAACCCATGAGCGAATACCCCAATGAATCGTGTGACTAGCCAACCAATAAATAAAATGATCAAGAAAGCCACCCCTGCATAAAATGCTTCATCTAATTTAAATGAAAAAGCTTGATCAAAAAAAACTAAGTTAGAATTGGCTGTTACCGCAGGATAAGGAATATATAATTGCAGATGATTGGCTAATGTTTTGTAATAGGTTTGTGCTGCTAGAAATGAGACAAAATAGCCAACCAGATAAATCCCCTGTAGCGCAAAACCACGACTGGCTCCAGAAAAAAATGCAATCAGCAAAATAAATAAAATCAAAAGACTAAGCATACATTCTTCCTTTCTCTTCTATAATAATATCAATTTGAAGATCTTTGTTTGATTTGACCTTTTCGTTTTTCATTTAGAATCTGTTGTGCTTCCACATGATTTTTGATCTCATGGTCACTTCCATTTTCTTTCAATACTGCTCGTGCTTCGTTTTCAATCGCTTCGATTCGTTTGATCCGATTTTCCATTTCTGTGAATCTCACCATTTTTTGTTTCAGTTCTGTGACTTCTTTTATTAAATTCAAATTTTTTTCCTGTCTTTTCAATTGATCGGAAAATGCATTGACTGCTAATAAAATAGCTGCTTGTTCATTGTCTAATTGAGGGGACAATTCTTTCAGTTCAGCTAATTGTTCATTGATTAATTTTGTGACCATATCCATATGCTGTTTTGATTCTTGCCCGATAATAGTATACGTTTGGTCCGCAATCACCGCTTTATAGCGTGTTTTTTCATGTGCCATATGAATCTGTCTCCTCCTATTGCCAAAAATATTAACTAGTGTACCATATAGTTAAGCAATTAACCGTACACGAAAAACTTCATTATAAATACTTTACTATTATATGATAAACTTTGCAAAAATGCTATGTGTGCATTGATTTCAAATCAGCTGGATCTAGTCAAATACAACTTTTCTTACGACTGGATCGCAACAGGAGGAAAACATGAGTAACATTATCTTAAAAGTAACGACAAATCAAATGAATAAGATGAAAGAGGCGTATCGCCCATTTCTAGTACAAAAACCGATTCCATATACTCTTTTTTCAGCAAAAAAAAATGGCACAACGATCACTGCCTATACTTCTGGAAAAGTGATGTTTCAAGGCACCGGCGCCGAACAAGAAGCAGCAAAATGGGGAAATCCACTTACAGCAAAAAAAGCGACACAAACTAATTCTTCTTCCTTACCCAAAGATCTACAAACACTATCTGTTTTAGGGAGTGACGAAGTCGGCAACGGTAGTTACTTTGGCCCACTGACTGTTTGTGCTGCCTATGTCGATCAAACACAATTGAAAGAATTACGCACGTTAGGCGTCAAAGATTCAAAAGAATTAAAAGATGGACAAATCATTCAATTAGCCAAAGTATTAAAGGAAACGATCCCATATCAATTACTGGTTTTGCCACCAAAAAAATACAATGAGATCCAACCTACGTATAATGCAGTGAGAATGAAGGTCGCTTTACACAATCAAGCTATCCATTTATTGTTACAAAAAATTGCACCAGTCAAGCCGGATGCTATTTTGATCGACCAGTTCACACCGGAAGCCAACTTTAAAAAATACGCGCGTTTAGAAAAAAATCAACTCACCGAAAAACTCTACTTTGTTACAAAAGGTGAACAATATCATTTAGCTGTTGCTGCCGCTTCGATCATTAGTCGCGCAAGCTTTTTAGAAGAGTTGGACAAAGAATCTGCTGAACTTGGTCTCACGCTTCCTTCTGGTGCAGGTACAAAATCCGACCAAGTCGCTGCAACGATTTTAAAAAAAGGTGGCGAAGCCTTGTTAGCAAACTATGCAAAATTGCATTTTGCGAACACAGAAAAAGCCAAAAAATTAGTCAACTAACTATTAGTTTTAGCTTGTTCCACTTTTCTTTAAGTTCGATTTAAGTTTTGTTGTTTATCCTCATGTTCAAGAGGTGAAAACGATGAAAAAAATGCGAATTATTATTTTTTTATGTATAATCGGGATCATTGCCCTTTTCAAATTTGGTCTTAGCAATCAAGAAACAAATGCGAGACAACAGACAAGTAACAGTGTCTCTAGCATCATACCAACCACTGATTCTTCTTCAGAGACCCTCATAAAAATTGGAAAGGAAGATGCCACATTGTATGCAGATTCGTCATTAAGTGAACCGCTTATTTCCGTCAATGCTGGTGAACTGGCTACGCTTCTTTCAACTACAGCCAACGCCTACAAAATTACCACGAATGATGGTGAAACGGGCTATTTATCACTTACGGACGGCTCATCACTGACTCGCTCGACACAGGAGCTACCGAGTGACCTATCAGAAGCGGTGATCGTATTAGACCCAGGACACGGAGGCGACGATACAGGCGCGCTTAGCACAGATGGACATACAGAAGAAAAAACAGTGACACTCGCTGCCGCAAAACAGTTACAAACAAGTTTAGAAGCCGCTGGCGCAACGGTTTATTTGACACATGAAACAGATGACTACATTTCTTTAGATGACATCTGTTCATTTAGCGAAGAAAAAGCCGCTGACCTTTTTATCAGCTTACATGCTGATTCGACTGAATCGCCCAATGAAGCAACTGGTACCACCACTTATTATTATTACAATAGAGACCAACGTCTAGCGGAAACTGTTTCTGATGAACTGGCGGATCTGCCCATTACATCTCGTGGAACTGCTACAGGGAACTATCAGGTGTTAAGAGAAAACCTTCAGCCATCCCTCTTGATCGAAATGGGCTATATGAATAATGACGAAGATTTAGCTACATTGGCTACCGTTAACTATCAACAACAGTTGGCGCAATCGATCACACAAGCGCTACTCACTTATTTCAATCAGTAATTTTTTTCTAGACACAAGAACCTCGTTAGGTATTGATGTTTCATCAAGCCCAACGAGGTTCTTCAATTTCATCAGCAACCAGTTGTCAGTAAATGGTCACCCCTGAATCTGTTTATATTTAAACGATCTAATTGATCAATTCCCATGGTCCCCATTGTTGAGTTCCAGGTTCATCGCCTTGTGTCCACCATTTTGCCTGATACGTATTGCCTAGATGAGTGACTCTATCTCCCATAAGATAGACTGTTCCTGAATCCCATGCCGCATATCCAGGCACACTGTCTTCCAAGGTTTGAACGATCACTGATTGACTAGCAGCCGAAACATTGCTTGACGCATCGAATGCTTTGACAGTATACGTATACTCTGTATCAGGTGTTAATCCCGTATCTGTAAATGTTGGTGTTCTTGGTTGTCCGACTAATTGTCCATCACGGTAAACATAGTAACCTGCTACTCGCTGATTATCGGTCGAAGCCATCCAGTTCAATGTCACTTCTGTTGCAGTGATCGTTGTCGCTGCAACATTTGTTGGAATCGACGGTGCCTCAACATCTGATGGGTCTGGCTCTTCTGTACCAAAGATCACTTGGTGATTGATTTCAATGCCTTCAGTCCCAATTCGTTGACTTAAAGTGATCGTATCAATATGATCAACCAAAACCTGTGACGTATCAGATTGTAATCGGAAATCATAAGAATCCCCAGGCGCAATCTCTCTGCCATCATAAACGGAAGATAGATCAACTGTCACTGTGCCATTATCCATAGAAACAGTTCCAGCTTTATAGTTTCCTGCACTTAATGTTTCATTGCTATTCAAGTCGATCGTAAATTTAGGCAACTTGACTGTTTTCTGTGCAGCCTCAACAGCGCTTAATACAGTAGATGATTCTGTCAATGTTTCATTATTTGTCACTGTGATTTCGTACCCGCTTACATTATTCTCTGTATAAGGGGTGATATCCACAGAGATGTCTAATGGTGTACTAACGATTTCGTGCTGTGGTAATGGTGTATTCCCAAATAAGCCTTCTTTGATCGCGTTCGTCAATTCGTCACGTTTTGTACTTGTCGTTTCCTTGTCTTGTGATTGCATCCAAGAAATCACACCGCCTAATTGTTCTTCCTGTACATATTGTGTTTTATAACCGATCGAGCGTACGTTATCAAAACTGAAAAATTCGCCAGTTTCTGTACTATACATGTAAGGGGCCTTCGCTACATCATCCCAGTATTCAGTCAATCCACTCGTTGCATTAATCAAATCTGGAATATTTCGATAAGGCCAGACACCACCGGCTCTACCACCATCCCCTACAACTAATGGACTTTTGTTTTTTGCCCCGTATGTTGCCGATAGGTCAGCATTTCGATTACTCTGTTCAGCCGTTTGGAACAATCCCGGTAGTAACGGATTATTGCCTTCTGCTACTTCATGCCAACCACGAGTATAAAAAGCTGCCCCAATCACGATTTTTTCAGCTGGCGCACCTTCATTCCTTAAAAACTGAACCGTTTGATCTACAGAAAGTCCTTGGTCATAATTAGGATCAGCAGGATTCCCATAAAGCGCTGTATGATGTCCACTGCGGTCTCCCCAACCACCGTTCATATCATAGGTCATGATATTTGCAAAATCAACAACTTCAAATAAACCATCAATGTCTATCCCTGAAGATAATTTACTTTGAGATGCAGGCAGCGCAACTGATAATTCATAGGTCTTGCCTAGTTCTTCGCCTTGTTCATCAATCGACTCACGAATCTCATTTAGCAAAATGATATAATTTTCTTTGTCTTCAGGTACTGCATATGGCGTTCCTTCATCATTGACATTATCTACCAAGTCAGGTTGTCGAACATCTGCAGGATACTCCCAATCGACATCAACAAAATCCATATTCGTATATTTGATGAATCGGGTGACGTTTTCCACTAGATTTTGTCGTTTCACTGGATCAGCCGCTACTTCAGAAAAATCACCTGATTTAGACCAGCCCCCCAAAGAGACCCCAATTTTCATATTGGGATTTTTCCCACGTAGATCTTGGATCGCATTCAAGATACCCGAGCTTGCTGAATTCCATTGAACCCCTGTTTGTCCTACAGGCGCACCAACAGCAGCATCCGTATCTGTAAATTCTAAATCGCCATTACTATCAAAATCTAAAAAGGCAAAATTCAAATGAGTGATTTGATCAGCTGGAATATCTTTAGGATAGAAATTTCCTTCTCCACCCCAAATCGACCAATCGCCATAGTACATGACATTGCGATAAGGCGCGACCTGAGTTTCTCGCACCTCTTCAGCATGGACCTCTGGTGACTCATTAAATGCTGGTAAAGTCATTGAAACAATCGAAGAAAATAACAAAGCAACTAAACTAATACTCTTAATTCTTTTCATATCAATCTCATCTCCTTTTTTTTATCAGTTTATTTACGGAAAAACACGCGCGTCCAAATCACAGGTTAAAAAGTTATTTTATCACTCCTCTAAAATTAGAAATCAACTAAAATTCAATTAGAAACGTCTTGCAAATATGAATTTAACATTTATTTATTTTTAATGCAACTAATTGGAATCGATTATACCTATCGCTTTTCAAGTTATTTTTAAGCCATATGATTTTGTTTATTTTTTAACTAACATGTTTTTTTCGGTAAATTCGAGTAAATAAGATAAATAACAACGACAGAATAACATTATAAAAAAAAGAACAAGGCAAGCTGCCCTGTTCTTTTTTATCTAAATTAACCAATTAATTCCCAAGGACCCCATTGTTCAGTTCCTGGCTCATCACCTTGTGTCCACCATTTCGCACGATAAGTATTTCCTTTATGAGTTACTACATCACCTAAATCATAGACTTTGTTAGCATCCCATTCGCCTTCAGCTGGAGGAGTTGTTTCTTCTAAAGTTGTGACAACTAATGCTTTGCTTTCTTCTGAAACATTTCCTGCTGCATCAAATGCTTTTACTGTATATGAGTATTCCGTATTCGGTGTTAACCCAGCATCAGCAAATGAAGTTGTTGCTGATTGACCAACTTGTTTGCCATCACGGAAAACATAGTATCCTGCGACTGCAACATTGTCAGTTGAACGAGTCCAAGACAATGATACATTTTTCTCACCGATCGTTGAAGCTTTCAAGTCTAATGGAATTGAAGGTGCTTCTGTATCTACTGGTGCTTTTTCTAACGTTTTAACAACTAATGCTTTACTTTCTTCTGAAACATTTCCCGCACGGTCAAATGCTTTTACTGTATATGAATATTCTGTATCTGCAGTTAAATCAGCGTCAGTAAATGAAGTTGTTGCTGATTGACCAACTTGTTTGCCATCACGGAAAACGTAGTATCCTGCGACCCCTTTGTCGTCAGTTGATTTTGTCCATGATAGAGAAACGTTTGTTTCACCGATTGTTGAAGCTGTAAGTCCTGTTGGTACTGAAGGTGCTTCTGTATCAGGTGTTCCTGGTTCAGTCGTTGAACCTTCACCAAAAATCACTTGTTTATTGATTTCGATACCTTCGTCCCCAATTCTCTGGCTTAATGTGATTGAGTCGATATTGTCAACAGCGACATCTGCTTCAGCAGCATTTGAACTCAATCTGAACTCATAAGATGCACCTGGTGCGATTTCTTTGCCATCATATACAGAAGACAAATCAACGATTGCAGCGCCATCAACATTTGTTACAGTACCTGCTTTGTAATCGCCAGCGCCAAGTTTTTCATTTGTCGCCATTGGAATCACTAGTTTAGGTAATTTGATTGTTTCTTGTGAAAATTCAACTAATTTCAATACAGAAGAAGTTTCTTCCATTTTTTCATTGTTGGTAATTTTTACGTCGTAACCACTAACGCCATATTGTGTATAAGTTGAGATCTCAACATCCACATTCAATGGTGTGCTCTTGATTTCAAATTCTGGAAGTTTCTCACTACCTAACAATCCTTCTTTGATTGCATTGGTCAACTCATCACGTTTTGTACCAGTTGTTTCTTTGTCTTGTGATTGTTGCCATGAAATGATTCCACCAAGTTGGTTTTCTTTTACATATTCAGCTTTATAAGTCACTGATTTTTCATTTTCGTAAGTAAAGAATTCACCAGTTGTTTCACTGTACATAAATGGTGCTTTCGCTACGTCATCCCAATACTCTTTCAATCCAGATGTATCACCAAGTAACGTTTCAATATCACGGTATGGCCATACACCACTAGCACGTCCACCGTCACCTACTTTTAATGGATTTTTATTTTTCGCTCCATAACTTGGTGTTTGATCGGCATCTTGACTTGATAATTCTGCTTTTTGGAATAATCCCGGTGCCTCTTCATTATCCCCTTTTGCCACTTCGTTCCATCCACGAGTATAGAATGCTGCCCCAATAACGATTTTTTCTGACGCCGCACCTTTCTCACGTAGGTATTCTACTGTTTGATCTACTGAGAAGCCTTCATCATAATTAGGATCAGCCGGATTTCCGTAAAGTGCTGAATGGTGACCACTTGTATCTGACCATGCGCCAGTTAAGTCATACGTCATGATGTTTGCGAAATCGACAACATCAAATAGTCGTTTCACGTCGATACCTGAATCTAATTTACCTTGAGCTGCTGGCAATGCAACAGATAGTTCATATGTTTTCCCTAATTCTTCGCCTTGTTTATCAATTGTTTCGCGAATTTCATCTAATAATTTTATGTAATTTTCTTTATCTTCAGGTTTTGCATTTGGTGTTCCTTCGTCATTTACGTTATCCACTAGATCTGGTTGACGTACATCTGCCGGGAATTCCCAGTCAACATCGACAAAGTCCATATTTGTGTATTTAATGAATTTTGCTACATTATCTACAAGGTTCTTACGTTTCGTAGGGTTTGCTGCTACTTCAGAGAAATCTCCTGATTTAGACCAACCACCTAATGAAACACCAATTTTCATGTTTGGATTTTTTCCACGTAAATCTTGAATCGCATTTAAGATACCAGAACTAGCAGAGTTCCATTGTACGCCCGGTAATCCTACAGGAGCGCCTGTCGCTGCGTCTGCATCAGTAAAGACTAGTTCGCCATCACTATCAAAATCTAAAAAGGCAAAATTCAAGTGAGTCAATTGATCTGCTGGGATATCTTTTGGATAAAAGTTACCTTCGCCGCCCCAAATCGACCAGTCACCATAGTACATTACGTTTCTATAAGTTGCTTGTTGTTCTGTTTGTTGGATTTCTTCTGCATTGACGATAGACAATTCCCCAATTGTCGGAAGCGTCGTTGAGACAACAGAAGAAAATAACATTGCTGCCAACCCAATTTTTTTAACACTTTTCATTTTTAATTCTCCCCTTTTTACACTATTCACTTTTCAAAAAACAATTATGTAACACAATTAACACGAAAATATGTTATTCATTCCCCCTCTATTTCTCTAAAATAGTGAGTTAAACTCAGTGAAGCTTTTGTTGCTAACAGAATATTATCACCTGAAAATGGCTTTTTCAACCGTTTTCCTAAAATTATTTAAAAAACAAATTAAATCACCTTGGTTATTTAACTAATTTATAATCGTTATTATTAAAAATCTTTATATCACTTGCTTTTCACCTCTTTTTCTCAATTGCCTGAAAAATTAAATATCCCTCATTATTTTAATTAAAAAATAACAATCCAAGAAAATATAATAACAAAAAAGTGTAGAGGACAAGAAATTAAATTCATTTTTGTTTCTAATCTTAAAAATCAAATAAACGATGTTCCAGAAGTAACTCCTTCATAAAAAGCCGAGAAACCCAAAATTTGAAAAACAATTTTTGGGTTTCTCGGCTTATTTCTCGGAGCTGGACACTTCTGCCACCACCGCATTTAATCAGCTACCACCCCATGAAGGTATAAATCGATCAGTCGTTCCACACTAAATGGGTTTTCAAGTGAATTAGAAGATTCGGTGATATATGGTGCTAATAGAAGAAAAAAGTGCTTTGCAGCCATTTCTGTCGTAACATGAGCGCGCATCAAAGATTGATTTGTCGAAAAAATCACTTCAAATGGTTCACGATAACTTTTTTTCCACAAGGTAAAAAGATGATTTCGTGTCTCGGCAGAAAGGTTTGATTTTAAATCATGATGCATCATAAATAGGTCTAAAAGATGGGTATCGATCAGATACTTCGTCATTTTAGTCAAAGATTGTTTAAAATCAAGTTTGTTCTCTTCTAAGATTGCTCTTAAGTCTGTCCCTACAGTACTCAAATGCTCTTCTAAGACTGCACAATATAACTTTTCTTTATCGCTAAAGTAATGATAAAGATTTGGTTGCGTGATTCCAGCATTTTTAGCAATCTCACGTGTTGACGTTCCTTGATAACCTTTTGACATAAACAAACGATTGGCTTCTTTTAAAATTTTCTCTTGTGTATCCTTATTGTATCGATGGACCAACTTTTACACCCTCTGACTTATTTTTTTTCCCGGAAGACACCATCTTCTATCATAAATACTTTATCACATCTGTCAATAAGTCGGGTATCATGAGTGACCATTATGATTGCTTTATTTTTTTCCTTGGATTCTTTCGCTAAAATATCTACGACTTCTACTGCTTTTTCTGAATCCAAACTAGCTGTTGGCTCATCTGCCAAAATAATCGAAGGATCGTTATATAGCGCTCGAGCAATTGCCACTCTTTGTCGTTCCCCACCCGAAAGATCTTCTGGATACTTATTAAGGAGTTTATCCACACCAAGTTGTTGGAATAATTCTTTCGCCTCCTCTTGTCGATTTTCATGCTTGATCTTATCGACCAATACTAATTGTTTTTTGACGGTCAAAAATGGAACTAGATTGGAAGCTTGAAGAATAAATCCAATTTCCTTGAACCGTAATTTTACTCGTTTTTTCTCCGGTTGTTCACTAAAATCTTCTCCATTGATTTTGACAGTTCCTTTATTTGGTGTCTGTAAACCGCCTGCAATCGTTAAGAAGGTACTCTTTCCAGAACCAGATGGTCCAATGATTGCGACAAACTCCCCTTTATCAACACTGACATTTGTTTTTTTCAATGCTTGAACGGTTTGATCACCATCTTTAAAACTTTTTTCAACATCTATAAATTCAATTGCTTTCATTTCCCATTCTCCTTTCTATCCGATTGCTTTTAATGGATCAATTTTTACGATCGTTCTAACAGAGAAGAGAGCCCCTAAAATAGCAACGATCAACATCATCACACTAATCACACCGAAAAACAACCAGTTACTTTGGAACGGGACAGCATCTGGTAGAACAAGTGAAGTAACGAATGTTCCAAACAATCCAAGAGCAACACCGAAAAATGAAAGTAAGAACGTTTGTGCAACTACTGAACGTGCAATAAATCCACCAGTCACTCCTTGGGCTTTCAGTACACCAAAAATATTGATTTTTTGCATAGTCAATACATAGATGAAAATACCGATCACGATCGCTGCAATTACGATCAAGAAGCCAATCATGAAACCAAATGTCAATACTTGTGCATTGTATCCTGGTAGTTCATTGATGAATGTCGAAATACTGATTTTCTCTAAATCATCCGGTAAACTCTCCACATCTCCTCGCACGACCACTGCATTGATACGAGCGTTATCAGTTGCGTCCTGTTTCTCAAACCGTATCTCTTGGTACGCATTGATCGTTGTATAAACGACAGGAGAGACATTGAATTTGGCATTCTCCGTAAATCCAGTCAATTTAAATGTTTTGTCACTTCCTGATAATTTGATCGTATCTCCAATGTCCAAGCCATATTCTTCTTTTAAACTGATATCACCGACTGCTTCATCGTTTGACTGGAATTCTTCTCCTTCCACGATATTCGGCATGATGAATTGGTTTTGATCGATTCCAAAAAAACTAACATTGACTTTATCAGCATCTGGACGATCTGGACTCGTGACTACTCCAGGTGTTTGAGCTAAATAAGCTACTTGATCACCTTTCACTTCTTCTGCCATCTTTTTCGTGATCATCGACATCCCTAAGTTTGTATTGGCGTCTTTTGATAAAACAATGGTATCTGCCTCCCATTTATCTACAGCAGTTCGATTGTCTTGTGCCAACCCATAGGCTAATCCTGTCAAAAAAAAGACAAGGTACGCAATTAGAAACATGACGCCTGTCACTAAGGCATAGCGTAATTTTGAATGAATGATTTCATTTAATGCTAAAAACATAAAATTCCCCCTAAAAATTTATCAACTGATAAATATATCTTATCACTTGATAAATTTTTAGAGGAATAATCTGCTCAGAATAATCAATAAAAGAGAAAACAATTGAGTTGATCACATTCAATAAGGAATATTTCAATCGTTTGTTTACATATTCCACCAAAAAAGTAAGATTAAAATCCCGATTCTTTTAACTTTGGCAATAGATAATCTTTCGCCTGTAAGATCTGACTTTCATAATCCTGATCCTGACCACTCCACATTTCAATCAAGAATGGCCCTTCATAATTTACACGTTTCAATGTTTTAAATAATCCAGAAAAATCCACACAACCTTGACCGAACGGAACGTCTCTGAACTTACCTTTACTACTTGCTGTTACGGGTTGCGTATCTTTTAGGTGGATCGAAGTAATATATTCGATGCCTTGTTCAAGTTCAATCGCCACATTATTTTCTGGCCACGCTGATAGATTTCCTAAGTCAGGATACACTTGTAAATAAGGAGAAGGGAGTTGTTTTTTTATCTCCATGAATTTACGAATGGAATTCATAAATGGGTCATCCATGACTTCAATCGACAAGATTATCCCAAACTGTGCTGCCTCCTTGATACTGGCACGCAATCCTCTGATAAATGCTTCTCTTGTCTCTATTGATTTTTTTTCATAGTATACATCGTATCCCGCCACTTGTATGATCCTGATGCCTAACCGATACGCAAGTTGTATTGCCTTTTTCATCATACATAAGGCTTTTTCTTGTTTTTTGATATCTACTGAGCCGAATGGAAAACGCCGATGTCCACTCAAACAAAGGGAATGGATAGCAATCCCCGAAGACGCAATCGCTTCCTTTAACTCAGCGATTTGTTCATTCGTCCAATCTAAACGAGCCAATCGTTCCTCGCTTTCGTCAATCGATAATTCCAGAAAATCAAACCCCAATTCTTTTACTGCATCTAACCGCTCTTGCCACGACCATCCGCTAGGTAGTGCCTTTTCATAAAGTCCGATTCTCGCCATCTCATTCTCCCCACAGTCGCTTGATCTCATTTTGGAATGCTTGGGCTTGTATGATCGGATCTGCACATGCCGTCAATCCTCGACCGACAATAAAATGAAAGATCGGCATCCCTTGGAACAAGGCTAACGTTGAAATTGACAGCCCACCAGTTACTGATACTTGAAAACCTAAATCGATCAATTGTTGGACGAGCTTCAGATCCTTTTCTCCCCAAACTTCCCCAGCTAACAAAGCATCCCTACTCTGGTGATAGACGACTTGAGAAATCCCAATTTCTCGCCATTTTTTTGCTTGTTCCATCGTCCATTCTCCGTATAATTCTACTTGAAGCGCTTTGACTTTCTTTTGTGCGGCTTGCATGGTAGCAAGGGAGGCACAGCAGATCACTGTCATAAAATCTGCCCCAGCCTGCGCGACATTCCCAGCCACAGTTTCTCCTGCGTCGGCGCATTTTGTATCCGCAACGATCGTTTTTTCTGGAAACATTTTTCTCATACATTCGATTGGTTTGCTTCCTTCTTGAAGACAAAGAATGGTGCCTACTTCGATCACATCGACGATTTCTCCAATTTTTTTCACATCTGCCAACGCAGACGCTAACGTGTTATGATCCAGAGCAATTTGTAGTTTTGGTCGTTTCATCTAATTCTCCTTTGATTTCAATTCTTTGTACAATGTTGTTTCTTTGAATTTCTCACAGATCTCAGTAGGTGACATCACATTTTTGATCCCCACGACCGTCACACCTCGCTCAATTGCTTGCATGAACATCGGCATAAAATTGAGTGGCGTAAAGACGACATCATATTGACTTGCCGAACTTTTACCTTCAGAGATCGGGCAATGATGGATTTTACTCACTGTAATATTTAATTCTCTCATTGCCTTTTCTACACTACGCATCATCATTAAACTTGTACCAGAACCATTGGCACACGAAACTAAAATTCTCATTTACTTTCCCTCCTATTAATTACTGTCTCCAAACTTTTCTTTATATTTTTGATAATCCTCAACAATCAAAAAATATCCTTCTGGATTTTTTCGATATTGTAGTTGCGGAATTAGCAACAAACCGACGACCACTAGTGCAACACCTGCATATCCAAAAAATTTCATCAAAACAGTAAAGAATGGCCAAGCAGTCGCCCAATCAAACATACCAATGTACCCTCCGTAACTGGATAACCCGATCCATGTCGCAAAGAGTGCAGAACCACCGACTTGGATCAGCCCAGATAAGAAAGGGAACAAACATGCTGCCTTGAACCCACCCCGATTATTTGAGAACACAGCGATGACCGCATTATCAAAAAATAGTGGGATAAATCCAGCGATCACGATCGTTGGTGATCGGAAGACGATCAATAAGATGATCATCAAAAATTGTCCTAATGCACCAAATAAAAACCCGATTGTGACTGCATTTGGTGATCCAAAGCCAAAAGTTGCAGCCACATCGATCCCTGGCACAGCTCCTGGTAAAATAGTATTTGAGATTCCTTGGAAAGATTGTGTCAACTCGTCCACAAAGGTCCGGACACCAAGCTGTAAAATAGCTAAATACACAGCAAAGTTCAAAGAAGTGGTCAGTACGTAGAATACGAAACTTTGTCCTGCCACCATAAATTCTGCCTCAATCAAATACTCCTGTCCTAATACTAATAAGATGATGCCAAAGAAGAACAGCATCAATAACGAAGTCGCCACCATATTTTCGTTGAAAATGGATAAGAACCCCGGAAGCTCCATATCTTCAAGCTTTTTATCGGCTTTTCTATTCCCACTTTTTTTACGACTACTCTTTTGCCACCACTTCGCTAAGGTAGAAAATAGGTACACCCCAAACATCTGTTGGTGCGCAATCGCAAAACCAGCTCCGTCTGTCAATTCTTGTGTCACACCAACAGTTAAATTAGAAGCAACTGCCCAGTAACACCCTAAAATGATTCCCATAAATACTAATACTTCTACTCTTCCTAATTCAGGAAAACAGAAAAGTAAGATCCAAAAAGCTGTAGCTGCTTGCTGGATCTGGACATTTCCTGTCGTAAAAACAGCTCGCAACTTCGTATATTTTTGGAAACGAACTAACAGGATATTCAACACAAATGCAATCAATAATAAAATCATCACATCACTGAATGTTCGCCCAAAAGTCTCCATCAATCCTGCATCTACAGCATTTTGGCCAAAGTAGGGATCAGTCACCATCGCCTCAAGATCAAAACGATCCTTTAAACCAACTAAGATCGGTCGGAAATTGTTCACCAATCCACCTGAACCAACAGCTAAAATCAGATAACCTACAGTGGCTTTCAAAAATCCAGCTATACATTCGTATAATGGTCGGCCAAGAAGTACATACCCTAATAAAACGATCGAACCGATCAAATAAGCCGGCTGTGTTAAAATATTTGTCGCAAAATACGTCCATATCTCCATCAAGATAGCTCCCATATTTTTCCGTTACCAAAAACCAGAACAAATCATCAAACGATGCTAGATATCATAGTTTTCATGTAAACGGACTCCCTCCCTTACATCGTATTTTTTAGTTGATAATTTATCTTTTATATCTATTTGCTTTGTACCGAATGGTCCTCGCTGACCATACTTATCAAACAAAAGACTGCTTCTACCTATATTGGCTCATATTTCTCCATGACCATTTGATAATCTTCGATTGTTTCTGTCGCAAGCAATTCTTCGATCAACCCGTCTTGCATCAGTAATTCTGATAATGATTGAATATTTTCTAGGTGTTGCTTTGGCTCTTTGGCTGCTACGGTGAAGAAAAGGCTGGCAGACTTTGTCCCTTCCTCAAAAGGAACTGGCACGTTCATTTTGGTAAATGAAATCGTCGTATCAAAAACATGTGAGCCACCTTGCATGGCATGAGGCATCGCAACGTGTGGGGCGATCAGGATATATGCCCCATGTTCTTCGACATTGCGGATCATTTCTTCTACATATACATGATCAATGATTCTTTTTTCTAGTAAGTGACGACTGCTCTCCTCGATTGCTACTCGCCAATCATTTATCGTAGTTTCCACATAATTGACTAAGTCATTCTCATAGAAATATCTCAACATATTTACAAACAGTATCAAGCAGGCAATCCTTTGTTTGACAATAGCGCATTCTTATCAAGAGATGACTTTGTCTTACATTCACTTGCTTTGATACGTTCTCCCTCCTCGCTTTTGCTTTTGTTAAAAAATTCTCAGTTCAGCTGATTTATTGTCATATATCTCTTGGCTCCTA
The DNA here is from genome assembly GCF_050529595.1 of Enterococcus sp. DIV1368b. Taxonomy (NCBI): domain Bacteria; kingdom Bacillati; phylum Bacillota; class Bacilli; order Lactobacillales; family Enterococcaceae; genus Enterococcus; species Enterococcus sp. DIV1368b. The sequence continues at coordinate 2,282,846 of NZ_CP172883.1, forward strand.
CAAAAATGATGGAAACGGCGTATCATTTTCTTGGGTGAAGACGTCATGGAAGCCTCGATCGAAATTGAATGCCAAGTCTTGTCTGTTATCTGGGTACGTATACTTCCCCCCTACTTGCCAAATATAAGGGGAAAACTGATAAGCCAATCGATCTTTTTTCATGCGCCATAATTGAGTGATCTCGTTAGGATCAGCCATAAAATTTGACCAAATATCATAATGGACCGGAATCACCACTTGAGCTCTTAACGATTCTGCCATTCTCAACAAATCACTGGCGGTCATCTTATCAGTGATACCACGCGGATTTTCACCATATGCACCTAGACAAACATCGATATGATGTTCATTGCCATGTTTGGCAAAGAGGTTGGAATAATGAGAATCACCTGCATGGTAGATCGTCCCTCCGGATGTTTTGAAAAGATAATTGACAGCGATCGTATCCATTTCTTGTGGCAACTGATCTTTTAATTGCACATTAGGATCATCATGTGTGATCAATGCCGTCCGATCAAAGGCTTCCAGCGCAACGATCTCTACTTCATTGATCAAAGCGATATCACCGGGTTTGACTACTTGGGTCTTTTCTTTTGGTATCCCCCAAGAGAGCCATATTTCCACTACTGCTTTGGGGCCAATAAATAGCGCCTCCGGACAATTTTGATGAACAGCTGCGGCAGTGTGGATATCCAGATGATCAGAATGGATATGTGTTACCACTAATGCATCCACATTTTTGATTGCAAATGGATCGATCACAAAAGGTTGTGTCCGTAAATTCGGTTGCATCTTTTCTGTACCGCTCATACGCATCATCTGGTGGCCTTTTTTCATCTGTCCATTCCCGTGTGTTCGTTTTCCTGTCCCACACCATAAGTCACAAAGGATATTTGTACCTTCATGTGTCTTCAGCCATATACCCGTACATCCTAGCCACCATATAGATACGCTTTTTTCTTTTACTTGTTCCATTTCGATTTCTTCGTTCAGATAGGTTCCCCATTCTGGAAAGGTCGAACGCAACCAACCTTCTTTTGTTACTTCTGTTATATTCATGTGCCATCCTCCTCTTTATTAGGTATATACAAATGATAAAGCGCTATCAAAATGATTGGAATAGCTTTATATGACTGTTATTACTTTATGTGATCGTTTCCATTTTTTTATGCTCGTTTAGCTATAATTAGTCATATAGAGAAAAAATTGATTGAAAAGGAAGGATAACAATGAAAAATTCTCTGTTGACGATTAAAAAAAGACGTAATGAAATTCTTGATCTATTACAAAGGCACACACAAATGACCACGATTGAACTGTCTGAAAAGCTTCACGTATCACTCAGCACCATTCGTCGAGACCTTAGATTTTTAGAAGAAAAAAATGAGATTATTCGTGAACATGGCTATTGCCTCTTCAATTATGACAATCAAACAAATTTTGATCTTTCAGGACCAACGTGGATCAAACATCAAATCGCTCGTTGTGCCAGTCAATATATTGGAGACTATGCCACAGTATTTATCAATTCAAGTTCCACTGCCTTAGCTGCACTCGATTATTTAGAATCGAATCATGTCACCGTCGTAACGAATAATCTAAAGGTTGTTTCTTCTGTCAGACAAGGAAATTATACGTATATTCTCACTGGTGGCGAGTTACGCGTACCAAAAGAAGTTTTGGTAGGAGATATTGCCGCTCGCACATTGGCAGATATGAATGCAGACGTCTGTATTATTGGATGTAGCGGAGTAGATTTAGAAAATGGTGTGACAACAAAAATTTTAAACGAGTCTAAAATCAACGAATGGATGATCAAAAAGAGTATCAAATGTCGTATCCTTGTTGCAGACCATCGTAAGATTGGCCGGACTTCACAGTTTAAGATTGCTGATGTCTCAGCCTTTGATTACTTGATCACTGATCAGCATTGTTCACCTAAACTTGCCAAAAAAATCGAACAACTAGGTGTCACTGTTATTCGAGTAAGTTTGTAAAAAAAAAAGAAAATTTCGTCAAAGTTGCTAACAGATAAAAAACAGATATCATTCGGTTTTCTTCTTTTAGTCAAGTATTCAAAGCGTGACTATACTGTTGCATAGCAGTAACTCTTCGTTCGGTTATATAAAATAAAACAGATTATTTGCCTGTTTTAAAAACAAGGCGTAGTATAAAAATGTAAACGCTGACAAAAGCGACATTATTTATTGATCGATATTAAGAAAGAGGGTTTGTTTTATGGAAATGATTTATCAAGCTGGCTCACAAGAAGGGCAAATCAGTTTTATCAATACAGAAGACTTAGAAATGGCAGCAGCTCAAGTGATTCCTACTGGCGGATACGGTTATATCAGTAGTGGTGCTGGAGATCTCTTTACGTATAAAGAAAACGTGCAATCATTCAATCATCAATTGATTATTCCTCATGTTTTAAAAGACGTCGAAATTCCAGATACAACGACTTATTTTGACCAAGAAACATTGACTGCGCCAATCATCATGGCGCCTATTGCAGCTCATGGTTTAGCTCATACACATGCAGAAAAAGCTTCAGCAAAAGGAGTTGCCGATTTTCATACGATTTATACAGCGAGTTCTTACGCTTCATGCACATTAGAAGAAATCCGCGAGGCCGGTGGTCCAGACGCACCACAATGGTTCCAGTTTTACATGAGTAAAGACAATGGGATCAATTTAGATATTCTAGAGATGGCCAAACGTAATGGCGCAAAAGCAATCGTTTTGACAGCTGATGCAACCGTTGGTGGTAATCGAGAAACAGACCTTCGCAATGGTTTCACTTTTCCTTTGCCAATGCCGATCGTTCAAGCCTATCAATCAGGGGTCGGACAAACGATGGACGCAGTTTATAAGTCCTCAAAACAAAAGTTAAGTCCAAAAGATGTGGAATTTATTGCTGCTCATTCTGACTTACCCGTTTATGTTAAAGGTGTGCAATCAGAAGACGATGTTTATCGTTCATTAGATGCGGGGGCAAATGGCATCTGGGTATCGAATCATGGCGGTCGTCAATTAGATGGTGGGCCAGCAGCATTTGATTCTTTGAAATATGTAGCAGAAGCCGTCGATAAACGTGTCCCTATCGTCTTTGATAGTGGTGTTCGTCGTGGTCAGCATGTCTTTAAAGCAATTGCTTCTGGTGCCGATCTAGTCGCAATCGGTCGCCCTGCTATCTATGGTTTAGCTCTTGGTGGAAGTACTGGCATCCAACAAGTATTCGACTTCTTCAAAAAAGAACTAGAAATGGTGATGCAATTAGCTGGAACCCAAACCGTCGAAGATATCAAAAATGTGACATTACGGGAAAATCGTTTCTACTAAATCAAAAAAAACTTAAATAGAAATGACAGCTATAACCTTAGCCACTCGACACTCTTAAAACCGAATAAACAGTCAGAAAAAGTAACTCCTTCAGAAATAAGCCAGAAGCCCCAGAAATTGATACAAATTTCGGGTCTTCTGGCTTATTTAGCGGTATTGGATACTGTTATCATGCTCGCTACTTTTATAAAAAACTAAGTATACCTCTCACTATAAATGTTGTTAGATGGATTATCTAAATATACGCTTCGCCCTTTGCAAACAACGTTGCTTCGCCACTGATCATCACGCGTTCACCTAGCCACTCGCAAGTCAAGAACCCGCCTCTGGCAGAAAGTTGTTGAGCAACCAAGTCATCCTTTCCAAGCTTTTGTGCCCAATAAGGAATCAAATTCGCATGTGCCGAGCCACATACTGGATCTTCATTGATCGTTAGTTTTGGGAAAAAGGTCCTAGAAACAAAATCTTGGTTCTTTCCTTCGGCTGTGACGATCACGCCGATCCCTTCTTCTAATTCCCTCATTGCAGTATAATCAGGCATCAGATTTGCCACTGTCTCTTCGTCTTCTAAAACAAAAAACAAGTCCCTTGCTAGATAAGCCTCTTTTATGTTTGCACCAAGCACTTGCTCGTATTCTGGTAATATAGCGATCGATTGCGGTAATATACTTGGAAAATCCATCGCATATTCCCCCTTTTTTTGTGTGACAAATAGGTGACCACTTTGCGTTGAAAATGAAATCGTGGATTCACTGATGCCATAGAAATGGAACAATACAAATGCAGTTGCTAAAGTCGCATGACCACATAAGTCGATTTCACGATCAGGAGTAAACCATCGTAACTCATAGCCCTTCTCTTTTTTTACGGTAAAGGCGGTTTCGGATAGGTTATTTTCGATGGCGATTTTTTGCATAGTATCATCAGGTAACCATTCTTCTAACACAAAGACCGCAGCAGGATTTCCTTTAAACACTTCATTAGTGAAAGCGTCAACTATATAATAGGGTAAATTCATTTATAGACTACTCCTTTACTTTTTGATAAATATATTCGGCACAACATAAATCTTCTACTGCTAAGCCAACCGCATCAAAAATCGTGATCACTCGTTCTTCTGTACGCCCTGTTTTCTGATAGGTGACTAATTCACCTAGAGAACCGAGAATGTTTGTCTGATCAATTTTTCCTTCTGATAAGGGGATCAAATAGTCGCCACTTTCCCTTTTGACCGCTTGGTAATCATCTACATACAGTTGCCCAGATGCCATCAAATTACTTGTTAATTCACGGGTATCTGGTGTAAATGTTCCGATTGCATTGATATGTGCGCCAGATTTAACCTCTTTTTTTGATAAAAAAGCATACTTACTAGGTGTTAAAGTACAGATAATATCTGCTTCCATAGTCGCGTCAGCCAATGTCGGACAATCAATAAAACGCAGTTTTGGATAATTATTTTGCTGTTCTAGAATAAATTGTTTTCGTCGTGTTTCATCTAAATCATAGACAAACACACGGTGAATCTTTCGGACACAGGTAATTGCGGCTAGATGTGAAACCGCCTGTTGCCCTGTTCCAATCAATGTGAGTGTATCTGCTGATGACTTTGCTAGGTAATCCGTGGCTAATGCTGAAACTGCTGCTGTCCGTATCCAAGTCACGGCATTCGCATCGATCATCGCGACGGGTTGTCCGTTTTTTGAATCGAAGAGTATGATTTCACCTAAATGTGAAGGTAGCTTTTGTTTGTGATTGTTGGGAAAAGCCGTGATGATTTTTGAACCAAAGTACCGGTTCCTTCCCAAATAAGCGGGCATCATCGCAAAGATATTTTGTTCCTCTCCATCTGGTAATTGTTGGACCATTCGCTTCTCTTGAGAAATCTTCCCCATTTGAAAATCTTCAAAACACTGTTCCATTACTTTGATTGCTTCTGTAAAACTAAAATGAGTGATTACTTCATGATTATCGATGATTTGCATATTTCCCCTCCTTTTTTTCTATCCTAGCGTTCAAAAACAATACATTCAATGATATAATTGTATGGAATACAATTTTTTGAAAGAAGGAACGAGCATGTCGATCAACTCTTATGAGAACTATCCACTGACTTGGCGTCCAGATAAAAAAAAGTTACATCGCCCGATTTATCAATCACTTATCACGCAGCTAGAAGCTGATATTTTATCCAATAAATTACAAAAAAATACAAGGTTGCCTTCCCAAAGAGAACTCGCTGATTTCTTAGACATCAATTTCACAACGGTTGGTCAAGCCTATAAATTGGGACTAGAAAAAGGGTTACTTTATACAAGTATCGGGAGTGGGACGTTTGTGTCCCCCAATGCGTTTACCTCCATCACTATTTCTTCTGATCAAGTACCTGATCATGTCATTGATTTTGGGTTAGTCAGTTCATTTGATGAATGCAACGAAATGATCACTCCTTTTATTCAATCTGTTTCACAAAATCATGCGACTAACGGACTTCTTAGCTACCGTGAACCTTTAGGGACAACCTATCAATTGACGATTGCTAAAAATTGGTTGGAAACACAAGGTGTCTATGCTTCAAGGGAACAAATCGCTATTGTTTCAGGTGTCCAAAATGGCTTGGCGATCACACTAGCTGCTTTGTTTTCTCCAGGAGATCGTTTGGCTGTCGATCGCTATACTTATTCGAATTTCATTGAGCTTGCGCACCTTTACCATATGGAAATCGTGCCGATTGATTTTGATATGGAGGGTATGCTTCCCGAATTGCTTGAACAAGAATGTCGGAAAAAAGAAATCCACGGGATTTTTCTGATGCCTTCTTGTAACAACCCCATTGGTTTTCAACTATCTGCAAAACGGAGGCAACAGCTAAAAGAAGTCATTGCAAGGCAACAATTGATCGTGATCGAAGACGACATCCATTCTTTTTTGACTACCTATAATCAAAAAAGAACACTACCTTCATTCCAGCAATTACTTCCTGAACAAACCATTTATCTTGCTGGAATGACCAAGTTTATCTGTGCAGGCTTGCGTGTTGCTTTTCTAGTATTTCCCGAAAAGTACAAACAAAAGATCCAACAGGCAATTTTCAACATTAATGTCAAAACCTCGAGTTTAGATGCTGAGATTGTCACACAAATCTTATGCTCAGAAACCGCACAGGACATACTCGAAACAAAATCCAACTATACAAAACAAGCAAATGAACGATTCGATACACTTTTCAACTTGCCACGACCGACCAATCCACTTCCTTTTTATCGAAATCTCCCTGTTCGAAATGATCTGTCCCCAGAAACGATCGAACAAGCTTTTTTAAATAAAGGGATTCGTGTCTATCATTCACATCGTTTTACGACCCAACCGCAGCATGATCCTTTTATTCGAATTGCTTTATCCTCTAATCCTTTGGAAGTATTAACGAAAGGGCTTGAAATCGTCAAAAAAGAAATCGTGTACTTTCAACGATGACTTATCACATAAAATCAAAATGATGCAACTCATTCTTTTTGTTTTAACTGCTCGAACCCATCGAGGAGGAACCTATTTTTGATCATAGGTTCCTCCTTTTTTCTTTTTTCATATAAATAAAATTTATCATAACTACCTATTTTGACTATAGCCCTGAGCGAACCCTATACTTCGTATGTATTAAAACTTAGGAGGAATCATTCATGCTAACAGGGTTAAACTTACTAAATAATCCATTTTTAAATAAAGGAACTGCTTTTACAAAAGAAGAACGTAAAAAATACGGAATTGCCGGAATGCTTCCTAGCACAGTCCAAACATTAGAACAACAATCTGTGCAAGCATATGGCCAATACCTAAGCAAACAAACTGATTTAGAAAAACGTATTTTCTTAATGAACTTATTCAATACAAACCGCACACTTTTCTATAAATTGATGGGACAACATTTAGTAGAATTTATGCCAGTAGTATATGATCCAGTAGTCGCAGATGCCATCGAACAATACAATGAAATTTTCTTAAAACCACAAGATGCTGCATTTCTTTCGATCGACGAACCAGAATTGATCAAAGAAAGCTTGAAAAATGCCGCAGCTGGTCGTGATATCCGTTTGATCGTTGTCACAGATGCAGAAGGAATCCTTGGTATGGGTGACTGGGGAGTCAATGGTGTTGACATCGCGATCGGAAAACTAATGGTTTATACAGCTGCTGCTGGTATCAATCCAGCGCAAGTATTACCTGTATCGATCGATGCTGGTACCAACAATGAAGAATTATTGAATAATCCGTTATATCTAGGAAACAAACATGCGCGTGTCGAAGGTGATTCTTACTATGAATTCATCGACCAATTTGTATCATCCGCTACAGAACTATTTCCTGAACTATTGTTACACTGGGAAGACTTTGGTCGTGGCAATGCCGCAACGATCTTAGAAAAATATGAAGACAAAATCACAACATTCAATGATGACATCCAAGGAACAGGAATCGTCGTACTAGCTGGTGTGCTCGGCGGATTGAATATTTCTGGTGAAGCCTTGAAAGATCAAACAATCCTAACATTTGGAGCTGGAACAGCTGGAGTCGGTATCGCTAATATCTTATTAGATGAAATGATCCGTCAAGGTGTGCCGGAAGAAGAAGCTCGTAAACACTTCTATCAAGTGGATAAACAAGGACTATTATTCGAAGATACTGAAGGCTTGACTCCTGGACAAATTCCTTTTGCACGTAAACGTTCAGAATTTGCTAATAGTGAAGAATTGACTAATTTAGAAGCAGTTGTCAAAGCAATTCACCCCACAATCATGATCGGTACATCTACTCAACCAGGAGCATTCACAGAAGAAATCGTCAAAGAAATCGCTAGCCATACACCACGACCAATCATCATGCCTTTGTCTAACCCAACAAAATTAGCAGAAGCAAAAGCTAAAGATTTGATTGAATGGACAGATGGAAAAGCATTAGTTGGAACAGGTATCCCTGCGGATGATGTGGAATACAATGGCGTGACTTATCAAATCGGACAAGCAAACAACGCATTGATGTATCCAGGATTAGGACTTGGTTTGATTGCTTCAACAGCTACTCGTGTGAACGCTGAGATCATCTCACAAGCAAGTCGAGCATTAGGTGGGATCGTTGATGTCACAAAACCAGGGGCAGCTATTTTACCACCTGTTGCAAGAATCACTGAATTCTCACAAACGATTGCTGAAACAGTCGCTCAATCCGTCGTGGATCAACAATTGAATCGTGAAGAAATCACTGACATCAAAGCAGCTGTCGAAGCAGCTAAATGGGTGCCTGAATATCAAGATTTAGAAGCTTAACTCACGCTCGTCTCTTTTACAACAACTCGTTACTAAAACAGTTCTGAGCACAACGAGACTTAAAGTAAAAAATACGCATGATAAACATCGAAGCCTTGGATCATTCGTTCACCGAGAAATAGGAAAACCAACTATTTTCAACGAATTGATCCAAGGGGTGTTTTTTGCCAAGAAATACTGGAGTCGGTTGAAGAATAGCTTTAAATTATTTTTCAACTAATAGGGAACTCCTCTTACGTTAATCAAGGAAAGGATCTGTAAGAATGTTACATCAAGAACAAACGACTTCTACAGTCGCTAAGACAAACAAAGAAGGTTTTTGGGAAACAAAAATCAGTGGAGTCAGTTTACCTATCTATTTTATCATGGTTCTCGTGTTGATCATTGCGATGGCATTAGGTAAATTACCAACAAATATGATCGGTCCTATCGCCGTGCTCGTCATTTTTGGGAATCTTTTCCATTTTATCGGGACAAAAATCCCAATCGTCAAAAGTTATTTAGGTGGTGGCTCTGTTTTTGCGATCTTCGCTTCCGCAGCTATCGCAACCTTTGATATTTTACCTGATTATGTCGTGAAATCAACTGAAAACTTTGTCAACAACATGGGCTTTTTAGACTTTTATATCGCTGCTTTGATTACCGGAAGTATTCTAGGAATGAACCGTAAATTATTGATGAAAGCTTCCGTTCGTTTTATCCCTGTTGCACTTATTTCTATGGTTGTTTCATTTTTTGCAGTTGGACTAGTGGGAATGTTGATTGGTAATGGTTTCGCTAATTCCGTATTATACATCTCTTTACCTGCCATGGCTGGTGGTGTAGGTGCTGGTGCTGTTCCACTATCAACTATTTATGCAAACGTCCTAGGAACAGACGCTTCTGCTATTATTTCACGTTTGATTCCCGCAACTGCAATGACAAATGTCCTTGCCATTATCGGTGCCGCTTTAGTCGCTCGCGCTGGACAATCCATGCCAAAATTGAATGGTAATGGGAAACTGATGGAAAAAGGCGATCTAGGCGACGGCAAACCACGCAATGTAAAACCTTCTATCCCTCAATTAGGTGTTGGTTTGATGGTGTCGATCACCTTCTTTATTCTTGGACAAATCGGTAATTACTTTGTACCAAAAGTTCATGCGTATGCTTTTATGATCATTATCGTAGTCATTTGTAAAATCACCAATATTCTTCCTGAATATTATGAAGACGCAGCGATCATGTTCAATAACTTGATTGTTAAAAATTTAACAGCAGCTGTTTTAGCGGGTATCGGGATTGCCTTATTGAACTTGAATGTTTTAGCCTCTGCTTTAACATGGCAATTCGTCGTACTTTGCTTGACAAGTGTCATTGTCATCTCTCTTGTATCTGCTTTTGTCGGTCGTCTATTCGGACTTTATCCGATCGAATCAACGATCACAGCAGGACTATGTAACAATTCAATGGGTGGTACAGGAAATGTTGCCGTCTTATCCGCAGCAAACCGCATGGAATTGATTGCTTTTGCTCAAATGGGCAATCGTTTAGGCGGAGCGATCGTCTTGATCATTTCAGGATTTTTGATGCAACTATTCTCTTAATTCGAATAAATGTAAAAAAACTTCTCGATTCTTATTCGAGAAGTTTTTTTGTACGATGACATTCATGATTCCTTTAGAAATTGTTTTTGCCATTTGGTTGAATGATAGCCGATACGTTCATAAAAACGGTGTGCCTCGTTTCGATGTTCGCCAGAGTTTAGTCGAACACCAAAATAGCCACGTTCTGTTCCTTCCTTCTCGACACTCTCCATCAATCGTCTGCCAATTCCTTGATGTTGGGCTTTTGAAGAAACCGCTAATGCTAGAATATTGAACAACGTTGGACTTAACAATGTTTCATACTTTTGCGCATGGACATATCCTAATACTTTCTTCGTCCCTTCTTCCTCATAAACATCGACGACATAGATCTCTGGTTGTGCCAAGATGCATTCTAATTGCTTCGTCATTTCCGAAAGTGGTATCTCATACCCTAATTCTTCCTTATTTAGCTTGTTTATGGTTTCTGCATCCTCCACACGAGCAGTTCTTATCATTTTGTTCTTCCTTTCTTCTCTAATTTTATGTACTAAGACAAGGATAGCATGGTTTTTTCTATGGAAATAAACCTTGGTCAATTTCTTGATCAAAAGAATGATAAAAAAAGGAGAAACCTTGGCATTTCAAGGTTTCTCCACTATTTTAATACTATTCTTCTTCTTCCGCCATGAATGTATTGAAGACCTCTTCGATCATATCCCATTCAGCATCTGTTTCGATTTGTTCTAATTCGCCTTCTGTTCCGTCTTCGTTTTCAACGTAGGCATAGGCTTGTAATTCTACATCTTCATCTTCCGGTACGCCGGCTGGATAAAGCAATACGTAGTTACGACCAAATTCTTCTTGGCCATCGACTGTTAACAAGATTTCGTATAATGTTTCATTTCCTTGATCATCGACCAATGTGATATGTTCATGTCCTTCATGATCATGTGTATGATTGTGTTCTGCCATTAGAACCCCTCTTTTCATTTTTTAAAATAGTTGTTTTCCCGAACCATCTAAATAATTTTGTAAAATCATCACCGCAGCAAGCTTGTCGATGACTTTTTTTCTTTTTGCTCTTGACGTATTCGCTTGTTCGACCAACATACGTTCTGCTTGTACGGTAGTCAGTCGTTCGTCTTGATAGTCGACTGGTAGAGAAAACATTTCTTTGATCTTTTCTCCGTAAGCCATTGAGCTTTCTGCTCTAGGACCGATTGAATTATTCATGTTTTTCGGCAAGCCTACAACAAAACGATCTACTTCGTACTGTTTGACCAGTTCTGCCAGTCGCTCAAATCCAAATTCTTCTTTGTCTTCATCGATACGAATGATCTCTACGCCTTGTGCAGTCCAGCCAAAAGGATCACTAACAGCGACACCTACAGTCTTTGAGCCGACATCCAAGCCCATCACTCTCATAGATTCACTCCATGATTTGAGAGATAGTCTTTGACGATCACTTCCATGATTTCATCGCGTTCATGACGACGGATCAGATTCCTTGCATCACGATAACGAGGAATGTAGGCCGGGTCTCCAGAAAGCAAGTAGCCCACAATCTGGTTGATTGGATTGTAGCCTTTTTCTTCCAAAGCCCGATAAACGATCGCTAATGTTTCGCTGACTTCTTTTTTACGACTATCATCAAAACCAAAACGTACGGTTTCATCTGTAAAACCCATGATTCTACACCTCTTTCCGCAGGGTAGTCAAATTACCCTCTACACCCTTTATTTTACTCGAAATGTGGTAAAACTACAAATAAATATTCCAACTTCGCTAGAAATATAAAAATAATAATGATTTCTTATTTGATTGTATCGATTCCAACATTTATGAGTACACTTTCTTACAGTATACGTGATATTTAATGAAAAATAAGTCTTTTCTCTGTTTTTTCAAAAAATTCACAAAATATTCAAATAACTAACGCACATAGATCATGTTTTCTTTGCTTGTCCCGTTTGATAGTTGATCGTATAACCGTCTTGCACATTATAGATAAACACATTGAACGAGATTTGGTTATCTTCAATGCTTTGGGCTTCTAACTGAACACCTCGTGCTACTAGCTCTTCTCCTTCAAAATGTGGTGTTACCCGATAACGAACGTGATGATTGGTTTCTTTGATGTATGCTGCAATATCGTTTTCATGTGCCAGCATATGAGGGGTATTCAACGAACGAGTCCCTGTCATCAAATTTTTGATGTTATTATTTTGACCAGTTAGCTGAAAACCTATCAAGTGGCTTCGATTGTAAAGCCATTGTCCGTCACTCAATTTTTTTTGTTTCCAACCTGTAGGATCGATATAAAGGGACTCACGTTTTTCTTTAGGGAACATCTCTTTTCCTAACATGGCATTGGCTTGACCTACACGATTCAGTCGATCGATATCGGAATAACTTTCCCATGTTCCTTTATCTAAGCTCAGTTCTTCTTTTGTAAAAGTCGGCTTATTTTGATTGATTTCGATTTCTTGGTGCGTGCCGTCGTATTCAGGAAGATTTGCCACTTGTGAGACTTGAGGTTTTGCATCAAATAGACCTGTCAGTTGTTGAACGAGATCAGAGTCTTTTTGCGTCATTGAAATCCCTAATGCACCAGCTAAAAGAGCAACTGCGACACCTATGATTGTTTTGGTTGTTTTTTTGTTCATGTATCTACTCCTTTATTCAGTCGAACTCCATAAATCTTAACATACGTTCCCCTTTTTTTAAATAAAGAAGTGTTTAAATTCTTTCAACAATTCCTTCTTCAAAAATTACATACGCATTTTCAGTCTAGTTCCTAAAATAAACAACCTAAATTTCCACGTGAAAGGAAATCTAGGTTGTTACTAAAACTTCATCAATTGATTCGATTGATCTTCTTGTCTATTCTATCACCAGGTGAATACGTTTTTTTGATAGGACAATTAGGTGCTCAACATCGATTCTTCTTTCAAGTTTCTTTTACAAAGTTTGCTCTGTTCATTGCCTGTTCGATCATCGCGACTGTTGCTTGTGGGTCTTCTACTCCAATGATGAGACGATTGAATTCTTCATCTTTTAGTGTGATAACGACTGCGTTTTCTTTTCTTTTGAGGTCATAAAATACCTTGTTTGAATCTTGGACGAATGTTCCGGCAAAATAATATCCATAGGCATCAACTCCCATTCTTTTTTCGCCAAATTTCGGTGTATCTTCCCAGACATCGGCATCCACAGTTGCGCCTAATACATTGGATAATGGTGTGGATATTTCATTTTTCAATGCCCACAGTTTTCGTACGCCCTCCATACTGATGATCAATCGATCATTTTGGATTTCAACTTTAGCCATTTTCTACTTCCCCCTGTCTGTAAGATTCCCTCGACGCATGATTCGATCAGCAATGATCGTTTCAATCGAACCTTCGTTTTTCTCTTCCAAAGCGGTGATTACCTTCTGTGCGACTTTCTTTACTTCGTTGTCATCTGCCGTACGTTCTAATAATGCGATGATCAATAAATCAATCAATAACCCATTATCGGTCACTCCCTCTTCAGCTATATAGTTAAAGCAAGTCGTAAATAAACCAGCTTTACTATAATAAGCAGAGTATAAACTTCCTCGAAGCAAGCCAGTCGCTTTTACCAATTGACTGATCGACGTCCCTGCATACCCATTTTTGGCAAATATTTTTGCCGATTCTAGTAAAACTTTCTCTTCATTAAATTCTCTCGTTCTTCCCATAACTTAATTATGCCACATTATTGAACGATTGGTCAACAATTAACCAAAAAGCTTGATTTATCCTAACTGATGACTTAACACTTGGCTCTCTTCTGCATTGCTCTCACTTGGATCTTATTTTACCTTTCACTGCTTATTTTTGAGATTCAAGTTTTCTTTTTATACGTTTTCCAATTTGTTTGTAGTAAAATAAATACAAGAAAACAACTATTGGAGAAAATGCCATGCCAGAAAGAGATTTAGATTTATTGCTTAATACCTGTTTATTGGCGGGAAAAATAATGACAGAAAGTAATGCAGAGATGTACCGTGTAGAAGATACGATGAGTCGGATTGCTTCTGCTTCTGGAAATTATCGCTTAGTCAGCTACGTGACCCAAACAGGACTATTTATCGGTTTTGATCGGACTTCGACGATCCGCATGGAACAAATCACTAATCGAACGATCAATTTAGAAAGAGTAGTCAAGGTCAATAACCTTTCAAGAAAATATGTTGCCAATGAATTGACTTTGGAAGAACTATATAGCGCATTACAAGAAGTCGAGAAAGATCGACGGATGTTCCCAGTATGGCTACAAATCATCAGCGCTGCTATCATTAGTGGGACGATCATGATTTTATTTGGTGGCGAATTGAAAGATTTACCGATCACATTGTCGATCGGGGGAGTGGGCTACATTGTTTATCTTTGCAGTTTACGTTTTTTTAGAATCAAGTTTTTAGCTGAATTCCTCTCCTCTTTGATTATCGGTATTGCCGCTATTTTAAGCGTGCGTTTAGGAATCGGTCTCAATCAGGATTTGATCATCATTGGTTGTGTCATGCCGTTGGTTCCTGGTGTTCAAATCACCAACGCGATTCGTGATCTATTAGCGGGGCACTACGTTTCTGGTGTTTCTCGTGGAGCAGAAGCGATGATGACTGCAGCGATGATTGGTTTTGCAATCGCCTTTATCTTTCAAATCTTCTACTAAGAAAGGACTTTAGCCATGTGGCATGTATTGATTCAATTTTCTTTTAGCTTTTTAGCGACCGCTGCTTTTGCAATCATCACTAATGTGCCAAGAAAAGCCTTAGTTTGGTGTGGTTTAGCTGGTGCCGTAGGTTGGATGATCTATTGGTTGTGTCTAGCTATGGGTGGCGGTGCAGCTTTAGGTTCATTACTAGGTTCATTAGGCGTTGCTTTTGCTAGTGATCTTTTTTCTAAGCAACTAAAAATGCCCGTCACGATTTTCAATATCCCCGGTATGGTACCACTGGTTCCTGGAGGATTAGCCTATCAAGCTGTTCGTAGTTTAGTTACAGGCGCTTATCAAGATGCGGCATTTTTCACGGTTCAAGCGATCATGATTGCTGGAGCGATTGCCTTAGGTCTAGTGATATCAGAAGTATTCAACCACAATATCCGTAGTTTTAAACTGAAACGTGAAGCGATTGTATTGAAGAGAAGAAAGAAAAAATGAGCGTTTCTCGCTTTGATCTTTTTTGTACAGAGCAATCATACTGTGGGATTCTTGCAACCTTTAATAAAAAAAGTGATAAGAGACGAAACTCGCAAGAATTTCATCTCTTATCACTTTTTTGTTTATATTGTACATGACTACAACTTTGTTTCGTTCATTTAAAATGCACGATACACATATTGATTTTCAGGAGCAGTGATTTTTTCTACTTTCGTCACTACGACTGAAGGAATCTCTCGCTTGAAAGGTTGATAAAAATCGGTTTGGATCGTCCCTTCTACTTTGTACCAGTCATCATTTTTCACAGTCATTCCTTCTGGCAGATGCGTCAACAATCCAAAAACCCCGGAATCAGCAACACAGTGGATGATCCCAAATCGAAAGAGAAAGGTATCAGTAGCCTTGTCATTTTTCGACTGATAGATAAAGCCTTCATAAGAGACTTTCTTACCAATGAATTCGCTTGGATAGTTGTAGATCAATTCCATGATCTCTAAATAATTATCGTCTGTGATCGCAATCATTTGTTCATCTTCGTATTTATCTTTTAACTCATTCATTTGATCTTGATAGTCGGATTTATTGAAATAAATACTCGTATCTGGTTTCAAATATTGCGTTTGCACTTGTGGATCGCCGACAGATTCTTTGCTTAGTGGAAAGTTGAACCCTTTCGCTTCCACGATCGTTGTGTTTAAACTAACTGTCGGAAACAGTGTTCCTACAACGATCGGCAAGGCTAATAAGAGATAAGCAATCCATCGCTGATAGGGTTTTGATAATCCGTGATCATGAGAATCATGGGACTCATGGACTCCTTTTTTCCCATCTGCTTTTACCCAAAGATACAACTGAACTAAGGCTAGTAAGGCAGATAAAACCATGGATAATACTGCCAAATAACGATAATGGACATTGATGTATTGATCTAAACGCCCTGAAACTTGAAGATACATCATCATTTCAAAATAACCAGATAAAATCAAAAATCGCAGCATGATTCTCCTCCTAAATAAATAGTGTAAAGCCGATAACACTTAAGGCGATCAGCCCGATTAATGAAACGATGAAGCGTGTGTTGAAGTAACGTTTCATCATCAATAAGTTTTTGATATCCACCATTGGTCCAAACACTAAGAAAGCAACAACTGGTGCTGTTCCAAAAAGACTTAACAAAGAGGAACCAATAAACGCATCCGCTTCGGAACAAAGAGACATCGTGAATGCCAATACTAGCATGATCAAAATGGCTAATAGCTTTGTCGAACCTAACGTCAACATCACTCTCGTAGGTAAATAGGTTTGCATCCCTGCAGCAATCAAACCGCCAATGATCAAATAGCGGCCCGTATCGAAGAACTCATCAATCGAGTGAGTCAAGACATGGAGGATTCGATGTCCCCATTTCTGTGGTGCGATTGCTTCCACTTCCTCATGCTCATGTGTATGGGAGTTAGGCTCAACCATCGCTGAATCAAATGAAGACTTCAAGATTGTGCCTTTTTGGATATAGGCCAACCAGACACCTACGATCAGTGCGACAATAAAACTTCCTAACATACGCAGCCCCGCCATTTTCCAAGTATTGCCAAATGCAATAAAAGTTGAAAAGATCACGACTGGATTAATGATTGGCGCAGTGAGCATAAACGCAAATGCTGTGTGGACAGGAACCCCTTTTTTTACAAACTGATGAACGATTGGAACGATCCCACATTCACATGAAGGAAAGAAAAAACCTAGAATAGACCCAACAATAATCGATAAAAAGCGATTTTTAGGTAACCATCGTTTGACACGTTCGGGGGTCAAAAATACTTGTAAAGCACCTGAGATGATACATCCCAATAAAACAAACGGCAAGGCTTCGATAACGATTGATAAAAAAATCGTTCCCATCTGCAATACCGAATTTGGAATAAACGAAAACATATAATTTCTCCTTGTCATTTGAACTTCATTCGCCCATCAATATACGCTTTTCTTCAATAAAATACAAGAAAGCTTAAATTTTTTTCATAAGTTTAAGAAATCAAAAAAAGCTTTTTTATTGACATCTACGTCAGATGGATTTATTTTTAGCACAGCTAAGATGAAGATTCAGGTAAAAATAAGAGAGTCATTTGCCTATTTTCTATCTGTATACGACTGAATACTTTTTCACCATCGAATCAGCGATGTGCTAAAAGCAACCTTAAGGAGTTATCACCATGAAAGAAACCCATGATTTAACTGAAGTCTTAAAAACTATCCAAGAAGAACCGACTGTCGTGCTTGCGATTTCTACACCCGATTGTAGTGTTTGTCATGCAGTAGTGCCAAAATTGGAACAATTATTGACTCATTATACTTTCCCAGCGTATCATTTAGATGCCTTCGAGATGCCGGAAGTAGCTGGCACATTCCAAGCATTTACTGCACCAGTGATCTTGCTCTTCCATTTGGGGAAAGAAGTCGAGCGACAAGCCCGCTTTATTCAATTTGAACAACTGACAAAGCGTTTAGATCAATTAAATGAATCAACTGATCAAATCAGCTACGATACTTTATTTGATCACTAGAAAAAAGAGCGACAAGTCATTTTCTACAAACAATGACTTGTCGCTCTTTTTATTTAAACATCCATTAAATAACGAGCTGTGATCGACTGTTCACAAGTACCGATTTTTTCTGGTGTTCCTTCATAAAGGATCTCGCCACCACGAATTCCCCCATCGATCCCTACATCGATCAACCAATCTGCTGCCTTCATGATTTCCAGATTATGTTCAATGACGATGACCGTGTTTCCTTTATTGACCAACCGTTCGATGATTTCTAAGATACTCTTGATATCTGCCATGTGTAAACCGGTTGTTGGTTCGTCCATAATGTAGATATTGCCTTTTTTGCTTAATTCCTTTGCTAGTTTCAACCGTTGACATTCTCCTCCTGACAATGTATTTAACGGTTGTCCCAACGTCATATATCCTAGCCCTACTTCTAAAATTTGTTTCAGTTTTCGTTGAATCGATTTTTCTTCAAAAAATGCCACCGCTTCAGTCACACTCATCGCTAGTACTTCATCGATCGATTTCTCTTTTAATTTGTATTGATAAACTTCTTCTTTGAATCGTTTACCGCCACAGGCTTGGCAAAGGACCTCTACAGCATCCATAAAAGATAATTCCATTTTGATATGACCATGTCCTTTACAAGTTTCACATGCCCCTTCTGAATTATAAGAGAACAGTCCGGCAGAAACATTATTTTCCAACGAGAAGACCTTGCGGATATCGTTCATGATCCCTGAATAAGTCGCTGGGTTGGAACGAATATTCCCTGCAACAGCTGACTGATCGATATTGATTGCTTCCGGGTACTCTTTCGCAAACACGCCGTTCACTAAACTGCTCTTTCCTGAACCAGCTACTCCAGTCACTACTGTAAAAATACCTAATGGTACTCTGAGAGAAGTATTTTTAAGATTATGCAATGTCGATTTTGAGGTTTCAATAAACTTGTCTGTTTTTCTTGGCTCCTGTTTGAAACCTATCATTTGTCCAAAAGCTTTCCCAGTTAAAGTATCAGAAGCCAGTAATCCTTCATAACTACCTTCATAGGTGATATACCCACCATTTTTACCAGCTTTTGGTCCTACATCAATGATATGATCTGCTACTTTGATGACATCGGGATCATGTTCTACGACAATTACCGTGTTTCCTTTATCACGCAATTTGACTAGTAATTCATTTAAGCGATGAACATCTCGTGGATGCAACCCAATACTAGGCTCATCGAAGATATAAATGACGTCATTTAAACTAGAAGATAAGTGCTTGACCATTTTCACTCGTTGGCTTTCTCCTCCAGATAAAGTCGCTGTCTCACGATCTAAAGAAACGTAATCTAACCCAATATTGATCAGATCTTGTAGTCGTGATTGGAGATTTTTCAACACTGGTTGGATCATTTCATCTGTGATCCTCGGTAAGATTTCTAATAGTTCATCCAGTTGCATCGCTAAGAAATCTGCGATTGAATATCCGTTGATCTTGCAGCCCAAAACCTTTTGATTGAATCGTTTCCCCTGACATTCTGGACATCTTTGTTCATCCATGAACGCTGCAATTTTTTTCTGGGTCGCGGCAGAGCTCTCATTGCCCCCTTTGATATTGGAACGATTGAAACGTGCCACTAATCCCTCATAGGTCGAACTCATCCCTTCCATATACAACGAATCGATTTTTTCTCCAGAAGCATACAAGAACTTTTCTATTTCCTCTGTTGAATAGTCTTTTAATGGCTTATTATTGTCAAAAAAACCTGTGTTCGTGAACGACTTCAATAACCAAGATCCTACTTTATAGCCTGGAAGTAAAATCGCTCCTTCATTCAAGGATTTTTCTAAATCTAACGCTTTGTCTAGATTCAATCCAACGATCCGACCAATCCCTTCACACGCTGGACACATGCCGTGAGGATCATTGAATGAGAAATTCCAAGCGGGACCTAAGTGTGGTGTACCAATACGAGAAAAAAGCAAGCGGATCAGTGGATTGATATCTGTGATCGTTCCTAATGTAGAACGAGAATTCCCACCTAAACGGCTTTGATCTACGACGACTGCCATAGATAAATTGTCGATGGCGTCTGCTTCTGGCTGACTATACTTAGGTAAGAAATTCTGCACAAATTTAGAGAAGTTTTCATTGAGCTGTCTGCCTGCTTCTTGGGCAATCGTATCAAAAACGATGGAAGATTTACCCGAACCGGAGACACCTGTAAAAATCGTGATCTTTCTTTTTGGGATTTGTAAATCAAACCCTTTTAGATTGTTCTGTCTGGCATTATGTATCCTGATATATTCCTGCATTGCTGATCCTCCCGTATTCCCTGGATTTTTTTGTGAAGCATTATTATAACACAGAAACAATGTGTCACTATAATACATTTCGAAGATTTCAGTCATTGTCCTATCAGCCTTCTAATTGAATAGACATCAATAAAAGAAACATTTCTTATCTTTATCCATATCTAAAAAAGATCATAAAAAAACAAACTATTTTTCTAGTGAACAGAAAAATAGTTTGTCATTGATCGTTTAACTCTTCTTTATTCCCGGTTATTCGTTGTCGTCATGCTCGTGCAAGGACGCATCGGAATGCAAGAAGTAGATCAACGTTTGTAACTCGTTCGTCAAATCGACATTTTGGATCAATACTTCGGATGGTGCATTTAGTCGAGCAGATGTAAAGTTCAATATCCCTTTAACACCGGCTTCTGTCAAACGATTCACGACTTCTTGTGCTTTTTCAGCAGGAATCGTTAAGATCGCTACTTCGATTTGTTGGATCTTGATTTGTTCGATCATGTCATCCATCGGATAAACTGGGATACCATCAACGATCCGACCAACGATTTCTGGGTTCACATCAAAAGCACAGCTGACACGGATACTATTACTTTGATGGAATTTATATTTCAATAAAGCACTTCCTAGATTACCGACCCCGATCAATGCGACGTTCGTCAATTGATCATCATTCAAGGTTTTTGCAAAGAAATGCATCAAGTCCTCTACATCATAACCGTACCCACGTTTTCCTAGTTCGCCGAAATAGGAAAAGTCACGACGGATCGTTGCACTATCTACTTGAACTGCTTCACTTAGTTCAGTTGATGAAACTTTTTTCTTACCTGCGTTATTCAAGATTCTTAAATAACGATAATATAAAGGCAGGCGTTTTGCGGTTGCCTTTGGAATTACATGGTCTTTCACTTCATTACCTCCACTGTATTTCTTCTCGATTTATACATCATATCAGTACTTACACAAAAAAATCAATTTCGTTGCTTGTATATTGTGAATTTTTATTCTTATTCTCATTTTCCTAGCTTCTCAGAACCTCGCAGTAACTATGAATTTGTGGTAGACTACAAGAGAAAAAGACCATGAAATTCTAGGATAATTCACAAAGTAGAAAAGAGGATTCGATGATACTATTACAAGCCAATCAAATCGCTCGCCATTTTGGCGCTGAGATTTTATTTGAAAATATCCACTTAGAGATCCAAACGGGTGCACGTATCGCTTTAGTCGGACGTAACGGCGCCGGTAAATCGACATTATTAAAAATCATTGCTGGCATTGAAGCGCCCGATGTAGGTAATATCGCAAAAAACAAAACAGCTACCCTTGGTTATCTGGCCCAAGATACAGGATTAGATTCAACTGAAACAGTCTGGAATGAGATGCTAAAAGCATTTGAAGACGTACGATTGATGGAACAGCGAATGCGTGACCTTGAAGTATTTATTAGTGAAGGCACCCCTGACACGCCGGCTTATCAATCCTTCTTGAAAGAATATGATAAATTACAGCATGATTTTTCTGATAAGAACGGCTATAGTTATGAAAATGAGATTCGCTCTGTATTACATGGATTCAAATTTGATCCGTCGTTTTACGAGCAAAGAATCGATACGTTATCTGGTGGTCAAAAAACAAGATTAGCTTTAGCGAGAATGCTTTTACAACATCCAGATATCTTGATCTTGGATGAGCCAACTAACCACTTGGACATCGAAACACTTGCTTGGTTGGAAAACTATTTGCAAAGTTATACTGGTGCCCTTCTGATCGTCTCTCATGACCGGTATTTCTTGGACAAAGTGGCGACTGAAGTATATGAACTAAGTCGGAAAAAGATGCGTCACTACAAAGGAAATTATTCCAAATATTTAGATATGAAAGCTGAACAATTAGCTTCTGATTGGAAAGCTTATGAAAAGCAACAAACAGAAATCAATAAACTCGAAGATTTTGTTGCCAGAAATCTTGTCCGTGCCTCAACGACAAAACGTGCCCAAAGCCGTCGAAAGGCATTAGAAAAGATGGAACGATTAGACCGTCCACAAGGAGATGAGAAACAAGCACATTTTCTCTTCAACGTGGCGAAACCTTCGGGAAATGTTGTCTTACAAGTAGAAGATGCCGCTATTGGCTATGATGGCACCGTCTTATCTGAACCAATCAATTTGGATATCCGTCGTCAAGAAGCAATCGCATTAGTGGGACCAAATGGAATCGGCAAATCCACTTTACTGAAATCGATCATCCAACAGCTGCCTTTCATACGTGGAAAAGAAACACTTGGTACGAATGTCAGCATTGGTTATTACGACCAAGGACAAGCGGAACTTCACACCAATAAAACGATTCTTGCTGAATTGTGGGATGAGCATCCAACTGTTCCGGAAAAAGATATTCGTTCGATTTTAGGCGCTTTTTTATTTTCTGGCGAAGATGTCGAAAAAACGATCCCCTTATTAAGTGGTGGAGAAAAAGCGCGTGTCGCATTAGCAAAATTAGCAATGAACCAAGAGAACTTTTTGATTTTAGATGAGCCGACCAACCACTTAGATATCGATAATAAAGAAGTATTGGAAAATGCGTTGATCGACTATGAAGGAACATTGCTCTTTGTCTCCCATGACCGCTACTTCATCAATCGTATTGCCACTAAAGTTATTGAACTCTCAGAAAATGGAAGCAAAGTCTACCTGGGTGACTATGATTATTATTTAGAAAAGAAAAAAGAAGAAGAAGAAATTGCGGAACTGTTAGCAGCTGAACAACCTGAGGTCAGCACGCCTTCAACAAACAAATCCACTTACTTCCAAAGCAAAGAGCAACAAAAGATGATGCGGAGCTTGCAACGTAAAATCACGCAAATCGAAGAAGATATGGCTCAACTAGAAGAAACAGTGGATGAACTCGAACAACAGATGGTTTCTCCTGCTGTATTAGATGACCATGTCAAATTGAATGAATTGAATCAAGCTCTTGATGAAGCACATCAGCTACAAGAAGAAAAGTTGGCTGAATGGGAAAACTTAAGTCTTGAGTTAGAAGAAATCGAAAATAATCAATAGACTCGCTCCTGTCATCCTCTCAAACAAAAACGCTGAAAGCTGACTTTATGTCCTGCTTTCAGCGTTTTTACTTTAGACTTGTTGATATAAATCGAAAACATGTTTCAATTCGACAGTTACTGGAGAATGGTCTGGATTCGTTTCCATCAGATCTTCCATGAACACCCACCACTTTTGATTGATTTCTGTTTCCGGTACATGGCGCCATTTTTCTTCCTCTTCAATCTCTAAATACCCAAAGAGAGTATTTGTTTCTGGATCAAGAAAAATCGAATAAGAGAGCGCACCATGTTCAGCCAACATTTCACGCATCTCCGGCCACAATTCATTGTGTCTTTTGAGGTACTCTGCTTCGTATCCTGGGTACAACTTCATTTTTACTGCTTTTTTGATCATCTTTATTCCCCTTTCATTGATTGTTCGATCTGCTCGACGCTAGCAATTATTTTTTGGTTCTTACTTGCTTCTTTATTTTCCAATTTAAAGCAAGCGTTTACAATAGCAAAAAATAAGGATAACGGTGGCAGATTCACAGGAATTCATCATAGGACAAAAAAGCGACCGCGGTGGGTGGCCGCGGTCTAGGAGTTTATTTTTACTTGAGGAGTAAAAAATGAAAAAGTATAGGGTTGTTGGTTGGTATGTATATAGAATAGAAGAAAAGTTTGAAGAATTTTCACTATAATATTTGTCTTTTGTTAGGATAATTCATTAAGAAAAAGTAAAACGCCATGTACTTTAGTTACTTACTAATAAAATAATCATTCCATAGGATAAACTTTACACCTTGTTTTCCCCTTATCTAAGGTAGTTAAAGTAATCGGTTCGTCTACTTCTTACTTTCTTGCTTGCTTTTGCTTGTTGCTTTAAGAAACTTATTTTTTTTCGATTTCTAAAATTAAGTTTTCTTAGTTGGTTCCGTATAAAGACGAATCTTCTTCTACTATTCATTGATTTTTGTTTCTTTTGATAAATGGTTACTTTCCTATTCGCGATGATAATAGCCTTCTTATTTTTTTGTCTGGCGCTATTCTTGCTAGCATCTAGCACTGATGATAACTGATTTTTTTGACTATGATTATCTTTTGAGGAGACTATTCCTAATTCTTGGGGCTCTTTAGTTTTTTCTATGATGGTCATTTTTCTATTTTTAACCATGACCGTTTCAAATACACCTACTCGTCGAGCAATATGCTCTTGTTCCAAACGATCTTTTTTTTCTGAAACGCTCTCTGATGAAAGGTTACTCGACGAAGCTTCTTGAGCATTCATTGGTGGAGTAATGGCTACTTTTTTGTCAATGTCTGTCAAATATGCTTGAATCATTGGATCAAGCATAAAAAAGTTTGGTTTCGCTCGCGCACTCACTTCCTCTCTTGTTTCGTCATTTAACAATCGATTATAGTCTGGATTTTTTAAGCAGAAGTCGAGGATTCCTCTTCTTATAACAATAGTTTCTTCTAATGATTGAACTAAATTTGTAAGCACACTAGCATCAACATTTGCATCTACTGTTCGATTTTTCTGTTGCTGAAATTGCTCAAGTTTTTCTTTATCGATACCTAGCCATAAATGTATATAATCTGATAAATAGAAATTTTTCTCGTAATACTTAGTTATTTGAGTAGTCAATTCATTTTGTCCATTATTTTTACAGTTGATTGCAATTTTTTCTGCTTGTTGGAGACGGATGATTGCAGCTTCCTTACTTGACCAATCTCCTTCTGGTATCTGACGTTTTAGGATTTTGTCTATTTCTTCTTTGACCGTTTTTTCAAATTCATTAAAAGAAGTTTGTTGATTTTCACTAAGCAAAGTTGATTCCTGCGTTTGACTAAAGATATTTCTAATCCGTTGGCTGATTCCCATATTATCCCTCCTTGTTTCTGTTGATAAAATGAGTATACAGTTTGTAAATCGATTCGTTCGCCTTTCTTTTCTTGTAAATTCAAAAAAAAGACTTGACTGTTCTATTGAATTCAGTCAATTCATTTTAGATTTAGAAAAACATGTGTCCGAGTCATTAGTCCTCTCGTACCATCTAAAACTGAATAAATGAGGGAAATAAAAATAATCACTTCGAAAAATAAGGCGCCATCCACAAAAATTTAAAAAACAAATATCGCAGATGGCGCCTTATTTCTCGAGGCTAGGCACTGCTGTCCCGATCGCTTACTTTTCTTCTAATTTGGCGTATCCACCTTGAATTGCCTCACGCTTTTTTGATCAGCTATATACTTCTTGCCTTGTTCGCCTCGTATATCCATATACCGCCAAACTTAGAAAGAATAGAGTATAAATGACTAAGATGATCACTTCGCTATAATTACTTCCCCATGTTTGTCCGGATTGAAAGTTTTTGATAATCGTCAAGATCCAATATTGGGGAGTGACCATCGACACTTTCTGCATCAATTCTGGCATCACCTCATGTGGAATCAAAGCACCAGATAGTAAACTTGTGACGGTAATCAAGATACTTTGCAAAGCCGCTGCTACAGTTGTACTTGGGGCAAGAACACCAATCGCAATCGACCAACTTACGGCAAGTAAACTAAATAGACTTAGTAGTACAATCAAATCAACAGCGCTTAAACCAGGATCAATGTTAAATAGGACGATCATGACAACAACTGCTAACATTACTTGGATCAGCATAGCGAATGTCGCAAAGATCGTTGTCCCGATAAAATACGTGCTTTTAGCTACCGAAGTCGTCATCAAACGTGTATAAATTTTATTGCGTCGTTCTTGCTGGATAGTCGTTGTCCCAAAATTGCCTGCTTGGAAAAGAAGCATCATCAACAAAAAGCCAACGATTTGCACCGACATTCGTTCGGTCATTGTGCTTTGATCTACTTGATTGATCTCGATTTCTGTCGATTCTTTCAAGCGTTCAAGTGATTCGTCCTCCTCTCCAGCTTCTGCTAACAGATGGATACTAGAAACTTCTGCTAATGCACGTTGGGTCAAGCGGTCGATATTCTCCAACAGTTCTCCTTTTTGGAATGTCCGGAGAGAGAGTTTCGTATTCTCAGAAACGTTTTCTTGATAACCTTTAGGGATGGTGATGACTGCCACCGCATTTTGTCGGGAAAGAACTTGATCAATTTCTTCAGTTGAACCAATTTCCTGAACACTAACTCGTTTTTCCAAACTTTCAATAAGCAATTCACTATAGGATGAGCGATCTTGATCGACTACCCCTATCGTCAGTAGATTCGTTTCTTGATCGCCATAAGCAAAAAGATAAAGGACGACACTCAAGAAAGGAATTCCTATAAGAAACAAGATTTGCAATGGTCGATTTTTCCAAAGAACCAACCTTTCTCTAATGATCCAAAAGATATCTCTCATTAGAATACCTCCCTTTTATCTAAAATGACGACTGATGACATGAGTAAAACAAACAATAACCCAAAATTCCCATAGATACCTAACCAGTGCAAGGGATTGTCGGTCCACAAACTTTCTCTTACAGATGCTAAAACCCAACCTAATGGTGATAATCTCATCATCGTTTCATTGGTTGGAAAGTAGGCACCACCTAAAAATCCAGTGAGTTGAATAACTATCTGGGTAATGCCAGAACCAATTCTTTTTTCATCACGGTCTCCAATGGTTTCTAAAAATAAACCGAGTGCGAGAAAACTGCCCATAAGTGCGATTAAGTTGAGATAAGAAAAACCAAATCTTAAATACCATGGAACATCAAATAATAATTGAGAGATGAGCATCAAGACCAACACTACCAACATGCCAAATATGAAATGTCCAAAAAATGTCGAAAAAATGATCGTTTTACGGCTAAGTGGTGTGACTAATTCTCTTTGCACGGTTCCATGCTGTCGTGCTTCTCGAAACATGCTCAGACCAATTTCCGAAAAATATAAAACAAATAGACTAATCATAGCAATCGCATAGTATTGGTAGGAAGATGCGCTTTCTCGTTGATTTTCTTGATCGACCACAATCGCCTCTGTAAACTGCTCTGCTGAAACTAGGCCAGTGGTTGCCGGCAAGTGCTGTTCCTTAATGAAACTTTGTCGTTTGATTTCCTGTACGATTTCTACTAGATAGCTTTGAAGGATTGTTTTTTCTACATTGGTCAATTCCCGACTCTGCACTTCGATGTGATCGGAAAAATGTAAGTAAGCATCAGCTTCTTGTTTTCTTATATTCGCTAATCCTTCCTTTTCATTTGTCACTTCTTCAAAATGAATAGCACCTTCTGCAAAAGAAGTCACTTGTTGGAATATCTCACGAACTTCTTGATCGTCTACCTGATATTGTACCGTCAATGGCTCCATATCAGAGGTAATGTCATTATTGAATACACCTTGGAGGACTGCCCCTAGAATAAACATCAACGTGATCGGAAAAGCGAGATAATAAATGTAATTCGATTTCTCACGAAAATTTTGTATCAGGGTCCGGATAATTATTTTTTCATTCATACTCACTCCTCCTAATCACGTAGATTACGTCCAGTCAAACTAAGAAAAACTGTTTCTAAATCTGGAGCTTGTTGCAGTACATCGACTACTCTAACTTCTTGCTTGATCAGTATCATTAATAGTTGATTCAATAATTTGCTTTCAAGCACCGTCACGATCTGTACTTGCTGTTTGTCGAGTGAAACATTGATGATCCCATTAATATTATTGATTTCTTCTATATCCAGTGCCTCTGGATTCTCCACAGTGATTTGCAGATTGATTTTATCCGTGACGAGATTCACTAATTCTTCCTCACTACCGATAGCAATCACTTGACCTTTATCGATAATGACGATCTCATCTGCCAAACGTGCGACTTCTTCCATATAGTGACTCGTGTAGATGATCGTCGTACCGTTTTCTTTCATTTTTTCAATGGCATCTAAAATATAATTTCTAGATTGTGGATCGATCCCCACTGTCGGTTCATCCATGATCAGTAAAGCAGGTTGATGGGCAATCGCCATTGCAATATTCAATCGTCGTTGCATTCCTCCAGAAAAAGCACTCGGTCGCTCTTTTCTTCGTTCATACAAATCAACCGTTCTCAATGCCTTTTCTACATTCTTTTTTAGTTCTTCCCCTCTGAGTCCATATAGACCACAAAAAAAGCGGACATTTTCTTCAGCAGACAAATCATAATAAATCGCTAACTCTTGTGGAACAACGCCTAATTTTCGCCTAAGTTCTCTTTTTCGCTCGCTCATCTCTTCTGAAAACAACTGAACCGTTCCAGATGTCTTATTCAATAAACCAGTAATCATATTGATAACGGTTGACTTTCCTGCGCCATTTGGACCTAGTAACCCTAAAATCGTTCCTTCTGGTACTTCAAATGACACACCATCCACAGCAATTTTCTGTCCAAATTTTTTTGTCAATTTTTGCACACTGAGTATCTTCATCCAATCACTCCTTTTCTTTATTTTATAAAAAAAAGAGAAACTGTAATAGTACAGTTTCTCATGATTTACGAATTAGAAATCTCATGTTCTTCATCAAAAGGTAATATCGTGGTGATGTGAAAACCATCCGTTCCATCAATCAACAATTTGCCGTTCAATACGGCTGTTCGTTCTTCCATTCCTACGATCCCCAGACCTTTACGATAGTCTATTGCCCTTTTTCCATTGTTCTTCGATTCAAATCGTAAAAATTTTTGATACACATGCAAACGCACCGTGACCGTTGAAGCTTCACTATATTTCAACGTATTCGTCAAAAACTCTTTCAAATTCGCCGCTAATACCTGCCAATGAAAACGACTGATTTTATCTAAGGTACCGCTATATTGGAAATCCACGATAATCTGGTGAGTCTCGGAGAAACGTTGGAGTTCTGCCTTTACTTTATTGATGTTCAAGGTTTCATTCTTTGGTCGCTCGTCATGTAACACGTTGCGCACTTCGTTGATCGACTTTCTTAAGCGATCAGCAGATTGACTCAATAATTGATGCGCTTGTTCCGGTTGTTCTCGATTGATGACCTTTGCCGCCTCTATTTGGATCAAGCAACTCGTTAAGTCGTGCCCAAGATGGTCATGGATTTCATGAATGATCCGTTGTCTTTCTACTAACGTTGCTTCTTTTTGCATCGCTTCAGCATTCAAAGTGCTTTGTGCAAAGAGTTTTGATAACTTGTTTCGTTCAATCCGTAAAAAATCGGAAGAAGTAGTTAACTCTTCTTGTTGTTTCATCATTTTTTCCGCAGACCAAACGATACTGATCATCCCACTTACCCACAGTACAAAGAGAAAATAAAGTGAGTCAGAGAGAAAAAAGCTGCCAACGCTATAATTGATCAAGGCTACAAATAAAAGTAACCATGACTTTTGGAAGCAAAAATAACCTTGTAGCAAGGAAAGTGGCAATAGAAAAATCGCTTGTTCGACAAAAATCAAACTCAATAGAACACTGATCAATTGCAAAGCAACAAACCAAGGCCGATGTTTCTGAAAACTTTCGCCTAAGAAAAAAAATGTCAACCATACCATACTTAAACTAATGACAAACATCAAAAGGGTAGAGGTTGTTTGATAGATCATCAACCCGATCAAACCAATGATCGATAGCAAGTTGATCGATAATTTGATTGCTTGCATCTACGTCATAACCTCACCTGTGAGAACATAGATCGCTAATTGCGTACGATGATCCAAGTTCAGTTTTTTTAAAATCATTGAAAGATTGTTATGGACAGTTCCTTCACTTAAAAATAGTGTTTGCGCAATCACTTTATTTGTCATTCCTTTTGCGACGAGGTAGGCTATTTCTTGCTCTCGCTCCGTCAGTAAGGAGAGATCTGCTTCTTGATCATTCTTGTTACCTAATTGTTGCGTTGCCTTCACGAGGATTTCTTTCGAAAGGATCGTTTGTCCCTGTAA
Source organism: Enterococcus sp. DIV1368b (assembly GCF_050529595.1). Classification (NCBI taxonomy): domain Bacteria; kingdom Bacillati; phylum Bacillota; class Bacilli; order Lactobacillales; family Enterococcaceae; genus Enterococcus; species Enterococcus sp. DIV1368b. The sequence goes on from NZ_CP172883.1 coordinate 2,313,066, forward strand.
CACACTCTTGATTGCTTGGATCACCGCCTCAGGAGGAGTTGTTTTCAGCAAGTAACCACTTGCACCGTTGCGTATTCCTTCCTCTATGTAACGATCTTCATCAAACGTAGTTAAAATGATGACAGGTATCTGATATTCTTCCGTAATCTGTTTCGTAGCGGTGACGCCATCCATTCCCGGCATTCGGACATCCATCAATACAAGATCTACTTGATTTTTTTCGCAAAAATCAATGGCTGTGCGCCCATCATGACAAATACCCACTACTTGAAAATCGTTTGTACTTTCTAAAATGATTTTTAAGCCGCTTGTGATCAGTGCACTATCATCTACTAATAAAATATTTGTCATAGTGATTCTCCATTTTTTTATTTTGAGCAAGTAGGAGTAACAAGCGATCAAATCAAAAAGTGTTGGCTTCTACTTACAAAGTAGTCGTCGCATGTGTTATCTTTTTTGATAAATTCATTTCTTTTGCCTCTCGTACTTGATCTTTCCTTATAGTATACTCGAAAGAATCAGCAAATAGAAGTTTGAGCCCGTAGGCGACAGATAGATTCCTATGGTATGACTACTCACTTGCTCTTCTCTATCTATTTTTAATCAACGAAAAAACAGATTGAGACAATGATGTTAGTTTCCAGAAATAGACAAAACCCTAAAATAGAAAATCAAATCTTAGGTGAATCGTAATACTTCTTGAAGCTATACACAATTGTCTCAATCTCACACTTTCAATGATCGTTTAATTATTTTTCTTACGCTTCAGCCAGCTAGCTAATGCTGTACCTACCGCACCAAAACCAAGCAATGCAAATGCACTGGCTACTTCACCAGTTTTAGGCAGATTGTCGCCTCTTCTATTATTTCTAGTCGATGTAGCATTTGTCGCGATACTTCCACCGCTATTTCCCGAAGTATTTCCACTACCACCATTCGGAGCAGCAACAGGCTGTTCATTTCCTGGTTGGTTATTTCCAGAAGGAGCACTAATATTATTTCCACCATTCCCTGTGTTTCCTGTGTTTCCTGTGTTTCCTGTGTTTCCTCCGGTTCCGCCATTGCCATTACCACCATCTCCATCGTTTCCTGAAAGTGCTGTAGTAAGCATAATGGGTTCAGACTCTTCCCCTTGTAAAAAGTTGGTACTCTCGTCTGAAATCGCAGTGATCCAATATGTGGTGTTTGCACTCAATCCCAAAAATACGCCAGCTACTGCTGGTACACCATCTGCGTATGCAACGACTCGCGCAAGCGGATTGGCTTGTGGATCTGTGTCGTAAATCAGATAGGTCACATCTTGCAGCAATTCTTCCGCATGGTCATGGTACCAGTGCTCGCCTGGTGTATCTGGGGTATCGTCATGGTGTAGAAGTGCAGTATCCGCAATCGTGATCACTTCATGGGTATTGTTTTGTTTTGCTAATTCCTCGTCTATTCTCAAAAATGCACCGGCTGCTTTCGTGATTGCTTCGACATCAAAGAGATCTGTGACAAGATACTCATGATTCCCAATAGTCGGTAAGCCGGTAACCTCATAGTTAGAAAGGTTAACCGTGCCCCAATCAATGATCCAGTTCGCTCCTTCGATCGTATTCGTTCCAGCAGTACTATTCGTATACTGGAAGCTGGCTTCTTGCCACATCACCTCATCCTCAGGCGCTAACCCAGCTAACGTCGGCAGATCGAAATGATCGATTTCTGTCGTTCCATTGAATGAACGAGCAAAAACTGTCCCTTTTTCTAGAATGATCTCAGCCGGAGTCACTTCAATCATTGCTTTATTCCAATTCTGTCCAGGTTCTAATGTAGTGAGACGACTGATTGGTGTAGCAGTCACTTCATAAATCCCAACACTAGAAATTTCCAAGATCAAATCCATACCATCGGCTGAAATGCTTACCCCATCCGCATCTGTCTCAAAAAGATAATCATCTGGATTTCCACCGCGTCCGAATAAAGAAAAGACATCAGTAAGTGGAATCTTTGTTTCTGCTCCACCATATGGCACTTGAAGCGTTTCTCCTAACGCATTGATCGGTAAAGTATCCCTCTCGTTACCCAGTCCTAGCTTAGGATAATTTGTCGTAGTATCCCACACCCAAGTGCTACCGAAATCCCAACCATTTGATTCATAAGTCGTTTGTGTGCGCAATTCAATGACATCTAAAGGTTCAATGACCTCTTCGATCACTTGACCACCGATTGGAACTCCACTGTATAAAGCCTCAGAGTTATTATAGTAGTAATTATTGATATTCGTTCCACCTAAACCGAAATGATCGACATCGGATTCTCCAGTGACATCTCCCATCCCATAACTGTTTTTGATTGTCAGAGAGCCGGCATTACCGACAAAACCGCCAACAGCTTCAATACCAGTTACATGTCCCGTACTATAGTTGCGTGCTACTTCAATCGCATAAGGATGAATGGCCCCGATAAATCCTCCGACATTCGTTCTCCCAATGACATCGCCTGTCGCATAGGAATCGACTACTGTACTGTAGAAGTCGTGTCCACCAATCAAACCTCCCACGTTTTCACTTTCGGGGCTGTCAATATTCCCGGTTGCATACGAACGACTGACTTTACCCCAGCTATTCAAACCAATTAGTCCACCAGTATTGATTGTATTCGCTGTGACATTTCCTGTGGCATAACTATCTACAACTGTGTTCCCATTTACTCCGATCAACCCACCAACAGCTTGAGGATACATGTAAGGATTTGCATTAACTGTTATCGTCGCTGAAGAAGATGAGCGAGCAATCGTAGTACCTGCGACAGTATTCGCCATATAACCAATTAGTCCACCAATGTTATTCCCACTTGCTTCAATACTTCCACCACTAACAGTAGAATCAGTGACGGTCGTTGGTCCTTTAGATAGGTCATTGATTTGACCAATCAATCCCCCAACATTATTTCCGTATAGCCCTCCCACGACCCGAGGATTTTCTAATGTGATCCCAGAAATCGTTGCACCGTCTGTCACACCGAAGAATCCACGATTATGCAGATCCCCAGGTTGTACCCCAGCATTCACTATCATATTACGGATCACTGTTCCAGGTTCAGCTGTAAAACTTCCAGTGAATTTTGTTGCTAAAGTTGTCCCATATCCAACAGGTATCCAATCTGAAGTGAGTGTAATATCATTCATCAATTGGTAATGCGCTGCGAGATCATTTCGCATTTCATTCAATTCAGCTTCAGTGGTGATTTGGAAGGGCGAGGTGAGAGAACCATCACCAGCCCCTGAAAAGAAAGACTCAACAACTGCTTCACCTGTCTCCTCTATTTCTTCAACTACTGGAAATTGCTCCTCAAGCTGTAGTTCTGGTACTTCTAACGATTCTTGGTCAGTTTCTTCAGTTACCATGACCACATCACTGTCATCGTTGTTATCATCAGCCAAAAGCTCCGGTTTGTTAGATGTAGTTTCATCATTTGAGATTTCATCATCGAAGGTTTCTATTTCTTCACCTATTGTCTCTTCTTCAACAAACGTATGTCTTATTGGATCGATATCCTCTAAAACGTTCGCAAAAGTCGGTACTGTTTGCGCTAATACCATTGAACTTAAAAGTATATGTGCAATGAGTTTTTTCTTGTTCAGTTTAACCATAAATATGTCCACCCTTCGTTCTCTAATCTTATTTTAATATATGTGTAAATTATCTCATAAAATAATTGATAAATGAACTTTTTTTACTATTTAAGCAACACTTATAATTAGATAACTCTAATTATATTGTAACTAAACGTTTTTTTATTTAGTATATGAAAGTTCATGTTTACTCCATGAAACTCCTTGTTATTACTTTTTCACCAATAAGGAAACACGAGATATTAAAACATTGTTATGTAAAAAAAATCTTTTTTATTTTCCACTAAAATAAAAGTATGTCCCTCTCTGAATAGAGAGAACTTTCAACATCTTCTTAACGGCTTCCAGTTTAATTACTAATTTGTCGATCTCTTACTTCGTTTCATAGAATGATAATTATAATGTTTCCTAAAAATAGAAAAAACAACCTCCAACTTGCACATTGTAAATTTTACTCCTCATAAAATGATAAGGTTAATCATTGTTAATTCAGGCAATCAAAAGCGAAGGTGTCCTAGAAACACCCTGAATGATGGTTCGATCAATCATAAAAAAAATAATTTTGTTTTGTTATTTTATTTTGATAGTATTTTCGGATCTTTCAACTGACAAAAATAAGAAAAAAAGAAAAACAACCAGAAAATACACGGATGTATTTTCTGATTGCTTTCTTTTTCTTAGCAATTGATTTACGCAGATACAGATAAATAACTAACTATTTTTTAGATATTCAAAATATGAGCCCATTGAAAAGGACGTAATCGCTTAAATTGATAGTGTCATTTTTCTAACTCTAAGTAACTGACCTTTTTGTCTTGATATGAAACAATCCAAACAAATATAGCTTTCGGTATGTTTACCGTTGCTTTAGTTGGCTTGGTTGTTACGATGCTAAAAAATGACAAAAAGAAATAGCCGTCACTTTAGCGAGGGTCGGCTATTTCTATAAAAATATCTAATTCTTGTCACTAGCTTTTAGCGGTGCTGTCAAAAGGGAGCTGTTGACGCAGTTCCTTTTTTCGTTTTTATTATAGCACAGTTCAAGCTTCTTCTTCAATTCTGATTTCTGATTAAGTGTATTTTAAGTGAACATACAAATTTTCCAAAAAAACATCCGTGTTTATCTAAAGTTCAAGGACTCTATCTAGGGCGATATGCTATACTTTTTTAGACAGTAAAGTTGAATGACGGTGGCGACTTCGAAAAAGGTGGTGGTGCTTATGGAGATAAGTACTGAAATCGAAGAAAGGAGAAGCCTTTTGTCCGCATATGAAACAATGCAAACAATTATAGCTTTCGGTATGTTTACCGTTGCTTTAGTTGGCTTGGTTGTTACAATGCTGAAAAATGACAAAGAGAAGTAACCGTCACTTTAGCGAGCCGATGGTTTACTTCTCTTTGAGTTAACTATTACACTTGCCACTAGCTTTTAGCGGTGCTGTCAAAAGGGAACTGTTGACGCAGTTCCTTTTTTCGTTTTTATTATAGCACAGCTTCGGCTTCTTCTTCAATTCTGATTTCTGATTAAGTGTATTTTAAGTGAACATACAAATTTTCCAAAAAAACATCCGTGTTTATCTAAAGTTCAAGGACTCTATCTAGGGCGATATGCTATACTTTTTGGGACAGTAAAGTTGAATGACGGTGGCGACTTCAAAAAAGGTGGTGGTGCTTATGGAGATAAGTACTGAAATCGAAGAAAGGAGAAGCCTTTTGTCTGTTGAAACAGCGTTAGGTCTAATGATCAGTTTCGGTTCATTTACCGCTACTTTGATCTTTGGCATCCTAGCCTTGACCAACAAAAATGACAAAAAGAAATAGCCGTCACTTTTTCCCGGAGACGACTATTTCCACATTAGCATAAAATTCTGTCACCGGGTTTAGCGGTGCTGTCAAAAGGGAACTGTTGACGCAGTTCCTTTTTCGTTTTTATTATAGCATAACTTCGGCTTCTTCTTCAATTCTGATTGATAGATAAGAAGGATTTATGGAGACAACTAATTGGCTGGACCAATAGATTCCGACTTAAAAACGATTACTCAAAATTTATGACAAGCTTTTTATCCAATCCTTGTGCTAGCTCGATCACTAACTCAATACTAGGATTCATTTCACCTGTTTCAACTCGTGAAATGGTTGATTGAGGTTTCCCAATTTTTTGCGCTAATTGTTTTTGTGTTAATCCAGCACTTTTCCTTAATTCTGCTAGTTTTAACGCAACATCTAATTTAGCTTCTTCAATTCCCATTAGATGCACAAATTCTTCACTTTTTTCCGCTCTTTTTTTTATATAATTTTGTACTTGACTCATCATCTCCGCCTCTCGTTCTTACTTAAAAAATTGTCTCGCAACTTTCTACCTTTTTCTAACTCTCGTCTGGAAAGCTTATTTGCTTTCTTTCGAAACCCATGAGTAATAAAATATTCATGCCCTTTTCTTTGAAAATATATCCCTCTTAAAGCATTACTACTCATACTTGCTCGCACTTCATATAGATTGCTCTGCAGTTTTTTACCCACTCTTGCCGCATAGCTGTATGTATATCTGTTTTTTCAATTTTATCAATGATTGATAAAATTTTTGCAGCCTCCTTGTCACTCAAGGAATCAAGGAATCTTTCAAATTCATCGCCCCACTTAAATTTAGGATGATTCAACTTATTTCCTCCTAATCATATCATTATATAGCGAATTAGCTATATTTTTCTACTATTTGTTAAAAACTTTTTCCTTTAGGCAAATCAAATTTTCATGTTTATTTTTCCCTTCTTTTCATGGTTGATTTATCCTTTACACAATCAATTACGCTAATTAAAGACTATTATTTTGATCTATATTGCTATCTTTAAATCAAAAAAAAAAAAACGCCTAAAAAGGCGCTTTTGGTAGAAATTTGGAAAACTGAGCTTTCAAAAGTACGTAAACAAAGGTTTTTGTTCCTTGAGTTTTTCCCAGTTTTATTGAGTTTTGCTATCATTTCCGATACATCTTAAACTCTAAGAATAAATCATTATAGATTCCTAAGTATTCCGAACCGAGATTTTCGTAAACTTCAAGATGCGAAATCGTTTCATCCGATGGATAAAATTGTTCATCTTCGGAGATTTCTTTTGGTAGCAATGCTTTGGCAGCTTTATTTGGTGTGGAGTAGCCGATGTATTCTGCATTTTGGGCGGCATTCTCCGGATCGAGCATGAAGTTGATGAAATCATACGCACCTTCTTGGTTTTTAGCTGTTTTCGGCATGACGATATTATCAAACCAAAGATTTGAGCCTTCTGTTGGGATCACATAATGTAAATGTTCATTTTCATACATCATATCTGCCGCTTCACCTGAGAAAGTCACAGCTGCTGATGCCTCTTCGTTGATCATATACATTTTGATCTCATCTGCAACGATTGCTTTGACATTTGGCGTCATTTTATTCAATTTTTGAGCTGCTTCGTTCAGTTCGGTCATGTCTTTGCTATTCAAAGAATACCCTAAACTATTCAAAGACAAGCCCATCACTTCTCTTGCTCCATCAATCAACATCAAGCTGTCTTTCAATTCTGGTTTCCAAAGGTCATCCCAGTGCTTGATTTCTTCTTCATTGAACACTTTATCGTTATACACGATACCCAGTGTTCCCCAGAAATAAGGAATCGAATATTTATTATCAGGATCGAAATCCAAATCCAAGAAACGATCATCGATATTGTTCAAGCCTTTGATCTTACTATGATCTAAAGGCATAACAAGTTTTTCTTCAATCATTTTTTGGATCATGTATTCACTAGGAATAGCAATGTCGTAATTGGTTCCACCCTGTTGTATCTTAGTAAACATGGCTTCGTTCGAGTCAAATGTTTCGTAATTCACTTTATAACCGGATTCTTGTTCAAATTTTGTGATTAAACTAGGATCGATGTAGTCCCCCCAGTTATAGATGGTCACAATTTTCGCGCCGCTCATTCCGCTCGCTTTTTCTAATTGTCGAACACTGACAAGCAATACACCAATGATCAAGATAATACCGATCAGCAAAGACTGTAATTTTTTCATCGTAAACGAGCCACCTCCTCACGGTTGCGGCGATTTTTTCTCAATCGTTTTGGTCGGTTTTCTTTACTGATAAAGTAGTAACCGATCACTAATACCATCGAGAATAGGAAGACAAGTGCGCTCAATGCGTTGATCTCTAAGCTGATTCCCTGCCGCGCTCTTGAATAGATTTCAACGGATAAAGTAGTAAAGCCGTTCCCTGTCACAAAGAAAGTAACTGCAAAATCGTCCAAAGAATACGTGAATGCCATGAAATAACCGGCAATGATTCCTGGAGATAAAAACGGTAAAATGATATTTTTTACGACTTGGAAATTATTCGCCCCTAAATCTCTCGCAGCATCCACCATCGAATCGTTCATTTCTTGCAATTTTGGTAAGACCATTAAAACAACGATAGGGATACTAAAAGCGATATGGGAAAGCAAGACACTTTGAAAGCCTAACCCAAAGCCAATTAGCGTAAAGAAAATCAAAAAACTCGCACCGATGATCACATCGGGAGAAACAAGTAAAATATTGTTCATGCTCAATAGCGCCGTTCGTGCTTGTCGTTTTTTTGTGTAATAGATCCCCATCGCGCCAAATGTCCCGATGATCGTTGCAATCAAAGCCGATAAGAACGCCAGCATAAATGTATTCAATACGATGATGATCAGTCGTGTATCCTCAAATACCGCTTGATAATTCTCCCAAGTAAAGCCGGTAAAGCTGTTCATCGTTCCGCCTTCATTGAAGGAATAAAAAATCAAATAAAAAATTGGTAAATACAATAATAGAAAGACAACTGTTAGATAGAGATACGACCATTTGAATTTTTTTCTCATGAGCGACCTCCTTTTTTCTTCTCACCAGTTAGTAACATCACAACGAACATAGCAATGATCAAAATCACACCGATCGTTGAACCCATGCCCCAATTTTGCGTCACTAAGAAATGCTGTTCGATCGCTGTACCTAGCGTGATCACTCGATTTCCGCCAATCAAACGTGTCAACATGAAAAGCGATAGTGAGGGAATGAAAACTGCTTGTACCCCACTTTTCACGCCATTCAACGACAAAGGAAAAATCACTCGGCGAAATGTTTCAAAATTACTTGCTCCTAGATCTTTACTAGCACTCAATAACGAAGGGTTCATTTCTTCTAACGCGTTAAAAATCGGCATGATCATGAAAGGAATCTCGATATATGTCGCTACGAATAAGAAGCTAAAATCAGTAAATAAAATCTGTTGCGGGCCAATGCCGACAAACTCGAAAAAGTGGTTGACACTTCCATGGATACTGAAAATCCCGATAAAGGCATATGCTTTCAGCAATAAATTGACCCATGTCGGTAAAATGATCAACATCAACCACAATTGCTTATGTTTCAATTTCGTTAAAAAGTAAGCTGTTGGATAGCTGATCAACAATGTGAATAATGTAATCAAGAACGCATACCATACCGAATTGATCGTCATGGCGATGTAAGTTCCTGAAGTAAAGTACGCAGCATAATTGCTTAATGTAAACTGACCACTCATATCAAAAAAAGATTGATAGATGATCATCAAAACAGGCGCAATCACAAATAATCCAAGCCACAAAACATAAGGGATGGAATAGATCCTACGCATTGTTCTCATATTCTCTCCCCCTATTCTTCGTAGCTTTCCAAACGTGCGTCGAAGTCTTCTTCTGACTCATTGAAACGCATGACGTGGATGTCTTCTGGTTCAAAGGCTAAACCGACTTGACTCCCTTCGCGTGCTTTTTTCGTTGAGTGGACCATCCATTCATTTTGTTGCTCATCATAGCAAATGATCTCATAATGGACACCACGAAATAGTTGAGTGTCAACTGTCACGACTAATTTCCCTTTATCCGGTGTTGTGATCGTTAAATCCTCTGGACGAAGCACGACTTCAACTGGTTCATTGACGCGCATCCCACCATCGACACACTCAAATTGTTTGCCAACAAACTCAACCAAGTTATCTTCAATCATCACGCCATTGACGATATTGCTCTCACCAACAAAATCTGCCACGAAATGATTGATTGGTTCATCATAAATATCCACAGGGGTACCACTTTGAACGATTTTCCCTTTGTTCATCACAAAAATCTCATCACTCATTGCTAACGCTTCTTCTTGATCATGCGTCACAAAAATAAAGGTGATCCCTAAACGTTGTTGTAGTTCGCGCAACTCATATTGCATATCTGTACGTAACTTTAGATCCAAGGCTGATAACGGTTCATCCAATAACAAGACTTTCGGCTCATTGACGATAGCTCGCGCGATGGCCACCCGTTGGCGTTGTCCCCCTGACATCTCGCTGATCTCCCGTGTTTCATATCCAGGTAATTGCACCATACGTAATGCGTCTTTGACCTTTTTTTCGATTTCTGATTTAGGCATTTTTTTGATTTTCAATCCAAATGCAACATTATCAAATACATTCATATGAGGAAATAAGGCGTAATCTTGGAAAACCGTATTGACTTGGCGCTTATTCGCCGGTAGATCGTTTAGGCGCTTTCCTTCAAAATAAATATCTCCTTCGGTTGCTTCCGTAAATCCTGCAATGATTCGTAAAATCGTTGTTTTCCCACAACCAGAAGGCCCCAACAATGTATAAAATTTCCCTTGTTCGATCTCAAAACTGACATTCTTCAAAATTGTTTCATCATCATAGCTTTTTACGACTTGATCGAATGATATGATTGGTTTTCCCACTTTTTCTGCCCCCTATATTACAAGTATGATTCGGTTGCGACGATCAATACCTTAGTTTGTTTGTTTTGATGATTGCGTAATTGATGGTGTGTCGTTGCCTGATAGTACATCGATTGACCTTTTTTTGCTACATACTCTTGTTCACCCAAGCTTAGCGCGATCTCTCCTTCTAAGACAAAGATAAATGTCTCTGAAAGTGAAGGTTCAAAGGTTTTATATTCACCAGCTGTATCGAATGTCAATAAAACTGGTTCCATTTCTTTTTCGTTGGAATCTGTCACTAACCATTCCAGTTCATAACCATTTTCCTCATCATAATAGACCGTTCGATCTTCTTTCGTATAAACGATTTGAAGGTTGGGTGTTTCTTGATGAAAAAAAGCTTCTGGGGTCACTCCTAACACTTCAAGGATAGAGAAAAATGTTTCCATCGATGGCGAACTTAAATCCCGCTCAAGTTGTGAGATATAGCCTTTTGATAAATCTGTACGCTCCCCTAATTCTTCTTGTGTCAAATTTTTTTGGATACGCAGATTTCGTAACTTCTCACCAATTTCCATTTGTCACTGTCCCCCCTATGCGAAGTTTTCTAATAGTAAACTCCAAGTTTACTACCACCTGTATTAGTATACAAATTTCCGCTGAAAAAACAACCCTTTTGCTTGAATTTCCTTTGTACTTTTTCGGGTATCTCAACTTTTTTTTAGAAGAAATTAATCAGCAAACTACTAGAAAATGAAACGCTTTATGGTATGATTAAGGAAAATTTTGAAAGGAGTACCTTCTATCTAATGAATACATTCAAACAGTTTCAAGTAAACAACGAGCCTACTTTTCATACAAGCATCGTTGACAAAGAATTTCCTGAGCTGATTAATAATGAAGTTTGGGTAAAAATCGCCTACTCGGATGTCAATTATAAAGATGCGTTAGCTTGTAGTGAACATGGCCAAGTGATTCGTCACTATCCAATGACTCCCGGGATTGATTTTTCTGGTGTCGTCATGAAAAGCTTGGACAAACGATTTCAACCAGGAGATCAAGTTCTAGCAACCGGCTATGGGTTGGGTGTTAGTCAACCTGGTGGCTATAGCGATTACCAGAAAGTAACTGGAGATTGGCTCATCCCTCTTCCAGAAACGATGACCCTACGTCAGGCAATGGTTTTAGGCACCGCTGGTTTGACTGCTGCACTTTGCGTGAATGCTTTACTTACCCAAGGAATGAAAGCAGAGGACAAAGTGATCGTCACTGGCGCCTCGGGCGGAGTGGGTAGTGTGGCAATTGCGATGTTGCATAAAATGGGCTTTCAGCAAATCACCGCATTTTCCCGCAAAGAAGAAGCAAAAACTTGGCTACAGAAACTAGGGGCGACTCAAGTTGTTCATCCAGAAGCCTTTCTACCAGAAAAAAATAAACCCTTAGATAAACAACAAGTCGATTATGTGATCGATACTGTTGGGGGCGAACAGCTCACACGATTATTGCCTTTGATTGCTTATGATGGCGCAGCTGCTCTCTGCGGCAATGCGGGTGGCATCAAATTGACAACAACAGTGTTACCTTTTATTTTACGCAATATCCAGTTGATCGGGATTGATTCAGTCAATGTCCCACATGAGAAACGCTTGAATATCTGGCAACAACTAGCAGACCTATCTGTAACAGATCATTTAGTCGTCAACGAGATCACCTTAGATCAATTGGAAGAAACGACCAAAAAAATCCTTGATGGGACACACCAAGGAAGAACACTTGTCACTGTAGGTGAAACAATATGAAGGTATTGATCACCGCTGGTGGCACAAGCGAACGAATCGACCAAGTCCGCTCGATTACAAATCATTCGACTGGACGATTGGGCCAAGCAATCGCAGAAGCCTTTCTGGCTCACGAGACAGTGAGAATCGACTACGTGACGACACGATCTGCTGTAAAGCCTACTGCTTCTGAGCATTTGAAGATCCATCTTATCGAATCTACTCAAGACTTATTGACTACATTAGAACGATTGATGCAAGAAAATACCTATGATGCCATTATCCATAGCATGGCAGTTAGTGATTTCACACCAGCTTTTAGTCTTTCTGAACAACAGTTTGCTGAGCGCTTGAGTAAAGAGGCATTGACTCCTGACTCACTGCCGTCATGGCTGGCAGAAACAGAACAAACCGCTAGTAAAGAAGCCAAGATTTCATCTGATACGGACTATCTCTTTTTGACCTTGAAGAAAACACCAAAGATTATTCGTTCGTTACGCCAATGGCAACCAAATGCTGTCATCGTTGGTTTTAAATTATTAGTCGATGTCTCAAAAGAACACTTATTGGACATAGCTAAAAAAAGTTTGATCACCAATCAAACCGATTATATTTTGGCCAACGACTTGACTCAAGTCAGTGAAACACACCATCATGGCTATTTATTATCTAAAAATGGAGAAGTCATAGAAGCCGATACCAAGCAAGAGATTGCGCAATGTATCGTCACTGCGATTCTAGAATAAGGAGGAATTCATGATGAAAAAAATCCTATTAGGTGTATCTGGCAGTATCTCTGCTTATAAAAGCGCAGATATCACAAATCAACTGGTCAAACTCGGTTATCAAGTCGACGTGATCATGACACAAAGTAGCACCAAATTTATTACACCTTTAACATTGCAATCCCTCTCAAAGCGTGCTGTCCACACGGATGTCATGCAAGAAAATGATCCTTCAGTCATCAACCATATCGAGCTAGCTAAGCAAGCTGATTTATTTCTGATCGCACCGGCTACCGCGAATATTATCGGAAAACTCGCAAATGGTCTAGCGGATGATCTATTGTCCACTGTCGCCATGGCACTATTACCAGAAACACCAAAATTGATTGCACCGGCGATGAATACTAATATGTACCAACATCCGATCAATCAAAGGAATCTAACGACGTTAAAAGAAATCGGTTATCAAGAGATTGAACCTAGAGAATCCCTCTTAGCTTGTGGCGATTACGGAAAAGGTGCTTTAGCGGATAACCAAATCATTATCGACCAAGTCACACTTCTGCTGAATCAGAGGTCGGTCTAGTATCTAAGGAGTTATGATGAAAAATACCAAAAACTTTACTTTAACTGCTATGTTTTTAGCAATTATGATTTTACTCGCTGTCACGCCTCTCGGATTTATTCCGATTGGGCCGATCAACGCAACAACGATGCATATCCCTGTCATCGTCGCTTCAATTATTTTAGGCCCTCGGCTGGGTGCTTTTCTCGGTGGCACATTTGGTTTGATCAGTCTGATTCGCAGTACGTTCATACCAACACCGTTATCTTTTGTTTTCTCACCGTTTATTCCGGTGATCGGCACAGATCAAGGAAGCTGGAAAGCCTTGATCGTTGCCTTAATACCTAGAATCCTGATCGGTGTTGTTCCTTATTTCGTTTATAAAGGAATACAGCGATTGACAAAAAATAAAGTAAGTCCGCTCTCATTGTTTCTCGCAGGAATTGCTGGTTCTCTGACCAATACGATTTTAGTGATGAACTTGATCTATTTTCTATTCCAACAAGATTATGCACAGGTTCTTGGGACAAATATCAATGCAGTCTATTCAGCTGTCTTAGCGGTCATCTTTACTAGTGGCGTACCAGAAGCAATCGTCGCTGGTTTAGTCACAGCTGCGGTATCTACCGTTTTACTACGAATGATTCGTTAATGATCAGATTGAAAAACCAAAAAAGAGTGATGCGGTATGCTAGCTCTTTTTTGGTTTTTTTGTTGATAAGTGTTTAGTCCTGAATTTTTTATCTTTTGGTGTTACCATGATTGATACAGATATGTAGCGAAAGGATGAAGAAAATGAATATTTTTGTAGTAGGAGCAAACGGACAAATCGGGCGTCATTTGATCCAAAAACTCGGAACAACCGAACATCAAGTTTACGCGGGTGTACGAGATGTTGCCAACCAAGCGATTTATGATGAAGAAAATATCGCCTATGTTCCCTTTGATTTAACTTGGTCTTCAGAAAAAATGGCGGAAGCCTTTCAAGAGAGTGAACTTGTCATCTTTGCTGCTGGTTCTCAAGGAAAAAATCTTTTACAAGTTGATTTAGACGGCGCAATCAAAACAATGATTGCAGCAGAGCAAGCAAATATCTCTCGTTATTTGATGATCAGTGCGGCTTTTGCGGATAACCGTGAAAAATGGCCTGAGTCAATGACTGATTATTATATTACCAAATATTATGCAGACGAATGGTTGAAAAATCAGACATCATTAGATTATGTCATACTACAACCTGTAGCTTTGACGAACGACGATGAGGTCACTTCGATCCAATTGACCAAACCAGACGAAAAACCAGCTCAATCGATTACCAGAAAAACGGTAGCAGAAGTTTTAGCAGCGTTAGTGGATCAACCAAACATCTCAAAAACAACTGTTGTTCTATCTGAAGGATCAGCTACAGTATCGGATGCCATCAAACAACTTGTTGAGGAGGCTTGATCATGCGTGGAATCTCTATGAAACATCCCGGTTCAGCAGACGTTTTGACTGAAGTGGATGTCCCTAGACCTATTCCAAAAGCTGGGGAGTTATTGTTAAAAGTCCACACCGCTGCGGTCAATCGTACGGATATCATGCGTCGCGAAAATACTGCACTTCAAGCGCCTTACCCTATCTTAGGTGTAGAGGTTGCTGGTGAAGTCATTGAAAATGCAAGTGACCGTTCTGAGTTTTCAACTGGAACGAGAGTCTATGGTTTAGTGAATTTAGGTGGCTACGCAGAATATGCCGTAATCCCAGCAGATCGAGCAATCCTCTTGCCCGATTCCCTTGACTACGTTTCAGCCGCTGGTATCGCTGAAGTTTTCTTAACTGCCTATCAAACCTTGTATTGGTTAGGAAAACTCCAAAAAAATGAGACTGTCTTGATCCATGCTGGTGCAAGTGGTGTTGGTACTGCAGCGATCCAATTAGCCAAACAGTATTCGCAAGCACGCGTCATCGTTACCGCAGGTTCAGCTGAAAAGTTAGCCTTTTGCCAAGAATTAGGCGCAGATGAAATAATCAACTATAAAACGCAAGATTTCGCAGAGAAAGTAAAAAAGATGACTGAGGGGAATGGCGTTGATGTCATCTTAGATTTCGTCGGTGCCTCTTATTGGGAGAAAAATCTGTCATCGATTGCTGTAGATGGTCGCTGGGTCTTGATCGGCACACTAGGAGGCACAACAGTTGAGTCTCTTGATCTAAGAGTTTTGTTACAAAAAAGAATCCAATTGATCGGTACGCTATTGACACCAAGAAGTGACGAGTACAAAGCAAAACTGACTCAAGAGTTTATGAAAAACATCGATCCTTATTTTGAAACCGGAGCGATCCGTCCAATCATCGATCGAACCTTTCCATTATCAGAAGCAAAAGAAGCCCATGAATATATGGAAGCCAACAAAAACGTTGGAAAAATCATTTTGACAGTCAGCGAATCTTAAAAAGAGAACCTAGGGCATGAGCCTTAGGTTCTTTTTTTATATCATTCCTATTATTGTGCAGAGACAAATTTTGCTGCTTGTTGTCCTGCTTGACGTCCGAAAATAATGATTTCCGCTACAGAGTTTCCGCCGATGCGGTTTTCACCATGTAAGCCACCTGTGACTTCACCTGCTGCGTAAAGGCCAGTGATCGGTTGTCCGTCTTTATCCACAACTTCTGTGTTTGTATTGATTTTGATTCCACCCATCGTATAGTGGATACCAGGTGCGATTTTGATCGCATAGTAGTTTGGTTTAGACAGATCATGTTCCATGGCTGTCGTACGACCAAATGCTGTATCGTCTTGATTGGCAACTTCTTCGTTCCAAGTCGTAACAGTTTGTGCTAATGTTTCTGCTGGTAAGTTGATTTTCTCTGCCAATTCTTCAATTGTCTCACCTTCAGTCACATAACCTTTTTCATCATAAAACTCAATGGCTGTTGCGCGATCGCGTACCCCTTGGTCAAATATCAAATAAGCAGATTTTTCTGGCAATGCAGTGATTGCAGCTGATACTTTGTCTCGTGTATTCATTTCGTTGACGAAACGCTCGCCATCTTGATCGACTAAGATCGCTCCTTCACCACGTACCACTTCCCCGATCAAGAATCCTTCGTCTTGTTGAACCGTTGGATGGATCTGGATCTTATCCATATCGACCGTTTGACCGCCTAATTTTTCAATCATCTTGATCCCATCGCCTGTTGATCCCACTTGATTCGTCGTTACATATCCTTCCAGATCTGGACGGTAAGTTTGGATGTATTCCTCACTCGCACCGAATCCACCAGTTGTAACAACTACAGCCTTACCAGTGATTTCTTTTGGTTCTTCCCCTTGCACTTGAACTGTTACTTGGTTGACTGTATCTCCCGTTTTTTGGATATCTGTCACTTCAGTATTTACAAAAATCGGGATTTGGCGTTCGTGGACATTTCGTAATAACCCATCGACTAAATAACCACCAATCGCAGAACCATCAGAAGGGCGATGTGTTCGTCTTTCGCTCATTCCACCAGTGATCGTCAAGTTATCTAATTTAATGCCATTTTCATCTAACCACTCGATTGCAGCAGCCGAATGATCGACAAAATAGCGTAACATTTCTTTATCATTTGTGCCATTCGCCCCTGCTAATGTTTCTTCATAAAAGGCGTCGTTCGAATCAGTGATACCTTCTTCTTCTTGGAATTTTGTTTCAGATGCGTTCATTCCACTTGAAGATTTTAATGTATTTCCACCAGCAACTGGCATTTTTTCAAAAATGACTGGATTCAAGCCTGCATCTTTTGCTTCGATTGCAGCTGCCATACCAGCTCCTCCTCCACCGACGATGATCAAATCATATTCTTCTTTCATCTCAGCTGGATTTGTGTAAGTTTGAGCAGATGCTCCGGATGATACTTCTGTTGATTCTTTTGTGGAAGAGCTACTGGATGCAGATTCTTTTTCATCAGGCGTACAGGCACCTAAGGCAAAAATTGCTGTAACTGTCAGTAACCCTTTAATTGTTTTCTTCATAGTTGTCCTCCTAAAATTTAACACTTACCCCATCATAAGTGATAGCATTCACAAATTCAACCAACAATTTATATTTTCCGTACTACTGTTATCTTTCTCTTTTATAAATAACCATTAATATTCCAAAATTTTCAAGTTTTCGTTAGTAACTATCGAAAAACAGTCGAGTTTCTTGAATAAATAGTCAGGCAAAAAAAATTTGTTTTTTTGATCCAAACAGAAGATTTGGGCTTTTTTCATTAGACAAGTATAATCGATATGAAACACGAAGGAGTTCATTTATGAAATTTATTAAACATTTTTTTTCAAAAGGGAGTAAGTCCGCCGGGAAGGTCACTCATGCGATTTACATCATTTTACGTATCATTGTGGTGGTCATGCTCGTCGACCAATTGATCGACCGGAACATGGGGAATATCATGCTCTTATTATTAACTTTATTATTGTTTGAAATCCCCTATTTACTAGAAAAATTACTAAAGATCCAAATCCCTAACACACTGGAAATCATCATCTTATCCTTTATTTTCAGTGCCACTGTCTTGGGTGAATTAAGTGACTTTTATGGCTACTTTTCATTATGGGACACAGCGTTACACGCACTAAGCGGCTTCCTAGCAGGTGGTGTTGGCTTTTCTCTTGTCTACCTCTTGAACAAAAACACGAAAACAATGAATCTGACGCCATTACTAGTTGCACTAGTGTCATTTTGTTTTTCCATGACTGTCGGTGTGTTTTGGGAATTTATTGAATTCTCTGCAGATCAAGTCTTACAGATGGATATGCAAAAAGACAATTATGTTGATCAGATCAACAGTGTCAAATTAAGCGAGGATGGCAACACCGTATATAAGATCAAAGATATCCAACAAACAACTGTCACATATAAAGATGAGCATGGCAAAACCAAAGAGTATGTCATGGCAGATGGGTACTTGGACATCGGGATCTTAGATACGATGAAAGATTTATTCGTCAATTTTATCGGAGCCCTTGTCTTCAGCGTTTTCGGTTATCTTTATACACGAAACGATTATCGGAAATTTACGTTCATCCGGAACTTCATTCCTAGAAAAAAAGGTGTGACCACACGGATGGATACTGCTGGAAACAAAAAAGAGTAGCTGGAGAAAAAGTAAAATTGGTTTTTGTTTTTGATCTCAAGCCCAAATAAGCGGCTGGACCATAAAGTGATAATATCCAGAAATAAGGTGAAATCCGCAGAAATTCTAAGAGTAATTTTTGTGGATTCCACCTTATTTTTCAAGACCAAACACTTCTGACCCACCCTTTTTTATTGTGTAGGATAAATAGCCATGATCTTTTGAAGATCTGTTTTTTCTGTCTGTTGTAAACCAATCACAAAAACAATGATTGACACATTTATCTAATGAATGGCCTAAATCATTCGAACGATTAGGATAAATTGCTAAGCTTGGCAGAAATACCTGCTTGGAATCCTACTAAGATATTTTACGCTCGAAATGGACAAGTAATGAACATGAGGTTCTTTTCCGTGCAAAATTTTTTTAGTATTTCAGCAAAACGCCTTGCACTTTTTTTGAAAAAACATTAGATAAGCATTTTTTTAATTCGCTTGATACATTGTTAAGTAGACATTGTTTATTTAGCTCTCCTGCCGATTAAAAATGGCCAGACTCTCCTTCTATCCATTTTTTTCCTACTACGCAAATTACTTGTTAAAGTTGTAAAACTAATTTTGGCTGATGTTTCTTTTCTTGTCGATTGCTCCTCTCTGAATTGACCTTGACACTTTTTTCTGTACTAGTGACAACAAGATTTAGGAAACTTCGCTTCATCGACGGGGTGACTGATTCCATGCCTGTTCGTTCATTTGGAACAGTCTGATGTTTCATTTCCTGTTGATTGCTCCTCTCTGAATTGACCATGGTACTTTTTTCTGCACTACTGACAACAAGATTTAGGAAACTTCGCTTCATTGATGGGGGGGCTGATTCCATACCTGTCCGCTCATTTGAAACCGATTGCTTTACACGATTAGGCTCTTCTATAGTAGATTCAATACTTGAGAGAGCTCTCTTTGATTGCTCTTTCGTAAACAAGTCTGATTGATCTATCTCTCTTTTCTTTCTAAGGTTTGTTAATTGATGATCGCTTACTTTAGCTGTTACATTCGTTTGACTAGGAATGGTGCTGGCGTGTTCTTGGATCAACGTCTGATTCAATTGGATATATTTGTCAAAGTAGCTATGATCTTGTACATATTCCAGTGCTAAAAACGTCGATAACAAACCGTTACCTAATGTCACATCATCGAGGCCTCTAGCAACACGAACTACACCATCGAAGTCTCTTCCCTCCGCTGCGTCTCTTAGGATCATTGCAACCATATCGGCATCCGATATTTGGACATTCACACGTAATACATTATTTTTTTTTAGCTCATTCCACACTGTCTCTTTCGTTAATCCAGGTTTATTTTGAAATTCAGCGATTTCTTCCACAAGACTGGTGAAACCTTCTGAGTTCAAAATACTCTCAAAATTATTCACATATTCATCCACCATCATTTTTCCAGTTTTTACCACACCTAGCTTCGTTGTTGCATATGCCATGAGATCTACTGTTCCTGAACTAAGATGACTCGTCTCATGAAGTAATGCTCTCACCTTGTTTACTCCTATTTCTTTTCCTTTCGCAAGACTCGGATCTAAGTGAAAAGCATCTGCGAAAATGACCATTCGACATTCTGGATCATAAGGAAACACCTCAGCCTTCGTTTCTATATATTCCTTATATAATGTACGAAATTCTTGTGAGTCCCCTTGGCGAACTAAATCAGAGGAGACGACCAAAATATTTTCATAATCCCAATCCGCTGTTTGCTGGAGGAATTGTCTTCCTTTTTGTACGACAGAGATCAATCGATTCAAACTTTCCAATAAGATTGGCTCTTGATTGGGTACGCTCTCCAGCTGAAAAAATTTCACCAGATAAGTTCCTATTTTCGACTCTGCGATTCTATCTTTTGTCAATGCTTCCGCAAACACTTCGATTGCTTTATCATAATAATCGATTGATTTATCAAAGTCTCTACGCAAGTCAATCAAAAATTTCTGAAGAAACTCAGGACTCTTACTCGCGTCAAGACCGGGATATATTCGAACGCCAATTGCCGGTTCCTTTGGCAATTCTTCAATAATCGTTTTCATAATAAGGTCTTTATTCCATTTTTGATTGTTGTAAACAACTGGTTTCGGCTCAGGAATAAAAGTAGAGATGGGATTTAGAATATTATCATTGATACGATCGATTTTCTTTTTTGTATCTGGCTTCTTATACTTAGTTTCCGCAGGTATAGTATTTCTCAATTCGTTCCAGTATTGACCTTTCTCCGGTGACTTTGGCATTTTTTTTAACGGTGGAAGTTTTTGATTGCCAAATTTTGGAAAGGTGAATTTCCCACTTCTACTTTTTAATAGATTGTCCGAAATCACCTTCTCTTCAATTGTTTCTAGCCGAAATCTTCCTGTATCCGGCGTATAAGACAAAACTGTCTTCCACTGGTTGACATCTTTTTTCAATAAGTAATACCTATTCTCTCCTTGAGGCATTAATATCAAGGGAATGTAATGATCATTAATTTTGATGTAAGATTCCCCCCACTGATTCCATCTCAGCCCTTTTTCATCTGGAGCAGAAATGAAACTTGGATCCTTTATTGAATCAAATTCATCGATTTTTTTCATCACATCCTCTGCCAATTCTTTCGGAATGGAGGGAGAAGTCGCTTCCTCAAAATACCATTTTTTCCCCTTGCAGTTCACAGGATAGATATTCTCTCCATCGATCACATCATACCGTACTTTGTGATTTTTAACTGGTCGAACCCTTACAGGAACGGTCTGCCCATTCATATCAATGAAATACTTAGTTTCTTGTCCACGACCTGGGATCGTCAATACTGTGCCACTACCATACGCACTAGGATTTAAATTTGTTGCTTCTACAAAAACCTGGTCTGGATTAATGTCTTTCGATAAACGGGTAATCAGTGCTTTTTGTTCCTGCGTAAATGACACAGGACCCGAAATCACTTCCAATTGATTCCCTCTCAAATTAAACGCATTTCCGTAGACATCCCCCGTTGTTAGATCCGTCACAATCATATATATATCATCTTTCATGTGTTTTACAGGAACTTCTAAACCAGCCTCTGGCAAACGAGCGATGCTCACGTCTTTAGGAAACACGGGAGGTTGTGTATTCAAATTTGATGCTTTTTCTAGCATTTTTTTTACGTCACTTGCAACCCAAATTTCATTTTTCAGTGCCACTAACTCTTTGAGAATAAATTTTCCGCCATCACTTATTAGTTCAACTCCTGGATCAATGTATCGTATTAGATGAACGAGCAGCAAATTGGATTCAGAAAAATTTGGAATAAACTGTCCACCTAGACGAATCGCCTGTCTAATCCCTCCGGTCGCAATTGCTTTTGCCATCCCTAAAGCAAATTTCATGTTAAGAGAAGTGACTTGTCCTAAGAAAGGAATCAACAGAAGGGCATCAAGCACGCAAGAAGGAACTGCCACGGAAGCATCTTGATTGCCAATCCCTATCACACAATCGTAAAACGGGATAATCGACTGAAGCACCTCCAACACCTGATCACTGATGGTACGATCATTTCCTGATTGATACAAATTTTGGTATAGATTATCCCGATGTTTACTAGCTAATCCCTCAATGAAAGAGTGTGTTTCTTTCCCCTGAGATAGTCTTTTATCACGATTTATAAATTTATAAAACAAAAATTCACGGTTTCCAATCTGAACGCCGTTTTCTATCTCTTTGTAACCTCCACGCAAATGCTCTTTCTGGTTAAACAACCCGTTTATGAGGTATAACATAGGCTTGTTATCTACTCGATAGAATACATAACCTCCAGATTCATCTAATTTCTTCAATCCATAGCAACGTTCTTCATTTCCTTTCACTGCCACAAACAGATCAGTGTTCTCTAATTCAAGTTCAATGATCAAGTCAGGTGGAAGACGATATCCATTGGGGATCGTTGAAACCTCCATGACATGTTTTAATTTGGCAGTTGCCTCATAGATCTGCGTTTCGGGCGAGAACATAAACTCTTGCTCTTTCTCGTTAAACTTTAACAGAGCAAACTCTATCAGTTTTTGATCGAATGGATAATAGGCGTCTGACACGGCTTTCGTCAATCGCGTATACCACTCTTCTAGATTCGGGGGCGTATAGTTACGGCATGCAGTAAGTGCTCCAGAGAGATAGTCTTGTTCTATCGCATAAGAAGTAAATAATCTTGCTCGATCTTTGTCATATTGAGCGCATAACTGTGCTACTTCTTTGGCTAAAACCTGTTTTCGACGCCAATTGATTGCTTCTTTTTGATATGTGCCATAAGCTTCATAAAGTGATTCCAAACTTTCTCTAAGAATAAAATAACTGTTTTTCCAATAGTTCAAGAAAGTGTTCACAGCAACTTCTTGATAATTTCCTTCTTCCAAGGCTTTAAGTAAAAGACCTGGATTTAACTGGGCAACAGCTAACATAGCGGGCGTGACAATATAACGCAATTCATCCAACCTTTTCACACCAGTTTTACTGATTTTTTCCCAATATAGACTACCAAATTTTTGAATTTCTTCTTGGGTGAACGATGTGCGAATTCCTGCATCTTCTAATAACCTCGTTCCTGTGAGCTGCATCAAGGAATTATAATTAGAGATAGGGGTCTCATCGGGTAACATACTGACATCCAGTAAATAATTAGGTAACACTTCTTTGAGAAACAGTACCCATAATTTTTTAACAACTGTGAGTTTGTCTTCAGGGATTTCCAAAACCTTAGTCTCTGCATTCAATTCGTCAATTTCAAATAACTTTCTGAGACTACCAATAGTAAATTGGGATGGATCGGGTGAATCGAGGATTTTCTTGAGCATGTATACCTCAACCGAGCTACCTAGTACATTTTCAAACACCCAATTCATAATGGTCGATCGCGCGGCTCTATCCGAAATTTTTTCTCCTTGTCCACCGCCGTAAAGTTTTAATTGGTTTAAAATCACTTTAGAGAATTTTTGTAGTTTGTCATAACTGAGAACCATCCCTGTTCCTTCTTGTGTAAACCATGTTCCCATTGCAACGAGGATGTTAGCTTGGGTTGCTTCCCCTTTTAATACCCCTTCTTGACGGAAAAACTGTGCTACTTGGGCCTTCAAATTAGGATCACGCCAATTGGGTGCTACATAATTTGGCCTTTGGTTCTCATTCATGTTGGAAGATTGCGTACTCGTTACTATTTTGGGTGTTGTTGTTGCGGGTGTTACTGATTTTGTGGAGGTTTTCTCCTCTTTTGATGGTTCAGCAGGCGTTATAGGGAGGCCACTAGCCATATCATATAACCAGTTTTTAAAGGTCACTTCTGCCTTTTCATCTGCAATCTCTGCACCAGCATTTTTTCCAAGAATAAGATTTGCCAACATTTTCACATTAGTGCTATTGATTTTCACTTCATCGTTCACTTTTATCGTTGCCCATTCTGCTGTTTTTAAAATTAGCTCATTCGGCTTAGTGATGTCCACCTTGATATCTCTCGCAGCTAAAAAATAAACGATTTTTTTCTGTATGTTCTCTTTTTGTTGCTCTGTCAGTTCAAGTATGCTCTCCTTCTGGTCTTCGATAGCAATATCTGTGATAAGAACTGCATTATTTTCACGAGTAAACGCGTCAATCTTTTCTTGCTGCACAACAGTTGTTTCAATTTCACTGATGTCGATAGCATCCCATTCCCTGCTCTCTTTATAGGTATAGTCGATTTGTACATTATTATTCTCCCATTGAAGTATAATATAGCGAGCGTCTTTTGCTGTTACCTCTTCTTCACTGCTCCCATATTCCGCTTGTATGATCCTTGCTATTTGTATTTCTCTTTCGATAATCGCTTCGTACGTAGGTCCTTCAAGAAGCCACACTTGTAATTGTCGAACTAATTCACTTGTAGTAGGATGTTTAAAAGAAATCCCACGATCCCGCAAAAATTTTTTAACAACTTCATTCACCGCAGGCGTTTTTCCTCGTTGATCGAAAATCAACTGATGATGATAGAACTTACTGATTGGCTGCGCTTTAGAAATAGTTGGCGAGCGATCATTGATGAAATCACTAAAAAGTTGCTTACTTTCTTTATTTTGTAAATTTAATCGTACGACGTTCTGATTTTCTATTTTCCCTAATTGATAATGAATCGTCTCAGGACTCACTTCCTTGAAAGTATATCCTTCCAATAAAGTATTACTCTTCCATTGATTAAAAATCTCCTGTGTTTTTATAGCGGACCAAAATTCCCCAAATCGAATGTCCGTTAGTCCATATGTTTTTGCGATAAAATATGCTAAGAACTGTTCTCTTTCAGAGGTATCATTGCTTTCACTTGTTCCCCCTTTTTCAATCCATTGAAATTGTGCTTTTTCTAACTCATTGCTCGTGGTGTCTTTGATCTCGATTCCTGCTTTAGAAAAAAACTCCTTCAATTTTTGATTCACCATGTTTGTTTCATCTCGTCTTAAAAAAAGGCCAAAATGAAAATAGAGAATTGGTAACGGTTCGGAATAATGTGTCACAGGAGATACATTCTTGACAATATCGAAAACGATTGTATGCACTAATGCTAAATCAGAATCTTCCATAGTGGACGGTATCACTTTCATCTCACTGGTTTCTGTCACTTTTCCCTTCTCTACTGGTAGCTTTAGCTCAATAAATTGGTAATTACTTAACATATTGTTGGTTTTCCATTGGAAATAAATATTTGTTTCCTCGACAGCAGTTAGATTTTGTCTCACCATTCCGTACCCCGCAAGAATGTTCGGAACAAGTTGTTTTTGCCTTTCTAAAATCTTTGAATCTACCTGCCCATCATTTATCCATTCATGTGCGGCTAGAACGATTCCCTGTGGTGATCGATCATCATTAAAAAACTGTTGACTATAGAGAAATTTCTGCACGAATTGATTGGCGTTCTTTGTTTTTTCCCGATCTTGAAACAGTTCATAGTCGTACCATAAGGGGATAAGCGGTTCTTCTATAGAAATGGGTAAAGGCAATTTCTTCATATAAGCGACATGCATGTTGTTCACCGTTGTCACGATATCCACAGGGAGTGAGCCATAGGTATTCGGCCGAACAGAAGTGATTATTCCAATTAGATCATTGTTTAAGATGTCTACTTCCTCATGTCCCTTGGCTGGAAAAAAATTGTAGTCTCTAAAAATATTATTATTTCGCCATTGCAATATGATAGCAATCGCACGAGTATCCGCTATCGTTTGACCTGTTAGTCCCGAAGAATTAAGGATGATTTCAGCAACCTGTTTGTTTCTACTTAATTCAACCTCTTTTCCGTCTCTTCTTAGAAACTCTTGTGTGGCAAGAATCAACTGAAGGGGAGATAAATTCTCACAGGGGACTTTTTGTTCACATAGAAATTTTTTGATTGCATCATTGACATTTTGCGTTAGATTGATCTTATTGAACATCTCCTGTTCATACCACATAGGTGCTAATTTCTCAGAAGTTGGTACAGGAGAAGGTTTCCCCTCTAAAAATGCAACAATTATACTATTAATTTTATTCAACCGTTCGCCAAAAGCTTTTTCATCAACTTCCAAATTTTCTTTTGTCGTAGATGCTCCCTTTTTCTTTTGGCGCTTAGCATCGTTCATTTGAGGGAGAATTGCGCCATCTCCTTTTTTTGATATTCTCGTAGGTGTAGTTGACATGGATTGACTAGTATTGAATATTGGTATTACCGTATATGCTTTTTCTAAAGATTTAAATTGATAATTTTTAAAAAGATTATTATTTCGCCATTGCATCAAAATGCTAGCTACCGTCTCATCGGTCAATTTGCGAGGAGGTAATCCTGAAACACGCAGAATAATCTCTGCAACTTGTTTTCTTTTACTTCTCTCCGTTTCCACATCATCTACTCTTTCCCAATGTTGTATTTCAAGAAGCAATTCTTGCCCAGACATAGTTGAACACCGTCGTTTTTTTTGACAGATAAAAACATTCACTGAATCGTTCACTTTGTCAATTGCATCTCGCCTTTCAAAAAGCGCACGATCATACCACAAAGGTGGTAAATTTTCTGGTATCTGCCCCTTCAACATCCCATCAAGCATTTGACCATACATATATTTCGTAAAAACCATTTGTAATTTTATTCGTGTCTCTAGAGGTATTTCTTCGGTTGATTGTAATTGTGGATCAAGCATTACTGGTGGTAACGAAGTAGTTGTTTTTAGTGGAAGGTTCGTGGCTTCATGATTGTCTTCTTCTTTTGCAGTTGATTTTGGCGGCAATGCAAACGTGTAATCTTTAAAAATATTATTGTTTCTCCATTGAATAATAATCTCTTCGCCTCTTTTGTCGGATAACCCTTGACTGGACAATCCCAGAGTCTTCAAAATCAATTGTGCAACTTGTAGTTTTCTAGCTAATTTATTGTTTTCTCCCGCTTTCCTTATCCAGTTCTTTACTGCATTAAATAATTGAAGTGTAGACAGCCCTTCACAAGGGATACTTTGCTCACATAAGAATTTCGTCAGCGCTTGATTAACTTTTGCTATTTCGCCTCGCTTTTCATAGACCTCATAATCATACCAAAACGGTTCAAGTTGGCTAGCTGTAGATTCTGGTGAGGGTGAATTATCAAGGTAAGCCATAATGATATAATTTAATTTCATTAATGTCTCCCTAGACAATACTTGATAAGACTTCATCTCTGGATCGTTAGAAACAGAATGATCGCTTTGCATTTGTCGATCAGTAGGAATGGGTTTAGCTTCGGCTGCTAAAAATTGAAGTCCTACCGTTTTCTGGACAAATCTATCTATCCTTCCTAAAAAGTCACTTGCCAACTGATGTATCTGTGTCAAAACACGCCTTTCTTCCGATTTCAATGCTGGTTGTGTTTCTGATTTTAGGTTTGATATTTTTTCCTGATAGCTATTTTCTGGTTTTTTCTGATTTACTTTCTTTATGAAAGTCTTATGTGAAAGGACATTATCATTGGGATGAGTTTTCATTGAAAGGTTCATATTCTTTTGTGTTTGAGGCTCATCTGGACCATGTTTCCCATAGTCCACAGAAAAAGTACGCAACAACAAGTCAAGAAAATGTGACATCACCGATCCACCATTTGCTCCTGCCTGTTCTTTCGTATAGTTCGTATGTTCGTATTCAAGGAAAAACTGAGAAAACGTCTCGCTTAATCCATCCCAAAAA
Organism: Enterococcus sp. DIV1368b; assembly: GCF_050529595.1. Taxonomy (NCBI): domain Bacteria; kingdom Bacillati; phylum Bacillota; class Bacilli; order Lactobacillales; family Enterococcaceae; genus Enterococcus; species Enterococcus sp. DIV1368b. The sequence continues at coordinate 2,340,811 of NZ_CP172883.1, forward strand.
TGGTCTGTTTCATTGCTCATTTTATCTGTTGATTGACTTTTTTTGTCAGTTGTATTCCCATGTTGGCTCTGCTTATTTTCTAAGGAGGATTGAAAGATCTCTCTTAACTTTTCAAGCTTTTCATTTGCTTTAAATTGATTGGCCTCAGGAGTGGAGTTATTTGTCATGCGATGAAAAGAAAAATGTCGGTGTTGACTTCTTTGCCTTGGTCTTTCTCCATTCTCTTTCTTTGCTTTTGCGACGGCTACTTTACAAACCGTTCTTAACTGTGTTTGTTCAATCTCTTCTCCCCAGAAAATCCATTTTTTCATTTGCGTGGCTCTTTTCGTGAGCGTACAATTCATCAGTTCTTCGATATCATGAGCGATTTTGTGAATAGAAAGGCTGAATTCATGAGCCACTTCCGCAATATCGGCTTTTAGTTCTAAATTTTGGTGCGGATATAAAGGGAGGGTTTGAGTAGAAGAATTATTTGTAGTATTGACGGTCGGTTCTATCTGTGGATCAGCTAGGAAACTGGGGGGGATATTCTCTATCAAGGGTACTTGGCTTCGGTGGTGGATTAGGTTAGGATTGACGGTAGAACTTGAGTGAAAGGAATGGATCCTTGTCTGATTACCTTCACTTCTCAGATCAATACGGGTGTCTGCTTCGAAAGCTGTAGTAGGAGAACTTCTTTGATTGAGACGATCAACTGGTGGAACGATCGCACCCAAGGTCATCCATGTATACAACCATCCTACTGGGTGTCGGATTCCTTGCTCTGTTAAGGTATGTCCAGAATTTGATGCGATAAAATTTAAAACTTGTTGCGCGTGTTTTTCATTCATTTCATCATTGCGTTTGTTGTTGAACAGACCGCTTTCTCTTCTAAAATCATCTTGTGGCATTTTGATCACTCCTTCGCTAAAATGAGATAGCTAGCTAACTATGTAAACGTGGTTGAGATAGAAATGTTCAACACCTAGAAATAAGCGACAAAAACAGATAATAATTCCCTATTTTTAGCTCCTTGTGGTCAATCAATTTTGCTTATAGAATAGTATGTTTATCAACTTTAGGTGTTGCGAAATGACTACTACTACAGCCCCGATTATTTTAGGTCATAACAAACGAAAACAATGGGTTTATCTTTTTCTATTATTCGTGACACATTCTGACTGATTACCGATTTCCCCACTATGAAACACGTATCTGATTACTAAATAGGTCAAATAAATCTAAGTATTACAAGTTTTTTATCGGTTTATTTTCAAATTTTCAAGATAGATTTGACAACTCAACTTTCATTTCTTCTAGAAGTAAAAAATAAATATGGGTGATTCAACTATCTCGGATATCTAATTGACTCTTATTACTAAATCATCTGGACGTTTTGTTGTTTTTTCTATTGACCTGATTATACACACAAACCTATTTCTAAGTTGACCTATTATTTCTTGATATTTAAATAACATTGGTATATGAACTAATAACTTTAATATCTTAGTGAAGGTTTTCCCGCTTAGCAATCAACCTAATAATTCTCTAACATTGAAGCAATTGAAGCATTTGGAACAAATATGAAATTCCTTTTTATTTCTATCCTTAAAATCGTGTATACGGTATTCGCAAGCTAGCTGCGTCAGAAATAAGCGGTGAAACCCAAAAATTTGAAGAACAAATTTCGGGTTTCACCGCCTATTTCTCGGAGCTGAATACTTCTGTCACCACCTATTTTTTAGGTGCTTTTTTTATTTTCGATGATAAAATATCCATCACTATTTCATAATCAGGATTTTCACTACCATCAAATTTATCAGGGATGAGCGTGAAACCTAAACTTTGATAAAGTTTGATCGCTGGGTGACTCCATGTCTGTGTGTGTAAATAGATTGGGCTTTGTGTCGTTATTTGCTGAAAACAACGGAGCACTTCGATCGTCAAACTTCTGGCGATTCCTTTTCCTTGATGTTCTGGCTTGACCGCTAACCAATGAAAAAGCGGATATTCTTTCTCACGAAGCTTCCACCAAGCAGTGCAGGTGGCAATGCGTTCACCTTGTTCGTTGACCACAAAATACATACGCTTTGCCAGCTCTTCTGGAAAAGGGGCAAAAGCTTGGTCAAAGTAAGCCAATGCCTGCTCCACGGTGTCAAATTCACCGACTGCTGTTTCAATGATTGCCCAATCCTCCTCTGCTCCTGGTTGATACTTTTCAAAGCGATACTGCTGATTCAAGGGATAAGAAGGCAATTCTTCATTGAGTGGGCGTGTCATCCAAATCTCTGCATAGGGCAATTGCTTATCCAACATCACGCCACCTACTTTCTTTTAGGTTCTTTTTTCACCAATGATCCGTACTTCCGTCTCTAATGTAACATCAAACTTCTCTTTGATTACCTCTTGGATATGGGCAATCAACTCTGTATAATCAGTTGCTGTTGCATGGTCGATATTGACGATAAAGCCGGCATGTTTTTCCGAAATCTGTGCGCCGCCCCATTTCAAGCCTTGTAACCCTGCTTCTTGGATCAGTTGTCCTGTGAAGTGTCCTTCAGGTCGTTTGAAGACACTACCGCATGAAGGGTATTCCAATGGTTGTTTTGCTTCACGCAATTCCGTCAATTCGTCCATCCGACCTTTGATCATCTCATGATCACCAGGTGTTAATTGGAAACGAGCTTCTAAGACGATAGCATCCATCTTCTGTAATTCACTATGGCGATAAGAAAAGGCCATTTCTTCATTTGACAGGGTTTGGATCGTCCCATCACTTAATAATAAGTCGACTTCTGCAAACACGTCTTTGATCTCCCCACCGTAAGCTCCTGCATTCATGTAGACTGCACCGCCGATACTTCCAGGAATCCCACAGGCAAATTCGAATCCTGTCAAAGATTCTGCCAAGGCTGCATACGTCGTATCGATCAGTTTTGCACCTGCTTCTGCAATCACCATCGTGCCTTCAACGCTGATTTGGTTCATCTCTGTCAACATGATGACCACGCCGCGAATCCCACCATCTTGGACGATCAAGTTACTTGCATTTCCTAGTACCAACCATGGCACTTGGTTTTCTCGACAATAATCAACTAACTGTTTGACTTCTGATTTGGTTTTGGGAAAAGCTAAAACATCTACCGGTCCACCGGTTTTGGTAAATGTATAATGACTTAACGGTTCATCAAGCAACAGATTCAACTCTGGATTTTTTTTAACGATATCTTCTTTATTCACTGAGGACTTTCCTTTCTTTTCAAACGTCCCCATCATTCTATCACGCTTAAAACAATCTTGCCAGTTTTGCTCAAAGCTGATGACGGTAAATATTATTCAACATTTCCTCACAAAGCGCATGGCTGTCGTATACTCCAGCTTGTTTCAACTTTTCTTTGTTAGGTGTTGTTTCTTGAACCTCTTCAAAAAATCGTTCCACCATCGGCACAAAACCACGCTTGCTCAATGTTGTTTCCCAATCACCAAATTTCTTTATTTCCACCGTATCTGGTTTACGGATGACTAATTCTGTCAGATCACTCAATTCATAGGTTCCTTGTTTGCTCGTCACTTGATAGGTTTCAGTATTCGCACCACTTCCAAGATCCATCGTCACGATTGCCATTTGGTTCGCAGTTTCAATTTGCAACATCGCTACTTCCATAAGACCTTCCTTTTCTCGGATATGAGAAGTTGTTTTGATCACTGGTTCCTCTAATAAATAAACAGCCGTGTCCACCAGATGCAAGAACAGATCGTAAATGACAAAAGCAGTTGTTTCTTTTGCCGCAATGCGATTTTTTTGTAACTGGATCAACCGTTTTTCTGGAATCGCTTTTAATTCTTCGACCATTGGGGCGAATCGTCGGTTGAAGCCCACCATTAAAATCACTTGATGTTGTTCTGCCAATTCTTGTAACTCTTGGATTTCTTTTAGGTCGACACTTAAAGGCTTGTCGATATAAACATGGATATTATGTTCCAAACATTTTTTAGCTAATTGAAAATGAACGCTTGTTGCCGCATGGATCATACATGCTTCGATTTCCTCTTCAATTAAGTCATCCAGCGACTCATACAAATGAGCAAATCCATAGGTTTTCTTCAGACGATCTTTCGTTACCTGATTACGTGTCGCAAAATAAAAATCAACCATTCCTTGTTTCTCTGCATATGTGGGTAAATATGCTTTTTCGGCAATATTACCTACTCCTACTACGCCAATTTTCATGGTTTCCCTCCTGCTATCTGTTATTACTCTTATCTTACACTATTTTTAATAAAAATGAGGTACAATATAATCGCACAGACTTGATAGAAAAAGGAGCGTGTTTTTTTGAAACTGATTTCGTGGAATGTCAATGGTTTAAGAGCCATCGTCAATAAAAATTTTCTAGAAACATTTAAGGAATTTGATGCAGATTTCTTCTGTCTTCAAGAAACAAAGCTACAAGAAGGTCAAATCGACTTGGATTTACCAGGTTACCATCAATATTGGAATTATGCGGTCAAAAAAGGCTATTCAGGTACAGCGATCTTCGCCAAAGAACCTGCATTGAACGTTTCTTATGGAATGGGCATTGATGTCCATGATCAAGAAGGTCGTTTGATAACGTTAGAATATCCTGAATTTTACTTAGTCACTTGCTATACACCAAATTCACAAAATGAATTGAAACGCCTCGATTACCGTTTAGAATGGGAATCTGCTTTTTATGATTATTTAGAAGAGTTGAAAAAACAAAAACCGGTGATCGTTTGTGGGGATCTAAATGTCGCCCATGAAAACATCGATTTGAAGAATTGGAAAACGAATCAAAAAAGTGCCGGTTTCTCAATCGAAGAACGAAACGCATTGTCTCATTTACTTGATAATGGTTTTGTAGATACTTTCCGTTACTTCTATCCAGAGTTAGAAGGCGTCTATTCTTGGTGGAGTTATCGTTTCAATGCTCGAAAAAACAATGCAGGTTGGCGTATCGATTATTTCTTGACGAGTGAAGATTTGACACCTCGTTTGGTTGATGCAAAAATCCATACATCGATTCTAGGTAGTGACCACTGCCCTGTCGAATTAATTATCGAATAGCAAGGATAGCAACGGAAGAAATTGGGTTGTCCCGATTTTCTTCCCTTGATCCTTCACTGACACCATATTTACTTGATACATAGTCTGAAAAAGCTATTTCTTTTCATACAAATCTATGTTATGGTTTATTTTTTAAAGGAGGCTTATTTGAAAATGAATTTTATCGCGATGGACTTTGAAACTGCGAACCACCAATCTCATAGTGCGTGTTCCTTAGCCCTTGTCAAAGTGGAGAACAGTCAGATTGTCGATGAATTTTATACCTTGATCCAACCGGAAACGCCATTTTTCTGGCGGAACATCCAGATCCATGGCATTCGACCCGAAGATGTCCAACAGGCACCTAAATTTCCAGATGTTTGGCAGAAAATCGAAAAGTATTTCCAAAAAAACCGATTAGTCGTTGCGCATAACGCCGCATTTGATACAAAAGTATTGGCTGGTTGTTTAGATTATTATCAGTTGCCTCAACCGAACTATCTCTCATTGTGTACCGTCAAAACAAGTCGCCGCTTGTTTCCGGAGATGCCAAATCATCGCTTGAATACAGTTTGTGAAAATTTAGATATCACGTTGAAAAATCACCATGATGCGTTAGAAGATAGTCGAGCATGCGCGGAAATCTTGTTATATCAGGAAAAATTTTTTGGGACAGACCCATTGAAAAAATTAGTCACAGTGAAATAGTTCAATTAGCTAAAATTAAAATAAGCTAATTCTTTCATTTCTATTTGTTGTTTCCCTCGTACGAAAGAATCAACGATGACGATAAATAAAGAACCTGAAAAGTGGTCAACTACTTTTCAGGTTCTTTGTTTTTGAAATCAGTTTATTTCATGCTCAATCGTTCGTTTCATCTTGATTATCGCCAATGATTGACCTTGTCTTCTCGAAGAGTCAACACTTTGGGTTTCCTCTTGAAACCCCATTTTTTGATAAAGATGGACGGCTCGTTGATTGCCCGCCAATACGTCAAGAACCAACGTACTAAATCGCATATTTTCTGTAGCCCAAATAATTGCCTCTTCTAAAAGAATCGTGCCTAACCCCATCCCCCAATATTCTTTCAAGATACTGATCCCTATTTCGCCATGTCGGGGCAAACCAGGTTTGGGAGCAACAGAAACAACACCTACCACCTGTTTTTTGACACAGGCTAAAAATAATAAGTGTTCTGCACTTTCTTTTATTCGAGACAATTCAGTTGCAAGTACCTCTTTACTTTTATTAAGTGAACGCTCCTCAACAACAAAATAATCCGTTTCTTGTCTCGCTTGGCGTAGCATCACTAACAATCCTTGAGCATCTGATTTCTCCGCTTCTTTTAACGTCAGTTCAACATCATTAGCCATGAGAATCCGCCCATGCTTCATAGATACGTTTTTCAAACTCTTGACTATTCGGCCCGTATGATTGGAATTTCACATACCTTTTTTCTGATTCTGTATCACTTTTTTCAATAATCAGTTCCAAATAATCTTCAGGTAAAGCATCTTCTAATAGATTTCCCCACTCAATGACTGAAAGTCCATCACCTTCAAAATATTCATCTAATCCCAAATCAGCACCGCTAGCAGCGACACGATAGATATCCATATGGTACAAAGGCATTTTTCCTTGTGTATATTCACGAATGATCGTATAGGTCGGACTCTTGATCATTTGATCGATGCCTAATCCTTTTGCAATTCCTTTTGTCAAAGTCGTTTTACCAGCACCTAGATCACCAGTCAACACTAGATTATCTCCCGGATGAGCGACTTTTCCAATGATTTCTGCTAATTGGTCTGTCATCGCCACACTTGTTAATTCAATCATCATCATTTCTCCTCATTCTTTTTTGTCAGTATAACGTGTAATCCAACAAAAAAAAAGAAAAGAGTCAGGAATCCTCAGCTCCCTAGCCCTTTTCTTTTTAGATCTACTGTTCGATTAATCTAATAATGTTTGTGCACCTGTAATGATCGCTAATTTGTAGACATCTTCTTCATTAGCACCACGAGAAAGGTCACTTACTGGTTTGTTCAATCCTTGTAAGATTGGTCCGATTGCTTCAAAGTTACCAAAACGTTGAGCGATCTTGTAGCCAATGTTTCCTGATTGTAATTCAGGGAAGACAAAGACTGTTGCTTGACCTGCCACTTTAGAATCAGGGGCTTTTAATTGTGCGACTGCTGGAACGTAAGAAGCATCAAATTGTAATTCGCCATCGATCGTATATTGAGGCGCTAATTCTTTCGCGATTCTTGTTGCTTCAACCACTTTATCTACTTCAGGAGCTGCTGCAGAACCTTTTGTTGAAAAGCTCATCAATGCGATTTTTGGATCGATATCGAATAGTTCAGCTGTTTTTGCTGATTCCACAGCAATTTCAGCTAATTCTTGTGCGTTTGGATTCACGTTGATCGCACAGTCAGAAAAGACATATTTTTCTTGATCTCTACCGCGAACCATGATCATAGCACCACTTGTACGACTTACACCTGGTTTTGTTTTGATGATTTGTAGTGCTGGACGTACTGTATCTCCGGTTGAATGGATCGCTCCAGAAACCATACCATCAGCAATGCCCATATATGTAAGCATTGTTCCAAAGTAATTGACATCTTTTAAGATTTTTTCTGCTTGTTCTTTTGTTGCTTTTCCATTACGGCGTTCAACAAAAGCTTCGACCATTTCATCCCATTTTTCATAATCATTGGGATTGATGATCGTGAAATTAGATGTTTGGATACCACGTGCATTCGCTGCTGCTTCAATTTCTTCTTTGCTACCGATCAAAATCGGTTCAACTAATTCTTCTGCTTTTAAACGTGCTGCTGCTCCTAAAATTCTTGCATCCGTTGCTTCTGGAAACACGATTTTGATGCCGCGACGTACAATTTTAAATCTTAAACTATCAAACAATTCCACAAGATGACCCCCAGTTATTTTTATTAACTACCATGATACACTATTATCAAAAAAAAGAACAGTTTTAAATTTCTGTATCAGTCAGATTATGGATAATAATTAAGTTTTTCACATAATTCGGCAAAACTGCACTATAACAGGAAAGCGCTGTATCATTACACTGTTTTAGGCAGTTGCCAATCAATCGGTGTTTCACCCAGAGCAAGCAAAGCATCATTCGTTTTTGAAAATGGTTTTGAGCCAAAGAAGCCACGATGTGCCGATAATGGGCTTGGATGTGGAGCTGTTATTATAATGTGTCGACTTTTATCGATCATTTTCATTTTTTCTTGTGCAGGTTTGCCCCAAAGAATAAACACGATCGGTTTGTCTCGTTCATTCAGCTTCTCAATGATCGCATCCGTCAATTGTTCCCAGCCTTTTCCGCGATGAGAATAAGCTTGCCCTTCTCTGACAGTTAGTACAGTATTCAAAAGCAGAACACCTTGTTTGGCCCAAGTCACTAAATTCCCATGATGAACTGGTTCGATCCCTAAGTCATTCTTCAATTCCTTGTAGATATTGACCAGAGACGGTGGTGTTTTTACTCCTGGTTGTACTGAAAAAGAAAGCCCATGCGCTTGATTTGCTCCATGATAAGGGTCTTGTCCTAGAATCACGACTTTGACTTCTTCATAGGGAGTCAGCTCTAACGCTTCATAAACATGATACATATCCGGATGGATTTTTTGAGTTGCGTACTCATTTTTTAAAAATATTCTCAACTGCTGATAGTAATCTTTTTCAAATTCATCAGCTAATACTTCTTGCCAACTATTGTGGATGATTTTCTTCAAATTTCCCACCTCCTATTTTCCAGAATAACTCACAAATTATTTGTTAACAAGTCAAAATCTTCCATCTTATCTCGCATTAGTATGTTAAACTAGGAGGGAGAAAAGGAAAGGAACGGTAATCACATGATCAAATTAATTGCCTCTGATATGGACGGCACTTTACTCGATGCACATATGAGTATCTCAACAGAAAATACTGAAGCAATCCGCATGGCAAATGAGCTGGGTATTGAATTTATGGTCGCTACTGGACGTAACGCACAAGAAGCACGAGCAGCCTTAGATGAAGCAGGAATCGATTGTGCGATGATCACTTTAAATGGCGCGCAAGTTTTTGACAGATCCGGTAAGTCGCTTTTTACAGTGCCAATTCCAAGTCCCCAAGCCATGACAGTCATGGATATTTTAGATGCAAATGGTATTTATTACGAGGTAGCGACAAACCAAGGATTGTATTCGGAAAGCCAACCAAAAAGAATCGAAAGCTTTGCTTCTTCCATTGCGACCCATATGCCCCATTTGACTTACAAAATGGCGATCGCCATGGCTTCAGCTAATCTTGAACTCTTACACATCACTTATGTTGATAGCATTCGCGAATTACTACTTGATGATAAACTTGAAGTCCTAAAAATCATCTGTTTCCATACTGAAGGCCCACGTATTTTAGGCCCTGTAGGGAAAGAAATCAGTAATTTAGGCGAACTGGCAGTGACCTCTTCTGGTCAAAACAATCTTGAAGTCAACCATAAAAATGCTCAAAAAGGAATCGCAGTTGCTCATGTCGCTCATGAACGAGGGATCACTTTAGATGAAGTCATGACGATCGGTGATAATTTTAACGATGTCAGTATGTTGCAAACTGCCGGCGTTAGTTTCGCCATGGGAAATGCAGAGATTGAAGTCAAAGATTACGCTAAATACTTAACAGACACAAATCTTGAATCAGGTGTTGGCAAAGCCATCTTACGCGCAATCAACGAAAACCTATAGTTGTTTGAAGAAAGAGGGGAACAAATATGTCAGAATTTTTCATTCAGGAAAAACAGCTGAGTCGTGCGACTCGGACGATCGTCAAAGACGAAAAAGGTAAATCACTTTTTTTGATGGTCGGCCGCTGGGGAACGAAAGGAGATGCCTTGTCTCTTTATGCCATGAATGGTGATCTAGTCGCACATATCAAACAAATCAGTCTGACATTTGGTACACGCTTTGAACTTTACAAAGATTTCGAAAAAGTCGGTACGATGCAAAAGATTTTCAATTGGCCAGGAGATTTTTATTATATTCGCCGATTGCATTGGACTGTTCAAGGAGATATCTATAATCATCGTTATCAGATCCAGCATTTCAATGAACTAATCATGGAGATGGACAAAGCAACCCTCTTTACCGGTGATTATTATGTTCTTGATATCCCTTGTGAAGAAAATGCGCCTATCTGTATCTGTATTGCTGCTGTCCTTGATTATTGGCTCTATCGAAAAAACAAAGACAAAGAAACACCTCTTTCTTATCGCTTTGATGTCAACTAAAAACAAGGTTGTGACAGAAGTGTCCAGCTCCGAGAAATAAGCCAGAAAACTCCGAAAATTGTCTTTCAAATTTTTGGAGTTTTCTGGCTTATTTCTAAAGGAGTTACTTCTGGAACACCGTTTATTCAAGTTTAAGGGGGTAAGACAATTAATGTCACAGCTTCGTTTTTTCTTTTATACCTGTTTTCTTCTATAGAAAAGAAGTGTCACTACATAGATAAGCACTGCACCTACCATGATCCACAAATTATTTCTTTCGCCATTTGTTTTAGGGAAAAGCTGTTGATTTTGTGATTGTTCATTCTTGGTCGAAGGATCATCATTATTGGTGTTTGATTCAACGGCTAGCGCTACTTTATTTTCACGTCTATCGTTCATCTGCATCGTACCTGTTCCATCGTTTTCAACTGTCCCATCTTCACTGATCACAGGCTTGTCAGAGTTGTTTGTTGATGAAACACTGCTAGAACTACTTGTTGTGGTATTAGTTGTGGTACTTGTATCTGATTGCTTTCCATTTTTACCTGGATAGGTACTGCTCTCAGTTGTGCTTGGTTCTGTACTACTTTCACTTGTGCTTGGTTCTGTACTACTTTCGCTTGTGCTTGGCTCTGTACTGCTTTCACTCGTGCTTGACTCTGTACTGCTTTCGCTTGTGCTTGGCTCTGTACTACTTTCGCTTGTGCTTGGCTCTGTACTGCTCTCGCTTGTGCTTGACTCTGTACTGCTTTCACTCGTGCTTGACTCTGTACTGCTTTCACTCGTGCTTGACTCTGTACTGCTTTCACTCGTGCTTGACTCTGTACTGCTTTCACTCGTGCTTGACTCTGTACTGCTACTTGTTGTATCTGTGGTGTCATCATGCGTATTTGGTACAGCAAAAATTTCATTTGGGTCCCAACGATTTGTTGTGGCATTCAAGATCACATTTTTTCCTATGATCGTTCCATCTTGACTTTGATTGACTGTAATATCCGCACAAGGTGCAATAATCGTTCCTTGGAAAGGCGCATTGATTCCTAGTTTTTCTGTTAGATTACCAAAATTCCAAGAAATATTGGCATCAGAAAAATTTTCTGTTTGATGATTGGAACGATTATTATATTGAATTTGGGATTGTACAGAAAAACTAGTCGGTGCATCTACAACATTCATTATAAGCACTTTTCCCTCAGGATTGTTGATCCGTAAGGGGGTATTCTGTGCCAGAACAGAAGCAGCAACATTGATGACATAGGGCTGATCCCCAACCAGATCTGTACAGTCAATCACACGATTATTCATATCGGGGAAATCATCTGGTGTATAAGTTTTTAATGGATCTAACGACATCAACATATTTGATGTCAGCATTAAATTTTCAAACTCTTTGTTGAAATCAATGTATTGAGCATCTTCTCGATCTTGATAGAACTCATCCACTGATAAGTGATCCAACCTTGTTCCATTGACAACTATTTTATCATTTTCCGTCGTGATCACATTGTTTGATCCGACAACAAATTTATTCGATCGTTTATCAAAAGCCGCAGTTTCTGCTGAGCTAATGATCGTCTCAACAGATTGTGCATAATTGATCTCTTTATTTAAATCGCCTGTACTGATCGATGTACCGAAGTTATTCGTTGCTGATAAGACACTCGTTGCTACATTGCCCTCTGTATGCGCATTGATGGTCGTTTTATCTTTTGCGAACACATGGAACTTAGAAGCAATCCCTAACACCCCATAATCACCGGTCAAATCATCATAGACACTTCCTGGATCTTGTGGGAGATATGTTTCGGCAATTACTTGGATTGGAAAAAATAAATGGAGAAGCAAAACAGACATTAGGGAAAGATTCACAACTTTATTTTTAAACATTTTTTCATCTCTTTTCGTCAATATATGAAATTTCATAACATAAAAACATTTGCTATTATAGTCCTAAAAAATAATTAAATAAACAAATTTTCTGAAATTTTTCTAAAAACATAAAATTCGTTCAGATATTATTTATTGTATATTCTCGATTCATCACTCTTTTCATCTGTTTTTTATTTAGTATAAAAGGCTAAATCCAGTATTTTTTATGAGTATAATATAGTCATGTATATTCTTTTTTAGTAAAAAACATTTAGAATATTTTTTATTCGTTATACTTTTTTGCAAATAACAAAAACGAGTGTAGCTTTGACATGACTTGTCAAAGCTACACTCGTTCATCATTTACTATTAAAATATGGATATTTTTTTAACTTTTAAATAGTATTTTCGTCATTTTTGAAAATACACCTATCATTTTTCAGACAATAAAAGTTTTTTGTCTTGTAATGTATATATTTCATCGCAAATATTCGCTACAGAAACATCGTGTGTTACCATAATAAAACTAGTTCTAGTTAATTCAATTTTTTGAAAAATATTCAAAACCATAGCTTCGGTTTCCGCATCTAAAGAACCTGTAGGCTCATCTGCTAAGATAAGCTTAGGTTCAGTAATAAGCGCTCGAGCAATTCCAACTCTTTGCTTTTCTCCTCCAGATAGATAAATCGGATTCTCTAGTAATATATCATCAACAGCTAGACTTTTAGAAATATCACGGACTTTTTGATTGATGATTTTCTTTTCGATTCCTAAATATTTTAAGGGTAAAGCAATATTATCAAATACATTTTTACTCTCAATCATAGGATTATTCTGAAAAATAAAGCCAATATTATTTAATCGATTGGCACTCATTTCGTTAGCGCTCATTTCTCTCAGGTTCTTATCTTCAAAGAATATATTTCCTGTGTCCGGTTTGATGAGTCCAGCAATCAATTTTAGTAAAGTCGTTTTACCACTACCACTTTTACCCATGATCGCTATTTTTTGTCCCTCGTTTATATTCAAATTCAGATGTTGAAATAATTCTTTCTTATTCCGACCATCTCTTATTTTAAGGGAAATATCCTGTATACTAATCATTTGTAATTCTCCATTTCCTAAGAATGATAGTTGATATTAAAAAGAATAGAAAAATTAAGACTAAAGACAAGTAGAGTAAACGAATAAAGAGAACAAGTGTAATTCCCCCTAAATAGTTAGTTAAAGTCAAACTCACACATAGAATAAAGGATAAAAGCAATGTTTTTTCTACCATGATATAATTCCGGATTTCTTTTTTTGTCGCCCCAAACAGCAAATGTAACTGATATATCTTTTTATCACGATACATTTCTAAACAACAAAAAACAATTGTCATTAATACTAAAATAATCATTGAAAAAGAGACAACTAATTTTAGCAATTCATTGTTTTTAGTAATCATGAATAATAGTGCTGATAAATGAAATCCTGATTCACCTATTAAATCGACTGTTCCCAATTCATATGTCGAAGAAATTTCATTTACTAACTTATAAACTTTTTCTTGTGAAAAAGATTCTGGAACTTGAAAGTAGCCATTGACCCCATTTAGAAAATGTTTTTGAAAAAAAGAAAATTCTTCTTCACTGATTTTTTGAGGAGCATTTTCTATAAATGGCAAAATAATATAATGATCTAGCACATAGTCTTCGTATTCGTTAAAAGTGACCCTTTCACCTTTTTCAACAAAACCAATGACTTCTGCTTCAAACTGTTTGAAAAGATAAGATAGCTGTATTTTGTCTCCTATGGTGTAATAGTCTGAGTAACTATTCCCTAAGATAACTGGAATTTTATCTCTATTATATTGATAATCACTAGGAGAAAAGGATTGTCCACTTGCTATTCTAAGATCGAAGCGTTCCAATGCATGATCGTTCATTTGTAATGATTTAAAAGGAATCTCTTCTTTAGTCCAGCTACTAACAGAACCTGCAATCTGCTCATAATGTTCGATAAACTCAGTTGGTAAATCCTTTTCTTGTAAATAGTTAATGCTTTGACTATTTACTACCTGGTATTTCCCTTTTTGGCTATCTGATAATTCTTTGTACATGGCATTGAGGTAACTGACACTTTGAAGATTCCTCAAAAAGACTTCCTCTTTTTCCCCAATAAGCGTGTCTACAAGTTTATATGTTTTTGTATTACCAACTGATACCCTATGTTCTTCATTACTATTCTCTTGCAACATGACATCTGAAACCGAAAGTGTCAAAAATGAAAACAACAAGAACAGCGTATAAAAGATTAGTAAATATTTTTTCCTTTTTAAAGATTCGAAAATCTCTACTGTTAGATTACTTATTTTCATCAATGTTCCTCCAATTTCTAAAAAAAAGAAAACTAAACAGAGTAACAGAACACCCAAGGATAAAACTTTGACTGGTAATATAACTAACAGTAAAATCAGTCACCGAATCAAAAATGGAATGTTTGAAGGGGAGATATACTACACCAAGAACAAGAATACTCTCAAATAACCAAAAAAAGAATAAGTGTTTCACTTCTTCTAGAAGAACCGTATTTCTCGATATTCCTATCGTTTTTTTTAAATACCTTGTCGATTGAGTTAAGGTTAGATAGAACAAGATACACATGCCAATAGCTAACAAACATAGTACTTGAAATGAATACCTTAACAATTGGTTATTGTTTTCTAAATTTTGTGCATTATATGCTTTTGTATCATCGGAATAAGTAATAGCTGTTATATCATTAATCAACTCACTTTTTAACTTTTCCATCGTTGCTTTGTTTGAATTTACTTGGTAGACACCATTGGTTTGATTTTCTTCTAATGAGTTTATGTTTATCAAAGCCATTTTTGATAAATTTTTTGCATAACGGCTATCTAATATACCAATTATTTTGTAGTTTTTTTCTTCAATACGTATAGTATCTGTATGTGTTTTCGCTAATTCTTCACCAATAATTGCTCTATTTTCCCCATCATAAAAATCGTCACGTGCAAAGTTTCTTCCTTCAACAAGCGGAAGATACCAATCATAATTTGTGTATATAGCTTTAAAATAAAAGTTACTTTCTAGATTTTTCACAACCAAAATATTCTTTTGACCTCCTAATAATTCTCCCCAATTTTCAGAATCTATATTATGATTTGCGATAAGGCGTACTGTGTCTTTGGAAGAAAAATTGTTCGATACAAAATCTAGATTACTTTGATTATAAATATAAAAAAGAGAGAAAGCATTTGTCAAAGTAGCAATCAAAAATATTAGATTTATCATAAAAAAAAGTATTTTTTTCAATAAATTTTCCTCTTCTCAAAAAACTTGATATGTGGAAATATTAAACATAAATAAATTACCCAACTAAATAAATTGGGTAATTTAAAATCATGCGATACTTCTTAAATAAGTATTAGCTTCCCCTTACTAGATCTCTTACACCAGTTGCTTCTTCATCAGAGTGTAAATTTGAATACCTTCTTTCCGAATCTACTACAGCATCTTTAAATACAAACGTCCTTATTTAGAGTCACGAATAACAGTACACATTGCACTATTATATTTCCGCACAGCCAGTTTTCTGACGTATTGTAGTATTTTTGATTACCATCTCTATGATAAAAATTAGAAGATCTAAGCATACCTAAAACATTATCATCAGCTAGTTGATTTTCAAATTATCCTTCACCTTCAATAGAACTACCTGAAAATTCGGAAACTGTTTTAGTCGCTGTTATAACTTCTGTTTGATAAGAAAATATATCTAAAGATACAACACCTATTAAAAATAACGTTTAAAATCATTTTTTCATCATATAATATTCCTCTAGTAAAAAGATATTGATTATAAGAATTAAGTTAACACATAAACGAAATAAGTGATCATATCAGTCGCTAAAAGTTGTTTTAGGATCATAATCGTTCACACTACCTATTAATGCTAGTTTTTAAAATCAAAGAGGAGATATCATATAAAAGAACGCCATCCAATAAAAAAAAACTGTTTACGGATTTCGTATCAGCTTTTCTTGGCTCTATAATTTATGGGACTGATGAATCAAAATTGATTCTTCAGTCCCATTTTCATTTTAGGTATTAAAAAACATATCGTTCTCTAGTATGATTAAATCACCACAAAATAAACAACTGAGAGGACGATATGCTATATGAATGATTCTATCAAAAAAATGCTGAGATTAATAGATAAAGATTTGATGATTACTGAGATCTCTTACGAGATCTTTCATCAGGAAAAGACATTGGTCATTAATGCCATTCTCTCACCTGATCCTCGTACCTGTAGAAGTTGTGGTTCTACTGTGGTAGATGGAAACGGGAAAGCAATTGTGGTGAAAAATGGGAAGAAGGAAATCATTGTCCGCTTTGAACAATACAATCATATGCCAATGGTTATGCGCTTAAAAAAGCAACGCTATACCTGTAAAAACTGTCGAACCCATTGGACTGCTCAAAGCTATTTTGTCCGCCCAAGATATTCAATTGCGGAACATGTCAGATATAAAATTGCTTCTTTACTGACTGAAAAAGTCTCTTTATCTTTTATTGCGAAAAGCTGTCAGGTATCTTTGACTACCGTTATTCGTACATTGAAAGAGTTTAAAAGCTATTTACCAAAGCCCACTAAGAGGATTCTCCCCAAAGTATTGATGGTTGATGAATTTCGTTCGCACACTTCCATAGAAGATAAAATGAGCTTTATTTGCGCAGATGGAGAAACAGGTAATTTAATTGATATCTTACCTACGCGTAAATTACCTCGATTAACAAACTATTTCTTGGGCTGCACCAATCCAGAAGAAGTAAAATTCTTAGTCACAGACATGAACGCCGCCTACTTCCAGCTCACCAAACGCGTTCTGCCAAATGCGAAAGTAGTGATTGATCGGTTTCATATTGTCAAACACATGAATCAAGCTTTCAATGAGTTGCGTATCCGTGAAATGAATGAACTGCGTAAAGCAGGACAGAAAAGCCATGCAGAAAAACTGAAAAAGAACTGGCGCTTTCTGCTAAAAAATCGTGCAAACATTAACCACTATGAATATAAAACATGGAAAAGTTTCCGAGCACCTAAATACCCATTTCTTACTGAAGCAATGATGATTGATCGATTGCTTAGCTTTTCTACGTCCCTAAAGGAGGCGTATCCCTTTTTCCATGAGTTAGTTGAAGCTTTTCGAGACAAAGACCCTGACTTGTTTTTCTCCTTATTGGCAGAACTTCCCGAAACGTTAGATGACGGCTTTCGTGAGAAACTTCAAAACCTTCTGACCTACCAAGAAGGCATCGCCAATGCGATGATTTATCCATACTCCAATGGAAAAATAGAAGCAAAGAATACCCACATAAAAACAATGAAACGAGTATCCTACGGATTTAAATCATTTGAGAACATGAAAATTAGAATCTTTTTGACCAATCAATTAATCAAAGTTAGATAACAAAAAATCTGAGCCAGAATGAGGTTCATTCTGACCCAGATTTAATTTTTCGCAACTCATCAGTCCTTATTGACAAAGAGCCCTTTTCTTTTCTAAATATTCATTTTTATCAAAACAAAACTCACTAAACGATTTTCTTTTGCATATGATCATACAGATGTCCACTGATCGTTCGTTCCCCGATTACTTTGAACCCATGGCGCTCGTACAATTTCCTAGCTTGCGGATTTTGCTTATCGCAACTTAGTCCAATGACATCGCGGTTTTGTTTTTTGACGATTGGTGGCAATGCTTCTAACAAAGAGGAACCGATTCCTTGTCCTCTAAATTCTTCTGAAACACAGATAGAATCTAAATACCATTCATCAGGGAATGTTTCTCTATCCGTAAACATTTTGACTTGCTCATAAATGCCATGCTTTTGTAAGATTTTTTCTAACGGCTGGTCGATGATTAATTCTTCTTCGTCTGTATAACCGTAAACGATCCCTGCTACCTTACCCTCTCGCTCATCAACGATCCCTCTTGTATAGCTGTAGCGATAGTCTGGGTCTGTAATCGCTTCTTCTAAGATTTCCAATGTTTTTTCTTCACCGTACTTTAAAAGAAACGGTAGGTCCATATCTTTCAATATAACTAAAATAAGCGGAGCAATAGCTGCCGCATCTTCTTTTTTTGCATTACGAATCATTTCTGACACTCCTTTTTTTCATTTTACCATAATGAAATCTCAGAGCAAAACAGCTAATTCAAATAATCTTCAATTTTTTGTGTCACGAAATAACCATTCGAAACGATTGTCTTTGCTTCAAAACGACAATAAGGGCAAACGATCGGCATCTCTTTTTTTACGTGTTCAACGATATGATTTACTTCTTCATAAGTGAATTTTTTCCCACAGTTTGGACAAACCATTTTTTGCATGATTCCCTCAATCCCTTCTTTGTTTTACACTTTTAGATTACTCTTATCTAGAAAAAAAGAGAAGTGAAACCACTTCTCTTTTAAGCACTGATCAATACATCTTCTAAATGATTCGTTCCATCGACGGCTACACAATAATACAATTGACCACTTTTTGTCGTGATTTCCCAACTTTTTGCTTTCCCGTGATGTTTTCCGACTTTATGGACTGCTTCTTTCATTGCTGCCTGTGGATGTTTCACTTGATGGATCGTTTTCAAGTGAAAGAATTGCCCTGGTTCGTTGCGGCTTTCATCAACAACCATCGTCTTTCCTGAGATTGGATTCACTGTGATCACTCGATTGGGCGTATAAAAAATATATTCATACATCTTTTTATTACTTTGTTCTTCGTCTAATTGGTTGAACTGGATACGACTGACTTTCTCTTCATGGTACTCATCTCGCAAAATAGACACTGCCTTTTGCAATGAGATTTGATATTCTTGGTCACTGATGTCATCAAAAGAAAAGTTTGCATCCAATAGTCCTAACGAAGCCGCTAAGCTAACAATGATAGCAATCGATGCTGCAATGATTATTTTTTTCATTCCATTCTCTCCTTGTTTTTTTCTAGAATAACAAGAAATAGGAAAGAAAAAAATCGAATGAACGGAAGAAAAAGTGACAAATTTGTTACCTTTATTCGTGTAACTCCAACGGCAATCCGTCCGGATCAAAAAAGAAAGTCATTTTTTCGCCTGTAAAGGTATCGATACGGACTGGTTCAGTTTCAATCCCCAATCCTTGTAGTTCCGCGACTGTTTCTTCGATATGTTCCACTTTGAATGCTAAGTGCCTCAAACCACAAGCTTCTGGATAGCTCGGTCTTTTAGGTGCATCTTTGATACCGAAAATCTCAAGCTCCATATCTCCTAGTTTTAAATCTAACTTATAATCGCCACGGTCTTCTCGATAATTTTCACGAATAACTTCAAAACCTAGCAAATCAACATAAAATGCACGTGACTTTTGATAATCCGACACAATGATCGCAACATGGTGAACGGTTGTTAAATTCATTCTCACACTTCCAATCTTATTGTTTCCTTTATCTTATCAATAGTTTTAGACATAGAAAAGATTTTTCTCCCGCTGCACAAAAAAAGAGAGACCACATCAAATGGCCTCCTACTTTTCATCGTTTGGAAAATTAATATTTCTCAGAAAACAATCAAATCGAATAATAACACATATTTTTTTAAAATGAAAGACTAGAAATATTTTTTCAAAGGAATACAATAATTTGTGTCTCTAAAATAAACAGACACTATATATTGTGTTTTAAGGAGTTTTTTATTATGAGTAATTATTTCAGATTTTTGATTCATCAATTGAAAGGCTGGCCTCAACAAAATTATTATCTATTCTATTTTAGCCTAGGTTGCCAAGTCATGACTCTTGTGAATCAGCCAATCACTTGGTTGTCGATCATTACCTTTATCGGGACAAATCTGGGGGTGTTGTGCATTTTATCAATCAATGCCGCCAAATCAGTCAACGGTATTCTAGGAATTCTCTCTGCCATTTGTTTTATCATCGTCGGTTTTTCTGCCAAAAACTACTTGAGTATCGGCGAGCAAATTGCTTATATGGTCACATTGGATATCCCAGTTTTATTAAGTAAAGAATGGAATCATAATATGGCTTCTAAAATTCGAGAATTTAGTGGAAAAAGTTGGTTGATTGCATTGACCGGGACTGTTTTCGTTTACTTGGTCTCAGGTTACTTGATTGGTACGTACACAGATGATCCTCGTCCTTGGATCGATGCCATTGCTTTTTCAATCAGTCTTTCTGCTGGGATCATTAGCTTCCTTCGCTACAACAATCAATATTATTGGTGGCTTGCTTCTGGTCTTGCACAAATGGTCTTATGGTATGTTTCCTATACCCATGGATCTGCTAGTTTAGCTATGTTTATCAATAGCTCTGTTTACTTGATCAATGACTTATTAGCCTTTACTGTCTCCCCTTGGTACAACAAAAAAGAAAGAGCGCGAATGCAACGAATGGAGGCAGAATATTTTTCGCATCATGTTTCTTGATGGAAAACAATAAATAAACTTGTACTAGAAATTGGTTTGTTTTTCAAACCTCTTACTAAAGCGAGAAAGTCACCCAAAATAGGATGGGTCTTTTCTCGCTTATTCTAGGTATCGTCATACCAAGATTCTCTCAGCGGTTCGAGTCAACTAAATCAAATCCTTGAGCAACATTCTAATGTCTTCATCCATCGTTTGTATCACTGATTCCAATTCTTGGAACTTTTTTAATGCAAGCTGTTGTTCTGAAGTAAATACATAGTCTGCTTGTTCATATTCTTGGATCAAAGAGGCGACTGATTGTTTTTTGATTTTCTTTGCAAGTTCTTGCCATTCAGTTTCTGTCACAGTTTTTGTTGTAGCTTGCTGTTTTTCTTCGCGTTCTTTGCGTAAAATCTTTAGAAACCCATTTCTCATCACTCGAGGGATACTATCGAAAAAACCAGTTGTAAATCCATAACGCTGATAGTGTTGCCAGACTAAATGATAAATTTGCGGTTGGATAAAACGCTGTTCTTTTGCTAATCGGTCGACGTCTACAGCTTCTTTCTTCGATCCTTCTCGCAGATTCGCGATAAACTCTTCAAAAAAAGCGACAGATGGTTGGCTTGTCTCAGCTATTGAAACAGACGACCAATCTTTTTGGAGAAATAGTTGATAGTTAGTCAAGAACGCTTCAACATCTTTAGTCAAATCTTCTGAAAAATCCTCAAACAATGATTTTTTCTCAAGGATTTTTTTCGGCTTTTCTTTTGCCTGATAGCTCACTTGTTGGATGTACTTTTCCATTGCTTGATAGTCTGCCAGATAAATCGGTAACTGAGCATGACGAAATTCGGCGATTCGTGTAGTTCGCTTTTTATCTGGTAAAATCGGTTGTTTCAGCCGGCGATTATGATACAACATTAGACAATATTCTTGCCAGAGTCGTTCAGGAAAGGCAATATTTTGTTGTTTCAGCCAGAGGATCTCATCCAGCGCTAGATCCACTTTAGTCATTCCTTGATTGATCGACGCTGCAACTGTTGGACTAACGTGCAAGTGTTCTGCAAAATGATTGATCCCTAGTTTTAATTCCTTACCCGTTTTAGGGGAACGAACGATATATTGGACTTTCAGTTCACGGCCACATTCACAATAAAGTTTTTGTTGTCTACGTGATGTGCGATAAAATGGATTGATCTTAAAGTCAGAAAAAATCCAATCCGTTGCTGCTAAATAGTTTTCTTCCAAAAATCGCGAGTGGATCAAATAACGACGATGTTGATCCATGACAATTCGTTGTTGTTTCGTCAATCGTTCATAGATTTCCCATCGTTGGCTACTTGTATATTGTTTGGAGATTTTTATTGGGTAGTGTTGCTTGATTTCTTTTGGGAACCATTCGTCAAAAATCGCTTGCCAACTTTCATTCATCCCTTTCACCTGCCTTTCTAAATTAAGAGAGTAAAAATAAATTCGTTCAAAGAGCAACAAAAAAGCCGAAAATAATGTGAGCTATTTTCGGCTTTTCGCTTTTTTCATACGTGAAGCTGAGGTTGTGACAGCAGTGTCTTGCACTTACTGTTGGAGGTCAGCTTCTGGAACACCATTTATCTGGTTGTAGGGGCACAAGATGACGAATGTCCTAGACCTCATCTACCACTTGCTTCGCTTCAGCTAACTATCAGTGAGTTGTTCCTGCGTTACCTGAAATATCTTCTTTGTTGTTGACTGCTGCTTCTACCGCATAAGTCAATGAAGCCGCAATATCATCAAGTGACATTGCCGGTGTCCCAACAGGGCGATCGATGACTTGATCTGGTGAGAATGGCACATGGATAAAGCCTCCACGAATCGTTGGGAACTCTGTTTCGATCAAGTGTAACAATCGATACATGATGTCGTTGCAAACAAACGTACCCGCTGTATAAGAAATATATGCTGGTAAACCATGTTCGTGTACATTTTTTGTCATTGCTTTGATTGGTAATGAAGTAAAGTAAGCAGCTGGGCCGTCTGCTTCTAACGGCGTATCAAATGGCTGGTTGCCTTCATTATCTGCAATACGTGCTTCAGCTAGATTGATGGCTACACGTTCAAAAGAAATCGCTGAACGTCCACCTGCTTGACCAACACAAATCACGATTTCAGGTTGATGTTCTTGGATTGCTTCTTTTACGACTTGACCACTTTTACCAAAAACAGTGGGAACTTCTAATTTGATGATTTCTGCACCGGCAATCTCAGACGGCATTTTTTTGACTGCTTCATAGGCAGGATTTACTTTATCTCCACCAAATGGATCAAAACCAGTTACGAGTACTTTCATTTTTCATTCCTCCATTATTCTATAAAATGATGCGTTCAATTCATCCTTCAAAGATTTATCTAAACGTTAACAATTGATTGTTTCTCACTCGTGTATTTAGCACTTTCAGTGAGTCATTCCTATTAAAAGGACTCAGTGTCTATCTATTTTAACAAAAAACAGTCAATAATGAAATGCTTAGCTGTTCAGAAAAAGAATCAATCTTCTCCATGTTTTATGGAAATCATTGATTCTTTTTCGCTCAAGATACTATTTAAATAAAATCATATAGACGATTTGGAAAACCAGCATGAATACAGCAACGAATAGTTGATTCTTGATCACGCCGTATTTATCTTTCATTTCTAACATCGCCACTGGTACTACGTTAAAGTTAGCAGCCATCGGTGTCAACAACGTTCCACAGAAACCGCATGTCAACGCGACCATACCGATCAATGCTGGATTAGCCCCTTGACTAAAGACAAAAGGCGCACCGATTCCGACTGTCATGACGGTGATTGCCGCAAAAGCATTCCCCATGATCACTGTAAATAGAACCATTCCTAACGCATAGATGATGATACCAATATTGACATTACCTTCTGGAACGATCGTACCAACTGCACTAGAAATCACTGTACCTACACCTGCGCTCGTGAAGACCGCACCCAGTGAAGCTAAGAGCATCGGTAACATACTTAAAGGTCCAACTGTCCCTAACATGTCTGAAGCATCATCCAAGAAAGTCGTTGGGCGATTATCTCTTGAAAAGAACATCAAGATCAACATCGCTACAAATACCCCAATACCGACACCGACTAAAGCACCTAAATCAGTGAATAGTGCGAATAAAATGGCAAAGATCCCAATACTCAATGCCGGAATAAAGATTTTCATCCCTAATTTATCTGACATTTTTTCCATGTATTCTTTTGATGGCAAACGACTTGCACCTTTACTCACTCTTTTTGTGATTGCTGGGATCGTCATCGCGAAAATCAAGATTCCGTTGTAAGTTGGAGATATCCAACGCCCAGCAGCAATCACGACTCCTAAAACTGTCCAGAAAAAGGCTGATCCAAAGCGATGCGGGTTGCTTTTATCAAAGGCATTACGAAGACCCGTGTAGATCAAGACTAGCCCCATCAAGATATATAAGATTTCTAATAATTTTTCACTGAGTAATACTTCAGAATTTGTAAAAAAGTCCATCTTATTTCTCCTTTCCTGAATAGTATTTCTTCGCTAATTTCTTTTCTTTTAAATAAAAATAGACACTCGCAACGACTAGAGCAGTGATGGCAACTGGTATCTGTACCAATGCCAACTGACCAAGAGTTACCTCGTAGCCTAAGTCTTTCAATGTGGATTGTACTAATAAAGCACCTGCCCCACCGATAAATAGTACTTGACCAAAGAACCAACAAATATTTTCCATCGCTGAAGACATTCCTTTTAATTCCTCTTCATGTTCCGGATTGACAGTTAATCCTTTTGATTCAACGGTACCTAACGCCATTGGCATGATGATTGGACGGACAAAGCCGGCCACCCCACCAAAGCTGACATTGAAAGCTGCAAAGATCATTCGGAAAACACCATAAATATCGATGATCATTCCAGCGGATACCTTCTTGAAACGTTTGATCAACGTTGCAGCAGACTCCTTCAGACCATTGCGTTCTAACGTACCAGTTGCTAACATAATAATAATAAAAATTGCCATTCCTCGGTTATTGACAAAACTTGTACCTAAAGTTTCCAGCATACCTTCAAGTCCTAATCCACCAGTAAATGCGGTCACGACTAACGCAACCATAACGATCAAGATCGAATCTAACTTGAAAGCAAAACCAAGAATAACAATCAGTACGCCTAACAGGCTAAGATAATTTTCCATCTGTTTTCCTCCTAAAAATTACATGATATTTTTTCATTATAAAATAAAATTGATTGAAAATATAGAGAATTCTTACAAAAAAAATATTATATTTTAAAAATTCTGTCAATTTCATAACAACAAATGACTTGAAGTCTTATTTATACTGCCAATTTTCTTGAACTACATAACATTTCTTTACCTCTACAAAACTGTAATGTTTGAAACAACTCATAAAAACAAATAAGACGTGTCTGGAACATTAGTCCTCTCTCCCCTAAAACCGAATAAACAACAGGATCAGAAGTAACCTCTTCGAAAAAACAAGACGCCATCCACAAGAATTTGAAGAACAATTTTTGTGGATAGTGCCTTATTTCTTGAGGCTGAACACTTCTGTCCAGACCTCGCCTCATTTGTTTAAACTAGCTAGTCAGTTGTTTCTTAATGAATAAAAGATAAAATCAAATAAATGATCCATAGATGTAACGGATAAAACAAGTAAAAGAAGTATTTGTCGAATGCGTGTCCGGTTCCACCTAGTTTTCCATTATAAAGAATGATAAATGGGATGACGGTGACCATCATAAATTCATTATCAAACGTTAAAAATTGATACAATGATTGATAATCAGGCATTTGTGTGTAGGATAAAATGGCTAGACAAAATAAAATCAGCGTATAAACAAAAATACCTAGAACCAATTTCCCTCGTTCTTTTTTCTCGCGGAAGAAATACATCAGCAACAACATTGGAACTAAATACAGACCACCTTCCGAAAAAGCAACCGTGATCATGACCAATAAAAGTGCTACCGCTACGAGCACTCCTTTTCTCCAAAGTGTTTTTCCTTTTATTGTAGAAAGAAGCCACATCAAGCAAAACAGCAAGAATAATGTCAAAAAGATATTATGTGGACCTAAAAATAAATAATAGTCTGGCTGATGATCATATTCACTGATGTAATTTCCTGTTAATAACTGATAGATGATATTTCCAATCGCTACTACGAATGCAGCTATTCCTAATCGCTTCGCATACTGATATTTACTATGCGTATACTTGAAACCTTCAACTAATAAAAATACAAATAATGGCGCAACAAAACGTCCCAACCACGAGACCCAACTTGGCAACCCTAATTGCATCCCGAAATAACTGTTGATATGATCAACGACCATAAAAACAATTGCTATCCATTTCAATTGATAGCTCGTCAACCCTTTTACTCTCATATATTCCCTCCATTTTTTATGCCTCAAGGAATAAGTATAGCCAATCGCCACCTATTTCGACCATCTTTCTCTCAACCTTTTCACTTACAAAATTGTTTGTTTGGATCATCATTAAAACAGTAACTCCCTCAAGGTGTCAAAATGTGACTATGCAATCATGCCTCTTCACTGAAATGAAACGAACAATCGTGGAAAAACGTTGTGAGAAAGTCACGTATCGTTTTCATCGAAGAAACGCCGAACAGGCAACATGAAAAAACACCTAAGAAATGACCTGAATCAGGTCGATCTCTTAGATGCTTTTGAGTGATACAAAAGAATGGTTTTCAACTTTTGTGAGTTTTATAAGTGCAATACCCCAGTTGCAAATAATGCCAATGCCACTACTCCAAAAATCGAGACTAACGAAAGCAATAAATAATCAAGTTTTGTCTGTGGAACAGCTTGCTGTTTTTCTTTTCTTGCTTTGAGATAAAATAGGATACCTGGTAAAAATAATACAAGAACGAGCATCACTTCATTGAAAGCAACAAATAGCATTGCCCAAATTTGAAAAGCACTTGCTAATGAGCCAACCAAGAATTGGACCCATTCTTTTCTTTGATAAGATAGTTTCATTTGATACAATCCTAAGAACAACCACGTAAAGAAGATCGCTGCAGTTCCTAAAGTATAAGCAAAGTTATAGGCGCTATCTGTAAACAGTAGCGAAAGCAAAAAGACATTTGTACATAAAGTCGTTAATACGATCGCATATGTCGGTGCGCCCTTTTTATTGACTTTCCCCCAACGCGCTGGCAATAAGCCATCATCCGCCATATTGCGCATCGTTTCAATGGGTAAAATCGTCCAAGATAACCATACACCGACCAAGGAAATGATCAGTCCACCATTGATCACGACAGCTCCCCATTTACCAACCATCATCTCAAACACATAGCCCATTGCTGGTTGCGTTTGGATTGTTTGGAGTTCTTCCATCGTCATCGTACCGTAAGGCAACATCGAAACTAAAACATAGATCACGATCAATCCAAAAATCCCTAAGATCGTGGCTTTTCCGACATCTGATTTTTTCTTCGCTCGTGAACCAACCACAGATGCACCTTCAATTCCAACAAATACCCAAAGCATCACCATGATACAACTTAGGATTTGACTTGAGAAAGGAATCGGCTGTCCATTGGCATTCAAGATGATATCACTTGAAAAATTATTGATGAATTGTTGCAATGAGAACGTGCTGATAGCAACAATAATAAATAAAAATAGCGGAACTAATTTACAAATTGTCACGATTGCATTGACGTAACTGGCATTTTCGACTCCTCGATTGACGAGCCAAGCATATCCCCATAAAAATATAGTACTGACGATGACCGAGGCGACATTTTGACCCCCATCGAATACTGGAAAGAAATAGCCCAACGCACTCATCAATAGCGTAGCAAATGCCACGTTTCCTAACCAGCAGGTCAGCCAATAGCCCCACCCACTGATGAATCCCGAAAATCGACCAAAGCCAGCTTCGGCATAACTAAAAATACCACCTTCTAATTCTGGACGTTTCTTATTGATATTATTGATTGACAAAGAGAGCATCATCATGGACGTCCCAACTAATACCCAGCTGAACAATGCTGGGCCACCAGCCGATCCTGAGATGTCGGTCATAATACCGAAAACGCCACCTCCAATCGCTGACCCAATCACTAAGGCCGCTAGTGGGATCAATCCAATACCTTTTTTCTGTTGCTCTGTGTCCATGTACGCATCCTCCAAAATAAACCGCTTTTATGCAAAGTATAGCAAAACTTCGTTTCATTTATTTTTTTCTAAAAAATTCTAATTGAAATTTAATTGTAACTATTTTTTTCTAATTATACAAGGAAAGCGACCGCTTCTCTTCCTCTTCTTCTCTACCCAAAAAACAAAAAAATGCTATACTGGATAAGAATGATTGGAGGACGATATCATGAATATCTTATATATCTCAATTTCTGGTAATACCCGAGGATTCGTCAAAAAATTAGCAGCTTTTGCTACGGAACAACATGAAAAAGATGCTTCACTTCCCTTAGTCCACCTAAAAGAGATCCATGAAAATAGCGACTTTGAAAAAGAAACCAAACCTTTCTTTGTGTTTGTGCCAACCTATCTAGAAGGAGGCAATGGCATTGATAGTGGTGACCAAGAGATTTTGACAGAAACCATGCGAGAATACTTGGAATATCAAGAAAATCATGCGCTTTGTCTTGGTGTTGTCGGTAGCGGAAATAAAAACTTTAACTATCAATATTGTTTGACAGCGAAACAATATGCTGAACAATTCGGCTTCCCTATGGTAGAAGATTATGAATTACGTGGTACGCCAACAGATGTTGAAAGAATCTACCATGCTTTAGTTCAACGATATAGAGCTTAATAAAAAGCGCAAAATCCTTTGATTTTGCGCTTTTTATTATTTTACACTTTCAACATCCATCACTGGTGTTTTTGCTCTTACTTCACCTGTATGTGTCAAAACAAACGTTAAGACATGCTCCATATTTGTCAGAAGAACCATCATAGCGGTTTCTTTTCCTGCCTCTTTGATCGCAGCTAGATCCACGTCCGCTATCATCGTATCTTTTGTGACAGCTTGTCCTTCACTCACTTTTATATCAAATGGCGTCCCACCTAGTTCCACAGTATTGACTCCCATGTGGATTAATAGCTCTAACCCATCAGCTGTTGTTAATCCGATGGCATGTTTCGTTGGGAAAATAGAGCTGATGATCCCAGAAGTTGGCGCATAGATATGACCATTCGTTGGTTCAACAAAATACCCTTCTCCCATCATCTTTTGAGCAAATACAGGATCACTCGCTTGTTCGATTGATTGCACTGTACCATCTGCTACTGCACATAATTGAACGGCTTGTGTTTGATTTGTTGAGTCAGTACTTGATGCTGTATAAACAGGTGCTTCTTCTGCTAATTCTTCTTTCGCTAATTGTTCTTTAGGAATCCCGAAAAAGAAAGTAGCTAAGAATCCGCCCGCATAAGCAGCTAATAATCCAAGGACGTAGCCAAACCATTTGCCATCTGAAATCAAAGGAATCAACGCTGCGCCAGAAGGACCAATAGCAATGGCACCAATATTCCCGATCAAGCCGATCACCGCACCACCGATACCGCCTCCAATACAAGCAGTAATGAATGGACGACCTAAAGGCAATGTTACACCATAGATCAATGGTTCACCAATCCCTAAAATCCCTACAGGTAACGCACCTTTGATCATTTCAGTCAATTCTTTGTCTTTCTTACAACGTACCCATAAAGCAAGCGCAGCACCAACTTGTCCAGCTCCTGCCATTGCTAAAATAGGCAATAATAATGTACGTCCTGTTTCATCGATCATTTGCACATGGATCGGAGTCAATATTTGATGCAAACCAAACATGACCATCGGTAAGAATAATGTACCTAATACAAATCCTGAGAAGGCGCCACCCACACTAAGTACCCAATTGATCCCTCCTACCATACCATCTG
Source organism: Enterococcus sp. DIV1368b (assembly GCF_050529595.1). Classification (NCBI taxonomy): domain Bacteria; kingdom Bacillati; phylum Bacillota; class Bacilli; order Lactobacillales; family Enterococcaceae; genus Enterococcus; species Enterococcus sp. DIV1368b. The sequence goes on from NZ_CP172883.1 coordinate 2,370,446, forward strand.
AGATAAAACCAGCTAATGGCATGATCAAGAAAATCTCGATCAGCCCGATGGCAATCAATGAAAGTGTTGGTGTCACAATGATGTCTACTGCATCAGGAACGATTTTGTGTAATTTCTTTTCAACGATCGAAAGCAACCAGACCGCAAAAATCACTCCGATGATCCCACCTTGTCCGGCAGCAAGTGGCGTTCCAGTAAACAAGTTCGTCAAAGGAGCTTCTGGATTCATCCCCGTCAACATGACAACCGCACCGATTACTCCACCAAGTGTTGGCGTTGCGCCAAATACTTGAGCGGCATTGATCCCAGTATAGATGACAAGATAACTAAACATCCCATTTTTAAGAATGTTCATGATATCGATGTACTGTTGCCATGACGCCCCGTCGATAGTTCCCGCGGTGACAAGGTTTGTCAATACCGCAGCGATCCCTGCAACGATCCCTGTACCAACAAAAGCTGGAATCATTGGGACAAATATATTCGAGATATCTTTTAAAATAGATTTGATTTTTGACGGTTTTTGTTTTGATTTTTGTGCGTTCTTCATCTCTTGGGCACGTTCATTGACCTTGTCTTTCCCTGATAAACCAGTTGTAGCATCAAGTGTTCCAGGGATTTTTTCACCTAGTTTGACTCCTGCTTGGTCAACCATTTCTTGTGCGACTTTGTTTACTTTCCCTGGTCCGATGATGACTTGTAACTGTTCATCTTCGACTACTCCTAACACGCCCGGTATCGCTTTCAATTTCGCTATGTCGACCAACGATTCATCAATGACTTTCATCCGAACCCGTGTCATACAATGGACAACGCTGTCTACGTTGCCCATGCCACCAGCTCCAGCATAAATTTGTTTTGCCAGTTCTGTCAAAGTCAATTCATTTTTTGCCATTTCCTTTTCCCCCTTACAACGTTCGTTTTACAAAGCCGTCTGCCTCAGCTAGTTTCCTTTTCGCTGTCTCTTTGTTACTATTCGTCAATAACATAACGATGGCTAGTTTAACATTTTGTTCCGCTTCATAAAAGTATTTTTCTGCTGTTTCATAATCCACTTCGGTTGCTTCCATGATGATTCGCTTTGAACGTTCGACTAATTTGTCATTTGTTGGCTTGACATCGACCATTAGATTATTGAATACTTTTCCGATACCGATCATACTGATTGTAGAAATCATATTTAAAATCAATTTCTGTGCAGTTCCAGATTTTAAACGTGTCGAACCTGTTAAAAATTCTGGTCCGGCATCTACCTCAATAGGAAAATCAGCATGTTGACTGATCTCAGCTTCTTTGTTACAAGAAATCGTTGCCGTCTTTGCGCCGATTGAACGAGCATAGTCCAAGCCACCAATCACATAAGGCGTGCGACCGCTAGCCGCGATACCTACGACCAAATCATTTTCCGTCAAGTTCAACTGGATCAAATCTTCTTTCCCTAACTCAAGTGAATCCTCTGCACCTTCAACTGCGACAGTCATAGCCGCTTCACCACCTGCAATCAAACCAACGACCATTTCAGGCTCTACACCAAATGTAGGAACACACTCGGCTGCATCCAATACGCCCAAACGTCCACTTGTGCCAGCGCCCATGTAGATCAAGCGTCCATTTTTTTTGAAAGAAACAATCGCTGCTTCAATCACTGGTTCAATACTCGGTAGTTCTTTTGCGACAGCTGCCGCCACTTCATGATCTTCTTGGTTCATCAAGCGAGCGGCTTCAGAAACACTCATCTCATCCAAACCAAATGTCTTTTGATTTCTACGTTCCGTTGTTAATTTATCTAAATCGATCGTCATTTCTCAATTCCTTCTTTACATTTAAATTTATAAATCATTCCTGCATGGATTTGTTGGATCAATGGCAAATCAGCCGAGATCACTCGTGCCACACAATTGACTTTTTCATCTGCTGGTAAATCTTCTTTCATTAGTTGGATTTCACCCATATAGCGAAGATACGCTTCATTATCTAACGTGACCGTACCTATTTTCCGTTCATCTGTTAATCGAGCAGGAATAGGAGGGATTTCTCTAAATCGTGCATCTGCACTACGTACCACAGCTTTAGCTTCATCTTGTCGATTCGTATGTGTACCTAAAATGATTGGACCAAATGTTGGGTCCGACAATGTCACATGTAATAAGATACCGCCTGTTTCTTTATAATACAAAAATTGTTCCTGGGTGGTCAGCGATAGCCCACCGTCACCAATATAGATCAGATCGGTTTCACATGAAGCTAAGTCTAGCGCTGCTGCCAAAGGATGTTGATAGCGATGTTCTTCCAATGTTGGAAGTCCTTTGTATAAAGGGCCTCTCAACACTTCATCTCCTGGTACAAATCCTTGAATCGTAAATCCTTGTTCTGCTAACCATTGATTTTTTCTTTGGTACCACGATTTGTCTAACCCTGTTTCTGGGCGCGGATAATAATTGTGCCAAGCTTCCATCTGAGTAAAATCAGCACCTGCTTCTTTTAATTCTTGCACATCTTGTTCAGTGATCGTGCTTGCATTCAAACTGATTTTCAATTGATGAGACCACTTCGCAATCTGTTGGTTCGACAGGTGATAATCCATCCGCAGCCCTGTCACACCAATCTCTTTTAATGGCTCAAGATTTTCTAAGGAGAACCCTGCCAACTCTAATGCCTTACCCGATATATCTACCATCAACTCTAATCCGGTTGCTTTTGCTTCTTGGCCAAGTTCCGTCAAACGCCTTTTATAAGCTGATGGATCATCTTCTGGAATATGCATGGATGTAAAGATGCCAATAAATCCCTTCTCTGCCATTTCATGGATATACGTTTTCGTTTCTTCGGACAACTCTTGATTCATAAATACAGAAAAACCAAACATGTACTCTCCCCCTCACCATGTATCCGCATTCATTTATAAATTGATTATACTTCGTATGAAATAATTTTTCAACATAAATATAAAATATATTAAATTTCATTTCTTGGTAGTGTAAAAAAAACGAATCAATGAATTCATCTAAGCAACTAATCCAAAAAAAACCGAAAATAGTCCAACCTATTTTCGGCTTTTATAGATTATTCAGTTGATCAATTCTGACAGAATCCTTTAATCAATTTATGTAAGAATAAGTTTTTTGTGTTTCTTTGACTAACCTTTGTCTAAGGCTTTTTCTTGTTCGTCTAAAACTAGCGACACTTTGTTGCCAAATTGCCCTTTGAGGGTCTCCTTCAATCCTGTACCTGCTGAAGAAATCGTGTGTTTTGCTCTATTTGTCTCATTCTTCCCAGATTGATTTGTCGTTCTTATTTTCAATCCCTTCTCACTTTTCAGCGCGATTCCAAGTGAACGAGTTAAGCATTTTTCCATATCTTTCTGATATTTCTCCCACCATTGATCAATCATTTCAATCATTTCAAACATTTCAAAACCTCCATTCTTTTTAATCCAATTGTGCCAGTTTCTTACGATAGATCTGCTCGTTATCTTCTAGGTCAAGCTGGATTTTCTTTCGTTGATGGCGCAATTCCGTCGACAGATCCTCTTCTAAACGAGAAATCATGATACGTCCATAGTCAAAAGCCTCTTGTGGTTCAGAAAAAGTTTGCAAAATCAATCGGAGATCTTTATAAGTCGCTTCCGCTAGCTCATGGACTTTTCTTTCTGTTGCAATCATTGCTTCTTCTTGCTCTGATAACCCTCGTTTCGTTGCTTGATATGTTTCATAAAGCTGTATTTCCTGACTCAATTTTCCTCTCCTCCTTTTATACCCCAAACAATTGATTCGCTAATTCTTTGTCACGTGCCACCATTTCATTAATCTTTTGGGTGATTTCATCGGCGAGTGTTTGAAACTGTTCTGACATCTGATCAATTTGGCGGATCTTATCTCTAAATTCCTGTGTCGGTTCATCGACGATCTCCCATTTCGTACAACCAACTTCGGCTAATGTTTCAATCACCTCGTTATAGGTCAAATTGGGCGTATAATTACGTATTCTCCCCAACCAGTCATTCCATAACTCTTCCAACTCCGTGATTCCGTTTTGGTAAATCACGCGAACATTGCCCATCGCCTCATCAAATTTACTTGCTGCTGTCTGTACTACAGCTAATGCTTGGCTATCCTCTAAATAAATTTTTTCTGACCGAGAAAGTCCGTCGCCACTTGCAGTCAGCTTCTGCCGTAACTCTTTTAATGTCAAGAATTCTTTGATTTGAACCTTGAGCCACTCATTTTCTTCTTTCAAACGCTTGATTTCATCTAGCGTATGCTCGCCACTGACTGCTAGTAATTTGATCATTGCTTCGTTTTCCAAAAGTGTTTGTTGCCACAAAGTTGGGGCTAACAAGATACTTCCATTACCATCGACGTATACGATGATCTGTCCATGCTTATCGATATAATTTCCCTCTTCATCTGTTCTGAATTGATCCAGCGAATGGCCAAATGTTTCCCAGCCCGAATTATCGATTCCAAAACTATTGATTGGAAGCATCCCTTTCCCACCAGTAAAAATCCCACTCGTGACGACATCCGAAGTGTCGTAGAGATTGATCAGGGTACCAGGATGATTATCAAATAATGCTTGCGCAAGCCCTGGTCCCGCCGCGCCGTACGTCACACTGTCATAACCATTGAGCCCTGCGACAAAAAGTGCTTTAGCTCCACCTAACGAGTGCCCAGTCGTTGAGATCGTATAGCCATCTGATTTGGGATACTGCTTTTCAATTTCACGGGCGTAGTTCAAAGCGGAGAAAAATGCGCCATCTGGATGTTTATTACTTCGACCAATTTCCTCAAGGTTTGTATGCCAATCTTTGAGCGAAGTCGTGCCAGCATAGGCAATCGTAAGGTTTTTGGTGATGACGGAGTCGGGGAAGCCGGGGACTTTTCTTAAATCATTATCATTAAGTTTTTTGAATTCATCTTTAATTTCTGCTACTACCATTGCCTGCGTACTATTTTTCTTTGGCTTAGATTCATTGCCGATTTTGTCTTTATTGGTATCTATGGTATTTATAACTAAATAATCTTGTTTTTCTCCAATTTTAGTGTTCATTTCAATTTCTCCATGCTCAACTTTATAAACCTCATTGGAAAAATCTCTATTTTGATCCATAATTATAAACCTCCGTAATAATATTCAATTATTTCAGTAGGTGTTTCTATTCCATTAGGAAATTCTCTTACTTCTATAAAATACTTGTCTTCAGTTTTTTTTCTACCTATATCGACATTGTAGCGCCATTTATTTGTTTCTGCGGATTTTACTCCCAAAGTTGCGATATGCTTGTTAGAATTATTCAAATTAAAATGTACTTCTAAAAAATTCATCGGACTAATCGAATACCCAGTAAATTCTATTTTGTTTATATCTATATATTTCCTAACACTTACAACTTTTTCTACATATTCTTCTGTTGTCAACTCTCCATTACTATATTGTTGTGTAAACTTATCAGTTTCCTTATCATTCGTCGTATATAACCGATAGTTATTGTACACATAATTCGCCAAATCTTTCTGTATTTCCAGCAATTCTTGAAGATCTTCTTCTCTTTTATCCATATAGATTTTTCCTCCAATTCCTCCTAAGATAAATATCACTAACACACCTAGCCAATACCGTTTCTTCATATATCCTCCTTTCAGATTTCATTAAGTTTTATATATAATCAGAATAAGCTTCTTACTCATTCTGGAAATTTTTATGTAAGATATAATTTTTTTATTGAATGCTCGGTTTTAATAGTTATGTATGGCCACGATAAAAAATTAATTATTTCAGTAGATACTTTGTCATTGTCTTTGATTGCTGCGGCAAGAAGTGTACTTTAGCTCCACCTAACGAGTGCCTAGTCGTTGAGATCGTATAGCCTTCTGATTTCGGGTACTGCTTTTCAATTTCACGGGCATAGTTCAAAGCGGAGAAAAATGCGCCATCTGGATGTTTATTACTTCGACCAATTTCCTCAAGATTTGTATGCCAATCTTTGAGCGAAGTCGTGCCAGCATAGGCAATCGTAAGGTTTTTGGTGATGACGGAGTCGGGGAAGCCGGGGACTTTTCTTAAATCATTATCATTAAGTTTTTTGAATTCATCTTTAATTTCTGCTACTACCATTGCCTGCATACTGTTTTTCTTTGGCTGGGATTCATTAGCGATTTTGTCTTTATTGGTATTCACAGTACCTATAACGATATGATCTGTTCCAAGAGGTCTATTACCATATTTAACTTCGCCACTCTCTAATTTATAAATAAATTCAGATAAGTATCTATTTTGATCCATTAATTTATTCCCCCTGTATAATAGATTATTTGATCATCTGAGATACCGATTTCCTGTTTTTCGTTTTTTTCATCTATAAAATAAGGCCCATTACCTCTGCCACTAGCTATTCTATAAATAAACTTATCTGTTTCAGCAGATCTTGTGTTTAGCCCTACTTCTTCTTGATAAACATCATTAACTGTGAAATAGATGACTAATGAATTCATCGGACTAATCGAATATCCAGTAAATTCTATTTTGTTTATATCTATATATTTCCTAACACTTACCACTTTTTCTACATATTCTTCTGTTGTCAAATCCCCATTACTATATTCTTGTGTAAACCTATCAGTTTCCTCATCATTGGTTGTATATAACCGATAGTTATTGTATACATAATTCGCCAAATCTTTCTGTATTTCCAGTAATTCTTGGCGATCTTCTTCCCTTTTATCCATATACATTTTTCCTCCGATTCCTCCTAAAATAATTACTACTAATAATACACCTAACCAAAGCCGCTTCTTCATAGATCCTCCTTTCAGGTTTTATCTTGTTCTATATATGTTCAGACTAAGCTTCTCGCTTATTCTGTTGCTTTTTTATGTAAGATATAGTCCTTTTATATTTAACACTTATTTTTTCATAGTTATATCACTTTCATGATAAAAGATAATTATTGCATTAGGTATTTCGACTACATTAGGTGTTTTATTTATTTCTATATAATATTTATTTTCTGATTTTTCTATTCCTATGTCGATATTATAAATCCAGTTATCAGTCTCAGAAGATTTAACACCTAATGTTGCAATTTGCTTATTTGAATCATTTATCAAAAAATGTACTTCTAAAAAATTCATTGGACTTACTGTATATCCAGTAAATTCTATTTTGTCTATATCTATATATTTCCTAACACTTACAACTTTTTCTACATATTCTTCTGTTGTCAAACCCCCATTACTATATTCTTGTGTAAACCTATCAGTTTCCTCATCATTGGTTGTATATAACCGATAGTTATTGTATACATAATTCGCCAAGTCTTTCTGTACTTCCAACAATTCTTGTCGATCTTCTTCTCTTTTATCCATATACCTCTTCCCTCCGATTCCTCCTAAAATAATTACTACTAATACACCTAGCCAAAGTCGTTTCTTCATATATCCTCCTTTATCTATAAATATCTTTTACCCCATATTATTTTCTATCATAGGGTTACTCTCTTTTTTGTTATATACGTTTTTTCGCTCAATTGTTTTTATGTAAAACTTCTCACTATGCCTATGGACGTATCACTAAGGATTGATATCGGATGTTTTTTAATGAAAAAAGACATCTAAAACAGAAGGATTTCTGCTTTAGATGTCTTTATGACTATAAGATTATTCGCTAACTGTTACGTCGCCTGTTACTGATGCGTCGTTTTCGTCAAGTTTTGCTGAATCTTGGTATTCTTGTTTTTCAAATGTTACGTTACCCTCTACTTTTGCTCCGTCTAATACAAAGCCGTTCGCTTTTACAAGTACGTCACCTTTGATTGTTCCGTGAACGATATTTGTGTTTTCTGATTCAACGATCAATGTTGGAACAGTGATTGTGTATTCAGCAGTTACGTTACGGTCATCGTCTTGTGAGTACAAAGCAATTTTGCGGTAGATGTCTGCACTTGCATCATCTTTGTCATGGAATTCGCCTGCGATAGTTACATCATTTGAGAATGTCACATCACCTGTTGCTGCAACGATCCAGTTACCGTCAGCTGACATTGCTTTTTCTAAAACAGCTGGATCATCACTGATTGAAGCTGTTGATACAACATCTGCTGAACTTTCTGTTGTACTTACTTCTGTTGTTGATGAAGCTGAACTAGAATTAGCTGAATCATTGTTGTCAGCACCACAAGCTCCTAAAGCCAAAAGTGCTGTTGCTGTTAAACCTAATAAAGATAATTTTTTTGATAACATTAAATTTCTTCCTCTCTTTTTGTATTCCTATGAAATTATACCATGAAAGCGTACTTATGTGAAATAATCTTCATGAAAAGAAAAAATATTTTATATAGCAGAACATTTACGATAACATCCTCTAGTTATTCTTGTTACGCCAAGAATAAAAACAGCTAGTCAAAGGTAACTAATTCCGTATTTTCAACAAAAAAGTCAAAGAATGTGTCATTTGGCATCGGATGAAAATAGGCATTGATGATTCGGATCAGTGCATTATGGCAAACAAGCAAGTAGACATTGTCCTCATCTTCTAAGCACTCTTTCAATAAAGGAGTGATCCGTGCATACACATCTAAAACCGATTCCCCATTTGGAAAACGTACCGCAAAATTTTGGCGTGCACGTTGAAAGTCTTCGTCTTCGCTAGGACGCCCATCATAATCCCCAAAATCCATCTCGATCAGTCGTTCATCCGCTGTCATAGGTAGATTGACTTTTTTGGCTACCGCTTGTGCCGTATCTCTTGCGCGTTGCAAAGGGGAATGGATGATCTTGGTGATCGGTATTTCCAAGTTTGCAACTTTTTCAGCGAGTTTTTCTGCTTGTTGTTTCCCTTTTTCTGTTAATTCGATGTCTGCATGGCCACAAACTAAGCCTTGAGCATTCCAAGTCGTTTCGCCATGTCTAGTAATATATAACATTAGATAACTCTCCTTTATTTTATGCTCTTTCAATTTTATCATACAATTTCAGTCCAAATGGATCATCTGCTTGGAATCGACGACGTTCGATTAGCCTTAGTGATTCAAATGTGTGTTTCTCTTCTTCTCAAGTCGATTCTTTTCGTTGCGACTTTTTCTAAAAATCGCTGGTCATGGTCGACGATCAACATCGCTGGTTTGACTTGTAATAAAAGCTGCTCGATTTGTTCTTGATTGAACACGTCCAGATAATTCAATGGCTCATCCCAGATATAAAGATCTGCGGATTGTGCAAATGATTTGGCTAATTCCACTTTTTTTCTTTGCCCCATACTCATGTTTTCAATGGAGGTATGAAACACGTCTCTTTCCATTCCTAATTTACGAAGATTATTTGAAAAGAGTTCCAAGTCTAGCTGATTCTTTTGCGCAAAATCTGTTAATGTTCCGGTGTTATCTTCATAGTTTTGGCGAACATAACTGATGCTGATTGTTGCCGGACGCGTGACATCCCCCTTGGATTGACCAGTAAATTCCCCAAGTAAATACTGGATGATCGATGATTTACCACTACCATTAGGTCCAGTTATTGCCACACACTCTTGTTGCTCGATGCTAAAGCTGATAGGATCGAATAACATCTCTTCATAGCCTAATTGTAGATTTTCTACTGTCAATAAGCGTTTATGATGCGACTGATTTGGGCACATGTTCAATGAATCGATCGACTCTAGATCTTTCAATAATTTCTCTTTCTCACTAATTTGAGTTTCCATCCGATTGACGATCGCTTTTGAACGTTTCATTGTACGAGCAGCATCCGCTCCAATTGCGCCACGATTGACACGCCGTGCTTCGGTATCAATAAAGCCAACACGTTTTTTTGTTTTGTCTCCTTCTCGAGAGTTAGCCCACTCCGCTTTTTCAGCTGCGGTTTTTTTCAAACGTCCGACTTCTTTTTTGATTTTTTGGTTTTGTGCTAACTCAAATTCATCTTTTCTACGCTTTTGTTCTTCGTAGACGGAATAATTTCCTTGATAGATCACTAATTGACTTTTTTCGATGACCAAAAGATGGTCAACGACTTCATCAATAAACTGACGATCATGACTGACAACAATAAACCCTTGTTTTTTCTTATTCAGGTATTCAGCTACTTGCTGACGCCCAACCACATCTAAGTGATTTGTTGGTTCGTCAATCAGTGGAAAATGCTGCTCATCGGTAAATAAGAGAGCCAGCAATACTTTTGTTTTTTCTCCGCCGGAAAGGGAATCGTAAGGGCGCCAGAGAATTTCCGAATCTGCCTGCATCAGCATCAACTCACGCTCGATCTCCCATAACTCACCATCTGAAACTTCTAACAACACATCATAGGTTAGTCGATTCGTTTCCCTGACCTGTTGTGGAAAATAGACAAATTCTTGTTGATGGGTCACTTTTCCTTGATAAGGTAGTTTGTTTTGCAAAATAGTTAATAACGTCGTTTTGCCACGACCATTTCGACCAATCAGTCCTAATTTCCATGTGGAATCAATATTTAGGTTTGCTTGATCGAATAACAGATTGTCTTGGCTGTCATAGCCAAACGTCAATTGTTTGATTTCGATTTTAGACATTTATCTTCACCTCGTTATAAAAAAGACCAGTCCTATTTTCAGAACTGGTCAAAGAAGATGAGTACAAAAAGAGACCCACTCATTGAAAGCAGCCAATTCTGAAAATCTGCATACTATCCCCTTGAACAAACAAGGTATAGTTAAAATGCAGCTTCAACAAATTGACTTACTTTTTCAATGCGCGGATCCCTCACTTTGTCTTTATTTGCCACTAGGTTACCATAGGTGTTTTAAGACTGTCAACCAATAAATTATTGCAACAAGCCACTGATTGCCTGTGAAAGTATTCTGACGTTCTCTAGTGTTTCTTGATGATCCAATGCCTTATCAAGAGAAGTTGGGCCAGTTTGGATACTAAATACACTAGGAAGAATCGTCGTTAATTGACCTAAATCTTTTTCCCGACTCCCACAGATTGCTACAACTTTTTTGTTGTGTTTTTTTGCCAAAGAAGCCACACCATAAGGCACTTTCCCATGAATTGTCTGTTGATCAATCCGTCCTTCTCCTGTGATCACGATATCGGCTGATTTGATTTTATTCTCTAAGTCTACTAACTCAGAAACAGTCATAAATCCCGCTTTCATCGTAGCTCCGACAATGGCTAAAGCGCCTCCGATTCCACCAGCTGCGCCACTGCCAGGGAGTTTATTCAAATCGATTGCTGTGCGTTCTTTGATTTGTTCAGCGACCTTTTCTGCTTGTGCTTCCAAAAATGCTAGTGTTTCTGGTGAACCACCTTTTTGTTTGCCGAACAGCTGAGTCGCACCTTGTTTGCCAGTGTAAGGACTCGTAACATCCGCTGCGATCGTCAATCGTTGCTCGATTCGCTCTAATTGAGAGACGTCGATTGTCTCGATGGATAACAAAGGATTCCCTTCTGTCACACCATTTAGTTTCGCCCCTAATGACTGCAATAAACCCAAGCCTCCATCAGAACAACCGCTACCACCTAATGTTACGATAACTTCGTCTACTTGCTGATTCAAAGCATCTTTGATCAACTCTCCTAAACCAAAACTTGAAGCTAACCGGATCGTTTGATCTGTCGGTTCGGTCAACAAGTCCAATCCAATAACTTCCGTCGATTCAATGATGGCTAACTTACGGTTCTTTTTTTGTGTCAGTAAATAACGACATGCTTTTTTCCGAAAGAGCAAATCCGGACAAAAAAGTGTTCGCCATTCCCCGCCTAAAGTAGCGTAAATCACTTCAGCAGTTCCTTCGCCACCATCTGCGATAGGTTGATTGACTGTTTGTTCCGCCTCCCCCCAGCCTTGCAATGCTGCTTGGTTGAGTTCAATACACGATGCGCTACCTTTAAACGAATCGATTGCTGCAAGTAATTTCATTTAGAGACTCCTTTTTCTGTGATGATTGAACAACGTGTTTTTCTTTAACTATATCATATCTAACGTGCTTCAATACCGCTATATTCATAGATAGAAAATACTTCAGGATCATAATCGATAAACCGCTGTGACCAATTTTCTACATCAAAAAATTCGATGATCTCACGATCGACGGTTTGATAAGGGCTATTTAAGAATGCAGGAAGTTCATCCAAATTCCTTTCTTCCAACAAGAAAATATTTTGTGGATTGTAGAAACGATACCCGGAAATCGCTTTGTTATCAGTGACTAATTTCTTTTGGAAGAAAATCGATTCAAATGTTCGTAATGTCACACCACTTTGACCTTCTCGCAACAATTCTAAAATACCTGTCGAACCATTCGTCTTTTGCAAATATTCTGTATAGGTCAGATACCCTTCTTGATCATTTCCACGACTTGGTAAAATAAAAAAATTTGTTGAGATACCTAACTGTTCAAATGTGGCTTGATAATCATCTGCTCGTTGTTTTCTGCCGTTATCAGTTGCGCCAAAGAAGAGATCAGTCGTGACTTCAGCTTTTGGTAATTGCATCTCTTTTGAATAAAACGAACTATTATGCTTAATCCCTAACTCTTTTGCTTCTAAAATATCAAAATGGTAAATGTCATCAATTGCTGGTTCTGCTTCTGCTTTCTTCAATAACTGAAGGTGTTCTTCTTTGAAATGGTTCCAAAAGAAGAGAATGATCTTCGCATTTGTGTACGGTCGAATGCGAGAAGCAAATGCCACATCAAAACCATAATCTAAAAAAATAATTAGTTTATATTGATCGAGTTGCTGTTGGAACGATGACATAAAGGAATCATCCATCAAATCTTTTGCTGAGATGACGTCCATTGTTTGTACGTATGGGAAAAAATATAACGCCTTATTTTTCGCTATAAGCAATCGTTCGTGTTGGCTCATAGTTATCAACTCCTTATTTTTACTTACTCAAAACAAACCTATTAAGTATGGGTTTCCTCTTATAATAGCCCTGCATGAAAGGAAAAAGCGAATGAAACGCTTTCGTTTCAAGTTATTTTTTATAGAAATATAACAATAATTATCAAAACAGATAAGAGTTCTATGATTGTTTCATTAAAAATTACAAAAAAGTTTTCAGAATAGTTGTAATTGTCAGACAATTTGTTATTATAGAGAATATTATTTTATAACCTATTTGTTTTTTCAGCTATGTTTTTAGAAAAGAGGGTTTTTGATGGAAAGTACAGAACAAACAAAATTAAAAAAACAGCTAAGCTCTAGACACATCACGATGCTTGCTCTGGGTGGTGCAATTGGTGCTGGTTTATTCAAAGGAAGTGGTGAAGCAATTGGGATCGCTGGTCCTGCAGTTTTGCTTGCCTTTTTGATCGGTGGTGGTATTTTATTTATTGTTATGAGTGGTCTAGGTAAGTTAGTTTTAGACGGTGGGGATACACAACATGGATTATCTGGCTTGATTCGCCCTTATTTAGGTAATCATTCTGCGGACTTCGTCGACTGGGTCTATTATTCCATGTGGATGATCAATATCATCGCCGAGGCTGTAGCAGCAGCTTCCTTCTTACAATTATGGTTCCCGCATGTACCTGCATGGTGTTTCATCTTACTTTTAGCTATTTTAACGACTCTGATCAATCTTTATTCTGTCCGCTTGTTTGCTGAAACCGAATATTGGTTGGCTTTTGCGAAGATCAGTGTCATTATCTTGATGATTCTTTTCGGGATATATCTCGTCGGACAACAAATGTTAGGAACTGGAATTTTTCCTACATTAAGTCAATTGACTGATCACGGTGGCTTTACTCCCCATGGATTAAAAGGGGTCGTTAGTTCATTACTTGTCGTTATCTATTCATATGGCGGGTCGGAATTGATTGCAATCACCGTCAGTGAAGCGGACGATCCTAAAAAAGCCATACCAAAAGCGATAAAAGGGGTCATGGGCCGAATTGTTTCCTTCTATATTATTCCGCTTTTCTTATTGCTGATTCTTTTCCCTTGGAACACTTTAGCTGGTTCTGCAGTTAGCCCGTTCGTCTTGGTGTTTGAACAGATGAATATCCCTTTTGCTAGTGATATCGTGAACTTCGTCATTGTCTTGGCACTCTTTTCATCGATCAATTCTGGCGTTTATGCTTCTTCCCGTCTATTGTTTTTCCGTTTGAAAGACAAAAAAGGCACCGCCAAGAAACTGGCAAAGTTGAACAAACATTATGTGCCACAACGTGCTGTATTATTTTGTACCAGCGTGCTATATCTAGGTGTCATTCTTTCCTATTTCGTAGGTGACAAACTTTTTGGTTACTTAGCCGGTTCCCTTTCTTATACGGTACTCGTGATTTGGCTAATGATCAGCGCTGCCGCTTTTCGTTTAGCATTGAAGAAAGGCACTTGGCAAGCCAAAAGCTTTAATTTATTTGCTTTGATCGCGTTAAGCTTGATCTTGATTGGGATACTCATGACAAATTCAATTGGTGTAACGGTCTTGACAGCTTTGTTATATGCGGTGATTTTCTTTAGCTATCAAAAGAAAAAAGATGTCTTTGCGATAAAAAATGAGCCTTTTTCTTCGATTTGATTGATGATAAAGATAGATAACTAAAACTTCCCCATGAACCAGCTAGAAAATACGAGATCACTTGATAGATCTTTGAGCTTTCTAGCTGGTTTTTATTAGTCTTTTTAGAGAATTTTGAGCCTGGATGACCCATTCGTCAAAAAAGATCACCCTCATTTTTTGCAACGATACTTGAATAGTTGTTGTTTCACTTCATCGATACGTTCAATTGATGAGTCAAACCCTTGATTATCCAAAAAAAATAGTCCCCCGCTGATCGGGTGACTATTTATTTGAGTTTATATCGTTTCCTTCGCAACGTTCAATTGTTCCTGCTTTTCTTTATTTTTTGCAATACCTAAACCAGTAATGGCACTGACCATCGAAAAGACGGGAGAAAGCAAACTAAAGAATACAAATGGTAAGTAGGTCATCGTTGGTATCCCAAACGTGCTGGCAACAAAACTACCGGCAATCCCCCAAGGAATAAGGTAATTGATGACTGTCCCTCCATCTTCTAAAGTACGACTCAAAACAGTTGGATCAAGTCCTGCTTTTTTGTATGTTTCTTTGAACGCATTTCCGGGTAAGATCACAGATAAGAACTGTTCACCGATAAACAGATTGACGCCAATACTTGTCATCAGTGTCGTAAAAATCAGTTTAGGTGTCGTCGTCATTTTCTTCGATACCACTTCCATAACTGTAGAGATCAACTCAAATTCGATCAATAAACCACCTAATGAAAGCGTCAGAATAATCAAGGAAACTGTAGGCATCATACTTTCGATCCCACCGCGGCTAAGTAACGCATCGATTTGCGCGTTTCCTGTTTCAGATAGAAAACCAGATTCGAGGACTGTCGCTAGTCCTGAGAAGGAAGTGCTTGGATCTTGGATAAATATCATTCCAACTGCTACGGCAATATTCAACAGGATCGTTAAGATCGCTGGAACTTTTTTCCAAGCACAAACCAGCATCAAGAATAAAGGTATTAGAGACCAGATTGAAATCGTAAAGTTGTTTTCTAAAATGGTTGTTACATTTTGGATTTCTGTCAAGCTAGCACCTTTATCTGTATGTCCTAAAAATGCAAACAAAATCAAAGAAACAATAAATGCCGGAAGTGTTGACCACATCATATGTTTGATATGTTTGAATAGATCAGCATCAACAATTGCTGCTGCCAGATTTGTCGATTCAGATAATGGCGACATCTTATCTCCAAAAACTGCTCCAGAAACAATGGCACCGACAACTAATGCAGGATTCAATCCCAACGTTGTGCCGATACCGAAAAAGGCGATACCGATCGTTGACATGACGGTAAAGGCGCTACCGACTGCACTGCCGACGATGGCACACACAACAAAAACTGAAGGCACAAACCACGGGACACTAATAATTTTAAAACCATAAACCATCAACGTTGGGATGATGCCCGCTTGGATCCAGACCGCAATCAATGCGCCGACTAAAATAAAGATAAAGATCGGGATGATCCCCGGTTTGAGGCCATTGATGATTCCTTCATGTAATCGATCGGTTGGCTGTTTCTTCACTACTGCGTAGACCATGACCATACCAATAGCAATCAAAATCGCGATATTCGGTGAAATCTTAAAGCCAACTACTCCGGCTGCTATCGTTGCAACGATAATTATTAATACACTCACTGCTTCTATAAAACTAGGTTTTTTTATTTTTTCCATATCCATTCTCCTTTTTTAAGTTTGTTACGTCTTAAAAAAGCTTCGATATCGAATGACTCCGCCACAATTCATCTGTGTTTCCTCCCTAAAAAGACAAAAAGATCTGTTTTCAACTAAGGACGAATTTCTCCGCGGTACCACCTTAATTAAAAACAGATCTGTTTTTCACTTTGATTTGAATGATTTAATTGTTAAAACTTTTCCTGTAATTCATAGAACTGGCTTGGTCGGTTCGCAGCAACCACCGACTTTCTGAACAAAACACCAAAACTACTACTGGGTGAAAAGTGAACTTTCATGAAGTTTACCTGCATCTGTCCAGTTTGTCAATCTAAATGTATTTTTTCTGAAAACAAATGTTTTGATTTATCACGATCTAATCCTTTCACCCATCCATCATCTCCCGTTATTTTTTTGCAAGGATTGCTTGATGCTCCTGCTTTATTTTATCTAGAAGTTCTGGTTTTTCAAATAGATCTAAGGCAGTATTTGCCAATAGTTCAGCAGCAATTGCAATCGAAGCTAGTCCTTTTTCACTGCGAGCAGCTGCTTTAAATTCTTCAGAATGACCGGCAATATATTCATCAGAAATCGAGACGGTTGGTTGGATCGTCGGAATCACATGACTCACGTTACCAACATCAGAAGAGCCTAGACTTGTTTGTTCTTTTGTTTCGATTTCTTCATCAGGTACACCTGCTACATCCGCATGGCGGAAGAACAGCGCATCAAATGAAGGCGTCACGATCACATCATCAACCGAATTTTGGAACAACCCAAATTCATAACTTGTTCCCGTACTCAAAGCCGCACCTTTCACGATATTTTCGACTTTTTGATACACCGCATTCAATGTCTGGCGATTTTTTGCTCGCAAGTAAAATCGACCCGCCGCATATTCAGGAATCACATTCGCAGCGACCCCACCATCCGTAATGATGCCATGGATATTAACGTCTTTTGGCAATTGCAGGCGCAACGCATTGATTCCATTAAACACTTGAAGCAACGCTTCTAAGGCATTCACTCCTTTTTCTGGTGCGGCGGCTGCATGGGAAGCAACACCATGGAACTTGATGTCCACCGGATCGTTCGCTAATGATTCTGTCGTTTTGCCGTAACGGTATGCGGGATGGACACAAAGGGCAGCATCCACATCTTCAAAAAAGCCTTCCCGTACAAAACTTCCTTTAGCTGATCCGTTTTCGCCTCCCTCTTCGCCAGGTGTGCCATATACCCGGATTTCTCCACCGATTTCAGCAATTCGTTCGCGCAAGACACTGGCAGCTAAGACAGAATACGTACCAAACAAGTTATGTCCACAAGCATGACCGATTCCTGGTAAAGCGTCAAATTCTGCTAAAAAAGCAATCGTTGGTCCTGATTTTCCTGAAGCGTAACGAGCATCAAATCCTGTTCGATGACCAGCTACATCTTTTGTCACAGAAAATCCTTCTTTTTCTAATTGTTTGATCAAGGCATCTGACGAATAAAACTCATAGTTACTGACCTCTGGATGATCATGGATATCTAGTGCTAGTTCTTGATATTCAGCCAATCGTTGGTGGATTGCTTCCTTAAAAGAATGTGTTGTTAAAGTAGATGTTGTCATATTGGCTTCCTCCATTTTGCTTTTTATTTTTTACCAAATGTTTCCCAAGCAGGTACGCTTGATCCTTTTGATGTTTCTTCGATCACTTTTGCTGTTTCTTCCGTTTGATAAGTGTCAACGATCTTTTGATAGATTTCGTTATTTTCATCTTCTTTTCTTGCTACAATGATGTTGACATATGGTCTGGCACTGTCATCGACAGGTTCTAAAAAGATCGCATCACTCGTTGGGTTCAATCCTGCATCAACTGCGACACCACTATTGATCACTGAAAGATCCACGTCATTCAATGCACGAGCTGTCTGTGAGGCATCCAGTTCAGAAATGTCTAGGTTCTTTGTATTTTCAGTAATATCTGAAGTAGTCGGTGTTTGATCTTTCGCTGGATCGACTTTGATCAAACCAGCTGTTTGTAGCAATAGCAATGCCCGTCCGCCGTTTGTGACGTCGTTAGGAATCGCTACTTTTGCGCCATCCTTGATATCATCAATGGATTGGATCGTATTGGAATAGATTCCTAAAGGTGCATTCACTGTGTTTCCGATCGAGACTAGATCCGTTCCGTGTTCCGTATTGTAATTGTCTAAAAAGAATTGATGCTGAAAAGCATTGAGGTCGATCGAGCCATCCGCTAATGCAGCATTCGGTTGATTATAGTCGGTAAATTTCACGTATTCTAAGTCAATGTCTTCTTTTGCTAAACGTGCTTTGACATCATCCCAAACGTCAGTGTCCTCTCCAATGATCCCAAGTTTTACTGTCGTTTGTTTGTTTGTGTCTGTTTCGGCATTTCCTTGGCTACAGCCAGCCAACCAAATAAGTGCAACAAAAGCGAGTACTGTATAACGAATGATTTTTTTCATGATGATTCCTCCAGTTTAATGTGATATTTTTTTGATCAATAAGTTGCTGATCCATTGACTTAAGAAAACAAGGATCAAGATCAACAAAGTGGCGACGATAGTCACGTCTGTTTGAAAACGATTGTACCCACGAGAGATCGCTAGGTTTCCTAATCCTCCTGCGCCAACCGCTCCTGCCATGGCAGTCAAGCCAATGACATTGATGATCGTCAATGCAGAGACACGAATGATCCCTGGCAATCCTTCGATCAAATAGACTCTAAAAACGATCCCTAATGGACTGGTTCCCATTGATTCGGCCGCTTCAATCACTCCAGGATCTACTTCTAACAACGCATTTTCTACTTGTCGAGCGAAAAATGGCACAACGCCAAAGATCAAAGGGACTAAAGCAGCTTTCGCACCAATCGTAGTACCAACTAAAAAGCGAGTCGTCAATGCCAGTAAAGAAAGTAAAATGATAAAGGGAATCGAGCGGACAACATTGATGACTTTGTCTAGCACTTCATAAAGTAAGCGATTTTCAAGCAATCCTTGGGGCCGTGTCACAACCAATATGATCCCAAAACCGAGACCGATTGCACCTCCGATCAACGCGGTCCAAAAAGACATATACAACGTTTGCTTCGTCGCTTCAATAAATTCATCAGGTATCGAATAGACATTGGGTAAATAGGTTTCTAAGAAATGGGTCATATCAGCGTCCTCCTTGAATCACTTTCATTTCCTTACTTGCTCCATTTTTTTGTAAAATCGTTGCTTGTACACCGGATTCAATGAGATAAGCCAAGGCTTTTTCTCGTTGATGGATCTCTCCTGATAAAGTAACGATCAATCGTCCTAATGGGGTTTCTTGCAATAGTTCTACATTGCCGTATAAAATATTCGCACTCACTTGGTATTTGCTATAAAGTTGTGCGATCAACGGTTCATTTGTTTGTGTGCCCACATAACTCAATTCCACTAACCATTTATTGGTCAACTGATCTGCAAAAGCACGATGCGAGCAAATCGTTTCTAATGCTTGGTCAACGTGGGTGGCTGTTCGGATAAACTCTTGCGTCAAAACTTCTTTTGGTGCACTGAAAATCTGAACGCTACTTCCCTGTTCGATTACTTCCCCGTTTTCCATCACGGCTACTTTGTTGCAAATTTCTTTAACGACTTGCATCTCGTGTGTGATCAAAACGATCGTCAACCCTAATTGCTGGTTCAATTTTTTCAACAAAGCTAAAATCTGATGAGTCGTTTTTGGATCTAAGGCACTCGTTGCTTCATCACAAAGTAACACTTGCGGATCACTAGCTAATGCACGAGCGATAGCAACTCTTTGCTTTTGTCCTCCTGAAAGTTGTTTTGGATAAGCAGTTGCTTTTTCTTCTAACCCGACTAATGTTAGAAGCTCATTGACTTTTTGACGACGCTCCTGTTTCGATTTTTTCGTATATTTCAACGAGAAATCGACGTTGTCAAAAATCGTGCGACTTTCCATTAGGTGAAAATGTTGAAAAATCATCCCAATCGATTTTCGTTCTTTCCGTAATTCTTTCGGGGATAGTTTCCCTAACTCTGTTCCATTGATGATGACTTTGCCACTTGTTGGTTTTTGTAACAGGTTCATGACACGAACCAACGTACTTTTCCCAGCACCTGAATAACCTACGATACCGTAAACATCCCCTTTAGCAATCGAAAGATCCACCTGTTTCACTGCCTGGATCGTCTTTTCTTTTTGTTGGAAAGAAACATTTATTGCTTGTAATTCAATCATTTTTACTCCTCCTTCGGTTTGACGATAAAAAAAGGCATCCTCAAGAAAATGACTCATCACTTTCTTGAGGACGCCTTTTTGCGTGTTACCACCTCATGTTCAAGTTACACTTACATGTAACTCCTCTTCGAGTACAAACATACTCTAGCAAGCTAACGGTTGCGACCGTCACCATCTCACAATTTTGCTCGGGGTGAATTGCTCAATAGCCATTTTCCAAATATGCCGCCTTGCTTCTTCTCAGCTACCGAAGCTCTCTGTTAAAGGTTTATGTATTTGTACTTACTATTTCAACGCAAAAAATATAAAAAAAATCCTTTTATCAGCATAAATCTACTGATAAAAGGACGACGTATCGTGGTACCACCTTTATTCGGAAGTTTCCTTCCCTCAATCCAACATCTCTTGACGAGAGATTGGTTGTCCGTTTTAACGGTCAGACATTTCCGAACTTGCCTACTTATCGACAAGTTATCCTCCAAGGCCATTTTTCAACTTTTCTTACTTGACTCTTTCCACCAACCAGAGCCTCTCTTTGAAGTTTCCAAGTTTACTTTCCTTATCAACGAATCCATATTTTGTTGTTGAGAACACTTTATCTAACTGAAAACAAAAAGTCAAGCAAGAAATTTAAAAAAATAAGCACTCAGTCGATTGATCAATAAAAAAATCGTTGGTGGCACTGGATTTCCAGCCGCTTATTTTTTTCCTTTTTCTTTTTCTAACATCTCCAACACGATCAAAAGATCGGTACCTTCCGCTAAGATCGATAAATCTGCTTTTTCCCTTTCGGTATAAGCCCGATCAAAGCTTGAATCTGGAATCAAAACAACACCCATTCCTGCTCGTGATGCGGCGGTCGCACCAACCAAAGAATCTTCCACTGCAAAGGCTTCTGACGCTGTCAATCCCGACCGCTCTAGCGCAGTTAGATAAGGAATTGGTGAAGGTTTATTTTCAGACACTTCATCCCCAAAAGTATATGTATGGAAATAAGGCTTCAAAGAAAATTGATCCAAGATATTGGTTGCTCGTTTTGTGACCGTCGTCGTTGCTAGACCAAGAATGAGTTTTTGGTCGTTCAATTCTTTCAACACTTCTTTGGCATGAGGTTTCAATTGGATAGCGCCACTATGCAGTTGTTGGTAAAAATATTCTTCGCGTTTTTCACGAACCTTTTGTACCATCTCCGCTGTTCCCGCCATTTTGATCAACAAATCATAGCTTTGTTTCCAATTTTTCCCACCCCATGTATCAACGATTTCTTGAGGTATTTCGATATCAAATTGCTTGAATCCCCATAGCCAACCGTCACGATAAGTTCTTTCTGTATCAACTAATAGTCCATCTAAATCAAATATTGCACCCTTCATATCCACTGATCCTTTCAAAAAAACAATATCTGTAGTGTATCATGTTTTTTCATTCAAACCAATGGGATCTCAAGCATTTTTGTTATGAGTGATAATTACACTCACCCTCCGCACTCAATTATTTGGATTCATTTTAGTTATTTTATTTCTACGAATCTTTAATAATTGATTCGTAAAATTGGCCCAATCGACCGCCCTTGGAGGAACTAACCAAATGATTTGGAACAAGTCTCCAAAAGAACAGATTTCCTTATCTGTCAAGAGTAGATCTGTTTCATCATCTGCCTTCGTTTGGTAGATGATATTCAAGTCTGAGATTTTCTGGATATTATTTTTGATCAACGCATTAAATTGTGGTCCAAAGGAAAAATCAATACAAATACGGAGCGGTTTCAATTGCTGATCGATGGGTAATATATCCATCATCACTAGCACATAATGAAAAAATAAAAATTCTTTTGCGAGCCAAATTTGCTTGTTCTTTTTTTGTTTTTGGATGTAATCTCTGCAAAACAAAAAGTATTCCGGATACATTTCATAAAAATAAGTGACATCCAGGTTGTTATTGTCATCAATATTTTCTTCTTTGAAATATTTGATCTTCAAATGCAAGACTGTCAGCTGTCTCCTGATTTCTTTTAGCTGATTCTCTGAGAGAATGAATGCTTGCCCAAGTTCTTCAAGAAACAAGTCATTCAACGCGATTACTTCCTTTAGCGTCACTTCCTCAATAAGTTCCGGCTCATTGATTGCTCCTTCGACAACAAGATAAGCAAAGATCTGTTGCGCTTCGTTATATAGCTCTTTTTCCGTATCGATTTTTGCCTCTTTTTCAAGCCAGGAAAATATGCTTCGAAAGAAATCATTTGTTTGTAACATTTTTTTATTGAATGTCAATTGACTTTTTTTATTCTCGGACATTCGCCAACCTTGCTTTATTCGAATCAAGCTGACTGAAAGAAAATGTTGGAGTTTTGTTTCACTAAAACCTGTAAATGAAGCAGCGAATTTCGGTTCAAGGAATCGAATCAATTCTTCTACTTGCTCTGTGATTTCTGTTGGATAAACCGAATAAGCCCGTCCGTATAATTTGGTGAAATAAAACGTCACCAATCCACGTACAGAGCCTTCTTCCCCACTTAGTAAGAATTTTTTTGTGACTGTCAGTTCTTTATCTGCTAATCTCGTACGCATGTCTTTCAGCTTTTGGTAAACGAGGGGATGACTGATATAATTTTTGATCGCATAATCATTGACAGATTCGAACGTTTCAAAAAATATTTCTTGTAACATTAAAAAACCAAAGGAATGGCGGACATACATTTCACCTAAAATCGTCGAATTCCCTCGACCACTCTCAATCAGTCGGACGTTGTTTCCTTCGAAAAACAGTTGAAATTCATCCGTTAGCCCATAGTCCACAAAATCATGTGACAATTCTTCCATTGACTTATTCAGCAAAAAATAAGAGATATCCAATTCTTCCACCACTTTTTCATGATTTTCAATTAAAAGTGGCTTTGCTTCCAAATAACGTAGCAACTCTAACTTTCGTTGCGCTGGCTTATCTAAAAATAGTTTGAACATTTTGATTTCCTCTACCTTCTGGTTTTTCTCCATAGAGTATCGTACCTGAAAATAAGTAGCTCATTGCTGCCATCTGACTATTATCTGAACTAGCAGAACCAGAACCACTCGACTGTGGCAACATCACTTGGCTATGAGAGTGATCATCAGAAAAAAATTGATCATCTAAGGTTATTTTACGTGATGTACTAGCAATCTGGCTAATAATATCGCCCTGATTATCCAATGATTTGGGTTTGCTTGGTTGCTTTTTTTTAGGCATTGAAGAATCTTGATAAGGTAATTTGGCTTGTGCTTGTTCTTCAACTTCCTGCTTTTCGTTATTTATGATTGCAGTATCTTGTGATTGTTCGGTGTGTCCAACCTCTGCTTCTTTCTCATCCGTTACTGGTCGTTGGGGAGTAACTGGTTGAATTTGGATTTCTTCTGTTGGATTCAACGGATCATAAATGATCGTTTCTGCATATATATAGATGGAGGATTCAAAATAGACTGCAACGAACAGAAGTGTTCCTAATATAGCGATTTTTTGTCTTTTCACTTTTCTCCCCCTTTTTTGATTAGACATTTTAAGTAAGTGAAACCCTACGTTTCCAAGCAAAAATTGTCTGACTGATCTTATTTATTTGATCAGTCAGACGTTGTTTTATCAGGGGTTGATATTATTTATTTTCAGATTCGTCTTCATCTTTTTGTTTTTTTCTTTTCCAAAAAATAAGTAGAAATAAAAGAATCAATAATAATAGGATACCGAATAATAGATACATCCACGTATTGTCTTGTTCAATCGTCACATCTTTTTCGTTTAATTCCCTAGCAACTTCACCTTTGATTTCAAAGTCTTTTTCAAATTCCCATTTATATTTATAGATTTCTTCAGAGCCACTAGAAGTTTTAACTTTGTATTCCCCATCTGCAGCTTTTTCACCGTAAGCAGTCATCTTCATCGTATACTTCCCTGCTTCCAACTTTTCACCGTTCAAAGAAATGGGGTAAGCAAAGTGAGAATTAGGGGCCATTTGCATACTTTCCGTTTGGCTGTCGTAGAGCACTTCAGCTGATCCTTTTTTCGTGATCGTTGTTGCTACGTTCAATTGATTCAAGTAAACCGCTTGAGGATTTTGCAAATGTACATTGATCACATTTCTCGCGTTGACTTGTGCCGGTTCCACTTTCGTTGCTTTGAGATCAGGCTTGATAGTTGTCATATTTTGACGGATCAATAATGCAACTACGTAAGAGTACTCATTTTTGATGGCTAAGCCTTTATCTTCTGAAGAAGAGTCCTGGGTGTCATCCGTTTTTTCTTTAAAAGTGATCCCACCTGCCATGACGCCATCAAATTTTTCTGCTGGCATAGTGACTGTGATTGGCACTGTCACTTCCGCATGTTTTGGTAACGTCACTTCTGGCTCTGCTTTCGCATAATCTTTTAAATTGTAAACCAAACTATTATCGGGTTCAATTTTATTTTCACCATACTCCACCACACCATTCAAATTAGTTGTTGCACTGTTGATCGTGGTTTCGATCGTGATGTCGTTGTCTGTGTCATTGCGTAATTGGACTTCGATTGTTTGCTGTTTGTCCGGTTCCATTAATAAATCGAAATATGTTTTTTGTTTATCGATTTGATTTTCGGGAATGACTGGGGTAACCGCAAAATTAAATTCTGATGCAAAAGTTGATTGGACTGGAACCATACTTAGCATCGCAACAATGAGGCTGACAATAAGGATAAATCTTTTTTTCATAATATTTTTAACTCCCTGATAAATTAGATGTTGGCAAGGCTATGACAGAAGCGTTCTATCCCTTCAAAGGTAACCAATATCACTGCGTTGCACCAATTTTTTTGAGGTCAAGACAAAAAGTTCTTTCACTCTTGCCTTAACCAGATTGTTTTATATTAGTTTCCTGGGGCATCTGTTAACGTCCAAGTGAACGTTGTTTGGTAAGCTTTTGCGTATTTTGTCGTTGAGCCTGGTACTTCTAATGCAATACTATTTTTCGCAGTATCCACTGAATTTCCCCAATCCATCAAATACGTTCCAGCACCTTCACCATTTTTCGCACTCATCACTAATGATTCACTACCACTTGGATCTAAGCTGAAAGTTGCAACGCCTGTTGGTTTTGCTGATTGTGAACCAGTCACGACATTACCATTTGATAATGTGATTTTTGCACCTGTCAATTCTTGGTCTTCCGCTGTTTTGAATTGTGCATTTTGTTTTACTTTCAATGTCCAACCTGTTTCAGTTCCGCGGTTGTCAGATACTTGAACAAAGTTTGGTCCTTCTTTTTCAACATCACTTGCATCTTTATATTTTTGTGCTGCAGCATAGTATGTTTGCGTTTTTGACGTGATTTTTTGTTCACCGAAGACTAGACTTGAAGCAAAGTCGATCGATAATGGACCATTTGTACCTGGATTTGGCTTACCATCAGGATTTGTTGGATCAACTGGCGTTACTGGTTGTTCTGGATCAAGTGGATCAACTGGATCAGTCGTCTCTGTATTCGGTACATAATTGATCACACCGTTTGAAGTATATTCCCCACCATCAGCTGCCGCTACGCTAACTGTGCTGAATACTCCGCCTAATAACATTGTTGATAATAAGATCATTTGTGATTTTTTCATTTTTATTTTCTCCATTCTTAATTTCCTGGTGTATCGGATAGATTCCAAGTTAATATTGTTGAATACGTAACTGCATCTTTCGGTGTTTTACCTGGGATGGTCAATGAAACACTTTTCGTAACCACTGAGGATACGTCTTTATTTTTTTGGTCTTTCATTGTGATTGTCTCCACTTTGTCACCCCATGCTTCGATCCATGTGCCAGAACCTGCATCTTGTCCAGCACTTAGAACAATCGATTCTGCACCGTTTGGATCTAAGCTGATTTCAGTGGTCGCAGTCGGTGCAGCCACACCTTCTGCATTTGATTTGACTACCGGATCTTGCAATTTTATTACCGCGCCAGTCAACGTTTTGTTTAATGTGTCATCGTTCTTAAATTGACCGTTTTGACATACTTTCAATGTCCAACCAGCATTATTGCCTCGGTGATCAGATACTTGGACATAATCTGGCGTAACTAGATCCGAAAATGTGCCATCGTCATTTACATAAGTCTGTGCTTTAGCATAATAGGTTTCTGTTTTATTCGATATCTTATTCATGCCGAAATCAAAACTTGAAGCAAAGTCGATTGATAGTGGTCCTTTTGTTCCTGGTTCTGGGTCCGTTCCATCTGGATTAGTTGGATGAACCGGTTTATCTGGATCAGGGTCAATTGGATTGACTGGATCGGTTGGTTCCGTATCAGGTATAAAATTGACCGTACCATTACTTGTATACTTGGCTTGATCGACGGCTTGGACGGTCCCCGTTACTCCTGTCAAAAGACTAATGATCATTAAACCACTTACTGTTTTTTTCATACGATCCCCCAAAGTGATTCCTTTTTCACATGTTTCTTTTATGGCGCTGGAGTAGATTTTAGGCTCCATGTCAATGTGGTGCTATACTCTTTCGCTAATTTGACCGTTTTACCTGGTACGTTAAGTTTTACAGCAGTTGCGCCTTCTGTTGCATCTGTACCAAATTTGTAGATCCACGTTCCCATCCCTTTACCTGCATCAGCAGTCATCAAGACTGATTCATTTCCAGGAGTCAATGTATTTTGTGTCACTAGATCTGGTTTGTATTGATCATCCATGATCGATGCACTTGCACCGTTACTTAAGGATAGTACTGCACCTGATAACTCTTCTGCTGCGGCAGTTTGGAATTGCGTATCTTGCTTGACAGATAAGCTCCAACCTTCTTGTGTTCCACGTTTGTCTGTTACTTGTACATAGTTAGGTCCGTCTGTACCATTTGTGAATGTTTGGACTTGCGCATAGTAATCTTTAGTAACAGTAGTGATTTTTTGTTTACCAAATTGGAAACTTGAAGCAAAATCAATTGATAATGGTCCGTTCGTGCCTGGATTGGGCCCATTTGGATCAGTTGGATCTACTGGTACTACCGGACTTGTGGGATCAGTTGGGTCAACCGGATCTGTTGGATCGGTATCTGCTTCAAATGCGATCACACCATTTGTCTCATAGCTTGCAGTTTCATCCGCAGCAAATACTGTGCTTGTTCCTACTAATGTACTAAATAAAATAATTCCAGCTGTTAACAATGTTGTCTTTTTCATTTTTCTCTTCTTCTCCTTTTTATACCAATTATTATCAACACGATCAAAAGAAGGAAACTTCCAATGATCGTAAATTGTTTACTCCTGTATTCTCCAGTTTTTGGTAACTGTTTACTATCCCCTTGTATCGCCTCTTGCTGATCCACAGTTGTTCCATTTTTTCCAGAGGGCGTTTGATCGTCTTGAGTAGAGTTGGGTAAAGTGGGGTCGCCCACTCCTTCATCAGAACTGCTACTTCCAGCTTCAGGATATTCATAGGTGCCATAAAATCCTGTGACACCCTCACTTTTAAACGATTGCTCTTCTTCTGCTAAACCAATTGGCGTTTGTGTAAAAAGAAATCCTAACAACACAAGGATCTTCCACCTTTTTTTCTTCATCTTTCTCACCTATTCTCTATCGTCGTGTTTTTCTATGGGTTACCGGGTGCTGCAACCAATGACCATGATAACGTTCCTTGATAACTTCCGATTTTTTGTTTTTCCGGAGGAACAGTTAACTTGATTCCTTTGTTGTTCGCTTGTCCCCACTCTTGATTGACAAGATATTCCCCATTTGTCGTTAGTGTCTTTTCTTCCACGATTACTGCATTTGGACCGAGTACTGTGTTCGTTGTACCGTCTGTAAATGAAAGTGCATTAGAAAGTTGGATTGTCCCAGAAGTCAAAGGTTGCTTTTCAGTAACTGTCAATTGCCAATTGTCCCGTTCAGAACCTCTTGTATCTTTCACGATCAAACCACCTTCGATCCGTGGCCAGTACGTTTGAGTTGTTGTCTTAACTTTTTGTGTCTCGAAATTCATCGTGTTTGGGACTTCTTTAAGTTCTAAAGTCCCTGTAATCGCTACATTGACTATTTTTTCTGTCGTTATTCCATTTAGTCGATAGCTATACGTCGTTGAAACATTTTTTAAAACTTCCGCTTCTGTCGTATCCTTGATTGCTGAAAACGTTGTGTCTGTCAACGTTGGTACTAGATTCGCACTGCCATCGGCTAAGATCACTTGTGCCAGTGTTCGTTGATTCAACTCTTGTTGAGACGTCAACGCATTGGCATCAGATAAACTCATCCGAACATCTTTTGCATAGACTGCAAAACTACGATCAGTCGAAATCGTTGCTTCATTTTTTACAACGATCAAGTTTGCTTGTTGTTCCTTTTCATTCCCCGTCGTACCGACTTTATAATCAATGACATGTTTTCTGGAAACTTCATCTGCTGCTAGCGGTTGCTTGATTTCGTCCATTACATCAGCGGTGATCGAATCCGTAAAGAATGGACGTCCCTCTGCCTCCATCAATGATAAAACTGATTGTTGATCGACTAAATCTTGTGCTTCTTTTTCAGAAATGATCACATTTCTAGCAGAAAGCTCAGCAGCATTCGAATACTTCACTTTGACCTCATAACTGTATTCGCTATCTGGCGATTGCCAATCGATCGTTGATGAATCTTTTTGTTCAGCAATCGTTGTAGGTGTGTCGCCAATTTTTGAACTGTTGATTTCTGCTTGGTACAACCATGAACCAGTTATTTGTGTTTCTGGCGCAAAGCTCAATTTTGGCGTGATACCCTTTCCTGATGGAATCACCAAGCGTCCTTTTTGAACTTTTGTACCTGCGGTTTCTGTTCCCCATGCATTCAAGACTAATGGCGCATTCCCTTCTTTCACTTCACTAACGTTATGAAAAATACTTCCTTCGCCTTGAGCGATTCCAGGATTTTCTACTTCATAATCGATAACTGAACCAGGTATTGCAATACCATAACCACTACCGGATTTTGAGACATCGTTATCCCCGATGAAGCTTTTTCCAGTTGCTTTTTCAGTTCCTCTGAAATTCAAAGGTGTTAGCTTTGTTGCATTGGCAATCGTTGGATTGATTGTCAAAACTTGATAGGCTTTAGTTGCGCCGAACCATGTACCGGTACTATCTACTTGCGTTGTTGAATCTCCAGTAGTTGACTTGATCCAGACTAATTCATCTTTTGCAGGATCAGGAAACTCGACATCTGAAATATTGACTTTTCCTGTTCCAGGAATCGTTTCTAAAGTGGCTTCATCCTCTATAGTCAACTTAGCTGCAGAAATTAAGTTACTAGAAGTTGAAACGCCGATCCCAGCATTTTTTGACAAATGGATGTTTCCAAATGAATGATAGGTCGTTGCATGATTGGCAGCAGTCGCAGATAAGCCGTTTTTGATATTTCCGCCATTTGCCATTAATTTCAATCCATTTGTTACATTTAATTCGGTGAAATTGACGATGCCTAGTCCAGTAAGATTGATTGGATCTGTTTGATAGCTGTTTGTACCATCGACATTTTCACCAAAATTGAACACGACTTTGTTTGTACTGGCATTAGCAATCGTATTCGTAAAGTTATCACTGGCTGAACCACCGGATAAACCATTGATACTAACAGCTCCTTGAACATTAGCGGTAACGTTCCTCAAAATTTTCCCACTGCTGATATTGGAATACTGTGTAGCATACAGATTACCAATACTAGAGCCCTCCGCTTGGATATTCATCTGGATCGAACCATTTTGGGTGTAGGTAGCATAACTACCACCATCCCCATAAATGCTCGCACCATTTAATGAATCCACACCTGGTTTGGTAAAGATATTCAGCGTAATCGTATTGTCCGTATTTGTCCCCAAATTCGTGTTTTGTCCATATGGTCGCCCCCCTGTGATATATGTGTTACCTGGTAACTTGAATTCACCGTCATAGTTTCGTAAATCAATGAGTAAACTAGCATTTCCAAGTAGTGACCCATAGTTTGTGATACCACCAGAAAAGCCGTTAGAACCAGTTCGAGGAGTACCAGAGAAGTTCCCACCATAGATGCGATTATCTGAATTCCCAGTAACAGTATGTCCAGCACTTGCGCCATAGGATGCACCCATTGAAGCATTAATGACTCCTTCATAAACGGTCACTCCTACGTTTCCGACAATTTTTTTGTCATCCCATCCGCCACCAGATAAGAACCAGTCTACTTGACCATCATTGACGATGGTTTGTCCGTTACCATACACACGTGTCCCTGCATAGCCCGTACCTTCTAACGTATCAGCGATTCCACCATTCAATATGTTTGAGCTATTTCCTTCAATAACCCCCGAATAAGAACCACCATATGTCCATCGCGCTACGGTATTATTCAATATCGTTTGTGTATCTCCTTTAATGTAGATGTCCCATGTATCATTTGAAGCAGGATAGCCACCTCCACCTACAACGTCCCAAACCGAAGCTTCTCCACGATTTTTCTTCGTGGTCGAATAGGCTAAATCGGTTGGCATTGATCCGGAATAGGCAAAGCCAGCTCCGCCGATTGAACCATCTGCATTAGCCGTCCCAACTTCAATCGTTGTGTTGCCTTCGATGTAGCCACCGCGACCTGCTGCTGTTGTCCAAATGGCGCCATTATTGAATGAACCACTGACTAATTTTGAGGTGATGTTACCGAAGACTTTGAACTCTGCCGCAGCTTTGGCTAAATCAGCTCTTTGTTGTGGTGTATACGCATCATAGGTTGTTTCATTTGATGCCCCAATCCCACTTTTATTGAATTTAACAACGTTATTGCCGGCGCCCCCATTGAAGTCATTGATTCCACCGGCAGATGGGGTTCCTGCTTTGATCGTATTTGTGATATTCCCAGTGACCGTACCGGTATAACGATTGCCACCTTCAAATTCTGCCCGTCCAGCACTGTATAAACTACTATCCAAATTTGTTTCGATTCCGTCAGTTGAACGATTGGTTCCGATATTTCCTCGAGAGGACCCACCGATGAATCGTTCCCCTGCGCCGTACCAACGACCATAACCAGAAATGTTATTGGTTACTTTTCCAACAATATTCCCGTAGATGACACCACCATAAAAGGTACTTAATTGAAACCCTGTTGCACTATTGGTAATCCCGATAGTAGTAGATACAGTTCCCGTAACATTTGCTGTATTTGTCGCACTGGTTCCATTTCCACCACCGTACAAATTCGTGATTCGTCCACCAGCATTATTGATGATCGTAGAGACGTTTCCATCAATGGTACCAATATTAGCTCCTCCTGCTAGTGTATTGATTCCCCCATTATTCGTATTGTTGATAACGATACTCGTATTCCCTTTCAGCGTGCCACCATTTTGATTACCACCAAAGATATTCCATGTATAAGAACCTGTCGTATTGATAGTGATCACCGGATTCCCTACGACATCTCCTGAATTGGTTCCACCATAAATTGAAATACCGTTACCGTTTGCTCCTCCATTCAAATTCAAGCTGTGTCCATTCATATAGAAGTAAGAGCCGGTATAGCTAATATTTCGTAAAGTAATCGTTGAACCAAAGTAAGCATTCGCTGTAAAAGCAAGTGTTTTTGCACCAGATGGTACCGTTAAATCTTGTGTGATTGGATCATCTGAATGGCCAGTGATCACTAGTTGATTTACTTTATCTTTTAATGAGGCAAACGTAGCGTTAGTTGCATCGACCGTACTTGGAATATTGTTAGCGACTGTAGCAGCTGTTAATGTGACGTTTGATCCAATATACATGACGTAATCTTGCATATTGCCCGCATGATACAAATCATTTAATGCCGCTTTTACTCCGGCATCTGATGCAGCATATGTTTGGTAAGCTTGCGTGCTATCTGTGGGATTTGGTACAACAAGTACTTTCATCTTATCCGCTGTAGCAATCGTATCTTTGATCGAAGCATCTGTACTTTTTAAAGAACGGAATGCCTGTTGTTTGAATACTGCTTTTAGTTGCAGATCCTTCGTCACTGTTAATTCGCTGATTTCTTCATTTGTATAGAGTTTGCCTTCAACTTCCCAACCGTTCAATGGTTGCTCATCCGCAAAAATCGGGATATCATTACTTGCTAATTTTTCGTTTTCCTTAACTGTCAGTTCTTTAACTTCCGCTCCTGATTCGAATAAATGAGTGCTATCTGTCATAAAAGTTAAAGTAAAGTGTTTTTCTTCAGTCATCGATTCTTGTGTCTGTGCCTCTGACTGTTTCACCTCCTCTTTTACTGATTCTGTTGTCTGTGTGACTGTCTCTTCACTTTGCATGGTTTGATCAATCGACTCTTCTGTTTCAGTTGTGGGTGATAGAGTGACTGCATCATTTTCAGCATCCACTGCCTGCACGACGATTGACAATGGAGAAGTTATCCCTGAAAAAAGAAGCATTGCGGCAACACACATAACAATATTTTTTTTCATTTTATCTTCCCTTCTGCTTCATACAACAAAATTAACTTATTGATAATTATTATTGCTTGCTTGATTCTTTTTGTATTGTATAATGTAAAATCAAGTTATTTTTAAAAAATATTTCTTGATTACTGAAAAACGATTAACTTTTTTCAGAGCATATTATTTGACTTTAAAAAATAACAAGTGATTTTAATAATTCGCTTGAAAGTGAAAAAAGCTGTTATATCAACGTTAATCACGTGTCACTAATTCGCATGATCTCCCTTTTTCTTCTTATTTAATTTTCTGTCATGAAAAACGGATGAAATTTTCATGAATTATAATGTAGTAAAGAACCCGCCATTTTTTCAACGGCTATTTTCCAGAGTGTTTTTTGTTGTTTTTTTATTTCGATTTTCGCATGATAATCTTACTTTTTTTGTTTATACTCATAGAATCACCATGCTCGCTTTACTATGAAGCTAGTGTTTGCTTGAACAAGCATAATAAATCACAGTTAAATTTCTTTCATCAACTTTCTCTAATTGTTTTCTTCTCGCCAATAGCCATGCGTCATCTCTTCAAAAATGAATACATCCTATTCCCAAACACCATTTTCATAAATAAGCCATCATTCATAAAAATTTGTAAAATACAATTTTTCATGAATGATGGCTTATTTCTTTTAGACACTTATGTTCCGACCTCAAAGGATCAATTTTAGACTCCACTGTTTTCTACTCAAACCTCTGTAACAAAAATTTTATCTACCTGTCTTAACAGTATTAGCTACTGATCTAAACAAACAGCTATTTTTTTAAAAACGATAGCACAACTATTCGTGACCGCAACCCCAACTACACTCACTAATAATTAGTTATTCGCTTAAATCTGCTTAGAGTAACTGCGACAATATATCATTCCCGCTTCTATTGAAGCCACGATTCCCAGCATACTCTTATGATCGTATTTTCCAAGAGTATTTCCCCGTCGGATTGCTTCAATTGATCCATTCTTCGCCCCCTTATCCCGTTGCGAGTCAAGAAATGAGACAAATGATCCATTTGATTCAATGTTTGATCGAACTGCTATATCAATGGTTTATCGTTATCTAGTGTTTCTTAAAATCAAGCATTTTGAGTCTTCATCGAATCATAGATTTTCTTTATCCAACATAACAATAGCTAACAACGGGTAATAATAGATTGCTTTTAAACAATCGTTCAAACATATTGTATAACGCTTGTTTCCGTTATATTTAAATATAATTTATTCTTTTTTGAAAAATCATTTAAATATAACTTACGCGAGTGCTTGACTTTTGTAGTAACGCAGATAAAAAAATAGATCAGGTATCTAAAATACCTAATCTATCAGTGTTTTACTATTGATGTGACTATGCAACGATTCACGAGAATTTTATAGAATAATTGAAACATTTAAATGGAGAATGATTTTTTATTGAAATTTTACCTGAAGGATGCTCAAATCCTCGTACTAAAGTGCAGAAAAGACTTTCTTTTACAATAGTTCTCCAAATTTATTGATATAGATTTTTTTCATGAATGTAACTAGTCCTAAATATGCAATAACTGTCACGATCAACCAGATCCAATAGTTACCTGGCAATGGTAACAAACCTAGTCCTTCACCAAAATTAGTAAATGGAAGAACCGAACCTACTAGAATGCCTAATGTTGTAATTGAAAACATAATAAAAGTGGCATTACTTTGCAAGAAAGGCACTTTAGGTGTCCGTAACGCATGTAGTACTAGGGTTTGGGTCCATAAAGATTCAACAAACCAACCAGCATGGAACAATGCGATAAATAGAACTTGTTGTGAGCCAGTCAACGTATGGTAACTTCCACCAACCACTGCTGGACAAATCACAAAGTACATCAACAGATAGGTCGTGATGTCAAAAACGGAACTCGTAGGTCCGAAGTACACCATAAATTTGCCAATACTTGATGCTTCCCATTTTTTTGGTTCATGCAAATATTCTTTATCCATTCTATCCCATGGCAATGAGATACAAGATACATCATAAATCAAATTTAAAAATAAAATTTGTAACGGTAGCATAGGTAAAAATGGAAGGAATGTACTAGCTACCAAGACAGAAAACATATTTCCAAAGTTTGAACTAGCTGTTGCTTTGATGTATTTCATAATATTGCCGAAAGTCTCTCTACCTGACAATAATCCTTTTTCTAAAATCATCAAATCTTTTTCTAACAAGATAACATCCGCTGATTCTTTCGCAATATCTACTGCTGTATCTACTGAAATACCGATATCTGCCACTTTCATTGCTGGTGCATCATTGATACCATCGCCTAAAAAACCTACTGTGTGGCCATTGTTACGTAAGGCGGTGGTTAATCGTGCTTTTTGTTGCGGATTCAATTTGACAAAGACATCATGTGCCTCAGCAACTTTTCCTAATTCCTTATCAGACATCTCAGCAATTTTCTCGCCAGTGATCAATTCATTGATTTGTAAGCCTACTTGTCGACAAACAGAACGTGTAACCAACTCGTTGTCACCCGTCAATACTTTTACAGCAACACCATGATCTTTCAAAGCTTTCAAGGCTTGTTTGGTTGTTTCTTTTGGTGGATCAAGGAAAGCAAGATAGCCAATCAAGACCATTTCTGACTCATCTTTCACTGAAAATTCTCCAACCACACTTGGATTCGTTTTTTGTGCGACACCGATCACACGCAAACCATCTTCATTCAAGTCCTTCACTTTCGCCAAAACTGTTTCTCTTTGTTCAGCAGTCAATGGTTTGACTTCACCACCAAGGTCGATGTATGAAGAGATACTTAACATTTCTTCGATCGCACCCTTTGTGATCATTTGCGTTTTCCCAGCTGGGTCAGCCACCACGACACTCATTCTTCTACGTTCAAAATCAAAGGGGATCTCATCTACTTTTTGATAACGAATCTTCTCTGTATCTAACGTCTCAACTGCTTCATCGATAATGGCAACATCTAAAAGATTCTTTAATCCAGTTTGGTAGTAACTATTCAAATAGGCGTGGCGCAGTACTCGGTCATTTTCATTTCCTTCACAATCCATGTGGTATTCTAAAATAATTTTATCTTGAGTCAATGTACCTGTTTTATCTGTACAAAGGACATCGATCGCGCCAAAATTTTGAATGGCATTCAGATTTTTGATGACTGTTCCTTTTTTCGCCATGGCACTGGCACCTTTGACCAGATTTGTCGTAACGATCATCGGTAGCATTTCTGGTGTTAACCCAACAGCGACTGATAAGCCAAACAAGAATGCTTCTAACCAGTCTCCTTTTGTAAATCCATTGATCA
Organism: Enterococcus sp. DIV1368b; assembly: GCF_050529595.1. NCBI lineage: Bacteria > Bacillati > Bacillota > Bacilli > Lactobacillales > Enterococcaceae > Enterococcus > Enterococcus sp. DIV1368b. Next base: position 2,406,635 of record NZ_CP172883.1, read on the forward strand.
CGATCACAGTTGGTGCCATCAATGCCATGAATTTGATCAACAACATTGAGGTTTTTTGGATACCTAATTCAAAGCTTGTTTTTATCGGTTTTTGTGACAAGTTTTGTGCCACATGTCCAAACATCGTGTCGTTCCCGACAGAGATGATGATACCTTCTGCACTACCACTGATCACGTTACTTCCCATGAATGCAATATTTTCATAACTCGTTTCGCTTTGTGTTCTTCCAGAGCACACAGTCGCATGTTTCTCAACAGGATAGCTTTCACCCGTTAATGCCGCTTGTGAGATAAATAAATCTTTAGCAGAAAGCAATCGCATGTCTGCTGGGATCATATCTCCCGCTGACAAACGAACTTGATCGCCACAAACAATTTCCTCCATAGGAATTTCTTTGTATTCACCATCTCGTTTTACGGCAGCTGTTACTTTCACCAATGATTTCAACTTTTCAGCAGCTTGGTTCGAACGTACGGATTGGATCAAGGTCATCGTGCCACTGACTAACACCATGGCAAAAATAATGATTACACCGAACAAATCTTTATCTGCTGGAGCAGCTAATAGATACTCGGTGATAAAAGAAATAATTCCTAAAGCAATCAATACTAATGTGAAAGGGGTGATAAACGCCTTGATCACTTCTACAATAAACGGCGTTTTCTTTCCATATGAAATACTGTTATTTCCATAAGTTTCTCTTAAATTTTCAACTTGTTCTGAAGACAAGCCTTTTTGTGTTGTTTGAAATAAGTCAAATAACTGTTGCTTATTTTTACTAGCAAAACCAGCGTAGACTTTTCTTGTTTCTTTCTTTTTTTCCATCTCGTGTTCCTCCTTTGATCTTATCAAGCACATACTATATCGCTGTGCGCTTGATCGTTTATCTAATCAACGGAGACAGAGTGTTTTAAAGGCGCTGAGAACAGATAGATAATAGTCTCAACATACCAACCCTTTGTCTCCTTGTACACCGGACTTTCATCCATTTGTTCTCATCTCCTTTCGTTTACTTAAATTACTTCCTTGGCCTACTACTGGATACTTCAACTTCCCAACTTGATCACCCTCTAACACCTTTTTATTTGAAAAAACAGATTGGTGAGAAACAAAAAACCTTTCGCCAAAACTCAGCGAAAGGTCAAAAAAGTGCACAAAAAAAAGCATGGATGATCTACTCGTTGAGTTTTGGCACTATACAACGTAAAAAGCAAAAGAGCTTTTAGCTACCTTATGAAAAGCCTTATCTCGACAATTCCTGTTCTACCCATTGGCGTCTCTCGACATTTTTGGGCAGTAGCCTATGTTTGTATAGGAGCCTCACCTAACAAATCTTATTCAGTTTTTCCTCACCTAATGTAACAACTATTGGCTGGAATGTCAAACACATTTTCAAAAAAATTGAAACTATAAGGGATTCGTTTGTCATGTTTTCTTTCTCTAGGTATAATGAGCTTATCACAACAGATCGGAGTGAAGGATATGGAACGTACACTTGTTATTATCAAACCTGATGGGGTAAGACGTCATTTGATTGGCCGAATCATCCAGCGTTTTGAAGAAAAAGGATTCGCAATCGCTGAAATGAAATTCGCGACGATGACTGAAAAACTAGCAAAAGAACACTATCAACATCTATCTAATCGAAGCTTTTTCGATGACTTGATCGACTATATGACTTCTGGTCCAGTCGTCTATCTGGTATTAACAGGTGAAGATGTGATCGATCTCGTACGCAAAATGGTCGGTGCAACAAAAGCAGCCGATGCTGTTCCTGGGACGATCCGAGGCGACTTTGCCTTACCTGGAACAGAAAATATCATTCACGCTTCGGATTCACGAGATGCAGCCAATACTGAGATCACACGTTTCTTTCCGCCATTCGATACAAAGAAAGTAGAAGATGCGAAAAAATGAATTTTTTGATCACTGACTTTTTATGTGCATCATTTTTTTGATCAAAATATTGATATGCCAGTCCTTCTGATAGGGGTCATACGTCACACGTTTAGTGAGAGTATTGACTCAATACTAGAGGGACTGGTTTTCCTTTTGTATTAAGTCAAATACCCACTAAATAGCCGCTCTCACCAAATCTCTAGCGTTGTGCTTGGATAGACCATAGTTTTTCTTCTAATTCATCTCGCTCTTCTTTGCCTAAGGTATACTCGATCACTGCAAATAATGACTCAAATTCCTCTTTTTTGATGGGTTCCCCTAAAGCTGTGGCGATCAATCGACGATAATAATCGGACATCAAACTCTCGTAAATGACTGCTGTCTTTGATTTCAAACCTAGACAACGATACATATCTTCATTGATACTTCGTGCTTTTTTATATCTTTTTTTGTCGATATAATAGACAGTCAAATTCTTCAAAAAAAGAAACAAACACTGATCATAACCTGACTTCATTGCTTTACGCATTCTTTTTTTAATTTTCAAATAATTGTTTTCGATAAAGGAATCACTGAAAATAAAGGGAAACTCTGTTAATAAGTCTAGTTCATATCGACCAAATTCTTTCATTTTCATAAAGTAATCTTCGATCATTCGTATCTCATATCCCAAAAATTCCAATTGGATATCTGGCTTCACACTTGATTTCCAATACATATGTATATTCAATACAAGATAGTAAAGATCAGCCGTTCGCTTAAATTGCTTGCGATTGTCGGCAATTTCTTTGTAGGGATCAAAATCTTCCTCCTGTACTTTATTCAATAGATTGCGTGTTTTTCTCGTTTTCCGTGGTTCTTCCACTTGATTTCGTAGCGATTCGTATTCAGTAAGTGTGATATTCAATCGATCAAGGAATGCCATCAGTGTTAAAAAAGAAATTTTTTTGATCGTACGATTCTCGATCCCCACAAGCGAAGTTTTTGAACAGATTCCCTCTGCCAATTGTGACTGTGTCAACTTGCGACTTACCCGTAATTTTTTGATCAATTCTCCATCGTGCATAATATGCCTCCTTTAGTGTGTGCATTTTCCAATAAGATCCTCTTCGTCAGAACAACAACCGAAAAAGAGAACTAACTATCGAAATATTTATTGCATTCACTAATTAAGTACGCATAAATAAAAAAAATATTTGAAGAACAATAAAAAAACTTCTAAAAAGTGAAAATTACAACTTTTTAGAAGTTTAGTAAGGTTGTGAAAGAAGCGCTTTGACCTGAACACCGTTTATCATAGGTTGTGAAAGAAGCGTTTAGCTAGCTTGCTCCTTCACCGACATCTAGCCATGTCTATGGTTTGTCCGCCAATCCATCCTCTGCGGGGTATAGATTGGTTGTCGTTTGATCATGGTTTTTAGAATAGACACTTGTTGAGGCTGCACCTTTTTCTTTTTCAATTTGTTGATTCCGTTGCACTTGATTCTTATAGTCATACTTTGCAGGATCGATCGTCGTAAATCCATTTGGCACATAGAATCGCAAGAGATTTTCTTGATTGAGTTTATCAGAAAGACTCAAAGCTGTTTTTACCTGATTTTGTTCTTGTGCGACTTTTTGTTCCGCTGCTTGGTTTTCTTCAAGTAATGCCCCTGTTTTCGTATCATAGATTTTTCCACCTAGTACGGTGTAATCCGGCGCGACAAAATTTCCATTTCTAAATGCCACGACTTGATCATGTTGAGGTGAAAGTAAATCTGTACCAAAATGGATATAATTTTTATCCTCGATTCCTAATAAATGGAGTAAAGTTGGTAAAACATCGATTTCACCACCATACTCATGTTTGACTGTTCCTTTTGTATAACCTGGAATATGGAACATCAGCGGTACTCTTTGCATCTGCGCATTATCAAAATCGCCCCATGTTTCTGGATCTTTTCCTAGTGCTGAAGCAAGGTCTTTATTGTCCGTATTCGAGATACCAAAATGATCCCCGTAAATCACGAACATCGAATGGTCATAAATCCCAGAAGCTTTCAAATAAGTAAAGAACTGTTTGAGAGACTGATCTAAATAATGAGCCGTTCGCACATAATTATCAACGGTACTATTTCCTGTATTCAACGAAGGAAAATCAAAGTTTTTGTCATCTGTATAATAAGGGGTGTGATTCGTGACAGAAAGAAACTTCGCATAAAATGGTTGTTGCAAATGTTCGAGATAGTTTGCGGATTCTCGAAATAGATTTTTATCTAAAATACCATAGCCAAGCATCTCATCTGAATCATCGAAATATGAGCGATCAAAGAAATTATCATACCCTAGATTTTTGTATACATGATCACGATTCCAGAAACTACCGACATTCCCATGAAAAACCGCACTGGTATAGCCTTGTGTCTGATCCAAGATGGCTGGAGCAGCTTGGAACACATTATCTGAACCTAATTCTGTAAACAACGAACCTTGAGGCAACCCAAACGTTCCAGTTTCCAACATGTTTTCAGCATCACTAGTTTTCCCTTGGCCAACTTCATGGAAAAAGTTATCAAAACTGATTGTTCCTTGGTCGGTAAAGAGACTATTTAAAAAAGGAGTGACTTCTTGTCCATCTACTTTCATATTGATCAAAAATTGTTGAAAACTTTCCAAATGCAATACGATCACATTTCTTCCTTTTGCAAGTCCAAACATCTCTGGATCAGGAGCAGCGTAGTGAGATTTGGTGTAATCGAGAACTTCATCTAAGCCATTGCTGCTTGCGTGCGCTCTGACACTACTAGTGATCCCTGTTTTTATCCCATCATAGATCGTATAGGCATCAAGTCCAAGATATTTGACAATATAAGAACGATCGAATGTCCGTTGCAATAATTGAGGGCGATTCGCTTCACTCATTGCCAGATTCCCAGAGAAGATCAAAGCAGACAAACAAGTCACCGCAACCGCCACTGGCTTACGCACAGGGGGTGCCTTTAATGGTATTTTTTTTATAAATACGCGAATCAGCAAAAAAGCAAAGACAGCGATATCGATCCAATATAAAATATCATGTGGCTTCATCAGAGAAAAAGAGCTACCAGACAATCCTTGGGAAACCTTGGAGAAACCTAGTGCTGATTTAACAGTAATAAAGTCGGTGAACTCACGATAGAAAATAATATTCAAATATAGCAATAATGTGTTTAAAAAATCGATGATAAATAAAACGATCAAACTTGTTCTGACTTTCTTAAAATACAAGGAAATACCAAAAAATAATAGTGTTGTTGCTATTGGATTGATCCATAAAATAAACGTTTGGATGCTTCCTTCTACGCCTAAAGAAAAATCAGTGTAGTAAGCAAAAATCGTTTTCATCCAAAAGAAAAAGCCAGCAATCAAAATGATGAGTACTTGATGTTGGCCAATTTTTTTTAGTTGTGTCAAAGTCACCACTTCTCTCTAAATTATTGTTCCTGTCTATTTTGCTCCTAAACATTTCGTTTTTGCTAAAAAAGTCTGATTTTTTACTCTTTTTTATAAATTAATAACTGGTGTTCTACAGATGCTTTTCTGCTTTCCGGAAAGTAAATGCTTCAAAAACAAGGCGGAATCTAGGCAAATTGCTTTAATTTGCCTAGATTCCGCCTTATTGATCAGAGCTGAACATTTCTTGCGCCAACTCTTCAACTAGCTGATCTCAATATTTTTATGTTCGAAAATTTGAACTTTTTTCACTTGTTTATGCGCTTGTTGCTGTTACGGTCCAGTTACTACACTAGAATTAGTCGTATTGGACGTCTCTTCAGAGGAAGAGGTGGTGGTTTCAGTTATTTCTTGGATTTCTTCTGTCGTCTTCCGCCATTCAGTCAAGCGTTGATTGACCATTTCTGGGTCTACTTTTTCAGAATAACTAGAAGATACCTTTCCATTTTTTAACCGTGCGACTTTCTGTTTATCTTCGGTCAAAAGCAGCACACTCAAGTGCTTGTCTCCGTGTTGGACTTGCCTGATTGAAATGGCACTTAATACATCATTCACATTGATGAATTGATTTTTTTCCTTGTCTTTTGGCAGATAAATCTCTAATTCTCCCTTTTCATAGTTCGCTACAACTTCGTAGTCCGCCCACCAATAGGTTGAAAATTCTTTTTTGAATTCATCTACTGAAGCTTTATTTGCAATGGTTGTTTCTGGTTCTTTGTGCGCAAGATCAGCGGTCATTTTACCAGAAAATACTGCGGATAACATAAGTATTATAAAAAAGCCAATTAACCAAAAGAGAAGAAAAGGCCTTTTTTTTCGCATACCTTCTTCCACTCCCATTCAAATTTACCTAATCTATTATATACAAAAAATGAAACGTTAAGCGAAGAAATTAAAGAAAAAGATAAAAAATAACACATATTAATGTTTTATAAAAGTGAAAATCCCGAGATCATCGTGAATCTCGGGATCATTTTTAAAATTAAAAAATTTCAAAAAAGAACAAATTTCTAATCAAATAGAAAAACTATTTGTATCAGCTACTTCTTTGAACCAGTAGCCAGATTTTTTGATCGTCCGTTTGCCATCAGCTAGATCGACTGAAATAAAGCCATAGCGATTTTTATACGCATTCGTCCATGACCAGTTATCCATACACGTCCACATGTGATAACCTAAGCAGTTCGCACCTTCTTCGATTGCTTGATGCACATATTTTAAGTGTTCTTGGACAAATTCGATGCGATAATCATCATGGATCATTCCGTCAGCTTCAATAAAGCGGGCTTCATTTTCAACACCCATACCGTTTTCTGAGATAAAACAGTCGATGTTGCCGTAGTTGTCTCGAACATTGATCAAAATATCGTAAATACCTTTTTCATAAATCTCCCACCCGCGATAAGGATTCATTTTACGTCCCGGCATTTCATAGTTATCAAAGTAATCTTCGGGCATTGGGCCGTTTGTTGTATCGACTGCTGTTTCTTTGGCTTTGACACGACGTGGTTGGTAATAATTGATTCCTAAAAGATCTACCGTATTATTTTTGATGATTGCTAGATCTTCTTCTTGCATGTCCGGAAGAATCTCTAGCTCGGTTACGATCTCGATCAATTCTTGTGGAAATTCTCCTTTAACAGCGGGATCTAAAAATGAGCGATTGAAAAAGGCATCGGCGATTTGCGCAGCTTTCACATCGGCAGGATCGTTCTCATTTCTTGGATAGCTAGGTGTTAAATTTAAGATGATCCCGATTTTACCGTCTTGTTTTGTTTCATGATAAGCTTTGATAGCTAAAGCAGAAGATAGTGCCTCGTGATAGCCAACTTGAACTGCTTTTTTCATATCCGACTCTTCAGGATAATGCCAACGATATAAATAACCAGCTTCAACAGGAACGATGGGTTCATTATGCGTGAACCATTTTTTTACCTTCGTTCCAAATAATTCAAAACAAGTTTTGGCATACGTTTCATAAGCTTCGACAGTTTCACGAGCTAACCAACCACCTTTTTCTTGAAGGTACATCGGCATATCGAAATGATACAAGTTAACAAATGGCTCAATACCATGTGCAATCAGTTCATCAAAATAGCTATTGTAAAATGCGACTGCTTGGGGATTGACTGCACCTGTTTCATCTGGAATCAAGCGACTCCATTGAATAGATGTCCGAAATGAATTATGTCCGGTTTGTTTCATCAACTGGACGTCTTCTTTATATTTGGTATAGACTTGCGACGCTTTTTCCGGACCGACTTGATCAAAGAATTTTTCTGGCTCTTTGGAAAACCAATAATCGAAAATATTGTCTCCTTTATGATCGCCAGGTATCCGTCCTTCTGTTTGTGGTCCACTTGCTGCAGAACCCCACCAAAATTTTTCTGGAAATTGATATGTTGTCATTTTTGCACCTCGTTGATTCTTTTCATTTATGTTTTTTTATGTCGCATATCACAATACAGCAAACGTTTTCTCCGCTTACAATCATTATTATAAACCGTTTTCCAAAAAAAGACTAGACCAATTAAGATAAATAATAAAATTGAATCAATGAGACTAAAAATGTTTACTTTACTTCCCAGCAAACTTCTCCTAGAACCACTCTAAAACACCAATCGCTTCAAAAACTTACTTTTTGTAGCCATTTATTTCATGTTGCTGGATTCAATGGTATAATCACTTTATCCAATCAACTGGGGGCATTATTTTGAAAAAAACATTGATTTACTTTTCGTTGATTTTTGCCTTATTCGCTTTTTCTGGCTGTAATCAATCAAATCACTCAACGGAAGAAACAACGAATACGACCACTTTTCAGGCGGATAAATCTGATATAACAAATAGCACCTATACACTGAAGGTCCGAAAAAACATGGACCTTGCCAATGCAGAGATCAAATTTAAAGATGACACGATGGAATGGACACGAACATATGCTGAGTCTGAAACTGATACAGCAAACGCATCTCCAGAGAAAATCGTGTTAACCGATGTCAAGATCACAACTGAAAATGAGGAGTATACGATTGTTGGTAAAAAAGACGGTTCGACTCAGACTTTTCATTTTAGAAAAATCGGTAATTTTCGTATAGAAGATGAAGAAGGTAATATCTATACGTTATAGTGTGAGTGCACAACATAAAAGCAACAGTCGAGACAAAAATGTTTAACCTCGAAAATTAAGGCGCCATCCACGAAAGTTGTTCTTCTAATTTTTGTGGATGGTACCTTATTTTTCGAAGTGGTAACTTCTATTCCGCCGTTTATTCAGTTTTAGAATATGCTGTCCCACTCATGTTTCTTTTCATTAGATCGTGCATCTTTTAGCCATTTTTCACTATGAAAGCCCACAATGATGAGTCAATTTTCTGACACGTGCTAATCGCTAAAAATTCTAAGTTTTCTTAATTAATTTTGTTTCTATCCTGTGTTTCTGCTATAGTAAAGAAGCACTTGATATACTAAGGAGAAAGAATATGCAGACAGCAAATACTCAAGATTACTGTACCTGTACGACGAACCAAAATGTACACACAGAGATCAACGACCAAGGAAGAGCCAATTTTTGTGACCATTGCCATAAAATGATCGAGGGTTCGAATCAACCTTTTGAGTTTTTTACAAACCGAGAAGAGTCGAACAAAGAAACAAATAATTAAAAAAAAGAGCGCGGAACAGAAGTGTTTAGTCTCTAAAAATAAGGCGACAACTACAAAAATCATTCTTCCTTTTTTTGTAGTTGTTGCCTTATTTTTTAAGAGATAACTTCTAGCTCCAGCATTTATTCAGTTACAGGTTGAAAACAAAAGCGAATTTTGCTTTTGTCTCGCCTTACATAGCACCTGACGAATCTAATTGCTGTCCTTTAGCATGTTGATTGTCGGTATAGTAACTTCCAGACTGCTGTTCTTCTAATTCAGCTAATTTTGCTTGGATCTGCTCTATCACGACTTGTGCATCTTCAGGTCTTTCAACAAAATCAAAGGCATCACCATCTATTTGGATTTTTGGACAAACATCAAAGTCTTCGTACCATTGATCATACCGTTCATTCAATGAGCGGTAATACTGATAAAGCGTTTCATCACTATCCAATTGTTCATAGTCTCGCCCACGTTTTTTGATTCGTGCCAACATCGTATCAAGAGAGACTTTGATATGCACGAGTAGATCGGGTCTTTTTTTAGGTGCAACATCATCTAATTCATGAAGCATCGTATCTAAGAGGTTATCGTATTGTTGGACTTCAATATCTGACACACGACCTAGATCAGCATTTAGATGAAACAATAAACTGTCTTCATAAATCGAACGGTCCAATACGTTATCATCATGGTTCAATGCATTTTTCATAGCTAAAAATCGTTTATTCAAAAAAAAGATTTGTAATAAAAACGCATATTGCTCTGGATTAGAGTAAAACAAAGGTAGTACCTCGTTGTCCTCTACATTTTCATAAAAAGGTGTTGAATCAATCTTTTTGGCAAGCATATCGGTCAAACTACTCTTTCCTGCGCCAATTGTTCCTGAAATCAATATCACTGACATCTAATCCCTTCTCATTCTATAAATATTCGCCTTTATAAGCACTTTTGGGTAACATCTTAAAATCATATGCTTGGATCGCTTCGAACGTTTTTACATATGAATGTAAACTTTGTGTGATCATCAAATTAGTTGGTACCGTTTCTTCTTGAAAAATGATGATCGGTTTGTCCATCATCGTGGCAACGCCTAATTCATAGGCAGTGCCAGGATCGATCGTCTGATGTTCAAAATCTAGGATTGCTACGACTTGCTCTGCCGAGGCAAGTTCTTTCATGTCTCTCTCGTAGACTTCTTGCGCCCAGCCGCCACTAAACATCTCATAATTACTGTGTTGATGGTGTCTTGGTGAGTAGAAACTATCCACCGTTGGATTGGCAGTCAATGCCCTTTCAACCTGAGCAATCCGCTCGATTTGTTCCTCTGAAAAGAAAGGTCCTGCTAAATAAATATAACTCATTATTTAATCTCCTGCATCATTGATTTCGTTTGTTTTTCTGTTGCACATAATTGATTGATCAGCTCAAAAGGATCATTTGAAAAATAAAGATGGTTGAGCCATTTCTCAGCCATAAATCCTTCTCTCGCGAAATTCCCAATCAATTCTTTCAATCCTGAATAATACCCATGAACATCAAGGATACCAATTGGTTTTTCTGGTATCAAGCCGATCGCCATCCAGGAGAGTAGCTGCGAAAATTCTTCGAGTGTACCTAGTCCTCCAGGAAACACCAGCACTGCCTCCCCTTTTTCGAATAGTAGTTCCTTACGTTTATCGATCGTTTCCGTTGGTATAAACGTGGTAACATCTGTTTTTGGTAATTCTTCAGAAAATAGCCCGACTGGATAGATCCCTGTTACTCGTCCGCCATTTTGTAAGATCGTGCGACTAAAAACACCCATGATACCCGAATCTGAGCCACCATAAACCAATTCAATTTGTTTTTCTGCCATATATTTTCCAATCGTTTCAGCTAACAGAAGATACTTCTGATCTTGCCCAAAACGTGAACCACAAAAAATAGTCAACTTCAAAAAAAACACATCCTTACTAATCGATCTACCCTTATTCTACTCTTGTTTTTTTAAAATAAAAGACTAGATTTAGTTGTATTTTAGTGTTATGCAAAATAAAAAACACTATATATAGTGTTTTGTCTTCGGGTGAAATTTCAATATATTATGTTTTAATACCATTTTTTAAATAACTAAAAACTAAAAAAACGTATGGTCTTACTTTGTGATATTCTCTTTCTTTCGACTTTCTTGCGAATAACATTTGACTTCTGTTGAAGAAAGAAATCCATTTTGTTTCTTTTGTTATTTTTATTTGTATCGATCAACGAATTCTCAACGGCTGATCCGATAGAAGATAGAAAACAGTCAAACGATCCATGAGGTCAAAACGCATGACTTGCCTTGATCATTGATAAGAAAGCATTTAAAAAAGCAATAAACGATGTTGTGGATCATTACTTGTTCTTTCAGACTTACTGTTTGATCAATCGTCCTTGGGTATACGTGTTGGACAAAAAAGAAGAGGGCACGATTGTCCCTCCTCTTTTGGCACAGTAAATAAAAGCCCCTACATTTTATTCATTTAATCGACAAAAAAGCTAGCAATCTCCTTTAAGATTCGATACAATGAACTCGGTCGATGGTTTCCATTGACTATGGCAAACTTGATTGGTCAATGCGTTGACTACTCAAGCCCTCAATTTTTAGCTGCCACTAAAAATTGGGGGGCCTTTTTTATTTGACTGTTTCTATCTGCCATTTATGATACTGATTCCCAGATAGAGAGTCAAGCGAATCTGAAAAGCTACGAAAAACTGTACCATTTTTCGCCCAGTTTTTTGTATAACTTATTTTATCGATTCAAATCAATCGTTGGATGCGTCAATAATTGGTCCACTTGCTTTCTGGTCGTCAGTGGCACATCCCCTTGGATCGTGTGGGCTAAGCGTGAATTACCTAATGCAAATTGGACGGTTCGATCCAATGACCAATTCTCACTATAGCCTAATAAAATCCCCGCAGCAAAGGCATCACCTGCTCCGATACGATCTAAACTATCCAGTGGATACGCTTCTGTTTCGATCCATTCTTTCGAAGTCATCAGATAGCCACTTAGTTGTTTCTTTTCACTGGTTGATTGCCGTGTCGTACCAGCAAACCAGTCGATTTGGTAATCACTTAAAAATTCTTGAAACGAACGAATCTTGGCAGAATGACTGGAAAGGTCCATCGGCCTCTCTAACAATTCAGACAAATCACGAACAGAACCAAAGATGACCGTGCAATAGGGAAGTATTTCTTGATAACGTTCCTTCATCACTCTTTTTTTATCTGGCTCTTGGTTTAGACTCGGACGAAAATTAAAATCAAAACAAACTTTTTTCCCTTTCCTATGCGCTGTTTTTGCTACAGCAAGTGCCACTTCCGCTGAATGCTCATTCAAACTCAAACTGATGCCACAGATGTGGACTAAATCTACTGTATCGATAAAGTCCACGATGGTATAATCAGCCACTGTAGCTAAGCCAAAAGAACTATTTTTACGATTTTGATAGGTAATTTCTGTTGGTCTGATTCCATAGCCCATCTCAGCAAAATAAGTGCCGATATGTTGTTCTTTTTGAATGACATAGGAGGTATTGATGCCTAAACTCTTCAAATTAGCTAACGCTGCATCTCCCAAACGATTGGCTGGTAGTGCCGTCAACAAGTAACTTTCCACTCCAAAATGTGCTAGATTACCAACTAGATTCACACCTGTTCCAGTATAAGCCATACGCAAAGTGTGCGTTTGTTCCAACATCAGATATTCAGGGGGTGTCAGCCTCAACATCACTTCACCAAATGCACCGATTTTCATGGTCACTCACCTGTTTTCACTAATTTTTTCATCATAGCCAACAACTGACGGACTTCCTGTGGACGAGTATCACCTGTCTCTGGATCAATGATCGAACTATAGACGTGGGGGATGATTTTTTTGACTCCTGCATCTAATGCGATCTGAACGATTTCTTCAAAATTCGTTAAATCAATTCCACCCGTTGGCTCTAAATAAAAATCAAACGCTGCACAAGCTGCTGCAACAGCTTCATATTCTTTCTTATGCGCCAATCCCTTCATTGGAAAATATTTGATCGAGCTTCCACCCATATCCTGTAACAAACGAATGGCTGTTTCGATCGGCACCATCGCAGCAGGGCCTTGGCTACTTAAAGGACCAGTTGCAAGATTGACGTATCCTTCTTTTCCAGTCGGAGAAACTAAACCATTGACGATCGTGTCTGACTGTCCTAAGACCGCACGAGAAGCGCCAACACCTGTGAAAACTTGGTTGACATGTTGCGGTTGTAATACTTTCGCCAAGCGAGTCACCATCTGGCTTTGCTTTGGATCGCCGGCTCCTAAGCCGATCGATAACGCATTACTCGTTGCTTCTTGGTATTTTTTCATGTCTGTGATAGCTGCATCATCACTCGGATAATTTTTAGATAAAACACCTAATAAGATATGCCCTTCGGCTGCTTCATAACATTCTTTTGCATTTTCGACAGAATTGGCTAGCACATTCAAACAGATTCTATCTTCAAGATAATTTGGGGTCAATGACATCATGATTACTCCTTTGGTTGTAAGATTTCATTTAAACGTTGGATGATCTGTTCCATCTCTTTTTGCGTCACTGAGCGAATATCGAACTCAATGATCCCATTGTTCGCTTGGTACTCTCTGGTATAAATGACTGGGGCTTTTGCTTTTAGCTGCTCGATGATCGTCCTGGCAGAGCCTGTAACGACTTGGATACTGGCACGATAGATTTCTCGCCCAGCTGGATCTTGGACGACTTTAGCCTTGATACCTGGCAACTTTTCAAGTGCTTCGACAAATGGCTGAACTCTTTTTTTCATCGATTCACCTGATTCACTACCGTGTATCAAATAATCGTCGACTGCTTGGACAAAGCCTAAAACATTTTCTTTGCCGATCTTCATCGATCGACCAATGCCTTGTGATTGCAGACGAACCCAAGAAACGAACGGATCTTTACCAATCACCATCCCTGCACTTGGACCTTCAATCGCTTTGGCACCTGAATAGATCACTAGATCAGCGCCTAATGCGGTATATTTAAGTAAGTCTTCTTCGGCTGCTGCATCAACGATCAAAGGCAGTTCATATTTATTAGCCACTGTTACCGCTTCTGCCACATCCAACATACTTTTTTGGACGGTATGATGACTTTTGATGTACAAAATACCTGCTGTTTGCTCGGTGATCATCGCCTCGATGTGGTCAGGTGAACATTGGTTGGCATACCCTGCCTCAATGACATGTCCACCACCTTGTTGGATCATTAGTTCCACTGGCACACCGTAATCGACATTGTGACCTTTTGGTAAAATGATTTCTCTGCGTTTGATCGTTTCGTCATAAGGGTGATGCACATGGTACATCGATCCTTGACCGATCACCGCAGCAACGGATTGCGCAATTCCAGCAGATGCGGAAGAAACGATTTGAACATCGTCTACTGCTAATTGTTTTGCCAAGTATGCACCGGTTTTCTTCATCAATTCAGCCATTTCAAAAAAATGTTCGCCCCCAAAACGCTGGGCTTCTAACACCGATTCGCTCAAAGTGGACACGCCTAAGATCGTCATTCGACCAGAAGCATTAATCACTTCATTCAAGCCAAATTTCTCATGATTCACAGTCATAACTGACACCTCCAATAATAACGCTTACAGGAATAATTTGCTGTGTGGTCGTTCGTGTATTGCCATTCGAATCCGTCAATTGCTTTTCTTGATCGAGAAAATTATAAATCGTAAAGTCTGCATCAAAGCCTTCTTTGATGTTGCCTTTTGTCGCTAGGTTGAATTGTCTCGCTGGTGCGCTGGTCACTTTTTCAAGGATTTCTTGCCAAGAATAACCGACAACGTAGAGTTTCTCCATCGTCGTTGCTAAATCATATACCGGACCATTTTTACGATTTCTAATATAGATATCTGTGCTGATCGAATCGGCTTTGATTCCCGCATGGCGCGCAGTTTCTGCCACATCAAAATTGAAACTATCGGTCCCATGTCCAATGTCGAACACCACACCGTCAGCAATGGCTTTTTTGACGAAGGATTTGATTTCATTGGTCGCTGGATCAATGATGCCATTAGGCTTTCCATTGAAGCAATGGGTCATCACATCATTCTTTCCCATATGCGCTAAAATTTCATCTAAACGTGGAGGCGCAGAACCGATATGGACCATTAATGGTAATCCAGCATTTTGCTTTTGGATTTCTTTTGCTAACTTTAAAGGCGTGATCCCATTTCCCCCCACGACTGTTTTACTCATCCGAGCTTTTAGTCCTACAATAAAATCAGGCAATTCTGTTAGTTTTTGATGAACCAGATCTGTTTGGATTTTTGATAAATCTGCCAACTCATCTTGTTCCACAATTCCCCATTTTGAAATATTCAGTAAAGCAAAAACATTTGTCTTTGCTTGCTTTGCATGTTCATAAAATGTGTGGATATTTTCCGCACCTGTCGTTCCAGCATCAATGACCGTGGTTACCCCTTTATCCACACCGATTTCATCGGGATAGTCGTAATATAATGTCATTTCTTCAAAACAATGGACATGATCATCGATCCACCCTGCAGAGAGATACTGTTCATCTGTAAGTACCAGTTCTTGTTTCCCGGATTCTTCGATGTACTTACTGATCAAGGCGATCTTGCCGTTCTTCACACCGATATCAACAGGTTCTTTGCCTAACTCCTTGCCGTTTCTTATAATTAAATCAAACATGACAAACGCCTACTTTTCTTTAAATTTGAATTTTGACCAAGGGTGGACGAAGGATAGTAACAGTTGTTCATCCGCCACAATGGCACCCACTTTATTTTTTCTTGGATCTTGATGTGGCGTTAATACGATCTGCAATTCATTCTTATATTTCCCAAAGCGATCATTTCCAACAACGACATCTCCCACTTGAAACATTTCTTCATTGTCATGAGGAGGATTAGCATCAGCCTGATACGTTTTTCTCACTTCTGTTGAACGGATCACTTGCGACGTGATATCTCCTCTGCGAACGTGTTGCTCGTTCAAAACGATTCCTCGCTCGACTTCATGGGTCTGAGGAAGAAACTCAATAGCAAAAACAGTCTGATACCGATCAACTGCACCTAACGCTTGCAACTCTTCTTCTGAAGCATACGCATTGCCGATAATGACATCATCGATAAGATTAGTCGCAAATAAATGTTTAGCCGCTGGAACAACACCTAACTGGCGATGCATTTCCAATGTTGGTAAGCCATCGTTCACATCCCAAGGACCGATTGTGCCCGTTTGAGAAGTAATAAAAGCGGCAGTACGGATGCCTTGGCGTTTAAATCGGCGACTGCATGTTTCAAAAAATTCATAAGGAAGTCCAGTTCCTGCTTGAGGATAAAAATTATGACACCCGTATAAAAAAGGGGTATTCGCTTGATGGCTCAAAATATTTTCTAAATAAGCCACATCATTGCTCATATTCAATTCAATTGCTAACTGGTAAGGATTGTAAGTCAGTAGCGCTTCTTTTCTGCCATCAAAGCCTAAATCTAAACGAATCCCATCTGCACCCAATTCATGAAAGAAACTCATGTCATCATATGAAATATTCAACTGTTCGAAAATCGCTGGTGCGACATCTAAAATCGTTTCAAACCCAAGTGATGCAGCGTATTCGATCAATTGTTGAAATTTCTGTTTGACTTGTTCTGTTCCCTCCGTCACTTCTAGCATGCTCATAAAAATTCGAGTAAATCCATATTTATGTGCCATTTCGAGATAGGCACGATCTTCTTGCGGATTGCTGTGATCAGGATAAAGAGAGATTCCTAGTGAACGTTTCATATTAACTCCTGCTTTCTTTTCTATTTACTCGTTCGTGATACCATCTGTGATCTGGACAGAGGCTTGCTCTGCTTGTTCTTCTTCTTTCTCCTGTGCCAGCTGTTGTTTCTCAAATACTTTGAAGAATGGATAATAGATCGCTAAAGTGATAAAGAAGTTGAACACGACTAAGACACCCGCAGCGACGCTCCAATTGGTACTCATCCAAGCCGCAAATGGCGCTGGTATCGCGAAAGGCAACCGTGCCACCATCATTGGCACTAAACCACTTACCGTAAGGACATAAGAAATTGTTGTCGTTACTAAGGGTGCGACAATAAATGGGATGCCCAATACTGGATTCATGACGATCGGTGCCCCAAAAATCATTGGTTCATTGATATTGAACAAACCAGGAAGGATCGACAGACGTCCTAAGCTTTTCAGATACTTGGATTTGGAGAACATGAATAGCACGACTAATGCAAGAGTCGTACCTGCCCCACCAATCCAGACAAACCATTGTAAAAATTGTTCTGTAAAGATATTTGGCATATCATGTGCATTGGTTCCTGCATTGAATGCGTCGATATTTTCAGCAATCGAGATATCCCAAAACGGACGAATCACCGGTCCCATGATAGCCGGTCCATGAATCCCTAATACCCAGAAGAAACAAATCAAGAAAACCGTAAGTAGTCCACCAAATAAACTGTTCCCTGCTAACACGCCTTTAAGTGGCATCAACAATTGACTCAAGAAACCATTCAAGTCAAAGCCAAGCAAATGACGGATGACCCAAAAGAAAATCAAGATCACTGCTCCTGGGATCAATGCAACAAATGAATTCGTCACTTCTGGCGGCACACCATCTGGCATTTTTATCGTGATTTTCTTTTCAATAAAGAAACGATAGATCTCTACAGTCAAAATCGCTGTTACGATTGCCCCAAATAAAGAACCTGAACCAAGATTTGCAATATTGATATAGCGTCCAGCGGTTATCCCTTCAAGATCTTCCAACACTTGAGTTGGTGGCGCAGCTACGATCAGAAAGGACATCAAAGCTAAAATACCGGCAGTTAATGAATCTAAACGATAACTCTTTGCTAATGAAGAGGCAATCCCAAATGTGGCGTATAAAGCTAAGATCCCCACTGTATATCGAAATGGGATATCTAAAATTGCCCGATATGGTTCAATGACTGCCGCGACCGACGCAATCGGGATGTTCAACAATATCGTAAAAAATGAACCAACAATCGTTAATGGCATTGTCGCAATGATTCCTTTTCGAATCGCTGTCATGTGACGCTGTGTACCAATCCGATTCGCAACAGGCATGATTTTTTGTTCGATCAACCCTACAAATTTATCCATTTGTTACTCCCCCTTATTTAAACATTATAATGTTTAAATAAAAGATATCATATTAATGATATAATGTAAACATTTTCATTAAAATATATGGTTATTCTGACAAAAAGAGACTGAGACAATCAGCCTCTCCCACCACCTGAAACCGAATAAACGGCGGGAACAGAAGTAACCTCTTCGAGAAACAAGGCGCCATCCACAAAAATTTGAAGAACAATTTTCATGGATGACGCCTTATTTCTCGAGGCTACACACTTCTGCCCCGACCTCATTGCGATTGTCTATGTTTCGTAGTTGATATGATAAGGATGTAGATCCGTATGATAAATTGCCTCTGAATACTCGACTACTTCTCGATCTTCCGTCGTTGATCGACGTACACGCTTGATCCCGATTTCTGAAGTCGTCTTTAATAGTGCTTTTTCTTCATCTGTTAAAAACGTGGCAGAAAAGTCATCTGAAAAAGAGTCGATAATGTGATTGTTCTGTGTGAGCAACCGGTACAAAGATTCTTTATCAAATTCTTTTTGTTTCATTTTATTCATGTCTTTTGGTAAATAGTGAACAAAATAGATATATGGTTGGTCATTTAAATAGTACAAACGCTTGAAGCATACTGCAGCTGAACCAAACATCGAATATAATGGATGATCTTTTTTGATACTGATTTTTTCTAAACCAATCGTTTCTTTGCGAACCTCATATTGGGAATCTTTTAAAATCTGAGTAAAACTTTCGGCTTTAGATAAACGATTGTAGGGACGATTGCTTAATACTGTCGTTCCCCGACCACTTTTCTTTTCGACATATTCATCTGTAGCTAATAACTCGATGGCTTTTCGCACAGTGATTTTACTCACTTGGAACAATTCTTCTAACTCATTTTCAGTCGGTAACATACTCCCCACCGGATACTTTCCTGAAAAAATATCCTCTTTGATCTTGTCTGCTACTTCTAAATATAATACACGCGTTCTTTTCATAGCTTCACCTTTCACCTTTATGTTAGTAAAAGAATAACATAAATAAACAAAAAAAAGAATAGAAATATTGATAATTGGTCTACCTATGTACAAATAATAAGCTTAGACATAACAAAACGTCTAAGCTTATTACCCTACTTTTTTCGTACCTTTGTTATATCCTTGTTTTAATAACATAATTGCCGATTATAAAAACAAGGAGAATTTTATCAGAAATTTCAAACAATCATTAAATTTGTAAGGACTTTTGTGGTGAAAGGCCTTTCTATAAAAATGGCCCAGTCGTTATTTATCCTAATTCTTCGCCGTTCGTTTTAATGACTGCCTTGTACCAGTCAAAAGATTTTTTCTTGGTACGTGCTAACGTCCCATTTCCTTCATCATCAAGGTCGACATAAATAAATCCATAGCGTTTACTCATTTCCCCTGTAGATGCACTAACTAAATCGATACAGCCCCATGGTGTGTAGCCCATCAAATCAACCCCATCAGCAACTGCCTCAGCCATTGCTTCGATATGACGACGCAAGTAATCGATCCGATAATCATCATTGATTGAGCCATCTTCTTCCACTTTATCGATCGCACCCAAGCCATTTTCAACAATAAACAGTGGTTTTTCATAGCGGTTATATAATTCGTTCAACGCCACGCGCAATCCTTCAGGGTCGATTTGCCAGCCCCACTCACTTGCTTCAAGGAATGGATTCTTCACGCCGCCTAGTAGGTTTCCATTCGATGTATCGGCATCTGGATTGGTTTCATCGATAGCTGATGACATATAGTAACTAAACCCGATATAATCCACTGGATACTCTTTTAATAATTGGAAATCTTCTTCTGTTTGTTCTAGTTTTTCCGCGTCCACACCATATTTCTTATACGTACGTGCTGTATAGGCTGGATATTCGCCGCGAACTTGCACATCTGTACAGAAGAAGTTGAACTCTTGATTTTGGATCACTGTAGCCACTTGATTGATCGGGTTTGCATCAATACTATAGGTCGTTGCATAAATGATCATACAGCCTACTTGGATATCCGAACGCAACTCATGTGCGATCTTCACCGCTTTACTGCTAGCGACAAACTGATTATGCCATGCTTGGAAAATATTTTGGTAGTCACTTGCGCCATTGCTTTTGACCAATCCTTGACTCAATGCTGGGAAATGGAAAGCTGAATTGATTTCATTGAACGTCATCCAATATTTCACTTTGCTGCTGTAACGTTCTAACACGGTGCGAGCAAAACGTTCATAAAACTCAATCAACTGACGATTTTTCCACCCACCGTATTCTTTTGCTAAATGTAATGGCATTTCATAATGAGAAATCGTAATGACTGGCTCGATATCATAACTCAAGCAAGTATCGATCAATTCATCATAGAAAGTTAAGCCCGCTTCATTCGGTGTTTGCTCATCACCTTGGGGGAAAATTCGTGTCCAAGCAATGGAGAAACGATAACTTTTAAAACCCATTTCTGCAAATAATGCAATATCTTCTTTGAAGTGATCGTAATGTTCGATTCCACGATGATTCGGATAAAGGTATTTCTCCTCATCGATCGTCCAATCAAATTCTTCGCTTCCGATGATTGCAAAACGTTGTTTGCCACCAGGCATTGCATCGGCGACAGATAAGCCTTTTCCATCGCGGTCGAAAGCACCTTCTAATTGATTTGCGGCTGTTGCGCCACCCCATAAAAAGTCTTTTTTGAATCGTGCTGTCATGATTGTTTTCCTCCTTTTATTTTACAATTGCCAGAAAATCTTCATTAGCAATAATTTCTTGTTGATCAAGTTCTAACACATCTGCAAAGTGATCGGTATTCGTTACGACTACAGGGGTGATCACGCTATAGCCTGCTGCTTTTATTTTCTCAATATCAAAGCGGACAAGCAAGTCCCCTGCTTTTACTTTATCTCCTTGTTTCACAAATGTTGAGAATCCTTCACCGTTTAATTCGACAGTATCCATTCCGATATGCATCAAAATCTCTACACCATCTGTGGTTGTCAAACCAACTGCATGACCTGTTGGAAAAATCGTCGTGATTTCGCCATCTGCCGGTGCAACTAATTCGCCCTTCTCAGGATCGATTGCAATCCCTTTTCCCATTGCCCCAGAAGAGAAGACTTTATCTGGTACTTCTGTCAGTGGTAAGACTTTTCCAGTCAATGGACTTTTCAAATTCTGACGTGCTGTGCTGATCGTATCCCCTGTTGTTGTTTCTGTTGTTTCTGTTGCTTCTAATTTTTCATCTTGTACTTCTTCATCAAAACCAATCAAGTAAGTACCGACAAAACCAAGAACAAAAGCAACTGCTGTACCAATGATCGCCATAGTTACACTTGATTCAAGCGCTGGATCGGTACTGATAAATGTTGGGATGGTCAGTAAACTGATCAAACCACTAGAGAATGCTTTTACGCCAGCAAACCCGATGATTCCTCCACCAATCCCACCGGAAATACAGGCAACGATAAATGGTTTTTTCAAAGGTAACGTCACACCGTAAACAGTCGGTTCAGTGATTCCAAAGAACGAAGTAATCATTGAAGAGATCCCTAATGAGCGTAATTTTGAATCTTTCGTACGTAAAGCTACACCTAATGCTGCACCACCTTGTGCCAAAATTGCTGGTAAAAGCATTGGCATCAAAACATCAAAGCCATATTGTTCGATATTCAAGAAGATGATTGGCACAAAGCCCCAGTGCATCCCGAACATAACTAACACTTGCCACATGCTACCCATGATAACCCCAGCAACTAATGGACTGAAGCTATAAATCGAATTGAACAACCCACCTAAGGCATTACCGATAACGGTTCCAATTGGTCCTAATACTAAGAATGTCAAAGGCACCATGACTAACAAGACGATCATTGGTACAAAAATCATTTGTAAAAATTGTGGAATAACTTTCTTCACAAGTGGCTCAAACTTACTTTGTACCCAAACCGCTAAGATGATTGGAATAACAGAAGAAGTATAGCCTGATTGAGACAAGATCACTGGAAGACCAAAGAAATCAACTGCAACACCTGATCCTGCTAATTGCGTGATCGTTGGATAAACTAATGCCATCGCAATTGCTACTGACAAAAATTGATTGGTCTTGAATTTCTTCGCGGCTGTAAAGGCCAACATCACTGGTAGGAAAGTAAAGACACCATCTGCTGCTGCAAACAAGATTTGGTAAGTGCCACTCTCTGCTGCCAGCCAACCGAGAACTGTCGCCAGTGATAAGAAACCTTTCAAAATCCCAGCAGCTGCCATGGCACCTAAGAATGGAGTGAAAATACTTGAAATAATATCGATCAAGCGATTCAAAGGATTTTTACTAGTATCCTCACTTTCTGAACTTGCCCCTTCTCCTAAGCCTTGTTCATCCACAATTGCTTGATAGACATCAGACACATTGCTGCCGATCACGACTTGATATTGTCCGCCACTTTGAACGACTTGGATGACATCGGGGTCATTTTTTAATTTCTGCGTATCTGCAATTGATTCATCTTTTAATTTGAAACGCAGTCTGGTCGCACAATGCACTAAACTATTAACATTTTTTTCTCCACCTACGGCTTCCCAGACTCTCCGTCCTACTGCTTGATTATCCATATTCTTTCCTTCTTTCTTTTTGATAAAAATAAAAAACCTAGATTGAAAAAACGGTCACGTGATTAGACGTGTCCATATTTTCAATCTAGGTTTTGCCTGCTTGATCCAGTAACAATCCTTATGATTGGGTTTGTTTTTCAGTTACTACACGTTGGATGTGGATCGTCAGGTAGATTTGTTCCCCTGGTCCCATCTCTTTTTGCTGTGTTTGTATCAGGTATTCATTGATCCGTTCCACACAGCGAAATGCTTTTGGATATTTTCCTTGGACAAGTGCATAAAGAAATTCATCTTTCTCATCCGAAGTTTCATCTTTTAAGTATCGTTGTGTGAAAAATTGTAAATGTGTAATGATCCGCTGATAATTTAAGGAATCTTCGTCAAAGGCGATGCCAAAAAATTTACTGATGATACTTAGGATATCTCGCACCATTTTCGTTGCCGCCATCGTTACTTGCATGTCGCCATTTCCCTGTTCACTATTGACGAAATGAAAGGCTATGAAGCCTGCTTCATCCATTGGTAAGGTCACACCGAGCTTTTCTTCAACAAGTTGAAGGGCTTGTTTGGCTGCTCGATATTCTTTAGGATAAAACTTTTTTGTTTCAAATAATAAAGGATTCGGTAATTCGATGTTTTCCTTTGCTCGACTGATCGCGTAATGGATATGATCGGTCAGTGTCAAATAGATGTTTGGCGATAATTGGATGTTTAGTTGTTCTTCGGCAAGGTCGACGATCTGCTTCACAAGATCGACCTCTTCTAATGGGACATCCGCCATCAATTGTTGGAACTGATGCGTAGTAAAAGAATCTTTTAGCACAAATTCTTTTTGGATCGATTCTTCAGAGATCGTATCGCCTGATTTTTTTTGAAAAGCAAGACCTTTTCCCATGCAGATGATTTCTTCGCCTAATTCATTTTTTGAAATGACAACATTATTATTCAAGACTTTTTCTATGACCATCTACATCGACCTCCCAACTAAAAAATAAAAAAACCTAGAATCCGCCCGTAATTACTAGCTGAATTCTGGTTTTGCCTGCCGAACAGTAACAATCCATTGATTAACTACGTTTACTATACCACTATCACATTCGTTATGCAACCCTTTTCATAGTTTTTATTTTTTTTAAAAGGAGAATAACTTTAAGCATCTTGACACAATGAATCCAATATACAAGCGATGAGAGCAACGAAAAAGGATAGAAATGAACGAGCCATTTCTATCCTTTTTCCTCTATTGTGATGTTGATGATCAGAATATGAAAAGCTTTTTTCTATCTTACTGCTCAGATCAAAACGTTTTTCTCACAACCTTGATAAACGGTGTTCAAGAAGCAACACTTCGGTCATAAGCCAAAAAAATCAAAAATGAAAAAGCCATTTTCAATTTTTCTGTCTTATGCCTTAGTGCTGATCGCTTTTTTCACAACCTTACCTAAAACGTTCTCGTTGGCATGTCAAAGGCGTTTTTCATTTCTTGGGTGGCTTCTTTCATTGGTGTGATACTTTCGAGTTCTCCTTGGACGACTAGGCGTGTAATGGCATCCATATCACCACAAGTGATCAAGGTGATCAATTCTTTTCCTTCTTCGATGTTCAATAATTCTGTTGCCGAAGGATCGACTTTTTCTTTGAATGTTGCTTTGTACGTGTAGACATTTTCTAAATCGACGATATAGATTTTATCACCTAAGTTTAGGTTTTCTAACGGAGTAAAAAGTAATTCCGGATTGTTGGCACGATGACTTGCTAAGGCATAGTTTCCTTTCCCCATTTCTTGATCTGGGTCTAATGTTCCGGCACCGTACAATAAGTTTGCATTATCTAACCCTCTAAAAATCGGTAAGTTGATCGAGACGGATGGGACGGCGATACTTCCAATGACTGGTAGATCTGGTCGATTCAATTGGGCTCTTAACACCGCTTCTGAACTCATTGATTCAACTGAATCAAAATCAAAGTTTGCTTCTTTTTGATTATTTTTGACAATATCATCACGAGTCACATTAGAAATAGCGTACGCATCTCCCGTATTTTTAACAAAAAAATCTTTGATCTGTTCATTAAAGATCAAGGCTAATCCTACTAATAATAGTAGAAACAATAGGAAATTGACCAGCCACTTTTTGGCTCTTCCTTTTTTTTTCATGTATCTTCCACCTTCCACGCTTATCTTCCTATGATAATTCTGTATATTTTTCTTTGCTGTTTTTACTTTTTTCTACTGGGTATTTCTGATTGTTTTTTTCTAATTTTTCTTCAATGATCGTATCGATATCTAAATTTAGATTGTCGGCCATCATATAAGAGTATATCAACACATCTGCTAGTTCTTCTTTGATTCGTTCAAGCTGAGTGGTGGTGACTTCTTCTGGTTGCTTCCATTGGAATAACTCTAATAACTCTGAGGCTTCTAAAGAAATCGAAATTGCTAAATCTTTTTCATTATGAAATTGTCGCCAATTGCGATCATCTCTAAATTGATTGATTTTTTCCATGCTTTTTTCCATTGATCTTCTCCTATTTTTAAATCAAGCTAAATTAATCATACCATGTTTAAAGTAAAAATAGTTTAGACTTATTTTAATAATGTTTTATATTTTTTATTATGTGGAGAAAATATGCGTATTATTTTTTCATCAAGGATAAAAGACAACTTGAGTTTCTTCAATGCCTTGCTATTACAAATCATAGGTACGTATTTTATGTAATGGGCCTGAGACACTAGTCATCTTATGCCCTTTAAAATCGAATAAACGGTGTTCCAGAAGCTGACCTTCAACAATAAGTTAGACAATTGTAAAATATGAATAACTATTTTTCAATTTTTTCTTACTGTTCAGGTCAAGACGCTTCTATCACAGCCTCAATTTAATCATATGTTAGAATATCCCTTTGATCCATTTACTATTGTTGTAAACTTGTTTTCAGATCTCTTACTCCTGATAAAGTCAACAAGACAAGGAAACTGATTAAATAAATTCCACTCAGAAATAGAATAACAGCCGTCAAACTATAATGGTCCATTAGAAAGCCGATCACGATCGATGAAAAACCGCCTACTGCTCGTCCTAGGTTCATGATAAAGTTATTCGCTGTCGCACGGATCTCTGTTGGATACAAACTACTGATGATCGCTCCATAACCACCATATATTCCGTTGATGAAGTAACCTACGACTACTGCTGCCGCAACTAAACTCCATTGACTGTGTGCAAGTACGAGTAAAAAGACAGACAAAGAGGAGCAAATCAGAAACAAGCCAAATGCGAGGGTTGGACCAACTTTATCCATGATGATCCCAAACGTCATCATCCCTAATGACATCCCTAAAATCGTGCTGATCATCCATAAAGAGGACCCCGATACTGATAGACCTAATTGTGCCTGCATGATTGAAGGCAACCAATTCATCAATCCGAAGTAGCCGGCAATCTGTACAGTAACCATCAGACTAAGACCAGTCGTTTGCCATGCCATGTGTTTCGTTTGGAACAAATGACTAAGCTTTGTCTTTTTCCCAGTTTCTTTTGTTTCTTCAAATGCCTCTGGTTCTTTTAGCCCTCTTCGAATAAATAAAACCATCAAGACCGGCAAGACACCGATGACGTAAAGCATTTTCCAGCCAAACAAAGGAATGATCACCGCTGCTAAGATGGCTGCCAAAGCTGCACCAACTTGTGCGCCGATTGCAGCGACAGAAGATGCACGCCCGATTTGTTTCTTTGAAAAGCTTTCAGAAATCAAAGACATACATGCGCCGTATTCCCCACCAGCGCCGATTCCTGCGATAAAACGAAACAGATAAACAAGATAAATATTCGATGCAAAATACATGAGTAAAGAAGCAATTGAGAACAAAATGACTGTTTGCGAAAATACTTTGACTCTCCCATATTTATCCGCCATCAATCCAAAAAAAATACCTCCAACGAGCATCCCTAAATTAGTGATTGTTGCAATCAACCCTGCTTGCGTTCCACTAATATTAAAAGTTGCGATCATTGAAGATAATGAAAACGCTAAAAACATAATATCCATATTTTCTAAAGCAATACCCGCCGATGTTGATAATAATACCTTTCGTTGATACTTCGTCATTTTTCTTCCCCTTTTCTTTAAATCACCCTAAATTGTTAAAATCATATCCAAAATCCAAGAAAAAATCAAGAACTTTTTCAGTATATGCGAAAAAATTTTGATCCTTCTTTTGTAAACGAATGATTTTTCCAATGGAAGGTGCTGTGAATAGAGCCCTTTCTCTTTACACTCATGAAAGCGGATGCTATATTTCTTGGTAGAAATGGCTTACTATTGTTTTCAGAATGGAGTTTTTGACAAATGGACAAACAAGAATTTTTAGAACAAATCAGTCATGGATTGATCGTTTCTTGCCAAGCATTACCTGACGAAGTTTTTTATTCAGAAGATGGTGGCTTGATGCCTTATTTTGCACTAGCTGCAAAGAAAGCTGGCGCAGTCGGTATTCGGGCAAATTCAGTCAGAGATATTTTAGAGATCAAAGAAAAAGTTGATTTACCGATGATTGGTATCATCAAACGGGATTATCCCCCTGAAAAACCGTTTATCACTGCAACCATGAAAGAAGTGGATGAATTAGTCGCCACTGGCGTCGAAGTGATTGCACTTGATTGTACCCTGCGTAAACGACACGATGGCTTATCGATCAGCGCATTCATTGAACAAATCAAAACGAAATATCCTAATCAATTATTTATGGCAGATATTGCGACCTTTGAAGAAGGAATCAATGCTTATAAAGCCGGGATCGATTTTGTTGGGACGACATTAAGCGGCTATACCGAAGAAAGTGAAGAAACAGAAGGGCCTGATGTGCAGTTGATCAAACGACTTCTTGAAGCCGATGTATGTGTGATTGCAGAAGGAAAGATCCACACACCCCAACAAGCGAAAGAAATCCAAGCGTTAGGTGTAGCTGGTATCGTGGTTGGTGGCGCCATTACCCGCCCACAAGAAATCACTCAACGATTTGTTGCTGCGTTAGATTGACAACACTTGAAAACAAAAAACCACTGTCTTTAAGTAACGGTTCACGCTGATCGGGAGTGGGACATTCGTTCACCTCCCCCACCTATAACCGAATAAACGGCGGGAACAGAAGTAACCTCTTATTATTGAAGTGTCCCTTCTTGAACTTCGTTTATTCCATTTTAGACAATAATGGCGTACTAAATACTTTTTACCTACACAAAAAACGGTCTTTCAACACGTGCAAGGATGATCGCACGAATGGAAAGACCGTCTTTTTCAGCCGGGGGGCTAAATAAAATATAGGATAAAAAAGAAAATAATGTTTAGTTTGCTTTCATCTGTGCATCGAGTAATAACTCGTCAGGAAATTCACGTACATCAGCCATGGCACACTCGCCAAAATAATCTGGTCCGTTTTTCCCTTTAAAATCAGATCCTCCAAAACAGTGGATATTGAAACGATCAACTAATTCCTGTACTTTTCGTTGATCTTTCAAACTATGTTCTGGATGATATTTTTCGATACCATCAATACCAAACGAAGCCAGCTCCGGGATCAACTCGAAACTGTCGAGCTTTCCTGGGTGGGCAACGACGGACATCCCGCCACCGAGCTTGATTGCTTGGATCACTTCGTAGACATTGATCATTTCTGTCTCTTCTTGACCAAAATCATTATATTTGAATAATTTACGGTAAAGATGTCCATCAATCGATGTATCATATCCTGCTTTGATCAACGCAGACATGATGTGTTGTTTGTAAAGAGCGGTCGCCTGTTTCGCAAACTGTCTCACCTGCTCTTCTTTGATACGAAATCCTTCAGTTTGGATACGTCTCAACTGACGTAAGGTATTTCTTGTTCGCGCCGCACGCAACGGTTCACATAACTGTTCGATATACTGATAATTCAGTAGATTATACCCTAAGATATGTACCTGTTGCCGGCGTTTGAAATCATAAGCGGTCACTTCGATGCCTTCAATAAAATTGATTGGGGAAGGAGCGAAGACCTGTCTTATATGAGCTAATCCCGCCGAGGTATCTTGATCTACGACGGACAGGATATTCATGTGATGCTTCAATGCTAATTTGAGTAGTTCTTCTGGTGAACTGCTGCCATCTGAAAAGTAACTATGGACATGCAAATCTGCTTTCACTTGACGTTCTCCTCTCCTTTGTTCCAGTCAATTTCATCTCAATCAAGCGTGAATGATATATTTTTTTCGTAGTCTGATCGCCACGACTTCTAAGATCGCAACTACAGCTAAAATCATATACACTAATACGCCGATCTCATGAAAATCAAAATAAAAACTACTTGTCATCGCAAGTTGGAACCCTAAACCACCCGCTCCTGCGGCGGCACCTACGGCAATCGCATTGGTAAAGTTGATCTCAAAACGGATGAACAACCAAGAAAGCAAAGAGGTCATACAAGAAGGTAAAATTGCTTGGAACACCACCTGCCACCAACTTGCCCCACACGCACGCAATGCTTCGATCACACCAGAATCGATTTCTTCAATACTCTCAGAAAAGACCTTTGTGAGGTAAGCAATCGTGTGAAAAGACATGCCAATGATCGCCGCATTCGCACCCAATCCAATCAAGATCGAGAAAATCATGACCCACAAGATCGTTGGAACCGCACGGATGAATGACATTACTGTTCGGATCGCATTTGATATGCCCGACTGGCTGATATTCCTTGCTGTAAACAATGCCATCAAGAAAGCTGTCACTCCACCGAGCAATGTGGTGATCACTGCTAAACCTATAGTCATACCTAATGCTTGAAGCAATGCTTCAAAGGGAAAACGTCCTGAGAGTCTTGGCTGGAGAAAAATCCGTTGCAAGTCTGTAAAAAATTGTCGCGTCGCATCCAGCAAGACGACCTCTCCATAATTCATCGTGAATAAGGTGTAGATCGATATACTAGTCAGTAGCGTAAACAAGACCCAAGGGACGATCCGATAGGTTTTCCACACGCGAATCCGGATTTTCTTTTTAGCATTTCGTCTGATTTTTGTCGGTTGGGCTAAGACGGTTTCTGTCACCGCTAATTCAAGTTCACTTTGTCGTTGGGCCATATCAATGAATCATCCTCCTAATTTTATTGGACGAAAGTTCCAGTGCGATCACGATGATGACGATCGTCAAGATGACCATTCCTGCCATATCGTAGCGAAATTTCTTATAATAGAGGTCAAACAGAAAACCAATCCCCGTTCCGGTCAATATGCCGACTAATGTTGCATCACGGATGTTGTTTTCGATCATGAACAATATCCAACTGATCAGCTGACCAAAGACCATCGGTAAGACGCCTTGAAAAATGATCGCAAAGTAAGAAGCACCAGTCGCCGTCATCGCTTCTGTGATACTTCCTGCCACTTCATCGATCGTTTCCATAAACGAGCGCGTCAAGTAACCGTACGTTGTAAAGGTGATGGCTAAATAACCAGTAAATTCATTTTGTTTGAAACTCAACAGTAGGACCATTGCCCAAACCACAATCGGGATATTTCTAAAAAAACTAGCAAAGACCCGCGCCACTGTTTTTGTTCCCTTATTCAGGCCAGTTGTCTCTGAACCAATGATTGCCGTAATCAATGAAAATACTGTGGCAGTCATCGTTGCTGTGATCGACAACAAAACCGTCTCAAGTAATTTAGATAAGATCAATGGCAAAGATTGGATCGAATTTTCCGTTGGGATAAAATTGGTGAACAACCAGAAAAAACTTTGGGGAATCGCCGCAATAGCTGCACCAAATTGAAAGCCAACAAATTGTGAAAAGGCAATGTACACGACAACAAAGCTAAAGAGTGTCACAAATAAAAACTGCTTCTTTTTACGAAAGAGATCTTGATTCAGTGTTTTATCCATCCAAGCCCTCCCTATACTAACAATTCATCAGACTGATAAATCTGATTGATTTGATTTGTTGTCAGTTCATCTGGGTTTCCAGAGAACACGACATTGCCACTATTCACGCCAATGATCCGATCGGAATAATCGATCGCAACTTCTACTTGGTGAAGATTCACTAGACAAGCAATATCTAATTCTTTCGTCACTTGCCGTAAATAATCCATAACGACTTTTGAAGATTTGGGGTCTAAGGAGGCGATCGGCTCATCACATAAGATCAACGCAGGACGTTGCATCAATGCTCGGGCAATCCCGACACGTTGTTTTTGTCCACCACTCAATTCATCACAACGTGTGTAAGCAAACTCTGATAATCCGACTTTTTCTAGCAAATCGAAGGCTTCCTGTTTTTCCTCTTCATTGTAGACACCAATCGAGCCTTTCACAGCAGACTTGTATCCAAGTCTACCGTGAAGGACATTTTCAACAGCTGTGAGGCGACTGACTAAATTATAATGCTGGAAAATCATACCGATTCTTCTTCTTTTTAAGCGTAAAGGCTTCTTCTTTAGACGTTGCATGTCCTCATCTTCAAAGAGAACAACCCCTTCATTCGCAGAAATCAACTGATTGATACAACGCAAAATCGTGGATTTTCCTGCACCTGATGGTCCGATGATCGAAACAAATTCTCCTTTTTCTAGTTGAAAGGAAATGTCCTTTAACGCTTGTTTCCCGTTACTATAGGTTTTTGAAATCGAGTCTACTTGTAATAGCATGGCTCGTCCTTTCTACTTCTTAGCGAAGTGGGTCATAGAAACTATCAGTGACTTCAACGAATTGTTCATCCGCTTCTTTCTGATATAGACCCACAGATTCTGAGTCTTTTGGTGAAAAGATCGCTTCATTATTCGTCACTTCTTCACTCATCATGGCTTGAGTGATTTTATCGACTGTTTCTTCATCCAGATTATCTCTGTTGACAACAAATGGTCCATTTAACACTGGGATCGAATGGATCACACGTACTTTTTCGCCTCTTACTGTATCAAATGGTGCCTCTGCATCTGCTTTTACTTGGTAAACGACACCCGCTTTATTTTCTTCACCTTCCACGACATCAAAATATTGAGCCATGTTCATAAATGCCGCTACGTCTGCATCGCCTTTAAGTAAGTTCACCGCAGAACCTTGGTGAGAACCTCCGAAAAGTACTTTATTGAAGAAGTCACCATCAATGATCAATTCATCCGAACTACCAAGTCCAAATTGGTCAACGATTGCTTGACTCGGTACTCTAAACCCAGAAGTGGAAGAATTAGAGACAAAGGAAAACGTTTTGCCTTCAATCGGTTCCAACGTATAGCCATCACCCTCTTGATACTCCGCTGTATCTTCTTCATTGACGACAATAAAACTGTAATAAACAGCATCTTCCAGAGTGCCACTTGCACCCGAATTTGTTAAAATCGCTTGAACATTTTCATTTTTGCGATTGGCTTCAATATAGCCATCTGGTCCCATATACGCTAAATCTACTTGTCCGTTCGCAATCGATTCGATCACGATATTATAATCTGTACTAATGACGATCTCGACATCTCTACCTGTTGCTTCCGATACGATCGTTTGGATCTCATTTCTTGATTGTTCAAATTCACTTGCTGATTCATTGGGATAAAAAGCAATCTTGATTGGTTCGGCAGAATTCTGGCTTTCGCCATCTGCTTGAGCATTGGAATTACACCCAGCTAATAAAAATAAACCGGTCATGAAAAACATCGCACTAATAACTTTCAATCGTCTTTTATTCCAAAACATGTGTGGTAAACTCCCTTGTTTTTTATTTGGTACATCTTTCATTTTATGGACTCAATGTAAATTTCTAATGGACTTCACGATAGGAGTAGATGAAGATTGTAAATCATTTGTAAAACAAGATCTCTTTTCTTTGATCATCCGACACCTTGGTATACCTGCGTTTTTTTTTGAAATAAATAAAACCTTCAAGAAATCCTCTTAACAAATTCATCCAATATTTACAAAAAAACGCAAAAAATAAAGGATGACTCGGTTGATTTGTTTCATCACCGAGTCGCCCTTTTCTATCTTTTATCTTTCATATTCATGGTTTTAGGTAGTTGGTCTAGTTGATTTTGCTTAATTTGATTCTAACAATAAACGGATAAATGTGATGGTAATACTTGGATCGTTACTGGAAGTTTTGTCCCTTCATCCCCATCGATATTTGTTGCTAGTTCTTCTTCGTCTACTAAAGAAATCACTAACTTCTCTGCTGTCTGATACGCAAGATTCTCCGTCGTCGCATCGACTCCTTTGATCAAATCAGGTACTGCTTTTAAGGTATCAAAAAATGAGCGGTCTTTTAAATATACAAAATGAAGCTTGCCATCATTGATTTCTGCTTCTGGCAAGAGTGTTTCAAAACCACCGACCGAGTTCGTCAAACCGATCAACAGGGTACTACTTTCGATTTCTTCCTCTACGCCATCAGCTTCCACATGGAACGTATAGGATTGGGTATTTGTCAGTTGTTTGAAGCCAGAAATAAAATAAGCCATCTTTCCTAGTTTGGTTTTCTTTTCAGGATCAACGTCATTGATCGCTTCTGGAATCGTTCCAATGGCAACGACGTTCATAAAGTATTGATCATTGATTTTCCCGATATCTAACGGTTTCGTGTGTTCGATCGAGAATTGTTGGATGGCTTCCTCTGGATCAATCGGCATATTCAACGCTCGTGC
The DNA here is from genome assembly GCF_050529595.1 of Enterococcus sp. DIV1368b. Lineage (NCBI taxonomy): Bacteria > Bacillati > Bacillota > Bacilli > Lactobacillales > Enterococcaceae > Enterococcus > Enterococcus sp. DIV1368b. The sequence continues at coordinate 2,440,119 of NZ_CP172883.1, forward strand.
TAGATCATTCACCGTTCCTAAAGGGAAGAAGCCAAAATTTGGACGATGCGCTTGTTCTGCCAAGCCGCTGATAGCTTCATTCACCGTACCATCACCGCCCATCGCAAAGACACTATCGATTTTTTCCAGCGCCCCTTCACGAGCAAAATTCGTCGCATCGCCACTTTTTTCAGTGTGCAAAACTTGGACTTCATCAAAAAGGGGACGCAATTTATTTTCTGCCATTTCTTCATATTCTTTTGCTTTTTCTCCTCCAGAACTAGGGTTAACGATCAACAACGCTTTTTTCATCCGATTTCTTCCTTTCTAGTTTGTTCTTTCTCTTACAATAACATAAAACAAGAAAATTCTAAGGAATGATGCTATGGGGAAAAGCAACAAAAAAGCGATAAACTCTGAATCAACAGAATTTACCACTTCACTTTTCAGATCATTCATTCGAAAAAAATACTGCCACTTCAAACGTGCCACTTGACTCATTAAACCAAAACCATTCAGAAGCACCGGTTATTCGGCTTTAGTACATTCTTGACCTTCTTCCCTGCTCTCATGTAACGATATTTGAAATAAAAAATAAACACTCACTTAGATTGATTATCACACATATCTTTTTTTGCTACTTGAGCGCATGAAATTTGATCATCCTTAAAACCAAATAACCGGTACTTCCGAAATACTTTGTTTATTGCGATTGCCAATCTGCTGGATAAGTGACATAGATGAAGCGTGCTTCCCCAGTTACTGAGAACTGGATACTCGTACTTTTCGGGATCAAAATCAGCTCGCCAGCTTTCGCAGAGACTTTGCGTCCATCGATCAATACATCTAACTGACCAGAAATCACATAATCGATTTCATCATATTCTAACGTCCAATCAAAAGTCGTATCGGTCATTTCCATAATGCCGCAACCCAGACGTGGGCTTTCTTGTAATGAAAAAAGATCTTTTGTATATACACGGTCAGCAGGGTTTCCTGTATCAAGGCGATCTTCCTCAGAAACAGTCATTTCTGCTAGTCTAATGGAAGCAACACCACTAGGATCGACCTGTTTTGCCGGCATCAATTTTTCCATCACTAATTGTCGTACTAAGTTTTCGATCATTTGACGATCTAATTCTGCCATTTTCGCCACGCTCCTATTCTACGATCGTTTGCTCTTGTTTCGTTGTTGTTTGCTCACTTACGATTACTTCTTTTTCTTTTCCTAATAAACGATTCGCCATGAATACTGCAACAAAGATCGCAGTGATCCCACCAACAATCTTTCCAACCATCATTGGGAAAATCATTTCTTTTGCCACGCCCGCAGTAAAGCCTAAGTGATCACCTAAAATAAATGAGGCAGATACTGCAAATGCCACGTTGATGATTTTCCCACGACGGTCCATGTCTTTTAACATTTGGAACATTGGGATATTGTTTGCTAATGTAGCCACCATGCCGGCAGCTGCAATTTCATTCATACCTAAAACTTTTCCTAATTTCATCAAAGGTTTGTTAAACACTCGTGTGATGACTGCCACTAAACAGAATGCGCCAGCCAATGTCAACGCAATATCACCCACTACTTCGATACCTTCTGTCACCGGAGCAATTCCTGGAATCAATGTGATGTCAACTAATTGTTGGATCGCACCAATGACCAAGCCAGCAATTGCAACGATCACTACACCTTTACCAAAGACATTGAATCCTTTGATCATTCCTTGTGGCGCTAACCATAGACCTACAATGATCAAAGCGGCAACGATCACGATCGGCAATAAGTTTGGTAAAATCATACTCATTGGCATGCCAGCAACTAAGCCACCTGCTAACAAACCTAATGGAATCGTAATGATTCCGCTCAGCACACCTGTTGCTAAGTATTGTTGATCTTCTTTTTCAATGATTCCTAAAGCAACAGGGATCGTGAACACTAAAGTTGGTCCCATCATTGCGCCTAAGATCGCACCGGCAAACAAGCCAGCTTGTGGGTCATGCGCCATTTGTTGTGCTAAGGCGAAGCCACCCATATCGTTGGCTAACAAAGTCGTCGCAAACATCGAAGGATCTGCTCCTAAGAATTCATATACAGGTACAACGATTGGGCTAAGAACTGTTGCAAGAACAGGTGCTAATGTGATGATCCCGACCATTGATAAGGCTAATGAACCCATCGCCATCAAACCTTCTTCAAATTGTTCCCCTAATCCTAATTTATTCCCGATACATTTATCGATCCCGCCGATAACCATAAAAAGAACCATGATATACATAATGATTTCATTGATACTCATCGTAAAACTCCTTTATTCTTCAATTGAATCAATCACACCGACAATCATTGCATCAATAGGTGTATCTGGATCACCAGCTGAAATTCTGGCTGCTTGTCCTTTGCTGATCAATACCTTGTCACCGACACCGGCACCGGCATTGTCTGCTGCGACAATAAACCCGATTTTCGTTTCTTTCTCATCTAATACATCGACCATCAGTAATTTCCAACCATTTAGTTTTTCATCTTTTCTGGTCGACCATAGACTTCCAGTCACTTTCCCTAATAACATCTGTGATCCCTCCTCATTTGAATAAACGATTTCTTAGCGCATATTCCTCAGCTAAAGGTGTCAACCGTTCCTGATTCATTAGATCTATTCCATTCGTTTGTTGTAGTCGCTGGATCAATTGCTTCTCTGTGACATACTTTCGTTTTGGCAACTCTTTTGCTAACACCTTTTTTCGGCAAGCCGTTAAAAATGAGTCATAGCTTGCATTTTCTTCCTCGAAAAAATACATCCCATAACGTTGACATTGCTCGGATAGCTCACTGACCTTCTTTTTGAGGTGATATTTCATTTGGCTCGAATGGTTCGCTGTCTCTGTTTGCAGAACCAAGACAGGCTTTCCTGCGAACAAAAAAGAAAGGATACTCGCCGTTTTTTGATCAGTCGTTAGCAACTGAGCAATCGCGGCCAATTGAGGAAAACTGACATGTTGGACGACTAAGCCATCGCTTTTCGTTGGATCTTGCGTTTCTATCCAATCGACCATCGATCGTTCAGCAAATAACGTTTTAGGATAACTTGCTTTTTCGTCCATCCATGCTAACTGATAGTCAGCTGTGGGCAATCGGTTCATCAGCATTTCTGTGACTTGCTGAATGACCTTTACCTTCACGAAATCCCCTCCCTATTTACAAATGTAACCACGATCTCCTTTGTTCAAGCCGCAAGCATTTGCTTCATCGTAATCAATGTGCATATACGTCGCAAAATCTGGACTGACACGGACAACCACATCATCAAAGATCAGCGGACGACTTGCTTCCACACGTACTTTTACCGTTTGGCCATTCACTACTTGGTTTTTGTTTGCATCTTCTGGTGTCATATGGATATGGCGCTTTGCCACGATCAAGCCTTTATCTAATTGAACAGCTGACTCACCGTTCATTAAGATAACGCCTGGTGTTCCTTCGGTTTTGCCACTTTCTCTGACAGGCACGCGACTGCCTAAAATACGTGTATCCGTCATGGATACTTCAACTTGTGACTCCGCTCGTTCTGGGCCTAAAATGACCACATTTTGGAATAAGCCTTTGGGACCTGCGACAGTGATCCGCTCTTTACAGACATACTGACCGGGTTGAGACAATTCTTTGACTTTGGTCAATTGGTATCCTGGACCAAATAATGCGTCGATATCTTTGCGACTCAAATGCATGTGTCTTCCTGAAGCTTCTACTTCGAAAGAATGTTGTTGTGACTGGATACGTTGTACCACTTCATTGATAATTTCATTTAAATGATCCAATCGGTTCATCTCCTACTCATTTTTCGGCAGTTGAATCATACGTTGCAATTCTTCTGCCCATAACATAAAAATAGCTAAATCTGTCGGAAATTCTTCTAACAATTGACTGATTTTCTCTATTTGATACTCGATCTCATTGATTGAATAGCGTAAGGTTCTTTTTTGCAAGGAGGAACGATACATCATTCCTAAAAGTCGTTTTGGATGAGTTGAGCGCTTTTTCCCATCCAATCGACTAAAGCTTGCTAACCAATCTTGCTGATATTCTAAATACAACCAACCTTCGGCATAAATATCGTTTTCTTCCAATAAATGAAAGAAGAGTAGATTTTTCAGTTTTTTTATTTCTAAGCCAATTTTTCGTCGCACACTAGGCATCAACGATTCTTGTTCAAACATCGGTTGCTTAGGTTTCTCCATTGGAGAAGAAACGAGTTTTTCTCGCATAAGCGGAATATGATGCTCACGTAAATAGCTGGAGGCTGCGGGAGTCAAAAGACAATCCTTTGGCACAATGAAAGTGATTCCTGTTTGTATTTCTTTCTTCCGAAACATGTGCCGTAACTGGTCTTCTGTAATCACACCCATTTAACGCTCTCCTTTCTCCAATGGATTATTTCCAAGCATTGATCTCGTCTTGGAAACAAGCCAAATGAGCCAAAAATATAAGGAGTATTTTCGGTTCATTTGGCTCTTGTTTCATTTTAGATGTCTATAACGATGATTATTCAGCCACTTTTGGTAAAATCGCATCTACTTCAGTATGTGGGCGTGGGATCACGTGTACAGATAATAATTCGCCAACGCGCTCAGCTGCTGCCGCACCTGCATCTGTTGCTGCTTTTACAGCCCCAACATCACCACGAACCATGATTGTTACTAAGCCGCCACCTACTTGTTCTTTGCCGATCAATGTTACGTTTGCTGCTTTCACCATTGCATCTGCTGCTTCAACAGCACCTACTAATCCACGAGTTTCGATCATTCCTAAAGCGTTTGTACTTGACATTATAATTTCCTCCTATTGTGTGTGTTTTCAATTAATATATATTACATATTATTGTAATCGAGCTAATACTTGGGCAACGAGTGTATCGATCAACTCATCTTTATTGCCCTCTTGGTTGTTTGTTTCTTGGACTGGCATTTGAGCGCCAGCGCCAAATTCTTGACGGATGTCCGCTAGATCAGTGATACCGTAAGCGACACGACGAACATTGAATAGGTTTTCTACTCCGATATTGTCAGATGTAGAACTTCCACCAACGGCGCCACAGCCTAGTGTCAAAGCTGGTACTAAGCCAGTTGAAGCGCCGATTCCTCCTAATGAACCTGCGGTGTTGATCAACAGACGAGAAACTGGTTTTCTTAAGCCGAATTCACGGACGACTTCTTTGTTTTCAGTATGGATACACATCGTGTGTCCTGCACCTTCACCTTTTAAGATCTCAACAGATAGATCACAAGCTTCTTGCCAGTTTTCTACCGTGTAAAAAGCAATGATCGGTGCTAATTTTTCTCTTGAGAATGGATACTTGATCCCAACGTTGCTTTCTTCTGCCACGATCAGACGACGATCAAATGGAATATTCAAGCCAACTAATGAAGCGATATGACGAACCGAACGTCCCACGATTTGTGGGTTCATCGTGCCGTTAGGTCGTAAGATAAAGCGAGATAATTTATCTGCTTCGTCTGGACTCAAGAAGTAAGCACCTTGTTTGATCAATTCAGCTTTGACTGCTTCACGATTGACTTTTTCTACGATGATGGACTGTTCAGATGCACAGATCGTTCCGTTATCAAATGTTTTAGAATCCATGATCCGTTTCACCGCCATTGGGATCAATGCGCTACGTTCAATATATGCTGGACCATTTCCTGGACCTACGCCGATCGCCGGTGTTCCTGAAGAATACGCCGCTTTGACCATCGCATTGCCACCAGTGGCTAAGATCAAGTTCGTATCTTTGTGGGTCATCAATTCTTTTGTTGCTTGCATCGTTGGTGTCGTGATCACTGACACACTCTCTTTTGGTCCCCCCGCAGATTCAATCGCTGAACGAATGATCTCAACGGTCGCTTGGATCGATTGTAAGGCGTTTGGATGTGGGGAGAAGACGATACTATTCGCAGCTTTCAATGCGATCAAGGCTTTGTAGATCACTGTTGAAGTTGGGTTTGTCGATGGGATCAATCCAGCAACCACACCAACAGGTACGGCAATCTCCGTTACCTTTTTCTGTGGGTCTTCATTGATGACGCCCACTGTTTTCGTATGTTTGAATTCTTCATAAACGATTTTTGAAGCAAAAGCATTTTTGATGATTTTGTCTTCATAGATGCCGAAGCCAGTTTCTTCATTCGCCATTTTTGCTAGACGTTCACGTTGTGAAAATGTAGCGTCTGAAACGGCTTTGACGATTTGATCAATCTGCGTTTGCGAAAATGTTTCTAACACTTGTTGTGCCTTCTTTGCAGCTGCGATCAAATCTCGAGTTTCTTGAATCGAGCGTAAATCTTTATCCACGATGGGTCACTCCTTTAATTTCTGCCATGATCGCCTCTACTAATGCTTGTTTGCTTGCAGATTTGATTTCTGATGGTTTTAATTGTTTCACATTCAATTTGTAAGCTTCTTTTCGTAACTCAGCCACACGTTTTGCTTGTAGCTCTGCCCGACGATCGTTTGTTTCACTGATCTGCATGGCTTCAACCTTCGTTTCGACTTTGGTCGGCTCGGCTGGTTCTTCTAAACGATCAGGTGTTACTTCAGTGACACGTTCTTCTGTTTTCGGTTGTTGAAAAAGGATGTGCGTCTGTTCATCCACCCGTGAAATCACATGATGTGAAATCAGACAGTTCAATGCCTTCGCTACGACTACCCCTGCATCGACTGCTGCATTCACAGCAGCAACATCACCAATTAGTTGGACAGTAGTTAGTCCACCTTTGATGATCTCCGCATTCAACAAGGTCACATCTGCGGATTTTAACGCAGCATCGCTGACACTGACAGCGCCTAAAAATCCGCGAACTTCAATCATTCCAATCGCATTCATTCGTGACACTCCCTTAGTAACTCAACGGATTTTCTGCGATCCGTTGAACGACTTGTTCAAAAGCAGTACAAGCTGCTTTACATGCTGATTGACTACCCGTTAAAAGCGCCCCACCAAAGTTTGTTTCAGATGGTGGTCCAAAGAAACTGCAGATCTCAACATCCGCTGCTTTCAGTGCTGCATCTAGTGCAACCATCGCTTCTAAAGGTGGCGCGATCAAGTAAGCAATTGCTTCGCCTTCACGAATGTTGGCTTCTTTTGATAAGTACCTTCCAGAACGAGAAACCACATGGGCAAAGTACACGATGCTGTCATCGTCATTTGCACTGATAAAGCTTGCTTCTTGTTCAATGACTTGTGTCACGACAGATAGTCCACTGGTGATCTCAGCCGGACTTGGCCCAGCGATGATCCCGATCACTTCACCTGCTAGTTTCGTAGAGGCATTCGCCGCTCCTGCATACATACTTTTCGCATAAACAACTTCTACTTCCGCCGCCTTTGTTGCTTCATCTAAAGCCACATAAGTCACATCATCACAATCTGATGTCACGATACCTAATGAGCGCATCCCTGGTGTCAAACCCAATTGCTCTGCTAACGCAGCATCTACATTAGGAATGACTTGAACACTCAAGACGTTTGCGCCTAAACGGTCATTTTTCATTGATGATTCTCCTCCTATTCGGCTTCTTTCAATTCAATCCCAGATTTTTTCTTATCTAGCATTTTTTTGATCAATTCAGCGATATATGCACCGGCTTCAACCGCTGGTGTCCCACCCTTATGGATGTTTGAGATCACTGTACGACGAGCTTCCGGCATTCCGACAGTCGGACGGTAAGCAACATACGCACTCATCGATTCTGCTGTTACAAGTCCAGGACGTTCACCAACTAATAAACAAACGACTTCTGCATCAGTGATCTCGCCGATTTGATCCATTGATGGTACACGACAATATTTGACGAATACGACTTGATCAAAATCTAGGCCATACATTTTCAACCCTTGTTTGATTGCTGGTAGTACTTCTTTGATATTTGCTCCGATAGCCGCAGAACTTAATCCATCCCCAACAACGATCTGCACTTTGGCTTTTGCTGTCGTTTGTTGTTTGATTTTTGTGCTATTTTCTTCATCAAATTGACGACCAAAATCTGGACGAGTCAAGTATTCGTCTTTTGTTTTACAAATCGTTTGCGTCGAGATGAAGCCCATTTCCTCAATCAATTGTGGATCAACATCAGAGAATACGGCATCTTGTGCTGCTGCATGGTCCGCACGGAAACGTAAGGTAGAATCAGTCATATAGCGAGTGCCTGTACGTCCCACTCCAATACGAGCAGGTGTAAATGCCTTCATGCGCAAGTATCCTGTTTCATCTTTTGCATCTTTGACCAAAAGCTGTTTACGTAGATCTACCTCTGTGATGTCGTCGATCATGCCTTCTTCTACTACTGGCATGGTTGTTGTCATCGTATTGGTTGTTGTGGCTGGTGTTTTTGGTAGTTCTGTTGATTGTTCTGTTGGTTTTTCACCGGCTACCATCTCACTTAGCATGGAAGTGATCATTTCTTTCAATTGTTGTTCGTTCATTTTTTTCTTGCACCCCACTTATTTGATAAATACTGAAGCATCGCCGGCTAAGCTTGTTAATTTTCCATTTTCCATCAAGCCCATTTTCTCCATCCAACCTTCAAATTCTTTGATTGGACGTAAACCGAACAAATCACGGACGGTCGCTGTTTCATGGAAACCTGTCGTTTGATAGTTCAACATCACATCATCCCCATGAGGAATACCCATGATATACGTACAACCAGCTGATGTTAGTAACACAGCTAAGTTTTCCATATCGTTTTGATCTGCTTTCATGTGGTTTGTATAACATACGTCACAACCCATTGATAAACCTGTTAGTTTACCCATGAAGTGATCTTCTAAACCTGCACGAATGACTTGTTTTGAATCATACAAGTATTCTGGTCCAATAAAACCGACAACAGTATTCACAAGGAATGGATCAAATTTCTTCGCTAAGCCATAGCAACGTGCTTCCATCGTTACTTGGTCTGCACCAAAATGAGCTTCAGATGATAACTCAGAACCTTGACCAGTTTCAAAATACATCACGTTCGGTCCAGCTGCTTGACCACTGCTCAATGCTAATGCTTGCGCTTCAGCTAACATGTCCGCATTCAAACCAAATGCAGTGTTTCCTTTTTCTGATCCAGCAATGGATTGGAAAACTAAACCAGTCGGTGCGCCTTGACGCATGGCTTCCATCTGGGTCGTCACGTGAGCCAAGACACAGGTTTGTGTTGGGATCTCCCATTCGCTGCGAAATTCTTCAAATTTATCTAAACAACGTTTCACGCTTTCTGTCGAATCATCCACTGGATTCAATCCGATCAGTGCATCGCCAGCCCCGTATGATAACCCTTCCATCACAGAAGCCATGATCCCGTCTACGTCATCTGTTGGGTGATTGGGTTGTAGACGATTGGAGAAAGTACCTGCGCGACCGATTGTTGTGTTGGCTGTTTTTTCAATGTGGATTTTTTTTGCGCCCACGATCAAGTCCATATTCGACATCAATTTGCAGACTGCCGCAATCATTTCTGCAGTCAATCCACGAGAAATATATTTGATTTCAAAATCTCCTGTTTTATCTGAAAGGATATATTCTCTTAATTCGGCAACTGTCCAATGTTTGATCATGCCGAAAATACGCATGTTGACTTGGTCGATAATGATACGTGTGACTTCATCTTCCTCATAATCAACCACTGGATGGTTGAATAAATCGTTTAAAGTCAGATGAGATAACACGACTTTCGCTGCTACTCGTTCTTCCGCAGAAGTTGCTGCCACACCCGCTAATTTATCTCCTGATTTTTCTTCATTTGCTTTAGCCAATACTTCTTTGACTGAAGAAAACTGATAGGTTTTGCCAAATAATTTTGTTTTTAAAATCATTTTTCTTGTCGCTCCCTTAATTAAATACTAATGTTTTGACAACTACTGGTAACACTGCACCTTCGGCGACAGGTTGACCAATATCGATGTAATCCCCATTTTCTACTTTGACGGAATCAATGCAGATGAACGGATAATCCCCCGGTAAATACGCATGTAAGGCATGACCTAATGCTTTTGCCATGTCTTCGTCCACCATGATGACGAGTGGGATATTTTCAGTGATCAAGGCAGATAACCCTCGAACGATACCTTCCGCATATCGTTGGACATCCGCAAACGTCGGGTTCACGATCCCCTTCATCGCTAAAGCGATTTGTGGTGTTTCTTCCAACCGATGCCAAGCCAGCTTTTCATTGATGCGCTCACTCATTGCTTCAGCAGGCAAGGACTCATCTTCTTGGGAAACTTTCAAGATCGGAATATTTTTGATTGGCAGGATCTGCTCATGATAAGCGATCGTACTGCCGCTAATATCAGCAGTATGGGAACCTGCCCCGACCACCGTTGCCCGAATCGTTTCGTTACTTTGTAAGACTTCTTTTTCCGCGAAAATTTGCGATTTTCGTAAAGCCGTACCTAATAACAGACCGATATCCCCATACTTGAACATATCTGTCACTTCTTCGATCAAGCAATCCGCTACACCACCAGAAAAAGTGACGATTGGTAGTTCGCCATCTAGCCGTAACCCTCGGTTCGTAATGAATAACTCATAAAATGGACTTCGTTTTCCGATCCCCACGCTATTCGCCAAAACTTTTACTAACTCATCAATCACTGGTTGGATGGCGGGAACAGAAGCTTTTGTTCCAACTTTTAACGGCAATCTCAACTGCTCGATCATTTCTGTGATCTTTGGTGAAATATACGAAATAATCCCTGCTTGATCGACCTTGATCAGTCGACCGCCGATATCAAAACATGCGGTATCATTGATTTCCCCATCAGTGAAGACGACTAAGTTACTCGTGCCACCGCCGATATCGATGTTGACGACCGAAGCATGACGCTTTGTCGAATACTCTTGCGCGCCTGCCCCTTTTCCGGCAATGATACTTTCAAGATCTGGGCCAGCTGTCGCGACCACGAAATCCCCAGCAAAACCACTCAACGCTTGTAATACTTTGCTCGCATTGGCTTTACGAGCTGTTTCACCGGTGATGATCACCGCACCCATTTGGATTTGTTGCTTCTTGATTCCTGCTTGTTGATATTGTCGGGAAACAAACGCTTTGATTGCTTCATCATCAATCATTGTCTGATTGATCAAAGGAGTGAAGATGATTTCACTACGGTAGATCACTTCCTTATCTGAGATCGTAATCCGCGGAACGGAAAACGCAGAGGCGAAATTTTCGATCGTCAACTCCGACAAAACAAGCTGGGTCGTTGAAGTACCTAAATCGATCCCTACAGTAAGAATTTTTTCTTTTGCCATCTTTTTTCTCCTTTCTACAAACAAAAAATGCTTAAAGACAGCCTAGAATTTCTTCTACGCATCTTTAAGCATCGTTGCTTTTTCACCGAACAACATCTTTGGTGTTCTGTTCAAAATAGAAACAAGTTTTTGTTCCTTTATTGGATGATTCAATTTTCACTTTCCCTTTTAGCTTATCTTTGATATAGCTATTCACGATCATCAAACCTAAACTGGTCTCTTTGTTTCGGTTGACATCATAGCCATTGCCGTCATCTGTAACAGTGATCGTAATGACTTTATTTTCGATTTCTCCTCTGACTTCAACTATGCCATGTTGATCTGCCTCAAAGGCATGGTCAAAGATATTTTGGAGTAACTCGTTGACGACTAAGGAAATGGAAACCATTTGGTCGCTAGAAACAGTGATCGTCGGATCAACCGTTAGAGTCAAGCGGACTTTCTCCGGATTGAAAATATGCCGGAAATTGTACATCACTGCTTCAAGCATTTGACGCAAGGAAACATTATCTTCCACTTGCTTCGACAATAATTCATGTGTCATCGCGATTGCCATGATCCGGTTCACACTTTCTTTTAGTACTTTACTAGCCTCTTTGCTAGTGGTACGGCGTGCTTGGATCCTCAATAATGAAACGACGGACTGTAAATTATTTTTGACACGGTGATGGATCTCGCGGATCGCCACCGATTTTGAGACGATTTCATCTTCTTTCTTTTTCACTTCTGTATTATCTTGAATAATCATTGCTACTCTCGATCCTGCATCAATCCAAACTTTTCGAATATTAAAGTAATAATTTAAATACGCGGTCTCTAATTCGATCAACCGATTTTCGGTCTGATCGTTCATCTGATAAAGAACATATTCGAACGTTGTATAATCAAGGGAGAGATTGTCATAGTGTAAATCATTGATCATTTCGCGATAGCCTAGTTTTCGGTATAATTCTTTGGCCCGATGATTCGCTAAGACCAGATTTCCTGTGGTCGTATCAAAAATCAAGACCGCTTCGGCTAGCTGGTCCATGATCAAAGGATCGAATGTGGATTCGACCGCTATTGTCCCTTGCTCGTTTGACTGTAGTTCTTGTCGTTCAACTACCCCAATCGGTTGCTCGACTCCCTCTTCTACGATGATCACACCGATCGTTCTTTGTTCATTGCGAATCGGAAAAATGTTTTGCTTGATCAAGCGATTTTCTTGCGTGACTGCTAACAACCCAATGCTATTCAAGCTTGTTTCCATCGTCCGTAAGACGCCAGGTTCATTTTTTAGTAACGCTTCTTTTCCGACAACTTCATATTTATATAATGAGGGGATATGTTTTGGCTTCTTATGATAGACAACTAATGCTTCTTTGGTCATTTCATTAAAGACATCGATGAACACATCTGCCATCTCATAATGCTTAGACTCTGCTAAATAAGCACTCGTCCGACAAAGCTCTTGGATATCTGACTGGGTTAGGTTGGTATAACGCTGACATAATGTATTGATTCGTTCCATTATTCATCATCCATAATAATCAATTCTGCGATGTCACTCATCCGTGCGCGTTTGTTCATACTTAATGTACGTAACATCTGGTAAGCTTCTTCTTCAGAAATATTATTTTCTTTTGCTAAGATCCCTTTTGCCTTCTCCACAACTTTTCGTTCTTCCAGTTTCAACTGTAGTTTGTCGATCTGCTGCAGCAAGTTTTGGGTTTCTTTCCCTCTGGCGATCCCCATTTCAATGGTTGGGATCAATGATTTTGCATCTAATGGTTTTACCAGGTAACCGATTGCTCCTAATTTCTTCGCTTTCTCCGTATTCTCATGATCACTGTAAGCAGAAAGAAACACGATACTCCCTGCTAACTGATCTTGGATGATTTTTTTACCGGACTTTAGACCATCTAAAATCGGCATTTGGATATCCATCAATACGAGATCCGGCTTAGTCTCTTTACAAACTTCGATTGCTTCAAATCCATCTGCGGCTTCCCCAACAACTTCATAACCAGCTTCCAGTAGAATATCTCGAGTGTCCAATCGTGTGATTGGTTCATCGTCTACTATCACAATTCTGCCCTTCATATTCAATACGCTTTGTCTCCCCCGAACTAAGTTCTTGTAATTTCACACGTCACAGAGAATTGCAAAATCTGTTTGAGTCCATCCAATACAGCATGTAATGCTGCTTCAACAGAACTCACGTCGCCAGAAATAACTACTGAACCAGAGAAACGATCGATAAAACCAATGGTAATGTCGCCACTTTTCGTTGCAATATCCACAGCGATGATTGCGGCTTCACTTGGCGTGATCGTCAAAATCCCTAACGCATTGCTTGTGCCTGTCGGTAATCCTAATTTTGTATAGACTTCCTTGTCGGGACTCGCAATGATGTGGGCTAAAGTGACTTGTTTTCCTGGGACGTATTCTTGGATCATTCGTTGTTTTTCTTCCAAACAAGACTCGCTCCTTCATTTTAAGCAATAAAAAATCCTCAATAATAAGCCATAAAGTGTTCACTTTACGCTTGTTATTAAGGGCCCCATTGCTCTTAAATTTTGAAGCACTCCGTTGTGCTCATTCATTATATGTTAACCTTTTCACGATGTCAATCTTTATAAAATGGCTTTTAATATTGCTCTCACGCCTTTTTCATCTGCAGGACGAGGATTCGTTCTCGTACAGCCATCTGCTAAGGCAGCGGTGGCAATCGCTTCTTCTTGTACTAATACTTCTTTTGAAGACAAGCCGTATTCACTCAACGTCGCTGGCATCTCTAATTTTTCTCGTAGCTGTTTGATCATACGAATTAAATTCTGCACACCTAAACGAGGATTTTTCGTTTGAGTATTGCTTATGCAGTTTGCTAATGCCGTATATCGTTCTGCTACTTCTATTTCGGTCACTTGACCATTTCCTAAACCACTATTGTAAGCAATCACTTCTGGCAGTAAGATCCCATTGATCCGTCCATGTGGCACATGTAAACGAGCGCCAGCCGCATGAGCGATTCCATGATTTAGTCCTAGTGAAGTCGAATTGAATGCCATCCCTGCCATACAAGAAGCTACGTGCATTTGCTCTCTCGCTTCTTTATCTTGGCCATTTTTGTAGGCTCGTTCTAAATATTCAAAAACTAACGCAACCACTTTCTCACATAAGGCATCTGCTACTCCATTCGCTTCTGTGGAAACATAGGATTCAATGACGTGGGTCAGCACATCCATTCCTGTATCAGCAGTGATTTTAGGTGGAACACTCATGACTAATCCGGTATCTAATATCGCAATATCCGGTTGGATCTCTTCTGTTACTAAAGGGATTTTCAACCCCAATTCACTGATCGTGATCACTGAGAAGTTTGTCACCTCAGACCCTGTCCCACTGGTTGTTGGGATTGCAATAAATTGGGCAGTCAAGAGACCCATTGTCTTTTGCCCAAAATATTTCATTGCTTTCGCTGCATCGATGGCTGAACCGCCACCGATTGCCACGATGATTTCACTTTGAAAACTTTCCATTTCTTTGATGCCTGAAACGATTTTATCAAGTGGTGGATCAGGAATAATATCACTAAATACGTGATACTGATTTAAATAAGTCGTGACTTTTTCTACCATGCCATTTTCTACCATAAAGGGATCAGTAACGATGAAAACACGCTTATCTTTAACATTCTCAAGACTTTGTAACGCATCTTCCCCCACAATGATCTGTGTCGAGAATTGTATACTTTCCACGAACATTCCTCCTTGAAAACAAAATAAAAGAGACTTCAAACCAATGGAAATCAAAAGATCCATTTGTCTGAAGCCCCTTTGCTTCTTTTACAATCCATACAACAGTGTATGGTGTCTATTCTGTAATTATTAATCAACACATGCGCTGGGAATCAGCAGTACGCCATTGTACTTGAAATCTCTTTCCCCATTGAAAGACCAGCCCAATATTCCCATACACATCATCGTGCTATGTGTGGGATTGAATCAAATATTCTTGGGCTGACTTTCAAAAAACGTCATTTTTTTAGCAACACCCTGTTTTGCCTCGAAACAGTTTGCCCAATAATGAAAAATAAGAAAAGACCTGACTTAAAAGCTTGAACGCTTTATCACAGTGGCGGGACCGTGCCAGCATCTCACTGGCTTCCATTCGTATCTTTCATAAACATTTGATTAATCTAACAGCACTTTACCATACTGTTTGTGAAAAATCAAACACTTTTTTATAAACCTTCTTCTTTTATCTTATGGAAGACCTTCTCTCCTCTTGTATAAAAAACATCCTCTTGCCCCATTTGCACATTCATATAACGCGCCAACGCATAAAAATAGTCAGACAAGCGATTCACAAACACGATCACTTCAGGATTGATCGCCGCAGTCGCACTTAAACGGACGATATGACGTTCCCCGCGACGAGCAATCGTTCGTGCCACATGGACCATGCTCGCTCCTTGACAGCCCCCTGGTAAAATAAATCGTTCGATATCCGGCGATTGCTGTGTGTAAAAATCAATCCGTTCTTCCAACCAAGTTACGCTTTCTTGTTGGACTTTAAGCGGTCTTCCATCTTCCAAGACCGTTGATAGATCAGTCCCTACATCAAATAAAAGTTGTTGTAGTTCTTCCAATTCCTCCTTAAAAACGTCTTGTTCTTTTGACAATTGACTGATCGTATAGCCCAACCATGAGTTCAATTCATCGATCGTCCCATAACTTTCCACACGATCTGAATCTTTCGATACACTATGACCACCAACTAGTTTCGTCATTCCCTTGTCGCCTGTTTTTGTGTAGATTTTCATGATTCTCCTCCTAAGTACTCAATCAATTCTGCTAGTCCCGTTTTTTCGACTGATGAGACTTCAAACAGTTTCGTTGCTCCAGCTGCAAGCAATTGTTCACGTACACGCGCCAACTCTTTCTCGTCTTTCACTAGATCAACTTTGGTCATGATCCCGATGACTTCTTTTGGAAAGATGTGGCCAAAGCCTGGTGAAAAAATCTGTTCTTGGTCTAACGCACTTTGCATCAAACCAATGACATCTGCTTCTGCCGCTGTCACAGTCAAAGCAGCGTAGTATTGGCGATGTAGAATAAATTCCCCTGGTGTATCGATCATCTCAGGATGAAATTCTACCGCTTGGGTCTTATCATAAACGATTGCTTCTCCTCGCAAGGCTTGACAAAGAGTGGTCTTTCCACAGCCAATCGCACCCATTAAAATGATTCTCCTCATTTACCTCTCCTCCATAAAAAAAGCCTAAAAAAGCAGAATAATCTCTACTTTTTTAGGCGGCATTGCCATATTCAACCGCACACATCTTTGTGTGCTTCTTTTCACTAGTGTAATCGCTTCTCTCAGGTTTGTCAAAATAAATCTTGCTCTATAATAACGAAAAACAATGAAAAATCTATTATATCATGTACATAAATTTGAAGTTAACTTCTAATTTACGGTAAAAAAACATTTTTTTGAAGTTAACTTCAAATTTAATGAAAATAATGATTTTTTTGAAGTTAACTTCAAATATGGTATACTTACACCAACAATAGGATATTGGAGGAGGGATAACTTTGTTTCAACGACCTGATTATTTAAATCAATTGATCGATTTACAGAACACTGATTTCATCAAAATCATTACTGGCGTTAGACGGTCTGGTAAATCTGTGTTACTTATGCTCTACCAACGCTATTTATTGGAACAGGGTGTGGAACCAAATCATATTATTTATATCAATTTTGAATCATTCAATTATCAAGTAGTCACAGATGCAGAGAAGTTTAGGGACGTGTTAGCACCATTGATTCCTCAAGATGAAGAAAAAGTATATTTTTTATTTGATGAGATCCAGCTTGTCGATGGATGGCAGCGTGTCGTCAATGGCATAAAAACTAGCTTTAATTGCGAGCTAGTCATCACTGGTTCAAATGCGAATATGTTATCTGGAGAACTTGCCACTTTACTTAGTGGCCGATACATTGAGATTCCTATCTATCCCTTGTCGTTTGATGAATTTTTAGCTGTTAAGGACATTGCAAAAGACTCTCGGTTTGTTGATCAAGCATATCAGGAATATGAACAATATGGTGGTTTTCCCAGTGTAGTATTAGCTGATGAGAGAATCAAAGATACGATTTTATCAGGGATCTTTGATACGATCGTCCTGAACGATGTTGCCTTGCGTGCCGGTTTAAAAGATGCAACAGTGTTAAAAGCGCTGATTCGTTTTTTATCAGATAATGTTGGCCAACTCGTCAATGCGTCAAGAATTGCGAACACATTAAAGAGTGAAGGAATCACAACGAGCACGCATACCATCAATCGCTACTTAGACCTATTGGAACATGGTTATCTCTTTTATCGTGCACAACAGTATGATATTAGAGGCCGAGAATATTTAAGAACGAATGGAAAATATTTCATTATTGATTCTGGACTTCGCAGAAACGCGGTAGGAAGAAAAGACGGTAATTATAGTAATCGTCTAGAAAATATCGTTTACGTCGAGTTACTAAGACGAGGTTATCTAGTAGATGTTGGCCGTCTTGACAATCAGGAAATCGATTTTGTTGCAAAAAAACTAGATGAAACACTCTATATCCAAGTAACTTATGAGCTTCCCAACAATAATCGTGAAACTGACAATTTACTTCACATCAAAGATAATCATAAAAAAATAGTGATTACCGGTAAATATTATGAGATCAAACAAGTAGATGGTATTCTGATTCAATACATCGTGGACTGGTTACTTGATAAATAAGCAGCTCAGCTAAATAAACGAACGCCTAGCAAAGCAATCACTAATGACTACTTTGCTAGGCGTATTTACTTACTCATAAACTTTAATCCTTTAGCATCAAACTTCTTTTACTTCCTAACGCACAATCGAGCGTGACATCATCGCGATCGTATGACGATTTCCACGGATTGCACGGCTCATCGCCATGATATTTTCTACTGGAGCGATTCCCGAATAACCAGCATCGCCGATATGTTGGATATCTACACCACAAATTTTATTTTGGATTGCAATTTGTTTGATCGTGTCAGAATCAGATGACTCTTGGCTCGTACCAATTGCTGACATCACTAGCGCGCCTGCTGCATGGATCACTTTGACCGCCGCTTTTAATTCAACATCATCAAAACCTGGAACCGTTCCTACCGCAGGGACTAAGATCACATCGGCACCTGCTTCGATGAAGGATTTGATTGCTTCCAGATCTGCTACTGGTTCATCGACTCCGGCACCGTGCATTTTCCCAGCGATGATCATGCCACCAAAATGTTCTTTTGCCATTGAGATTGCTTTTGTAATGGCATCATTCGTCACACCACTTCCTGGATTTCCTGTCAAACAGATAAAATCTAATCCCTGTTTTTTGGCTGCTTCCATTGTTTCACGAGTCGCTTGACGCCCCGCTGGGATATCCAGGCGATCTTCTGCCATCTTCGCCTCTAAATCAACCGGTTCAAGATTCGCACCAATCGGTCTGCCGACTACTTTTCGTAACGTTTGAATGATTGGCTCTTCTTCCTTACCTTTCAAACCTGAAACAACTGGTTTTAATGCATCAAAAGCATTCAATAAAATCAAATCAGCGCCATACGCACGAGCAATTTCAGAGTTGGTGACATCTTCAATATTACTGTCCCGGATGACCACATTTTCTGAACAAATCACACGTCCTTCACTTGCTTTGATCGATTGTTTCAATTCTATCCCAGACATCTTCATGATCTCTGATGTTTGCGCGCTAATAAATCGTTTCACCATGTTATTTCCTCCTTAAATTTCTTGCATTTCATTCATGCGGTTTTGTTTTTCCATCACTCCGAAGAATGGTAAATAAATCAAAATATTTAAAATCAAGCAAATGATTTGGATAATTGAACCTGAGATATGCCCCCCTGTAGCTAGAAAACCTGAGATAACAGGAGGCATGGTCCAAGGAACAGCAATTCCTACCGTACCGTGAACAAAACCAAGGGACATCGCAAAATACGTCACCACAGCATTGACCATCGGTGCCAAAATAAATGGAATCAACAACGTAACATTCAACACGATCGGCATCCCAAACATTGCCGGTTCATTGATATTGAAAATACCTGGTGTCAATGTTAATGGAACCATCGTTTTTGTCATTTTCGACGAATTTTTTCTCAAACCAACGATTGCTGCCGCAATCACTAAACCTAGTGTAGCTCCACCACCACCCATATACACAAAGTTTTCCATAAATGGTTGCGTAATGATGTGCGGTAATTTTTCACCGGCTTCAACAGCTACACGGTTCGCATCTGTATTCATCAACCAGATCGGCATGATCACAGAATTCACGACATTGGCACCATGGATACCCATGAACCAAAACAATGAAACTAAGAAGATCGACACTAACGTACCACCTAATGTTCCGCCAAGTAACCCTAGAGGTCCACCAAAGATTTCCATCAATAGTTGGTGAATGTTTCCTGAACCCCAATCAGTCATTTGGAATACTGCATAAATGACCAGCCAAAAAGTAAGAATCGATGCTCCTGGGATCAGAGCAGAAAAACTTTTCGCAACAGCTGGCGGGACAGAATCCGGTAAACGGACTTGGATGTTGTGATCAATAAACCATTTGAAGATCAATGTCGAAATAATTGCAATCACCATTGCCACAAAAAGTCCTTGAGCGCCCATAAATGCAGTGGGAATTCCGACACCGTCATCTGATACGAGATTCGGTGTGACTAGTAAGAATGAGGATATAGAAATGACGCCCGCAGATACTCCGTCTTTGTCATACTGAACAGCCAACGCATTCGCAATTCCAAAAGCAGCAACGAGACCCATGATCCCAAAACTAGCCGTGACACCTTTATTCAAATAAGCATCAATCCCATGGGCACTTAAGAAATCAGTCCAAGCATCCACTGGAAATGAGGAAATAATCAAAAACAATGATCCAGTAATGATCAGCGGCAAAGCTAAGGTAATCCCATTTCGAATCGCAATCAAAATCTTATTGTTTGAAACTTTTGCAGCAATCGGCAACATCTTATTATTTATAAACTCGTTCATCTTTATCTTCTCCTATCTTAACGATTGTGGCGCTACTTTTGATTTTCCAAAAATAGCATTTCTTACCACGTACTATAGCGGAAAAATAAAGCCCTTACAAATTACAAAATGAAAAATAATTTAATTTTTATAATCATATTCTAATCTAAAGCAGGTACATGTCGTTCTTAAACTAAAATTAAGTCCTAAATCCGCCATCTAAAAAGAAACTGGTATGATATAATTCATACCAAATAGCAAAGAATAAATTTTTCCTCATGATTATTTATAGGAAGGCAAGGAACTAAAATTTGAGTAAATATGAACAACTATCGAATCTGATTCTCGAACGTATCCATCAAGAAGAGTATCCTCCCGATTCCTTTCTTCCAAGTGAAAGAAAATTAATGGCAGAATTTGGCGTAACGCGTGACACGATCCGTTCAGCATTAAAGAGTTTGGAATCTACAGGGTATATCGAAAAAATACCTGCACGAGGCAGTAAAGTGATTGCTCATGACAAAATCGATTTTTTCGTTAGTGATCTGTCAGGAACCTCAGAAAAATATCATTCCGAAAATCATTCCTTCAACACAGAGATCTTATCATTGAAAAAAATGATCGTGGACGAACAACTTAGAGAAAATTCCGGTTTTAGTTTAGGTGAATCCGTCTGGTATTTGCTGCGTCGCCGCTTGTTGAATGGTCGTGCATTGATTTTGGAAGTAGATTATCTGCGCACCGCTGTCGTTCCAGAACTAACAAAAGAAATCATCAACCAATCGCTATATCGTTACCTTGAAAATCAATTACATTTGAAATTGAACTGTTCAAAAAAAGAAATTTCTGTTGAGAATATCACCACTCCAATCGCTCAATGTTTAGATCTAGGAAAACATGAAAAAAACATCTTTGTTGTTAGGAACTGGGCATATTTGACTGATTATACCCACTTTCAATACACAGAAAGCTGGCATCAAGTCGATTCATTCAAATTCGTTTTGTTGGCTGATCGGCCGATGAATCACTAATTAAGTAAAATAAAAATGCCATTGGAAGAGTTCTCCCTTCCAATGGCATTTTTTCATTATCACTAATTAAAACAAAACAGTTGCTGGATCAATCAATTGCGCTTGAGATAAGCTGTTGTCACGACTGATCTCAAAATGCAGATGGCTGCCTGTACTATTACCAGTAGAACCGACAAACCCAATGATTTGTCCTTGTTCAACTTCATCATCAACTTTCACGACGTATTCTTGTTGATGAGCATAAAGCGCTGTTGTGCCATCTTCATGTTCAATGGCAACATAATTTCCCCATGAAGGATGGAATTCTGCTTTGATCACAGTACCTGCTTTACTAGCATAGATTGGCTCCCCTTGAGGTGCTGCAAAATCTAATCCACGGTGGAATTCACCACCACGAGGACCAAATGGGCTAGAAATCGTATAATTTCTTAATGGCACGATATATCCTTCTTTATTCACTTCAGGTCCGGCAACTTCTTTGTCATATTGTTCTAAATCATAAGTTTCGATCAGACCATTTAGTTTTTCGTTATATCTTGTATCTGTTGCGTAACGACCTGTTAAAAATTCTGTTGCTTCTTTATAAGTTTCTGCATTGGATTTCCAAGCACCTGAATAGAACTCGCTATTTCCAGTCAAGCCTTCAGTCATTAATTTAGCATAGTCTTCAAGACTTTCTTCATAGTTGGCATATTTTCTGAATGTTGCTTGGATCGTATATAATGTACCATCACCAGCATCTTCTTGTGTGGCAAATGTCACGCCATTGCCCTCGTGTGTACCTTTGATCCCAAAAAGATTGTAGTTAGGCGCTTGCGCCAACTGGCTTTGTCCACTAGCTGATTCTAAAATCGCTTGGGCGATCATTACTGATGCGTATAAATCATGTTCTTGCCCGATTTCTCGAGAAGATTCACCGATTTTGCGAATGAAGCTCTCAACTGATTCATCTTTTTCAAAATGGATCGATCCTTCATCCGTTTCTTGACTTGATGGTACAAGATCTTGGATCGGTGTAGTTGCAGAAGGTTGACGTACCTCTTGAGCAACTGACGCTGCAGGAGCAGGCGTTGGTGCCACAGGTGCAGCTGGTGGTGTCACTGGTTGTGTCGGCTGACTCGGCTGTGGTGTAGTTGGTTGTGTTTCTCCAGTAGAACCGCCAGTTGATGGTGACGTTGGTTTTTGTGGCTGGCTCGGCTGTGTTGGCTCTGTCGGCTTCGTCGGTTCTGTTGGTTTCGTTGGCTCCGTCGGTTTTGTCTCTTCCGGTGTGCTTGGCTCCGTCGGTTCTGAAGTGTCAGGTGTTGTTGGTTCACTTGAATCACCAGTAGACGGTGGCGTTGTTTCCTCTGAACCATCCGTTGTTGTATCTGTTGTGTTACCTTCACCTGTAGTATCAGACGAATCCGTCGTTGTTTCTGTTTGTGCTTCCGCTGTTACTGGTTGATCCGCAGAAAAAACTTGTTCATCTGCTAATACTTGTAAAGGCGTAGTTAGTAACATTTGTGAAAGAAATACAAATGAAACTAATTTATACGTAGACTTTTTTTTCAATTTTCTTACATCCTTTTCTTTAGTTATTATTAAGATACATGTTAGTTATGAATTTTTTGTTAAAAAAATAATAATTTTTATAAAGTAATAACAATTATTTATCTCATATTTGTGCTTTGATCCACTACTAATAACTAACGTTAAGTGAAAATATCTAGCAAACACTGAGATAATACGACAGACTTTTACTTTATTATAGTTTATTTTAACAGGAATAAGAAGGATTAAGCAGTCCATATTTTTTCATAATTTAGTGCAATTTTTGAACTTGACAGTAATTTTTCCCCATTTTTTTTAAATCAAGTAGTATCAAATAATCTATAAAAACAGCCCTCCAAATATTGCTATTCACCTATTTGGAGGACGGTCTCTGCTAAATTTGCTATCGAAAAAAAGATAGAGTAACCAATCATCTGAATTAAGGTTGCTACAAATTAAATACAGTTCAGTTATTCAGTTTTTTACGTTCTGGCGAATCATTGTTTTCTTTTCTTTACTGCCACGACCAATACGATTACTACTAGGATACCACCTAAAGCGATCAGCGTATAAGAAACTGCTTCGCCTGTTTTAGGAAGAAATGACTTTCTTGCTTCCTTTTCCTTTGGAGCAGGTTTTCTAGGCTCTGGTCGGTTAGGTACTTCTTTTTCTGGTACAACTGGTACGTCTGGCTTATTCGGTTGATTAGGAACGACTGGAACTTCTGGTTGATCTGGATTTTCCGGAATGACTGGTACTTCTGGTTCACTTGGTGGTGTCACATGGTCATCCACTGTAGCAATGTTCAAGATTTCTTTCCCTGCCACCGCTTCTTTATTCACTTTCACTTTAAAGACGATCGTACGAACTTTTGTGTCGCTGATTTTTCCATATTCAGCGGTGATCGTACCGTCTTTGTAGGTTACACTTGTCGGCTGTGGCTCGTCGCCTTCACTTGTCAAACTGTCTTCAATATACGTCAAACCTTTCGGTAACTTATCGGTGACAGTCACTTGATTCAAGATACCATGCTCTACCGTATTGTGGAAACTAATCCGGTATTCAAGTTCCTCTCCGATTTTTACTGTTTTTTGATTAACAGTTTTCTCACTTACCAGTTTACCATCTGGAACTTTGGGTTGATCTGGATCTTCAGGAACCACTGGTACTTCTGGTTTATCTGGTGGTGTCACATGGTCATCCACTGTGGCAATGTTCAAGATTTCTTTCCCTGATACGGCGTTCTTGTTCACTTTCACTTTAAAGACCATTGAGCGAGCTTTTGTATCGCTGATCTTGCCATATTCGGCAGTGATCGTACCGTCTTTGTAGGTTAGACTTGTTGGTTCCGGCTGGTCTCCCTCGCTTGTCAGACTGCCTTCAACATAGGTCAAGCCTTTAGGCAAGTTATCCGTTACTGTCACTTGGTTCAAGACACCATTTGTCACTTTATTACGGAACGTGATACGGTATTCAATTTCTTCCCCAAGTTTTGGTGATTGATGATTCACTGTTTTCGTTGTTTCCAGTTCGCCCGGTGTTTCTTCTGGAGTTACTGGAATCTCTGGTTCGTCTGGCGGATTCGTGCCATCATCGATGGTGGCTTTATTGATGATTTGTTCGCCGACTTTTGCTTCTTCGTTGACTTTCACTTTAAAGACGATCGAGCGTACTTTTGTGTCGCTGATCTTGCCGTATTCTGCGGTAATCGTGCCATCTTTGTAGCCTAGACTTGTTGGTTGTGGATCGTCGCCTTCACTCGTCAAACTGTCTTCAACATAGGTCAAGCCTCTAGGCAAGTTATCCGTTACGGTGACTTGGTTCAAGACACCATTCGTCACTTTATTGCGGAAGGTGATGCGGTATTCAATTTCTTCCCCAAGTTTCGGCGATTGGTTATTGACTGTTTTCGTTGTTTCCAGTTCTCCCCGTGTTTCTTCTGGAGTTACTGGAATCTCTGGTTCATCTGGCGGATTGATATGATCATCGATGTTCGCTTTATTGATGATCGTTTCGCCGACTTTCGCTTGTTCGTTGACTTTGACTTTAAAGATAATTGAACGGACTTTTGTATCATTGATCTTGCCATATTCTGCGGTGATCGTACCGTCTTTGTAGTCTAAACTTGTCGGTTGGGGGTCATCCCCTTCACTCGTCAAACTACCTTCGACATAGGTCAAGCCTCTAGGCAAGTTATCCGTTACGGTGACTTGGTTCAAGACACCATTCGTCACTTTATTGCGGAAGGTGATGCGGTATTCGAGTTCTTCCCCAAGTTTTGGCGATTGGTTATTCACCGTTTTCGTTGTTTCCAGTTTGCCCGGTGTTTCTTCTGGAGTTACTGGAATCTCTGGTTCATCTGGCGGATTGATATGGTCATCGATGTTCGCTTTATTGATGATCGTTTCGCCGACTTTCGCTTCTTCGTTGACTTTCACTTTAAAGACGATCGAGCGTACTTTTGTGTCGCTGATCTTGCCATATTCTGCGGCGATCGTACCGTCTTTGTAGTCTAAACTTGTCGGTTGGGGGTCATCCCCTTCACTCGTCAAACTACCTTCGACATAGGTCAAGCCTCTAGGCAAGTTATCCGTTACGGTGACTTGGTTCAAGACACCATTCGTCACTTTATTGCGGAAGGTGATGCGGTATTCGATTTCTTCCCCAAGTTTTGGCGATTGGTTATTCACCGTTTTCGTTGTTTCCAGTTCGCCCGGTGTTTCTTCTGGAGTTACTGGAATCTCTGGTTCATCTGGCGGATTGATATGGTCATCGATGTTCGCTTTATTGACGATCGTTTCGCCGACTTTTGCTTGTTCGTTGACTTTGACTTTAAAGACGATCGAGCGTACTTTCGTATCGGCAATCCCTGTGTATTCGGCAACCAATTTGCCATTTTCCATACTCAAGCTTGTTGGTTGGGGGTCATCCCCTTCACTCATCAAGCTACCTTCCACATACGTCAAGCCTTTTGGTAAATTATCCGTCACTGTCACTTGTTTTAAGACACCATTCGTCACTTTATTACGGAAGGTGATACGGTATTCGATTTCATCGCCCAGCTTCGGTGATTGATCATTCACTACTTTTGTACTTTCTAATACACCAGGGGTTTCCACTGGCGTCACTGGCGTTTCTGGTTCGTCCGGCGGATTCGTGCCATCATCGATCGTTGCTTTATTAATGATCGTTTCACCTGTTTTTGCTTCTTCATTGACTTTCACTTTAAAGACGATCGAGCGAATTTTTGTATCATTGATCTTGCCATATTCTGCGAGGATCGTTCCATCTTTTGCTGTCAGATTTATTGGCTGTGGATCGTCCCCTTCGCTTGTCAAACTCCCCTCCACATAAGTTAACCCTTTAGGCAACTTGTCAGTCACTGTCACTTGATTTAATACGCCATTAGTGACTTTATTACGGAAGTTGATACGATACTCGATTTCCTCACCGATTTTTGGTGATTGATGATTGACCGATTTCGTACTTTCTAGCTCTCCCGGGGTTTCCACTGGCGTCACTGGTGTTTCTGGTTCGTCCGGCGGATTGATATGATCATCGATCGTTGCTTTATTGACGATTGGCTCGCCAACTTTCGCTTCTTCATTGACTTTCACTTTAAAGACAAGTGAACGTACAGTAGTATCGGTGATATTACTATATTCAGCGGTTATTTTCCCGTTTTCTATCTCTAAGCTAGTTGGTTGCGGATCAGCACCTTCATTCGTCAAACTGCCTTCGACATACGTCAAGCCTTTAGGCAACGTATCGGTAATCGTTACTTGGTCGATGACTCCATTGGTTACTTTATTACGGAAGCTGATACGGTATTCGATTTCGTCACCGATTTTTGGTGATTGATGGTTAACTGTTTTTGTTACTTCTAATTGACCAGGTGTCACTACTGGTGTGACTGGCGTTTCTGGTTCGTCTGGTGGGTTCGTGCCATCGTCGATTGAGGCTTTGTTGACGATTGTTTCACCCGCTTTTGCTTCTTGGTTGACAGTTACTTTAAAGACGATCGTACGAGTACTGGTATCAGTGATTGAGCCATACTCGGCAGTCAACTTTCCATTTTCCATTATTAATTTTGTCGGTTTTGGATCGTTTCCTTCACTTTTCAAGCTACCTTCGACATACGTCAAACCTTTAGGCAAGTTGTCTGTCACCGTTACTTGCTTCAAGACACCATTTTGAATCTTATTACGAAACATGATGCGGTACTCGATCTCATCCCCAATTTTTGGTGATTGATTGTTGACCGTTTTCGTACTTTCTAACTCTCCTGGTGTCTCTTCAGGTGTGACAGGTATTTCCGGTTCATCTGGTGGGTTCGTGCCATCATCGATCGTTGCTTTATTGATGATTTGTTCACCAACCTTTGCTTCTTCATTCACTTTTACTTTGAACATGATCGTACGGGATTTCGTATCAGAAATCGTCCCATACTCGGCTGTCAATTTCCCATTTTCCATCACTAACTTCGTCGGTTGGGGATCGTCGCCTTCACTAGTCAAACTATCTTCCACATACGTCAAGCCCTTAGGCAAGTTGTCTGTCACCGTTACTTGTTTCAAGACACCATTTTGGATCTTGTTACGGAACGTGATCCGGTATTCGATTTCATCACCGATTCTTGGTGATTGATGATTCACTGTTTTTGTACTTTCTAACACTCCTGGTGTTTCTTCTGGTGTAACTGGGGTTTCCGGTTCATCTGGCGGATTCGTGCCGTCATCAATGGTCGCTCTATTGACGATCGTTTCGCCGACCTTCGCTTCTTCATTGACTTTCACTTTAAAGATGATCGTACGAGTTTTCGTATCACTGATCTTGCCATATTCGGCCGTGATTATGCCCTCTTGAGCAGTCAGAGTTGTCGGTTGTGGATCGTCCCCTTCGCTGCTCAAACTACCTTCCACATAGGTCAAACCTTTTGGCAAGGTATCTTTGATCTTTACTTGTTTCAAGACACCATTTGTGATCTTATTGCGGAAAGTGATACGATATTCGATTTCGTCTCCTAGTTTCGGTGATTGATCATTCACCGATTTATTGCTTTCCAATACTCCTGGTGTTTCTTCTGGTGTCACTGGGGTTTCCGGTTCATCTGGCGGATTCGTTCCATCATCGATGGTTGCTTTATTAATGATCGGTTCGCCGACCTTCGCTTCTTCATTGACTTTCACTTTAAAGATGATCGTACGAGTTTTCGTATCACTGATCTTGCCATATTCAGCGGTGATCGTACCGTCTTTAGCAGTCAGATTAGTCGGTTGAGGATCATCCCCTTCGCTAGTCAAACTACCTTCCACATAGGTCAAGCCTGTTGGTAAGGTATCTTTGATCGTTACTTGTTTCAAGACACCATTTGTGATCTTATTGCGGAAAGTGATACGATATTCGATCTCTTCTCCTAGTTTCGGTGACTGATCATTCACAGACTTATTGCTTTCCAATACTCCTGGTGTTTCTACAGGTGTTACAGGAACTTCTGGTTTAATTGGCGGATTTACGCCATCGTCGACGATGGCTTGATTGATGATCGCTTGCCCTGCGACCGCTTCTTCATTCACTCGGACTTTAAAAGTGATTGATCGCGTAGCTGTATCAGTGATTTTTGGATATACAGCAGTTACTTTTCCATTCACTACAGTCATTGATGTTGGTTTAGGATCATTGCCACTACTTGCGATACTATTTTCGACATACGTCAAGCCTTTAGGCAAGCTATCCGTGATCGTCACTTGATTCAGCACACCATTTTCTACCGTATTCTTAAAGTTGATCGTATAGTCGATTTCTTCACCAAGCTTCGGCGATTGGTTATTGACCGTTTTCGTGCTTTCAATCTTTCCTGGTAACTCTTCTTTTTCTACTTTTACTTCAACCACATTCGATTGATTTTCAAGTGCTGTATTGGTTGCTGCATCTGTCCCTTGCACAGTTGCACGATTGGGGATCAATTGCTCGGCAACAGCTGTACCATTGATTTTCGCTTGGAATTCATACACTGTTTCAGTCGTCGTTCCTTTGTAACTGCCCCCTGTTGTAGCATTTGCGCCTTCACCAACACGAACAGTCATTGTCCGGTTAGCTGCTGTGTATTCTGCTTGATCATCGCCAGAAGCATCAGTTTTTTGACCAGCATTGGGACCACTCACGACTGATAAAGAGCCAGGAACATAATCCAAACGGCTATCTAAGACATCCTTAGACAACGTATTGACGGCTTCTGAATTTTCTTTTGTATTTTTTACGTGTACACGATAGGTGACTGTCTCTCCGATCTTGTAGGTCTCTTTAGGATTCACGATTTCTTTATTGATCTCTAGCTCGGGAATCTCAGCATTGACAGAGAAACCGACAGCATTCGTAGAGAAGTCATCGCCAATACTAGTCGTTCTGAAACTGATTTGATTTTGGCCATTACTGATCAGCCCCTCTGGTAGAGAAAGCCGATCGATATCGATATCCAAAAAGTTGGGATGTCCTGGATTGAACTGTCCAGGATACTTGTCCACCATATGTTGATCGTTATCAGAAACGGTGGCATTCATCACATTTCCTACAGGGTTGATCGTGTTGATGATATTGACAAAAGTTCCTGCACTATTTTTGATTTGCGCATTGTCACCAGTAAACAATTTATCCCCTTGTACAGTGAACCAGGTGACAATAGGTTCTAGTTTTCCTTGTTTGGCTGTAATAAAATCTTTCATGACAAACTCATTATTTGTCCCAGCTTTATTTCCTCTAGCACCGTAGTAAACATTGAATGCTCGAGAATGTTTTGCTTGATCTTTTGTTACGACAAATAGACTCCAGCCACTGAAATTATAGTATTGAGCTTTCTGGTTTAGCGCTTTTGTCATAGGGATATCAGCTAAGGTATAGCCACCAGTTCCACTGCCATCTCCTTGAATGATCGATGTCACATCTGCATAATTTGAAAAGCCTGTATTGTTATAGCCAAAGTATTGTCCAGGATCAGTTTTATCTTGGTCAATTCGATGATAATACTGAGGGGCAACTCTTTGTGATGTGCCATTTGGCGTAGTAAATTTGACTGGTGCACTGATTTCTTCATCCGAAAGATTTGTGCCAAATGTAGGGCCTTTATAACGAGAAGAACTCCAAAATAACCCCGCCCATGCAATCTCTTTCGCACCATCTAAATCGATATATGCGCGACTAGAATTATATGTTGTCGGGTCGCCATCTACATCAGCAAATTCTAAAACAAAGTTATTGATCGAATAGCCACTACTAGGCGCTTTAGTATTCAAGAAAATATTTGCTCGATACTCTTTTTCATCAAGGATCTTTAGATTAGTATTTCCTGTAGAAAAAAGTTCGCCTTTGTGCACACTATTATAGATTGGCTTTTCGAAGCCTCGTCCTGGTGTCGGCGCAAGTCGAGGGCCTTGAGCCATAGGTGCTTGAGGTAATCCAGGGTCGGGGTCCTCTGCTTCTTCACTTGTTGACTGTGATTCTTCTGTTTGTGTTTTTTCTGTTGGCACAGTCGATTCTGACTCTGATGTTGTTTCTTTGGTTGGTTGACTGGGTATCGATGATTCTGGTTGTGCGGTAGATTCTTGTATAGGTGATGAGGTAGTGCTAGTTGGTGCAAGTTCTTTTTTTGGAAAATTGAGCTTGAGCTCACCTAATTTGTTTTCTGATTGTTTGATCTCAGCTGCTAATTGATCTACGGATCGATTCGTTTGTTCCCCGGTGATGGAAAGTTTTCTTGTTTCATTTGGTTGAAGGGTAGCAATTCGTAATTGGGTTCCTTCTGCTTTTTCCATCTTTTCAAACGAAACGATTGGATCGGTTGATTCGACTAACTTCTGATTATTTTTTAGTGTTTGCTCATCAAATTTAACAGGTGTATCGTTTTCATTTTTTTGATGGATGATCAACTGATTGATGGGTGCCTCACTTTTGTTCGTCACTTCATACGTCACATCCACTAATTGCTGGTTCTCCGTATTCGCTTCAGCATCTGCTTTGATCGATAAACTTGGAGAGTCGAATATATTCTCATTCGGTGGTGCCACCCCTTCGGCAAACACACTCGTCACAGGCAGCAGATTCGCTACCAACAACATAACAACAGCTAAATAATTGAATGGAACTCTATACACTTTTTTCATTTTTAAAATAACCTCCTTCACCCCACTATATAATCGTTGTTTAAATAACACAAAGAAAACGGGTTTGTAGATGAGTATTTTCTCATATATAAAATCACACACCATATATATACGCCTATAATACGAGTATTTTAGTGAAAAAAAGAAGGAGATTAATGACTAATATGCTATTTTATTTTCTTGAAAAAGAACTTTCTTCCTATATATATGTATAAAAAAACTACAAATCAAACTGCCTATTAAGCGAATCATTTCTCGTTGATACCAATTTTTTTTAGTAAAAGAAAGTGTGCAATGATTTACGTAAAGAAAGAAAAAGTCAGAAATTTCTAACTATAAAATGATTATAAATACTTATTTTAAAGGTAAAAGGCTGTATTCTCTCCTATTCAACCAACCGAATCTACAATTCACACACGTCATAACGTTATGAACAAAACGATAGATTGTTATGTCAATCAAAATTAAGAATTAGATACCCGCTGATTTTAGACAAATCGAATCATCTGTCTAGCTGAAGTTATTAGATATGTTATTAATGATATCATTCTTCACAAACCGATCCACTTTGAATTACTATTCAAAAAATTGTTTATATCATTGAATACAAAAGATAAAAAAACAAATATATACATATTTATCCCTGATTTATAATAACAAAATAAATAATAAACAGAGCGTAAATGCCTAGTCATTAGATAACAATTTATAATCAATAAGAAAACTTTCCTCTTCTCTAATTGTCCATTAATTTTTATGTATGTTAGATTTCCATACTAACAACGTTATGTTTGAATATTTAAAGTCACTTAATTCTTTCTACAAAAAAAACCAAGCGACTCTTCCGTTCAGAAGTCTAGCTTGGCTTTTCGTATTGTTTATAAATTATCCAATAGTTTCTGAAATTCCTTCTGCAAGCGAAGCAATTTCTCTTGTGCAGAAGGTTGAGATTTATCCTTCACTGAATAATAAATCTTAAACTTCGGTTCTGTACCTGATGGTCGTAGACAGAACCATGAACCATCTATGAATATATACTTCAAGACATTGGAAGTGGGTAGGTCAATCGTAGATGATTGTTGATTTGGCGTCGTTCTTAGTGAAGTAGCGTAATCTTCTGTACAGGAAAGCACAAACTCTCCTAAGTGCGAAAATGATTGTTCTCTCAGACGATCCAGTCGTTGGTTCATTTGGATGATTCCATCTTTTCCGGAAAAAATCTGTGTTTCCAAATGTTCTTCATAGTAGCCGTATTCTTCATACAGTTCATGTAAGCGATCAATCAAATCGTGCCCTGATAAATGACGGTCTAACGCTGCTTCTGCTAATAATACCGCCGCTTGGATCGCATCTTTGTCTCTAACAAAAGGGGCGATCAGATAGCCATAACTTTCTTCGTACCCAAACAAAAAATCTTTCCCTTTTTGTTCTTCTGCTTGTTGGATTTGTTCCCCGATAAATTTGAACCCAGTCAACGTATTTCTCGTTTCGATCCCATGTGCTTGAGCAATTCTTGCACCTAGTTCCGAAGTGACGATCGTTTTGGCTATAAAGAAGTTCGTCAAGGATTGTTGGTTCTGTTGTTTGCTTCGAATCAAGTAGTCCAGCAATAAAGCCCCGATTTGATTCCCTGTAAGGAATACTGGTTCTCCGTCTTTCAAAACCACGACACCTAAACGATCTGCATCTGGGTCCGTTGCTAATATCAACTGTGCCTCCTGTTTCTTTGCTTCTGTTAATGCCAGCGCAAAAGCCTCTTTATCTTCCGGATTAGGTGACGCTACTGTTGAAAAATCTGGATCAGGCAACGCTTGCTCTTTTATGACGTGGAGATTAGCAAATCCTAGTTGCTCAAATGCTTTTTGCATAAGAATATTTCCAGCTCCATGTAATGGCGTATAGATCATGTTAAGCTGCGAGCCAAATCGTCGGATGTTTTCTTTATTTTGAATGACTGCCGTCAACTGTTCTAAATAAAGAGTGTCGACTTCTTCACCAAAAAGATGAATCAGCTGAGTCTCTCTATAAACAGACAACGCGTCTGCTTCAATCGACAACTCATTGGGTCCATGCGCTAAAAGTTCCGTTAGTCTCTCTGCTGTTTCTAAAGTGATCTGCCCACCGTCTGGTCCATAAACTTTAAATCCGTTGTATTCTTTTGGATTGTGACTAGCCGTGATCATCACTCCTGCACACGCTTGATAATGGCGAACAAGAAACGACAATTGCGGTGTTGGACGTAAACAATCAGATAAATAAACCTTGACCCCTTGACTGGCTAATACTCGCGCCGTCCATTCAGCGAATTCCTTTGAGCAATGACGGTTATCAAATGCGATCACTACGCCTTGTTGGCTTGCATTTTTTTCACGAATATAAGTAGCTAAACCAAAAGCAACGCGTTTGATCGTGTAACTGTTCAGCCGATTCGTACCGACTCCGAGTTCCCCGCGCATCCCACCTGTGCCAAAGGACAAGTACTGATAAAAGCGATCTTCGATTTCTTGCGAGTCAGAAAGAGCCGCTAATTGCTCTTTCATCGCTTCTTCTAAAGATCCTTCATTTAGCCATTCTTGATATTTTTGTTGCCAGCTCATGGACGTTCTTCTTTCATTTGATCTAAAATCTCATTGATCGAAAGGGTACAACCAGCCATTGATGTATCAGCTACACCGTAATACATCGTCAACTGATCGCCATCAAGTAATCCCCCACAGCCAAAGACAACATCCCCAAAGAAACCATTCTTTTCATAATCCGCTTCTGGCTCCATGATTGGCTGATGACTGCGCGCGATCACTTTGGTTGGATCATCTAAATCTAAAAGTGCGGCACCCATACAATAGCGATGTTGTGCGGTTGCGCCATGATAGATGATCAACCAACCTTGATCCGTTTTGATAGGCACTAGACCGCCGCCGATTCGACCGCTATCCCATGTATTTTCTCGAACACCTAACAGATGATGGTGGTTCCCCCAACTCACTAAATCTGGTGAAGACGCAATCCAGATATCATAATTCCCAATACTTTTTAGCGACGGACGGTGCAACGCATAGTACTTCCCATTGATTTGTTCTGGGAAGATCAACACATCTTTATTTTCTGGCGCAAATATGTTGCCAAGATCTTGATAAGACTTGAAATCTTTCGTTGAAACTAAAGAATCACAGACCCCCATCGGTGAGACAGAACTAAAATTGACGTAGTAGGTATCGCCAATTTGCGTACAACGCGCATCTTCTATGCCGTATGTTTGGTATTCATTAAACGGATACAAAAAGGCATCTTCGTCGATCGTAAAATGATGTCCATCTTTACTCCGAGCAATTCGAATATAAGATAAAGAAGTCAAATATTCAAAACGATCTAACTGATCTTTTTTACGGATCATTCGTGGATCTTCAAAATCATAATTTTCATCCTCACGATCAAAAGATAAGATTTCCATCGTTTGCGTTGCTGGATCATAAACAGGCGCTTTGATCACCTTTGGACCTTCCGAGATTGGTCGCTCTGCGATTCTCAATAAGAGTAAGACTTCCCCTTGATAGTAAGCAACTCCCCCATTGAATGCACCAATCACTTCATATCCGTCGTGTAACGGTTTGATATCTTCTGGTGTAATCAATGGATTTTCATTAAAACGGTCTATTTTCATCTGTATTTACCTCTACTTAAATGGATTTTCGATTTCTAATTTTTGTGCGCCTGCATCACTGATCCCGGCATATAAAACACCATGCTCAGAAGACAGGTCCAAGCCTCCGCTAAAGACCACATCCACAAGATCCGGTCGTTTCGTCGGTCCTTTAGCAAAATCTTTTCTTTCTGCAAGGATGCGCACATCTTTCATTGCATGGTTTCTGCGATCAAAAGAAAAACGCATCGCATAATAATGGCGATCACCTTGCTCATCAAAATTCGCAATATGGCCTAAAACCCAAATCACTCCATCAATCTCAAAAATTTCATTTGCGCCGCCCCATTCTTCCTCAGAAAATTGATTCGCTAACAATGGCGCTTCTTCGATTTTTTGGATCGATAGATCAGCCAGCTGATCGATCAGACAAGCACCAATCTTGCCACGACCGCCTTTTTCTCCTTGTGGACGTGTCATGACTAAAATTTCACCAGTTGACAATTGCTTCAAACGTAAGTCTTTCATTCCCCATGGTCCTTCAAATAAGTGGTGGGCAGTTGCTGTATCTTCTAAGTGATAAAAAATGGTCCGCCATTGCGCCTGACCTTCTGGCAAGAAAATAACTTCCACCCCACCTAAAATCACTTTCCCGTCGATCACCGTATAAAAAGGATCTTGTAATGGTAATTCGATGCCATCAGAAATCTTTGCCCACGTATTTTTAGCTATTTCTCTAAACAAGTAGACAGTAGAATCTTCGCTCTCTCTAGCTTCCACACGCCCAGCTAGCACCACTTCTCCCGCTAACTCAAAGGGTGCAGTAATGTTATAGACATCCTTCGTCCCCACACCTGTAAATGTCAAAAATTCCGCTTTTTTCATTTGTTCAGGCTTATTTTTTCGATAATCTTCAATTAAGTTTTTTATTTTGATCATTGCTATTCCTTTCCAATCCAACAGCTTTTTGATGGCACGTTGACCCATTTACGATCCTCACTAAGCATTCCTTTGCCATAAATCGTTTGAACGTTTTCTGAGATATTCTGTTCTACAGATGACTCACTAAAATTCAGCACTACGGATAAATGCTCTACTTGATAGCGTATAGATCCTTTTTCCAACTGAATATTCGTAACTTCTTGAAAAGGTCCCTCCGCTTTACGCAAACGAATCAATTCTTGATAGACAGAAGAAATCAATTCCCCTTCTGGATTTTTCGGGCTCGTCCCGATCCACCCAGGTCGTTGACTTTCTCCCCAAGGAATCATCCCCCGGGAACGGTCGCGATTCACTTCATTGGCGGCTGAAAGTGCCTGTCGTGTTTCTACAAAGAGGCATAGTTCATGGTATTTATTCTTCGCTTGGATGTCGCGAATCTCCGAAAGATGGGTCGGAAGAAAATCACCTACTCCTTGTTCCTCTCCTTGGAATAAGAAGGGCACGCCATGATTGATCAATAAAAAGACGGACAATAATTCATACGTCTCACGATCTTCTTGTGCCAACCGGTTCCACGAACGACTCATATCGTGACTATTAAAGAATAAAGTTGGAAGATGTTTACGTGCATTCATCTCTTGAAATTCGTGGGTCAATGTCGTTAGATCCAACGTTTCAATACTTCCTAAATTAAAGTTGAACGCCGTATCGAATCCTGCTTCTTCCACATAACTTGAAATCACTGATAACTGATCCGAACTGATCTCAGCCACTGTAAAAATATTTGGAGCGACTGTTTTGAGCCATTGATTCATTTCTTTAAGAACTGGCATCACTCCAGGCTGATTGACATCATAGAGATGCACCTGTTTCCCCTCTTCATCCCTAGGATTATCTGTAAAAGTATCATTCACCGTTAGATTATTGATCACATCAAAACGAAACCCATCCACACCCATGTCCAGCCAAAAAGACAAGACATCATAGATCGCCTGCTTCACTTCAGGGTTCTGCCAGTTCAGATCTGCCTGTTCTTCTGCAAAACTGTGATAATAATACTGATTGGTTCGGCGATCCATCTTCCAAGCACTGCCACCAAAAAAGCTTTCCCAATTATTCGACTGGTCTCGCCAAATATACCAATCACGTTTTGCACTCGCTTGGCTCGCACTGGATTCCATAAACCATGGATGTGCCGTTGACGTGTGATTCAAAACCACATCAATAATGACTTTTATCGATAATGCATGTGCTTCTTCCAAAAGTGATCGAAAGTTTTCCAAAGTCCCATATTGCGGATCAACCGCACAATAATCCGAAACATCATACCCATTATCGACTCTTGGCGAAGGATAAAATGGCGTGAGCCATAAGGCATCGATGCCACATTCTTTGAGGTAAGGCAACTTTTCTCTAACACCATCGATATCGCCAATCCCGTCGCCATTACTATCTGCAAAAGAAGCGAGATAGATTTCATAAAAAACTGCATTTTTCCACCACATTGTTCTGTCCTCTTACTTCAATGTAAATTGCATACCATCTTGGAATCGTTTTGAGAAAATCAAAAACAAAACGATCAATGGTAAAGTCAACAATACTGACGCCGCATACATCGGTCCTGGAAACGTGCCATAGGGGCCGAACATTTGCGAAATCAAGACATTCAACGTCACTGTACTATCACTTTTCGACACGATCATATCCCACAATAAATTCGTCCAACGATCCGTAAACAAGAACAAGAAAATCACCGTCGTAATTGATTTAGACATCGGTAACACGACTTTGAACAAGACTTGCATCTCCGTTGCACCATCTAGCTTCGCCGCCTCGATTAATGTATTGGGAATTGCCTTAAAGAAGTTTGTATACATAAAAATCGCCCATAAACTGATCGCTGTAGGAATGATCATTCCTGCATATGAATCCAGTAACCCCACTCTCGTCACCATTAAAAACTGCGGGATCAGTAAAATGATTGCTGGGAAAAACATTTGGAAAAGAATAAAATTGTTTACTAATTTTTTCCCTTTAA
The DNA here is from genome assembly GCF_050529595.1 of Enterococcus sp. DIV1368b. Classification (NCBI taxonomy): domain Bacteria; kingdom Bacillati; phylum Bacillota; class Bacilli; order Lactobacillales; family Enterococcaceae; genus Enterococcus; species Enterococcus sp. DIV1368b. Next base: position 2,477,807 of record NZ_CP172883.1, read on the forward strand.
ACTCGATCTTTGCCAACGCATAACCGACCATCAAAGCAAACAACATCATTAAAACAGTTGCTACCGTCGCCACGATCGTCGTATTGACAAAAGCCCCCAACCACGGAACATCCGCAGAAGTCGGTGAACCTCCGAAAAGCCACGTCCAAGAACGTAAACTAAAATTTGTCGGGATAATGCGACGATCCACTTGATCCCAAACTGCAAAAGAATGCATGACTAAGTACACAAAAGGAAACGTCATGATCAGCATTACGAGGGTCGTTACAAGATAAAGAATCGTATTTTTGCCTTTTGTCCGTTTATGACCAACCATTTTTCTCCCCCCATTTTTCTAATAGTTTACGAATCACACCAATCGAAGCAAACGTCACCACAGAAGCCATTAACGCGACTGCTGAAGCATACCCCGAGCGAAGATTGACAAACGCTTGATTATAGATCTCCATTTGCCACGTATTCGTAGCAAAATTCGGCCCGCCACCCGTCAATTGATACACTTCCGTAAAGATCCCAAAACTAATCCCCACAGCAAGCACCGTCACCGTGAAAAACGCAGGATAAAGCATCGGGAACGTGATCTTCCAAAAACGCGTCCATGCACTTGCGCCATCGATCGCCGCAGCCTCATAGACTTCTTTATTGATATTTCCCAAACCAGAAATCAAAATCAAGCCATAATAGCCGGACATCTTCCAAGCAATCATCAGTGAAACGATAAAAATCGACGTCTGAGGATTACCCAACCAATCAATATCCCAACCCATTCTCGTACGTAAAAACGTATTAAAAGGGCCATTGTACGAAAGCAATCCTTTCACGATCAACGAGGTCACGACTCCACTCGAAAGATAAGGTAAGAAGAATGCTACCATGTACAAGCCTTTAAACTTAGGCAAACTATTCACTAACAACGCAATCGTCATCGATAAAATCAAAGCCATCGGAACAAAGACCAGTAGAAATTTATAGGTCACCACAAATGCTGCTCGAATCGCCGGACTATGAAACGCATCAATAAAATTTTTGAAACCAACAAATTCAACCGTTGGTGAAATCATATTCCAACTTGTCAGCGCTAACCAAAACGACCATAAAAGCGGTAATAAAAAGAAGATGACAGTAAAAATCAGGTATGGGCTGGTAAATAACCAGCCCAACTTTGTATTTTTGTTCATTATTGAAGCGCCCCTTCAACCGCTGATTTGGCATCTGCTGTTGCAGTTTTCGCATCCTTTTCTCCACGAATCACTGGTACCCACGCTTGTTCACCAAACGCTTGTTGAATCTCATTGAATTTTTCATTATCCATTGCCGGTACAGCAAACGGAACATTCTCTGCGTATACTTTCATCGCTGGATTCTCCTCAAAGTATGCAGCAAAAATTTCATTTTCTTTCGCATCGTCTCTCGCAGGGATCAATGACGTCATTTCTAGTAACTTCATGTCATGTTCATCATCCGAATAAACAAATTCTAAGAACGCCATCGCTGCCGCCTGTTCTTCCTCTGTTGCTTGCGCGTACATCACGATCCCTTTCGCATCTGCGTAAGTTGAAACTTCTTCCACATCTGCTAAACCATCAGGCACAACAGGTGTCGTCACTGTGTAGTTTTCACCAAACGTCAACTCAGGATATTTTTCATCCCAATTCGGGAATGTCCACGGACCAAGATCAGTCATGATACTATCCCCATTTTCAAATGGATCAGTCGCTTCACCTGTTCGCAAAACATTCGCATCTGCTAATTGACTCATCAAATCAAATACATCCGTCATTGCAGCCTCATCCACAGAAAACTTCTCATTTTCTACAAAACTGCCACCTTCACTCGCCGCATTGTACAACGGGAAGAAATCAAACCAACGCATCCAAGCTGTTGGGTCAGACAAGTCTCTTTTCGCCCATAATGCTTTATCTGTTTCCTGAACCTTTTCTACAACCTCTAACAATTCAGAATACGTTTTTGGAACCTCAGAAAAGCCAAGTTCTTCTAATAAATCGATTCGCCAACCAAATAAAATGGGGTTTGAATACACTGGTAATACATATTGACTATCGTCAGAAAATTTCCAGCTTTCAATCGTTTGATTCATATGTCTTGCTTCCACGATCGAATCAAATCCATTTTGTTGATTCAATGGTAAAATCGCCTCACTGGCCGCCAATTGTGCCGCAAAACTACGGTTCACATTTTCAGACAACGTCGGTGCTGTATTCGATGCAATTGCACTTTGGATCGTCGCTTCAGAAGATGGACTTTCTTTCATCTGGGTCACTTCGACTGTGATCTCGTCATTTTGTGCTTCGAATTCTGTCGCCATTTCTTGCCAATATCTCAATTGCGTCGGATTAGGTGCCGCCCAAAAAGTGATTTTCGTTTTCCCATCATCTGAGCCGGAATCCCCACTCGTTGATTGATTGCCACAGCCCGCAAGTAAAACAGTTCCTGCTAATACAGTCGTAAGTCCCAAAAATATTTTCTTCATCTTCATGAATCTTCCCCCTTGGATTGTAAACGTTTTTTTATAACTGCGACAATCATACCATCAGTAATTACGTTTGTCAACATTACGTAATTAACATTACAGAGTTACATTTGTAATCTTTTTAGGTGATTATTTTAGATGTACTATGTTATAATCAATATAAACATTACGAGAAATTAGGTGAACTTATGAAAAAAGCTTCGATGCAAGACATCGCTGATGCACTAGGAATCTCTAAAAATTCCGTTTCGCAAGCACTACGAAACAAACCAGGCGTCAGCCAGCAAACCAAACAACTAGTAAAAAATAAAGCCGACGAACTAGGCTATCGTTACCAAACCGTCACAGAAGACACCACCATGAGCTTTCTTTTGATGGCAACTGAATTTGCCTTTTCCCAAACAAGTTTCTTCGGCGAAATCGTGAAAAGCGCAGAATCTGCCGCACAACGCGCACATATCAAATTAGACACGTATACCTTAACCGATGAAATACTACAACAAATGATCCTGCCAGAACACATCAATGAATATGACGGTATTTTAGTACTTTCTCATAGTAACAATGACTACATAAAACAAGTGATTGCTACAGGAATCCCCGTAACTTTGATTGATCATCACGATCCAGAATTACTCGCGGATGCCATTTTGTCCAAAAATACCGACGGCACGTTCCAAGCCATTTCATTACTCATTGCGAACGGCATGAAACGAATCGGCTTCATCGGCGACACCTCCTTTTCGCCAAGTTACCTCGAACGCCACCGGGGCTACCATCGCGCCTTAGCAGAACACGGCATCTCACAAGAACCAGAAATCGAGATCACCGAAATCGAGGAATCCCAAGGCGCTTTGTTCAGTCGCCTAAAAAGCATCGAGCAAATGCCCGATGCTTGGTTTTGTGTCAATTCCGGATTAGCCTTCATGCTCAACAGCTATCTCCAATCCGCTGGCTATACAATACCAGATGACATCAGTATCATTTGTTTTGACGAAACAGAATTCACACGCATGGCGATCCCACGATTGACCAACGTTGCCACCAACTTGGAATTCATGGGCCAACTCGCCATCCGAACCTTGTTACATCGTATCAATCATCCAGACGAACCAATCATCCATCAACAGATCGTACCGGAGTTGAATATTTGGGGATCGGTGAGGATGGTGGATAAATGAAGGAACCGCTGGACAGCTAGAGGGAAAGGGGCTGTTCAGCGGTTTTTTGTGTGATTTATCAAAAAAATTATTCAATTCTCGTTATTTCTCTAACATCTTTTTTGTCTTATTATACAAAAACACTAATTTCAATTTTTTCATATCATAGTTGATTTACAAAACAATAACTATTCTATCTCTCCCCTGATTCTCATCACTTCTTTGTCAAAATCAGAAACGATCTTTTGATGCTTATTGAACTCCTTGTACTCATCGATTGCTTTTTTCTTGGCTATATTATTACTGATTTGTCCGTTCCCTTCAAGGATCTGATAACGATTGAAGGTTAAAAATTCATCAATACTTTTTGCAAAATCTTCCATGCTAAGTAATATCTCATCTTCTAAGAGACGTTCTACGTAATCAAAGTAAGAGGAAACATTTCGCTCTAAACTACGAATTTGTTTTTCAGTCAAATAATTTTTAGCTATTGCAACATCCGATTGTAATATCCGTCCATCTGGTGAGTGTTTCCAAGTAGTGAGTCCCATATTTTCTTTCGTTTTATCCGCTTTATCATAAACGATTTCTGCGGCTGTTCTTCCTGTAATCGCATAGTGGAATTTGTTTTGTACAGTTGCATAAAATTGCTTTGTTACCTCTGCATTTTTATCATAATCATAAGAAATTTCTGCAAAAACATCAGTGATTTGTTGCCAGATACGGCGCTCACTTGCACGAATTGAACGAACTGTTTCGAGTAGCTCTCGGAAGTAATCTTTACTAAACGCATGTTCACCTTGTTTCATTCGTTCGACATCAATTCTAAATCCTTTTCGAATATAGTCTTTTAAGACATCCGTTGCCCAAATACGAAATTTTGTTGCTTTTTGCGAGTTGACTCGGTAGCCAATAGAAATAATGACATCAAGATTATAAAATGTGGTCGCCCTTTTTACTGACCTTCCACCCTCATTTTGAACTATTTCCATTTTGGAAATAGTTCGATCTTCTATCAATTCACCAGAATCAAATATATTTTTCAGATGTTTACTAATTGCTGGAATGCCAACATCAAAAAGCTTCGAAATTGTCTTTTGTGTTGCCCAAATGGTTTCATCTTGCACCACTACTTCCACTTTCTCACTGTCTTCATACATCAAAAATTGGATTTCATTCAATTTGATTGTTCTCCTTTCTTGATTCCACCTGTATTCTATTAAAACAGTTGCTAAAATTGTCACGATACTTGATTCAGATCATATGTAACTCGAACGAACATAGTTCTTACTTGGTAACTCCCACAAAATATGACCTTCACTGATTTATTTGTATTATAGCAAAAAATCGTGTCACTTATATATACGCCAAATAATATGATAAAACGATTATGTATAAAAAAACTAAGACTTCGCTCAAAGTCTTAGTTTTTTATATATCAACTTTTGTTCTTCTCCTTACCCTTCCCCCAACTTATCCCAAATCTCGCTCTGCTCCTGAAAATGCTTCACTAGATCCACATCAAAGATATCTTTGAGTAGTTTTCTTGAAGCTGTTTCCAGAAATGGGCCTTGCTTGATGACTTGGCCTGATTTCATGAACAAGACTTGGTCGCTTAAAGAGAGGGCTAAACGGATGTCGTGGAAGACACCGATGATTGTTTTGTCTTGGTTCTTGCCCCAGTCTTTTAAATAGCCGATGAGTTCGAGTTGGTGCTTGATATCGAGATGATTATTGGGTTCGTCCAATAATAGGATATCTGGGTCTTGGGCTAATACTTTGGCTAGGAAGACGCGTTGCTTTTGGCCACCGGAAAGTTGGTTGACGGGGTGGTCTTTCAATTCTAACAGATTAGTTAGAGCCAAGCACTCCATAACTTTTTCTCGGTCTTCTGCTGTGGTGACCGACCATAGTCCTTGTTTGATGTGCGTATAACGCCCCATCATGACGGTTTCATAGACGGTGTAATCAAAGGCAATAGTTGAAAACTGGCTAAGTAAGGCGACTTTTCGTGCGGCTTCTTTACGCTTCATTGTGCGGACTTCTTTTCCATCGATCGTGATCGATCCTTCGTAGGAAAGGATGCCTGCAATTGATTTTAATACAGTCGTCTTGCCACAGCCGTTAGGTCCTAGGATACATAGGTTCTCACCTTTGTTCAGCTCGAAGGAGACTTCTTTGATGATTTTTACTGAGCCATAGCCAACTGTGACTTGCGATAGCTTCAAGGTCATCACTTTTCCTCCTTTAGCGGTAATTTCTGCTGACAAAAGGAATTTCCGTTACATCATCTTCTCGGTTGAATTTCATCGCAATCATGAAGAAATAACCAGACAGCAAATTGAAAAAGTCTAATAAACCTGAATCGACTTTTTTCCCTTGATAAAGATGGCGGTACAACAAACGAACGATTACTTTACAATCAACACGTAAGATATGAGCCAATGCGCCTCGTTCGCTTCCTTGAGGTAAGAAGAATGGGCCGCTTTGATTTGTTCTTTCTGCATTCAATTCATCGACACGACTTTTTAACCAGTCGATTTCTTCTTGTGTGATCGTCATTTTTGTACGCACGCATGCATTGGCATGGTAAACTAATTCACCGATTTTCTCTAACTCCTTGTAAAAAGGAGAATCTTCACACTTTGCGCGTAATAACCCGATTTCTGAAGATAAGCGATCGGTGTGTAATTCATAATCGCAACGTAAATCATCTGCATCGTCTGCTAAAAATGGATAAGCCTCATAAGGACTTCGATAAATATCTTTCATAATTGTAGAACACTCACTTTCGTTTGAAATAAACATAGGCAAAAAAGGGCGCACCAATCAATGCGGTGACAGCGCCGATTGGGATTTCTTGGGGAGATAATAGCGTTCGAGAAATCGTATCGCCGACGACCATCATACTGCCACCTAACAGTGCTGCTCCTGGAATGACCCAACGATGGCTAGCACCGAAATAGCGGCGAATGACATGAGGTGCAATCAAGTCAACAAATCCGATCACGCCGACAAATGAAACGGCACTTCCTGCAAGCAATGCTGCAAGCACCATGACCCATAACTTGATCGTTCGGACATCTACACCAGAAATCATTGCTTCTTCTTCACCTAAAGATAACACATCTAAGCTACTCGCAGAGAACCAGAGAGCGATTGTTCCAATCAGTAAAATGGGTAAAAAGATTTGGATTTTTGCCCAAGTGCTTCCTGAAAAGCTCCCCATTTGCCAGAAGACTAATTGTTGTAAATGATCTTTGAACAATGCCGTGACGATCGTCAACATCGCGCCCACAAATAAGGTCATGACCATCCCCACTAAAATAACTGTTTGGTTCGATAATTGCTGATCCAATCTTTGACTCATCATCAAGACAATAAACACAGTTGCCAAGCCAAAAATAAAGCCTGTCAGAGGTAATGTAAAATTTGGGAACAACGGTAAAGTGATCCCTGAAACAATGATCAACGCAGCGCCAAGTGATGCCCCTGATGACACACCTAGCGTATAGGCAGAAGCCAATGGATTGCCTAAAAGGGATTGCATGACTGTTCCACTCACAGCCAAAGCAGCTCCTACAAGAAACGCCAAAACCACTCTCGGCAGGCGAACCTGCCAAAGAATGGTGACGATCGTTGCATCTAGCTGTTTGTCTCCTCTTGAAAATAATGCTTGTATCAATGTATCAAAAGGAATGGATACACTCCCGATTTTGATCCCAAAGAATACTACGATGATACTCAAGACAACTGCTAACAGCAACCGACTTTGTTTATTCATTTTCCAACGATTTGTATTCATCAGGGTAGATTGCTAATGCCATTTCTTTTAAGGCTTTTGTCATATGGTGGTTTGGTAAAGAGCTCGCAGCGTTATCGATATAGAATACTGCTTCATTTTTCACCGCAGGAACGTCTTTCCAGGTTCCACGATCTAAGATTTCTTGCACGGCATCATCTAAGTAATTTACGTTCGTCAAAATTACATCTGGCTTACTAGCAATCGCAGCTTCTTCTGTTACTGGAATCCAGCTTTCTTGATCTGCTAAGACATTTTCTGCACCTACAAGTTCGATCATTTCATTCAAGTAAACGCCTTTACCAAAGCTATAGATTTCAGGTAATGCGCTAATTTCAAACAATACTTTTTTCTTATCTGTAATCGTTTCACCAATTTCTTTAATCTCATCGATTTCTTTGTTCATTGTATCGACTAATTCTTGTCCTTTTTCATGCTCTTGTAAAGTATCCGCGATAAATTGGACATCTAATGCAATATCTTCAATAGTATTACTTGTTGGAATGTTCACGACAGTAATTCCTGCATCTTTTACTTGAGACCAGACATTTTCAGAGCCATGCAGACTGATATCTGAAACATAGATCACTTGTGGGTTCAATGAAATCAATGTTTCTGCATCCACAGCCATCATATCGATTTGTGGCAGCTCATCAAGTTCTTCCGTCATTGCCGGACTTTGTGTGTCAACAGCTACTAATTGATCTTTACGTCCTAGATCATCGATCACTTGTGTAACTGAAGGAACTAAAGAAACCATTTTATCCACTTCTTCAGGAATCTCGATTTCTTCACCCCCACGATCTTTTGTCGGCAAAGCAACTTCTGAAGCTGTCGTTGTTTCTGCTGTTTGGCTTGTTTCGTTGTTATTATTTGAGCAAGCACTCAACCCAAAGACTACGCTCAATCCCAATACAGCAACTAATTTCGATAATTTTTTCATCATCTATTCCCACTTTCTTTGACTCATTTTTACTTTTCCCAGTGATCACTTTGTTTACGATAGCCCTTTCATTTCCATACTCTTACCAAACAACCTTTTTTAAAAGTAAATAAAAACTGCCTTTCCTTTTACAGGAGAAGACAGTTTGATTGATCACACAAAAAAACGCTTGATCTTTCTCCTACAAAAGAACATGATTGCCGTTAAACCGGTCTCCTGACTTGGCTTCCTTTTACTCCCAACCCTTCCAGAATGATCTGTGGTCCTATTGGTTTCATCCACCTTACAGTAGGTAGGTCTGTAGAGGACTTTCACCTCTTTCCCTGACATCTAATCGGCTATTTTATTTTAAATTCACTTTTATTCACTCATTTATCTTTTGGAAATTTTAGCTCTATCAACAAAAGTATCTCCGCCAATACTTTAACATATGGATTTCATAAAAGATATACGAAAATCAAGCGAAAAGAGCTACAAAACACCTTATTTTCAACAAAAATATATTATTTTCTGTTTTTTAAAATGGCATTCATTCATAGTATAAAAAACTGAGGACACTGTATCATTTGTTGATTTATCTAACGTTTTTTATTTTAATAAAACAAAGCTGTTGATAGGCATCCCTATCATGTAAGTGTAAGGTAAAAGGACAAGAATTTGTTAAAAATCATGCAAAAATTTTATATGTTATTCATTAGAAAAAGGAAAGATCTATCTTTTTCAGTCGATTTATTTTTACTATCCAAGCCAAAATTTACATTTAGTTAGACGTTGAGACCAAGGGTTTGGGCTATTTATTCTCATTCACTTCTTTGGCTGTTCCTTTGATATGCTTGTTGAAATATTTTTCTCCATACCATTCAAGTTGCGTCTTTCCTTCCCAATCACGATACTCTTCTTGAAACTTATTTTTATAGTATCCATACAATAAATACGGAAAGGAAATATGCACCTCTGCTGCAGTAAAACTGATATTTACAATCATCCACATTATTACAGTACTTGAAATAGTAGTAATATCCGAGGAATCATTTAGTCCACTAGGAAAAATAAAATTTAAAAGTATTATTATTGCCCAAAAGATTCCACCAAGTTTATAGCAAAATGTGATTATTCTTTCAATAAATTTTGAAAAATGATTTTTTGAATCGTGGTTACCGAATAATTGTTTAGCAAGACGATACAATTTTTTCTCAAAAATGATATAACCACTTAAAATCTGAAACAAAATTAAAATAAGTATGCCGAAAATCGTAAGTGGTTCGATAAAGAATGTAATGAAGAACAAATTTATGCTTAGCATCAGCCAAATCATGTAGTTATTTAAATTAATAAAAATAAAGTAAAATCTCGTTCCATCATTCATTTTAGTGATCATAAAAATACTAATTACTAAAAATATCAACAAACCAAACCAAAAAATAGTCATTGAAACAAAATTAACTTTTGGTTCCTTAAATAATTGATGTAACACTTCAGTCTCCATCCATGAATTAATTAAGTAGTACAATCCATAGATAAGTAAAATCATAAGTATATAAATAATTAATTGAAATAGAGGATGAAGTTTTCTTTTCTCTTGCTCTTGTATCTTAATACCAGCATACAAATCTTTAACAAAACGATCATCTTCTAAATGTAAACTTTCCTCAAAAGTAGCTGAAAAAAATCTTTTGATATTCATTGTGATACTCCTCTATAACTAGGTATATATACAGACTTCATTTTTTTACCAAAAGGTTTTCCAGAAGCAATAACATTCCAGTTTGTACTTCTTAGCTTTAAATTATCCAACTCTAATTTATTTTTACTTTTTCCATTATCTTCTTTTTGATAAACTGAATTCTTCCATTTATCATATCTGTCGGGCCATACTGACTGTACAATTGAATTTCCTAACCCAAAAAGCCCTCCAACAACACAGCCCACAAAAGCACCAGTAGCATTACCTGCTCCGGGTACAATAGTCCCCACAACTCCACCAATTTTCGCTCCTATAGTCATCCCCTCCAACGGTCCTATACTTTTAACCATATCAATCCCTCCGCCCTTTACTGCTTTTCCTACACTACCTGTTTTTCCATACTCATTTACTGCACTTGAAACAAATGTCACACCTAATTGTGCATAAGTAGCTACTTGGCCTGCTGTTCCTATTCCTTTGGCGATACCCCATTTTTTAGCTCCTTGTATCAAGTGGGAGTTCTTCAACCCTTCGCTGACGTAGGTTTTTACGGGCGAGGTAAATTTAGTGAAATTTTGATAAGCTTTGCCTATCGTATCGATTTTAGGAATCCATTTCCCTTGAGCAACAGTTTTACCGAACATTTCATATTTTGTAAGAAAGCTAAATAATCTAGTTTTCACCCCTGAAGGTAGATAATTGGTAAGCATCCAAAATTCATCGTTGGATGCCAGCTTGTTTATCAATGCATCAGGATAATTTTTGATCAACATTTCGAACCGTTTGACTGCATCGGTTTTCCCTTCTTTCAGGGGTTGGACCAATTTTTCAATCTCCGCATACAGTTCTAAGTAGGCATTATTTGAAGATTCTTCCAACAAAACTTGTCCGTTTGGTTGGTACTTCTCAAACCAACTCCCATCCACTCCTTTCGGCAATACATAACTTCCATCTGCCTTTACGGTAGTTTGATTCAGGACTAAGACACTTTGCATAGCGAGTTTTAATTCCAGTAGACTGTTGTTGAACAGTCCACTGGTTTGAGAGTTAAAGGCATTGAGTTTTTGCTGTTTGCGTTGCAACTTATAGATGTCTTCTTGCAGACTGTCTGACATTCTCATCAGGTTGCGATGGAAATCGGTCAGCATTTCTGTGATGCCTGGTAAGATACTTGTATTAGCGATGTGCCTGATTGTCTGCGCATGGGTTTCAATCGATTGTTTAGCAAATGATTTAGCACGAATCTGTCCACTTAAATTCTCTTCATCCAAGTATCCTTCACTAGCAACAATTTGATGCGCGGCGGAGTAAATATTCAAGTCTGTCTGAATCCCTTGTACCGCAGTGTTTACCCGATTGATCGTAGGAATAATCAACTCAGAAAACAGTCCTTTACCGGCTTGATAAGCCGCCCCAGAGAGTGTCTTTCCGTCAACTGCCTGAACAATTTGTTGGCTCCCTGTTCGTAGTTGATCGATCGTTGTCCGAGCAAGTGATAAATTAGTGGTCATATTACTCATTAAGTTAGAAGATTCGATTGCTGAATAGATTAATCCCATAATTTTTGTCCTTTCAATTAGATAAGTGATGGCTGTCTATTATTAATGTAGTACTTGATGGTATTTTCTCTTTGCACTTCTATTTATTTAACCCCATCTACTTCATTCATTATTACTATACGTAATTTTTTCCTATTTAAATTAAAATCGTTTGGATAAGAATCATCTACGTCGTATACGAACACTTTCAGTCTTATACGCACACGAAAACAGCCCTAAGATATTGGCATTCGATAAGTATCTAGGGCTATATTTTGCTAGTTATTCATTTTTATCAATCTTTTCTACGTGTCACAATTATTATTTAATACCAACTGTCTTCATCTTGTATCATTTACCAGTTTATCAGTATACTCATATGACTCCTAAAATAAGTCTACAGGCTGATGGCTAACGTCTCCTTCTATGAGATGATTATACAGACTAAATAATCATTAACTTAAAGAAAGAAGGCGAAAAAGATGATACAACAAATCGGATTCTGGGAATCCATAGTAGATATCTTGACTTTAAAACCTGTATTCTTCGTAGGACTACTAATTTTGGCAAGTTTTTTATTTTGGTTCACCAGAAAAAATAAAGGTTCTTTTAAATTGGTAAGCATTCTATCATCACTTTTATTGTTTTATTATATGAGTGTGACATTCTTCAATGTGTTCGGTGTTCCTACGCTTTATGGACTAAACAGAATCAGTGGGTTCGGCGAAAATATTTTCAATCCGAATATCAATCTTGTTCCTTTCATCGATGGAATAAATACAGGGTATATTCTCAATATTATTTGTTTTATACCCATCGGATTCTTATGTCCTTTAATTAGTCCCACGTATAGAAAATTCAGCTATTCTCTTTTGTTTGGCTTTTGCACTTCTTTATTGATTGAACTGAGTCAACTGTTTACGGTAGCTAGAGCAACAGATATCGACGATTTAACTTCAAATGTACTAGGAATGATTCTAGGTTATTTTCTGATTGAGGTCATCTTAAGAATGATCAATCATTCGTCAAATAAAATCCTTGATAAAACGTCTGATTTTTCATGGTCAATTCCTGTATTGGTCGTTTTTATTGCTTTCGCTAATACATTTTTTAGTTAATGCTTAAAGCTTACTACCTTAGAAACAACACCTCTAAAAAAAAGATAAGAATCCCAAAAATTGTTCTTCCAATTTTTGGGGTTCTTGCTTTTTATCATTCTATTCCGTTTGTTTCAATCACTCTTTTATACCAGTCAAATGATTTCTTTTTATATCTATTGCCGGTGCCTTTCCCTTCATCATCCAAGTCAACATAGATGAAGCCATACCGTTTCGACACTTATTACTGTTCTTTTTGAAAGGTCGGATGTTTTCTTCTTTTTCTTTTTTCTTCACTATCTTCCAGAGAAGAAACGGATTTTTGTATTTTCTCTGTTTCTTTTAAAGTTCTTTGGATTTGTAAAGACTGGTCTTCTTCAGGTAAATCAACATTATTTAAAATTTCACTATCATGATAAAAGTTTGGTAAATTTATAAATTCTGGCATATATCTCTCCCGTCCTCTCCTTTACTAACTGCCTTAGACAATGATTCATGTGCTTCTTTTAGCCATGGATGAACAACTTTGACGCCTTGATCCAATAGATATTTAATATAATACAATGCAGCACTTTCTAAAGAACATTCAAGTGCTGATAATAAACTGTCTAGATACGGAGGAATTCCATCTTGATCCCAACTTATTTTATCTGCAACGAACACAACTAAGTCTAGTTGAGTATACCTCCCCCTTAAAGTTGTATGACACTCAATTGCGGATAAAATCTCGTTGTCAGTGATGTCAAAAATCTTTTCTGCCATTTTTTTTGAGATCTTCTGGTGAATGATCATTGGAAATACCAACTCTTCTTGATTTAGTTCTATCCCCATTTCTTTTGCTATAGTAATTCTATGATTGTTTGGATAAATTGCGGATATATCGTGTAAATAACCCGCTATTTTGGCTTTTTCTCCATTGGTATTGTAATTTACAGCAAGTTTCTCCGCACAATCGCCGACTGCTATACAATGTTCATAAGTTTTTATATGATCATGTTCTTCAAGAAAACGATAAACATCATCTCTTAATGCCAAACTATTCACTATTGTCATTTTTTCCTCCATTTACTTACTATGTGTATTTTCAAATGAATTATTTACTACTTATGGTTATTAGAAAAATCGAGCCTTACATAGAAGAAATATACATAGAGAATTAGATATTTTATACTCTACTTTTAAATATATTCTTAATTTTTCTCCTGATTTAACAATTATCTCGGCCTTGCCTAAATACTGGATTTCTTTGCCAAAGGTTTGTTTTATGTAATTTAATTCCACTTCATAACTTTTCTTGATAAGTGTGTAATAACTTCATATGTAGAAAAAGAAACGATAAATTTGAATCGCTTCTTTTTGTTATTAACTATTGACGACTTGATTGCTCTAGGTGGTATATTTACTGGTCAAGACTTTACTATTTAATTTTAATTAGGAGTAAAGTGCTGTTTCATCTTTCATTAATTTTTTCATTTTCTGAATCTAAGAATTGATGGAATCTTTCTATCAAATCTTTTTTTGTAGTAGGAACTTCTTGAGGCATATAATTTATGAAGCTAACCATATCTTCTGGATACCCATTGTTATTATAGAATTCTGCAATTCCATTTAACAAATAATCTTCATCATTCATGGTATCATTTAATTTAGATAAATAAATAAATCTAAGTTTTTGTTCTTCAAATTTGTAATCATTACCGCCTTCATCCACATTAGGAAAGTACTTTCTTTTCAATTCAAATAACACTGATTGTAATGCGTCAGGTTTTATTCCCCATGCAAGTTCATTAATAAAATCATCATCATTTCCCTGATCCATTAGCTCTATCGCATAGTCAGAAATTACTTTTAGATCGAAAAATTTTTGAATTACTCCAACATAGATAGTTTTCCAACTATAGTTCACATCTTTTTCTTTAAAACATGCTAAATTCATTATTTTCTCCTTTTATTTTTTAGGAACTTGATTTGGTTTTCCAGTCAACGTACCACCATTTATAAATCTTCTATGGCTTATATTACCATTAGGTTCGACAATCCATTCAAAAACACCTATTTTTCCATTGTTACTTCCTTCAATTTGAAAAAATCTTCTACTAATTCCATCTCCACCAACTAAAGAATACTCATTTGCAATAGTTGGATAATTGTCAACAATGTTGCTAAATCCATGTTCTTTTGGAACATGTGGAAATTCCTTGTCTATAATTGGTTTGTCTAAAGGATCTTTTCCCCAAATTGGTTTTATATCATCAACTGTTGTTCCACCCCCGACTCGCTTGCCATCTAACACAGGACTCTTAAATTCAGAAATAACTTTCTGAGTAGCCCCACCAGTACTCTCACTATTAGATTTTTTCTTGACACTACCAACATCATCCATGCCATCTATTCTCGAAGCACCTTTGTTTCCATAATATGCACCCATCACAGTATCGCCAATATTCGTAAACGTTCCTGACCATGCAGCGTACTTGAATTTATTCGCTTCTTCTTGGCTAATTTTCTTTCCTGTGTAGGGATTGATTCTTATATTCGCACAAGCGAGTGTTTTGCGATTGATTTCTTCTAGACTATCTGTTTCTTTGATTAACTCAATCTCTTGATCTCCTGATTCAATAACCAAAGATACGTCTTTTTTTATTTTCTCAAAATAACTTTTATTTGTACCTTTTGGTAATGAGTATGAGCCATCACTTTTGATTGTCGTATTATTTAATATTAATACGCCTTGCATCGCTATCTTCAACTCATTTAGACTATTAGCAAATAAACCGCTTGTTTGTGTATTGAAATCCTGTAGTTTTCTTAGTTGATTTTGTAAATGATCGATATCTTGTTGAAAGCTATCAGTCATTCGTTCCAAATCTCTTTGAACATTCAACAATGTATCTAGTACACTTGCAATTGGATTCAGTGTCGTTTGTAATCGGACGAAAAATAAGGTCTGGTCTACTGAGTTTTTCATTGTACGTGTGACTTGTATTTGTTGATTTAATTTATCTTCATTCAATTCGCCTTCACTTGCCACTATTTTATCGGTATTTTGGTATTTTTTCAATTCTTGTTCAATCTGTTCAATGGCATTTGTTGTGCGTGTAATCGTTGGAATGATCAAGTCCGCAAACAAGCCTTTGCCTGCTGTGTACGCCGCACCAGATAATTGCTGTCCGTCCACGGCTGAAACAACTTTTTGACTACCCGACTTCAATTGACTAACAGTTTCTTTACCACTTCCTAAATTACTTTTAAGCGCAGACATAAAGTCCGAAGATTCACTACTGACATAAATCAATCCCATGAGAGGTTTCTCCTCTGCGCCTGTAATTCTTCTCGTTCTACTTCTAATTTCTGTATCGCTTTATTATATGTAGCATTTAATTCCTCATTGGCTTGTCTTAATTGACGTTGAAAAATATGTTGTTTTGTTTCATTATTTTTATGTAACCACTGTGTTGAGGTATAACCTCGTTGCAATGCCTCATGGTTTGATTCAGCTAATTGACGAAAACCTCTCTGAAGTACCTCTTACAACTGAAGCAGTTTTTCTTCTAATACACGTTTTTCATTCGATAATTTTTCTTGATGTTGTTCCACTTTGACAATTTCTTGTTGATTTTTTAGAATTTCATCATTCATTTACTTACCTCCATTCCATCTCATACATTTGATTTGAACCTTCCTAGAAGTAATGATTTTTACCGCTTTAGAGAACATTTCGCTACTTCCAAGATATAAATCTATAAATCGTATCACTATCGATCTTTACAAAGAAAGCGAATTCTACGTAAAGCTTACCAAATATACAAATCGAAAAATAAAAAATCTCATAAAATATAGTTTTGATATCATAATCGTGCAAGTCTTTGTAATTGTTCTTTTGAATATATAAAAATGCAAAAGAAAAAGGCTTACGCCCTTTACCAAAAAACTATGCGGAGTGTCTCTCTCTACGCCATGCGATTGCAATGTTGTTCAGTCACACATTCTACAATACCGTACCAGTCGGAGCGACCGCTGGCATATTGCAGCTTTACGAGATGTGGTCAGGCATGACAGCCTACAAATTCCACAGGAGCATTCGGTATATTTTGATTATTAATAGTATCAACATATACCGCCTTCTGCTACTCTCACGCGTTTCTTGTCTTATAGATTATTTCTAATCCCTTCACGGCGAAGGACTTCTTTGGATGTTTCCGCCAGTGTGAAATGCCAATCCCTTAGCAAATCTCTTCACGGAGAGGCTAAGTCTTATCAACTTAGCTTTCTATTGTCGTCCCGACAAGTTCGCTACCTTACATTTGGTCACACTTTGCACACGTTCTTTGCGCTCCAATGCTTTTACACTGGCTTTCCTCTTGTTACCAAGAATACTCACTTGATACGCAACAGTATCCCATTACGACATCAACAACGACTTATTCCCAAACGCTCCTTGACGAGTTGCTTAAACTCTCATACACAAGGTTCTGCATTAGTTTTTTGATAAAAAGAATAAACCTTTAAATAATTTCAGGATAATTATTATCCCATATATTTAACTGACATCAACGATATCATTCTTTCTCAACTTTATCATGAGTTAAAAAAATTTTCGTTCCTTAAATTTAAAAAAACGAAAAAAAGTGGGACAGTCATCAGATATTTTCTGATGATTGTCCCACACTCTTTTACTTGATTGAACGCATTAGCGGTTCTTATTGACAAAGAGACCGCATAATTAATTTACTTACCCAACAGCCCCTTCCATTCGATGACTCATCTCTTCATAGTAGTCAAAGTAGCTGAAACATATTATATATCAGTATTTATTAAGCGAGATAGATTCAATGATATTCAACCAAAATTAATGAAATGGCAGTCACTGTGGCATTCATTATTTTCCTTTGAGGAGCTATTTCAAAAATCAAAGTTATTAAGAGATACTTCTAAATTTTACTAATAATATTTAGAATTGCACCTGCTAACGAGGCAAAAGGAGAAACCGTTTTGGCTATCTCTCCTAGTCGATTGACTACAGAATTTTTAAAAGTTATTTTTTCACCATTATTTATAGATTCCTTCAAAAGTGACAGCTCAGATTTTATTTGTGTGATAACTTTATCATTACTTGGTTCTTGAATAAATTTATCTATTTCATTTATCAGCAAATCATAAATAGTATAGTCATTTTGGAAATGAAAATCACTACCTTCAATTGTTGAATTATTAATTTGGCTGTAATTTCCATAATTGATTACAGTTTTTTCATTCCTATCAAGTTCACTAATATATCGTACTTTCACATAAATATAGTTCGTATTTCTTTCTAAAAGATCAACATTTTCGTCTCTTTGGACTTCAAACTGAGGAGTTGATATTACTTCCCAATTTACTCCTTGCCAAGTAATAATAGCACTTGGTCTAAATAGATTATTTAGTGATCTTTCCTTATTTTTTTCGTAATCCTTATAGCTAGAACATAAATAATCATGTCCATTCAATTCTGTTTTCCACATCTCGACTTGTTCATAATTTTTCTGCTCGTCTTCTTCAACTTTTAGTTTGAATTTTTTTTGTTCATTAATTGGAATCCATATTTTAAATAAAAGAAATAAAACAACAATACCGCCTAATACTATCACTGTATCAGTATTCATAAAAACATCTGCCTTCCTATCACACTCAACAACTTTGTAATACTATATTTTCAAAACTATCAATTTTGGTGTTAGGGCTGGCAAAAAGATATTCCCAAGCTTTTTCTTTTCGTTTATTATTAGCTGAGTATCTTAATTGATATTGGTATTTTTCACTAAAATCTTTATATATATCATAAATCTCTTCTGCCTTATCATACGTAATAATCCATTTAAAATCTTCAATTAACCTAATATTTTCTTCTAAGCTTTTGTGCTTATCTTTATCAATAAATTTTAGATATAGATTCCTACCTTGTTCATAATATGGAGGATCAAAAAAAATGAATGTATCATCTTTTGAATAATTATTAGAAATTAACTTAACAAATTTTTCAGCATCTTCATTAAACAAAAATATAGAATCTTTTAGCGATGATATGATTTCTATTTTTCTTACTAAATCTATCTTATTAAATCTACAATTTATTTTGTACTTGCCTTGTTGATTTAAACCACCTATAGGACCTCCATTTATAATTCCACTCACATTTGTCCTATTTAGAAAAAAAGTAGCAAAACCACCCTGTAAAGAATATGGATTACTTGATTCTTCTATATAAATTTCTTTTTGTTTGTGCCATTCTTCTATGCTAACGGGAGTGTCAATTAACAAGCTGATAAAATCGTCCGTATAATTTAGAATTGAATACCAAAAAGAATATATTGAACTATCTAAATCATTTATTACGATGTTTTTTACATCCTTTTTAATTAGAAGTTGTAACGCAACACCTGCACCACCTGCAAAAGGCTCTATATATGTGCCGTTATCTCCAATATTTTCAGTTATTAATTTTCTAATAAATTTGTATAGTTGGGTTTTTCCCCCAGGATATCTTAATGGTGAGCTTGTGACCGGCATTAAACACACCTCCTATTCTAAATATTAAATATCTTTGAAGTATTCTTCAACTAAAGATTGTGGAACTCTATGTCCAACAATTAAAACATATTTTATCTTTGTAATAAACTCTTTCTCAAAATTATCAGCCATATTTTTATTATCATTCTTCCACCATGTATATGGATTCTTGGTAATCCCTAAGCCAAATAATTTCTGTATCTCATTATCTTTAAAGAAGGCTTTGAATTTGTCTCTTACTATACCATCCTTATTACTATCCGTTCCTCTATAATTACTTAACTGTTCACGTAAATCTATTTTTGAATCGTTAGATAATTGTAAGCCCGATAATCTATTGTTGACTATTCTATTGAAAACAGTTTTAGTAAAACCAATCTGATTTTCCCAAAATGATGACTCTTCAGGTAATTTTCTTAAATAATCATATAACAATTGATCCGGAGGCAGATCACTTGGTAATTTACAGAAATTTTTTTGTTTAGAAATTTCTTTATCAGCATCTAATACAATTAAACTTTTACTACAAAATTCAGGAATTTTTTCCTTAGCTAGACTAATCATTTGGTCTCCACCTAATGATGTTTTTGAAACTTCTATAATCCTAGTTAACTTTTTCTTTCTTATGAGGGCTTTCAAAAATTCCCTCGCTTCTATATCTTCACAGTAGATACCAATTTTTGGAAACATCAATGCGAGTTCCTTATCGACCTCTTTCGTTCTTGCATGAATATCGGCATTGATATCTACCCAGTTGAAATCAGCTCTTACTTGAATTTTCCCAAAAGTATTTGTAAGATAGTTGACCTTATAATTTTTTGTATCTTTTTGATTATATACCTCTTCGATCATTGTTGGGGAATGTGATGTCATAATTACTTGTATTCCGTAATCCTTACAAAATTTCGATAGAATTTTGAAAAATTCTATTTGTGCAGCTGGGAAAAGTCCTGCATCAACTTCATCAATTAGTAGAATTCCACCAGAGTAATTTTTGAACTCTTCTTTTAATTTTTTAAAAGATAATAATGCTCTTACTATTTGCCCTACGTTATCTTCACCAACCGATATAGATTGGAAATCATACTTTTCTGTATGTGGTGCTAAAGAATTCATAGCGCCACCAGTGGAATCAATTTCTGTATTTGTTTGAAGTAGAATTCCATTGGCCAACTCTAATGCTATATCTTTGTTTAAATCAATATATTCGTCACTAGCTAAACCATAAGACCTAGAAACAATTGGGGTCAGCCGATTAACACTCAAGTAAATTACTGGATTGGTGATATTTCTATCATTATTCCCACGTAACACAGGGCGACTCTTACTTCTATCCTGAGAGTCATATAATCTAAGTGTAAGCTCGTCTTTCTCCTTTTTCTCGATTCCGTCATAAACATTTATGTTTACATCCATTGAACCCGGTAAATCAAATGCTTCCGAAAATCTGAAATGCTCTGAAAACTTAGATTCAAATGTCTTTCCTAATAGTGTTTTAAAACCTCTTAAATTATTTCTTTTAACAGGAGACTCAGTGTAATCTGTCGAAAAACTAAAAATTTGTGCAACTATTCCTAAAATTGTTGATTTTGACGTGCCATTTTTTCCGCATATTAAAGTAATACGTTCACCAAAATCAATTGAAACATCTTTCAATCCACGAAAGTGATTAATATCTACTTTTTTTATTTTTGTGTATTTTTTCACTATTAACTTCTCCTCAACTTAATATCAATAACTTGATTATAGCATTCTAAACTAATATCCTAACTCAAAAGTACATTAAATATTTTGTACGTTTGACTTATCTAAGTTTTTATAAGTATTACTTCAAGCGAAACATTTAACGCCCTCACTATGCCTATTAACTGTTCACGCTTTATGTGCTGTCGTCCGCCCTCGATTTTCACTAAGGTTTCTCTAGTAATATCAACATCACTAAGCTGCAACATTTTAACCAACTCAGATTGACCAATCCCTTTTTCTTTTCTGATACGCCTTATATTGCTACCGATTACATTATTCGAATCAATTATTTTTTCTTCTTTCAAGATTAACACACCTTATGGACTAAAATTAGTCCTTTTTCTTGTTAATCTTAGAGAGAAATTATGATACAATGGGACTAGTTTTAGTCCACAAGGAGGTCTTTCATGAATATTTCGAAAACTTTGATCTTTGAAAAAAAGTCACAGTATCTTAAAGCTATCGTCATCAAGATTATTTTAGGCCTTTTAATAGCAAAACTATTTACCTACCAAGACACTTTTCTTGGTACAGTACTTCTTAATTATTTTACTTTCAGCATCTTTTATTTTTCATTTAGGTTTGCGAAAAACTATCTTGTTGCAGTAATTGTATTATTATGAATATGTATAGCAATTATGCTGACGAATGAATATCTCCACAATAAATACTCTGTAGAAGCAAGTAATTTGTTTTTTACGGTCTTTGCTCTACTTCCCTTTATGTATGATCTATTCATCATACTTTGGGTTACTATTAAAAAAATCATAGAGAGTGGGACAATAGTCCTTTCTCAAAAATAGAAATGAGTCCAATTTTGATGTATTTTGTCAAAATTGGACTCGTTTTCGTTTGTATTCGCACATTTCTCTCCATGTACTTCCCTAATTTTCTCAGATTTAATGCCATAAGTGCCAAACCCACATCAATCGTCGCTCCTTGTTTTCCTCGTAAGTGAAAACGTTGGAACGCTAAGTGAGCCTTTAGATGACCAAACACTGGTTCGACATCGACTTTTCGTCGACGATAAATCGAACCGTTTTTTTCCTCCAAAAGCTTCTTTTTGCATTCTGCTTTAAAATAGCGCCAAGAATTATTCACTAGAAGCTGCCGCTTTTGTGTGCCTTTCGAACGGGTACATTGACTCCGGACTGGACAAGCTCGACAATCTTCGCATTCATACACTTTGAAATCTCGGACAAAGCCTCCTTTATCTTTTCTCCGACTATAGCCTTTGAACGGGACAGGTCGCTTTGCTGGGCAAATATACTCATCTTGTTCTTCCAGATAGTGCCAATTTTCTATGTTGAACGGATTCTCCTTGTTCTTCTTTTTGCTTTCTTTGTAATACGTGCTGTAGGTGATCAATGGTGTTTTATGTAGAACATCATGGATATACATATAATTTTGTTCACTCCCATAACCTGCATCAGCTACAATATATTCTGGTAGCTCTTTATGTTGTTCTAAAAAACTATCTAAAAATGGCGCTAAGGTTTTAGTGTCCGTTGGATTTGGGAATAAGTCATAGGCTAAGATATACTGGTTTTCTGTCGCAATTTGTAGATTATATCCTGGTTTTAGCTGTCCATTACGCATATAATCGTCTTTCATTCGCATAAAGGTGGCGTCCGTATCTGTTTTAGAAAAGCTGTTTCGTTCTTGGAAGAGACGACGATATCGTTCATATTTTTGTTTTCTTGGTAGGTAATCCGCTTGTACTTGTCGAAGGTATTTTTTATAGACTCGTTTTTTTCTCTTTAACTGACTTTGCTTTTTTGGGGATTGTTCTTGAGCTAATTGTGTATTTGTTTCATGGAGTTCAGCTTCGAGATGATGAGCGACTTCTTCTAGTTGGTCGCTCGACAATCCATCGGATTGCCCTTCTTCTTTTAAACAAGGAAGGATCTCTTCTTGATAGAGGGTTTGGTAGAATGCTTCAGATTTTTCATCTAAAGCGCATTCGTATCGAGTAGTTGCTTTTCGCCAAACAAAGCTGAACTTATTGGCGTCCGCTTCAATTTTCGTGCCATCAATAAAAATCGCTTCATTATCGATGACTTGATTCGTAATCAACTGACGACGAAATAGAACAAAGGCTTCAGTTAACAGCTGAGCGGTTGTCTCATCACTTCGAAATCGGTTGATTGTGCGGTAGCTAACTTGTTCGTGATTGGCTAACCAACGCATTCGGTAGCTATCGTCTAAAAGAAATTCAATCTTTCGACCAGAAAAAACACGTTGGGTATAGGCATAAAGAAGAATCTTTAACATCATTTTCGGATGATAGGCAGGACGCCCAAGTTGTTGTTCTAATTCATCGAAGAGGTGTGGAGGGATTGCTTCAACTAAAGAATTGACGGCAAACGCAACATCAGTTTCAGGAATAAACTGTTCCATATCTAGTGGTAAAGTGGTTTGATTAATGGTATAATTTTTAAACATAAGGCACACTCCTTTTTGATTGGGTTTAGTCACTTTAATCATACAAGGTTGTGTGCTTTTTTGTGTTCCTTAAATTCAAAAATATGCAAAAAAAGTAGGACGATAATCAGCTTTTCTTCTGATTATTGTCCCACTCTCCACTCTCTAAATTTTTTGCATTATTTTTGTGGCAAATTTGTGGCAAACGATAATTAACTATCTTTCAAAAACCTTGGAAACATTGGCATATAAGCATCAACCTACACTGCCTTCCATCTCATAACTTATCAACCGGTTCAACTCTACCGCATATTCCATCGGTAGTTCTTTTGTGAATGGTTCGACGAAGCCCATGACGATCATTTCTGTGGCTTCGGATTCGGTCAAGCCGCGGCTCATGAGGTAGTAGAGTTGTTCTTCTGAGATTTTGGAGACTTTTGCTTCGTGTTCCAACGAGACTTGGCTGTTGTGGATCTCGTTGAATGGGATGGTATCAGATTTGGACCATTCGTCCATGATGATGGTATCACATTCGATATGAGAGATCGAGCCGGCACTGTCTTTTCCAAAGGTGACTTGGCCTCGGTAGTTTACTTCGCCGCCGTCTTTTGAAATTGATTTCGAGACGATCGAGCTTGAAGTGTTTGGTGCGTTGTGGATCATTTTTGCGCCTGTGTCTTGGATTTGGTTGGCTCCGGCAAATGCAATGGATAGCATGGTGCCTCGTGCGCCTCGTCCGTCTAAGTAGACACTTGGGTATTTCATGGTTGTTTTGGCTCCTAAGTTGCCGTCGATCCATTCAACGGTTGCGCCTTCGTAGGCTTTTGCTCGTTTGGTTACAAGGTTATAGACATTGTCTGACCAGTTTTGGATCGTTGTATAGCGGCAGTAGCCGTCTTTGCGGGTAAAGATTTCCACGATAGCTGCGTGTAGACTGTTGGTTGAATAGGTTGGTGCAGTACAGCCTTCGACATAGTGGATGCTGGCGCCTTCGTCCACGATGATCAACGTACGTTCGAATTGGCCGGTGTTTTCGGCGTTGATTCGGAAGTAGGTTTGTAATGGGACATCGACTTTGACGCCTTTTGGTACATAGATAAACGTACCTCCAGACCAAACGGCTGAGTTTAGTGCGGCTAGTTTATTATCTGTTGGTGGCACGAGTTTTGAAAAGTATTCTTTGAATAGTTCAGGATACTCTTTCAATGCAGAATCTGTGTCGGTAAAGACGATGCCGAGTTTTTCGAATTCGTCTTTCATGTTGTGGTATACGACTTCTGATTCGTATTGGGCTGAAGCGCCGGCTAAATAAGCACGTTCGGCTTCTGGGATCCCGATTCGTTCAAAGGTTTCTTTGATTTTTTCTGGTACGTCATCCCAATCGCGAGCAGGTCGGTCACTTGGTTTTTGGTAGTATTTGATGGCATTGAAATCAATGTCAGATAAGTCTGGTCCCCAGTCTTGCATAGGCATTTTGTTGAATGCTTCCAGGGATTTCAAACGGAACTCCAACATCCATTCTGGTTCTTCTTTGATCCGTGACATTTCCCGAACGACTTCTTCAGTCAAGCCTTCTCCTGTACTAAAAACGGGTTCCACGTCGTCGTGGAAGCCAAATTTATATTCTTCTAATTCTGGTACGCCCATTTGCTCACTCCTTTTCCTTGTGCTCATGATGGACGGTTGCAGTACCGTCTTCTTCCATTGCTTTGCCTAGTGCTTTCCAGGCAAGCGTTGCGCATTTGATGCGCGCGGGGAATTTTGCGACACCACTTAACATGGCAGCGTCCCCTAGTGGTTCAAGATCTGCGACTTCTTTTCCTTGGACCAGCAGTAAAAAGTCGTCCGTCAATTGCTCTGCTTCTGCAATTGTTTTGCCGATGACAGCATCGGTCATCATTGAGGCACTGGCTGTACTGATAGAGCAACCACTGCCGTCAAAGGCGATATTATTGATTTTGCCGTCTTTGATCTCGACTTGTAATTCAATGACATCCCCACAGGTGGGGTTGTTCATTTCAATCTTATTCGTTGATTCCGTCAACGTGCCACGATGATGTGGATGTGATGAGTGGTCCAAGATCACGTGACGGTAAAGATTGTCTAATTTAGATAGTGCCATGTTGGAAAAACTCCTTTGTTGCGAGAATTGCTTGGACGAGACGATCGGCATCTGCTTTTGTGTTATAAACGTAAAAGCTGGCACGAGCTGTCGCAGCGACCCCTAGATACTTCAATAATGGTTGGGCACAATGATGACCGGCACGAACAGCGACGCCTTCCATATCAAGAGCAGTCGCTACATCATGGGGATGTAGGTTCTCTAAGTTGAAGGAAATCACACCTGTACGTTGGGTCGGGTCTTTTGGTCCATAGATCGTCAAGCCTTCGATTGCTTGGAGTTTTGGTAAGACATAACCAACAAGTTCTTCTTCATATTGATGAATGCCTGCTAAACCAATGGATTCAAGATAATCAATGGCTGCGCCGAGTGCGATCACACCGGCGATGTTTGGTGTGCCTGCTTCGAATTTCCATGGAAGTTCTTTCCATGTGCTGTCTTGTAGGCCAACAAAGTCGATCATTTCTCCACCGAATTCAACGGGTTCCATTTGTTCCAACCATTTCCGTTTTCCATATAATACACCTGTTCCGGTCGTTGCGCACATCTTATGTCCGCTAAAAGCAAAGAAATCACAGTCTAGTGATTGGACATCGATTTTGATGTGTGGAGCAGATTGTGCACCATCTACCACTAAAATACCACCTTTTTCATGAACGATCGTCGCCAATTCTTGGATCGGATTAATGACACCTAATACATTAGAGGCATGGGCGACCGACACGATTTTGGTTTTTTCTGAAATGATCGAAGTGGCATGTTCTAGATCAAGAAATCCTTCTTCGGTCAATTCGATGTATTTCAAAGTAGCACCTGTTCGTTTTGCCAACTGTTGCCAAGGGATGATGTTCGAATGATGCTCCATATAAGAGATCACGATCTCATCACCGGCTTTGACAAAGGCATCGCCATAGCTTTGCGCTACCCAATTCAAACTTGTGGTCGTTCCACGTGTGAAAATGATCTCGGCGGTCTCTTGGGCATTCAAAAAGCGACGAACTTTTTCTCTAGCAGCTTCGTAATCATGGGTTGCTCGTTCGGCTAACGTATGCACGCCTCGATGGACGTTGGCATTGTTTGCGGAATAATAATGTGTCATAGTCGCTAACACTTGTTTGGGTTTTTGCGTAGTCGCTGCATTGTCTAAATACACCAGGGGTTCGTCATTGACTTCCTGAAATAAGATCGGGAAATCTTGACGGATTTGTTCTGGAGAAATCATACATTTAACTTCCCTTCAATAACTGCCACTAGTTCTTTGCGCACCGCTTCTACTGGGATTGCAGTTAAGACAGACCCTAAGAAGCCACGAATGACTAAACGTTCTGCTTCTTCTTTTCGTAAACCTCGACTCATCAAATAATACATTTCTTCCGGATCGACACGTCCAACACTTGCGGCATGTCCTGCTGTAACTTCGTGTTCATCGATCAAGAGAATCGGATTGGCATCGCCTCGTGCTTTATCTGAAAGCATCAAGACACGACTTTCTTGTTGGGCATCGGCACCTTTGGCTTTTTTCAAGATATGTCCAATACCGTTGAATGTCAACGTGCCACGTTCGCGGATCACACCATGTTGCAAGATATGTCCAATCGTATGTGGGGCTTTATTTGTCACCCGGGTATCGATTCCTTGTGTTTGTTTTCCTGAACTGATTGCCACGATCTTGACTTCCGCATGTCCGCCTTCACCCACTAGATCTGAATCAAAATCAGCGACGATATTGCCATCATTCATCACTCCGATTGCCCAGTCCACAAAAGCATCCCGCAAGATATGTCCACGACGGTTCATATATGCTGTGACATTTTCGCCTAATTGGTCGACTGCTGCATATTTGACTTTGGCACCGGCTTTGGCGATGACTTCAACAATGATATTCCCAGAGACTTTTTGTAATTCTTCTCCAGTTGTTTGGAATCGTTCCAAGTAAGAGAATTCACTGTGTTCATCTGCGACGATCAAGACGTGTTTAAAGAAGTGTTGCGAAAATGCTCCTTCTTGTATAAACAGGGATTCGATCGGTTCTTTGATGACCACGTTTTTTGGTACATATAAGAATAAGCCACTATTCATGAATGCAGCATGAAGCGCAGTCAATTGGTCTTCGTCCATTTCAACAGCTTTCGTCATGTAATATTCTTGGACTAATTCAGGGTATTCTTGCATTGCAGTAAATAGATCTGTAAAGATCACTCCTTGTTCTGCAAGGTCTGCGGATAATTGCTCAAAGACAGTCAAGGTGCCTTGTTGCACGACTAATGGATTGTCTTTCATCGCATCAAATGCCGCAACATTTCCAGATTCAGGTGTCTGATCAGTCAACTCATTGATTGAAAACAATGGCCAACGGTGGAATTTCACACGTTCGATATGGGGCAATGGTAGTTCATCTGCTTTTTTCAGCGCCTCTTGACGAAGCGTCGTCATCCATTCCGGTTCACCTTTACTGAATGAAAAATCTGTAACAGCGTCAAGATGATCGAGCCATTTAATGTCTTTCATAGATGTGCTCCTCCTTACGCTTCTTCTTCTTTGTAGTCGATTCCTAATTCTTTACTGATGCCTGCATATCCTTCGGCTTCTAGGCGTTTTGCTAAATCTGCACTGCCAGTCATCACGACACGACCTTCCATCATGATGTGGACTACGTCAGGTGTGATGTAGTTTAACAAGCGTTGGTAGTGAGTGATGATCAAAGCACCAAAGTTGTCGCCGCGCATTTCGTTCACGCCTTTTGCCACGACTTTCAGTGCATCAATATCTAAACCTGAATCGATTTCATCTAAAATCGCAAAAGTTGGTTCTAACATCAAGAGTTGTAAGATCTCATTACGTTTTTTCTCTCCACCAGAAAAGCCTTCGTTCAAATAACGTTCAGCCATTTCTTCTGGCATATTCAAGAGTCCCATCTTTTCATCTAACTTTTTCAAGAATGACATGACAGAAATTTTGTCGTCTTCCGGACGTGTCGCATTGATCGCTGCACGCATAAATTCGGCATTCGTGATCCCTGGAATCTCACTTGGGTATTGCATGGCTAAAAATAGACCTAAACGCGCACGTTCATCTACTTCTAGCTCTAACACATTTTGCCCATCAAAAAGGATTTCTCCTTCAGTTACTTCGTAATTCGGATTTCCCATAATTGCAGCAGACAAGGTCGATTTACCTGTTCCGTTTGGTCCCATGATGGCATGGATTTCTCCTGTTTTCATTGTTAAATTCACGCCTTTAAGGATTTTCTTGTCCTCAATCGACACATGTAGGTTTTTTATTTCTAAGACAGACATGTAGTTCCCCTCCATATTCTGATTCGTTCTCACTCATTTTAGACTAATTGAGAATGAAGCGCAACGCCCCGACCAGTTAAAAATGTCATAATTTTGATTTATTGCAAATAAAACATCATTTTCAATTGATAATCTTTATAAACTGAATAAAATAATTTTTGTTCGTTTTTTCTCAAAAAAAGTCTGGGAATCATTCCCAGACTTTACAGGTTTTATTTTGCATCCGCATCGACAGATTTTACGGAGCCTTCCCATTGTTCTTCGATCCATTGACGAACATCTTCTTGATGTAAGACTTCGATCAATTTTTTGATCTTGTCGCTGTCTTCGTCACCTTTACGTGTCGCAATGATGTTGACATATGGTGAGTTGTCTTTTTCTAATAATACCGCATCTTCTAATGGATTCAATCCAGCGCCGTAAGCAAAGTTGGCGTTGATAGCTACTAGATCGCCTTCGTCATTTTGGTAAGTGGAAGCCAATAATGCTGGATCGATCGTGTGATTGAATTTCAAGTTTTTAGGATTTTCATCGATATCATCAAATGTGGCTGTTTCTAAATCAACGCCATCTTTCACTGTCACTAAACCAGCATCTTTCAAGATCGTGATGATCCGTCCCCAGTCAGATTCTGAATTTGAAGTAATGATCGTTGCACCATCTTCTAATTCAGAGATGTCTTTGATTTTTTGTGAATACAAGCCCATTGGTTCGATGTGGACAGCACCGGCATTGACAAAATCATAGCCTTTTTCGTCGATTTCTTTGTTCAAGTAAGGGATGTGTTGGAAATAGTTCGCACCAATGTCACCTTCTGATAATGCCTGGTTTGGCAAGACATAGTCGTCAAATTTGACGATTTCCAAATCAATGCCTTCATCTTTCAAAAGCGGCTTCACATGTTCTAAGATTTCCGCATGTGGCGTTGGTGATGCGCCGATTTTCAAGGTTGTATCGTCTGATGCGTTTGATGAGTCACTACTGCTTCCGCCGTTTCCACATGCGGCTAATCCAACTGTCAGTAAAAGCGTTGCTGCAAATCCAAAAATTTTCTTTTTCATATCCTATATCCTCCTATTTCCTACTATCTTTTATCTGTTTTCTTCGTTAAGAAATCCCCGATTCCTTGAACAATAAATACGATGACTAAAATAATCAAGGTAGCGACAAAAGTCACTGTTAAATTACCACGTTGATAGCCTTCTTGCCAAGCCAAGCCACCTAGACCGCCGGCACCGATTGCACCTGCCATGGCAGTAAAACCGATCATTGAGATCGTCGTTACAGTCAACCCTGAGATCAAAGCTGGGACACTTTCAGGGATCAAGACTTTCCAAATGATTTCCCAATAGCTCGCGCCCATCGCATCTGCGGCTTCTAAGACCCCAGGGCTGACTTCGCGAAACGCGATTTCTACAAGTCGAGCGTAAAAAGGAGCAGCGGACAACACGAGAGCTGGAATCGCTGCTTGTGCGCCTAACATCGTTCCCACGATTGCTTTGGTAAAGGGAATGATCAAGACCATCAAGATCATGAATGGTGTCGATCGGAAAATATTACTAATGATCGAAACGATGCCGTAAATGATCCGCGCATACGGTTTGTTTTTGCGACCGATCGAGTAAAGGATCAAACCAAGGATCAAACCGATGATGGTTACTAAGACCATGGAGATCAACGTCATGTATAACGTGTCCATGATGGCTTGTTGCATCGTCTCCATGTTGATTTGGCTGAAATCAAGGTAGGTTTCTGTGAAGCTTTTATCCATGATGGATCACCTCCACTCCGACGCCTTGCTCTTTGATGAAGTTTTCTGCTTGGTCCAATTCGTTTTCCTCTCCGATCATCAAGGTAGTCAGCGAACCAAACGAGCCTTCTTTGGTTTGCTTGATTTTCCCATATACAACATTTATATCGACATTGTAACGACGAATGGCTTGAGAAATCACTGGTTCGTTGGCGTTTGTTTCGTTGAAGGTCAATGTCACTAAGCGACCGTCTGGATTTTCTTTGATCAACTCTGCCAATAATTCAGTGGATTCAGCTTCTGGTTCGATGTCTTGTTGGACGAAGCGTTTCGTGACTTCTTGTTGCGGATGACGGAAAACGGTCAACGCATCGCCTTCTTCCACGACTTGCCCACGTTCCATCACCGCTACTTTGTTACAGATTTTACGGATAACGTTCATTTCATGAGTGATCAAAACAATCGTCAAGTTCAATTTTTTATTGATTGCTAATAATAAATCTAAGACCTCTTCTGTCGTTTGTGGGTCCAATGCACTTGTCGCTTCATCGCAAAGGAGGATTTCTGGGTCATTGGCTAACGCACGAGCAATCCCGACTCTTTGCTTTTGTCCACCGGATAATTGGGACGGATAAGCTTGTCCTCGTCCTTCCAAACCGACTAAACGAAGCAATTCTTCCGTTCTTTCTTTCCGTTGTTGTTTCGGTACACCGGCTAATTCCAAAGGTAGTTGGATATTTTCTAGTACGGTACGTGACCACAATAGATTGAAATGTTGAAAAATCATGCCGATTTTTTTACGAAAAACGCGTAATTCTTTATTTTTTAATTTAGTAATGTCTTGGTCGTTGACAATTACTTGACCATCTGTAGGTAATTCCAAGCCGTTCAACAAACGAACTAACGTACTCTTACCAGCACCGGAATAACCGACGATGCCGTAAATGTCGCCTTGTTCCACTTGTAGTGAAACGTCGTTGATAGCGTGGATCGTCCCATGTTTCCCGCCAAATGTTTTCTTGACATTCGTCAATTGGATCAATGACATATCGTTCACATCTTTCTTTACTTATTTTCTCTTAGACAACAAAAAAACTTTCGTCCTTTGCGTTTAGCAAAAGGACGAAAGTTTAGACTTCCGTGTGACCACCTTGATTCGCTGCTATTTCACAATAACAACCTCGTTCAGTACTTGACTCTAGTCGCATACTGCTGTGCTATAACGGGCACGCCCGTAGTCAGTTTGCTTGCGCTCACTCACTCTGCTCTAAGACCATCTTCCATCTCATTTCCGTTACCCTTTCACAGCAAACCGGGCTCTCTTGAAACATCTGTGACATGTACTCTTCTTATCAAAGCTTTCAATATGATTGTTTATGATTATAGCAGTTACAAGAATCAGTGTCAAACGTTTATTTGAACATCGTGTTTCTTAAAGTGCGTCGAATTCTGTTGCATCGACATCTTTAAAACTCAATAACCACGCAGTCATTTCATCTTCATCGTTCAAAACAGCGATATTCTCACTGATTTTTTCATTCACAGATGAGACTGTTCCAGATAATGGACTTGCAAATTCAGTGACTGCTTTTTCTGCTTCTACTTCAACCAGTGCATCGCCTGCTTGATACGCTTTACCGATTTTTGGTAAGTTGGCAAACGTGATCTCACCTAGATCTTCTTGCGCTTCTTTTGTCAAACCTACACAGTATTCTTTTCCATTAAATAAAATCCAAAGGTTATCTTTCTTCTTTAAGTGTTTCCCAGCCATTTTAATTGAATGCTCCTTCGTATATTTTTTCATTAAAACCGATTGTGACCAGTTGATTGTCTTTGACGATCAATGGTCGTTTGATCAACATGCCGTCCGTAGATAACAGCTGACTTGCTTCTGTGAGGGATAATTCATCGATTTGATCTTTTAGACCAAGTTCACGATATTTCATCCCGCTTGTATTAAAGACACGGCGAAGCGGCACATCTGAATGCTTCAACCATGATTCGATCGTTTCTGCCGTAGGCGTATCTTTGACCATATCGACCGCTTGATACGTTACTTGATGATTGTCGAGCCAAGCCTTGGCTTTTCGACAAGTGGAACACTTTGGGTACTCATAAAAAGTAAACAACTTACGTTACCTCCTAGAATTTTTTACCGGTGCTTCATTTTGATAACGCATAGATAAGATCAATCCGATCCCAATCATATTCCCTAAGATCGATGAACCCCCTTGACTGATAAACGGCAATGGAATCCCAGTTAATGGAAGTAAGCCGATATTTGCGCCAATGTTTTCAAAGACATGGAATAAGAGCATCATGATCAATCCACTTGCGATATAGGCATAAAACTCGTTGTTCGTATCGAAGCAGACACGTATCATACGATAAATCAATACAAAATACAAGAAAATGACAAATGCGCCACCAATAAAGCCAAAATTCTCGCCGATGACAGTGAATATCATATCTGATTCTCG
The DNA here is from genome assembly GCF_050529595.1 of Enterococcus sp. DIV1368b. Lineage (NCBI taxonomy): Bacteria > Bacillati > Bacillota > Bacilli > Lactobacillales > Enterococcaceae > Enterococcus > Enterococcus sp. DIV1368b. The sequence continues at coordinate 2,510,886 of NZ_CP172883.1, forward strand.
GACTGGCACGTAAATGTTGCTGACGTTAAAGCCTTTTCCGAACATGCCACCTGTTCCGATTGCTAAAATCCCTTGGGCGGGTTGGAAGCTAAAGCCCGACGTATCATGAAATGGATCGAGCCAAGAATCGATTCGGGCAAATTGGTAAGATTTGAACCCAACAGTATACAGGAATTCTCTTCCTGATTCTGTGGTCACAAGGAAAATCGTTCCTGCACCCACAATAAATGCTAAAGCAAAGATCGGGCCAATGATTTTCCAAGAAATCCCTGACATCAAAAAGACGCCACCAAAGATCGCCAGAAAGACGAGCATCGTCCCAAAGTCTTTTTGCGCCATGACTAACGCAATCACAGGAATCGAAATGATCAACATCTTTGCAATCAGCCAAAAATCAGATTTGATCGTTCGAACTTTGACTTGCGTATTGTGCTTCGTTACGATCAACGCCAGCATCAAAATATAAGCGATCTTCATCAGCTCGGCTGGTTGAAATGTGACACTTCCAAAGCGGAACCAGTTTTTTGAACCGGTACTTGCCGCCAGATTCTGGTCGTAAAATCGTAAGAGCAACCCCATGACAAGCAATCCTAGTCCATAGAGATAAGGTGTCAATTTCCAGATCCATTTTGAATTGATCCGCATGACGATTGCAATCGCTACTGCTCCCACAAGGTACCAAATGATCTGCATCCCGACACCTCTTGTCACAGAAGGACCGTTTGGATCATGTGTCAATGCAACATATAAGGATAAAATCCCAATCAAACATAATAAAAATACTGGTAGAATGACTCCGTAATCGATGCGGTTATCATTCGAAGTTTTTATTTTTTTTTCCATTTTTCATCCCTTTTCCTAAAAACCATACTGCCCTATATTATAGCTGTCTCCTTCTATAAATGAAAGCCAAAGCAAATGAGATTTGCGAAAAATTAATCTTATTCATTTCTCTTTATCCTTTCTTAAGATAAATACGAAAAAAACGCTTATTCAAGGGAGAAGTTCTATTGATTCCGTCTGATATTTTTCAATTTTTCTTTTCCTTTTTATAGAAATCCAAGATCTCATTTCCTACTTCTAATAACCGTTCAGAGGTCAAATGGGTCCGTTGGATCAAATAGAACTGACGAGATTCAGCTAAAGGTTCAACGTGTATCCCTTTTGGTACTGCTCGTTTGGATAATATGGATCGTCCGATTCCTTCTTTCAACATCGCCACAATGACTTCATTACTTTTTACAAGCATTTTCTTCCCTTGGATATTCTTTTCTTCAAAATAACGTTGTGTGTAATGGAACACACCTGAAGAAGATTCTCTGACTAGCCATAGCTCACTCTTAGGATCACCTGCAACGACCAACGCATCTTCAAGTAAAGAAAAGCGTTGTACGCCGGTTGTTTCTAAAGGTTTTTCGATAAAACCAAAATCAGCTTCATGTTTTGCCACTTGCTCCAAACTCTCATGAGAATTCGCAAAAGCAATCGAAAACTTGATTTTTGGAAAACGCACGATCAACTCTTTCATCAATTGAGGCAATAAATACACAGCAAATGTATGGGAAGCGACGATCCGGCACACTTCTTCTTCATTTTTTTCATCCGCTAATTGTTGTTGTGTTGTTTCCCATTCTTCCAATAAAACCAATGTTCGTTCATAAAGCAAATCCGCTTGTTTTGTCGGTTTCATCTCTTGTCGTCCATTGCGTTGGAAAAGTTCAACTCCAAGATCCCGCTCCAATTGTTTGATTTGATTGGACACCGCAGGTTGAGACAAATAGAGTAATTCAGCGGTTCGCGAAAAATTTCTTGTTTCATAAACGACACGAAAGGTTGTTAATAACTTAAACATCTAACCACTTCCATTATCTTTTTTTATAGTAACTATAATAACTATTTGATTTAAATATATCAAAAAGACTCTATAATGAAAAGTGTAAGGAACAGGTTGTGGACCTTCAGTTACACACACCTCACAACCTTCCAGACAGCTTACTGCAACGATAAGGAGAAGCATCCATGCGATTTGTTTTTTCCCATTGAAAAACTTTACTATTCTTCGTAACAAGCAGTTTTCATCGTTGGCTACTTATCGTTGCAACGAGTCTGTCCTTTATTATCAATAAAAAGGAGAGTAATGTATGAAGCATTTCTTGAAGATTGTTCCGATCCCGATTTGTGGGTTGATCCTTGGATTGACTTCTTTAGGGAATCTTTTAAAAGACTATCATTTGACGCATTTAGGAAATTTTGTAGGTGCGATCGGTATGCTTTTGATGCTGTTGATCATCGGCAAACTGATCCTTTTATTTGAACACACGAAGCAACATCTATATGATCCAATCGTCGCTTCCGTCTCGCCGACCTTTACGATGTCTTTGATGGTCATCTGTACGTATTTTGTTTCTTTCAAATCAATTGCGCCAATTGTTAAATTGATTTGGCTAGCCGCAGTGATCTTCCAAATCATCTTGGTTCTGTACTTTAATTACCATCATGTAGTTAAAGCAGACTTGTCAATAGAAGCAATTTTTCCAAGCTGGTTTATCGTGTATGTTGGTTTTGGTGTCATCACAGTAACTGCTGGAAACTTTTCTCCGATCCTTGGAAAGATTTTCTTCTGGCTTTCGTTAGCTTGTTATGTAGTACTACTACCAATCATCATCCATCGAATTTTCTTTGTCAAAAATATGGCGCAACCAACCTTACCATTGATTGCGATTCTTGCAGCACCTGGTTCTTTGTGCCTGACAGGGTACTTAAAAAACTTTGAAGACCCAAATTTGGCCTTAGTCATGACGTTGTTCCTTGTTTCGCAAGTACTTTACTTTATCGTTTTAGCCATGTTACCACGTCTGTTATTGCTTGATTTTTATCCAAGCTTTGCAGCCTTTACTTTCCCATTGGTGATCTCTGCTACAGCAATCTCTACTGCCACTGCTTATTTCCATCAATTAGGGTTTGCTACAGGGATCTTAGATGGATTGAAAGTCATCGAGTGTTTGATTGCCTGTGGCATGATCGCTTACGTCTTAGGACACTATGCCATCTACTTGATCAAAGAACATAGTCAGCATAAACATCACCTTTCAAAGGGATTGATAGAATAGACTTCACCTTCTGTCTTTTTCGTTTAGTAAAAAGGCAGAAGTTTTTTTTGTATTCACGAAGAAACAAATAAATGATACTATATTTTAGAAAAACTTTTTCTTAAATGAAAGGAAAGAATCAGATGAATGCTTTATTCACTTATATAAAAACGCTGAAAAAATTTGGTGGCCGAAAAATCTTACCCGGACTACTACTCGCCTTTTCCGTCGCAGTCATTAGTCGGCTATTGGCACCCTTCGTCCCACAACTCGGTGCAGGAACCATTGCGATTTTACTTGGCATCGTTTTAGGAAACACATTGTTTAAACAACCTGAACTTGCGGTGGGCACCAAATTTGCCGAAAGTAAACTATTAGAATGTTCCGTTTTCTTGCTTGGTGCAACTGTGACGATCCAAACGATTGCACGGATTGGTATCAAAGGTGTAACTTTCGTGTTACTCCAAATGACTGTCACGATTCTTGGTGCCTATTTTATCGGTAAAAAACTATTGTTCAGCGATACATTTTCCTTGATGATGGCAGGTGGAAACGCCATTTGCGGTTCTTCAGCCATTGCTTCGATTGCTCCAGTGATCCATGCAGATGAAGAAGAAAAGGGCCAAGTCATTACCTTGGTCAATCTTTTAGGAACAGTGATGATGTTGACACTTCCCTTTTTAGGTCTCCAACTCTTTGGTGATCAACTGATCGAAAAAAGTGCGCTTATAGGTGGTACTTTACAATCCGTTGGACAAGTGGTTGCTGGAGCAAGTCTATTAGATGCTTCAGTCGTGCAATTTGCAATGCTGTTTAAAATCATGCGGATCATGATGCTTGTGGTCGTGGTATTCCTCTTTGAAAAATTTATGACAAAAAAACAGCCGGCCGTCTCGTCTACGTATACGCCAAAAAACCACAAACGAAAAATGCCACTTCCTTGGTACGTTTTAGGCTTCTTGATCGTGTGTTTAATCAACAGCTTCTTCACCATTCCCCATGTGATCGATCAAAGCGCTAGTTTTATTAGTGGTTGGTTTGAGGTCACTGCATTAGCCGCGATTGGCTTACGTTTGGATTTTGCAAAGTTCATGAAAGAAGGAAAACGATTCTTGACGTATGGATTGACTGTGGGACTTTTACAAACGATCATGGCTTTATTCTTTATTTGGTTGATCAAACTATAAGTAAAAATAAGCACCAACATCTCGGAAAGATCTTCTATTTCGAGGTGTTGGTGCTTATTTATCTGTATTGTCAGCTAGTAGTACAGCCTAATGAGCTAAAATATTTTCAAGCACTAATAGTTGCCGTTTGATCACTAACCCATTTTCAGCTTTCCCCATATACCCAGTCAATTGTCCATTTTGCCCAATCACTCGGTGACAAGGAATAACGATTGGTAGAGGATTCAAACGATTGGCTTGACCAATCGCACGAGCTGCCTTTGGTTGTCCGATTGCCTGTGCCACTTGTTTATATGTGCGACTTTGTCCATAAGGGATTCTTGTGAGCACTCGCCAAACCTTTTGTTGAAAGGCTGTTCCTCTTTGGAAAGATAAAGGTACATCAAAAACGTGTCTTTCACCTGAAAAATATTCTTCCAGCTGTTGTTTTGCCAAGGATAAAATCTGAGCATTTGCTTCTTCATTTTCAGAAATTCGTTCAAAAGAGACAGCTGTTAATCCTTTTTGATCGGCATCAAGCCATAAAGGACCGATTGGTGTTTCAATTTTCATTTTTGTCCGCCTTCCTCATCACTTATTTTATTTATCATCTATGATTCTTCGAAAAAAATCAACCTAAAAGTTTATTTAATGACATAGAGATGGTACACTGTATACGGCACTTATAATAAAGATAATTATCTTATATCATTGTTATTTAAACATACTTTTATTTATACTAGTTATAGGAGAAAACATGCTTGAAAGGAACGAAAACATGAAAATATCAATTGTTATCCCTTGTTTTAATGAAGAAAAAACTGTCCCACTTTTTTTTGATGAAGTCGAAAAATTTCGTGGCGATTACGAGTTCGAGTATCTTTTTATCGATGATGGGTCAAGTGATGGTACATTGGCTGCCATCAAAAAATTAGCGAATGTACATGAATCCGTTCGTTTTGTCGCTTTTTCACGAAATTTCGGAAAAGAAGCCGCACTATATGCCGGCCTGCAAGCCTCTACAGGAGACTTAGTCACTGTCATGGACGTCGATTTACAAGATCCACCTGAATTATTACCAGTGATGATCGATAAAGTCATCAACTCCGATATTGATTGTATCGGTACACGCCGTTCTACTCGTGAAGGTGAACCAGCTATCCGTAGTTTCTTTGCGAAGAAATTTTACCAATTGATCAATAAAATCAGTGATACTGAAATGGTTGACGGTGCAAGAGATTATCGCATGATGACTCGCCAAATGGTGGATGCGGTCTTAGAATTAGCGGAATACAATCGCTTTTCAAAAGGACTATTCAGTTGGGTAGGATTCAAAACAGAGTATCTCTCATTTGAAAATCGCGAACGCGTTGCCGGTGAGACGTCTTGGTCATTTTGGAAATTATTCAACTATTCAATCGATGGGATCGTCAATTTTTCTGACACGCCATTGAACATCGCCTCATTTGTGGGCGCATTATCATGTATCGGTTCAGGAATCGCTATCTTATTTATTATTTTACGTGCGTTATTATTTGGTGATCCAACATCCGGCTGGCCTTCACTCGTCTCAATCGTCCTATTCATCGGTGGAATCCAACTTCTTTCTCTTGGTATCATTGGGAAATATATCGGGAAAATCTTCCTAGAAACGAAAAAACGCCCAGTCTATATCGTCAGGGAAACTGAAAAACAAAAAGCCCACCAAATTGGTGAGCAAACAGACAAATAATCAATGAATAAAGCTATCCTTTAAAATTAGAGGGTAGCTTTTTCTTTTATGATAGCCAGTTAAAATAACTCTCATTATAAAAAGTTATTTTAGCTGATTGCGTTTTATCTATCCATTCATTGCGTATACTTATAGATGATAATGTTTCTATCTGTTAATTATATCTGATAGCATTTTTAAGCTACATAAATACTAAAGGGGGCAATACCATGTATCATTACTTAGACATACTTAATTTCGGTATTCTAGGTCTTATGTTAATCTCACTTGTATCTTTGATATTAATCAGTAATCGAATAGAATTATTTAAACAATACATATATTCAAAAAAAATTTTCTCTGCAGCTTCTGATGAAACAGAAATATATATTCGTATGTTAAAAAAAAGTAATCAATACATTTTTTTGACTTCAATTTCATTTATCCTTTCAAATGTGCTAGTTTCAAAGAACATCTTGAATCTTTCTACCTTTTTTTTAATTTTAGGAATCTTCTTCTTGTTGTTGAGTTTAACTACATGTTTCTACTCTAAAGAGAGCATTAGCCAAGGATATCTGGTTATAGCTAAAAATAAATCATATTTGATATACTACTTTAATAATCAAAAACAGAAAGATATGATTTTATCTTGGCAAAATAAAATGATTACGTCACTTTATCTCACTCTATTCTTTTATATGTTACTCTTGATCTCAACTTTACTGATGAAAACAATATAGTAATATTTCTTTTATTGATGGCTCTGGCGTTTTTTTACGATAGATATCATTTTTTTACTTATAGTTACTTTGTACTTTGACCCTAATCAATAATTATAAGCGATTGAGGTTTATATCCATAAAAAACAGTTATTTATGGGATTATTTTTTTCATAGGATACATAATGACTTGATGTTCTTTCACTTCCTCGCTGAATAAAAACAATTTATCTGCTTCGATCCTGTACTTATGATCTTTGATCACATTCACATGGTTCACACTTGCTGGATCTGGCTCTAAATAGAAGTTATCTTGAGTAACAGAATATATTCCAGCATACTCTATCAGCCCAGACAGGTTGATTCGCTGTACTTCACCTGATTCATTGAAGATCAAGATACCTCCACCCTCCAGTTTCCAAGAATACCTGGTCAAGAGATCTTGTAACTGGTCGTGGGAGATATCGCTTTTTATTTTTAATTTCTGATATGCTTCATCGAGTTTTCCCGGACCAGGAAAGGCTTTTTTATATTCCTCGAATGTCAACTCGTCTGAATCAGTTATTTCCTGTAAAGAAGTACTTTCTATTGTTTCCTCCATGCTGTCTCTTGTTTGAGATTGTCCTGTACTTGATTCGTTACTACAACCAGTAATTAGTAATACAAACAACAAGATAGATACTATCCGTTTCTTCATTCTAGTTTATTCACTCTCCTATCTTTCAAAAAAAATAAAAAGGATTACCACATGATTTGTTGAACATACGCGAATAATTGGTATGGCCACCATTTAATATAAGTACCAAGCTTGACTATCGCTACTCACATATCTTTCTTCCCGTAAAATATAGATGCATTTGAAATCCAATTGAAGCCTTCATTAGTGACTGTTCCTTGACCGGTTAAATGGTCATTATCAAGAACAAATAAATCAATCAGTGGTTGCTCCGCTAAATTAGGTTTTTTTACACTAATTAAAGTTCCATCTCCGGAATACTGTTTTTCTATTGGAAATTTGTATTCATCTAAATTATCTTTTTTTATTTCCTCTATGTTTCTGATTGTTACTTCTGAATCAAAGTCGATCGTATCCACGATCAAATAATTGGTCATGATGGAATCAGCGAAACCTTCAAGCTTAAGAATAATTCCTGTTGCTTCATCGATCCATGCTTTAAAAGTTTGAGCGTTTACTTTTGACCCAAATTCCTCTGGATACTCTCCTTCAAGAAAAACAACGTCCCTTCCCAGTAGCTTTTCTGTCCGAATGATTTCCCAATTATTATAGAGAGAAAAAAGTTGGGCACCATAAAATTGTGAAAAGACAGCATCTGCTGACATAGATAGCGGTAAAACAGAATCTCGTTGATTCAAAACCGTTTCTCCTAAACCATTTTTTGTTAATCGGCTTTCAATTGATTTCCCCTTATTGGCTCGATCAGTATCAACAGTATATTGACTTACAAAGTAATCATTTTCTTTAAAATTTACATCAACTAAATTTTTATTCTTAGACTTATCATAGATGATTGCTTTTTGCTCACCTATTCCTTTATTTTCAAATACCTCAACAAATTCTTCATCCAGAATTCCTTTAGAAAAGTCCATTTTTGCTTGTACTTGGTACTCCCTGTCAGATAAATTTCCATATTTTTCTCTAAAGGATATACTTACCTTATCGTAAAAATCGACTGAATTAACTACCTTATTAGCAATTTCCCTTTCTCGCTCGCTCATTAGATTGATTTCTTGTGCAGAGACGGCATCACCCAACGTTACTATTCCAAACACCCCAACGAAAAATAGAATTTTTTTCATTTTGATTTCTCCTTAATCTAGACTTACGATGCATTGCCTAGCATGTTTGTATTTTTTATTTCAGAGGATAGCTTCACCAATAGAATAGAGTATCCAAATGCAATCTAGCTTGTTATTGGGCATATTTATATAAATAAAAATATGTGATGTTAGTTATTTAAAATTTATCTGTTCTCCGTTCATTTTCGCTCATTTATTTTACTTTTATGTAAACACACTACCTAGTACCAGTATAAAAAAATGATGGCTTTTGATACTTATATAGAAATTTCTCACTCATATTAACTAAATCAAAAAAATGCCAATGGTTTTCGAATTTTTCTCACTTTAAGGTGCGAATCATGATGCGGCACAAAAAGACTTGTTAATGAAATGAAAAAGAGCTCACTTCTGTTTCTGTCGTTTATTCGGTTTTAAGTTGAAAGACACAAGTTAATTTTTGCTTTTGTTTCAGATAAACCAATCATTCTAAAATTTCTCTTTACATCGTTTGACAAAGAATCCAACTTATTTATACAACCAATGTAAAAAAGACTATAAACAAAACTCTAGCTTTAAGAGTTTGTCTACAGTCTAAGACTCATGCTAGATCATATAAAGACAAATTAGTATGAACCAAATAATTGTCACCAATCGTTGTTAGTTGGAAGAATTCCTCAATATTCTTTATTTTACGATTTCTAAACGATCAATACTCAGGGTATCAACCCCAATTTCGGACGAAATCATGATTTCCTGCTCTCCCTTTGGTAATTTCATACGGACTTGTAGCGGTTGATAATATTCGGAAGGATACACATCCACCAACTGACTTGCTTGTTTCGTTTCGATCTTGATCCGGATTGGTTCATTCATGATAAGAGGATCGTTCGTTTTGACATAGACAATCACTAGAGATTCAGTTGCTTTCTCGATCTGTGGGGTAAAAATGATTTTGTCAGTAATTGATTCAAATCCTTGTACGACTTTCTTAGAGAGTGCCGCATCATCCTCGACAATCGCTAAATCACCTTCAAGCAACGCACGACTGGCTGGTAATCTCATCCGATTCGGCTCAGCTTTTGGCAACGATTGAACGCGCCAGTCATCCAAGGGAGGTTCCAGTAGGATCTTATCCTCTTGATCCCAACCAAACTTTTGCAAGCGGATCGAACGTTCCCAGCCCGAATGATCCCATCGAGCAGCATGATAAATCAACCAGTCTTCAGAGCCATCTTTTGATTTAGCAAATCCATTATGCCCGGGTCCATAGACAGTGTTTGTCTGTTGGAAAATTGGCTCTGGTTTCTTTTGCCAATTGGCTTTTTCTAGCGGATCATCAGCTACATCTAGGGTCATAAGACCTAGCGCATAATCGTTGTCCCAGCTCCCACTCGCAGAATATACTAAATTGACTGTCTTATCTTTGATGATCACTTGAGGGGCTTCATTGATCAATGGCGTTTGACGCATTTCCCATTCATATTCTGGTTTTGAGATAAGCCGTTTTTCACCAACTACTTCCGTAGGAGAAACCATTTCCGCTAAATAAAGATTTTGAGCAATATTTTCATATCCTTCCCAACCAGACCAAAGAAAATAGCGTTTGTCACTTATCTCTAAGACGGTGCCATCAATCGCAAATCTATCATCCATTCCTTTGATCTCTTCCAATTGCCAGTCACCCATATATGGATCTGTTTGATGATTAACTAATGCAAACATTCGGTGGGTTTCTGAAGGGCGATTCGCTGCAAAATACATCACCCAATGGTCATCTAAGTAATGAAGCTCCGGCGCCCAGATGCTTTCAAATTCTTCTGGCATTTCCCAGATGATCTTTTTTTCACCGGTTGCTACGAAAGAGAGGTTTTCAGCACGCCATAGCGTTAAATTATTCCCAGTCGTTTTGGTATAATAAAAGTAAGACTCCGTTTGCAAGATCCAAGGATCCGCTCCATCATTATCGATAATAGAAGTAAAATCGGACACTTCTTCCCCCGCATCAGTTCCAGCCCCACAACCTGTTATCACAAGTGCAGCAAACAGGACACTTACACTACTGAGCCAAACCACTGATTTTCCCATCAGACATCGCCCCTTTCCACAACAATCGGATTATTCCACCTGCGTTGGATGGAACTGATCATTGATTTCTTTAATAGCTGCTAAATCAACTTTCGGTTGTCGGTCATAAGTCAGTAATCCATTGATTTCTTGCTCGACATCTGTCAATTGGGTATAGCAATACCCCCAAAGTCCGACAGAATCATAAACAGCCGTCATTATCCGCTGATAATCCTTCAAGAAATCTTGTTTATTCTCCACTGAGGTATAACCCCAACCTGGTTGCCCAGAAACATCAAAGCCAATACCGCCAAACTCGGTTAATAAAATAGGCTGATCCTGATAAGAAAATCCTCCAGCGAAAATCGGCCATGGTGTTGATACTCGATTCACCAATTTTTCTCTCGTGCTAAGACTGTCTTTAAAGTACAGATATTTTTGTCGTTCGGATTCTTGGCCATGAGCATAATTATGGATCGCACAAATATCTGTCTCCGTCATCGCCCAACCATCATTTGAAATAACCAATCGTTGCTGGTCTAGTGAATGGATAAAGTGATACATTGCTTGAGAAAAATGCTGTTGTTGGCGATCAAAAGAGATTTTTGGTACGCCCCAGCTCTCGTTGATCGGTACCCAAGTGACGATCGAAGGATGGCTATAGTCACGACTAATGATCTCTGCCCACTCCTGCATCAAGCGCGTCACAGAAAGGTCGGTATAAATCGCCGGTGCTGCACACTCGCCCCAAACCAGAAATCCCAATTTATCTGCCCAGTATAAAAAGCGCGGATCTTCTGTTTTTTGGTGTTTACGACAACCGTTAAAACCCATTTCTTTTGCTAATAAGATATCTTGTTTAAATGCCTCATCCGTAGGGGCAGTCAACAAGCCATTAGGCCAATAGCCTTGATCGAGAACCAACTTCTGATAGTAAGGTTTGTTATTTAAGTAGATCATGCCATTTTTTGTCTGTATTTTACGCATACCAAAATAACTTTTTAATTGATCGATCGCATTTCCCGCTTCTGTAAGAGTAAATTCCACATCGAATAATTGCGGATTTTCGGGTGTCCAAGACCAGCCCTCGTGATGAAAATTGGTCCGAAAAATTTGTTGTTGAAAAATATCGACTGCAAAACTTAACTTAGAAGTCACAAACTCTGCAGCCCCACTGATGACTAAAGCACCTTTAAAATAGATTTGATATTCTAACACTAATTGTGGCTTTAACTGATTCAATTCAACATCGATCATCACGGCGCCAGCATCAAAATCACTAGTAAATTTCACTTGTTGCAAGTGGGTCGTAGCAACTACTTCTAGCCAGACCGGCTGCCAGATCCCCGTTGAGTTTGTGTACCAGATCCCTGCTGATTCTTCTTCCCAAAATTGTTTCCCACGTGGGATGCTTTCATCAAAATGCGGATCGAATGCTCGCACACTTAGTATCTGCTCTTCTCCCGCCACAAGAGCATCCGTAATGTCGATATCAAAAGAGGTGTGCCCTCCGCAATGATTTTTCACATGATGTCCATTGACAAATACATCTGCCTCATAGTCCACTGCACCAAAATGCAAAAGGACACGACTTTCTTCAGGAACCTGTACATTGAAGGTCCGATAATACCATACAACATCATGAACTTCTCGCTGATCAATGCCACTTAATGCACTTTGATAGACAAAAGGAACATTGATCTTGTAAGCATAATTTGCTTCATTTGTGTACCACTTTTCTTTCAAACCAAGATTTTGGTCATCAAAGACAAATTGCCATTCACCATTTAGGCTTAACCAATTCCCTCTCTCAAATTGCGGTCTCGGGTATTCTTCTCTAATCATATTTCCTCCAAAAAAACAAATTATTTTATACCACTTTGCAACGACATCGACGCCATAAAGCTCTTTTGCGCCACCAAATACAATAAAAAGGTAGGGATCAACGCCAAGATTGCACCAGCAGTTCCAATTCCTGGATAGGTCATGTATTGACCTTGCAGCAATTGCAACCCCGGTGTGATCGGTAATTTATCAATGTCGTTGATCACAATCGAAGGCCACAAGAAGTCATTCCATGAGCCAGTAAAACTAAACAATGCAACCACAGTCAATACAGGTTTGATCAGCGGTAAAATGATATAATAAAAAATTTGAAACTCATTTGCCCCATCGATCACAGCCGATTCATCCAATTCTTTGGGAATTCCTAAAATGAACTGTCGAACGAGGAAAATGTTATAAACACCTGCTGCTCCAGGTACGATGACTGCTAGAAATGTATTTGTCCAACCTAGAGTATCAACGATTTTGAAATTCGGGATCAAATTGACCACTCCGGGAAACATCATGGTTCCTAACAATAAAGCAAAAATAAAATCTCTTCCCTTAAAGGTGAGTCGTGTATAGCCATAGGCCGCAAACGAGACGATCACCATAACTAATAGGGTATGTGAAGTTGAAATAATCATGGAATTCACAAACCAGCGGAACACAGGAGAAGAATCATTGCCTTGTAACAAGCTCAAAAAGTTAGCAAGTGTCCAATCTTGTGGAATCAAACTGAACCCAACCTTTTGAATCTCTGCCTCTGATTTAAATGAGGTGAAAATCGCCCATATCAAAGGAAAGATCCAAATGACGCACACGATTGCTAGTAAAATAAAGGCAATCCTTTTCCCTAGTTTGTTTTCTCGCATCTTCTTCCCTCCTATCTTTCCATTTTTTTGATGACCAGAAATTGCACAATCGAAACTGCCATGATCACAAAACCTAATAGAATGGCCATCGCTGAAGAAATACCTGCAACCGAGGTGCTACTACCAAAGGCATTTTCTTGGATATACATCATCAACACCCGAGTGGAATTATTGGGTCCGCCTCCTGTCAACATTAGTGGCTGACCATAGATATTAAACTGAGCGATGGTCGTCATGACCGTTGTAAAGATGAGTTGGTTGCGAATACTAGGTAAAGAAATACGGAAAAATTTAGTAACACTATTCGCACCATCTAATTCCGCTGCTTCTAACTGTTCTTTTGAGACGCCATTTAATGCAGCCACATAAATAATCAGATTCCCACCTAATGTCCACCAAATCGTCACGATCAAAATAGCGATCCAAGCCCATGGTTGAGTGCCCACAAAATTGATATCGATACCGAATACTTCTTTGATCGGTCCAAATGATTTACTCAAAAGAAATCCCCAAATGATCATGACCGCAGAGATTGCAAATAATGTTGGCAAATAAAGAATCGATTGAAAAAAACGCATCCATTTTGGTTTAGTAGACAACGCAACTGCTAACAATAAAGGGATCGCGATACATAGTGGAACTGAGATTGCCGCAAAAAACAGCGTATTTTTCATTCCATTAAAAAATTGCGTATGATATAACGAGTCTTGATCAAATAAAATCGTTTTAAAATTATCAAATCCGATAAAAACCGGCGTACTGAACAAATCCCATTCAGTAAAAGAAACATAAATCCCAATAACTGCAGGAACTAAAAAGAATAAAAGAAAAAGGAGCATATGCGGACCAATAAAAACGACTGGCCAGGCATTTAATCTTTTTTTCATCAATACACATCCTTCTCTGTATTTCTAGTCAACCCTTCAACAAGAAACGACTGTGACAGCATTTTAGCCTACCCATCAGAATTCCTAGCCCATCAAAAAACCGACTGAATTCTTTTTACGGTCACCCTTCCTTCTGCCACAGTCTCCAAGTGAAAATATTATTTCATCTTTTCTTCTACGACTTTTTGGATCTCACCAAAAGTTGTTTGGATATCTGCTTTTCCTGTGATCATATCCCATGAACGATTATCATATTCACTAAAAATGTAAGATAAGCCATCCACCGTGTTGACAGAAATTGCCGCTTGTCCTTTTTCTGTTTTCAACAAGAATGATTGTGGCATCTCCACATATTCTTCATTGTCTAGCATTGCTAAGGAAGTTGGATTTGCGCCTGATTTGACCCACTCTAGTTGGTTTGCTTGTAACCAAGTGAGAAAGTCGATCATACCACTTTTCTTTTCATCCGAACGTTCTTCGCTCGTTTTAAGCATCGCAAACTGATCGACGCCTGAACCTTGAACGATATGTTCAGCATCCCATTGCGGAGTAAATGTCTGACCCCAAGTGAAGTCACTTATTCCTTCCATATTACTTAACATCCATGTTCCTTCTGGAAGAAAAATCAGCTGTTGATTTGCAAAAAGTTTGTTTGCATCTTCGCCATCTGGGACCATATAGCCGGCATCATATAGCGTTTTAAACTCTTGGACGGCATTGTAAGAAATATCATTATCGATAGTGATGTTTCCTTGTGCATCTTGCCATTCTCCACCCATTTGCTGGTAAAGATTAGAATAATTTTGCATGCCCCATGTATAGCCAAAACTATAAATACCATCTGCTTTTGCTTTTTCCCCAGCCTGTCTGATTTCTTCATATGTCACTACGCCATCATCCAATGCTCCTGGAACATATTTATCCACCAAATCTTGGTTGTAATACATCACCCACGAACCCATCGTTGCTGGAATCCCATATTGACTATCCTCCACCACACCAGTGTCCCAAGCAGCTTCTACATAATTTCCACGTGTCAATTCAGTTCCTTCGATCATGTCATCCCAAGTCTCAAGCATCTCTTGGTTCTTATACGTGGGTAAAGCTTCCGATGCAATCAAAGCTAAATCTGGGACGCCTTTGCCAGATTTTCCAGCAGTCGTCAACTTCGAAGTAAAGGTGTCACCTTGCATACTAACTAACTTTACTTTAAAGTCTGGATTTGTTTTATTGTATTGATCAACCGTTTTTTGGATTTTTTCACCGTCCGGTCCCGTCGTCGAAGACCAAAGCAAAATTTCCGAATCATTGCTTGAACTATTACTTCCACCACAAGCAGCTAACAACACCGTACATAATAAGCTTGTTCCTACTAAAACAATTAATTTTTTTACTTTCAATTTCCACACCCCTTTATTTAACTAAAAAGTAAAATGATACCTGATTATCAATAAACATAATTGTTAGACTATCGTCTATCAATGTTTACACCGTAAAGTTACTATAAAAATAAAGCGCTGTCAACATTATTTTAACAAGCTTATTACGGTAAATTCCATCATTTTACAATTTTGTAAATCCAAAAGCATGTGATATAATTAATCCATCTTTTCATTAAACTAATTAGTATAACGAGGTGATAGCTATGGAATTGGATTTAACGAAAGCATCTTTACCGATCTACGAAGCACTCGCAAATGAAACTCGCTTAGCGATTTTAAGAGAATTAGGAGATAGTAAGAAAAGCATCAGTGAAATTGGGCAAAAATTAGCGATCAGCAATGCTTTGATGACAAAGCACATCCGAAAACTTGAACAAGCACAGTTGATCAAAACAGAAAAAGGATCGGGGCAAGACTGGAAGAAAAAATACTTATCTCTAAAAACTGATTTCATCAATATCAATTTCCCCGCAAAAGTGTTTCCGCAAATGAATTTAACCTCCCAATCAGTGAAAATAGGTCACTTTACCGATTTTGAAGCTAAGCCTTCCTGCGGTATGGCGACGAAAGATCAATTAATTGGCGCATTAGACGATCCTAAATCTTTTCTTGACCAAGATCGTGTTGATGCGAGTATTATCTGGCTAAATAACGGTTTTCTAGAATACAAAATCCCAAATCCTTTGAAAACTGGTGAAAAAATCGAGTTACTGGAAATCAGCATGGAAATCGCTTCTGAGTTCCCAATTTCTAATAACTATTGGCCAAGTGATCTTTCATTTTACTTAAACAACCACTGCATTGGTAAATACACCATTCCAGGGAACTTTTCAGATGTTAGAGGTTCCTTGACTCCGAAATGGTGGATCGATGAATTTAGTCAATATGGATTACTTAAGCATTTACGCATCAATCGCTATGACACTTCCCTCGATGGAGAGAAATTAACAGATCACAACCTTAATGAAATCGACTTAGATCATAGTGACTTTTTCACCTTTAAAATCGCTGCGCCTGCTACTGCTGAAAATGCTGGTGGTTTGACTATCTTCGGCGATCGTTGGGGGAACTATCCTCAAGATTTAGTGTTTAATTTTTACGTATCTGAATGACCTATTTTTTCTTTATCCAACAAAAAAAGGACTCAGCAAAGTGATCAGAACTGACCTAACAAGCCGAGATAAAATAAAAAAAATATCTACTTATTAAATGTATATTAACGATGAAACGTGCCTGTCTTGCACCACCTAAACCGAATAAACGGTTAATTAAAAGAATGTAGATGATCTCTCCTAGCCAATTCTATTGCTTGAAACGACCAATGCTTGGAAAGCACTTCAAATATCCAACTCATTTTATGTTCTTTTAAGAATAGAAACAGGACTTCTTGTTTGGGTTCAAGAAGTCCTGAATTTTTTTATAAATCTAGTTTAACGACTTCCTTGTTCTAGTTTCTTTATTTCATCATGGATGCCAAAAAGTGCGCTCCTTTTTTCAGGAAACGCACTTTCTCCATATTTTTTCAACTTCTTGAACCTATACATATAAGCTATTCGCGTGAACTTCTAAACATAAGCCAGATACCCGCTTACCTTTAACTTTTTATCTCGTTTATTATACTAAGTTCCATTTATTTGTATTTGTTACTATCCTATCTACCCCAAACTCTCCGTCAATCGCCGCAATCCTTCTTCCAATTTCTTACGTGGGCATCCCACGTTCAATCGCAAAAAATTGTGACTAGCTTTCCCATACACTTCGCCTGACATGATTGCAACCTTGCCTCGTTCGATCATTCGTTGCTGAAGTTCTTCCATAGTAAAAGGGAGGCGGGCGCAATCGAGCCACATCAAGTAGGTGGCTTCGCTTTTGGTCACGATGATTTCTGGATGATGTCGTATGAGGTACGCAGTGACAAAAGCAATATTATCATCTATATAGTGGTTGAGTTCAGTGACCCAGTTGCTTTCTTTTTCATACGCCGAAATCGTAGCAACTAATCCAAAAACACTCGTGGAACCGAGGCCATCAGCTTCTTTCATCTGTCGTAAAAACCGCTGGCGCAAGGACGAATCTGGAATCAATCCGTAAGAAAAAATCAATCCAGGAAAATTAAATGTTTTACTTCCTGATGTGACGACTGCGACATTTTTTTGGATCAATTCCGTCAGTGGTTGATGGTGTTGTCCCTTTCTGAGAATATCCATGTGGATCTCATCCGAAATAATGAACACCTCGTTTTTTTGGGCAAGCTCGATGATGTTTACTAATTCTTTTTTGGTCCACACTCTACCTGTTGGATTGTGGGGACTACACAATAACAAAATTTTATTCTCCGGTTGCTCAAATTGGCGCCTCAAGTCCTCAAAATCCAATTGATAGGTGCCTCCTTGATAAATCAATTCATTGTTTACCAGTTTGCGTCCATTTCCAGCAATCAGTTTATAAAAGGCATCATAAGCAGGCGTTTGGATAATCACACCTTCTCCAGGTTCGCTTAATAAACAAATCAGTTGCTTGATGCTATAGATAACGGAAGGACTGTAAACCAACCAGTCCTCGTCGATCCGGTGTCCAAAACGTTCTTTGTACCAGTGAGTGACTGCTGATTTGAAATCTGCGTGATTCCAACGAGTATAGCCAAAAATTGGATGTCTTAACCTTTCTTGGAGGGCAGCTTCGACGCCTGTTGGTACTTTAAAATCTGTATCAGAAATCGTAAATGGCAAGAGATCATTTTTACCGAAGCGGTCTTCAATATAATCCCATTGCGTACAATACGTCCCTTTACGATCAATTTGTTCATTGAAAGACATCTTCTACACTCTCCCGATTTCAGAACGACAAGATGTCATCCAGTTGATTTCTAACAGTCGTCACTTTTGTTCCTATAATGACTTGTACATTCGTATCATCCAAATGGACCACGCCTAATGCACCTAATTTTTTCAGTCGGTCATCATCAACGATCGAACCGTCATTCACGACTAACCTTAGACGTGTGATGCAATTATCTAAAGAAGTAATATTTTCAGCACCACCTAAAGCAGCCAAGATTCCTCGTGCATCAACTGTGCCTTTTCCTTTATACGTTACTTCTTCGTCTGTATATTCTGTCTCAGCTGTCATTTCTTCACGTCCAGGGGTCTTTAAGTTTTTGCGTAAAATCACCGTTTTAAATGTAAAGTAATAGATACCAAACCAACAAGCACCCACAAGTAAAACCAACCACCATTTAGTATAAGTCCCTTGCATGACCCCGAAAATAATAAAATCTAAGATTCCGCCATCAGTATTCCCAATCGTTACGCCCAACAAACTCATGACCATAAATCCGGCACCAGTCATCAACACATGGAATCCCCATAATAGAGGACTGACAAATAAGAAGAGAAATTCGATTGGTTCAGTGATTCCTGTTACAAAAGTCGCAATCACACCTGAAATCAACAATCCTTTGATTTTCGCACGATTCTCTGGCTTTGCGGTTTGATACATCGCTAAAGCCGCTGCGGGAAGGCCAAACATGAATGTCGGCATTTTCCCTTGTGAAAGAAAAGCAGTGGCGCTAGGTGAAATCGCCAATCCTTGTTGCAATTCATTATAAAAAATATTTAGTGCGCCAAAGACTTCTTGCCCATTGATGACCTGACTTCCTCCAGCTTCTGTAAACCGGATCATCGATACTAAAATATGATGTAAGCCAAATGGCAATAAGAGTCGTTCTCCAGAACCGAATAAGAACGGGCCAAATGCACCAGAGCGTTGGATCAAATTTCCGATCCCAGTGATCAACATGGCAAAAAGTGGCCAAACCACCGGAATCAACACGCCAACAATTGCTAAAGTTACTGAAGTAATGATGGGTACAAAACGTGTCCCTGAAAAGAAGGCAAAACTATCTGGTAATTGGAATTGATAAAATCGCGTATGGAGCTGATAAACGATCAGCCCGACAATGATCCCTCCCAGAACCCCCATAGATAATGTTTGGATACCAAAAACCATTTCTTGACCAGCTTCACGTAATTGTTCACTTGCTGCCAATTGATTCGTTTCTTGCAGATAAAAATTGATCGATAATTGCATCACTACATACCCAACAAATCCTGAAAAAGCAGCCACGCCTTTTTCTTTACGAGCTAAGCCTAAAGGTATCGCCATGGCAAACATCACAGGTAAATAGCTAAAAGCAAACCCTCCGATCGTCGACATAAAACGAAATATCACCTGTAGCCAAGCAGCACCTAAAAATGGAAAAGCAGTAATTGCTGATTCAGCGGAGAACGCACTCCCAATCCCTAAGAACAATCCCATGAAAGCTAACAGTGCGACTGGTAACATGAACGTTTTGCCTAACCCTTGAAAGATCTCCATCCAACTTGCTTTCTTCCCTTTTTGCATCCCTTTTCCCCCTTACTCTATTTCTTACTCTTAAAATGTAAGCGATGACAAAGGAGGTTGCAATACTTCCTGTCCATGTAGAATGGGCATTCATAAATTAGAATCTCCATTCTGAGAAGTGACTTGTTTCGCATAATGGATCATCAAAATATCTAACAAGATATCCATTGAAACTCTTGGACTCAAATCAATATTCTGATGATAGATCGTCAACATTTCTGCAATAAATGCGACCGTCGACAATTCTTCTAAAGAACTTGTCGGTTGACCAATAAAAGACAGCAGAGGAACATTTCGCTCCTTTAGTCGTTTAGCATAATCGAGCATTCCTAATGTTTCCCCACTATGACTAATAAAAATAGCAAGATCTCCTTCTCCTAGTTGTTTACTCACTGCTAGCAATTCGTCCCAATCGGTTGAATGCCCCACATTTTTACCAAGAAAATGCAATTTTCGATTCAGGGAAACAGCGACCGGGATACTTTGCCCTACAGCAAACAGTTCAATACGTTGTGCTTCTTTAATCATATGGACTGCGCGATCGATTTGTTTCGGTTCGATTTTTTCTAACGTCTCCGTAAACTGACGAAGGATTTCATTGATCAATGGTTTGAATTCATCCGAAGCATCAGTAGAATCACTCGTTTCTTCTAATGACCGATAACTTTTAAGGGCAAACTTAAATTCTTGAAATCCTTTAAAGCCAAGCTTTTTTGCCATTCGAGTGATAGTCGATTGGCTGGTAAATGTTTCACTCGCTAATTCTTCGGCTGTCATGGAGGAAACTTTTCTTGATTGATGCAAACAATAATCTAAGATATTTTTTTCCACTTGATTTAATTCAGAAAATTTATATTGGATTCTCTTATAGAATTGATTCATCTCTTTCTCCTATTCTGGCAGTTTTTCGCCAATGAACGATATGGTCTGTTTTCTTATCTATTCTACCGGAGAACGCGATGAAAAACGAGTCTACAGATAAATTCAGACATACAAAAAAATCCACAAAAATCGGTAATATGATTTTCGTGGATTCTGTGTTGTTCCTTGAAATAAATCGCTGGATATGATTCTTTATTTTATCGCTTGTGCAGCTGCTTCATCTAAAATCACTGTGATATTGGGATGAGTCATCAAGATCGATGCAGGAATCTCCTCTGTTACTGGTCCTTCGATCACTTGTTTGATGATCTCTGCTTTATGCTCCCCGTTAACGATCAATACTAACTGTTTCGCTGCCATGACCGTCTTTGGCCCAAATGTCACAAAGTAATCACCAGGTTCTTCTCCCAGATGTTCTTTTAACGATTCATACATCTGATCTCCTGGAATGACTGGAATGCTATAAGTCTCCTTACTAAAGTCCGTATATCCAGGCATGTTTCCACAAAAATGACCATCTTCCCCAAGCCCCATCAAGACTAGATCCAAGTCACCCGCTTGAGCGATTCGTTTATCCACCTCTTGATAATTATCAATAGTCAGTTCATGGATATTCTCAGCAGAGACCCCTATAGGATCATAAAGGGCTTCTTTCAGTCCTGACATAGTCAAACCATACTGCTTATCCTTCAGCGCCACTTCATCAAAATTATAATAATGGATCATTGATGTATCCATCTGTAGTTTACTAAGCGTCTCCACCAAAATCTCGTAGGCCATCTTAGGCGAATTTCCTGTCGTCAAAGACAAATTTACTCGTTTTTTCTTCAACATTTTTCCCAAGACGATTCCCGCCGTTACTTCACTCAGTGTTTCATAATCCTTCGCAATCACTAAATCCATTGCTGTCCACTTCCTTTCACTCATTTAGTTAAAGTGTAACAGTGTCAGGATGTTTTTGATAGCGTTTTCTTGTATGTGAAAAAAATTTCGAAATAGAAATACTAGTTACTTTTCTAACTTCCTTAGTAATTTCAATGATTTCTCTTCCTTATAACACAAAAGAGTCTATCAAATAAATGACAGACTCTTTTGGTTAGCCGCACAGCAACTCTTCTTTATGATTATCTAAATTTTATCACTAAAAAAACTACTGTCAATAAATTGTCGTTTATTAATAATTCTAACCTAATTGCAAAAAAATAAAGAGCGTAAGTGATTATTTTCTATCCTAGTCCAATATCTACTTGTTACTTATTTTTCCATTTTTTAAAATCTCTGCCCACGTTTCTGCCCACGAAAACGAAAACTATTAAAAAAACACCGTCAATATCTCGGTATAAACCTTGATATGACGGCGTTTATCTGGTATGCCAGCTATAGGGATCGAACCTACGACCTACGCGTTACGAGTGCGTTGCTCTACCAACTGAGCTAAGCTGGCGTTTCCAAGAGAAATTATAGTCGTTATGTTAAGAAATGTAAAGGGGTAATGTGGAAGATTTTTCTACTTTCATGATTTTTTTCAAAAAATGTGCTATAATTATAGATGAAAGGCAGGTTTTATGAAAATGGCAACTTTTGGAAAATTTGAAACAAAGGTCGAACCGTCAGAATTTGGAGAAAAATTTACCACTGATACACATGTTACCTTTATGATTCACGGAAAAACGCAAACCGGAACGATTTCCAAGCAATTGAAAAACTCTGCTGTTGTTGCAATTGATGAAACTAATGAGAATGCCGATTTGATGACCCAAAGTAAAGGCGTCGTCATTATCAATTACAAAGATATGAGTAAGATTTAGTTTTTTCAACCATCCATCAAGTGGATGGTTTTTATTTTGACTGAATGAAATAAAAAAAATCTGGGAAGACCCCAGATTTTTTTGTATAGCTCATTTTTCCTATTTAGTACCAAATAAACGGTCGCCGGCATCGCCTAGACCAGGAACGATATAGCCTTTGTCGTTTAATTTTTCATCTAATGAAGCAGTATAGATATCAATATCTGGATGTGCTTCTTGTAAGGCTTTAACACCTTCTGGAGCTGCAACAAGGCAAACAAATTTAATGTTTGAAGCGCCACGTGCTTTCAGAGCATCGATCGCCATGATCGCTGAGCCACCTGTCGCTAACATT
The DNA here is from genome assembly GCF_050529595.1 of Enterococcus sp. DIV1368b. Taxonomy (NCBI): domain Bacteria; kingdom Bacillati; phylum Bacillota; class Bacilli; order Lactobacillales; family Enterococcaceae; genus Enterococcus; species Enterococcus sp. DIV1368b. Next base: position 2,533,891 of record NZ_CP172883.1, read on the forward strand.
GGATCAACTACGAATAATTGACGTGCGTCGATATCTTCCGGTAATTTAACGAAATACTCGTGCGGTGCCAATGTTTCTTCATCTCTGTATAATCCGATGTGGCCGACTTTAGCTGCTGGGATCAATTCTAAGATTCCGTCAACCATTCCAATACCTGCGCGCAAGATTGGGATAATGGCTACTTTTTTACCAGACAATGTTTTTTGTGTTGTTTCTGTGATCGGTGTTTCGATGACAATGTCTTCAAGTGGCATATCACGTGATACTTCATATGCCATCAGCATAGCGATTTCATCAACAACCTCACGGAAAACTTTTGTACCACAATTTTTGTCGCGAATAATCGTTAATTTGTGTTGGATCAATGGATGGTCGATTACTTGAAATTTGCCCATTTTTTTGTCTCCTTTTTCTCTCGTTTCTTTTTAATTGTAAAACAAAATCACTGACTTGACTAGTCTAACCCGTCATTTTCCTAAAGAAAATCAAAGAAATAAAAAAACAAAGCGGTGTTCTTTTTAAAATCAGCAAAAAATAACAAAAACGCCTGAAAATCAGACGTTTTTTGTTATTTTTATAATTTATTAATGGATAAAGATGACAAAAAACAACTAGTTTTTTAGCCATTCTGTGGAAAGAGTCATTGCTGCTCGTGTCGCATTGGTTTGGTCCATCGCATTTACCATGACAAAATCATGGATGATCCCTTGGAAACGTACTTGCGTAACTTCCACACCAGCTTCACGAAGTTTTCTAGCATATGCTTCTCCTTCATCTCTTAACACGTCCGCTTCACCAGTCAAAATCATTGCAGGCGGTAAACCTGTCAATTCTTCTTTACTTGCACGTAGAGGTGAAGCAGTGATTTCTGCTCGTTTCTTTTCATCTGTCGTATACTGATCCCAGAACCATTGCATCCCTTCTTTTGTTAAGAAGTAATTCTCTGCAAATTGGTTATAAGAATCTGTATCGAAATTTGCATCAGTTACAGGATAGTATAGTAATTGTTTTTTGATTGGTAATCCTTGACGTTGCTTTGTAAGGATCGTCATCACCGTTGCCATATTCCCACCTACGGAATCCCCAGCGACTGTCAAGTTTTCAAGATCCAAGCCTTTAGACTCAGAAAGCTCCGCAAGTTTTTGCAAAATCGCGTAGTTTTGCTCGATGGCAGTAGGATATTTTGCTTCTGGTGAACGACTATACTCAGGAAAAATCACGATCGAATTTGTACGAACAGCCAATTCCCGAATCAATTTGTCATGTGTTTTGGCACTACCAAATACCCAACCAGCACCATGTATATAAAATATGACAGGTAATTTTTCTACATTTCCTTCAGGACGGATAAAACGCACATTGATTTGTCCCCAATCATTGGTATCCATTTTCAAATCCTCGATATCCACAGGTAATTTTTCCACAGAAGAACTTTGAACTTCTTCTAGAAGATCACGCCCTTCTTCCGGAGGTAATTCATAGATACGCGGGTGCGGTGCATTAGCATCACTAAACTCAATTGCTTCTTTTTCTAATGAAATTCGATCAGTCATACGGATTCCTCCCTAAATTGAATGCAACAAATAAAATTACACCTCATATACTAGAGAGCAACCAGACAAAAGTCAAAAAATCAGATTGAAAGAGGTTGTGAAAGAAGCGCTCAGCACTAAGGCATAAGACAGAAAAATTAAAAATGGCTATTTCATTTTTTATTTTTTTGGCTTATGACCGAAGTGTTGCTTCTTGAACACCGTTTATCTAGGTTGTGAGAAAGTCGCTCAGCTCCGAATAATAAGACAGAACTTGAGAAAATAGCTTCCCCATATTTTTTCAAGTTTTGGCTTATTATTGAAGGAGTTGACTTTCGAACACCATTAATCTTAGGTTGTGAAAGAAGCTCTTTGACCTGAGCAGTAAGATGAAAAATCAGAAAATAGCTTTTCATATTTTTTTAGTTTCCAGAGAGCCATCTAACACTTCAACAACCAGAAAAAAGGTGAGACAACCAAACAACTACATGCCTGATTGTCTCACCTTTTTCTATTCTCTTACCTTCTTATTGATAACTCAACTATTTATTTTTTATATAATGGAAATTGCTCTGTTAATTCACGGACGCCTGTACGCACTTCTTCTAATTGTGCTTCGTCATCTTTTGCCTGTAAAGCTTTGACGATCAATTCAGCTACTTTTGCCGCATCTTCTTCGCGGAAGCCACGGGTCGTAATTGCTGGTGTCCCGATACGGATACCGCTTGTTTTGAATGGGCTTAGTGTTTCAAAAGGAATCGAGTTTTTATTGACGGTGATATGAACACTGTCCAAAATTGCTTCTGCTTCTTTTCCGTTCAATTCTAAGTCACGTACATCGATCAAAATCAAATGGTTATCTGTGGCACCTGAAATCACTCGGGTACCAATCGATTGATTGAATACTTTTGCCATGGCTTTTGCATTGGCAATGATTTGTTCGCTATATTCCTTAAATTCAGGCGTCAATGCTTCTTTAAAGGCAGCAGCTTTTCCGGCAATCACATGCTCCAAGGGGCCACCTTGGATGCCTGGGAAGACTGCGCTATTGATTTTTTTCGCCAGTTCTTCATTATTCGTTAAGATCATCCCACCACGAGGTCCTCGTAATGTTTTGTGAGTAGTAGTTGTTGTGATATCGGCATAAGGGATTGGGCTTGGATGAACACCCGCTGCAACTAAACCTGCAATGTGTGCCATATCGACCATCAATTTTGCCCCGACTTCATCCGCGATTTCTCTGAATTTTGCAAAATCGATCGTTCGACCATAGGCACTTGCTCCTGCTACGATCAGTTTTGGTTGATGTTTTCTCGCTAAGATGCGTACGACATTATAATCAATGACTTCTGTTGTCGGATCTACGCCATAAGCAACGAAGTGATACGTTTTTCCACTAAAATTGACTGGAGAGCCATGTGTCAAATGTCCGCCAGCAGAAAGATCCATTCCTAAGATCGTATCCCCCGGTTCAACTAACGCAAGATATGCAGCTGTATTGGCTTGTGATCCAGAGTGTGGTTGAACATTGACAAAATCGGCACCAAATAATTCTTTGGCACGATCGATCGCCAGATTTTCAACGATATCCACAAATTCACACCCACCATAATAGCGACGTCCTGGATACCCTTCTGCGTACTTATTCGTCAAAATACTTCCTTGTGCTGCCATCACAGCTTCAGAGACAAAGTTTTCAGAAGCGATCAGCTCCAGATTGTTTTCTTGTCTTTCCTCTTCTTTTGCGATTGCTGCCCATAAATCAGGGTCAAACGTTTTGTAGTCTACCACAAACAACAACTCCTTATTTATTTATGTGTCAACTTCTCTAAATTTCAAATGATTGTTCAGCTTATTTGTCTTTTTTTGATGTTGACCAAACATTACTAGCTAAGAATACGAACATTATTTCATAAATAGCTATTTTAGTTTGTTTCCTAGATTGTATCACAGAATGATTTTGCAGCAATCACTTCTGGATCATTTTTTATAATAATTTTGTCCTGCGGCTTTTTTCAACCGATTCATATACGCAATGCCCAGACCTTCTTCGGGTGCAACTTGTACTAAAATCAAATCAAGAGCTAATCGATCATCATCTAAGCCGCGTAACCCCGCAAACAACCCTTTCGTTGCTGCCTCTACTGAATCATCGTAATACATATACACCGCGGCGACATCCTTGCGTACTTGATCAGCAATTGTTGGTCCAGCTAAAACACCGGTACGTAGTTTTTGTTCTTTTGTCCAGATGATCGCCTCTGGCCAATCCGTTTTTTCAACCATCAGTACTCGAGTATCAGGTGAGTAATGTTTGTATTTCATCCCCGGAGATTTCGGTGTTTCAGATTCTTTGACCAAATGGCGGTCTGTCGCCACTGGACTTTCAATGACAACTTCTAGTTGCTCTTTCGTGATTGCTCCTGGTCGTAAGATCATCGGCGGTGCAGATGGGTCACTCAAATCAAGTACCGTTGATTCTACACCGATCCTCGTCGCACCATCGTCAATGATTCCTGTGATTTTCCCCTTTAGATCATGAAAGACATGGTCTGCTGTTGTTGGACTCGGTTTACCTGAAGTGTTGGCACTTGGCCCGACAAGTGGTACACCTGCTAATTGGATTAATTCTAACGTTTTCTTGTTATCTGGCATGCGAAAAGCAGCTGTGGATAAACCACCAGTGACAATCCCTGGTAAACTACCTTTTTTGATGTGAAAAATCAAAGTCAGTGGTCCTGGCCAAAAGTTTTTCACAATTTGTTCTGTTAGTGGGTGAAAGTTGTCCACATACTCTTTTACTTGCTCGAAGGAGGCGACATGGACGATCAATGGGTTGTCTTGTGGTCGACCTTTCACTGTAAAGACCTGTTTGACAGCCTCTGGCAAAAGGGCATTAGCCCCTAATCCATAGACAGTTTCCGTTGGAAAAGCCACTAGATTCCCTACTGCTAATTCCTTCGCAGCTTCATTCAGTTGTGTTTCATCATATTTAATTGTTTCCACAGTCTATCCACATCCTCTTTTTTCAAAATCCTTGTTTCATTCCATTTCTTTCGGCAGTTATACACAATCTGTTGATAACTAGTTTGTCAATAGTGGATAAGTATGTTGATAACTAAAATATTCGTTTTCATCCTTATCAAATCAGTGTTTTTTTATTATAAAAAAACAGAAAAAAATTTTTTCATCCACAAACTAATTGGTAACAAAAATCATCCGATCATTGCCTGCCATATCTTTTTTGATCCGTACTTTTTTTGTGGGAAAGGCTTGTTCCATGATTGCTTTGACAGCTGCTCCTTGTTGGAAACCAATCTCTAAAAAAAGTTGTCCATCGCTAGCTAATAGTTGTGAAGCTTCCTTTGCGATTTTCTGATAGATCGCTAAACCATCTTCTTCAGCAAATAATGCCATTTTCGGTTCGTAGGTCCGTACGCTCTGATCCATCACCGACCATTCTGCTCGACTGATATATGGTGGATTAGAAATAATGACATCAAAGGTTTGATCCATGACAGGTTCCAACGTATCACCATGATAAAAATTGATCGTCGTTTGTTCATGTTCTGCATTTTCCTTAGCAACAGCTAGTGCTTCTAAAGATAAATCAGTTGCTGAGACCCGCCAATTTTTTCTAGCGGCTTTCAAGCTGATGGCGATTGCTCCTGTTCCTGTACCAATATCCACGACATTTAAGGTTTCTTCGCTTGTTTTTGCCAAACATAGTGCGACTAATTCTTCGGTTTCTGGTCGAGGAATCAAGGTTGCTTCCGTGACTTTCAAGCGGTGATCAAAAAATTCAGCATAACCTAATAAATAATGGGGCGGATAATGTTGTACTAGTCGTTGCATATCTGCATCGATCATGGCTTCATCCTCGGCTGTGATCGGTTCATTCATTCGCATGAGCCAATCCAGTTTCGTCCACTGCTTTCGTTCAAGAAAAACAAACTGGATATTATACCCTTCTACTCCTTGTTCTTCTAAAAAAGAAGAAGCCCGTGTGAGGACTTCTCGATAGGTTTTATCCATTTTGCATCTCTTCCAACTTAGATGTTTGGTCGTACACGATCAATGCGTCGACGATCTCATCTAGTTTTCCTGCTAGAATCTGATCCAATTTTTGGATCGTCAAGCCAATACGGTGGTCAGTTACGCGATTTTGAGGGAAGTTATACGTACGGATACGCTCTGAACGATCCCCAGTCCCTACCGCAGATTTACGGTTCGCATCATATTCGCTTTGTGCTTCTTGTTGGATCTTGTCGTAGACGCGCGCACGTAAGACTTTCATCGCTTTCTCACGGTTTTTCAATTGTGAACGTTCATCTTGCATTGCCACCACGATTCCAGTTGGTAAGTGAGTCAAACGTACCGCAGAAGCTGTCTTATTGACATGCTGTCCACCGGCTCCAGAAGCGTGGTAAATATCGACGCGGATATCCTTGTCAGCCAAATCGATCTCTACTTCTTCTGCTTCAGGCATGACAACGACGGTTGCTGTTGATGTATGGATACGTCCTTGAGATTCTGTTGAAGGGACACGTTGTACCCGATGTGCGCCACTTTCATATTTTAATTTCGAATAGACATTTTCGCCTGTGATCATCATGATGACTTCTTTATAGCCACCGATCCCTGTCACACTTGCTTCCAAGACTTCTGTCTTCCAACCTTGACCCTCTGCATATCGTTGATACATTGAGAAAAGATCCCCTGCAAATAGTGCAGCTTCGTCACCACCAGCGGCTCCGCGAATTTCCATGATGATATTTTTGTCATCGTTTGGATCTTTGGGAAGCAATAAAATCTTGATTTTTTCTTCTAGTTCTTCTTTTTCTTTTTTCAAATCAGCTAATTCTTCTTTAGCCATCTCTGCCATTTCGTCGTCTAACTTTTCGCCGAGTAATTCTTCTGTATCTTTGATTCCTTGAACAACTTCCTTGTAACGACGATAAACTTCGACCGTTTCACGTGTACTTGCTTCTTCTTTTGAAAGCTGCATGAAACGTTTCGTATCTGAAATCACTTCTGGGTCACTCAGTAGTTCCCCAAGCTCTTCGTAACGGTCTTCGATTGATTGTAATTGATCGTACATGCTTAATCTCCTTCTGTGATCATCAATGGATGAAAATAGTGTTTTCGACATACGGGATAATAGGCTTCATTGCCACCAATTTGGACTTGATCTCCTTCGTACACCGGTGTTCCGTCTATATAATGTAAATTCATCATTGCTTTTTTATGGCAGAACCAACAGATCGTTTTCATTTCTTCGATTTTGTCTGCATAAAGCAATAAATATTTCGATCCTTCAAATAATTCATTTCTAAAATCATTTTTTAATCCGAACGCCATCACCGGAATATTGAGTTCATCAACGATTCTCGTGAATGCTAAGACATGTTCTTTTGTTAAGAACTGCGCTTCATCGATCAATACACAGAATGGTGGATGTTCCATCTGCTGGATGACTTCAAATACATCGGTCGTTTCAAAAATGGGAATTGCTTCACGTTTCAGCCCGATTCTGCTTGAAACTACGCCAACACCATCTCTTGTATCGATTCCGCTAGTCATCAAAACAACCGGTTTGTTTTGTTCTTCATAATTATGTGCGACTTTTAAGATCTCGATTGTCTTGCCGCTGTTCATTGCGCCGTACTTAAAAAATAGTTGTGCCATGTCCTCATTCACCTTCCAGTTTGTTCCTATGGTATTATACTTGATTTTCAATCATTTTTACAGTGAGAATTTTCGAAGCGAGATTTCCTTAGTGAATATGCTGCTATTTTTGTTACAAAACAATAAACTACCCGCACTTCTTTTGGTATAATCGAATGAAAAATGAAGGAGGGCACTTATGTCCCAAATATTCCACCAAATGGCGAACCATTATGACACCCCCGAGCGAATCCAATTAGCAGCAACGATTCGTTCAGCTGTTGAAAAAGAATTTTCTGCACAGACTCATGACCAGAAATTGATCGATTACGGTGGGGGAACTGGTCTCGTCACGTTACCCCTCGCCTCACGTTTTAAAGAACTGATCATCATGGATTCAGCCGCAGGAATGCTGGCGATGGCTGATAAAAAAATCAAAGAAGCAAAACAAGCAAATGTACGAACGGTAGAAGTGGATGCCACAATGGCGTTGCCAGAAGAGAAAGCCGATATCATTCTACTATCTTTAGTCTTGTTGCATATTCCAGAAACGAAAGTCATTTTAAAACAACTTTCGCAAATGCTTCATCCAAGTGGAAAACTTTATATCGTTGACTTTGATAAAAACGAAAACATCCAGCATCCAAAAGTCCATAATGGTTTTGAGCACGAGGAGCTAAGAGAACAATTGAAGCTTGCTGGATTTAAACCACTCTCAATTGAAACATTCCATCACGGAAAAAACTTGTTTATGAAACAAGATGCTTCTTTGTTTTTGGCTATAGCAAGCAAAGAATAAGCATTTTCTATTTCTATAAAAAAACCTTTCATAAATACGCAAAACCCGAAAATAAAAAAATTATTCTCGGGTTTTTGCTTATTTCAATTGAGTTCGTATTTGTTTAGTTCTTCCACTGATCAATTAGTTTGAACTATCTGTCGAAGTACTTGTCGAAGCTTCAGTTGAAGCATCGGTCGAACTTTCGCTTGTGGATGGTTCCGTCATCAAGCCACTTAGTACGTTTTTGAAATCTTCATCTTTGATTTTTACATTTGCTTTTTTCAATTCATTACGCACAGCTTCTTGTTGGAACGTTGGATCTGCTATTTTTGTCTCTGTTGCTATTTTTTCTAATTCATCTTTATATTTCGACATATCATTGCCTTTTTCTTGTTGTTTGACCATTTTCACAAGATAATATTCCGTGGCGTTCGTAGAGGAATTAGTCGCTGTGATAACATCAGATACTTCCTCATTTTTAAGTTTGAACGCTGCTTGTTTGACTTCTGTTGGCACACTTGTAGATTGCGAGTCAAAGGTGATTTCTCCACCCTTTTCTTTTGTCGCTTCATCGGTCGATTTTTCTTTGGCGATTTTAGCAAAGTCGCCCCCTTCATCGAGTGACTTTTTGATTTCCTTGGCTTCATCTTCACTACTTACTTTGATCAATTGTGCCTCTACTTCTGGATGGAAGTTTTCCCAAGCTGTTTTAAGATCCTCGTCCGTCAATTCGACATTCGCTCGTAACCCTTCCTTATAAGCTAATCCTTTTTTGATTTCTTCTTTGTAGGATTCAGTCGTATAGCCCGCTAATTTCAATTGCGAATCGAAAGAATCACCGAGGGCTTCTTTGCTAGCGTTGTATTCTTTATCTACATCTTCAGCCGTAATTTTGTCGCCGTAATTTTCTTCAAAAATCTGGAAGATGATCAAATCTTGGACAGCGGTCTCCGCACCCTTGATTTTTTTCAGGTGGTCCACTAGTTCCTGCTCTGAGATCGTACCGCCTTTATACGTCACTGCAGCTTGATCTGACGGATTTGTTGAACATGCAGAAAACAAAACCAGTCCTGATGATACAGCTAATATTGAGATAAATTTTTTCATGCTGTCACTCCTATATATTTTAATAGTTATTTATATCTATGTGCTTTTCACTTTAGCGTTACTTTATGAACAAATTTTGAAAATAACGTAATTTTATAAAAAAATTATAATTGATCACCTGTTGATGTAGTTTATATAACAAAAAACCTCGAACATTCCAAACGAATGTTGAGGTTTTTTTAGGGTATATCTTTACTTTTTAGAGTTATATCATTACCACTTTACGTAGCATTGATTAAATGATATTTATCTTATTCAACGGCCAGTAACGGAAAACGACTTTGCCTTGGATCAAATCTTCATCGACTAAACCAAACATGCGGCTGTCTTTTGAGATCAAACGATTGTCGCCCAGTACCAAGTATTGTCCCTCAGGAACAGTGAATTCAAAATCACTGGTGAACGTTTCAGCATTTTCAGCTTGCGATTGGAAGGCTGAATTATAAGAATATTCCTCTTGTAGCTTGTCTTCTGAAAATTCTTTTTTGTACTCATCTAAGTAAGGTTCATCTTGCTTTTCCCCATTGATGTATAGTTGATCATCTTCCATTTTGACAGTATCCCCTGGCATCCCAATGATTCGTTTCACGATCATCCGTTCTTCGTCCCCAGGTTCTTTTGTTGTAATGATATCCCAGCGATCAAAATCTGAGATTTTAGATGAAATCAAACGTTGTCCATCATGTAAGGAAGGGTCCATGGAATGACCACTGACTGTGACCGGTGTAAATACATAGACTCTTGCCAAAATGATGGCGGCTAAAACAACGATCAAGATTCCCCAATTTTTCAAAAAGTTTTTCACTTTATACCTCCTATTAACCAAACATTTTTATGTTATTTTTTATTTATTTGTTAGCTATTCTTTATTTTACATTTTTTATCGATTAAAAGAAAGAATAAGTGTTGGATCGTGTTGGGAATAATCCGTTTTTTTTAGAAATGTTTTTTTGAACTTCATATATCTTTAATATTAGAGCTATATAAATACTCGATGGAGATGATTTATCCTACACTTTTGATTTTTTTCTTCGTTGGCTTCGACTGTATGTCACTTCACCTTCTTGTTCTTTTGGTTGATTTTTCTTGATGATCAACTTCAAACGATAGGGTTCATGGTATCTAAGACCATCTTTGACAAAATCACCGCCTGCAAGGAATAAGCCTACGGGTTCAATGTGATCTTCTGGCGAGTCGACCTTGATGATTCCTACTTTTTCCATGCTGGAATAATTACGGCCGATACTTAATTGATAAGTTTTGTCGGAGATTTTTTTCACATAATAGTACGGATAAAGTGTATTTCGATCAATCAAGAACCCGTCCATTCGACCAAGTTCATTGACCTTGATCTCCCCTTTTTCAATCAAATAGCGCATATTCTCTGCTAGTTTCAATTGGTAGTCTTCATCGAATAGAACATTGGCTTTTTCTGTATTGACTTTGTCGATATTGCCGTTGTTCCCGCGAACCGTTTCTCCTTCAATATTGAATGCTTCATCAGGTAGATATTTCACGATCACTTGGGTCACATCGGCTTTTGAATTTTTATCAAAAAAGTAATAAAACACATTTAGAACAGTGAAATACAAAAGAACTAAAAAGCCTAATCCGTATAAAAAGAACTGCAAATAGTTTTGATTTTGCCATAATCCATAAACAATCCGTAAAAGGTAAACAGTCGGAATCACACTTAATATAGTATAGCCTCGGTTCAAATATTTAGGACTGATATCTAAATATCCTAAAAACTTGTGTATCCCATTGATGATATCTAATATAAATGTCATTCTTCATCACCTGCCTGTTGATTATACATCTGTGTTTCAGCGGATTGCTCTGTAGGTGCATTATTTTCATTTAGATTGCCTTCACTTGGCGTAGAAGTACTTGGCGTTGTATTAGGCGTCGTACTGCTTGGTGTAGTGGCACTTGGCGTCGTACTTGAACCGCTGTCGTCCCCTTGATTTTGACTAGTCGAATCGGTCGTATATCCTGTATTCCCTTCATCCACGGAACTTTCTGGTATTGAGTTTTGGTTGTATGTAGAATTGGTTGTGTCTTGTTCTACAGTCGTTGGTGTTGTTTCTACCGTGTCATTCGTTTGCCCTGTTCCTTCATTGGTAGAAGTCGTCGTAGTCTCTGTGGAACGACTTGGTGCACGATAGCTAGAACTATTAACAATGCCTGTTGTGGTAGCAACAATCGTCGAAATCGTCAATACAGCGATTGGCTTTAATATAGGTGCTACTTTTCGCATATTCTCTCATCCTTTTCCTTGTTGCCGCTTGAAGTCTTGATCCGTTTGGCAAAAATTGGTTTTTCTCACACGTATTCTTTAGTTTTACCATAAATTTCTTATTTTTTTCTTATTTTTTCATGAAACTTTTGTGTAGATTTACTCGAATGATGCTTTAGTCGTAATCAGACAGTCTATGACTGGTTGATACACTTCATTTTATCATGGATCTCCCTCCAAGTTCTTTCGTAAAGTCATCTTTATTATAAGACACTTTTCCAATAACTAAAATCCTAGTAAATTTTAGTTTTATTATTTCTTTGTGTATTTATTTTATTGTCGGTATACTGGAAGAAACATCTAACAAGGAGGATCGAATTTGTGCAATTGAATCTTTTTTTTCGGAAATGGCGAAGGCGTAGTGCAAGATATGCTTCTAGTCACTTTTCTTCTATTCAAATTATCGTATTTTATTATATTTTAATGACTATGATTTCTTTGGGCTTGTTTTACATCCCATTTTTCCGAAATCCGGGTAGTCATGCTTCATTTATTGACATGCTTTTTATGGCGATCAGTACGATCAGTGTCACTGGTCTTTCGACATTTGACATCCACGCGATTTTTAATAACAATGGCATTATTTTACTCGAAGTGTTGTTTCAAGTGGGTGGTTTAGGGATCATGATGATCTCAACGGCATTTATTATCTTTTCTAAGCGACGAATCACATTACGTCAAAGACAATTGATCATGACAGATATGAACCAACCACGTTTATCTGGTATCGTTCGTTTGATTCGGATCACTTTTGTCATATTGCTCTGGTTCCAATTGCTATTTGGTGCCTTGTTCTCCGTTTATTTCTATATTCGCGGCTATTTCGATCATTGGCACGAAGCCGTTTTCCATGGATTTTATCAAGCTATTTCCGCGGTCACAAATTCGGGATTCGATATTACTGGTGAGTCGATCAAGCCATTTGAACATGACTATCCTTTTTTATTTATGATCATGTTCCTGATTTTCATTGGTGGAATCGGTTTTCCGGTATTGATGGAGTTTCGAGAATGGCGCTTGTATCGAAAAACGAAAGCCAAGATTCCTTTTCGTTTCTCTTTGTTTACAAAACTCGCCGTCCTCGCCTTTGTCATTTTATTTGTCAGCGGGACTGTCTTGATTTTTCTACTTGAAAAAAATCACCTGTTTAAAGATCTCCATCCTAGTGTCCAGTGGATCAATTCAATGTTTTATTCCATGACAACTCGTAATGCGGGGTTACAGATCCATGATCTAGGAGATTTTCAAATCACCACCTTGATCGTCTTTTCCTTATTGATGTTCATTGGTTGTAGTCCGAGTTCTGTCGGTGGTGGTATCCGAACCACGACTGTGGCGATCATTGGTCTTTATCTTTACTCATTTTTGAAAAGTGAAGATAACATTAATATTTTTGGTCGTCGAATCGACGAAGATGATGTCCGAAAATCAGTAGTCGTTTTTATGCTCTCCTTAGGGATGTGCTTCTTCTGTATTCTTTTTTTATCTGCCACGGAGAAACAACCATTGATCTCGATTATCGTGGAAGTGACTTCTGCTTTTGGTACAACGGGGTTATCGCTAGGAATTACCGGTGATCTATCAACAGTCGGTAAAATCACGATTGGTGCTTTGATGTTTATTGGACGTATTGGGATGTTGTATACATTAATGTTATTTGTGCCAAAAGAAACACGAGATTTAGGTTATGAATATCCTACAGAGAAAATCATTATCGGGTAAGCCAGTCTATCGTTACCTAAAAAAACCGATATGTGAGAAGCAAGGAAGCGATCGTTTTTCGTTTTCTTGCTTCTTTCTTTTTTGTTTTGCGAACAGTATAAACTTTTGTAAAATAAGACAAAGCAATTTAACCTTTTTTTCAACATATGGTATGATTAGTTGAATTTATTTGTAATTATGACGTTTTGGAGGTTACATAATGGGAATACGCAGTCAATTTGCGATTGCAGTTGGTAAAACCGCACAATGGGGACTAAAAACCTTTTTTAAAGGAGGATCAAGTTTACCTGGTAAACTTGCTTTATCGATCGATCCTCATATTTTAGATACATTAGCAAAAGACTATCAAGTCGTCGTCGTAACTGGAACAAATGGAAAAACATTGACGACCGCTTTGACCGTCAATATCTTACGACAACAATTTGATGAAGTCTTGACGAACCCTACTGGCGCAAACATGGTCCAAGGAATCGTTTCGACTTTTTTACAAGCAAAAGCCGGAAAAGGCCAAAAGAAATTTGCGGTATTAGAAATCGATGAAGCCAGTCTAAGCAGAGTGACTGAATACATCAAACCTGAGCTATTTTTATTTACAAACATTTTCCGTGACCAAATGGACCGTTACGGTGAAATCTATACCACTTATAAAATGATCGTGGATGGTGCCGCAAAATCACCAAATGCTACGATTATCAGTAATGGCGATTCACCGATCTTCAATTCAGTTGAGACCGTCAACCCTAGAAGATATTATGGATTTGATCACGAAGAAGATCATGAACAGATGGCCCACTACAATACAGATGGCGTGTTGTGTCCGAAATGTCATCACATCTTGCACTACAAAATGATCACTTATGCAAACTTAGGTAAATACTATTGTCCAAATTGTGACTTTAAACGTCCAGAACTGGATTATCGTTTGACAGAAATGAAACGAATGGACAACAAATCAGCTGATTTCGTCATTGATGGCAATGAATATGGCATCGAAGTTGGTGGCATGTACAATGTCTATAATGCTTTAGCAGCTACTGCGGTGGCTGAATATTATGGTGTTGTTCCTGAAAAAATCAGACAAGGCTTAGGGTATGACGAAAAAGTATTTGGTCGTCAAGAAGTCATCGAAATCGATGGCAAGTCCTGTACCTTAGTCCTAGTCAAAAATCCTGTAGGGATCAACCAAGTCATCGACATGATGGGACATGCACCGTATCCATTTTCACTAGTTGCCCTATTGAATGCGAACTACGCAGATGGCATCGATGTGAGTTGGATCTGGGACGGAGAATTTGAACGCTTTGCAGATATGGAGATCCCTGCTGTGATTGCTGGTGGCGATCGCCACACAGATATGGCACTACGTTTGAAAGTAGCGGGTATCGCTGAAGACAAATTGACACAATCAAAAGAATTGACTGATGTCATTGAGAAAATCAAGCAACTACCGACGGATCATGTCTATATTTTAGCGACCTATACAGCTGTCTTACAATTACGAAAAGAATTAGCGAGTCAAGGCTTTATCAAAGGAGGCATGAATCGTGGCTAACTACGAATTACGCATTGCCCATCTCTATGGGAATCTGATGAATACTTATGGTGACAATGGCAATCTCTTGATGCTCCAATATATCGCCAAAAAAATGGGGGTCACTTCTCATACTGAGATCGTTAGCATTCATGAACCCTTTGAGGCAGATAAATACGATTTAGTTTTCTTTGGAGGTGGTCAAGATTTTGAACAAATGATCATTTCAAAAGATATTCAAGAAAAGAAAGAATCATTGACTAATTATATTGAAAATGATGGTGTCGTACTTGCGATTTGTGGCGGTTACCAACTACTTGGGCATTATTATATGGGCGCAAACGGTGAAAAAATCCAAGGAATCGGTGCGTTGGATCATTACACCTTAAGCCAAGAGAATAATCGCTTCATTGGTGACATCGTGATCCACAACGAAGAGTTCAACGAAACCTATTATGGATTTGAAAATCATAATGGTCGAACATTTCTTGGTGAAGGCGAACGCCCGCTAGGAAAAATCGTCAAAGGTCAAGGGAACAATGGGGAAGATCAATCAGAAGGTGTCATTTACCGCAACGTTTACGGCTCCTATTTCCATGGTCCGATCTTAGCACGTAATGAACATTTAGCAGAGCGTCTCGTTCGCTTAGCATTAGAGAAACGTTATGGAAAAGAACTTGATCTACCAACAGTTGCAGCGGCACCGATCAAATGATTGGTGTTGAACGTTCAACTGTAAAAAGATCGAATAAATAAAGAGGGAGTGCCAATAATTAACTTTTGCACTCCCTCTTTTAAATTTTGGACACTTTATTATTTAAAATTTTACATTATATTTTTTTTCTCGCTTTTCAAATGCTTCCATCCCCCCTTCTAAGATTTCAAATATGTGTTCCCTTATACCTTGTTTCTCTAGAACATAGTCGCTATCTTTTGTAAAATTATTTTCCAATCCACCGTTTATATAATCAAATTTTCTTGCATCTTTATTTTTAGAATTATTTGAATGTTGATTGGCTACAATTATATTCTCACAGTCAGAGCCAACCACAACATTAGGATTATGCGTGACAATTATTATTTGTCTTTTTTTCTTGGTCTCCTTTATATATTTTGTTAGCTCATTATATATAGCTCTGTTATCCAAGCTATCTTCTGGTTGATCAATCAAAACCGGTACCTTGCTCTCTGAGAATTCTAGAATTAACTTAAGAATTACAAAAGCTTTTTTTCCTGGTGACATTTGTTTAAATTCATCCTCTTGATAGATTATTTTAAAATCATATTTATAAAAATTATTTGAGTAGAAATTACGAATTAAGTCATTTTTCGTTTTATTATTATTAAATTTTAAAGTGTTATTATCAAATATTTTATCTACTTCGTTTTCGAAGTTAGATTGCAAATTATCTACAAATATATCTTTTGCGGAACCTTGCCCGTTGATATAGGTAAACTCTTCATAAAAATTCTTTTGTTTAAATTCTAAAGCCATTTTCAAATCATTCTCACAAATATTAAATTCTTTTTCCAGCTGATCTCTTGCTATCCTGTATTTCTTGTATTCTTTTATTATATTATCTTTAGAGTTATTAATTTCACTATCCAAAATTTTTTTGCTTTTTTCGTATTCTTTAATTGCCTCTAAGACTTTATTTTCATTATCTATTAAGTCGTTTAAATACTTTAACTCTACATTGCTTTGAGAAATTTTTAGTCCTTTCAAAAAAATTTCTCCTTCTTCTATTTGTTTAACTTTACATTCCGAAATCTTAATTGATTTTTCCAAAGAGTTCATAATTTGTGAAATCTTATAGTTGAATTTATCTATAAGTTCCTTATTAATTTCCATAGTAAATTTTGATAAATCTTCTTTTATTGCATCATCTAGTTTTACAATATCGCCTAAAATAATACTTTTCTGAATGGTTAGATTCTCAATTAGTGTTTTCTGTGCATTGCATATTCTTATTTCTAATTCTAAGTTTTCCTTTTCACTACTTTGTTGGCTAAATAACTCTTTTTCTTCTTGTGTAAAATTATTTTTACTTAATATCTCATCTCTATCAGTTTCATATTGTTTTATTCTTTTTTCAGTAATTCCTTTTTCTTCTTCTGGTTTTTGTAATTCTTTTAGTAATTCGATATCAGTAAAATATTTTGTTAATAAACTTTGAATTCTTAGATTTACGCTTTTACATTCGGTTTCATATTCTTCTATTTTGTTATCTAATTTTTTGGATGAAATGATTTTCTTAACTAGTTTATTTAGTCCTTCATTCTCATTAGCTAAATTAAACATATATTCTTGGGGAATATATTCAATTTTCCTATCATTATTTTCTTCCCCGTCTTTCCATATAATTTTAAAATTTTCGATATCTTCAAATGTATAGTTTTTATCAGATACATTTTCTCCTAATTTTTTGGCTATCGAATTTAATAACGTGGACTTCCCATTGGCTCTCCCGCCAATAATAGAGTTTAAATTTTCTGATAAATAGAGTTCTTTATTTTTAAATACAATTTTGTCTATAACCAATTCAAATTTTTCTAATTGAGGTTTCGCTATATCCAAGCATATTCTATCTTCTGGTTCAAATAAAATTTGCTTTAACCCTTCGAAACTTTTATCTGATTTTATCCATGAATACTTACTTCCAATATCTTCGAAAGAGTGAGCATCTGATGATTGTAGTAGAGGTTTTACATACTTAGCGTTATTTAACCAGTAATTTCTATCTTTATTTAAATTACCATGTCTGCAATTCGGATCAGTACATTTGCTTGGATCATTACAGCTTGAATGAATAATAAAATCTGAGTTTTTACATATATCTTCATATACACTCTGCCCTCTACTATCTGAACCACTTGTTGCACTCCCATGTCCCCTTGAAAGAAATCCAGTTAAATATTTGCCTTTTAAATCTGGGTTTCTCTGTAGTTTATCCTTTAGTTGATCAAATGAAATAACAGCATTTTTCTCAATTTCACTCTGTGTCAAAAGGTTGAACGCCTTATCTTTTGAACCAATAGATGCTTTTAATTCAGCTAACAAGTTTTTAATTATTTGATTTTCTAAATTATCATCAAAAATAACGTGGTAATCAAATACTTCATGTTTTCTATTTAAATTTGCAAGACGAACCTCTAAATTCATAAAAACTACTATACCTTTACTATTTAAAAATTTTTTTAATTCAAAATCATCTTCGGTGAAGTTAAAATAATTAGTTAGTCCTATGACTTCAATATTATTTTCTTTTAGTACTTCGAAATATTTTTGGAAATAATCCAATTTGTTCTCCTTATTGTACCCAAATCTATTATTTATAAATGTATGTAAAGAATGTACGTGTAAATCCCACTTTCTAAATTGAGACCCTCTAATTTTATCCATCTACTTTTCTTCCTCTCTATCACAAACCAAATATTTTTGTTTGCAGTTACACAATATTTTTTTCTTTATTTTATGGTATATACTGATTTAATAAAATTTACATGTTAATTATCAGTAAGCACAACCATTAAATAATTTACAAAACAACTTTTCTTATAAAAAACTCCTTTCTCTTTTTATTTTTTATCAAAATTACACTAACATATAATCTGTTCACACTTAAAAAAAAATAATAAAATGATGTTTTGGAATCATAAACGTATGCCTAAATTAATATTTTCATTATGTTTGAATACATTATTTTAAAAATTATAATAACGATATAAAAAATTAGGAAGTTGTTTTTATCATTAGTCATTTTTATACTCTAGAATACATAAACGAACTTCCATAATATCTTGGAATAAATATCTTAAAGAGGTAAAGATATCGGGAACTAATTTTATTCTATGTTACACATTTACAAAAAATGTAGATAAAATATCCTATGATTGTACATAAAAAAAGTGATTGTAATGAATATTTCTATCATTTCAATCACTTTTTTATTTGCATCTTTATTAAATATACTTTTATTTAGAATTAATACACCTAACCATCAATCAGCTCAATCAAGCCACTTGTTTCGCATAACGCATCACGTTTTGCTTGATGTTACTGATCGTTGTCGGATCATGGATACCTGTGACTTCTTGGATCAACTGATCCATATTTTCTCGCACTTTCATCTCTTGCAGTTCACGACTTTGCTCATCTTCAGGATCATAATAGTTGAAAATGATCCCCATCGTAGCTGTCAAATGTGGACAAGTCAAATTGTATTCTTGCAATTCCCGAACCGGACGAGTAAAGCGTTCTTGATAGCCTAACTTACGTAAAGGCGTTCGAGCTACCCGAGTGATGGCATCTGAGATATATTTATTTTGGAAACGTTGGATGATTTTCTCAATATAGGCTTCATGTTGTTTATTATCAAAGCCCCATTTTGCTTCCAGTAAGCTTCCTGTTTCTTGTAGCACTGATTTTAGTTGGGCAACGACTAACGAATCTTGCATTGCCTCATCGATCGTTGCATATCCTAATAATGCACCGGTGTAAGCTACAGTCGCATGTCCTGTGTTCACACTAAATAGTTTTCGTTCAATATATGGTTCCAAATCTTTGACGTATAGTACGCCATTTAACGAAATCTCTTTATTTTTTCGTTGCGTATCATCAATGACCCATTCTTTAAAAGGTTCCACTTGCACAAACAAAGGATCTTCATGTTGTTGCATCGGCACGATGCGATCCACTGCTGCATTCGGAAATCCGATCGATTGATCTGCAAAGCGAGTATCTGACAGATATTTATAGACTTCCATTTTTAGATGCTCAGAGCCACCAATCATATTTTCACAAGCGATGATGTCTAGTGGTTGCTGATTGCCCTCTTGTTCTCTTTGCTCGATCCCTTTTGCAATCAGTTCAGCAATGAAAGGCAAAATATTGGGACCGATCGCTGTGGTCACAAGATCTGCTTGTGCTATTTCTTTGATCACTTGTTCAGGCTGTTTTTGGTTGTTCAATCCGCGAACGCGTTCAACGATAAGTTGTTTTTTCGATTCGTCAGCTAGTTCGATCGTATAACGTCCTTTTTCATTTAATGAATCGATGATCTGTTCGTTGACATCAACAAAAGTGATGTCAAACCCATTCTCAGCTAAAACTTCTCCAATAAATCCTCTGCCGATATTTCCGGCACCAAAGTGTACTGCTCTCATTCGTCTTCTCTCCTTAGGCAATTGCTAGATTGTGTGTGACTTCTTCTTTACTTAGTGCATCTGCTAACTGGACAACATTGTCCATGTCGCTACAATAAAGAGCGATTTGTTGCACTAATTGCAAATGTTCTTCACCTACGCCAGCGATACCAAACAAGACTGTCGCAATCTTCTCTTCTTGTTCAGTGCCGAAATTGACACCATCTGGCACTTGGATCACACAGATCCCTGATTTTTTTACGAATGCTTTGGCTTCATCTGTTCCATGAGGGATCGCGATAAAATTCCCCATATAAACGGATAACATCGCATCCCGTTCCACCATTGCGTCAATGTAGGGTTCTTCGACACAACCGGCTTCCACTAATTTTCTTCCACAGTATCGGATGGCCTCTTCCTTTGTGGCAAAAGCCTTATTCAACTCGATCATATCAAATGCTAATTCAGACATTTTATTTCCTCCTTACGCTACTTTTTTCAAATAGTGAGCAATCGTTTCATATTTTTGTGGACTGACCATCGTCGCCACTGAAAAATGAAGTGAATGCGGTGCCACTGAACGTGCTTCCTCAGACAAGGATTCTCTTGAAACGATCAGTGTATTCGGTTGCTCCGTCAACTCATCAATATTGATTTTTTTCAGAGGGATCTCCAGTTGGTTTTTCTTCAAAATATCTTTCAATAAGGACAATCCCATTGTCGCTGATCCTGCACGATCGTCATGAACAAGTAAAATCTCTTTGATATCTTTTAATTCAGATAAATCCAAATCATCTGTTGGAGTAGTAGAGACTGGTTGGTTTGGCTGTGTTTCTTCCTTACTTCCTAATGCTTGGATGATCTCATCATACTTTGGTGAATTTAAGAAGTTTTCTACTGCAACAAAATGAGCATGTGGCGCTTTTTGTTTTGCTCGTTCCTGCAACTCAACTTGAGTCACGATCAATACGTCTGCTTCATCAGATAATTGACTGATGGCTTGATTCGTCACGAGTTGAGGTAAGTGATGCTCTTGGACTTTTTTTCTTAACAAGGAAGCACCCATCGCACTTGACCCCATTCCAGCATCACAGGCAAAAATGATTTTTTTGATCGCTGATAAAGCTGGTTGTCCCTGACTAGTTGTTCCAGTTCCTTTCGCTTGTTGTTTCGCTTGACGAGTCGCTTCCACTGATTTTTCAAAATCTTCACTTGTTTCTTTCGCATCAGCTTTTAGAATGACTGCAGAGATCCCGAAAGAAACGGCTGTTGCAGCGACGATCCCTAAAATAACTGGTAAGTAAGCACTCAACGGTGCCATGGCTAAAATGGCAATGATCGAACCCGGTGAAGCTGGCGCACGTAATCCTGCATCCATCAATTGGAAAACGAAACTACCCGTCATCCCACCAAAAATCACTGATAAGAATAATAACGGTTTCATCATTACGTATGGGAAATAGATTTCATGGATTCCACCTAAGAAATGGATGATCATTGCACCCGGTGCAGATGATTTTGCCGCGCCTTTGCCAAATAATGTAAAAGCCAACAATACACCTAGACCTGGTCCAGGATTAGCTTCCAACAAGAATAGGATCGATTGACCAGCTGTAGCCACTTGTTCTGTTCCTAAAGGAGTCAAAATGCCATGGTTGATCGCATTATTCAAAAACAAGATTTTCGCTGGTTCGATAAAAATACTCGTCAATGGAATCAAATTTGCATTTAAAATTGCTTCAACACCTGTTGCCATTGCTTGCGTCAGTGTATCCACTACTGGACCAATTGCAGAAAAGCCGATCAATGCTAACGCAAAACCGATCAATCCTGCGGAGAAATTATTGACCAACATTTCAAACCCTGATTTGATATGTTTTTGAAACACTTGGTCGAATTTCTTGATGGCAAAGCCACCTAACGGCCCCATAATCATAGCACCTAGCATCATTGGAATATCTGTCCCGACGATCACACCCATCGTCGCAATTGCTCCGACGACTGAACCACGATCACCACCGATGACTTTCCCTCCGGTGTAGCCGATCAATAAAGGAATCAAATACGTCAACATTGGACCAACCATCGTAGCAAACGCTTCGTTTGGTAAATAGCCATCTGGAATAAATAATGCAGTCAATACACCCCAAGCAATCAGCGCGCCGATATTTGGCATCACCATACTAGATAAGGTACTTCCTAACTTTTGTACTTTTGCTTTGAATGAAATTTTATTTTTTGGTATCGTCTCTTCCACTTCAATCGCTCCTTTATCTCTTTCTTTAATCAAATTGTATCCGCTTACCGTTTAGATAAATAGTCGGATTTTGTCACAATCATTTGTGCCAAAACATGGAGTGAGCAAAATGAGTGATTTGATGAAAGGCTTCTGGTACCGATTAGAGACGCTGAAACAATTATTTTCTTCATTTAAGGGAGCATTTTATCTGTAGATACCTACGAAAAAGTGCATCCTCGTGATCTTTTAGACTCTTTTTTGCAAAGTGAGTTTTTTATTCCGTTGATTCTCCTAATCGAGCCAGTCGCTCTTCCCAAAGCGCTACATTTTCAGACGTGTTGGACGATGCCTCATAGAATGTAATGAAATCTAAAATAATCGTTCCTTGCTCTATGTATGCCGCCATCACCGCTTTTAATTCTTCTGTTTGGATCTGTTCAAATGCCTCTTTCGCTCTTTCCATTTCTTTTACTTTCAACCAATCAAGGCTTTTTTCAAAATAAAACTGATCCAGTGCTAACGTGATCTCCGGATGTTTTAAGTGGCGATTCAAGACAACGGCTTCTTGTACTTGTTCTAGCTTCAAATAAGCAATCGCTAACTTGACTTGGCGCTTTTCCGTCAATTGTTCCACGTGGGTCACAATTACTGTTTCCCAATCGTTATGATAAAAAGCCAAATCAAAGGTGGCATTTCCTGTTGGCTTTTGCTCATTCAACTTCTCTACCCAAGAAAATTCCTGTTCTTCTACTAAGTGATCGATCAATTGCTGATACCGAGCGGGATATTCTTCCGCTGCTTCTTCATATGCACCTAGGTCTACTAATGACTGCCATGAACTTTTCTGATTTTCTTTGGTTGTCACTTGCTCATTATTCGTTCTTTGTTCGATCCACATGTTGCCTTGAACCACAGCAAAAACGATTACTCCACTAAGAAGTAATCGCTTGATGATTTTTTTCCAATCGATTTGTAACAACTGATTTTTTTTCAGCATGTTGCTTGAATGAGGGATAGGGATCATCTTTTCTGTATTGCTTGTTTCTTGCTCCCAGTGTTGACTTAAGATCTCTTCAATCTCCTCTGTCAAAGGAAATTGCAGCACTTTTTCTATCATCATTTCTCCCTTACGATCATAAATACGTATGCGACATTGTCCTTGTGTGTTTGCCAGCAAGACTCGTCGATTTTCAGTTTCTAAATCTTCCAAAGCCTGAAACAAATCCAACTGAGTCTCTTTTACTTGTAAGTGATGGATCTGATCGATGATTACAGTTTCTTTCGCCATACGTTGTCACTCCCCTCATTCATTTTTGTTGCGTCCATTTGTAAGGTCTTCCTTACTCAATCATTGTATTTCCATAAAAGAAGACAGCTGTTCGAGATCATCCAAGACATAGCGATGCTTTTTAGCGTCATAGAGATAAGTCAGTTTGACACCCACATGGTGGCGAATATCTTTTTTTACAACTCCGCCTTCTTCATTCAATAAAGACGTCGTAAAATCAACCAAACAGAGGACTTCAACCATTTCCCCGTTCGTTTGTTTAAAATAATGCTCGCTTTTGAGCCAGCGACTGAAGCCAAATCGCTGAGGACTATGCGTTTTTTCACCTTGTTCTGTTTTTACTTTTTCTTTCATCTTGTTAGAAAGAACATCAACATATGCGGTGTAATTGTCGTCGACTGTTTCAAACGTATAATAAGCTTGTAAAAATTCTCTGACTTGTGCTTCCGAAAGTTGGCTGGCTTTCTTTTCAGACTCTTGTGAACGAAAGCCTATAGACCGGCCAACACTAAAAGTCACACTGCTAAACAGTAAGAAAACAATAATAAGATAAAGAAATCTGGATTTCGGGTTCATTTGTTTTCTCCCAACAATCGATAGAAATAAACAGGCGCCAGCTGGAGATCACCCGCATAGCCTTCAAATGGAGTGATGACGATATCGCCTTCTTGACCATACCCTCGGGCAGTAGCAGGTGTGCAATGAAGGATCGTTTTACCACCATCATCTAAAAATAGCCCTGTATGGCCATAACTACCTAAAGAGTGGCCTTTCTTCCCCCACACAAACAAGTCACCGGCTCTGACATCTTCTCGACTGATTGGCATCAGGAAAGTCCCTTCCAAAGAATACAATGTCTCAGTGCTACCTAGTGGCACAGGCAAGCCAACACTTCTCATCGCCCACAGAACAAAAGAAGAGCAATCATGATAAGGAAAGGTGCCTCGTTCAAAGCCTTGTGAGTACTGAACGTTTTGACGATACAATGTTCTGGCTTGTGTCAACACCTCTTGACCCACTGTGTGATTCGATTGCCAGAGTAAGCTCATCTCTTTACTGCCACCAAGTTGTACAAATAATTCTTTGATCGCCGGTACCCAGTATTGGTTTAATCCCAGGGGATCATTACTTGTACCTACAGGACAATACACACTTCCGAGTTGCTCGACTGTCAGCAGTCTTTGGTTCACGATCAATTGGTTTAGTGTTCGAGCGGTGGCGGCAATCCCTTCTTCAAGTGTGGCGTAGGAAAGCAACTCGTTTTCTCGCATCAAGCCACCGGGGTTGTTCTTTTCTCGAATCCCTTCGCTCGTCCCCCAAGCAGTTTCGTGGATCATGATGGCTGCTAGAACAATGGGGGAGATATTATTCTTTTTAGCTTCTTGGATGATCGTTTCTGCATGATCACTAAATGCGTGACAATGTAGTAGAATCACTTCTCGAAATTTCTGTTCATTGAATGCAGTATCTGTTTCAATGGGATCAAGCTGTGTCTCATTGTTATCGACTACATTGGGGAGATAAAAAGCTGGATTGACGGTTTCACCTTTTTTCTGGTAAGACAGATGCAGTTCCTCTTGTTTTACTCGCCCAATCTCTGTACCCACCGATACCATCTGTCCTTCAGTAGCTGTTAGATCTACATCATGATAAGTAATGCTTTGGTTGTTCGTTGTGATGGTTACGTTCTCTTGGTCTCTTGTAATTTCTCCAGCGATTACAGCGACTAAGGCCTCTTTCGGTTCTGTCTGGATGAGCAGTCCCTCAAGTAAGCTTTTTTCTTGATTGCTTACGTAATACCCAAAGCGTTGTTTTATGCGTAAAGAGTCTGTTTCTTTCAATGGATTGCTTAATTCAGTCAAACTTGCATAAAGACCAATTTCTGCTAACAGCTGTCTACGTTCTTTCCACTCTGGCGTCCAAGTGATCACTTGCGACAATGGCTGTGATGTTACTTTGATTTGTCTCCCGTCACTGTCTACTTGCCACATCTGCTCATGCAATCCTTGGATCGTTTCTTTGAGAACATCTGGATTTCCTAATTGGTCATCGCCATAAACCATATCTAAATAAATCAGGACCTCTTCAATGTCAGTCCTGATCACGACTTCATTTGCAGCCACTACTCGTTCATTTACTAGAATCGAACTCTTAGTTGAGTTTAATTCTAGTGTCAATTCCGCATCCAATTCGGTCAAATATTTCCAGACCTTCGTCAATTCAAGCTCATTGATTTTGATCGTAGCAGACGAAACGAAGCCGATCATACTGAAAAAGAGAAAAAATATGAGAATGCTAACACCAACAAATAGGTAAAGGCTGACTTTACTACTGATCGAAGTTTTATTTCCAAGTAAAGAGAAATCAACTATTTTTTTCTGATAGTCAAGCATGACTCTGCGAGGATCTTTGGTGTTTCTACGCAGAAAATGTCTGTTACTCCTTCGTTTATTTCGTGATTTCACGATCTCTTCAATGCCTACATCGTTTTTTTTCATGGCGATACATCCTGTCGTAATCTGTGGCGTTCGACAGGATCAGTGGTGATCAACTCATAAAGTTTTGTTGTTGGATCAACAGTATTGGAGAAAGGAACGATGGCGTTGCCTGCGCGTATCAGCCCTGCCCCTTTGATAGGATTGAGCAATTGTTTTTGTTGCTGATACGAAAGATTGAACAAAGAAGACAGCTCATCTAGATCACTTTTCGCTTGTTTCAACATAATGATAAATTCCGTATTACTTAACATTCGGCGTGCTTTATCTGATAATAATAAGGTTTCGACATTTTGGGTAATACCAGTGGCAATCGCGCCCCATTTACGGATTCGGCTCCATAGTTCAAAAAAATAATTTTCACAGTAGGGATCATTTAACAGGAGTTGCATTTCATCAATATAGATCCAAGTAGTGATTCCTCTGTCTCGATTGCGAACGACCCGATTCCACACTTGTTCCAAAACAACCATCATCCCAAAAGTTTTCAATTGGTTCCCTAGTTGTTTCGTATTGTAAATCACAAAACGTTTATTTAAAGAAACATTAGTTGGTTTGGAAAACATCGAAAGTGAACCATCGATGTATAACTCTAAATCTAACGCCAATGTCTGCGCCTCTTTTTCCGGTTGTTCTTTTAAAAGCGGAAACCAATCTTCCGCCAATGTCGGAGCTGATTTTTCTGAGTTTTTTTGAAAATTGAAATACGTCAATCGCGTGACACGGTCAATGATCGATCGTTGTGCTGAGTTTAAACCAGTTGGACCACCGATCAAAGCTTCACAAGCAGTCAACAAAAAGTCAGATTTCAATTTTACTGGATCTGCCTCTCCTCTCAAGTCTTCTGAAATATCTAGTAAGTTGATGAATGTATTGGTATTAGGGGCGATATTGATGATTTGAGCTTCAAAATCATTGCCGATGATCGTATCCTCATCTTCCGGATCAATCGAAATGACTTCATCTTCGGGATTTTTAAGTAACGTCGTGATTTCTTCATATTTTTTTGCTACACCTTTGCCTGAACCAGAGCTACCTAAAATCATGCCACTCGGCGTGTTTAGTTGCTTACGATCGATCCTTACACTATTTTTGGTCATTTCATTTTGCCCATAATATTTGCCATCTATATGATCAAGATCTTGCGCTGAAAATGGAATAAAAATTGCTGTACTTTCTGTCGTCAGCGTCCGTTGTTGTTCGATCCAATTTTTGCCTAAAGGTAAGACTGAATTGAATCCTTCATCTTGTAGATAGTCTAATGCATTGAAATGACAACGATTTTTACGTCCAACATGTTGGACTTGTTCCGCAATATCAGCTAGTTTTTCTTTGGTCTGAGATCGGAAATAAACGAGTAAGGTAACAAAATATAATTTTTGGCCGGTTTTGACTAGATCGTCTAATAAAGCTTCGGCTTCCTTGATACTATTGGTCAATTCATACGGAATACTTGAATAAGGATCATAGCCTTTTTGTGTCGCTTTTCTTTCAGCAGTTGTTTTGTCTCCTTCCATATAAGCTTTTTTAATTTGAACCAACTGATTTGCTTTTTCAGAATCCACTGGTTCAATGTGGATCGATAAACACAACTCTTCGCCAATATCCATTAATTCTAAGATCAATTTATCTGAAAGTTTGGTGGGGTAATCTTTCAAATAAAGGACTTGGGCATAGTCTGAGCCAATTTCGATATAGTCTTTTGCTTTAAAGCTAAAACTTGCAGGGGTAACCACTGCTTTTGTCGACAAACGGCTATAAACTAAATCTGTATAATTGAACTGAAACCATTCATTAGGTTTGATCAATTCATGGAGCAGTTGCAACCGTTCTTTGCCAGAAAGTGTTTGACTACTTGATTCGATTTCCGAAAGGCTATGACTAAGTTGTTGTTCGATACGTGTCAAGGAATGCTTGGCTTGGTCATAATCAGTGGCCTGCGTGCTGAAGGTCAATAGATTTTGTTTGCTAAAATTCGTTCCTCCTTCTGTTATGGTTCGTCGAAGCATTTCATTCAATTCTCGACGGTAGATGTCCTGTCTCTCCCCTGTTTCTTTATAGAACAATTGCTTTTCAAGTTCCTTTTGTTCCATTCGCTTTTTTTTCAAGGTAATCGTTAGATGTGTTCGGTCATCACAACTATCTAGTAAGGTACAATACCCTTGAAAAATAGCTTGTTGGTCTTCTACAGGTGCAATTTGGTAATTGACATCTGAAAACTGGATACTTTTTGAATATCGTCCAGAAGTGAGTTCACAAATTCCACTTTCATACATTTTTTCATAACGAATCTTCCTTTGTGCATGTTTGGCTGGTGCTGATTTTCGTTCTTTTTTTCCTCTTTTTTTCTTTTGCTTGTGTAATAGTTTGGTTAAGGAAGACTTTTTAATTCCCTTGTTCACTTCGATATTTCTCTGTTTTACTGATTTTCCTCGTTGAAATCCCTTCATGATCTTCCTCCAAACGAGCATTTTGATATGGATAGTGCTTTGTTGCGATAAGATGGCGCCAACGAATAAAAAGATATTTTTCTAAAGGCAACTGATTTTTTTTGATCCACCCCACCGATAAAATCGGACTAGTAAAAAACATCAATACAATTCCTAGATCATCAATTGAATATCCCCAAATAAAATGATTAACTAGACCGACCGGTAAAATCACGATTAAAGCTAATGCGATAACGATAACCTGTCTTAAAGAGAAGCCAAAAAAGATCTTCTCTTGATACTCTTTGATTTCTTTTCTGATCACGACTTCAATTGCCATTTTTCACACTCCTTTTCTCACTCAGGCCGCAACGATGATCGCTTTCGACCATTTCATGGTGTAAAACAAACACATGGATAGTGCCAAACAATTACCGACAATCGCACTGATCACTGCAATCATCCCCTGCGTCTCATCAAATGAAAAAACAGTACTCACTAATAATGGATAGATGTTCAAAACGATAAAAAGCAATACACCTTGTAAAGATGCCGCACCAAATAGTTTAAAAAAATTCTTTCCAACATGACCAAGTTCTGTATTCACTAAAGCGACAATCGGTAAAGGTGAGATACTCAAATAAAGATACATTTCTAAAAAACGTAAAAAGATCAGCACTTGAGCAAGGACGCTAACAATGATCGATAGAATCAAGGGAACGAGTAAAATCATCAACAACACCATTTTTTCAAAAAAACCTAGCTGATCGATCTGCTCCATCACGTTGAAGATATCCATTGTCTGATCTGTCACACCTCGGATCTCCAATTGATTGATTCCTTGACTAACAAAAATACCTACATCCATAATGGCATTGAGGAAAACCATCAAGTGACGTAAAAGCAGTACGGTCAACCCGATTTTGATAAACAATGGCAAGAAAAGATCCAGTCCACCAAACTCTGACTGCTTGCCATATAGTCGATGTGCGAGTTGTTGAAATTCGATCAACAATAGAAAACCTAATAGGGAATAAGCAATAGGTTTGATGACACTTTCCATGATCGTCACACTGTAATGATAGATTTCCGGCAAATAGTGTTCGAGATTTTGTAAAAGACTATTTTTATGATTCGTTGATAAACTTAATTGTTCTGCAATCGTTTGTAGTAAAAATTCGATCGCACCGTCCATCCTTTTTCGCTCCTCACATTGAAATATTCGTGATCCACGCACCAGCAGCTAAAATCACAGCACCCCCAACGATTTGAAAAATGGCATGTTGCATCCCTGGCCCATTATGCTCTTTGATTGCAACGCCTAATTGGATAATGCCCCAAACGGTCAGTAAGCTTCCTGCAGTAATCACCCCGTTGGAAAATAAAGACATTGCTTGATTGAAATAATCCATTTTCATCTCCTTATTCGCTCAATTTCTCTGGCATTTCTGGATTGTTGTCTTGAATAATGACATGAAAAGATACTGTCGTTTCTGTAAATGTATCTTTGACCGTCAAATAAACAGGGTAGGTTCCAGGTGTATCCCAAGCGATTTCTTCTATGATCTCAACATCTTCTATTCCGATACTCTCTTCACGATCCGAAACGGAGATCCCTGCTAATAAATCTGGCTTTTCTTCGCCTACAATGATTCTCTTATCCTCTATCCCAGAAAATACAGGTGGTTCATTGATTACTTGGATGCTCCCAAAGGTTTTGGTGATCCCTCCATGTGTATCTTGGACTTGAAGAGGAAAACGATAGGTATTTAATCGGGAAGTGTCGATTTTCTCCCAAAAGGGCAGATCGATTGCCACTTGTAATTGATCAACCGGATCTTCACGATCTGCAAGAACTAGTTTTGCTAGATAGCTTTCTTTATTCAGTTCACTAAATACAGGAAGAGTCATATGCGTATTTGTAACAGTCGGCGCTTCATTTGTTAGGTGAACATAGATTGTACGCTCTGCCGCTCGTTTGCCATACCGATCAACGACATTCCCAATTCTTACGAAGTAGTTTCCTGGTACATAGGGGACAAGATCGGATGCTAAGATGTTTTCCGAAGTAAGATTGATGGCACCATCTTCTTGATCATTTACGGAGAAATAATCAAATAAAGAGAATGATTGATCAACAGGTAAAACGAGCTGGTTCGGCCCCGCGATTATTGGTGCTTCATTGGTGATCGTAATATTACTTATCAGGTTGGCACTTGCTCCAAATTGATCAGTCACAGAATAAATCACTTCATAACTGCCTTCTTTTTCTGTCTGGAGTGTGGTTTTCACTTGAATCTCTGCGGTCAATTCACCATCTTCTTCATCGTGAGCGGAAATGCCAGCCAATAAGTCAATACTTGAACCGATCGTGGCGTGATCACTTTGTCTTACTTGTTGAATGGTCGGGGAGTGATTAAACAGAAAGGTGACTGTCGCAACACTCACTTTCCCTTTTGAATCAGTTGCTGTGATCTGCATCACTTGATAGCCAGATTCGTTAGGATTGACGGGCGTATAGTGGATCACTGGAATGGGATCACTTCCTTGAACTATAGTAAAATAGGCAAAGGGATCAATCGCTGTTCCTCTTGGTAAGATCTGCAATGGGTCGTTTACATGCACGTAGGGACTTTGCCAGTGATTGTTGCTCTCTGGAATTGCTACAACCTCCGATAGCGTAACTTTTTGTTCGTCTTCTGCGAGGCGATGTGTGAGATTGCTTCTTGATACTGAATTTTCTAGACTTTGAGGTACTGTTGTTGCTTCAAGGTAAGCGATCCTCAGCTGATTGGTTTCATCCTTGATCGTTGCTTCAGCGGGGAGAGCCAATGGTTTTCGAAATTGAGAAGCAAACTCAAACAACTGAGAAGAGTTCTCTTCTTTTTTCAGATGGCTCTCCTCTGGTGTTTTCACTTTGATTGCCTGTTTCGTTTTGTTTGAAGCGGGCCCCACTGTTGGTGAGACTTCTGTTTGTTGTGGTTTACAACCAGTAACTAATAAAACAACTGAACAACTGAATATGAACAAGCCAAATCTCATGTATTTTTTCCTTTTAGTCATTCAACCCACCCCTTTTTTGTTGATAGATCAAAACACCACTCACTCCTAGAAATAAGCTACCTAGCCCTACTAGAGAGACAGAAGTACGACTATTCGTTTTAGGTAAATTCCGAGTATTATCCTGCTTTTTCGCTTCTTCTTTTTTCTCGTTTTTTGGTGTATTGAAATAAACAGTCTGCTCTTGATTAGTCAGATCATCTTCACGTGCAACCTCATTTTCTTGTTCAGATTCGTAGTACAAAATATGAGTGGCAATCAGCTGATCATTGGCTTTTAGCGTATTGGCTTTCATTTCCAGAAAAACTTCAAACTGATCTTCTTTACTCTTTGCTGTGTAGGTTGAGATTGCTTCGTTGATGACTTCTCCGGTGTCACCTTTTCGGTACTGCGTCACTACGGTATACGTATGACCGACTTCAATGGCTGCTCCTTTGATCCAGACTACGTCTTTCAATTGATTGTCTTTGGTTGGGTCAAGCTCCTTGCTTCCATCGAGAGATGTGAACAAACTCGTCAATGCTAATTTTTCTCGTTCGTTATAGGCTTCTAATACGATCAACTCACCATCTTTTTCAACAGTTACTGTAAAGTCTAAAGGTTCTTCTAATGGTAAATACCCTTCTAATGGTTTTCCTTCAATAAATTGATAGGTGCCATAGGGCAAATCGCCTACTTCGATTCTCCCCTCATCATCCGTGAGATATTCTTCAATAAATTGAAGATTTTCCTCGCCATTTTCTGATTTTTCTACTTGATATAGGCCAAATGGTACTTGCACCAAAGGTTGTTCATTCAAGCGATCTCGTTTGATCAACTCAATGGGTTGTCTTGCTAAACGGTTAGGGACTTCTAAGCGAATCAATGCACTATGATTTTCCACTGTTACACTGAAAATCAATGGTTCTTCTAACGGGAGATAGCCTTCTGGCGCTTTGACTTCATGAAGCTCATAGCGATCCACGCCCCAAGGTAAGCTCTCAGTTGTCACTAATTCCCCTTTTTGATTCGTTTCAAAAATCTCAGTTTTTTCTGTATCATTCGGACGCGTCATTGCTACAAATGCCCCTTGTCCATCATTCGCCCAAGTATCAAAAATCTTGAATTGTGCGCCAGCATAGGGAATTTGTTGTCCTGTTTCTTGATCGATCTTGATGAGATGTACGCGTGATTCGATGATTTCATCTTCTAATAAAAAGAAATGTGTATAACCTTCCTCACTGATTGTCACTTCAAATGGTTCAATGATCAAATAGCCATCCGTTCCTTTTGTTTCAGCGATCGTATACGTGTCATAGGGTAAATCTATAAATTTAAAGTAGCCGTTTTTTTCAGTGACTTGGACAAATTCTTTTCCTGTGGTATGAGCGGTAGCTGTTAGTTCGATTCCTTCGAGTGGTGGTTTATGGTTCATTGAATTTGTCGTTAACGCGTGTAAAACTTCGAAGATAGAAGTGGGGATAAGAGGTTTTGAACCAAATTTATACCCTTCGACATGACCCTTGATGACTCGATCAGTGACTGTTTTACTATGGATAGCCACTGTTTCATTTTGTCCTGCGTAGGTCAAATGTATAGGGTAGATTGTCGGATCTAAGTTATAACCTTTCGGTGGAATGGTCTCTTGTAAATAATAGGTTCCTAGTTTTAACCCTTTTAGCTCAGCTGATGCACTTCCATTAACCTCTTCCATCGTCAATTCCGCCACTGTTTCTCCGTCTTTGTCCGTTAATTTATAGACAGCTCCGATCAATTGGGCACCTCCTTGAGGCTGATTGCCTGTTTCTGCATCTTCTTTGATGACCATCAAATTAGCTGTCTGTTCTTGATTAGCTAACGTGATACTCGTCAATTCATTCACTTTGACAGTGATAGTCTGGGGCGTTGGATTTAAAACGTAGCCTTCTGGCGCTTTGATTTCTTGAATCGTAACAACCGTATCAACGAGTAGATCATGCCAAATAGCAACACCATCAGAATCTGTCGTCAATTCTTTTATCTGTCCATCCGCAGTCGTGAAACGAAAAACGGCGCCTACTAATGGTTGTTTTGTTTGTTGATCGACTTTGCGGATACCTGCATGTCCATATTTTTGCACGCGTAACTGAAAGGAAGTTCTTGTCAGCTGCGGCACTCTACCGACTACCATATTTTGTGTATAAGGATGTTGGTACACGACGATTGCTCCTTGATAACTACTGGGGATATGATAATCAAATGCGATCTCACTTGTCGCCGGCGCCTCTTTCGATGCAGTGACAGTTACTTGATTCCCTTGCTTTTCAATGGTTACTCCATTGATTTGTTGAACAGGCGATGAGCTATAATTCGAAAATGCTCCTGTTGTGTCGGTCAATGTTTGGCTTTCGCCAGCTTTTATATCCAATATTTGTCCATCAAAACTTGGTTGGGTATAGAACCGTTCCACTTGTTCCATCACTGTTCGTTTGAATGTTTGGTAATCGTTCATTGTCAAAACACCAGAAATACTGGTGGGGGTGATTCCTTGTTGCTCCCAAGCAAGGAGTTGCGTCATCAATTCTTTTTCCATCGTGTAGTTTGTCGCAATCACCCCATAGTATTTGATCAAAGAAATTTTCTTCAATAATTCTGTATTTTGAATACTTGAATTATACCCGCTATTTTCTCCGATATTCAGCGCTACTCCTTGTTCCAGACAAAGCGCAATCTCTCCCTTCACTCGCTTGCCGTACCAACCAATTTCTCTGCCACCATTAGATAGATGGATATCGATATGAGGGATATGGATCGCTGGATCAACAACGACACTTTCCTTTGCAAATGGATCAGCCAATCTTGGAGAATGTTCATGGATCGCCACTTCAATATAATTCGTCGAGCCAATAGTAATCAATTTCCCATTGGCCCTTTGGACTAATTGATAGTTTTTTTTGAAACTTGTCCAGCTATTATCTGGTGGGATTGATTGTTCAGCTGTAAGTAAAGTTTGATTGGGGTCTGATGCAGTGATTTGTTGATACGTGGGGAGGTCAGGCAATGTTTCTGCCGAGACTGGTCTTACTTTCATTTGAAAAAAAATCGTGATTAAAATAATGATCGGTAGCATCAAAAATAGTGATTCAGAGGATTTCTTCATTCTTTGACTCCTTTCCTTAGTGAGATAAATCAACTGAAAACGTGATGTCTTCTCCTCGCACCTCCTTCACTATATAATTACGATTTTGGCGAGATTCTCCCAAAAAAATAGAAAAAAAACGACCAATCAATTGATTGGTCGTCGCGTATTTTACGTCAAAACTCCTCAGCTTGTTTTAAGATTTGTTGGATTTCCTCTACTGTTTGGGCATCGCTCAATGCCATCACTTGATCGACATCGGAACAAAAAAAGGCAAGTTCTTGTAAACTTGTTAATTGTTGGTTTTCTCGCATGATCACTGCAAATAAAATCGTTGCGACTTTCTTTTCTTCGTCGATACCAAAGTCAACGCCATCAGGTACTTGGAACAAAAAAATACCTTCTTCAACAATTTGTTCATCTTTTGCTTTTCCATGTGGAAGTGCCACAAAGTTGCCGATATAGACACTTGCTGCTTCTTGGCGAGCAACCATCGCATCGATATATTCCTTTTGGATGACTCCTTTTTCAAGTAGTTGTTCACCAATCTGCTGAATGGCTTCTTTCCAGCTACCAAACTGTTGGTTCAACCAAATATGTTCAGATGAAATCTCAAGCATCAATAGAGCCCCCTTTATTTTTTTATTTCATCGATCAAAATTTTAGATAACAACTGATAGATGATTGCCTCATTTCCTGATCGAAAAATCTCAGTATTCAAATCATTCATGATCAATGCACCACTTATTTTTCCAAGTAATTTTCCAGTAGCTTCGTCAATAGGGGAAGGTGCTAGCATCACTAACATTCTTGATAAATCAACTTTCGTTTTGTCCATTCCCTCGATCTCCAATACTTGCTTCAATTGAAAAATACAGAATAAAGGTTCCGTGATCTCAGAACTAGAGGTATGGAAAAGCCCCATGTTGGTATGAGGTAACCCGATCGGCGCTTGTTGATATCTTTTCATTAAACGCTGATAGACTTTTTCTTTATCTTGGACCACCCCTGTAGGTAAATAGTCGAAAATATCCTTCAACGTAGCTTCTACTGTCGTTGGATTGTCTAATTCTTGAATGAAGAAATACTGGAGTAGCTGATTGATTTTACTCATCATCAACACCGTTTCTTCATAAGTATCTTCGATAACAGAAGGTTGATCAGCTAACCGGATATGCTCCGTTCGATGTGCTGTCAAACGAGCAAATTCTGCTTTTAATTGTTTAATTTCTTCCTCAAGAAGTAATGGTGAAACTAATAGATATTTCCCCTCATAGCCACTTAAGATCGAGGTAGAAATGACGAGATCATACTCTTCTTCTAAATTGATTTTCTTTAAATCAGCAATTCGATAAAAATGGATATGTTGAACAAATGGGAAGTATCTCTTTAGTTTTAACTCAAGCATACTTGTCGAAGCTAAGCCACTAGGTGAAAAACCAGCGATTTTGATCGTGCTGTCCTTTGGTGTTTTTTCTAACGAGTTCGCAAAGTGAAGAACCATATAAGCAATTTCTTCTTCGGATAGTTTCTTTTCTTGAAAAATCTGCTCGATTCCTTGACGGATGGCTTGGGCGATCTCTTGATACTGGACCATGATTTTTTCCAAGATTGGATTAGTCAATTGTTCTTCTTGAAGTACCGCTCGAGAAAATACTCCTGATAAATGGGTCAACAACATTTTGTAGAGTGTTTCATCTTGGTAGAATGGATTATTTGTTGCTTCACTGACTACTTGGATCAATTGTTTCACAAGATAAGCGAGTTGCGTATCAAATGTTTCTTCAAAGAAATCCTGATCAAAGGAATTCGAGAAATCATTTAATAGACTAGCAAAAAAGACGATTTCATTGACTGGATAAAGTTGTTGCGTTTCCTTAGCGATTTTAGAAAATAAAGCTTTGGCGATACGTAATAACTCTTTATTCACTAGTCCAGTGTAGGTTTCATTCGTCAGCACTTGATTTTTTTTGACACGGTCGATCGTAATGCTGAGTATCAAAACTAAATGTTCCAGTTTCCGGTCACTTAATTCTTTCTTTTGTTGAACCAATTCTTCTCGTACCACTTGACGCGCCAGTAATAAACTATCTGTCGTGATAAATTGAAAAAAGAAATTCGTTGTCGTATCAAATTCCAGCAAGTGAAAGATTTCATACGCATTGATTTCCAACTCTAAGATATTTGCGATCAGCAATCTTCGGTATTTTTCCGGTCCAGTGATTTCATAACCACGGTTACGAGTGATAGATAGCGGTAGCTGTTTCATACTGGTTTCAAGTTGCTTGATATCAGCATAAAAAGTCGTGTTACTAATCAAATACTTTTCTAAAAAATAACTTAAAGACAATGGTTCTTTCGTGAGTAACAGTTCTAATAAAATCGCATGTTGCCTTTCGATTGTCGATAGTTCCATCTCTTTTTCGTTCAGTAGTTGGCGCAGTTGTGTCATTGTTTCAGGTGTTGCTTCAATCGTAAATGACCCACGGGCTATTTTTTTCAGCGAAGCATTTACTTCCTCGAGCGATCGTTCTAATTGCTCCAACTCGCGGTATACAGTCCGTTTGCTGACCCGTAAAACATTGACCATTTTTTGTATAGAAACAGGTGCTGGACTATTGATGAGTTCTGTCAATAATTCTTTTTCCCTTGGTGACAAATACATCTTAGTCCACTTCCTTTACTAAGGATAAATAAGTTTTGGTACTGACAAAATGATCAATGATCAACAAATGCTCCACTTGTTGTTGCAGTTGATACGCCTTTGCCATACTTTCATTCGCAAGATATACCACTTCTTTTTCAGGTACTAGGTCTTCGACGGCTGCTTTTTCTACAGATAGACCAACCTGATATTCCTTGGCTAGCTTCATTAAAATCGTCATCCCCATCGTTTGTGAACCTCGTCGATTTCCTTGGTATAAAAACACAACTCTGGTTCTAGGTTGTTCAACTTCTTGTTGTTTTTTGATCTGAGGTTCAATGTTTATTTCATGAAGTTGCTGCTTGATCAATGGTAGATACGACTCAACTTCTAAAAAATGATCGACAGCAATGATCTGACTTTCTTTGGCTTTTTCTTGCGCCAAAGATTGAAAGGCGCTTTGTACGATCACCAATTGTTTCTTGTGATTCGGCAGATCGTAAATCGATGTATAGCTTATAGGTATATCTATCCCTTGCGCATGCAGTTTTTTCTTCAAAATGGCTGCGCCCATTGCACTAGAACCCATCCCGGCATCGCAAGCAAAGATGATTTGGTTGACCGCTTCATGATTCATCAGTTGGCTCCTTTCTTGGAGGATCGATTCCACAGGTTTCGTTTTTTTCAATAACAGTATGGCACAAACAAATGTAGCAAGCGCACTGAGAATAATACCTAAAATGACACCTGCTAATTGTGAGGGTGGTGTATTCCCTAAAATAATCACCAATGAACCTGGTGAAACCGGAGCATTCAACCCACTAGCAAATAGTTGGAACACAAACGTTCCAGTCGCTCCCCCAACCATGACTGCAAAAAAAAGCGCAGGTTGCATCAAAACAAAAGGAAAATAGATCTCATGGATCCCTCCCACTGCTTGGATCATCAATGCTCCACCTGCTTTGACACTTTTTTCTCGATCACCAGCAAATAAAAATGCACTCAAAATCCCTATTCCTGGCCCAGGATTGGCTTCCATTAAAAATAAGATCGAATGCCCCGTATGTTGTGCCATCTCCATTCCTAAAGGTGTCAAGATGCCGTGATTGATGACATTATTCAAAAATAAGACCTTTAACGGTTCCAGCACTAAACTGACTACTGGTAACAAATGTTGTTCAATGAGCCAATAAACAAAGCGTCCAACATAAGATAAACTACCTTCAACAAGTGGTTGGATGACCAGTATACCTAACAAACAGACAAAGCCACCGATTAGACCGATCATCAAATTATTCAGCAACATCTCATAGCCAGGCTTGATTTTCGGCGCCAACCAACGATCCGTCCAGTGAAAAAGACCACCTGTAATCAAACCGATAACCATCGCGCCAAATAGTTGTGGAAGATCAGAAACTACTATCATACCGATGACAGCAATCCCACCTGCTACAGCTGCTTTTTGATCAAAAATCTTTGCTCCAGAGTAACTGATCAAAATAGGCAATAACAGATAAATCAGCCAATCACTGACATGTGCAAGCGTTTGATGCAAATCACCTGATACGATATTTGATACAATCGATAACAAACCCCAAGCAATAAAAATACTTAGATTTGGCATGATCATTTGTTTGAAATAATGTAGTAATTGACGAAACCAGGTTAATTTCGCCACTGCATCAGCAGGAAGCGCATTCAAATTCTCCCCCACGTTGATCACCTGCCCTTTCTACTTAAGCAGACTGCGCTTATGCTTTTTTTCAGATAGCTCTATTCTAACAGTTTCCGTTATCTATTTTCCACAAAAAAAATTGGGCAAGTAACCGCAGTTACTTCCCAATTTTTTAAAATAACGCTTCTAACAAAATATCTTATATCAAAACAGTCATCGTTGCGGCAGCTAAGATAAGGACCAAGCCAATGATCGTGACCGTCATTTCTTTTTTCGTTTTCTTTTGTCCTAAGAACCAGATACCAGTCAAGGTTGCTAGAACAACAGAAGTTTGCGATAAGATGAAGCCCGTTGCCAAACCATTCATATTTGGTTGTGCAGAAATCAAATAGGTCAATGCAGCAAAGGCAAAAAAGAAGCCAGAAAAAATTTGTTTATAAGAAACAACTTCCGTAAATGCTGATTTTTCATGCCCTTTCATACTTAATACAGCGGTGTAGATGATCGCCACTAAGACCATCCCCATTGCTTGTGGCAAGAAAGCGTGCATTCCGTCGATGGTTGTTGCTTGAGGTGCTGCGGAATATGCCCAATACCCAATTTCTCCGACTGCTAATAATAAAACCGCTTTTTTCAGTAGACTGCTATTTTCTTTGGTTTTTTTCTCAGTCCAAACAGTCATCCATGCGCCTAAAATAATCAAGATCAATGCTAATCCACCAAGAATCTTCGCTGTCGTTCCTGGCCAATTGCCTAGCGCAAAAACACCCCATAATGAAGCCCCAAGTAATTGAAAAGCTGTGGTGATAGGCATTGCACGTGACGAGCCAATCAGTGTGAAAGATTGAAAAGTAATGATTTGAGCAGTCGCCCAGCCCACACCGGAAAGAATAGAAAAGACAAGATCCATTCCAGATGGCAGTGCTATGCCATTGATCAGGGCAAAAATAAGTGCGAATATCAAAGTTCCTATTGTTGATCCTAAAATCTGGTTCACAGGACGTCCACCGATCTTCGAAGCAATCGTTGGATAAAGTCCCCAACCTAGTAATGGTCCTAATCCGATCAATAATGCTGTTGCATTCATTTATTACATCTCCTTTTTTAGAATACGACGCCACTTTCTAACAAGATATTCGCATAAGGAGTCATCTCACCTGTACGAATAAATGCGTGACAATTGTTTAACTCAGTTTTCATTTCACTATGCGGAATAAACGTGATCGGTGTCTCCGGCATTTCTTTTTGGATTTCTAAAAGAATGTCAGGATTCTCTTTTTTGATTTCCTCTGCTAGATAAATACGTTGCACCTCTAATTCTGACAACACATTGCGTAAAACTTCCATAAAGCTAGGAACCCCTTGCGTGACTGCTAAATCGATTTTTTCAGTGGTCATAGGTACAGGCATTCCTGCATCTCCAATACTCAATTTATCAAAATGTCCCATTTGTGCTATCACTCGTGAGATATCAGAATTGATTACTTTCGTTTTTTTCATTATTTGTTCATCCTTTCCTCAATCAGATTAATTCATGTTTATACGGAATAGAAGGCTGTGCACCAAAACGTTGAACAGTCACAGAAGAGGCTTTATTGCCATAACGGATCGCTTCTTCTAGGTTGCTGAAGTCTTTGGCTAATACACTGCTCATCGCACCAATAAAGGTATCGCCAGCAGCCGTTGTATCCACTGCATGCACTTTAAAAGCTGGTACGATCCCACTAGCTCCGTCAGCAATATCATAATAAGCGCCTTTACTTCCGATCGTGATGATCACCGCTTCAATACCTAATCCATGAAAGACTTGTGCCGCCTCTTTTAGACTTTTTTCATCGGTAATAGTAATGCTTGTTAAGATCTCCGTTTCTGTTTCATTTGGAATGATCATATCCGTTACTGCTAATAACTCGTCAGGAACATTTTCTAGCGCCGGTGCCGGATTCAAGATCGTTTTCACGCCAGCTTCTCGAGCGATTTGGAATGCTTCGATCGTTGGTTCTATAGCGCTTTCAAACTGAGCAATAATAAAATCACTTTTTTGGATGATTGTTTTATTTTCTTGTACTTGTGCTACGGTAAACGCATTGTTTGCACCAGCATGGATCATGATACTATTTTCACCTTGGTCATCAACAATGATATACGCTTGTCCAGTCGCTTGATTTTCTAATGTCGCTACACCAGATAAATCAATTTCTTCTTGTTCAAGTAATTCTGTCATTGTTTTTCCTGCTTCG
This sequence comes from Enterococcus sp. DIV1368b, assembly GCF_050529595.1. Classification (NCBI taxonomy): domain Bacteria; kingdom Bacillati; phylum Bacillota; class Bacilli; order Lactobacillales; family Enterococcaceae; genus Enterococcus; species Enterococcus sp. DIV1368b. The sequence continues at coordinate 2,574,842 of NZ_CP172883.1, forward strand.
TCTTTACCCACTCCACCAATAAAGTAAGTTTTTGCCTCCGAACGTCTAGCAGCAACCGCTTGGTTGGCTCCTTTTCCTCCACCAGCTGAAAAAGTTTCTTTCGTATGGATCGTTTCTCCAGGTTTTGGCATATAAGTCACACGGATGGTTCGATCTAAATTGATGCTTCCGATAACTGTAACAGTATTCATCGTTTCCCCTCTCCTTTAACAAGAAAATCATTTTAACGTTCTATTAAAACGTTTTAACTCTACGAGAAGAATATAACATATTTTGTAAGTGATTTCAACAAGCAACTTTTCATCGATAAAACTAACTGTAATTGGTACCTTCTTTGTTCTTATATCACTGAGGTCGGGACAGAAGTGTTCAGCCTCGAGAAATAAGGCGCCATCCATGAAAATTGTTTTTCAAATTTTTGTGGATGGCGCCTTATTTCCGATGAGGTTACTTCTGTTCCCGCCGTTTATTCGGTTTTAGGTGGTACAAGAGGACTAATGTCCCAGACACAAAAAAAAGCGCCAACCAAAAATAGCAAGTCCATTTTCGGTTGGTACGCTTTATTGTTATCGCTGAACCTAGCAACGACAGTTTTATCTTATTATTTTTTTCCTGGCTCAGAAGCGATGATCGAAAGTTCTCCTTGAACTTTCCACTCCGTGATATCGCTTGGTAAGATCGCACTTGTTCCTTTTTCTAGTGAGTAGGTTTGGTTATCTATCACCAATTCTCCCGCACCATCAATAACTGTCATCAATGTATACGGTGCTTGTTTTTTAAAGGATGTGATTCCTTTGATGTCCCATTCGTAGACGTTGAAAAATTCTGTTTCTACGTAAGTGACGATCGAAGAGTTCCCTTGACGGATCTCTTTGATCTGTAATTCAGGAGCTTTTGCTGGTACTGTTGTTACGTCGACTGATTGTTGGATGTGTAATTCCCGAGTGTTTCCTTGGTCGTCTTTGCGATCATAATCATAAACACGATAAGTTGTGTCTGAACTTTGTTGTGTTTCTAAAATCATGATCCCTTTACCGATTGCATGGATCGTTCCACTTGGTACGTAGAAAAAATCACCTTTTTTGACAGGAACTTTTTTCAATAAGTCATCCCAGCGACTATCTTGGATCATTTCGGCTAACTCTTCACGTGTTTTTGCATGATGACCATAGATGATCTCTGCACCTGGTTCGGCATCAATGATGTACCAGCACTCTGTTTTTCCTAGCTCTCCTTCATGTGCCATGCCATAAGCATCATCTGGATGAACTTGGACAGATAGATCATCTTCTGCATCTAAGATTTTGATCAATAGCGGAAAAACTGGTTCTGTTGGATGGCCGAATAATTCCTTATGTTCTTTCCATAGATCATCTAGTTTCCAGCCTTTGAATGGGCCATTTTCAACGACACTAACGCCATGAGGATGCGCACTGATCGCCCAATCTTCCCCAATTTTATCATTTGGGATATCAAAGCCAAAAACACTACGTAAGCGACTGCCTCCCCAGATTTTTTCTTGAAAAACAGGTTTTAAAAATAATGGTTCTTGCATACGTCAAACTCCTCTCGATTTTCAATTGCTATTATAGCATTATTTTCAGTGTAACGCTTTCTCTTGTAAATAAATTTCAATGATTTCATCCCGACATTTTAGATATTCTTCACGATGATCGTTTGGATGCAGGCGATTGGATAGAAAGATGAACGCTTCTTGATCGATTGGGTCGATCAATAGAAATGTCCCTGTATAGCCTGTATGGAATAGTAATGGGTGCCCATCCTTTTTATCTTGTTTTAAATCCCATCCGAGTGAGCGACCACCTTTACCAGTTGGCGTATGATCAGCCAATAAGGAACGGATGGTTGCCTCTTCCAAAAAATGACCAGAATCTAACTTTCCGTATTGCAGATACATCCGGACAAACTTCTCACAATCTGCAAGATCAATAAATAGACCAGCATTACCTGCATGTTCTGCTAACACTCGTGCTTTTGGATCATGGGTCAAGCCATGGATCACCTCACCAGAAGGGAGTTGTTCAGTCGGAACGATCCGTTCTGAAGGATATGGTAAGAACAAGCTATTCATCATTCCTAACGGTGCTAGTACTTGCTCTTCAAAAAGCTCGACCGCCTCTTCCTGGAAAATCTCCTCTAACATCAATCCTAAAAGAATCGTGCCTGCATCCGTATAGCGAACTTCGATTCCTAATTGATCGCCTGGTTGAAGTTTCAAATAAGCTTCAATCAATTCTGTTTGTGATAGATGATCTCGATCAGGAATAAATGTCTGGATGTCTGAGGTATGTGTCAATAAGTGGCGAATCGTGATCGTTTGATTCTCAAAAGTCGGCAAGTACGTATGCAAAGGTTCATCTAATTCAACTTTCCCGTCTTCGATCAATCGCAAGACAAGGCTTGTCGTTGCAATCACTTTTGTCAGGGAGGCTACATCAAAGAGCAAATCTTCGGTCATTGGTCTGATTATCGGAATGATCTGCGCATCACCTGCGATCACTTTTTCAATTTGATCCCCTTTCATAAAAGCAGCGACGACCCCTGGATAATATCCCTCATTCATTTTTTTTAGTATATATTCTTTCGTTTTAGCGTACATAGTTTCTCCTTATTCATCTATGGATATGCTTGTTTTCTTCCCAAGCATAATTCTTTCTTCCATAAGAATCAATTGTTTTTCTCATTTATCCCAGTATTTAGTGGCTGACATAAAAAAGCAGGAAACTTTCAGCATCAGCTGAATTTTTCCTGCTTTTTCCAACGGTCGAGTAATCGACTGATCCTAGCCACTGTTCATTGGATAACATTAGTTGCTTTTGTTTCGTCCACGAACCACCATTCGATGCCAATTGCATCATACAAAGTCAAAACTTTTTGTTTTTTGTCAATGTAAAAATCGATCGTTTCTGTGTTCAAATGTGCAATCAGACGTTGCATACTCTCTGGGTCAACAACAAATTTCAAAAAGTCTAATCCTAAGATTTCATCAGTCGGTAAGGCAATCACTGGACTCTCAGCTTGAGTCAGTCCTACATGAAAATCACCTTTATTCAAGATAAATTCTTTTTCTTCCTCTTTATGCACAGTCAGACCTAAAAGCTCTGATAAAAATTCTCGTTCCTTTTCCATATCTAGTACATTTAGGTGGACTTTTTGGAAATAAGTACCAGCAGATAATTTCTTAAAGCGTTCATTTGATTGTCTTAATAGTGCTTCTTGGTCTAATTGTTCCGCCGCTTGTTCTTGTGAAGTATGAGTCTCTTCATGATAGATCTCTAACATATTGCCTTCAGGATCTTTCAATAAAATACCGATTCTGCCATCACTTTCCAGTGCTTCTTCGATCGTTTGATTCGTTTGGCGAATGCGATACAGCACATCTGCCATTTCTTCTAATGTTGGAATGATCAAAGAAAAACGATTGAGCTTTTTGATTTCCCCAAAGTGATCATTTGCTCGTGGACTTTCCTCTAATAATAACATCTCGCTGTCATTTTCTACTGTACCGAAAATCGCTAATTCATTTTCTTCTCTCTTTAAATCGAAACCGATCGTGTCTCTATAAAACTCGATCATTTTATCACGGTCTTTTACACGTATCGCAATACTTTTCAAATAAGTAGTAGACCCCAAATCAAAAACTTTCATAATTTCTTGCTCCCCTCTACGTTAAGCTTTATTTTAACGATGCTTCTCTTTTCTTTCAAGCAATATCTTATTTTTTGTTGAATTAATTCTTAGATTGTCTTATTTTTTAGCTAATTATCAGAATGGGAAGGGAAAATCATTCTATATGTAAGAAAAGCGGCGAATCTTTGATAAAACTTTTTTATTTTTTTAAACGCCGCTTTCCCATAATCCTATAAAGATTATTATAACTTATTTTATCTTATTATGAAGCTTCTTCTGTAAACTGACTATTATACAGATCAGCATAGAACCCATCTTTTTCCATGAGCGTATCATGGTTTCCTGTTTCAACGATCGATCCTTGGTTCATCACGATAATATTATCCGCATCACGAATCGTTGATAAGCGATGCGCAACTACAAAACTTGTACGATTTTTCAATAAACGGTTCATCGCTTTTTGAATCAAAATCTCCGTACGAGTATCGACACTTGAGGTTGCTTCATCCAAGATCAAGACATCTGGATTTGCTAAGAATGCTCGGGCAATTGTAATCAATTGACGTTGACCTTGTGAGATATTGCTTGCATCTTCATTTAAGATCGTATCATAACCGTCAGGTAATTTGCGGACAAATTCATCGACATGGGCAGCTTTCGCAGCTTCGATCACTTGTTCATCCGTTGCATCATCATTTCCATACTTGATATTGTCATAGATCGTTCCAGTAAATAACCATGTATCTTGGAGTACCATTGAAAATTGCGCACGTAATACATCACGAGAAACATCTCTCGTATCGACACCGTCATACCGAATGCTTCCGCCTGAAACATCATAAAAACGTTCCAATAGATTGATCAAAGTCGTTTTACCAGCCCCAGTCGGACCGACAATAGCGACCATTTCACCTGGCTTCACATCCAAATTGAAATCTTTCATCAATAAATGATTTGGCGTATAACCAAACTGCACATTTTCAAAACGAACTTTGTACGGTGTATTTTCTTCGACTGGTAAACCAGATTTTTCATTGGTCATCTCTTCTTCGTCTAAGACTTCAAAGACACGTTCAGCCGAAGCGACTGTTGATTGGATCGTATTCATCAAGCTTGCCAATTGTGTGATTGGTTGAGAAAATTGCGTCGTATATTGTAAGAATGCTTGCACATCCCCTAATGCCATATTCCCATTGGCTACTTTGATCCCACCAAGTACAGCCACAAAGACGTACCCTAGATTTTTGACGAAGTTCATCAATGGCATGATGATTGCAGAAATAAACTGCGCTTTCCAACCAGAGGCATATAAATTTTGGTTTTCAATCTCAAAAACTGCTTGGTCTTTTGCTGTATGGTTGAACGTTTGGACGATCGTATGTCCAGCATAGGTTTCTTCGACTTGGTTGTTCAATAATCCTAAACTCTTTTGTTGATCCGCAAAGAAAACTTGTGATTTCGGTGCAACGATCATCACGATGATCAAGCTCAATGGAATCATCAACAACGCCACTAATGTCAGTTGCCAGCTGATGGATAGCATCATGACGATGACCCCGATCAGTGTGACCGCACTTGTGACAAATTGAGTCAAGTTTTGTTGTAACGTGCTGGCGATATTATCCATGTCGTTGATTGCTCGAGACATGATATCCCCATTCGTATGTGTATCATAATAAGAGATCGGCACACGATTCATTTTTGTCTCTAAATCATGTCTTAACTCATATACCGTACGTTGCGACACGCGAGTCATAATGAACTGTTGCAAGAAGTTGAACACGGCAGAAATCAAGTACATAACAATCACTGTCGCAATGATTTGACCAATTTTGTCAAAATCGATTGGGAATTTAGTGACTTGTTGCCCTTCTTGCATTTGTCTTGCGCCAAGCATCACACCGTTAAAAATTTCTGTGGTTGCTTTCCCTAATACTTTTGGTGTCTGGATTTGGAAGACGACAGCTGCAATCGCTAAGACAAATACAGCAATGATCGCTACTAAACGCTTAGACATATAGCCGAATAACCGACGAACAGTGCCCCAAAAGTTTTTTGGTTTTTCTCCTTTAGCACCAATGTTACGTCCTGGTCCCCCACCCATTGGTCCTTGAGGAGATCGATTGTTTCCTTTACTCATGCTAAATCCTCCTCTCTCAATTGTGAGTTGACGATTTCTTTGTATGTTTCATTTGTTGCTAGTAATTCTTTATGCGTTCCTTTTCCAACAAGTTTTCCTTCATCTAATACTAAGATCGTATCTGCATCCATGACGGTACTTACTCGTTGCGCCACTAAAACGGTGATACTTTCTGTCATATTTTCTTTTAGTGCTTGACGGAGTTTCGCATCTGTTTTGAAGTCTAGTGCTGAGAATGAATCATCAAAGACATAGATGTCGGCTTCTTTTACTAAGGCACGCGCAATAGCTAATCGCTGTCTTTGTCCACCAGAGAAATTTCCGCCACCTTGTTCGACATGACTATCTAAACCATCTTCCATTTCAGAAACAAAGTCTTTTGCTTGGGCGATCTCTAATGCTTTCCAAATCATCTCATCTGTTGCGTCTTCTTTCCCATATTGCATATTCTCACGAATCGTTCCAGAAAAAAGGACAGCTTTTTGGGGAACAAATCCCATCAATTCACGCAAGTTATATTGCGTCATATCAGTGATGCTCGTTCCATTGATCGCGATCTCGCCCGATTCAATATCATACAAACGTGGGATCAGATTCACTAAAGTCGTTTTTCCTGAGCCAGTACCACCAATGATAGCTACGATATCGCCGGATGAAGCTTCAAAGTTGATATCTTCCAACGCTAGTTTTTCTGCACCGTGGTAACGGTAATTCACCTGTTTGAATGACAAACTTGCGTCTTTTCCAGCTAAAGCAACCGTTTCTGGTTGTTCTGGGTCAACGATACCTGCGTCTTCTTCAAGTACTTCATTGATCCGATCAGCCGAAGCTTGGGCACGAGGAACCATGATAAAGATCGCTGATAACATCATGAAACTAATCAAAATTTGCATCGCATAAGTCATGAAAGCAATCAGATTTCCGACCTCTAAGGTCATATCCGCTATGTAGTGCCCACCAAACCATGTGATCGCTACGTTCGTCCCACTCATGATCAACGTCATCATTGGCATCATCAATGCAACGATCGTGTTGACTTTGATTGCCGTATTTGTATAATCCTTATTCGCTAAATCAAAACGATTTTCCTCAAAACGTGTTTTGTCAAACGCTCTGATGACACGTACACCGGTTAATCCTTCACGAAAAACAAGGTTTAAGCGGTCCGTTTTCTTTTGCATACTCTTGAATAGCGGAACAGCAAAATACATGATACCACCGATCAAAATGATCATGACAGGAATCACGACTAAGAAAATCCTTGTCAGTTGATGGTCCTTTTGATAAGCAAGGATACTTGCCCCAACAAGAGTGATCGGCGCATTGATCATCATCCGTAAAAACATTTGCATCACCAATTGGATCTGCGTCACATCATTCGTTGTACGAGTGATCAATGAAGCTGTTCCGTACTTGTCGAATTTGTCTTTCGTCAAATTTTCGGCTTTTTGATAGACTTCTGTTCGTAATTGTTTTCCTAACTTTTGAGATTCTCGTGTAGCAAAAAACGTATTGGCAATGGCGGCTAAAATACTGATCAAAGAAAATCCGATCATGACAAATCCCGTCTGCCAAATATAGTCGACGTCACCTTTTGCTACGCCTTTGTCAATAATATTAGATGTTAACGTTGGCAAATAAAGATCTGCTAACACTTGAATAATCATAAAAACCGTTGCAGCGATTGCTGAGGTCAATGAAATTCGTTTGACAATTTTTAGCATTCGTTCCCCTTCTTTCTATTTATAAGCGCCATTTTTTATCCATGACAGTTTTAGATTGAATTCTGCAATGGCTTGTTCAACAGAATACTCCTCAGAGGTTGAAAATGATTTATAGGCATGAGCAATCGTTGTAAATAGTGTACTCATGACTAACTGAAACAATAATTCCATTTCATGGTCATCTTTTACTCTAAGATTGGAACGATCAATCAAACCAATCAACTCTTTGGACGCTTTTTTATGATTTTTATGTGGTGATGGACGATGTCCTTGTGGATGCGGCACGACTTTTCGTGAGGCACGGTAATCCATGTGCATAAAAAGATGTTTGTAAAACGCGGCATTTTCACCTTCTAGAATATCTCGAATCATTTTCCCAAAATAAAGTTCAAAACCGATAAATAAGTCTCCGTTCGATTCTTTGATTAGTTGGATCATATTTTTTGTACTATCACTACGAACGGTTTCAAAATAATAAAAATAAAGATCTTCTTTATCTTCAAAATATTGATAAAAACTACCTCTAGAGATCCCCGCAAGTTTCACGATTTGTGCAATCGAAGCTTCATTCAATGGCACTCTTGAAAATTCGACCCTGGCAGCTTCTAAAAGTCTTTGCTGTTTTTCTTCAGGTAGATGAAAAAAAGTCTGTGTCGGCATCGTTGATTCCTCCCCACATAAAAATGACACTCTGTCATATGACACCTTGTCATTATAACACCATCCGATTGTTTTGCAAGTCATTTACATTCTTTTTTCATAATTATTAAAAAAAGAATAAATCGAGTAAAAAGATTTGTTTCTACTATTCTATGCATCTAAAATAGGATCATTATATAAAAAGGAAGAATGCCATGAACAAATCAATCACCGTCCACGAACTCTATTTCGTCTATCAAAAAAGGGATATAGTGATCTTAGATGTCCGTAAAACGAACGAGTATATAAAAAAACATTTAAGTCATTCAATATCCATTCCTATTACCAGTTTATCCGCTCAATTAAATAATCTTGATACAAAAAAACAGTATTATATTGTTGGGGCAGCGAATCATTTAGCACAAGAAGTTACTAGTTACCTAATAGAAAATGGTCTGCAAGCGACTTATGTCGTTGACAACATGAAACTATTTGAAAATCGTGAATTAACTAGTCCTCTTTGATCGTACTGGAAAATAACTTACTTTTTATCAGTAAAAATACTTGATAGCCTTTTCTGTTTCAAGTAAACTGGTATTGTTAGCAGTAAAGTTAACAATTACGACTAAAGGAGAGAGATTATGGCATCAGTATTAGTAATCAAAGGACATCCATTAACTGCACAAGAATCACGTTCGGTTAACGCATTAACTAGTTTTTTAACTAGCTACAAAGAAAATCATCCAAACGACGAGGTAACTGTTTTAGACCTTTATCGTGATGATATCCCAGAAATTGATGAAGAATTGCTTTCTGGATGGGAAGCGCTTCGTGCAGGTGCAGATTTCTCTAGTCTATCTGAAAACCAACAACAAAAAATTGCTCGTTTCAACGAATTGACAGAGCAATTCCTAGCAGCAGATAAAATCGTTATTGCCAATGCTTTATGGAATTTGAACATTCCTACAAAATTAAAAGCTTGGTTTGATACAGTCAATGTTGCTGGTAAAACTTTCAAGTATACTGAAAACGGTCCTGTTGGCTTAGTTACTGGTAAGAAAGCACTACACATCCAATCAAACGGCGGAATCTACAATGGACAAGATTTTGCTTCTCAATATGTAAAAGCAATCTTGAACTTTGTCGGCATCGAACAAGTCGACCAATTATTTATCGAGGGAATCGACTATACACCTGATCGTGCTGAAGAATTGATGCAAGCTGCCTTAGATAAAGCAACTGCATTCGGTAAAGACTTCTAGTCACTATTAGGTAAATCTTTCTCTTAAAATGTTGAGAAAAGAAAAAGGATTTCATGAACATTAACAATAAATGTTCATGAAATCCTTTTTTATTTGTTGCAAAGCGGCTGATTTGCGACGCTAAAATTAATTAATAACCATATCTAATACTAGAAATAGCCATCAGTTCACGTAGCTTTTCGGATTGATGCTCGTTGAGAGAGGCGCCATCTTTTTTCAATGCATTAGATATATCTAAGTTCATACGGCTTAGAATGAACGGCACTGATGCTCCATCATTTTGTAATTTTTCTAGATAAGCGTGTAAAACCTCTCTAAGCGATTCATTTCCAAGGTCTAACGCTAAATCAGCTATCAATTCATTAATGATTGTTTCTGCTGTTTTGCGTCGATCGTTTCCACCAGAAAACCATCTTAGATGACTCATTTACTGTTGCTCCTTCTCTTAATTTCAAGGAATATTACTATAGTCTTACGCAAAATAAACTTTGGTTGAAATCAGATGTTAATAAAAGAAAGGAAGTAGGACATTAGTCCTCTTCCACCACCTAAAACCGAATAAACGGCGGGAGCAGAAGTAACCTCTTCGGAAATAAGGCGCCATCCACAAAAATTTGAAGAACAATTTTCGTGGATGACGCCTTATTTCTCGAGGCTAAACACTTCTGTCCCGACCTCTTTCTTGAACCAACTAAATAAGCAATGGAGAATCCTATGAACATACCTAAAGTAATCCACCATTTGAATGGACGATTTAATAGATAGGATAAGCCCCAGTTTAAAAGTAGCGACAAAAGAAACGCACTAAAAATCATTTTCAACTCTTTCATACGTCCCCCATTTTTATCCCACTAAACAGCTTTGGCATGCTAGCGTGTTGGTTCAAGATAAGATAGAAATCATTTTACTCTAGGCTATATTTCCTTCTTTAATTTTCAACATTACGAACATAGTCATCAAAATACTGGATCAAATCATTTTTGATCTTTTGGTATTCTTCTTCACTATACTCTTTGTCTTCGATTTTTCCTTGAAAAAACGGAATCTCTAATTCTTCACGTAAACGGTCTAACACTTCTTCTTTATTCATGTCACTACTCCTTAATCAAAGTAAACACAGACACACTCAGGTGCATAGATGTCTTTTTGGATCAATGTCAATTCTCCAGTTGTAGCATCACGTTTATACAAGGTAAGATTATCCGTATTCTGGTTGGCAGATACCACGTAATCATTTTCTGGATCTAAGGCGAAATCTCTTGGGAAATCTCCTTCAGTTGAGATTGTTTGTACGTGTTCTACATGTGAACCTTCTTCATTCACAGCAAATACAGCAATCGAATTATGTCCCCGATTTGATGCGTAGACAAAACGTCCATCGTTTGAAATACGGATGGCGGCACCACCATTTTCTTCGGTGAATCCTTCAGGCAATGTACTGATTTTTTGTACTTCTTTGAATTCGCCTGTTGTTTTATCATAGGAAAGAACACGAACTGTACTGTCTAACTCACCAAACAAATAGGCGAATTGATTATTAGGATGAAAAACTAAATGACGTGGGCCGGTTCCTGGCTCTACTTCTAATACAGCTTTTAAAGCTAACTTACCATTTTCATCTACATCATATGTGTACACACGATCAGTTCCTAAATCACAGACCGCTAATCGTTGGTCAGGTGTTAAGTCTGTGTAATGGACATGGGCATGATCTTGGTTTTTGTGTGGACCAGTCGGTTCTTGGTGAAAGACTGCGTCTGTCGCCTCTAAACTACCGTCTTCAGTGATACGGTAAACATTGACTTCCCCTTTATGATAATTTGCTCCATAAACCAGTTGGCGTTGCTCATCGACTGTCACGTAACACAAAGGTGCGCCTGCTTCTGTTACCGCATTCAAAAAATTGTAAGAATCATCATATGCAGCTACCCCACCTAAGCCATCAACACTGGTTACTGAATACAGATTGCCTGCCTGACTTTTTGCCACATACGTTGGGCTATTTTCTTTAGCAACTAATGTTAGATTCTCTAAAGTTCCTTTATCTGTATCTAATTCGATTTGATAAATCCCTTCACTTTTTCGTCTTGTATATGTTCCTAGAATGATTTTTTTTATCATTTTGATCCTCCTCAAATTAAGAATTCTAATTTATTCTATCATACATCCATTCATGACGTTAATCAAAGAGAATATGTTATACTGTTTTTGTAACCATAGAATCATTGATTTTTTAGGAGTAAAGGAGAGAAATGAGATGACTCAAGCAACGATATCAGAAATTGGCACCTCAGCAATCAATTCAGAGGAACCTATGCTGATTTTATTCGATCAGTCGGCAACATCCGCGTTGCGTGACTATACGATCATTCAAGAATTTAGTACAAAAGAGAATTTTTCACTTAATCAAGGTGATCAAATTTCTTTTGATCAGCAAGAATATACTATCGAACATGTTGGTCCTTTGGCCAATGAAAACTTAACAACGGTTGGTCATGTGACTCTAGTTTTTGAAGAACCACCAGCAGGTGACAGAATCGTCAATGGAATCTATTTGTCCCCCTATCAACTACCAGAAATCGCTGTTGGCACGACCATCGATTATAAGCAGGTGAACTAATGGAAGAGGATAAAAAGAGAAAAATCAAACCTGTTTCATGGTTTTGGCGTTGGTTTTTGAATAATCAAGTAGTCACGGCTTTATTAGTCGTTCTTTTGGTCTTACTGATCGTTTTTTTGTTTACAAAAGTTTCTTATCTTTTTGAACCAATTTGGCAGTTTCTAGCAATCGTTGGTTTACCGATCATTCTATCAGGTATCTTATATTACCTGATGAATCCTGTCGTCGATTATTTTGAAAAGAAAAAGATTCCAAGGCTCTACAGCATCATCGGTTTATTTATACTTGTAGTCGCTTTGATCGTCTGGGGAAGTGTAGTGATCATCCCGAAAATCCAGGAACAGACTGTCAGCTTTGTCAGCAATTTTCCACAATACGTTGAGACCATCGATGACAAGTTAACCGAGATTTTTCGTGATCCACTATTCAGTCAATTCAGAGAGCAACTGGAAAATACAGGCGATCAATTTATGAATTCTGCTGGCGATATTTTACAAAATCTATCGAAAAGCACCGTTCAAAGCTTAGGTAGTTTTGTTGGCGCTGTAGCTACGATCGTTGTTGCCGTATTGACGATGCCGTTTATTTTGTTTTATCTGTTGAAAGATGGAAAACAATTAGCACCTTATTTGGTCAAGTTCTTACCCACTCGTATGAGAGTGCCTACGTTAAAAGTCTTAGGTGAGATGAACAACCAAGTCTCTTCTTATATTCGTGGACAGTTGACTGTGGCTTTCGCAGTTGCGGTGATGTTCATGATCGGATTTGCAATCATCGGGTTAGATTATGCTGTCACTTTAGGAATCATTGCCGGTTTCTTGAACTTGATCCCTTACTTAGGCTCATTTTTAGCGATGATCCCTGCGGTATTTTTAGCCATCGTTGCAGGACCAATCATGTTGGTCAAAGTATTGATCGTTTTCGCCTTAGAGCAAACCATCGAAGGACGTTTGATCTCGCCACTTGTACTAGGCAATCAGTTGTCGATCCATCCAGTGACGATTTTGCTTGTCCTATTGACATCTGGAAAATTATTTGGTGTGGTCGGTGTGATTTTAGGGATACCTGTCTATGCCGCAGCGAAAGTATTGATTTCTCACATTTTTGAATGGTACACTACGATTTCTTCTCTTTATGAAGAAAAGCAACAAGAATAAATGAAAAGCCGAGATGATCGAGAATAGGAAACCTATTCTCAGTCGTCTCGGCTTTTTGATTATTTCATCAATAAGTTAGTCATTTTTTGGATCGCTGCGGAAATATCATCTGTCGCTTGGTCTTGTTTTGCTTCTGACGCATCAAATTGTGCAGCATCGATGCCTTTTTCTGGTTGGATGCTTTGAGTCATTTCTTCACAACCAGCTACATAATTTTTGTAGGCTTTTTCAAAGTTCTTATGGATACCCATTACTTTGGCTGGTGGACGCAACGTACTGATTTTCTTTAGCATATTGCGATATTTTTCAGTACCTTGGTCAAATAACTCAACCGTCTCAACAAGCTCGGCTTGCGTTAGTTCAGCTGTTTTCTTTTGATCGATTGCTTCTCTGATTTTTTCATATTTTGGGTGCATCGTTTCGCCGATTGCTTCTGTTTCTTTCACGATTTTATCGACTGTCTGCACGTAATAACCGAGATTCGGTAACATAGGTTTTCCTACTTTCTTCTTTTTCTTTCTCTATTTTACCTGTTTATTCTAGTAGAAAACAAGTCATTACATCAATAAAATGTTATTTTTATCGTTTATTTTTCATAAAATCCTGCATCTAAACTATATTGTTCTCCTGAAACTAGATCATATTGGATCAAGCGATACGCTTCGTATACTTCCTCTTGCGCCTGATTCAACTGAGCTTCTTTTCCCCATTGGCCATTTTGAAAATACAGTTCTCGTTCAAACGCGGGAATAGCCGACTCCATTTCAAGCAGTAATTGATAAAAACCAGTGGTCTTTTGATTCGTTTGTTCTAAAAGATTCGCTGCAAAATAAAAAGGGCTAGTGACAGCATCATTGGTTTCACGTTTCTCTAACTCACCTGCTGTATCGAACATGAGAAACTCTGTCTGATGTAAGGCTTGTTTCTCATTTTTATTTTTGATCTCGTCCGAATAGATCCCCGGTAAATGATCTCCCCAAAAAACGACTAACGTTCTTCTTGGAGTATCTTTCAGCGCTTCAGTGAATGCTTTCAATGCTTGACTACTATAAGCAATATCTTGCAAATAATTGTTGAGTGTGTCTGTTCCAGTATCATCTTCTGTTGTAGCCGAAAAATCTAATTGCGAATACTTGCCTGCATAAGGCATATGGGTCTGCATCGTGACCAGATGGACAAACTGAGGCGTTTCCTCATCTTTTAATAAGTCTAAAATTTCTTTATAGGCAGACTCATCTGAAATATATGGATTATTATCAATAGTATCGGTGTAAGTCATATTTCCCTCGCTGATAAACGTATCAAACCCTAGCGTCTGATAGACATCTTCACGTTTATACATCGATGTATTATAAGGATGGATCGCCGTTGTTCGATAGTTTTGTGCATTAAGCGTGGAAACAAGCGATGGTAATTGATCCAGCTTGGGAACGAGCATCGTATATGGTGTGGTCATTTGACCATTGAATAATGCCATGGATAGACCCGTTAAGGCTTCAAACTCAATATTTGCTGTTCCACCACCATAATTTTGCGAAAGCATTCGGCCACTATAGGTTTGATTTGCCACTTCACGATAGTCAGCTAAGGGATCACCGGTCACCGTGACACCATTTAGATGACTTGGATCAGAAAAGCTTTCACTCATCACATAAATGATATTTGGCTGCTCATCACTTGCCGTTTGATTTTTTTCGTCTGCGATTGCTTGATATTTTTCAGTGATTTCATTGATTTTTTCTTTTGAATAACCTTCTGGTCGTTCCATCGGTTCAACTTTTAGATTGTACAAAAAGCCACCAATGAATCCTGTATTATAATAATTCATTTTTTGACTATAAGGAATCCACAAAGCCGTTTGATTATAAGCTTTACGCAACAAATTATTGGGATTATTGAAGTTACTGAAATAACCCATCATTGCAACGGTCATCACTAAAGTCAAGACACGATAGATTTGGAATGTTCGATCTTTTTTGAAACTACGGACAATCGCCCAGACTACTCCCCCAAAGGCAAGTGCCGCTACTAGCATCAGCCCAATAAATATCGGTGTTCCGGTCATGTCTTTGAGTAAATTGAACTCTGTGATCATCTTTAAGTCATCTGGATAGATGGGTTCTTGTCGATAGCTCATTTTTAAGTAATTCGCAAAACCTAATATACCGATACTTACGAGATAAAAAAGCAGACCAAATAAGTAAGAACCCGCGAAAGCGACCATAAATAAGAAGACAGTAAGTAATACGAAACAAGCAAGTAAAAATTTTTCTGTGTGCCATGAAAAAGCAAATTTCAAGGCTAAATCAACTGAAAGATTATTCTGGCACCATTGTAAATACAAATTGCTTATAAGTATCACTAAGACTGTTACTACCCCCAGAGTAGTGATTCGTAAAATTTTTTGTTGTTTGGTTGAAAGCTTATCTAAATGTTTGTTCAAGAGAGCGCTCCTTCACTTTTTCTAAACTACTTTAACGCCTATTTTATTCTAGTCGCTTCACAAATGAAAGTAAAGTTCAAAAAACAAGTAGTCTGAACGACCAATTTTATAAAAAAATAAATAGAAAACAAAAGGAATGAAACTGTGTCTTAGTCTCTCCAACTCGCAAAGAATAAGCGGTAATAGCCACAATTTTGAACAACAAATTGTGGCTATTACCGCTTATTTCTTGAAGGGCTTTATGTCACTTTGATTGAAATGATGCTCAAATATCAGCCGAATACGCAACTGGTTCACCAAAAACTGGGAACCCCTCTGTGTCCCACGAAAATACTTGTGCGTTGGCATGACGATTGGGATTGTTCAGAGGATCGATTCCTTCATTTTTTTCTGGTCGTGCATGGTAAACTAATACATCTTCTTTGCCATCTTCTGAGCGAGTAAAGGAGTTATGTCCCGGTCCAAACTGCTTATTTTTCTCCGAAGAGACAAAGACAGGTTCAGGATTTTTATGCCAAGAATAACCGTCAAGTAGATCCGCTGACTCTTCTGCCCACAGCAAACCCATCGCATAATTTTCATCAGTGGCACTCCCTGAGTAAGTGATGAATATTTTCCCATTACGAACCAGTACGGCTGGTCCTTCATTGACTGCAAATCCTTGCTTTTCCCAAGGAAATTCTGGGATGGCTAATAATAGTTGTTTCCCGGTCAGTGTCCAAGGATTTGCCATTTCTGATAAATAGAGATTGGAGTTCCCCGGAATGCGTGGGTCTAATTGCGCCCAAACATAATACAACTTTCCTTGATGTGTAAAAGTCGTGCCGTCTAAACTAAACGTATCTGTAGCCGTGTTGATTTGCCCTTTTTCTTCCCACTCAGTATTCATTGGATCAATTGACGTGTTTTCAAGAACGAACATCCGATGGTGATGATCACGATCACGAATCTCTGCATGATCACTGGCTGCAAAATAGATATACCACTTTCCTTGGATATAATGGATTTCTGGTGCCCAAATCAACTGACTCATGGGTCCAGTTTTAGGTGCATGCCAAACCAGTAACGTTTCTGCATGCTTCAAGCCATCGATCGTTTTCGCACGTCTTAATTCGATGGACTGATAACCAGGTAGAGAACCCGTAAAATAATAGTAGCCGTCCGTATGTTTGTAGATCCAAGGATCGGCTCGTTCAAGGACGATTGGATTAGCATAAGTTGTTTTTTTCATAAAGGTTCCTCACATTTTTTTAGTCTGATGACATTCCAAGAATATGCTTCAAGCACCATATGGATCGTGTTCTTTTCATTTACATCGATTACTTGTTCTATCGGCTGGATCGTATTCGGTGCGTCTTTCGTATTTTTATCAAGTAAATGATCACTTTTTACTACTAGTTGGACTGCTTTAGTCTCCAGCTCAAAATCATGCGTTGTCGTAATGGACACTTTCTCTTCTGTGCGATTCACTAGAAACAGTACGATTTCTTGCTCATTTTCGACAACGACGCTATCAATGATCGGCACTTCTTTTCCAGTATCACAATCATAAGTGGGACAAAACGTTTGTTGATCTAATACAGTGCCTTTCGCATATTTTGCCAGATGTTGCATCACATAATAGGTCGGATTTACCCATGCGATCCCATTTTTCTCTGTTAAGATAAGCGGGATGGTATTGACTAAAAGCGATTGGCAAGCAATTTTGACACGATCTGCATGCCGTAAAATCGCAAGACCCAATGTGCCGAACAGTAATGTATCTTCCATAGTGAACTGGCACCAATCGATTGGTGACCCCTCTTGGAATTTTTGATAGGTTTGTTCTGGTTGGCTATGAACATTCCATTCATCAAAAGCTAAGTACATCGTCTTGTCACTGCGTAGATAGCCTTTCACATAGTCACACGTCGCAATGATCTCTTCGATTTGTCGATCAAACCGTTCCGCTTTAGCTAAGTAAGTTTTGGTATCTGCTCGCTCATTTTTTGGAGGTTTAGTCAAATCTTCTTCGTCATATTTATCGATGTAATTATGCAAAGCAATATAATCTACGTTTTCATATGCTTCTTCTAAAGCGATTCGGTCCCATTCAGGATAAGACGCTAAGCGTGGCGTCGAACTACCGACTAAAATCGTTTCGATCGATTCATCGACTAATTTCATCGCTTTGGCAGATTCATTGGCTAACCTGCCATACTCATAGGCACTTTTTGCGCCAATTTGCCAAGGACCGTCTAACTCATTTCCTAAGCACCAAAGTTTCACGTTAAAAGGATGCTCTTGTCCGTTTTGTTTGCGTAACTCACTCCAAGAGGTTCCTTCAGGAAAATTACAATACTCTACTAGATTACGCGCATCATCGATTCCTTTTGTGCCTAGATTCACCGTCATGATTGGCTCCGCTTCTACCATGTCTAACCATTTGAAAAATTCATGTAGCCCGAATGTATTTGGTTCGATTCCTTGCCATGCAAGATCGATTTTTTTCGGACGCTCGGTGACTGGACCAATCGTATCTTGCCAGTCATACCCTGAGGTAAAATTCCCTCCAGGATAACGGATCACCCCTAAAGACAGTTCTTTTACATAAGAAAGTACGTCCTGTCGAAAGCCATTCTTATCCGCGGTCGGATGTCCTGGTTCAAATATTCCGTTATACACGACACTTCCCATATGTTCAACAAAAGAACCGAAGAGTCGTGGACTGATTGCTCCTTTAGAAAATCCTTGACGTACCTTTAGTTCAACTTTTTTCATTGCCACACTCCTTTCCTATTATTGTTTCCCACTAAATGATTGATCAACCACCAAACCCCACCTGCTAATACAAAAATAATCGGCGGAAACATAAACACAAGCACAAGAAAAACTAATAATATGCCACAACATACAAGATTCTTCAAAAAGTTGGTCAACACCCACCACGTACTTTCTTGAAAAAGTTCCTTTCCGGAAAGCACGTCATTTTGGGCAAGAGAGCTACACCAAGAAAGTAAAAACATCGTAAAAACCAACATTGTTACATACCCACAAATCACTAACCAAATAGCAGATTCTTGCAAAATAAGATTCATCGCAAAATAACTGATAATGGTCACGCAACTCATCACTAATTGAAGAAAAAACTTACGCTTAAAGCCTTGCAAAAAGGAATAGCAAACATGCCCTGATTCGCCATTCTTCCATTTATTCAATGCTGTAAAGACCCCTGTTGTGGCTGGTACTACTGTGACTAAAGGCAAAGAAACGACGACCCATAAAATACCTAATAAGATATGATCGGAAATTTGGATCAATTGACCATACCATTTTGTTTCGACTAATTTCATTTTCTCACTCTTTCATGCCAGACATTGCAGTTCCTTGTACAAAGTATTTTTGAGCAAAAATATAAATGATCAACAATGGCAACATCGAAATAACTGTTCCTGCCATCACCGGTCCATAAAATGAAATATTTTGTCCGGTGAATAAAGCTAATCCTGCAGGTAACGTCCGCATTTTCGAACTTGTTGTCAAAATCAGTGGATACAATAAATCATTCCAACTGTTCATCAACGTAAAGATTGCTAGTGATAGAAGTGTTGGCTTACTCAAAGGCAACATGATCTTCAAGAAAATCTTGAACTCACCTAACCCGTCAATACGTGCGGCTTCTTCCAATGAATCTGGTAAAGTCACAAAAAACGACCGCATCATAAATATCCCAAAAGCAGTGGTCATCCGAGGAATGATCAATCCGGCATACGTATCTAACATGCCTAAAAAATTTGCTTGGATGAACAGTGGGATCATGAAGACTTGAAATGGGATCATCATCGTTAACAAAACAAAGTAAAACAACACCGATTTCCCTTTGAAGCGCATCCGAGCAAAAGCATACCCTGCAAGAGAATCAAAGAAAACAGAAGTAATCACTGTCCCACCTGCAAAGATTACTGTGTTTTTGATGTAATCTAACAACGGAATAGTCGTCCAAACCTTGATATAATTCTCAAAGGTATATTCATCTGCAAAAATTCTCGGGGGAAAAGAAATAATGTCTTTTTCATATTTGAACGAGGAAATGATCAACCATAGAAAAGGAAAAGCGATAATCAATAATACGAGTAACATTCCGACGACACGTAACCATTTCTTTCCATCAAACTTTTTCCGACGATTCGTTGAAACTGCTGTATAACTTTCCGAAAGCATATTATTACTCCCCCCTATTTCATTTGTTTTTCTTTTCTTGACATATATAAATTGGTCGAAATTGCCAGCACAGCTACAATGACAAACAGTACTGAAGATAATGCGGAAGCATAGCCTAACTCATATGGAGCGGTGAAGCCGCGACTATAAATGTATTGGACAGCTGTTTCCGTTTTGAATTGTGGTCCGCCGTTCGTTGCCACATATACTTGGTCAAACACTTGCATGGAACCAATCAAGTTGGTCAAGATACAAAAACCAAGAGATGGGACGATCTGCGGTAACGTGATATTAAAGAATTGTTGACGATTGGTTGCTCCATCCATTTGCGCTGATTCGTAAAGCGAAGGGGAGATTCCTTGAATAGCAGTGATCAGGATCGTCATTGTGACACCGAAATTTTTCCAAACCGTCATCAGCGCAACTGTTGGCATTGCTAATGTTGGATCACGGAAAAATTGTGGAATCGGCAAACCTACTTGTGAGAAAAGGTAAGGGATAGCCCCAACGTTTGGGTCAAGCAACATTGAAAAGATGATTGCAATGGATGTTAAGGAACAAATAACAGGGATATAAAAAGTTGAGCGACAAAAGCGATTGAAACGAGTATTCTTTGACAAGATCACCGCAGCTAATAAACCAACGATAATCTGTGTTGGTGTTTCAAGTAAGGTAAAATACAACGTATGGAAAAGTGAATTGACCGCACGTTCATCCCCAAAGATCCGCAAAAAGTTATCCATGCCTACGAACTCTCTTGAAGTAAAAAAGATGTTCAAATCAGTAAAACTGATCGCAAATGTACCAATCAGTGGCACCACTGTGAATAACAGTAGAATCAAAAAGGATGGCACTAAAAACAAATAAGCCGCTCGATCCGGTCGGTTCCAGTATCTGGTGAATGCTTTCATTTCGTCTATTTCCCCTCTTTCTTATTCGATGGATTCCTTGATGAAAAGTTCAAGCGATAAAAAATCAGACCAAGAAAGGAAAGAAGTTTTTCTCGAAAAAGGAAAGCGAAAGCGATAAATATGTTTTTGCAATTTATAGACTTTCGCCTTATCTTCTACGAGATTACTTCTGTTTCCTTTGTTGTTTTGATTTCATTGTGAACTGTTACTCGATTATTCCTTTAGTAGATCATTGATCTGATCATCTGCATCATTCATGAGTTGCTCTGGATCTTCACCAGCCAACAATTTTTCGATCAATGGATTGATGATGTCATTATTGATTGCTGCGATCTTCGTGAATCCTGGTAGATAAGGTTCAGCATATTCCATTTGTTTGGATAGTTCCGATACGATAGGATCATTCTTCACTTCTTCATCTTCTGCGACAGATGATAAATAGGCAGGGAAGCCATTTTCAATACTCCATTTTTTACCGATTTCACTTGTGTTCCAGTATTTTAGGAATTCATAGATTGCCTCTTTTTTGTCACTATCTGTACTTGCTGGGATGGCATAACCAACACCATCTAAAATCGCTGTTTTTTCACCGTCCGTACTTGCTTGCGGTAATGTCGTTACACCATAATCGATTTCGTTTGCTTTCAAGCCGTTATTCAACCACGGTCCGTTGATGATGATCGATAATTGCCCAGCGTTCATCAAGTTATCCATCTCTGCTCCTGAAATCGATTCTGGTCCTGCTTTATCGACATGGATCATTTTTTGGATGGCTGTTAGTGTTTCAAGATTTTCTGGTGAAGCGAACTCAGATTTTGTATAATCATCGCTGACAAGTTTTCCTCCATTTGCCTTCATCCAGTTATAAAGTGGCGCAGTACCGTCTTTATTGAAGACAAAACCTGAGACATTTTTACTACTATCGGTCAGTTGCGGAGCCATCTCTGTTAATTCTGTCCAAGTAGTTGGTGGTGTTGTTTCATCCAAGCCAGCTTGTTTGAATAATTCTTTGTTCCAATACATATACATCCCTTGTACTTGCATCGGAATAAAATATTGCTGATCATCCACCATTCCTAGATCTACCGCAGTATCTTTGAAATCTCCTTTATCCACACCGTCATACTCCCAGAAATCATCTACAGGCTGCACAGCCCCATTCTCCACATATTGAGCAAAATCAGCGTAGTTCAGTGCAACAAAATCTGGCGCTTTTCTCGAAGAAATAGCCGTTGGTAATTTTTCATTCAAATTAGCCCATGTCATCACATCCATCTCAATCGTGATGTTTTTGTCATTATTCTTATTAAAATCATTGACGATTTCTTGTAAGATTTCCCCGTCAGAAGCTGTAAACCCATTCCAAAAAGAGAGTGTGACTTCTCCGTCATTTTTACTTTGGGAAGAAGCACCACCGCCACAAGCACCTAATATTCCAGTCGCAGCCAACAACAATGAACCAATAATCAATTTTTTTCCTCGCATCTCTATCTCCTCCTTATTTGTTCGGGGTCAAGCTTGTACGGATCACATTCCAAGATAACGGTTTCAATTTGCAATTCAACTGATTTTCTTTATGTTCGTAGGCTTTTGAAGACACAGGTTTGATTTGCTCATTTCCTGCTTGATTGACCGCTTTGATTTCATAGCCAGACATCTCTGAAAACTCGATGACTTCCTCAATCTTTAAGTCAGAAAATTGTAGATCTAAACTCATCTCTTCTTCTCCACGATTCACTGCAAAGATCACCAACTCATTTTTTTCTTCATTAAGCACTGCAATACTTTCTAAATATGGGACTGTATCAAACTCACTCGTTGCATACGTATCGACAGTGATTTCAGGTCGTAAAGCAATACCTTGTCCTAAAGTCGCGACTTGCATAAACGGATAATAGATTGTTTGACGCCATGCTTCACCGTCTTCTTCTGTCATGATCGGCGCAATCACGTTGACTAGCTGCGCCAAACAAGCAATCTTTACTCGATCAGAATGTTTTAACAAAGTGATCAATAAACAGCCCAATACTAAAGCATCCTCAAAATTATAGTGATCTTCTAATAAAGGTGGGGCAACTTGCCATGGCTTGACTGTTTGATCATGTTCTGTCGAATGATACCAAATATTCCATTCATCAAAAGATAGATTGATTTGTTTCTTGCTGTGTTTTTTCGCCTTGATTGCATCACACATCGCAACAACACCAGAGATGAACTGATCCATATCGACTGAACGAGCTAAATAATTTTTCAAATCATTTGTTTGATTGCCATAATACTGATGCAATGAAAGATAATCGATTTGTTCATAGGCTTGATCCAATACAGTCAATTCCCACTCACCGAATGTCGGCATTTGACTATTCGAGCTACCACATAAAACGACTTCGATCGATTCATCGACAAGTTTCATTGCTTTCGCTGTTTCTTCTGCCAGCCGTCCATACTCCGCTGCTGTCTTATGACCGATTTGCCAAGGACCATCCATTTCATTGCCTAAACACCACGTCTTGATCGCAAAAGGTTCGGTTTGTCCATTTGCTATTCTTTGCTCACTCCAATAAGTACCACTAGGATAATTGCAATATTCTACTAGATTTCTTGCAGCATCTAAGCCACGTGTTCCAAGATTGACCGCCATATTGATCTCAGCGCCCACTTCTTGACACCACGCAGCAAATTCATGCACACCCACTTGATTTGTTTCTAAAGATCGCCAAGCAAGGTCTAATCTTTTCGGCCGCTCCGCTATAGGACCCACGCTATCTTCCCAATTGAACCCAGAAACAAAATTCCCACCTGGATACCGGATCAATGGTACCGATAAATCTTTGACCAGCTCCATGACGTCTTGGCGAAATCCCTTATCATTTGCAGTCGGATGATCCGGTTGATAGATCCCTCCATACACTGCACGTCCCATATGTTCAATAAACGAGCCATACAAACGACAATCGATTTCCCCTATCTTTTGCACACGACTAACTGACATTACAGCTTCCATATGTCCCCTCCTTTAATTTATACATGAATCATATCTTTCTTTGAAAGCGTTGTCAATAATAATATTATTAAATATAAAAATATTTTTACATTATAATTAACATAAATATTAATTATATATATTAGTTTTATGATATCAACCTATAAATTAATATTTATGTTAATATATAGTTAAACAAAAACCTAAATAAGAGGTGAAAAATCATGCAACTCCAAATCAATGAAGAATCATTACCTGTTTATGAAGCTTTAGCTAGTAAAACAAGGATAAAAATCATCCAGTTACTTTCAAAAAACAAAATGAATATCAAAGAGCTTGCCCAAGCACTCGGTATCAGTAGTGCGATTACAACAATGCATGTAAAAAAACTTGAAGAAGCAAATATCATCAAATCTGAAAAAATAGGTCAAAAAAAAATTTCCAGCTTACGTGTCGATAAAATCAACATCACGTTTCCAGAAAAAATCTTCAATGCCTTTGATACGAAAGAAACATCGATCCCTATCGGTCATTATACCCGCTATTCAATCGAGCCGACATGCGGTCTGGCAACGATCCATGATTTTATCGGCAAAGTCGATGAACCACGTTACTTTGCCGATCCACGACGAATGGATGCACGGATTCTGTGGTTTACAAGCGGATTTGTTGAATATCAAACACCAAACTTCCTAAATGAAGAAGATACTTTGGAAATGTTGGAATTGTCCGTTGAACTGTCTTCCGAGTTTCCCTTTTCGAACGACAATTGGCCATCGGATATCACTTTCAGCCTAAACGGCGTGGAATTAGGT
Organism: Enterococcus sp. DIV1368b; assembly: GCF_050529595.1. NCBI lineage: Bacteria > Bacillati > Bacillota > Bacilli > Lactobacillales > Enterococcaceae > Enterococcus > Enterococcus sp. DIV1368b. The sequence continues at coordinate 2,599,387 of NZ_CP172883.1, forward strand.
AACTGGACAAGCCCAGGAGATTTCGCAGACATTCGTGGAAAACATACCCCAGACTGGTACCCAGATAATCTAAATCAATACGGACTATTGAAAACAATCCGTATCACTAAACATTTGACCAATATCAACGGCGAACCATTATCTGAAATCACGATCAATGACATCCCAAGAAACGAAGACGTCTGGACCTTCCGCATCGAAGTCAAAGAAGACGCCAAAAACGTCGGTGGCTGCACCCTATTCGGCAAAGGCTTCGGCAACTACGATCAAGATATCAAGATGAAGGTGTATTATAGTTAAGGTTGTGAAAGAAGCGTTCAGCACTGAGTAATAAGACAGAACCATCGAAAATGGCTTTTTCATTTTTGATGGTTTTGGCTTATTATTGATAGGACGACACTTATAAAACTGTATGGAGAAAATAAACCGGCAATGACAGTAGTAATAGTAGCCGGATTGATTGATCCAAGATTCAAAGTAGAAATAGATGCTATTGTCGCTATCAAATGATTTTTTTAAGGAACATTGATTTGTTTCAAACTGCCGAAGAGTGCCAATCAAGGATAGCCAATCCTATTTTGTTTCTTTCAATACTGACTCTTCTAATGTGGACAACTTGTTTTTTAAGCCTTCTTTTCTATGAGAATGAAGCAAAGCAATAAAAATTTCCATCTTGAAAATACACTGGAGAGCAAAAAACGAATACAAACAAAAACAAACCGTGAATCCCTTGATCAACAAAGGATTCACGGTTTATTTGATTATTTTTTCACTTCATTTATTTCCAAAAATCATCAAAGATCGAAATTGGCAAATGACGTTTATGCTGTGTTTTATTCCACCATTGCTCGATTTTTTGTTGTGCATCTACAGGAATTTCTTTCCCTTCCAAATAGTCGTCGATCTCATCATATGTGACACCTAATGCGACTTCATCAGCAATCATCGGCTTGCCTTCTTCAAGGTCAGCTGTTGGCACTTTGGTATAGAGATGTTCTGGCGCGTCTAAAGCCTTCAACAATGCTTTTCCTTGGCGTTTATTCAAGCGGAACAATGGTAAAATATCTGCCCCACCGTCACCATATTTCGTAAAGAAGCCAGTAATATTTTCAGCTGCGTGGTCGGTACCGATCACAGCCCCTGCGCGTTGTCCTGCAACCGCATATTGTGTGATCATTCGTTGGCGCGCTTTGATATTTCCTTTATTGAAATCACTGATTTCTACACCTGCTTCAATCAACGCTTGCGTTTGCGCATCGACTGCAGGTTTGATATTGACACGTAATTGGACGTCTGGTTGGATAAAATCTAACGCAGCTTTAGCATCTTCTTCATCTGCCTGTTCTCCATATGGCAAACGTACACCGATGAACTGGTAACTGTCATCTTTCGTTTCTTCCCGCATTTCCTCCATCGCCAATTGTGCTAAACGTCCGGCTAAAGTAGAATCTTGTCCTCCACTGATACCTAAAACCAAGGTTTTTAAGAAGGGATTCTTTTTCAAATATTCTTTCATGAAATCGATACTCACACGAATTTCATTTTGAGGATCGATGACTGATTTCACGCCTAATTCTTCGATGATTGCTTGTTGTAAATGATTCATCTTCCATTCCTCCTATAGTTCACTCGTTAATTGTGTGACGCTTTTTTTCATTCGTTCCATGATTGCCATCTTATGATTCCAGCAATCTGTTGATAGATCCACAGGATATTTTTGCGGATTCAAATCACGTTTGTATTCTTCCCAAAGAGAATCTAAGTTTCCTCTGGTATACTCTTTAATTTCTTCTAATATCGGTAAGTCATAGACTCTCGTTCCTTCAACAAAAATATCTTGTAAAATTGGCCGAGCTGTAAAATCACGAACGGTTTTATTGATAAAGGTATGTGTCGGGTGGAACATGAAGATCTCTTCTTCTTGTCGAGGATCTTCGTCCCATAGTGTCACATAATCGCCTTCTGATTTCCCATCAAAGTTACGAGTGATACGCCATACTTGTTTTTTACCTGGTGTAGTAACTTTTTCTGCATTGCTAGACAATTTGATCGTATCGATCATTTCACCTTGTTCATTTTCGATGGATACCAGTTTAAAGACTGCACCTAAAGCCGGTTGGTCATAGGCGGTGATCAACTTTGTTCCCACGCCCCAAACATCGATTTTTGCTTTTTGCATTTTTAAGTTTAAAATCGTCGCTTCATCTAAATCATTTGAGGCATAGATTTTCGCTTCTGTAAAACCAGCGGAATCTAATTGTTCTCTGACCCGTTTCGAAATATACGCCATATCACCACTATCGATACGTACGCCTTGGAAATTGATCTTGTTGCCCAGTTCTTTTGCCACACGGATCGCACTAGGAACACCCGATTTCAAGGTATCGTAAGTATCCACTAGAAAAACACAATCTTTATGTGTCTTTGCATACGCCATAAATGCTTCATAGTCATTCCCATAACTTTGAACAAGAGAATGAGCGTGGGTACCGCTTGCTGGAATCCCGAAAATTTTCCCTGCACGAACATTGCTCGTTGCATCTGCTCCACCAATGTAAGCAGCACGAGTACCCCAAACCGCAGCATCCAATTCTTGCGCACGACGTGTACCAAACTCCAATAATGGATCGTCACCGATCACTGATTTGATACGAGCCGCTTTCGTCGCGATCAACGTTTGAAAGTTCACCATATTCAATAAGGCTGTTTCTACTAATTGACAATGGGCTAATGGGCCTTCCACTTGGATCAATGGCTCATTCGCAAAAACAAGTTCTCCTTCACGAGCGGAACGGACAGTCGCTTTAAATTTGAATTCACGTAAATACGTCAAAAAACCTTCCGGATAAACAGCCATCTCACGAAGATACGCAATATCTGTATCTGTAAATGTCAAATTTTCTAAATAATCTACTAATCGTTCTAACCCTGCAAAAACAGCATAACCATGATTGAATGGCATCTCGCGGAAGTAACATTCAAAAACTGCATGTTTATCTGCTCTATCTAGTTCCCAGTAAGTCTGCATCATGTTGATCTGGTAAAGATCCGTATGTAGCGTCAAACTGTCATCTGAGTAAGTTGTCGTCATCTTTTTTATTGCTCCTCTTAGCCAATTTTCATTTCTTATCCATTATAACAAAAAAATACCCTAGTAAAAGAAATCTTGTTTTATTTTGTACAAAGTAAAGAAATAAGAGACAGGTTGTGAGAAAGCCGGGCAGCTCCAAGTAGTAAGGCAGAACTTGAGAAAATAGCTTCTCATATTTTTTCAAGTTCTGCCTTACTATTGAAGGAGTTGGCTTTCGAACACCGTTTATCTAGGTTGTGAAAGAAGCGCTCAGCACTGAGTAATAAGACAGGAAAATCAAAAATGGCTTTTTCATTTTGGATTTTCTTGGCTTATTATTGAAGTGTTGCTTTTTGAACACCGTTTATCGAGGTTGGGAGAAAGCCGGGCAGCTCCGAGTAGTAAGGAAAAACTTGCGAAAATAGCTCCTCATATTTTTTGATTTTTCAGCTTCATGTTGAAGGTCAGCTTTTTGAACACCGTTTATCCAGGTTGTGAAAGAAGCGCTCAGCACTGAGTAATAAGACAGGAAAATCAAAAATGGCTTTTTCATTTCGGATTTTCTTGGCTTATTATTGAAGTGTTGCTTCTTGAACACCGTTTATCTAAGTTGTAAAAAAACGCCTAAATCCCAAAAATCAAACTATCTTGGAATTTAGGCGCTTTACTTCCTATCGCTTATTCAATTTAGGATCATCCATAACTTTCTTGCTGTATTGATCGAGCTAGGCAATGTTTGCAATGGCTTGTTCTACAATGACGATGTCCTTATTCGGCCGTTTGAACTGAACACCCGCTTCTTCTAATTCTTGCTTGACACCTACATGGATATTGACCGCTGAGCGTTCTGTTTTCAACACTTTTTTGATTGCATAATCAATTTCCTGTTTAGTGATTTTCTTTTTTGTATTGATCATCACTAATTGGACTTGATTATAGGTATCGATCAACAAAATCTGTGTACGATCTAAAGAAAATAGTTTATAAAATCGAATAGCAGAATTTCTAAAAAAGAAATCAACGATTTTTGGATAAAAAGTTTTGATATTCAAGTTGCTCGTAATCGGGGTTTCAATCAGTTTCATACTTTTCCTCTTTTCTTAATTTTTTTACTCAATAAAATAAATCGCTTTCATAAAGACGATAAAAAAACAATTTGATTTCCCTCTCTTTGTTAAATAGTATAACATATAATCAATTAGATAAAAAAGATGATTTTTCACTTGACCTTCTCGTTACGTCAAGGATTATGCTAGTTTTGTCAGGAGGAAAAACAATGGAATACACAATTAAGAAAATGGCACAGCTCTCAGGAGTAAGTAGTCGTACACTACGTTTTTACGATGAAATTGATTTACTCAAACCCAAACGGATCAATTCAGCTGGTTATCGTATCTATGGTTCTCAAGAAATCGATCGTCTACAACAAATTTTATTTTATCGATCCTTAGATTTTCCACTGAACCAAATTCGCGAATTATTAGATGATCCTACCTTTGATCATCAACATGCACTCATCGAACATCAGAGAAAACTACTAGAGAAACGAGCAGAAATTGATACTCTCCTGGCAACCGTCCAACAAACATTAGCACAATTCAAAGGAGGAAAAAAGATGACTGACCAAGAAAAATTTGAAGGATTAAAAAAACAAAAAATAACTGAAAATGAAACAAACTATGGCACAGAGATCCGTGAAAAATACGGAGAAGAAACGATTGATAAAGCAAACGAACAATGGCAAAACCTTTCCCAAGAAAAATACCAAGAAATGCAAGAAGTTGAGCAACAATTACTAACGAACTTAACGTCTTATCTGTCTGACCAACCAAATCAGGCACGTGCAAAAGAAATTTTTGATGCACATAAAAAATGGCTATTATTTAGTTGGCCCACGTATCAAGCAGAAGCCCACAAAGGATTAGGTATGCTGTATATCTCAGATGAACGTTTTACTGAATACTATGATTCTCGTTGTGGTAAAGGCGCCGCTGTAGCATTGAATGAGATCATTCAAGCTCATGCATAAATAAATAAAGACAAATCCACAAAAAGGATTTGTCTTTTTTATTTCACGGACGTTGAATAAAAGTATACGGAATTTTTACTTGTTCGACTGTATCATTCAAAAACAAACGAAAAGCGGTTTCACCACATTGTTTCAGATGGTGATCGATTGTTGAAAAATTTAATAATTCACTGATCAGCATATTTTCCCTACCAACGATTGGTATTTTTTGTTTTTTGTAGCTTTGTAGGATTCCCGCTGCTACTGTGTCTGAATTCGTGAAAATGCCATCAATTCCTCGTTCCTTAAAAAATTTCCCAGCCAATTTCCCATGTTCGGTATCAATACACTGCCAATAGACATCAGCTTCATTAAATTCAGGAAAAATCTCTTTACACAGTTTTAATGTGATTTTCGAATTGTAACTCATTCGACCGGTTCTTCCTAAGGTGACACCTAAACGTTTGACACCTTGATCTTTTAAAAAGGATAAGCCATCAGTAATCGATTGTTTGCGATCAATATAGACACTCGTTACTTCCAAGTCTTCGATCTTTTCGCAAAAGACGATAGGGCCATAGCGTTGATAATCAAGCAACAACTCTAAGGGATTTGCTCTTGATGTAATGATCAATCCGTCAAATGCTTTCGCCGCAAACTCTTCTAAATATTGTTGTTCCCGTTTTATTTGGTAGTTTGTTGGCAACAACGTCACTTTATAGCCCTCACTAAAAGCGACTTCAATGATTCCACTGAGCAACTGATCAAAATATGGGTGATTTGTGTAAGGTAAAATGACACCAATATTTTTAGTTTTTCCAGAACTTAGTTGTCTGGCATTGGCATTCGGTACATAATTTAATTCTTTGATCACTTTCAAGATCTCTGTTCGTTTCGCTTCATCGACATAAGGATGTTGATTGATGACACGGGATACCGTCGAAACAGAATATCCTGTTCGTTTGGCTATATCTCGGATGTTTGCCATGACTACTGTTCGCCACCTATACAAAAAGATTTTCTTGTAGATAGTCTACCACAGCAGGTCCACATTCGAAAAATTGATACAATGTTCCTTGGTCATAGAAACTGATTCGTTGACCACCCCAATAATTATCCTTGGTCAAACCAGAAATATCTGCTAAATTGATTTTTTTGATCACCGATCGATTAAGGCCTTGAAAACTAGACAACACGAGCATGGAATCTTTAAACTCAACAAATGCGTAAAAACATTGATTCTTGGTGCCTTGCGTTGCTTTGATATAGGTATTCATAAGAAGCCCTCCTTTATTTATGCTTTGAGTATACGGTATGAAACGCGTCTCATAGCAAGGAGTTTGCTTCTTTTATTCTTCTGGTTCACCTAGATTAGGATCTAAACGGTTTGCAGCCAAGATAAATGGTGCCCAAATCAAAGCAGCGACTAAGAGATTGACGATCGTCAAGACAATGGCACGCCAGTCACCTGCGGTTGCTAAGAACCCACTGATAATCGTTGGCATGACCCAAATCACATTTACCACCACTGGGCGAACAAGGCCTGCCATTGTCGCAAAGTAAGCAATGGTTGCCGTTACAAGTGGTGCGACGATGAATGGGATCATCAACAATGGATTCAATACGACTGGTAGACCAAACATCACTGGTTCATTGATATTGAACAAACCAGGAGCAATCCCCAGCTTACCGACTGTTTTATAATCGGCACGTTTTGATAAAAATAAAATCATGACGATCAATACCAACGTTACACCAGCACCACCAGGCCATACGAATGCTTCAAATGAACCTGCTACCCATTTGAAGGGGATTGGTTCATTATTTTGAAAAGCATTGGTATTTTCGACCATCGCTGTACCATAAAGCGTCTGTAACACTGGTGACATGATGTTTGTTCCGTGTAATCCAAAGAACCAAAGCACATGAACAAGTAATACGATAATAAATACTGCGCCATACCCTTGCGATAAATTCATCAAAGGTTTTTGAATCGCTTCAGAGATCCAGTCAATCAATGGTACTCCTGCTGTCTGTCGGAAGATATAATTGATCGTTCCCACAACATATAAAGAAACAACTGCAGGAATGATTGCGGCAAAAGCACGTGCAACTGCTGGTGGCACTGATTCTGGCATTCTGATAATAATTTTTTTACGCATCAATAGTGCAAAAATGATAACAGAAATAAAACCAAAGATCATAGCTGTAAAAAGACCAGAACCGCCCATGTATTTCCCAAAGTTGAAATAACCCCATGCGCCCATCGAAAGCGTCTGTCCACCATCAGTACCATCAGCAATCACGCCGCCTGCGGTAGTGATCATGTCCATAGCATCTTGTGACAATTTTTCTGGCAACGTCAAAACAGCTGTGGCAGCATCAGGTAATCCAATAATAAATGCAACTAAAGATACAATACTTCCTGATACAGGGTCCACTTCATATGCCTTTGCCAAATTTGCGCCTAGTGACAATGCGAATACGACTGCCATAATCGCTAGCGTCCCATTCCAAATCAGGCCATTGACACCAATTACTGGTGTAAAGAAAGTCGTAATGGCATTCCCTTCACCTAGATACGTGTTAGGAAAATCACGCATAAACGCATTCAATAGCACCGCAATTGCCCCAGCCATCGTTGCCGGCATGGTTCCAATAAACGCATCACGTAAAGCAACCAGATGCTTTTCCGAACCAATCTTCGTGGCAACTGGCAAAATATATCTCTCCATCCATTCCATCAATTTATTCATTTTCATCCTCCTACAATTCGATCTCCCATCATTATGAATGCGTATACATTATAATGATATCACAAATATAGCATAACTTTGTGAACTTCGCTAGCGAAAGAGTGAAAGAAATGTTAAAGGAATTAAATTTTCTTCCATAGATTAAATCGATGAAATAATAATACAACAATTTGATGATTGGCTTGTCAATTTAGTGATTTGCCCATTTTTTATTTACAATATGAATGCACAATCTCATTACGACACACTCGATTTTACCCTATTTATGCTTTTTTCTAAGAAGACAAAAAAAGAAGAACCTTGATTGAACAAGGTTCTTCTGGAGTTATTACATCATGCCGCCCATCATTGATGGGTCCATAGCTGGTGCAGCAGGCGCTGCTGGTTCTGGTTTGTCTGCAACTACTGCTTCAGTTGTTAATAGTAATGCAGAAACAGATGCTGCATTTTGTAATGCTGAACGAGTTACTTTTGTTGGGTCAACGATTCCGGCTTCCACCATGTTTACCCATTCACCAGTTGCTGCATTGAATCCTGTTCCTAAATCAACATTTTTCAATTTATCAACAATAACTGATCCTTCGTATCCAGCATTTTCAGCAATTTGACGAATTGGTTCTTCTAACGCACGAGTAACGATCTTGATACCTGTTGCTACGTCGCCTTCTGCTTCGATCATCGCTACTTTGTTGATCACGTTCACTAATGCTGTACCACCACCAGAGACCATGCCTTCTTCAACAGCGGCACGAGTAGCGTTCAATGCATCTTCAATACGTAGTTTCAATTCTTTTAATTCTGTTTCAGTTGCTGCTCCGACTTTTACGACAGCTACTCCGCCAGCAAGTTTCGCTAAGCGTTCTTGTAATTTTTCACGGTCAAAGTCTGAAGTTGTTTCAGCGATTTGGTTTTTGATCAATTGAACACGTGCATCAATAGCTGTTTTATCGCCTGAACCTTCAACGATTGTTGTGTTGTCTTTATCCACAACTACTTTTGAAGCATTTCCTAAGTTTTCGATTGTTGCATCTTTCAATTCTAGTCCTAGGTCATCTGTGATCACTGTACCACCAGTCAAAACAGCAATATCTTCTAACATTGCTTTACGACGGTCGCCGAAACCTGGTGCTTTTACAGCTACAACATTGAATGTACCACGGATTTTATTCAATACCAATGTTGGTAACGCTTCGCCATCCACGTCATCAGCAATGATCAATAAAGGACGTGATTGTTGTAAGATTTGTTCTAATAAAGGTAAGATATCTTGGATATTTGAAATTTTCTTGTCAGTGATCAACAAGTATGGATTTTCCAAAACAGCTTCCATTTTGTCGTTGTCTGTTACCATATATTGTGACAAGTAACCACGGTCAAATTGCATACCTTCTACGACATCTAATTCTGTTTCGATTCCTTTAGATTCTTCAATTGTGATAACACCGTCATTGCCGACTTTTTCCATTGCATCTGCAATCAAACGGCCCACTTGTTCTGAACCAGAAGAAACAGCAGCAACTTGTGCAATAGCCTCTTTTGAGTCAACAACAGTTGAGATGTTGTGTAATTCTTCCACTGCTGTTTTAGTGGCTAATTCGATCCCACGACGAATACCTAATGGGTTAGCACCAGCTGTGACGTTTTTCAAACCTTCACGGACAATTGCTTGAGTCAAGACAGTCGCTGTCGTTGTACCGTCTCCAGCGATATCATTTGTTTTAGATGCAACTTCTGAAACTAATTTTGCACCCATGTTTTCAAAATGATCTTCTAATTCGATTTCTTTTGCAATCGTCACACCATCATTTGTGATCAATGGAGAACCATATGATTTTTCTAAAACAACATTACGGCCTTTTGGTCCTAATGTCACTTTTACTGTATCTGCTAATTTATCTACACCACGTAACATTGCTGCACGTGCATCTTCTGCAAATTTCAATTCTTTTGCCATTTTTTCGTCACCTCATCAATTATTTTTGTTTTGTACTTACTCAACAATCGCCATGATATCTTTTCCAGAGACGATCAAATATTCTGTTCCTTCAAATTTCACTTCTGTACCGGCATATTTTTCAAACATTACTTGGTCGCCTACTTTAATAGCTGCAGGAACTTTTTCGCCGTTTTCTAGCAAACGTCCCTCACCCACTGCTACAACTGTTCCAGTTTGAGGTTTCTCTTTCGCTGATGAAGCTAAAACGATTCCTCCAACAGTTTTTTCTTCTTCTTGCGCGACTTCAATGATGACGCGATCACCTAATGGTTTTAACACGATAAATCCCTCCGATAACTCTTTTTTTGAATCCATTAGCACTCTATCACATCGAGTGCTAACCTACATTTTTAATAATACTCATTCTCCTATTCTTTTGCAAGCTTTTTAAATCATAGAAAAAAAATTTTTAAAGAAGGTTGTGAAAGAAGCGCTCAGCACTGAGTAATAAGACAGAAAAATCAAAAATGGCTTTTTCATTTTGGATTTTTTTGTCTTATTATTGAAGTGTTGCTTCTTGAACACTGTTTATCTAGGTTGTGAAAAAGCCGATCAGCTCCAAGTGTTAAGGAAAAATTTGAGAAAATAGCTTCTCATATTTTTTCAAGTTTTGACTTAATATTGAAGGAGCTGGCTTTTGAACACCGTTTATCTAGGTTGTGAAAGAAGCGCTCAGCACTGAGTAATAAGACAGAAAAATCAAAAATGGCTTTTACATTTTGGATTTTTTTGACTTATTGTTGAAGTGTTGCTTCTTGAACACCGTTTATCTAGGTTGTAAAAAAGCCGTTCAATACTAACTGATCAGAGAAACTTCTTGATATGGTATAATGAATAATGGATAGCGTTTAGTAATGCATACGTTGATTTTTTATCATTTAAAGTTCAACGAATGGTTGCTTTTCCTATATTATTAGAGCAAGAAAGTGATACTTGGCTTTTCTCTTAGCTCAAGGAGGTTTTTTATGTCATTAAAAAAATATAGCTTTTTTAGTATTTTTTGTTACGGACTAGTTTTTGTCTCGCCTTTACTTCTGACATCTGTCGGGCTTGTAAATTCAACGTCTGGTTTGATCAATGCAACAACAATCACGTATATCTTAGGGGCAATCATTCTGTGGTTCTTGTACTTCAAGCATAAAGAACCAATCGAAATCGAAGCAAGCGTACCGGTTGCTTCTCGCTCAAAAATCATTTTATATGGAGTCGTTGGTATCTTTATCGCTCTGATTTTACAAAGTATTGCGGTTATGATCGAGAGTTTCTTTTTCGGAGAAGTCTCTCCATCTGAAAATACGCAAAATATTATCCAATTGATTTTAGATACCCCTGCTTTTATTATTGCCACAACTATTGCCGGACCAATCATGGAAGAATTCGTATTTCGCCGGAGTATCCTTGGCATCGTTGGTCACTATACCAACTTTTGGGTAGGTGCGGCTGTTAGTTCCTTGCTCTTTGCATTAGCGCATAATGACGGACATTTACTCGTCTATTTCTTTTTAGGATTTTTCTTTAGTTTACAATACCGATCCACTGGGCGAATCTGGGCACCAATGATCACCCATATTGGTATGAACACTCTGGTTGTCATTGTACAATTGGCATTGCAACAAGGTTTACTGTAATATAATAAAAAAAACCTGTGACTTTCATCATCAGGCACTCCCTATAATAAAATAAATAGCATTCAGGAGGTAACTCCTTATGAAATAAGCGGTAAAGTCCAAAAATTCCTTCAAATTTTCGGACTTTACCGCTTATTTCTATGAGCTGTTCACTTCCGTCACAACTGATTCATCAAATTGAAAATAATTCTGTTGCAGCATCCGGGTCAGTGTCGTACACATTGAAATCATATCCCACACCTAGATCTTTTTCCTTAAGAATATTTTCCATAGTCAAATGGGCCAATTCTTTCATATTGTTTTCTTTACTTAAATGGCCTAAATAGATTCGTTTTGTACGATCGCCAATTACATCAGTCATCACTAACGCACCATCTTCATTCGATAAATGACCACGATCGCCTAAAATACGTTGTTTCAAATTCCAAGGATAAGGTCCCATACGCAACATCTCTAGATCATGATTGCTTTCCATCAAGTACCCATCAGCATTTTCAATGATCCCTCGCATATGATCACTACAATAACCTGTATCCGTCAGCATGACAAACGAACGATTCTCTTTATGGAAACGATAAAATTGTGGTGAAGCTGCATCATGAGAAACACCAAAACTCTCGATATCTAAATCGCCAAATGTTTGGACTTTCCCCATCTGAAATAAATGTTTTTGTTCGATTGGGACATTTCCGATCATCGGAGCCATTGCTTCCCATGTTTTTTCATTTGCATAGATATCTAAATGATACTTACGCGCCAAAACACCTACCCCATGAATGTGATCTCGATGTTCATGGGTCACAAGAATACCGTCTAATTGATCGGGCGTCCGACCGATTTGTGCCATTAAGGAAGTAATTTTTTTCCCACTCAGTCCTGCATCTACCAGAAGTCGCTTTTTGTCACTCTCGATATATAATGAGTTTCCTGAACTCCCACTTGCAAGGATACTGATTTTAAAAGCTGTATTTCCTTCAGCCATTTTACTACTACTTCCCTTCTTACTTTGTAAACTTTTTTCATTATACCTACTTTTTTAATGATCTTCCACCTTTGGGATCGAATTATTTGTAATAATCGTATTACTAAATGCATTGACCGTTTCGATCTGATAGGTCTTATCCGGCGTTTCAATTGCGACATACCACACCGGTACATACACATTTTTCTCTCGTACTTTCAAAATACGAGAGTAAGCCAGTTGACGCCAAAGGATATTCGATCCTCGAGAGATTTTATTATTTACATACAATGTATTAATGGCTTCTTCTTCCGTATGCAATTCTGTTTTTTCTCGCAACTGTTCAATATTCGTTAAATGGGTTTGAGTATACTTCAAAATGCGATACTCATCCCCCTTTTTTTCGAGGGAAAAAATAAGTTTAGCTGTATCATCATAGAATGGCAATCCTTCATACGTTTGGCTCGCTGTGATTTCAGGAGAATCACCTTCTAATACAGAGAAATTTTTCATATAGATATACTCATTACCAAATAAAACATCTTCCTCGTTATCTAAAAAGTCATTGAGTGAACTTGCTATGCGATTTGGATCAAGCACTTTGCTTTCAGATTCAGAGTCCGATAACGTTTTAGTCAATATATTATCATTGATCGAAACGCCACTCTCTAATAAACCACGTCGATTATTATCTTGGCGATACTTGAACAACGTTTGACTCAGTTCCGTTTCCTCCGCACTTAAATAGTATCCTTGCTTACTTTCTGAAGAAAAATCACCCGTATAAGTAATATCATCATTTGCTAACCGTTTTTTGATCGATTCTGTCTGATCTGAGCGTATTACCGTATGCTCTTGGTTGATCGATTCATGGTAACTACTAAACAAAAAAACATTCAATCCTAAAAAGGCGACGAAGAAAATCCATTCAATTTTTTTGAAATCCATAGTTACTCCGCCTCCTTCTCAGGTAGTTTGGTCAATAAGTCATTTGCAGAATACCATTCTCCTTGATATTTCACATACCACTCTGGGAATAGATCAACCACCCGATTCGTTTCTTCGATGTTTTGCCATGTATAGCCAACAATAATCAACTCGATTTTCGATTCTTCTGCCCCATTATCTACTAATTCCTGATATACATCGTCGGTGCTAGGCAACTCGACTTCTTCATCTGAAGGAATCGGGACTTGGATGGTATTTAAACTCGTTTGGATACTTACTTGATTATTCACTTGCTCATTACCGATTTCGATTCCAACTTTTCCTTTACTATCTGAACCAAATACGGGAAATCCTTCTACAAAAATACGATAATCGATTGTATTCTTATTACGATCAAAATATCGAACATTGCCTAACGCGCCACCTAGTTTGCTGACATAAGGAAAACTGTCCGTAAAAATATTATTTGGTTCATCAATCGTCGGTAAATCTCCTCTAAAATCGACGATCTGATTTTCTGAATGGATCGTCATTGTTTCATTGCCATCATAAAAAATCAATTCCGTACTTTCATCATTGTTTTTAACCGCGTCTGGCTGGGAAAAAAAAGCATTCCGAAAGACGGTGTATGGTTGCTGAGATAAGATATAACTGTATTTTTTTAGTTTCATTGGTTCTTTGATACTGTGCTGTGTCTCAATACTTTCTGGCGTTTTGAATACAGGTGTCCAGTTGACATCTGAAGAATTCAAATCATGTTCTATTTCTTTCCAATCCATCGATAGACTGGCTTCGTAAATCGTCCGCTGATCATAATCAATAAAACTAACTTTTTCGTCTTTTAGATCAAATTGGACACTCGTAAAATAGACATCTTCATTTTGGACTGAACCTAGATCAATATTCAAACCAAATGCTTTTACATAGCCACTGAGTAGATAAGGTGCGTTATAAGAGAATTCGATTCCTTCATTGAGAGACTTCTTTTGATTGAACTTCTCTTGGTCTGCTTCCACGACTTCTGTCAGCTTGCCAAAACGAGCACCTTCGATCAACCCATGTATTTGAGAAATCAGGTTCTCACTATTCGTTTCTTTCACTGTATCTGTTTGAAACCATGTGAGGTGTAAAGGCAAATAAATTTCTGATGCTTTACGATAGCTTTGTGATTCAATCACTTGTGAATTGTTCTCTTCTAAGTTGATTGAGGTTTTCCCTGCTGGACTCAACCAAATTGCATAAGAGAAGTACAGGCTTAATGCAACCATCAAGATCAAACCAATTCGTATAAATTTTTCAGAAATCTTCATTCCCACCATTCCTCCTCATACGGTTCATAAGGTAAAGAAATATAGAAGGTTGAACCTTGTCCCTCCTTACTTTCTGCCCAGATTGCGCCACGATGTGCTTTCACTACTTCGCGAGAGATTGCTAAACCTAATCCTGTTCCACCTTGCGCTCTAGCTCTTGCTTTATCCACTCGATAAAAACGTTCAAATACACGATTCAAATCTTTTTTAGGGATACCTAGCCCTTGGTCTGTAATACTTAAAATCACATTGTTATGTGTTTCAAGCAACCGGCAAGTGATTGCTCCCCCATCGGGTGAATATTTGATCGCATTGTTCATGATATTGTCAATAACTTGGATGATTTTATCTGTGTCGATCTCGACCCACAGATCTCGTTGCGTAAATTCTCGACGGATCGTATAATTTTTTTCTTGATTACCAACCATCATATCAAAACGATCTAACACAAAATTAACGAGTTCATTAAAATTGACATATTCTAATTGTAATTGAGTATTCCCCGTATCCATGCGAGATAGATTCAGTAGATCATTGATCATGCGAATCATACGATCGGTCTCATCTAAGGTCACTTTTAAAAAGTTCGGTGCGACTTCTTCGTCCTTCCAAGCACCCTCACTCAGTGCTTCGATATAACTACGCATACTTGTTAAAGGCGTACGCAACTCATGGGAAACGTTCGATACGAACTCACGACGTTCCCGTTCTGTTTTCTCTTGTTCCGTTACATCATGTAAAACTGCAACCAACCCACTGATAAAGCCAGATTCTCGACGGATCATCGAAAAATCGACGCGTAAAATCATCTGGTCAGCTTCTCTCGCTCCAGTGGATCGATCTAAAATCATTTCATTCGGATCTTCTAACAGTTTTCGTAACGTGTATTCTTCTTCAATTGCTAAAAGGGTCAAGATTGACTGTCCGATTGCTTCTTCTTTTTTCAAGTCTAATAATGAGACAGCCATATCATTGATCGTAATGATCTTCCCACGACGATCGGTTGCAATAACGCCATCTGTCATATGTGACAAGACGCTGTCTAACCGATTTCGTTCAGCTTCCATCGTATCTTGCGCTTCCTCGATCCGTTCTGCTAATTGGTTGAACGTTTCAGCCAACTGACCTAATTCATCTTGACCATGGACCTTTACTTTACGGCTATAATCACCACGAGCAATGCGGATCGCTTGCTCACGCATTTCACCGATTGGTTGCGTAATGGAACGTGCGACCAGAACAGACACAACCATTGAGATAAATGCAGCAATTAACGAAGCCGTAAAGAAAATCAGTGCTGTATTATTGATTTCTGAATATTTTTGTTCGATATCACTTTTGACGTAAAGAGCCCCGATGACGGCGTCGCCGGTCGGGGACAAAATCGGTTGAATATTGATATTTACTCGTTTTCCGTCATCATCTAATGCGACATAGCGTTTGGTTGTAAAATCATTCATATCGACGTAATCATTTTTTTTGCCGACTGAACCTTGTTCGCTTACCTCTGTCGTTGCTCGAATGATGCCTTTTTCATCCACGACACGGATCTCGATGATATCACTTGAAGCACTGGTCTCAATAAAACGCTTGATATTCCCATTGACATCATCGATAGTCGCACTTTCATTGCCTTTCCCATTCAGTTCTGGACTGATCGTTGTCGCTAATGTTTCGACTGTTTGGTTCATATCTTTGATAAAGGTATTGATCGTTGAACGTTCCAATCCTCTAATAAAGTAAGCACCTATAATTTCAATTGAGATCAGTAAAATCAAAATAAATGTAATAGCTATTTTGAAGTTTACTGATCGAAAAAAACGGACTTTTCCTTTCATCCAATTACTCCTGTTCTTGATTACGCAAGTAATACCCTACGCCTCGGCGTGTAACTAAATAGCTAGGATGACTTGGATTATCCTCGATTTTTTCACGCAAACGACGAACGGTCACGTCTACTGTACGAACATCACCAAAATAATCATAGCCCCAGACGGTTTGTAACAAATGTTCCCGTGTCATGACTTGCCCAATGTGTTTTGCTAAATAAAAGAGCAGTTCAAACTCACGGTGAGTTAATTCAATCGTTTCGCCACGTTTCGTCACCATATACGCATCGGGATGGATCGTTAAGTCCCCAATGATCAGTTCAGAAGGTGTGACTTCTTCCACTTCTTTGGTAGCAGAAGCGCCACGTCGAAGATTTGCTTTCACACGTGCCACTAATTCACGATTAGAGAACGGTTTGGTCACATAATCATCTGCTCCCAGTTCCAAGCCTAACACTTTATCGATTTCAGAATCCTTAGCTGTCACCATGATGATCGGCATATCAAACGTTTTTCGTACTTCACGAGCCACTTCTAAGCCATCCATTTTTGGCAACATCAAATCTAGTAAAATCAAATCAGGTTCCACTTCGGCTACTTTTGCTAAAGCTTCTTCCCCATCATATGCTGTATAGACGTCATAACCTTCTTTTGCTAAGTTAAATTTGACGATATCCGAAATCGGTTTTTCGTCGTCGACAACTAGTATTT
This sequence comes from Enterococcus sp. DIV1368b, assembly GCF_050529595.1. Lineage (NCBI taxonomy): Bacteria > Bacillati > Bacillota > Bacilli > Lactobacillales > Enterococcaceae > Enterococcus > Enterococcus sp. DIV1368b. Next base: position 2,616,604 of record NZ_CP172883.1, read on the forward strand.
TTTTCATAAAGAGCCACCTCTTAGTTAGTATTGTCATTCTGTTCCATTATACCGCATTTCTTATCAGGTTTCATCTTTCTAAAAAAATAGGACGTTATTGATAAAATTTGCATGATTGAACAGGCGGATTCGGATTCCTACAAACCTCCACGAATCCCACTTGTAGCTTATTAAAGTATGCGATTAGATGATTATAAAAATAAACCGCTAACTCGGAAAAGTTATAGCGGTTTATTCTTGCTTCATCTATTAAAGATCCGTATAGGGTAGCTCAAATCAAATATTTCATATATAAAAAACTATTTCGATTATTGAGAGTCACCAGAAAACATGCCAGTGATCGAATCCCATATGCCACTAAAGAATCCTTTGATATTTTCCCAAAGCCCTTTTGATTTTTCTTGAATTTGCTTGCTTGCCTCAGTCAAGTCTAATTCCTTCACGAAGTCTTCAAAAATATTTTTATCTTTCATTTCACTCATCAACGAAGTTATTTCTGTGACTTGATCGCTTGTCATTACATCTTCTAGTCCATTATCCTTCAGAGCTTTTTTTACTGTCGTTTGAATATCCGCTTGTGTCAGCTCTTTGCCATCAGCAGTCTTAGCTGCTAATTCTTCTTTCGCTTGCTCCTGTGCTTTATTTAATGCTTCATCGGAATAGCCATCTTTGTCTTTGTTTTCTTCTGTGATAGACGATAAAACATCCATCTCATTTTGAGCCACGCTGACACGGTCTTGATTAATAATGCCCCCTGACTCTTCTACGATTTTGTACACACCAGCTAAAGCACCTGAACCATCGATTGGTACTGCAGATGCGACCGTCAATTTTGCATCGGTGATCCCAGCTGTTAACGCTGCATTTTGATACTGAGCGGCTGTGATCCGTGTGATATTTTCTGGTGTCGCGATATCAACAGTGATCCCTTCGCCTTCAGCAAGCGTCTGCATACGTACAGAACTGTAAACTGCCCAGTCCTTGGTAAATCCACCGTCAGGAATATAGGACATCAAGTCTGTCCCGGACGTTTTATAGATCGGTGTTTCTCCTTTGATCCCTAATTTATCTAATGTATAAGTTTCTTGTTCTTTCGTTAACGCATTACCGATTGCTACTGCATTGATCTGTAATCGTTCACTAGAGCTGGTTGTCGTTGTTGACTCGGAGGAATCCGTAGCAACTGTCGAGTCGACCGTTCCTGAAATTGGGACAATACTTTGCGTTGTTGCTGTCTCGTCTGCTAATACGATTGGTGTTGCTAGTAAAACTTGGCTTGAGACCAAGAGAGTGGCAATAAGTTTTGTTTTCTTCATACATAACCTCCATGTAGCTGTTTTCTGTTTTAAACATTGTACTATAAGGTCAATAAGATAACCTACGCCTCAAGGCTGATTTGAAAAGAATCTTATACTATCTTTTAAGATTACGGGTGTTTTCTTAGCTATTCAAAACTTTTTAGACTTTATCTTTCATCAAAAAGCCCAACCTCCGAATGTATCCGAGTGTTGAGCTTGGGCTATTTCCTTATTCTTCTAAGCTTCCTAGTTTCCCATTTGTATGAATCGATTTTTAATAGCGTAATTGCAGCAGGATCGGCGATTGATTTTCTAATACTTCTGTTTCGGCAAAGATAACTTCTCCTCCGTAACGCATGACTTCATAAATGATTTCATTGATGATATCTTCGACATAGCCTTCGTCACTCGGTGAGATATCTACTAATTTGACTTGATGATCTCTAATCACTGCCTCTTGATAGTAAGCGTGATCCACAATCAATTTTTGCCCTTTTCCTTTAATTACTTGTCTGTAGATGTTGGCTACATCACGCTCTACACGCCCTTGGTTTTCCATCCCTACTATAGTGTGTAGTATCGTCTCTTTTTGATGACGAATGTATTCGTGAATCACCTGATTTGCTTGCTCTCCTATTGCCAACTCATTTTCGCCACTATCAACTGTAAAGTTCCCATAGATTTCTCCAACAATCCGTTCATCTTTATGTGACATCTGTTTATATGTCGCAATATTTTCTGTTGTTCCAGCTAAAATGATTGGGTGTGGATGACGATTCAAATAAGGTTGTAACTCAGAATCAATCCATTTGAAGAACTCTTTTTTGTAATTCGTTTGAACACTTCCCATTGAATTCAATACGCGGTCTTTTGTCCAGTAGCCTTTATTCCTGATTGGGAAATGTGCGTCTTTCACTTCTTGTATCAGCGTATCATCTACATATTCTAGTAGACGTGAACAATCCATCCCAATCGTTAACACATAATAATGGTTCATTTTACTTTCACTTCGTAAGATTTCTTTTGTATGGAAATACGCATCAATAAAAAATTGACTCTCCAACACAAACGGTACTTCGATTTGTTCATTGACGCTTGGCGAAATAAAATAGACAATGCTTCCTCTTTTATGCGTAGGTTGAAAGCCTTTTAACACTTGATCGATTTTACGAATCATTGTTCTCGCCGCTGTTCCTTCCCTTTCTTCCAACTCTAAAATAATCTGTTTGACTAGATTTTTTAACACTAGTTTATATTTTTCAGCACTTTTCTCGTCATTTGGCATCCCTAACATGATCGTTACCGCTGGATTTTCTCTGTGGGCACTTAATTCTAAATAATTCATTTTTAAACTCCTTCTTTCTACCTAAAAATAAACTGGCATAGTGATCAATCGATATGATCCGCATTTCTATGCCTACTTTAATGATATTGGTTAGAGCGATTCTAAGGTCAACCTAATGTTTTATACAAAATCAAAAATGCCGGAATAGTGTTTTTTCTTCTCCAAAAACTCTTGAAGCATGTTCCATTAAATTCAAAAATTAAATTTCCCCATAAAAAATCCCGCCCTAGAGAAGTCAGATCAATATCTAACTTCTAAAGAGCGGGATTCTATTTACGATTCTTTTCCTGTCCACTATTTTTTTCTAATTATTTTAGATAAAAAATAAATCTGTTCTTTGATGATCACTTCGCTTTGATCATATTATGCTTCAAGTATTTGTACACCGATCCCTAATAAACCTGGGCCAGTATGGACAACCAATGCCGGTGAGATTTGTCCAAAATAAATCTCTTGGGCATTTGGGAATTCACGTTCAAAGCGAGCTTTCATTTCAATTGCTTCTTCTTCCGCTGCACCATGTGCGACTGCCAAGTTGAAGACTTTCGCATCCCCGACAGTTTCTTTCACATAGGACATTGTTTTGTCTAAACTTTTCTTTCTGCCTCGTGCTTTACCTACTGTATAATAGATGCCCTCTTCATTACAAGAGATAATGGGATTCAATTTTAAGGCATTTCCTAAAATTGAGGCAACTAGACCGATACGTCCGCCTTTTTGCAGGTATTCAAGTGTTGCTACATTGAAAAAGACTTTCGTCCGTTCTGCTAATGCAACTAATTCATCGATCAGCATTTCCCATTCCATGCCTTCTTCGATCCATTTTGCGGCTTGGATTGCTGTAAAACCAGCACCGATCCCAATATTTTTAGTATCTAATACATGTGTTTGGATTCCTTCTTGTTCTTGCGCAACAAGACGAACCACATTATTCGTTCCGCTCAAACCACTTGAAATAGTGATTGCTAGAACTTTATCATAGCCATCATTTTTGATTTGATCAAAAATTTTAGTGATTGATTCTCCATCAGGTAACGAAGTACCCGGAATTTCCTCAGGTAAACGCTTATAAATCTCTTCAGGAGTGATATCGACCTTATCTGTATATTCTCTATCTTTATAAATGATTTTCAAAGGGATCACATAAATATTGTACATATCGATGATTTCTTGTGGCACATCTGTTCCTGAGTCTACTAAAATCGCAATCTTATTCTTCATTTTCTTTCTCCTTTTTTGTCTCTTGTAAATATTCGCTTTCTAGGCTGATCGTTTTTTCCGCTAGTAGCTTCATTGCAAAAGAAATCGTCGCTGAACGTACAGCAACATATTCTAATGGAAGTTCTTGATTCAATAATTGTTCATGTTGTTTTCCTTGGGCTAATTGACTGACCATTCGTATTGCATTTTCTTGTTCATCACAAAAAAGATTGTATGCTTCACGGATGCCCACTGTTTTTCCTTGAAACAAAATTCCTTCTTTGATTTCAGGAATCGTCAACACTTGTTTAAGCGTTGTGATAGCAATCAGAAATGCCACATGTTGTTTGTTGTATCGCTTTTTGATTGGCGCCGGTACCAAACCTAGTTTCACATAATTATTAACCATTGAAGAAGTTAACAAAGGATGTTTTTCTCCTTGGATCACTGGTGATAAGTGACGATCCACCAGGGTCTTGACTTGATCCATGTATAGCTCCAAGTCTGGAAGTTCTTCCCAATGAGGTAAACGAAACGTTTCGATACTGACAGCCCAATCAATTAATTGCTGGCGCATTTTTTCCATTATGAAAGCTCCTTTAATGTTCTCATTAATATCTTATCAAAGTTTTCAAAAACATTCAATCTAGTTACTCAAACTAGATAAATTAATAACAAAAATAAACATCAATAACAAGTGTTTAAACGAGGATTGTTCTAGATTCTTCTGGGAATAAAAAAAAGACCCGCCATTTTCATGACGGGAAAGGAGTAAAAAAATGAAAAAGTGTTATGGGTTGTTCTTTTGCAAGAACTTTGTTGGTTGGGATACATTTATCATAACGGTCATTTATGAATAAACTATGAATGAATTTCTAGGAAGTAGTAAAGTTTTCGTAGATTTTTTATTGTACGTACCTTGCATTTTAAAATGCTTAGTGCTACTATAATAAAGTACTTTTTCATATGGGCCGTTAGCTCAGTTGGTAGAGCAGCTGACTCTTAATCAGCGGGTCGCGGGTTCGAGCCCCTCACGGCCCATTGGGTGCCAAACCCACGTCACCAGTACACTCTTGGCTACTTCGGTAGTTTGGAAAAGAGTGTGCGTGGTGGCATTTTTTTGTATTCGGGTATGTTTTTCGGGTATAAAACGCTAATATCCATCTATTAGATAACAAGACGTTTGAAGACAATTCTTTCTGATAAAGAAAAGAAATCTCGATATATTATTGAAGCAGATACAAAGTTCACGAAATAATTTTAATTATGTATTTCCCCTCAAAAACGAGGGGATATTTTTTTCCGCTTAGGGATAGACAAATATACTCTGCAAAACTATCTGTTTATAACAAAAAAAGACCCACTCCGAAAAGTGGGCAAATGATAATATCCTAATCAATGGTTTCAAGGACACTTTTAGATTACTATGATTTTATTTATTTTTCAAGTCATGTGGTTTTTTTGTCGCTTGTTCTCTTATAATGGTTAGGTGCCGATTGAAGATTTGAGCGAGTTACTACAATCGATTAAAAAACAAAAATTCCCTGTCTAACTAAGGACACGACTTCTAGTGTTTTTATTTTTTTGTTCTTTGCTTACTACGCTGATTACTTTTCTTCACTGCTTTTGCAGCAACAACGCTTGATAACAAACCGTCACCCATTACTTTATCTGTAGCTTTTTTTGCAACTTTATATTTCACTGCCGATTTTAGAATACTCAATAGCACGCACCTCCTCTTATACATTCAAATAATATGATAGATTTAAGAATTTTATATGAAATTTGAGATAATTTAACCATAAGTTGTAAAATATTGTTATATTATTATTTGAAGTGATTTTTATTCTATACTTTTTAAGTTTCACGATGTTTATAACCGGTTGGATAATTCATCAGAAAAAACTTGATGTTGATCAATCGAATTGGAGCATATTCATAATATGTTGTATCCTATTTTCGCTATTAGTACTAGGCGTTGCAATCATGGGTACTTGGATAATGCCTGCTCTTCCTTATATTTAACACTCTTCACACATTGACAATGACTATTCGGAAGTATTGTTTTTATTTATTGTTCAAGTCATGTGCTTTGGAATTTATAACAGATCTGCTCGTTCTATATAATGCGATAAATAAAGATTGAGGATCTGGACGAATTGCTACAATTGATAAAAAATCTCAGCCAAGAATGATTGACTGAGTTTTTTACTATGTACCCTGTAGGACTCGAACCTCCTATTGGACGCCTATTGCTCTATCTAACTGAACTCGAATGTAATTTGTTTACTAAAGTTATGACTCAAGTTTAAATAGTTTTTCTCCTACCATAGAATATTGATAAATTCTTATAACACTTAAAACATCCAAAATTATCTAACTTTTACTTTTTTCTAATTCATTAGCATCCATCATTATTCCTTATTTATTTTAAAAATATGGGGAGTTCATTTTTCATAATTATCAATTACCTTCCAAAAGCATGATCATTCTAAATATATTTTGATGTTCCAATTTTTCTGATATAATAACTTCTGTAATAAATAAAAAAGGAGTTCTAACGAAAATGAAAAAAGTTTATTTAGGTGTTTTTGTTGGTATCAATTTATTTTTTTTGTCGGCTTGTTCAAGTTCAAAAGATGAAAAAACAGTTACCCAAGGATCTGCTACCGTTCAAACGGTGTCAACTATTGAATCTTATAATGAGATTACAACAGAAAGAAGTACCGTTGAAAGTAATAACGCCGTAGTGGAGCGTGCTGAATATTCTGCAAATTTTTCAGAAGATTGGAAAGGCTTGACCACGAATATCAATAAAGTAGTAATTGTAGAATTATCCGATGATGAGATTGAAATTCAAGGGCTTAAAAATAAATATGCTATTCAAGTCTATTTCGAAATTACCAACAATTCAGATATGGATTTTGATACTTATCCTGACCAATCTACATTGGTTATAGAAGGTCAGCAAATAGAAGCTGAAATGTTTTTAAGTGATAGTATTGGCGGAGAAATATTAAGCGGTGTAACAAAAGAAGGAGTTGTGACATTTTCGGTGCCTAAAATAGAGAATGTTAGCAACGTGGCAAATATCAGATTGAAATGGTCTGCTAGCTACGACACCGACAACTATGACGATGATAATTACAAAGATTTTGATGCCACATTTGATTTAACTAACAATTAGATTACCGAAAAATCTAAAAATACAGTTTATATAATTGAATCAAATCAAAGAAACTGCTCCTACCTTATTTGGTAGAGAGCTTTTTTATTTGTTATTCGCTCAACTAAGATCGAACATTAGTTCACGTAATATTTTATGGTGATCTATATGATGTAAGGATTCATTAAAAAATATCAGTGAAAAAGGTGCAGTTTTTATAAGCAAGTTAAGAAGAACTTCAGTTATAATTAGATGTTTCAATCTTAGCTGTATTAGCTTATTCTAAAAGCATTCTGACTATATAAAGTATACTTTCGTTGATCCAGGAAAGTATAGAGATTAACAAAAAAACCTTTTTCCCATATAGGGAAAAAGGCTACTCGAAATATAAAAATATTAAGAGTATTACACTAGTAACTCCTGATCAGTAGCACTGGTCAGTAAGCCAACAGCATCACCTGTTGTTTCATCTTGTCTAAATCATACATTTATTTTTTCAAATAATCAAGTAATTTGATGAAAGTTTTTCTTTCTTTCTTTAACTGTTCATTTGAAGAGTAATACATTCTATTTTTTTCGCATCTTTCTAGCAAATTTTGCCCTTCATTAAATCGTCTTTCATTCAATTTGTTTGTACAAAAAATTTTATGCAGATAAAACAAAGAAACTAAATCATTTATCTTTCTAAATCTTACGTCATTACTTTCAATTCCCATTATAGTTCCATAAGTAATTATCCTTGGATTTGATGGAATTCGAGTTAATGGATCATAAATATTATAAATAAATGATCCACTATGAGCACAACAATTTCTAATATTTTTCGCATACAAAGCAATCCCAGATGTCGTATTTAAATCAGAAGTTACTTTAAATTTTCCTCCATAAAATTTTAAAAAAAGTATTAGCCCTCCCATGTCCATTATTTCTAGCAATACCCAAAAAGGAATGTTCTTACCTCGTTTCGAATACATATCTTTCCGATATGCTGTTCTTTCAAATCGTTCAATTGTATTTTTATAGAAACCACTATTTCTATTTTTGAATTGCTTAACAATAAGATAAGGATCCACATTAGGATTATTAGTAAGATCATTAATTATTTGGACTTTAATTGAATGTTCTACATCTAAAACCATTTGTAGCAAAAAATATCTAATTCCCATATCAATAGAAGATAAATCGACTAGATGAGAAAAATCTAAAAACATGTATTTGTTACTATAATTTTTTTTGAATAGTTTTCTAACTACAGAAATTTTATAATAATAATTTGTCTCAGATAATATTTTTTTTGCTTCAGATTCTTTTATGGCATTAAATGTAATACCCTTATATTTCATATAATCTATTTGTTCTTCAATAGTAAGCTTTTGTTTAGCTTGTACCTTTGGGATAATTTGACACCTGACTCTACTGTAAAAATATTGATTTGGGCGAATTTTTTTCTTTAATTCACTAGGAAATCTATTATTAATAATACTTTTTGGTCTCTTCACATATTCTTGTTTGGAACCGTATTTTCTCAAGTGTTAATTCCCACCTTTACTTCGTACATGTCAATAAAAAAATTATACCACTATTTTTATAGCTCTTACAATAACAAAAGAAACCAACTGTAATCAAAATGACTTTTATAACTAAAGATAATATATATAAAATTTTATGTACTGCCCCTCAATGTGAGGGGATATTTTTATCGCTTAGGAATCGTCAAAACATACTCAGGGAATCGAATGTCGACTGTTTGTCCATTGATTGTATTTCCATTTGGATCGTTTGTTCGTCGTAACATCGGAAAGACTCTTTTCCCTGCGAATTTGCGGATATCCATTGTGCCATCCAAACCAAATCTTAGGCCGCTTGGTAATCCGTATGCTGCATTCACATCATCTCTGATAATACCGGCTGATTTACAACGCCCAATTTCAACATCCGGATTGTCGGCATCCATCCAGAAAACGTATCCTTGATTTAAATACGCTGCACCATTTTGCGGAACCAACCATCCAGCAATCCGGAATGTACCTAAGACTAGCTCGTTAAACACTTCTAACTTACCTACATAGTTTCCGCTCGTTTTTGGTGGGCTCGCTAAAATAATTTGATCATGGGTTAAGTTATTCCCCGCTCGTAATCGTTCACGAACCGTATTCATGTTAATACCTGGGCAGATATTCGAGGCATGACCACTGAATTCGTTATGCCCTAATACATCGTTGACAGATAAACCAAAACGTTGCATGGCCGCTTTTGCTCGTTCTTCAAATGCTTTTTCTTGTTCAGCTGTAAATGAACCATTACCAACAAGGCAAATATGGTAAGTCGGTGTATTATGTCCCCCCACACCATTTGTCACATCATTATCGAAGTAGCACCATTGTACGGTACCATCTCGTAAAATGATTTCATGATAGCCACCTGTTCCCCAGCCTAATGTGCCATTCCAATGGTTCTGAAACGCCCAAACGTCTCCAGTAGTTGTTGCAGAATGGTGACGAGCAATTTTAGTTACTTGAGAAACATTTCTTTTGGCATTGGTTGGTCCTAAAATTCTTGAATCGCCTCTTAAATCTACAATTTTTGTCATAATCAATTCCTCCTAATTTTTTATATAAAAAAACAGCCCTTTGGCTGTGTTTTTCCTTTGCTAATTTGTCATTCTTCCGACTGAATGACACTGTTTCCTAAATCAAATAATCCACCAGCGGCTAACCCTGATACAGCCCCAGCCCATGCGTAGATTGCTAAATCTTGTGGTGCTAGGGTCGCTGCATATAGCACGCCTAACAAAATACCCGCAATCACATTGATCACGGGTAAGAGTTTGTAATCCTTCATTTGTGTTTTAATTAACCCTGTGACACCGACTACTAGTGGTGTAATAATACTTGCAGCAGCTAAGATTTCTGTCATTTTATTTTCTCCCCTTTCCAATTTGTTTAAAAATGGATCTGATTTGTTCTTCAATAATTGAAAGCCGATTGCCATAGTCAATCTGACTTTTTTCTACCCGAATGATCGTCTTTTCTAATTTTCCTAACGTGTGATCAAGTTTCGTGAACATCGCATAAAATTTCGCCACACCTACAATCAATGTGCCGCCGAGTGTTATGATCGCGATCCACTCCCCGATAGTAATTCCTTCCATAAGTCACCGCCTATTCTACTTCTCTCAGTAGTTTTTTTAATTGTTTTTCAGAAATTGCTAACGGCACAAACATTCTGACTTGTTCGGCAGTGAAAAAACCTTGGCGATACATTCGTTCAATTTGTTCATAACTAAACATCTTGGAGCGCCTCCTTTACTTCGGCCAACTGATTGGCAAGTTGAATATCGTTCATCATAAGTGTGGCATTCAGTTGTCCCATCTGTTGAATCTGTTCGCCTTTGCATTCATCTTGCTTTTTTAATTCTTCATACAAACATTCAAGATTTTCTAATTTTTCACGAAGTGTTGCGTTTTCTAATTCTTGCCAACGGTTTTCTGTCGGAATAAAAAACTGATCTGCTAATTCAATTCCTTTTAATGGTGGGACATCTGTATACGGAACAGATATCACACTATCATCTAAGACTTCCCCAACATATTTCCCGCCTGTTCGTCCATACTGCCAAATTGATTTCATATTTTCCTCCTTTTATGTTGCCAAAACTTCTTTGATATACACCTGATCAACACCCCAATTATTCACTGAAGCAGTGGTAAAATTAGTTTCTGTCACAAGCGTGACACGTTCTCCAGCATTAAACTTTCTTACACAAAACCAGCCAACATCATTGCGCCAATTTAACGTTCCTGCTATACCAGCTACACGCCAGTCGCTCGCTCCGTTTACACGCATCCCAAGATAAGCATAGTAACTGGCATCGTTCGTTTGACAAGTAAATTTACCGACAAATTGTAGCGCACAGTTTTTTAGAATCGTTAAAGTTTTATTATCTTCAGATAGTGTAAATAAATCATTCGTTTTTGATCGTTCATTATCATAAGCATACGGATTACCCCAATTTAAAATAGTGTTATTTGAAACAGGTACTCCTACTAATCTTCCACCAATTAAGGATATTCCAAACTTTTCAGTTGGTATGCGTTCACCTTTAATTAAAGGCTGATCACGAAAATCCTTTGTCCCTTCAATAGACTGTGGCTCTGTCAGACTTACTTTGTCGTTCAATCTTTTTTCAGTGTACTCAGGTGTAACATCCCAACTATAGTCGTATGGATTATTACTGTCTTTCAAACCTTCACCAAAGTATTTGTAGAAAGTGATTGGTGGTGTTGCCGTGTCTCCTTTTTCTATTTTTAACCAATCAATTCTGACAGCCCCTGTTGTTCCAGAAGGCATCTGATATATCCGCAAGTTACTTGGTGAGGCACTACCTGTTAGGTTATCCGCTGTTGGTGTAAAAGTAATTCTCCAAGTATCTGCTACACCCTCTACTGGTAACATATCATCTATCCTACATCTACTCTCTTGACCTGTAATGTATACTCTAAATGATTGTGTGGTAGGTTTTGTTCCTTTCAATGTTAACGTATAGGGTTGTCCTACAATAAAGTTTTCTGTCATATCCTTAGCGTAAAAAAGCCAAGCATTAGATGAGTATGGGAAGGGTTGTTCCTTATTACCCAAATTAGCATTCAATGGTACTTTTGAAATCTGATAAGGTGCAATTAATAGATTAGGTTGATGCGGTGTAGCATCTGCACCTTCTTCTATTTTTAGCTTTCTTATTTTAAGTGTTCCTGTTGGGATTGTCGTGTTACTTACCGTTTGCCAAGTAAAATATAATACTTTAGGCTCACGGCCTTGATAATCTATAGTTGAAGTCCCTTTTACCACAACCCATGTATTTCTTGGCACATCACGTGGTAATCGTGAAGTTTGTATAAGAACTTGTCCACCATCTGTATAAGCATAGTTAGCAAAAACTTGTGTAACATCGCCTGTATAATCAGCACCCACATACATTTCGCAACTCATCGTATACTGTGTTTTATCCTTTAAGTACACACTTGTTTCCGGGTTAGTATTCCATTTGACTAATCTTCCACTACCGTCCATTACAACGGTATATTCACCGTTTTCATATGTTACCACACCACCGTCTCCCCATTTAAATGTATCTGAGTCAGTCATAGCTAGGTTAGCATTCCCTGAATAGTCGTAATTACCGAAATCAATACTGTTTGAGTACATCCGTTTTAGATTACCCAGCTCGTTGATTTGTTGCTCAGTTTGATTGATTTTTTCATCCAGCATTTTTACCTTTTCTTCCAAACTAACCGATTGGTCATTTGCTCGAGCAAATAGTTTTTCAATCTCCTGTTTGGTTGAATCCGTCAATTCTTCGACTTGCTGGGCAAACCAATTAAACCCATTAAAGTAATAGGCATCAATTTCGTTTGTCGTTTCTTCCAAAGGACTACGATGGATCCTAAACCTAAATCGTCCAGCAGTATCAAGGGACTGTTGATTTGGAAAGTTTACATAAACAGAACCCTCTACAACTCCCTGATACCCTAAAATATTCTCTTCTAATACAATATGCACACGACCATTGACCGGATCATCTACTACAGCTAAATAATCATGTCTCGCTAGCCCATCCTCGGCCGTCTCTAAAAGAAACGTTAATCGAATCGGAATTAGTGTTCCTTGTGGGATAGAAAAAGCTACTCCTTCATTTTTTAAAAAGAACTCAATTTTTGCCGTTCCACGGTCATGAGAATAAAAAGTGGTCCCATTGTCGATGATAGCTTGTTGGACCGTATCAATAACAATGGGTTTGTTTGCCACCTTAAAAAACTGATTTTCTTCCATTTACAACACCGTCCCTTTAGTTACAATCAATCCGACACCTGCAGTTTGAGTCGCTGTACTAGCAAAACCGGAAGGCGTGTTTCCTCTCAAAGTCGCTGAATCACAACGAAAACCTACGGTATTTCCAGAACCCGAAATATCTCCCACGTTAATTTCTGCCATAAGTCGTGAATGAATCGCGAGTGCTTGGTTCACAAAAGTAGTTCGTCCATAAACATTCATCTTTGATGCCCCGCCACAGTAAAGCGCATTATAAGATGTTTGTTGGGTAGACTCTCCAAATTTACAAGAAGCGATCGCCATATAACCGCCTTGCTCATTCATGATCCCATATCTTCTGCCTTGGAAAATAGGAGCATTCGCAGTATCCACTATTTGAATACCTAAAATTTGAAAATAGCCACTACAGAAGAAAAAGCCAATACTTCTGACTTTTACCGGCAAATCACGAGTAGCTGGAGCTAACGTTTCTTGACTTTGAATGGTGCGAATAACCAATGTACTCCCCTGAATATTCGCTAAGCGGACATCTTCTAAATACACCCCGTCTTCTACCCAGATAGTAATCGAAGAAAGATTTAAAAGTGGAATCATATTGACGGCCATTTGGATGGTTTGAAAAGGCCGTTCCTCTGATCCAACTCCTGTCCGATCATCCCCTCGTGTAGCAGAAACGTAGATGTTTAATGTTGCTGCACTAGGTGAAAACAGTTGTTGAATGACTTCGTTAATCTGTTCGACTGAAGCCCCTTGATTGGCTAATTGAAGTTTTAGCTCACGCATACGCCTAGCAACGCCTTGTTCTCCGCTTAATAATCGATCGTTTAAGGTTGGGTGTGCCGTCCCCTCATGATCCACTCGTGCATCTACCACTTCAGTTGGTGAATTTCCTCCGACACTAAGGACCAGATTAGAAATCCGTTGGTTGATGGCACGCTGTTGTGTATGGATTGAGTCGACTTCTTGTTTTGTTTCACGGACATTATGGTTAAATAGTTTCTTCCATTCACTTGAAATTCGATTACTGACTAATTCTTTTAAATTCATTACACCATTCCTTTCTGTCGTAATTGAACCAATAGTTTCGTCATTGTTTTTTTAGTGTTCGAGAGGACCACCTCAGGTGGTTTGTTCGGTACTAAAGGAAATGTTTTAAGCCCAACTACTTGGATATACGTAGAAATTCCCATCGGCTCGTAAATAAAGGGAACGTGATCGCCTTTTTGTATTGGAGTCTTCCACTTCAACCTAACAACACCTGAAATATTTGGTGTATCTTGTAGTTCATTTCTTAAGCGTTCCATCATACTTTCCTGATGATGATAGCGTTCATCTCGAACAGGATCTTGAATTCGAATCCCCCATTTTACCGATTCTTGACTGGTAAGTGTGACTGGTGGGAAAACATAATCACTATCTCGAGGATCATCTGTTTCCACGCCTTCTTTCAGTGCGCCAAATCCTCGAATCTGGGTTTTTAAGTTGTACGTGTCGATATCGAATGTCACTTCATCCGTATTATGCTTAAATCGAATCGGCTCATGGACTTTTTTTCCAAACGCATCTGCGGACATAAAGTGTAAATGTTTATTGTCCGGAATAACAACTAAACGAAAGTCCTGTAAGACTTCATTGATCAACCGTAAATAATTCGCATCTCCAAAGTTTTCCTTGTCAGTTGCTGGAAACCCACCGCTTAACTGCCAAGTAAAACCACGAGCACCTGTTCCTAGTATATGCATCAAGAGTTGCATCGGGGTTCGCCGACCGGTTATTTTATTGTATTGATACCCATCTTGAATCGTGTAATAGACATGTGTGGCCACTACTCTTTTATACACCGCTTCTCCAACTGCCGACTCTTGCATTTCTTTGATGACAAATTGTTGGCCTTGAAAGATGACAGAAGACTCGTAAGTCACTAAATCATACACAACACTATTTCGAATTGTTTTTCGAATAACAAAACCAACTTCCCACGTTTCGTTCATTTGCCAGTTTTCATAAAAAGAGCCCTGATCGTAATCGGTCAGGAGTTCTTCTTGTGTTTCTTCATAATTTCGAATCGTTAACATTGGTTCACCTACTTATAAAGAAATCGGAAATCCCATTCGGATTTCACACGACTGATATTTTGTAATTCAATGTGATTTTCGCCGGGTGCTAATGTAATCACTCCATGGTTCGTATCAATGCCGCAAGAGACCCCATTTTTACGTGGATAGACACTTTCTAACACTAAAGATTCTCCGTAGCGACGATGCAGTGGTGGGTAATAAATAAAACGATCACCAGTGGTTCGATTGAACAAGATAAACTCTCCGTCTGATTCCCCTTCGATTCGAATCGTTAAGTCATGTTCTCTGGGATCAATCGTGAAATCTCCCCCGTTAAAAATAATAAACCGACTCGTTTCATGGGTATATTGATACTCTTCTGCCACTAAACCTTGTGAAAATTGCCAGTCCTCTTCTAAGTCAAAGTTAGACTGAGTACTTGCGATTGATTCGGAGCTCCCAGGGAACACCGTGAAAGAAAGGGCGAACATTCCTTTTTGAGGCATGATTTTTTGTACTTCCCAGGGCTCCGGAACAACTCTAAATCGTTTCCCAGGCTCTCCAGAATAGCAAATGTAGTAAGGATCCTCTCTGTAAAATAAACTTCTCATCTCGTTAACGACCAGTCGCCAATCGTACAGATTTCGCGAAGCCAATCGGAAAACCAAGAAGAATGGAAAGCTGTCGTAGGCAAAGTTAACCAGGCGACTTCCATCGCTTCCTGAAAATTGTTCAAAATGATACACAGGCTCAGGAGAACCCGGGCCCACATCTGCAATCCTTATCCCTTCAAATAAAGCGTTGAAATGGATAGTTCCTTCTTCACAGATTAAATAAATTTGTGTTTCATCATGCAAAACCCACACCCCCTGTGTATTGTCTTTTATACATTTGTCTTCCTAGAGATTGGTCAAAAGTACTGGAAATCTTCTCTCCATCTAGGATTGAGTTCACCTTGATTGGACGACTATTCAGCACCCGTGCCAACTCAGCCATATCTACTGATGGAGATTGGTGGACAATCGTTTGACTGATTTTTTCGTTGGAAAGCTCTCTCCACATACGTGCAGAACCTAAAGCAACTTCTGGCGTGGTAATTTTCAACATGCCCGCCGACAAGTTATCTATCTCTTGGTAAACAACTCCTGCATATTTTTCGATACCTGCGGCAACCCCCTCTGGAATCCACCGTCCAACCTCGTTCGCCATGACTTTCGAAGGACTATTTATATCCAATGCGCTTTTCATGGTGGCGGCAACCTGATTGGCAATTCTATTTGCGGTTGCCAATACAGATGCTGTACCGGCATTTAATCCAGCATTCAATCCAGCCATAGCATCACGACCCACTCCATTTAGCTGGTTAGACAATCCTGAAAAAGCAGATACAACCGCCGAGCTAGTTCTTGATGCAGTTAAAATAGGTTGACTTACAGATGAATTCATTCCACTATTTAATGAACTAATTGCGTTGCGACCTGTCATTTGCATCTGATTTGGCAACTGATTGAAGGATTGTACAATCCTATTTGATATATTTCTGGAAGTTGCGACAACCCTGCTCGACTCTGCCATCATTCCAGAATTCAACCGACTCATAATATTTCGACCAATCGATTGAAATTCACTTGGTGTATTAGTAAAGGTACGTATCAAATTGCTATTCAAAGCTTTCACAGTAGCTAATTGTACTTGCGATCCACTTTGGAAACTCATATTCATAGAATTCATACTATTGGAAGCTACCATAGGAAGCGCACTCAACGCGTTAGCTACATTAGGAACAACTTGATTAAAACTTACTGTCATATTTTTGATACCAATGTCAGTTTGTTTTACCATTTGGTCAACCAACTTATTTACTTCCGCAACAACCACTGGACTAGTGTCTGCGATTCCCGTTGCAAGACCTTCTCCCACTGCTTGTCCGTACTCAGCATAGATACCTTGGTTCATATGGCTAGATAGTTCATTATTTGGAGTGTCTGCGACAGCTTTAGCACTTTGTTGCACAGCCTCTTGACTGCTATCAATCCCTTGTGCTATCCCTCGACCTACCTCTGTTCCACTTTCCTTAGTTTTTTCTGTAGTCATCTCAGCTTGAATAGTATTTTCTGGTATCATTCCTATAGCTTTGGCTGCTAACTCAACATCGGCATTAGATTGATTAATTCCTTCACTTAATCCTTTACCTGTTTCTTGACCAGTCGGAATATAACGATTTGCTTGTATGGTTTCCTGAAACATTGTTTCTGGAGTTTGTGCTACTTCTTTAGAAGCTTCTTCTACTGAAGTAATATTATCTAAAATTCCTTGCCCCAATTTTGTTGGTGGTGCTGCACCCATTGAGGCATAGTCTGTTTGTTCTAGTTGAGGGCCCATCACTCTCTCTGGCGTTTGAGCAACTTCCTTTGCTGCTTCCTCTACTTTGGGGGTTGCTTCTACCATCCCATCCCCAATTTCTTCGACAGGTTGACGTCCCCACTGTGCAAAGTCTCGCCCCTCTGTTCCTCTCCGTAAAGATGCCTCACTTTTTTCTGGAATTAATCCAAATTTTTCAGCAACAGTTTCCGTTTCTTCACCAACGATATTCCCCATACTCGCCATCGCTTGCTTCATCGTTACATCCGCAGTCCCATTTAAATCACTAATGTGCTGTTGTGCTGTCTCTGGTAATTTACCTAATTCAAGATCTAAATTTTCAACAAACCACGCCGATTGTTCAGCTGACATTTTTGGTAGGTCCTCCATATGAAGACCCATTTTTTCCAGCAGGTTTTTTGTATGTTCTCCACCTAACTCCGCTAATGAACTAAGATTTAACCCCATCTCATCTACCATCTGTTGCGTTTGTAATGCACCTGCTGGACCTAATTTTTCAAGTTGCATAATAATGCCATCATCTACACCGACCTTCGCCAAAATGGCAACATTGGTAGACCACGTTCTCATAGCTTCAGCATTTTTTTGTAGATTTTCTTTCATTTGATCCAAGCTTATCGCTTCTTGTTGTTCAATCTGCTTAAAAGCATTCCCTGATTCTTCTACCAGCTTTTTGTACATGCTATTCATAGATTCCAAGGCGGCTTGTTGTGCATCAGATAGAACATTCCATGAAGTAATCATTTGAGAATTAGCTTCTGAGACTGTCTCTGCGACTGCTCGTCTTTTCTCTTGCTCCTCCGTGTACAATTGATTTCGTTCAGATTGATTTTCAACAAGTAAACTTTGAAGTTCATCTTCCTTCTGGGACAGTCCTTCCAGCGATTCTTTGACTTTTTTCTTTCCATCCACGCCAGATTCTGAGGCTTCTTGCTCCAATCTCATACGTTCTTTGGCTACTTCAGTTAATGAGGATTCAATGTCTGCAGCTTCTTGATTCAACGTCTTTTGTCGTTCGGTTAGCCGATTGACTTCTTCCATTCCTTTAGAAGCTTCAATCCGTTTGTTTATTTCTTCTGTGGTTGCATTAAGCAGGCCTGTTTCTTCGTCGTAAGAGAGATTTAGACCAGTCACTGAATTATTCAGTTCATCAACTGTATCAGCCATCAATTTTTTATCCGCAGCCGATTTATCTTCAATTGCTGAAAGCCTTTGTAATTCAGCTGCTAGATCCTTGTTTCTTTCTGTATTCGACTCGATCACTTTAGCTTGTGATTCAAATTCTTTTGCACTGGACTGAGTTGACTTTCCTACACTGTCAAGATCGTCTTTTAATCCATCTAATTCACTGGCCAATTCTTTGGCTGCTTTTCGGTTATCATTCCAACTCTTAAACAAAATCGCACCTAAAGCTGCTGCTGCCCCCATGGCTAATCCAACTCCGCTTGTTGCCATTTTCAATGCAGCTGTCGCAATGGTCTTCGCTTTGATTGCTATCGTATGCAAATTAGTGGCTGCTGTTGACCCTGCAGTCATTGCTTTTGCTCGAGCCGCCTCACTTAAATGCGATTTCTCAGCTACGGTCATTGCTTTGGTAACTGCAGTATCTGCTGTTTTAGCACCGGTTAAGGTTTTAATTGAGGCAATAAAACCACGAGTGTACAATTCCGCTTTTTTTATGACCATGTAGCCTGCGATTGCAGTAGTCACACCGATAATCGCTGGCGCCAAGATAACCGATGATTCTTTAAGGTCGATCATGCCACCGACCATTGTATCGATTGCTGACACAACAGGTGGAACCACGCCAGCTACACTGTTTAACACACCCTCGAAAGTTTTCCCGAATCCTTGAACGTTTTCTTTCATTGAGCCAAAGCGAGTTTTGCCAAATGCCTCATCCATAGATTCGATAATGTTTGCTGTTCCTCGGCTTGTTGCAGTAGCCATATTGGCAAATGATCCTGCCCAAGTATCACCAGCTTGTTGAGCCATCCCAGAAACCGAGGTGAATTCATTCCCACCATCACGCATAGCTTGTTCAACCGTATCAAAAAACTGATTGGCACTAATTTCGCCGGCACGCAACGCATCACGAATGCTCTGCATACTCATACCAGTCGCATCTGCATAAATCTCCCATGGATCTACTCCACGGCGAACCATACGATCCATTTGCGCCATGTTAACCGTTCCAGTTGCTCGCATCTGGATCATTGCATCCATCACATTATCCATTGTTTCTGCAGCACCATCACCATACATGGCAACTGCGTCACCCCAGATTTGATAACTTTTTGTCGATTGTTCTAATGAACCATTTTGCATCACTAAACGCTGCACGGTCTGAGCCGCACTATCGAGCATGTAATTGGTGCCTACAACCGCATCTCGAACGCCTTCCATCCCTGCAGCGGCTTCTTCTGAGCTACCAGTTAATCGAGTCATCGTATTTTCAAAGTTATTCAAAGTATCAATACGACCAAATGCACCATCTAATGAACCTTTAGCCATCGATAGTGCTGTAGTTGCTCCTTTTGCGATCAACATCGCTGCGCTTAGTTTGCCCACAGAGCCTGTTAACAAATTGGCTTTTGGCTCTGGTTGAGAAAAGGAGGTACTCATTTTAGCACCAGACTTTTCTGCTTCATCACCTAATGACATAAGATCCTTTTTCATCGCATCAACCGCATCACTGACTGTCTTCGCTCCGTCTTTGGAACCTGCTTCTAAACTAGTCGCAATGCTCTTTCCAGCCTTAGTTGCTGATAATTCAACAGGAGGAACCATCTGCGCAGAGGACTTTTCTATTGATCCAAGAGCGCTAGCTGCTTGCTTGGAACCTGCTTCAAACGAATTACCGATGCTTCTACCTGCCTTAGGTGACGTCGCTTCAATACTGGCTAACATGTTACTACTTGATTTTCCGATACCATCTAAAGCGCTCGTTGCCTCTTTAGCACCAGACTGGAAGGATCCGCCAAGCTCTTTTCCGATTTTAGGTGCAGAAGATTCCACGGAAGAAACCAAGCTTGTGACTGATTTAACGACACTGTCATTGGCCTGATTGGCATCTTTGGCGCCAGAATCAAAGGATTCACCCATGATACGTCCCGACTTAGCTAGTTCAGTGCTCGTTGTGGCGGTTAGGTCCGCCACTCCTTTAACCACGCTATCTGTTGCGGTATTAGCGGCCTTAGATCCCACTTCGAAGTTTTCACTTAATGATTTCCCAGCTTTGGCAGTAGCCGTATCAGTCGATCTTCCCAAATCAGTCATCGACTGTTCAACTGAATCCACTGCTTGATTAGCTACTTTCGCTCCTGTCTCAGTATTGGCACCCATATTATTACCAATTTTTTTTGTAATATCATCAGCATTTTTTCCTAACTGTCCAAAGTTTTTTTCAATTGAACTTATTACATTAGGAACCTGCTTGGCGTCGACATCAATCAGAATACTTATTTTGCCATCTTTAGTCATTATCTTCCTCCTCTCTATCAGTATTTAAGGCATAGTATCTTTGTAAATCTGTCATATCTTGCTTATATTCTTCTGAATCATTATTTCCTGGTTTCCAAGCTCGAATCTGCATAATTCGTTTAAGTGGAGTGTCTGAAGGCAGATTATGTAAAAGAGCTCTAAATTTAGACCAAGTTAGTATTCCCTGTTTATCAATTAAATCGATGTTATATGCTTGGATAAAAGAAGCGTAAATAGTCTCTGCATCCGCAGATATATCTATTAATTGTTCGTGCTCTTCCACAGAAAGTGGCTCTCCGTAAAAACTATATTTAATGAACGGTGGAACTTCCTTATGAATAAATTGGTCGTAAATAAATATCCATAGACTAAGTGCATCCTCAGATTGATAGCAACTTTCTCCGATTAATAAGTCTAGACATAGACAAGCTTTTTCATAATCAGTAAATATTGCCTCATTCAATACATCAAAAGCATCTAATACAATATCAAACGACAAATTAATCAAATACTCGCGTTCTTTATAAAAAAAGGAAGTGACTTCTGGGTCATTTAACCTCATGTCACCACCTACTTTTTATTTGCTGCTTTTTGCTTTTTCTTTTTCTGAAATTCTTTGGTTAATTTTTTTGCAGCAAGCTCTCTATCCTTTTGTCTTTTCTTTTCTTGTTGTTCGACTTTTTTAGCAATAGCTTTGATAGTTGGTTCATAAGCACGTTCAAGTGCATCGAAATCTGGTACACATTCATATAATTTTTCAAATGTTCCTTTACCAAAGAAAAAATCATATTGATATTCAAGAGTCCCTTTAGCATGTTCTATGACTGTTTCAACATTAGTTTCGTGGATAGAATCTTCTTTAAGTTTTTGTTCGTATATGTCGAATTCCTCGTAGTTTTCTTCTACAATAATTCGTTTTAAATTTTCCAATGAGCTATCAAACCAGATTTCAACACGCTCACCAGTAATTGGATTTGTAAATCCTACTGGAAAGCCAGAGAGTTCAATATCGATATCAAGTGTTTGTTTCATAATTACCTCCATATAAAAAAGAGAAGGCTATAAAGCCTCCCCCAATATTTTAGTTAGTTCATCTTTTTTAGCATTTGACGGGTATTCTATATTTTTACTATCAAGTGTTTGTTTTAATTCTGGAATAGTTAGCCCAGTAGCTTTCAGTTCTTCTGGCTCTGGGCTGTCTGCTTTGAATAAGGTTCCCATTTAGGTGTAGTATCATATAGAACAGTAAATTCAATATTACCAAATTCAGTAGCCCCTCCAGTTTTCGTTTGAGGACTTGATAAAGTTGCAATTCCTTCCCTTTTCTTTTTGGGATTATCTCGATCATCTGTTACTCGAAAACCAATTTTCCGATCATCTCCAAATAAACCAATCATTTCATCAATTAATTCGGATGCTTCATCACCCTCAAAGTATTCACCCGTAAAACTATAGCCTAGTCGATGAGAGGTGATCGTTTGCTCTGGTTCTCCCGACCCATCAAAGAAACCGTCTCCATCGTCAACTTCTTCTTGTGAGGCATCAGAGACACTCTTGATTTTTTTTAAACGAACCCAACCATCTTCAGTAATTTTTCCATCTTTCAATTTTTGAATTTCAAATCCAATTAGCGCAATTTTTTTTCGTTTCATAATATTCCTCCTATTTATCAAAATATAATGTTGCTTTGATTGCTAATCGATAATACAGAAATTTTTTGTCGTCATAACCTGTAAAAAAAGGTTCATCTACAATAGTTATTCCAACAAATTGATAACTATTGTTACTAGATGGAATATCTTCTTGTTCTTCTAGTAACTCACCTAGTTCAATCATTATCCGATCTGCATTTTCACATTTCGTTTTATAGACAAATTCATAATTTAGTTCTTTTTGTTTTGATCCATCCATAAAAGTTTCGACCGTTTTACCTCCAGGTAATGCGGTTAGACGCATCGACTCGTCTTTATCTAAAGAGTGAATACGAATTGGTACTGGTATTTGATTCGATACTTCTAGCAACTGATCAATAAAATCCATTACCAATTCGCTCCCCTCTTGAATGCTTCTAACCAACTAGACATAAATATAGATTTAGCTTCTTTATCCCAATATGGACCAGTTCCTGGTGTAGTATAATTAGAAAATATTACCTGTGTTCCAAACTTATTTGTAAATCCTCCGTGATAATGTGCCAAAGCATATCGAGCATTCCAAGTAATCTTTTCTCCATTACTTTCAACAAAAGACTTATCTCTCAAGTGTTGGCTCCTCATAGGAACAAATCTTTCATTCATATCTAAATGAGCTGTATTTGCCATTTCATGCCGTCCATTTTGTATAGATGAATGACTTAATTTTCTTTTTGCTCGACTTAAATCAATTCTTACAGATGCTCCCACTAAACTACCTCCAATTCATAGCCGAATGGTTCAGGCGAGTCAGCAATCAACGGAACGATTTTTGTTATTGTGTATTGTTTACCAAAGATTTCAACTTGATCTGCAACGGAAAACTCCGGCAATGCTTCAGTGTATTTCTTTACCATAGAGATCAATGCATTGGGGGTTTGTATTTTCCCATCAATATCCTTTGGCTCAAATTTGACTGTGTCATCAAAGCGGACATGATCAATCACAAGATCCTCTTCAAGAATTGGCTCACCTCGTGGACCCATTCCGTTTTTCTTGCGATAGATCATCGCATGAGGGAAAAAACGTTTTGGTGGCACTCTCATCGGCTCACCCCACGATATAACAGACCTGTCCCAGATAACTGCAGCATAGCGTCCCCAGAAAGAAGGGATACTTCGTTACTCCCTTTGCCTTTAGAAACGCTCATCCGTCCAATGGACCAGCTATCAGGCTCTTGCATTCCAAACGTTGTAGTGGCCTCAGCCTCATGCATGTACTCAATTTGATAAGCAACAGCCAACTTGAATGCATCGCGCCGCATCAGAATATCTGACTCGAGATCATTACGCTGATAAAAACGTCTCGTTTGAATGTCCAACAATGCACTGGCTTTTCTCAGAAGCTTTTGGAAATCTTTTTCGGTCAGTTTTGTTTCTTCATCCACCAAGTGTTTATACTCTGTAAGAGACAAGTAGCCGCATGGCTCGCTTTCCTGATCGGAAAAGATTTCATTCAACGCCTTACGTCTTATTCGTTCCATGGTTTCACCTCCATGAAAAAAGAGAGTGGTTATTCACTTTCTTTTAACAGCTCAATTAATTCTGGTTTCTTGGCAGTAGATGGATACTCGATACCAAGACGATCTAACTCAGCTCTAAGCTCATCAACTTTCATGTCATTGATGACAAATGATTTACCTTCTACCCCAAACTTCCCCGGTTCTTCCGGGGTCATGCTTTTGGGTCATCATAAGAGATATAGATTGCTGGACGTGCTTTCTTAAGTACTAAGCAATCGTAATAATCCAATCCTTTGATGGTGTCACGGTAACCGCCACGATCCTGGTCAGCAGGAACCAAATCAATCGTATTGTACTTCTCGATTGGCTTAGCAACAGTAATTGGTGTCATGATAAAGTTAATGTGTTTCTCTTCATCTACTTGCAATCGATTCTTAGCAACCTTTTGGATGATGATGTTCGTGCCGTCGAGCATCTCAACACGTCGATCGATACCGTTGAATTGAACAGTATTGGTAGTAAAAGTCTTAGAAACACCATCTGCATTTTTCAATGCTTTGTATGCATCACTAGACATAAATGCTACGAATTGACCAATTACTTCCGCATCAGTCATGTATGCTTCAGCATCATCGAAACTATCTAAAATGTTAGATTTTGTGATTGATTCTTTGACCGTTTTTCCTTTGTAAACCTTGTCAGAAGTATCAAATCCAGCTTCAAGTAAACGTGCAACAGCGGTTTGATCTTTCTCAGGAATCGTAACCAATCGAGTGTGCTCTTCAATGACCGCACCTACTTGATACGCTGCATTTTCCGATTGATCTAAGCGATCCATGTCGTAGCCCATCCAACGTTCCTTTTCCAATTTTAAAGTTGATTTCTCAACTGAGATATTATTCCGTTCGTTTTCTTTATTCCGCTTATAATCGGCAGCAGTAAATCCTTGCATTTCATTTACACGTACTTCGTGAGTACCCACAAAATCAGCTTCCGTGATATCTTTTGCCCCTTGGGTCAATACTTCCCATACTTGCGACTCAGCTGCAAATTCCTTGTCAATTTTCGCTAAATCTTTACTGTCTAAAATTACTGGCATTCAAAACACTCTCCTAATTATTTTTTGTTCTTGCAATATTCTCGGCTAGATTATCTTTCCAGCTTTTTTCTTTAGGTGGTTCGCCACCGCCTGTATTCCCAGCAGCCACAAATTGCTTTTTCTTTGGCTGTGGTGCAGGATCGCTTGATTGAAACAAATAGCCTTCATCTTTTTTCAGTGCGGCTACTTTATCATCTAATCCCTTGACACCTTCGTCAGTCATTTCCAACTCATCTGCCTTCAACAAAGCTTTCACAGCTGTAATGTTCTTAGCCCCAGCTTGTGTTAAAGCTAATTCAATCGCAGCGTTCTTACGATCTGCTAGTCTTTCAGCGGTTACGGTTTCTAACTGATTTTTATAGTCATCAATTTGTTTTTGCAGATCTTCATTTCCACTGTTCGATGCTTTCAACTGCTCAACAAGCGCATTTGCGGCAGTTAAATCTTCGTTTGCCGTTTTTAGCTTTTGAGACTTATCATTAAAATCAGCTTTAGGCACAGCATTTTTCGGAAATTCTGATTTTATTTCTTTTGTCGCTCCGTCTAGATCAAACTTCCCATCCTCTCCGACGTGTTTTGATAAAATTTCTTTGATCCATTCCATGATTCATTCTCCGTTCCTTTTTATTCTGGTTGGTACCAGTTTAGAGTGTGAGTTATACCGCTCACTCGGTAGATAAACAGTTTAATGTCATATTCAGGACAAAATAAAAGCCTAGCAAGCTAGACTAAACAAACCAAAATCTTCAAACTTCAAAGCAAGACCAATTTCATAAAATGTTAGTAAGATTTCAGATAAGCTCAATTTGCTTTAATCCTCCACCATACTTCCTCCTTCTATGAATACACTTGCTCTCTCGAATAATCCCGACGTAACAATTGATCATGCTCATTGATAAAAGTACGCAGTGCTGCTTGACGTCGTCTGACCAGTTGTTTGAAGTGCAGAACATCTTCTTTGTTGTCCATTGTCGTTGCTGCGTTCAATTGCCGCTTAGCACGACGAATAGCGACTTCCATGCGGCGTTGCTTGGCAACCAAGTCCGCATTGTCAATCGCTTGTTTTGGATTATACTGCTTCATGTGAATATCAAGATCCGGATCATAGATTTGGATGTACAATCGATGTCGACAATTAATACCTTGGGTTCCGTCAGGCTCACCGTATCCATAATCATAGATCGATGAAATATGACGTAATTCTTCCGGTGCATCCTCTTTACGGACAAGTAAGACCCATCCGCCTTGAATATGGGCACAGTGTGGTCGTGCAGCTATATGGCTACTCATTAGCGCTGTAACAATTCCATACTCTAACCCTCGCTTAAGTCGTAGATCCTGATAAACTCGATGAGTTGTGGTTTTCAAAACCATCCGAACGTAGCGCTCAAGGCTCCATTCACGTCCTGATTTGTCGACAAAGGTCGTCATCACCCCTTTTTCCACCATCGCATAGATCGATTCTCTAAGCGCCTGTTGTGGCGTTTTAGTGCCGCCAATGATTTTGGCTACAGTATCGTTTAAAACTTGTTGATACATCTTAGCCAGTGGATTATTCGGATAATTAGTGTCGATCAGCGTTTGATTGACATGATTGTCGAGATCTCGCCATTGCTGATTGAGATACGATTTCATCACATTGTCAATCTCAGTTCGTGATGGTGGTTCTTTTCCTGTTTGCTTAGACAAGTTTTGGTCAAGATCTGAAATGACTTCAAA
The DNA here is from genome assembly GCF_050529595.1 of Enterococcus sp. DIV1368b. Lineage (NCBI taxonomy): Bacteria > Bacillati > Bacillota > Bacilli > Lactobacillales > Enterococcaceae > Enterococcus > Enterococcus sp. DIV1368b. Next base: position 2,643,335 of record NZ_CP172883.1, read on the forward strand.
CCCCATATCCACGATGATTTTACGTAGCTGATCATAAGAATACTGACTTGTTTCATTGACCAATTGCTGCAACGATTGCGGATTCAAAAGGTTTAATTGCTGCATCTTTTCAATTTTCCAACGAAAAGCGTTGTCCTCATTCAAAGGTGTTCGAGTTCGCATTTTCAAATGCTTAACAAGCATCCTCATGATCTCATCTTCCATCGCCATATAAGCATCTTGAATGTAAGAAGCCTCAATATCTAACTGGTTAGGTGTAATGGCCATTCAATCACTCCTCGAAGTCTTCGTATCCAGAATCTCGTATTTTACCAGTAGTCTCATCAATTACATCTAATTGCGCTTGTCGGTAAAGATCTTTTGCCTTACTTTCAGGCAACTTCATTATTTTAGCTAAAGTTAACCATCCGGGAATCAGCCCATCGTTTTTCAGTTCACGATAATAATCAGATTCTGACTTTTTATCTAAGAAGATGCCATCATCAAAATTCACACCGATCTCTTCACGATTTGGAGATTCACCACTAAATAGTGGTTTTCCATCAACTTCTGTGGCTCGACCTAGCTCACACAGCGCTAGCACAACATCCCGAATGAATTCCTCTAATTCGGTTGTTTGTTGGTTCCTTGATTGATACGTTTGCGAGTTCTCGCTGATTACCTCAGTTGCCGTCTTATTCGTAGTACGTACCCCGGCACCATCGAAAACGAACGTACCTGTTGACAGCCCCACTTCCATTTCTAGAAGTTGCAAGCGATGATTAATTGCTCCGATGTATTGTTCTGTTCGAATATCATGAGTTAAATCAGTAATTTTAAATTCATCAGGGTTCGTACCAGGAACAATGACATAGAAGTCATCATCTTTATCAAAGGTTAATTTCGTTTCGCCTGTTCCCTTGTCAGGAATTCCACTTAGCATAGATTCAGGAAAGGCCGCTCTTCTCTTTCCCACGTCAATTTCATGATCGAACGCATCAAGAGCTTTGTTTAATCGATCAAGTGTTCGTTTACAGTTATCGTACACACCAACACCAAGTGGTGAGTATGGGTTGATATTGTTAAAACCTGCTGTCTTAAAATAAGAGAAGATTGGACGTTCAATTTCTTCACCATGAACAGCCGCCTCAAACTCTTCGTACTGCTTTAATGTGTTTAAAGATACTTGCATCCCCAACACATTAGATTTTTCACTTTCGTATAGTTCCATAGAGACCCAATACTCACCATCGATCCACTCATGGAATTCTAACAAGGTATAATAGAACGTTTTGTTCCCTTGGGTTTTGATCGTTTTAAATGCCATTGCACACTGACTGATCTTATTTGTACTGCTTTCCAATGGAAAGAAGGCATCCGGGAGCGCCCATGAAAATTCCACTTGTCCTGATTGATCATTGAAATAAGGTCGCACAACTAAGCCACCAAGAGCCATTGCTGGTTCAAGATACTTACTGAGATTACGCTTGAAGTCATTATGTTGAAACACAGACTCTATCCAAGCGCTAGCTTCATCATATTTTTTTGATTTATCGTCTTTTCCGATCGTGATTTCTGCCTGTTCATTGAACATTACCTTCGCATATTCAGAAGCAACCTTGCGGGCCATATTGATATTCGCCTTTGCCCTCTGATCAGAATTACAATGGGTGTACCCTTGATAATAGAGCAAGCTGTTTTGAATACGATCATATTCTTCACGACTCATTTGAATCTTTGGATGATCTAAAATACTTTGTAGCTCTTTTTTCGCTCCTATCGCAATCGCCCCCTTTCCAAAAACTCTTTTTATTGCTTGCCAAAATGACACCTGATCACCTCCTGCTAAAGAACATAGCGTTTCGTAAAGTAATTAATCGCATAACGACATTCGTCTAATGCATGGTTGTTTTTATCCACTGGGTAGCCCGAATCATTCCGAACGTACATTCCTAATTCTTTGATGAAATGATAGTGACCGTACTTGCCATCATGATCGTAAAGAAAAAAGCGTCCTTTTGAAAAGGCGCTTTGCGTTCGTTCAATCCCTACTTCAATTTTAGTGCCATTGCTGGTTACTTTGTCTTTTGAGTTGTTGTCTGCTTTTGTTGTGACGATTCCTAACACACGTAATTCCTCACTCAATGACTTACAGGCTGGATCGACAAAGAATTTTGAATGCTTAGGCAGCCATGACCACTCTTTATAACACCATTCTTTAAACTGCTTAATTTCCTTGGCATACTCACTCATCGCTTTCGTGACACCCGTGTCGGCACCACTATGGTAGAAGTTAGCCATTCGATAGAGATAATATTTTCCGTCTTTCCATGTAACGAGATTTAAGGAACAGGTAGTTGCATCACTTTGTCCGCCGTCTGCACTAAAGAATGCTTCTACAGGCTTGCCGATGATTCCCTTCGACAGATGAGTATCTTCGTTAAACATTGAATAGATCACACCTTCAGGCATCACACGATCACCTAGCCAATCTCGTTTGTAAAGATACTCGGAGACTTTACATTCCGCTTCCCATTCTTTCAAAGCTTGTTTCGTTAAAATAGGATTATCTTGTGGTCGCCAATGACGAAACTTAAAAGACCCAGTTTCTATAAAAGGTTTAAGAGTTTCTAGGTTCGGATGATTTGGTGCTGGCGGATTCTGTTCAGCGAGATGATAACGAAAACTAGAAGCTTTAGTCCGACGAAAAGCCTCCTCTATGACCGCTTTGTTAAGCAGATTGAATTCCAAAAAAGTGACAGTTCCAAATGACATACCAGTGATAGCGCCGACAGCATTTACTTTTCCGCCGCCTTTATAATAGATCCGCTTTTCTCCCTCTGGTAGATTGATCCATAAATGATCCCCATGCTCATCGTGTCGAATCTCAGCACAGCTGGCAAAGATATGTTCTAGTCCGAACCCTTCACAATCCATAAACATTCTGTAGGCTTGTTCTTGGTTATAAGCAAGAACAAGATGATTCGTATCGGGATGTCCTGCGTATATTAACGCCATCTTTTGAGCATCTGACATCGTCTTACCAGAACGAATCGTTCCCTCGTTCATCTCCATCCGAATTCCTTTAAGTGGTTGAAAAATATTCTCTTTTTGTTTAGTCGATAGTTTCAACTGACTCATCTGTTTCACTCTCCTCATCTTCTTCTATTGGACCAATAATCGCTTGGCCAATATCAATAAGGCCTTGAACTTTACTTTGCTCACCTTGTTTAAGAATAAGTTTAGAGACTTTATGTTCGAGAATATCCGCTTCAAAGGCTATTTTCCGTTTTTGCTCTTCCATTAATACAACTTTTCCTCCTAATAGGGATAATTCATTTAGTTGTTTAATCGATTTTGTCAACTGGTTACTAATCCGAGTTAGTGAATCTTCAATTGAAAGAATATCATCAATTTTACGGTATACTTTTCTACTTACTTGGATATCTTGCATTGCTTCACGTTTGATTTCTAGCTTTTTACCATCTTTTTCTATAGGAGTTTTTATTTTTCTTAGCTGTTGCAGCCGCTCAACTTCTTCCTCATTTAACCCTTCTTCGGCTTTTTTGATTCTTTTCATCATTCGTAGCTGTCGAATCTTCAGTAGCCGTATTTCTTCAGATAAAACACAAGAAGGATCATCATCCAAACTTGAATAGATGTCCTTCTCGTCATCGCTTAACGTATCAAAGAATATTGTTTCATATTCGCCAGTTTTCAAGGCGTTCTTATTGCCTGATGGCGGTGATGCGCTGCTATTCCCTTTATTCCCCATGGCATTCTGGTTACCGATAGGTGCGCCACCTTTATTTGCAGTACTACAATGATTATTTGAAGTACTACATTCATCTTTTTGCAGTACTTCATTCCATTTGTCACGTGATTTCCATGCTGAAATAGTTTTTTCTGGGACAGATAACTTTACAGAAATTTCTCGGTTAGTTATTGTTCCATTAGACTCTTCAAACAATTTGAAAGCTTCATCACGTCTTGGATCACGCTTTCTTGCCATTCAATATACACCACCTCACATTCTGATTAGGTTGAGTTTTGTTTTTCTAAGAAATCAAGTTTGCTAATTCTTTTCTTGTTTCATTCAGAATTTTACAACTTATACTACTAATTTGTTTTTCATTCAATATAGTTGGTTTTAATTTTGTCATACCATTATCTAACATTTCAAAATGTTTTAATCCATTATTCCCATGGGCTTCCATACATAAGTATCTATATATGCCATCGTACCAATCGGATTTACCCATACGTTCAAACAGCTTGTATATTCCTTTTGTACTTCCATCATCGTTATACCAAGGTACTAGCTTGTGCCCATAAAGTGAATCAAGTTCTTTTAAATATTGTTTTATTTTAGCTTCATCTTGTTCATATAAATCTGTTTGCTCTTTTAACCATTGATCTTGAGCAATCATTTTTTGTAGCTTTTTATTCTTTTTTTGAGCATCATATTGTTTTTTCACATCTCTATATACATTTAACTGATAAGCTCTGCTTCTTTTATTCGAATTCTTCTCCAATATATATTTCAAATATATATGATTTTCCATCATAGTTCTTATTAGGGATAAGATTCCCGTGTAATGTTTTCTATCTAATAGAATATTGATAGATAGTTTTAAATTCAAAATTTCAAAGCCAATGTCAGATGAAACCAAGAATTTCAGTTCATTTTCTTCTTCAGGTATTTTTGAAAAAACAATTTCTAATGTTTTTTCAAATTCAGTAATAGTCAGTTTATCATTATTCAAACTACTGATCTCCTTTTTTACATTGATTATCTCTCAATCATCAATATCTTTCAACATAAGATCAGCTTCAATCAATATCTTTAAATCGGAAACTTTATCTAACTTGATTTGTCCTGACTGGAGATTTTTAAGCCATTTCCCCAAAGCTATTCGAATGATTTTCTTATATTCATCAATAGACTCTGCTTTCTCCATCGCTTTTTCAATCTCATAGTCTAAATCAAATTTTTCGTTTTCCATTGTCTAAGCACCCCGACATCTGTTATGATGCTAAAAGATACAGAGGGTATCGAAAAACCACGCGTGGGCATTCTCTGTATCTTCGGGGGCTTAGTGTCCTCGTTGAAGTAGTCGAGTGTTTACGCACTCGGCTTCTTTTTTATTCTGAAACTAAAATTGCTTCGTTGCCTGTCGCTCGTTCCCATCTCTCAATAATTACATCACAAAATAGAGGATCTAATTCGAGAGTATAACAAATACGTTCTAACTGATCGCAGGTCATTAATGTACTACCAGAGCCACCAAATAAATCTAAAACGATATCCTGCCTTTTAGAACTATTTTTTACTGGTATAGCAATAAGTGATAATGGCTTTTGCGTCGGGTGATAATATGCATTCACATCATCTTTGGGAACTCTCCAAATGGTTGCTGGTAAATCTTCTAGTAAGTCGTCTTGCCAAACCGTTGTCTGTTTCCTATCTCCGTACCACGTAGGTGCATATCTTTCCTTATGTGCATAGAAAACTGGTTCATGTTGCCAACGATACTGACTCCAACCAAATGTTGCATTATTTTTAACCCAAATACACTGTGACCGAACTATAATTCCTGCGGCATTCATCCTATTTTCAAATTCTCGCTGATAAGAAGATCCATGAAAGACATAAATTGCCGAGTTGTCTTCCATTGCATTAGCATAGTTTTGGAATACAGACATTAAAAATTGATCAAACTCTTCATCACTCATATCGTCATTCATAATTTTATCTCGACCAGATTCGTTTAAATCTTTATTATCAGATTTCACCGCTACATTATATGGTGGATCAGTGACAACTAAATCCGCCTTTTTACCTTGTAGCAATCTTTCGACGTCGCTCGCTTTCGTAGCATCGCCACATAATAAATAATGCTTACCCAACTTCCATAGTTGACCATATTTAGTTCTAGGATCAGAATGATTTTCTATAAATTCATTCACTTCGAATCCATCTTCTATTACAGGCTTTTCGGTATCTTCTTTATACTCAAACGCAGTAAGTAATTCTTCTACTTCTTCCGATTCAAACCCTGTTAAAACAATGGTTTCATTTTCTAATTCTTTCAACAAAACAGAAAGCTTTTCATCATCCCAATGCCCAGTAATCTTATTGAGAGCCACATTAAGAGCTTTTTCCTTATCAAGTGGTAAATCAACGACAGATACGTCTATCTCTTCGTATAGGCCCAAATCTTTAGCCACAGCAACCCGTTGATGACCGCCTACGAGATTTCCTGTTCGTTTGTTAAAAATAGGTGGATCAACAAAGCCGAATTCCAAAATGGACTGTTTTAACTTCTCGTATTCGGCCATACCAGGTTCTAACTTAATTCTTGGATTATAATCAGCAGGCTTTAAGTCCTGTAACTTCATTACTTCAATTTGCATTTGTATCCCTCGAATTCTTGTTAATATTTTCTTCAATATGTGATTCATTAAAGTAGCCATATCCACAGTATCGAAGATTATATTTGTCAATTTCTTTCGGTGTCGCTTCTCTGGTCATTTCTACAATGGAGTATTTCTTTTTGATCTGAACTGACTGGACGACTCTAACTAGATCACCTTCATTCGGCTGTGGATACCTATTAGATAGTGATACGTACCAGTAGTTTCTCATCACGTGGCCTTCTCTCTATCTGAGATCAAATCATTGTAAAGAGCAGTAGCTCGTTCCTTTCCAACACGTAATCTACGTTGAATAGTTCCAATCGTAAATACTTGACCTTGACCAACTTCTTCAAAGCCCTTCTTTAATTGTTTCATTTCCTCAAAATCTTTATCAGTGTATTGTTTCATGAGTTCATTCCTCCTTAAGACAAAATAAAAAAGACCTCTCAACGAGCGATCTTATGTAACTACACAGAGAAGTGTGTTTGATTTTCTTATAAATGGGCAATAATGATTTCACTAGACATTAATGCTCGTTTTTTGTAAACTGTTTTTTACTATAGTCATTTGCCTATACTAGCGGAAACTAGTATAGGCTTTTTTGATATAATTTGATTATTGGCCTCTGACGCATCTTGGATTAGCGTGTAATCTTTCTCCAAATTATTTGCCTCGTTTTCATAATTCCCTCCTAAGATATTGGTAGCAAGACTCTGTAACATCCAAGTTTATCTCATACATTCTAAGTGACAGACTTGTGTAAACAGTCCTCCCTAGACAATACACTTTGATCAAATGTTGTAAAAAAATGTAGCTTGTATTGCTTACGAGTCTTTACCTTGTCCCTTCTAATCATTCATCTGATTTAACTTTTTCATGACTTTTTATCCTTTCGCTGTATAATAGAGTAAAAAAGAGAGGTAAGTAAAATGCCTTACTATGTGATCAAAAAGAAAAAGTTAAAAATATCGAATAATCGATTCGTCATTCACGAATGCACTTGCCATCGTATTAAACAAAAAGATGAAATCACTGCTATCGGGTATCATACAGAACATAATGATGCTCTTCTCTCTATTAGCTTAAAAAGACCCTCAGACGAATTTTTATTTTGTAGCTTTTGTTGCAAAACTCGAATTATAAGTAAATAGGCCCTACAATCTGCCAGATTTGATATCGGCAAATTTTTTCTCAAAACAAAAAGCTATCCTTTATAGGACAGCTTCTCTAATATCTTTTAACTTAACTACAGCTACCTTATTGCTGTCGTCCACTAACTCGACGACTGCTGTTCTTTCTAAAATATTACGAATTTTGATTTTATAAAGTTCTTTTTCTCCGACTACTTTAGCCATGTAGATGCCATCTTTTTTCAATTCACTAGTTTCTAACATAAATCGTTTCACCTCTGAGAACATTTTCCATACAGGATAAACAATTTTTGATAATTAGTAAAGCATGTTCATATTGTAGATACAAACAAATCCAACAACCTTACACAAGCCTGACAACCGCTTCTCTTCCCTACCACAGCCTCAGTTGCTATTGTTATGGGTCAGATACTTATTACACTGACCAGTGTTAAATAAGTCCTCCCAAAGTCACTGGAGTGGGATTGCACTACACACAAGAACCTACTAGGTTCTCACGAGGTTATTCACCATTGACCGTTGCGTCTCCTACTTCCGCCACAGCAACATATGAACTATCCGCAGGAGCTGAACCCCACATCCTTTAGTTTATTTGCTGCTGTCTATCGAAGCTTAATTACAACGATGAGGGAGATTTCCTCCCTTCAAATTGTTTTTGTCGATGTCCTGTTTCCTAATCTTTCGACACTATCATAATAAATCATTTGCTAGGTAGTTGATCGGTACAAAAAAGGTATAAAAAGGAAAGCTTCTGGGTAGTAAATGGGTATAAAAAGTGTAAAAACTGGCTACTTAAAAGCAACCAGTTCTAAGGAAGAAGCAAATTGAATGATGATTTTGTTCGATTCTGCTTTTACAGATTCCTCGCTCGTATTATTTCTTTGAGCAGTTACATAAATCGACATACCGTTGATATAACGATCATAGAATATCTTTTTCCGTCTTTCTGTTACATCAGGTTTATGCGGATGCTGAATTGCTGAATAGCCACGAATAAATAATTTGTGCAAGTACTCAAATTCTTGTTGTGCTTCCTCTTTCTCAATCATCATTCGTTCTGCTTCAAATGTATTATTTGCAGTAGAAGGTGGAACCAAGGAGTAAGATGCTGTTACTTTAGGCTCACGAGGTTGACCTACCCTACATCTAGCTGACAGATATGCTGAAAGGAAAACACCAACATTATGTTTTGTGCGATCCATATCCACATCTTTTGCCTCTGGTGTCTCATACTTCTTTACATCGAAAAGTACCATCCATTGATTCCTCCATTTATGATATAATAATTGTGTCAGAATTATTAATTAAGGTCGGAGGAATCCGGCTTTTTTTATACCCATGCTTATGCTAAGCTTTTCAAGTAGCGAGGTTGCACTCGTTACCCATATACATGTTGAGCTATCTGGCGGAAAACAGATGGCTCACTATTTCAATATTCTGCTAAGGACAGCCAGTGGTCGGCTGTCTTTTTTATATTTAATGAGAAGCCTTACTTATTTTTTTATCTTTATTACGAAAAATGATATTATCTATTGATAATAAAGCGTATAGGAGATGGTTGAGTGACTATGTGGAGCATGCTGTTATTTTGGATTCCCGTTTGTATTGGTATTGTCGCGTTTTGTTACTTTGTCAAACACTCTAGAACAAATAAGCTCCTCATGTTATCTTTTTTACCTATAGTATTTTTTATTGTACAAATTGTTAAACATACCTATATTGAATCGCAAGAAATATTCATTTTTTATGTGGTAGGTTTATTTATCTCTGTGGTCTTTTTCATAATGATACTTTCCTATTTTTATAGAAAATAAATTTTTCTCTTAGAAGTACATTCTTTCGCTGTTTATATAGTCTTCATATCCACTAATCGAGCAACTGCAATATTCGCTTTGCTCTTTGCCAGTCCTCTATAAAATTTGTTACTTTCTCAAATTTCATTGTTGATCCGTCTTTATTCCATATAATTAAGCTTTTAGCGTTTTCCATCTTGACACTCCTATTCCAATTGTTAAAAATTTTTGTGCTACTTGCCTCTAGACAAGTAACTTTTTATTCGTTTGGTTTCTTCATCGAAAAACTTTTGCAACCATTTATTAAGTATTCTTAAATGGAATTTCATTACGAGAAAGGAAACAAAAAAAGAAGTTATTGTAGAGACTAAAATGACTATTATCAATCCCCTCATCCTTCCACCTCTTTCACTGGCACAGCAAATGGCCAGAAGCGTTCGTCATTCCCTTTGATTTCCTTTTCAGTAAAAGTTGGAATATGTGCTTTGTTATTTGTATAATCAGCGTTTCCTTCTTCATCTAAAAAAGTATATTTCCATCCACCTTTATTTTCACTCAATATCACATAATACATCGGCTCTTTCTCGACCTCGTAGCCATCTTTCATGCGAATGAGTGTTTCGATTGGATTTTTTTTCGAATTGGCAAACCATTGATGAAATTCATTACGATATTCTTTGCAAATCTCCATCGCTCTAACACATTCGTAGAATATTGGAATTTCTAAATTATCCTTTGCATCCTCAAACCACTTAGCTACAAACTCAGGCAACACTGGCTTTTGCTGTTCCTCCTTCATAAAAACTAACCAGTGAGTTTGACTCCTTTTATTTCCAAACAAAGGGCTATATGGTTCAACTGCTTTCAACACGTCTTTGAGTTTTACCTGGTTCTCATTCCATTTGAAAATCAATGTTCCACTAGGTTTCAAGACTCGCATACACTCTGACATACCTTGTTTTATATCTTCTGGCCAGTTCTCTTTATCTAACTGTCCGTATTGACCTTTCATAATCGAATTCTGGCCAGCCCATTTTAAATGTGGCGGATCAAATACAACTAAATCGTAAACATTATTTTCAAAAGGCATGTCCCTAAAATCAGCTACAACATCTGGTTTCACATTTATTTTCTTTCCGTGGATCTCGTACTCTTCTTCTCGTATATCCATATACGTTGCAAAACTACAATCTTTATCGAACCAGAACAAACGACTACCACAGCATGCATCTAATATTTTCGGCATTCATTCCACTTCCTTTTAAATGCTTCTCTCTTCTCCGCCTTCTAAATAAATGATCCCAGATTTCTTATTAAGGCTTACGCATCTGATTTCTTGATTAGAACCTCTTTCGTAGCCAGCATCTTGATAACTCTTTTCGTAATAATCCACGGTTGAGACTAAGACTTCCGCTTCTGGGTTAAGTTGTAGAATTGGTATTAATTGTTTTGCTTTCATTTACTGTTCTCCTTCATAAAAACTAACCAATGTGTTTTTGTTCACTTGCTTGAATATATCTGAGTTTCAATCTTATTATTCGTCTCTAAATCTCTAACGTGTTAGCGTTAATTTGTGGGGGATTTAGGGGGTGGCTCATTTGTTTATAACTGCAAAAGTTATCTTTTGGGTGATAGTTATTCTTTTCGTCCTAGTTATTTGTAGATTTGCAAAATGTAATGCTCAATGTTACACAATGTTTCTTTTTGCATGTCCGATTTTTTATTTTATAATTAAAATATTTAACTATGGACTTGATCAATCGTTATCTGTTTTTATTAGATATTTGATTGGCCTATTTCTCGCAGTTGTTACTTTTATCGCATATCTAATCTATCGCTTTAAAAAGTAACAACTAAACCAGTCTTTATGGCTGGTTTCTTAGTCTATTGCTTCAATATTTCACTATTCTCGTACATATTTCCGATGACCCTTACATAAGGCTTTAGCCTAGCTAATAATAAATCTCCGGCACACCATGTTAAGTCGTGTTGATTCCATCCAACTACATAATTGCCTTCGATTTCTATTCCTGCACCACTATCTTCTTTTCTTTGAAATGGATGATTTTCGACCGCTACAATATCCCCAGCAAAAATCTCCACACCGTTCTTATCTTTCAGTCCTGTGGATTGCATGAGTATGGTATCGACTTCAAAACTGTACCAATCACCTCTACCGTTTTCTATGGATAAATAGCCTATATTATCGCTAAAATCTATTAATTCAACTTCATGCATTGACTTGTTTTTCTTATCCCACGCTCGAAACTTCGGTATCATTTTTCTTCCTCCATACTCTCAAAAATAGTAATAGCTTTCTCTAAGCCTTTTCGTTCTTCGCCAGTAGCGCATGTGTATAGATAGCTTCTTAATCGACGAATGGCTTTACTGATCGATATTCGTTTCATTTGCTAATCTTCTTAGTAGTCAAAATCATCGGCTCTGGCATAATCTGATCATCTTTCAAAAATTCATTTGAATAATGATTTCGTAGCTTTTTGTTATTGGTAAATGTTTTCAGCAACCACTGACTTGCTTCGCTTTTGTCCTTGCCAGTGAAATAAATTTTTCCAGTTCGTATTCCTGCAACTTGAATCACCTTGTTCACCTCAAATCATTTTTTCGTTGATTAAATGGATCAGCAACAAACTGATATCAATAATCTTTTGATCCATTATTTCAGCGACTACACTTGGTTTCACTCCTTGAGAAAAGAGCAAGCGGGCTTGCTCTATCTCTTCATCCGTCCACGTGAATTTTGCATTCTCAAGGATGATATTGTATTCTTTCAAACGCATTATTCTTCAGGGAAAATGATGTCATCTTTTGATTTGGACCAGCTATCCGCAAATGGCGCAAAGTATTGTCTAGCTAATTCGATTTGATCGATTAAAGCAGTCTCAGACAATTCATGATCAGCTGCAATTTCATTCAGGTTGTCGCCTTCCTCCAAACGAATTAGAACGTCTCTGATATTCACAGTTACTTTTTCAGGCAGTTGTAGGGTTGTCGCCTTTTTAATAAACTCATCGATTGTTTCTTTTGAAACAAGAATTTTCACGTTTTCAACTTCTTCTACATCGTCACCCACATCGAGAGAAGTTTGTTCTTCTTTTTTGATTTCAGTTGTACCATCTGGATTTACTACGTACTCAATGTTTGGTTTTTTCGTCTGCTTATTAACTGGCAGAGTGTATTCAATCGTTTCTGGTTGAATCACGACAGTCACAGTCGATCCTAGAAACTCTGTCAGTTTTTCTGTACTTCCTCTAAGAGATCCGTTACTAACTACTAGTAACACTTCTGTATTCCCATTTGATTTTGATGTTACTTTCTTTAATTCAGGTCTGAAATTTACTTGTTTTGTCATTTTATTTTCCTACTTTCTTTGATATGATTTTTTTAAAGGAGTTGAATTTAGAATGTTTAATATGCCTAAAGAGCATTTAAAAAAACTTATTAGAAGAGTTCGTTATAAAATTATAGGATCAAAAATTTATACTAAATTCTTTGATAAACAAACAGATTCACGAAAAATGAAAAAATTTCTAAAAAATGTAGCTAATGGCAAATACAGTTTGAAAAATAATATAGGTAGAACTAATGTTAATCCAGAAGATGACTTGTTTATTGTTGAGATAGCAATCGAAAATGAATACGTAAGAGGCATTGAATTAGATATAGACGAATTTGTTCCTTATTTAAATGTATCCTATCCCTCTGTTACTGTTTTAGGAGAAAATTTCTTGCGTAATCAATCTTTTTACAATAAACACCCTATTTGGTCAGCAATTTTAATAGCAATTATTTCATCGTTCTTCACTCTGCTCATAAGTGATTTTTTCAAGTAACTAATTCTATATAGAAGCTTGTCACTGGAGCTTCTTCTTTCTACGTTCAGATTGTCTTTTCCGTTGCTGTCTCGCCGATTCAAAACAATCCATTTCGATAAACTTATTGATCTTTGAGTCGAACTTTGCGAACGTAACAGGAAAGCCATATCTATGAGCAAACATTTTCATTTTGAGCATAGAGTTAGCGTCTTGATAACCTTTGACATCAATCACTTTTTTTACTTGACCATTTTCATAAATTACAAAATCCGCTCTATAATGGATTGGTGCGATCTTACGCCCATTGCATAGAAATCCTTCTTGAAGCAATACATTCTCCTGCATCGAGCAATAAGTTTCTGATAGAGGCATGAAGCTTATACCATTCCGCTTTAATTTCATGTAGTATCTAGCTTCTGCTTTTGAATCAAACATGATTCCGTCTACTTCGTGCTTTTTGTTTCCGTATTTGCTTCTTGTTGCCATTGCCTATGCTCCTTTTTTAATCTAGCAATTCGATCCTTCACTTTTTCGCCATTTCTATTACACACCGGACAAGGTTCGCAAGTTGACCAACCAAGCGATGTCTTGTACCAAATCATCAGTTCATCATTACATCTTAAACAAGTCATTTTGCACCTCTCATCCAATCTTGATTGTTTTTCTTTGGTGTCACTTCTTTCTGAGCAACTACGAATTTAGTTTTTGCATGCTTTCGCTCACGCTTAATTGTCTTGAATATTTCGCCACCACATGTACTCGCAACTAGTTCAGCAGCTTCGTAGCTTTCGTGGTGATGTGCTTGCTCTGCTGAAATGACACCTTTTCCATTTTTGTCTAAGTAACACATTTTCTTTACTACAAATGTCACACTGGATTCCTCCTCTTGTCCTCGGTATTTTTGAATACTGCAATATTGCCTTTCGTCCCATTCATCACACGAGAGAACACACGCTCGCCGTAGGCATGTTTTAATTGTTTCGACGACAAATTAGTCGTGAAGATGGTAGCTTTGTTTAAACGAGCTTCTGTGAGCGATGTAAGCACATCGACATCATAAGAAGTTGCTTGATTGTTTTCTTCCATTCGACCAAGTTCAGCTCCTAAATCGTCAATCACGACAAAATCAGATTTTTTTATTTCAGCCATCAATGATCCTGTGATCGATTTTCGTGCTTCTGGATCATTCATCGCAAACTTTAATTGCTCAAGTAGCTCTCGATAGCTGATAAACGAACAAGATATTTTGTAATTTGATTTTTTCATCACTTCTTGAATAACCGCAGCACCTAAGTGTGTTTTACCCGAACCTGGTCTACCGGTTATCACTGCATGAATTGTGCTACTGTCTACAATTTTTGTAACCCATTCTTGAGCCATCTGTTTCGCTTGAAAAGTTTCAGCATCAACAGTTTTGTAATTATCGAAATTAAAGGTCCAAATGGCATCGTCCGTAATCATTGAGCTATTCAACATTCGATTGATTGCATCTTTCTTTCTAGCTTCATTTGCTTTCAAAATGGCTTGTTTCTGATTCTTCGAAACCATTTCCCGATAGCCACAAGATTTGTTAATGCAAGTTGGGCCGCATCGATCTGTGCCATCTTTGTTCTTCGCTTTCCAAACATATAAGGAATCACTGCAGTTGGGGCATTTGGATTCTGTGATAGTTAGTCCACCATATTGCGCTGCCATTGCGCTTAGTTTTTTATCCATTACCATTCCTCACCTGTTTCTGGTAAATCTTCCGTTGCAATTGTTTGTTGCTTTCGTTTGTCTTTTTGAGCCGTCATCTTGTCAAAATGTTTCCGAAGACTAGTGGGTGACTGAACCACAGTGGACCAAAACTCATGGCTAGTTGACCAAACAATCATGTCTTGAACTTCTTTTCCGGTCCGTTTATCTGATTCAATAGTCAAACGAATTGTATTTGCCCATTTATCCAAATCAGGTTCTTTGATGTTTTGATTTTTTCGAATGAGTTTTAATAAAAGAATCGCTAATTTTTTATTTGGATTATCATCTGCATACTCTCGTGTTTTTCGAGAGTTGCGAGGATTATTATTCTTATCATTCTTATCATTCTTATCATTCTTGTTTGTTGTCACTGGCTTGTCATTCGATTGTCCGTCGCTTGTCACTGGCTTGTCACTCGATTGATAGTCAGACCAATTTATTATTGTTATAACGCTATATCTAGCGTTCGATTGGATTGTCAATAATTCTTCATTTTCAAATTTCTTAAGCCATCTCCATAGCGTTCGCCATGCAATTGCTTTGTCACTCGGGACTCCTTCGTTGTACTCTTTTGCTATTGCATAGGCTCCTGTGACGAATTGTCCGCTTGTCAAACGTACTTCTTGACCGTTAAATAAAAATTTTCTATCTTCATGACTAGCCTTCATTAAACACAATATCCATAGCTTGAACATATCGGAATTGGTCCAAACGAATGAACTAGTCACTTTACGGTATAACTTGATGTATCCTAGATTCATTCGCAAAGCACCTCCGTTTAAAGATCGTCCATGCTAGTGAATCCAGTAATTGAAAGGTTACCTCGACAATACTCGCACGTACCACAAGGTATCGGTCTTTCTTCGCCATTTTTCACTTTGACAATTCTTTCAATATTTTCTTTCAGCATGATTAACTCGTAACTCATCTTGTCTTGATCAATCGTTATCAACCTTGCCTCGCTAGGCGTTTGTTTAGAAACCGCTGCAATGATTGGCATAAACGTCTTTCCGTATTGCTGTAAAAGAAGCTCTTGATAGATTGCCATTTGAAGCGCATATCCAAAGTTGACGATAAACGTTTCTCTTGATCCGTAATTTTCATTCCACTTGCGTTCATGCATATCCTTCGTTGTTTTGATATCAACGAAATACCCTTCTTCGACATTCAGACAATCGATTTTACCTTTCCATGTCGCCCCAAATAATTCGCCAGTTACAATTGTTTCTTTCTCGCCTTGATAAATATTTATGAACGCTTCTTCTTGTTTCAATCGCTCAATCATTTGTTCGGCGATCTGGAAATCTTTCAATAGTCCAAAAGGTTTGCGACTAGAAAACATTTTGGATTTATTTTCTTCTTTAAATGCTTCATGTACTTCTTTTGACTCAAAATAAGAATGTACGTAGTTTCCAACTAAAAGAGCTTTAGGGTCAGATATCGGTTGCCAATCGCCTTTAAGTTTTGCTAATGCCGCCGCTTCGCAATTCAAAAACAATTTATATTGTGATGTTGACATGTAGTGCCAGTCAGCTTCATTTGAATAGTAATTTTCATCAGAAAGGATAGTCATCATCATCGAATTCAGTGACATCGTCTACACCTTCCTCACGTCCGAAATTTGGCACATCTAATAATTCTTCTTGAATCGGTTCGCTCACTGCTTCTTTTATGATTGGATGAGCTTGTTCGATTTTTTGATATCCTGGCATATTCGCAATACGAGTGTTTTCCTCTTGAATATCGTCAGGGATCATAATCTCTTCTGCTTCTTTTTGAATTGGTTCAGCCTTCTTGTTGGAGAACAGCTTCTCTTCAAGTGCTACAACCTGTTTAGGCTGTGGTGTAACATCTTTACGCTCATCATCGAATTCATTTTCTAAAGTGTCTTTTGCTGCTTGAAGTAATAAATCATTGTCATTACTTGTGTTGATCAATGATTTAGCTGCTCGATTGATTACTGTACGCTTAGCCATTTCCTCCGGAAATTCCTTTTGAGGTCCTGAACCTTTCATTTTGGATTTCGCCCAACTTTGATCGATTTGTTTTTTGGTCATGACTGTCGTAATTTCTTTGCCATTCGCTAACTTGATAACTACATAAGCCGCAACAATTTCATTGTCTAAATTCTCAAACTTCGTTTCGTGTTTAGTGACAACCATGTGTGGTCCATTCATGCCAACTTGAAAATCATCACCTTGTCGCACTACAACTGGAGTAATATCAGCTCCACCAGTCACACGATCAAGAACTGCCATCGTTCCAAAATACGAACGCATCAGCTGAACCTTATTTCCGTATTTGATAAAATAGCATTGTTTTTTCGCTGGAGATAACCCTTGAATGACCATATCTAGAAGCGCATTAGAAATCGATGTTTTCATTTCCTGATTAGTTGCCGCCATCTGTAACAGATTTCCGCCTGTATTATTTGTCAGTTCGAAAAAAGCACTCTTCAAAGCATTTTGTGGACTATATCCTGGTGGCATTTCTAAGCCTTGTTCTCGAAGCCTTTCTAGATTTCCAATCACCTGTTCATCTAGTGAGCGTTGTGTTGTTTGTGTTAAATCATTTGCCATATTTTATTCTCCTTTGTTTTGCTATACTTATTTTGAAAGTGAGGCGATAAAAATGTATAAGTTGAAAAAAGATACCTATAATGAGCTTTCTGGAATCTGTCGATTAGTTATGCAGAACATTAGAGATCTAGAGGAAGGTAGTAAAATGGACTTATTCGATCCTCGTATTAGTAATGAAGAATATTATTTATACTCATCTGTTCTTAAAAACTATAATTCTTTAGGGAATCAGTTGCTCAATAATTGGGAAACTTTAAAGTTTGACGATATAGACGCTTTTTTCACTAAACTGAGTACGTATATTAAATACTTAGATTTGTTCATTAAAGAACCAACTATAGAAAATCAGTTGAGATTAACGTCTATTTACGACAGTCTTGATAAACTTAATCAGCGTATTTAAGATCATCATCTGCAAAAACAATCAGGATTGTATCTGTCATAATTTGTCCGATATGAAAATTTGCATCGAATCCATCAGATGGAATTTCTCTTCTGAATTCATTTAACTTTTTGTGTAAAAAGAACAGTTCTTCTTCTTTCATCGAAGGAAGAAGTTCTTTTTTTGTTGCCAAAACTTTATTGAAAAACTCTTTGCTTAGACTTTGTAATTCATTCGCTAATTTTTCTGATACATCATTTGTCATCCCTAAATTCCTCCTAGTGCAATCTTTGGAAAATGTTGTTGTACATATTCCAAAATATCCGCTTCTTGCACGTAGCCATCTTCGGTTAAATAGCAAGAGTCACCTTCATAAATAGGATTGTCTTGCCAGTCAGTAGCTACTGGCTTTAGATCTTTTTGCGGTTCCTGTCTGGCACCTAATGAATCAAAGTCTTTCATCACGAACCTCCTAGAATTCCCAGAACAGTTTCAACGTGTCGTTGTCTTGTTCAATACTAGATACACCCTCTGTTTCCAATGCTGCTAAAAATGAAGGTGTTAGTCCTTTTGAGCGGATCGTGCAACTCGTTTGACCATAACTTGCAGCAGTCAAAATCTTTTCTTGGATATCTTGTTGAGCTTTATTCATCATTGCTTCAAATATTTCATCGCCTAAACCTTTTACTGAGATCATTTCTTTCCTCCTGTGATATAATGAATTGAAAGATTTTTTTGGACACGATCATGCTTGCCGGCGGTCGTGTCTTTTTTGTTTCTGATTAGAAACATCTAGCCAATTGATCAGAAACAAACAAATGCTATAGATTACGCCAAATACCAAATTAAAATGTGTAATAGTAACCAACATCGCTAACATAAATCCAACAATTATAACGTCTGATTTATTCATTTTTTATACCCTCCATTCAAATATCTAAACAAAGCTATACTGCTAAATCGCCACTCTCTTCCAACTTTTGCTGCAGGAACTTTTCCTAGCTCAGCATCTTTAGTTAGTGTTCTTGTGGTAGTTTTCAAGTAGGCAGCAGCTTCTTTGGTATCCCAGATTTCATTTTTTATCTCAGCCTCTATTAAAGAAGCTTTGAGATCTTTGATGTTAACTAAAGCTAGATTTGTCATTTTCCGACCTCCTGTTCTCTATAACTCATACATAGCAATAATTGAATCAATAATTTTGTTCGCTTCAGCAGAAGTTCTTTTGCCACTTAAAATTAATGATAAGTAGCTTTTGTCGATATTGAATCTATCTGCAAGCATTGTGTATGTTAAAAAACGTGAATTTTCAACATAAGCTTTTATTTTTTCTCTGTCTTTTTGTGTAATTTCAGCAATGTCAGTCATTTCAAAACTCCTTTCCTAAATACCTGTAAACAAATTTAACAACTATTTTCTAAATTCATTGACAAACAATAGAGTTTTATTCTATACTTTGTACATAGTTAAATAAGACATACAAACATTGATTTAAATAGCTTTCTTGGCGGTTGGCGTTTATTAATCAATAGTATTTTTATTGTTTTTTTAGTTGTTAAATTTGTTTACAAGAATAAGTATAGAGCTTAAACTCTATTTTGTCAACGAAAAATAGAGTTTTATTCTACGCTTTTTTCTTGTCAGTCTAGAAAGGTTGACATATCAATGAATCCATACGAAAAAATAAAAGAATTAACAAAGCAAAATGGAATATCTGTGAGAGAACTAGAAAAAAGGTTAGGATACTCAAATGGATATTTCAGTAAATGGAAATCCGTATCTCCTAATTCGGAGGGCTTAGCAAAAGTATCAGATTATTTCGGTGTTTCTGTGGATTACTTATTAGGAAGAAAACAAGCTCCTGAGTGGGCAACAAAAGTTGATTTAGTTGAACTCGACAAACTGCTAGATTCAAATGTCAATATGGCGTATGGCGGAGAAACTCTGACAGACGAACAAATACAGCGTGTTAAAGATATTCTTACTGCAACTTTCTGGGATATAGTTAAAGAAGACAAAGAAAAAGGCAAAGAGAAGTGATTGTTTATGGAGTTGGATACTATAAATTTAGTCGAAAAGATCAAGCGGAAGTATCATTCCGCTAATCCTTTTTACATTTGTGAAAATATGAACATTGAAGTTAAATATGTTCCTTTTATAGATAATCCTAAAGGTCAATTTCAAGAAATTCGAGGACGTGCTATTATATTTTTGAATGATACTCTTAAAAATTCTGAGGAGCGCTTTTACATTTGCGCTCATGAGCTTGGCCACGCAATCTTACATCGTGGTTTATCTAGTTATTATGTATCTACAAGGACATCTCGCAGTAAATCAGAAAGTGAAGCTAATTGTTTTGCTGCGAATCTCATTGTCTCTTTATATAGAGAAGATACTGATCGATACCCTCGCAAAATTGAGGAATTGACTAATTTGTACGGCTTGCCAGAAAGCGCTTATCGTTTTTTGATTTAAGTACACAAAAAAAGTCCGTGCTACAACACGGACTAAAGATCTCATTTCTAAGATCGGCTAAATTAATTTTAACATAAGATTAACAAACATGATGGTAGGTGAATTTTTTTGTCAATACAAATAATTTCTAACTGTACAATTTGTTCCAAAAATAACGAATTTGGATTTGCTGTCGGAGAATACACCAATAATCATTTTCATGAGTTAACTTGCTCAAATAGGGGACACAAAATTAAATATTTTCATGCAGTACCAGATTATCCAATATTCTTTCAAAATGGTTTATATGCATATCATAAAAAGGAATATTTCGAAGCATTTACTTCGCTTTATCATAGCTATGAAATGTTTAGACTAACCTTTGTTCAACTCGTCATGATGGAGAAATTCAATTTTTCATACAAAGAATTGATTGATTATCTTAAACCGATTTCTAAAAGTTCAGTTCAAATTGACGGGGCCTTCAATACTCTATATGCAGCATTTTTTAATGAAATTGCTCCAGATATTCCCGGTAAAATTAAAGCATTAAGAAACACCGTCATTCACGGCTCTCATTATCCTGTTGAAAAAGATGTCTCTAAGTGTGCAAAGGCAATTTTAGTTTTTATCAACTCAATAGAAGAAAAGCTACCACTAAGCGACAGCTATCCACACACGCTTTTTCAAAAACTAGGAGATCTTAGATTAGAGTATCTTCAAATCGAAAAAATTTTGAGGAGATCTGATTTAGAAAGTGGAGCTTCCACTTTGATGACTGATAATTCTAATGTCATAGGTCGAACTCCCATTAATGGTTTGAAGGATTATAATAAATCTCTTTCTTTCGAAGAGGCACTTGTTTACTCAAAGGCTAGCTTAGAAATATTACAAACTAACTCAAAGATTTTCGAATCTATTCACAATAAATAATTACCTCTTATTCCCTTGTTTAAATATTGTTTTTGCTAATTGATTCAATTGAAGTGTAATGTCCCTCATCATTAACTGCTACAACTGTTTTTACAATGTAATTATCAGGTAATGATTCTAGAATTTTTATTAAGCTTTTACGTTCATTTCTCTCACCTCTTAATTGAACGGCCTATTTATAGTCAAATTATATAATTAAAATGAAAAAAACACGATCCCACCCCACCAAGAGTTAGATCGTGCAAAGACAACAAACCTACACAATAGGCTTCTTTACGTGTCTATTGTATCAGAGAAAGCGAGCTGATTCAATTATGTCAGAAGTAACAGGATACTTAGAGCAAATAGACAACGAAACATATAGACTTAGAGCCGTATTAGGATATAAGCCAGACGGCTCAGCCAAAAGAAAAAGCAAAACTATAAAAGCCAATAGTAAAAGATCCGCATACAAAGAACTAAATATTTGGTTAGAACAATTCGAAGGCATGAATGATGATTCATTAGATTTATTCAGTATCACATTTGGTGAATTTTACAGACAAATATGGTTAAAGGAAGCTGAAAAAAATTTAGAGCCAAAATCTTATCATAACTATAAGCGAATGATCGATAATAGATTTCTTGATAAATTCGATTTTATTCCTCTAATTGACATCAAACCATACATGATAAAACGAATTGTTGTTAATGCTCAAAGAATCAATACAAAAGATCCTGAGAGAAACTCTGATAAACCTTTATCAAGAAATACAAAGCTTCGTATGTTATATGCCGTTAACAACTTATTTTTGATGGCTAAAAATGAGTACGGTGCAATTAAAGAAAATCCTGTGGAAAATGTAAAAATACCGAAAGAAAAAGGCGTAAAAAAGAATATCGAGGAACCTTATTCGGAAGAAGAAATTCATGCAATGCTAAAAGCAGCATTTGAGGAAAGTATTGAAATTAAAACTTTAATTGTTCTAGCATTTATTACAGGAGCAAGACAAGGGGAAATTGCAGCTTTAGAAGAAAAAGATATTGACTTTGACAAACAAGAAATAAGATTTCATCAGCGGATATCAGAAGTAGATGGAAAATCAGATATTCGGTTGCTGCCAGGCTTGAAAAATGATGATGATGAAAAAGTAGTAACCGGCCCTGCCTATTTATTTGATATGCTAGATGAATTAATCAAAGAGAACAAAAAGATTCGTTGGAAATTAAACGTGAAGAAATTAAAACACTATTTTATATTCGATACAAAACAAGATGGAACTTTACCGCGTGGAAGTTATCTGTATAAGAAGTTCAAACGATTCACCAAACGCCACAGTTTACGCCACATCCGTTTTCATGACATCAGGCATACATCTGCTACCTATTTACTTAGTGATCCTAATATGACCCCCAAAGAGCTTCAAAAACGATTAGGTCATAGAGATTTTAACACGACGATGAATGTGTATGGCCATGTCTTACGAAAAGAAAAAGATGTAGCGACTACTGCATTTGAAAATTTGTTAAAAGAAGACATTAAATAACTTAAAAAAATAATTTTCTCGGGTATAAACTCGGGTAGGATATACAAGAAGTTGTCAAAAACGACGGAATATAATGATTAAAAAATGCTGTACATTCGCGTATCTTCATTTAAAATTAAATAAAATAACGAACTCTTAATCAGCGGGTCGCGGGTTCGAGCCCCTCACGGCCCATTGGGTGCCAAACCCACGTCACCAGTACACTCTTGGCTACTTCGGTAGTTTGGAAAAGAGTGTACGTGGTGGCATTTTTTTGTTTTAAACATTTTTTTATCACCTTTAAAAAGGCGTACAAGGGTTTTATTCTCTCCTGTTGATTATTGGGATACTTACGTGATTATCATTATCTTCACCACTTATCTATTTACTCCCAAAACGCTTCGCCTCTAAGTAGATGATCTATGCTCTTTTCAAGAATCAAAATATTTCTGTCTAAATTCTTAGAATGAATTCCCACTTTTCGGGTATCTTTCAAAGATAGATTACCACCATATCTTTCAAAAATATTAGGAACCTTTTGATTCAAAAAACCCCCTCCTTTTCCAGTTAACTTTAAACTAAATTAATTGCCTTCTTTCCCTCGCTAATCGTCTCATCCTCTTCATCGAGTACTTGTAATAGCGTTCCCAAACTAAACATTTTCTTCTTTTTGTCCCCCAAAAACATACCAAAAAAGCGTTCCATTAACATTTGGTTAACGAAACGCTCTATACATTGTTCAATTATATCATTTAAAGATAGATCACTTTCTCTTATTCAGATTGATTCCCTATCTACTCCATAGAAAAATTATGTTTCAGACTCCCTCTGAGATCCATTAAAATTGTCTTTTTCTCTATCATCTTACCCTTTTTTTCTATCAGTACTCAAATTGGCGATAATAGCGTCGAATTTCCAGCGGGTGGCAATTCATTTGTTCGACATAGGCATCAATCCGCTGTGTCACGCAATGCATCAATAAGTGAGAAAGCACTCGGCCACGATATTTCTCACTTATTCCTGAAACAGGATAGTCCTTCGTATCGATCAATGTATAGTTTGCACAAATTCTTGGTAACAATTTAGCGACTCTTTCTGATAATGGGCGTTGTTCGTCTTCTCCTAAAAACACTGTGACAGGTGTAGTTTCATCAACGATTTCCAACGTTCCGTGAAGAAACTCAGCAGCATGGATCGATTTTGAACGTAACCAGCTTTGTTCCTCCCAGTAGCACATGGCGTAAGAATAGACTGCACCCCATTGATTTCCCGCACCGATGAAATAATGCATGGCATCATGACGATGTTTCTCCGCAAATCCTCGCCCAAATTCATCCGCCTGCTTCTCAGCTTCTACTAATCCTTTTGCTAAATATTGTTCCAATTCTTGATAGTAGGCTTCGTAATCAGGAAAATCTCCATGGTTTTTCATTAACCGATCTGCCACCATAAAGAATTTTATTTGTTCTGTTCCTGCTGCAGGATACGTAATGATATGGTCACATTGTTCCGCCAAAATACTGCCTTTTGTATCAATAAACCCTAATAAGGTTGCTCCTACTTTTTTGATTTCTTCAACTGATTTAACCACTTCTTGTGTCGTTCCAGTAACAGAGGACAAGATAACTAACGAGTCTTTAGTCAAACGACGGTTACCGGTTGTATAATATTCTGCCGCATGTTGGACGTAAACTGGTAGGTCGCTTTTTCCATTGATGTAGGTAACTGCTTGCATGGCAGAAGCATACGTACCACCAATTCCTAGATAATAAATCGCATCAAAGCCTTGTTCATCAAGGAAATCGACTATTTTTTCAATTTCAGGACGTAGCTCTAACATTCCTTGGATATCATCAATTTGTTGTTGTTCATTAAATTTAAGCATTTTTCCACCTCTAAATTTTACTTTTTAAAACTTGATCAAAGTCATCAAAAATACGGTTATTCAGATCGATCCCTTTAGCACCTGCCCCGAGATAGGAGAAAATTTGGAACGGAATAACTAAAAGCAAAGAAGAAAAAGTTTCTTCACATGCTACATCCAGCCCAAGTGTATCGGGATTCTTTGCTACTGCTGTGGTGATCGTATAAGCTTTTCCTACATGAGATTCTATATAATCATGCAATAGTTGGGCTCTTGATTGATTCGAGCTTGGTGCTTCTATAAAGAAGAGCACATGTTGATGATTGGCTTCAAGATAAGGTCCGTGCATATAAGCTTCCAATTCAAACCCTTGAGAAGGCACTCGAATGGTTTCGGTGAATTTCGTTTCAAATTCTTTAGCGGTTCCCCAGTTTGGTCCATAACCGACTGCCACAAACCGATTCGCTAGTTTAAAGATGCTTGCGTTTTTCTCAAAAAAATCAATCGTTTTAGCTATAACTTGCGGAATGGCCTCAATCATCTCCTCTAACTGGTTTTTGGTCATCGACACTTGTTCATCGGATAGTATTCCTTTACTGTAACCAATAGATACCCCCATTAAATAGAGTTGTAATACCGTTGCTACATATCCTTTTGTCACGAATCCAACGGTTTCGATCCCAGTTCCTAGATCAATTCTTTCGTTTGCTTTTTGAGCCAGAAGACTTTGGGAATCACTACTTAAACTGATTGTGTAAAAACCTTGTTCGGACAAATGCGCCACTGCATCTATAGTAGAGGTACTTTTTCCGCTTTGAGAAACCGCCAAAACTGTCTCTATTTCTTTAGAAAGATGTCCGTAATGATTAAAGTGGTATGGCTCTTCAATAGTGACAGTGATCCCCGCTAATTTCTCCATCGCGTACTTTGCTGCTAAACAGGCATTTGAAGAAGAACCTGTTGCCAAAATCAATAGATGTTCGATCGCAGCTCTTTTTTCTTCTTTTTTAGGAACAAATTCCTGCAAGATCTTAACTAATGTTGCTTGCTCTTCCTGTATATAGTCCATCATTGTTGCCACAACAATTCCTCCTTAAAAGAGTCCAATCAAGGATCCCAAAATACCTAAGACTGCTAATCCAAGCAGGATAATCAACGGTTTGACTTCTTTTTTCAAAAGATAAAAGACAGCGCCAAATGCACCTAATGATAAAATTTTCGGTACGATATCATCAAAGATACTTTGTACCGTAACCGCATTCTCTCCTGAACCGATCTGCAACGGAATGTTGATATCAATCATCGTAGCGGTCATTCCTCCTACGACCATCAACCCAATAATCGCCGCGCCATAGGTTAAGCTTTCCATCAAACCGTTTTCCTGAATTTTCTTTAAAAATCCCGATCCAAGTTTATATCCCCAACCAGTCGCAAAATAACGAAATAGTAGATGTGGGACATTGAAAATCAATAGAAACAGAATCGGACCTAGTATATTCCCTTGTAATGCCAATGAAGTTCCTACCCCTGTGGCAATTAACCGTAACGTTCCCCAAAAGAAAGAATCGCCAATCCCTGCTAAAGGCCCCATCAAAGAAGTCTTGATGTTTTCGATTGCTGATGAATCAAAATTCGGATCATTGCTATTTTCTTCTTCCATCGCCGCGTTGATTCCTAAAATAAGCGTGACGATATGCGGGGTCGTGTTGAAAAATTCCAGATGTCGTTTCAACGCATCAGCCATAGATTCTTTTGTTTTATAGAGTTTCTTCAAAATCGGAATCATAGCATAGACATAAGCTAAATTCATTTGTCGCTCATAGTTCCATGAGAACTCCATTTGAAATGAACGCCAAAAGACATGATTCAACTCTTTCTTGGTAATCTCGGGTTTCTCATTAGAAGTCTTCTTCATCATCAAGTACCTCCCCTGAAGTCATTTGAACAGATTGCCCTTGTTCACGAATGTTTCTTAAATTCACAACTACAACAGCAGTTATCGCTCCAAAGATCGCAATTCCCGTAACAGGAATCTCTAAATAAGCTGCTAATGCAAAACCTAAAAAGAAATAAGGAGCAACTTGTTTGTTGATCAGCAACCGAGCCAACATGGCAAACCCTAAGGCTGGAATCAAACCAGTTGCAACTGATAATCCATTCTGTACAAATACCGGAATCATCTCCAATAACTTACTAATCGTATTGCTGCCCACCATGAAGGAAATCGTAACTATAAGGGCTAACATCAAAGACAAGCCAAAACCGGCTAATAAGTGCATTCGTTCCACACCTTTGTAATTCCCATCAGTCGCGTATAAATCAGCTTTTTGGTTCATCATTGGAATAAGCAGGCCTAAGTATACATTTTTCAGGATTAGCGTTAATGTAGCGATTGGAAGTCCTAATAGTAAAGCTGTCTCAGTTCCCGCTCCTGCTGTAATTGCGAATGCTGTGCCAAGAATTCCTCCTGTTACAACATCTGGTGGGATAGAAGCACCTACAGAAAACGAACCAATAAAAGCTAATTCCAGTGTGGCACCCATAATAATTCCTGTGTTTACGTCCCCTAATACTATTCCTGTAAACACCCCAGTAACAATCGGACGCGACAGTAATGATGTTCCCAATGCGTATTCAGACTGCGCAATAAATGCAACAATTCCAAGTAATATTGCTTGCAGCATCTCTTTTGCCCCTTTCTTTATAAAACATCTTCGACAGCGACTTTTTTATCCGAAGGTACTTGACGGATATCGACAGCAATTCCTTTATCAATCATTTTTTTCAAAATTTCTTCCTCCGCAGGTAAAATATTAACTGCCTTTCCAATATTCTTAGTTCCTTCTTTGGCTTTGATCCCACCCAAATTGACTTTAGTGATTTCTGGATAGTGTTCTGCTAATCTATAGGCATCCTCGATGGAATCTACTACGATGAACAATTTGTATTTATCGGTCACGCTGCTTTGTAATGCTTGGATGGAATCCTCAATTGTTTTAATCACCAGTTTGACGCCTTGCGGTTTTGCTAGTTTGATCGCTGTCTTACGAATATCATTTGTCGGCACATCATCATTGGCAATCAAGATGCAATCTGCGCCTAAATTTTGCGTCCAGGAAAATGCGACTTGTCCGTGTAATAGTCGATGATCGACTCGTGTCAAAATAATCATGTTGACCCTCCTAAAATTCTTCTTCTTCGATTTCTTTTTCTACACTATCATTACAAAACTGGATCATCTCTTTCGAATTGGCTAGCGTTTGGTGGATCGTTTCTGAGATTGCACCTCCTCTTTGAAATTGTGTCGTCAATTCAATCAACAATGGCAAATTCAAGCCTGCAATCAAGTAAAAATTTGGTTGTTGGATATAACGCAAAAATTCATTGTTCACGCTACCGCCGAAAATATCTGTGATAACGATCACTTCAGAATGTTTATATGTTTGCATCAGGGTATCCACCGTTGTCGTCAGATCAAATGTTTCTTCCACATAGCAGTCAATCGCAACGACTGATTGTTTTTTACCGCAGATAAGTTCTAACGAATGTAAGATTCCTGATGCAAATCTTCCGTGTGATGCTAAAATAACGATTTGTTCCACTGCTTTCACCTCACTTTGCTCCAAGTTACACCTTACTAAACGCAAAAAGCGTGCCAAAAAAAGTGGCACGCTTTTCTTATTGATTAAAAGTCCGCTTCACCCATTGAATAATCAGTGTTTCCAAATAAAACATCATAAATGTAGCAAACTTCAGATTCCGGTATCGCGACACTGTAAACCTTCTCAATGACACTAAACGCTTTTTTGATTTCATTCAGCTGTTTTTCATGACACTGGAGTAATGTGTTGCTAGCATGATAATTATCAATGGCTTCGTTTCGAATAAGACGTTCAATCAAGCAACTCGTATGGACAAACAACGCAAGTTTGCGATCATTGGTGATCCGTTGCTGCCACATGCGTTCCAAATCTCCCGCGAAAAATTCCATTTGGGAAATTACTTTTTCTGTATCTAGAATCGTTACCGATTGAATCACTCGATTCAATGAAAAGTTTCTTACTAATTGATTGTTCACATAGGCGATCATCTCTTCATCCAATTCTTCCTTTAACCAACTTAATAACACTTCTGTCCCAGCGCCTGAAATCAGTTCTTCTAAAGAAATAAAAGGAGCCAGCTCTTGGCGGGGTTTAGTGGTTCCTATAATACCAACAACATCATAAGATGTTAATATCTGTTTCATATGTTCACTATTTTCCAACTGGTTGAATTCATAAGGAAGGATCAGAATCTGTAAATGATCAGGAATACTTTTTTCTAATAAGGTGGAGATTTGAACAGCGGTTCCAATTCCAGTTGAACAAGTCGTAATGACAACTTTCTCTTTTTTCACTTTCGGAAGAATGATCTCCCATTCATTTTGGTGGTAAGCATTTACCCGCTCAGGAATCTCTCTCAACGAAACGTTCTGCTGAATGCATTCTCCGACAGCGAGGGCTACACTTGTCGTTACATTGTTCATCATGACAATCGGTACCGTCAATTCTGGAATATATTGATAGACTTCTTTCAAAGAACCCATGTCGAACAAGACAACGAGTCCATTAGATACATCGTTTTTCTGAATATATGCGGTGACCCTTTCCGCAATTTGCTTAGGAGTAACTTCTAATGGCATATCAAAAGATTGAAAAACCGATTCATTCAGTAAGCGATTCGCAACATTTGCGATACTGCTGGCGGTTGCATAGCCATGGGCTACTATGATGCTTCGTGGAAGCAACGTTTCTTTGGAATATCCCATATCGTTGATATAAAGTGTAAAAATGATTCGGTCCATACTCGTTAGTTCAATATCCAATGCGTTTTGTACTAAACCTATCAGATTTTCGGTGTAGCGATCACTTGTAGAATAATGCTTCTTAACACTTTTCAACAGGTCTTCTGTCAATAAAAGTTTGTCTTGATCATCTGGCAGCCACTCCACATTTCTGCGCAGCCACAAATAATAACTGATCGTATAAACCATACTACCGTTAAAGCTGATTTGGAAAGAATGCTCGATTTGCTCCATCATTCGCTGAACATGCTCTGTCACAAAAATCATTGTCCGCTGTTTTTGTTCCTGCTTATGGTCAAATAATAAATTTTCAAACAGCCTTTCAATCACTTTAGAAATAGGAGGGACAGCTGTCGCAAAGTCCTGTCCCGCCTGGACATAATTGAACAAAATCTGTTCATACGTTTGAATGATTTTTTGCTGTTCTGGCTCACTTTCCGCAGTTAGCTGCTGAATTTGTGTTTGCCCATCAATAAGAATCGGTTGCATCATCACTAATTCATTGGGTTCCTTTGTCAACTGCAATAACTGTTCTGGTAAATGATACACAGTGACCGCTATTTTTTTCACCTCCCGTTTTAGACTGGCTGTATAGCTTTTAGCTGTAATAATCTTAATCATACTTTTCAATTCACCGACATTCCCAGAAAAATGACTAGTCGTTAATATTTCGATTACTTGGGGCGAGAGCTCCAAGGGCAGGCCAATACGCTTTTGCTCGTCAAAGAATGCTTGCAAGGTCAGCTGTTTCCGTTCGGAAATCGTCCGTTCTTCCAAAGCAGGCAGTGTTGCTTGAATTGGGATTCGTCGCAAAAAGGTTGTTAGAAATGTTTGTTTCAAATCTTCGGTCGTCGCAAACACCAGCCGACAATCCACTGGGATTGACCGGCTCGTATCCCCCATTCGATAGATAACTCCCTGATCCATAAAAGTGAATAATTTTTCCTGTCCTTCGGCATTCAGTCGATGAACTTCATCTAGGAATAGTACCCCGCCGGCTGCTGCTTCAAATGCACCTCTACGATCTTCTTCTGCTCCAGTGAAGGCTCCTTTCACATGTCCAAATAAATTACTCGTCAATAAATCTTGGTTGTTGGCATACTGCGCGCAATTGATCGTGATCAGCGGAGCATCGCTCTCTAATAATTCATTTTCCACACAATAATGATGGAACATTTTTACAAGAAAACTCTTCCCAGTACCACTTTCCCCCGTCAGCAAGAAGGGAAGCCCACCATTTGGATAGAAGGCTGCCATCTTGATCTGTTCAATCACTTCTGCCAGACTGCCTTTGCTGCCGATTACACTGGAAAAGAAATCTTCTTTTCGATCAAAAAAGGGCTTTTCTGCTCCAACAGCAGCTAGACTATCATATACGTTTTGGGTTAAGGGATAATTTTGGATTTCAAATGCCTGTTTATGAAAAAAATACACTGGCCGGGTAGTAATTTTTACTAGATGTCTTTCTTCCGTTAACTGATTTAAATAGTGACTGATCGTGTTTCTCTTGACTGAAAACTTCTCAGCAATATCCTTCGCGGTGAAAATATCGCTTACATTTTCGATAGAGAAAAAAGCTGTTTGATTTTGTAAGTAAGCAAGTAATTGTTCTTTCATCGTCGTTCTCCTTGTCCTCTTTATCTGATTATCATAACTTAAAAGGCTAAGACTTGCTATACAATGCATAATAGAGTAATTATTCTTTTAAACCACAAAAAGTAGCATACTGAATAACGATTGCTACTTTTTATTCTGTATATATAATACTTATGTGACAGTCAGTAAATAGTTCTATTACTATTTCCGATTCATTTATGTTCGCTTAACACTATTCACCACTTCTACTTCAACTCCATCTTTTACCATATTGGTGAGGATCAGTGGTCCCTTATTTTTTCTGATCCAAGCGCCAATTACCCTTATTTGAGTTCGATCCATTTTTTTCAGTTATTTTTGTGCTGAAGTCATGGGGACGTGACATAAGTTAACTAGTTACGCTTTCCAGATTTGATTTTGCACAACTTATTAGTCCTTATTGAAAAAGAGCCAGATTCTTGCTTGTTTCGCATTAGTAAACAAAAAGGGTCGTAAGTACTTTAATAAGACTTACGAACCTTTTTCGCTTTTCTGTCTCATAAGCGGACTCACTACTTCGTGTCACTTTTTCTCAGTAACGATCATTCCACATACAATGTCACAAATTTTGCATGGTCAATCTTTTCAAGAGTGACGGCATTCTTTTCCACCAGAAGTGCTTCTTTCTTAGCTTCTTTTAGATTGACTGTTTCTACTACGTTCACTGGATGGTTAAATGTGATAGTCGCATGCCCCACTTCATCTAAAAGCCCATTGTATAGACGCAAAATGTAACCTGAACGCTCTTCCGCCTTTTTCAATACACTCAAGGTTAAATTGCCATTGATCTCAAGAAGACTAAAGTTTGTCGGCAAAGTTGGTTCAACCGATCCTAAAGTAAAAATCAAGCGGGAATTCAGGAATTCTGCGTATTGATAAAGAGTGATCGGTGTTACTGCTTGTTTGGCACGTTGTGCAACATTTGCTTGATCAAATCCCTGAGCAAAGTAAGCAATGGAGAAATCAAAATGCATCGTTTTGTGGCACTGTGCAGCTGGTGTCTCAATCACTGATTCTCCTGAAGCACGCCCTGGACGATACAGTAGATTCTCTTTTCCCATGAAGCCATAGGTCCGGAAAATCGTTAAGCGAATCGTATCAAACGCTTCTCCCACAATCTCATATTCACGTACCCCTTGGGGCATGACTGCTACGCCATGGGACGCATCGAATAAACCGACAAAGGATTGACAAGTTTCTATGGCAATCGGTTGCTCATTCCATTGCTCTTTATTGGCTTCCCAAAGGGCCATTTCTTTTTCAAATACAACTGGGCGCTCCAACGTACC
Organism: Enterococcus sp. DIV1368b; assembly: GCF_050529595.1. Classification (NCBI taxonomy): domain Bacteria; kingdom Bacillati; phylum Bacillota; class Bacilli; order Lactobacillales; family Enterococcaceae; genus Enterococcus; species Enterococcus sp. DIV1368b. The sequence continues at coordinate 2,675,729 of NZ_CP172883.1, forward strand.
AAACTGTTGGTCAGCAAGCGAAAATTTCGAGGCAATCCCAGTATTAAATAGCACACATACCCGATGGCTATCCACTTGTTGGTTTTCAACCGTTAATTTGAAATCAATTTGTTGTGATTGTTTTTTCAACACCATCGTCAATTGGATCGGCAGTGAAGACGAGACTTTCTTTTCTGCACGTTCAGCTAAATTCTTCGGAACCTTCAACGTGAAAGCCACATGAATCTTTTGATAGATTTCTGATTGCTGAATGGTGATCGTTGGTTGCGCATCAATTGATGAAATCACAAAATCTTTCACAGGTGGTGAATAATTGAATGAATCACCATCGTCGCCATTTTCTTCTATGATCCCTTGGTTTTGGTAAAGCACTTGATTGGTTTTATCAAGAATATCCAAAGAACCATTGTTATTGACAGTGATCTGATAGTACTCATTTTCAACCGTATTGGTTTTAACCTCCTGCAATGGTGCGCTTGTATCACCTTTCAAATCAACCGTCAGCTGGGTATACCCCATACTCGGCACGTCCGTCGTTTCTAAGGCAATCTTCGCTTTATAGACTTTCTCCGGCAAATAGATTTCCTTGACTGGATTTAAAATATTTCCTTGATTCAAAACATACTCCGTTTGGTCGGTAAGCTCTAAAATCGTATAAGGCAACGCCTGACCAGCTTGATCAAGAATCGCAAACTCTTTTTGTGGCAAATAAACCTCTGCTTCAATAACCCCATTGCGCCTTGTATCATAGGTATTGAAGAGCGTGAAAGTAATTTCTTGTGCTTGTGGGTTATTGATTGCAGTAGAAATCTGTCGTAAAGTCAATTCGACAAGATTCATGGAAATATCTCGCGCCTGTTTATAGCGCATATAGATATCTTCATTGGTCGTATCAGAAACACAAGAACCAATCGAATCATGCGCCGCATTTTCAAACATTAACTTCCAAATCTCTATGACTGTTTCCACGGGGTACTCAAATCCTAATTGCATGGCCATCGTTAAGATAGGCTCCATGACATTGACTAAGTAATGTTGGATCTGAGTGTTCATCGCCTTCAAATCAGGACGTGAAGAAAAAATCGTTTTATGGATTCGCATCAATTTGCCATTGATCAGTTCACCGGCGATTTCTTCCAACTCAGGATGGCGTTCTTTGACTGCGGCAATGTATTTTTCAATCGTTGAAAATTGTAACTCATACTCATCCTCATAAAGTTGATTCATTCGATCAACCAATTCTGGAAGATTTTCTCTGACTGGTGCTTGGTCGAAACCATTTGGAAAATACACTTGATCCGTAGCACTGCGTCCCCAAGTCGTTTTAAACGGTTCTTGATGTAAGAACTCTGCTAATTCTGCTTCTCGTTCAGGAATGGCACCGCCAATGTAGTACCCACTTGGGATCTGATAGACATTGACCACCGAACCATCTTCTCCACGCCATTTGTACTCTGTATGTTTAACGTCGTCATCACTGACACCACGCCAAAACATCGTATCATTGATGCCAAACTCACGATAGATTTGTGGCATACTGGCTGCTTGGCCGAAAGAATCTGGGACGTACCCAACATTCATGTATGTCCCGAATTCTTCACAAATTTTCATGCCGTATAACATATTTCGAACAATGCTTTCTCCCGAAATCACTAATTGATCGGTTTGAGTGTACCATGGGCCAATAACCAACTTCCCTTGTTGAACAAGTTGTTGAATCCTTTCTTTGTCCTGCGGTCGCCACTTCAAGTAATCATCTAACAGCGAAGCCTGTCCATCTAAAATGAAACTCTCATAGGGATCATCCTTTTCTAGTTGTTCAATGACTTTTTTTAAATCGTGCATCAAATAGATTTTCGAGCGACTCGTAGTAAAATACCATTCGCGATCCCAATGACTGTGGGGTACGACATGTACTGTTTTTTTCATTCAATCATTCCTCTCCAGTAGTTAAAAAGGCACGTAACGATGGTTGTCGTTAGTGCCTATTAATTTTTCTCAATTTTTTTACCATCTGGTACGCATAACGTGATCCTTACATAAAATACTTCGAATTTTGAAAATCGTTTCTCTTTAAATACTCATGTTTTCTTACCCAAGTTTTGCCATTATCATACAAGCTAAAAGCGTTCTTAGAAAATCATCTGCTTGTGCCTTTTCTTTCGCTACTATTTAGTTAGCTAATCGGCTTTGTTACTCAATTTTCAAAGCTCAATTCAATATCATCGAGCGTAATGTCTTCTTTTTGTTCTTCTTGCTTATTGAAATTCACAAATAAAGGAGCGATAAAACCGATAAAAGCAGCTCCTGCAAATAGTCCAATCAAATACGCCCAACCGTTCCCAACAGTGAAGAAGCCATAAATCCCTCCAACTGGCGGCATTTTGTCATACATTCCTAACGCGATCCCCAAACCTGAAGCGATTGCTCCTCCCAACATGTTGATCGGTACAAGCCGTAATGGATTGACTAATGTAAAAGGAATTGCTCCTTCTGTGATTCCGATAAAGCCCATAATAAAGTTATTACGACCAGCATCCAATAGCTCTTTATTGAATCGATTTTTGTGGAATAAAGTTGCTAAGGCATATCCAAATGGCACCGCACAAATCGCAACATTCACGATAATTGCTGGTAAATACACTCCTTCAGCTAATAAAACATTTCCTGCCATCCAAGCAGCTTTGTTTACAGGTCCCCCTAAGTCAGAGCCAATCATTGCCCCCATGATGACTGCAAGCAAAATTTTGTTGACGTCATTTTCAATCATGGTTCGAATCCATTCAACCAAGCTAGTATTGATCCACGCCAATGGCTCAGAGAGTAATGCGCCCATGACGATCGCTACGGATAATGTTGCAATCAAGGGTAAAATGACTAACGGCATCACTCCAGCAAATGACTCCGGTAATTTGATATGTTCTTTAGCCCACTTCACTAAGTATCCTGCTAAGAACCCAGCAATAACTGCACCTAAAAAACCAGCATTTGTGCTAGAAGCGACCGCACCGCCGATAAAGCCGGCCCCTAAAGCAGCTTTATCTCCAACAGAATACGCTATAAACCCAGCTAAGACAGTATTGATCAAGCCGATTCCTGTCCACCCTACTTGTTCAATCAAATAAAGCGCATGTTTAAAGCCTTCAGTGCCAGCATAAGGATCTAAGCTTGTTATCCCCATACCAAGAGCAATCATTTTCGGAATGGCAACAACTAGTGAAGCGCCAATAATCAACGGCAGTACAAAACTAATTCCACTCATCAAGTGGCCTTTTACATCTGCTAGAACTCTTTTCATCATCCTTGCCTCTTTCCTTTAGTTTGCGTTTCTTTGTTCCACAGCTGCGACACATTTCTTTAGCACCGCTTCCGGTGCTTTGATACACGTATTAATATTTACCCGAATTTGCGGTTTTCCTTCAAACCGTTCCATCCCAACAACTTTTTGATCAGTCGCTAAAAGCAAGAAATCTGCTTCTTTTGCTTCTGCTGCAGTGATCTCGTTGACTTGCCCTAACGAACCTTGCTGTTCGATTTTGACCTCATAGCCCAGTTTCACACCAGCTTTTTCTAAAGCTTTAGCGGCCATCGGTGTATGTGCCAATCCTGCTGGACAGGCGGAAATCCCTACTATTTTCATATGATTTTCTCTCCCATCATTTCCTTTTTGATCAATTCTGCTAAATAAGCTTTATCTTTTGATTGTTGAATCTGCTGGATGAATGTATCTTCAAGCAACGCTGTTGCTAGGCGACTCAACATTTGCAAATGCACCGTTCCTTCATCTTTTTTAGGAACCATCAAAGCAAACACATTTTTGACTGCAGAATCATCGAAGGTTTCCCATTCGATGGCTTGTTCTAAGCGAATAAACAAAACGGTCGGTTTCAAAACCGGTTCAGCTTTTGCATGCGGAATAGCAAAGCCTTCTTGTAAGCCGGTTGAATATTGTGCTTCCCGTTCAATGAATGCCGCATATGTGTCTGTTGCATCGGTAACGATTCCGGATTCATAGGCATGATTTGCAATCAGGTGAAACAGTTCTTCTTTTGATCTAACAGCCACATTCAAGAGAATATTTTTTTCCTGAAAATCCATCTCATCTGCTCCTTTCCTTTATTCTAAAACCATCATAGTAATTCGTGTGGTTTATTTTCTGTACACGTTTAATTTACGGTTTCTGATACACGATGTAAACACACCAAATTTCCAATTCAAGTGGCAATCATTAGTAAAGCGTTTTCCAAAATGATTGCCAACTCTTCTGGAAATTTTCAGTACTAGTGAAGCATTTCATTCTTATTCTTTCTATTGTATGATGGGGAAGAGCACGGAGGTGAAACAATTGTCAAAACTTGCTTATCAACGATTAGATGATCTATTGGAAGTATTAACTAGACAAACGGTGCCGCTACCAATGAAGGAGTTAACGAAAAACTTCTCGATTTCTGAACGAACGGTTCGGACAGACATTGCGAATTTGAATGATTTATTAACAAACGTGGGGGCCTCCATCAAGTTGATTCGAGGGCAAGGCTATTTGTTGTCCATTGGTTCAAAAGAGCAATTTCATGACTGGTGGGCAGAAAGTATGTCGACCTCAGAGTCCTTTCTAACCACCAGTGAAGAACGACAAACCTACCTACTTTTCCTATTATTCAAGAATGAAAACCCTTTATCTTTGGATGATTTTCTCGATCGGTTATTTATTAGTAAAAACACATTTTACTCATACTTAAAAACGGCCCGAGACAATTTAGCCACCTATCACTTAAAAATAGTAAATCGTCCAAATATTGGCTTTGAAGTCTTGGGTAACGAATTCGCCAAGCGTCAGGCTATCAGTGATCTGTTGATTGAAAAAGATCTACAAGAGTACTTGATCGGTTTTACAGAAATGGAACTTGAGTTGTTTGATACGATCAATCTAGTCCACTTACAAGAATTGGCATTAAATCATCTGGCATCCTTAGACTTGTTAGACTCTGACTACTATCATAAAAACATTCTTTCTCATTTTGCTTTAGCAATCAGCCGCTTTATAGCTGGCCATGAGATCAACGAATTTCCCTTGCACGTGCCTGCGCTCAAAAAAGACGCCCAGAAAGTAGTTGGTCATTTCTTAGAAGAAATCGATCATGCATTTGATATCCAATTGACTGCAGGAGAAAAACAATACTTTATTTACTATCTTGCAATGAATGCACCACGTTTAGTTGAAACTGGCGATGCAAACGATTCTTCCACAGAAACTGCTAAAGCTATCGTTGAAGAATTACTAACTGCGATCAAACAGACGTCAAACTATGCATTAGAGACAGATAAGATGCTAATAGAAGATTTGACTTCTCATATAGAAGGTTTTATCAATATGAATCTAATGGATGCACGCCGCAGCAATCCTTTACTGGCAACGATCAAAAAATCTTTTCCACAGGCTTATGATTTATGTTTGACCCATTTAGAAACGGTAAGCATGAAACATGGTTTTTATTTTTCTTCTGATGAGATCGGCTATATTGCTTTGCACATTGCAGGTGCTATGGAAAGGAGTTCTATCAGAAATCATCATAAACATCGCGTCATCCTTGTTTGTGGAACCGGTCGAGCCATGAGCCGTATTATTGAAGCGAAAATCATCAAGCACTATCAAGAAACGATCGAAGTCGTTGATCGCTTTTCTTATGTTGAGCTACAACAATGTGATCTTTCTGCGATTGATTTTGTAATCACAACCGTTCCATTAGAGCATTTCTCTGTTCCTTCAATTTATATCAACATGGCCAAACTAGACAAGGAAATTAGCAAAATCGAATTGTTCATTGAAACGCTAAGCGAAGTAAAAAACGGCATCTATTCATTGTTTCAAGAAGCATTTTTTCTTCATGAAAATCATGCAGATAAAGAGACCCTGTTAAAGAAAATGGCACAGCAATTGTACCAAAAAGATTTTGTGCCAAAAGATTTTTATGACAGTGTGAAGAAACGAGAAGCAATCAATCAGACAAATATCAACGAGTGGCTAGCTATCCCCCATCCCATGACATTGATGGCGAAACGCTCGGTTGTTTCAGTGGCAATCATTCCTGATGGCGTTGATTGGGGAAATGGTGACTTGGTTAGATTTGTCTTTCTCTTTGCGATTCAAAAAGACGAATATGAAGATACCGAAGAAATCTATAATCTTTTATTAGAGTTGATGGATCGTGAAGATGTTCAACAAGCAATCTTGCAAAAAAGTGATTATCACAACTTTTTGAGTTATATGAAACAATTATAAAAAACTGGGATCACTGCTAGTAGCTTTACACGTCTAAATCAATCAGATGACTGGAACAGTGTAAAATTTGGCACAATGATTTTATTAGCTAAAGCGGTTAATGTAACACTGGATGAATTCGTTAAATATTTACAGACAAAAAAAGAGTCTTCTTCCAATTAAATGGTTGAAGGCTCTTTCTCTGAAATCAACTCACTGGGTTTTCATGCTTGTAAAGCAATCATTTTTTTGATGGTATGGAGCACCGCATCTTCATCGTTCGACTTTGTCACAAATTGTGCAACTTCTTTGATTTGCTCAAAGGCATTGCTCATCGCAAAGCTGTAAGCTGCACGTTCTAATAATTCGACATCATTTAGACCATCGCCAAATACCATGGTTTCTTCTGGTGTGACGTGGAGAATTCTTTGCAATTCTGTCACTGTTGTTCCTTTATGGACATTATGATTTGAGATATCGAACCAAGCGGCTTCTGAAGCAACGATATAGGCTTGTTTTTTAAATTTTTCCAATTGTTTGACATGGTCAAAACAATTTTTTTGCGGATCAAACACGGTGATTTTAAAAAAAAATGACTTTACCGAAACAGTTTTTGTTTCAGTAAAGTCGATTTTTTTTATTTACTTAGTTTTTCCAACTAGCAACTTTTTCTTGGTTCTTATCAATCCATTCTCTTGCTGCTTGTTGTGGGTCTTTGCCGCTGTTGATTTCCAACATGACTTCTTCCATGTCTTTTTCTGTCCAATTGAATTTGTCCAACACAGCATATGCTTCTGGTTGATCATCTTTTAAGCCTTGGCGGACGATAGTGTGGATTTCTTCCGCATCTCCCATCGCATTTTTTGGATCTTCTAGATATTTCAAGTCATACTTCGCAAACATCCAGTGTGGCGTCCAACCAGTAAAGACGATTGGTTCTTGGTTTTTGATTGCTTGTCCTAATGCAACCGTCATCGCACCAGAAGAAGAGGTTTCAACTGTCCAACCCTCCAGATTTGGATATTGGGCAATCGTATTTTCTGCAGCATTCACCACACCTGCACCAGGTTCGATACCGGTGATTTTTTTGCCTGCTTCATCGGTTAGATCCGCAATCGAGTTAACATCCATGTATGCTGGAACAGCTAATCCGACTTTGGCACCTTTCAAGTTTGCACCTAGATCATCGACTTGATCTTTGTATTGTTCATATTGAGAACCATGAGTCTTAGGTAACCAAGCAGCCACCATTCCATCTGATTCTCCTTTTGCAACGGATTCCCACATGATCGAATTATCAAGAGGCGTCACTTTCACATCATAGCCCATCTCTTTTAAGACTTCTGCTACGACATTTGTTGAAGCAACTTCTGTATCCCATTCCACATAAGAAAGATTGATCGTGTTTGTTTCTTTTGTTGAAGAACTAAAACTTCCAACACCGATCGCACCTAATAAAACAACGACTACTGCACCAATGATCACTCCTTGGCGCTTTTTATTTTTTTGTTTCGCAGTACCTGCTGCTTTTTGATCATTTGGTTGATTCAAGTGTTGCGTAAAACGGTCAATGATAATGGCTAAGATCACCAATGCTACCCCATTGACAAAACCATTTCCGACTTGTGCACGTTGTAAAGCAGAAAGGACACCACGACCTAAACCAGGCGCTCCGATCATTGAGGCAATCACGACCATTGAAAGAGAAAGCATAGTTGTCTGATTGATCCCTGCCATGATCGTTCCTTTTGCTAGTGGTAATTCAAGTTTCACTAGTTTTTGCCAACTCGTACTACCAAATGAATCAGAAGCTTCTACTAACTCTTTCGGTACTTGGCGAATACCTAGGTTCGTAAATCGAACCGTTGGTGGTAAGGCAAAAATCACTGAGGCAAACACCCCTGGAACCATTCCGATTCCGAAAAAGGCAACCGCTGGAATCAAATAAACAAAACCAGGCATTGTTTGCATAAAGTCAAGGATCGGTTTAATGATTCCTTGCGCTTTATCATTTTTTGCCATGAGAATACCAAGAGGTACACCAATGATGATCGAGATCACACTAGATAGTAAAACCAATGTGACAGTATTCATCAAATCTGTCCATAACCCTTGATTATAAATGAACCATAAGCCAATCAACGTAAATAATGTCAATCCGGGACGTTTTTTTGAAATAAAGAACGCTACAACTGCCATTAAAAGAATAAATAGTGGTGCTGGTATCACTAATAAAAGATTCGTGATAGCTGTCATCACTGCTTGACCAATCGTTTGAAGGAATGAGAACAGTCCTGCGAACGTTGTTGTCAACCAATCAGTGATCGTTTCGACCCAGTCAGCGACGGGTACTTGATAGTTCAATAGATTATTCATGTTCGCTCACCTCACTTGTTGCTGCTAATGCTTCGATTACGCTACCTCGGATAATAACACCTTTTAATTTCCCGTTATCAACCACGGCTAATGGCGTCGGCGAATCATAAATAATATTGAAGATATCACTAACTAACATATCTTTACCGATCACGGTAACATTTTCATCAAGGAAATCGATCAATGGACGTTTTTGACGTCTTGCTTCTAATGCTTGATCTGCTGTGATGATCCCTTTTAAGTTACGTTTTCTATCAACAGCCATCAACATGCTGACTTCTTCATTACGCATACGTGTCAACGCAACGTTTGGACCATCTGATTCGATATTTGTGGTTAATGCTGGAACCATGATGTTTTGCGCCGTCAAGACTTTTGAACGATCGACTTCTTCCACGAATTCTCTCACGTAATCATTGGCTGGATTGGTCAATATTTCTTCCCCAGTACCGATTTGCATGATTTCTCCGTCTTTCATCAACGCAATGCGATCCCCGATACGCAAAGCCTCATTTAAATCATGTGTGATGAAGATGATCGTTTTTTGCACATTGGATTGTAGTTCCAATAATTCATCTTGCATTTCACGACGAATCAATGGATCAAGTGCTGAGAAAGCTTCATCCATCAATAGGATCTCTGGATCATTTGCCAATGCTCGAGCTAACCCTACACGTTGTTGCATCCCACCAGATAATTGACTAGGATATTGATCTTTAAAGGATAACAAGCTTGAGTTCTCTAACGCTTTTTCTGCTTTTGCTTGACGTTCTTCTTTAGGAACACCGCGAACTTCAAGTCCGTATTCTGTATTTTCTAAAATCGTACGATGTGGGAAGAGACCAAAGTTTTGGAACACCATGTTGATTTTGTGACGACGAACTTCACGAAGTTCTTCTTTGCTAAGTGTTGAGATGTCTTCTCCATCAATCAAGATATTGCCAGATGTTGGTTCAATCAAACGATTTAACAGACGGATCAAGGTTGATTTCCCACTCCCCGAAAGTCCCATGATCACGAAGATCTCACCTTCTTGTACATCAAAACTCGCTTCATATACACCGACAGTTGCGCCGGTTTTTTGTAAAATCTCTGTTTTCGATTGGTGCTTTTTCATCATTTCCAAAGCAGTTTGTGTTCGTTTACCAAATATTTTCGTTAAGTTTTTGACTTCTACTTTTACCAAACAAATTCTCCTTTGTATGTAAATTCATTTTTCTTTCTGAAAAAAGTGACCACACTACGATAACACCATGTAGTCACTTTGTCAAAATTCAAGTATCTGTTTTATTAGGGAAACTACACAAAAAATTGGCCAATCCCTTATCAGTATAGGGATTGACCAAAATTAGAATTAAATGAGATTTTTCTTATCCGCTCGTTCACTGCCCATCTGGATAAAAAAAGTTCGTCATTCGTTGCAGCGTATACTCGTTCCCAATGAAGTGGACGGTATCGCCCGCTGAGAATTTAGCATATGGGCCAGGAGAGACCAACAGCTCTTGATCGTGGGAAATAGCAATCACTGTTGCACCAGTTGCTTGCCAGATATTCAATTCGCTGATGGATTGATCTAAGTGAGCCGCTTCCTCTGTCAAAGCAAGTTCAAAAGGCAGAAGTGGGTTCATCTTATGTATTCGTTTCGTTTGACTAACAAGTTGGTCCAATAGTTGCGAAAAATGATTCAACTCTTCTTGTTGTTTTTTCACACTTTCCATGATTTCTGCTTTTGTTTCTTGGATCGATTGCACATCTTGGTATTGTAAAAGGAAATCCTTTGCTTTTTCTTTAGATGCTACAAACGCACCACTGCCATGACGGACTTCCATGATCCCCAGATCGACCAAAACATTGATTGCTTTACGAGTCGTCTCTGGAGAAGCGTTATACGTGCTTGCTAAAGTGGATCTTGCATGGATCTTCTCGCCGATTTGATAACGATTTTCTACGATTCGTTCTGCCAAGTCAACGGCGATCTGTTGATAACGCGGACGAACCAGTTTGGTTTTTTCACTCATTTTATTCTTCCTCTTTCATCTACTTGTCAGCTAACATCTTACTATGGACGCTTCAAAGAAGCAAAAGTAAACTGGTTTTATTTTTTTCTTCTATACAAGAAATCCGGTAGTTGTCAGTTGATTTTTCCAAACTAAACAGTTCGTATCACACACTTTGAGAATAAAGCGACAACCACGAAAATCAAAAAATTTTCGTGGTTGTCTTTTTGTTTCTTACGCTAAAAAACAAACTTCATTTAACTTGTAAATTTTTTCAAATAGTCAGTACTTACATCAAAATGACGGGCAGGAAATTCTGGGAAATACAGATCACTTGCCCACTGCCATGCTGCTGTATCTGTATGCAAAGGATTTTTATCAGAAGGATCATACGGCCACTGTGCAACCCAACAATTTTCTTTTCCTAGACGTGTCATATCTAGCTTGTTTTCGGTAAACCAAGAAGCACTCGAATAGTGGATGACGTTTTGATAGCCTCCCTGTTGGATCTCTTTTTGGAAAATCAACGCATTATCTGTCACTTTGTCCAAGTTCATCTTTGGATTTTCACTATCGTTGACAACCACAGTTGATGATGGCAGGTTCAACTCTTTCATATAATCCAATAAAAACTGGGCTTCCCCTTTTGTATCAGCTTCTTCATTGAACCACGCATAATGATAGACACTTACTTTTAGACCTGCTGCAACGGCTGAAGCAATCTGTTCAGGAGCAAGCGGATTTTTATACGAGTCTCCTTCAGTCAATTTCACGACTACACCCTTAATGCCATAGTTTTTCATCGTTTGAAACTCTTCACTCGATATCTTGCCGTTATTAGAAGATATGTCAATAAAATCTTTAGCTGGTCTTCCTGATTCGGCAGCGGAGATTCCAGAATCGTCTGTCAGACTTCGAGTGAGTGATTCTGAGAATTGGCTGCTGCTACCTAACTCATGTTGATTTTTTTCAGTAATCATAGGCTTGATTGGAATCGAAGTTGCCTGTGCTGTTCCTCCAACGTAAACTAGTAAAGTAAAACAAATAACACCTACCCATTTGATCATTGTACGCATCTTGGATCGCTTCCTTTTATTGAATTTTCAAAGCATCAACAAGACGTCCTGTTGGCTCCATTTAACCAAAAATCAAGAAATAAAAAAACAGATAACATGACAATTAACTAATTTTTAAACATAACATTGTTATTAAAAAATAAAAATATTGTTAGTTCAATTTTTACAATATTTATCATCTTACTACTATATATAGTAAGTACTCTTTTGACTTTTGCTATTTTGATTCGAGTTTCTCTTTTCGATGATCCTTAGACACTTCATGATCATTTTTCGTTTTGTGAAAAAATTTCTATCTCTAAAATGTATAAATACCTTTTTCTTCTGGTTTTGATCTGCATTTATTTCTCTTCTTCTTTCCATCATTTTGCATACCTTTTTCGTTTGTGATTTTTCGATCGAACATTCATTTATTGGCAAGCAAAGGTTAAAAAAATATTTTTTAACGGAGTTTTCCACAAGCATTTCTGTATTAATACAAGCGAATCTGCACGAGATACTTGTTTTCATTGTTTTTCAAAAACCACAAAACATAGTATTCCACAATTTCCACAACACAAGATGTAGTGTTTGTTGATTGACTTTTTTACTAATAGATTTATACTATTGATTATAGAGAAAACACATGGGCAAGGAGGCAAATAATAATGAACGTAAAAATCTTTTCAAAAAATAATTGTATGCAATGTAAAATGGTGAAACGCTTTTTAGCTGAAAATAAAATCGACTTTGAAGAAGTAAATATCGATGAACAACCTGAAGCAATCTCATGGTTAAAAGACCAAGGATTCCAAAGTGTTCCGGTCATCACTTCTGACGCAGCGACTGTCATTGGTTTTAGACCAGATCAACTACGTCACTTAGCTAGCTAAGAATCATTCAAACAGTTGTCAAATAGATCGAGGATTTACTTGATCCTCTGCCACCATGGATTTGATGGACTTACGGATATTCTCCGTAACCTCCCCAAATCCTTTTTTACAGCAATGAACACCACTATATCTTGTGGTCAAACATGTATCATCAAAATCAAAAAGAAGGTTGGGCGTATGTATGAGTCTTAAAAATCTAAAAGATGTCAGCTACTTTAAGCTGAATAATGAAATCAATCGACCAGTCAACGGGCAAATCCCTTTAAATAAAGATAAAGAAGCTTTAGCTGCTTTTTTTGAAGAAAATGTCAAACCAAATACGATGACGTTTCCAACAGTGATCGACAAAATCCAGTATTTGATCGACAACCAATATTTAGAAGCAGAATTCATTCAATTATATAGTAGTGAATTTATTGAAAAACTTTATCAATTCCTATTCGAACAAAACTTTACATTTAAATCATTCATGGCAGCCTATAAGTTCTACTCTCAATATGCGTTAAAAACAAATGATGGTTCTGCCTACTTGGAATCTTATGAAGATCGTGTCGCATTCAATGCGTTGTACTTTGCGAATGGCGACGAAGAACTAGCCTTAGCTTTAGCTGATGAAATGATCCACCAACGTTATCAACCAGCAACCCCTTCATTTTTGAATGCTGGACGTAAACGTCGCGGTGAACTTGTTTCTTGTTTCTTGACTCAAGTAACGGATGATATGAATTCGATCGGTCGTTCGATCAACTCTGCCTTACAACTTTCACGAATCGGTGGCGGTGTTGGGATCACTCTTTCTAACCTACGTGAAGCCGGAGCGCCGATCAAAGGATACGAAGGTGCAGCTAGCGGTGTTGTTCCAGTCATGAAATTGTTTGAAGATAGCTTTAGTTATTCGAACCAATTAGGACAACGTCAAGGTGCGGGTGTCGTTTATTTAAACGTCTTCCACCCAGACATCATGATGTTCCTTTCAGCAAAAAAAGAAAATGCAGATGAAAAGATTCGCGTGAAGACTTTATCACTTGGTGTGATCGTCCCAGATAAATTCTATGAATTAGCACGTAAAAATCAAGAAATGTATCTATTCAGTCCTTATAGTGTGGAAAAAGAATATGGTGTGCCATTTTCTTACGTAGATATCACTGCGGAATATGACAACTTGGTAGCAAATCCAAATATCCGTAAACAAAAAATCAAAGCCCGTGATTTAGAAAATGAGATCTCTAAATTACAACAAGAGTCTGGTTATCCGTATATCATCAATATTGATACAGCAAATCGTGAAAATCCTGTAGACGGTAAAATCATCATGAGTAACTTATGTTCTGAGATTTTACAAGTACAGACACCTTCTGTCATCAATGGCAAGCAAGAATATGAAGAGTTAGGGACAGACATCTCATGTAACTTAGGTTCTACAAATATCGTCAATTTGATGGATAGCCCTGACTTTGGTCGCTCTGTCCGCACGATGACTCGTGCATTGACGTATATCACAGATGCTTCAGATATTGACGTGGTTCCACCGATCCAAAACGGGAACAAATTGAATCATACGATCGGACTTGGTGCTATGGGACTTCATACTTATTTTGCCAAAGAGCAAATGGAATATGGTTCCGAAGAATCAATTGATTTTACCAATGTTTATTTCATGTTGTTGAATTACTGGACACTTGTTGAAAGTAACAATATCGCACGTGAGAGAAAACAAGTCTTCCATAATTTTGAAAAATCAGCTTATGCAGATGGCACTTATTTTGATAAATATGTCACTGGCGAATTCCAACCAAAATCTGAACGAGTTGCTGCTTTGTTTGATGGTATCTTTATTCCGACTGCCCAAGACTGGGAAAACTTGAAGCAAGCAATCATGAAAGATGGTTTGTACCACCAAAATCGTTTAGCTGTAGCACCTAATGGTTCTATTTCTTATATCAACGATACGAGTGCAAGTATCCATCCAATCACTCGTATGATCGAAGAACGCCAAGAAAAGAAAATTGGGAAAATCTATTACCCAGCGCCTTATTTATCAAATGAAACAATCCCGTATTACACTTCTGCTTATGATATGGATATGCGTAAAGTGATCGATATTTATGCCACAGCACAAAAACATGTGGATCAAGGAATGAGTATGACGTTGTTTATGCGTTCAGAAATCCCAGAAGGTTTGTACGAATGGAAAGAAACGACAAAACAATCCACACGTGATCTAAATATTCTAAGACACTATGCTTTCCACAAAGGAATCAAATCGATTTATTATGTACGTACGTTTACAGACGATGCAGAAGAAATCGGCAGCAACCAATGTGAAAGCTGTGTGATCTAATTTCACTTAGTGATAGAACCGTTACTGGATTTTAATAAAGGAGCATTCTCATGTCAGAAACTTATTATGCAGCGATAAACTGGAATGAAATTGAAGATATCATTGATAAATCGACTTGGGAGAAATTAACTGAGCAATTTTGGTTAGACACACGTATCCCTTTGTCAAATGATTTAGACGACTGGCGTACGCTTTCCCAATTAGAAAAAGATACAGTTGGTCACGTATTTGGTGGATTGACTTTACTTGATACCGTCCAATCAGAAAGCGGGATGGATCAATTACGTAAAGATGTCCGCACGCCCCATGAAGAAGCGGTATTGAACAATATCCAATTCATGGAGTCTGTCCATGCGAAAAGTTACTCTTCGATCTTCAGTACATTGAATACGAAAAAAGAAATCGAAGAAATCTTTGAATGGACGAATACCAATCTTTATTTACAGAAAAAAGCTGAGCGTATCAATGAGATCTACAAAAACGGTACGCCGTTAGAGAAAAAAATTGCGAGTGTCTTTTTAGAAACCTTCTTATTTTACTCAGGATTCTATACACCACTTTATTATTTAGGAAATAATAAATTAGCCAACGTGGCAGAGATCATCAAGTTGATCATTCGTGACGAATCTGTCCATGGCACGTATATTGGCTATAAATTCCAACTAGGTTACAACGAATTACCTGAAGAAGAACAAGAAACATTGAAAGACTGGATGTATAATTTGTTATATGAATTATACGAAAACGAAGAGCGCTACACAGAAGAATTATATGATCCAATCGGTTGGACGGAAGAAGTCAAAACATTCTTGCGCTACAATGCAAATAAAGCATTGATGAATCTAGGAATGGACCCACTATTCCCTGATACAGCAAACGATGTCAACCCAATCGTGATGAATGGGATCTCTACTGGTACAAGTAACCACGATTTCTTCTCTCAAGTCGGAAACGGCTACCTATTAGGTAACGTGGAAGCGATGAAAGATGAAGATTACTTGATTGGTTTAGACTAAACGAAAAAGAGCTTGGATATTGCATCCTCGCTCTTTTTTTGTTTCTCTTTAACCAACTGACAACCTTAGTTCTTCCTATTTTTTATCTAAATAAAGATGTGCTGGATACGTCATATATTCGACAGGTTGCAATTGATCGATCGTGACATAGCCTGCATTGGAATTGATCACTGTCGGTATCCGGTTGATCAACGTAGCGCACGTATGCTTTGGTGTATCTGGTTTGGTTACTTCAAATTGCATACTTGGCGTTCCTTCGATCGACCAAGTACATAGATCTCCTTCACCTGTCTGATAGACTTTTCCAGTACAACCGACTTCCACAACTGGTCCTTGTACCGTTTCAATCGTTGCAACGGCAGACATCCCAATTGCTTCGCCTGCCTTGATTGTCCGCCCCATGGTTTTTGACGGAATATCTTTATCTAAAATGATTGGAACGTTCTTTTGAGAAATGCGTTTGATCGACCAATCCATTTTGGCACAGATTGCTTCAGCGGTCATCCAAGAATAGGAAGGCAAATCGGTTGCATTGGCAATTTCTTTGTCAAATCTTTCTTGATCATAGCCCACACCATGCGCTTCCGCTAACGCTTTTCCATAGTGTTCGACATCATAACTAACTTCCCCACTGATTTTTTGTACATCATTCACGCCAGCAGCCAGCAGCGTTGGAAACAACACCCAGTAAATATCTTGCATTCCTGTTCCTGAAATCGTCACGTTGTTGGCTTTTGCGATTTTATCTAAACGATTGGTTTCTCCAACCGAAGTCGTCCAAGGATACAAAGCTTCTTCACCGATCGTTAAAACATTGACTCCATAGGTCAAGGGTATCTCTAAACTCGGCATGAAATCTTTGATATAACTAGCAATCGTGACTAACGCCACATCGGCATCACAGTTTTGAAATACTTCATGAGGATCGCTGGAGATTTTAATACCTAAGGCTTGTTCATAGCCTAAATATAAGCCTAGATCTTGACCGATTGCCTCTGGACGATTGTCTACAGCTCCAACGATTTCAATATCTTTTGCCAAGGCATATTTGATAATCTCTTTCGACATTTTTCCACAGCCGACTTGGACCATACGAATTTTTTTAGTCATTTTATTCCCTCACTTTTTAGAAAATTTCTAAACGAGCTCACGAATATCGTCAACAGTTCGCTCAAAGACTTCCCCCACTTCAGGACAGGTCAGTTTTCCTTTATAGGTACTGATTCCTGGTAGGATCTCTGGATACGTTTGGATGACTTCTGTCAGTGATTGGGAGGCTAAGCCCTTGATATATCTCATCGTGACATTCGTTAAAGCTAACGTAGACGTTTGAGGAACTAATCCTGGCATATTCGCAACCGAGTAGTGGATCACTCCATGTTTAACGAAAGTCGGTTCTTCATGGGTGGTTGGCTGGCTCGTTTCAAAACAGCCCCCTTGGTCAATCGCAATATCCACCAAGATCGTTCCTTCTTTCATTTGCTTCACTAATTCTTCTGTGATAAGATGTGGGGCTTTTTTACCTGGTAATAAGACTGAACCAATCACGATATCACTAGTCAATGCCATTTTCTCAATATTCGCTGGGCTTGAGTAGAGGGTTTTTACTTGCCCATTGAACATCTCTGACAATTCACGTAAGCGGTCGACATTGATATCTAAGATCGTCACATCTGCCCCTAATCCGTGCAAGTAATGCGCGGCACTCACTCCGGCGATCCCACCACCTAAAATAGTTGCCTGAACTGGTAAAACACCGGTTACACCTGAAATCAATTTTCCACTTTGCTTCGCTAAAATCTCCGCACCCAATAGACCGCCTAAACGGCCAGCGACTTCACTCATTGGTGCGAGTATTGGGAATGCTCCGTTTTTCGTAACCATTTCATAGGCAATTGCGGTTGTCCCAGACTTGATCAACGCTTCGGTCAATTCAAGATTTGCGGCTAGATGCAAGTACGTAAATAAAATCAAGTCTTTTCTAAAGTATTGATATTCTGATGCTAGTGGTTCTTTGACTTTCACGACGATTTCTGCCGACCAGACTGTCTCTGGATCAGCTTTGATTTGAGCGCCAGCTTCACGGTATTGACTATCTGTAAAGCCTGACCCTTCCCCTGCACGTTCTTCCACATAAACGGTATGACCAGCTGTAACTAACTCTTTGACTCCTGCAGGTGTCACGCCTACACGTTTCTCTGAATTTTTGATTTCTTTTGGTACACCAATGATTGTCATATTATATCCTCCTTTGAATTATTGTTGCTTTTGCCACTCCTCAAAGCCCATATGAATCGCATCGAATAGTTGATCTGCGTTTTCCTTTGAAAAGGTCAACGATGGTGAAATGATAATCGTTTGTAATTCATCACGGAGCAAGACGCCTGCATTGATGGCATAATCAGCAACTGCTTGCACATTTTTTGCTGTTTGTTCCACATCATATTTCCCTGTATTCTCAAAATCGATAGCGATCATCAAGCCTTTTCCACGAACATCACTAATGCAGTCATATTTTCCTTCAATACCTTTTAGACGTTCCAATAAATATGCACCGACTTCACGAGCATTTTCAACTAAGTTTTCTTCTTCCACAATACGTAAAGCTTCTAATGCTGCCACACAGCCGAGCGGGTGTCCACCGTAAGTATGCCCATGGATAATGACATTAGCTCCATTGGTCGCTGATTCGATGCCTTCAACAATGCGTTTGTTAAAAACAGTTGCCCCTAGTGGAACATACCCAGAAGATAATCCTTTTGCTAGAACCATGGCATCTGGTTTGATGCCCCAGCCACGACTACCAAAAAGATATCCTGAACGGCCAAAACCTGTCACAACTTCATCTGCAATCAATAAAATATCATAAGTATCACAAACTTCCCTTAAAGCTGGCCAATAAGAAGTTGGTGGAACGATGATACCGCCAGCACCTTGGATCGGCTCAGCAATAAATGCAGCAATATGATCTGCGCCAATCTGTTCAATCGTTTCAACTAGTTCAGCGATACAGAGTTTTGTCAATTCTTCTGGATCTTGGCAATTCCATTTATTTTTCTTCAAATGTGGAGAAGAAACACGTACACAATCTTGTAAACCTGGACCAATAAATTCCCGATAGATGGGGTTACCACCTATCGACGTTCCACCATAATGCATCCCATGATAGGCTTTTTCCAATGACAGAAATACTTTCTTTGTCGGTTTACCTACTGCTTGCCAGTATTGTCTTGTTATTTTCAACGCAGTATCTACTGAATCACTTCCTCCAGAAGTAAAGAATACTTTCGCCATCTCTTCTTCTTGCGTCATTTGAATGATTTTTTCTGCCAAGTCATATGCCTTGGGATGGGCAATATTCGTAAACAATTGATAGTAAGATAATTTTTCCATTTGATCAGCAATTGCTCGGTTCATTTCAGGGCGATTATGACCAACGTTCATACACCATAATCCACCGACACCATCGAGTAATTTTCTCCCTGTATCATCATAGATAAAATTCCCATCTCCACGTTCGATAACGATCGTTTCTTCTTCACTTGCTCGGGTATCCGTCATCGGATGCCAAAAATACTTTTTCTTGCGATTGTTCATATTATTCTCTCCTTTATCTGCTTTCCTGTTTACATGTTAAGACTAAAGGGTAGAACTACTCTAAGGTCAATCTTTTTTTATTATTTTAATAAAATCGCTTACATTGAAAAAAGTAAAAAATCACTTATATAGAAGAAAAAATACTTTTGTAATTTTATTTGTAAAGCATATTGACCTTAGAACGATTCTAACCTCTAGGATGTGATTGAGGAGGATTGGTAAACATGCACAGCTGATTCAAATAAACAAATTAAAACATTCACAAGAATTGAGGAGGAAAATTTAAATGTCACTATCAGAAACATTGAGCAATGTCATCAACATGGAAATTATCAGTGCGATCACTTCCACACTGTTTATTATATTATTAGGTTACTTTTTAAGAAAGCACGAGATTTTCTCATCAGATGTCGGAAAGACATTGTCTAAGGTCGTCTTAACTGTCGCAATTCCTGCATTAGCTTTTAATTCGTTTATGCAGGACTTGAATGATGAAGTATTGAATCAAGGAATCAACATTTTGATTCTTGGGATATTGGTCCACGTTTTCTTGATTTTTCTAAGTAAATTCTTCTTTTTTAGATATGCACCAAATAAAGAAGACACATTGCGTGTACTCTCTATTTTCGGGTCAACAACATTTTTCGGTATTCCTGTTGTCGGTGCAGTCTTTGGCGCAGAAGGGATTTTGTACGCATCGATTTTTAACATTGGTTATCGTATCTTTTTATACTCTTATGCTTATTTAAAAATGAGTGGATTGAAAATGGCACGCAAGAATATTAAAGAAATGATCTTGAACCCAATCGTATTGGCAACTTTTATCGGATTATTTATTTGGCTCTTCCAAGATAGCTTACCTCAAATTGCTCAGTCTAGTTCTGAATCTGTTGCTTTTTTAAGAATCGATCAGACGTTGCCATGGCTATTTAAACCTTTGACGTTCCTCTCTAGTTTAGCCTCCCCACTCGCTTGGTTGGCAATCGGGATCACATTAGGCGATCTGCCATTCGGTAAAACCCTCAGCAGTCACACCTCTTGGTACTATTCATTCATCAAAGTCATTGTCTTCCCACTTGTGATTTTACTTTCAATTTTACTGTTGAACGCAATGAATATTTTACCAGTGAACGCAGTTGGTCTAAGTACGATAATCATTATGATGGCTACTCCGGCTGCAACAGTTGCGGTTGCTTATGCCATCAACTTTGAAAAAGAAGCAGTACTTGCCTCTAACGCCTCCTTGCTTTCTACACTCTTCTCGATCGTGTTGATCCCTATCTGGATCATCGTCTTAAACTTGCTTGGAAATTAACCCACATTATATAATTAATTAACGAAAGGAAACTATACTATGAAAAATTTAAATGTTGTATGTTATGGTGTTCGTCCTGCTGAAAGATCTCTCTTTCAGCAGTTGAATATCCACGGATTCAATTTGAATCTCGTAGAAGATTTATTGAATGAGACAAACTATACAGAAGCAAAAGGAATGGATGCCGTCATTCTTAGAGGTAACTGTTTAGCAAATCGCATAAATATCGAACGTTTTGCCCAATTTGGGATCAAGTTCCTACTCACACGTACAGTTGGGACAAATCATATTGATTTAATGGCAGCTCACGATCATGGAATGCAAGTCGCGTATGTACCATTTTATTCACCAAATGCAATCGCTGAATTATCTGTTACTTTAGCAATGATGCTTTTACGTAGAACAACTCATACAACGAATAAAACAGCTTCTTATAATTTTACGATTGATCGCTTTATGTTCAGTAAAGAAGTCCGAAACTGTACAGTTGGAATCGTTGGCGTGGGGAACATCGGACTAACAGAAGCAAAACTTTTCAAAGGATTAGGCGCAACGGTGATTGGGAATGATCTATATCCAAGTGAAGAAGCAAAAGCAGCCATCGAATTTAAGTCTCTTGATGACTTACTGGCAGAAAGTGATATCGTCAGTATCCATATTCCTTACATCCCCGGTAAAAATGAACGTTTCATTAATAAAGATTTTATCGAAAAAATGAAGGATGATGCGATTTTGATCAACACTGCTAGAGGAGAGTTACAGGATAATCAAGCAATTCTTGATGCGTTGACGAGAAAAAAACTATCTGGATTTGGTACAGATGTCTTGCCTAATGAAGCGCTGATTTTCAACAAAAATTTTGATGAAGATCCGTTATTGATCGATGCAACAGCTAAGGCGCTGATTGATATGTATCCGCGAGTGATCGTTACACCACATATTGGTTCGAATACCGATGAAGCAGTATCAAATATGATCGAAACAAGTTTTGACAATCTCTATAAAATGTTCAATCAATTGGACTGTGCCAACATGCTTTCTAGTTAAGCTGGAGCATTGACAGCAAAGAACTAGCGTTCCGATATTGGGACAGAAGTGTTCCCCCTCAACAAATAAGGCGACAACCATGAAAATTGCTCTTCCAATTTTTGTGGCTGTTGCCTTATTTTAAAAGAGACTACTTGATTCCCACCGTTGATTTGTTTGTATGGTCACAGACAAAAGTGAATCTTACGTTTGTTTTAACTACTTTCCTTTCGATCATCACAAAAAATAGTAAGACAGAATCCCCAGAAAATCAAAGAATACTTTCTGGGGGTCCTGCCTTATTTCAAAGCTGAAAATTTCTGTCAAACCTCAATTATTTTTTACTCGTGTATTTTTCCCTTTGCTGTTAATGCAATAGAGTCATACATATGAGTAGTTGGCTCGTTGATCAAAGTTGCTAGGTATTTCCCTACAGTTTGTCGGCTGATTTCACCAATGAGACTTTTTCCGTTTCTATTCTCGATACGAATATCCTCAATGATCTCTTTATCGGTTAACCAATTGGGGCGGATGATGGTAAAATCTAGATGACTGTTCTCAATCAAATCTGCTGCAATACGCTGATCCCCTAAATAAGTATCAGGATCGCGATAGTCGCCCAACTCTGCAATTGCTTCTTCGTCATTGAAGTCAACTTCACCGTAGATCCCAAGTGTTGCCATCCAATATACGCGTTTGATCTTATTCTGGTTCATGGCCTCGATCACATGTTTAGCTAAAGGCACCATGTTGTAAGGACCTAAGCAAGAATAGACGATATCAATGCCTTTCATTGCATGAACCAAATCATCTAGATTCGTCGCATCACCAATGATACTTCGCTCCTTATCAAAGACTTTATCCGGATTTCTTAAAAATAAAGTTACATTCACCGTAGGATCATTTTTTAAAAATTCATAGCTATATCTAGCAATTGGTGCTGATGCACCAAGGATCAATACGTTCTTTTTCAATCTATTTCCACCTCTAATTTTGATTTTTTACTTGTACAACGCTCCTCCTTTGATAAGATGAGTAAAGTATAAGGCTTAGAACGACTCTAACCGCAAGTATTTATTCGCCTCTTTTATTACAATTAGTATGATTCTCAAAAAAGCATCTATTCCAGAAAGGGTTTTAGTTATATGAAAAATACGCAAAAAATAAAAAAATTATTAACTGCCTCCATCATTGCAGGAACCGTTTATGGTCTTTTAGCGCTACTTACGGGATTGATGATCAATTACAATGTCCTCTTGCTTGATGGTGTCTATACGATGGTCGGTGCGCTGATGTCTCTGATCGCATTATATATTGCTAAGTTTATCCAGACACAAGATTTTGAACGTTTTCCATTTGGAAAGGAATCACTGATGCCCTTGGTTGTTTTTATCCAATACAGTGTCATCCTATTGATTTCTTCCTATGGCCTGATTGAGTCTTTTTTCAGTTTGCTTTATGCAGATACCTATGTTGATTTGGCGATTGGCTTGCCCTTTTCTTTGTTTGGGACACTCTTTTGTTTTGTCTTTTATCTTTATTTGAAAAAAAATCCGATCAATCATTCCTTTTATAAGGTGGAGCTGGAACAATGGCGCTTCGGTTTTCTATTCAGTTTAGGAGTCGTGGTCTCGATCATCGTCTCTGGTTTACTAGCAAGAACGCCATATCTTGCCATCGCACAACTGATTGACCCAGTGATTTCTATTGGAATTACCATTTTTTATATTTATCTATCGGTGACTGAAATCAAAAATGCCACATTAGAACTTACTTATGCACCCCCCAAATATGAATTACGTGAAAAAATATTGTTAGTAGTTGATAAGCTCTTGCAAAATGTCGCCATCGAAACCTATGTCTTACGAATCGCAAAAGTAGGGGATCAAGTCATTCTTGAACTAGATATCGTGATTTTACCCGATAGTGAACTAGATAGTATCCGCGCGCAAGATCATCTAAGAGATAAACTCAACCGCAAAGTAACTGAAGGTTTCTCTGACTATTCTTTATGGCTGAATATCAACTTTATCGGTGATCTCAAGTGGGCTTAAGAAAGAGCATACTTTATAAAAAAACAGAAGCTCCTCCAATTCGAAAACAATTGGGAAGCTTCTGTTTTTTTCAATTGGTCTGTGTTTGACTACATGCTTTAAGATTCATATATTCTCCTCACCGAATACAGATAAATTAGTTTATGATTCACATTGTTTAAAACCACGTTACTATATTTAGTTAAAAAATTATCTTGTATGTCAGATTTATTTCAGCTAACCTTATTTAGAAGACCCCCTTACCAAATGTCGGCTGATTTCTTTTTTCAATTCGGTAACAACTTCTTCTTCACTCGCCATAGATAAAAATTCTAGCCACTTAGTCACTTCTTCCGACTTTTGTTCACAGATGGATTTTCTAACCATAATAATCCCAAGGTAATCATATCTTTTCGCATTTTCAGCAAAACTATGTGCATAATCTAGTATATTTTTGCATTCAGTATACATAGCGTTCTCTAAAAATATTGTTGAAAAATTAGTTAATATTGACAAACGTAGAATTGATATTTCCTTTAATTTATTATACTTCTCCAAACTTCGTAACATTTTTGGAACAATGCTTTTGATTGTTTCTAAAGGTAAAAAGTAAAAAATAAAATTGATGGTCCTGATATCATCGTATGTCCAAGTATCAATCAAAGAAATCCTATCCCATACAATGGTTGCCAATTTCATACTTATGTCTGAAAAATTTAATTTATTTAGTTCATTTAGTTCTAAAAAAATATGTAAAATATGATTTATCTCGTTAATTTTATAATCATTATTATTTTTTAAATATCGTTCACATCGTTTAATTAACATATCTATCTTAGTTCGTTGCGCATTAGATACCAAGGAATAAAAATCAACTAATATTTCTTGTCTTTCACTATTATTATATTCATTACAAATATATTCAAATTCATTAAACGATACATTGACTTGTTCTAATAGATACTGCATTGTATCGAATGACGGTACTCTATTCTTGCTCTCAAACTTAGAGAGGGTTGAACGTTCTAGATTTCCATTGCATATATTATTTTGTGAGATACCTTTAGATTTTCTTATCATTCTATATACATTTCCATAATTCCAAATCATGATTTTCTTCTCACTTTCTCTGAATTTTCTAACTATGTGACTTTGAGCCACACGATAAATTATACCATTTTTTTTATATATTATATGTTTGTAGAAAAAAGGAAAGGAGAATTGTTGGGAGTAATCGATGTAGGTTGATTATTTTAAAATAGTAAAAGTGAAATGTTTAAATTATTTGGTTTAGATGATTATGTAAGGAAAGACCATAGATAAAATAGTAGGTATAAAGACTACAGATGCTATATATGAATTTATTATAAAGAAGTAGGTGGACATTTGGTACACGATAAAAACTGGACTAAAAATGAAATGTTTTTAGCGCTATTAAAACTATCAATTATTATAAATATTGTCGGAAATTTTGTTACTAATCTGAAAGATAGTGGCGGATTACTTTACCTCAATCTATTATTCGGTGTCTGCTTTCTGCATATTCTTAGATATTACAATCTGAAAGTTATAGAAAAGTATTTTTATATAACTTTGGAAATATTATTATCACTAATAGCAATATTTTACTTTATATCATCTACAGTCAATTCTCTCAAATAAGGAATATGTACTGAAATATTAAAAATATAACTTCACTAATGGACCATGAGTGACTTTCTCGTGTTCCATTAGTGATCTTTTCTTATGCAGACATCGGTGATCTCAAGTGGGCTTGAGGGCATAAATTATTTATAAAAACAGAAGCTCCTCCAATTCGAAAACGATTGGGAAGCTTCTGTTTTTTTCAATTGGTCTGTGTTTAAATATGACCTAGAAAGGTAGATCTATTTGACAACGATCTCTTTGCTTTCGAATTGACCGAAATCAATGGTAAACGTATTGGTTTGACTATCATAGACAATCCCCTCACTCATAGACACCACGTCAGTAAAGTCACTTGGTACACGAAGTGTTACTGGTTCAGTTTGTTGCGTTGGATTGGCAATTGTATAAACTGTTTGTTCTGCCTTCGTTTGTTTTAGTAAAGAAATTGGTTTATTCGTTTTGATCCCTGCCATTTCTCCGCCTTGTTCTTGCCAAAAATTGATACCTAAATAACCAGAGGTTTTCACTTCGACTGCTTGAATTTCTTTGGTATTTTGCAAAATCGCAACTGGCTGTTTTGCTGCATAATCTGCTAATTCCGATTGAGTCTTGCCGGGCAACATCACATAAGCATATTCTGCATCTTTTGGTTGCTGTCCATGATTGATTGAGAAGGTGCGGTAGTCACCTGTATATGGTGTATCACTAGGAAATGCTTCATTGATTTCTCGATAAGTACCTGTACGTGTCTCACTGATCACATCGACTGTTTCCTTTTGTGGGAAATAATAACCGATCGACGCATGTTGATGATCTGATTCTAACAATAACCAAGAGGCTTCCTTCGTTTGTTGTGACTGATCAATCATTCCTGTATCCGAAAGTACTTGATACGTATACGAATCATTTAATAAACGATTATCGACAATTGTTTCGATTGAGGCAGTTGTATCTCCTGTAATACCAGCACCTAAGGCAATGATTTGCCCATCCAATGTAAACCATGACTTCTTCCCTTGTACATTCATCGGTAAAGTCGTTCCATTATTCTTTGTTCCTTCTTTGTTAAGAGCCATCCCTACTACACCTTGATCTCCAGCAGCGGCACCGCCTACCCATGTTTCATTTGAAGTCACTGTAGTAAATGCTGAAACTTCATCTGCTAAAGGAACTGTATCAATGGTCGTACCAGGTAAACGATAAGGATCGACTGTTGGCCAATAACTCGGACCGAATTGGACTTGGTCATCATTGTAAAGATAAATCATCCCGTCAGACGTATGCCAGCCTCGTTGATTTTCCAGATTTCCTGCTTCAAATGAAGAGATTCGCTTCGAATACATGCTTAATCCTAAATGGTAATTCTCTGTTCGTTGGACAAATCGATCCATTGCATGGTACATCTTTGTTCCGATGAACGGTAGTTGCTTACCCATCACCGTGGTATTAGCCAATAGCTCCGTTGTCATCATCAAATCATTGTAATCTCTCGTATTTGTCAAATAATAGTCAGGATTAGACAGCATCCAATATTTCACTGCTTCCTTTAATGCTTTTTGCTGTGTTTCAGATGCAAATTTCGCCACGATCATTAAATTGTACATCGTTGTCGATCCGTAACCCGTTTTTGTCGCAGCGGGCGTTCGAGAAATGGAGCGTCCATTGACTAAAGGCAACATTTCACCTTGATACACTAATGGGATAAATGCCGATTGTACGTTATCAACAAAGGACTTTATTTGATCAGCTGTCAACGTATAGCGAGATTCTTGGACGATCGATAAAATTTGGCCTACGCCTTTGACTAGTACATTCCCATAAGAGCCTGTATAAGGGATCGTTTCATGCTGGATAAATGAACCATCTTGATAAAATCCATCGCCATGGGTCACCAATTTAAAGACATCTGTGATACTCTCAACTGCTTGTGTCACTTTCGCTGGATCATTTTGTAAGAGACCTAGTCCTAAGACAGTTTGCGCTAAATCTGTGCGATTCGCACCAGTGGTTGAAAAATTTGGTATAAAATCAAGCGCGACAAAAGTTCCTTGTGTTTTTGTGTAGAGTTGTTTAAATGGATCGGGTACATATTTACTCAACACTGTCGTATACTCTTGAAGTTTCTCCTCTGGCACACCTTCATCCAGTACCATCAAAATCGCCACAAATTTTTGAGCTACTCCGATTTGCCAATCCCACCAATTGCCATGATACTTTGTTCCATCATAGCCTTTTTTTGTGATCATAAAATCTAACCCACTTTGAATCACTTGACTGATGACTTCATCTTGATAAAAACTTGTCCCATTCGTTCCGTATGCTAACGCTAGTTTTTGCAACTTTGTAAATTGCGTGGTTAAATCTGCCGAAGCGGTATTTCCAGATTCTAATGGCCATAGATAAGTGCGGTCAGGATCTTGATTCATTGTCTCGTAAAGTTTTTCTGCTTCGTTAGAAAGAGCGTTTACATAATTGGCAATCGCTGGATTAGCTAAATCGGTCGTTGTTGACACAAGTTGATCTTTCCAGTTTGCTTTCATTGTTTGAAATTCTTCTGTCGGTTCTTCCACTTGTAGACTATTGACCGCTCCACTACGCATGGAATAAATCGTTAATTTACTCTCATTCCCAAATAACCGAATCCCTGAATAACCTGACCAGTCCCCATTGATCGTTGTCCCATCAGAATAAAGAACTTCTTGATTTTCATACAACAAACGGTCGTTCAAATATGCTTGGAACGATGTTCCTTCATATCTTAGTAACAATTTATAGGTTTGTCCTGGAATCAGTGTAGGGCCTTTGATGGCTGTCAACCATTTCCCCCCAGGCTGCCCCAATTGCCATTCACCATCGCGCATATAGGCAAACGATTGCCAGTTCGATGTCATCTGATCGTTTCCTCGAAAAACTAGTCCAAAATTGGTCTGTCCCTCATATAGAAACGTGTATTCTAGATCACCTGAGCTGCGGACACCTGCATCTAATAATAACGACACAGACTCAAATTGTTGATTGACTTTCTGGTTTGCGATCTGTAACCCATTCTCGTTGGTATATTTATCTGCTTTTCCAACAATGTCTTGCCAAGTACCCAAATGCTGCGAAAAATCTGACTCATAGTTTCCTGATGTCGTATTTTTTTGCATGTCAGTCTGTGTTCCTTCTGCACCTACTTGTTGACTGTACCCTAACCCAATACCAACGAATAAACTACACCCTAATGTCACCACTAATTTTGTTGACCAACGCTTCATTTTGTTCTCCTTTTTGATTATAGATATTTTTTGAACTAAAAAAATCTGCAAGAAAGGCGCATTCTTATTTCGAACGATTCTTTCTTGCAGATCGGATCACGACCTTGCGATCACTTCATTCATTTTTTATGAATCATTTAAGCTAAGATCCCGGCAGCACTTAATGCAATCGAAAGAATCAAAATGATCCAGATCACGCGAGTTGAATTCAATTTCTTCTGACCTAACATCCAGTAAGTCAATAAGACTAATAAAACCGGTACTAATGAAGGTAAGATCGCATCTAATGTATCTTGAACAACTAACTCCACCCCATTTTGTTTGTAAACGAAAGGAACCGTTGCTTTGATAACTGACGGAATCAAGGCACCAATAACTGTGATCCCTAAAACAGTTGCTGCGTTGGTGAATGCTGTTAGTTTATTTTTCAGAGTCGTAACTAATTTAACTCCTTGCTTATAGCCAAGTGGTAATAATGCTGCTCGTCCAAAAAGTAAAGCGATATTGGCAATGATCCAGATCACACAGCCAACGACTGATCCGCTTTGTGCCAATGTACCCGCGATTGAACCAAAAATCGTTCCCCAGATGACATGGAATAATGAATCGCCTACCCCTGCCAATGAACCCATCAACGCTGTTTTCAACGCGACGATCGTATCTTTTGCTTTGTAACCATCTTCTTCTTCAATTGCCACATCGATCCCCATGATCAAGTTCCCAAAAATCGCATTCGTATTGAAAAATTGATTGTGGGTATTCATCATATCTTGTAATTGTGATTTGTCTTCCCCATAGAATTTTTTCAGTACAGGTAAAATACCATAGAGATAACCGGTACTCATCATACGCTCATAGTTCCAATTCAATTGGCTACCAAGGATATAGCGCCAACTGATGACATTCAATTCTTTTTTCGTTAACTTTTGATTACTCATCGCCATCAAAACCTCCTTCAAGTGTTCCAGTGGTTGTCACTGTTTGAGCAGTTGCTTCTTTTTCGTTATCTCGTTTGAATACTAACAATGCAGCAATAACACCAACGATTGAAATCCCAAGCATTGGTACTTGTAGATATGCTGATAAGAAGAAACCTAAAAGTAAGTAAGGAATATACTGTTTTGCTGGTAAATAATGTAAAAGGATGGCCACACCGACAACTGGTAGTACGCCACCTGCTGTACGTAATCCATTCATCAACCATTCAGGTGTATTTTCTGTGATTGTTGAGACTGCCGCATCTCCGACTAGTAACATCAATAAGATCGGGATTGCTCGAGAAAGCCCCCATAGGAATGAACCAGATAATACTAACCGTGGGATACTGTTGATACGCATATCTTCAATCGCACGATCTACACGGTGTAGCAAAAAGACATTACAGAAGCGAGCAACGACATCAAGCTGTAGCATCAGTAATGATACTGGTACAGCTAGACCGATCCCATATTCCGCGCCTTTACCAGAAATGACAGCAAACGCCGTTCCTAATACAGCGCCAGTAAAGAAGTCGGGTACAGATGCGCCCCCAAAAGCCGCAATCCCTAAACGCATCAATTGAAGGGTTCCCCCTACCATCAAGCCAGTTTCTAAATCTCCCATGATCATCCCGGAGATCATTCCCGCAATGGCTGGTTGTGTCAACGTATTTGAAATAAGTGAATCATTGATTGCAATAAAAGCATAAACTGTAATAAGAATAATTTGATACATGGCTAAATGTTGCATGATTATTTCCTCCTAAATCACTTTCTTAGTTTTTCCATAAAATCGATGACTGGATCATTTGGTACCAGTTGAGCGGTCACTTTTATGTCTTTGGCTGCGATTGCTTCAAATACTGCTTCTTCTTCTTTCATGACCTTGATACTTTTCGTGATTTCTCTCGCACCTTCTTTGTGACTCATGTTTCCTACATTGATTGCAGCCAGCTCACCGCCCGCTTCTAAATACCGCAAGACATCTGTTGGATTTTTAAAAAGTAAAAAAATACGTTGCTTGCCATATTTTCCAGATTGAACATTTTTTGCCGCCGCAGCAACAGTTAAAACGGATAGCCGCATAGATGTAGGCGCTGCCATTCTTAATGAAGATTTTTGTAAAGAATCCATTGCCGCCTCATCATTGATCACGATGATCCGTTGTGTATTCAAACTTGTGGACCAAATTCCTGCCACTTGCCCATGAATCAAGCGTTCATCAATCCGTACATTGACAATATTCGCTTTGCCTTTAAATTCCTTATATTGTGCTAGATCTTCCTCTGCCACTTGCGTTTCTTCCGCTTCCGTTGCGATCATCTTGTTTTTGACATCTACGATACCCCCGCGTGCCAAATCGATCAACGCCTCGATCGTTGCTTGTGGATTAAGGGTCGCTTCCATGACTAAGGGTAAAGACATCCCCGCAATAATTGTAACTTCTTCATCTTCTAAGTAATTTTTTAGCGCTGTGTTACATGGTGTCCCACCTAGCAGATCTGCAATAATCAAGGTCGAACCGTTAAGGGCTTTCATTTTCTCAGTTAATTCATGTTCAAATTGCAAATTATCGCCATCTGGTCTTAAAGAAAGTGTATGAACATGTTCTTGCACGCCAACAATCATCTCTAAACTGGCTTTGACTCCATCGGCCATGCTACCATGACTGACCAATAAGATATTTCTCATCTCTCTTCCCCCTTAAATAAACATCTAAGCTACTTAACATGTTAGCTATTGATTACGTACACTATATCACATATCAACTCAAACGTAAACCTAACATCTTAACATATTATATTTTTTTTCTTAAAAAATTTAGTTCCAAAATTAATCCATTGCCACAAACAAGTTAACATGTTATGGTAAGATTAATTGAATACCGCAAAAAAAGGAGGTCTCATGTGGTGATTCCCAAATATGAACAAATTAAGCAAGAATTATTAGCTGAAATCAAAAATCATTTATTTGTTCCTGGAGATAAGTTTTACTCAGAAGCAGATATCAAGAAAAAATATTCTGTAAGCTCGATCACAGCCGTTAAAGCATTGAACGAACTTACAACCGCTGGCTATCTCTATCGCGTCCAAGGAAAAGGGACCTTTGTTTCTAAATCAAAAGTCTCTCAATCAGTCAAATTCTCTGATATCGAATTACATTCATTAGATAAAGAAAAGGTCAAGGTCGTTTCGATAGAAGAAGCGCAAGAACCTGACATTTTAGAAGAACTTGGACTACCGAAAAATGGTTCTTATTATCGCATCAAACGAGTGCGGTATTTTGAGGATATCCCTTTCCTTGTGCATATCACTCATCTGCCAAAACGTTTGGTCAAGGAACCTATTAGTAAAGACTTATCTCAATACTCCAGTATCTACGAGAGAGTGAGAAAAGATTTTGGGATCGACCTCTTCTCTCTTTCATCTGTTGAGACGAATGAAATCGTCTTTCCCGATGATCCAGAATTATTGAACTTGTTAAAGTTAAGCTTTCGCGAACCAGTCGTCAAACAAGTCAAGCATTCTTTCCTAGCTGACCGTAGCGTAGCCGAATATATCATCAGTTACAAACACTGGAAATATTTCAAAACAAAAATCGAAGTAGAAGCAGAATAAGTAGAACGGTAATAGCCGTAATTTCGCATCCATTGAATTAAATAAGCAAAACCAGAAGGAATCCATCAGACCGTTCTTTGAACGTTTTGTGGATTCCTTCTTAACTATATATATCTATCCATGATCAGAGTTACCTACTTAAAAAATAAATAAGGTTATTTATTTTCCGATTTTTCTGTTTTTTTATTTTGCCATTCGCTTTTTCTGATTATTTAGGTTATACTAGTTTAAAGTTAATATGTTAACAAATTAAGAGGAGTGGTATGATGGGATTACAACAAACAAAAGATTCCCTTATTTCCATAAGCAAGTCTGTCGATAGCGCCTGGCTAGCAAAGCAAATTGATTGGTGTTGCCAAAAAATCGAACATAATATGATACGCTACGGTCTAGATTTTCCGTCGGCTTGCGCAACAAATGGGATCTATCGGATCAAACCTAATGATGACTGGACGAATGGCTTTTGGACTGGCATGTTATGGTTGGCTTATGAATGGACTGGCAAAGAGAAATTTCTCGTACGCGCCATGGAAAATATCCATAGTTTCAAAGAGCGTTTAACCACACATCACGTATTAGATCATCATGATATTGGTTTCTTATATAGTTTATCTGCTGGCGCAGGCTATCGTTTGACCGACAGCTTATTATGCAAAGAAGAATTGCTTCAAGCCGCAGATGTCTTACTTGCACGTTTTCAAGAAAAAGGACAATTTATCCAAGCCTGGGGCGCGTATGGCGATCCAAAAGAGTATCGCTTGATCATCGATTCATTGATCAACTTACCTTTATTGTTCCAAGCTTCTGAGATTTCAGGTAATGATCATTATCGAGAAGTAGCAAAGAAACATTACGAAACAGTGTTACGTACCGTTGTTAGAGAAAACGCAACAACTTTCCATACGTATTATTTTGATCCTTCAACCGGCACACCAACTCACGGTGCCACACATCAGGGAAATAGCGATGCGTCGATTTGGGCACGTGGACAAAGTTGGGCTGTTCTTGGGATTCCTTTAAATGAAAGTTATTTAAGATCTTCGTCTTTACCTAAAAATTATGAAGCAATCGTTGATGTCTTTTTGACACATTTACCAGAAGACCTTGTTCCTTATTGGGATTTTGATTTCACAGATGAATATCCTTCTGACAAAGATAGTTCCGCCTTAGCGATCACCGCCTGTGGATTATTAGAAGCCGCAAAAATGGAAGCGTATCCTCAGTCTGAAGAATTAGCGAAAGGAATGCTCTACCAATTAGGCGAACATTACACATCCTTGTCCGAACCTGATAATGAAGGTCTACTACTACATGGCGTATATGCCCATGCAGAAGGTAAAGGAATCGATGAACCTAATCTTTGGGGCGATTATTTCTACCTAGAAGCTCTGATGCGTTTAGCAAAACCCTCGTGGAAAAAATATTGGTAAGGAGAAACCAACATGCAAACTTTTGAAATAAAAGAAGACTTTCTTTTAGATGGGCAACCGATCAAATTGATCAGTGGCGCCATTCACTATTTTCGTCTTCCTCAATCACAATGGGAAGATAGCTTATATAACTTGAAAGCATTGGGCGCAAATACTGTCGAAACCTATATTCCTTGGAATATCCATGAACCCAAAGAAGGCGAATTCAACTTCGAAGGAATGAATGATTTCACTGCTTTTGTTGCACTTGCTCAACAACTCGGACTAATGGTGATCCTACGTCCTTCTGTATACATTTGTGCAGAATGGGAGTTTGGCGGTCTACCCGCTTGGTTATTAAAAGAACCAGGTATTCGTTTGCGTTCGACGGATGAACGATTTATGACAAAAGTCAAAAAATACTATGATGCCTTACTGCCTAAGATCCTACCTTTGCAGATTTCAAACGGTGGCCCTGTTATCATGATCCAAATCGAGAATGAATATGGTTCTTATGGAATGGAAAAAGCGTATCTACGTGAAACGAAGCAACTACTAGAGAATGCCGGAATCACTGTTCCTCTATTTACTTCTGATGGTGCTTGGAATGAAGTATTGGATGCTGGAACGCTGATTGAAGATGATGTATTCGTCACTGGTAATTTTGGTAGTCATTCTAAAGAGAATAGTGCGGTCTTGCAAGCCTTTTTTGAGAAGCATGGGAAAAAATGGCCCTTGATGTGTATGGAATATTGGGATGGTTGGTTCAATCGCTGGGGCGAGCCGATCATCAAACGAGATGCTCAAGACCTAGCGAATGAAGTCAAAGATATGTTAGAAGTTGGTTCTTTGAATCTGTACATGTTCCATGGAGGCACCAATTTTGGTTTTTATAATGGCTGTTCTGCTCGTGGAAATACCGACTTACCGCAATTGACAAGCTATGACTACGATGCGTTGCTCACTGAAGCTGGTGAACCTACAGAAAAATATTATGCTGTCCAACAAGCAATCAAAGAAGTTTGCCCCGACGTATGGCAAGCAGAACCACGTACAAAACAATTAGACTCTCTTGGGAGTTACCCAATTGATACTAGCGTTTCTTTACTAAATACAAAAGAAACACTAGCAAAAGCGGTACCTACCGCATATCCTATGACGATGGAACAAGTCAGCAATGGATATGGCTATGTCTTATATTCCTTAGTGCTGAAAAACTATTACCATGAAAACAAAGTTCGGATCATCGAAGCAAGTGATCGAGTTTCCGTTTATGTGGACGAAACCTATCAATTGACGCAAGACCAAACAACGATCGGTGAAGAGTTCATGATCCAAGGAAAGACAGAAAGCGAAGAAATCCAATTAGATGTATTAGTAGAAAATCATGGAAGAGTCAATTATGGCTCAAAATTGAATAACCCGACCCAAACAAAAGGGATTCGTGGCGGAATCATGCAAGATATCCATTTCCATCAAGGCTATCTACATTATCCTTTGCCACTATCAGCCGAGCAACTTCAGCTGATCGACTATCAAGCTGGCAAAAATCCAGCTCATCCTTCGTTTTATCACGTATCATTTGATGTAACAGAACCTGTAGATACGTATATTGATTGTTCCGCATATGGCAAAGGTGTTGTTTTTGTCAATGGGATCAACTTAGGGCGTTATTGGAATCGTGGCCCCATCTATTCACTTTATTGTCCAAAAGATTTCCTTAAAAAAGGGAAAAATGAAGTGGTGATCTTCGAAACAGAA
Source organism: Enterococcus sp. DIV1368b (assembly GCF_050529595.1). Classification (NCBI taxonomy): domain Bacteria; kingdom Bacillati; phylum Bacillota; class Bacilli; order Lactobacillales; family Enterococcaceae; genus Enterococcus; species Enterococcus sp. DIV1368b. The sequence continues at coordinate 2,711,306 of NZ_CP172883.1, forward strand.
GGTATCGCGATCCGCTCCTTAGATTTTCTCGCAGAACCGAAACTTGAGCAAAGTGTTTGATAATGATAACTAAACAAAGACGAGGGTCATCATCTGATGACCCTCGTCTCTTTTCGTTGACAGTTATTCATGTTCTAATTCAATTTTCTTGGGTTGTTCTTCTGCTGGAACTTGTTCAAACTTCCGCAATAAATAAATCTTACGAATATTCAATACTAATGTTTTGATCACCGCATACACAGGGATACAGATTAACATTCCCATGATCCCAGCAACACTTCCTGCACCGATCAATACTAAAATGATCGTTAGTGGATGAATGTTCATTGTTTTTCCGAAGAGTAATGGCTTGATCACATTGCCATCCAATTGTTGGATAACAAGAATGGATAACGCCATGTAGAGTGCTTGAAATGGCGAAATAAACAGTCCGACAATAATAGCTGGTACTGCACCAATAAAAGGGCCAACGTACGGTATGATATTCGTCACTCCGCAAACGACTGCCAGCAACAAACTATATGGCTGCTTGAAAATCGTCATTGCAATAAAACTCATCACGCCAATGATCACTGCATCCACGATCGTGCTACTGATATAAGCAGATAACGTTTCATTCAACTCTCTGACCGTTTGGCGTAATTCTCCTCGAATTGCTTGAGGAAAGAAAGGCGACAACGCATCGATAAATTTATGTCCATCTTTGAACATAAATAATAAGATGAATGGGACAGTAAACAATAAAATAAAGAATTGCATCATAAAAGAAAGAATTCTTGAAACGCTCCCTGTCAGACTAACCAACAAGATATTGAACAAGTTGCTCAACGACAAGTTGGCAGACGCAAACTGTTCTTCTAGATTCAATGAACGAAACTCTTCTCTTTGCATGATCTCAGTCAACCAACGACTTGTTTCGTCTGCATATGCAGGGATACTTCTGGTTAATTGCACTGCTTGATCAACCAATTGAGGCAAGATGTTCATGATGGTCAAAAAGACGATCACTAATAAAACGATCAATGTCAATAGATAGCCCAACACGCGTGGTACTCGATGTTTTTCTAAAAACAAGACAACTGGATTAAACATGTAATAGAAAAATCCAGCAATGATCAGTGGCATAATGATTGCAGATGCCATTCTCAAAATCGGGTGAAACACATTTGGCATACGTAAAATAAAGAAAACGCCAATAATCGTTAAGACTAATTCCACTGTCCAAAATAACAATTTTGACTCTTTGAACCTTGAATACATAGATATCCTCCAAATTTCATGCTTACAGATACTCTTATTTTATCATTTATTCATCGGTAAAGCGCTATTTTTTCTTTTATTTCTTGTTATTTAAAAAAAGTGGTTACTCAGGTAGATAAACTAACCAGATGTAAGTTAGTAATATTTTTATACGTGGATAATTCTTCGATCACTTCTGCATACGTCAATCCTTTTGGTAAATCGATCGTATAAACATTTTTATAAATACGGTAATCATCCACAAATTTTACATCAAAATTGACATCCTCGATCGTAATGTTTCTTTTTTCAAAATAATCATTCAAGAAATCCTTGGTTTCTTTTCGATGAATAAATTGGATCACTAATTTTTTTGTTGTTGGTACATGGATGATGCGCTTCACTACAGTCAATGCAAACACAATACCGACGAAACTAGTGAGTGCAATGGCATAAAAACCCATTCCGATTGCAATACCCAATCCTGCGATTGCCCAAAGTGATGCTGCGGTCGTTAACCCAGTCACTGATTGTTTCGTAACAATGATCGTACCTGCTCCTAAAAAGCCAACGCCACTGACAACTTGTGCAATCAAGCGAGCTTCATCTGAACGGAGGGTCCCAACTAATTCAGGATACTCTAATGCATTTCTCAACGCACCACTAGCAATTTCCACTTGGATCAAGGCAATAATACAAGCCCCCATACAAACCAAAATATGTGTACGCATCCCTGCTGGACGGTTTTTATATTGTCGCTCAAAACCAATTGCTCCGCCAAAAAGCAATGCGATACTCAATCGTATAATAATTTCTGGTATGGATAAAACCATATCCTCCATGAATATCCCCCCTCTTATCAAATATAGCACGACTAAAAAAAACAAACAAAATATAACTATTTTTTATGACCTAAAAAAAAGCCACTGTGCCAGATCATCTGATAAAAACCAGATGATCTCCAGTGACTGAAATCTTTTCTATTATAATTTGCTTGCTGCTGCTTCATCAACAATGACTATCACGTCATCATGATTTTGCAAAGCACTGGCTGGCATATCTGTGGTAACAGGTCCGTTGATCATTCCTTTGATTGCTTCTGCTTTACTTTCGCCATAAGCCATCAAGACGATTTTTTTGCCGTTTAGAATTGAGCCGATTCCCATAGAAACTGCTTTCGTTGGGACGTCTTCCACTTTATCAAAGAAACGTTTATTGGCATTGATTGTTGATTCAGTTAAATCGACAACACTTGTTTTTCCATCAAATGGAGCACCAGGCTCATTAAAACCGATGTGACCGTTTTGACCGATCCCTAAAATTTGGATATCGATTGGATGTTCTTCAATGATTTGGTCGTAGGATTGACAAGCTTGATCTAAATCAGCTGCTTTTCCATCAGGTACGAATGTTTCTTTAAATGGTTTCTTGTCGAATAATTCAACATTCATAAAATGGCGGTAGCTTTGATCATCTGAGCCACCTAGTCCAACATACTCATCCAAGTTAACAGAAGTCATGTTACTGAAATCCATGTCGCTTGAAGTCATTTCTTTATATAAAGTGATTGGCGTACTCCCTGTTGCTAAACCTAGAACTTTCGCACCATTTTCCATTCCATTTTTAATTATCTCAAAAGCTTTTTTTCCGCCTTCTTCAGCATTTTTCACACGAATGATTTCCATAACGATTACTCCTTTTGTTTTGGTATAGCCCAATTATAGCACCTTTATTTCAAAATGACAATATCTGTATAGACCAAATATAAAAAAATCATTTATTAAGGTTTAACTATCATTATTCCGTTTACCAAAACGATCACCTACAAATTTGAAAATAAATAATAGGTAAATAAAACATGTCACAAAATTTTGTTCTTATGAAAATGACTCTAGCCTCTCTTGAAATTCTGTTGAAAGGATATGGATTGAGGGTTTCTTTTTAATCTGTACAATGAGCTTTTTAGCGATCAAATATTGATTGATTTGTTTTAATTTAGGATAAGATATATTAAGGTGTTTTCTCAATTCAATGTCCGTAATATATTCATTTACCTCATTATATAAATGACCTTGAATCAATACAAATAATACTTCAACCATATCTTTGTCTTTCAGATCCAATTTTTTAAGATTATTAATTGCATTATCTAGTTTGGCTTTTGCTATCTGTAGCTCTTCAATCACCTTAGTTTGTCCATCAATAATCAATTGATACATATTTTGTACAAACAGAGTCAAATCCGCTTTATTTCTCGGATTTGAAACTTCTTCGAATAACTTTCCATAAGCTTTTTTGTCATGTGTGATTGCATTTGAAATTGTGATCCCAGTTAAAAAATCTAATTTTCTAGAAAGATAATTTGAAATTAAAAATCTCCCCATCCGACCATTTCCATCGTAAAAAGGATGGATATATTCAAAATAGTAATGGGTAATCACGCATTTTAATAAAAAAGGAATATCTTTTCTGTTCATAAATAAAACGAGATTATTTAAATCTCTTATGATTGTTTCCTCGTTAGGATTACCTTGATGAACTCGTTTGTTCTCAGAACCTATATAGACTACTTCCTTTCTGAATAGCTGTCCATCTGGTTGATCCTCTTCTGGAATATCTTTACGAAATAATTCATCATATATATTTCGTATTTTCACAATATCGTGAATCTCCTCAAACTCAGACTCACCCAAGTTCATGTACATATTTACTATTCCTTTAAATCTAACTATTTCATCACTATTTCTTTTCTTTATTGCTGTTCCGATTTCTTTTCTTGTACTTTGTACACCTTCAATATCATTTGTTGATTTTATTTCATCAATGATTTGCGAATTAAAGATGTTTCTCTGGATAAACGGCGGAAGCATACTAATGTATCTTTCAATTTCTGATGAATTTTTTTGAATTCTTTCTTTTAAGTTTTCATGTTCTAATAATGGTATGTAAAATAGTTCATAACTTTCTGTTGTGATACGTTGCTCTCGATCAAAAGGATGAATTTTAAGTCCAGTCTTAAAAGTAGAAAAAAAGTTAAATCTAGAGTTATACTCTTCCTCAAATTCGTTTCTATTTTCATAAAAAGTAATTTTTAATGGTTTATAGCTCATTTTCACCACTTCTCCTTCACTCTATTTTAATAAAAATACCATTTATTAAAATATAATGCAATTTTTTCTTGATAACCAACATCTAAATCCATAATTATGCTATAACAAAATATACCAACTAAAAAGAACCTATCCTCTCCTTTAGTTGGTATACGAAATTTATATAGTTAATTAATTTATTCTATCTTATTTTCTTTTATCAGGATAAATAATTGCTTGAAAGAAAAACGCGCACAATTGGAAAATCAGTCCCGTAACAGTCACACCTACCCAACCATAATGCTGCCACATCACTGAGCCTAATAAAGAGCCTGTTGCTCCACCGATAAAGTACATAAACATAAAAATCGTGTTGTTGCGATTACTTGTTGCTTCGCCAAGCCCTTGTACTCTGCTTTGATTCGCTACTTGCCCGAACTGGTTCCCAACATCTAATAAAATGATTGCAACTAATAGGACGGCAACATAGTCACCCGCAACAAACAAAGCGAGAAAACTAATTGTCTGCATCACTAAGCCCATACCAACGATTCGTCTTTCCGAATAAGTATCCGCCAAGCGACCAACGATCGGTGCAGCTACTGCTCCCGACAAACCAAAGATTGCCAAGATCCCTGCTTCAAAAGTTCCCCATCCATAAGCTGGACTACTGATATAAAAGATCAGCGTTGACCAAAAAAGCGAAAACGTTCCAAACATAAAAAAGCCATTGATTGCAGCTTCACGCAACAATCGTTGCTCTTTGACGAGTTTCGGTAAACTTTTTAGTGAGGCAAGATAAGAGACTGTTGACTCTTTTTCCAACGTTCCTTGTGTTCTCGGTAATTTTAAATAGAGTAGCACAGTTAGCGCTCCAACTAGGCAAAGGGCAAATAGGTAAACACTACGCCAAGAAAACCAACTAGCAAGAAGTCCTGAAACAGTTCGAGAGAGCAAGATTCCCATTAGTAAACCACTCAATAAGATCCCCATTGTTTTTCCTCGCGCTGCTGGTCCTGCAAGTACGGCGCCGTAAGGAATAATGATTTGCGGAACGATCGATAGTAGACCAATCAAGAAAGAAGCAACTGCAAATAGAGCAAAGTTTGGTGCGAAAAAGGCTGCTAATAAGGATAGTGCAGATAATCCCGCCATGCGAATGATCAATTTAGGTCGATCGACGACATCCCCTAATGGAACTAAAAATAATAATCCTAATGCATAGCCTAATTGAGTCAGCATCGTCAACAAACCCACAGCACTCGTATTGACTGATAAATTTACCGCTACTTTTGTGCCAATTGGTTGGATATAATACATATTTGCGACGACTACCCCACAGGTGATCGCTAATAATAAAATCAATGATTTCGAAAGCGGTGTTTGCTTATTCATTTCCATCGGATTCCCCCATTTCCTTTCTTAGTTTACAACTTCTTAGAATAATTGAAAACAGGGAGGCTCAAATAAAATAAATAAGGTTATTTAACTAAATGTTTTCTTCGATCACGATAGATAATAACCACCAATACTGTTAAAACTAACACACTAGCGACCAAAACAAGTGCTTTTATATGTTCCCCATGAAACAATGCTTCTCCGCCACACGCATATAAAAGGGAAGATGGCACTACGCCGATAAGGATCGATAATAATAACTCACGAACCGAAAGATTTAAGGAGGTTGCGGCAAAGTTCACGACAGAAGACGGAATCACCGGTACCATATAGCCGATCATGACTCCTATTTTTGGATGCTTCATCCGACGTATTGCTTTGACCCAACGATTCTCTTTTTTACTATGATCCATAAAGGATAAATGTTGCATCAAAACGATCGATAAGATATTTCCAAGTGCATTGCCTGTTACATTGATGACTGTTCCTAGAAATGGACCATAACTTAGGCCGACGACCACACCGATCACAGAAGTAGGAATACCTGGAACCGCACACATCAAACTGATCAACAACGTCAAAATAAACGCAGCAGATACTCCGTGTGAACGAATTTCTCGCATCCATTCTTTGCGGCTTGCCTGTGGATCTAGTAATAAGTGGATATCTGGTCGATACTCTAAATAAAGTTGATAGCCAACAAACAAAATCAGCAGTAATCCTAAACCAATCAGTGTATTACGTATATATTGCTTTTTCATAGCGTCTTCTTCTCCTCCTCAGACTTACTCACTGTTAGTGTATCATTAGATGAGGAAACAGAACAAACGTGATACTTAAAATACCAGACTTTCTATCACCATTATTCTAAACATGCTGAAAGCAAAACAATTCGCTCAAAAAATACCGAAACCACTCATATCAAAGGCTTCGGTGCATAATAATGAATAGAAAAGATTTAATTACTTTTACTTTGCAATAATTCACTGCTTTTAGTTTACCTTGGTTGCTTTAATATCTGGCTTTCTAATTTTTCATTAATATTTCCTATTTGTTTCTACATCGTAAGAGGATTTTTTCGATTCACCAGACTTTACTATCAGAGGATTTATTGTATATAAAGTCTATAGCTACGTTTAAATTCAATATTTGCCATTTTCATCACTGCTTTTATTGCTTCATCTGAAGAGTCGAACTGATACTTACTCTTTTCGAATCCATCTTCAACTATTGTATATCGTTCTTGATCATAACTGATAAGTAAATAGCGATCTTTTTTAAACGTAAGAATTTTTAACTTAAAACAATCCTTCGATTTAAATTTTCTTTTCAAAAATTGCTTTAATTGCTTTTTACAAATCATGTTCATTTTACTATGCCTCTACTTTCTTCATAGACTTAGTAATTCTGTGTTTTTTATTGAATCGATGAACAAATCTGTTTACTTCTTTATCAAATAATTCTTTTTTTAACGTTCGACTAATATAAAAAACTTGTACCTCCTTATCCTCTATTATAAAAGCAATTCGAAAATTTTCTTTTCCTAAACGGATTTTCATTTCATAAATCGATGGTTTTACAGGTGTATCAACAAGTTTGATTCGATAAAAGTTGTGTGTCAAATACTCATTCACTTTATATAAGATTATTTCTTGATACCTTTTTGATTGATTCTCAGAAAATATATTCAGAATTTCTTTACTGACTTTAACTTCATATGTCATGCCTATCCCTTCTTACATATATTTTTAAAGTCTATCTATCCACACTTTCTCACTGATAAGCTTTATGAAATTAAGCACGTGTTGTCCTTCTATTGCTTTGCCTGGTTAAAGTTTCAATCATTTTCACTTTTCTATGATAGTGACATTTGCTTTTCCACAAGTTAGTTCTTGTTCTAATATTGACTTTATTTGCAATGCACATTCTTTTGAAAATGGTTCAGCCTCTTCCCATGATCCTAACAATGGATAATTATGGCGTACCGTTTTAACATACTGTTTATTTTTTACTCCTCGCGTTTGGACTTCTACATAATACATAACTATACCTTCTTTGTTAAATTATTTATGTAAAGGCTACTCTTTCAAGCAACTTAGAAAAAAGTGGCAGAAAACACAGAAGATCTGGCGAGATTAATTGAGGGGTGCAACGACAAGCCTTTTGTCCAACAAGTTGGATAGAAGATCATGTAAATGCAGAACAGATTAACATCATGTAACACAATATAATTATAATCTATAAAAAAAAGTTTTTTTATTCGTTTTATTTATATCTGCTATAAAAAATACCACCCGAAGGTGGATGGGAATGGCATTTAGTTAGGAGTTGGTTTGCGCGGTGATTTTAGTATAAAAAATTATTCAGAACATTAATTGAAAAACGGAAAATATCTCACAAGTGTCATTGAGGGAGATTTTACTTTTATCTACTCTTCATAAAACCAACTTCTATTTCTTTCAGTAATCTTTTAAACGTCATCACCCCAGTTTCCTCAGAAGAGCTTAAAACAAACATGGTGGCTTTACCATTACCTATCTTTTGTAGCATCTCCTTTTCAACTAAGTTATTTACATTTTTTCTAACAGTGTGATCTTTATAGCTTGTAGAATTTACTATATCTTTAATTTTAAAAGCAGGTTTTTCCATGGCATATTTAATTATGCTAGTTTCTACTTCGTTCAGACCACTTAAACTTTCTAACATATTTATTGTCCATATCCTGACTTCAGTAGAATCAAAATTGGTATCAACTTCTGGAGTACGCAAGCTGTTCTTTGTAGCTACCTCAAAAATTCTAGGTCCTCCTGATCCTCCTTTTTCAGCAATTCCAACTCTTCTAAATAACGTTGAGATAATCGAATTTCTTGTTACAGAAAAACTTCCATTTATAAATTCATCTTTAGAAACTTTCATTTCTCCCGGGTTGTAGAAACTTACGTAATCATCACAATTGATTATTTTAATTACTTTATCAGAGACATAATAAGCATGCATTAATGTATTTACTAATGCTTCTTTTAATGCAAGTAATAAGTCTGTTCTATAGGACCCTCTCGTCATATTTTCTTCTTGTCTATAGGAATCAGGCACACTGAGTTCTAATTTTTGAATAACTAAATTGTAGAACGAAAACAAGTTCATCTCAGGATAATTCATATCTCCACTTGATACCCTATCTCGCCAGTCAGTATCTAAAAAGCTTTGTTTTTTAAAATAATCTAATTGAAATTTTTTAAATCTATCAGTTATAGAATTATATTTGCCCAAAAATAATAATCCGCCTATTGTTAGTCTATATGGCGACTTAGAATCTTGTCTATCTTTTTTTAATACTCCAATATTCTTTAATAATTCTTCATGACTAAGCTCAAAATATTTAGAATTATTCGTATTTTTATAAAGTAGATTTCTATATTCGTTCACTGTTTCAAGATTTAAATCGTCTATGTCATAGTTTTGCAACAGCTCACTATCAATATCATTCTGCGAGTCTACGATTAGATATTTAAATTGTGCATCATCTGCAATACGATCACCATCGTCTGTTCTAATATATGTTTTACTTTTGTTGTTGTTTATATAAACTGGTCTTCTTTCATACGGTGCTTTGGGTACATTTATTTCTATAATAGATTTACCTGATACTTTGAATGTTTGAACATCTTCATTAGTAAGTAAATTAACACTAACTTTTTGTTTATCATGGATACAATTCCAAAATTCCGTAATAACTTTTTCTGGGTTGTCGACTCCAACTACTTGGTATTCTTTTTTAGATACTAGCTCTTCTATACCTAAAATTATAATTCCGCCATTAGTATTTGCAAACGCACTATAAGTTGACCATACATCATTCGATAGTTTAGTTTGAGACTTTTTAAACTCAAGTTGGAAATTTTCTTTTGGTTCTGTGAAGATTTCATCTTTCAATTCAATAAACTTAATTTTTTACACCCCCTGATCTTAATTCAAAAGCATTTCAAAAGTATTTCAAAAGTATTCTTCTTTAAAAAATGTTGCTATTTCAACCTTTCCAATATAATTATGCTCAATAGTCTAGATAAATCAAAAGTATTTCAAAAGAATTGACAATATAAAAATTCGAGATATAATTTAGGTTTAATATATTTTAATCTGAATATTATGCCCATCATTAGATAGAGAATAACTCTAATGAAAGGTTTTTTTGTATACTCTAGAACTCGAACCTACACATCTTCTATTATGAGCTAAATACTCTATCTAACTGAGCTAAAGGTACAGGTTGTTACCACTAATTTATTTTTGAGTATGTAAATGAGAAATCGCGGCAACAAACTTGTTATCATAATAAAGGTACGTGTATGGACGGTTATGAAATTGATTATTTTGTATATAATGACAAAAATATTTTGTTGAATGATTTTTAACTTCGTCAATAAGCATTAGTTCATACAAGCTGTTCACATATAGTATGATATACTTTTATTATGTTCTTCTCTATTATGCAAATAAGCATATATAAGGGTTTTATTTGGAAGAATTTATGGCAACGTCCTATACTTAAATTATCAAATAAAAAGGACGTGAAGATAAATGTCAGATTTAGAACACAAAGAAGAAAAAGCTTTAGACAAAATTGTTGCTACAGTCAATAAACTGGATAAAGAATTAAATGAACTTGATACGTTATCTGAAAATCCAGAAAAAAAACACAACCTAAAAAAATGGTTAGTTGAACGTAAGGCGATTCATGAAATCAAAAAAATTCTTCATGAAGCTGATAAATACGAAAAATATGATGAAAAAGAACTTGATAAAGAATTTAAAGAAATTAATGATCTATTACAATAATCTGTTAAAACGACTCATTTTGAGTCGTTTTTTTATACAAAAACACTACCAGAACGCTTCTGGATAATAGTTGAGTTACGAGAAGATTATACACGTACCCAAATTCCTTTTAGCTACTATCATCTATCGCCAACTATATCTAATCACGAATAAGTTTTAGCAATAGACTTGATGAACATCTTTCTTTTCTGCTACTACTCATGATCAAATGGTTTTTACGTTTTTACTTGTGTTGCCACGAGTTATACTAGAAACACAGCGCATTTCAAGAAACAAAAAAAGGCTAAAAACCTTAATCAATAAGGTTTTTAGCCAATCAAAAATCGATAAAATTATTTAACTGTTACAGAAGCGCCAACTTCTTCAAGTTTAGCTTTTAATTCTTCAGCTTCTTCTTTAGAAACGCCTTCTTTAACTGGTGCAGGAGCGCCATCAACTACAGCTTTAGCTTCTTTCAAGCCTAAGCCAGTTGCTTCACGAACTGCTTTGATAACTTTAACTTTTTGGTCTCCAGCTGCAGTTAATTCTACAGTGAATTCAGTTTGTTCTTCAGCAGCAGCACCGCCACCAGCAGCAACTGCAGCTACAGGAGCAGCAGCAGATACGCCAAATTCTTCTTCAATAGCTTTAACTAGGTCGTTAAGTTCTAGGATAGTTGCTTCTTTTAACTCAGCAACGATGTTTTCAATGTTCAATGCCATTTTTGTTTCCTCCATTTTAAATGTTCTTTTTTTATTTATTGTTTATGCTATGCGGCAATTAAGCTGCATCTCCATCTTCTTTGTCTGCGACTGCTTTGACAGCGTAAGCCACGTTGCGGACTGGCGCTTGTAGTACAGATAGCAACATAGATAGAAGTCCTTCGCGGTTTGGCAATTTTGCCAATGCTGTGATTTCTTCCAATGTAGATACTTTACCTTCGATGATACCGCCTTTGATTTCTAATGCTTTTGCATCTTTAGCAAATTCGTCCATGATTTTCGCTGGTGCTACTACATCTTCGTTACTGAATGCAACGGCTGTAGGGCCAGTGAAAACTTCGTCCATGCCGTCTAGGCCGGCTTTTTTAGCTGCACGTGAAAGGATTGAGTTTTTGATAACTTTCATTTCAACGTTAGCTTCACGAAGTTGTTTACGTAAGCGTGTTACTTCATCAACAGTTAATCCACGGTAGTCAACTACGACTACAGAAGCTGCTTCTGTAAATTTTGCACTTACTTCGTCAACGATTGCTGCTTTTTTTGCGATAATTGCTTCACTCATTTTTGAGTTTCACCTCCTGAATTTTGATGGAAGAGTTTTTTACGACTGAATCGTTTGTGCCTCATCTAATCACTGCGTTCTTAGTGATTCTACTCGCTTGCGCTCGAAAGGAAACTCCTTTCGCTCAACTCAACGAGTATTGTTCATCATCTAATCACTTCGTTCTTAGTGATTCACAACAAAAAACTCTATGCCACCGTAGACATAGAGGGACTATTGAATATATTCAATAAACGTCCTCGGTAGGAAATTAAGGCTAAGCCACCTACTGTCTTCGGTACAAGTTAATTATTAACCTCAACTAGCTTAGCACGCTAAACTAGTTGAGTCAAGAATTATTTTTCAGTTGGATCAATCAACGTCCTAATCGTTGGATTAGAAAGAAGCTTGGTCTACATGGATACCAGGTCCAAATGTTGTTGTTACAGTAATGTTTTTCATGTATTGACCTTTAGCTGCAGATGGTTTAGCTTTCACTAATACATCATGGATCGCAGCAAAGTTTTCAACTAATTTTTCGTTGTCGAAAGAAACTTTACCGATTGGTACGTGGATGTTTCCAGCTTTGTCAACGCGGTAAGTTACTTTACCAGCTTTTACTTCGTTGATTGCTTTTGTTACGTCCATTGTTACAGTACCAGTTTTAGGGTTTGGCATTAAGCCTTTAGGTCCTAATACACGTCCTAGACGACCAACAGTAGCCATCATGTCAGGTGTTGCAACAACTACGTCAAAGTCAAACCATCCGTTTTGGATTTTTTGAACCATGTCGTCGTCACCAACGAAGTCTGCACCAGCTGCTTCAGCTTCTTTTGCTTTGTCTCCTTTAGCAAATACTAAAACAGTTTGTGTTTTACCAGTTCCGTTTGGTAATACAACAGCTCCACGAATTTGTTGGTCTGCTTTTTTAGGGTCTACGTTTAGACGGTATGCAACTTCAACTGTTGCATCAAATTTTGCAATGTTTGTTTCTTTCGCTAATGCTACTGCTTCAGCGACAGAATAAACTTTATTTGAATCCACTTTTTTCAATGCTTCTTGCATTTTTTTGCTCTTTTTAGCCATTTTGGTTCCTCCTTGATTGTGGTTATAACGGTTGTACCTCCCACGTGTCCTATACCTTTCAATACAGGGCCAACTGAGAAGCTACTTTCTTAGGGTGCAGATTATTCTACAGTGATCCCCATGCTTCGTGCAGTTCCTTCAACCATGCGCATTGCTGCTTCAACGTTAGCTGCGTTTAGGTCTTCCATTTTTAATTCAGCGATTTCTTTTACTTGATCGCTAGAAACTTTAGCAACTTTATTTTTGTTTGGTTCGCCTGAACCTTTTTCGATTTTCGCTGCTTTTTTCAATAATACTGCAGCTGGTGGTGTTTTTGTAACGAATGTGAATGAACGGTCTTCGTATACAGAAATCACAACTGGAATGATCAAACCTGCTTGATCAGCTGTACGAGCATTGAATTCTTTTGTGAATCCCATGATATTGATACCCGCTTGACCTAGTGCAGGACCTACTGGGGGAGCTGGAGTTGCTTTACCTGCAGGAATTTGCAATTTAACGATTTTTTCTACTTTCTTTGCCACGAGACATACCTCCTTAAGTCCGTGATGTGGTTAATTGGAGATGCATATTTCTCCTCCCACGTATTGTCAGTTGATCTTAAAATCAATTGACATATCATGTACATAACGAATGCACACTGATACAGTATAGCAAATTATTCTTTTTTTTCAACAATTTTTTCTGATTATTTTCACCTTTATCCAAAAAAAAGCTAAATATCTGGTTAAAACGTGAAGAAATCTCTTTATAAATCGCTTATTTATGCTAAACTTACGCCTGTATGAACCTAATACATAATATATATAATAAATAAGTTCTTCTATTCTAATGAGGTGAAATAATGAAAGATCTAAAATACAGAAGTGTATTTGATATTATTGGTCCTGTCATGATTGGACCGAGCAGTTCGCATACCGCTGGAGCAGCAAGAATCGGAAAGATCGTCCGTAGTATTTTTGGTGATCAACCAGATTCTGTTGACATCTACCTATATGAGTCTTTTGCCAAAACCTATCGTGGACATGGTACTGATATTGCCTTAGTTGGAGGATTATTAGGCATGGAACCTGATGATTCTCGTTTAGCAGATTCGTTAAGGTTGGCTCATGAAGCAGGTATGGAAGTATTATTCGTACCTAAAAGTGAAAAAGCCGATCATCCTAATTCCGTCAAAATGTTGTTGAAAAAAGGCAGTCGAAAGCTTTCGGTTACAGGTATCTCAATTGGTGGGGGCAACATCCAGATTTCTGAATTGAACGGCTTCAAGATTTCATTAAGCATGGGAACACCGACCTTGATCATCGTCCACCAAGACGTTCCTGGCATGATTGCTAAAGTCACCAATATTCTTTCAGAAACCAACACCAATATCGGTACAATGACAGTTACTCGTGAGTCAAAAGGCGAAAATGCCATTATGATCATGGAAGTGGACGATCCTCAAGTAGAAGATACCGTAAAAAAACTAAAACAGTTACCAAATATTGACAGTGTCAATTATTTCGAGTAAAGGAGCAGACGAGGTATGTTTTTATCAATTGAAGAATTAGTCCAACAAGCACAAGACTACCCTAGCGTTGCCGAATTGATGATCGCAGTTGAGATGGAGATGAGCGGTCGTTCTCGTGAGCAGATCATCAAGATCATGGAAAAGAATCTACTCGTGATGGAACAATCTATCGCAGAAGGAAATGCCGGCGTAACTTCTGTCACAGGAATTACTGGCGGCGATGCCAAAAAGATGGACAACTATCTTTCTCACGCTGATTTCCTTAGTGGCGAAACAATCTTGACCGCGGTTCGTAATGCGATTGCTGTGAACGAAGTCAATGCCAAAATGGGATTGATCTGCGCAACGCCTACTGCGGGCAGCGCAGGAGTTGTCCCTGGTGTCTTGATGGCCGTACGTGATCGTTTGCAATTAACCCATGAACAACAACTCGACTTCTTATTTACAGCTGGCGCTTTTGGCTTGGTCATTGCAAACAACGCATCGATCAGCGGGGCTGAAGGTGGTTGTCAAGCAGAAATCGGATCGGCGAGTGCGATGGCTTCCGCTGCCTTGGTTTGTGCGAAAAACGGCACACCTCACCAAGCCGCCCAAGCTGTGGCAATCACGCTTAAAAATATGATGGGTTTGATCTGCGATCCTGTAGCTGGTCTCGTCGAAGTTCCTTGCGTTAAAAGAAATGCTTTAGGTTCGTCACAAGCATTCATCTCAGCTGATATGGCTTTAGCTGGCATCGAAAGCGTGATCCCACCTGATGAAGTAGTCGCTGCCATGTACCAAGTGGGTAGACAAATGCCTTCGATTTTCAAAGAAACCGCAGAAGGCGGACTTGCAGTGACACCTACCGCGAAACGATTAACGAAAGAAATCTTAGAAAAACAAACATAGTTACTTCTTATATCAAAAGCTGAATCAGACAATGCACAAAAATTCGTTATCGCCAAAGATATGCCGAATAACCATGGCAGCAAATTTGCTGCCATGGTTATTCGGTTTGTTTCTTACATCCTTCGCTTTGCTTCAAACACAAATTGCCCCATTTGTTCATAGAGATCCGCTTTGATTTGTTTTAAGTCATGATGGACTAACTGATGATCACGTACGAGCTGTCTGCCATCCACCCACACATGAGCCACATTGGAAGCATTCGCTGAATAGACTAAGGCAGAATAAGGATCAAAAATCGGAAACATATTCACAGACTGCGTCTCAACGATAATAAAATCTGCCTTGTTCCCTACAACAAGCTGACCAGTTTCTTTAAAATCTAACAATTCCGCCCCACCTCTAGTGGCTAAACGGACAATTTCCTTCGCTGGGAAAAGCGCACGATCTTTTTCAAAGGTTTTATGAAAATTGGCAAATAGCTTCATTTGTGCAAAGAGGTCTAAAGTGTTGCCACTACTTGGACCGTCTGTACCTAAACCGACAGTTAAACCCGCAGAAAGCATCGCTTTAACTGGCGCTACACCTTTCGCTGATTTTGTGTTCGCACCGATACAGTGCGCAATTCCGACTTGCTCTCCTGCTGTAGCGACTAAAGCAATATCTGCTTCTGTCATATGGATACAATGGGCCATGATCAACGGTCTGTTCATAAAACCTAAGTCTTTCAACAACTCGAATGGGGTTTGTTGATACTGCTTCGCTAATCCCTGCATTTCATAGTCCATTTCTGCCACATGCAAGGTGATCGGCACATCGAATCGTTCACTCAATTCGACTGTCCGCTTCAACCCTTCATAGGTATTGGTATTCGGCGCATGAGGAGCCAACGCAGGCGTAATCAATGGATGATCTTTCCACTTTGGCAAGAATGTCTCACAATAAGTCAAACCACCAGAAGGCTCTACATTATCACACACAGGCATATCAATGATCGTTTCACCAAGAATCGCACGAATCTTAAACTGATCACATACTTGCGCGACTTGATCTTCAAAATAATACATGTCACAAAAACCTGTCACACCACTAAGCAACATCTCACTGATTGCATAGGCTGTACTAGCTGCCACTAGCTCTGGGGTCATGAACGCTTCTAATGGAAATAAGAACCGACGTAATCGATCTGGTACATCGTCTCCTAAAGATCGAAAAGGAATCATCCCAGCATGGGTATGTGTATTCACAAAACCTGGCAATAAGATACCACCTGCACCATCGATGACTTCCTCCGCAGAAGCCATGCCTTCCTGCCATTCTCCTATCTCAATGATGCGATTTTCTTCAATCCGTACATACCCGTTTTTGTATTCAGTCAGTTGATCATCCATCGTTAGAACGTGGACATTTTTTATCAATGTACTCATAACAAAACACCATCACTTGGAAAAACCAGCGGATAAAATTCCTGTGTTTTCGTATTCATCATTCCTTTATCTGTCATTTTGATTGCAGGTGAAACTGGTAGTGACAAAGTAGAAAACGACATGATCTCATTCATGTTTTTATAGCCTAAATTTTGCATTTCTCTACGCACAGTTTTTAAATCTTGGCCTAACTCTTCAATTGGCGCTTGTGAAACGATCCCGCCAATCGGTAGCGGGCAAGTTGCTGCTAATTTGCCCTCGTTAACTACCACATAGCCACCTTGTAATTCCAACAATTTTTGCTGAGCCAGCAGAATGTCTTGGCAGTTATTCCCCATCACCATCACGTTATGATGATCATGCGCCCAAGTCGTCGCAATACTTCCTGGTTTTGAAATGGGTTCTTCCATCAAAGCATACGCCACATTGCCATTCTTTCCATAACGTTCCATCACGAGCAATAAGGCGCAATCTGAATTTTCCCAATCGAGGTATCCATCTTTCACCGGAATTTCCTTCGTGATCCGTTCTGTAAACGTACCAACCTCATGTTTACGAATAACATTACAACGAACACTTGCCAAATCCGTTTTGACTGGCAACCTTAGATCATCTAAAGAAAGCTTTTTACAATGGACCGTTTGACTGTATGAAGCAGGAAATTGTTCGATTTTTTCTGGATAAGTGATCGCCTCACCTTGCCTGTAGACTTCTTTGCCCGATTTAAAGACCGCAGAAATAGCGAATGTAGATAAATCATCTAACAAAATAAAATCAGCCATTCGTCCAGGTCCAATCAATCCACGATCATTCAAACCCATTCTACGTGCAGGCGTATAAGTCGTCATATAGATTGCTTGTTCGACTGGTAACCCCGCCTCTACTGCCTTTTTCAAATTTTCATTTAAGTGACCAGTGAGTAAATCGTCTGCCATCACATCATCAGTGATCAGACAAGCATAGTCATAATATTCATTTTCTGTGATCACCGCCATATTTTCCGGTGTGATCGACTTGTTTTGAAATTGGATAAACATGCCGTTCTCAATTTTTTCTGCTAAGGATTCTGGAAACTGATGCGTATGATCAGAAGAAATCCCGCTATACATAAATGCTGCCAATTCTTCTTCGTAAATTTTAGGACAATGTCCTTCCAACGGCATCGTCGGACGTTTTTCTTTACATAGGTCAATAATTTGGCGAATCAGCGAATTTGGTTCATGGGCAATGCCGTGAAAATTCATGGCTTCGCCTAAACAAATCACTTTTGGATTGTCTAACAATTTTTCTGTTTCAGCTAACCCAATGATGCCACCGGTAGTTTCTAGTTCAGGTGTAGTGGAAGGAACGGACGATGGGATAGCATGGAAAATATCTAATTCCGTTTCTGCAGCCATAAATTCAGTCAACCCTTCAAGCCCAAAAACATTTGCCATCTCATGCGCATCCGCAATCACTGTAGTCACACCAAATGGTAAAACGGCCTTTGAAAAAATACTTGGCGTAGTCATTGAACTCTCAATGTGCATGTGGCTGTCAATCAAGCCAGGAATCATGTATTTCCCTCGGCCATCAATTTCTTGAAGGCTCTCCAAGTGACTCAGATCCTTTGTTGTGATGTAATAAAATTTTTCACCGCTGACTGTGACATGTTTCTTCTCAAAACATTGTTTGGCTGTGTTATACACTTGGGCATCTCTAATCAATAAGTCAATCTTCACATTTTTCCCTCACTTTTATTGTCCTTAGACACGAATAGGGGGCTGTGCGTTTCCGACACAACCACCCCAATGTTTATTTTTTCAATGATTTCCGTTGATAGGAAAATGTTTATTGGTTGATCAAACGATTCCAACGATCGATCCAGTCAGTCATTTGACTATTCACGAAATCAAAGTCAATATTTTTTGCGCGATCAGCAACTGCCCCATACGTCATATTACCAGCTTCTTCTTCACTCAACTCCACTTTATCATTCGTCGGTGCTTCATTTAATGAAAGTGCCTTTGTTTTTTGTGATTCTTCGCTAATTCTATAGTTGATGAATGAGTAAGCCAATTCTTTATTCGCTGCTTCTTTTGGAATATTGATCGTATTGTAGTTCGCATATGTGCCACTCTCAGGGACCACGTATTCGATCGTGTCAGAATCCCCTTTGACGATATCATAAGCAAAATCCATCACGATCGCTGCTTCGATTTCTCCTGCTTGGAACATGTTTGCTAAGTCAGAAGATCTAGCATAGGTCTTAACGATATTTGGTTTCAATTCTTCTAAGGCTTCAAATGCTGCCTCGCCATTGTCATCTTCAATCGCTACACCCGCATGATCACTTGCAATATACATCATCAAAGGACCGGCAGTCGTAGTAATTTCTGGGATCGAGATTTTTCCTTCTAATGCTGAATCCCAAAGATCTGACCAGCTAGTAATATCTTTTCCAACTTTTTCTCTGTCGTAAACGATACCTACACTGTTTACAGCAATCGGAACACCTGCACCACTATCAAAGACTTCCTTCGCTCCTTCAGTTAAGTCCGCTAAATTAGGGATTTTTGATTCATCTAGTTTTTCAAATAATTCTTGAGAAGCGCCATCCGCTGAATTCGCTTGCGCTAACTCAATCACGTCGATTCCTCTAGGATTACTGATTAATTTGTTGAAGCGATCGCCACTGTTCCCTAGATCCATTGTGATCTTCGCATCGAATTCTTTTTCAAAAGGATCCATCACATCGCTTTTCACGATATCTTCGCTTAAACCAAATGTTGATACAACTAGATCTTTTGACTCTTTCGCTTCGGAAGAATTAGTTTCAGATCCTCCACCGCAAGCTGTCAATACAAACATACTTGCTAAAACTACTGAACTTACTAGAAAGCCTTTTTTCACTGATTTTTCCCCTTTTCTCTACTTATTTATCTTCCAAAAGAACGATTTTATCTTTTGGGAAATGCAGGTTGATTTGATCCCCTGCTTGGTAAATTTGTTTATCCGTACCGTTTACTAAGAACTTACCTAAAGCCGTTGTCACTTCATACTGGTAACTTTTCCCTAAAAATGTTCTGACTTTCACTTCACCTTTTACAAGATTATGTGTCGCATCAGAGGCAATCTCAATATCTTCGGGACGGATCGTCGCTACTAATCGCTCTGCTATCGGTTGCTCATAAGGTGTCTCAATGACATTCCCTGCAGCTTGATAGCGGATGCCTTCGATTTGTTCAACTGGAAAGAAATTTTCAAAACCGATAAAATGTGCAACAAAACGAGTTTTTGGATGTCGATAGATTGTTTCCGGTGTATCATATTGCTCGATAACGCCATTATTCATGACCGCGACTTTATCCGAGATCGAAAAGCATTCTTCTTGATCGTGGGTCACAAAAACTGTTGTAATACCAAGTTGTTGTTGGATACGTTTGATCTCGATCCGCATTTGGACACGTAGTTTCGCATCTAAATTACTTAATGGTTCGTCTAGCAATAGTAACTTAGGTTCAATAACCAATGCTCGAGCCAAAGCCACTCGTTGACGTTGCCCACCTGACAGTTGTTTCGGGTAACGATCACCCAACTGTTCCAAGCCACAGATTGCTAACATATCAGCTACTTTCTTGGCGATATCCGCTTTATTTTCTTTACGCAATTTCAAACCGAAAGCGACATTCTCAGCAATCGTTAGATGAGGAAACAACGCATAGCTCTGGAATACCATACCAAAATTACGTTTATGCACAGGAACTTTCACTAATTCTTGATCTTCCAGAACAAAAGAGCCCTCATTCGGCGAAATCAATCCAGCAATCACACGTAGCGTCGTTGTTTTACCGCAACCACTAGGGCCTAATAAAGAAACTAGCTCTCCTTTTTCCATTGAAATAGACAAATCTTCTAATATATTTTGTTTTCCGTCATAACTCACACGGATATTGTTCAAATTTACAAAACTCACGGTTCTCCCCCTCATAGTTTCCAGTCATTCTCAAGTACGTTCGATTTCTTCACTCAACAGTTAAGCGATTGAAGCCAATCCTAACGTTTTCTCAATAATAAACATCAAGAAAACGGTTAATACCATGATCATTACTGAAATCGCCGACACAGTCGGATCATACGTATATTCAATGTAGCTCAACAATGAAGTGGGCAACATCGTTACTCCTGGTCCAGATAAAAACATAGAAACTGGTACATTATTGAATGAGTTGACAAAAGCCAGCATAAACGCCGCAAATATTCCAGAAGAAACATTTGGTAAGACGACTTGCATAAAAGCGCGGGTTTTGGTACAACCCAACGTCCAGGCAACTTCTTCAATCGAAAAATCTAATTGCTCCATGCTTGAACCTACGACGCGAATGATATACGGTAGGCTGATCAAAAAATGACCAATCAATAAAGCTTGGATCACCGGCAAGTTAAACTTGATCACAATGTATTGGAACAAGGAATAGCCGACAACGATACCCGGAATCATCGTTGGTGACAAAAAGAAATTTTTAAAAAGCTGTTTACTCTTCATGTGGTAACGAGAAAGTGCGTAAGAAGTCGGCACGCCTACTAATAAAGCTAACAGAGTAGCCCCTACGCCAATACTTAAACTCAATTTAAAGCTATTCATAAATGTTTCAGAACTTAGTGCTTTCTTGTACCATTCTAATGAGAATCCATCAATCGGAAATTGTATCGTCGATGATTGTCCAAAAGACGTTACAACAATAATCACTAATGGTAAAAACAAAAACGCAAAAACTAATACTGCGATGATCGTCATCCCTTTTTGCTTACGCATGATTCATTTCCCTCCGATCTAAACGTGCAGCAATCATATTCAATCCTTTATTCACGATCAGAGTCGTGACGATCATGATCAATGCAATGACACTTGCTGAAGTCCAATCACCTAAAGTCGATGCTTTTTGGTATAAGAAAGTCGCCATCATCATATTTTGGTTCCCACCTAAAAGTTGTGGTGTCGTATAAGCCGTCAACGTGCCTGTAAATACTAAAATACTGCCAACGATCACTCCAGGTATACAAAGCGGCATGACAATTTTATAGAACGTTTTAAACGGACTCGCACCTAACGTTTCGGCAGCTTCCAGTGTTTCTTTCTCAATATTTTCCATCACGCCAACAAGTGTCATGACCATGGTAGGTAAGAATAAATAGACAGACCCGATAATAATTGCAAACTCCGTATATAGTAAGGCGATGGGTTGTTCGATCAGTCCTATGCGAATCAAGAAATTATTGATCACTCCTGTCCTTCCTAAAATGTTGATCCAGGCAAAACTACGGATGACTGAATTGGTCAATAATGGAAACATCGTCATTGCCATCAATAAACTTTTCCACTTTTTACCCACACCTGCAATAAAATAAGCAGTTGGAATACCTAAAACGGCAGAAATCAATGTCACAATGACAGAAACGCGAATTGTTCGAAGAAAAATCTTCAAATTGAAATCATCTTTCAAAAAACTGGTGTAAGCACTTAGACTAGCACCTGTTTCAGTAAAAATAGTTGGCCATATAATATTGACCAATGGCAAAATCATAAAAAATAGTAATAAGATCGTTCCCGGCGCAATGATCAAATACGGAACATTCTTCCTCATTGTTCTCCCCCTCATTCGTGTTCTGTCTCATTATAAGAAAAAATACGAACATTTTCAAGAAAACTTTGTAATATATTCAGAAAAAAACATGAGTTATATGAAAAACATTGTAAAAAACCTGCGTTTATCCGTTTTATACAAAAAAATTGTATTTATTTTAGTTATCTATGTTTATTTTCCAAATGATTATTCGTAATTAATGCGAGTTAATTATCAAAAGTGTTGAGTAATACATCTCAGTTGAAAGAGAAAATCAGTTTTCTGGAAAACAAAAAAGAGCAATTACCGAACATTCATCCAAAAACGTTCGTTAATTACTCTTTTTATTAGACTCAACTCTTCCATAAAAACTGACTAACTTCTCGATCCACTTCTGTCCCGACCTCGCGAGGCATCTACATGTCGTTAATCATTTGAGGTATTCATTATTCCAGAACGTTAAATCCATTTATAAAACAACAATTAGATTTACCAATAGCGTTTCTCTAAAACTAATATATCAATAACAAATACATGTTAAAAAGATTAAAAAAAACAAAAAAACACAATGGAAAGGTTTGCATTTTTATATTGATATGATATATTTTTTTTGGATATATCCTAAAATTAACTGGAGGTCAAGCACATAATTCTATCAAAGAAAAACTAACTATTACTAGTCACAATGACAAGTATTTTAGGAATTTTGCTTTTAAATTTTACAAAACGAGTTGAAGCTGAATCTTTTGGAGGAACAACTGCATATACGTATACAGCAGTATCTGCAAATGTAACCAAAACTTCATCAAGTGCTACTACATACGTTAATTGGAATAGTTCCAACCAAAAAAGTCACAAACAATGGTTTGCTCTTTATCAGAATGGGTCAAGAAAAGGACAAGGATTATTTAATTATCTTACAAATTCTGCATTTCCTGGGAATGGTTCAGCAGGTTCAACTGTCCATTTAGCTTCACAAAGAGAAAACATCATTGACCCTACAACTTACATTTCAGGAACATGGACCCCTTAAAGATGATGGTCAAGAATCCGTGCCAAAATAACTTCGCTATTTTTTCTCTTAAGATCAAATAAATAGCGAGAAAGGAGATGCCTTCTTTAAATAAGGCGTAATCTCAAACATTCAAAGAGAAATTTTTGGAGATTACGTCCTATTTATAGAGGCTGAACACTTTTACACCGTCTTCTTGTCACATACCGATTGAAAAAAGGAGATGTATGTTTGAATAATTTTTGGAGATTAAATAAATACCACATTTCACTTAGTTTAGTCATATTTTTCATAATGGTATTCTCTATTTTAAATGAATATATTTCAAATGCCTTTCTTTATGTAACAAACTTAGGATTTAGACAAGAAATGAATCAAGGTCAAACCTTTAATAATGTTTTTGATTTCTTTTGGAGAAGTTTAACAGAGTCTGTTTGGTCTTTTGATTATAGCTTGATTTTTGGAACGAATTTATTTCAAATGTTCATCCCTTTAGTAGCTTCTATTGGAACAGCAATATTTGCTCAAAAATGGCAAACTATTTATAAATTTGAAATTTATCATGTTTTAAATTTTAGAAATTTTGTTTATAAGAAAATATTATCAACGGCTACAAAAATAGCATTGGCAACATTTTTTGGTTTCTTTATCTATTACTTATTTTGCTTTATTGCATTACATGATTCTATCAACGATACTGTGACACGTCCAATGTTTGAAGATATTTTCGGATCCAATTTTTATGTCAATCATAGGTTTTTGCAGTCTTTTCTAGAAGGAGTTGTTCGTTTTTTCTGGATTCCATTTATATATACTATCTTCGGTACTTCTATCTCATTGATCGTTTCAGAAGCAAAAATATATTTATTAGCAGCACCTTTATATTACTATAGCATGTCGGCTATCGGTACAGGGATGACAGCTTTTTCTGAAGATATTTCGTTGTATTTTAATCCTACAGTGATTATGGCGTCTGGTGATTATTATACATTTAACACATATCTTCTGTTGCTTGCAAACTCTATCCCATTATTTATTGGTATAGTATTGATTTACGGAAGGAGTCAGAATGTTGAATTATAAGTTTTTGATTTATCCGACTATTTCTTCTTTAATAATAATTTTATTTGTCAGTTTTATGCCTAAAACCATCATCACTACAGGATGGATTTTTTCTAATTTCCTATCAATGTCAGTAATACTTACGATATCCTTTTTTTACTTATTTGAAAAACATAGTTTTATTCAAATGGAAGTGGTGAAATGCGAGAGTATTTTTCGTTTTTTTCGGTATAAGTTGGCTGTATTATTTAATCGTAATGTCATTTACACGGCGATACTCTCTATCACATTTACAACATTAAGTTACATTAAAGTTGGCAATGCGGACTTCAAAATAATTTCAATCTATTCTCTTGCGTTGATCTTATTATTATCCTTATCAGGGTATCTCATGTTAGTAACATCCTTTTCCTTCAAAAATATATGGGCACCGTACATTACTATTATTATGATATATAGTTTTTATTTTTATGCGTTTGTAAATATAAATTTATCCCCCTACTTTAACCCTTTTATTTCGTACATAACAAGTTTCAGCGAATTTCAAGGATATGGAACTGAACCTACCTATTTTAGTCATTTTGGAATAATTGGTTTTCTATTCTCAAATTTACTTTTTTGGGGACTTGGATATCTTATTTTTCATATCAAAGTTCGGAAGATCGATCTATGACAAAAAAAATAGTATGTTACACAATTGTTTATTCATTAGAAGTGATCTATATTATCTATATTTTTTCTAGCAATATCGCTTTACAGGAAGTATTCAGCATGATTACTTTTAATTCATCTGTCTATAAGAAGTTCTTGATCGAATTAATAAATCCTAAACTCATTGTTTTTTATCTTTTAGTGAATATATTTACCTTACTATTCACTATAGATAATTTGACATCTTCAGCTTCGATGTATTCCATGATTCTATATAGAAATAAAAAATCAGGATTTTTTTTACTAAGGATAAAACATATTTTTTCTGTACTTTTATTAAATAGCGCAATTCAATTTATAAGCTTTTTTAGTACTTTATTTTTTTGGGGATATATATATGGCCTATCTTCAGGCATCAATATTGTAACTTTTACTATCCTATTTTTTAAATATTTCACTATACTATTTATATTCCTAATTTACTATGATTACTTTAAGCTAAAATCAAATAATATATTTATTCTTCCAGTGTCAACCTTTTTATTATTATCAGTTTTGATAGTAGATTTACTTTTAAATTTTGGATTGATTCGTATCTCAGATAGTATAATAGAAAATTTATTGTACTTGCTTTGTGATTTAACGATACTAGGTATTTCTATGACGATTTTGAATCTTAGATTTAAGAAAAGAGATGAATTTTATTGATTGAATTAATTAATCTGGGAAAACAGTATAAGCAAAAAATTTTATTTCAAGATGTGAATGTTATCTTCAATGAAGGAAAAAAATCTTTTATTAAAGGAATAAATGGTTCAGGAAAAAGTGTACTTATGAAGCTCATTGTAGGATACTCTACCCCAACAAACGGGATGGTCAAAGTTGCTGGAAAAATAATAGGCGTAGATCAAGATTTTATACCTGATGCTGGAGTTTTCATTAACGCACCTGATTTTATTAAAAGTTGGACTGGTGCAGAAAATTTGTTGTATTTAGCAAATATCCGCAAAATAGCTAATGAAAAAAAAATTCGTTTTTTAGCAAGTCAATTGAATCTAGAAAAAGATCTGAATAAAAAGTATAAACATTATTCACTTGGTATGAAACAAAAATTAAGAATCATTCAAGCGCTTATGGATGAACCTACCTATTTAATTCTAGACGAACCTTTTGATGCTCTTGATAAAAACAGTCGAGAAAATGTTTTGAATTTGTTAGACAATTACCTTAGTGAAAATGCTCAAAGAATTCTAATTTTTTCTAGTCATAACGATAGGATGGAAGACTTTGCAGATCATATCTACGAACTTGAAAATCAAACGCTACTTCAAATAAAATGAAGAAATAAATTTATATAGCATGCACCCGACTGGATTTAAAAAAATCTGATATTATTAGTGGATCATCTGAATGCAGCTTTTTCTTCTTCAATCAATATCCCAAAGAAATCGACTAACTTCTCGATCCACTTCTTCATTTTCATGAAGCATACTATGTGAAGCACCTTCCCCTTCTTCGACCTTTTCCATTACAGGGTTACCATGCTGTTTCAATAAGGCATAAACTGCTAATGCACTATTCAGTGGAACAGTTCCATCACTTAGCTCTACTTCACTCAACTGCCCTGCAACTAATAAAAATTGTGTGTCGGTAGGGAGATTCCCTATCATTGTTTGATAATCTTGATACCTTGAAGACACTACTGCCGGACCATTTTCGAGTAAATCAGCTAAATTCTGACCGCTATCATCCACAAAATCATTGAAAGGTGCGCCTAGCGCTACAAACTTTTCAACTTGCGGTAAAGTTGTTTCTTGGCCATACGTGACTAGATAACGGAGGCCGCTGACTCCACCCATTGAATGTCCGACAATGTTCACTTTGTTGATTTGGTCAGTTGTCTGCAAATAAACCAGACATGCACGAATCCATTCTGCTTGATTCCACTCATTATTTTCATTGTCTTCGAAAAGCACTTGGATCATTGGATTGGTTGCTTCTTTTGATAACTCCCCTTGCGCTTGAACGTTCCCATTAGTATCTACAGTCAACGTCAATTCTTGTTGCCCTTTGCTTTCTCCTTCTAAACGATCGATCATTCCTTTGAATGAATTCACTGTTCCTTTATATCCGTGAACAAATAAGGTAGGCACACTCCCCTTTTTTACGGATTCTACTTGGCTTGTCCTCGTTGTTTCTGTGGAGGCAGTTTCTTTTTGGCTCTTGTTTTCTTGCGTTTGACAACCAGAGAGGATTAGCAGTACCAGCAACACCATGCGACTTAGCACCCGATTAAAAGTTACTTTATTTTGTTTTATCACCTTTCTCACTCCTTTCATTCAAGACAAAAAAGAGCTGAGATGACTAAGCATCCCAACTCCTCCATTATTCTGATCACTGTTTAGTCGATCTTGTCTACTTGATCAAAATCAAGCTCTGTACTTGTTTCACGACCGAACATGTCAATGTTTACTTTTAGTTTTTCTTTTTCTTCATCGACTTCTGTCACTTGACCTTCTAATCCAGCAAAAGCTCCTTCGATGATCTTAACAACTTCGCCAACTTCTACTTTCAGTTCGTTTTGACGTAAACTCATACCGATTGAACGTAAGATATGATTTACTTCTTCTGGTAATAAAGGTGCAGGCTTACTTCCTGCTCCGTGAGAACCAACAAAACCAGTAACGCCCGGTGTATTACGGACAACATACCATGAAGCATCTGACATGATCATTTCTACTAAGACATATCCAGGGAATGTTTTATGAACGATTTCTTTTTCTTTCCCATTTTTCACTTCAGTTTCTGTTTCTTCAGGAACAACGACACGGAAAATAAAATCAGCCATTTTCATACTTTGCGCACGTGACTCGATATTTGCTTTTACTTTGTTTTCGTATCCAGAGTATGTATGTAATACATACCAATTTTTTTCAAAAGATTCCATTGAAGGCTCCTCATTTCATTTGTAA
Organism: Enterococcus sp. DIV1368b; assembly: GCF_050529595.1. NCBI lineage: Bacteria > Bacillati > Bacillota > Bacilli > Lactobacillales > Enterococcaceae > Enterococcus > Enterococcus sp. DIV1368b. Next base: position 2,739,321 of record NZ_CP172883.1, read on the forward strand.
AATAAAAAAACCTCAGTTCCCCGAAGCTTTTCCTCTCTTTGATTATAGCACCGTTTGATGGTTTTTACTAGTGACTTATTTTTTGTTCCCTAGTAATTTAAAAAGCGTTATTTATTCTTATTTTGGTGCAGAAATTGTATTATCTACTGTTTTTTTTTTTGAAAATAATTTCTTAAAAAGCTTATTTTATAAAGATGAATCAAAAATTTTTGTTATTAGACAAAAAGGCATAGGAAAATACATACCCAAGTCAATATTATTTATTCCTACAACGTACAATTATAGTCGTAAGGAATCTTATTGAGCTTTATAGAAATTTACGAGAGGAGGTATCCCGATGGAAACAATAAGACAACTCATTGCATCGATTTTTGGTTGGTTAGATTCTTTCGCATTGATTCTTTGCTGTATCACTGTTTTCTTTTTAAGTTTAAAAGTCTCGTCTTTGGAAAAAGAAGTAAAAATACTAAAGAATACTTTTAAAAACCATTCAAAATAAGAGTCATGTTGTATGATTCAAATCAGTACATATCTACATTTCCAGATAGTCCGATCCGTTCAAACACTTTCTAGATAAACCAAAAAAAACCGAAAAGATAGCAAACTTTTCGGTTTATGTTTACTTCTAAAAATTTTTATCTAATATATTAAAAATATGTTCGATCTCGTATTGTGTTTCAAATCTATGTAAATCAGCTAAAAGTTCATTCTTCAACTTGCTCGCTCCAATCAATTCTAATCCCATAATATAATCCTTTATTTTTTTACTGACAGCCTCTCCTTCGATGTGCGCAAGTAAAAGTTGATAAAACCGATGATATATTTCAGTTTCTCGCTGAAAAATAATTCTACGTCGAGTCTCAAATAGTTTTTCCAAATAATACTTAGCTAATTTTAGCTCTTCTCTTTCAATCATCAGTAAAAACACATTATTATAAATACCTGATAATATGGAATGGAAGATCTCAAATTCTCCATTTTTCATCACATTTTTTTCTACTTCTTTTAATCGCTGTTTGATGTAACTTGTTTCAAATAAATAGAGGAGAGTAGCAAAGGTCGTCATTTCAAATCTTCCCCACTCATCGATTTTCTCTAAATAATCAGATAATCTTTTCAGATAGTTAGTATCTTTTTTATTTAATTTTTTTACACCATCGATTTCCTCATACCACTTATAAGTTTTGACAGCAAGATAATTTCTTATGACGACTAAATCATCTGAGTATTCTACTTCTTGGGCTAGTTTTTTTAATTGATAATTGATTGCACCACTATTTTTTTCTAGATTCCGGAACATTTTCTTCAAACTCAAATTTTTTTGAGATACTTTATCTCCATCAAGATAAAACATGAATTCATCGATCGTCATATTCAATCGTTCTAATAATTCTAAAAAGACTAATAATGGTAAATGATTTTTCCCATTCTCATATTTAGCTAACGTTTCCCGCGAAACAATTCCATGGGCTAATTTTTTTTGAGAGAGGCCTCTATCCACACGCATTTTTTTTAATAATTCATGAACTTCCATCGTTCCCTCCTTACTTATCAATTAATGGATTAGTTGTTTGTTAAATTATTCACAATAAATTCTTTCTATTGCCACACCTTTTATTTTAATAACTAAGTGACATATAAAAAAATAGAGCTTCCAATTGATTGATAATCATGGATAGCTCGCCTTTTATTTAGATAAACTTATTGAATTATTTCAAGATCCATGCAAACAGACTTTGAATCGCTGTATCCATCACGAAAAACATTAGTCCGAAGATGATCGATGTTTCGATAACGACTAGTGTATCTTTACGTAATTGTTTTTTACTTGACCAAGTCACTTGTTTCATTTCATCTTTTACACTTTTAAGAAATTTCATCGTACGCCTCCTCCTTGTTATTTTGTCTCTTTATGTAATGTGTATTGATTACAATATTTACAAAATTTGTTGATTTCCAAACGCTCGCCGCTTTTTCCTTCACTAATCGACTTAGTATAGTTTCGAGAACCACAAACGGAACATGCTAATGCCGCTTTTTTCTTTGCCATCCGTTTCCCCTCCTCACTGAAAACCAAATTTATACCATACTACATTATCATGTAAATTATTTTATGTCAATTAGTGATCGTACGCTCTACTGTTTTTATTTTAGTTATGATATGATTACTTAAAGGATTTTAAAAATGAATAATCTGGAGGTATGACTATGCTATTAAAAACTCTTGTTTACAAGAAAAAAGATTTGACTACCGTCTCTGAGACAAGCAACTTGGAAGAAGCACTAGAAATTTTAGAAACATCCGGTTACCGTTGTGTACCGATTCTTGATACTTCCGGGAATATTTTCCGTGGGAATATTTATAAAATGCACATCTATCGTCACAAAGCAAATGGCGGCGATATGACTTTACCAGTCACTCATCTATTGAAAAACGCAACAAAATTCATTTATTTAGATACTTCTTTCTTTAAAGTATTCTTTACGATCAAAGAGCTTCCATACATTGCTGTACTTGATAGCCAAAACCATTTCTATGGGATTTTGACACACAGTACCTTACTTGGTATGTTGTCTCAGTCTTGGAGCGTAGAACAAGGAAGCTACGTCTTGACGATTGCTTCGACAGGTAAACAAGGTGACTTAGCGGCGATTTCAAAGATCATCGCAAAATATAGTAGCATTGCTAGTTGTATCACTTTGGACATCGAAAAAGATGAATACATCCGTCGTACCTTGATCACTCTACCAGCCCATACAGAAAAAAGTGTCTGTGATTCGATCGTTAATCACTTAGAAAAGAAAAATTACAAAGTGATCGAAATTGAAAATTTACAAGATGCTAATAAATAAAAACCTGTTTAGTGGTTGATATTTACTAATCATTTAGAAAAAATCATATTAAAAAAAGCCAGAAATCCCAAAATCATTTAAGACTTTTGGAATTCCTGGCTTTTTTACTCTATTAAAAACAATCATACACGATCGTTGAATTTCACTGCTTGGTCTAGATAATACATCAATGGCGCAGAAACAGCCATCACGATAAATTCACTTAACGCAAGTGTACCATAGGTTGTCCAAAACGCTTGTCCGCCAGTTGGTACTAACATATAAGCAATCATAAACATACTAATTGTAAAGAACGCTGTATTTAATGCTAAGCGCACTTTGACATTTTTCACTTTATTTTGGATAAGTGCAGTTAGTCCTAATGCAAGTAGTGTTTGACCACCACCAAAGATCACATCCATGACACCAAAACCATAAATGGCATTATAAACGATCACGCCACCTAAGACACCCCATAATAATTTTCGATTGAATACAACTAAATGATTCAAACTTTCTGAAATACGAAATTGGATTGGTCCTGAAGATACAGGTGCTACCAAAATCGTTAACGCTAGATACAAGGCCATGATCAGCCCATTGACAACAACTACCATCAGTCGTTGCCTACTCTTTGTTCTCTCCATATTCTATTCCTCATTTCTCCTAGTTTTGTTAATGCGGGATGGTCGACGAACCGCAAGGCGTATTATAACATAACAATTATAGATTACAACCTTCCCTCCACCCCAGCATTTCAGCATTTTTACCTTCACCTGAAAAGATTGTTATAAAAAATAAAAGAAGTAAAAATAAGTAAGACACCTCGATTAGTTATCGCAAGACCTTATTGAACAGCATCGTTGAGAGATTGAGGCTTGATAGATAAAGGAATCGCACTCTTCTTATCAAAAAAATGAGTGTCAATGTTGACTAATACTTCCCTGACAATTCTTTGTTTCTATCTTTTACCTACGTTTTTTCGTTTGTTCTTTATTGTATTTTCTAACTTAACTTCTTTTTCATTTCCCCCAACCTCTGCTATAATAACCAAGATTGTAATTCTTTTGACAATAATGACGAGATGCTTTGTTGACCCTTCACTGGTTGATTCTATTAAACAATCACGGCTTACTTATGGTGAGACGATTTAGTGAAGCATCGTTAATCTATTTACATGACTAAAACCACAAGTATTCACAGCTGTTGATTAAATCTGACACTGCTTGCTCTCCTTTTGACTATGTCGCCTTGCTATCGTATGCCAATGAGAACTCATGAAGGAGCCCGACAAGACTTGTTTTCTCAACTCAAGTATTCGATACTTTGGTGCATTCCAGGAGGAAAAAATGAATTTTCATTATCACCTATTAATCAACCAAGCTGCTGGTAGCGGAAACGGAAAGAAAACAGCGGATAAGATTTTACCAATTTTGGATAAAAAGAAACTTTCCTATACGGTTCACTATAGTGAATACAAAGGGCACGATGCCCTTATAGCGGAACATTTAGCCGAAGATACCCTCATTGAATGGGAAGAGGATATCGATGCTGATACTATCGGATGGTACCCACTTCTCATCGTCATTGGAGGAGATGGTACACTTCATCAGGTTCTGAATACGTTTCATCATTTATGTGTATCTTTTCCTGTCGGCTTCATACCAGCCGGTACAGGCAATGACTTTGCTCGTGGGATTGGGTTAAGTAGAGATCCAGAAAAAGCTTTAGAAACGATTTTAGCAACCAAAGAACCACAAAAAATAAATGTGTTGCATTATGAAGAAAAAGTAAACGATCGCGAAGGTCTGGCACTCAATAATTTTGGGATTGGTTTAGATGCAGCAATCGTTCATGCTACGAATCATTCCAATGCAAAAAAACGATTGAATAAGTATAATTTAGGCTCGCTTTCTTACATTTTTTCTTTACTGTATGTTCTTTTCTCACAAAAAGGCTTTCCGATTCTTGTAGATATTGGTGGGAAACGTGTGAATTTTAAAAAGGCCTTTCTGTGTACGGCGACTAATCATCCCTATTTCGGTGGAGGCGTGTCGATTGTTCCTACTGCAGATGTAACCAAACCAACGATCGACTTCGTGGTTGTCGAACGAGTAAATTTATTTAAAATTGCTTGGTTGCTTCTTTTATTATTACAGAAGAAGCAAATGCACTCGAAGTATTTCCATCACTATACAGCAAGCAAACTTAGAATTGTTTCTACTATCCCCCAATATGGTCAAGAAGATGGGGAAGATTTAGAAAAACAATCGTTTGATTTACAACTAACAAATAAAACACAGTTATTGTGGTGTGAAAAAATAGTAATGAGGGATGAAGAGTCAACCTCTTGATCTGTGGAGGTTTTTCAGATGGAGCGTCTACCTTTCCAATGAAAAGACACCCGAAACGTTAGCGTTTCGGGTGTCTTTTCTGGGCTGATACTTCACACTTCCAACTGATGTTGCCTGTTTATGGTCGGATGTTCTCCATACCAATCATTGGATCAATCCATTGCTGTTCCACAGCTTCGGTTGTGAGAATGTAATTATCAGGTGATTTTGGCGTTTCAGCTTCTTTCACTTCATTTTTTTCTTCTTCGATGGCAAAAAGCGAAACTTCCTGCGCTTGGCCGGTTTCCTCTTTCCGGTGCTCTATTTGTTTTGTTGGCGCAGATACTTGTTCAATGGCTGCCGAATACGTTCCTTCTTCAAATGGATCATCACCTGTCAAGGAATCTTCATAGGCGGCTAATTTCGTACGCAGATTAAGAGTCATTTCATTGTCTTCGATCCGCTTCTTCAGTGTCGTCAATCGAACTGCGGATTCGTTTTTTGCACATGTCAAATATGCTTGTTCTTCCCCTAACAAAATCAATAATTCCTTACTACGAGTAACCGCTGTATACAACAGATTCCGTTGGAGCATTCGTTGGTATTGATGGACCATAGGCAAAATCACCATCTTAAACTCGCTACCTTGGGATTTATGGATCGAGCAACAATAAGACAGGGTGATCTTATTCCATTCATTTCGTTTGTAACTCACTTCATTGGCATCAAATTGGATGACGAGTTCGTCCACTTTATCTTCTGAATCTTTTGCTAAAACAATTCCCGTGATTACCCCCATGTCACCATTGAACACATTTAATTCTGGCGTATTGACCAAATGGAGTACTTTATCCCCAATTCGATAAACTGTATCATTCCAGTGAACTTCTTTCCGATTCCCACCGCCTGGATTGAAAATATTTTGCATCATTTTATTCAAGGCATCGATACCAGCTGCACCGCGATACATCGGTGCCAACACCTGAATATCTTGTGCAGTAAATCCTTTGTTTTTCGCCTTTTCCACGATTTTAGAAATCAATGGTTCGATTTGATACGCATCACTTGCAAAGAAAGAGCGATCCTTTTGATTTTTCGTAAAATCTGCTGGCAATCTTCCTTCTTTGATCTCATGAGCCAAAGGAATGATACTTGAGCCATCGCCTTGACGATAGATCTGATTCAATTCGATTTTAGGGATTTGATCGATTTCTAATAGATCATGCAAGACTTGCCCAGGACCTACTGATGGTAGCTGATCCTTGTCCCCTACTAAGATCACTTGCATATTCGTAGGGATCGCCTTAAACAGTGTATTGGCTAACCATGTATCAACCATCGACATTTCATCGACGATCAATAAGCCACCGTCTAATTCCTTCGTACTGATTGACGGGGTTTTCTCACGACCATTCAAACCTAAAAGCCGGTGGATCGTACTAGCTGGCAAGCCAGTCGTTTCATTCATCCGTTTAGCAGCCCGTCCTGTGGGTGCAGCTAAGAGGATCGGAAAAATCTCTTGTGTATATTTCGTCGGATCAAGATCTAAGCCGTTTAACTCTGCAAACAGATGAACGATGCCATTGATCACTGTAGTTTTGCCAGTTCCTGGACCACCAGTCAAGATAAATAGTGGTGAGCGAATCGCTTCAGAAATCGCTTCTTCTTGTGAATCCCCATACTGGATACCAAACATTTTCTCAATTCGTCGAATATTCTTTTTAATTTCTTTTGGTTCGTACTTGATTTCCTTTTTTCGACTCAACAAGCGTTGGATCGAATTGCCAATCCCCCATTCAGAAAAATACAAACTATTTTCATATAGATTCGTTTCTTCTTGTTGGATCTTTCCCTCTTCCACTAACTGAATAATGACAGTCGCTACTTGATCCGGTTCGATTTCGATTGGACGACTTGATTCCAAGATTTTGATCGTCTGCTGCAATAAAGATTCAGCAGGCACATAGGTATCACCGGTTTGGATCGCCTGTTGGAAAATCTGGTGCAAGATCGCTGCTCTGATGCGTCGTGGCGAGTCAGCAGCAATGCCGATTTGTTCAGCTAAGTTATCTGCACGTTTAAAGCCGATTCCTTCAATCTCTTCGACTAATTGGTAAGGATTTTCTTGAATGATATCCAACGCTTCATTTTTGTAAGCTTGATAGATACTAAAGGCTAATTGACTCCCAAATCCGTAACGGTTCAACCCCATGATCACTTGATCCATTCCATGATTCAAACGGATCGTTTCAGCAATCATTTCTCTTTTTGGCTTCGTTAAACCTGAAATCTGTTGCAATTGCGCAGGATCTTCGATGATTTTTTCAATCGCATCTTCACCAAGCAGTTCCACGATTTTCTCTGCGGTTTTTTTTCCGATACCGGGAAACTTGTCACTTGATAGGTAGTTGACGATCCCGTTGGCTGTCGTCGGCTTTTCCTGTTCGTAACGCTCTACTTTCAACTGTCTGCCATATTTGGGATGATCAACTAGCTCACCATAAAAACGATACACTTCGTTCTCTTGGATATCGCCAAAACTACCAGTTGCGACAATTTCTTTTTCCCGATAATCAACACTTGTTTCACTGACTTGAATGAGCAATACTTTATAAAAATTACTAGGATTTTGAAAAAAGATAGCGGCAACTGTGCCGACAAAATAAGGCATTTCTTCTGGCTCCATCGAGGCCGCCTCCTTTATTTATAGTAAAGGCTCTGGCTGTCCATTACCTAAAAAATCCACCTGATTCCATACTTTAAGGTCATATGGTAACAGATTGTTTGGTTCTCCTGTTTCTAAAATCGTCAAGCTACTATTGAATAAACCGCCCATTTCTCGTAACTGACTTAATTCTTTACCAGTCATCCACTGGATCGCAGCAGTTAAAGAGGCACCATGCCCTACAAATAGAATAGGCCCTTGATGTTGACAGACTGCATCCGCAACAACGGCTTCGATCCGCGTGATTGCTTCGGTGATCGGCTCTCCTTCAAAAGGTGTTGGATCATATTTATCTAAATGATTTCGTAAATTAGGTAAGTTCTCTGGAAATTTTTTGTACATCTCTTCGATCGACTGTCCTTCCAGTTTTCCTAAACCTAATTCTCTTAATTTATCTGTATAAATGATTTCTGTCGGATGGTCCAATTCTTGATTGATCCCTTTTGCTGTATCTCTTGCACGTTTTGCCGTACTGCAATAAATAGCTTCAAAAGGAACAGACTTGACCATTTGGCCGAATGCTTTGATTTCCTCATAACTTTGAGGTAACAACGGCGAGTCTCCCTGGCTTCCTTGAAAGCGTCTTTCAAGATTCCATTCCGTTTTACCATGTCTTGTAAAGTATAGTTCCATAGATGTTAGACTCCTCACTCCGTACTTGTATATATACTATCATATAGGATTTTCCCGTTGGACCGTGTAGAAAAGCTTGTTTCTAAAAAATAGAGGCTTTCGCCAATTGAATATCGCTAAAAATCGACTGTAAAAAACTGTGCGATCCTTTATGTAGTCTTGTTTTCGATCAGCAATATCCACGTATTTCATCCACACCCTTGATCAAGAGTGTGAAAAAGGAAGCTCCTACTCTATCAAAACGAAGGTTGAGCAACAAGAAAAACTATTTTCTCAACTTCGCTTTCTTATAGGAGCATAACTTCTCTTCACAACCTTTAGTCTAGCTTATCATTTTCGTAATGATGTGTTAACTCTAAATTTGGGAAACCTTGTTGACGCAATGCCTCATACACGATCATTGCCGCTGTATTCGATAGATTCAATGAACGGACGTGTGTATCATTCATAGGGATACGTAAGCATTTTTCTTCATGCTCACGCATAAAGGATTCCGGTAATCCAGTTGTTTCTTTCCCAAACAAAAAGAAATGCTCTTCGCCATCCGCAAAGTCTTCATCACTGTATACTTTATTCGCAAATTTGGAGATCAAATGTAACTTTCTATCGCCTAAATAAGCCATAAATGCTGGTAGATCTGCATGATACGTGATATCCACATCATGCCAATAATCAAGCCCCGCTCGTTTCAGCTGTTTATCATCTGTTGAAAATCCTAGTGGTTCGATCAAGTGTAACGGTGTGTTGGTCGCTGCACATGTTCGTGCAATGTTTCCTGTGTTTGCTGGAATCAAAGGTTCAAATAAAACGATGTGGTTCATACTATTCATCCTCTCATGTATATGTGAAATCCATTTTAGACTAAATCTTGATTTTTGCATAAAAAAAAACGTATCAACTCGGTGTCAGTCACTGCGAGTCGTTACGTTAGTGAAGCTCTTTTCACTATCTTTTATCAGAACAGGAACCTGATAAAAACCAATGAAAAAACAACTTGTTGCTACTATATCACCATTAAACGCTTTTTGCAACCTTAACTCTATAATATTCTTATTGGAATCGTTTTCTCTTATTTCCTTTTAACAATTCTACGTCAATTGTAATTTTTCTAAGGGGTTCTTCCATCAGAGTCTCTTTTATTTCTTTTGCTACTTGCCATTCCAGTGGCGACATTGCCAAGAGATCACGGCGATTTTCTTCAGGAATCGTAAATTCATACGTCACACGTTGACGTTCCACTGACGCCATTGATTCCATGAATTTGTCAACAACACGTTCGTTAGAATAATGATGTTTTTCTGGCTGACCTGGATAAAAAGCTTGGCGTAATTCTTTTAAATAGCCTGATTGTGGAACGACTTTTAATACCATGCCGTCATCTGCAAGTACTCGCTGAAACTCTTGATAGTGAGAAGGCGAGAAAATATTCAATATCGTCGAAAATTGTTGATCCGCAAAAGGCAAATTCGTTAAATCCGCGACACACCAAAATGCTTGCATTGGCTGTTCCGTGGCTGCATAGACGCCTTCTTTCGCGATATCAAAGCCAATTGCTTTTTTTAGTGGTTGTAATTGATCGATGGCCGCCAAAAAGCTCCCTTCTCCACAACCGACATCTAGAACAGTCGCATCATCTGGTAGATGCTTAGCTAACTGTTCGATCAATGGTTGATACATACCTGATTGGATCATTCGTCTTCTTGGAGCAAACATGCCTTGATCATATTCGGTTTTGATTGCGTGAGATAAAAAATACAACGTTCCCTTTTTAGATAAATCAAAACGATGATTCTTTTGGCAAATAAGCCCATTCGTGGTCGATAAAAAGGGTTCTTGACATAACGGGCAACGGAACATTTGGGCATTCTCTGATAAAAATAGTCGACTCTGGTCTATTTTCTTTAACATAGTGATTATTCATTCCTTTAAAATACGTAGTGAGATAGTCATATAAAGATAAAAAACTTTCTTTAAAAACATTCGTTATCCGATGTTGCCTATCATGCTATCCCCTTCATCTTACCGTTTGAAGAGCGCTTTAGCAACTGTAAAAACTATGGTATAATTTCAACAAAAGTAGACATAATAAAGGAGCAAGAATATGATCAAAGAATTTTGTGCGGAGAATTATACATCGATTCCGTTAGCCATCGCAAATGGAGCCAATCGGATCGAATTATGTGACAACCTAGCAGTAGGTGGCACGACACCAAGTACTGGTGTCATTGAAGAAGTATTAAGCTACGCTAATGAAAAAAGTGTACCTGTCATGACGATCATCCGACCACGTGGTGGCGATTTTGTTTATAATGATATCGAATTGAAAATCATGCACACTGACTTGATTGAAGCCAAAAAACTAGGCACTGACGGTGTAGTGATCGGTTGCTTGACTCCTTCTGGATGGTTAGATGAAGAAGCACTGGAAGTCTTGATCGACTCCGCAGAAGGCTTACAGATCACTTTCCACATGGCGTTTGATGCGATTCCTCAAGAACGTCAATACGAAGCCATCGATTGGTTGGTTGAACATGGCGTTCATCGTATCTTGACACATGGTGGTGTTGCCGGTACAAACATCGAAGATAATTTTGCACACTTAAAACAGTTGATCGCTCATGCAGACGGACGAGTCATCATTTTACCTGGTGGTGGTATCACTTCAGAAAATGCACAAGTAGTTGCTGATGCTTTAGGAGTCCACGAAGTCCACGGCACCAAAATCGTTCCTTTATCTGAATAAACAAAAAATAAGAGGTCGGGACAGAAGTGTTCAGCCTCGAGAAATAAGGCGCCATCCACGAAAATTGTTCTTCAAATTTTTGTGGATGGCGCCTTATTTTTCGAAGAGGTTACTTCTGTTCCCGCCGTTTATTCGGTTTTAGGTGATACAAGAGGACTAATGTCCCAGACACTATTTTAGCTCTATTTTCTTACATAAAATACCCCATAAACAACGAAGCGATATTGAAATAGATCAATACACTGGTCAAGTCACTCAAGGTGGTAATAAATGGCCCACTGGCAACGGCAGGGTCAAAGCCTAAACGATCCATCAGCATTGGGATCAAACTTCCCGCAAGATTTGCCACTGTGATCGCAAATAGCATCGCAATACCGATAACAAAGCCTAGAATAAAGTTCTGCTTCCAAAATCCTACGATCAAGAAGATCGTTAGGCCAGTCACAGCGCCGGTCACTAAACCCGTCAATACTTCCGCCACGATCAACCGAACAAAGCCCTGATCTTTTTCATCTGAAATCGCTAGGCGACGTACAGCGACCGCTAACGATTGTGTACCGGCGTTTCCAGCCGTTCCTGTGATCAAAGAAATAAAGACAGCTAAAATACTTGCTTCACTGACTAATTCTTCATAATGACTGATCAAAGAGGCAGTTGACATACCTAAAAATAATAAAGTGATCAACCAAGGTAAGCGGCGAGAAGCTGATTTTACAGGATTCTCATTGATTTCTTCGACGTTGACCCCCGCCAATCCAGAATAGTCACTCGCTGCTTCATCATCGATAACGTCGATGATATCATCGACAGTCACGATCCCTAATAAATGATCATCATAATCCGTGACAGGCAACGCAAGAAAGTCATAGTCACGGAAAGTTTGTGCCACATCTTCTTGGTCATCTCCTACGTGAACAGATAATACCCGTTCACTCATCAAATCAGAGATCATCGCATCATCATCATTGACGATCAAATCACGCAACGAGATAACCCCAACAAGTTGATTGTCTTGATTGACTACATAAATGTAATAGATGGTTTCTGCCACATCTGCTTCATTTTTCAAGACATACATCGCCGAACGAACGGTTTGGTTCGCAACGATCGAGATAAATTCGGTCGTCATGATCGCCCCAGCCGTTTCATCTTCATAATGCAGGAGGTCTTTGATCTCACTCGCATCTTCTGCTGTCATCAAGCTAAGATATTTCGCCACTTGTTTCTTATCTAATGTATTCAACAAATCGACCGCGTTATCGGTATACATCTCTGAGAGCATTTCCGCGGCATAACTAGGACGCATTTCTGCTAAATATTCCTTCATATATTCGTTGTCTTCTTCAATGACATCGAACATGTCCGCCAATTCCTTTGGCGAAAGATAGGTATAAATCTGTTGACGATCTGCTTCCTTAAGGGATTGATAGAATTGCCCCTGTTCATAGATATGCATCTCCAAGAAGTTATTTCTAAAATCCTGAATATTGTTTTCTCTTAGATCTTGAGCTAACTGGGCAAATCTTTCCTCTAATTCTTGATTTTCGTCCAAACCAATCTCACCTCACCTTAATCTTCAAATCGTTTCACTATTGTTGCCATATCTTTTGCTAAAGGCTGTTTGAATTCTAATAATTTTTCTGTAAACGGATGATAGAACCGTAAGTCATAACAATGCAAAGCCTGTCTAACTATGTCTTGATCCATCCTTCCCCCATACATGTCATCGCCTAAAAGAGGACACCCGATCGCAGAAAAATGCACTCTGATCTGATGCGTGCGCCCCGTATGCAATTGGATATCAACGAGTGCAATCTCTGCTGATCTGTTTTCTAACCAGTATTCCGTTTGCGCACTTTTCCCCGTAGAAGAAACTTTACGTTTTAATAATGATGTCATATCACGAGCAATTGGTAAATCGATCTGCCCATGCGCTTTTAACGTAGCCACATCGCCACTGACCAAGGCTTGATACTTTTTGACGAACTTCTTTTCGCGAAGCTGTACGTCTAATTTTGCATGAGCAAAACCATGCTTTGCAAAAAGCATCAATCCTGAAGTATCTCGATCTAGTCTAGTCACTACGTGGATCACCTGATTTTCATAGCCTTGTTGTTTATAATAAGCTTTCACTCGATTCGCCATCGTACCGTTAGGATGGTATTGTGCCGGTATCGAGGATACTCCAGCTGGTTTATTGACGACTAAGAGATGTTCATCTTCATAAACGATCTCGATCGGTGTTTCGTCTAAAAGAACCGTTTCATGCTCGCCTTCTGCTGGAATCACAATGGTTACCTTATCATTTTGAGCCAAAGAAAACAAGACGTTCTCAACCTGATCATTGACCATGATCGTGCCGCCTTGAAACTTGATTTTCGCTAGTAGCCCTTTGGAGATCCCTTTTTCTTTTAAAAAATATTTTACTTGTTGCGCTTGCTCTTTTTCATAGATCCATGTAAACTCCATTGCTAAACCTCACCAATAAAGGCATCTTTCACACGGTGCCAAAAATGCATATGTCGATAAGAAGCAAAGTGGATTCTTTCTTCTGCAATCCGATAATAAATGGCTCGTATATTATTTTTTGAAACGTCCAATTGATCGATCGTCACCAAATAATCTGCGGTATTCTCTAAACGAATTTCTACCCATTCATCTTGAGCAATGACCATTGGCGCACCTAGCGTACGAAAAACGCGGTTATTCAATGAAGCAATCTCTGCTAATTGAAACGCATTGATACTTGGATGGATCACAGCCCCACCAACACTCTTATTATACGCAGTCGATCCTGTAGGCGTAGACAATGCCAAACCATCACCACGGAAGCTTTCAAATAGTTCGTTCTTGATATACACATCTGCTACCATCGTTCGGTTAGATCGCTTGATTGTCGATTCGTTCAAAGCAAAAAAATGTTGATCAGGCTTATCATCTAAATAGCTGATTCGAACGTCCAGCAACGGGTAGCTGACACTTTGTTCACGATTAGTCTTCAGGCTATCGACTAGTTCTTCTAATTCATAGTCCCGCCAGTCCGTATAAAAGCCTAGATGACCAGTATGGACGCCTAAAAAACGCACATCGTTCAAAGCATGGCTAAATTGATGGAACGCTGCTAATAGCGTCCCATCCCCACCAACTGAAATCACTAACTCTGGTTGTTGATCGTCGATTTTGATATTTGCTTGAGCCAAAAGATTTTTCAATCGTTCGGTGACTGCTAATGTTTTTGGTTCCTTGTTATGAACGATCGCTACCTTCATCTTTTGCCTCCTCATGTTTATTCTCTTGATTGATCAATGAGCGATAATAGGCATCTTCAGATTTGCCTCTGCCATGTGAGAATAACCGTTGTGCTTCTTGGATTTCTTCACGGATATTCGACATTTCTTCATCGAGTTGATACGCGGCTTCAGCTGCACGTTGTAATCGTTCACTCATTTCTTCCGGAAATACACCTTGATATTTATAATTCAACGAATGTTCGATCGTTGCCCAAAAGTTCATCGCTAACGTTCGAATTTGAATTTCTGCTAAGATTTTCTTTTCACCACTGATCAATTGGACTGGATATTCGATCACTAAATGATACGAGCGATACCCACTCGCTTTTTTATTGGTGATATAATCTCGCTCTTGTAAAACTTTCATGTCTTTTCGGTTACGGATGATCTCAACCACCTGATGGATATCTTCTACAAATTGACACATGATTCTTAGCCCAGCAATGTCTGACATTTCTTCCTCTAAACGCGCCATTGGGATATGACGCAATTGAGACTTGGTAACGATGCTTTCTACCGGTTTGACCCGCCCCGTCACAAACTCGATTGGGACATGGCGATTTTGTTCTCTAAATTGTTTACGTATTCCTCTTAGTTTTACTTTTAATTCTGATACTGTTTGTTCGTAAGGTGCTAAAAACTCTTCCCAGTCTCGTTCCATAATCTATACCTCTACTTTGTTAACATTCATAGATATTCTAACATATAAACATAGTTTTTTTGCACCTTCTGTCTTTGAAGTTGACCAAAAACAAAAAATTAGGCAAAATAAAAGAAAAGGGGCGAAGCCAATGACTGAAATGTTAGAGATCGAATTTAAAACATTGCTAGCTAAGGAAGATTACACGCGTTTGCTTTCGCACTATCAACTTACAACGGAATCCTTCCATATCCAAACCAATATTTATTATGACACGCCTGATTTCCAATTAAGACAGCGTGGTTGTGGGTTACGTATCCGCTTATTAGATACCTATGCGGAGTACACATTAAAAACACCAGCTACAGAAGGAAAATTGGAAACAACAGACACCTATACGCTCCAAGAAGCCACTAAAATGATCGAGGAACAGACACTGCCACGAACGGGCGCTGTTTTAAAAAAACTTCATGAGCTATCGATCGATTCCAATCAATTGTTCAAAATCGGAGAACTGACGACTAAGCGTGTTGAATTTCCTATTGATGAAGGCTTGTTAGCCATTGACGAAAGTTGGGGGGAACAACTTCACGACTATGAATTAGAATTAGAAGTCACTGATGCTGCCAGTGGAAAAGTAGCATTTGAGCACTTCCTTCAACGTCAAGGGATTCCTTATCATCCTTCAAAAAATAAAATCCAACGAATGTTTGAGGCCAAAAATTAGAACTCTATCATTTTCATAAGGCTCATGAGTTCATTTTTTCGGGATTTTCTGGTAAGTTATACGTTGTGAATATTATTCATGATTTGCATAGAATCTAATTTGGGGGAGATTCGTATGATCGAAATCTATTTTTTTGTTAATCCATTGGGGAAAAACTGCTTTCATTTAGAGCAACAGCTCGTTCAATTTATTGATGAGGAATATGGAAAGAAGCCGAAAGACAAAGTACAATTTCGTTTTCTACCACTAGTTAACTTGCAGACAATCGGGGATGTCATGCAGACTAACGGGATTTCTCAAACTAATCTTGAAGAGCGCAACAAACTATTTTCCATTACTTATTCAGCCGCATTAGATTGCAAAGCTGCGCATTTTCAAGGAAAGAAAAAAGGAAGACAATTTCTTAGCCGATTACAAGAAGCAGTCAGTTGTAAAAAAATTCCATATTCTCAACAGCTTTCTGAATCGATTTTTTCAGAAATTGGAGATCTAAACATGTTCAAAGAAGATCGCCAATCTGAATTTGTCAAAGAAGCATTTTTCTCAGACCAAAAAATGGCCCGTGAAATGGGAATAAAGAAACATCCATCTGCTGTTGTTTATAATTATAATCGTGAACAAAATTTTGGAGTATTAGTTGAAGGCATGAACAGTGTTCGCCAAATCATGGCGATCTGTCAAGGAAAAGAAGACAGCTATCAGCTGTTTGAAAGCCATCCATTGCAAGCAACGAATCCACAACTTCATTCCGGAAATAGCCATTTATCTTTGCTTTCAAATTAAATCATAGATGTGTGTATCACACAAAATAAAAAGACACAAAACAAGGTAAACTGTTTTATGTCTTTTTTACTATTTTTTCAAATCAAATATATTGTATATGGTTAAACATTTCCTACAATATGAATACGGAACCTTTGACTTGACGTACCACGACCCTCTCCTTCGGTAGCAACTAATTTCTGACCTTGTGAAGGAGTGCCATTTTCAATATCCAGTACTTTACCTGTTTCAGTATTTTGTAATACAAAAAGTCCATCACCTAAAAGATCATCTACACCTACTTTATACAATCGCCAATTTGAATTTAGACCTGTCGTTGCAATTCTTGGATTTCCTTTGCTATCAAAAGATTTTTCAGATACAGATAAGGATGCTGATTTGATAAATCCGTTGAACTGATGAGCATCAGTTGAGAGAGTGTACGTCTCAGTAGCAAAATTATAAAACATATTCCATTTTTGATTCCATGAGGTAGCATTACTGTACATAATCACTTGGTCTAAATTACTTTGATCCCAATCCAATACCCTCCCTCTATTCATTTCACTTTGAATCGTTACAACTTTGTTGTTAAAGTAGTTAGCAACATTAGATCCTGGTATATTTTCTTCTATGCCTGCCGAGACAGTCTGACTTCCTCCGATTACTCCTAATGTCGTTACTACAAATGCTCCTACCATTAATTTTGTGAACACTTTCATTTTTTATTCCCCTTTTTGTTTTTTGTCTTTTTTTTGTTTTTCTTCAATTTAAATGAAATAAAGCTAGCTAAGGATCAAAGGTTGCCCACTACTCTAAGAACAAATCGTTGACTAGCAGTTCCAGTACCTTGTCCTTCACGTGCGACTAGGCCTTTCGTGTCGTACGGGCTGCCATTTTCCAGATCTAATACTTTACCCGATTCAACATTTTTTAAAACATAAACACCCGCACCCACAGCATCACCTACTCTGTAGAGTTTCCAATTTACTTTTAATCCAGTCGTAGCAATCTTTGGATTTCCTTGACTATCAAAAACTTTGTCAGATACAGCCAATTCTGCTGATCTGATATGGCCATTGATCTGGTGAGGATCAGTTGAGATAGTATATGTATCTGCACTAGCATCATAAAACATATTCCATTTTTGATTCCATGAGCCAGTATTATTGTACATGATCACTTGGTCAAGATTGGATTGATCCCAATCTAACGTCCTTCCCAAATCCATTGCACTTTCAATTCTCACCACTTTATTTTTAAAGGCGTCCGCAACATTAGAACCTGGTATGTTTTGATCCAAATCTGCCGAGACTGTTTGACTTCCTCCGACTACTCCTAACGTTGTTGCTACAAATGCTCCTACCAATAATTTTGTGAACACTTTCATTTTTTGTTCCCCTTTTTGTTTTTTTATTTGATACAAATCGATTTGTTGAACACAGTATGCCATGTTTTTATTTAGTAAATTTATTTTGAGTGGTAATACAACACTATTTATTTTTTATTTAATAAGTGCGTTAATTATAATAAAAAGCGCTTGTTTTATAGGCTTTATTGCTCTTTCATGCACAATAAAAAGTAAATTTACTATGAATTTTTTCATGTTTTTTTATTTTTATTATTAAACATAAAAATATATTGTTTGCCAACTGTATAAAAAAGAGAATCGTCGGCTACTTGAAACACCTACAATTCTCTAATTACTTCTATTAAGTTATAAATGATACACACTGCTGGACTAACTTCCTTAAACAGCAGAATGATCCTTCTTTCTTTTTTTATTGACAACAACTAGTAAAAGCAAGCAGATAAGAAGACTAATGATTCTCAGTGCAGGAGTAAATAATAGGAAGATCATCAAATTGGCAAAGCTTTGAATAATGGTAGAATCGGATTGATACATTTGATCCAAAGGCTCTGCAAACATGTTCACATGGCGATAAACATACGCAGTAAATAAATACATAACCACACCTACTCCTACTATAAGGATATTTTTTATTGATTTCGACAATTTCTGTTCCTCCATCTAATATTTATTGATCGAGTTTCTCTTTTTGTTTCCATAATCGGTCAATAAAATTTTTTATGCTCCAGCCAGAAATTCATTTTACCTCTAAATAACAAATCCTAAAGAATATATGTACATGTTTCGTTCTAATTAGAAAAGCTGTAGCTGTTCATAGATCATCTCCTTATTCGTTAATCAACACGCTTCATCTACTCACATTTATAACATAAGACAACATATTTATCCTATCCAAATCCATTGTACTACTAATAGATCATCAACTCAAAAAAGGAGTAAAAAAGGGTTACCCTTCATTACTCCTTTTCGCTATCAAATAATTGTATTCAACACGCTGACTTATTCCATTATTTGCTTTTTAATACTCTCAATATCCAATCCAAATTCTTGTTGCAAGAAATCTGGTGTGCCAACTTGACCAAAACGTTCATTGACACCGATTCGTTTCAGCGGAACGCCAATCCCTTCTTCTGCAAGAACTTCAGCGACTGAACTACCTAATCCGCCAGTGATCGAGTGATTCTCAATGGTGATGATTTTTTTCTTACCAATTACTTCACTGAGGATCAACTCTCGATCAATCGGTTTGATGGTAAACATATCGATCACTTCACAGCTGATTCCTTCTTCCATCAATTGTTCAGCGACTTGTAATGTTTCAGAAACGAGTTGCCCTGCTGCAATCAGCAGATAATCCGTTCCTTTACGCAAAACATTTCCTTTGCCTAATACAAATGTTGAACCTTTCTCATAAACAGGCGTGACGCCTTTACGATTTCCTCGTACATAATGGATTCCTGACATTTGATGAAATTCTTTGATGATCCATGCCATTTGTACGTCATCTGCCGCATCACATACTACGGAATGAGGGATGGCTTTCATTAAGGCTACATCCTCCCAAGTCGTATGAGTTCCCCCGTTATGCCCTGCGGCAAATCCTGGGTCCGAACCATAAATATTGATGGTATTCCCGCCGTAGCCTCCTGAAATAAACAGTTGATCAAATACCCGGCGTGTCGCAAATGGACCAAAAGTATGGATAAATGGCGTGTACCCCGTCAAACTTAATCCTGCTGCGACGCCCACCATATTTGCTTCGGCAATCCCCATATTGATAAAGCGGTCAGGGCGTTCCTTTCCAATCGCTGTCCAACCACTTGCAGAACCTAGATCAGCATCTAACGCAATGACTTTCTCGTCTTTTTCCATCAATTCATTGATGGTTTCCACGACACAAGTTCGTAATTCTTTTTCGATCGCTGTCGATTTAGTTAAATGGAACATCCCTTATCACATCCTCTCGATTTTTTCTTCTAATGTTCGGATTGCTTGATCTGCTGCTTGGTTGACTTGTTCCGTATTGAATTTCACGGAATGATTGGCAGCTAAAGTTTCAAAATACGGAACCCCTTGCCCCTTCACGCTATCAAGTACAAGACAAACTGCTTGATCCGTCACTTCTTTACATTTGTTGATTGCAGCATCAATCAATTGTATATCGGAACCTTTTACTTTTAAGGTATAGAAACCGAATGCTTCCATTTTTTTCTGTAAATCGAACGGGTCAAGGATATCCTTTGTTTCTCCATCTAATTGCTTTTTATTATCATCGATGATCACGATACAATGATTTAATTTAAAATGAGCGATATATTGGAATGCTTCCCAACACTGGCCCTCATTCAACTCTCCATCTCCCACGATCAAGTACACATAGTTGTCTTTGTTAGCCTGCTTAAAACCTGTAGCGATCCCCGCAGCTATTGAAGTCCCTTGACCTAAAGAACCTGTAGTTGCATCAACACCAGGTGTTTTTTGGCGATCCGGATGAGAAGGCAGTCTTGTTCCACCTTCATTGATCGTCAGTAACCATTCTTTGTCAAAATAACCAACATTTGCTAAAGCACTGTATAACCCAGCTCCAGCGTGTCCTTTAGATAAGACCAACCGATCGCGTTCTTCCCATTGTGGATTTTTAGGATCGATCTTCATCTGCTTACCGTATAAGACGGCTAACAACTCAACGATCGAAAATGAACCACCTAAATGCCCTTGCCCCATATGTTTGATACTAATCAATGTATCTAATCGTATTTTAGTTGCTAATAATTCCAGTTCTTTTAGCTGCTCTTCCTTGATGGCCAAAATGATACCCCCTTACTCTGCGACTGTATCTGATTTTTTACTTTTCTTTAAAAGTGTCAAACCGATCAAAACAGCAAGTACAGCGACCACACCAGAAATAACTGCAATTTGTCCGCCCATATTTGCTAAGTTTCCTAAAAAGATTCCTGAAACACCATAATCTGTATCTGAGAAAGTCGAACCTTGGAACCCAAGATCGCCCATTACTGGCATCAACAAGATCGGCATGAAGCTAATGATGATCCCGTGGACAAAGGAACCGATGACCGCGCCACGTACGCCCCCAGTGGCATTTCCATAAACACCGGCTGTCGCGCCACAGAAGAAATGAGGAACTACGCCAGGAATGATCACTGTTGTCCCGGTAAAGACCATGATCACTAAACTAACTAATCCACCAACAAAACTTGTTAAAAAGCCAATCAATACGGCATTTGGTGCATAAGGGAACACGATTGGACAATCCAACGCTGGAATCGAATTCGGTACTAATTTTTCAGAGATTCCTTTAAATGCAGGAACGATTTCAGCTAAAATCAAACGTACACCGGCTAAGATCACAAAAACACCTGCGGCAAATGAACCCGCTTGTTGTAAAGCATAAATAATATAATTCGTGCCATCGCTCAATGTGGTAGTAATATAGTCACTTCCGGCAAACAACGCAACGATCACATAGACGATTGCCATCGTAATCGTGATACTCACTGTTGAGTCACGTAAAAAAGCTAACCCTTTAGGAAAATTGATGTCTTCTGTTGATTTTTCTTTATTTCCAACATACTTACCGATCAAACCACTCAATGCGTAGCCAAAGTTCCCTGTATGACCTAAAGCTACAGAGTCATTTTTTGTGATTTGACGTGTAAACGGTTGTGCGATTGCTGGAAAAATCGTATTACAGATGCCTAGCGCTAACCCACCGAATAAAACCAGACTAAACGTACTCATGCCTGTTACACTTAAAATGACTGCAATCATACATGCCATGTATAACGTTGCATGCCCTGTCAAATAAATGTATTTGTACCGAGTGATTCTCGCAATCAAAATATTGAATGCCATTCCCGCTAACATAATAAGTGCTGTATATGTTCCATAGGTAGTTAGAGCTAACGCTACGATAGCTTCGTTATTAGGAACAACTCCTTGCATATTGAATGCGACTTGGAACATTTCTCCAAATGGCGCCAACGAACTTTCTATGACTCCTGCACCAGCTGTCACAACCAGAAATCCTACAAAAGTCTTGATTCCGCCTTTAACAGTCGTTGCCACATCTTTTTTCTGCAACATATTCCCCAATACAGCAATCAATGCCACTAAGATTGCTGGTGTACTCGCAATATCGATCAATAGATCTAAAATACTATTCATTTATTTTTCCTCCCCCAAAAAATTTTTTATAGTAATCCTTTTTGTCTACATGTCTCCGCTACTTTTTCTTTCAATTCATCTAGATCGATGATACTCTCCAATACGACGATCTCACCTAAATGTTGTGCGCTATCTGCTAAATCTCTACCAATAAAAAAGACATCTGCTAATTCTGGTGCTGCACTTCCTAGATCGTAATGAGCAACTTCCACTCCACTTACCCCTAGATCACTTAATACTGAATTGATATTCATCTCCACCATAAAACTTGATCCTAATCCTGAACCACATACTGCTGCAAATTTCATTTTTCATCTTCTCCTTCTTTGATCACATGGATGATTTCTTCTACATCTTTCGCTTCGAGTAATGACGCTAAACGTTCTTTATTCGACAAAATTTTCGTCAAGCTAGCTAAAGCTTTCAAGTGCATCTCGTTGTCCACCGCGGCTAGGCAGATAAATAACTGGATAGGATGCTTTTCATCATCGCTCAACAAGACTGGATCAGTTACCTTCAGTAAAGACATCCCAATTTCTTTTACGCCATCTTCTGGTCGTGCATGAGGTAAAGCAATTCCTTTTCCAATATGGATAAAGGGCCCATGTTCAATGACCTTTTCGATCATCGCCCCCACATACTTTTCTTCGATTTTATTGGTCGTTAACAAAGGCTGAGCTGCCTCGGTGATGGCTTCTTGCCATGTCAGTTGTTTGTCCGTAAATTGTATGGTTTCTTTTGTTAATAATTCTGATAACATCGGCCGTTGATCTTCCCTTCTGTTCAATTCTTTGTTTATTTTTCTCTCGACAATCTGTCGCAGTTTCCTCTTCGTCATGCCTTCTTTCAAATCAATATATGGAAAAATCACTTCCAAAATTTCTTCGATCGAATGCACACCTCTTCCTGAAACATAAAATGCTTGTTGGACCTTTTTGACTAATTCATTTTTTTCTAAAGGAGTCATGATGGGTTTCACAACATAACTGGTCACCGGTGTTTTTAGTGGGACACTGGAAAACACCATATCAATGTCTTCCGAAAAACGAAGCATCTGATATTCTTCTGTTGATCGTGCCGGCAAAAATTCGATTTGTGGAAATAGCTCTTGTAATTCCGATTCCATGATCAAGCCAGAGCTGATGCCACTAGGACAGACGATCATCGCCTTTAATCTTTGGTAATCATGTCGCTCCTTTTGTTTTCTGATCTCTCCACCAAATAAAATCGTAAAATAACCAATTTCTGTATCAGGAATCTCGCCAACTAATTGTTTGAGCGGATAAAGCGCTAAACGAGTCAATTCAAATAATTCTCGATATTGGGTTTTGATTTCATCGATCAACACATTATTCAATGTGAATCGATAGCGGATACGAAAATAAGCGGGAACAAGATGATAAAAGAAATTCATCAATAATTTCCGATAGTCCACAAAACGGACAGCGGATAAACGTTCCATCTCATGGATGACCTCTCTTGCACATTCCAATAAAAATTCTACAGAATGATCCTCGATATCGCCTTGTAAGACAGTCTTTAACAGCACAGTCAAATAACATTCTTCTTCTACTTGATTTTTGATTTGACCAAAATCTATTAAAAATTTTTTGCTTGCTTGATAGACATTCAAAGAGGTCAGCATCTCTTTGTCTTTTTCAGTTAGAAAAACTGCTTTTTTTGTGATCCGTGACAATAAAAAACTAATAAAATACAACATTTCCTCAAAACGACTAGGAACGATGATTAAATCAAATTCCTCTAAAATACGAAGCAGGCGGTCTCTCACCACAACATAATTCGTTCTAGAAATGCCATAGATCCCCTCAAAAAGTAACCAGTGGCCGTTCTTGGTGTCTGTTAGTACTCCCACAGTTGAATAAGCTACGCGGCGAACATCAAGTTCAGCGCCATCTATGTAGAAGCCTTTTTTTCTCGAATAAATCAGGCGAATGTCTTCCTCTTGGAGTTTCATTCTTAAATTTCTGACATCTTTTAAAACTGTATTCTTACTTACATTGAATAATTCTTGAAAATAATAAACAGATAAGTCATCAACCATCGAAAAAGCAAGAAGATAAATCATGGCTTGTCTTTCCTCTTCCGAAAAATACAGTTCCTGTTTTGACACTTCAAAGAGGACTTCAGACCATCGTCGTCGAATCACCTCCGGAACCCGTACCTCCTCTCCAGAAATGTTTATTTTTTGCCCTAACTTTTTTTCACAAAAATGATTGATTTTTGTTAATTCTATTTTTAGAGTCTCTTCCTCCAAGTTCGTCAGTTTTATCAATTTTTGTCTGTTCGTTTCCTCAAACAGATAACTCAAGCGGTAATTGATCATTCCTGTCCCCCCATTTCAACTATAATGACTTTTCCTTGGAAACGCTATCACACTTCAGCCCAATTTGACTCGTGCTTTTTCCCTTTTGATGGACCGAACAGATTCAACGATGCACGCATGTATTAAAATGAAAATAAAAAAGGGATGTCACCAGAAACAAATCTTGCAAAAATAAGCAGTGAAATCCCAAAATAGGAAAAACGATTTCCGGATTTCACTGCTTATTTCAGTTGCCTATTTTTTGCACTCCCTTTGACTCACACTTAGCAACAATAACAAGCTCGTTTTACGCTGATTCAATCTCGTCGAATCAGTTTTTGATCCTTTATTTCATAGACTTGATCTGCCACTTGTTGAACAAAATAGGGATCATGCGAGGTAAACAAAACAGTCCCATGATATTGTTTCAAAAAATACTCTAGCGCATTCATTGTCTGCAGATCAATGAAATTAGTCGGTTCATCTAGAATCAATACGTTGGAAGGCTTAGCAAACAAGGTTGCTAGTGACAGCCGTGTAGCTTCTCCACCACTTAACGAACAAACTGATTGTTGGATTGCCTCCGGTGAAAAGCTTAAATGGTGAAGCATACTTCGGATCAAACTTTCTGGATATTCGGTCTGACGCATCAGGTACTGTAGGACAGTCATATCTTCAACATAGTGATAATCCATTTGCTCATAGACAGCAAAAGTAATTTTTGGACTAAGCTTTATTCCATTGTTTTGCTGCAAGATATGACTGAGTAAACTAGACTTCCCACTCCCATTAGGACCAATAATCGCAATGTTTTTTCCTAGAGCAAAGGCAAAGTTAACTTCATCAAGCAGGATTTTTTCACCGTAATGGATCGTCACTGATTCACCTGCGATTGGGAACTTATTGTGTAAAACAGTTGTTTTTGTCTGCGGGAAATCAATCGGATACTTTTTCTGTACTCTTGCGACTGCCGTTAATTTTTCTAAACGTTTCTCCATTGACTTCGCCGCTTTCATTATGCCTTTTTGACCACTTTCTTTTTGTTTTGTTCCTGCCAAACGGTCAGGTTTCCGACTATTTTTATTGCTTCTGCTTTTTTGATTGGAAGATTGTGCCATTTTTTTTGCTTGCTGCTCTTTTTTGATCATGCTGTTTTCTAATTTTTTACGTTCTCTCAAATAGTCATCATGCGCTCTTTCTTGAGCAATTACTTCTTGCTCTTTTTGCTTTAGATAGTCATCATAGTTCCCTTGATACTCATTTATCGTATGTTCCGATACTTCCCATATTTTGTCAGCTAATTCATTGAGAAATAAGCGATCATGGCTAACAAAAATTAAGGTTCCATAATAATACCGAAGTTCTTTAATCAACAATTGCACGCTTCGTTGATCTAAATGAGTCGTTGGTTCATCTAACAACAAACCTGGTGTGTACGTAGATAATACTTGCGCCAAACGATATTTCGCTTCTTCACCACCACTAAAGTGAGCCAGTTGATTGGGTACTCGGAAACGGCTGAGTAACTCAAAATCGATTTCTTCGACTGGATGCTGATCAAGGGTATCGATCTGTGCAAAATATTTAAAATCAACCCTTCGATCTATTCTTCCTTTTTCTGGTAGGATTTCTCCAGCTAATAATTTAAGTAACGTCGATTTCCCGCTACCATTATCTCCGACGATACCGATCCGCGCATTCTCATAAATCGCTTGCTCATTGATTGTTAAGACTTCTTTTCCGTTGTACGTAATCTCAATCTCTTTTAATTCCATTGCTAATGCTTCCATTGTTTGCACTCCTTTTGTGCAAATGAACATCCTTCTAACGGAAACACAAAAAAGAAGCAGCCTGTGAAAGACTGCTTCTTCAAGAATTTTGTCCATGCTAAAAAAGCATAGAAAAACAGCAAAGTTCCCGTGAATTGTCATTTACAAGTTGTTTTTAAACGATTCAATTAATTGTTTAAAAATACTTGATCCAAATAAAACAACCACATGTCACATCGCTCCTTTTCTCTAATTACATTTATTTTATCATGATTGAAACCGTTTGACAAACGATTTTAAAAGCGTGACAGACATCAAATTTCTGAAAAACCATCCTTCAATTCTTGAAGGATGGAGAAAAGAATGATTTCCTCTCACTTGACGAACGGAGGAACCATCACATAACTAATAATGATTTGATTGCTTTTCGTTCATCCATTGCCTCATAAGCAGCTTGAACTTGATCTAACTCGAATTGTTGCGTAAATACTTTACCTGGTTCGATTTTATTTGATAAGACTGCTTCTAATAGTGAAGCTCGGTCGTGAGTCGTCACAGCCGCAATCCCTCCACGTAAGCCGATATTACGATAAAACAAAGCGTTCGTATCCAACTCATCTACGTGAGGAACCCCTACACGCCCAACAACTGCACCTGGTCGACCAACTTTTACTGCCGTTTCAACCGCTTGTTGCGTTCCTACACACTCTAACACTGCATCTGCGCCAGCACCTGTTAATTTCATGACCTCAGCGATTGCTTCTTCTCCACGAGCCGCAATGATATCCGTTGCTCCAAATGTCAAAGCTAGCTGTTGACGGTCTTCATGTCGACTCATCGCAATGATTTTTGATGCGCCTAACAATTTTGCTCCAATGACTCCGCATAACCCTACAGCACCATCTCCGATCACAACGACTGTATCTCCTTCTTTCACCTCAGCACTCACTGCTGCATGATAGCCAGTCGCCATCACATCCGCCAACGTAACAAAGGAATTTAACATATCATCGGAATAATCTTCTGGTTTACCAGGGATTTTTACTAATCCCCAATTTGCGTTGCGATAACGAATATACTCTGCCTGATAGCCTGTTGAACCTGAAGTATCTGATAAACAATCGCCATCAAACCCAGCTAAACAAGCCTCACATTCCCCGCAACCATGGGTAAAAGGCACAATCACAAAATCACCCGGTTGAACATTTTTAACACCTTCTGCTACCTCTTCTACGATACCAATCGCTTCATGTCCCGCAGCAGACCCTGGTTCTTTTTTAGAGATGCCACGATACCACCATAAATCAGAACCACATACACTTGCGCGTACCACACGAATGATTGCTTCATTCTCTTGGTTCAATTCTGGCTTAGGCATTTCTTTGATAGCCATCTTTCCTGGTTCTAAAAATACTGTTGCTTTCATCGCTTCCACTCCTTAGATTGATTGCTTCTAGTATATCCCCTTGAGCCAACTCCAAGTCAAATAAAAACAATTATAACCAATCTTTTACCAATAAGACGGAAGAAAATGAACTCGCTTTTATGTACTCACTATGGTATCATGACTTTGAAAAGAGAGCGTTGCATCAACAACTCTCTCTCCAGATAGCACCGTTTGACTGGTGGCTAGCTTGGTTAGTTACAGAAAATAACCGTTAAACTCGCCAAAGTTTAAGGAGCGGTTATTTTTTGTTGTCCTTGTCGCTGACGATCAAGACCAATGTTGCAAATGACAATGCAAACATCAATGCCTCAAACACAGACATGCTTATTCCTTTCTAGGAGAAAGCCACAGATCAACATAGGCATCACCTCTTTTCTTAAGGCTAGCCACCGCATCAACTTTACTATCTCTGTCAGTATACTATAAACCCAAAATACAAACCTTAATTTTTAGATTTTTTTGTTATTTATTGTATTGCTATTTTAACCTCTTTTGTTTCTCTATCAGAACAAAAGAAATTGAACTCGCTTTTATGTACTCGCTATGGTATCATAGTTTTGAAAAGAGGAGCTGTATCACAGCTCCCCTTCAGATAGTATCGTTCAAAACAATGGCTAGCTTAATATTGATTCAAAAAATAACCGTTAAACCATCCAAAGTTTAAGTGGCGGTTATTTTTTGTTGTCTTTGTCGCTGACGATCAAGACCAATGTTGCAAATGACAATGCAAACATCAATGCCTCAAACACAGACATGCTTATTCCTTTCTAGGAGAAAGCCACAGATCAACATAGGCATCACCTCTTTTCTTAAGGCTAGCCACCGCATCAACTTTACTATCTCTGTCAGTATACTATAAACCGAAAATCCAAACCTTAATTTTTAGATTTTTTTGTTATTTTTTGTATTGCTATTTCCACCTTTTTTGTTTTTCTATCAGAACAAAAGAAATTGAACTCGCTTTTATATACTCGCTATGGTATCATAACTTTGAAAAGAGAGCGTTGCATCAACAACTCTCTCTCCAGATAGCACCGTTTGACTGGTGGCTAGTTTATTTCAGTTACAAAAAATAACCGCCACTTAAACCTTCCAAAGTTTAAGTGGCGGTTATTTTTTTTTGTCTTTGTCGCTGACGATCAAGACCAATGTTGCAAATGACAATGCAAACATCAATGTCTCAAACACAGACATGCTTATTCCTTTCTAGGAGAAAGCCACAGATCAACATGGGCATTACCTCTTTTCTTAAGTCTAGCCACCGCATCAACTTTACTATCCTTGTCAGTATACTATAAACCCAAAATACAAACCTTAATTTTTAGATTTTTTTGTTATTTATTGTATTGCTATTTTCACCTTTTTTGTTTTTCTATCAGAACAAAAGAAATTGAACTCGCTTTTATATACTCGCTATGGTATCATAGTTTTGAAAAGAGGAGCTGTATCACAGCTCCCCTTCAGATAGTATCGTTCAAAACAATGGCTAGCTTAATATCGATTCAAAAAATAACCGTTAAACTGGTCAGAGTTTAAGGAGCGGTTATTTTTTGTTGTCTTTGTCGCTGACGATCAAGACCAATGTTGCAAATGACAATGCAAACATCAATGCCTCAAACACAGACATGCTTATTCCTTTCTAGGAGAAAGCCACAGATCAACATAGGCATCACCTCTTTTCTTAAGGCTAGCCACCGCACAAACTATACTATCCCTGTCAGTATACTATAAACCGAAAATCTAAACCTTAATTTTTGAATTTTCATGTTATTTTTAACAGTAAAAACCGGAAAAGCGTTGAGTGAGAAACTCACACACTTTTCCGGTTTTTGGTAGTATCAGAACGAATCTAAAAAGATTCGATCAATAGATCACTCAACACACGATTTCTATAATTCTTCCACTAATGCTTCTAATTCATTTAATCGTTGTTCAAACACGGCCATTGCATCTTCAATATAAGCTGCTTGAGTCATGTCCACACCAGCTTTCTTCATTACTTCTACTGGATAATCGCTGTTTCCTGCTTTTAGATACGTTAGGTAAGCATCTAATGCGCCTGGTTCTTTCTCCCAGATTTTCTTCGCTAAAGCCGATGCAGCAGAAAATCCTGTTGAGTATTGATAGACATAATAATTATAGTAGAAATGTGGGATACGTGCCCATTCATCTTTGATTTCTGGATCTTTTTCAACAGCCGGACCATAATACTTAGCATTTAATTCGCCATAACTTTCACTTAGGTACTCACTCGTCAAAGGTGTTCCTTTTGCATCTTCTTGGTGCATGAAGTGTTCAAACTCTGCAAATTGTGTTTGACGGAAGATTGTTCCTTTAAAACCATCTAAATAATGATTCAAGACATAGGCACGAACCCGAGGATCTTCTTCGGTCGCTAATAAATGTTCGGTCAAAATATTTTCATTTGTTGTTGACGCAATCTCGGCTAAGAAGATTGAGTAATCGCCGTAGACGAAAGGTTGATTCGAACGTGTGAAATAGCTGTGGACACTATGTCCCATTTCATGGACCAAAGTGAATAGTTGATCCAACGTATCATGCCAGTTCATCAGAATGTAAGGGTTGGTATCATAACTACCAGAAGAATAAGCGCCACTACGTTTTCCTTTATTCTCGACTACATCAATCCAACGGTTTGAAAATGCTTCTTTTACGACAGCAAGATATTCTTCTCCCATTGGCGCAAGTGATTCGATCGCTTTTTCTACTGCTTCTTCATACGTAAATTTGATTGGTGCTTCACCTAATACCGGCGTATACAGATCATACATGTGTAATGTATCTACGTTTAATAGTCGTTTACGTAGTTCCATATATCGATGCAATAACGGCAAATGTTTGTTCACGACAGTAACTAAAGTATCATACACACTTTCAGGAATATGGTTATTGCTCAATGCGGCTTCTCTGGCAGAAGCATATTGACGTGCTTTTGCTTTGAAGTTGTGCCCTTTGATATGTGTTCCAAGTGTGGAAGCAAAGGTGTTTCTAAATTGTGCATATACGCTGTATAGCCCTTTGAAGGCCGCTTCACGTACTTCGCGATTGGTGCTTTCTAATAATTGACCATATACACCATGCGATAATTGGATCTTTTCACCATTCTCACCAGTGATTGTTGGGAACTCTAAATCAGCATTATTCAACACTGCAAAAGTACCACTTGAAGCACCAAAGATTTCTCCGGCTCCAGCAAGTAATGCC
Organism: Enterococcus sp. DIV1368b; assembly: GCF_050529595.1. Classification (NCBI taxonomy): domain Bacteria; kingdom Bacillati; phylum Bacillota; class Bacilli; order Lactobacillales; family Enterococcaceae; genus Enterococcus; species Enterococcus sp. DIV1368b. The sequence continues at coordinate 2,770,327 of NZ_CP172883.1, forward strand.
TCTTGATCTGCTGATAAAATGTGCGAGCGGTTATCAACCATTTGTTTGACATAATGACGATAAACTTCTAATTTTGGTTCTTCTTCAAAATATTGCCAAATTTGCTCATCAGAAAGTTGCAATACTTCTGGCTCATACCAAGCAATTGCTTCACTCACTTTTGAAAGTAAACTTCCAGCGCGAGCATACAATGCTTGATACGTCGTATTTGTCGTATCTTGGTCATTTTTTAAATGGGAATAGACATAAATAAGCTCAACTTTACGATACATTGTTAAGACAAATTCAAGCGCCTCCAAAAATGCTGTTGCTCCATTACCTAATGTTCCTTTATAATGCTCAGAATTTTTTAATTCTTCAGTCAATTCTTCGTACTTTTTATCAAATTCTTGATCGCTTGAAAAGATTGGTGTTAGGTCCCATGTCAATTTCTCAGGCAAATCTTCTCTATTTGGTAACTTCGTTGTTTCGCTCATCTGTTCCACTCCTTTTGTTCATCTTTGCAACTATGCTTTTCTGAATAAAAAATAATAGTTACTTTTTTACTTACTCTTTTGAGTTTATCATAACTCTTTCATGTTTTGTATATGGAATTCTTCACTGATTATTATTTTTGTACTAAACGTTTACACTCTTCATAAAATAAGCGATATATTTTTTCCTCATCAATCAAAGGAAATAACCACTCATTTTTATATTCCTTGATTTCCTGATACCACTTATCGAAAGAACTTGTTTTCTTATCACTCTCTTGGCATTTCATCTGTGAAAACAGCAAGCGATAAAAGAATACTTGTTCAGAAAAAAAGCAAAAGAAATCACTGTTTTCATAGATCCATGACTCAAGATAAAGCACATGCTTCTTTCTTAGGTAGCACTGTTCTTGTACTCCTAATACCTTTTTATTTTTTCGAATGATTTGTTTTGCTAACCAGTCTTTTGTTTTCACGGAAGGAGAGCTTGGCATTTTTCGTAATGTGCCACTTTCGACTTCTAATATCGTCAATAGTTCCTTTTCAAAAAAAGACCAAGAAAATCGTTCAAAGCTGATTTTCCCCGATAAATCTGTGAGGATCTGACTATATAAGTAAACCTTTTGCGTGGACCAGTCGATTTGCCAAAAGTGGAGCTGTCGTAAATCGTCGTAGTAGCAAAACTTTTTTTCTAAACTTAACCGATCGTTCTTTTTGAAAAATTTCATTCCTAATAGCCACCAAACAATGTACTCATTTGCTTTGTAATTGATCGTTCTTTCAATCATTCGCTCATAAGACAATGGAGAGCATTGGATCTCAAACGCATGATGACCAACCAAAATATCCGGACGTTGCATCAGTTGCGATAAATAACCTTCCATTTCTACTCTTGGATAACTCTTCTTCAGCCATTGAAAACATTGTGTTTTTAAATAAAGATGTTCTTTAGATTCCGCCTCACTAAACACTTGGCAGTCTGGAGTATCGCGATGAGAAAAATGGGCGACCCTCTTCATTCCTCTTTTTAAAAATACTTGATTCCCACATTTTGGACAATAGTAATCGCACTCTTTTGTTGCATCAGTTGCTAAAAAAACAGACCCTTCTTTGTCTTTGGCGAGCAGCATCGACTCACTCCCTTTCACTGGGTAAATACGCCAACAAAAAAAGTCTCAACGAATGTTGAGACCCTCGACAAAACATACCTAGCGATTTCGACTATCGCTAGGTATTTTTATCCTACGCTTTATTCAAAATAAAATTTTACTCGTTCCAGAGCATTACGTTCCATCAATTGCTGTCCGTATTCGTTCAATGCTTCAGGGGTTCGTGCACTTTTTTCAGCAAATTCTAAAATACGTGCATATTGATTTTCAACATCTGTTTGATTTAGATTTTCCATCCAAAAGTGAACAACTAAATAATAACGTTCTTCTAATTGGTATAGATCTGTCCAAGCAGATTCTAATTGAACATCATTCGCAAGCTGGATCACTTGCTCAAAATCACTGAATACAAAGATTGCTCGTTGTTCACTTGCAGTAGTTGATTCTGTTAAGTCGCTTTCCTCTTCATTCGCAAGCATTTGGCCTTGAAGAAACTCACTAACATCTGCGCTATTCAACGTCGATTCATTGTTTTGACCTATCTCTTCGTCTGGCATATTCTTACTGATAAACAGTTCTAGGCCATCCCCTTTTGGCAAAACTTGGAAAGTGACAGCTTCGCTACTTTGGAACTCCTCTTCAATATCCACTTCTTCTAAAATACTATAAAAAAAGTTTTCTATTTCTCTGTGGTTACCTAATAAATCTAAAAATGAGACCCCACGTTCTTCTAGATCCTCATGACCGATCATTACACGAATCGTATTCTCATTGATATGTTCCATTTCCATTTGCTACACCTCACTTTATCCCAACTATCCATATAGGTTAATTGTAGCGAAATAAGAATAAATGTAAAGAAAAAATCATTAAGTCCTCAAAAAACACAATCTATTTTAATAAAAAAAACTCAGGAAGACATCACATCCTCCTAAGTTTCATTCTGCGTTTTCTATAAACCAGCCATTAGCTGGGCTTGACGTAATTCTAATTGACGAACATCTCGTGGTAAGAAACGACGGATTTCATCTTCATTAAAGCCGACTTGTAGACGTTTGTTATCGATCATAATTGGTCTACGTAACAAACCAGGATTGTTTTGTACAAGCTCTAAAAGTTCTTGTAATGGTAACTCATCAAGATCCATATTTAATTTTTGGAAAACTTTTGAACGGGTAGAAATAATTTCTTCTGTTCCGTCTTCCGTCATTTGTAAAATTGCTTTTAATTCAGAACTATTAAGAGGTTCTGAAAAAATATTTCGCTCTACAAATGGAATCTGATGCTCTTGCAACCACGCACGAGCCTTTCTGCAGGAAGTACAACTTGGGGAAGTATATAGTGTTAACAACGTGCATCACTCCTTTTTGTGATTATAGCCACATTTTTGTAACAGAAGATCCTGAATATCTTCCATCTGTTTCTATTATACCTAATCAACATTTAAATAGCTAGCTTTTTTTTAAATTATTTTTTAAAAAAATGAAAGTTATCTAAGATAGATATACAGTTAAACCAAGGTTTCTACTTTATTATCAGTTAAAAAATTAGAGTTTTCAAATACTTTTACAATATTACAAACACATAACACAGCATCTAAAACTGTACTAATCTTTTCCGAAAGTAAAAAAATGAGAACGCTTTTTTCGCATTTAATGTTTTTTATTTATTTTAATAACAGACAATTTAAAAAACTCAGAAAATATGTAAAACTAATAAAATGTTGATTTTAGAGCCACAATAAAATTGATCTTACCCACAACCTCTTTGAAGAAGTGAAAAATCACTCGTTATCTTACACACTGACGTTATTTTATATTTTACTAATTTTATTTTTTCTGTATTAAAAAAACAAATTATCTTTTGTTCTATTTATTTTTACTATTATAATTCATTTGACAAACTCGAAATAGATTTGTAGATTTCTTTATAATAAAATTAATTATTTTTAGTTAAAAAAACTAAAATACACAAACCTTATTCTGTCAAGTAATTAGAAATATAGTAATAAAAACCTTTAAATTCCAACGTTTTTCTTGGCTTTTTTTTGATACAATAAGCGAGGATTTGTGAAAAGATAGAATTTTGAAAGGCGTGTAATAATTTGATTAAATCAGTTGTATTTGATGTTGACGATACAATGTATGATCAGCAACAACCATTTAAGAATTCAGTTAAAAGTGTGGTACCTCAAGTAACAGAAGAAGATATGCATGGATTATATATCCGTTTCCGCCATCACAGCGATGAGAATTTTCCAAAAGTTATGGCTGGAGAATGGACACTTGAGTATATGCGTGCACACCGCATTAGTCAGTCCTTGATCGATCTAGGTTATTCACCTATCTCTGATGAAAAATGCTTAGTTTTCCAAGAAGTCTACGAAGAGGAACTAGCAAATATCTCTCTTCATCCTGAAGTAAAAAAAACACTTGATTTTCTTAAAGAAAAAAATATTCCATTAGGGATCATCACCAATGGACCAACTGATCATCAAACAAAAAAATTAAATCAACTTCAATTAACAAATTGGATTCCTGCTGATTGTATGCTAGTTTCTCAAGCAACTGGCTTTCAAAAACCAGAAAAGGAAATCTTCCAATTAGCCGAGAAAACTTTCAATATGTCACCTAATGAAACACTATACGTTGGCGATAATTACGAAAACGATGTGTTAGGTGCTAAGAGTGCCAATTGGCAGACGTTATGGTTCAATCACCGCAAGCGTTCCATCAACGAGCGTCCGGTGTGTGATGTAGAGATCAACGAATTCGATCAACTACTATCCGCTATAAAAACTGCTGTAGGAGAGGCTCAGCTTGTCTGATCAAATAAGCATCTGCGAATAAATAAACAAGAAAAAACAAGGAAGATAACTGCGCAGATTTGCGAGGCTATCTTCCTTGGCTTATTTACTGTTTCCTGTATAGGAGAGTAATTACTCAATAAATGATCTTTACACTTTATTCGTCATTTTCACCAATACTTAGAATCAAACGAATATCGTCTTCTGTTAATTTCGTCAATTGTTCTTCGTTTCCTTGAATCACTTTTTGGAATAATTCCCGTTTTTCTTGCTGTAAAGAATCCATTCGTTCTTCGATTGTTCCTTCAGCAATCATTCGCCATACTTCAACAACATTTTTTTGTCCAATACGATGGGCTCTTCCAGCAGCTTGTTCTTCGATCGCTGGATTCCACCATAAATCATAAAGGATGACTGTATCTGCGCCAGTTAGATTTAATCCAGTCCCTCCTGCTTTAAGTGAAATAAGAAAGACATCTTTTTCACCCGCGTTGAAAGCATCGACCATGGTTAAACGATCTTGTGCCTTTGTACTTCCTCGTAAATAAAAGGTACTTAGCCCTAATTCAGCTAATTCCTCTTGAAGGATCGTCAACATACCCGTAAATTGGGAGAACAACAGGACACGACGGTTATTTTCTTTTGCAGCTAGTAATAAATCTTTTACTTGTTCTAACTTACCTGATCCACCTTGGTAGTCTTCTACAAACAAACGAGGATCACAACAAATTTGACGCAAACGTGTCAGTCCTGCCAAGATGCCGATCCGATTCTTTTTGAATGACTCTGAATCCATAGCTGATACTTCTTCACGCATTTGTCTCAAATAAGCAAGGTACACTGTTTTTTGTTCTTCCGTCAACGCAGAATAAAGATTCATTTCAGTTTTTTCTGGTAAATCTTTGAGAACTGTTTGCTTATCTCGTCTTAAGACAAAAGGTCGGATCATTTGCGCGATTTCATCTGTCGTCAATTCTCTAAAACGTGTCCGATTCGGAAAGAACCCTGGCATGATCGTAGCAAATAGTGACCATAGTTCTTCAAGGCTATTTTCGATTGGTGTCCCACTCAAAGCAAACCGCTGTGGAATATGCAACTCTCGTAAAGCTTGAGCAGTCTTTGTGCTGCTATTTTTCACCATTTGCGCTTCATCTAAGACTAAATAATTAATCGTCGATGATTGATATTCTGAAAGATCCTGACGTAAGCTCGCATAAGAAGTAACACGAATATCTACTTTTTCAGCTAACAAAGTTTCTCGCTCTTTCTTATTACCATTGATCACTTGGACACTCAATGAGGGAGCAAATTTTTTCACTTCGGCTTGCCAGTTATAGATCAAACTCGCCGGTGCTACGATCAAGGCGTCCAATGAACCTTTTTCTTCTTTCTCCGAAAGCAGAAAAGCAATGGTCTGCAACGTTTTCCCTAGACCCATTTCATCAGCTAAAATGCCACCAAACTGATAATGACCTAACATTTTCAACCATTGGAAGCCTTGCTTCTGATAGTCTCTAAGCTCAGCTTGCAAATTCTTTGGTAAAGTAGCTTCGTAATTCGTAGGATCGATCAAGTCTTGAGTCATTTGTTGGAAAGAATCGCCAAAACTAGCATTACTTCCCGTAAATTGTTCTTTGATCATCAACCCTTGATTTTTTGGCACTTGGATAACGCCATCGTCTGAACGGATCGTATCTCTGAACTGTTGTAGGATTTTGCTTGTTTGTTGGAATTCTTCTGAATCAAACGATAATACCTGTCCACTTTCTAAGGTATAAAATGAATCATTTCTTAACAAACTCTGCAAAACATTGTCGATTTCATGCTCGTTGATTCCTGTGACATCAAAGCGGATATCTAGCCATGATCCTGTTTCTTCTACTTCGATCTGTGGTTGGTGTTTTTGTGCGTCTAGATATAATTCCCGTAATTTTTTTCCTATACGGACTTCTCCAAATTGACGAAAAACAGCTAATTCTGTCCGGAAAAACTGATACAATGCTTCACCTTCTGGTAATGGACGTTCGTAGCCCGTTTTATTTTTCCGGTAACGGTACATACGAAACAAATCAAGGACCCGCTGTTCTTGCGCCGTATCTCTCAATATTTCGGTAGTTTGCTCAGCAAGCGTTTCATGTCGTTCATCTGTGGAGAACACAACATCTCCATATACAAAATCGATTCTTGCTTGGATTTGCCCTTTCATTTTTTTAAAAACAAAGACAAACTCTACTGGAATATCTGCGACTTCTGCCGTCACTTCATCGTCAATAGCAACGGTTCCTATTTGATCTAAAAGCGGTAAAATTTCTTTAAATAAAGAAGACAATTCTTTTTTTTGAAAGGCAACTTCTGGCTCTTCAAAACGTTTCATCAGTTGTTTCCAAGTCAAATAGATCGTCTGTTGCTGCTTAGTCAAATGATAGATAGTACCTTGTCTGATCCCCCACTGGTAGTGAGACAAAAACAAATCAAAGTCACTTACGGCAGTCAGTTGATACTGTGTTTCTTTCTTCTTGACTTGAAAACTTAGCGGTTTCGCATCGTCTGAAAATTGGATGCCATGATAAGTTTGATCATTGATCTGTAGTTTCAAACGTGTCGATTGATTCATACGCTCTAACAAAGATTTCGACTGATCGATTGGCAAAAGTAAGTAACGCTTGTCTAATTTCCCTTTTACCAAGACACCGTTTGCGCCTAACAATGTTTGCGTCTGTGCAATACCTGCGAATAGATCCAGTAGTTGTTGATCTTCTTGTTGGAAAACTCGATGCTCTAAACGGAATTGATACTGCTTATTGACCGTATAGTTTTCCTCGTCCGTGTACGCCTGTAGAAACTCATAAATATTTTTTACGATGTATGTTTTCTTAGGTGTTTCTAAAAAGCCCACACGTAGATACACCGCCAAAATAGAAAGTTCTGGATGGTATTGATTGGTTTCGATCTGTTCGACATGATAATCGATCACTAAGGGTTGCAAGGATTTAGTAGAAGTCTTCCCTTTTAATCGGGCAAATCCTTTTGTCAATAGTTCTCCTTCACTGGTCTTTTTCGTCGGTTCGATCATTTTTTGATCTTTCTGCATGATACGAGAAAGTTGTTTCGATCGTAAATAAAGTTCTACTGCAACAGTGTGCTTGCAATAATGATGTTCTTCCCAGTATGGGCATTGACAGTAGTCGATTTCTTTTGCTGTACCATCTAAATCAACTAAATACAGCTCACTACCTAAAACCTCTGCATGCCACACATTTTCTTCTTGATCTGGGACAACCGATAACACACGGTCTTCTTGCAAATATTGACGCCCTCTTGCAATGACTTTTTCCGGAATACTCCATTTCATTGTTATCAATCTCCCTTCTTAACCAAAATGGTAGCGTATTTCACTCTGTCCACTACCTTTTGTATCAATTCGTATTTGTTGCAAGACACGTTCTTTCAACTCACGTACATGGCTGATGATCCCGATCATCCTGCCTTCGCTTTCAACTGTTTCTAATGCTTCCATCGCCATTTCTAAGGCTTCTTCATCCAGTGAACCAAACCCTTCGTCAATAAACAATGCTTCGATCGTGACCCCACCAGCTTGCGCTTGAATCACTTCTGCCAAGGCTAAAGCTAATGATAATGCAGCAATAAAGCTTTCGCCTCCGGATAAAGTATGCGATCCTCTGGTCGTTCCTGCTTCATCATCGTACACGTTGATCTCCAGACCAGTCTTTCCGCGGTAGCTACCGACTTCTTCATCTAATTCAAACTGATAGCGGCTTTTTGTCAATCGTATCAGATGTTCATTAGCGACTTGCAAGACTTCTTGTAAATAAACTTGCAAGACATAACGTTCAATGCTTGTTTTTTTAGGATTCTCGCCATTCATCGTCTGTGATAATTGTTGCAACTGGATCAATTCATCTAGTTGTTCCTGACTATTTTGATAACTTGTAGTAAATGCCATGATCACTTTCTGATTGGTTTTATACTCTTGTTGCAAGTGGTAGATCAATTGTTGTTGCTCTTCAATGTGTTGTTTGTTTTTTTCGATTCGTTCACTCAACACTGTCAAATCTTGGGATTTTTCATCATAGGTGACATGTTCCAATTGTTCTAAGCGAGTGGAAAGAACCAACTGTTTCGTTTGATACTCCTTGATCGTTGTTTTTCTATTTTCGTATGTGACTGTTTCTTTTAACAACGCTGCTATTGCTTCTTGCGAAGAAAAGTCAGTGTGTTGCTCCAAGAAACTAGAGATTTTACGTTGTTCTTTTTCAAATTGAGCAGTTGTCTTTTCGATTTGTTCAGACAACGTTTCGATTTTAGTCGTCAAAACAGCTGATTCTTGCTGGAGTTTCTCACCTTGGGCCATTTGCTCTTCTAATTCTTGCTTGCTCTTGCTCGACTGTTCGGCTAATTGATCAGCTTCTTTTGCTAAAGCATCAATGTCTTCTGTTCCTAATTGTTGACTCAATCCTGCCATCTCACCTTGGAGTCGTTGGATTTTTTCATTATGGAGCATTTGTTGAGCTTTGATCTGTTCACTTTGTTCTTTGTTGCTGGCTAGTTCTTCCATGACCCTGGCATGTGCTTCTTCTGCTTTTTTGATTTCCTTTAAACGAGCATTGAGGGTCTTTTCTATTTCCGCCAACCCTTGAACAATATCTTCTTGCACATCTATTTGGAAAATGGCTTTTAACTCTGTGTTCAAATAAATTGCTTGTTTCTCCAACTGTTGACTCGTTTCCATTTGTTGCTGGCTTAAACGATCAAGCTGTTGTTTGATTTCTTCGATTTCTGCTTCTTTTCGACCAATTTCTTGATGCGTTTTTTCGATCGATTGTTCTGCTTGGACCATTTTTTCTTCAAGCACAGCTAAGTTTTCCTGCACTGATTCACGATTATCCGGTGTCAAGGGATGCTCCGTTGCACCACACACTGGACAAGGTTCACCAGGTATCAATAGGGTTTGTAAATAAGTAATTTGTTGCTTTGCCCAGTCGCTTTTCCATTGATTGAACTCGTGTGTTTGTTGTTCAAGTAATTGTTGTTTTTCTACCAATTGCTCTGTTGTTTGTTCAAAGTACTGATGATTTTTCACTAGTTCTTTGTCAAGGTGAGCAAGGTGTTGCTGTTGTTCACAGTAACGTTCCCCTTCTAAACGTAACCGTTCATAAACCAACTGTTTTTCTTGTAGTTCCCCTTGTGTTGCTAAAACGGTTTGACTCGTTTGTTGTCTTTCTTGAAGGATCAATTGCTGATCTGCCAGTTGTTGGATTTCTTGCTGTAATTCACTGACTTTTTTTTCCATTACGGAAAGTTCCGATTGTTTTTCTCTAAAGGTATCAGCCACTGGGATCAATCGTTGCTTTTCTTGGAGCGTTTGACTCATTTTTGCTATTTTTTGTTCGAGATTTTCTCGTACGTCCGCCTGTTCTTGCCATTTCTGTAAATCACTTGCCACCTTATTGAACGTAATAATTAGTTGCTGTTTTTCACTTTTCTGTGTGGTAAGTGATTCTTGGTATTCTTGGCTACGTTCAAGCGGGGTGCGCAATTGCTGAGCGACTTCATAATGAGAAACCCATCTTTGGTGCTCCTCGATCACTTGCTGTTGCTCATTGAGCGCTTGTTGTTCTGCCAATAATTGTTGCTTTTCTTCATAAGCAGATTTTTGATTTTTCCCGTGATAGTAATCTGTCTCGCTGATTTTTTGTTCTTCTTTCAGTTGCTCTAATACTTCTTGCTCTGATACGAGCCTTGTTGAAATTTGATTTTGATACTCTTGCCACTCATTGATCACTGTCTCAAAAGATTGTAGACCAGCCGGTTGCTTCTCCTCATAGGAACTAAATTGTCTTTGCAATAAGACTAATTCTTGCTCCAAATGATCCAGTTCTTTTTGCTTGTTCTTGGCTTTTTCTTTCAATTGTTCGGTGAATCGTTGAAAGAATTGTGTGCCGAATAAGTTACGTAAAACTGTTTCTTTTTCACTACTAGAGGAAATCAAGAAATTCCGAAATTCTCCTTGCGGCAGTAAGACGATCTGTGAAAATTGCTTCGCATCTAAATTCAATAGTTCTTTGATTTCTTGATCGACTTCACTCCGTTTTGTTAATTGTCGAATTTCTTTTCCTTTTTCATCAAAGATCGTTAAACTTACTTTTGCCGTCTGTTTTCTCATGCCCTCACCCTTGCGTTTAGCTAACAATTGTTCAGGCTTACGTTCGACTTCATACCGCAACTGTTGATGTTCAAACGAAAAAAGGACACTCGTTTCGTCTTCAGGTGTCGCAAATAATGACCGCATCTCTTTGCCAGACCGCAACCTTCCAGATGTTTCTCCAAAAAGCGCATAGGTCATCCCATCAAAAATCGTTGTTTTGCCAGCCCCTGTTTTTCCTGTAATCAAAAACAAGGCCGCTTGGGTCAATTTTGAGAAATCAATCGTTTCATCGATAAATGGGCCAAAATTTTTCAATCGTAATGTCTGTGGTTTCATACTTGATCATTCCGTTTCTGTGAGTTCTTGCAACGTTTCTTCTAACCAGCTCATTTGTTGTTCTGTCATTGGCTCATCCACCATTTCAGTAAAGAACGTTTCCGCGAGTTTTTTTGGTTGCTTGATTTCAAGTGTCTGTCGTTTGCTTGTGGAACGATGCCGTCCATTGACACGTTCGACACCAAGTATTCGAGGATAGATTGCTCGTAATTGGTTCATCATGTTAGGAATAACTGCGCGATCTTTTAAATAAATCTGCAAATAATTTTCTCGGTTGATCGTATGGTAAAAACTTGGGTCTAATAATTCTTTAAAACTAGCAGTTACTTCAGCAATATCATACAAAGGTGTGATTTCTTGAAAATCCAACACCAAGGTGTCAGTTAGATCAACGATCCAAACACCTTTTTTCTGATTGATCTCTGAAAGTGAGAATTTAAGTGGCGAACCACTGTATCTAGCATTTTCTTGCTGCAAGGCTGCTTGATTATGAAGATGTCCTAAAGCGACATAATCAAATGGCTCCAATAGACCGCCTGGAATCGCATCTAGTCCACCCACTTCGATTTTTGTTTCTGAATCTGATTTCTTACTACCTGTCACAAAAAAGTGACTGACTAGCACCTGTTTTTTTGCAGGATCAAAAGCGAGTTGCATCTGGTCAACCACTTTTTCCATTGCTTGTTGGACCGTACGGATCGTATCATCTTCAAAATAACTTCTAGCGGAGATTGGTTCAAAATAAGGCAATAAGAAAAATTGAGTATTTTGATAGTCGATAGGTTGGAAAGATTCAGCAAATCGTGTGTGTAAAAAGAATTTTGTTTGGCTGAACCATTCCGTGCCAGCAGATAATCGAACACTACTATCATGGTTTCCTGAGATAGCGAAAATCGGGAATTTTTCGTTCAGGTTCCAGTCGATCATCAACCGATTGAACATCTCTACGGCTTCTACGGCTGGGATACTTCGATCATAGAGATCACCTGCAATAACGATTGCATCCACTTTTTCCTTTTTCGCAATCGTTAGAATCTCAGATAGTACATGTTCTTGCTCTTTAAGTAAATCATAGCCCTGCAATTTTTTTCCTATATGCCAATCTGCTGTATGTAAAAAACGCATCTCATCACCTCAAAAAAATATCCTTCTTACTATTATAACACTTCCATCAAGGACATGACAGCTAGAATCACTTGCAAAAAGGCGGTTTTATAACAAAAAAAGCGATAAAGAAGCGGTGTCTTAGACAATCCGTTTCTTTTATCGCTCATCGAATAAAGAACAATTATTCTGTTTCATTCTTTTTTATGATCTCATATTTAAAATCAGGATTTACTTCCTTGTCTAGTTTATCAAATGCAGCTTGTGTGCGTCGCTCGATTTCTGCCATTCCTTCCTTGTCAGTTTTTTTGATATCTGACAAGTCGATCGGTTCACCAAAGCGAACAATCACTCGTTTGCGTTTGAATAGATCACCTAGCGTGAGAGGACCTTGATACACAGCTGGAACGATTTTTACTTTGGCCATTTTGGCTATTAACGCCATTCCACCTTTCAACTCGGTCGCATGTCTTGTCCCACTTGGAAACATGATCAATCCTAGATCGGTTGATTTTAGAATCTTGACAGGTGTCTTGATCACACTTGGTCCCGGATTGTCTCTTTTGACTGGGAAAGCATTCGAACGTGTTAAGATGAATCGTAAAACAGGGTTTTTGAACAATTCTTCTTTCGCCATAAAACTAAACGATTTAGGTGATGCAGCAACAGCGAGATACAACGGGTCCCACCAAGTGCGGTGTGGTGCAACAAGTATGTAATTCTCGTCTTTTGGTAAGACTTCTTTATTTTCATAACGGGCATTGCCATTGATAACAGCTAAAATCACTTTAACGAGCCCGCGCATAAATCGATAGAACATATCCTCTTCCTTTCTTTGCTTCTCGTTCCTATAGTATGCCTAAAAAAGACCGATTTGACAAGTTCTCTTGGTTCTTTTGAACAAAAATAGTATACTACATACGATTAGTTTTTTCATTTGGAGGGAATTAGATGCTTCACGAACATGAACGTATTGACCAATTATATGCAAAAGATATTAAGATTATCCAAAGTTCCCAAGTTTTTTCCTTTTCTTTAGACGCCGTATTGCTCGCTCATTTTGCTCGTGCGCCAAAAACCGGCCAAATCGTTGACCTTTGTTCGGGGAATGGTGCTGTCGGACTATTTTTAAGTAAACAAACACAGGCAAAGATCGATGCGATCGAACTACAGCCACGCTTAGCTGATATGGCCCGTCGGAGCATTTCATTGAATCATTTAGAACAACAAATGACCGTGCATACGATTGACTTAAAAGAAAGTTTAACGGTTGTCAGACACAACTCTTGTGACTTAGTCGTCTGTAACCCCCCTTACTTCAAAGGCTTACCTACAAATAAAAAAAATCCAAATGAGCATCTAGCAATTGCCCGACATGAGATCCATACAACGTTGGAAGAAGTGATCCAAATCTCAGGCAAGTTATTAAAAACAAATGGTCGCTTGGCTCTTGTGCACCGCCCAGAACGCTTCTTAGAGATTTTGACCCTTATGCAAACCTATCAGATTGCACCGAAACGTGTTCAGTTTGTTTATCCTAAAGTAGGCAAAGATGCAAATATTTTATTGATTGAAGGAATCAAGCAGGGAAAAGCCGATGGTTTCAAAGTTTCTCCACCTTTATTCACCTATGATACGCAAGGTGAGTATACCCCTGAACTCCGTGAGATGCTTTATGGAGACTAACCATTACTTTTATGTGTTGCACTGCCGAGATAATACGTTCTATGGAGGATATACCACCGATTTGGCTCGTCGTTTACAAGAACATAATAATGGCACAGGCGCTAAATACACACGTTTGCAAAAGAGACGTCCTGTAAAAATGATCCATGCAGAAGGATACGCCACAAGAAGTGAAGCCACGAAAGCCGAAGCCGCGTTCAAAAAACAAACACGCCGGCAAAAAGAAACCTATTTGAAGACACATCCTTCTCTTTCTTTACCTGATCAAACGGAGTAAAAGGAATTTTTAGAGAAAAAGAGTGCCTCAACGAAAGATCGGAAAACGATTTTCGTTGAGGCACTTTTTTTGTGAAAATTATCCCACTGCTCAGGTCAAAACATTGCTGTCACAACTTCAGTTTTTATTCACTTGCTTGAGTACTGTCAGATAAAGTATCGCTCGTACTAGTTGAAGAAGTCTCACTTGTTTGACTTGTCTCAGATTCTTTTGTTCCACCTAATAGTGCTTCACTGACTAGATGGATATAATTCAACATACCATCTGGATTTGGATGGACTTGATCATCATAGAACCATTCACTATGGTCATTACTATAACCATACCAATCGATCACTGTCATATTGTCATATTTCTTTTCCATTTCTGCGAGCATGGCATTGACTTCATTTTGCCAGCGCTTCGTTGGCACGCGGACATTGACCCAATAAACTTTTCGATCCCCGATTGCGCTCATCAAGCTATCAAATTGCGCCTCAGAAAAAGAGCCATTTGTTCCTAGCCCAATTAATACCGTATCCTTCAATAGATCTCTATTTTTCAGTTCTTCGATATAAGGAAGGCTTGTGTAGAGTTGACGACCGACATCGCCATCTACGACTACTTGCGGATAAAGTTCTTTTAAATCTGCCGCAGCATCTAACATGACTGAATCACCAAATGCAGTCAGCTCTAATTGTTGGGCTTTTTCCCCTTGCGCTTTGGTCAAATCATATTTATCCAAAATCGCTTGGTCAATAGGTGCTACATTATTGCCTTGATTATTCTGACTTTTTTCAGCTAATTTTTTACTTTCAGCAATATTCTTTTGTAATTGCTCTTGGTCGGCTGTCACAGCATTTTTAGGTGCTGTTACGAACCCGACTAAGGCAATCGCTACGACTAAGGTTCCAGGGACCACCCATGGCTTTTTCCAACTGAAAATAGGTTTAGTGAACCAGCCTTTGACGACACGAAACGTTTTACTATAATCAAAGCGTGCCAACGGACGTTCAATAAAGCGGTACGACAGTTCACTGATCAATAAAATCAACGTGATTTCAATGACCGTGTGTAATAACACATGATCAGCGATACCTGATACTTTCGCTTCGTAAAAAATCATCACCGGAAATTGGTACAAATAGATCCCATAACTTCGTTTACCGATCCAACTAAAGACCGGATTCGTCAACCAGCGATTCAAGCTCGCACCTGGATGCGCTGTGACTGCCACAAGAACCATACATAAAAGACTGACTAAAAAGAACCCGCCATAATAGATAAAGCTCAAATGGTCATCTAAGAAAAAGAAAAAGAGTATCAACGTGATCAATGAAGTAAAACCCGCTAAATTCAATACTTTCTTTGCTTGTTTAGGGATATTTTTCTTTAATCGCGTACTTGGCCAAACAAAAGCCAATGCACTACCCATCCAAATCGAGAACAAGCGAGTATCTGTCCCATAATACACACGGGTAGGATCGCCATTTGGCGAGTATAGCACCATCATCAAAATCGCTGATGCAATAGCTGTACCCATAATGACATAAAAAATATTTTTTTTCTTACGGACAAATACCATGAGTAATACAAAGATGATCGGCCAGATCAGATAGTTCTGCGCCTCTACTGCTAAGGACCAAATATGGGTAAATGGCGACTCATTTGCAAAACGATCAAAATAGGATAATCCATTATTGATCTGCCACCAGTTATTGACATAGAATAAACTGCTGAGTACAACGCCCCGAAGATTATTTAATAATCCTCGCTGGAATAGCGTAATATATGCTGATGCAGTAATAAGCAAGAAAACGAGCCCAGGATATAGTCGTTTCATTCGCCGAACGTAAAATTGCCAAATATTGATTTTTCCATTTTGTTCCCACTCTTGTCGTAAGAGATCGGTAATAAGATAACCTGAAACGACAAAAAATATCGGAACTCCGAGGTAACCACCCTTCATACTTGTTGGCAACAAGTGGTATAAAATAACCCCGATGACCGCTAATGAACGGATCCCATCGAAGCCCGTGATATACCGGCTATTTTTTAATCTTTTTTGTTTTTCCATTCAATATTCCAACTTTTCATAAACTTTTTTCATTCGTAATATACGTGCATTACCAAAAAATAGCAAGCAAAAACTTCATAAAAGTTGCCACTTTATACTATAATCCCATAGTTCATCAAAAAAGGACACATTTTTAAGTAACTTTAACAAAATTTCAAATATAACAAGTTGACTAATCGTTACTTGAATAGGGTTTCATTATTTTTTTATTTATTTTCGTTGATGAACGAGAAATACTTGAATGATTTCTACTCTTATCATGGATAGACATCTGGAATAGCCATTTAAAAATTTGGACTCCCCAAAAAAAAGGAATCAATAAAAGCTATTCTGCTTTACTTGATTCTTATCGGAACATTGTAAATAATCGAAACATCTATGCTCCCTAGTTCTAATCACTCTAACACTCCTTTTCTATGATCACTTTAATAACTCATTCATACTTATTATGAAAAACATCACCTGTCCTTTAGCAGACAGATGATCGTTCTCTTTTGTGTCATATGTAATATAAATCATATAGTATGCTGAAGAGCTAGTGGTGCCAGATCCCAGTTCGGAGTTTTTTAATGGAGTTGAAATCTCATTTAATACAATTTCATATAAATCTTTTGGAAGTTTTAAATGATAACTAGTCTGCTCACCTAATATAGTAGAAATCCATAAAAAATTTCCTTATTGCCCCCTCATCTCCACTAATATTGATAGGATTTAATTCTAAAGTTAAATTATATTCAATAAGTACAGGTTCAATCTTCGATAATATTATACGAAATGTACTTTTAGAATAATTATAAAAAAGCTGCTTCATCTACTTTTCTCAAATTACCATAAAATATATCATTGATTACTTTAAAAAGAACCTCATTTCCAAGTAATTTCGCTTTCTTTTTTCGATAAATAATTCGATCTACTTCTTCAAATCTATAACCTGTACGTTTTACCAAAAAGTTTAAAGAGGATCCAAAATAATCCTTTAAATCCAGAACATCTTTTAATAATCTGATTATTAATAAATCTCATTTGAATGTTCCGCATAACCCCCTCTTATTTATCCTTATTCTTAAATCGTAATTACTATATACTGGAAGAGGCTAATTTATCAAGTTTTTTACCTTTTATTACCAGAAAGGAAAATTAGAGTGTACCCTAAATAGACACTGGCAGTTTATTGTTATTCTCCTTTTTAAATGATAAATTTTTCCAGTTTTATTTGACATACTTTCCTTGGTAGATTAGGTCTCGCTGAAACATTTATGTAAAAAATAGTGGTAGTAGACCGAGTGGTAATCTGATAATCAAATTATCGTTCGGTCTACTACCACTATTTTCTGTACGGATGTTCCAGTAAAGCCACTCTCTTTAAGATTGTTTAATAATATTTAAAGAGGACACGCCGAAAATTTTACTAAAGGTGATTTAATTGAAATAAAACTATTTGACAATGAGTCATATTTTATACTTATTCTATAAATACCTCATTGGTTCATTCATACTTTTAGAGAAGAACTTAGTTAATTATTTGTTTAAAAACAAGCATAGTATGTTATCTCATTTTCCTAAATTTCCAGTCACTTTTTGGATAGGATCTATTTTATTTCCATTTTTATCCATAATTATTGTACGATTTACTTCATTCTTATCATGTTTTATTTTTGAAGTAAATATCCAAATAAAAATCATTGATATTAGAAGAATCAATAAAATTACAAATAGAGGTTTTCTTTTCATATAAACTCCTAATTTTTGAACGTTATATCACATATCATGTTCAAAAAAGATATAAATAATGTTTTTTTCTTTTCTATAATGGAATTATGCTATAAGTTTGTCCATTAACAGGATTATCTACAGCAAAATAAAAATAGCCAGCTGTTTCTAAGGTATAAGGAGAGCCGCTTAAAGGCATATTGTAAACATTTACTACAGAAGCTGGATCAGGGCGATCAGTCACAAAGCAAGCAAATCCTCCTAATGAAAAAGTCAACCTAGCTCTATTTGTACTATTAAGTCCGAAAATATAGCCACTATATCGTGTGCCTGCTCCTGAAAATGGGTTAGAGTGATAGTTAGATCCAAAACTCAGCCACTTTAAAGTAGTCGGGGGTGTTGTGCTTTTGGTTGTACAAACAGTATTTCAGGTTTGACTTCTTGTCCAAACTTATTATAAATAACAGTTTCTTCTGAGGAAGTTAAGGTCACCTGTTCAGCTTGCACCTCAGTATTCATGATTCCAAATATTGAAAAAACAAAAAAACTTATGCCTAACAAAATATACTTTTTCATTTTTTATACCTCCTAAGTATTTCATCATAATAAAAATTTGTTTCTCCTCTTATTCTCAAATATTCTCCTTTCCATTTTATAATTTAAATCACCCCTTTGTTATAAAAACGCTTTCTTTAGAAAGGATGACAATTCCCTTCTTAATTATATAATACTAAAAACAAATAGACAACTAATGTTAATATCGTGCGTCATTTAATATTCAATGTTATTTAATGGTATATTTACGTTGAATAACTTTATATAGATGAAGACAGCAACAAATAACTAATTTAAACTAGAACAGAGTAAAAAGAAGTTAATCTGTTTTCTTTGATTAACTTCTATCCACATTTCAATAAATAATAGAAAAAACTACTATTTCTGTTCACAATAAATAACATTTTTTTATTAAATTTTTAAAGCTACTTCAAGTTTTGTCTGCTATAATTAAAAAAAGTCTTTAAGGAGAACTAAATAATGCTTTTAATTAAATTTATGTGTACTTTAATATATTACGCTAGTTTTATTTATACAGTCTACAAAGTCAGGCAGATCCAACAGGAGTATTCAGATATCATGGCTGTATATAAACAAGAAGGAGAGCGTGCTTTTCCAAACCTGACTGAACAAGAACAAAAGAGACGAAAAAAAGCAATCTCACAATATTATGAAAAAAAGGACCCTTCTTTTGCTCTAAAAAGAAAATTTTCATTTATCGTTTACGTTATTGTCTTTTTTATTTTGGCACGTGTCATTCGCTACTTTTTCCCTATTGAAGACGTCCCTAAAAATTTGAATCATATAATTCCCTATTTGGGAGTAGCCCTTACCATCAGTGCTGTTACAGGCTTTTACTTAATTAAATCCAAAAAAAATGAACGCGAAATATTTAAACAGTATTTAATAGATCATCCTAAAAATGAATTACAATTTGTTTGGGTTTCAGAAAAACTTCAGGCAAGTTTTATGCAAAATACAAATAAAAGATTTATAGTCCATCTTACACTAGGTATATTAATGATATTGTATCCTCTTTTTTCTTAGATGGGGTTATACATTAAAATCATAACTCCCCTTCAAAAGGGTGGTTTGCTCCAAGGCTATAAGCCCTTAACACCGGCCAGCGCCTAAAGAAGCTGGCCTTGCCACTTTTGCCTACCTTTAAAAAGGTGTTTGTTCTACTCTCTAATCCTTAAAAGGGTCCTCATATTCTCGAACACTTAATTTATCTAGCGCTATATCATGTTTCTCTTGTTCTTGAATGTATTTCCTTATGGTCGCTTCATTCAATCCCACAGTGCTTACATACCCTTCTGCCAAAAAGTGTCGATTGCCAAACCTATATTTTAAAGTTGCATGCTTATCAAAAATAATTAATGCACTATTTCCTTTTAGATAACCCATAAAACTAGACACGCTCATTTTTGGTGGGATACTCAATAATAGGTGGACGTGATCTGGCATCATATGCCCTCTAAAATCACCACTCCTTTATACTTACATAATCGTTTGATAATCTCTTGTGTACTTGCTCGATATTGATTATAGCTGATTTTTCTTCTATACTTTAGTGTGAATACAATGTGGTATTTGCACAGCCACTTTGTATGAGATAAACTATTTGTTTTATTACCCATTTCTTTTCCCTTCCTTGCGTTATCAATATAACCTGAACATCATATTTTAACGATGTGTAGGGCTTTTTGATAGAATCATTTGTTCCCACTTCACCCCACCCGAATTGCGGGTGTTTTTCTGTTTCGCTCACTTTGCGAGCTCAACTTGGTCTAAAGACAATAATAAGAACCGCAAAAACAGTTCCCATGTTTTTGCGGTTCAAATCTTTTAGTTAGCTTTCTTTGATGAAATCTAAAATGGAGCTAATAACTAAAGCAATTACTCCCGCTGCTGTTACTGTTGTCGCCCCTGCACCAAGCCACGCAACAATAGGTGGTATTACTAAGATTAATAAGAAAATACCTACACCTGTTGCAATTGTATAGAGCGTTCTTTCAAAAACCTCTTTAAAAAATCCTCCGATTTTATTTAAATCAATTTCAATTTCATATTTAACAGAAGCAGTAATTTCTGATCCTTCTACTGTAAATTTTTGCATATTAATGGCAAGCGATACACTAATTTTCCCATCTTCATAGCCACCACTTAATTCTACATCACCATTTTCGATAGCTGCAGTTAAACCTTCCATGTTAGCTTCCAATTTCCCAGTAATACCACTACCTAACATATCAGAGACTTCACTAACAAATGCTGGATCAATTTTTCCATTTATGATACTAAATGTAATAAGATTATCATTGGCATCTGCGGATTGAACTGTTCCGGCTAATGTTTGTGTGAGTGTGACAGGTCCAATAGAGAAAATGGGCATTTCTACTCCTAATTCAAATTGTGCATTATCAATTGCTTCATCAATCAATTTAAGTCCCAGATTTTTTAGGACGCCAATAGCTGGATCAACCGCACTAACAGTCGTTACACCTGGATCGATTCCAGAGACATTCAGTTTATCAATCATCACTAAACCATCTCCTGAGCCAATTCCATCGCTTGGTTCACTAAATTGGTCAAAAGCCCAATCTGTTGGTTGAGAAAAACCAAGATTACCAGACCAACCAGTAGACATATTCGATACATAACTGGCCACGGTATAGCCTGCTTCAGAAACACGCATACACACATTGCGAGTACCATAAATCCCTACATTAAAACGAATCCCATTTCTCGTCGCAACATCATGTAGTCCACTGAAATAAGGCAGGATGTTTGTCGTAATATCTGAGTCTAGCGCATCCACATCCACTGCAAAATAAATGATTGTTCCTTTGTCAAATCCTAGAGAGTCCGCAGCCGCAAATGCTGTATTTGCATCTGATACACCTTGGTTGTACGTATAGTAGCTTACCACTGGATTATTGTCCTGATAAATCGGAATGATAGCCATTCCAGCATTAATAATATTATTTGCTTCAGTTACCGTTAAATATTTTGGAATAAAGTTATTGCCGACGGTTCCCGTTAAGTAACGACCTACGTATTGTATTCCAGCTTCTTGCAAGGTTGTGATTTGCGCAGGAGTTAGCTGTTCTGAAGTATCTACCGCATTGAAACTACGGTTAGGATCGCCAGAAGAAAGCATCAAGGACATCGCAGTAGTTAAGTCAGGATAACCGTCTGTTACTTCGGATAAATTCAAGAATAATTGGAATAATGATAATGAGTCTGTTGTCTCGGTATCTAATGCTCCGCTGAATGGGACACCACTTGGACGTACATTGATCAGATTTTGATAAAGTGCATATTGGAGAAGTAACACTAATCCGCTATTACTTGCTACTTGGCCACTATCTGCTAACTGTCTATAAACTTCTTGTGTAGTTGGACCGAATACACCATTTGCAATATCGCCTAGACCTTCTTCTACTTGGACCCCATAAATCAAGGCAGTATTTGTGGCACGTTGATAGATCCCGTCACAAGGTAAGATTCCTGTCCATTCCGAATACTTTCTATTTAAAGTTTGTTGCATTTCACGTGTTCGTGCATCGCCTCCTTGAACTAATACAAATGCACTCATATCAAACAAAGCTTTGGCCCATATTGAATCTAACGTACTAGTTGGATTCTCAAATCCAGCAGCCATTTTCAATCCTTTGATTGCATCATCATTATTGAGCGTATAAACTGTGTCAAATTTCCCATTTCCCATCCCTTTGCAGCGAAAAGCACCATCGACCAATTTTACAATTGGGCTTTCATACTTATTAATTAAGTTGGGCGTCACTTGCTGATCCCATAGTGCTGAAGTGGTCTCACCAAAATTATTGACCAATTCTGTAATACCTAACTCATGTTGCACTGCACGAATCAAACCATATACCGTATCCCATCCAGTACGGCCATCTTCCGGAACTGAACCAAAACTAGGTACATCTCCATAAGTTTTATTCAACCATTGTTGTACTTCTAATACCCATGGATCTTCTCTTAATTGTTTATCATTTACGTTCATTTTTTTCACTCCTAAAAATTTATTTTTTGATTCGAATCACTTAGATATGTCGAAGATTTTCGTCATTTGTGACTGGAAATAGAAAAAAATTTTCTTTTTCCAAGTATTTCTTGAATCTCCGCTTCATTCGCTCAATCTTTTTCCGCATACGTGCGTTATATTCTTCAAAAAACATATATCTCACCGCTTCAGCACACGAATAGCCTTCCACTAACAAAGAAAAGAACTGGGCATCATCAGGAGCAATTACTTGATACTTCATTAAAATCTCTTTGATCATCAATGTACTCTCGTCTAAAAAACAGGGTGGAAAGCAGGCACTGGACTCATCAATCATTTGCCAGTGCCCACTTGCATAAGTAATGCCATGTTTATCGGTGGATTTCCCTGATTTTTTCTTATATAAACGCCAAACATTTTTTTCTGCAATAAATAATCGATGGAGAAATACATTTTTAAAGTTAAAATCATTTTTTTGTTCTTCTCGAAAAACTTCGATTGCTTCCCAAGTTGCGAAGAGGTAGGCACTATAAAAATCTTCAAACGAAATGTATGCGCCTACATTACTTGCTGAAAAATGTGAATATTTTGCACTTTTTTTTAAATACGGAACAAAATTCAACAAAATTATTTCTAAACGTCTTTCATCTTGTTCTTTTACATAATCCTCTACTTCTATGATTCGTTCTGTCCAAAAATCCATGTTTCCCACTCCAATCGTCCTTTTGGATGGGTATGTCGTAAAATAAGTGTAACGTGTGACAGGATAATAACAATTTTTTTTATTTCTTTTTGTCATTTAATCCACTACAGTGTTTTTCTCATTTTCTTTTCAATGGATTTTAAGATTTCCCGAAAGTAAGTCGTCACTTCTGTTTTTGCCGTATTTTCAATAATACTTCCAATTTCATTAAAAATCAGACAGGTCGTAAAAACTTTGACCAATGTGAACTCTAAATGAACCTCATTTTGTAGCAAAACAAAGTCAACGATTCCTGTCAAAATAAGTAACACAAAATGGCTAAGTTTTTTCCAAAGGCCTTGCCAACTTAATGTAGAATACCAGGTGTGATTGACTTTTGCTTTGAGCCACCCCGTCATTAGATCTAAAAGAACCACAAGGAAAAAGATATGAATCAATGCCTGATCGGTAGCAAAGATCTTTGTCAAAGCAGTCATCATAACACCTCCTTTGTAAACTGAGTATTTAGCAGAAAATCTCACAACATTTCTGATAGTATTGTTTTCTAGATGTCAAGCCATTGTATCCACCATTTACACGTAAGGTCACTTGTTCAACGGTTGGATTTCCTCCACAGTATTCATTCATCCCGTTTGAAAACCACCAGAAACCTGCACTGGTCCATGGATAAGTAGCAGCTACATACTTTGCTCCTTGATTTAAAATTTCTGGATCCAATACTGAAGCGGCAAATCGGGTATAATTACTGCGTCCAGTTAGCTGGATATAACCCGCTCCTTTGTATTTTTTCCCGTCTTCCGGATAATAATTACCTAAATCACTCCGCCCTTCATATGACTCTCCAGAAGCCAACTCTTCCCGCCAAACTCCACAACCTGATTCGTGGCTGCATTGACTAATGAAGTGACGCAAACTGTTCAAAGAGACAATTTTATAAGTCTGCAGGCAACGATTCAATTCTGTGACATCTTCTGCCGAGATCGAATACCAGCCGATTGCTTGTAATTGTCCTAATGATACGGCTCGACTTTGGGAATTTCCGTTCCTTTTTTCTATAAACAACCATTGACCGACTTGAATTAAATCAGGATTCGGAAGGTTATTCCATGTTTGAAGTTGCTGGACCGTTACACCAAAGCGCAATGCAATCTCACTCAATGTGTCTCCTACTTGTACCACGTAATTCTCCCCCTTTTCTTGGGTTTCTTGGATCAATAGTACTTGTCCAACTTGAATATAATCAGGATCAGCTAACTGATTCCACTGTTGGAGTTGAGGTACTGTGATCCCAAACTGTTGAGCGATTCCACTTAACGTATCGCCTGTCTTTACGCTGTAGTTCATCTCTTTTCCTTCCTTCTGTTGTATTGTCGCGACTTTTCGTATACGTTAAGATATGTCGTGAAAAAGCAAATTTTGTGACAAAAAAATGAATGACCTGAGGAAATTAGCCCCATCATTCGTTTAAATAGCTATATTTTTAGTTTAAGTTGATCCTTTCTGCCACACTACTAGTATAATGAACGACATTTTAATACTAACTATTGATGTGTTTTCTATTGCTCAACTTAGTTGTGATTCCATAAATTCAAGCTTATTACAAATACACAAATATCCAACAGAGTATACCCTGTTGGCCCAACAATGTTGTTTATATAGCTATATTGATAACGAAAATTTTGATATACAAATACTCTGCCATGCTTGAAATTCTTTAAATGTTGAAAAAAATAAACACAAGTTTTCTACATCCCGTTTCCCATCTTATTCTTCCTAGATCAATTAAATAATAGTTGAAAAAATAATAAATAAAAACAAAAGTAAAATCCCAATAAGTGGTTCAATCCAAATTTTTTCTGAATTAATAAATACATTCTTTTTATTTTTAACTAGTCCTCCACCATATTCTTTTGGAAGGGTTAGTTCAAAGAGAAAACCAAATAATAATGGTATCAAAACTGCATACTTAGGTCCTCTTATTAGTAAGTAGACAGCTGAGCAACTAAGGAAGAACTATATTACTTTGACTATTCTGATAGAACGAATCGTTTTAATTTCAAGATACTGTCACCTTTCTTTTATACAAGATCCATAAATTTATCTTTCTTACTTCTCATTTCAATATATCACGTTATTTTTAAATAATCACAACTCTATAATAAAGTGTCGTTTTAAACGCAAAACCGCTAAAAATTTAGAATCTGGACTATAGGATTATGTAAAAACTAATAACTTTTAAGTTCTTTAGATTTAACAAAATAACAAAAAAACACAGCGATAACCGATCAGTTATCCACTGTGTTTTATCTAACTATTTTACTAAACTCTATATTCCATCTTCATAAAAACGTCCGAGAATTTGGACATTTTCCGCAATACTGACAAATGCTTGCGGGTCAGAAGATTTCATTGCTTCACGTAACAAAGGAAGCTCGTAGCGAGTAACGATCGTCATTAAGACTGTTTGTTTATCGTGCTTGTACGCACCTTCTGCTTCATTGATGATCGTGATCCCACGACGCATACATTTTTGGATCGCTTCAATCACTGCTTCAGGATGCTTAGTCACGATCATGACTTGCATCTTTTTTTGTTTCGTATAGACGACATCCGTCACTTTGCCACTCACAAAAATCGACAAGGCACTATAAAACATATACTGCCAACCGAAGAGCAAGCCCGCTACGAAAACAATCAGTGCATTGAAATAAATGGAAATCGAACCAATGGATCGTCCTGTTTTTTTACGGATCGTAATACTCACGATATCTAATCCGCCAGAAGATAAGCCATTTTTTAATGCTAAACCAATACCAACCCCATTGACGGCACCACCGAATATCGCACAAATGATCGGATCGGTCGAAAGAATCGTTTGTGGCAAGAGATGGATACTAAGCGAGGTTAATGTCACAGTGATAAATGTAAAAATCGTAAATTTCTTTCCAAGTTTAAACCATGCTAAAAAGAATAATGGGATATTCAGCAAATACAACGTGGTTGAGACTGGAATCTCAAAACCAATCACTGATTTTGAAAGCGTCGTTAAGATTTGCGCAAGACCGGTTATCCCACTTGAATAGATGTTTCCTGGTTGATAAAAAAAGTTCAATGCAACTGAAGCAATCAGTGCATAGACGATCGACACCGAAAGTTTGGTCGTATAATCATGATACGCCCAATTTTCGAAAGTTTTTTTCATGAAAAAAGCCTCGCTTTATCTGGTATGCCCTTATTATATGATCTTTTAGGATTTAATCAAGAGACTTCTTTGAAAAAAAGATTGGAAATTCCAATATCATACAAAAAAGGTTGTGTCAGCGTCACAAGTCCGAATCAATCGCGACTTATCTGTGACCCTTTCACAACCTTGGTGTTTCTATGAAAATAATTTATCTCTAGTCGTTGTTATTCAACATCTGTTACATCGATGTTCAACTCAAATAATTGAAGATCAGAAACAGTGCTTGGCGCATCACTCATAACATCAGCTGCTTTACCATTTTTAGGGAAAGCAATGACTTCACGAATGTTTTCTTCACCTGCAAGCAACATCACAAAGCGGTCAAGCCCTAAAGCAATCCCTCCATGTGGTGGGAAGCCATAATCTAATGCACTTAACAAGAAACCGAATTGTTCTTCCATTTCTTCTTCAGAAAAGCCTAGTGTTTTTAATACTTTTTCTTGTAATTCTCTTGTATGGATACGTAATGATCCCCCACCTAATTCATAGCCGTTCAAGACGATGTCATACGCTTCTGCATAGACTTTTGCCGGATCAGTTGCCAATAACTCGACGTCGGATGCTTTAGGCATCGTAAACGGATGGTGAGCAGAAACATAGCGGCCTTCTTCTGCTGAATATTCAAATTGTGGCCATTCTGTCACCCATAAGAAATTGAATTTTGATTCGTCGATCAAATCTAATTCTTTTCCTAAGCGAGAACGAATCGCTCCAAGAGTGGCTGCAACGATTTCTTCTTTATCTGCACCAAATAATAAAATATCCCCAACTTCAGCGTTTGTTGCTTGGATCAATGCTTCAGATGCCTCGCCCATAAATTTCGCAATAGGACCTTTCAAGCCATCTTCTTCTACTTTTAACCAAGCTAGTCCTTTTGCGCCAAACTGAGTGGCATATTGTCCAAGATTATCTAAATCTTTACGTGAATACTTGCTTGCTGCATTTTTCGCATTCAGCGCTTTGACCACTCCACCATTTTCAAGCGCCATTTGGAAGACTTTAAATTCAACGTCTTTCACAACCGTGCTCAAATCGATCAATTCCATGTCAAAACGTGTATCTGGCTTGTCACTTCCATAACGGCTCATCGCTTCATCATATGTCATACGTGGGAATGGCAAAGTGACTTCGATACCACGTACCTCTTTCATCACTTTAGCAATCAAACCTTCTGTATAGGTTTGGATTTCTTCAGCGGTCAAGAACGTCGTTTCGATATCGACTTGTGTAAATTCTGGTTGACGGTCGCCACGTAGATCCTCATCACGGAAGCAACGAACGATTTGATAGTAACGATCAAAGCCAGCATTCATCAGCAATTGTTTGAACAACTGTGGTGATTGTGGTAAAGCATAGAAATGCCCCGCATGGATACGAGAAGGTACTAAGTAATCTCTCGCTCCTTCTGGTGTTGATTTGCCTAAATAAGGTGTTTCAATATCCAAGAAATCATGGTCATCCAAGTAATGACGGATCGCTTTCGTTGTATCATTGCGCAATTTGATATTTTTCGTCATTTTTGGACGACGTAAATCAAGATAACGATACTTCAAACGAATCTCATCATTGATCGTTTGTTCATCCTCAATCAAAAATGGTGGTGTTTTTGCTTGATTCAAGATAATGATTTCATCCGCGATGATCTCAAATTCACCCGTTGCCATTTTAGGATTGATTGCCAATTCATCCCGTTTTTTTACTGTACCTGTCACTTCAATGACATATTCACTACGGCATTTATCAGCGATTTCCCACGCTTCTTTATTGATTTCTGGATTAAAAACAAGTTGGACGATTCCTTCACGATCACGTAAATCAATAAAGATCACGCCACCTAAGTCACGTCTTTTTTGTACCCAGCCTTTTAATGTAACTGTTTGTCCTAACTGCTTTTCTGAAACCAGTCCACAGTATACTGTTCGTTGTGCCATCATTTTTCCTCCTGTTCAGTAGATAATGTCATTTCATCATAGACTTTATCAAAGTGGTCATAAATATCTTCTAATGCAAAGCTTTTCTCTGTACGATTAGCCATTGATTTGACGTTGATCGTTTGATTGGCTAATTCATCCGCACCAATCACTAAGACCAACTTCGCATCGGCTTTGTCTGCTGTCTTAAATTGTGCTTTCGCTTTACGGCCCATAAAATCACGATCGGCGGAAAAACCAAAATCACGGATCGCTTGAACGATTTTTAACGCTTCGATATTTGTTTCTTCGCCTAGTGCTACTACATAGGCATCTAATGTATTCATTACAGGGACAGCTACTTCTTCTGCTTCCATCGTTAATAAAATACGTTCGATCCCCATCGCAAAACCAAATCCTGGTGTTGCTGGCCCACCTAGTTCTTCGACCAAGTTGTCATAACGACCACCTGCACAAATCGTTGCTTGTGCGCCCATTTTAGGCGCGTCACTCATCACTTCAAAAATCGTATGCGTATAATAATCTAACCCACGAACCATATTACTATCGATTTCATAAGGCACATCTAACGCATCCAACATGGCAATCACTGTTTCAAAATGTGCTTTTGCTGTTTCACTTAAATAATCTAAGATCGAAGGTGCTTCTGCTACGAATTTTTGATCACGTTTGTCTTTACTATCCAATACACGTAATGGATTTTCATGTAAACGACGTTGTGAATCTTCGCTTAATTCTGCTTCAAACGGTACAAGGTAATCGATCAACGCTTGACGATACGCTTGTCGCGTTTCTTGATCGCCTAAAGAGTTGATCACTAAACGGATTTGACTGATTCCTAATTGCTTGAAGAAGTCTAATGCCATCACCATACTTTCAACATCCGTCGCGGGATTGTCTGAGCCAAATGCTTCGACACCGATTTGATGGAATTGACGTAAACGACCTTTTTGAGGACGCTCATAACGAAACATTGGTCCCATATAAAATGTTTTGTAAGGTTTTGTATATTCTGGTCCAAATAATTTATTCTCAACAAATGAACGAACGATTGGTGCAGTTCCTTCTGGACGAAGCGTAACATGACGCTCGCCTTTATCATAAAAATCATACATTTCTTTTGAAACGATATCAGTCGTATCCCCTACACTACGAGCAATCACTTCATAATGCTCAAAAATCGGTGTGCGGATCTCATTATATTGGTAATCTTTAAATAATAAACGGGCAGTTTCTTCAACAAATTGCCATTTTTCAGATTCTCCAGGTAAAATATCATTTGTTCCTTTTGGTCTTTGGAAGCTCATATTTTTCTCTCCTTTTCTTCACGCTATGTAATCAATGCAAACAAAAAACACCCTTGTTCGCCATGAACAAGGGTGAATGATTAATTCATACACGGTACCACCTATATTTGAAAGATTGCTCTTTCCTCTCACGATTAACGCTCGTTTACGGGACGGCTTTGCACGCGTCCATCTCCAGAGTGTCTTTCAGAAACTACTTGTTTTAGATCGCTCTCAGCCACGACGATCCTCTCTTATAAAGCATTTAGTTACTTACTCGCTCTTTCATCGATATTTAGATATTAATTATAACCTACTAAAAACACAGCGCAAAGTCAAGTAGATTCTTATTGATTTCTTTTTCAAAGTCATTTTGATTTAGCTTTTTTTCTTTTTGATTTAGACTAAATAAAAAAGGAGGTAAAAAAATGTCAGAAGTAAAAATTGGTCATTCTCAAGTATATGCCGAAGCAATCGGCTTAGGTGCAAATGCCGTCGGCGGGCACAATCTTTTTTCAGGATTAGCTGATGAAACTGGAAAAGAAGTCGTCAGAGCAGCCTTAGATAATGGCTTGAACCTTATTGATACTGCTTATATTTATGGAGAAGGTCGTTCGGAACAATTGATTGGAGAAGTCTTGCAAGAACCGGCTTATGATCGTTCCCGTATTATTATTGCCACCAAAGCAGCACATCTTCCAGATCAACCGAAAAAATTTGATAACTCTCCTGAATTTTTGAAGAAATCAGTTGATGCAGCGTTAGAACGTCTGCAAACAGATTACATCGATATTTTTTATATCCATTTTCCAGATGAAGCAACACCTAAAAATGAAGCAGTTGCCGCTTTACACGAACTGAAAGAAACTGGGAAAATCCGTGCCATTGGTGTGTCTAATTTCACTTTAGAGCAATTGAAAGAAGCCAACCAAGACGGCTATGTCGATATCGTACAGGATCAATTTAGTTTGATCCATCGCACAGCGGAAAAAGAATTATTCCCTTACCTCGAAGCTAACGAGATTGGTTTTGTGCCTTATTTCCCACTTGCTTCAGGTTTATTGACTGGCAAGTATGATCTAGAAAGTCCGAAACATTTTTCTGAAGACGATCCTAGAAAGAACAAACCAAACTTTCAAGGTGAACGTTATGAACGAATCATCACAGCGGTCGATCAACTCAAACCGCTTGCTGAAAAGTACCAAGCAACCACTGCTCAATTAGTCTTAGCTTGGTATATCGCACACCCGCGGATTTCATTTGTCATTCCTGGCGCAAAGAAACCAGAACAAGTCGCAGACAATGCCAAAGCTTTGGATATTCATTTGTCTTTAGAAGATGCCCAAACAATCGATCAGTTATTCCGAGAGTTTAAATAGTACTCAAAAACAACCATCGCGAGAAAATGCGGTGGTTGTTTTTTTATTATGTACAAGATGTTTCAGCATAACCTTAGCTTTTTTTTCATTTCGTCATGCGAGAGACTTTCATCAAGTTTCTGATGATCCTTCATCGCTTCATTATAGATAGCCAAGTCAATTTGTTTTTCTAGCGTACCTAATATCATCGTTCTAGCTAATTCCGATATTGTCAGTCCTTTCAAATCAGCCATTGCCAAAATAAATGATTTTTCTTCCTCTGATACACGAATTGTAATTTCGCTCATTCCTTCACACCTCCTGTATATTTTTATAGAAGGATGTCGGGAGAGAAGGACTCTAA
This sequence comes from Enterococcus sp. DIV1368b, assembly GCF_050529595.1. Taxonomy (NCBI): domain Bacteria; kingdom Bacillati; phylum Bacillota; class Bacilli; order Lactobacillales; family Enterococcaceae; genus Enterococcus; species Enterococcus sp. DIV1368b. The sequence continues at coordinate 2,801,527 of NZ_CP172883.1, forward strand.
TTACCTAAGAGGCTACTTCTCTGCCCACTACCTAATCCATTCTTACGTAAGAGATAAAAGCGAATGTTACTTTTGTCTCTCCCTCACTGAGCAATCCAAGCTAATCCAAGCTGAAAATCCACGTTACTCTTTATATAACAATCCTCGACTATTCGGATAAGTCGGAAATTGATTGAATGGAATCGTCCAGTCTTGTTCTGGTACAGAAAAGGCAAAACGATTCACTAATTGATCGGAAAAAACTCGTAAACTATGCAACGTGATCCATTCACCTGCGCATCGGTGCATTTTTCGGAAGTCACCGCCACCTTGCGCAATCATCTCATACTCTTCTTCATAAGAGATTTTTTTCGCTTTACCAATATACCGTTTGATCAAAAATGCCTCTGGTGAATCCACTGTCCGTTCATCATGATTTGTTCCATACAAATCTAAAATTACCCAACTGTCTTTAGGGATGCGATAGCCATCTACTTCAACATCTTGTAAAGCAAATGCCGGTAACATTGGGAAAAATGGGTAATACCGACGCATCTCCTGAATAAAAGGATCTTGTAGTTCCTTAAAATCGTTTTTTAGTTGTTGGTAGATATCTGGTCGGCTGAAAAGAGCATGCCCCATCAATACCGCCCAGACGGTCAATGCCACGGTTGGTCGAATGATATTCAATAATTCTACCGCCGCAATATCCAATGGTAAGAGATTGCCCTTAAGATCGGTCGCATGCGCAAAAGCATACAGGGCGACATTTTCTTTTCCGGCTACTGGATTTTCTCGTGCTTCTTCCAGCAACTCTTGTGCCCATTTCTCTGATTTTTTTCGATTGTCAACGCCTTTAAAATGATCGATCGGTGAAGTCACTGTTCCACTGATCATGGAGATCTGATAATCTGCCAGTTGGTTGATTTCTTCTTCTGAGTAATCAGCTAAGTTGATTCCCGACCACTCACATATAGCGGTAAAAAGTACTTTTTTACTCAAATCAAATAACTCAAAGGTACCATGTTGTTGTTCCAATTCATGTGTCAGTACGCGATCCAGTATTTGATGATAGTCTTCCATTCGCTCTGGCGTCATCAAATCCATAAAAATTGCTTTACGATGATGATGCTCTGCACCATCTAAGGACTGCACCCCGTCCTTTCCAAATAATGTTTTTTGGACCATTTTAGGCATCGCACCTTCTCGTTTGAAATTTCTCGGATCATAAAAACGTTTCGCTGCCTCTTCTCCATAGATGATCACAGCTTCCTTATTGAATATCTTTGCTTTCACAACAGGTGATTGGGCTTCTTCTCTTAGCTTTCCAAGCATTTTGTAGCCCTCATTATAGTATTTTTTGATTTCGGTCATTTTGATATCGACCACTGGAATTTCTTGCATATTTTTTGCTCCTCCTAATAAATAACTTTAGATATTATTAGGATACTCCTTGTACAATAAAACTGACAAAAGAAGTGTTTGAGCCCAAGCTATATCAATTATTTTTCTTGTGCTACTTATACCCGAATAAACAACTTCTTTATAAATCATTTAAATTAAATAAGATTTCATTATAACGTTCTGTGGCTCTTTCACTCACTCGTCCTTTTTCACAAAAAGATAATTTTCTTAACTTAGGTACCACTCTTTCCACTCGAATCATTCCTTCGTCTAGCTTTGAAGTCAGCGCATGAAATGCCTCTTTGAAGCGCACGTCTTTTCTAGCGTATTTGTAAAAAGACAAAACATAGACATAATAAAATAAATTATAGCTTCTAAAGGGATATTCTACTTGCATGAATAATGTTCCGATCCCGTGATGGCAAGGTCCAATCGGTTGTTTGATCGTCCAATGGGACAATAAAAATTCCACCGCTCGATCCAACCGCTCATCGTTGTTGATCCATTCGGAGAAACGAAAGGCATCCAAAACTGTTAAGGTCGTCATCGGTGTAGAAAATTCGGTTTCAGGGCCTTTGCCAAAACTATACTTATTGCACTTCCATCCGCCATCTTCTTCTTGGGTAGCGAGAAAATACTCAAATGTTTTTTTTAGTCTCTTGTCTGTTGCATGATCTAAATAACACAATGTTCGAAGTGCAGCAGCCGTATGGCAGGGGTAGATCGCACCCTTTGGCGAAACTTTGAATCGTCCATCTTTCCGCCATGCTTCAAATATCAAATTCGCCGTTTCTTGCATGACCTTTTCTCCAGGTAAAACACCGGCATCTAAAAGATACAACGGGCATTCTAACGTAGTAAAAGGGGCGCCTTTGATCAATTGTTTATCTGGCGTTGCCCAATAATCAAAGCCATTATCATAACGATGTGACAGTATTTCATCTATAGTTGCTTGATTTCCATTAGCCATTGGCAAGCACCTCCTATGTTCAATTTTATCGCATCTCAGTACTTATGACGAACGAAAACCGAAAGCGCATTCTAAAATTAGGAATAAAGTAAACAAAAAAAGGCTGATTTTGAGAAACTCCATCAAAATCAGACTAATCTTTTTATTTTTCATTTGTTTTGAGAATCAATAATGATCGTCACTGGGCCATCATTCACAAGAGAAACCGCCATATCTGCACCAAATTCTCCTGTTTCAACGGTGATTCCTCGTTGTCTTAGCCCTTCGTTAAAGGCTTCGTATAAAGGAATCGCTGTTTCCGGAAGTGCTGCTGCGATAAAACTTGGTCGATTGCCTTTTTTTGTGTCTGCAAAAAGAGTGAACTGAGAAATACTCAACAGCGCTCCTTTGACATCTTCAATACTTAAATTCATTTTTCCTTGTTCATCTTCAAAGATACGCATCTGGGCAATTTTTTTGATCAAATAATCTACGTCTGTTTGCGTATCTGTCTCATGAACACCTAGCAAAATCAACAAGCCATGATCGATACGACCCACTTCTCGTTCGTTGATCGATACAGCTGCTTGACTCACTCGTTGGATCACTGCGCGCAAGGTACTACCTCCTAGCCATTCATCCGGCGTACGCTATATACATCCGGTACGGTCTTGATTTTATCGACAATACTTTTCAAGTGTGACAAGTTGCGTATCCCTACTGTCAAATGGATCGTCGCCATTTTGTCTTTATTCGTTCGTGCTTCGACACTGTTCAAATTTTTAGTCATCGCATTCACTGTCTGCAAGACGTCATTTAACATGCCAGAACGATTATAGCCATAGATCTCTAAATCAGCATCATACTCTTTGTTCGTATTTGAAGTGTCTTCCCATTCAACGTCGATCAACCGTTCTTCCACATTTGGTTTATCCGGTTGGACATTCGGACAGTCTTTGCGATGGATCGAGATACCACGTCCTTTGGTGATATAGCCCACGATGTCATCCCCTGGTACAGGATTACAACAACGGCTGATCCGGATCAACAAGTTTTCAACACCTTGGATGACGACGCCACCTTCATGACGAACCTTCATTTTTTCAGGCTCTTTTTTAGGTTGATTCATCAACTCTTCTGCTTCTTGTTTTTGTTGCTCGATTTTTTGTTCTTTCCGCTCTTTTTCAGTCAAGCGATTAGCCATCGTCAATGGACTTACTTCGCCATAACCAATCGCGGCATACATGTCTTCTTCTGTTTGGAAATTCAAACGTTCTAATGCGTCATGTAATTTATTTTTTGAAAGGATCTCCTTTGGTACAAAGCCAAGATCTGTAATACACTTCACTAAAGCTTCATGACCCTTCGTCACATTCTCGTCTCGATCTTGTCCTTTGAAGAAACGCTTGATTTTATTTCTCGCTTTACTAGTAGCTACTAATTTCAGCCAATCACGACTTGGTCCAAATGAATTTGGCGAAGTCAGAATCTCGATAATATCACCATTCTTCAATTTGTAATCTAATTGGACCATTTTCCCATTGATTTTAGCACCAGTCGTTTTGTTCCCGATATCTGTATGGATGCTATAAGCAAAGTCTAACGGTCCTGATCCTTTAGGAAGCTCAGTCACATCGCCTTTTGGAGTGAACACATAGACTTTATCACTAAAGATATCGCCCTTCACTCCCTCCATGAATTCAGAAGCATCGTAACTTTCATCTTGCAATTCGATGATCTCATGGAACCAACTTAACTGTTTTGTCATCCCATCAGGTTCAACTTTGTCGCCTTTTCCTTCTTTATACGCCCAGTGAGCAGCTACCCCAAACTCAGCGATTTCGTGCATTTCTTGGGTTCGGATCTGGATCTCGACAGGGTTGCCTGCTGGTCCGATAACAGTTGTATGCAACGATTGATACATATTCGCTTTAGGCATCGCGATATAATCTTTGAATCTACCTGGCATGGGTTTCCATTTCGTATGGATCGCGCCTAGTACTGCATAACAATCCTTGATCGAATCTACGATCACTCGAATCGCTAGTAGATCATAGATTTCATTGAACTGCTTCTTTTGATCTTTCATCTTACGGTAAATCGAATAGATGTGCTTCGGACGGCCATAGATCTCTGCAAAAATCCCCAATTCTTCCGTTGCTAAACGGATATCCTCCACTGTACCACTGACATAATTTTCACGTTCTTCTCGTTTTGTTTGCATCAAGTGGACGATTCGATAATATTGCTTTGGATTGAGATAACGCAGCGCCGTATCCTCTAATTCCCATTTGATTCGACTGATCCCTAAACGATGAGCAAGCGGTGCGTATATCTCCAATGTTTCTTGCGCAATGCGTCGTTGCTTATCTTCCCGCAAATGCTTTAACGTACGCATGTTATGTAAACGATCGGCTAACTTCACCATGATTACACGTAAATCTTGAGCCATAGCTAATAACATTTTGCGGTGATTTTCCGCTAGTTGTTCTTCGTGGGATTTATATTTGATTTTCCCTAACTTCGTCACTCCGTCCACCAACATTGCCACGTCGTTCCCGAAGGCTTCTCTTAAATCTTCTAAGGTTACTTCTGTATCTTCTACCACATCATGTAAAAAACCAGTGGCAACCGTGTGGGGGTCCATTCGGAGATCTGCAAGAATCCCTGCAACTTGGATCGGATGGATGATATAAGGTTCTCCTGATTTACGAAACTGTCCTTCGTGGGCAGTGGTCGCGTAGTCACATGCTTTTTGCACAAAAGCGACATGTTCAGGTCCCATGTATTGGCTAACCATCTTAATGACGTCAGGCCCTGTTAATATTTCTTCTTTTGGCATGGGAAACATCCCCCTTTCTATTCATAATCAAAACAGATATTTTTTATCGTGAGAAAGCATTTTTTTATAGCTTAGGATTAAATAATTGTTCTTATTATACCGATTGTGTCAATGATTTTCAATTCCGTACAAAAGGAAAAATGCCCCCTTCACTTTGAGGGATCAAGAAAACAGAAAAAGTCATTCATTTGTTTTGGAGAGAATCGTTATCCCTAACGATTCACTCACCTATTACTTGCTAGGTGCTTGTAATTCAAGCTGAAAACTGGCGGCACTTAGCAAATACAATGGTGCAGTTTCTGTTCGTAGGATTCTTGGACCAAGACCACAAAGAATGCCACCTTGTGATTCAAAATGAGCGACTTCTTGTGGAGATAATCCGCCTTCTGGGCCAAACACTGCAAGGATCCGAGTACCTGGTAAAACAGATTGAAGTATTTTGGCTAAATTAGCGGCTTCCCCTTGTTTTGCTGATTCTTCATATGCAATCAGAAGGACATCATACGAACTGAGCGTCTCATAAAATTCCTTTTCTGTCTCCATTAAAGATACTTGCGGGACGACTTGGCGATGCGACTGTTCCGCCGCTTCCTGTGCAATCTTGACCAATCGTTCTTGTCGCTTTTTGCGTTTTTTGGCATCCCATTTGACGACAGAAGCCGCAGCAGGAAATCCCACAAACCCGTGAGCGCCTAGCTCTGTCCCTTTTTGTACGATCCAATCCAACTTATCCCCTTTAGGATATCCGCTAGCAATCGTGAACTTGCAGGGTAATTCTTTTTGAACACTTTCTTTCGCCACTTCGACTAAGAAAACTTCATTCTCGTTCATTTCATTGATTTCTGCAATGATCGCGATTTGGTCGTTAAATGCTAAATAGACCTGATCTTTCACTGCCATTCGCATGACTCTTACCATATGGTGATAGGCTTCACCTTCTATTACAAAACGTTCTTGTGGTCGATAAGGTTCATCTAGAAAATATCGTTGCATTTAATCCACCTCAGGTTTTTTTAGCATAATGGCATACCAATCTTTTTGTTGGAACACTTGATCGACAACAAAACCTTGTTCTTCCATCGCTGCGAGAACCATTTCTTTCTTCTCTTCAATGATTCCAGAAACGATCAACGTCCCAGTTTGTTTTAGTAAACGCCACGCATCAGGGATCATCAACAAAATGATATCAGCCAAAATATTAGCTACGATCACATCACTCTCGATCTCAATACCTTTTAATAGGTCATTGGCCGACACATGCACATCTTTGGCTACTTCATTTAGATCCATATTTTCTTTTGCTGAACGTACTGCCACTTCATCGAGATCATACGCATAGACTTCTTTTGCCCCTAAATGCTTCGCCGCAATACTCAACACTCCAGAACCAGTACCGACATCTAAAACCGTTTCTCCACCTCGCAAGGTCGACTCCAGTGCTTGTAATGTCAAAGAAGTCGTTGGATGCGTACCTGTTCCAAACGCCATCCCTGGATCTAATGTAATGATTTTTTCTAATGGATCAGACGTTTGGTAACTTTCCCAACTTGGTACGACAGTTAGTAAACGTGTGATCCGAACCGGATGATAATATTTTTTCCAAGCCGTTGCCCAATTGCTTTCTTCGACTTCACTCACCGTCACAATGTTCTTACCGATCGCTAATCCAAATTCGGGTAATTTTGTCACACGTTCTTTGATAAAAGGTAAAATTTCCGGTAAAAAGATCGTTTCAGGGAAATAAGCCATCACGATGGCACCCTCTTCAATCGTTGTAAAATCTTCTTTTGTCAGGATTTCTCCATAAGGATCAGATTTAAAATTTTCGACGTCCAATGAATCTTCGATCGCGACACCACTCGCTCCTGCTTCCATTAAAATATTTGCGACTGCTTCAACCGCTTCACTCGCCGTTTCGATTTTGACTTCATTCCATTTCATATACGTTGCTCCTTAATAGCTGGGATAGGGTAGATATCCATCTTTTTCATTTTGTTGTTTTTCTTCGACTAAACGTGTGAACACATGGTTGTCCCATTTCAATTCAAAGACAGCTGTTTCGTCTTCTGCATCTAAAAAATCTAAAAGATCACTTTGACCTTGTGCTAATACATCATTCAAGTAGTCAATCAGTGCCTCGGCTACAGAACTCGCTAACCCTTTCTTTCCTTCATAAGGGATCACTGCCAGGTAATCTTGCTCATCAAATGTAGATTTTTCTGGGTTGAATAGTAAAACACCATCTTCAAATTCAATGATTTCTTCTTCCGAGACAACCCCTTGGGCATCATCTAATTCAAAATGCGCTTGATTTTCTGCAAATAAACGTACCACAATCTCAATCGTATGGTTTTTTGTGTCCCAATCTAACGCCACATCATAATCTGTGATCTTCTTTTCAATGGCTGTATCAAGGTAATCCAATATTGTTGTTTTCTTCATTTTGTTTCCTCCAACCCCAGTCTTCATCGACTTGGTTCTTTTTTTGTAATGAAAGATACGGATTTCCAGCAACGACAAAACGCAATGGTTTTTCCGTCCATTCTCCTTTATTCGGTATACCGATTCTAGGCAACGCCAATATTTTTTTTGGTAGCCGTTTTTTCTCAAAAACCAAACGCAACGAGCTATCACGAATCGACTGTCCATATAAATCTGGTGATAGACCTAAGGCTGCCACTAATTTCCCCGGACCATTACTAATATCAGGACCCGCCTTCCCTTTGCGATTCAGGCTCATTTTCTCAATCCCTTCAACCGGCTCAATGGCCCGGATCATCACCCCTTGTGGTACTCCTTCGGGTTGTGTGATGATATTTAAGATCAAGTGGGTGTGCATTGTGTAGAGATAGATTGTTCCTGGTTCTTCATACATTGCACGCACTCGAGGCGTACGCCGCATACCATAACTGTGAGCAGCCAGATCTTCCGGACCTAAGTAAGCTTCTGCATCTACGATATAGCCACCTAAGCGCCCATTTGGTGTTTCATATTCCAGATACATTCCTAGTAAATCTTTTGCCACTTCTGCCGTTGTTTTATTTAATAAAAGTTCATCTAATTGTTTTTGATTTGTCATTTGCTTCACCACCTTTATCATACACAATATTAGGCAAAGAAGCTATGAAAAAAGCGGGTCAGAAAGTTGGCGATTGCCATTGCTGAGCTAGAGAAACCTATTTCTAGCTTCTCGCCCTATTCTGACGATTCCTCCGCCTTTTGCGCCCCTTTATCCTATGAGATATGTTATAATAAACGAACGAATAATCCAAAGGAGGCAGACTGATGCAACAACCATTAGCCTATCGGATGCGTCCGAAAAATATCGATGAAGTCGTTGGCCAACGCCATTTAGTTGGTGAAGGTAAGATCATTCGCCGTATGGTTGATGCAGAAATGTTATCTTCCATGATTTTATATGGACCACCCGGCACAGGAAAGACAAGTATCGCTAGTGCCATTGCTGGCTCAACTAATTTTGCCTTTCGGATGTTGAATGCCGCGACTGATTCTAAAAAAGATCTACAAGTTGTCGCCGAAGAAGCTAGAATGAGCGGTACTGTGATTCTTTTACTTGATGAAGTCCATCGATTAGATAAAACAAAGCAAGATTTTTTACTTCCGCATTTAGAAAACGGACGTATCATCTTGATTGGGGCAACCACTGAAAATCCTTATATCACTATTAATCCAGCAATCCGTAGTCGGACACAGATCTTTGAGGTAAAACCGTTAGACGAAGAAGATATCCAATTAGCCATTCATCGTGCATTGTCCGATAAAGAAAATGGCTTAGGAGAATCATCCATCAAAATAGATGAAAATGCCTTGCTTCATTTATCTCGCGCCACTAACGGCGATTTGAGAAGCGCACTTAATGGCTTGGAACTTGCTGTACGTTCCACTAAAAAGCAAGAAGACGGCACAATTCATCTCACCCTTGCTATTGTTGAAGAGTGTATCCAGCGAAAAGCATTGACGCATGATAAAAATGGGGATGCTCACTATGATGTGATCTCCGCCTTTCAAAAATCCATTCGTGGGAGCGACGTGGATGCTGCATTACACTACTTGGCACGTTTAGTCGAAGCTGGGGATTTAGCAAGTATTTGTCGTCGCTTGATGGTGATCGGTTACGAAGATATTGGGTTAGGCAACCCTGCTGCTGCGGCTCGAACAGTCAACGCTGTGCTAGCTGCCGAACGTTTAGGTTTACCAGAAGGACGTATCCCTTTAGCTGATGCAGTCGTCGATCTTTGCCTTTCACCCAAATCAAATTCTGCCTATACCGCATTAGATACAGCCATTGCAGACATAAGAGCAGGAAAAGCGGGCGAAGTTCCTGATCACTTAAAAGATAGCCATTATCAAGGTGCCAAGTCATTGAATCGAGGTGTAGACTATCAATATCCTCATAGCTACGAAAATGCTTGGGTCGATCAACAATATCTACCTGATAAACTGAAACATACACAGTATTATCAACCTAAAAATACTGGGAAGTACGAACAAGCCTTAGGACAGCAATATCAGCGCATTAAAGAATGGCAGAAAAAAACACAATAACTACCGTCATTGAAAGCGTTCAAAATTATTGAGCGCCCACATTGCTCTTTTTAAATCCATGTGCTACTATAGAAGTGGGAAATCTGTGATGTTCGAATTGTCCTCTTTGTGTGTTGACCGAACATTTTTATTGATATCTTGGGACCTGTCTTGTGTCACAGCTGGTAACATGCCTTATCATTTGGTAGTTCGATGCGACGACCATGGGACCCACCTGCTTGAATTCGCGGGATCAATACTACAGGACAAACAACGGCATTAACGGAGATTACCATTTTTTTACCTATTAAGAGGCAGTACCGATTTATCGGTGCTGCCTCTTTTATGGTATGATTGGTTTTAGAAAAAGTAGGAGTGGATACAATGATTCGTTTATTGATGGCGATTGCAGCCTTATTGCTATTATTTGTCAGTTATTACTTATTTAAAAAACAAACGATTTTTTTCGTTCTTATCGAACAGAATAAAAAGAATCAAGATTTTCTAAGTATTTTCGGTTCGATCTACGCGTTTTTAGGACTTCTAGGACTCGTTGTCGTAGCAATCAATCATCGGTTTTTTGCATTACTTTATTTAGTCATCGTAATCGTTGTTGCCTCTGTCTTCAGCATCGGTTTTGCCAAAAAAATGACGAAACCTGACAGTAAATAATTCTCATTTCTTTGAATTTGCTTTACAATAGAATTGTAAACCAAGTATCTTTTTTGAAGGAGTGAATGCTGATGTTACAACAATATAGAAAAATCATGGTTGCGGTCGACGGTTCTGAAGAAGCCGAATTAGCGTTTAAAAAAGCAGTAAACGTTGCTTTAAGAAATAACAGCGAGCTTTTATTAGCTCATGTCATTGACACACGATCTTTCCAAACTGTTTCATCCTTTGATGGCATGTTGGCAGAACAAGCAACAGAAATGGCCAAGCAAACACTAGCCGATTATGAGATGAAAGCTAAAAAAGCTGGATTACATCAAGTGACAACTGTGGTAGAATACGGTTCTCCAAAGCATATCATTGCTAAAGAAATCCCTGAAGACCATGAAGTGGACTTGATCCTTTTAGGTGCAACTGGACTCAACGCAGTCGAACGTCTATTTATCGGTTCTGTTTCAGAATACGTTATTCGCAATGCAGCATGTGATGTTCTAGTCGTACGTACAAACTTAGAAAATCAATTACCAAAAAAAGAAGATAAGTGATTATTTCATAAAAAGCATTGAGAAATTTTTATTTCTCAATGCTTTTTATTAGTTAGATTCTGTCTTTGAACGTAGCATGAGCAATCTTTCTTTGCTATCTACTGTGCCTTCTGTAACAGGAGTAATTGATTCATACGACAAAGAATTGGTAATAATCACCATTACCGTATCATCATAACCGGCCTGCTTGAGCTTTTGCTGATCAAATCTTCCCAACAGCTGGCCTTTCTTTACCTTATCTCCTACCTGAAATTCTGTCGAAAACCCTTGACCATTTAATTCAACTGTATCAATACCTATATGGATCAAAATTTCTCCACCAGCATCTGTTTTCAACCCATAGGCATGTTTCGATTCATAAACAACAGTCAGTTCACCATCGGCTGGAGCAAATAAAAGTCCTTCCGTTGGTCTGATTGCTATTCCTTTCCCCATCATCTCTTTAGAAAATACAGGATCTTCCACTGTCTGCAGTGATATCAGTTTACCAGAAACAGGAGCGACGATCACTTCTTCTATCACACGTTCCTCCTCTTTTGCAACACTCGGTACATCTGCTGTTTCCGGTTCTTCACTAGCAAGTAGGTATGCGTGTTTTTTTCCATAAAGATATGTTGTAGTGAAACCAACGAGTAAACTGATCAGGATACCTATCATGAAAAAAGGAATCTGATTAGGCGTAATTGAAATAAAGCCGATGACGCTGGCGGGACCTAAAGCAATAGCAAGTACATGGAAAAAACCGATGAACATGGAGGAGATCCCGGCAGCAATCATTCCACAAATAAATGGAAACTTTAATTTTAGATTGACACCAAAAATTGCTGGCTCTGTAATTCCTAGTAAAGCAGAGATGCTAGCAGAAGTTGCTAAACTTTTTTGCTTTGTATTTTTAGTCAATAACATGATGGCAAGTGTGGCTGCCCCCTGTCCAACGTTTGCCATTGAAGCAACTGGGAAAATAAATGTTCCTCCCGTTCGAGCCACATCAGCCAATAAAGATGTTTCAATTGCTGGAAAACTTTGATGAAGACCAGTGATCACGATTGGTGAATAGAACAAACCAAAAATCCCTAAGCCGATTGCTCCAGTTGTTTGATACAACCAACTCAACCCTGCTGTTAAGCTGTCTCCGACTGCTTGCATCACTGGACCAACCACAACGAATGTCAAAAAACCTGTAATGATAATGGCTAACATCGGTGTAAATGTATAATCAAATGCATTAAGTAAACGTTTATGGAAGAATTTCTCTAAATTCGCCAAAATCCATGAAACAGCTAAAACTGGTAAGACCGATCCTTGGTAACCTGCTTGAGCAATGTTTAACCCAAAAATATTCCAATAAGGCATTGTTCCTTCTGCCACAGCATTTGCTACGCTGTACCCATTGACCAGCTCCGGCATCACCATCGCCATTGCCATTGCTGCTCCTAGATAAGGATTGCCACCAAATCTTCGCGTTGCTGAAAAACCTACTAGGATCGGGAGAAATGCAAATGGAGCAGAAGCCAGTAAATTAATAATGCTAGTCACATCTTTTAAATTAGGATACATCTCAATCACTGATTGTGGTCCGAATAGATCTTGTGCGGTCAAAACATTATTGATTGCCATCAATAACCCACCTGCGACTAAAGCAGGAACAATTGGTACGAAGATATCAGACAGTACTTTGATCAAGGACATAAAAGGATTCTGTTTCTTCCCTGATTGTGCTACCGCTTTCAAATCGTCAGTCGACGCTTCTTTTGTACCGGTCAGCTGGATAAGTTCGTCGTAAACGTTATTCACATCACCTGCGCCTATAATGATTTGGAATTGATGGTTTGCTTCAAAGGTTCCTTTTACTTCATCAATGGCATCTAGTGCCTTTTGATTCACTTTCGCTTGATCTTTTAATACTAAACGCAAACGAGTTGCACAATGTGCGGCAGCTTGGATATTATTTTCCCCTAGTGCGTCATTGATTTCTTTTGCCACTTTTTTATAATCCACTTTTTGTCCCCCCTATATAATCTAAACATCAATTTTTTTGTAACCGTTATCCTAGCTTGAGTATGCCACGACACTTCACAATTGTCAAACGTTTATCAAAAATAAATCTTATCTTTTATAATAAATAACTAGAGAGAATGATGAAACAAACAACAATAATGATATACGTTTGACATTGATGCTGGTTCGAGCTATTCTATAATAGAATACGTTTACAAGGAGTCGTACTTATGAATAATAATTTTAAATGGACACGTCAACTACGTTATCAAGCTTATCAGGCGTGGCCTCAAGAGTATCAAACACTGTTAAAGGAACAAGTAGCTCATTCTCCTTGGCGTTTGGATTACCACATTCAACCACCTTCTGGTTTGTTGAACGACCCAAATGGTTTTTCTTTTTTCAACGGCAAATGGTACTTATTTTACCAAGCTTATCCGATGGGCACTGTTCATGGGCTAAAATCTTGGTACCACTTGACTTCGAAGAATTTAGTCGATTGGCAAGAGGAAGGATTGAAACTTCTACCCAGCACATCATATGATAGTCATGGCGTCTATTCCGGTTCAGCACTTCCGGTTAATGACAAATTATTTTTGGCCTATACAGGCAATGTCCGTGATGAAAATTGGGCACGCACTTCGTATCAGTTGGGTGCATGGATGCAACCTAATGGCGAACTATCCAAATTAACCACCCCACTGATTTCTAAGCCACCTTACGGCTATACACAAGAATTTCGAGATCCTCAAGTGATTTTTTATAAAGACGAATATTTGTTATTGTTGGGTGCACAAAATCAAAATAAACAAGGGGAAATTTTAGTTTACCGTAGTCCCGATCTAGACACTTGGTCTTACGCAGGTCCTTTACAATTTACGCAACAATCGATGGGATTTATGATCGAGTGTCCTAACTTAGTATTCATTGACGGAAAAGCGCTATTACTCTTTTGTCCACAAGGCTTAGAACAGTCAATTTTGGAGTATCAAAATATATACCCGAATGCTTACATCATCGGAGAAGCCTATGACATCGAAACGAATCAACTTACCCAACCTTCAACCCTTAAAAATCTTGACGAAGGCTTTGATCTTTATGCTACTCAAGCATTCAACGCTCCTGATGGTCGTGCCTTAGCAGTTAGTTGGATCGGGTTGCCTGAAATCAGTTATCCGACTGATCCATTTGGCTGGGCTCATTGTTTAAGTATCGTCAAAGAGTTGACGATCGAAAATGGGACACTCCATCAACGTCCTGTAAAAGAAATGAGTCAATTACGGATTGAGCCGCCATGTTCTTTGAATCAATCAGTCTCACAGATAAATACCGAGCAAAATCGCTACGAAATCGACTTAGAGTTTAAAGAAAATCAAAGTGGAAAAATTCATTTATGTAGTGATCCCATGGGAAATAACGGATTGATCCTCTCTTTCGATCGCAGGCATGGTAAAATGAAAATAGATCGTAGCTTATCAGGAGAAGTATTTGCAGAAGATTATGGTGTCACAAGAGAATTTACAATTTCACAAGAACCTTTGTCTTTACAAATCTTTGTTGATATCTCTGTAGTCGAAATCTTTATCAATGACGGTAAACAAACGGCTACTGCCCGAATTTTCCCTTCAAGCGAACAGACCACACTCTTGATCGAATGTGACCATGCCTTCTCAGGAACGCTTTGGAAGTTACGTAAAATGAATGAATAGAGGGTAAGTTAAATGGTTGTTAAATTAACCGATGTAGCCAAAAAGGCTGGAGTCTCACCAACCACTGTATCACGTGTCATCAATAACTACGGCTCATTGAGCCAAAAAACAATCGATAAAGTAAATCAAGCAATGAAAGAATTGAATTATCAACCCAATTCATTGGCCCGTTCTCTTCAAGGAAAAAACACCCAATTGATTGGCTTGATTTTTCCTACAGTTGCCAACCCTTTCTTTGGTGAATTAGTCGAACAATTAGAAAGTAAGCTATTTGATTTAGGATACCGTTCAATATTATGCGATAGTGCAAACAATAAAGAAAAAGAACGAAACTACCTCAACATGTTAGCTGCAAACAAAGTAGATGGTATCCTTGCTGGAGCGCATAATCTGGGTATCCAAGAATACGAAAATATTGAACTACCCATTGTCTCCTTCGACCGCTATTTAGCAGAAGGCATTCCAATTATCAGTAGTGACAATTTACGCGGTGGATACTTAGCTACCGAAAACCTTTATTTAAAAGGTGCCAGAAACATTGCCATCTTAACTGGCTCCCAAGAATCAAATTCACCGACCAATCAACGATTGAATGGATATTTGGCATTTATGGAAGAATTCCAGTTAGAGCCGCACGTGTTTCATTTTCATTCTACTGCCCGCTCAACTGCTTTAAAAAATTTAGAGATCAAACGGATTTTAGAAATGGAAACAATTGATGCTTTATTTTGTACAGACGATTTAACTGCTATTTTAGCCTATAATCTCTGTCAAGAGTTGCATATTAAAATTCCTGAAGAAATAAAAATCATCGGGTATGATGGAACAAAAATGATTCAAAATTATTTCCCACAGCTCTCGACCATCGCACAACCAATTACAGATATTGCTGACATCTTAGTCGACCTAATACTCCAACGGATCCAAGATCCAGAGAAACCACTTGAATCCAACTATGTGTTACCAGTGAAATTGATCCAAGGAAGCACGACATGAAACAATCAGCGATTTGAATGAAAGTATATCTTCTATTTTCCCATTAGCTAGAAGATATACTTTTCTTAGGCGTTGCTTCTAGCTTCGTTCAGCTGATTTAAATTAGGCAAAAAACCAAAAAGAGCTGGACAATGTCCAACTCTTTTTTTAGAACCCTTATGTTAATCTGACTAATTTCTTAGCGTCATCCAAATCACGCGGACAAACATCCATTACTTCTTTATTTGAAGCAACTTAACGCAAGCGTTCTACATCACGTGCAATCATTAATTCTTCATCTGTTGGGATGACTAATACTTTGACTTTTGAGTCTTTTGTTGAGATGTCTAACTCTTCACCACGTAATTTGTTCAATTCTGGATCGATCTCACAACCAAACCATGTCATACCTTTGATCACTTCGTTACGCACATGACCATCGTTTTCTCCGATACCCGCAGTAAATACGATTGCGTCAACGCCGTTCATTGTTGTTACATAGCCACCGATATATTTACGGATACGGTCAACAAATACATCATAAGCCAAACGGATCTCTTCTTTATCGTAATTGTTTTCAAGGTCACGCATATCACTAGATAGATTTGTTAACCCTAAAAGACCAGATTTTTTGTTTAAGATATCAACCATTTCATTGATATCGATCGATAATTTTTCCATTAGATAAGGTAAGATCGCTGGATCGATATCACCAGAACGAGTACCCATCGTTACACCAGCTAATGGCGTGAAGCCCATTGATGTATCAACAGATTTACCACCGTCAACAGCAGTAATCGAAGCACCATTTCCTAAATGACAAGTAATGATTTTTAAGTCTTCGATCGGCTTACCTAACATGTCTGCCGCACGTTCAGAAACATAACGGTGACTTGTTCCGTGGAACCCATATTTTCTCACTTTAAAATCTTCGTAGTAAGCGATTGGTAAGCTGTACAAGTAATTGTGTTTCGGCATAGTCGCATGGAAAGACGTATCAAAGACAGCTACACTTTGGATATCTGGCAAAATTTTCTTAAATGCTTTGATTCCCATTAAGTTGGCAGGATTATGCAATGGTGCAAATTCTGCTAATTCTTGGATGCGTGCCATTACTTCTTCATCGATGACTACAGAGTCACCATAAGTTTCTCCACCGTGAACGACACGATGTCCGACACCTGTGATTTCATCATATGCGCCTAAAATATTTAATTCGATCAATTGATCCAATAACATTTTTACAGCAACTTCATGATCATCAATATCTAAGATTTGTTCAAATTTTTGGCCTTCACCATACTTGATTGTAAAAATTGAATCATTTAATCCAATTCTTTCAACGATTCCTTTAGCAACTACAGTTTCTTCTGGCATTTGGTATAACTGCCATTTTAAACTTGAACTTCCAGCATTGATTGCAATTGTTTTTGACATGTTACTCTCCTTTTTGGTAAATAGTTATAAGGAAGCTGATTTCCAGTTTTTAAATTCGTTAAAAAACTTCGTCACCTTCTCTGGTTCTTTTAGTGAATCAAGTTTAACAAGCAGTACTTCTTTGGTTTGTTTTGCTTGTTCGCCTTTTTTCTGTAAAATCAAAATACTTTTTTGTGATTGCTTATTTCGGAACAACTCATCCGGCAATTGGATCATACCTTGAAGATAGCCTTCTTCTTTAAACCATTTTTTAATGTACTCGCTTTGCTCTGTCTCCAAGAAATTGCTTGGCATCAAGAACAAACCGAAACCATCTGGCTTGACGTATTTCATTGCCTGTTCCAATAAAAGATGATGAGCATAACTGTGACCTTCTGTCGCGCTTGTCAAAAAGTCTTGCGCTTTTTGATCATTCGGATAAAATCCGATTGGCAAGTCACTGATCGTGACATCAACTGGTTCGATCAATAAGTCTTGTAATCCATCTTGGTGAAAGTATTGAACACTCGCTTGCGTCAACTCACTTGTAGAAGCCGCAACAGACAGTAGTGTATCATCGATATCCACACCAAAACCTTCTGTATGGTATCCAGCAATGTTTAGGTTTAAAAGAACTGTTAATAACAAATTGCCCATTCCTGCTGAAATATCCAAGACACCGATTTTTTCTTTATGATCAGGAAATAGTTGTTCAATCAAGAAAACAAACAAGAAACCAATACTATCTGGTGTCAATTGATGGTTTGCTTGTAAGTGCTCGGTTTGACTTCCCTTTAACAAAAGTAACTGCGATAAACGACGCCACTCTTCCGGTTCAAATGATAATTCACTCAGTTTTTGATAAAGCTCTGAGATCTGTTGGGTTGTCTTTTCATTTGGTACACCATCTACTACACGTACTTGATAGTTGTCTCTTAAATTTTCGGCATTTTCAACATAAGCTTCTAAAAAAGAAGTTCCCAATGCGTTTTGTAAAAGCTGAATAGCTTCCAGGTTTTGCTCAAACCCTTGTTCCATTTTTTCTGGTAACATCGTGCGCCTCATTTCTAGATATATTATAACAATTATTTTACCTGTTTAATTCTAACGAACAATCGCTAAAATTTCAATCGTTTTCATCCTTTTTCTTTGTGAAATAGCGAACATTCAACACCTTCAAAACAGCTGTATTACAGAAAAGAACGGTTATTGCTTTGGAACCTCTTAATCTGTAGTATTATCTGTATCAATGACTCGCTCTGTAAATTCAAATCGGAAAGGTGAAACAGTTATTACTAACTCCACTAGGTCCTGTTTGACTGTATACTGGACCGTGCCTACATTGTAATCATACTCCCCTTTGCCTTGCTCTTCCAACTGATTGGATTCCATCATAAACATTTGCTTGATGATCTTTGCTTGGTAATATTTTTTGATGCGTAAATAACTGTCTATTTTCAGACGATAACTTTCAAGTAAGCCTTGCATGAAGAATATACACAATAGAAAAAGTGCCAAGGTCGAAAACAACACATTCCCTTTTAAACGCTTATGTTTTTTGCTTTGTCCAAATACCATACTTGTTATCTCCATTCATAAATTCGACATGCAGTAAAATCACTTGATCTTCTTCTTTGAATTGGACACGCGTAACACCTGTCAGCATAGGCTGATGACCACCAGTAGTTCCACGTTTTCTGATCATTTGCTGATAGCCTTCTATGACGAACGTTTTCTCGTTTTGATAATATAAGCGATTCTCAATGATCGAAATACGTTGACTTGAAGCAAGTTCGTTTTCGAATTGAGCTAAGAAAATCAACCATTCTGTTTGTTCGTCTTTTTGAAAAAATGTATTCATCTTTTCGCTTTGTCGAATGAAGAGACCAAATGATAAAAGAATCGTATTTAGAATAAGTAACGCAATCAAACATTCAATCATTGTAAAAGCAGATACTTTATTTTTTCCGTTCAATGACGATCACTTCATTTCCATCACTGATTGAAACTTTCTTTATTTGCTGGCTTTGCGTATCGATTACTGTAGTTCCCTGCTCCCACTCCGCTGGTCTTGTCGGCAACTCTCCATACCTACGATAGTTTCTCACGTCTTCATACAATGTCCTCAACAGAAGAATTTCTCGGTCTTTGGTTTGTTCTTGTTGGACCAAGAATAAATTACCAGAACTCATAATATAAATACTCATGGCTGTGATCATTAGCGCGGTTAGCGATTCAAGCAATACAAAGCTAGCTTGATTGGATTCTTTTGATATAACGACCACCTCCTAGTTGGAATTGGTAAATGATTCTTTGTTTCTTTTCTGGCCAATAAAATTCATATGCCTTCAACGAGCTTTCGTTCCCTGTCTTCGCTGCATAAGTAATCGGTGCATGACGTTGGATGGTCAAAGCTTCAGGGATCGGCAACTCTTGCCACTCCATTGATGAGTAAGGAGGCACCTCAAATAAAAGACTATGGCGCTTTGGTTCATAATAAAAACGAGTAGCTTGTTGATGGATAATCGCACTTTGTTGTACGAGATCGATCCTTTTTTCCAACTGATCAAAAAAACGATGGATCGATTGTTCTTTTTCTAAAGAATGGAATGAGAGGACAGGAAAGATAAAAAAAGCAAGGGAGACAATCAAGACCATGATTGTTTCTGCTAAAGTGTAAGCTTCGGTGAGGTATTTGTTAGTTCTTGCGATACGCATCGGCATGTTCCTGTTTGATGTATCCTTCTCGTAACAGCTCATCAATACTTGGAATTTTCCCTTCGTTTTGTAATGCGTAAAGTTCACTTTGAGCATCAATCAGTTGCATGACTGCTTCACGACCTTCCTTATTGACATGATCACGATAACGAGAAATATTTGGGATAAATAGTAAAACCAACGCACTAATGACGAGTAAGACAATCAACATTTCAATAAGTGTAAAACCTTTTAGACGAGCCATTCTTTTTCTATTCTTCATATTAGGACCTCCTCAATATTTCCATATACTGGCAACAAGATAGCCGCATAAATCAGTAAAATCAATACAGCAATCCCTAAGAAAAGGACTGGTTGGACCCAGTGCAACCAACGATGGATCTTTTGAAAAAATTCTTTACGTGTCAGATCACTGTAAAACAACAATTCTTTGCCTAAATTCCCTTTAGCTTCTCCTTGTAGTACGATTTGACTAAACTCGGTCGTCAAAAAACGGTATTGCTCAAATTGTTGCGCTAAAGGAATACCTAGTTCGAGCCCTTCCATTAATTGATACGCTAAAGACTGGACCAAACTTCCTTCTTTAGTTTCTTTCAAACAGCGAATAATTTGTTTCAAGTCGAGGCCTTCATAAAATAGTTTGCCTATTTCTAACGCTAGATAAGCTGATTGATAGGAACGATAGATCTTTCCAATCATCCATTGCTTACTGATCCACTCACTTCTTTTGACAACTCCCCACTTTTTCAAGCGGAAAAAAATCACTGAACCACAAAAAATACTACTACCAAAGGCACCTAAGAATAGCCAATGACTTGATTGAAGCAGTCGAATCCCCCAATGTGTCGTGGTGACCATATCGGACTGAATCAATTGAGGCAAGACGAACTCACGTAGACTAACTAAAATGCCGACTAAAAAGACCAGCAATACCAGTGGATAGCTGATGACCTTTTTTAATTCTTTCCGAAATTGTTCAATCAATCGAAATTGTTCAGCGATGCCCTTTAAAGTTTCGACTAAATTTCCATGGACTTCTGCCAGTTCCACCTGTACGAGTTGCTCTTGCTTAAACCCCAATTGCTGAAGAACAAAATGAAAAGATTCGCCAGCTTGAAGATTTCTTTTGGCGAAATGGACATAAACTTGTGGTATCAGTCGAAGCAATTCCAATAAATCAATCGCTTGCTGTAAACTAAAGCCATTCAAGAGTAATTCACCGATCGTTTGGATAAAACGAGCTTGTTGCGTATGATCCATAGGTTTAAAATGGATAGGATTGCCAAACATTTTTTTGTGCCTCTTCATAACTAGCTCTCCATTCTTTTCTTTCGATTTCATTGTCAGAAAAACAATAAGACCACAATGCCGTTGGTTGTTCATTGAAATCAGGCAGCAACTCTTGATAGACAATGCCGGACAAACATTCGTCAAATCCATCGTTGTTCGTTAGTTCCTTCATCCTTGCCAAGGTTCCCTTGAGATCTCGTGCATGGACCGTAGCAAATACACGATGGCCCGTCAATGCTGCTCGAATTGCTGCATCTGCTGTCTTTTTATCTCTGATTTCACCGACAATCAATAAATCAGGACGATGACGTAAGGCTAGTTTTAATAGCTGATCATAAGTCTGGTCAATTTTTTCATTGACTTGTAACTGTAAAAACAATGGCTCCTCAATTTCTACTGGGTCTTCGATCGTGATTACTTGTTCTTCATTCCTACGAGCAAGGTGATACATCAATGACGTTTTACCAGAGCCGACCGGCCCACTAAACAAAAATAATCCACGGTTGTTCGTACTCCGCTCAATAACTTGCAAGTCTTTGGGGACAAAACAGCGAAAACTTTTCTCCCTCAACGCATAGAGTATCCGGATAACCAAGCTCTCTCTTTGTAAATAATCACCTACTGATGAGAGTCTTAGCCTTATCTTTCGTTGATCCACTAAATAAGTCAGTGAGCCTAGTTGTGCTTTTCTTCTTTCACCGATATCCATTTGTCCTAGGTACTTAAAACTAGCGATCAATTGTTGGCCAATCTCAAGGGAGATCGATTTTTGGAATGTTCGTCTTTTACCTGTACGAAAATAAACCTTAAAATCTTCTACATATGGCAAAATATAGATATCTTGCACTTTATTTTTAGCTCCTCCACAAATGATCTCATTAGCTAAATCTTTTATCTTCATTTCTCTGCCCTCCAAGAAAATATACGTCTTTTTAAGATGAATCGTTTATTTTTACAAAATTTAATGAAAATCATGGGTTAAATCCGAATTTATGTTATACTAGTAAAAATTTATTTGGGGAGGTTTCAGAGTGGATTCGCACTTAAACAAACACATTGCAGTTGCAGGAAAAAAACAACCCGCTGATTTAGTTATCAAACATGCAAAAATTGTCAACGTCTTTACGAAAACAATCATGGAGGGTGATGTCGCTGTCTGCGACGAAAGAATCGTAGGTATTGGGGAATACGAAGGTACGACGATCTATGATGCAAAAGGACAGTATTTAGTTCCTGGTCTGATCGATGGTCATGTGCATATCGAAAGTTCTCTGTTAGCACCTAAAGAGTTTGCGAAAATCTCTCTATTACATGGTGTGACGACAGTAGTAACTGATCCTCACGAAATCGGAAATGTCGCCGGAAATTTGGGCCTTGAATTTATGCTGGCAGATGCAAAAGAGACGCCGATGAATATATTCATCATGCTACCTTCTTGTGTGCCTGTCACACCATTTGAAACAAGTGGCGCTGTCTTAGATGCAAAAGCACTTGCTCCTTTTCTTGAGTATCCTGAAGTACTTGGTCTAGCTGAAGTAATGAACTATCAGGCAGTCGCTTCAAATGAGCAAACGATTATCGATAAATTACAGCTGATGCATCAAAAGAACAAAAAAATCGATGGCCACGCCGCAGGAATCAACGGGGACGACTTAAACGTTTATTTAACTGCTGGCATTCGTACAGACCACGAAGCAACGACCGCCCAAGAAGCGGAGGAGCGTTTAGCGCTAGGAATGTATTTGATGGTTCGAGAAGGAACCGTCGCAAAAGATCTACAGGCACTCTTACCTGCTATCACACCTGACAATTCACGTCGCTGTTTATTCGTGACCGATGATAAATTGATCGATGATCTTGTAGCAGAGGGTTCAATTGATCATATCGTTCGTCAAGCAATCTTGGCGGGAATGGATCCACTACAAGCCATCCAGATGGCTTCATTGAATGCGGCAGAATGTTTTGGTTTACAACATTTAGGGGCAGTTGCGCCAGGCTAT
Source organism: Enterococcus sp. DIV1368b (assembly GCF_050529595.1). Lineage (NCBI taxonomy): Bacteria > Bacillati > Bacillota > Bacilli > Lactobacillales > Enterococcaceae > Enterococcus > Enterococcus sp. DIV1368b. The sequence continues at coordinate 2,824,569 of NZ_CP172883.1, forward strand.
CAGGCAGACTTTTTCTTAACAGATGACTTGAACAAGTTGCCGATCAATACCGTGTTCCATCAAGGAGAAACGGTTGTGGCAGATGGACAGTTGGCTCCTGATCTTACAGAAATAAAAAATCAGCCAGCGATTGACGCGTTACCCAAAATGGCAGTTGCACCATTTGATCCAAACTCATTGACATTGGCTTTAGATTCAACAACCGCTCATGTCATCGAGATCATTCCAAATAGTTTGTTGACAAACGATTTATTGGAGCAAGTTCAAGTCGATAATGGTTCTTTCACTCCTTCAGTGGCAGATGATCAACTAAAGATTGCTGTCATCGAACGACATCATGCTACAGGAAATATTGGTCTAGGAATTGTCAAAGGGTTCCAACTAAAAAGGGGTGCCTTAGCTACTACTGTGGCTCACGATTCACATAATATCGTCGTTGTAGGAACAAATGATGAAGATATGTGCTACGCTGCTGAACAATTAATCAAAAAAGGCGGTGGGATGATTGTTGTAGATCAACAAACTGAATTAGCTTGTTTACCATTACCTATTGGCGGTTTGATGTCACTCGAATCTTATGAAACAGTTAATCAGCAATTACTGAACTTGACTGACCAAGCGCATCAGTTAGGCGCAAGTGAAGCATTCGATCCTTTCTTGACACTTTCATTTTTAACATTATCAGTTATTCCTGAATTGAAAATCACCGATATGGGACTCTTCTCTTTTTCAAAATTTGCCTTGATTCCCGTCTGTGACCAAAAAGACTAAAAAACAAAAAAGAAGAGACAAGAACTTACAGTTCCTACTCTCTTCTTTTTTCTATTCGGTTTTGTCCACAAACTGCGCTTCTACACGATAGATCCGTTGTCCTCGAGAAGAAAACTTCTCTTCATATTCTGTCATGATATTGTCCTCAAAGTCACTTTGATGTAGATCAAGCCAGACTTTTTTTAACCGCATTCCGTATTGTGAAAAACTAGCCAACGAATATTCAAATAATCCTTGATTATCTGTTTTGAAATGAATTTCACCATTTGGTTTTAAGATCTCTTCATCGACAGCTAAAAATGTACGATACGTCAATCGTCGTTTCTCATGTCTCTTTTTAGGCCATGGATCTGAAAAATTCAAATAAATCTGATCGATCTCATTCTCTGAAAAGTACTCAGTCAAAGCGGAACCGTCCACGTGCAATAATCTTAAATTAGGTAATGGTTCCTCCAATACTTTGTCTAAAGCAATGGACACGACACTTACTTGCATTTCAATCCCGATATAATTGATTTCTGGATGAGCTTTGGCCATCCCAGTAATAAACTGTCCTTTTCCCATGCCGATCTCAATATGGATTGGTTGATCATTACCAAATAATTCTTTCCATTTTCCGCGCCATTTTGTTGGCTCGTTGATGACGATTTCTGGATGAGCAGCTAACATCTCTGCTGCATTTGGTCGGTTGCGAACACGCATCTTTTTCTTCCTCTCTATTCCTACAAAAGATTGTTCCTTGTATTTCACTGAATTTATTATAAATTGCTATTGGTATTACCCCTAAAAATAAAAAAATCAACTGAATAGCCGAGCTTAACCACTAAAAATTCGTTTAAGTTGTAAAATCTCTTCATTCATTCGTCGATAATCTTCACGTTTGCAGTAGCGTGTGATTTCTTGTAATAGGTTCATCACCGCATACCAATGTAATTTTTCTAAAATTTCATCTGTTGGTCGGATACCGTAGCTGATCAACCACTTATTCCAACTAGACAATGGCACGTAATTCCCTAAAATAGTCGCAATATCTACCGCTGGATCAGCGAACATGATTGAATCCCAATCAACTAAATATAAATAATTTTTACAGACTAACCAATTCCGATGATTGACATCTCCATGCACGACCGCTAGTTTTTCCTTGTCCACCGAAGGAATTTGTTGGCACAAATAGCGATAAACGAGTTGTAAAAATTGATTGTTTTTTAGGCTATCAGGCAAATCTTGTTCATAATATTGCAGCATTTTCTGGGGTGTCAATACCCTCCCACCAATTCGAGAAAGCATTGTTTTTAAAGACGTCGAATGATGTAGATGGTACAGTACATCAATGACATCATTTCTTTGGCCAATCTCACTAGGCGTCAACAAGCGACCTTCCAGCCATTCTTGTGCGGTCAAGGTATCGCCATCTCCTGTTCGCTTAGTCCACACTAATTTCGGCGTAATGCCTTCACGAGAGAGTGCAGCGAGCATTGGCGTTGTGTTCCTCTTGATAAAAACTTTGTCTTTATCACGCATGCCTATGTATGTTTTTCCTGTGTCACCTTTGATGGGGCGTAACCGCCACTCTTGGTCTAACTGAAACTCCATCGCGCATTCTCCCGTCCTCTACTATATGTTTGCAGTATCTATTATTCTAGTCGCCCAAGTCTTGAACGTCAAGCACATATACGTTCTTTTTCTATGTTTTACCCTCTAAAAAACCAACTTTTATCAAAATAAAAAAAGTCCCTAGTGATTTCTTCTTATTCATAAGGTTTAGCACACTCTTTTTTGTCCATGGAAAAAAAGAGGAAAGTTCGAAAAAACATAAAGTGATTTCGAACTTTCCTACAAGAATTCCTATTTATTTCTCATAAAAAAGTGAGGGTTCTCAGCTCACTTCAAACGTTACTTCTGAATTCCGAGCCAAGAAGATTCCTTTTTCTAGTCAAGCCACTTACTTTTCAAATGCTACTCCGCAATCTTCTTGATCCGAGATGGCACGTACCATTTGATTAAGAGTCCGTTGACAACAAGATAGACCAAGATAGGTAGCCATCTTTCATTCCCATCCAGAACAACAGCAGCGATCACTCCAAATAAAACAGCAACAAAAGTCAATAACCAAGTCAAAAGACGTTGGAGTGCTCCACTTTTTTGACTCTCTTGGATAGGATACAATTGGACCAAGATCATATAGCGAAACTGACTATATAAAGGTAATAATTGAAAGCCAATCAAATATAGAAATAATGATCCAATGCCTAAAGTAAAGTATAGATCGTTGATTCCGGCGATAATGATCGAGCCAATCACTGTTAAACGTACGTACAAGCCAATAAAGTCTGATCCTCTAGCAAAGCGACGAGCAAATAAATAAAGATACGTGTTTTTCGTTTCTTTCTTGATTCCTTGTAACACCGGATCAAGATAACGGCGCCTTTTGACTTTTGCGGTGATCTCTGGCACATCTGTAAACAAATTAATGAACTGATAGATTTGGTGCAAACGTTGTTTTTCTAATTGGATCATTTTTTCCCAGTCTAAATGAGCGGACATTTTTTTCCATAAGAACACATAATAGATCCCAGCTTGAATAGATGAAAGAATCAAGCCCAACCAAATATTCCCATAAAAAGAGAGGAGTAAGATACCAAATGACGAGACCCACCAACCATACTTAAACAAGTTTTTACGCGTTTCTTCCATACGATAAAAATCTGCTCGCTTCACTTGTAAATGACTAGACTTCAAACTCCATAGTATAAGTAGATAAACAAAAAACAGCGAAAATGGTTGTTGCGTTGAAACCACAACTAACGGCATCGCAAATCCACACACTAATCCTAGAAAAACCATAGGAAAAATACAAGAATAACGAAAAGCTCGTTGCAAATAGCCTTTCATTTCTTTTTCTTTCGGTAAAAGAAAAACTAAATCTGCTGGCTCCGCAAAAGTCGCGATTTTTCCAACGATCAAGCAAATCATCCAAATCAATGAAACGATGATACCTCCAATCGAAAAAGGAGCCTCGAGTGTTTTTAGCCAGTTAGAATAATAAAGGCCTAGACCCCCAATCAAAAATAAACAGACTAGTACAAAATGGTCGTTGAATACATAGCGTAAATATTTCATCATTTTTTTATGATGTTTTGCTAGTCTTTTTTGAAAAAAATCATTCATAACCTTGCTCCTTCGTCAATGCGATGTAGATTTCATCTAGGGATGCTTCCGGCATTCTAAAAGCAGTTTGCAACTCTGCTAACGTGCCATCTGCTCTGATTTCTCCTTCATGAAGAACAACAAAACGGTCACAATATTTTTCAGCAGTGGCTAAAATATGCGTAGACATCAAAATACCAGACCCCTCATTTTTCATCTCAACCATTAATTCCAACAAAGCATTGATGGCTAATGGATCAAGACCCAAAAAAGGCTCGTCGATGATATACAAAGATGGCTCAATCAAAAAAGCACACAAAATCATGACTTTTTGTTTCATCCCTTTTGAAAAATTCGCTGGAAACCACTCTAAACGATTAGACAAACGAAACGTGTGTAACAATTTTTCTGCCCGTTTCATCGCGATATCCATTGGAATGTTATAAGCCATCGCCGTTACCTCAATGTGTTCTTTTAAAGTAAGTTCTTCATATAATGAAGGAGTTTCTGGAATATAACCAATTTGTTTACGATAATTTTCTACATCCTTTTTAAGAGATAACTGATTGATTTCAATTTTACCTTTCGTTGGTTCAAGCAAACCGATAATATGCTTGATCGTTGTACTTTTTCCTGCTCCATTCAAACCAATCAACCCAACCATTTCTCCAGGTTGTACGTTAAAACTGATATCTTTCAAAACAGGTAAATGACCATAGCCACCTGTAACATGTTCGATTTTTAAACTCATATTTCTTCCTCCGTTAATATATTGTCTTCATTATACCACGAAGCAAATCACGTCCAATTATTTTTTACGTGCATTCTCATGAACTTATGTTAAAGTTGAGGTAACGAAACTTGAATAAAAGAAAGGTGTTTTTATATGGACAATTGTATTTTTTGTAAAATCATCAATCAAGAAATCCCTAGCTATAAAATCTATGAAGACGAGAAAATCTATGCGTTCTTAGATATCTCTCAATCAACTAAAGGACACACATTGATCATTCCTAAAGAACACGTAACTGATATCTTTGATTACAACGAGGAATTAGCCAGTGATGTCTTTGCCCGTATCCCAAAAATTGCTCGTTCCATCGAAAAAGCATTCCCGGAAATGGAAGGTTTAAATATTATCAATAATAATCGAGAACTAGCCTATCAAACCGTTTTTCATTCCCATATCCATTTAATTCCGCGTTATAGTAAACAAGATGACTTCTCCATTCACTTTGGAAACCATCAAGCAGATTATACAACGGAAGAAATGACTGCTATCCAAGAAAAAATCAAAGAGCAGGTGACGTTTCATGGTTAAAAATTTTCTAAAAGGATTAGTATTCGGTGCTGTTACCGGTGCAGCAGCAGGATTATTATTTGCACCACGTAGTGGAAATGAGACCAGAGAGAAATTGATTGCAGAATTAGATGAAGCAACTGAATTAACCAACGAATTAAATAACAGTTTAAATCATTTTAAACACGCGTTATCTGAAACAAAAAAAACAGCTGAAACTGTTATTCCACCTTTTCAAGAATCAATCGAAAAAGACCTTGAAAATTTCAAATTCCAAGCAGAACCACGAGTTACACAAATCCAAGAACAAGTAGAAAAACTTTCGGCACATTTACCTGAAAGCTTGACAGACGTGCAATAATGATCAAAAATCAAGCACTTTTGATAACTATATGTCTTTTTCATGTACCTAGATGTATGGAATGTGACAAAAATTTGAATTTTGTTTGAAACTATCAGTCAGAACGTTTTTATTCGCTAATAGATATGGTATAGTAATATTTGTGAAAACCAATAATAAATTACAGGAGTGCAAAACTTAAATGAAAAAGAAAAAAATAATTTTAGCTGCGACAAGTGCGTTAGCTATTCTAACACTAGCAGCTTGTTCTGGTGGCGGGGATACAAACAAGGATATCGTAACCATGAAAGGCGGCACAATCACCGTCGCTGATTTTTATGAAAAAGCAAAATCTGAATCCGCTAACCAACAATTACTTCAACAAATGGTGATCTATGATGTATTCAATAGCAAATACAATGACAAAGTTTCAGATAAAGAAGTAGATGCTGAATATAATAAAACAAAAGAAACTTATGGTGACAGCTTCGAGACACAATTAGAATCTGCAGGATTTACAGAAGAAAGCTATAAAGAATTCCTTCGTAATAATCTTGTCTTTAAAGCTGGGATCGAATCTCATGTGAAATTGACAGATGAAGACTTGAAGAAAACGTGGGAAACATTCCATCCAGAAGTAGAAGCACAAATCATCAAAGTTGCTAGTGAAGACGAAGCAAAAGAAGTTAAGAAATCAGCTGATGACGGCAAAGATTTCGAAGAACTAGCGAAAGAAAAATCAACAGATACAACTAAAGACGATGGTGGTAATATCAAGTTTGACTCAGAAACACAAACTGTTCCATCTGAAGTAAAAGAAGCTGCCTTCAAACTTAAAGATGGTGAGATCTCAGATGTGATCACTGCAACAAATCCTTCTACTTACGCAACAGAATACTATGTCGTTAAAATGGTGAAAAACCAAGATAAAGGAAACGACATGGATAAATTCAAAGATCAATTAGAAGAAATTGCGACTCAAGCAAAAGTAAATGACAGCGAATTTACAACAAAAGTAATCGGTGAAGAACTAAAAGAAGCGAATGTAAAAATCAAAGATGACGCATTCCAAAACATCTTGACACCATTTACTTCAGCTACGACAAGTACATCTTCAACTGAAGACTCAGCAACAGAAAGCTCAGAAACAAAGAGTTCTGAAACAAAATCAACTGATTCTACTGAAGCATCTGAAACAGAGCAAAGCACGACTGAATCAACAAACGAATAAGCACTATACGCTTCTAGACATTAAAAATACACGCTAGAGAAAATATAAAAAAAGTGGTTTAGGAAGAGAGAAGTCTTCCTAAACCACTTTTTTGAATACGATCAGTTCTCATTATCCATCTCTGCTAACGGAAAGTAAAAAATTCTTTGGGTTCATAAAAAAATGTTTGGGGAAATAGTCCTTTAGAACCACCTAAAAGCGAATAAACGGCGGGAACAAAAGTCCCCTCTTCGGAAATAAAGCGACATCCACAAAAGGTGAAAAACAACTTTCGTGGATGTCGTCTTATTTATCGAGGCTAAATACTTCTGTCTCGACCTCTTTAAAACTAATGAGATGATATCAATAAATTGTTACGTATCTTTCATTGTCTATCGAACAATTACCATCATTTCTGTTTTGGTACATAAAAACTACGATTATCAAGACCAAATATTCGATCTGTATATTTCCCTGGCTCTGTTTGACGAATCGCAGTAGACATCATTTGCATCGAAGCATCGATCGTGTCGATTTGGTGTAAGACTTCAGCTTCCATGATTCGAGGTCGAACAGGCGAACCATATTCTAACAATCCATGATGTGATAGAACCATATGACGTAAGATCAGCACATCTTCTTCTTCCTCACTGATTTTCAACGCTAAACAAGCTTTTGTGATTTCTTCGTCAATTAAAACTAAATGCCCTACTAAATTACCCGCTAATGTGTATTCTGTTGCCATTGAGCCGGACAACTCGATCACTTTTCCTAAATCATGTAAGATAATCCCCGCATAAAGTAGTGGGCGATTCAATTCAGGGTATTCATCAGCAATCGCTTTACCTAAGTGTAACATCGATACTGTATGATAAGCCAATCCACTAGCAAATGCGTGATGATTTCGTTTTGCTGCTGGATATTCAAAAAATTGTTTTTGGTATTTATTGAGTAAATAACGCACGATTCGATTCCAATGTGCATTTGTAATCTCAAATAGCAATTGGTTGATTTCTTCTTCCATTTCTTCTTTTCTTAATGGTGCTCTTTCCATGTACAAACTTGGATCACTCGGTTCATCAACTTTTGTTAAACGCATATGCAAGATTTTAACTTGAGGATTCCCTTGATAGACCTCGCGTTTACCATTTAAAAAAACAACTGTTCCAGGCGTAAATTTTTTGATCTCGTCCTCTGATGCATCCCAATATTTGCCATCAATTGTTCCTGATGTATCTTGAAATGTAAAAGCGATAAATTTCTTACCGTTCTTAGCGATTCTTACATCTGCATTTTTGATCAAAACGAATTGTTCGAATTGTTCATCAACGACTAATTCACGTATTTTTTTCACTATTTGCACCTTCTAACTTTCTCACAGATTGTTCTAGCTCATGATAATAGCTTACCATTTCTTGATCAGAAGACAAGCAGATTACTTGATAGGTTTTGCTAAATTCAGCTAGTAGTTTAGCTAAACGGTATTTTCTCTTATGGTCGTAGTGTAGCCAGCCATCATCAATGATCACTGGACAGATCGAACGTTTCGCTTCCAAAGCAAGATATGCAAAACGCATCGCCATGATCATCTGGTCCTTTGTCCCTGTCGATAGTTCATAAATTGGAAACTCATCTGTACCATTTGTTAATGTCAATGTATCGTTTTTCAATTGTATTTCTTGGTACTGTCGATCAGTTAGGATACTTAGAAAGTCTCCAGCTAATTTGAGTAACTGTGGTAATTGCCGTTCACTTAATTCTGTCGAAAGATCACCTAAAAATGTCCCAGCAATCACTAAGCCGCCCCACTCTTCAAATAAAGTTTGTAGTTGAGCTTTTTGTAGACTTTCCTGTTGATATAATTCATCTAATGTCCCATCTTGTTGTAATCCCTCAATTTGCAACTGTAAGCGTTGACGTTGCTCACTTTTCCTACTTTCTTCCCTCTTTAGTTCTTGCAATCGTTCGGATTCACGAGCAATCTGAGTCTGCAACTGGCTATAAGTAATGACAGTTTTAAAAATTGGGGAAAGAATATGCGTCAATTCTTCAAAACGCGCTTGTTGTTGCTTCGTTTGCTCCGCCTTTTGTAAAAAAATCGGTACTTCTGATGGGTAAGAAAGTTCTGCTCTAGTAAATTGTTCTTTGTATTCTTCTAACCACATTTTTTGTTTCTTTTTCAATGCGTTGATTTCTTGCTTCAATAAAGTATTCTGTTGATAACTTCTAGCATATTTCATTTGTTCCATCTCTTGGATGAACGTGGTTAATAGCGCCATTTTTTCCGAGAGAGATTTATGTTGGAGTGGTAGCCATTCTTTTGCTAGGTCAAGTTCCCCATCTATCTGTAAGAGTTGTTCCTGTATCTCACGTTCTCGTTGTTGCTTTTTTTGGAAAACAGCATAAAGCTTTTGATAATCTGTTACTTCTTGGCCCTCATTTTTCATCGTTTCAAGCGTGTTCATTATTCCTAATGAGTGATGATAGGCAAAATCAGCCACTGATTGTTCCATTTTTTGTTGCTTTCGTTTATTCTCATTGATTGTTTGAGTAATCTCTTCTAATTGTGCCAATACAATATCCAGTTGCCCTAGTTTCTCTTGCCATTTCCCTTTGATTTCTGGCAAATTTTGGTCTGTAGTGTTCTTAGGTTTCCTACGAGTAAACGTATAGCCAACCACTCCCAAAGCAAGCAATGGCCCCAATATTTTTCCAGGCATAGGTAAGATTAAACCAATCACAGCTAACACTAACGCACTAACGTAAAATTTGAAAAAGGATTGTTTTTCTGGAACATCTTGGGTCGGTCTTGTTTGGAGCAGCGTTGGATGGGCTAGTTCTAATTCATTGATCTCTGCTTCTAGTGTTTGTTGCTGTTCCTTCACAATATCAAAACGAATCGCTAACTGACTGTGCTCATCATTTAATTGTTGCGCCATCGTATACAAAGAACGCCACTCTGGATCATCAATAAATTCCTGTGGTCGTTGCAATCGATCCCAGCGCCAACGTTGTTCTAAGATTTTCAATTCTGACGCTGTTTCCCTTGTCTCTACTTGCAGTCTTTGCCACTCATCCATTAATTGCTCAGTTGAAAATTGCTTTTGCTGTAATGCTTTCAACTCTTGTTCTTGTTCTAAATAAAAATAATAACGTGCAGACTGCTGATCCATCCCACTATGTCGCTCTAACGAAGCTTCAAGTTCTTCCAGACGTTCGTTCATTTGTTGATAACGTTTGGTAAATACTTCTAAATCTTGTATTAGTGATTCATCCGGTACTTCAGCTAGCATATTTTTTTTCAGTGATTGCCACTCTTCATATAAAGAGAAATTCAATTCTTGTTGATGATACAGCGTAAGTTTTTGATTAATTTGTTCGATATCATGCACTAAGAGCTGTTGTTGTTCTGCTAGTCGTTGTTCCTCCATGATCCATTCACTATAGATCGCCTCTTGCTCTTGCTTTTGATGAATCTTTTCTTGTAGTTGTTTCCATTCATTTAGTCGCTGATTAATCACTAATTTTTGACCTTTTCTTTTAAACAACTTATCAGCTGATTGATAATATTCTTGTCTTTTTTGAAAGACATGAGAACTTCCAGTGATTCCTAATGAAATCAACGCGTCATGTAATTCTTTTTCTGTTAAATGAGCAAGTTCACTCAGTTGTTCTTGTTGAAATGTAAAAACCTGCTGGAATAACTCTTTCGTCAAAGGTGAAAGTAGTTTTTCTAAGAGTTCATCACTTCCACTTTGGCCATTACATGTGACCTTCGATTTACCTCTATTTTGTTGTTTATATCTCTCAACATAAATTTCTCCATGTACAGGATGATTCAGCCATAATTTCCCACCATATGCAGACCCGTCTCTCGGTGTGTAATCTTTCTTTTTCTTCCCTTTTGATGGAAAACCAAAAAGGATTGCTTGAATAAATTGATAAATTGTTGACTTTCCCGCTTCATTTTCACCGTAAATCAACTGATTGCCAGAGGTAAAATCAAAGGTTTGTTGACGCCACTTTCCAAAAGCTGCTATTTCGATTTTTAAAATATTCATTCAGTACCCCCCTCAAACAAAAAGTCTTGCCGAATGATTTCTTGGGCCTTTTCTATCGTAGATTCTTGAAAATCCGGTAGCAGATCCAACACTTTGATTGCCTCTTGATTTGTGTAGGCTTCTTGTAATATATGCTGAAAATCTTCTTTTGTTTGGTAATTTTCGAATAGTTGTTCAAACATCAATGTTGAAGCAGACAAAGAAATTTTCACCTTGTTATCTCTTTCTAAAGTAGATATACGCCAAATAACTAAATTCGAAAATTTCCTGTTTGTTTCTTCCTTCAAATAATCTAATAATTCTCCAGAATGAATACGATCCAACACTTCCTGATCTAAGTGTTCATAATCAATGATCTCAAATTCAACGAGTGTCATCTTATTGGGTTCCACTAATTCTTGTTGGATTTTCTTCAATACATCCGTCGTTTGTTTCACTTCTCTGAGAGAAATTTGCTGGCGTTTCCAATAAACCTCTGCTACTTTTATAGGTGTTGTTCGACAAGACGCTCCTTGAAGTTCAACTAGAACTATTGAAGTCGCTGACTCTTCTTTTTTTGTATGTCCTTGTGGTGCACCAGGATAAAGAATTGTTCCTTTTTCATTTAATTTAGTTGGCACATGGATATGGCCTAACGCCCAGTAGTCATAGCCTTTTGCTTCCATTTGCTTTGCTTGAAATGGTGCATAATTCCCATGAGTTGACCCAATTTCACCATGATAGAGTCCAATATGATAGTCGACAGCAAAACGTTGGGGAAATTCAGGTACCTTTTCCTCAGTGATCCATTGTTTTGTGTAACTAAAACCACTGAGTGCGATCGTTTCACCAACATCCGTCGTCATTTGCAGTGTCTCTACAGTTTCCGAAGTAAACAAAGAAAGATTCTCGGGGAATTCAAACCAATATCTCTCTTTTTGATAAAAATCATGATTACCAAATGTTAAAAAAACTGAGATATTGTGTTCTCCTAAGCGCTTGATTTGTTCCGAAAAATGCTTTTGGATCTTTAGCGAAGGACGATTCTGGTGGAAGCTATCCCCTACCAGTAAAACAAAATCAACCTGATGTTTGATTGCTTGTTCCACAAGATTTTCAAGTACGGTCAAATTAACCCGTAATAATTTCTTTTGAACTTTTCCATCAATTTCCACTAATCCTTCAAATGAACGATCCATATGCAAATCTGCCGCATGAATAAATTTGACCATTAAGCTACTACCTCCCTATATACAAGATAATAAAATATAAGTTTGTCTGTATCGCTTTACTAAAACAGATCGATATCTGTTGACATTTTTTGTTTATACATGATTTATCATAACATTTCCATTGCTTTTTTTCAGCAAAAACCGAAAATTTGTTCGCATCCAGACAAAAAAAACAGCTGAACTTTCGTTCAACTGTTTTCATTTGCGTGGCGGCGTCCTACTCTCACAAGGGGCAACCCCTCACTACAATCGGCGCTAAGAAGCTTAACTTCTGTGTTCGGCATGGTTACAGGTGTATCCTTCTCGCCATCGCCACCACACTTGGTGTTATCTATATTTGAGTAAATCTTGTTCACTCAAAACTGGATTTGAAGTATCAGTAAGAAACTCTCCGAGTTTTTTTATTTTATTTTGGTTAAGTCCTCGATCGATTAGTATCAGTCCGCTCCATACATCACTGTACTTCCACTCCTGACCTATCTACCTGATCATCTCTCAGGGATCTTACTTTCTTAAAGAAATGGGAAATCTCATCTTGAGGTGGGCTTCACACTTAGATGCTTTCAGCGTTTATCCCTTCCCTACATAGCTACCCAGCAATGCCCTTGGCAGAACAACTGGTACACCAGCGGTAAGTCCATCCCGGTCCTCTCGTACTAAGGACAGCTCCTCTCAAATTTCCAACGCCCGCGACGGATAGGGACCGAACTGTCTCACGACGTTCTGAACCCAGCTCGCGTGCCGCTTTAATGGGCGAACAGCCCAACCCTTGGGACCGACTACAGCCCCAGGATGCGACGAGCCGACATCGAGGTGCCAAACCTCCCCGTCGATGTGGACTCTTGGGGGAGATAAGCCTGTTATCCCCAGGGTAGCTTTTATCCGTTGAGCGATGGCCCTTCCATGCGGAACCACCGGATCACTAAGCCCGACTTTCGTCCCTGCTCGACTTGTAGGTCTCGCAGTCAAGCTCCCTTCTGCCTTTACACTCTTCGAATGATTTCCAACCATTCTGAGGGAACCTTTGGGCGCCTCCGTTACTCTTTAGGAGGCGACCGCCCCAGTCAAACTGCCCATCTGACACTGTCTCCCACCACGATAAGTGGTGCGGGTTAGAGTGGCCATAACGCAGGGGTAGTATCCCACCAGCGCCTCCATCGAAACTAGCGTTCCGACTTCTACGGCTCCTACCTATCCTGTACATGCGGTACAGACACTCAATATCAAACTACAGTAAAGCTCCATGGGGTCTTTCCGTCCTGTCGCGGGTAACCTGCATCTTCACAGGTACTAAAATTTCACCGAGTCTCTCGTTGAGACAGTGCCCAAATCGTTACGCCTTTCGTGCGGGTCGGAACTTACCCGACAAGGAATTTCGCTACCTTAGGACCGTTATAGTTACGGCCGCCGTTTACTGGGGCTTCAATTCGTACCTTCGCTTACGCTAAGCACTCCTCTTAACCTTCCAGCACCGGGCAGGCGTCAGCCCCTATACTTCATCTTACGATTTTGCAGAGACCTGTGTTTTTGATAAACAGTCGCTTGGGCCTATTCACTGCGGCTGATCTGACGATCAGCACCCCTTCTCCCGAAGTTACGGGGTCATTTTGCCGAGTTCCTTAACGAGAGTTCTCTCGCTCACCTTAGGATTCTCTCCTCGACTACCTGTGTCGGTTTGCGGTACGGGTCGTTGTTTTCTCACTAGAAGCTTTTCTCGGCAGTGTGACGTCAGGAACTTCGGTACTATTATTTCCCTCCCCATCACAGCTTGTCCTTAAAGTTAGAAGCATTTGACTCCTATCAAGACTTACTGCTTGGACAGACATTTCCGATCGTCTGCATTCCTTAGCCTCCTGCGTCCCTCCATTGCTCAAACAAAAACAACGAGTACAGGAATATCAACCTGTTGTCCATCGCCTACGCCTGTCGGCCTCGGCTTAGGTCCCGACTAACCCTGGGCGGACGAGCCTTCCCCAGGAAACCTTAGTCATTCGGTGGACAGGATTCTCACCTGTCTTTCGCTACTCATACCGGCATTCTCACTTCTAAGCGCTCCAGCAGTCCTCACGATCTACCTTCAACGCCCTTAGAACGCTCTCCTACCAATACACCTAAAGGTGTACTCCACAGCTTCGGTAATATGTTTAGCCCCGGTACATTTTCGGCGCAGGGTCACTCGACTAGTGAGCTATTACGCACTCTTTAAATGGTGGCTGCTTCTAAGCCAACATCCTAGTTGTCTGTGCAACCCCACATCCTTTTCCACTTAACATATATTTTGGGACCTTAGCTGGTGGTCTGGGCTGTTTCCCTTTCGACTATGGATCTTATCACTCACAGTCTGACTCCCGGATATGAATGAATGGCATTCGGAGTTTATCTGAATTCGGTAACCCGAGATGGGCCCCTAGTCCAAACAGTGCTCTACCTCCATCATTCTCAATTCCGAGGCTAGCCCTAAAGCTATTTCGGAGAGAACCAGCTATCTCCAAGTTCGTTTGGAATTTCTCCGCTACCCACACCTCATCCCCGCACTTTTCAACGTACGTGGGTTCGGTCCTCCAGTGCGTTTTACCGCACCTTCAACCTGGACATGGGTAGATCACATGGTTTCGGGTCTACGACTACATACTCAAACGCCCTATTCAGACTCGCTTTCGCTGCGGCTCCGTCTCTTCAACTTAACCTCGCATGCAATCGTAACTCGCCGGTTCATTCTACAAAAGGCACGCCATCACCCATTAACGGGCTTTGACTTGTTGTAGGCACACGGTTTCAGGTTCTATTTCACTCCCCTTCCGGGGTGCTTTTCACCTTTCCCTCACGGTACTGGTTCACTATCGGTCACTAGGGAGTATTTAGCCTTGGGAGATGGTCCTCCCGGATTCCGACGGAATTCCTCGTGTTCCGCCGTACTCAGGATCCTCCTAGGTGCCTTCCAAATTTCATCTACGGGGCTTTCACCCTCTTTGACTGACTTTTCCAAGTCATTCGACTATCTGAAAGAACTACCATATCGGAGTCCTACAACCCCAATGAGCAAGCTCATTGGTTTGGGCTTTTCCCGTTTCGCTCGCCGCTACTCAGGGAATCGAATTTTCTTTCTCTTCCTGCAGGTACTTAGATGTTTCAGTTCTCTGCGTCTACCTCGTATACGCTATGTATTCACGTATACGTAACATCCTATAAAAGATGCTGGGTTCCCCCATTCGGAAATCTCTGGATCATAGCTTACGTACAGCTCCCCAAAGCATATCGGTGTTAGTCCCGTCCTTCATCGGCTCCTAGTGCCAAGGCATCCACCGTGCGCCCTTATTCACTTAACCTTATCAACCTTGCGGTTGGGTTTTGATCTTTCTTCTAGCGATAGAAGTCCAATCAAGAAAAATAAGCAATTGAACTTATTAAAAAACTCATTCAACGCGGTGTTCTCGGTTTGTATTACTTACATTTTTACTTCAATATCCAGTTTTCAATGAACAAAATTTTAAGAGTAGACCTCTCAAAACTGAACAAAGTATCGACAAACGTGTGTAGTCTCCGTAATATTCCTTAGAAAGGAGGTGATCCAGCCGCACCTTCCGATACGGCTACCTTGTTACGACTTCACCCCAATCATCTATCCCACCTTAGGCGGCTGGCTCCAAAAAGGTTACCTCACCGACTTCGGGTGTTACAAACTCTCGTGGTGTGACGGGCGGTGTGTACAAGGCCCGGGAACGTATTCACCGCGGCGTGCTGATCCGCGATTACTAGCGATTCCGGCTTCATGTAGGCGAGTTGCAGCCTACAATCCGAACTGAGAGAAGCTTTAAGAGATTAGCTTAGCCTCGCGACTTCGCGACTCGTTGTACTTCCCATTGTAGCACGTGTGTAGCCCAGGTCATAAGGGGCATGATGATTTGACGTCATCCCCACCTTCCTCCGGTTTGTCACCGGCAGTCTTGCTAGAGTGCCCAACTAAATGATGGCAACTAACAATAAGGGTTGCGCTCGTTGCGGGACTTAACCCAACATCTCACGACACGAGCTGACGACAACCATGCACCACCTGTCACTTTGCCCCCGAAGGGGAAGCTCTATCTCTAGAGTGGTCAAAGGATGTCAAGACCTGGTAAGGTTCTTCGCGTTGCTTCGAATTAAACCACATGCTCCACCGCTTGTGCGGGCCCCCGTCAATTCCTTTGAGTTTCAACCTTGCGGTCGTACTCCCCAGGCGGAGTGCTTAATGCGTTAGCTGCAGCACTGAAGGGCGGAAACCCTCCAACACTTAGCACTCATCGTTTACGGCGTGGACTACCAGGGTATCTAATCCTGTTTGCTCCCCACGCTTTCGAGCCTCAGCGTCAGTTACAGACCAGAGAGCCGCCTTCGCCACTGGTGTTCCTCCATATATCTACGCATTTCACCGCTACACATGGAATTCCACTCTCCTCTTCTGCACTCAAGTCTCCCAGTTTCCAATGACCCTCCCCGGTTGAGCCGGGGGCTTTCACATCAGACTTAAGAAACCGCCTGCGCTCGCTTTACGCCCAATAAATCCGGACAACGCTTGCCACCTACGTATTACCGCGGCTGCTGGCACGTAGTTAGCCGTGGCTTTCTGGTTAGATACCGTCAAGGGGTGAACAGTTACTCTCACCCTTGTTCTTCTCTAACAACAGAGTTTTACGATCCGAAAACCTTCTTCACTCACGCGGCGTTGCTCGGTCAGACTTTCGTCCATTGCCGAAGATTCCCTACTGCTGCCTCCCGTAGGAGTTTGGGCCGTGTCTCAGTCCCAATGTGGCCGATCACCCTCTCAGGTCGGCTATGCATCGTGGCCTTGGTGAGCCGTTACCTCACCAACTAGCTAATGCACCGCGGGTCCATCCATCAGCGGCACCGTAAAGCGCCTTTCAAAACGAAACCATGCGGTTTCGATTGTTATACGGTATTAGCACCTGTTTCCAAGTGTTATCCCCTTCTGATGGGCAGGTTACCCACGTGTTACTCACCCGTTCGCCACTCCTCTTTTCCCGGTGGAGCAAGCTCCGGTGGGAAAAGAAGCGTTCGACTTGCATGTATTAGGCACGCCGCCAGCGTTCGTCCTGAGCCAGGATCAAACTCTCATAATATGCTAGTTCCTCACAGCGAAAGCTGATGTGGAACTGTAGTTCGAAATTTACTTTCGAACATCATAATAGTTCATTTGTTAAGCTCAATTGTTTGCTAGCATATTGCTTGCTTGTTAAAAATGTTTGTTGTCTTGAATTGAATCAAGACGCCCTACACATTTGGTTTGTCTTACTTTGTTCAGTTTTCAAAGGTCTACGTGATAAATGAAACACAACTGCCTCAACTTATCGTTTGTGATTGCCGTAGCAACTTTTATATCTTAGCAAACCATCGAATGATTGTCAACTATTTTTTAAAAGTTTTTTGAGCCCGTTTTTCACGAGGTCGTTTTAGCAACTCACTTATCATAACTTATCGTTTGTTATTTGTCAACAGTTTATTTTGTTTTTTTCTTTGCGAAATCAACACGTATGAACTTATCTCTCATAACCAACTTCGTTATATTATCATAAGAAAATATGATTGTCAACAAAACTTTTAAACAAATTTCATGATTGTTTTCATGTTTCAGCAACGTTGACTATACTATCATTAAAAAAAAGATTGGTCAAGGTAAAATTTAACTTTCACTGCACCTAATCTTTTTTTATTTATTTCACTCCATTTCTATTTCCTGATAGTTAAAATAATCAAAATCAGCATAGCTCCCTCCTCTTACATTTAAATCATGAACACCTATACCAACAAAGTTTCCTGTAAAACCACCTGATAGTGTCTGCACATCAATTTTAGCACCGATTTTTTTCCAGTCTTGCGAACGTTTCACATAAAATTGCCCAAAAGTCTTTTCAACAACTACTTTGATCACTGTCTCTCTTCCTCTTAGCGGATAAATGTCAGGGCTAATCGTAACATGGCCTTCAACTGCACTAAGTAATCGGAGACACTTTCCTATCATTTCATCCCAGGTCAAACAGCAATAATAGTAATTTTCTTCATTTAGAAAAAGAAGTAGTCCAGCCATTTGGTTGAAGTGCTTTGGCTCATATTCCATTTTAGTTTGTGCAATAAATGAAAACGTTGTTTGTCGTACCGCTAATAAGTGTTGGTCAAACATTGACTGCAGTGATTCTCCTGCGAGCATCCTTAAGTAGCCATATCGACTAGTCAAATCGCACCAAGTTGTGTCTGGTAAACAACGACGAGCGTTCCAACTTTGTTTCATTTTACCTTCAAAATCATCAAAAAAACAAGAATTGATCTTTTGGATCACTTTCTCTTGTGTTGGAATGGTGACGCTCTCTCTTGGTTCATTTCCTCCTTCTTTTATACGCAACCAATTGTCTTCTGTCCAATACACTTCTTGAATAGCTGTTTCTCTACCTAAGATAGCAACGCCTTCGATAGGACGAGTACAAAGATGGACTATATACCATCTGTCGACTTCTGTTTGAACCAAACTTGCATGCCCTACACATTGTAAGCTTGAGCTTGGGTAACCATTTGCTGTCAACATTGGATTTTGGGGATCAACTTCGTAAGGGCCTAACAAATCACGACTACGACAAACGGTAACGGCATGTCCACTACCAGTACCACCTTCAGCAGTCAGCAAATAATAGTAATCATTGACATAGTAGAGATGAGGTGCTTCGGTCTTTGCGAGTTCCGTGCCTGTAAAGATCGTGTGAATCGGCCCGACCAGTTGTTTTTGTTTTGCATCATATTCTTGAATGACGATCCCTGCAGATTTATTAGGTGTCTTTAGTCGATAGTCCCAGATTTCATTCAACAGCCATTTCTTACCTGTACGCGGATCATGAAAAAGAGAGGGATCAAAACCACTACTATTTAGATAAATTGGATTCTCCCAAGGTCCCTCGATATCTTCCGCAATCATCATGTAGTTGTGAACATCTTTAAAAGGACGTGTTACGCTTTTAACATCTGTATAAACAAGATAAAACCGTCCATCTGAGTAACTGATTTGAGGCGCCCAGATACTTCCATTGATTGGATGACCCTTTAATGATACTTGATTCGTTAAAATATCCGTTTTATGTTCCCAATTGATTAGATCCGTTGACTCATATACACGAATGCCTGGTAACCATTCAAAAGAAGAAACGATCACATAATAAAAGCTACCCACTTTTAAAATATTCGGGTCAGGATTAAATCCACGAATGATTGGATTGATTGCTTTACTTTGAAACATCTGCTTCCCACCTCTGCTCTATTTTTTGGCGATACATACTTGAACCCGCTGCTAATAGATAGAAAAAGACAAAAGGATAAGCAATGAATTGTGTACCGAACAACAGCAAGACTCCTGAAACTAAATAAATGAGCGCTGCCATCGGACTTGCTTTTCCCTTCAACGATAAATAAAGAGCCAAACATAATCCACTCAAAGAGAGGAACAGACTCACACTAAACAATCCTGTTGTTTTTCTTAATAACTCAAACGTTTCTTCCACACTGCCAATGTACTCTAGTGAGAGAGCCTGATAGGTTTCTCGAAAATTTGAAAGAGACATTTGATTGAACGTTACAGCAATTCCACCGAAAAACAACAAAGCAGCAGATCCACCGATCAAACCAAAACTTATTTCCCATTTTTTCGTCATCTAATCGTCCTCCGTTTCAACAGTGATCCATGATTCGCGACAAATTTCTCCTTGGTATCTATTATTTTTTTCGTAATAGCGTGCTGTTTGTCTGTTTTGTTTCTCATCCCAATCATGCCAACCACTTTGGTGGACATGCGCTCCTACATCACACTCTTCAAATGTCACCTGAGCATATGGACGCCAAGGCCGGCCTAAATAGATAGAAGGTACCTCGAAATCTGCAACGATTGCACACCTAAAAAAAAGAAAACCTCGTTCTTGTACTTTTACCGTTGAAGCGGCTGTGATATAGCCATTAGAAAAACACGCTAAACTCTTGATGGTACAATGGTCAAATACCGCATCTGCTCCACCAAAAATAAAATCGACAGTCCCTTCGATCCAACATCGTTCATAATATTGTCGACAATACTTGCGTTCCTTCGTCACTGGTGTAAGAAAGAGACGACCATCTTTTTGTGTAGCCGGCAACGGTCCTGTGCACAATGTATCTTGTTGCCCACACAATCGACAATTGATCAACTGGACTTGATGAGCATGATTGAACAGCGCGACTGCTTGCCCCACTTGTTCTCCTGCACCGGCGTTATTGATGATCTGTATATTTTCGAGACGAATGTTTTCTCCTTCAAGAAATAGCGTCGCGGTTCGAAACGTTTCTCTTGCTTCACCAGATGAAAGTGTTTGTTTCGCAAAACGGCACCCAACAATCTGTACTTCTCCTTGTCCTAGCATTTGGAAATTCGATAGCCGACATTCGACATATTCATGATAGACACCTTCTTGAATAATCATGGTCTTTTTTACGCTATCCGGCAATGAGCTAAGATGAGCAATTCCTGCTTGGATGGTCTGATAGTCTGCTTGCTCTGAGAATGGGTCGATCACGATTTCTGTTTCCATTACAGGTGCTCCTTTAAAAATGCTTGCCACTTACTTCGCATGTCACGTGTTTCAAAGTGTCCACCATTTAAAGAGTGTCCTTGAAAATTCATTGGTACTCCCAGTTGTTGATAATACAAATCTAGCTGTTTATTCAAGTGATAGACGCCTTCTGTTGGACACATTCGATCGTTTGTCCCTACTATAGTAAGCCGTTTACGAGGAGCAATTTTTTGCTGGATAGCTAGGGTCGTATATTCCTTCAATAAATTAGGAATATAATAATAGTAACCGTGGCAATCTAACATCTGATGTTTCAAGAGCGTTTCAACCTCTACTTGGCTAGCTAGGTCAATACATACTTTCACACGTTCATCCAATGCACTTGTCCACCAACTTAATAGTCCACCCATAGATAACCCCATCGTTGCGATACGTTGTGTGTCAATATCTTCTCGTGTTTCCAAGTAATCGATCAAGCTTAGCACATCAAAGATCCGCATTCCCCAAAGTGTTCGTCCTGTTAATAAGAATTGCTTAAAAAGTTCACTTTCAGCAATTCCACTGCGTTCTTCAAATCCCCAAGCATCGATTGCCCATACCCCATATCCCATACTCGTCAAAACCTTCGCAAACGAAGGTTCCACAAAATAGGATGCACCTTCTAACAATTCACTTTTTCCAAGTGAAAAAGCGCCACCATGCGAGTGCAGATAAATCACAACAGGCAGAGGCTCCCTCTTTTTTGCTGGATAAATATAAATGGCAGGAACAGGTTCAAGATCATTTAATGCCAATTGATAATACTCAATTACTTGATCATCGTTGGTTTTTTGTGATAAACAGCTACCACTCGGTCTCAAGCAACGTGCGTCTCTCCCTAAGTACTCAATCAACTCCATTTTATTTAAGTTCCTTCTATAATAGATACATTCTTTTTATCCAACTCTGTCGATCGCATACGTTTAATTTCGATATCTTCCGAATCTTCAATCATGATTGCTGGTCCTTCATGATGATTGATCGTGATCTGCTGGAAAGAAATATGTTTACCAAACCGCACATAAAATCCTTGTTGGCGCATGGGTTCTAAACCCGTCATCATAGCTGGCACTCCCACTTTTGCATCTTTTGCCATTGATATATCGACATGATCGAAAGAAATGTCTTGAACCGCTTGTTCTGCTAACCCATAAATAAAACCTGCGGAAGCATGGACATTTCTAGCAGTGATCGATGAAAAATGAATACGCCGAACTTGTGGCGTTCGCTCATCGATTGGATACACTTCTTTGTCCCAGACGTAAGGATCTTTGCCACGAGGCCCGCAAAAATAATAAAGATTGATGACAAACGGACACAGTACTTGGTCCATGATCAAATTAGTTACTCGGACATCTTCGATCATCCCCCCTCGACCTCGGCGTGTCTTTAATCGAATCCCACGATCGGTTTGTTGGAATACGCAGTTCGAAATCGTTACATTCCGAATCCCGCCACTCATTTCACTTCCTAACACTACGCCACCATGACCGTGTACCATCGTACAATTGGTGATCGTGATATTTTGACAAGGTACCTTATTAACGGCATCCTCTGTCCCTGCTTTGATTGCAATACAGTCATCCCCAACATCAATATGGCAGTTACTGATATGCACATTGTGACAAGACTCTGGATCAATACCATCTGTGTTCGGGGAATCAGCAGGATTACAAATGACTACATGATCGATCGTCACATCTTGGCAATGATTCGGATGGATCGTCCAACTTGGTGAGTCGACCAACTGGATATCACGAATTGTTACTCGTCGACAATGATCAAAACCAAGCAATTTTGGCCGAGGGTACTCAAGTGTTTCATGCTCCTCTCGAAAAATGCGCCACCAGCTAGGACCACTACCATCTAATTTCCCTAAACCAGTGACAGCAATATTTTCTGCATGTTGCGCATAGATACATGAAGCATAGACCTTTTTAGGTACACCCTCCCAGCTGGATAAAATAGCTGAATACTGAGCTGGGTCATCTGTAAATTTCAATACTGCTCCAGGAGAAAGATACAACTCCACATTACTTTTCAAGCACAATGGCCCCGTTAAAAACTGCCCACTTGGAATGATTACTCTTCCCCCACCTGCTTCGGCTACTTGATCAATGGCTTGTTGGATCACCGTCGTGTTGAGTCTATCGACTGAGGCACCTAAGCTTAAAATATTTATCACTTAGATACACCTTCCACTTCTACTAAGGCTTGCAAAAAGGCACCAACACCTTTTTGATCGTTACATACAATTGGTTCACTAATATAGTAAGCATAAGAACCATCTCTTTGGTCTGCACCACCTAGACCTGCAACTTGGCAATTTTTATTCAGATTCAGCCAGCCTTCTTTTGTTTCCAAAACAAATTCATCAAACAAACCTTGATAAGATTTTTTCAACTGAGGAAACCACACTTCTTTCTCCAGTATTCCTAAGCGAATCCCCTTTGCCATCGCATAAACGAACATACTGCTTCCTGAAGCTTCTAAATAATTCCCTTTACGTTTCGTTTCGGTTGTTACTTGGTACCAGGTGCCAGTTTCTGATTGATAAGGCAATAATGCTTCCAATGTGGATGTCACAATTTGCCCCAATAATCGACAGTCCACTTCTTTATGCAACAACTCGTAAGTATCGACACACGCCATCAAATACCAACCAATTGAGCGGCTCCAAAAATGATGGGATAATCCCGTTTCTAGATCTGCCCAAGGTTGCTTCATCTTTTCATCCCATGCATGGAACAATAAATTCGTTTTTGAGTCGAACAATCGCTGATAACTGATCTCAAATTGACGTAAGACATCTTGATAATCTTTTTTCGGCGTAAAGGTTTGGATAAATTCTGCATAAAAAGGCGCTCCCATATACAAACCATCTAACCATATTTGCCAAGGATAGATCGCCTTATGCCAAAACACACCTTCAGAGGTCCTTGGATGATTCGACAATTGTTTGGCGCAATTTTCTGCTGCTTTGCGATATTTTTCATCTCCTGTTTCTTTATAGAGGATAAAGAACAGTTTTCCAGTATTGATATGATCGATATTGTATTCTTCTAATTTATAGCCTTTGATCGAGCCATCTTCTTGTACGAAGTAGTCAATATTTGTTTGAATAAAGTCTAAGTACTTCTTCTCCTTCGTTTTCAGCCATAACAACTGAAATCCTTTCAAAACGACACCATAATCATATGACCATTTTCGTTCATATCCTTTATCTTGATACAAATAAGGTGTACGTGCCATAATACTATCTGCTAATTTCTCTGACCAATTCAATCTTCTTCCTCCAATCAATCATTTTAAAAGAGAAAGGGCTGCGGTTGGAATAGTTACAGCCCTTTCTTTGATACATCTACTATTACTGTGCAGCTTTATAAGCCTCTTCATATTCTTCAGCAATTTGATCGCCACCTTGGGCACGCCAATTGCTGATTGCTTGTTTGAATCCATCTTCATCTATTTGTCCCATAATATACTGGACAGTTGCATCGATCATGATTTTTTCGATTTCTGAACCGACTTCATTGTTTTTCTCTGAATCTAATGGAACCGTTGGATCTAACACAACAAACTGTTCATTTTCTTTGACTAATTGATTGGATAATTCTTTCTCTGGATCAGCATCTTTAAATGAAAATGTAACTTCACTTGGTCTTGAACTGGATAATGGTTGCACTTCCTGTTGCCAAAGATCCATGTCGATGTATTCAATCGCGCCATCTTCTTGCAATTGGTAGTGTGTTCCTTCAATACCACCTGTCATCAATTTATACATATCTTCTTCTAATAAATCATCGACAAACTGGAGTAATTTCTTCAATTGTGCTTCATCTTTGACCGAGGATTTAGGAAATGCCAATAGTCCCCCTACGCCATTTCCTTCTGACCATACATGGTAATCCCCATCTTCACCATCTGATATTTTATTTACTGGCACAAGCTCCATCTCTGGTTGAATATCTTTCCCCATATTTTTTAGGTTTTTGATATCGATCATCCCGGTATAGATCCCTGTTTTACCTTGTGCAAATTGTTCCTGTTGATCTGTCTTTTGAGTCACTGCAAAGTCTTGCGCTAAGTAACCGTTTTCAAATAAGTCTCTAGAAAAATTCATCGCTTTCATATACTCATCTGTATCAAATTCAGGTGTAAATTGACCGTTACTCTCTACTTTCCAACCATTCGGTGCACCGTAATACGATGTAAATAATTTGAAGCTCGTGTAACGGATATCACTCGGGGCGCGATCGCCAAAACCAACTGTATCATCGACACCATTGCCGTCTGGATCATTTTCTGTGAATTGCTTCGCTACTTCATAAAGTTCATCCAATGTATCTGGTACTTCCAATCCTAGATTGTCCAACCAATCTTTTCGGATAACTAAACCTGCACGAGCGTAATCTTTTTGCATAGGTACGCCATATAGTGCACCATCGATACTTGCCGCTTCGATTCGATCCTCTGATATCTTACTTAAATTTTTGTAGTCAGCTAAATAATCAGACACATCCCAGAAAACACCGGACTTTAACGCATTTCGCACAGAGGAATTTTTTAACATAGCAATTTGTAGTGTTACGATATCTCCCAGCTCATTTGAAGCTAATGCAGTGGTCAACCGTTCCTCTTTTGACGCATCAGGAATCCAGTTGAACGTCAATTCTGAATTGGTTTTCTCCTCGATTTTATCAACGATCGTATCATTAGGCGGCGAAGCTGTATGTAAAATGTTCAACCACGTGATTCGTGTTTTTCCATCCTCTGTATCTGCGGATGTATCACTTGAATCATTGCCACAAGCTGATAAAGCAAGTATGCTGAGCAAACCGATTCCTGCTGTTACTAACATTTTTTTCTTCATAATTGTTCTCCTTCACTGAATGTATTTTTATCTATTGCTACTTCTTTCTTTTTAAGACGATCAAATAGTTGCACCGCTGTCCAAGTGATGGCAAAAAAGAAGAAGCTACTCCCCATGAATGTCAACATACCAGGCACTAAGCGAATAATTACCGCATAACTGCCAATAATGATTAATAGTAAAACAAGTGAATAATGTAACTGAGAAAAACCAAACAAAAAAGCCATTTTGATTTTATAAAACATCCCTTGCCATTGGTAATGGGCCATAATCGGGAAAATATACAGCGCAGATAACACGTAAAAAAAGCTGATGACCAAAATCACTACGCGTAAGTACCAATTTTGGATATAGGCAAGATCTACGTACAGGACGAAAGCAACTGCAAAATATAACCAACTGATCAACAACGTTTCTTTGTAATTTTCTTTAAAATAGCGAAAGTACGTATGTGTCAGTGGAAAATCTTCAGATGAGCGTAGCCACTTTCGGATCACTGAGACCATTGCGTAAGACGCTGGACCAAAAGTGAATAGTCCGAGACCCAAAACGACTAATATTCCCCACAAAAAATTTAAGTAAACGAGTTGCAGGAGTCTGATCAAATTTTTATTTGTACTCTCTAACTTTTGCAACATCTGTTTGCTCCTTTTCTAGTACACACCGTCTTCACCCAATTTTTTTGCTACCTTGTTCGCAAGTACGACCATAAACAAGCCCACTACACCTTTGAATAAGCCCATTGAAGTACTAAAACTTAATTGTCCATTTTTCAATCCAGCAGTATAGATATATGTATCAAAAATCTCTGCCACACTGCGATTCAATGAATTGAGTAGTAAGTACATATGCTCAAATCCTAAGTCAAGTGTTTGACCAATTTTTAAAATCAACAAGGTAATGATCACTGGACGGATCGCAGGTAATGTCACATGCCACGTCTTACGTAAACGTCCTGCCCCATCCATTTCGGCTGCTTCATATAATTGCGTATCTACTGCGGTGATTGCAGAGAGATAAATGATCGTTGACCACCCTAGTTCTTTCCAAATCACCTGTCCAATGTAGACTGTTCGTGTCCAGTCAGGCGACGTCAAAAAACTTATTTTATCTAGCCCAATACTGGCCAAAAATTCATTGATGACCCCACCGTCCACATTCAAAAAGACATAGGTGATTGAGACGATGATGACCCAAGACATGAAATGCGGAATGTAAATGATTGTTTGGATACTATTCTTGAATCGCTTGTTCGTTACTTCATTCAATAGAAGTGACAGAATGATCGGCATTGGGAAAAAGACAAAAATATTCAGTCCAAACAAAATCAGCGTATTCCTCAACAGCATAAAAAATGTTGGCTCAGTAAATAATCGAATGAAGTGCTTGAAACCAACCCAAGGACTACCAAGAATCCCCAGATAAGGTTGATAGTCTTGGAACGCAATCACTAAGCCACCCATAGGTAAATATCTGAAAACAATGAAATAAAGGATTCCTGGAAGAATCATCAAGTACAAAAATTTATTCGTTTTGATTCCAGCAATCGTCTTCCTTCTTCTTTTTATTCGTTCTTCCTTTTTTGATAAAGTAATTGAACCCAGCTCTCTTTTTACACTCTCCATAAGCCCTCCTTGTTAAACATTGTGTGACTTTAACCGCTATCCACAGCATAAAGGAAGAAAAGTAATTCCGTATATAATCATTTTCACTGACGTAGGTAACTGGCGATCATCACTTGATTCCTCACTTTCCGCTTCATCTGATCGATTTTTTAGGGAATGCCCGTTGCAGCTATATGAAACCTCATGATTTTCCTTCCCTAAAAAATGATTATGTACGTAATTTCAAGCAGATGATAGATTGGAGGTACAAAAATACTTATGGTTTAAGGAGGGTTCTCTCTAAATGAAAAAAAAGGTTTCGCTTGGAGAAAAAAGCTTTACGATTTTTAATTCCATTTTTCTACTATTATTAGCTTTGATCTGTATCGTACCGTTTTTAAATATCATCGCCACTTCATTTGCTTCTACACAAGAAGTCGTAGCAAAAAAATTCATCCTTTTCCCTACTACGTTTTCTTTAGATGCCTATCGTTACATCTTATCTACACCAACGATTTTCCGAGCTTTAGCTGTTTCTATTGGGGTTACTGGGCTTGGGACGGTCGTCAGCATGTGCGTGACTTCATTGATGGCCTATGGATTATCACGTAAATATCTTTTTGGGCGAGGATTTTTTAACTTTATGGTTGTCTTTTCCATGCTCTTTAGTGGTGGAATGATCCCGACATTCTTAGTGGTGCGCTCCTTGGGATTGATCAATTCGTACTGGTCGATGATTTTACCTGTAACTGTCAACGCCATGAACATGATCATCATGCGTAACTTTTTTCAAGCTTTACCTAATAGTTTAGAAGAATCTGCCAAAATGGATGGCTGTACTGATTTTGGAGTCTTTTTCAAAATTATGTTGCCCCTTGCTTTACCTTCCATTGCGACGATTTCACTTTTTTATGCTGTGACCTATTGGAATACTTATATGACGGCGATTTTATACATTAACGATTCTTCAAAATGGCCGATTCAAATCTTGTTACGTCAAATCGTGATCGTGTCAAGCGGGATGCAGGCAGAAAGTAGTGCTGTCGATATCATTCCACCGGCACAAACGATCAAAATGGCCGTCATCGTGATTGCTACAGTGCCAATGTTGGTTGCTTATCCATTTGTTCAAAAGTACTTTGTAAAAGGGGCATTGGTCGGCTCTGTCAAAGGTTGACCCTTTCATACTTAAAGATACGCTTAAAATTAATTATTCATTTAAATAGCACGATCTAGGAAAAACTAATTTTTCAAAGATCGTGCTATTCCTCACAATAAAAACAAATATTTTTCCTGAGTAACTCATGTAGGACTTTAATGATCGGTGTCACTAAGTTGTCCTCAGCGGTTTTTCTTACGGTACTCACCAGGAGTGACGGATTCTTTCTTTTTGAAAAAGCGAATAAAATTTTGTGAGTTACGATATTTGAGTCTTTCTGCTATTTCTTTCACGGATAACGTCGTCTCCGTCAACCACTTCTTAGCGATCTCTAAGCGATAGTTCTGAATGAAATCTCCAAAGTTTTCACCGGTTTCTTTTTTAAACACGTTACTCAAATAGTTAGGATTATAATGAAGGCGATCTGCCACCATGTCTAGCGACAGATCACAATCATATTCGCTATAGATGATATGGATCATTTTTTCTGATAACGATTTAAACTCTTGCTCCGTGATTTCTTGAGAGTTTTTTGTGATCGGTTGAACAAATTGTTCTAACAGCAATTGTTCAAGTTCTTGAGGATGATAAGTATATAACACCTTAACATATATTTGCTTCAATTCTTCAAACTGCGTAATATTCACACCCAATAGTTGCCCCAACTGAACAAATTCATTGACTAAACGAATAGCTACAACTTCTCGATTCAATCGATTTTTATTTTGAGTGAACATCTCAACGATCAATTCGTGAAGAAGGCAACTGACGTGTTCGTTTCCTGAACGGATTGCTTCAAATAAACGATTTTGTTTTTCCATCGGATATTTGATCAGTGTCTTCTCCTGTTGCTCTGAGATGATTTCATGGTAGAACACAATTGAATTTGGTCCAGTGTTTACCCGATGATATAAGGCTTCTTTCGCTTGGTCGACAGATTGCTTACTGTCATTCAGCGTAGTAAAACAATCACTGATCCCAATGCTAACAGTCAATTTGAGATATTCTTGAATCATTTTTTGTATCTGGCGACAGTGATCCATTACTTTTTTATTCGCGAATACTTCTTCCTTTGGACTTCGATAAATCGTTGCTTGCATTTCTTCGTTTAGCACGATAGGAATCATTCGTTCTTCTTTAGGAACAATCTCAGCAATCATTTGGTTGATAGCCAATAGTAATAAATCTCGTTCTCCTCCATGGCTCTCTTCTAAAAGATCGATCTGCACGATTGCTGTATAGTAACATTCATTTTGCGAGTCATAGTTGAACTGCTGTAATCGTTGATCCAATTCCCGTTTTTCCACACGATTTCTAAAGAGGCTCAAGACAAATAAAGTTTCTAGTTGTGGTTTCTGTGTAATCAAATTCGCACTTAATAATTCATTTTCACCAATTACTTGGCTCACTGACTGGACAACGTTCTCTAATTTCTTCCCAGACAAGCCTTCCGAATGGAGATTCAGTCGGTCTTGAATCTGACTGATAGGACGAACATATCGTTCAGAAAAGATATAGGACAAGCCCCCCAGTAAAATGATCAAAGTAAAGGATACAGTGGCTAATCCGATTTGCAAGTTTCGGACAGTCGTACCTATAGTTGCAGGATCGATCTCTAATTGATACTGCCATTGATTGTAATCAGATTGGAGCAAGATGAAATTCCGACCATTTCTTTGAACCACTGTTGGTACATTCGCTTCGATATTTTGGACTGTTATCATCCCTTCTTTTGATGATTCAGCATCAGTAAAAAGTATCTCTGCTCCATAATAGATCGTTAAGCGGTCTTCATTGCTTCGTTCAATGATTCGTTTCAGCGCCTGATGGTCGATCGAAGCAAAACCTAGCGCATACTTTTCACTGACTGCTTTAGGTAATGCAACAACCATTTCAATTCCATCTGGTTGTTTCGTCCAAAAAACTTGTTGATCCTGATGGACGTACTGGGCTTTTAAATCAGTCACTTCTTGTGGTGATAGTTGATTCAGCGACCCATTCACGACACCCCAACCGCCTTTTAGGCTGACTAACTTGAACGCATTTTCCTCCATTGCGATCGTTTCAATAAAATTAAGTTCTTTTCGTACTTCGGAATAAATAGTGTAGTCGGTATGATTCAAAGGAGATTGAAATATTTCGGAGAAGTTTTTAGTGGAGCCGTATGTAGCGAAAGAATACTCGATCGTTCGAAACTTCCATTCTACATTTGTTTTGATTTGTTTCAATAGATTTTGTTTATCTAGTAAATAGTTCTCTTCAATCGAGTCATAGGTGTTGGTATAGATAAATAAGCTAAAGCCAATGACCAGTACCATACCGATAATAAAAATCGGTAAAAACATTTGATAAAACAACATTTTATTTTTCATCAAACTTCCTCTCCTCCCGAAATTAAAAGGCTTACATTTTATGTAAAATTGATTATCTTCTAAAGCAATGAGTATCTTCACTCTTTCAGATTAACATACTACTATTTAAAAACATAATTTTTTTTGAAAGAGTCAAACCTAACGATATCAAGCTATGTTGACTAAAACTTCTATTCATATTACGATGAATGCGCCACCAATTGATTGATTTAAGCATGAACACGAGCAATAGATTTTGCTATCAACAAAAAACACCAAATTCGTGAAAAATAAGCATGTAGCCGTCATAAAAATAACAACTATTGATAATTCTCGTTACGTTTCAGAGATTTTTATCATAAAATTTTTGTCTCACAGAAAGGAAATCATTCAATGGAAAGATTAACTAAAAAGCAATACCCTAAAAATCAAGCTGCAATTACTTGTCTACAGTTTGGTGAAGGGAATTTTATGAGAGGATTCGTTGATTGGCAACTTCAGCAGTTAAACAATCAAGGCCTCTATCAAGGAAATGTTGCAATCGTCCAACCACTAGCTCACGGACTAAGTGACAAGCTGGCTGAACAAGATCAACTCTATACAGTTCTACTCCAAGGGTTAATTGATGGTAAAGTCATCGATACGACAGAGCCGATCACTGTGATCGACCGTACGCTCAACCCTTACGAGCAATGGCAAGAGTTCCTCGCATTGGCAGAAATCGATGAATTAGCCTTTGTCTTTTCTAATACGACAGAAGCTGGTATTAGTTATCATGAAGCCGATACGCAAAATGATCTCCCCCCAACAAGCTTCCCCGCAAAATTGACTGCCTTTTTGTATCATCGATTCAAAATGAATAAAAATGGACTCACGATCATCCCATGCGAACTGATTGATCGCAATGCAGAGCTTTTAAAAAAATTCGTTTTACAGTATGCAAAAAATTGGCAGCTTGAAACAGAATTTATCGATTGGTTACACCAAGAAAATCATTTTTATTGTAGTTTGGTGGATCGGATCGTTCCTGGGTTCCCGAGAGATGAAATCGATGAACTGCACCAACGATTGGGATATGACGATCAACTGTTGGTAAAAGCTGAACCATTTATGTTGTGGGTGATCGAAGCACCGGAGGAATTGAATGAACACTTACCATTAAAAAAAGCAGGTCTGAATGTTGTCTTGACTGATGATTTGACGCCCTATCGTGAACGAAAAGTCCATCTACTCAACGGTCCTCATACTGCAATGGTGGCGATTGGTCTACTGTCAAACGTCTCAACAGTCGAAGAAGTCATGAAAGATCCTCTACTATCCGATTACATCAACACATTAGTGACTAGGGAATTGATCCCAATGCTACGCTTACCTGAAGAAGAGTTGCTGGCATACGCTAGACAAATCAACGAACGGTTCTTAAATCCTTTTGCACATCATCAATTACATGCGATTGCTTTGAACAGTGTTGCCAAATTTCAAACACGATTACTACCTATTCTAAAAAAATACATTGAAAAAAGGGAAGCACTTCCTTCCTATCTGACTGTCTCATTTGCTGCCTTGATCTTGCTTTATCGTGCCGATCATTCGAAAATCCATGTAAACGATGACCCTATGGTACTCGCTAGTTTCGCTGAAGCTTGGGCTGAGCCAGAGACTGCTGTCCTTCAACTATTGAAAAATCCAACGCTTTGGGGCGAAGATCTATCCGTACTTCCTGATTTAACAGAAACAGTTTCACATTACGTGACAGAGATCGATCAAAAAGGCATTCGTAACGTATTATATGAATTGAAAGGATGAAAAACATGACTGATCCAGATTTCTCCACTCGAATCATCCAATTACACCCACAGGACAGCGTTGTCGTAGCTACTACCACGATTCCAACGAATACAACACTTCGCTTCGATGATTTTACATTAACTACCTTTGAAGAAATCCCCTTAGGTCATAAAATTGCTTTGTCTGATTTGAGCGCAGGGGCTGATGTGATCAAGTATGGCTATCCGATTGGTCATCTCTTGACGGATGTCAAAGCAGGACAATGGATACATACGCATAATATCAAAACAAATCTTTCTGGTGAGGAAAGCTACCAATACCAACCAAAATCACGCCCCATCGTCTATCCACAAGAAAATCGCACCTTTCAAGGCTATCTTCGTGAAGACGGACAAGCTGGGATTCGCAATGATCTCTTTATCGTTCCAACCGTTGGCTGTGTCAATGGAATCGCTGAATTGATCATCCAAGAATATAAAAAACGACATGCAGATGACAATCCTTTCGATCATCTCACGATTTTAAAACATCCTTATGGTTGTTCTCAATTAGGCAAGGATCATGAGAATACGAAAAAGATTCTAGCTGATGCGATCCATCATCCGAATGCTGGCGGTGTGCTTGTATTTGGATTAGGTTGTGAGAATAATACGATACAAGAATTAAAGACTAGTTTAAATAAATATAACAAACAACGAGTAAAATTTTTAACTGCCCAAGATGTCACTGATGAAATAGGACATGGCGTCTCTTTGCTTGAAGAATTAGCAGAAATCGCACGAAGAGATTTCCGTGTTCCTGTTCCTCTGGATAAACTAACGATTGGGCTAAAATGCGGTGGTTCAGATGGGTTGTCAGGGATTACTGCAAATCCATTGCTAGGTGCCTTTTCTGACTATTTGATTTCACAAGGTGGTAGCACGATCTTGACGGAAGTGCCCGAAATGTTTGGTGCCGAACAAGTTCTGATGGCACGAGCAGAAAATCAAGCAGTCTTTGAATCGATCGTTCAATTGATCAATGATTTCAAACAATATTTTCTCTCTTATAATGAACCAGTCTATGAAAATCCTTCTCCCGGAAACAAAGCAGGTGGTATCTCTACCTTAGAAGACAAGTCACTTGGTTGCACCCAAAAAGCAGGAAATTCAACGGTAGTCGATGTGTTAGCTTATGGTGAAAAAGTACGTAAAACTGGGCTGAGTTTACTGGAGGCACCTGGTAATGACCTTGTTGCCGCATCTGCGTTAGCTTCTGCTGATTGTCAACTCGTCTTGTTCACCACAGGCAGAGGAACACCTTTTGGTTCTTACGTTCCCACGCTAAAAGTATCAACCAATACACCTTTATTCGAACGAAAACAACATTGGATGGACTTTGATGCTGGTAAATTGTTGACTCAATCCATGGCAGAGGTCTTACCTTTATTTATCGATAAAATCATCCGTGTTGCGAGCGGAGAAGAGACAAAAAACGAAGCCAACGATGTAAGAGAACTAGCTATTTTTAAAAATGGTGTCACACTTTGATTTTTCTTATCACTACCCAATTTGAAATTGAAAGAAGTGAAGTAAATGTTTTTATCTGATGATTTTTTATTAACCAATCAATGGTCAAAAAAACTGTACCATTCATCTGCTGAAAAAATGCCGATCATCGACTATCACTGTCATCTATCACCAAAAGAAATTTATGAGAACAAACCTTTCATTAATTTGACAGAAGCCTGGTTGAGTGGCGATCATTACAAATGGCGTTTGATGCGAGCCTGTGGTGTTCCAGAAGAAAAAATCACTGGTCACGCCTCAGATTACGAAAAATTTTACGCTTGGTGTCAAACGGTGCCGAAAATCATAGGCAATCCTTTGTATACTTGGACACATCTTGAATTGAAACGTTTCTTCCAAATCGATTTACTGATCAATGAAGAAAATGCTCTTAATATCTGGGAACAAGCAAATAAACGGTTAGCTGAACCAGCGTTTCGTCGACGAGAGATTGCGAAAAATGCGAAGGTGACTGTCATTTGCACAACAGATGATCCCATTGACGAGTTAGTCTATCACGAATTATTGGCAAAAGAAGAACCTGATCTCACAGTATTACCAGCGTTTCGACCAGATGCTGCATTAAATCTCACCCACGAGGGATTTTCTGAATGGTTGTCAAAATTGTCTCACGTAATTGGCAAACCAATCGCTGATTACACTTCTTTGATCACCGCATTGAGTCAAAGGATCGACTATTTCCACCTGCATGGCTGTCGCCTATCGGATCATGGATTAGATCGCTTGTCCTATCACAAAGCTTCTGAAAAAGAACTTGAACAGATTTTCCAGAAAGCATTGGCAAAAGAAACACTGACACAGACAGAAATTGATGCTTATCGAACAGAAACACTCAACCGGCTGATCCCTCTGTATCATGCGCATGGTTGGACGATGCAGTTGCATCTCCATGCTTATCGTAACTGCAATACCCAAGCATTCACACGCTTAGGGCCAGATACTGGTTACGACGGGATCAACGATCAACCACTAACCAGCCACCTGCAACAGTTGCTGGATCATGCCGAGAAAAACGATCAATTACCGAAGACCATCCTTTATTCGCTCAATCCAAATGATTATCCCTTACTGCTTGCTCTGATGGGTAGCTTTCAAAAGGAAACGGCTGGAAAACTCCAACTCGGTTCTGGTTGGTGGTATAACGATACCCGAGCAGGCATGCGTGAACAGATGACACAACTTGCTGATAGCGGTGTTTTAGGAAATTTCGTCGGTATGTTGACGGATTCTCGCAGTTTTCTCTCTTATACACGACACGAGTATTTCCGACGTGTTCTCTGTGAGCTGATCGGTGAAATCGTGGAACGAGGCGAAGCGCCCGAAGACATCCATCTTTTAGGAACCTTAGTGGAAGATATCTGTTATACAAATGCGCGAAACTATTTCGGTTTCTTTGAGGAAGAAAAGTGACTATGCAAACGATCCATATCGCAGGCGATTCCACTGCTTCAATCAAAAACCTGACTGCTCGACCAGAGACCGGCTGGGGAGAAGTCCTCGGTAAATACTTCCAACCTAAGATTCGGATAAACAACCGAGCAAAAAATGGCCGTAGTTCAAAATCATTCATTGAAGAAGGACGATTCACTTGCTTGAAAGAAGAATTTCAAGCGGGAGACTTTTTACTGATCCAGTTTGGCCACAACGACCAAAAAATCACTGAAGCAAAAGGAACAGAACCATTTGGTGGGTATCTGGAGGCACTTGATATCTATGCGCAAACAGCCTTATCCTTAAATGTACAGCCAATTTTCTTGACCCCTGTCACACGACGCCTTTACTTAAAAAATGGGGAATTAGATCCGAACTGCTTAGGAGAATATCCAAACGCAATGAGGCAATTCGCAGAAAAAAATAACTACCCTATTTTGGATGTTTTTACTCGATCACAAACTACTCTTCAACAGTATACGCAAGAAGAAACAAAAAAATTCTACTTGCATTTACCAGTTGATACTTATGAAAATTATCCCTCAGGCCTTTGTGACAACACCCATTTTAGTCCAGAAGGCGCTGCTTTAGTCGCTCAACTCGTCGTTGAACTACTAAAAGAAACAGATTTTTCATTAGTAAATTACCTTGAAACCTCTTCTATCTAAAACTCGATTCAAAGAATTTACAATTTTCCCCAGACAAAGCGTGTCTGAGACATTAGGACTCTCGCCCCCCTAAAACCGAATAAACGGCGGGAACAGAAGTAACCTCTTCGAAAAATAA
This sequence comes from Enterococcus sp. DIV1368b, assembly GCF_050529595.1. Taxonomy (NCBI): domain Bacteria; kingdom Bacillati; phylum Bacillota; class Bacilli; order Lactobacillales; family Enterococcaceae; genus Enterococcus; species Enterococcus sp. DIV1368b. The sequence goes on from NZ_CP172883.1 coordinate 2,860,787, forward strand.
GGAGCCACCCACAAAAATTTTAAAAACAATTTTCGTGGATGGCTCCTTATTTCTTGAGGCTAAACACTTCTGTCCCGACCTCATTCAGTCTATTAAATTATGACTCACCGACACAATCAAAGACTTTGTGTTTGATTGTTATTCTTTGGTTTTTCCGCTAGCGAAGGCCTTCTAGACGTAATTGCCAAGCTGACACCCTCTTTTAATTTTTCAAACATAAAAAGATCTTTATTTTCTATTTGTGGACTTTGGCGGATTTCTTGAAAGATCATTCGTTGGTCTTTCACCGTATAACGTGCATATTCGTGGATATAACGATGAGTTATCATGAGCGAAAGAAGAGAAAAAGGCGTGTGGTTCTTTTGTTTTTCTGTTAACCGCTGGTAAATGACTCGATCCAGTTTTTCTGCCCAAATCAAACTGTTTTGATAATGCTCGAAATGCGTTTTTGTGGATACCCAACGAAAATGTTTATCATAGGCCCATGAATCTTCGACAAGTTGATGTTTCATTTTTTTTAGTGTCTGTAGTAACTCTTTTGTTCGTTTATGTAGAATAAATTGATTGAAAAGGGCTAAGTCAAAAGGTTTTGTAACATTCAATTCTTTAATAGGTGCGTTAATTTCAATTGTCATTTTTTTTCGCATAGGTTCACATCCTCTCATTTGTTTATTGGTATCTTTCTGCAACTTAATGATAACAAAGGATGATCATTGCCTGTCCATCACTTTTTCTCCTGAAAGAAAAAATTGTTTTTTATAAAAAAAACTGGCATGAAATCCTTTAGAGATTTCATGCCAAAGAGTTATTTTGCTGATGACTATTCGCTGTACAAGTCGCGTACTGGTGTCATGATGATACGGTTCAAATCATTGATGATCGTGCTGAATCCTTGTTCTTTTTGCATCAAGTCATTGATAACTTCTTCTGTTTGGATTTTCATTGCCATTTCTTGGGCTCTGGCAGCATCTTCATCGCTGAATTCTTGTCCGCTCATTTGTTTTTCTTGTAATTCGATTTGCATTGCTTGGAAATCTTTGAATAGTTGATGTGCTTCTTCATTCGCTTTTACTTTTGCATAAGCTTCTTCTAGCTCTTTGAATTCTTTTAGTTCACGAATCTCACGTTCGATTTGATTTGCACTATCATAAATATTTGACATACGACGGCCTCTTTTCTTCTATTTAATAAACTCTATTGTAACATGAGGTGATTCGTTTTCAAAGTGCCTACTCTCCCTGGAATCGACGCCATAGATCTCGTGTTGCATCACCGATACCTTGTACGCCTTCTCTCAGCATATCACCAAAATTCCTTAGACCGTCTTTCGCTTGTTCACCATAACGATCTAAATTGTCTTGCCAGTTCCCCTGATTCTCTTCATTGGTTTGTGAATTATCTGGTACTTGATCTGCTGGGACGACTTGACCACCGGTAGCATAGGCATCCGCAACATTGAATCTTGTTTGCTCAGTGTAAGGCAAGATGCCTTCTGCTGCCGATTTGAAGACTTTCCCCACCACATTGCCACTTGTACCTTCTAAGTAGTGAAGTTCACTCGTTTCTTCAAATCCCAACCAAGTAGAGATGACTACATCTGGGGTATATCCAACAATCCATTGGTCATTCGCTTTTGTTGCATCAAAATTGGTTTCTGTCGTTCCTGTTTTTCCTGCCACCGTATAACCATATGGATTCGCTGCAACACCCGTTCCATTTGAGAACGTACCTAGTAACATGCTGGTCATTTGGTTCGCCGTTTCTTCGGAAATGACCTGCTTTGGTTTACTGTTGGTATTATCAACGATGACTGCTCCAGTAGAGTCAACGATCTTGGTGATCAAATGCGGTGTATACATCTTCCCATTATTGGCAAATGAACCATAAGCCCCCGCCATAGTCATAGGAGATACCCCATTTTTCAAACCACCTAACGCTAACCCATAATACTTGTCTGAATCAGCTAAAGGTAAGCCAAATTCTTTTGTCTTATCAAAGCCTTTTTGAAGACCAATCTCATGAAGTAACCACACAGCTGGTAAATTCAAGCTTTGAGCAACCGCTTGATACATCGGTACTTCCCCTTGATAGGTCCCATCAAAGTTGTGTGCATCATAATAAGATTGTGGTTTATCTTCAAGAATACTTGACGGTGTATAGCCAGCTTCTAATGCGGGAGCAAACACACTAAGCGGTTTGATCGATGAACCAGGTGAACGTTTCATCTGCGTCGCAAAGTTGAATCCTCTAAAGACATGTTCCCCACGTCGACCAACGAGCGCTGCAACCCCGCCTGTTTTCGGATCTAGTGCAACTGAACCTGATTGGACCATGGCGCCATCTGTCGCATTTGGAGGGAATAACGCATCATTTTGATAAGTCGCTTCTAGTTGTTGCTGATAATTCTGATTCAATGACGTATAGATTTTATAGCCTTTATTCATGACATCTGCTTCATCTAAGCCATATTCACTAACAGCTTCATCAATCACTGCATCAAAATAATAAGGATAACGATAACCAGACTCCGAACCAGTATACGTATCATTCAAATAGTGCGTGATGTCCGTTTGAGACTCAGCAGTTGCTTGTTCTTCACTGATTTTACCATTTTCTGCCATCACACTTAGCACTGTGTTTTTCCGATTATTGGCATTTCCCGGATGATCGATTGGGTTGTAGATACCAGGCCCCTTTAGCATCCCCGCTAACGTAGCAGCTTCAGACAGAGTGACATTGTTAGCATCCACTCCGAAATAGCGTCTAGAGGCATCTTGCACGCCCCAAACCCCATTACCAAAATAGGCATTGTTCAGATACATCGTTAAAATTTCTTCTTTGCTGTACTTCTTCTCGATCTCAATCGCTAGAAAAAGTTCTTTTGCTTTTCGGTCAAACGTTTGATCTAGTGTAAGATACGCATTTTTGGCTAACTGTTGGGTAATTGTACTTCCGCCACCCCCGCCTGTACCACCAGATGTAATCATCCTTACTGCTGCTCTGGCAATCCCTTTGATATCAAAACCAGGATGTTGATAAAAATTCCGGTCTTCGGTCGAAATAACGGCATCTTGGATCAATGGAGAAATCGCATCTAACTCCACATAAGACCCTTTTTGCGCATACAACGTCCCAGCCTCTTCATTATTTTTATCATAGATCACGGTCGATTGACTCAAACCAGATTTCAGTGTTTCAACATTCGCTTGTTTTGCTAATACAAATAGATAAATACTCGTGATCAATACGAAGATCAGTCCGATCAGTAAAATCAACTTGTTGATATGATATTTTTTCCAAATGCGCTTGCGCCAGCGATGGAATTGTCCAAGGTAAGGCTTAATCCATCGCCAAAAACTGATGAGCGCAGTTTTTATTCTTCCTAACATGCTCTGAAAATCCATTCACTTCTTCTCCTGTCTATTGATCTCATTCTTCTCATTTTAACATAACTAATTATGCGTGACGTCCTGCTTGAGATGTAGGTGTACGCTTTGTTTATTCACAATGTGGATAGTTTAGCATATGAAATGACAGAAATTTTCCATTTTTTTCTTAAATATCTGTTAAAAATGTTACAATGAATCTGAATTTCAATGAAAGGTGTGAGCATGTGGACATCACGATCACGTTACCTGAATCTCATCCAACGATGACGATTCGAGAATTACTAGAAAACGAGTGGCTTGTACCAAGAAAAGTCCGTCACTTTTTGCGTATACGTAAAAACGTCTTAGTGAATCGCGAACCTGTTTTATTCCATCACGAAGCAAAAGCTGGGGACCAGATCACTTTGCACTTTGAGGAAACTGACTATAGTTACCAAGATGTTCAATTGGGGGAAGCAACAAAAGTCAGCGTGTTGTACGAGGACGAGCACTTGATCATTGTTAATAAACCAGTCGGTATCAAAACGCATCCGAATGAACCGACGGAAACGAATACGTTATTGAATCATCTGGCTGCTTACTTAGCTCAAAAAAACCAACGTCCATATGTCGTTCACCGATTAGACAAAGAAACAAGCGGGGCTGTTCTATTCGCTAAAAATCCTTTTATTTTGCCTATTTTAGGTAGAATGTTGGAACAGAAAAAAATCTACCGCCGTTATCAAGCCGTTGTCTGGGGTAAAATTTCTCAAGATGTAACAATCACAGACAAAATCGGCAGAGATCGTCATGATCGTCGCAAACGAGTGGTCGATCCAAGAAATGGGCAACCAGCCAGCACACATGTCCAAGTCGCCGAAGTTTCGGCAGATAAAACAAAGGTCTATTGTGTCCTAGATACAGGGAGGACGCATCAAATCCGCGTACACTTAGCGCATCAAGGCCACCCCATTGTTGGTGACCCGCTCTATCAAACGAAGTCAGCGAAACGTTTGATGCTCCATGCGTTGGAACTCCATATGACCCATCCATTTACACAAGAAAAAATCATTGCACGAGCATTGCCGGGATTATGGTAAACACTTGAAAATAGTCATAAAAAAAAGCTGAGATTTGGGAACTTAATACGGTCCCGATTCTCAGTTTTTTCCTATTTCTATCAAAAAATATAAATCGACAGTAAGCATCTATATGTTTCACTTACATTATATGTATATAAAACATCAAGGAAATCATTCATATGAATATTGAAAGAACTAACCTTTCGTCACAAATTGCTGTAGCAACCAAAGCGACTGCTGTTACTATGGAGAACATGACCGCTGCAATAGATACTGGCTATGAAAAATTGATGCAAGCTGTTGCCCAACAAGGTGCCCAACTGATTAGCGCCCCCTACTGTGCTTATCTGAATAGCAACGAAGACTTTACCGTCTTTGACATTGAGTTAGGGATTCCTATCAATACAGCTATTTCTGCAAGTGATGAGGTGTATATGAGTCAAACGTATGGTGGAAAAGCCGTTATCGCCACACATCAAGATTCTTACGCCACACTTGAGGCAACATACGAGGCAATGCTGGTTTATCTCCAAGAAAATCATTTGGAAAATACAGGCGTTTATTATGATTACTATCTAAGTAATCCGCTTGATACACCGGAAGACCAATTATTGACACAAGTTGTTTTTCCAATCAATTAAGTTCGGATTCATGTTGCTCCAAACCAGTCTCATTTGCAACGATTATTTCTTGTAAATAATACTTCTATGACCAATAGCAAATATTTCAATTATAATTTCAGAGTCAATTATATTTGCTAGTATGCGATAATTCCCAATGCGGTACCGCCACTCACCACCTCGATTTCCCGTCAATCCTTTACCGTGTTGTCGAGGGGTGCTGGTTCCTTCCAAATTTTTTCTAATCCAAGCAACAATTATTCTTGCCTGATTTCGATCCATCTTTCTTAACTGTTTCTGCGCTTGAGGCATATAGATAACTTTATACTTCATCTAACAACTTCTCCATGTCAGACTGAGAAATCCCCTTCTCTTTTTTCTTTTTAGAAAGTGCCATTGCATCTTTTAATAATTTTAAATCAATCTCATCTTCGATTTTATCAAGTACTGACGTCCTGTAAAGTTCCGTCAATGATGAGTTATGTGCTTTAGCATATTCTGCTACTAGTTCTTTTTCATCATCTGGAATTCTAAATGTAATTGTGGATTGTCCCATAATCTACCCCTCCCTCTAATTTGTAACAACATCGTACTAAAAATACATTCTTTTGTCAACACAACGTTAGTACGTAACATATAGAATAAAAAAGAACGGCTACCAATAATGACAGTCGTTCTCTATACCTATTTTTATTCAAGTTTCCATCTAAAAATTAAAAGTCGCTATTTTCTTCTTAGATTTATGCAAATGCGTTTGCTTCTCGATGTGCCTTTTCCGCTAACAGCAGACTTCCAATGATCCCACTTTCATTCGGCATGCCCCATTGAACAATATACTCATCTACTGGCGGTGTTTCCATGTAACCAGCCATCAATGTCATAAATTGTTCTCTCACTTTTTGTAGTAAGTGTGCTTGATTCATGACACCACCACCTAAAATGATTTTTTCTGGCGCTAACGTCAATGTATAATTGACTAATGCTTGTGCAAGATAATATGCTTGGATATCCCAGACAGGATGATCCTCAGGTAAATTTTGTCCTTTGATTCCTGTACGTGCTTCGATCGATGGTCCAGCAGCTAATCCTTCTAAACAGTCTTTATGGAAAGGGCAAGTTCCTTCGTAGTTGTCTTCTGGATGACGTTTGACCATGATGTGTCCCATTTCCGGATGCGCACTACCAGAAAGGATATCGCTATTCAACACGACTCCGCCACCAATACCTGTGCCGACAGTCAAATAGATGCAGCTATTTTTACCTTGCGCCGCCCCTTTCAACAATTCGCCATATGCCGCAGCATTGACGTCGGTTGTCCATGCCAAAGGAACGTCGTATCGTTGTTTGATGCTTCCTAAGAAATCAAAATCTCGCCATCCTTGTTTAGGCGTAGCTAAGACATAGCCATAACGCTCATTGGTTGGATCAATACCGATGGGGCCAAAGGAACCGATTCCAATTGCTTCTAATTCAAAACGATCAAAGAAATCAAATACTAACGCCAACGTTTCCTCTGGTAAAGTTGTCGGTACACTGATTTTTTCAATGATTTCTCCCTGATTTGATACTGCACAAATAAATTTTGTTCCACCTGCTTCTATTCCACCATACATCAATTATTCCTCCTCAAAGCCGACTGTCCGAATCTCATAAGGCTGGAGCATTTCGTCAATCGTCTCTTGACATTCTTCTTCAAGGAGATTCAACCGTTTGCCTTTTTTGCCATTTTTCATCAAATGTAACGATTCTAAATGACTAGACATATTGAATCCTCTCGCTACTAGTTTATCATTAAGTTTGCTTCGTTTCAAAGCAGTAATTGCAAACGTTTCCCCTTCGATTGATAAATATTGTTTTTTCGGTGATAGTTTGCCTACTTGATTGGACAATTGCTTTGTCGAAAATGGAATTTGAGCTGCATAAGCATGTTTGTATGTGTCAAATTTATCTTTTCCGGAGTGAACCTCTAAACTGTAATCGAATTGGTGAACACCTAAACACTGTGCCTCCGGTGTCGGGAAATAACCCCAGTCGCCCATCTCACCGACGCAACGCAGTAATGTCACCGCAATAGTTTTTCCATCCAAGATTTCATATTCATTCAAACCAAAATTACCAATCGTTATCCCTTGGCTTTCATCCCCTAATTGGACAAAGGCATGTTGATGCTGGGGATTGGTCGGGTTCTCCCAACTTGCAGAGACTTGATTTGGACGAGCTACGACTTCAAAAATACTATCTGCTTCGTGTTGTTCCACATGTAACTTCGTCGGGAATAAGACACGTAAGCGATGATCTTTCATCTGATTGTCGATAGTTGTTTTAAAATCGATCTTTTTGCTCTCTGCACGCAACGTAATCAGTGTTGTGATTGTCAGTGGCTTTGTTTCTTTTGCGCGTTGGGCTTGTCTAAAGCGGAACTCTCGTACCATTTGTTGCTCTTTTTCTAACCGAGCATCTGCAGAAATAGGGATGTCAATGGTTTGAGTTAGCTTGATTTGAGCGATTTCAGATGTATCCTTGATGATCTCAACAGTACTTGTCGGTTGGTCTTTTGAAAGAATCGCTTTTTCATTCTCTGGTTGCTTGAAGATATATTCGTTACCGATGTCACCGACGTCTTCAAATGTCAATAACTCTTCAAATTCTTGCCCGGTCGTTTTATCCAATAAGGTCAATGTCCCATTTTGCTCAATGGATACATGCACGAATTGATTTTCAATACAGCTTCCTGCTTGAGTAATCATCGACTCTTGTTTTTCATCCGCAACTCCTTCAACTAAAGCGAATGTTTCCCAAGAAAATGCGGGCATTTCATCAATTGGTAGCTCAATCGTGACATATCTTGCCATATATGGCACTCTAAAGCGATCTTTCGGTAAATCATAGCCAAATGATACAACTTCTTCAGAAACCAAAGCTGGGATCTGTTTTTTGTCAGACGTTTCCACATGGTAGTATTTCTTAGGTTGCTCCGCCAATTCTTGATATAGCTCCTCTGGAATCCCTTCTGCAAATCGTTTTCGTTCCAACTCTAAAGTGATTACGGCTGACCCTGTTTTGGTCATTCCAGCGGTATTAAAAACGACAAAAGGATAACTTTCCTTCGAAAATCCACTGGTATCAATAGCTGTTGCCAGTTGATCCAACGCTTCTTGTGCTAAAAATCTCCCCACTTCATTGGCTTTTTCAAAACGCGGGATCATTTCTCGATGTACGGAGTCAACTGAACATCCGCAAATGCTATCGTGAGGATGGTTTTGCATCAGTGTTTTCCAAGCATAATCTAATTGATCGTGGGGATACTTTCCTGTTACTTCATACGCCATCGTTGCTAAAGGTTCTGTGACATTTTCAAGTTGACGCTGTACTTTTGTGTTCCACTGTTTGAGATAAACTCTCGCAGAAGCTGTATTGGCTAACGTATACCAGCCATCGGTTTCTTGACTCGTCAATTCTCCTTCAACTGCGCCAAGATCCTGAGGAAGATCCTGTTGTACAGTTGCTAGATAATCCGTAAAGTTGGAATGAATAAATTCATATTCAGGATACAATTCATTGGCTAATCGAATTGCTTTTGTTATATCTTTTTGTACAGGCTGGTGATCCACCCCATTCATCATCAGTAAATGGTCCGTTGACGCATATTGCTCGGCATCTGCTAACTTCTGATCCCAAAAACGAATCGCAGCCTCTTTCTCAGCTGGAATCTCATTCCCATTACTGTACCAGTTGGCAAACAATAACCCAAAAATCTCCGTTTGATCAGGACCTTTCCACCACATCTCAGAATATTGTGACGAATAGTTCTCAGCTTCTAGTACTTGATTATCAAAGCCAATCGGTTTCACCCCACGACCAAACGCAGCAGCTTCTAGTCCTACTTGCTTCATCATTTGTGGCGTTTGTCCCATATTGCCAAAGGTATCAGGGAAATAACCTAGCATGACCGGCGTTCCCCATTTGCGACTTTCTTCCATACCGATCAACATATTCCGAACATTTGACTCTGAGCTAATTAAAAAATCATCCTGTAAAATATAAAATGGTCCAATCCGTAATTTCCCTGCATCGATGGCTTGTTGGATTGCTTCTCTTTTTTCAGGACGTACTTGTAGATAGTCATCTAAAATAATGGTTTGTCCATCTAAATGAAAGCTGTTGAAGTCTGGATCGGTTTCAAACAGCTCCAACAAATCATCCATTAACTCCACTAATCGCATGTGATGTTGCTCATATGCCATGTACCACTCACGATCCCAATGGCTATGAGAAATGATATACACTTTTTTCTTCATATCTATTCTCCTCCTTATTTTTCCACTCGGATATCAAAGTAATCCATGACTAACTCACAAAACATCATGTTTGCCCAAGAAAACCACTCTCTTGTATAGTTTTGCGGGTTGTCCACATCAAAACCTTCGTGCATCAAGTGTGTCCCTGCATCGGTCGCTACTAGTAAGTCAAGGATTCGTTCTTTTTCTTGTTTGTCTTCTGTCGTCATTCCTTCCATCGCTAGGGCGATTGGCCAAATATAATTCTCGGGCGTATGCGAAGAACCAATTCCTTTTGCATACTTCCCTTCATAATAGTAAGGATTCTCTTCACTTAACAAAGTGTTTCGCGTATTTATATAGTGTTCATCTGTACTGGAGCAATAACCCAAATAAGGTGCTGAAATCAAATTAGGCACATTGCTATCGTCCATTAATGAGGCATTCCCTAAGCCGTCTACTTCATATGCATAAATCGTTTCACCTTGTTGATTTTCGATTTTTCCATAGGTGGCAATCCCCTCTTGGATGGCTGTTTTTAAGTCGTTTGCTTTTGCAACGATTTCTTGGTCTTCAAGAATTGAGGTAAAAATCTCTTCCACATATCCTAGAATAACTACAGCAAACATATTGGATGGGACAAGGTAGCCATATTGACAGGCATCATCGCTCGGACGAAATCCTGACCAAGTCATACCCGTGGGCGCAATCGCCGATCCACGTCCCTCGTTGACTAACGTATCTTCTTTTCTTGTGGTGTCTCTTGTAAAGTTGTAAGGCGATTGTCGATGGTCTTGTTCTACTTGGAAAACTTCTAAGATTTTTTTTATTCCCTCAATAAATGAGTGGTCAAATTGATCTGTACGTCCGGTATTCTTGTAAAGTAAATAAGCTAGTTGAACAGGGTAGCATAAAGAATCGATTTCATATTTTCTTTCCCAGATCCAATCGTTCATTTGAGTGTGATCGGTTTGATGCCCTGCGCCATTTGCTTGTTCATTGAACGCATTTGCATATGGATCGATCGTGATATAGTAAAATTGCTTTTTGACTAACCCACTGATCATGTCAGCTAAATCTTCATCCTCTTTCGCAATCACTAAATAAGGACGAACCTGCGCGGTGGAATCACGTAACCACATTGCAGGGATATCTCCTGTGAGTAGAAAAGTTGTCCCATCCTCTTGCCTTTTGACTGTGGTCAATAACGTATTCGCAAAGGCAGAAGAAAAATTCTTAGCCCAATCTGCATGCTCTTCTCCACATTTTTGTATCATGTCATCCATAAATCGCTTCACTGAATTAGGTATATCTTTATAAGCCATATTATATAAACTCCCTTTTATTTGATATGTCATTATGGATTATACCTGCTTATACTATAAATGTCTACGCTTTCAATAAACTTTTTTCTATTTACTTTTTCAATTATTATGCTATGATTTAGTTATGATATATCATTAAGAGGTGTAATTATGGAGCAACCATTATATAAAACAATATTTTTAGCGCTAGAAAAAGCAATACATGATGGAACTTTACCTGTCGACAGTCAAGTTCCCACTGAAAAAGAACTATCCCAACAATACAATGTTAGTCGGATCACATCCAAACGGGCATTGACAGAATTAGAACAACTAGGATTGATTTATCGTGTACGCGGAAAAGGAAGTTTTGTTAAAGCTCCCAAAAAAGGTGTTCCTTCACGTAGTCTCTCTACTCAAAAAAGAATCTTATTTCTTTTGCCTTACTTGTCTGATTTATCCGTGGGTGACTTTACTCAGGGCTTGAATCCAATCATGCAAGAACATCAATTCGAGGTCATGATGACGACTTTAGATTTTTTAGAAACAAAGACAGCCAATGATCTGATGCAAGAATTTGATGGCTTGATTTATTATGCTTTTGAAACAGATCAACATCTTGACTTGCTTTTTGAGCTTTCCTTAAAAGACTTTCCAGTGCTCATGCTAGATAAAAAAATATATGAGTTACCTTTTCCAACTGTCTTATCGGATAACTTTCAAGGTGGTTCTTTAGGAACTAATCAGCTGATTGAACAAGGACACAAAAAAATTGCTTATCTTTTTGGCGATTTATCCCATCCACAATCCGTGAGACAACGCTATCTCGGTTATCTTGAAGCACTGAATAAAGCAGAGTTATCGTTCCATACTGCATTAAATGATCCAATGGCGACCACTAATGAATTAGCTAACTATATTCATACACATGGCGTTACAGCGTTTGTTTGTGAGAATGACTTAGTGGCAATTCAAGCAATGACTACGTTAAAACAATTGGGTTACACCATTCCCAATGATTTTTCCGTCATTGGGTTCGATGATATCCAAGCTGCTGCTTTGGTTGATCCGCCTTTAACAACGATTGCCCAAGATTTTCTCCAATTAGGCGAACTTGCGGGCAAAGCGATGATCCAGTGGTTACAAACAAAAGAAAAACCGGCTGACATCAAACATCCTGTTACTTTGATCCAACGACAATCGACAAAGGAGTATACACATGGACATTCAACAAATTGATACACGTCATGGCACTGCGAATCAAGCCAACTTTTCTAATGGGAATTGCCTGCCTTATACAGGCGTTCCTTTTGGTATGAACTATTTTGCCCCACAGACAAATGAACAAAGAGGTAGTTGGTGGTTTCACCCCGATGACCGGATTTTCCAAGGCTATCGTTTGACTCATCAACCTAGTCCTTGGATGGGGGATTTCAGCCACTTTTTGATGACTCCGTTCAGTGGAGTATTACAAGAACCCACGGTGTTCCATGCCCAAAGTTCGTATCGCCCAGAAGAATGTACTTTTTGTCCCACCCACCTTTCCATTGACCAATTGCGTTACGGTATTCAATCGACATTAATCCCTAGTATGTATGGCGGCATCCTTTCCATCACTTACCAACAAAATGATAGCGGATTATTACTAACTTTTCCTGGCCGTTTCCGTCTTACTGCAAAAGATGCCTACACGCTAGAAGGCCAAGTCACTCATTTTGCGGGTGCAGAAGATCCGAATTTCACTTTTTATTTTGTTTTGAGTCTCGATCAGCCTCTGACAAGTAGTGAACTCGAGCATTCTAGCGAAAAAGCAGACACTGTAGCTCTTAATTTTGGTCATATCAAGCAACAGACGATTCGGCTAGGGACGTCATTCATCAGTAATGAGCAAGCTCACCACAATTTGGAACAAGAGCAAGAAAAACAAGAAAAAGACTATCTTTTAGACAGTCGGGAGCAATGGCAAAACTACTTTGATCGAATCAAAATCAACCATCATGATCAAAAACAAACGCAAACGTTCTATCACAATTTATATCGGACATTCCTATTCCCACAAACCTTTTACGAAATTGATCCAGAAGGAAAAAAAATCCATTATGATACCACTAGTTGTACAGTAAAAAATGGGATTCTTTATACAAATAATGGTTTTTGGGATACGTACAAAACGGTTTACCCACTCTTTTCATTGATTGCGGTCGAAAAATATGAAGAGATGTTGGAAGGTTTTTTAAACAGTTATCGAGAAACTGGCTTCTTACCTAAATGGCTTTCTCCAGATGAACGAGGTCTCATGCCTGGAACATTGATCGATGCAGTGATCGCTGATGCTGCCATCAAAGGTATCGGCAGTCAGAATATGCCGGAATTTTTAGAAGCCATGAAAAAAGGGGCGACAGTTCAAAGTGATCAACAAAATTATGGTCGCCAAGGGACAATCGATTATTTGAAGTATGGCTACGTGCCAAACCATTACCATGAATCGATCAATCACACACTTGATTATGCCTACAGTGATTTTTGTATCAGTCAAGTTGCTCAAACACTAGCTGATGTTGAAACAACTCATCACTATCAGCAACAATCCATGAACTATCGCAATGTTTTTGATACAACAACTGGTTTTATGCGTTCAAAAGACTGCTCAGGACAATTCCGTCCTGATTTCTCCTCTATCTCTTGGGGCACAGATTACGCAGAAGGAAGTGCATGGCAAAGTAGTTTTGCTGTTTTCCATGACTTTGCAGGACTGATCGAAGCGCATGGTGGAAAACAAGCTTTTGAGAACAAATTAGTTGAATTATGTAATCAACCGCCTAAGTTTGAAGTCGGTGGTTATGGGTTTGAAATCCATGAAATGAGTGAGATGGCAGCAACTGAATTTGGACAATTAGCCATCTCTAATCAACCAAGTTTTCACTACCCTTATCTTTTCCATTACCTTGGGAAACCCGAAATGGCACAACCTTTGATCAAACAGTTGCTTACGCAACTTTTCGATGCATCACCTACTGGCTATCCTGGCGACGAGGATAATGGCAGTATGGCCGCTTGGTATATCTTTAACAGTTTAGGTTTTTACCCAGTTACACCTGGAACCGGTGAGTATGTCATTGGTATCCCACTGTTTGATCAAGTGATCTTAACACTTTCAAACGGCAATCAATTGACTATCCATGCTACGCCTAATCAGCCCCAACAACAGTTTATTCACCATGTAAGTCGAGATGGCTACACTTATGAAAAGCTATATTTTACTCATAAAGATTTACTAAACGGTGGCACGATCAACTACCATTTAGGCATTGTTCCTCATACTAAAACTTATTCAGAGGATAGCTTGCCTTATTCTTTAAGTCGCCAAGAATCATATCAGTGGTTCAGCTAGAAAAGAAGCGTGGTTAAGGAAGCTTCTACCCCAGTGCTTACTCTGTAGTTAATTCCATTTGCCACCCTCTTCAGCACTAATTTTAGAGAATGTGCGACTTCATTAGGACTTTATTGAATGATTGATTTCACTCATGACTCGTTGTTTACAGATGACTCGTTGAGATGCTATACTAATGAAAAGAAGCGATGCGTGAACATCGCTTCAATGTAGCCGTTTTGTGGTAGCATGTTTTGAGCTAAAATAAACCCGTCAACTTCTGCTAAAAGTTTATGACGGGTTTATTTTTTATCGCTTTTGCTTATTGTCAGCATAATGCCAACAAGCGCAAACATCAACGATCCGAACTGGATCATCAATGCCAGTGCTTCCGCAACAGACAAAATGGCTACTCCCTTCGTTGAAGTAGGAAAATGCTCATACGCATCACCCCCTGAGTAGCTACCATCATAAACAATCTACATCGTCCATTTTAACATAGAACCCATCACATATTTTATGTTTTTTGTTTTTTTATATGATTGTTTTTACTTATTCAATCATATAAAAAAAAGAATATAAGAGAACTACGTTCGCATACCCTCTGTTTTTTTATTTTCTTTCTCAAATGATTTTTTATTCATGACTCATTATTTACAGATGACTCGTTAAGATGCTATACTAAAGAAAAGAAGTGATGCGTCAACATCACTTCAATGTAGCCGCATGACGGTAGCAAAATTATTTGGAAATTCCCCGTTAAATCTCGCTAAGGTTTATGACGGGGTTATTTTTTATCTTTTTTGCTGATTGTCAGCATAATGCCAACAAGCGCAAGCATCAACGATCCGAACTGGATCATCAATGTCAGTGCTTCCGCAACAGACAAAATGGCTACTCCCTTCGTTGAAGTAGGAAAATGCTCATACGCATCACCCCCTGAGTAGCTACCATCATAAACAATCTACATCGTCCATTTTAACATAGAACCCATCACATATTTTATGTTTTTTGTTTTTTTATATGATTGTTTTTACTTATTCAATCATATAAAAACAGAGATAATGAGATGTTAAATCTCACGATCTCTGTTTTTTATTCAGATGAAACTTCCTTCTGTTTGACTTTGATTTTCTCGGTATTCTGAAGGCGACTGTCCAACGATTTTTTTGAATAATTTTGAAAAATAGGTCGTATTATTATAGCCGATTTCATTAGAGATCTCATTGATATTTTGATTACTATGGATCAGCAACCATTTTGCTTGTTCCATTCTTAAGTGATTCAAGTACGCAGAGAAGCTTTTTTTAGTTTCTTTTTTAAACAGTTGTCCTAGATACATGACATTCAGATGCAAATGTTCTGCGACTTCTTTCAAGGTTAAAGGTTCTTTGTATTTCTCATGTAAGATTTGAAGAACTTTTTCGACATTTTGGCTATATTTTTGATTATGCTGATTTTCCAATAAAGATAATAAGAGTTGATGCAACTCTTGGACAGATTTTGCTTGATTGATTTTTTGGATACCTGTTAAGTATTCATCATCTTCTAAACGGATCAGCTCACGATGGATATCCATAAATAATAAAAAACTGAAATGACGGATATCTTCAGGCGACATGACCGCCTGTTGGAACTGCTCAAAAAAATCCGAGATCATTTGTTGTGCGAGCGCTAATTGCCCACTTTTCAATACACGACTGAATGAGACAAAATCAATCGATTGTTTGATTCCTGCTTGTTCAGCATAAAAAATACGTTGATTTTGATCGCCATAAAATTGATGTAGTTGTAAGTTATCTTTTGCATGCTGGAAGCTTTGGGGTATCGTTTCCGGGTCACAAGATTCATCCCCAATACTGATCAACCAATTTTCGCACATCAGCGACTGTTCGACAAAATAGCTAAACCGTTCTACTGCCTCCTCCTGAAGTAACAGAACAAATAAAACAAGTTCCCCGTAATTTCGTTGGTAATAAAAGGGTTCTTTTCTTGTTGTCAACCATTGACGAATTGTCGTTTCAGCCTGTCTAGGTACTTGTGCAAGCAATACACGGCGCTGACGTTCGCCTAGTTTTTCTAATAGTTCTTCTTCACTAGGTTCATCCAATTCATCATTCAACCATTGGCTAAAGAGAATTTCTTGGTACACTTCTTGTTGGTTTTTTTGTTGTCTTTGATGATCTAAGCGTTTCTTGACGGTTTCAAGACTAGTAATCAGTTCTGCTTTATTGACTGGTTTCATCAAATAGTTGACTGCGCCTAACTGCATCCCGCTTTTTAGATAATCAAATTCTTGGTACCCTGATAAGATCATAAATTCAAAAAGATGTTCTTTTTGAGCAGCTTCGATAAATTCTAATCCATTCATCTCAGGCATCGTTACATCTGTGACGACTAGATCAATTGGCTGTGTTTCTAAAATCGACAGTCCTTGCATAGCATTTTCTGCGGTAGCAACAACGTTAAATCCTAAATTTTGCCAATCGATGATTTTTTGTAAGCCAGCTAAGATCATATATTCATCATCAACTAATAGTACGTTATAAGACATCAGCAGCTCCCCTTTTTATTTTAAAAGTGATATGGATCGTTAATCCACCAGTTGCATTTCTAGCTAATGTCATCTGATAACTCGGTCCAAAACTAGCACGTAACCGTTCATTGACATTTTGTAAGCCGATCGATCCACTGAGTTCTACTTTGCTTTGCGCCAACTGTGCGTTGATTTCAGCTAATCGCTCTTCTGTGATCCCTTTGCCATTATCACGGATCAAAAGATGAATCAGTCCATTTTCCTCAAATACTTTTACACTCAATGCGTTATCAAAACGAGTAAAATCAATACCATGTTTAAAATAATTTTCTACTAATGGTTGGATGATAAATTTCGGTACTTCAACCTCTTCCAATGCTGATTCGATCGTGAAATGATAGGCGATGCGACTAGGATAACGCATTTGATAGAGGTACACATACTTCTCACAAAAATCCAATTCTTCTTTTAAATGAATCGTCTTTTCTTGATTGGTGTTATTACGTAATAATGCAGAGAAAGCATAGACAACATCTGCTAGTTCTTCACTGCCTTCACTGATGGCATACATTCGAATATATTCTAATGTGTTGTATAGAAAATGCGGATTGATTTGCGCTTGTAATGCGCGCATGTGCGCATCTTGTTGCTTGATCTCTAATTTGTAGATATCTTCCACATATTGATTGATACTGCCTAGCATCTCATTGATTCCGACTGATAGGTCTTTTAGCTCGTATTCAGTGATACTAGTATCCACACGAGTATCCAAATTCCCTCTAGCCACTTCATCCATGGCTTCCATGACACGATCGATTTGTTGAGAATAACGTTTGAACGTCTTGTATAAAAATAAAAGCAATAAACCATCCAATAAAATGACGCCAATAATTAACGGTGCTAAGCTTTTTTCTGTTACTTGGCGAACCGTACGCTTATCTAATGTGGCTAAAATACGATAATCGTCGGACACCTCTTGCGATTGGATAAAATTCGATTTTTCTAATTTCTCCACTGGTAATGTAGAATCCGCTTGTAGGGTCTGATTGATCAACTTTTCCTGCTTAAAGATTCGTTCTTTGCCCAGTGCTCGATCATGAAATGTATACAACCGATTACTCGTTCCGGAAATCATGTAAAGAGATAATCCATTGAACGTATTTAAATTCGTCAGCGCTGCATCAAGTTCATCTTTATCAAATCCTACAAACATACTGCCAATTTCTGCGCCACCTTGTGTAATCGTCATTTTGATATAAAAAGCCTGTTTTAATTGTGGCGTTCCCTGCTTGACTACCCCGCCTTTGTTCTCTCTAGTGGACTCAAAATATTCTGGTAATTGGTTGAACACAAGGTAGACACTACTTACCTCTTCATAATTGACATACATATCACGAACTACGTTAGGGAATGAAAGAAAATCAGCAGATTGTCGTTGTCGGTCGTACGCATACATCAAATATTGATCGATCGGTTTAGTTAAATAAGTGGTGGTATTCTCGATTTTATCTGAATCCCCTACAAATTGATCTTTGATCACTTTACTTAACGTTGTTTTATCACTAAGCGTTCGCAACGTACTTTGAACTGCTTCATTCACTACTTGTTGTGCCTGGATTTGTCTTTGGATGAATGTATGCACACTGATGATGATCGTTGCAATCATCGTCAAAGCAATCATCATGATCGCATATTTACGCAATAAACGGTTTAACAACGTTCCTTTTGAAAAGATAAAATCTAACCTATTCATATGTTTCCAACTGCAAGTCCAGATTTTCCCGCCATTGTTTGGTGATCGTTCCGTTCCAAACTGTAAGTAACCCAATCAAACCAAATAAAATCAACCCTTTATAATTCCACGTCACCCAAAGAATCAGACCACTGCCAAGGATGATTTTTAAGAAAGTTGAAAAACTTGCGAAACTGGAAATCAAACTCAACTTCAGCAGATTTCTTAAAGTCATTTGATAGCCACTATCTAAAATCATACTATATTGATACGTCGCATAAGCGTACAACATGCTGAACAGTATAATAAAATCAATCACTAAGAAAAGAATCCCTTGAATCTGTACAGATAAATACAAGTTATAACTAAGCAAAAAAAGACAAGCCGAAAAAAGACCAAACAATTGATTTCCTCGCACGAAGGACTGTTTGAACATCTGCCAACTTTCTCTGATCGTGATGTCTTTATATTCGAAACCATGGAGATAAAACTGTTCATTGACAACTTTCCAAGCTGGCCCGATTCCTAAAACGACGCCGCCACACACAGCTAAGCCCCAAAAATACAATGTCAATTTCATGATGACCCATACGCGTATGAATACTGTTTCCAATGCTCTACCTAACACAGAACTTCCCCCTTTATTCTTCATCTTATCCTATTATACAAAAACATACTGTAACCTTGAGCATATTGGAATATCTAAAACCAAATAAATGGTGTTCAAGAAGCACATCTTCGGTCATCAGCTAGAAGTAACTCCTTCGGAAATAAGACGAAATCCACAAAAATTCAAGAGCAATTTCCGTGGATTCCGCCTTATTTATCGGAGCTAGACACTTCCGTCACAACCTTAGCTTTGATTAGTTGTTTTCTTGTCGGAATGTATCATATTGTTTTTGCATTTCTGTCAGTACTTTGTCGTATCCAGCTTTATCTAAGGCATCCATTAGTTTTGGTAAGGTTTCATCTGGATCGACAGTTCCAGTGTTCAATCCATCAAGGTATTGATTCATGACATTTGAGATATTACTCAATTCAGTTTTTACGCTGTCTGTATTAAAGCTGAAGCCTAAGATTGGAGAAGTTTCAGCTTCTGCAATCGATTGATCTCTTTTAGCGATCATTTCATCGGTAATCGTATCTTGTGTATAAAGAATCTTATTGTTTCCAGTATTCCAAGCAGACATGTGTGTTTTTGGCTGATAGCCGTCTAATAATTTTACTTTGTCATCGCCAACTTTTTCCCATGCCTCTCCTTCGATTCCCCAAACCAAGCCGTTAAGCAATTCAGGATCGCTATTCAATAACGCTAAGAACTCTACTGATTTCTCTTTGTTTTTTGATGTATTAGAGACAACAAAATTTGCCATTTGCGCTTGTCCTGTTGATTTCAAAGGAACAGTAATTGGTTTCGATACTAATTCTTGATTTGCAGCATTTGTTAAAATCGTATCGCCGTAATCGTATGGTCCTTGTGTTTCTCCACGCATCAACCATGTATTACCTTCTAACGGATAATCTTTGTTACTAGTCGCTGCATCACTAGGGATCAATCCTTGATCATACCAACTATGCATCGTCCGTAACAGTTCGATGTAATTTTCATTGTCATATTGATTAATGATTTTTGTTTTGTCGCCATTCAAATCAACCGCAAATGGCAAAGTATTTCCTAATGGATAATCAAAATCCCCTTGTACTTTAAATCCTTGGCCAATGGCAAAAGCCGCTGTATTCGGTTCTTTTTTATGGAATTCTTGTAAAACTTTTTCTGCATCTGCATACGTTTCAATACCATCAATCGATAAATTGTATTTATCTAATAGTGGCTTATTGAAGGTCAACACTTGTTGTGCAAAGACATTGCCGTTTACTGGGAACGCATATAATTTCCCATTGACCAGATTACCTTTGATATATGCTTCATCCAAAGAATCATACGCTTCTTTTCCATACTCAGGAGCTAATTCAGTCAAATCTGCAAATGCGCCTTTTTGTGCATTTGATACGTAGTTGTTGGCAAAAGCAATATCGTAATTTTCACCAGATGAGATGATAACGTTCATCTTCTTCTCATAGTCACCCCAACCAATGTAATTGATATTGACTTTTACACCAATTTTTTCTTCAATACGTTTATTCGCGACTTCCAGCAGCTGGTCAAGGTTATCTGGTTTGTCACCGATCTGGTACATTTGTAATGTCGTCGTATCACTGGCCGCTGCATCGTCTTTGTCACCTGAACCGCCCCCACAAGCTGCTAAACTGATTGCTGTTAGTGCTGAGAATCCTGTAAAAGCTAATTTTTTCCATAACTTCATATCTTTTTCCTCCTATTTTAGTGCTTTATTCTTTGACGCCGCCAATCGTTAACCCTTTAACAAAATGTTTTTGGAAAAATGGATAGCTGATCGCAATCGGTAATGTTGAGATAACAACGATTGCCATACGAGCGGACTCTCCAGGAACAGAAGCAAGACCGCCGGCTAACTGACTACCTGCTCCAGCATTTTGAGTAAGATATTGGATATTGCTTTGAATCTTCATCAATAAATATTGCAATGGAACGAGATTATCGTTTTGAATATACAGTAACGCATTGAACCAGTCATTCCAATAACCTAAAGCTGCAAATAAACTAATTGTCGCAATTCCTGGAATCGCTAAAGGTAAGACGATTTGTACAAAAATCCGAAGTTCACTCGCCCCATCTATCCTAGCAGATTCAATGATCGAATCAGACACCGAACGTTTAAAGAATGTTCGCATCACGATAATATTGAACGGACTGACCGCCATCGGTAAAATCAATGCCCAAATCGTATCTTTCAGTTGTAATAAATTCGTCATCACTAAGTAGTTCGCAACCATCCCTGGTGAGAACAACATCGTAATCAAACAAAAGACTGTAAAGAAACGACGAAATGGAAAGTTGGATCGAGAAATAGCATAAGCATATAAAGAAGTTGCTGTACTATTGATCAACGTTCCTACTACTGTCACAAGAACAGTGACGAAAAGAGCCTGAAAAATTTTGTTTTGCATCTGGTCAAACAAAAAAGTATATCCAAATGTACTAAGTGTTTTAGGCCAGAAACTATACCCTTGCGTGGACAAAATGGATTCATCTGTAAAAGAGATCGCAATTACAAAAATAAATGGTAATACACAAGAAAAAGCAAAAAGTGCAATCAAAATATTGGAGAAAAAGTTGGTGGTTTGACTAAACGAGCGAATCTCTACTCGTTGAACTTTCTTTTTATTCATTTTTCTCCTCCTTAGAACAATGCCGATTCGCTGTCAAAACGACGAGCAATCGTATTGGTGATTATTAATAAAACAAAGCCGACGACCGATTGATACAGCCCAGCTGCGGCCGTCATACCAAAGTCGCCAGTGGATGTCAGCCCATTATAGATATAAGTATCTAAAACTTGTGTCACTTCATAAAGCGCTCCGGAATTTCTTGGGATATTGTAGAACAAACCAAAGTCCGCTCGGAAAATATTTCCAACTGCTAATATCGTCAAGATCGTCATCAGAGGGATCAATTGTGGAATCGTCACATGTTTGATTTGTTGCCACTTGCTTGCGCCATCCACCATCGCTGCCTCGTAATACGTCGGATCGATTCCCATAACTGAAGCAAAATAGATGATACTGTTATAGCCGATCCCTTTCCATGTTCCAATAAAGACTAAAATAAACGGCCAATATTTAGGATCATTATACCAATTGATTGTTTCTCTCCCACTTGCTGCCAGCCATTGATTAAAGATCCCTTTATCTGGACTTAAAAACGCATAGACAAAGTAACTAATGATGACCCAAGAAAGGAAATAGGGCAGCAATGACATGGTCTGGTATACTTTTACCAATCGTTTATTTCGCAATTCACTCATAATGATTGCAAACACGACAGATATCAAAAGATTCAGTAAAATAAATGTCACATTATATAAAATCGTATTTTTGGTAATCAGAAAGGCTTGATCAGAAGAAAATAAAAATTTGAAATTCTCCAATCCAACCCATGGGCTCTCTCTTAAACTGGCAAGAAAGCCATCCGCAGAAATATGGAAATTTTTAAACGCAACGACATTTGCTAATACCGGGATGTAAAAGAAAAAAATCATCCAGATCATCCCAGGGATCGCCATCAAAACAAGCGCCTTATAACGCCATAAATTCCCAAAAAAACCTTTTAACCCCTTCCTTTTTCTCATATAAAAACTCCTTTCACCTCATTCGCACTGTCATTATAGCGCTTTCAAAAGATATAATAAATGAACAAATCATAGGGAAAATGAAACAAATTATAGAGAAGATTGTAAAAGAATCATTTTGATCTGAGGCGTGAGACAGAAAAACGAAAAATAGCTGTTTTAGGTTGCCATCTATCATGATTTCAATAAATAAACAAAAAAACTTACAGGATTTAGGAATGCGTTCCTGAATCCTATAAGTAGGTTTTGTTTCTATTGCTCTATCTATTTTTAGTTTAAATGCAGTTAGAAAAACTTTTATGTACTTTGCTGTTGGATGCTTACATAATAATGTATGACTGTGGTTGGATAATAATTAAGTCAGTTTATTTGCTCTACATACGCATATTTTTATAAATCTATACTTTTATTTGGTGAGAATGTGAAAAAAAGAACTCCGTAATAAAACTGATTACACATGTACAAAAAAAACAATAATATTTATGAAACCTTTTCACTGTATTAGTACTAATACAGTGAAAAGGTTCTCTTAAATCTCTGAATACTAATAAATTCTATTATAATAGTGTAGAATACTAACACTATAGAAAGTATTAACATAAAAAAAACCATTGAAAAGAAAATCGAGTTTCTATGATGTCCTTGTAAATCATAAGGCAAAATAGAATTGAATAAAGAAAATAGTTTCATATTTAGAAAGATACAAATGATATAGCTAAGACTTAATCCAATTATGTAGATAAAAAAAATTTTTAGTAATAATTCTCTCAATACATATTTAGGTTGGATTCCCAAATATATTTTTGTTTCAACATCTGTTCTATCAATTACCTTGATTAGTAAAATTTTATTTCTAAAGTCAAATAATATATATATGCTAATTATCACTATTAAAAAGGATAAAATATCCCTTCCAAAAGAAATTTGCATAATTAAAAACTGATTTCCATCTAAACTTAGTTGTGCCGACTTTAAATTGCTACTCATTATTTCTTGTTCCATGATTTGAATAAACCTTTGTAAATACAATTGCAAAAAGACACACTCAAAAAATAGGATGCCAATAATAGTAATCGAAACAACATATCTAATCCCTACTTTGTATGCGCTTTTAATACTTCTCCTAACAAGATATAGGTTAGATAAAATAGTTGGACCCACATTGATCATATACCTTCTCTCCTTTAGTTAACTTAATGATTCTAAATTCAGATTCTTTTATAAAGTTAGGATCGTGAGTAGACATAATAATCGTAGAGCCTATTTTATTCTTTTTTTTCAATAACTCAAATACTATTTTTGCATTTGCCTTATCTAAATTAGCTGTCGGTTCATCAGCAATAATAATTTGGGGATTCGCAACGATTGCTCTGGCAATATTCACACGTTGTCTTTCACCACCAGATAAATTTCTAGGTAAATTTTTTATACATTGATCTATTTTTAGATCTGCTGTAACTTCCTCAACTTTCGACTGTATCAATGAGAATGGATAACCTAAATATTCCAATTTATAAGCTATATTTTCAAATACTGTCCACTCTTCAATCAATCTTGTGTCTTGAAAAACTACCCCCATCATTTCCCTTAAATTTTGTAATTCGATATAGTTATATTGACATAATTCTTTATCCTTGATTTTCAAGCTACCCGTATTATACATTCGTCTCCCTTGAATCAACTCAATTAAAGTGGTTTTTCCCGAGCCACTTTCTCCTATCAAAAATACAAATTCTCCATGTTCAATTTGCATATTTATATTTTTTAATACTTTATTGTTTTTATGTTCCACTCCAAGATTATCCATCAAGATGAAATTATTCTTTTTCATACTTCCCCTCTGCCTTGTTTTGAAATATTGACATAGAACCTACCTATAGATATTTTCTCTGAACTACCATCTCACATAAATAAATTATTATTCCTGGTTATAAACTAAATAAACTTTTAAAACAGCTTTTTTTCATTCGTTATGTACCTCCCATTTTGGGAAAATAGAAATATAATAGAGCATAATATTTCCTAAAATATTATTTGAGCAAATTACATAATTAATATTTTTAGTTAATAAAAAATTCAAATGATTTATACACTGAGTATAATACATTATATATTTATTATTTTGTTTTATCCGTCATAATTGGTTGATTTAACATCATAATCGTATATGGAAATTACTTTTTAGTTCCTTCTTGTGTTTAGACTTTCCACTATACACTTCTTTGTCAGCCCTAAACAAAAAGCTTATAGGATTGAGTAGTATACCCCAATCCTATAAGCTGTGTTTCAGGCTCTATTTACTTCTTACTTGTGCCAATTCATCTGGTGTCATTTGGCGATACTCTCCTAGAATTAAATCTTCTGGCAGAAGAAAATTCCCCATACGTATCCGTTTCAAGTAAGTGACTTCTTTTCCAACGGCTTTTACCATCCGTTTCACTTGATGGAATTTGCCTTCATGTAAGATCAAGCGGATACGAGAAGTGTTTGTTTTTTCATCGACTGAGTCAATGAACAGTTTTGCAGGCAGGGTCTGTTCCTCTCCATCAATGAGTAACCCTTCTGCAAAGGCTGACACATCTGCTTTCGTCATCACACCTTTGACCTCTGCCAAGTATTCTTTTTCTACGTGTTTTTTAGGAGAGAGTAATTGATGTGAAAACTGTCCATCATTGGTCAGGATCAACAATCCTTCTGTATCTTTATCTAACCGACCGACTGGAAATAAATCTTCCCGAAAATCTTCATCAGAAAGTAAGTCGATGACGGTTTGATCATGATTATCTTGAGTTGCTGAAACTACGCCGGCAGGTTTATTCAAGATATAATAAAAATCTTTTTGATAATGTAAGGATTCATCTAGATACATCACCGTGTCTTCGGTTTCTTTCACTTGATATTTATCACTTTTAATACAGTTTCCATTGACTGTGATCAAGCCATTTTTGATTAGCCCTTTGACTTCTTTGCGGCTGCCAAGACCGATGTCAGCTAAAAATTTATCTAAACGCATGTGATTGTCCCCTTTTCAAGCAATGCCTGTCTTATTTGATGCGCAAACGTCGGCGTAAGCGAATCATCCCTTGACGACCTAATAACTTATCTGCGAGACGAAGCTTAAGTGCCAGATACGTATAAACCAAACCACCCACTCCAGCGACTAAAACAATTAATATTAGTGATTGGAACTTACTGTCTTGGTTCAAGAACATCCCAAAAATCATTTTCGTCAGCCCAGCTGCAAGGAGCATCAACAGAGTAAGAATAAAAATCAATAAGGTGCGGCGCCATACAAATTTCCGATTGAAGCGAGCCACTTGATGGATTTTCTTTAGTATCAACGAACAAGAAATGATAAATCCAATCATCGTTGCGAGCAATGGTCCATACACTTCAAAAATACGGATTGCTGGATACTGCAAGACTAATTTTACGAGAAACCCAACCAGTAAGTATTGGATCGCCGCTTTATTTTCAAACATCCCTTGGAGCATATTCGATACAAGCATATAAAGTCCTAGAAAAAGACCGACAAAACTTGCTTGGATCAATACTTGGCTTCCTAGTTGATCTGGTGTATAAAATAAAGTATTCAAAGGGTATGCCAAGAGCATCACTCCACACGTTGCAGGAAACATAATAAAGGAAAACAACTGTAAATTACTGCTTGTTAATTTTGCTAGTCCACGACGATCCTTGATCGTTACCGCTTCCGTGATCAAAGGTAAGCCTGTCGCAGCAATCGACGTCGCTAAAGCAATGACGACCATTGTCAACTTGTCAGGATTCGCACTGAAATTTGAAAAAAGATCCAATAATTGGGCATTGGAATACTCAGTGGTATCCGCCATGATTTTAATAAATGTAAATTGATCGACTAATTTAAAAATCGTGATCCCCGATCCTACGATGATAAAAGGAATCGCTTCTTTGATCGTATCCAACAATAATTCTTTCGTGGCAATGGTCACTTGGTTTTCACTGTACTGCACACGAGCTGCTGTATACGCTTGATGTTTCTTCAAAAAATATAATAAGACAGCCAAGCTGACGATCATCCCAATAAATGCTGCAAAAGTCGATTGAGTCACCGCAGTTACGTAGTCACCTGACAGGACTTTCATGATGATGAATGTAGAAAGCAACAGATAAAAAACGCGTGCAATCTGCTCAACGATTTGCGAAAGTGCATACGGCATCATTTCCTGATTCCCTTGGAAGTATCCTCGAATAACACTCATACAAGGAAACACTAGTAGTGCTGCACTTAATGAGCGCATGATTGGAATCAATTCTTCCCCACCACCAGAGGCACGAGCTAACCAAGGCGAGGCAAAATACATAAATCCTGCAAAAAACACTCCTAAAACAGCCATCATTTGCATTGCTCTTAGAAACAACCGGTGAGACGTCCCGTATTCATTCAATGAATTGTAACGTGCGGTTTGTTTCGCAATGGCAGCTGGAATCCCTGCAGTTGAAATCATTAAGAATAACGCATAAATATTGTACCCCATATTGAATAATCCATTGGCAGCCTTTGCATTTTCGCCCATCCAAGCATACCAAGGAATAATATAGACCGCACCAAGTAATCGAGAGATCATATTACTTGCAGTCATCCAAGCAGAACCTCTAGCCATTTTCTCTTGAACTGTCAAATTTTCTACTGCTGGTTTTCTTTGATTAGTCATTGATCAGATTCCAACTTTCTTCAAAACATTACTCATATTTTAAGTGTAAATCCACAAAGTAGCAATCTTTTTATCGGCTTTTTTTATTTTGTAGCGGTTGTAGTTTTTACGTAATCACTGTTTTATTTCACTCACAGGATGAACTGGTTCTCTATCTTCGTTCTTTCGAAATCATCGCTTTTTCATTTTTTTCTAAGTTGCTATTTACAACAGTTGCATATTTTTTTGCATAATCACATTTTCTATTAAAACCTTCTATTTCGAATTTAGTATATAATTTTCTACTATTTTGATCAGAGGTAACTATAGCGTCTCTTGTCTTTCCATCATTCGTTGATTTTATAGGAAACATTTTGCTTGTAGGTACAGTCTTTTTAGATGAACGCTTGCTAGGAATTAGTTCTTCTGCAAATTTACGATCTATCTTATTTAACACATAGTCTAACGCTGCTTCCCCTTTAGTCGGACCTCCTTCTTTAGCTAACAATTCTTGCAGTTTAGGGTTAGTTTCTACTTCTTGTATTAATTTAATTAATTCATATACATCATATTTTGCACGTTGTCGCCTATACTTGTTGATACATGGGATGATCGAATTCATAGTGATTTCTGGATTCATTGTCCTATTCCTTCTTCCATTTTTTATTTAAATAACAATTTTTAGATTGAAACAAGATAGATTATTCTCTTTACCATCTACCATCCTTTTAAGGTTTTGTTTTACTTAGACTTTCACGCTCCGACCAAACGTTTATCTTCGTTCTTTAGAAATCGGATGATTTACCTTTTTAGTTAATGCGGTGTTTACTGCCTGTGCAAATTCATTCGCCGAACGAATTTTACGTGTGAAGTATATCGGACTCTCTTTCATATCCTCAATGGATTTTTTGGCCATTTGTGGGCTCTGCGACGAATCTTCTGTAGCCTTTACATCATCAAATTTGTTTGCGTGTTTTGTTCTACTTGTAGTCAAGTCGCTTCGAGTGATTCCTGCTTTTGATTGTTGTTCGTTGTTGCTTTTAGTGACAACTTGCGCCTTCTTCGCCTGTTCTAAAGCAATTCTATCGGACTTTCGATCGCCTCTTATCATTCCCCATGCTCTTCTCCACAGTAACTGAATTGCTCGACCGATTTGCTTTAGGGGTCTGAATCTTTGTTCACGATGAGGTTGATCTATCGCCTCATAAAATGAGTCTTCTTTGCATACAAAGTTGTTTTCTAGTCTGGCTATTACATCATCTTCTGGTATATTATAATGTGAAACTATATATTTAAAGGCTATAAGCCTCTCCTCTTTCGATAGATCCTTTTTGTTCAATAACTTTTCCCCAAATTCACGTATTTCTTCATCAATCATTTTCTATTCCTTCTTTCTTTTTTATTTAAGACTTGCCTTGCAGATACTATCAGACAGACCTAGTTTGTTTCTGTCCTTTTAACGTTTTTTCTACTAAAAGGTTAAAGCTGAGACCAAACGATTTACCCTCGTTCTTTAGAAACCACAGCTTTTTCTTTTTTTGAAAATAAGTTATTTGCCGTTTTGGCAGCTTCATTCGCCGAACGAAGTTTATGCGGCAAGTAGCTTGGACTATCCCTTACTATCTTAGTGGACTGCTTCTCATTTTTTTGGATCGTTTTTGGCTTTGGTAACGAATAATTCCCAACTGTTCTAGGTTCTTTCCTCTTTGTTCTCCTGCCTATTTTTTGGATTTTTTCAACTATGTATGACAAAATTCTTCGTCGTTTTGATTTAAGCTGTAGAGAGGTTCTCCCTAAAGATGGAACACTGTTGACTGTTTTTTTTGTTCGTTCTTCTGAATGTTGCGTGATTCTGCCTCCACCGAACTCTTCCTTCGCCTTATTTAAGGCTACGCTATTTAAAAATTTAGAATCTAGTAGATTTCTCCACCCCCTGGTCATCATTCCCAGTTGTTTCCCACTGTCTTGACTCGCTTGTTTGGCTTGTTCCCTAGGTATCAAATGATCTTGTGAACTATAGCTATCGTCTAGACTATAGTAGATTGAGTCAGATTCTATACTATACATTGAACTATCCTCTAGATGATTTTTTGAATGTAAAGATTCAACCTCTCTGCTCCGTTCAGATTGCTCTCGTTTCTCTTTAGATACAGTATTTCTCTTTGATAACTGCTCATTAAATCCGCTTATTTTTTCAGAATTCATTTTTAGACCTTCTCTCTTTTTATTTCAATCAGTGATTCCTTAGTAAGATTTCCTTATCTCGCTTGATCTGCTGTTGGATATCAGCAATGGAACACTTCTTTACTACATTCATTGTTTTTTTGTGCACTATTTCCTGTTGGAATACCACTTTTTTATTATGGAAATCTGCCCGTTTCTCTCGTATCCAATCATTTGTTCCTGTCCACTTTCCATATTCTATCTTCTTTCATTTTTACTTAAATCACCTGTTCCTGAAAATACGTAACAAAAAATATGCTATAATAAACCAAATAAATACAAAGTGAGGGATGATTCAATGAGCTTCTCCTTAGAAGATATCCGCAACTTATTGTTAAAAGAAAATCTGTTAAAAGAATTTGTATCACCACAGGGGTGGCATCTTTATGCTCCAGAAAATAGAGTATTCAAGAAATTAAGTTATGACTCACGTCAGGTCGACGCTGAGACATTATTTTTTTGTAAAGGATTAAATTTTAAAGAAGAATATTTAACTGTCGCAATTGCTCAAGGGCTTAATTACTACGTCGCCGAAGAACCTTATGAGAATGAAGCATGTGGCATAATCGTGACCGATATTCGCAAAGCAATGGCGATTCTTTCCATGGCTTTTTATGATTATCCACAAAACAAGATGCTAGTCATCGGATTTACTGGGACTAAAGGTAAAACCACCGCTGCATACTTTACAAAAGCCATTCTAGACCATACGACTAACTATAAAACTGCCCTTTTTTCAACAATGAATACCACATTAGACGGCAAGTCTTTTTTTAAATCGAATTTAACGACCCCAGAGTCACTTGACTTGTATCGCATGATGGCTGAAGCAGTAGAAAACGGTATGACACATCTTGTCATGGAGGTTTCTTCTCAAGCCTACAAGACGCAACGTGTTTATGGACTAACTTTAGATGTTGGGATTTTCTTAAATATCTCTCCAGATCATATCAGTCCGATCGAACATCCTACGTTTGATGATTACTTTTATTGCAAACGACAGTTGATCTTAAATTCAAAAAAAGTGATTTTAAACCGTGAGAGTGATTACTTTGATTTATTAGTGGAAACAGGTCAAGTCCACGGTATTCCTGCAATCACTTACGGACGAGCAGATACAACAGATGTTCAAGTGAAAAGTTTAGAAAATCAAACACAGGCGTTTCAATTGATCACACATGGTTCTGATTTACCTGTTGAAGCGGAGTATGAGATCAAATTAGCTGGTGGCTTCAATCAAGAAAATGCAGCTAGCGCAATCATTGCGGCGACTTTAGTCGGTGCCTCGATCACCGATGCCCAACAAGGCCTGAGAGAAGCTAGAGTACCGGGACGCATGGATCAGTTGACCCATAAGAACGGCGCCCATGTTTACGTTGATTATGCCCATAACTATTTAAGTTTAAAAACACTTTTAGCATTTGCTAAAAGTGAACATCCCAATGGTCGTGTGATCGTCGTTCTAGGAAGTCCAGGAAACAAAGCGATTTCCCGCAGAAAAGACTTTGGAGAAGTCTTGTCAGAAACAGCCGATATCGTTTTCTTGACTGCAGATGATCCTGCTTTTGAAGATCCACAAAAAATTGCAGAAGAAATCCACGCAGCAATCACCAATACAGCGCTTGCTGTTCATTATGAAATGGACCGTCCCACTGCGATCCAACTAGCATTAGCAGAAAGCCATCCAGAAGACTCTGTTGTGATTGCTGGTAAAGGCGTGGATGCGTATCAAAAAGTTGGTGGCGTAGATGAACCTTATGAAGGTGACTATGACATAGCAAAACGCTTGATCGAACAATGATTGCTTTATAGAAGAACCAGATTTTCTAATTTAGACAGCTAACACCAACTAAAAAGCCAACTCATCATGAGCTTTCCTTTTTTATGATGAGTTGGCTTTTTTATATGGTTATCTCTGTATTTTTTGAAGTGAGAGTAAGTGAATGATTTTTTCTTTAGATTTCTCACCTTTCAATCATTTTTTTATGAATCTTTGCTTTCAAGTTATTGAGAGATGGTCATTTCGAAGCACTGTATTAGGTCGTGCTTTAACGATTTTTTATTCTAAAAAAACGACTATTTCTTTTAATGCAACCTACTAGCGAAAAATATAGCGCAGTTCTTTACACGTATAATCACTTTCGTAATGTCCATAACAATTTTTCTCAGAGATATTGTGCATATTCAGTTTGTCTAGTACAACATATATCCTAAGATTAGAATAGTGGATGGCTATTTCAATGCTGTTTTTACACTCTCTTTCGACAGGCTTATTAAATATTTTTTCTTTTTATACTTGTTGCGATAGTAAAGTGCGCCCTTTTCCACGAATAATCGTCTTTCAAACACCACTTTTTTGAATCTATTCAACAAGCGATTTTTAGGGTTCCATTGCATACACTGCCAGTATCTTTTCCAATGCGGTCGATACTTATGTTCTTCTGCTAATAAGCTAGGCCACACTTTCTCAAATTCTTGCAACTCTTCTACAGTCTTAAATTTTTTTCTAACACTTTACTAACGATCCATTCATATAGCCCTTTATTGTAGTGATCAATGGCATATGCCGATGAGTTTAGCTCTGTCAGAATAGGAGATCCTTTCAGTGTCACTTTTCTCAAATTACACCTTGGTAAAATAGTTTTCGCTGCTCATCCATCCCAAATCATAAAAGGTACACTTTGTCTGTATCTCTTCCACTATCCCACTTTCTTAAACTTAATCATTTACACGTAAATTGATGTTCCTCTTACTTTTCTACCCGAACGGAATGTCTCCTTACTTTTGTTTGAGCTTGTTGTCTGATCCTCTGTTCATTTAGCGCACTTGCCTGTTTGCCAAACATTTCTACTTTTTCCCGAAAGGCTGGATTCATATCTTTTCTCATTTTTTTGACCGTTTGTATGATATTCTCGTCATGAATTGTCTGTATTAATTTATTCATTCGGTTTACTTTTGTCAGAGAAGAGGGGATATTTTTCTGTTCCAGTTTATTTTTTTTACGCTCAAAATATCTTTGCCACTCTAGAACAAATGCGCCCTTGATCCAAGGTGGAGCTACTCTTTTTCCGTTTTCAAAGAAAGTAACTTTCTCCCCTAGTTCTGAATAATTCCGGTAAATTTGTCGGAGTGCACGTAGCAAAAGCTCATTTTTAAGGACCTTCTTAGGGAGTAAATCCACATTGTGTTTTTGAAGTTTAAAACATATCCCACGCAGGTCAATACCATCTAAGGAAATATAAATCGGGATATTCTCTTTTATAGCCAT
The DNA here is from genome assembly GCF_050529595.1 of Enterococcus sp. DIV1368b. NCBI lineage: Bacteria > Bacillati > Bacillota > Bacilli > Lactobacillales > Enterococcaceae > Enterococcus > Enterococcus sp. DIV1368b. The sequence continues at coordinate 2,893,469 of NZ_CP172883.1, forward strand.
ATCCACTGCAATCTCATAAGCTTGTATTTCAAGCTCTTTTACAGGCGCTCTCATTTTATGATCTTTATAACAGTAAAATTCATAATATAGTTTTTTTCCATCTGTTTTTAAACTACCGGGTGATGTTTTGGTAAAAAACACTCCCATTATTTTATTTAATCGATTGAATTGATCTCCCCTCTCTAACCCCATCGTTCGAAGATACTCAGGTACATGTACTAGCTTTTCGCTTTGTGATTCCAACAAAGAAGGTAATTTATTAGAAAAAGTCTCCCAATGTTCCTTGGTTATCAGTTTCCCTTCCTCAACATGTCCCATGATCAACTTTTCGATTGCTTTATTACAAGCGTCAAACATATGCGCCTTATAGTCCTTGTTGACGAGTTTCTCCTCTATTTCAGGGGTTTTAGCTAACGATTCACAGGCGCTTTCATGACCAAAAAATAATATTTTTCTATTATTTATTGGTTCTTGATTCGTTTCTGATTCTGATTTTTTCGTGTCAATTTCTTGCTTAATGTAAGCTTGCCAATCTTTGATATAATTTCCATCAATCCAAGGTGGTGGCACACTTTCTATGTTGTTTATAAAAAGAAACTTTTCTTTAAAATTTTTTAATTGCGAAAATTCTCGATAGATATAGTGAATCGATTCGCGAAAAATAGCTGTTTCAGAGCGGTTTAAAAAATCGTAATCGCTGATATCTCTTTGATTGAAATGACTTAAAGAAAATAAAATAGTTATCTGATGACTCATTGCCATATCTAGAGCCGTCTTGTACCCATGTTCCTTAAGTAGATTGATTGAAATTTCATTTCCAATAGCATTGGTATAGAATAATCTTTGGTCATCTGTCTGAAGATTTCCTGCTTGGATGGCTCCTTCAAAAACGTTTGTTAAGTGATTCTCAGGATAGCGATTCATTGACTCATAGTATTCAGAAAAATAAATTAATTTTTTTTCATTTTGTGGAAATAGTAACAAAGGTAAGTTATCAGAAAAATCCTCCCAGTCTTTTAATGTAAGTAGTTTATTTTCCTTAACAAACTGAATGATCAACTTCTCTATTTCATTATTACATGCGTCAAACATTTGTACCTGATAGTCTTTACCCGGTTGGAATCGTTCCGATTCATTTGACTCAAATAACCATTGATACTCACTTTTCTTCCCAAAAAACAAAATTTTTATTTCATTTGCTATCATTCTTTTCTCTCCTGTTCCCCAGTGACGCCTGTTTATTCTACGAATACACTTCAATAACCAAATATTTGTTGCCGTAACAGCCAATAATATATACACGAATCATCTAAATACTTCACAACGTGAACGCTCGCTGTCTACCGATAGATTTTTCTATTTTTTTTTGGATGTGTCCTTTCTCACTTACTTCTAAAAGCAGTGATTTGAAAGACTTTAATTCATTTTTCTTCTTCTCTTCTGGGAAAACATCATATGTTAGATCGTCCACAGATTTAGAGATCTCTTTCCCTAACTTTTTCTTACGATGCTCATGATACTTTTGCCATTCATGAATGTGATCTCCTTCAATCCAAGGAGCATTTACAATTTTTCGATTTAGGAAAAATAAGACTTTCTCCTTTAATTGATACCAATGTCGGTAAATATAGCGTAATTCTTTACAGGTATACTCACTTTTGTACTTTTTTTGGCGATTTTTTTTCATGACTTCTTTCATCTTTATGCCATCCAACACGAAATAAATGAGAATATTGGGATAATGGATGGCCATATCGATGCCATTTTTACAGCCTCTAGTAATATGGTCATTACAACTTATTATCTCGCCTTCTGCATTTTGAAAATACAATACGACACCTTCTAGTCGAAGATTTTCATGAAAGATTGGATAATTGAACGTTGCCCATAAACAGTTCTTAGGACTCCAGTCCATACACTGCAAGTATTGTTTCCAAAGCGGATGTTCATACCAAAATCGGAATAACACAAAAGGTAGTTGTTCTATAAATAGACGCCACTGCCCAAAAGTGCGTAACCTTCCTGATCTTTTTCGTTCAACTATCGCCATATGTAGCTTGTTATTATAATAATCAATGATATGTGCATGTTCTGATTCACCAGATAAGGTTGGATAGCCTTGTAGATCAACTTTATTATTCTTTACATCGGCAAAAAAAGCTTCACGTTTCTTATATAAGCCATAAAGCAAGATATCTTTTTCTGAATCCATTGATCTATCCCTCCATGAACTAACTGGCTTTGTCTCAGCTTGCCCTACTTGTTCTTGTCCGCAGTTCTTCCATTTACAGATCTGAACATTCAGCGCCCCCACTATAGGCAGACGCTAGATGTCTAAATCCGTTCATTCTTTTTCAAATCAACATTGATTTTCTTCCATGATCGCGACCACTCGTGTCCAACCAGCACTCGCTTTTTTGATTTTAGTTGGGAAACAGCTTAGCTTGAAACCAGTGGATGGCAGTTGATCTAAGTTCGTCAATTTTTCAATATGACAGTATTTCTTTTCGATTCCAGCAAAATGACCTTCCCAAATAATCGAGGGATTGCGAGTCTGTTTAAATTCTTCCGCAATAAACGGTAATGGTCGATCCCACGACCAAGCATCCGTACCAACTAAACAGATTCCTTGTTCTAATAACCAAAGGGTTGCTTCTCGTCCGACACCACATCCACTGATCAAATAGTTTGGCGTCCCCCAAAACGGCGCAGCACCTGTCTGGATCAACACGATATCTTTTTCTTTGAGTGTATAGTTGATATTTTTCAAGGCGTGTTGAAAGTCAGTGATTGTTAACTGATAGCCATTTGGTTTATCTGAAAAATCAAGCATGACACCTTCCCCATAACACCAATCAAGGGGCACCTCTTCAATGGTCCAAGCTGGCTGTCCATTATCCATTGTTGGATGATAATGGTAAGGTGCATCCATATGAGTACCTGTATGCGTAGTGAGCTGGACACTTTCCATCGCCCAAGCTAAGCCATTAGGCAAGTCTTCCTTTTTTGCCGTTTCAAAAAAGCGTAACATATCCGGCACGCTTTTCTCGTGGTCTAAATAGTTGATCATCGGAATCATTTCTTGCGGATCACTTGGCACTTCATTTTCAATCGTGATACTTAAATCAATCAATTTCATTTACTTGTCCTCCTTTTTCTAAACATCTTTATTTCATACTTGTATCTAGTATACGGAGGATTTCCCACATATTTGTCCTTTTTTTTCTGTTATTTGATATAAATATCAAGCATCCTTGAGTTGCTATCGACCATGTTTACATCCTTTTATGACTGTCCATATATGAACCAGACTATTCTCCTTATTTTTATCATGTTGCGCTTTTGACTCTCCTGGCAATTGAAATGTTGCGGCTTCCTTTAAGAGGGGGAGCAACTGTTTTCTACTATTTCATGCCTTACTTTGATAGTGTTCTCCCTCTAGAAGTAACTTTGTAGGTTCTATTGACCAATAGATATCTATTTTTTTGTATACAAGGTTATTTTTACAAGCTTCTCCAATTTTCTCATTATTCAACATATATAGGCTTTCCTTTTTTCATAACAACTCACTAAAAAACTCAGTTACCATCTCTAACGAATGGCAACTGAGTTTTCTTTTGAATCACTAAGCCACTGAACCTTCTCTTGCTAATTCTGCGGCTTTTTCTTGTTCTTCAGTCAATAATTTATTGTCATAAAACTTGATGAATGGCAACCAGATGATAAAGCCGAGAATCGCACATAAGACGGCTAAGACAGCGGCTTTCCAGTCACCTCCACTACCAACAAAGGCGCCGATCCCTACTGGTGAAGGCCACGGCATTTGAGCTAACATTGGTCGAACGATTTCTAGTTTGATGGCAAAGTATGCTAATGATGCGGATGCCATTGGTGCTAAGAAAAACGGTACTGCCAAGTAAGGATTATAAACAATCGGCATCCCGAAAATGATTGGTTCATTGATATTGAAGATCCCTGGTACTAATGAAGCTTTTCCTAATACTTTTAACTGATCGGATTTTGCCATAAAAGCAATAAAGATAATTAGTCCTAATGTCGCTCCAGAACCACCAACTGTTACATAAGAGTTATTAAATTCGCCGGCTAATGGATAATTTGCACCTTGCGCATTTGCTGCCATATTCGCTAAAACGATTGGTGTCAAGAATGAGGTAATAATATTCGCCCCATGAATCCCTACGATCCATAACGCGTGAATCAAGAAATAAATGATCATGATCCCTATCCACGTATTCGTCAATTCTGTTACAAATCCAAATGGAATAGCGATCATTTTGAAAATATCTGTTCCTAAAGCAACTAATGTGCCGTTGACAAGCATCACCACAAAGGCAATCACAAACGTTGGGATCAACGCGGTAAAGGAACGTGAAACCCCAGGTGGTACAACATCTGGCATCTTGATGACCCAGTTGCGTTTTACACACATACAATACAACTCAACTGCAATGTAAGACATGATGATGGCGGTAAAAATACCTGACGTACCTAGACGTTCGACAAATGCGCCCATACGTACACCACTAACAACAGTTTCTGCATCGGTCATACTAGAGATCAAGCTGATTTTTCCGTCTGAAATGATCAACTCTGGAATACACATAAAGAAAGCAAAAACAGATAATAGCGCGCCAGTTAAAGGATTGACGTTCAGTGCTTGTTCATCTCTTTCGATCGACGTTAATTCATAAGCAAATACAATAGCAAAATAAACAGATAATATCCCCATCGTCATCGTGTTGACGATCATATACAAGTCGCTGACTTTAAAGAAAGTTGCATTGAAAAATCCTTCTAAAAATGGAAATGGTAACGGTAAAATATTCAAAACTAAAAACATCGAGCCTACGATCGTAAAGGGAATCGACGCCATCCCAGCAGCCATTACTGCGCGTACGATCTTGAACTGTGCCACTTTCCCCATCGGTCCCATCAAATATTTCTGTAGAAAATCAAACATCTATTTACTCCCCTTTCCAAAATGTACTACACGTTCATACTCTTTGATTCGTTGATAGTGACGATCCGTATTTGCATGGATTTTATTCAAGCGTCGCTGACAAAACAGACAGATTAGCAACCCACTGGCAATCACAAATAAAATCAATGCTTGCCCATTTGAACCATTCGCCATAAAAGGAAACAACTGAGAATACCCTGGTGAAAATACTGCTAATAGGAGAAATACGTTGGTTACCGCTTGCAAGCGGTAATAATTTCGAGTAACCGTTGCATTATTTTTATGTGTGCGATAAAGTGCCACTTGTTCTGCGACGACTGGTAAAAGAAAGAATAATAGCCCTAATGGTACCCAAAACATCTTGCTACTCGCAAGAAGTAAGGCAACCAGCCAATAAAGATTGGTAAAAAAGAACCCAGCCGTTAAGTAGCGAATGATCAAATAACGATTAAAATACAAGACTTTCAAACTAAATGCCTTTTTCTCTAATTCTCGTTGTTTTTTTTCAGCTTCACTCATTTTTTCACCCCCTGTTCTTGTTTATTTTTGATATAGATAGCTCATTTCTTTTGCAACTTCCAATAACGTCATCGTCGTCATCAGATGATCTTGCGCATGGACCATAATGATCTCCATTTCAATTTTTTGTCCACTCGCGTATTCCTTCAATAAATGCGTTTGTGATTTATGGGCTTCTAAAATTTCTTGATTTGCTTCATTTAGCTTTTCTTCTGCTTCTGTAAAATCTTCTGCTCGTAACAAAGCAAATGCCTCGTGGATCAATGTTCGTGCATTGCCACTGTGAAAAATAATATCAAAAGCGGTTACTTGGAGCTCTTCACTCGTCATTTTCTCCGTCATCAAGACTCCTCCTTAATAAATCATTTTTATAAATTGTTCATTAAAATTTTCAAACGTTGGTTCAGCTAAAATCTGCTGCTGTAGATCCAATCGATCAATAAATTTCACGATTGCTTTCGTTACAACAGTGATTCCTTCATTCTCGATACAAGAAGGAGAGACTAGAAAGACAAAATGGATCGCCCCTTGTTCATCCCATTCCATCCCATCAGGAATGATCCCCACTGCAATTTTAGCAGTGGCTCCAACTGGGATCGCTGGATGCGGGACAACGACTTGTTCACTGAAAATGATTTGCCCCATTTTCTCACGACGTTCGATTTGGTGAGACATCTCAGACGTATAATTCTCCGTTTCATCTTCTTGTAAAAGTGCCAACAATTCAGCGATCACTTGATCTTTTGTTGGTGCTGAAGCATAGACTTTAAACCATTTTTTTGAAATCTGCTCTTCGTAAAATGCCCTCTTTTCTTTCATGAGTGAGACAGATTCTTGGGGCTTCACTAAACAACTTGGGCGATGTTCTTCGATCACTTTGCGGATTTTCTGAACATCTTGATCATTCAAGAAAACACTGACATGAAGAACAGGGACTTTGAAAAACATCGTTGACAAGTCAATAGAAGAAATGATCAAATCAACATTTTCTAACGCCTGTTCATCGATTTCGTAATAGCCCTTCACTTGATTCACTGCAATGTTTTTTCCAAATTCACTCAACACTCGATTTTTTAGCAATTGCGCACTTCCATAGCCAGTCGCACAAATGATCAACGCCTGTAGTTTACAATCCACCTTGTTTTTTTCAATTGCTGCCATTAAATGAAGCGCTAAATACGCCCATTCATCCTCATTGATTTTATAATCTTTCAGCGAAGGCATTTGACCAAAATAGTATTTGGTCAATTCAAATGCTCTCGGATCTTCTTTTTTGATTTCTTTTGTTAGGGGGTTTTCTAAAGCGATTCCTCGCTCTAAGCGAACCAGCATCGGTTCTAAATGATTGAGTAAGCCATTCCTGAATTGATAATCTTCGACGATGGACTGACCAAGAACCTGAGCTAACTCTTTAAGAACTGACATTAGCTCTGTCACTAACTCCTGATTCTCCCTTTTATGGTTTTGATTCGATTTAGCCATCAAATGTAAGGCTAAATAAGCAATTTCATCTTTTGGGAAACGAACATTCATGATAGATTCGATCCGTCTGGTTATATTCTTGGCTGCTTGATATTCGGTCTCATGGATTTCTTCTCCGGTGATTTCAGGCACTTGTATCTCAAATCCGGCTCGCATTCGCTTGATTGCCAATGCTAAATGTAACGCTAAATTTTGTATCACAAAATCGGACACCTTTAATTTGGATTCACGAATCTCGTCCAAGATGATGATCACTAATTCTTCAAAATTGATTTCCTTGAAGAATTGACTGTTACCGAGATATTCTTTTAAAGAATTGGTATACTTATTTCCAAAAAAGGTATCCATGATCACATGTCGCTTGTCTTGTTCTTGACCCTCGATCCACATTCCCTGTTTATGTTTCGACACAATTTTCAACGAATATTCGGCTAACTTCTCTTTGATTTCTTGGATATCATTCACTAAACTCGAACGGCTGATATATAACTCTTCTGCCAAATCATCGATCACGATTGCGCGATCTTCCAAAAGTAGTTTATTTAAAATATACTTTTTTCGATCTTCTGAACCGTAGAACTCAGTCACCTGATCGCCATATTCCACAGTGACTTCTCGTTGCTTTAAAAACAGCGCAAAAGCAAGCTTGTTGACGACCTCTAATTGATACCCTTGCCCTTGCTTTGCAATGAGTCTTCCGCCATTGGTTTCGATCACTTCATTCAATGTTTTCAAATAGTTTCGAATCGTACGGTCAGATAATAATAATTCAGAAGCGAGGTACTGGCTTGTGAGGTATTCTCCTTGATGATCAATCAATTGCCGCAATAACTCTTTTTCTGTTTGTTTCATTATTATCTTCCCCTATTCGTCTATATATTTTCCTCAATCAGCTCTGCTAATTTTTGGATACCCGTAGGGATAGGAACATACGCTTGGAATGGTATACTTACGACCGGTTTCCCTACTGTTTTTCCTAGTTTAACAAATTTATCCAAGTACATTGTAGTTTGAGGACTGATCAAGAACAAATCGAAATCACTTGTCTTGATTTGGTTGTCCCCTTCTGTTGCAGAAACCGCGTCAACAAATACCTCTTCGCCTTTTCCTTTAAAATATTCTGTTGTTTTTGATGCCATCATCGAAGAAGACATTCCTGCGGCACAAATAATCAATGCTTTTTTCATTACGATCACTCCTCTATTTTTTTGATTGAATTTCTTACATTCACTATAAAATGAAATCGCTTTCTTTTCAAAATGGATTTTTCCGTATCGCTTAGGAAAATAGTTATAAAATTACGTAAAAAAAAGAAGTCACACGGCTGTGCAACTTCTTCTCAATTATTGCGCACTGAAATTCAAACGCATACTGTAAATCGGATTTAATGGATCATCCAAGCTTTCAAAATCAAAATTTTCGCCAACTGTACCAAATAATGAGAAGGAAAAAGAAGTGCTATGTCCTTCGATCGTTCCTAGTTCTCTGCGGTTATTGAGGTTTTTACCTGATGAGATCAACATGACTTGATTGTCATTCAGATTGTTTTTCACCCCTAGATCGATTTCTGTTAGTTTTTCGGTAGCTGATTGACTAACGACCGAACTCACTGACACTTGGACCGCACGTTCCGCATTGTTTTGAATTTGATAAGTTGGTGAGACAATACCATTACTTTCTTTACTCTCCGCAAAGGATACATTTGTAGGAATCGTCACATCAATGTACTCGGACGTATCTTCTAGAATCGTGACTTGACTGTTCAATGTCCGTGCATTGCCAGCTTCGTCTGTTAAGGTGATCGTTACACCATGATCGCCTACCGCTAAATCGGTAAATTGCACATTGTTTTCATACGCAACTTCGACTTGAATATCTGGTGACAATGACCAGTTGTCGGTCGGATCACCATCTAAAAATTCACGAGGCGCTGGTGCTGTTTGCCCCTTCGTGAACACTAACGGATCTTTTAATGTTCCGTCAGGTGCCGTAGTATCTTCAATCCGTGGCATGGCATTATTAAAAATATATTCATTCCCAGCTTCATCGGTTGCTGTAATATTCATTGGATGGTAGGCATTGAATCCATTCGGAGATAAGTCATATAAGTGACGATGATTTATCAACTGGATATTTTCTAACTCTGACCAATTGTCCGCTAAATCGCTGATTAGTTCCCTTAATTCTTCCTGGGTAAAATCCCGATGACGATTGGCTTCAAACACCGTCCAATGGTTTCTAACTATACCAGTTGGTGCTTGCGTATCGATTACGCGATAGTTAACCGAATAGTCCGTATAGTTTCCTCGGATATCTTCTAGACGAACATTCGCATCATAAACGGTTGTTGATGGGGCAACATTGACAATACTTACGATATCCCCGTTATCATTACACAAGGAAAGATCAATTTGATCGGTTGGTGTCGTGTTGTCCAATGGGTCCTCAGTAAAGAACTGCAATAGCTCATCTTTCGTCAATTCATCTTTTCTTCGTGCTTGAAAATCAACAGGTTGCGTGACGACATTTCCTGTCGGACCTTCGTTATCTCCCGCAAGAAATTTGACTTCTTGTAACGCCGATTGATTTCCTTGTTCATCTTCTAAACGAATAAAGCCAATATATTCTTTGTACTCTAAGTCGTCTAACTCAAATTCGTTCCCTTCACTATCGACTAATTCGATGGTGATGTTTTCTGGCAAGCTCCAGTTATCATCGGGGGCACCGTTGAAAAACTGCAACAAATCCGTTCGAGAAAACGTATTCGAAGTGAGCGTAGAAAAATCAATGACTTCATCTTTGAAGCTAGCGGTTGGCGCCGTAGTATCCACTACCCGTGCCATGGTATTGTCAAAAATGTGTTCATTCCCGGATTCGTCGGATGCCGTGAGATCCAGTTGATGGTAAGTCCCTCCACTATTCGGAGACAAATCATATAAGTGACGATGATTCTTCAGTTGAATATTTTCTAACTCTGACCAATTATCTGCTAAATTATCAATTAGCTGGCGCAATTCTTCTTGGGTAAAATCGCGATGACGATTGGCTTCAAACACCGTCCAATGATTTCTGACTGTTCCTGTCGGCGCTTGTGTATCTACCACCCGATAATTGACTGAATATTCTGTCTTGTTGTTTGCTTGGTCTTGTAAACGAACTTTCGCATCATAAACAGTCGTTGACGGTGCGACATTGACAATACTCACGATATCGCCAACATTGTTACGTAAGGAAAGATCAATCTCATCGGTTGGTGTCACGTTATCTAGAGGATCATCCGTAAAGAAACTTAAGAGTTCCTCTCGCGTCAATTCCTCACTTCTTCGCGCTTGGAAATCAACTGGTGATGTTGTGACATTTCCTGTTGGACCTTCCGCATCTCTTCCCTGGAATTTTACTTCTTGTAGGTTTGATTGATTTCCTTGTGCGTCTTCTAAGCGAATATAGCCTGTATAAATGTTATCCTCTGACTCTAAATTTTGTAAATTGATCACTGAACCATTACTGTCAACGAGTTCGATTTTGATGTTTTCTGGTAATGTCCAGTTGTCATCCAGATCATTATTCAGAAATGCCAAAAGGTCTGTCCGTGAAGGAATAGCCGTTGTTACCCCAGAGAGGTCGATCGTCTCTGATTTCACTGTCCCTGTTGGCGCTATGGTATCAGTAATACGCAACTTCGTATTGAGCAATGAACGTTCATTACCAGATTCATCTGTCAATTTCACCCAATCTTGATAACTTGTACTAGGACTAAGGTTATATAATTTTTTTTCGAAAGTTAATGTGATGTTTTCTAATTCTGACCAATTATCTTTCAATCCGTTCACTAATAATCGTAACTCTTCTTGGGTAAAATCTCGGTGACGATTGGCTTGGATTGTGACGAAATCTTCGACTGCCGTTCCTTCTGGTGGTGTGGTGTCCACCACGACATAGTTTGTCGAAATGCGTTCATAGACGATTGAATTGGAAGAATCTGCTACATTGACTGTCATTGAACCAGTTCGACCTGGATACCACATATTGTTGTTTATCGTACCAGCAACATAGTAATAATAATTACGCGCATACGTAGGTACGGAATCAAACCAAGTATCACGTATTGTATCACTGGGTACACGAGCTGGACGTTGGGCTTCGATCGTCACAGGATTTTTAATTACATAAGTTATTGTTGGATTGATCGTCAATCGTCCAATCGTTTCATTTGAATAACTAAGATTCATCACTTTTCTTGGTGTCGCAATGTTTGGATATAGCGTCGCAACCCCTGTCGTACCTAAACCAACATTTCCGCGAATATCTAACGTTACAGCTTCATTTCCCGCCTGTACTCTTGTTACTGTGAAGTTGATAGTTGCAGTGAAATTGTTATTGATTGTCACCGTTGCTGCTACACTTATAGCAGCATTACTTGAAGAAATATTCGATAAAGTATACGTGTTTCCATGCGTTGAATGGTTCCCATAATACATCTGTGTGTAAAACTCGTCCGGCATTCCGGCATCACTGTCCGTGACGATCGATGAAATCCAACCATTATTTCCATTAACACGCTCAACCAATGAGTGTGTTGGTACAGTGACAGAGAAACTGGCGGTTGAGTTTGCGGCATTCGCTAAATTAATGGTTCGGTTGATCGCATTTTGTAATACACCTTCAAGATAAGAACTCCTACCATGATTCGTTAATTGAGTCACATTTTCTGTGGTCAAATTCAAGCGTGCTAAGTAATTCACCACTAGCGAATTTTCATCAAGTGGTGGTAAAACTGTTGCCTCAGTTGGTATATCCGTCGTTGGTTCTTCTGAGACAACTGGCTCTTCTTCGACCACTTGTGTTTCCTCTACAGTCGCTGGTTGCTCAGAGAGGATCGATTCCTCCGGAGCCTCTTCTTGTACTGTTGGTTCCTGTACTGTTGATTCTTGTACTGTTGGTTCTTCTATAACATCTTCTGGTGTTTCTTCAGATAAGTGGCTTTCTGACTGCTCTTCCATGATTTCCGTACTAGCAATCGTCTCATTTTCTATGGCAAATACTGCCGATGGCAACAATGTATGTTGGAACAATAGGACTGAAGTAGCGATCATCCGAATTTTTTTTGCTTTCAAAAATTCTGTCCCCCTTTCTCTTTCTTTTAGAATGTGCATGTTAAACCTACTGACTGTATGCATCTTTGAGATCAACTGGTAACTATATGTAGGCGTTAAAAAACTATGTGCTTGATCACAAAAAAGCTGCCTAATGGCTCATACAGATAGAGGATGTATCTGTTTCATTCAGTATAAACAGTTCGCAGAATCGCCTTCTCACGATCGAATAATTGTTTTATGTAATTCTTTCACTGAATGTTTTTTAATATCTAACAAAGATAGTACACATTCCACATTAAAATTATCCACAATTCCAGTATAGGAACAAAATCTTTTTTTACCGTTAGAAAGGCAAAAAAAATGGTTTTAACTTTAAATTAGAGAAACAAACATTGAATTTTAATCATATTGTTACCGAATTGCTCGATATGTTTTCTTGATATTCACTATATATTGCTGATTTCTCTTCATGTTTCCGTATTCTCACCCTCTATCTAAAACCAAAATTTCTATAAGTACAAATTAATGTTTTTTTCTATGAGAACTTCCAAACCTTTTCCTCATAAATAATTTTTTTAACTAAAATAAAAAAAACAGTAAGAAAGCATTTACTTTCTTACTGTTCTCTTATTATTCTATAAAGAATGCTAGGTTTTCTCTTCACCTATTTCATTTGATAAAAATTTTTTTATTACTGTGCATTGAAATTCAAGCGCATACTGTAAATCGGATTCAATGGATCGTCCAAACTTTCAAAATCAAAGTTTTCGCCAACTGTGCCAAATAATGAGAAGGAGAAAGAAGTACTATGTCCGTCAATCGTTCCTAGTTCTCTGCGGTTATTGAGATTTTTACCTGATGAGATCAACATCACTTGATTATCATTCAGATTGTTTTTCACTCCAAGGTCGATTTCTGTTAGTTTTTCCGTTTCTGATTGACTAACGACTGAACTTACTGACACTTGGACCGCACGTTCCGCATTATTTTGGATTTGATAAGTTGGTGAGACAATACCATTACTTTCTTTGCTTTGGGCAAAGGACACATTCATCGGGATCGTCACATCGATATACTCGGACGTGTCTTCTAAAATCGTAACTTGACTGTTCAATGTTCGAGAATTTCTCTGTTCATCCGTCAAAGTGACTGTCACACCATACGTTCCCACTTCTAAATCTGCGAACGCGACATTGTTTTCATATGTAACTACCACTTGAATATCTGGTGACAATGACCAGTTGTCGGTCGGATCACCATCTAGAAATTCTCGTCCGCTTGGAGCTGTTTGTCCTTTTGTGAATACTAATGGATCTTTTAATACCCCCTCAGGTGCTGTGGTATCTTCAATCCGAACTTTCGTTTTTTCAAACGTAGTCGTATTTCCTGCTTCATCCGTGGCATCCACCTGTAGCTCATAATACCATTCACCAGGACTATGAGGAGGCATAGTATGTAACGGAACATTATTTGTTAACGTGATTGCTTCTCGTTCTGTCCAATTATCTTCTAAATCAATAAGTAAAGAACGTAATTCTTCCTGTGTAAAATCACGTGTACGCGTCGCTTCAAAGACAGTCGTTGTCTGATTGATCGAACCGGTCGGTGCTTGTGTATCGATCACGCGATAGTTAACAGCGTATTCCGTGTAATTGCCTCGAATATCTTGTAGACGAACGTTGGCATCATAAATGGTTGGCGAAGGTGCAACATTGACGATACTCACAGTTTCGCCAATATTATTACGTAAAGAAAGATCAATTTGATCGGTTGCTGTCGTATTATCCAATGGATCTTCGGTAAAGAACTTTAGTAGCTCGTCTCTCGTCAATTCATTCACTCGACGTGCTTGAAAATCGACTGGTGTCGTGATGACGTTCCCTGTCGGTCCTTCGTTATCTCCTGCAAGAAATTTGACTTCTTGTAGATCCGTACGATTCCCGTGTTGGTCTTCCAAACGAATATAGCCTGTATATTCTTGGAACTCCAAGTCATCCAACGCAAATGCATTTCCTTGACTATCGACTAATTCGATGGTGATATTTTCTGGTAATGTCCAGTTGTCGACAGGGGCGCTACTGAAAAATCGCAACAAATCCGTTCGAGAGAACGTATTCGAAGTGAGCGTAGAAAAATCAATGACTTCATCTTTGAAGCTAGCAGTTGGCGCCGTAGTATCAACTATTCTTGGCATAGTTCCTCTAAAAATATGTTCATTTCCAGCTTCATCAATTGCCGTGATATCCATTGGATGGTATCCATTTGGATCATTCGGAGATAAAACATATAAATGACGATGATTTTCTAATCGAATATTTTCTGGTAATGTCCAATTATCCGAAATACTATGAAATAGTAGTCGTAATTCTTCTTGGGTAAAATCGCGATGACGATTAGCTTCAAAAATTGTCCAAGTTCCTTTAGCACTTCCTGTCGGCGCTTGTGTATCAATTACGCGATAACTGATCATTTTATTTCTATTCGCATTGCCTGCTTCATCTTCTACATTTAAAAATCCTGTATATGTTTGGAGTAAGTTAGGCGCTACTCCAGCAATCGAAGTAGCCGTACCCAGCGAGTCAAGCAATGATAATTTAATCTCATCATTCAAGGTCCAGTTATCCGACATCGAATCAACAAACGGTAATAACTCTGAGCGTTCAAGTCCGCCAATTCGTCGTGCTTGTAAATCTCTAGTAGTTGTATTGGTCGTAACGTCTGGAGATATTGTATCTATTACACGATACGTAACTGGTAAATCACGAAAATTACCAAATTCATCAGTTAGACGGATTGCTGCGTCATAGACATTTGTTATTGACGGAGCAACATTTCTGATACTTACTGTATTCTCAGAACTATCGATTAATGAAATATCGATTTGATCCGTTGGTGTACTATTATCCACTGGATCATCGATAAAGAATTTCATAATGTCTTCTTTTGTCAAATCATTCACTCTTGTGGCTTCAAAATCTACTGGCGTAGTCGTGACATTTGCTGTTGGTCCTTCGATATCTCTCAGATTAAATTTCACTTCCTGTAGCGCCGATTGATTCCCAAATTCATCTTCTAGACGAATATAACCTGTATGAACGCTATTTGATGGTTCTAGATTTTGCAAATTGATAACTTCCCCATTACTGTCTAACAGTTGGACGATAATTTCATCTCTTAATGTCCAATTGTCCTCCAAATCATTATTCAAAAATTGCATGATTTCCGAACGAGAGGGAATGCTTGTTTCAACATTAGAAAGATCGATTATTTCTGATTTCACTGTCCCTGTAGGGGCTAATGTGTCTATAATACGCATTCTTGTTTCGTAAAAATTTTGTGTATTTCCACTTTCATCTGTTGCATTTAGATTAATTAAATGAGTGGAGTTAGGTTCTAATTCCATCAAGCTTCTTGTAGATGCCATTCTAATATTACTCAACGTAGACCAATTATCTTGAAGATTATTTATAACCGAACGTAATTCTTCCTGGTTAAAATCTCGGTGACGATTTGCTTGAATATTTGTCCATTCAGTTTTTTCCATACCTGTAGGTGCTTCAGTGTCTACGACCGTCACATTTGTCCAAAATCGTGTGATCCCACCAGTGGAATTATTGATAAGATAAACTGGTAATTGATTAGTATAACCAGGAAACCAACCAGATCCAAGGCTTGTCGTGGAGAAACGCCAATTTCCTGAACCTGGTAATGTATGGAACCAACTTCGGATCACTTCTTGTGACAACGTTTGATTTCTTGTGGCCTGAACCGTCACATTCTCATGAACACCGACTTCTTCCTTTTCTTCCTCTTCTTCTCCCTCATCTTCCGCATTCACTGTCAATTGTCCAATCGTTTCCCCTGTATAACTAAGATTCATCACATGTCTTGGGGTCGCAATGTGTGTAAACTGAGTCGCAACACCTGTCGTACCTAAACCGACATTTCCACGGACATCTAACGCTACGGTCGTACTTGCCGCCTGTACTCTTCTAACTGTAAAATTGATCGTTGATGTAAAATTGGAATTGACGGTCACAGTAGCGGATACACTCACCGCTGCGTTACTTGACGAAATATTTGTCAGTGTGTAGGTATTTCGGTGAGTCGAATGGTTTCCATAATACATCTGTGTGTAAAATTCGTCGGGCATTCCGGCAGGACTATCCGTGACAATAGAAGAAATCCATCCATTACTATTGCCTACTCGCTGAACCATTGAATGTGTCGGTACGGTCACAGAGAAAGTCGCTGTTGCATTCACCTCGTTGCCTAAAGTAATGGTTCGATTGATGGCATTTTGCAAGACTGCTTGAATATAGGAGCTTCTCCCATGATTGGTTAGTTCTGCTACGTTCTGTGCAGTTAAATTCAGCCGTCCCAAATGGGCAGATAGCGGACTTTCATCAAGTGGTGGCACTTCTTCTTGTGTTTCCACCGTCTCTATAGTCTCCTCCGTCGCTGGCGCTTCTGGAGGTGCTTCCATCGGTGGCACTTCTTCTGCCACTTCTGGTGGAGCTTCAGGAGTTTCCACTACTACTTCAGGCTCTTCGTGAGTAATTGGTGCTTGTTCTTCGACCACCTCTGTTGCTTCTTCAGATAAGTGGCTTTCTGGCTGCTCTTCCATGATCTCTGTATTAGCTATCGACTCGTTTTCTATTGCCATTACCACTGAAGGTAGCAATGCCTGTTGAAACAATAGGAATGAGGTAGCGATAATCCGTATTTTTTTTGCTTTCAAAAATTCTCTCCCCTCTCTTATTTTTTGACAATGCATGTAATCATCTATCTTTTTGGATAAGCTGATTGAGACAAGTAATCGTTTAAAACGAGCTACTCGATCGTAAGTTTTCTGCAAAGTTCAGCTATAAATAAAAGGTATGTAGTTAGTTCAGGCACCTTCGCAAAAATCATTGCGAGTTTATGCAGGATTTTTATGTGGAATCAATGGTGCAAACCCGCTAAAAATGAAAAAAAACTCAAAAAATAATAATGCAAATGCCATACAAATATTATCCATAATTTCAAAATACTAATAAAATCTTTTTTTACCGTTAGCAAGGTAAAAAAACACCCAAGACGTGAACGCCAGTTGATCACTATTTTTTTCGACTTTACCTTTTACTTGTCTACACTAGATTAGTTACTATTCCTTGAACAAAAAGGGATAACTATTATATAGAGTAAAAATATGAAATTATCACTGATAATAAAATTTCCCTCAGATGGAAATTTATAAAAAAAACCACATTCTCATGAAATCCAAATGATTTTCATGAGAATGTGGCATCTCGTTTTTACTTTTTTCTATTGGTCCTTACTTATTAATTTGCGACGATGTTGACTAATTTATTTGGAACCACGATCACTTTTCTGATTGTTTTTCCTTCTAATTGTTCTTTGATACTATCATCGTCCATCGCTGTTTTTTCTAGTTCTTCTTTTGATAAGTCACGTGCAACACTGGCTTTTGCACGAACTTTTCCATTGATTTGGAAGACGACTTCTACTTCATCTTCAATCAAAGCAGCTTCATCATAAGTCGGCCATGGTGCATAAGAAAGATCTTGTTCATTGCCTAGGATCGCCCATAGCTCTTCGCCGATATGTGGCGCGATCGGCGCAAGTAATTGTACGAATCCTTCGATATATTCATAAGGTAAGGCATCGACTTTATATGCTTCATTGACAAAGACCATCAATTGAGAAATCGCTGTATTGAAATGTAGATTTTCGTAATCTTCTGTGACTTTTTTAACTGTTTGGTGGTATACTTTATCAAGTTTACCGTCATTCAGTGTCGTGATACGATCACGCATTTTATTGTTTTCGTCCACGATCAAGCGCCAAACACGATCTAAGAATTTACGGCTACCTTCTAAGCCATTTTCACTCCAAGCAATCGATGCGTCTAATGGTCCCATGAACATTTCGTAGAGACGTAACGTGTCCGCACCATATGCTTCTACGACATCGTCAGGATTGACAACATTGCCACGAGATTTAGACATTTTTTCGTTGTTTTCTCCAAGGATCATTCCTTGATTGAACAATTTTTCAAAAGGCTCTTTTGTTGGTACCACGCCAATATCGTAAAGGAATTTATGCCAGAAGCGAGCATACAATAGGTGAAGTACCGCATGTTCTGCCCCACCGATATAAATATCTACTGGTAACCATCGTTCTAGTTTTTCATAGTTAGCTAATTCTTTTTTATTATGTGGATCGATATAGCGTAGGTAATACCATGAGCTTCCTGCCCATTGTGGCATCGTATTCGTTTCACGACGGCCTTTTTTACCTGTTTCAGGATCAACGACATTGACCCACTCGTCAATGTTTGCTAATGGTGACTCCCCTGTTCCACTTGGTTGGATATTGCTTGTTTTTGGTAAACGTAGTGGTAATTCTTCTTCTGATACAGTTGTCACTGTGCCGTCTTCCCAATGGATGATTGGGATTGGTTCTCCCCAATAACGTTGACGAGAAAACAACCAATCACGCAAGCGATAGCTGACTTCTTTTTTCCCAACGCCATGTTCTTCCAACCATTGATTCATCGCATCGATGGCTTCTTCTTTATTCAATCCGTTCAAGAAATCAGAATTGATATGCGCACCATCTTCTGTGTAGGCAGCTGCTGAAGTATCTCCACCTTCGATGACTGGTAAGATTTCTAGATCAAACGTTTGTGCAAACTCGTAATCACGTTCATCATGTGCCGGTACTGCCATGATCGCACCTGTGCCATAAGAAGCTAACACATAATCAGCGATCCAGATAGGGATTTCCTTGCCATTTACTGGGTTGATCGCATACGCACCTGTAAATACACCTGTTTTTTCTTTAGCAAGATCTGTTCGTTTAAGATCTGATTTTTTCGCTGTTTCTGCGATATACGCTTCGACTGCTTCTTTTTGTTCTGGAGTTGTGATCTCACGAACTAAGTCTAGCTCTGGTGCTAGCACAGAGTAGGTTGCCCCAAATAACGTATCTGGACGTGTGGTAAAGACCGTATATTCTTTGTCTGTGCCAGCCACTTTAAACGTGACATTTGCTCCGACTGAACGACCGATCCAGTTACGTTGCATTTCTTTGATGCTTTCGGGCCAATCCACAAGCTCTAGGTCATCGATCAAACGATCTGCATAAGCGGTGATTTTCAGCATCCATTGACGCATTGGTTTGCGGATGACATCATAGCCACCACGTTCACTTTTTCCGTCGATCACTTCTTCGTTTGAGATCACTGTACCTAGTTCAGGTACCCAGTTCACTGCTACTTCTGCTTCATAGGCTAAACCTTTTTCATATAATTTAGTAAAGATCCATTGTGTCCATTTGTAGTACTCAGGGTCTGTTGTGTTGACTTCACGATTCCAATCGTAACTAAAACCAAGTGAATTGATTTGGCGACGGAAGGTTTCAATATTTTTTTGCGTAAATTCTGCAGGGTCATTCCCTGTATCCAATGCGTATTGTTCTGCTGGTAGTCCAAATGCATCCCACCCCATTGGATGTAATACGTTGAAACCTTGACTACGTTTGAAACGAGCTAGGATATCTGTTGCAGTATAGCCTTCTGGATGCCCAACATGTAGACCTTGTCCTGATGGATATGGAAACATATCCAACGCATAGAATTTTGGTTTACCTAGTTCATCATGCGTATTGAAGGTGTTATTTTTTGCCCAATATTTTTGCCATTTTTTTTCAATTTCTTTGTGATTATAGCTCATCTTGAACCCCCTATTTTGATGTAATGATCTGTTTTTTCTTTTAGCATCTGGCCTTGAAAAACAAAAAAATCCTATAAAAAGATTGCTCTTTTTATAGGACGTAATCTACGTGGTACCACCTAATTTTGCCTTACTAAACAAGGCCTTGAACGTTGTAACGGTCGTCACCGCCTCTGCTTACTGGGAGAACTGTTCAGCAGGTGCAACTCAAAGGCGAGTTCAAAAGCGTCCGTACACATTTTCACCAACCATGTGCTCTCTAAAACTTTCGACTTTTTACTACTTCCTTTTCAAACGTTGGTCAACTAAATTTTTAGTAGCTTCATAGTAACAAATATTATTGAATCAATCAACTATTATTTCAGTCAGATCGATTATTTTGCAACGATCAAACTTTGACCTGGGTAGATAAAGTTATTTTTGATGTTGTTCCACTCGATCAATTGCGCCATTGAGATGCCATGGCTATCAGCTACGCCCCAAACGGATTCACCTGCTTTGACTGTATAACGTTTGCCATCATTAGACGTAGGTGCTGCTGTTGTATTTCCTTTTTTCACGACCACTTTTTGGCCTGGATAAATGAAATTATTTTTGATATTGTTCCATTCAATCAGTTGATCCATCGTGATGCCGTGTTTATCAGCTACACCCCAAACGGATTCACCTGCTTTGACCGTATAGATCGTATCACCAGAAGTTGATGTGTTCGTTGCTGCTGACGTATTCGGTGTGCTTGGCGCAGCTGCCGGCGTTGTTGTCGGTGTAGATGTTGGTGCTGCTGTACTACCACCTTTTACGATCAGTTTTTGACCTGGGTAGATGAAGTTATTTTTGATATTGTTCCATTCAATCAATTGGTTCATCGAGATCCCATTTTTATTTGCGACGCTCCACACCGATTCCCCTGCTTTGACCGTGTAGGTGCCTGAGCCTTGGCTTGCTGTGTTTGAAGTCGTTGGATTATTCGTCGGTGTTGAAGGTGCTGGATTCGTTGATGCAGTGCTTGATGCGCCACCATTTGAAACAACCAACTGTTGTCCTGGGTAAATAAAGTTGTTCTTGATGTTGTTCCATTGGATCAACTGTGCCATTGAGATGCCATGGGCATGAGACACACCCCAGACAGAATCACCTGCTTTGACCGTATATTTTGCACCAGAAACTGAAGCACCTGTACTTGGTGTTGATGGAGTTGTGCTTGGTGTCGATGGTGTATTTACAGAAGCAGACCCACCATTAGAAACGATCAAGCTTTGTCCTGGATAAACAAAATTATTCTTGATATTATTCCATTGGATCAATTGTGCCATTGAGATACCATGGGCATTCGAGATACCCCAAACAGAGTCACCTGCTTTGACTGTATAACGCGTACCGGACGAATTGTTTGTTGTTGTTCCAGCAGAACTGCTACCTGCAGAAGCTGTATTGTTTCCTGAATTTGTTGTTGAAGATCCGCCAGCTGTACCACCTTTGATCGTCAATTTTTGTCCTGGATAAACAAAATTATTTTTAATATTATTCCATTCAATCAATTGTGCCATTGAGATGCCATGAGCATTTGAGATGCCCCAAACAGAATCACCAGATTTTACTGTGTACGTCGTTGAACCAGTAGTCGTACTTCCACCAGTATTTCCTGTATTCGTGCTTCCTGTATTTGTACTTCCTGTGTTACCTGTATTAATCGTATTGCCGCCGCCAGTAGTCGCACCACCGCCTGCATTTCCAGTTGCTGGTGTGTCATATTTGGTCAAGCCATACGTCATGATAAGATTGTTTAATTTTGTCGCATAACTTGGGTCTGTCGCATAGCGTCCTGTCAAATGGGCAGTAGCATCCGTATAAGAACGAGTATTACTCTTCCAAGCACCTGCATAGTAGTAGCCATTACCAAATGAAGTATTTCTAAGTACATAGGCATTGTCACTAAAAGACTCTGCGAAAGAAGGATATTGACGGAAAGGTTCTTTTTTCGTCACCCATTGGTTGTTCAAGAATTCAAGCGTGTCCATATAAACAGTTTGTCCTTGGTAGCTTCCTTTGATCCCAAATAAGTTATGATACGGTGCACGTGATAATGTACTGCCACCCCAACCACTTTCGACGACTGCTTGAGCGATCATTACTGAAGCATACAAATCATTCGCGTTTGCGATCGGTTGTGCAAATGTTGCAATTTCTGTGATAAATGCAGCGGTATTGATCCGAGAGTTCATTTGGATCGGTGTTTCATCCGCATTGACAGCGACTGATTGTAATACTGGTGCTACAGCTGAACAGCCCACCATTGCGGTTCCGACGATTGCCGCACTTCGCTTTACTTTACGGTAACGCTTTGCTTGTTCCAGACGTCTGCGTTCTTTTCGTCCTACTAATTCCTTTTGCATATACTATCCCCCATATTTAATTACTTTTATCTAGCCTTATCAATAATTATAACTTCTCTTAATATTTATTAAAAGTTATTTAAGACTATTACGTTGTTTTGTAATCTTTATGTAATCTTTCGTAATTTTTTGATTTGACGCTTTTGTTAACCCTTTAATCAAACGATTCCGAGTTATTAAATTATATATGACCACCTATTTTTTTAATTAAATATGTCGGTTATATTACTTGAGGGTTGCTATTACATTACAACTTGCATAACAATATATTTTTATTCATTGATCCAAGTGAACAGGAATAGAAAACTCTTGTTTTTCGTTCTTATAATAAATGCTATAATGATTGGGCATGAAGGAGGAGTTAAATGAAAAATAAAAGAATCTTCCAAATCTCAGCCGCAAGTTGCTTTTTGATTTTTCTAGCGTTGAGTCTACTTGTCTTATTTCGCGTGGATCTATTGTCTAGTTTTGACCAAACGCTGACCCATTGGATTCGTATTCCTTATCCTGATTGGAATCCATTTCAGCGGTTGATCACGACATTTGGAAATGCAATAACTGTCATTTTAGTATTTGGATTAGTTGCTCTTTGGTTATGGCACAAGAAAAAAAGAAAAGAACTGTATTGGTTCATCTTCAACTTTGTGCTAGTTGCTGGGATATTAAATCCACTAATCAAGCTTTTAGTGATGCGTGACCGTCCAAGTCTGCAACATTTAGTTGTCGAAACGACGTATAGTTTTCCCAGTGGACATGCCGCAACGAGTATGATCTTGTATGGCACATTGATTTTTTTGATGCCATCCTTGATCAAGACGAGAGAATGGGCATGGATGATCCAAGTATTGTTAGGTTTACTGATTCTGAGTATTGGCGCTAGTCGTGTCTATCTGGGTGTCCATTATCCTAGTGATATCCTCGGTGGTTATAGCTTGAGCCTATTTTGGTTATGCTTGACTTATCCTTGGTATTTCCAACAACGCTTGCCATTTACACAATCAAATAGGAAGAAGGGATTTTAATGGAATTTCCTTATGCTGAAGGAAATAAACGTTACCATTCTTGGAATTATGCGTTACGCCATGAATTTGGTGGGAAAATTTTTAAAGTACCGATTGATGGTGGCTTTGATTGTCCCAATCGTGACGGAACAGTTGCCCACGGTGGTTGTACCTTTTGTAGTGTTTCTGGCTCTGGTGATATGATCGTTGCTCCAGAAGAGCCACTACCGATCCAATTTCAAAAAGAAATCGATATGATGCACAAAAAATGGCCACAAGTGAATCAATACATCGTTTACTTTCAAAATTTCACAAACACCCATGCGCCAGTCGAAGTCATTCGTGAACGATTTGAACAGGTCATCAATCTACCGGGTGTCGTTGGTTTATCAATTGGTACTAGACCAGATTGCTTACCCGATGAAGTCGTTGATTACTTAGCTGAATTGAATCAACGTTTATATTTATGGGTAGAATTGGGCTTACAAACGACTTATGAAGAAACCTCCATCCTGATCAATCGAGCCCATGATTATCAGACGTACCTAGACGGTGTTGCGAAATTACGGAAGCACGACATACGTGTATGTACGCATTTGATCAACGGTTTACCGGGAGAATCCTTGGAAATGATGCGGGAAAATGTTCGTCGCACGATCTTAGATTCTGATATCCAAGGAATCAAACTACATTTGATGCACTTGATGCGTAAAACGAAGATGTTACGAGACTATCATGAGGGCAGACTGCAGTTGATGAGTCGAGCAGATTATGTATCTGTCATTTGTGACCAACTGGAAATGATTCCTCAAGAGATCATCATCCATCGTTTGACTGGTGATGCACCTTGGGACTCCTTGATCGGGCCAATGTGGAGTTTGAAAAAATGGGAAGTCTTGAATGCGATCGATGAAGAAATGATTCGTCGCAATAGTTACCAAGGAAAGTACAATATTCGAGAAGGAGTCAAAAGCGGATGTTAAAAACGGCACTTCATTTTAGCCATACGCTATTGGAGGAAATCATCCAACCGGGAGATCATGTGATTGATGCGACGATGGGTAATGGGTATGACACCGTTTTTCTAGCAGAAAAAGTCGGAAAAACCGGTCAGGTATATAGTTTTGATATCCAAAAACAAGCATTGGCGTCCACGCAACAGAAATTGTCAGAAAACGGCTTATTGGAGCGGACGACCCTGTTTTTACAAGGACATGAAACCATTGGTGCGGTCATTTCTGAACAACAACCCATCAAAGCCGGCATCTTCAACTTAGGCTATTTACCCAAAAGTGATAAATCCGTCATCACGCTACCTGAAACGACAAAAACAGCGATGGAAGAAATCTTGAAACGTTTAGTTCCACAAGGTCGCATGATCATCGTCGTTTATTATGGCCATCAAGGTGGCGAAGCAGAACTAGATATGGTACAAAGCTTTTGCCAAGCGTTGCCTCAAGAACAATTCAATGTTTTGAATTATCAATTTATCAATCAAAAAAATAATCCTCCGATCTTGTATTGTATCGAAAAAAAGAAAAGCCACAACTAATAAAAACCTCCTTATCTTCTAGTGTGATAAAACTGAGAAGATAAAGAGGTTTTTCATTTTTTTACCAAAACCTAACGACCAATTAGAATGCCATTTTCTTAATGGTATTCACTTGATTACATTTGTCCTATGATTTAGTGAAATACTGTTTTAGCACACGAATGATCAATATTGTTACGCCTACTGCCAAAATAAAACTGATGATGGCTATTAGGATTCCTAAAATACCCATAATGTTCTCCTTACTATGTTCTATGTAACACGCTTAGACAAAAACCACTAGCCCGCCAGCTAGTGGTTCTTGGTCGTAATATGAACCTGTTCTTTGTTGAATAAATTATACTATAATACAATTAACATTCAAGTGTGTCTGTGTATTTAGAATAGAAATTCATCGTCACTCCTATTGATCAAACGATTATCAAGAGGAATACTTGATTAAGTGCTTTTTATTGTACGTAGTTATGGTTCCTAAAATCATTGACCTGACTTAATAAGAAATCACAGATTCACTTCCCAATAACTGAAAACTATTTGCCACAACTTTTGTTACATAAATACACTAGCCTTGCTAATTTTCCAAGGTTCATGTTTGGATTCATCCAAAAGCGCCAATCAGACTGCATTACATGAAAAACACCAAACCAAGGGCTTCTTGATTTGGTGTTTTTCGACTTCCATTTGAACATTCGTTACACAATGACGGGAGTGAGACATTCGTTCTCTCCCACCACCTAAAACCGAATAAACGGCGGTAACAGAAGGAACCTCTTCGGAAATAAGGCTGAACACTTCTGTCCCAAGCGCCTACTCAAACACAAACTGATTATGATACAACTCCGCATAGAAGCCATCTTCTGCTAATAGTTGGTGATGGTTTCCTTCTTCGATCACTTTACCATCACGTAAAACGACGATACGATCAGCATTCAAAATCGTCTTCAAGCGATGGGCGATCACGAAACTTGTCCGACCTTTGATCGCTTCATCCATTGCTTTTTGGATTCTTGCTTCAGTTACTGTATCCACGTTACTTGTTGCTTCATCTAAAATCAATAGGTCTGGATTCGTGATGATTGTTCGCGCGATACTGATCAATTGCTTTTGCCCCGTACTGAACAAATTATTTTCTTCAGAGACGTGAGTATCATAGCCGTGTTCTAGCGTCTGGATAAAGTCATGGATATTTGCTTGTTTCGCTGCGCTAACTACTTCTTCATCCGTTGCATCTGGTTTACCAAAGACAATATTGTCTCGAATCGTGCCAGAAAATAGAACTGATTCTTGTAGAACGATTCCGACATGTCGACGCAAATCGTCTAAATCATACTCGCGGATATCTGTTCCGTCAATGCTCACAGAGCCACCGTTCACATCATAGAAGCGATTCAACAAGTTCATGATCGTTGTCTTACCTGAACCAGTTGGACCTACTAAAGCAACCATCTCGCCTTTGTTCACATCAATGGAAACATCATTTAAGACTAATTTCTCTGGACTATAACCAAAATCAACATTCGTTAATGATAAGCCTTTTTCGATTCCAGCAAATGGTTTGCCATTTTGTGGCTTCACTTCATCTTTTTCAGCAAACATTTCATTCAGTCTTCGCGCTCCAGTGATCGCTAATTGGATCATACTGTAGCCAGAAGAAATTTGCATCAATGGTTGATAATATTGTTGGGAATATTGGACGAAAGTAACTACTAATCCTAGCGCTACTGAACGTTCCAGATCACCATTCAACGCTAACCATCCACCAAAGAAAATCACGATCGCGGTGTTAACTAAAGACATGCCTTGCATCATTGGGAAAAGCAACCCTGAGTATGCTTGTCCTTTAAATGTTGCTTCACGAACAGTTTGATTATGGGCTAAGAAGCCTTCGATTGTTTCTTCTTGCAGACCATTCGTGATGATCACGCGTTGGCCACTAATTTTTTCATCCATGTAACCATTCAATTTACCGACTTCATCTTGTTGGATGTCTACATATTTGCGGGCTTTTTGAATGACTAGGACAGCAATCAAAATCGCTACCGGTGTAGAAGCAATCGTCGCCCAAGCAAGTTGGACATTTTGGCGGAACATCATGATCAAGATACCAACTAATAGAACCGCATTCGTGATCACTTGAAGAAGTGCTTGGTTCAAACTATTTTGGATATTATCCAAATCGCTAGTGAAGCGACTAAGAATTTCTCCGTCTTGATGGGAATCAAAAAAGCGGATCGTTAATTTTTCTAATTTATTGAATAGACCAATACGCATCCGGTTCGTTGATTTCCCTACCACTTGTGTAAATAAAATACTGTAAATAAAATTTGCCGCACTGGCTAAAACATAAAACATCAAAAGCTTCCAAATAATCGAAAGGAAATTACTTTTATCATCGACACCTTGCATCAAAGCACCGATGTAATTT
Organism: Enterococcus sp. DIV1368b; assembly: GCF_050529595.1. NCBI lineage: Bacteria > Bacillati > Bacillota > Bacilli > Lactobacillales > Enterococcaceae > Enterococcus > Enterococcus sp. DIV1368b. The sequence continues at coordinate 2,920,657 of NZ_CP172883.1, forward strand.
GCTAATTCTTGGAAAGCTTCCCCGATATATTGAGGTGCTTTTACCTGTAAGTAAGTTGCTGCAATCACAGTAATAAAGATAAAGAAGAAGGAAACCTTGTACCGCTTTAAATAATGATAGAAAAACTTACTTGCTTTAATCAAATCAGTCATGGCTACTCCTCCGTTCCTTTTTGAGTTTCGAAAATCTCTTGATATACCTGATTGTTCGCAACGAGTTCTTCATGCGTTCCTTCACCCACTAGTTTTCCTTCATCCAATACCAAGATGCGGTCTGCTTTGACAACAGAAGCAATCTTTTGGGCGATAACGATCGTTGTCGTGTCTTTCAACTCACGATCAAGGGCTTCGCGAACCAGTTTTTCTGAACGGGCATCTAATGCACTGGTACTGTCATCTAGAATCAGGATCTTTGGATGACCGATCACACCACGTGTGATAGATAAACGTTGTTTTTGTCCACCAGAAAAGTTACTACTACGTTCTTCGACTGGTGCTTCATAACGATCAGCTAATTTCTCGATAAATTCTTTGGCTTGAGCGATAGAAGAAGCATTCTCCATATCCTTTTCTGTTGCATTCTTGTTCCCTTGACGTAGATTCTGGGCAATCGTGCCTGAAAAAAGAATCGCTTTTTGTAAAACAAACGAAACGGTATTTCTTAAACTGTGTTCATTCACTTGTCGTAGATCAACACCACCAACTTCTACTTTTCCTTCTGTTGGATCGAACAAGCGTGGAATCAATTGTGCTAAAGTTGACTTTCCTGCTCCGGTTGCCCCAACAATACCAATCATTTCACCAGGCTCGATCGAAAAAGTGATATTTTTGAGTGTGTCTGCATCATCACCAGGATACCGGAAAGACACGTTTTCAAAACGAACAGAACCAGTCAATTCTTGTTCAGGTACATCTAGATAAGTTAAATCTGGTTCAGTATCCAAGATTTCTTTGATCCGTTTCAATGAAACGGCAGCTCTTGAGGTCATCATCATCATCATACCGCCAATGATGATCGCCATCATGATCTGCATCAAATAGTTCATAAATGAAGCAATACCACCAATCAGGGTTGGATCATCTTTTGCAAGATCACTGACGAAGAAGATTGCGCCCACCACAGCTAAGTTCGCAGCTAACATAAATGAGGGAATCATGACTGAAAATAATGTTCCAACAATGATATTGTGCTTTGTTAAATCTTCACTGACTTTACTAAACTCATTCAACTGATTTTCTTCTTGGACAAACGATTTGACTACTCGAATCCCCATTAGATTTTCTTTTGCGATACTATTAACTTTATCGATCAGTTTTTGGATGATCATAAAGTGCTTGCCCATACGTGTAAAGGACAGCGCTGTGATCAAGAATACAGTAACGATCAAAAGAACGATGATCCACCACAACTGAGGCATTGTTGCCATCGCAAGAATAAATGCACCAATAAACAGAAACGGGATACGGAACAAAGATTGCAAAGAAATCATAACTAAGTTTTGGATCTGCGTAATATCGTTCGTTAAGCGCACCACCAAATTTCCAGCAGAAAACTGTTCAATATTACCAAATGAGAAGGTCTGGATCTTGCGAAACGCTTCCTCCCGGATATCTGCACTGACACCTTGTGCGACTTTAGCAGAAAATATCGTATTCGTGACTCCAGCTGCTAAACCTAGGAGTGCTAAACTAATCAAAGAAATGCCAATCGTACGCATTTCATCGCTGTCTTCCGTGATGATTGCTTCTAGTACTTGTTGCAACAACTTAGGTTGCCAAAGCGTAGCTGTCACCATAAGTGCGACAGAAAGCAAAGAAACAAAAACAGCTAATCGATAGTTTTTTGCATGTTTTAAAATAAGCTTCATATTTGTGACTTACACCTCTCTTTTTTTATAATAAATCGTCCTATTTTATAATTCGTAAAAATAGACCGACTAACAATTTACCATGTTTGAAAAAAGAAATCAACCTGTAATTTTTTAACGCTGGAACTACTTTTATAATAGAAAGAAACTTTAAAGTGTCTGTTTTTAAATACACCTTCTTTCTTCTTGAGTCTATCTTCCTCTCACTATAAAAGGTACGTTATGGAATTCTTCTTTATTATGCTTATTTCCAATCCGTTTAGCACCTATCTTGCTCGCCACAATAAAAAAGAAGTGATCTTGATCGATCACTTCTACATTTCTTCTACCATTCATAAGTAGACTTATTCGCCTTCTCGTTCTCTTGTCCAAGGGAGGTCCAAAGATAAACTAGCGGCAAATGCTTTATAGGCTGTTCTCTCCTGCTGTCTCGTAGCACGTCGTTCATCATATCCCTTGCAGACTAATTGTTCTTCTGCTGATTCAGGCATGACATGTGGCACCGTAAACTCTTTTTCAAGGTTCATATGTGAAGGAACCGCAACGAATGTCGTAAAGCAAGTAGCAGCCAAATAGCGTTCACCTGTCGTTAAGTTTTCACCGATGATCTTCACAAAAACCTCCATTGATTTCTTATGGGCACCCGACACGTAAGATTCCACACAAACGGAATGATTTTCATGCAAAGGCTTCAAAAAATTCAAACTATCTAAAGAAGCAGTGACTGCCCCTCTGCGGCAATGACGGGTGACCGAAATCGACGCTGCATCATCGATCATTGCCATTAGTTTCCCTCCAAAAAGATACCCAAATGGATTCAAATCAAAGGGAAAGATCCGATGTGTTTGGATAACCATCGAGTCTTTGCAATACTTTGTTTCTTCCATACGGTGTCAGCTCCTTTTGTTGAACAACCAAGCGAGAGCTCGTTGGATCCATTGGTCCCAAAAAATCCAATCATGTTCACCAGGACCATGTTCGAATGTCACATCGATGTTGTTTTCTTTTAAAATTTCTGCCATTTCTTGGTTGGCTTGATAGAGAAAATCGGATTCACCACAAGCAAGATACATACGTGGTGGTTCTTTGTCACTTTTTGCTAAGGTTTCAACAAGGTAAGCTGGATCATTTACTGAACCTTGGATGCTATCTAGTGGACCAAAAATCCCTTCCCAGAACTTGGCTTGACGGATCATCAATAAGTCGTCCATTCGATTACCAACTGAGACCGCACCTGAGAGAGAAATAATAGCTGAAAAATGTTCGGGCTTTGCTAACCCTAATTTCAATGCACCATATCCGCCCATTGAAAGACCGGCTGCATACGTTTTTTCTCGTTTCGTTGTCAGTTGTGGGAACAATTCGTGACAGATTTCTGGTAATTCTTCTGAGATAAACGTCCAGTACTTCATATCATACGTTGTGTCTGTGTACCAACCTAAATCCGTTGATGGCATGATGACGGCTAACCCGTAATCCGCCGCATATCTTTCAATGGAAGTCCGTCGTTGCCAGACACTATGATTACCTCCCATACCATGTAACAGGTAAAGCACTGGAACATCCGTCATATTGGCCGACGTACTTGTCCCAATCACTTTTTTGGTTGTCTGAGGTAAGATCACATTTAGATTGACTTCCATTTCTAATACGTTTGAATAAACATTTGCTTGGATAAATGCCATATGTTTGTCGCCTTCTTTACTTTATTCAGATCGTTTTTCTGACAACAATCTGTAAATTTACTTGTATTCTTTTATTGTAGCATTTTTTTGACGAATTAAAAATGTTAGCCCTAGCGCGATGATGACTAATAACAAGCCCACCAGATAGACTTGGTGTAACCCATGATACAAAATTTCTCGTAATGGTGTTAATATTTCTGCGTCAATCATTTTTGCTGTTTGTGGATTGACTAATTTGTTCATAATATCCGGATCGTCTGTCAATTGTTTGGCAGCAAGTTCAGCTTGCGTGACCCGGTTGATCAATAATCCAAAAACTGCGACCATCACTGTTTGCCCAATGGTGCGGACTAACGTATTAAACGAAGTGGCAACACCCATTTGTTCTGAAGGCACACTGTTTTGTGCGCTGACAGTCGATGTTGTCATTGTGATCCCTAAGCCGACACCGATGATCGTTGAAATCAGGAAGAACCATAAAAAATTACTTTGAAATGGCATCAGCCAAAGTCCTGCACCACCGATAATGGTAATGAACAACCCAATACGTAACACTCGATAGGTGGTCATCTGGGTCATCCACTTACTTGCTAAGAACGAACCAACCATCCAAACAAGAGAAAGTGGTGCCAAAACTAATCCACCAATTGCCGCATTAAGTCCTAATACTCCTTGCATCCACATTGGGATATAGACATCGATCCCCATTAAAAAACCACTTGCTAAAGCTGCTGCTGCATTCACAACGACAAAAAGCGGGTTTTTAAATAGGTGTAGCATGATGACAGGATCTTCTGCTCGTTTTTCGACGAACAGGAATAAGAAAAAGAATAAAACACTACCTATCAATAATGCCAACACAAATGGTGTCAGCCCTTGATCACCTAATAATTGAAAACCTAGTAACAGCAGAACCAATGTGAACATCAAACTAAAACTACCTTTAAGATCCATCGGTTTTGCTTCACGAGTTGTTTTTGGTTCATTGAGATAGAGCCAAATCAGTACCATCAGTAATAACCCAATTGGCACATTAATGAAGAAAATCCAGTGCCAACTCAATGCTTCCACAATAAACCCACCAGCTAATGGACCAAACACACTAGCGATTCCCCAAGCTGAACTATTTAAACCCAATACTTTTGCTCGTTTTTCAATCGTGTACAAATCGCCAATGATCGTCAATGCGACTGGCATCATTGCTCCTGCACCCATCCCTTGAATTGCCCGCGAAATAATCAAGCCAAGCATAGATTGAGAAAGCCCACAAAAAAGTGAACCGATAATAAATAATAGCGTACCAAAAATAAAAATCGGTTTTCTTCCAACTTTATCTGCAAGCTTCCCATAGATGGGTGTCAACATGGCATTCGTCAATAAATAAATCGAAAACACCCAGTTCATCATTTCCATGCCGTGCAGTGAACCAACGATCGTTGGCATTGCAGTCGTAACGATTGTCCCCTCAATCGCCGTCATAAATGTAGCGATGAACACGCAGATCGTTACGACTTTCACGTTTGTTTTTCTTTCCATTCTCAAGCCCACTCCTTATCGTAACTTCCGTTATTTAAATGGCATCATCTGCCTAATAAACTTCGACTCTGCTAAAAAAGCCAAAATACTCTAAAAGTAGCATAAGCTACTTTCGAATATCCCGGCTTACTGGTCTACATTTGATGTGCGTCACACGTAGCGAACACATTCAATTCAAACATAAATTATTTAGCTAAACTAGCTTTTAATGCATCTATTTTATCTGTTTTTTCCCATGGCAAGTCAACATCTGTACGTCCAAAATGACCATATGCGGCTGTTTGTTTATAGATTGGACGACGCAAATCAAGCATTTCGATGATTCCCGCAGGACGTAAGTCAAAGTTTTCTCTTACCGCAGCAATCAACGCTTCTTCTGGCACTTCTGCTGTTCCAAAGGTATTGATTGAGATCGAAACGGGTTGAGCGACACCGATTGCATAAGCCAATTGGACTTCTACTTTACGAGCAAGTCCTGCTGCTACGATATTTTTCGCAATGTAACGTGCCGCATAACTTGCTGAACGGTCAACTTTCGTTGCATCCTTACCAGAGAAAGCACCGCCGCCATGACGGGCATACCCACCATACGTATCAACAATGATTTTTCGTCCTGTCAATCCAGCATCTCCTTGAGGTCCGCCGATTACAAAACGTCCAGTAGGGTTAATATAATATTTTGTTTGTTCATCCAGTAGTTCTGCTGGAATAACTTCTTTGATCACTTTTTCAATGACATCTTGACGAATCGTTGCATTATCAACTGCATCATCATGTTGTGTCGAAATAACGATCGTATCGACTCTTTCTGGTTGTCCTTGGTCATTATATTCTACAGTGACTTGTGATTTTGCATCTGGGCGCAAATATGTTAATTCTTTTGATTTACGCAATTCAGCTAAACGACGTACTAAGCGATGACTTAAAGCAATTGGTAAAGGCATCAATTCTGGTGTTTCGTCCACTGCAAAACCAAACATCAACCCTTGGTCACCAGCGCCGATTTCATCTAATAAATCTCTTTCTTTTTCGTCACGGATCTCAAGTGCTTCATCCACCCCTTGAGCGATATCTGGTGACTGCTCGTCAATTGCTGCCAATACTGCTACAGTATCACCATCAAAGCCGAATTTTGCACGAGTATAACCAATTTCTTTGACTGTCTCACGTACCACTTTTTGGATATCCACATATGCTGTCGTAGAGATTTCGCCAAATACTAAAACTAACCCCGTTGTTACAGACGTCTCACAAGCTACTCTTGCATTTGGATCTTGTTCTAGGATCGCATCTAAAATCGCATCACTGATTTGATCAGCGACCTTATCCGGATGTCCTTCTGAAACAGATTCTGATGTAAATAAATGTCTTTCTACCATAATTATGATTCCCCCTAGTTAAATTCGGTTACAAGGCATCTCCGTTCGTACGGATCCTCTCGGGAACTTGCAACGAGTCAAGTATAGCAGATAAACAGATTTTACGCTCGTTTTTTTGTTACTTTTTAGAAAAAAGAGAAAGTTGTAAAAATGATAAGGAAACGAATTTTTTAGAATAAATAAATAGAAGGAGTTCGTGTGTTTTAGTTCGTAAAATCAGTTATTGAACGTATTTAATTGGCTCTTTTTCTATTGCCTTTTTAGTTCATTTATTGCTGGCTTTCTGGCTAGATCTTTACTTGTTACTTTTGCCTGATGTTTGACTTGAGAAAGCATATAAGAGAATCGATTTTCTCGTGAGGAACAAATAGCAACTTCTTCCGAAGCAGTTGCCAGTGTGTGAACAGCTTGCCTACTGGTATTATGCCAAGGTAAGGGAATCCATTGTTTACTTATTTGATTTGTGTGATTAAATTTTTCAATTCTGTTGCGGTGATTGATTTCTTTCTGAATTTCTATTGTTTTTTCCTGAAGAAAATCAATCGAAGAATCGATTATTTCTTTTGCTATTGGTATCTGGGTATAGGTGTTTCGATCTGTTATGAGACTTATTTCATGTCTAATACTTAGAAGTGCGCGATGCAAGTCCGACAAATCAACTTCACTGATCTCACGTTGATATAATGTCCCCGGTGCCTCTGCTACTTTTAAGATTTTTTCTGTTATTTGTTCGTCGACTGTTGGTGGAATACTGCCACCTCTATTCAAGATTACCTTTATATAAGGATCTTCTCTGTATAATGAACGGATATTTCGATACCATTCATCTTTACTAAGACTACTACCCGATTGTTGCGCATGCGCATATATCGAATTTCTAAATCGACAATAACCAAAAACATAATCAAAGTTTTTATTCCATTCCCGATTGTGTTCCTTCATTGCATGAAGAAATCTTTTCTGCATCTCAAAAGTTGCGTTCTTATGCTTATTATTCCACGTTGGCGTTATTTTAGGGCCATCAACTAATTCAAATAGGCAATCATTACAATTGAACAAAATCAATCTTAAAGATGTTTCGATTCCACTTACTCCATAATTATTAGTCGTTGGCGGTTCCAATTTTATGGCAGGAATCTTTTTGAATTGGAGAGAGAGAGCTTCGATTTTTATTAATGTTCCATATGGATAGAAATTTAATAAATCCCGTGCAGAAAATAAAATATTACTCAATTCTTCAGCTTTAGTAGCTGATACCATCACATAAGATACAGCCCCCGCACCAATCTCTTTTTTCTTATCTACTTGCATCACCAGAAACTGGTCATCCTTTTTATAGACAGTTAACCCACAGACATGTCCAGCTTGGTCAGAAGCTAACGTAGGATAACTCGTCGGAAAAAGCATAAAATCTGTCGGATCATTATTTCTCAAATTCTCTAAAACAATTTTTAACTTCTCCATTCGGTCAAAACGATACAACGCAATCGTTCGTTCCAATGACTGAATGATAGATAGTTGCCTTTTTTTATCAATAAAAAAGCCATCTTTGTCATTTTTGAGCATTTTTATGTAAGTTGAAAATAATAATATGTAATTTTCCGGTCTGACAAAATAATCCTTATTACTCTTTAGCGACAAAGTTAATGCTAACATATCCATTCTTCTTGCAAATTCATATAACTGTTTTGTTTCCCCCATCTCTGATGGTAAAAAATAGGCGCTAGTCCTTGGTATCCACTTCTCTGCAAACTGAACCAACCACCCTTTATCACTTAGCAATCCCCATTCTTTTTTTCTTAATTCTGTTCGTCTCTTTATTTCTGCGTAGTTTTCTTGAAAACGCTCATCAATCCTTAAAAGTAGATGTTCATTCATTTTTTTAGCTACTGGAATTTTTATGAATGCTAATCGTTCTTTGATGATGGATCGTAAACATCCATCAAATTTGAGCATGAGCACTAACTTATCATCAGCAACCTCCTTAATATCCTCTTCATAAAGTTCACTTAATGATTCTACTGCTCGATCAAGTCTTTTGATTAATTTCGCTTCATTTAGAATTGGAAGATCTCCATTACCATTTTGTATAGCGAGGATATAAGGATCCAATTTAAAAACCGTTTCAATAAGCTTATACCAAATTTTTTCTTGTCTGTGGTGATGGATGATCGTAGTTTCTATAGCATACCCTTTTCGGTATAAATAATAGCCAAAGATATAATCAAACTGAGCATTCCATTTTTTGTTTTTTCCTTTGACTACTTTAAGAAACCTTTCGCGCATTTCTACTGTTGGATTCGGATGAACTAGGTTCCATGTCGGTGTCACTCTCTCATTTATATCAATCGAAAATATATCTCTTTGGCAGTGATATAAGGCTAATTTTAACGTAGCCTCTAATTCCAGAATCACACAATTCCCTGTCATCTGTTCTTTCATTTGTATTGTTGGAATAGATTGAAATGCTGCTGAAATTGCTTCGATATCTTTAAATATATCAAAAGGTTTGTGTCCGTAATGATCTCGATTAACAAAGAGTATTTTACTTAAGTGCTCGATCTTCGTTAGCGGTATCTGGGTATAGGAAACAACGGTCTGTTTAAAGTATCTTTGTTTGTCTACTTGGATCGCCAATAAATGATTGTTTTTCCGATAGAAGATCAAGCCACATAGATGAGCAGATAGATTATGCTCAAACACAGAAAAAGTAGCCGGGAAAATTAGAAAGTCTGTGGGGTCATCACTTCTCAAGTTTAGTAATAATTCTTGTATCTTCATGGGTTTCTTGATCTCGAAAATCTGTTTCGAGTATTTTAATGATTCAATAATGTGTGCCTTTCGTTCCTTATCAATGAAAAAGGCATCTTGATCATTTTGGATCATTTTTTCATACAGTGCAAAAATCATTTCTAGTCCGTCATAAAAGCGATCATTTTCTTTCAAAGACAGATTCATGGCAAGTATATCAATTCTTTTCTTAAAATCATTTATTTCCATTCGTTCTTTTTTCGATTGTTTTTTCATTATTCATAGTTACCTCCAAAATAAATAATTTTAGTTTTTGTTGCAACATTCATCGTATTGCTAACAAAATATGACACATTTTATAGCCCATTTTGGGCTGTTAAAAAGATAGAACGGACGGACAAATACCTTGCATATTATGGTAGGTATTTAAATCTATCCTTTCTCGTATGTATTTCTTTATATGCTCACTTGATATATCAGTTGTAATCAGCAATCTATGCTCTTCGAATGAATCAAAACTCTTGTATCTTTTTTAGTGCCAAGCTTAAAGCGAACTTAGCTGATTTTTTATCCATTCATTTCCATAGTTATTGTTTTCGATCCTCTCATCACTTTCCATTAAAATAAATAACGCAAAATCACTTTTCTTGTCTATGATTCTTCTTGTTTGTTGCTTCTCTTACTAGATTATTGCTTACAGAACCAGATAAATTTTTTGCTCGATCACATAGTTCCGAAAAGTGCCCTTTTAGAGTATCACCAAAATTTGTACTTCTCGCTAGCAAATTAGGTGAGGTACGAGAGCTGTGTGCAACTGGACTTGATGTTTCTGTAATTGGCATAGTGGTAGAGCGATAGATTGGTTCTTCCTTTTGTTTCTTTTGTGCGAGATCCACACGGCGCTGATACTCTCTTTGCAATCTGTCGTTCTTTATTTCGGTACAATAAACCATGTGTTCAGACATTTCTTTGGCTACCGGAATTTTGATAAATGGGATGCGTTGTTTTATAAAACCTTGCACATACGTGTTAATTAGAATTTCTTGCTGGATCTTAGATGTCTCCATTACTCTCAGGACATTCTCAGGTACCGATCCCATTGATTCAACCATTTTCTTTACTTTTTTTCTTAGTTGTTCATCAAAGATCGTTGGAATCTGCCCCCCGCTGTTTACCATTTCTTGAATATAAGGATCATGCTGAAAAAGATATCGGATATTCTTAAGAAGGGCTTGTTTTTGATCAATTCCTGAATGTTCCATTTTTTTACATATATTTTTAAAATAAAAATAATAGTCGTAGATATATCGCAAATTCTTATTCCAATTTCCATTAATTCCTTGAACTGCCAAAAGAAATCTCTCTTTCATTGTTAAAGTTGTTCCAAGATCTTCCATCCACCAATTTTGGTGTCTCTGAGGCCTTGCTAAAATAGGCTCATTCAACTTGCCCCATTTTGGTGTTACCTTCTCCTGGTCATTCAAACGAAATATATCTTTTTTACAATTAAACAGGATAGTTCTCAACGATGCTTCTATTTCACTAATGACGGAATTATCAATGGTTTGCTCTTTGAGTTGTATTGCTCGAATCGGGCGAAACTCATGTGATAATCCTTCAATTTTTTTAAGTATATCGTATGGTTTTTCATTTGAAAAATGACGTTCTGAAAAAAGCAATTGACTTAGCGCTCTTGCCTTTTCAAAAGGAACTTTCACATATGATACCGCACCTGTACGATAGGACTGTTCTTTATCCACTTTCATCACAATAAAATTATTTTCTTTTTTGTAAATCGTCAGACCGCAAACATGACCAAAATACTTCTGTGGATGATCAGTGGAAAAAGCTACCGGAATAAGCATAAAATCGGTAGGGTCATAATTCTTCAGTTTTTCGAAAATAGTTTGGAGACTTTCTGCGCCATCCATGCGATACAACTGTATTGTTCTATTTAACGAATGGACAATATTCATTGTTTGTATTCGATCAACAAAAAAATTATTATAATCTGTTCTGATCATCTTCGCATAGATTGAAAATAGTAATTCGTAACTTTCCGGTGAAACAAATGATTGATCATTCGGTTTCAACGATAATGACATAGCTAGCATGTCCACTCGTTTTGCAAATTCTTGTCTTTGCTCCATTGTCTCTTGGTTCGGAGTGATATAATCCATGATACTAGTTGGTACTACTTTGGAGACAAACTGCGTGATTCTACTGCTTTCATCCAGTTTTCTTCTTATTGTCATACGACGCTTTAATTCACCCTCTATTTCTTCAGAGCGAACTTCCATTTTTGAAAGACAAAGTTGAGTCATCTCCTTAGCGATCGGAAGTCTGATTAGAGGTAATCGTTCTCTATAAACGCTAATGATTTCGCGATTCTTATGAAGCCCATTTACTAACTCATTAAATGGTAAATCGATGACCTCTCCCCCATCTAATTGGTCTAATGTATCTAATACATCTACTACGGACATTTCCATTCTGTTTCTTAGATAAGATAGTTCCGTGCTAACAGTCCTTGAAATATCACCGTTGCTTTTACGCAATGCTACTATATAGGGATCTTCTACAAATAGGAATTCAACGATGTTCGGCCACGGTGGATAAAAACTCTCTGTTGCTACGACAGAATTTTCAATCAATCGATTTTTCTTATATAAAAAGTAATCAAAAACATAGTCAAACTGTTCGTTCCATTCTTGCTTCTTACCTTTGACCGCTTCAAGAAATCTTTTTTTCATTTCAATATTCGGATCAGGATGTTTCATGTTCCATGTTGGGAGCGGTTGTATAGTGGACTCAATAAAAAATTCATTTGTGCGACAATTGGACAAAATGATCCTCAAAGCACTCTCTACTTTACCGATCCAATGATCATTGAACGCTATAGTTTCTTTTTTATCAACGGGCGTAGACGTAACTTGGTATTGGTCTGAAATTCCTCTGATTTCATCAACTATATTGGGTACTTCTGAATCAATTGACCCAAAAGCATCCCGATCAAATGTGATAATTTCACACAAACTAACTACGTCCATTAAAGGTATCCAAAAATAATCCAGTTGTCTTAGCTCATCCTGTTGTCCATTCTCTACCTTCGTCACAACAAAATAATCTTCTCTTTTATAGATTGTTAAGGTACTTAACTGAGGCATCATATATTCGCTAATCGGACTCTTAAGAGGAATAGGAAATATCATAAAATCTGTTGGATCATTATCCCTCATATTTTCCAACAATTTTTTCAGGTTCTCTCTATTTTCAATGCTACAGAATTCTTTTGATCGTTGTAATGATTCAAGTACTCTCGCCCGTTGCCCTTTCTCAGTGAAAAATCCATCAGGATCGTTCTTGATCATGTTGATATACGTTGAAAAAACCAATTCATACATTCCTAATGATGAACGAAAGTTTTCCGACATTGTATCCAGTGATAGTGCTAAAGCTAGCATATCTAGTCTTTTAATAAATTCATCTTCCGTGTCCATATCATTCTCTCCTCCTAGGTAGTGATTTTGGATTTCCCATACCATATTACGAACTTATCGTTATCCGTCAATTTATTAAGTAAGTTCACAACTAAAAGAACTCTATTGTTTGACTTATTAAAACCACAATTTATATTTTTCAAGATCCATCAGTTACTTTGTCAATGTATTCTGCACTTTACATTTGACTTGTTTACTGACTAAACGCTGATTTTTATCTTTTGACACCTGTTTTACTTGATCAATCATTGAAATAAAACGATTCGACACAGATACCATAGTCCCTGTTGTTCTTTGAGAAGTAGGTGATGATAGTGGAGGGCTTTGAACGCTAGCAGGAGGGGATATTATTGGCAGACGTTCCATCATTTGGCAGGTAGATTCTTTTGGTTCAATGCCGATACGTCGATTGATTTCCTTCTTTATTTCTATATTCTTTATCATTATGCGAGCAATATAGTAGTCTAACATTTCTTTTGCCACAGGGATTTTGAGAAAGGAGAGTCTTCCTTTTAATAATTCTAGTTCATAGGTATTCTCTCGAATTTCTTTGTATAGGTCAGATAACCCGACTGCTTTGATTTCTCTGTTCAACAATATACCTGCTTTTCCTACGAGTTCTATCATTTTCTCTTTTAAAGATACATCAAAGTCAGCTGGGATCATTCCCCCGCTATTCAGTATTTCTACAATGTAAAGATCATTAGAATATAAATGACGTATGGTTGTATACCAATAATCTTTATGTATAGATAATTGTGCTTCTCCCCATTTTATCGATTGTTTTTTTCGATAAAGATAATAACCCAATACATAATCAAAATTTTGATTCCATTCTTGATCTGTTCCTTTCATTGCCTCAACAAATCGTACCTTCATCTCTATGGTTGCTGAATATTGACTATCTTTACCCCATTTTGGTGTGATTCGATCACACGTTTGTAAAGCAAAGAGATCCTTTTTACAGTGGAATAAAATCAATCTCAAAGTAGCTTCGATTTCAATAATTCCACAATTACCAGTAGTTTGATGGGCTAATTTTATCGATGGGATCGCTTTAAATTTATGAGAAATAGCTTCGATATTTCTTAAGATACCATATGGCTTAAAATCAAAAAATTCTCGTGCAGAGAAGATAATTTGACTTAACTCCTGAATATTTTTTAACGGTGCTTTAACATAAGAGACTGCACCTGATTCAAAAAAAGACTCTTTATCTACTAGCATAATCATAAATTCATTGTCTCTTTTATATATGGTCAATCCACAAATATGCCCGCCTTCTTTTGGATCTAACATATGAAAATAAGCTGGAAACAGTACAAAGTCCGTTGGATCATTATTTCTTAAATTCCCAAAAATATTATGTAAGTCTTCTATGTTTGTTAGTTTATAAATCTCTATCGTTCGTTGTAAGGACTGTATAATATGTGGTTGCCGTTGCTTATCAATAAAAAAATCTTCTTGGTCATTTTTGATCATTTTAATGTAGGTCGAAAATAATAGATCATAAATTCCTGGGAAACAATTGATATCATCATTGGATTTTAACGATAACGTTAAAGCCAACATATCTATGTTTCGTGAAAAAACATATTTTTTCTGTTGTTTCATTATTTCTGTTTGAACAAAACTACTATCATTTGTTGATACTACGTTTGTTCCTAGCTGAACTAAACTATAACTATTACTTTCCAGAGTTAGTTCTTCTGGTTGATTCTTTATGATACGTCGTTTCATTTCTTTATTTATTTCTTGGTATCGCTCTTGTAGTCTTGAAAGGAAACGTTGATTCATTTCTTTTGCTATAGGGTTCTTGATCATAGTCAACCGATCTTCATAGATAGTGATCATTATTCCATCATGATAGAGTGTATTCATCAATTCAATCGAACTGACTAATGGGAGTTCTCTATCATACAGTACATTTAATGGTTTGACGGTTAAGACAAGATTTTTTTGCAATAGCTCCTCATCTATATCCAAAATCTTTCCATCACTACTCATCAATGCAAGGATATAAGGATCACTATTAAAACTTTTTTTGATACTGTCCCGCCACTCATTTTGTTTATTACTAGGTAAAATTGCATTGATTCCAATATTTCCAGTTTGATACAAATAATAGTCAAAAATGTAGTCAAATTGGTCATTCCAGATTTGATTGTCCGTTTTTATCGCTGCAAGAAGACTTTCACGTATTTGTATAGTCAGCTGAATATTAGCCCCATGCCAGAGTGACCTTATCATATCAGTAGTATTTAACGAAAAAATGTCTGCTATATAATGGAACAATAGTATTTTTAAGATATCTTCTAAGGCACTGACCGGATTGTCCATTCCTTTTTTTACTTTATTATTTAAAACAGGAATTTCCTGAAACCCAGCTGAAATTGACTTGATCCCATGGAATAAAGAGAACTCATCTGAATTTTGCACGTTCAACTTCAAAAAAAATAGTTCACTTAAACAAGCTGCTTTTGTTAGTGGAATCCTAGCATATGACACCTGTCCTACACCAAATTTCTCTTTTCTATCTACTTGAACAACAAACAAATCATTTTCCCTTTTATAAACGATCCAGCCACAATAATGTTGTAAATTATTTCCATCTTTATCTAGATTATTCAAATTTTGGAAAAGCATGAAGTCTGTTGGATCATCATTGGTCATTTTTTCAATGATTTTCTGTAGAAAACTTGGATGATCACTGCTATAAAAATCCATAGATCTTTTCAGTGAATCAATCACTTTTGACTGGTTTTCTATATCAATAAAGGATTGATCATCATCATTTTCTAGCATTTTTATGTACGTTGAATACAGTGAACTATAAAAATCTGGTGAAGCAACTCTTTGATTATTTTCCTTTAACGACAGTGTTAATGTTAATATCTGTAGTTTTTGGAGAAATTCATTTTTATTGTTTTCTTTCATCATTTTTTCGGTATTCATATTTTCCTTTGCCAAAATTCTGTAAATAGTTCTACCCAATTTTAAAAGTTATCAGATCAATGTTTATTTTCTGTTTCTACATTTCCGATTCTACGGCTGCTGACTACGCTCATTTGGTTCAATACGAGACGTCTATTCAGATAAAACAAATTCGATACACCTACTTTTTTGTTTGATGAATGCTCGTATAACCGACACTGTAACTAAATCCAAACTAAGATCGTCATCTCTATTCGCTGTATGTCCAGCATTGTCACATTGATAGGTACAACAGGTTTCAATCATTCGGGATATGATTTGAAGTTAGGGTAGAGTCGCTTCTGCTTCTATGGATACAACGCCATTATCTTCAAGCTTCATTTCAGTTGACGGTTAATAGGGGGATAGTGCGGACGAAAATTGGTTTGTTTTCGATGTATCTATCGAATCTTCTTTTCTAATTTATAGATATTACTTGTTTTGACTAAACAGGTTCCCTCCCTACTCATCGTATCTTTTTACTTGCATTTACTTTCTTATTTGAGCGCTGACTTTCAAGTTCCGAGTCTCTTTTTGCTTGATAATTTTTGTACCAATTTGTTCCTAAGGAATGAAAAAATCTTCTGACCTACAAGGTAGCCTATTTATTTCTTTTTTAAAACCAGCAACATTTCTATGGTTTTCTGTTGCTTCTTCTCCTACCATATAATCCTTCTAACTAAATTTTTCTATCATCTAGTTAAAAATTTATGGATTTATGACGTCATATTTCGTACATTCTAACTAATTATAGTATAGTGACTACTCCTATAAAAATTACCCATTTATTTTAAAATCACGAAAAAAATACTCTCCCATAACATCAGCAAATTGATAGGTTTAAGAAAATAGTAGATTTATATGATGAGAATAATCATTTTCTCAGCTCTACAGCCAAAAGATGATACAGGCTCTGATGATACAGTCTCTATAATGAAGTAAACTGATAAAAACAAAGCTGCTCAAGAAAGGATATCTCCATGGATGAACCTACAAAAAATTACTTAGTTTAACAGACAAAAAAATCATTTTCCAAAGAATTGGCTTTCTGAAAAAAGAAGGTAGACCTTCTCCTACATGATTCATGTAGGGTTAGATAATCAACCAACAGCGGGTTATATGAGATGTAGGATGAAAGTGATCAAATATAGAAAGGGAATCAAAAATACCTTCTAAATACCTTATAGTAACGGGACATTGGAAGGAACAATAATATTAAGGTCAGCAAACGAGTGACTGATAGATACCGCCATTCCTTCCATTTTTTTTACCATATTGACTTGATCCAGGGCTAGGTTTTCCAAGATCGATCCAAAAAAAAAAGAATCAATCGAAGCCTATTTCTGCTTCGATTGATTCTCGATGAAATTCTTCTAATTTGAACTCGCCAACACTACTTGTCAAAGAGCAAAAAAAAGATACTTACATGAAGTATCTTCGATGACCCGTACGGGATTCGAACCCGTGTTACCGCCGTGAAAGGGCGGTGTCTTAACCGCTTGACCAACGGGCCAGGTAAAAATATGAAAGTAATGGGCCTAAATGGACTCGAACCATCGACCTCACGCTTATCAGGCGTGCGCTCTAACCAGCTGAGCTATAGGCCCATAAAAACTAAAGCGGGTGACGAGAATCGAACTCGCGACAACAGCTTGGAAGGCTGTGGTTTTACCACTAAACTACACCCGCAGTATGGCGCGGGACAGAATCGAACTGCCGACACATGGAGCTTCAATCCATTGCTCTACCAACTGAGCTACCGAGCCAAACGGTTCCGACGGGAATCGAACCCGCGATCTCCTGCGTGACAGGCAGGCATGTTAACCCCTACACCACGGAACCAATGTTTTTAGTTTTTAATTGCGGGAGCAGGATTTGAACCTACGACCTTCGGGTTATGAGCCCGACGAGCTACCAGACTGCTCCATCCCGCGATAATATGAAAAAGGAGGATAAGGGATTCGAACCCTTGCACGGTTTTACCCGCCTGACGGTTTTCAAGACCGTTCCCTTCAGCCGGACTTGGGTAATCCTCCAATATAAAGCTAATGACCCGTACGGGATTCGAACCCGTGTTACCGCCGTGAAAGGGCGGTGTCTTAACCGCTTGACCAACGGGCCAGATAAAAATGAAACGGAGAAGGAGGGATTTGAACCCTCGCGCCGGTTTCCCGACCTACACCCTTAGCAGGGGCGCCTCTTCAGCCACTTGAGTACTTCCCCAAAACCATTAAGATTTTGAATAAATGGGCCTAAATGGACTCGAACCATCGACCTCACGCTTATCAGGCGTGCGCTCTAACCAGCTGAGCTATAGGCCCATAAAAACTAAAAGCGGGTGACGAGAATCGAACTCGCGACAACAGCTTGGAAGGCTGTGGTTTTACCACTAAACTACACCCGCGTGGCGGTCCCGACGGGAATCGAACCCGCGATCTCCTGCGTGACAGGCAGGCATGTTAACCCCTACACCACGGAACCAATGTTTTTAGTTTTTAATTGCGGGAGCAGGATTTGAACCTACGACCTTCGGGTTATGAGCCCGACGAGCTACCAGACTGCTCCATCCCGCGATAATATGAAAAGGAGGATAAGGGATTCGAACCCTTGCACGGTTTTACCCGCCTGACGGTTTTCAAGACCGTTCCCTTCAGCCGGACTTGGGTAATCCTCCAATATGAAATACAACGTCGCTATGGACCTTGTAGGACTCGAACCTACGACCGGACGGTTATGAGCCGTCTGCTCTAACCAACTGAGCTAAAGGTCCAGGCTCTTAAATAATCGCGGCGGAGGGGATCGAACCCCCGACCTCCCGGGTATGAACCGGACGCTCTAGCCAGCTGAGCTACACCGCGAAAAAAAGTATTCATTATTTAAATGAAATGGAGCCTAGCGGGATCGAACCGCTGACCTCCTGCGTGCAAAGCAGGCGCTCTCCCAGCTGAGCTAAGGCCCCTTGAAACTATTTACTAATCGGGAAGACAGGATTCGAACCTGCGACCCCTTGGTCCCAAACCAAGTGCTCTACCAAGCTGAGCTACTTCCCGTAAAACTAACGCGCCCAAGAGGAGTCGAACCCCTAACCTTTTGATCCGTAGTCAAACACTCTATCCAATTGAGCTATGGGCGCATATTTGTAATGCCGAGGACCGGAATCGAACCGGTACGGTGATCACTCACCGCAGGATTTTAAGTCCTGTGCGTCTGCCAGTTCCGCCACCCCGGCGCGTAGTACATTGGCAAAGCGGAAAACGGGGTTCGAACCCGCGACCCCCACCTTGGCAAGGTGGTGCTCTACCACTGAGCTATTTCCGCGTATTTACGATGCCGGCTAAAGGACTTGAACCCTCGACCCTCTGATTACAAATCAGATGCTCTACCAACTGAGCTAAGCCGGCGTAAAAAAATAGAATAAATCATATGATGCGGGTGAAGGGACTTGAACCCCCACGCCGTAAGGCGCTAGATCCTAAATCTAGTGCGTCTGCCAATTCCGCCACACCCGCAAAAATATGAGCCGTACAGGGCTCGAACCTGTGACCCTCTGATTAAAAGTCAGATGCTCTACCAACTGAGCTAACGGCTCATATGGAGGTTAACGGGATCGAACCGCTGACCCTCTGCTTGTAAGGCAGATGCTCTCCCAGCTG
>NZ_CP172883.1:2942500-3186086 GCF_050529595.1 Enterococcus sp. DIV1368b
TAACCTCGCATGCAATCGTAACTCGCCGGTTCATTCTACAAAAGGCACGCCATCACCCATTAACGGGCTTTGACTTGTTGTAGGCACACGGTTTCAGGTTCTATTTCACTCCCCTTCCGGGGTGCTTTTCACCTTTCCCTCACGGTACTGGTTCACTATCGGTCACTAGGGAGTATTTAGCCTTGGGAGATGGTCCTCCCGGATTCCGACGGAATTCCTCGTGTTCCGCCGTACTCAGGATCCTCCTAGGTGCCTTCCAAATTTCATCTACGGGGCTTTCACCCTCTTTGACTGACTTTTCCAAGTCATTCGACTATCTGAAAGAACTACCATATCGGAGTCCTACAACCCCAATGAGCAAGCTCATTGGTTTGGGCTTTTCCCGTTTCGCTCGCCGCTACTCAGGGAATCGAATTTTCTTTCTCTTCCTGCAGGTACTTAGATGTTTCAGTTCTCTGCGTCTACCTCGTATACGCTATGTATTCACGTATACGTAACATCCTATAAAAGATGCTGGGTTCCCCCATTCGGAAATCTCTGGATCATAGCTTACGTACAGCTCCCCAAAGCATATCGGTGTTAGTCCCGTCCTTCATCGGCTCCTAGTGCCAAGGCATCCACCGTGCGCCCTTATTCACTTAACCTTATCAACCTTACGGTTGGGTTTTGATCTTTCTTCTAGCGATAGAAGTCCAATCAAGAAAAATAAGCAATTGAACTTATTAAAAAACTCATTCAACGCGGTGTTCTCGGTTTGTATTACTTACATTTTTACTTCAATATCCAGTTTTCAATGAACAAAATTTTGAGAGTAGACCTCTCAAAACTGAACAAAGTATCGACAAACGTGTGTAGTCTCCGTAATATTCCTTAGAAAGGAGGTGATCCAGCCGCACCTTCCGATACGGCTACCTTGTTACGACTTCACCCCAATCATCTATCCCACCTTAGGCGGCTGGCTCCAAAAAGGTTACCTCACCGACTTCGGGTGTTACAAACTCTCGTGGTGTGACGGGCGGTGTGTACAAGGCCCGGGAACGTATTCACCGCGGCGTGCTGATCCGCGATTACTAGCGATTCCGGCTTCATGTAGGCGAGTTGCAGCCTACAATCCGAACTGAGAGAAGCTTTAAGAGATTAGCTTAGCCTCGCGACTTCGCGACTCGTTGTACTTCCCATTGTAGCACGTGTGTAGCCCAGGTCATAAGGGGCATGATGATTTGACGTCATCCCCACCTTCCTCCGGTTTGTCACCGGCAGTCTTGCTAGAGTGCCCAACTAAATGATGGCAACTAACAATAAGGGTTGCGCTCGTTGCGGGACTTAACCCAACATCTCACGACACGAGCTGACGACAACCATGCACCACCTGTCACTTTGCCCCCGAAGGGGAAGCTCTATCTCTAGAGTGGTCAAAGGATGTCAAGACCTGGTAAGGTTCTTCGCGTTGCTTCGAATTAAACCACATGCTCCACCGCTTGTGCGGGCCCCCGTCAATTCCTTTGAGTTTCAACCTTGCGGTCGTACTCCCCAGGCGGAGTGCTTAATGCGTTAGCTGCAGCACTGAAGGGCGGAAACCCTCCAACACTTAGCACTCATCGTTTACGGCGTGGACTACCAGGGTATCTAATCCTGTTTGCTCCCCACGCTTTCGAGCCTCAGCGTCAGTTACAGACCAGAGAGCCGCCTTCGCCACTGGTGTTCCTCCATATATCTACGCATTTCACCGCTACACATGGAATTCCACTCTCCTCTTCTGCACTCAAGTCTCCCAGTTTCCAATGACCCTCCCCGGTTGAGCCGGGGGCTTTCACATCAGACTTAAGAAACCGCCTGCGCTCGCTTTACGCCCAATAAATCCGGACAACGCTTGCCACCTACGTATTACCGCGGCTGCTGGCACGTAGTTAGCCGTGGCTTTCTGGTTAGATACCGTCAAGGGGTGAACAGTTACTCTCACCCTTGTTCTTCTCTAACAACAGAGTTTTACGATCCGAAAACCTTCTTCACTCACGCGGCGTTGCTCGGTCAGACTTTCGTCCATTGCCGAAGATTCCCTACTGCTGCCTCCCGTAGGAGTTTGGGCCGTGTCTCAGTCCCAATGTGGCCGATCACCCTCTCAGGTCGGCTATGCATCGTGGCCTTGGTGAGCCGTTACCTCACCAACTAGCTAATGCACCGCGGGTCCATCCATCAGCGGCACCGTAAAGCGCCTTTCAAAACGAAACCATGCGGTTTCGATTGTTATACGGTATTAGCACCTGTTTCCAAGTGTTATCCCCTTCTGATGGGCAGGTTACCCACGTGTTACTCACCCGTTCGCCACTCCTCTTTTCCCGGTGGAGCAAGCTCCGGTGGGAAAAGAAGCGTTCGACTTGCATGTATTAGGCACGCCGCCAGCGTTCGTCCTGAGCCAGGATCAAACTCTCATAATAAAAGTTAGAACAATCTTTCGATTGTTAAGCTCAATTGTTTGCTAGCATATTGCTTGCTTGTTAAAAATGTTTGTTGTCTTGAATTGAATCAAGACGCCCTACACATTTGGTTTGTCTTACTTTGTTCAGTTTTCAAAGGTCTACGTGATAAATGAAACACAACTGTCTCAACTTATCGTTTGTGATTGCCGTAGCAACTTTTATATCTTAGCAAACTCTCGAATGATTGTCAACTATTTTTTAAAAGTTTTTTTGAACTCTTTTTTCATGAGGTCGTTTTAGCAACTCACTTATCATAACTTATCGTTTGTTATTTGTCAACAGTTAATTTTGTTTTTTTTCTTTGCGAAATCAACGTTTATCTGTTGTCGTTCACAAGCGACTTGGTTATCTTATCATGTGTTGTCCCACACGTCAAGAACTTTTTTATGATCATTCAGAAGCTATGAAACTTAACTTTTGAACAAATAATAATATACCAACTAAAATCTTATTGGTCAACGAATTTTTTTGTGTTTTTTCAAGTTTTTTAGTTATACGATTAATATACTAAAAAACGATTTAAACGTTCGCGTTTCGCATGGCATAAAGATGTTGAAAACCTTTATCTACATAAATCATTCGCCATTGCAATTACGCTGAAACTTCTATAAAGTAGACTCATTTCTAATGGTTCCGTTTTCTTTTTTTATATCTATCTTATCCCTTTCCATAATTTTCTCTGAAATGGTTCATTGATACGCATTTACTTAAAAATTAGTTTCAATAAAGTCTTAAATATAGAACAAGATTTCAAGCAAAGTTATCTCATTTTTTCTCTAAAAAATAAACCGACAGCAGCTAGAAATAAAAAACATTTCTGGCTATTGTCGGTTTGGTTCCCTGAACTGGTTGTTTCTATTTATGTCTCAGATTTAACGCATGGTTGGGAATAGTAATACGTCACGGATCGATTGAGCATCGGTCAATAGCATGACTAGACGGTCGATTCCGATACCTAGTCCGCCAGTTGGTGGCATGCCATATTCTAGCGCTTCTAAGAAGTCTTCGTCTAAACCATGTGCTTCATCGTTTCCAAGCTCGCGTTCTTTTTCTTGCGCTTCAAAACGTTCTCTTTGATCGATTGGATCATTCAGCTCAGTAAAGGCATTAGCAAATTCTTTACCTGTGATGAACAATTCGAAACGGTCAGTAAAACGTGGGTCTTCAGGATTTTTCTTCGCCAATGGAGAAACTTCTACTGGATGTCCATAGACAAAAGTAGGTTGCACTAAGGTTTCTTCCACAAACGCTTCAAAGAATTCATTGATGACGTGACCAACACCCATTGCTTCTGTCACTTCAACTTGGTGTTCTTTTGCAATCGCTAGTGCTTCTTCTAAGGTCATTTCTTTCCAGAAATCAACACCTGTATGCTCTTTGATTGCATCGACCATATGCACACGTTTGAAATCACTCTCTAAATCAACTGCTTGACCTGCATAAGTGATTTTAGCTGTTCCTAATACTTTTTCAGCTGCATTACGGATGATACCTTCTGTCAAGTTCATCACATCTTGAAAATCAGTATATGCAGTGTATGCTTCAAGCATCGTGAACTCAGGGTTGTGGGTCGTATCGATTCCTTCATTACGGAATACACGGCCGATCTCATAAACTTTTTCCATACCACCAACGATCAGACGTTTCAAATGAAGTTCTAACGCAATACGTAGATATAGATCCATATCTAACGCATTGTGATGTGTGATAAACGGACGTGCTGCTGCTCCACCGGCTTCATTATGCAAGACTGGTGTTTCAACTTCGATATAGCCGTTCCCATCTAAATAGCGACGGATCTCACTAATGATTTGACTGCGTTTCATGAAGCGGTCAAAACTATCTCTATTACTTACTAAATCAAGGTAACGCTGTCTGTATCGTTGTTCGATGTTCGTTAATCCATGATATTTATCTGGTAATGGACGAAGTGCTTTTGATAAGATGACGATTTCAGAGGCTTTAATCGATACCTCACCTGTATCAGTTTTCATGATTTCTCCAGTTACGCCAAAGAAATCTCCTAAGTCAGCATGTTTGAATACTTCATAAGCTTCTTCACCTACTCGGTCTTTGCGTACGTAGATTTGGATTTGGCCTTCTCTGTCTTGCAGATGGGCAAATCCAGCTTTACCTTTTCCACGGCGTGTCATCATACGGCCAGCAACACTCGCTGTCAATGCCATCTCCGCCAATTCTTCTTTTGTACGTGGATCAAATAATTCGTGCAATTCTTGGGAATTATGTGTACGCTCAAATCGCTTACCAAATGGATCGATCCCATTTTCTCTCAATTGCTCCATTTTTTCACGACGAACAATCATTTGATCGTTTAAATCTTCTAATTGATTTTGTTGTTCCTCAGTCACAAAAGTTCCTCCATTCTCATCTTATTCTCTTCCTTATAATGCCAATGAAACGCAAAAAAAGCAAGCCGAACTTAGTGTTTCGGCTTGAATTTCGCAAAAAACTTAGAATAACTTCCTAAGATTGAAGTGATAATTTTTCACTTTTTTCAACCAATTGGTCAAGCAGTTCATTGATTTCATGCTGTTTTTCAGTCTTATTGATCGCTAATTTGATCTTGGCTGCCCGAGAGATACCTTTTAGATAGTAGGAAGCGTGTGTCCGAAACTCACGACAGGCGATGGTTTCTCCTTTTAAATCAACTAAACGTTCTAGATGTAATTTTGCAGTAGCGATTTTTTCGCGTGCGGTTGGTTCCGGAATCAGCTCTCCAGTTTCTAAATAATGTTGTGTCCGATGGATCATCCAAGGATTCCCTAAAGCAGCACGGCCGATCATGACGCCATCGGCACCCACGTATTCCAACATGCGTTTTGCATCTTCTGGCGTTTTGACGTCTCCATTACCCATAAAAGGAATCGTTAGATGTTTTTTGACTTCCTTTAACACTTCCCAATCGGCTTTTCCTTCATACATTTGCACACGTGTTCGTCCGTGCATGGCTACTGCACCGGCACCGGCTGCTTGAGCAGCTAATGCGTTTTCGACAGCAAAAACATGTTCTTCGTCCCAACCAATACGCATTTTCACAGTAACTGGCACATCAACTGCCGATGCAACTGCATGAACCATTTCATAGACTTTATCAGGGTCTAATAACCATTTTGCACCTGCTTCAGCTTTGATGATTTTATTGACTGGGCATCCCATATTGATATCAATGATATCTGCTGTAGTATGCTTCTCAACAAACTGAGCTGCTTCTACTAGTGTGTCTTTGTTCCCACCAAATATTTGCAAGCTTAATGGATGCTCAGTTTCGTCGATATGCAGCATTTCCAATGTTTTTTTGTTGCGGAAATGGATACCTTGGTCACTGATCATCTCGCAAACGACCATTCCTGCACCAAATTCTTTGACGGTTACACGAAATGCGGCGTTCGTGATCCCTGCCATTGGTGCTACAACCACGCGATTCGGTATTTCAACGTTCCCGATTTTCCATGTGTGATCCACTTATAATCCTCCCAAGGCTTCTGTCTTCAATGCTGCTAGGTCATCTTCTGTGTAGGTATACTTATTATTACAAAATGAGCAAACTGCTTCTGCGCCATGGTCTTCATCGATCATTGCTTGGATTTCTGCTGCGCCTAAAGCAATGATTGCTTCACCAAACTTTTCTTTCGAACAATCACATTTGAACTGCACAGGCATTTTTTCTAGTACTTGCAATTCGTCTGTTCCTAACAATCCTTGCAAGATTTCTTCAGGTGTCAACCCTTCATCTAAGAGTGTAGAAATACGTGGTGTTGTTTTCAGTTGCTCTTCGATTTTCGCAATCGTTTCTTCGTCTGCCCCTGGCATGATCTGGATCATAAAACCACCCGCTGTCTTGATGGTATCATCCGTATTGACTAAGACGCTTAGCCCTACAGCTGAAGGGATTTGTTCTGAAATCGCTAAATAGTACGTGAAATCTTCAGCTAGTTCACCAGATACAATCGGTGTTTGTCCTGAAAAAGGTTCTTTTAACCCTAGATCTTTAGTCACACTGAACATCCCTTGTGTCCCTACTGCTCCACGTACATCGATTTTTCCTTCTGCGTTCAGCGGTAAACTTAGGTGTGGATTTTTGATGTACCCTTTGACATCACCTTTACCATTCGCATCAACAACGATCCCACCTGCAGGGCCATCTCCTTGGATGCGTACTGTTAATTTATCTTCTCCTTTAACTGTCGCACCTAGAAGCAGACTACCAACTAATGCACGGCCTAATGCTGCTGATGATGTATGCCAAGTATCATGGCGTTGCTGCGCTTCTGCGACAGTATTGGTTGCACGAACAGCATATGCTCGAACAAATCCGTCATTGGCTAATGCCTTTACTAAATAATCTTCCATTTGTATGTACCTCATTTCCCGATTTTAAACTCATAGTGAATCATACTAGTAACTTCCAAATTTTTCAACTTTTGAATTTGTAAATTCTGCGTTTCTTTTTTAAATATCAGACACAAAAAAAGAGCTGCGACTTTCGTCACAGCTTCTTTCTTTATCTATTTTGATCATCTGAATGATTTTGTTCATCCGTTGAAGTCGATTGATTGTCATCATTCAACTCTTTTTTCGCTTCATCAAACTCATGTTTTTCTTCTGCTTGTTTTTCCGCATCTTTTTCTTCTAGTGCACGTTTTGCTTCTTCAAACGTTTGCGCTTCTTTTTCACTAGGGAAGTCTGCCGATTCTGCTCCTTCAGGCATTACACCTTTTTCAAAGAGAGATTTGATTGCTTTGGCATCCAATGTTTCAAATTCAAGCAGTTTTTCTGCGATCAGTTTGTGTTGCGCACGGTGTGCTTCGATGATTTCATGTGCTTTTTGATGTGCTTCCATCAAGATCTTGCGTACTTCTTGGTCGATTTCAAAAGCAACTTGTTCTGAGTATGCTTTCGTTTGACCATAGTCACGGCCTACGAATACTTGGTGGTTTCCTTCATATTGGACAGGACCTAAGCGATCACTCATCCCATACTCTGTAACCATACTTCTTGCTAGTGCTGTTGCTTGTTCAAAGTCATTTGATGCACCAGTAGATTGAACGTTGAAGATGATTTCTTCTGCGGTACGTCCACCTAGTAATCCAACGATTTGTTCAAACATATCTTCTTTTGTCATTAAGAATTGATCTTCTTTTGGTAAAGCGATCATATATCCACCAGCACGTCCACGTGGGATGATCGTTACTTTGTGAACGACACGGGCACGACTCAAGACAAGCCCAACGATCGTATGACCTGCTTCATGGTAAGCGACCATTTCGCGTTCGCGTTTGCTGATGACACGGTCTTTCTTCGCTGGTCCAGCAATCACGCGGTCTTCTGCTTCATCGATATCAGAAGCATCGATTTTTTTCTTGTTTCGACGAGCAGCTACTAACGCTGCTTCGTTTAAGACATTTTCTAAATCCGCACCAGCAAAACCTGGTGTTTGTTGTGCCACGACTTTTAAATCAACATCGTCAGCAATTGGTTTGTTTCTTGCGTGAACTCGTAAAATCGCTTCACGGCCTTTGACATCTGGACGACCAACTAAAATTTGACGGTCAAAACGTCCTGGACGAAGTAAGGCTGGATCTAATACGTCTGAACGGTTTGTCGCTGCAATCACGATCACGCCTTCGTTGCCATCAAATCCATCCATTTCAACAAGCAATTGGTTCAGTGTTTGTTCACGTTCATCGTGTCCACCACCCATACCAGCGCCACGTTGACGACCGACAGCATCGATTTCATCAATAAAGATGATTGCTGGAGCATTCTTTTTCGCAGTTTCAAATAAGTCACGAACTCGGCTTGCACCGACCCCAACAAACATTTCAACAAAGTCTGAACCCGAAATAGAGTAGAATGGTACGCCAGCTTCACCAGCAACTGCTTTGGCAAGCAACGTTTTACCTGTTCCTGGAGGTCCTTCTAGGAGAACTCCGGCTGGGATACGTGCGCCTAATTCAATGAAGCGTCTTGGATCTTTTAGGAACTCAACGACTTCGACAAGTTCTTGTTTTTCTTCTTCCGCACCCGCTACATCAGAGAAACGAACGCGATTTGCTTTTTTGTCGGCTTCTTTTGCTTTGGATTTCCCAAAGTTCATCACACGGCCTCCGCCGCCTCCGCCGCCTCCTTGTTGTCCCATCATCATATAGAAGAAGAAGACGATGATCACGATTGGCAAGAAGCTTAATAGGAGTGATACCCATACGCCGCTACTTGATTCTTCTCTGATCGTAGTTGCTACGTTGTTGTCTTTTGCCAACTCTGTGACTTGGCTCAATGTTGTATCGTTTGGCAAAATAATCGTAGTGAAGTGCGTAGTTGATGTCTCGGTAGTACCTAGAATCGATAGACCGCCACTATTTGCAACTGTCTGTTGTTCTTTGTATTCACCTGAGATCTTATACACACCATTAGCAGGTTGCACCTCAAAGTTTTTGATTTTGCCTTCTTGTAATTGTTCAGTGAATTTTGAGTACTCGATATCTGACGACCGTTGGCCATTGTTACCAAAAATAAAGTAGACGACCATTACCATCGCTAAGATTACGAGGACATAATACAAGGCATTTTTCATCATGCCATTGTTTTTTTTGTTCATAGTTGTCCTCCCTATGCGTTATTTTTACTTGATAAATCTTTTATCAATCCTGACCATACTATTGTAACATAATTTATGAGAGATAGATGATTAATTTGATTGATAAACGCTCGGTTTTAGTACACCGATGTATGGAAGATTTCGATAGGCTTCTGCATAATCTAATCCGTAACCTACCACAAACTCGTTTGGCACATTGAAACCAATGTAATCCGCTTCGATATCTACGACTCTGCCTTCGGGCTTATCAAGAAGTGTCACGATTTTAACTGAGTTTGCTTTACGGTATTTAAATAGATCGACTAAATAAGCAAGTGTTCTTCCGCTATCAATGATGTCTTCGACGATCAATAAATCACGGCCTTCCACATTCGTATCCAAGTCTTTTACGATTTTCACTTCACCTGATGAAACAGTTGCGTTACCGTAACTTGAAACATCCATAAAATCCAATTCTAGGTAAGCATCGATCGAACGGATAATGTCTGCCATAAATGGGACAGCACCTTTCAATACACCAACAACCAACGGATTTTTATCTTGATAATTTTCAGTTAACTCTTTTCCTAGTTCTTTACAACGAACTTGTATCTCTTCTTGCGTGATCAATACTCTCTCGATATCTTTTTCTAACATCAGGTTCTCCTTCCAATTGCTTCTTTTTGATATTTGTAAAGAAGTATGTAGTGTATTTTATCAGTTTCTACACCAATACTCAAATAAGAATGGACAAAAGGGACTAGACTCCATAGATTTCTCCCTTCATCTATAATAACCCATGAATTTTTTCGTTGTGCAACAGATATTTTTTTATCGATAAAATATCTTGACACTTTTTTGTTCAATGTCTCCGTCAATTGGATGCGATCTCCCGGTTTTCGCCGATCGACCCAAAGCGATTGTTCGGCTGATAACCAGAGATCATGAGTGAAGATTTCACCTGTTTCATCCAGTTTCCAATCTGGAAGTTGGTCGGGGGTGTAGATCCCTAACCATTCCGACTCTCCTAACTGAATGGATTGATTCGGTATGATTTCTAACGGAGTATCTTGGTGATTAGTTGATCGTTCCTTTTTTCTTTTATAAAGATAAAGTACTTCATAGGAACGTTCGATCACCCAGCGTTTGCCCAGATCAATCTGCCATTGTCCTGCGGCTTGTTCACATTGTTGTAACAACGTATCAATCTGTTTTTCTTTGATCGTCACTTTCGTAACTGGAAAAACGTAATCAAAGAACGTGTAAAAGAAGAAGTAACGTTCAAATGATTCCAAACTTTCGATCACCGTCCACGGAATAGATAAGCGCTCTTCTCCATACGTAAGATGTTCCGTGATCATCTGATGAGTATTTTTTCGGATAAATTGCTCTGCCCATTGGATTTGTTGCGAGAATTTTTGGAAATGAGCCATCGCCTGGGTATTTTCTTTTTTCAATTGTGGTACGACTAAATGACGCAGTCGATTACGTTGGACAGTTAGTTCCTGATTGGTATGGTCCTCAAAAAAAGGTAAATCTTCTGCTTCCGCATACGCATACAATTGTTCTTTACTAAATGACAACAACGGTCGAATCAGTCGCCCACCAGCAAAAGATTGCGTTTCCTTGATTCCCGCATACGTACCTAGCTGCCCACCACGAATGATTTTCATCAAAATCGTTTCCATTTGATCATCCCCATGGTGCGCTGTCATCAATGTATCATAATGATCATGTCGTACGATCTCATCAAATTTCTCATACCGAAAAGCTCGAGCAGCCGTTTCAATTCCTTGTTCCGCTGGATTCTCCCATACTTTCAAGTGGAAAGTAAGATTGTTTTTATCGCAAAAGTCAGCAAGATAGGCTGCTTCATCCGCAGAAACGCTCCGTAAGCGATGATCGATATGGACAACCCCTAACCGAAAGCCAATTTGTTTTTGGGCGGTCATTAAGCAATCGAGTAAAACCATCGAGTCTACACCACCGGAAACAGCAACTAGTATTTTCGTATGTTCAGACAGATAGCCACGGCGTAAGCCTCTTTTTATAAATGCTTGTTTAAACTGACTTGCTCTTCTATCCATTGGTGTCACATCCTTTTACAAAATAAAAAGAGCGGACAAAAGTCTGTGACAATTGCCTGCCCTTCAATTTCGCTTAGCTTAGCTACGGCGACCGCCACGGCCTCCGCGTTTTCCTTCTGTGTTGCGTTTTAAGGAAGTCAATCGATCATCGCTATCTTTTAAAAATGAGCTCATCAATGAATCGAAGTCTTCTTTTGTATTGGAAGGTTGGCTGCGAGAAAAAGATTTTTTCTGCGGTGCGCGTCCTCGATTATCTCGAGTTTCTTTTTGTGGATATCTCTTTTGACGATTTTCATCATTAGTTTCTACTGGTTGCTCTTGTGCTTTGCGGATAGATAAACCGATTTTCCCATCATCATTGACTGTAATGACTTTGACTGTTACCTCATCACCAACGCTCAATACATCATGAATATCCTTGATATAACCGTTTGATACTTCACTGATATGAACTAACCCTGTTTTGCCAGCTCCTAAATCAATAAACGCGCCAAAATTTGTGATTCCTGAAACTTTTCCTTGCAGTTTTGCTCCTACCTCGATTGACATAAAAAAAATGTTCCTCCTAATTATTTCCCTTTTTTTATATTACTGCTTATTGGGCAGTTGTTGAACTCGTTGTTTGTTCATCGGTGTCTGCTGAATTATCTGTCGTAGATTCAAGTATCGGGTAGACTTGCTCCCCTTCTTTTGAATAGAAAAATTTGCTTCTAGCAAGTTTTGCTACGTAATCTTCATCTTTAAGCAATTTCACGTCTTCTGTGAGTTGGTCTACATCTTTATTGATTTGTTGTAACTCTGTATCTGCTTCGACTTTTAATTCATTTAAATGATTCATTCGTTGCATATCATTAAAAATTTGGAAACCTATTACAGCGAAAATGACCAAAGCACCTAAAAAGATGGCTGCTAACCTGCGTCTACGAAAAATCAATTGGCGTTGTTGTTGTTGAAATTCGACATATTTTTTCTTTGCATACTCTGTGTCTAGTGCAGCGATTTTATTGCTTTTGTTTGCCACCTGTATTCGCTCCAATCTTTTTTGATTGTCATTCTTTATTATACCAACATCCTGAATGCTTGTCTAATCTATTTCGCTTGTGTTTTGTACTCGTGTTTCTGACAAGACTTCATACATTTTTTGTGCATCTTCTTTTTTTGTTGACTCGTGCAACTCTGCTACCTTGATTTCCATCGTCTTGTTGCCAAATTGGATGTCCAATTGGTCTCCAACCTTGACATCACTGGAAGATTTCGCGAGTTTGCCATTGATTTTGATTCGTCCTTTATCCGCCACTTCTTTAGCGACAGATCGGCGCTTGATGATTCGCGAGATTTTTAAAAATTTATCTAGTCGCATCTCATGTCCTCACTTTTCTTTTTTTATTTTTTTCAAACGTAAGATTTTCTTACCAAATGGCAGTAACAGCCATTCACGGATCGTAAATAATTTTGTCCAGATCACTGCATATACAAATGTGACTACGCCTATAATGACACCGCCTAGGCTGGCAAAAAGAGCAGTCGAGCGATGGCTCACTGGACCAAACAATAAGTTTAAGAAGCCATAATACACAAACAACGCTAAGACCATACAACCTAAACATTGGATCAATTTCTTACCAAATTTTCGTTCGTGCCAAAAACTATTGATTGCTGGAGTTTCAGTACGGACAAAATACCATAAAGTCACTGATAGTCCAAGTAATGTCGATAAACTAGCACCGACTGTTCCTAAATAACTCGTGAGAAGGGGGGTAGCTAAAGCTTTAGCAAGCAAGCCCCAACCAGCACCCTTTAATGAGGGGCGAAAAGAGTTTTTACTTTGAGCAATGCTTTGGTACGCTTGAATAATTGCAGTTAGTCCAATGGAAAAAACAAACAGAACTAGTGTCATATTCCCAGCATAATCTTTAAACAATGCGTAATTGATATAAGGCAACAATACAGCTAATCCTACTGAAGCTGCCAACGCCAATGCAGTCGTCAGACGCAAGTAAATTTTTGCTGTGGAATAAAATTGTCCTTTGACTGCACTCGTTAGGTAGCGTGTCAACGCGGGTAAGAACGTAGCACTTAAAGCTGTAGCAATAACTAATCCTAATTGAACTAACGGTTGCCCACGATCATATACTCCTTTAGCTATTTTAGATGCTTGCTCGGATAAACCATAGATTTGTAACGCATTCTTAACAAAAAAAGAATCAATCAATTGGAAGAAGATCAATAGACCACTATAAATGGATACTAATCCCCCTTCAATCAAGAACCGGCGCACGAGTGATTTCGCTGGCCTTCTTAAAATCGGAAAGTGGCGGAAGCTCAATGCACCACCATGGATTTTTTGTTCATAATAATACAGTACACCATATGCACATACGCCACCAAATACTGCGCCACTCATTGCCGCTGTGCCTGTTTGATAGACTGTCCAGCCTAATCGCTTAAAGGCAATCGCGCTAAAAACAATGATCGCTACACGAACAATTTGTTCAACGACTTGCGAAACCGCTGTGGGCTCCATTAAAAACCGACCTTGAAAATTCCCACGATAATAAGATAGTCCTGGCATCAACAAAAACGTGAAGGAGACGATCCGAATCAACGGCATCAGTTGTTGATCCCCCATCATGAGAGCGATCCAGTGACTAAATGAAAATACGAAGAGCCAGAGTAAAAAGCCTGACCAAAAAACAAGGGGATAAAGATTTTTCAATGCTTGTCTTTGTTCGAAAGGGTCTTTTTTTTCTGCTACATATTTAGAGATAAACTGGGGTAGCCCCGACAAAGCGAGTGTCATCGCAATACCATAAATAGGATAAACTTGTTGATAAACATAAAAACCTTCATCGCCCACTAAGTTTTGCAATGGAATCCGATATAGTGCGCTGAGGACTTTTGCTATAAAGGAGGCAAGCGTCAACACAAAGGCACCGTGCATCACTTGACGCATTTCTTTATGATCCAAAGGTTCAGCCCCTTCCTATGCAGTCGCATATTTCTGTTCGCGCAATGCTTTGACAAATTGTTGGATTTCTTGCAACCAAACAGCAGTCGTTGTTTGAGGTGGCAAGGTCAAACGAATCATCATTTGTTCTTTTTCCACACCAAGTCCTGCTTTTAATTTTGTAGCAGTCAGCGCTTCAAATAATTGTTCAACCGTGTAGCGTTTTGTTCCCACTTTGCTCAACTTGAACACAATGGTTTGTTGTTGCTTACGGATCATCTCTAGCAATGCACGATCGC
Organism: Enterococcus sp. DIV1368b; assembly: GCF_050529595.1. Lineage (NCBI taxonomy): Bacteria > Bacillati > Bacillota > Bacilli > Lactobacillales > Enterococcaceae > Enterococcus > Enterococcus sp. DIV1368b. The sequence goes on from NZ_CP172883.1 coordinate 2,956,909, forward strand.
CATCCATTTTGATTTGTCCAATCGTCAACAAATGTGCGACTTCTTCAGGATATTCACCAAAACGATCCAGGAGATCTGCTTCTAATTCATCCAACATCTCTTGTGAATCCAATTCGCGAATCCGTTTATATATTTCGATTTTTTGGCGTTGATCTGACACATAACTTTCTGGTAGATAGGCATCGACGCCTAGATCAATCTCCACAGAAGTTTTTTCTGTTTGTTGATTTTTACCTTGTTTACGAGCGACTGCTTCACTCAACATTTGAGAGTACATATCGAAACCAACAGCATCGATAAATCCATGTTGTTGCGCCCCTAGCAAGTTACCAGCACCACGGATCGATAAATCTCGCATCGCGATTTTAAATCCTGAACCCAATTCCGTAAAGTCTTTGATTGCTTGAAGACGCTTTTCGCTGACTTCATTAAGGATTTTTTGCTGTTCGTACATAAAATAAGCATAAGCGACGCGATTGCTTCGTCCGACACGTCCTCGTAATTGGTAAAGCGTAGAGAGTCCCATATAATCGGCATTTTCTACGAAGAGTGTGTTTGCATTTGGAATATCCACCCCTGTTTCGATGATCGTCGTCGTCACTAAGACATCATACTGTCCCTCGATAAAGTCGAATAATGTGTTTTCCAGTTGGACTTCCGTCATCTGTCCATGTGCATAGGCGATCCTCGCTTCGGGAACTAATGCTTGGATTTCTTCTACTTTACGCTCAATCGTTTCTACACGATTATATAAGTAGAAAACTTGTCCACCACGTCCCATCTCTCGTTGGATCGCTTCTCGGATCGCACCTGGATTTTTTTCCATCACATACGTTTGGATCGGATACCGATTCGCCGGTGGCGTTTCGATCACCGATAGATCCCGTACGCCCAGCATCGACATATGCAGTGTTCGCGGAATAGGTGTCGCTGTCAAAGTCAGCACATCCACTTGCGCACGCAATTGTTTCAAACGTTCTTTGTGTTTTACACCAAAACGTTGTTCTTCATCCACGATCAATAGTCCTAAATCGCTAAATTCAATATCTTTTGATAATACTCGATGGGTACCCACAACAATATCTAGTTGTCCTGTGCGTAATTCTTCGATCGTTTCTTTTTGTTGTTTCTTTGTTCGGAAACGACTCAGCAAACCAACATTCACTGGGAATCCCTCAAAGCGTTCCAACATCGTTTCGTAATGTTGTTGCGCCAAGATTGTTGTCGGCACAAGAAATGCCACTTGTTTACTTTCTTTGACTGCTTTAAAAGCGGCACGTAGCGCAACTTCTGTTTTCCCATAGCCGACGTCCCCCACGAGTAAACGATCCATTGGTTTTTCTTTTTCCATATCTCGTTTGATTTCCGCCGCACTTCGGAGTTGGTCATCTGTTTCCGAATATGGAAAAGCATTCTCAAATTCTTTTTGATAAGAGTCATCTGGACCAAATGCGTATCCCTTTTCTGCTTCTCTGACCGCATACAATTGGATCAAGTCATCCGCAATATCTTCGATTTTTGAGGAGATTTTACGTTTCGTTTTCGTCCATTCACTACCACCGAGTTTGTTGATTCGTGGTGTTTTGGATTCCGAAGCTACATATTTTTGGATCAAATTCAACTGCGTGACAGGAATAAATAGCTTATCATCGTTTTGATAAATGATCGTCATATAATCTTGGTGGACCCCATCGACTTCTAAGGTTTCCATGCCGATATATTTCCCGATCCCGTGATTCGCATGAACAACATAGTCTCCAGCTTTTAATTCGTTGTAGCTTTTTAGTCGTTCTGCATTCGTTACCGTTTGACGACGTGTCTGTTTTTTTGTTGTCTTTTGAAAAATCTCTTTTTCCGTGATCGTTACGATTTTTTCTTGCGGCAACTCAAAACCTGTCATCAATGCGCCTTCGACTAATTGGACTTGGCCTTTGATCAATTGGTCTGCTTCTGTTTCTACCACTAATATATCTTCATCACGTAACATTTGCTCCGCCTTACGGATACGTTCTTTCGTTGGAATGAAGATGACGACCGTTTGCTCTTGTTTGCGCCAACGATCCATTTCCGTTTTCAGCAATGGCATTTGCCCAAAGAACTGTTGCATCGTGCGATACTGGAACTGGTACAGTGCTTGGAACCTGAGATTTCCCATTCCTTTTTGGAATAAAGAGAAAAAAGTGGTCGCAAATTTTTCTTTTTGGATGATCCCATGTACATCTGCCACAAATTGTTGTTCAGAGAATACGCGCAACTCACTGATTTTTTGTGTATGCCATTCCGCTGCTTCTCTTTCCATTTCACGATTCGTTTCCATGATTCGTTGGTAATCGTCCACGATCAGCAAGCTATCTTGGGGAAAATAATCCAAAATCGATAAATGTTCAGGATACAAAAGATCCGCATAGAACTTCGCTTCGTCTGTCGGGACATTTCGTTGCCACTCCGAGATCAACTGACCGAAATAGTCATGCAAAAATTGTCGTTCAGTAGGTTCTGAGGTCGTTGCTAATTTCTTTTCTAAGAGGTTTTCTATTTTGTTGATACCGTCAAGCAGATTCTCTTGAGAATAAATTTGTTCACTTGTTGGTGGCAACCACACTTCTTCAATCTTTTCGATCGATCGTTGCGTATCGGCTTCGAAGTATCTCATAGAATCAATTTCGACATCAAATAATTCCACACGAATAGGGTATTCAAATGTCAAAGGATAGATATCGACAATACTCCCTCGCATACTAAATTCCCCAGGTTTTGCGACCATCTCTGTCCGCTCATAGCCCATCAAGACGAGTTGTTTTGGTAATGAGTCCACGGCGATCTCGTCGCCAATCTGCCAATGTAATTGGGCGTTGTTCCATGTTTCTTTATCAGGAAGACGTTTGTGCAATGCTGCCACTGGAAGAAGATAGATTCCTGGCTCATCTTGTTGCAAACGATTCAACGTCGCTACACGTTCAGCCCGAGCTTCAGGAGAAGAAAAAGCCATTTCTGCGGAAAGCACTTCATCTACTGGAAATAAGTGAATACTTTCAGCCGGCAGAACGTGTTGCAGATCCTCTGCCAATTGGTTGACGTAATATAAATTCGGCATCAGGATAATCAGATTTTTATCCAGTTTTTTAAACGCATGGGCAAACAACAACGTCTTAGCAGATCCAGCTAAACCTGTAATCAACTGTCTAGACATCCGTTGTTCAAGATTCATGGACCATTCAGCCACTTGAGCATCTTTGCCAATCAATTGGATCATATCCATCGTTTCATTCTCCTTTCTTAATTAAATTGATTCATTGTATCTATAAAGGAATGGCCATCCAATAGAAATTCAATAGCAGCTACAGATTGATCGATGCTTTGTTCGATCAAGGGTTGCGTCTCTTTACTAAAGGGACTGAGAACATGTTGGACGACTGTTTTTTTACCTTCTGGTCGACCAATACCAACTTTTATTCGATCAAAGATCGTACTATCCAAATGAGAGATAATACTCTTGATCCCATTATGTCCGCCTGCACTTCCTTTTTGTCGTAAACGGATTTTACCGATTGCTAAATCTAGGTCATCATAAACAACCACCAACTCTTCTGGATAAATCCCAAAGTAAGTCATCAATGGACCAACCGCTCGGCCAGATTCATTCATAAATGTTTGGGGTTTGACTAATAAAATTTTCTCACCTTTGTGGAAAAATTCAGCTACTTCTGCTTCAAATGTGTTTTTCTTAAAGGTCGCTTGGTGTTTTTCAGCCAAACGATCCACCACCATAAATCCAACGTTATGCTTTGTATGTTCATATTTCGTTCCTGGGTTTCCAAGCCCTACGATCATTTTCATTTCTGCGCTCATCCAATCTTATAAACAGCACAAAAGGCTGGACTGCTCATCGGCGGTCCAGTCTTTGACTCGATTTTTTTATTATTTTAGCTCCTATTAGTATAACACACAATCCTTTGTTACAGCTAAAAAGAGAAACTTAATAAATGAAAAAATGATTAAAATTATAATTCAAAACTAATGAAATCATTGGTTTTGCTAAATAGTGAAATAACGCACATGTAAGCTTTTACATATGGTACAACCTTGTTATCTGTTATATTTTGTAACCAAATAGCGTGACAGCAGGCTTTTTCCATGTTAGCATAGGCATGGGAAAAACAAATCAATGGAAGGATTGATATAAATGACTGCAAACGCAGAAAAAAAAGATCATCAAAAAGTAATACTTGTTGGAGACGGTGCTGTAGGTTCTAGCTATGCCTTCGCTTTAGTTACACAAAATATCGCTCAAGAAGTTGGTATCATCGATATCAATACAGCAAAAACTGAAGGAGATGCGATCGACTTATCACACGCTCTAGCATTTACTTCACCTAAAAAAATCTACTCAGCTTCTTATGCAGATGCACATGATGCAGACTTAGTCGTTATCACAGCTGGTGCACCACAAAAACCAGGTGAAACACGTTTAGATCTAGTAAATAAAAACTTAAAAATCAACCGCGAAGTTGTTACACAAATCGTTGACTCAGGTTTCAATGGTATTTTCTTAGTTGCTGCTAACCCAGTTGATATTTTAACTTACTCTACTTGGAAATTCTCAGGTTTCCCTAAAGAGCGCGTAATCGGTTCAGGAACTTCACTTGACTCTGCTCGTTTCCGTCAAGCACTTGCTGAATTAGTTGACGTTGATGCACGTAACGTCCATGCGTATATTTTAGGTGAACATGGAGATTCTGAGTTCCCAGTTTGGTCACATGCCAATGTTGCTGGTTTACAAATCTATGAATGGGTGAAAAATAATCCAGACGTTGATGAAGAAGCAATGGTCAACTTATTCTTCGGTGTACGTGACGCTGCTTATACGATCATCGAGAAAAAAGGCGCAACATTCTACGGTATTGCTGTAGCTTTAGCACGTATCACTCGCGCGATCTTAGACGATGAAAATGCAGTTCTTCCATTATCTGTTTATATGAATGGTGAATATGGACTAAACGATATCTATATCGGTGCACCTGCTGTCATCAACCGTCAAGGTATCCAAAAAGTCATTGAAATTCCATTAAGCGACAGCGAACAAGATCGTATGGCCGCTTCAGCAAAACAATTAAAAGATATCTTAGATGAAGCTTTTGCTAAATTGGATGCTGAATAATTAATTACTTGAGACGCTATCGTTCTCACTAAAAAAGAATACACGTTGTTCCAGAAGTAATGTCTTCGAAAACAACCTCATCTTCACAGGAAATCCTGAAAATCGACCTTCCATTTTCTAGGATTTCCTGTTTTTTTATACACTTCTGCATATAAAATTATTGTCTAACTATCGTTATTTTTCTATGCAGTATGTTAATTTTTATATAAAGAGGAACATCATTTCGTCTTTTACTGTAAATTATGCTATGATAGAGTCGTTACACCCTATAACTATTATTATTAAGGAGTTGCAGATATGACAAGATCTTCTCATCGAAAAAAATCAATGCGTATTGGTTTGCTTTCTGTTCTCGGTGTGATTCTAGTATTAATCGGCTTTTACACCTACCGTAGTACATATTACACGAATCGTTTTCTTCCTAAAACGGAAGTCAATTCGATCAATGTAAGTAACCTGACTATCGACCAAGCAAATGACAAGCTAAAAGAAGCTTATTCCAATAAGACGATTTCAATCAAAGAAAACGGAACGGTTTGGAAAGAGATTGCAAAGTCCGATCTTGGTTATAAAAAGGATTTTTCAACTGATCTAGCTTCCATCTTGAAAAACCAAAATGCTTGGACTTGGGGAATGAACTATGTAGCTGCGGCCGAAAAACAAGAAATCGATCCATTAAGTGCGGAACGGGAACAACTGGATCAAACGATCGAGACATTGTCTACGGAATTGACTGAATTGAATAAAGATCGTACACCTACTGCCGATGCAACGATTGAAAAGTCTGGTGACTCATTTAAAATCAAGCCTGAAGTGAAAGGGAACACGGTCGATGTCGAGGCCGTTACGAAGGAATTGACGACTGTCGTAAATGATGGAAAAGATACGATTGATCTGACTGAGTTCCAAAAAGAACCTGCCGTCACATCTACAGATAAAAAGTTGACTGAGCAGTTAACGACAATGAATAATATCGCTAAAGTAAAAGGAACTTACAGTATCAATGGTGAAACAGTGACGATCCCTTCTTCACTCATCGTTGAATGGTTAACCTATGAAGATGGAAAACCAGCACTTGATTCAGAAAAAGTTCGTCAATATGTTAGTGAACTTGGCGAAAAATACAATACAAGTACGAATGATACTAAATTCAAAAGTACCAAACGTGGCGAAGTAACTGTTCCTGCTGGCACGTTCAGTTGGACGATCCAAACAGATAGCGAAGTAACAGCTTTAACAGAAGCAATTTTAGCAGGACAAGATTTCACACGTTCACCAATTGTTCAAGGTAGTACAACTGCCGACCACCCATTGATTGAGGATACGTATATCGAAGTCGATTTAGAGAATCAACATATGTGGTTCTACAAAGATGGGAAAGTAGCACTTGAAACAGATATCGTTTCAGGAAAACCTTCTACCCCTACTCCTCCTGGTGTCTTTTATGTCTGGAATAAAGAAGAAAATGCTGTATTAAGAGGAACGAACGATGATGGTACACCATATGAAAGTCCAGTGAACTATTGGATGCCAGTCGATTGGACAGGTATCGGTATCCACGATTCGGATTGGCAACCAGAATATGGCGGCGACTTATGGCGAACTCGTGGTTCTCATGGTTGTGTCAATACGCCACCAGGTGTCATGAAAGAATTATTTGGAATGGTTGAAAAAGGTACGCCTGTTTTGATTTTTTAATCGTAACTACTAGAGCACAGTTGCAGACACGCAACTGTGCTCTCTTTTTTACTTTCTCTTCTTTATAAAAGTAAATAAAATACATATAATAACTGCAGTCAATGCCCCCATCGAATCAAGCATGACATCTTGGAACATTGGTGAACGATCACCTGTCAACATTTGATGGAACTCATCTAGACCGGCGTATCCTGTCGCAGATAACCAAGCAAGAACCCCCGTTAACCACCAGATTTTCATTTTCGGGAATACACCTAGATACAGACTACCTCCTAATAGAAAATAGGTGCCAAAATGGGCGCCTTTTCTTAAAAAGAATTCAATGAATTTGCTGTATCCAGAATGGTCGATACTGATAACACTTTCTCCATAAGTAAACTGGATACCTGATAATGCTTCTTTAAAGGGTTGGTTTGGGAACCAGGCATCAATTCTTGAAAGTTGCGATTGTTGTCCATAGGTTTGCGAGGAGCTATAAAATAAAATAGCCATGATCATTAATGCAAACACTAAATAGAAATTTCCATTTTTTCTTTGTTTTTTTAAAAACTCCATAAGTCACCTCTTCTTTCTATGATAGCTTTTTTTTCATAAAACGACAATAATTTCTCCAAGACTTATTCCTTCTTTAAATGCTATACTAGAGATAGTACCATAAATATGAGAGGGGTTTTTTGATGACTTATTCGCTTAACTGGGATTTAGATTCTATCTTTCCTGGAGGAAGTGCTTCAACTGAATTAAATGAACGTTTGGCTCAATTAGAACGACAAATAGAAACATATTACGAACAAATCAATCAATGGTCATTTTCATCCGAAGATATCGATTCTCTTGTGACGATTTTGGCACTTCAAGAAAAAGTAACCAATGGCTTCAGCCAATGTAATAGTTATATTACTGCTTTATTATCTGCTAATGTCAAAGATTCCGATGCAAAGATTTTGTCTGGTAAACTCTATGCTTCGTTACCACGTTGGCAAGCAGCAGATACGATCTTATCGAAAAAATTTGCAGAAATATCTGACAATGAATGGACAAACTTGATTGCCCAAGATCAATTAGCTCCGATTGCTTTTCGTATGAACGAAATTCGTCGCGATGGCGCACGCTTGTTATCTGAAAACGAGGAGCACATTATCAATACATTATCTTTGGATGGTTTGAATGCCTGGAGTAGTCATTATGATACGATTGTCGCTAGCGTGACTGTACCATTTGAACAAGAGGGAGAAATCATTGAATTATCTGCTGGTCAAGCATTCAATAAAATGATGGGTGATCCTGATCCAGAAGTCCGCAAACAATTATTTACAGCTTGGGAAACTGCTTGGCAAGAAAAAGCACCTTTATTTACAGACACCTTGAATCATTTAGATGGGTTCCGTCTATCTACCTATAAACTACACGGTACAACAGATTTCTTACAAAAGCCTTTAGAATATAATCGCTTGAAAAAAGAAACATTAGATGTAATGTGGGAGACGATCCAAAAAAATAAACAACCCCTTGTCGATTACTTAACAAGAAAAGCCAATCTTTTTGGTAAAGAAAAAATGGAATGGCAAGATCAAGATGCACCGATCATTCTAGGTGATATGAAAGAAAAAACCTTTACCTTTGATGAAGCAGCAGCATTTATCATTGAGAATTTCAATAAATTCAGTCCTAAAATGGCTGAATTTGCTCAAGACGCTTTTAACAAAAGTTGGATTGAAGCAGAGGATCGTCCTGGCAAACGACCTGGTGGTTACTGCACGGAATTGCCTGAAACACAAGAATCCAGAATCTTCATGACTTATAGCAATTCAGTCAACGAAGTCGCTACTTTAGCCCATGAGTTAGGTCATGCTTTCCATAGTAGTACGATGTGGGATCTTCCAGCGTTGAATCGTGAATACGCAATGAATGTTGCTGAAACAGCAAGTACCTTTGCAGAATTGATCGTAGCTGATGCAACACTTAAAGCGGCATCAACAAAAGAAGAAAAAATCAATTTGTTGGATACAAAATTACAAAATGCTCTGGCTATGTTCATGAATATCCACTCTCGTTTTATCTTCGAAAATCAATTCTATACTGCTCGTCAAAAAGGACTAGTGGCAGAACAAGAGATCACTGATATGATGATCGAAGCGCAAAAAGAAGGATATGCAAATGCATTATCTACTTATCATCCTTATTTCTGGGCAGCAAAACTACATTTCTTTATTGATGATGTACCGTTTTATAATTTCCCTTATACTTTTGGTTACTTGTTCAGTTTAGGTATTTACGCCTATGCTAACGAGCAAGGTTCAAGTTTTGAACAAGAGTATATCGACTTACTACGCGATACTGCTTCAATGACAACGGAAGAATTGGCTCAAAAACACTTAGGTGTAGACTTAACGAAACCAGATTTTTGGCAAGCAGGCATCAACATGGTCTTAGAAGATATCCAAAACTTCATGGAATTGACGGAAGAATTTATGGCTCTATAATTTATGGGACTGATGAATCAAAATTGATTCTTCAGTCCCATTTTCATTTTAGGTATTAAAAAACATATCGTTCTCTAGTATGATTAAATCACCACAAAATAAACAACTGAGAGGACGATATGCTATATGAATGATTCTATCAAAAAAATGCTGAGATTAATAGATAAAGATTTGATGATTACTGAGATCTCTTACGAGATCTTTCATCAGGAAAAGACATTGGTCATTAATGCCATTCTCTCACCTGATCCTCGTACCTGTAGAAGTTGTGGTTCTACTGTGGTAGATGGAAACGGGAAAGCAATTGTGGTGAAAAATGGGAAGAAGGAAATCATTGTCCGCTTTGAACAATACAATCATATGCCAATGGTTATGCGCTTAAAAAAGCAACGCTATACCTGTAAAAACTGTCGAACCCATTGGACTGCTCAAAGCTATTTTGTCCGCCCAAGATATTCAATTGCGGAACATGTCAGATATAAAATTGCTTCTTTACTGACTGAAAAAGTCTCTTTATCTTTTATTGCGAAAAGCTGTCAGGTATCTTTGACTACCGTTATTCGTACATTGAAAGAGTTTAAAAGCTATTTACCAAAGCCCACTAAGAGGATTCTCCCCAAAGTATTGATGGTTGATGAATTTCGTTCGCACACTTCCATAGAAGATAAAATGAGCTTTATTTGCGCAGATGGAGAAACAGGTAATTTAATTGATATCTTACCTACGCGTAAATTACCTCGATTAACAAACTATTTCTTGGGCTGCACCAATCCAGAAGAAGTAAAATTCTTAGTCACAGACATGAACGCCGCCTACTTCCAGCTCACCAAACGCGTTCTGCCAAATGCGAAAGTAGTGATTGATCGGTTTCATATTGTCAAACACATGAATCAAGCTTTCAATGAGTTGCGTATCCGTGAAATGAATGAACTGCGTAAAGCAGGACAGAAAAGCCATGCAGAAAAACTGAAAAAGAACTGGCGCTTTCTGCTAAAAAATCGTGCAAACATTAACCACTATGAATATAAAACATGGAAAAGTTTCCGAGCACCTAAATACCCATTTCTTACTGAAGCAATGATGATTGATCGATTGCTTAGCTTTTCTACGTCCCTAAAGGAGGCGTATCCCTTTTTCCATGAGTTAGTTGAAGCTTTTCGAGACAAAGACCCTGACTTGTTTTTCTCCTTATTGGCAGAACTTCCCGAAACGTTAGATGACGGCTTTCGTGAGAAACTTCAAAACCTTCTGACCTACCAAGAAGGCATCGCCAATGCGATGATTTATCCATACTCCAATGGAAAAATAGAAGCAAAGAATACCCACATAAAAACAATGAAACGAGTATCCTACGGATTTAAATCATTTGAGAACATGAAAATTAGAATCTTTTTGACCAATCAATTAATCAAAGTTAGATAACAAAAAATCTGAGCCAGAATGAGGTTCATTCTGACCCAGATTTAATTTTTCGCAACTCATCAGTCCTTATTGACAAAGAGCCGAATTTATTTGATCATGCTTTCTAAGCAAGAAAATTTTAAAGGATCGGACAGACAGTTATCAAAACTGTTTGTTCGATCCTTTTTAGTTTCGTAAAAAAAGAACTAACTCACTTAAGAGTTAGTTCTTCATAAATTACATACTTACAGCGAAGTCAGGTGCATACCATTGAACTGAGCCAATTTTAACACTTTCGCCCGGTTGTGGTGCATGGATGTATTGTCCGCCACCTAAAGAAATTGCTACGTGGTAAGTGCCACCAGCTGCTCCCCAGAACAATAAGTCTCCAGCTTTTGCTTGAGAAACTGAGATTCTAGCTCCTGCTGATTCTTGAGGTACAGTCCAACCACCGATGTCACGGCCAGTTACTTGTAGGTACACATAGCGTGTAAATCCAGAACAGTCAAATCCACTTGGATCTTTTCCACCCCATACATAAGGAGTCCCAATGTATTTCATCGCTTCAGCTACAATCGCTGCTCCATTAGTAGATGGAGTCGTTGGCGCTGGAATTGATGGTGCCGGCGTTGATGGTTCAGGTGTTGGAGCTGGTGTTGCAGGTGTTGATGGCTCCGGTGTTGATGGTGTTGATGGCTCCGGTGTTGATGGTGTTGTTGGCTCCGGCGTTGATGGTGTTGTTGTTTCTGGAACAGATGGTGTAGTAGTAGATTCTTCTGTTGAAGATTCTGGTACACTACTTTCAGTTGTTGAATCTTCTGTTGATGTAGATGATTCAGGAACTGAAGATTGTTCTGTTGAAGATTCAGCACTTGATGATGATTCTGAAGTAGCTGATTCAGAAACTTCTGTTGATTCTTGTACTGATGAAGAAGCTTGTTCTTGTTCTTGCTCTTGTGCTGCTGCAGCGGCAACTGCTGCTGCTTGTTCACGTGCTTCTCTTTCAGCTTGTTCTTGTGCTGCTTGTTGACGCGCTTGCTCTGCTAAACGAGCTTGTTCACGAATACGTGCTTGCTCTGCTTCAGCTTCTGCTTTTTGGCGGTTCAAGTCTTCTTTTTTATCTTCTGCTGTTGCTTGTTCAGCCGCTAAAGTAGTTTTTAGAACATTTAAATCAGCTTGTTTTGATAGTAAGTCGCCTTTTTGTGATTCTAAAGCCGCTTGATTTTCTGCTAACTCTTTTAGCTTCGCTTCATTTTCAGCTTTTTTATCTTCAACTGCCTGTTTGTCTTCTTTTTGTTGTTTCACTAAGTCTTGGTTCGCACGTACAATCGATGACATTGCTTGAACGCGTCCGATTGCATCTGAGAATGACTCAGCATTCAATACTGCATCGATGTAGTTAGAGCTTTTGCTGCTAACTTGTGTTTCACGTGCTTGCTCTTGGATTGTTGCTTCACGTTTTTCGATACGTTCTTGTAGATCTGCAATTTCTTGTGTCAATTGAGAAGACTCTTGACGTAATGTTGCTTGATTAGCTAATAAAGTTTCAGCTTTTGTATTGATGTCAGCGACTTGACCTTCTAATGCCTCGATTTGAGATTGGGCACTTGCTTGTTGGTTTTGTAATTCCGCAATTTTTTGATCTTGTTGTTGTATTTGAGAATCAAAATCTTCCGCCGCGGCTGCGATCGGTGATGCTACGGCAGTCAAGGCCATTGAACTTACCATTACTGCTGATATTAAACTCTTTTTCACTCTTCATTCCTCCGACTGGCTTAATTTAATAAATATCTAAAAATATTTAAGTCTTTCTTAACGATAACAAAATTGTACCATAGCTGTATGTCAATGAGATAATAGTTATGTTACAAAAACATTTCAAAACAACTGATTATAATGACAGAAATGTAAGATGACATGGTTATTTTCATAATACATTTTTCAATAATTAAATAATGCCCGTTTTAAATTAAATAAAAAAAGGCTGAAACATTCGTCCTTTCGCACCACCTAAAACCGAATAAACGGTGGGAACAGAAGTAATCTCTTCGGAAAATAAGGCGCCATCCACAAAAATTTGAAAAACAATTTTCGTGGATGGCGCCTTATTCTGCGAGGCTAGACACTTCTGTCCCGACCTTCTTTAAATAGCTTCTTTAATGGGAATACAAGTAGAGCGAACAATACCATATTCAATAATAATGTTGGACCTAAATATTTAGTGATAAAGTACGTACTATCTACACTCGCAAGTTTGAATACCATTTGTACGATCAATGTAAACAACTCATAGCCTGTGATGAAAATGATGAGGCTAAAAAACTCAGTAAAAATATTTACATGGATGACCGATTTCATCCCATACATGATAAATACTAATAAAGGTAAAGCAACTGCATAAATGCCAATCACACCAATATAGTAAGAATCAAAGATAATACCTAAAACTAATGTCGTGATCAGTAAGTAGCGTTTGGAGAAACTCAAACTGCAAAATAGTAAAACCAATATCAAAAGATGCGCACTTGCCATGTAGTCACCGCTCGACCACCTGATCATCATTCGGGTAAAGTGCCCATCGATCAACATGAGTAAGAACAAGAGGATCGGCAAATAAATGGTCATTTTCTCTTTTTTCAGCATGGACTACTCCTCCACAAGACGTTTGATGATCGTTACTACTGGGAGATCATACATATCCGCATAAGGTTTGACATAGACTTCGCGATCTAGCCCATAACTATCTGGTTTTGTTTTGATGACTGTACCGATTTGCAGATCTGCTGGCGAGTTGCCTCCAAGACCTGATGTTTGTACTACGTCGCCCTCTTTGATTTCACTGTCACCTGTTAGCTGTGTCACAACTAGCGCTTGTAACTTTTCGTCATAATTCTTGAGTAAACCGAAAGATTCTCCGTTTCCAGAAGATACGCGGACAGGGAAATGGTTGGAACTTACGTTTGATGAAGTCAGCAATTCTACTTTAGAAGAAGTGGCATTGACTTCAATGACACGTCCGACTAAACCTTTTTGCGCCATGACTGCCATATTGACTTCGATTCCATCATTTGATCCTTTATCGACGACTAATAGATCTTGCCATGAGTCAGGTGAACGAGTGATCACATTTGCTGTGACTCTTTCATAACTCGTCAACGTTTGGCTTAAATCGAGTTCGCTTTTTAGTGCATCGATTTCTTTTTGCATGTTCTTGTTTTTTTGAGCTATCTCATCATAGCTGTCGATTTTTTCTTTTAACCGTTCATTTTCTGAATAGGTGGTGAAAAGATGATGTACTGAATCCACGCCATTTTGGACCCATTTGACCGGAGCAGAAATCGTCCGATCGACAAAAGAGACACTGTCGTTCACAATAGATTGGAAGAAATTGGGCTTTCCTTCATTCGCTCGCTGGGCAGCTGTCACACTTAGGACCGTTACTACAATAATAACGATGACTAAGGTAATAATGATATTTTTATTAGGATTGAACTTCTTCACAAAGACACCTCGAATTAAATTAGACTCTTACCTGTAATTTTATCATTAAATAAGGGGAAACAAAAGGCTCGACCCTTCTTTTAAGCTTTTTTTAGCAAATAATTTAAACTGTCATTTTTCCGCTTCATTTCTTTTGCTACTTTGTCCTGAACCGATCCATCAATCTTTACTTTGGATGACTGAAATGATTCCTTCAGAGAAGCTGAAGGATGCTTTGTCAGTGACAAATTCATTGCTTGCATAAGAAGTTGGACGAGATACTTCCTCGTTTGATAGTTGATATTTGCTGTCAGATAATGTCAATTGACTAACAGGTGTCAAACAACAGTAAGCCAAATACTTCATTTCAGGATTTTTTTTTATCTCGTAAGCTCCTGGTAGATAGTAAGTGATCACGTTTTGTTTGTCTTGTATTTGGATCTGTCGTATAAAGGGTTGAAACCGTGGTTCTAATGCTAACCATAGATTAGCTAATAAATGATCTAATCTTCCACCAGTTGCACCGATCAGTGTCACGCTTGCTTCTGGAAAGTGTTCGAATGTCTTTGCTAAACCTAGCTGAGTGTCCGTATCGTCTTTCTCTGCTGGCGCTTGGTGTACTTCGACAGCTTTATCGGATACTCGTTGATATTCTGAGGAAGACAATGAATCAAAATCACCGATTGCTAGATCTAACGAATAGCCTTTTTCAAGCAAATAGAGTGCCCCACGGTCGATGCCCACGTATCGATCAAATGATTGCTGTGACAAGTCTGGCCAATTTTCTGGTGATCCGCCTGCAACAAGTAATACTTCCATTAGCCTAATGCCTTTTTCAATTGATCGATTTGAGCTGCTGGATCTTCTGCACTATAGACATAGGAGCCTGCCACAAATACGTCTGCACCTGCTTCATGACAAATTTTTGCAGTTTCTGGAACGATTCCACCATCCACTTCGATTTGATAGGTCCAATCGTTCACCTTGCGTAATTCCGCTAACTCTGCGATTTTATCCACTGTTTCTGTAATAAAGCTTTGTCCGCCAAAGCCTGGATTGACTGTCATCACTAACACTTGATCAACTAAAGGCAAAACATGCTTGATCATTTCGATCGGTGTACCAGGATTGATAACGACCCCTGCTTTGACATCTAAATCTTTGATCATCTGGATCGCACGATGGATATGTGGTGTCGATTCCACATGGACCGTAATGATATCTGAACCTGCTTTTGCAAAATCAGCAATATAATTTTCAGGATTGATGATCATCAAATGAACGTCTAACGGTAGTTTTGTGACCGGACGAATTGCTTGCACTACATTCGATCCGAATGTAATGTTGGGAACGAATTGGCCGTCCATTACGTCCACATGGATATAGTCTGCTCCACCTTTTTCTACTCGTTCAATGTCTGTTTGGAGATTGGCGAAATCTGCGCTTAAAATCGATGGTGCTATTTTCATAAAAATACCCTCCTACTTTCTTCTAGTTTCTTTTTTGTTGTACATCGGTTTACGGTTTTCAACTTCTTGCAAAAATTGCAAGTAATTGTCATAGCGAGTCTGTGCAATTTCTTTTGCCGCTACTCTTCGTTTGACTTCACAATCTGGCTCTTTTACGTGCATACACTCTCTAAAGCGACAGTCTACAGAAGCATCGACAAATTCAGGGAATTGTTTGGATAACTCGACAGGTTCGATGACTAAGAAATCAATAGAACTGAAACCTGGTGTATCGGCAACCAATCCATCATAAAGTGGTAATAACTCGACATGTCTTGTCGTGTGACGTCCCCGTCCCAAAGAATCAGATATTTCACCTGTTTCTAACTCAAGCTCTGGTGAGATTTGGTTGAGCAACGTCGATTTACCTGCACCTGACTGTCCCATGAAAACAGTCAGTCTTTCTGGAAAATAGCGAACTAATTCATCCGTATCACCCTGTGTGCGAGGGACGATCACTGGATAGCCAATTTTTTCGTAAGTCTCTTTAATTTCTTTTATTTGTGTAGAATCGACAGCTAAATCCGTTTTCGTCAAATAGATCACTGGCTCGATCGATTCATATTCCAACATGACTAAAAAACGGTCGAGTAGATTATAAGAGAATGTTGGTTCGATCAAACTCGTCACAACAACTCCTAAATCAACATTTGCTACTGGTGGTCGTACTAATTGATTTTTACGTGGTAAAACTTCTAGTAGATAGCCATCGGTCTTGTTTTCACTTTCAAATATGACTTGATCGCCAACAAGGGGCGTGATCTTTCGATTACGAAAATTCCCTCGACCTCGTGTCTGATAGGTCTCTCCATCTTTATATACGTAATAAAATCCACTTATTGCTTTTCTGATTTGCCCTTTAATGAAACCCACCTCCATTTTTAGTATATTTTACCATAGGACAGCAGAAGTTAGGAGAAATCACCAAAAAATAGACCTAAGAATTTCCTCAAATGCCGCCGACATTTTGAATTCTCAGATCTATTTTTTATCATTGTCGTTTTAGTTCGTTTAATTCTGTCTACTAGTCACTATCCGTCGAGGACGTTGTAGTGGTACTACTACTAGTTGTTTCGGAACTTGAACTACTGCTTGAACTGCTAGAAGAACTGCTGGAAGAATCTTTTTCAGAACTTGATGATGCTTTCGCTGGGTCTGGTCCTTTTGAGTAAATCACATTGACGATCGTTCCTGATGTGATCGATGCACCTACTCCTGGATCTGTACGGATCACTTTGTCTTTTTCTACTGTATCTGAAAACTCATACGTTTCATGACCAATGTAGTCGGCACCGATACCAGATAAGTAACTTTGCGCATCACTTTTCGTATAACCAGAAATGTCATTCAGTGTCTTCGCATCTGGTCCTTTACTCACCACGAAACTAATAAATGTCGCATCCGTCAATGGTTCCCCAAAACTTGGTGACTGACTGATGATTGCACCGGCTGGGACCGTATCACTATAATCATTCGTTGCACTGATATTCGTATAGCCATTCGTTCTCAAAATACTAAGAACTGTTTCATAGTTTTGTCCGGTGTAATCGCTCATCGTCGGCTGACTTCCTTTACTAACAGTAAAAGTAATCGTATCTGATGTGGGATCGACTTCTGTTCCTTCATCTTCTGATTGTGAGATGATATTTCCACTAGTGACCTCATCACTAAATTCTTCTTCTTTTTTGATTCTACTTGAAGAGAAACCTAAATCCAGTAGCTGCTTGCGCGCTTCATCGTAAGACATACCCGTAAAATCATCGAGTTGGATTTTCTTCTTACCTGTACTGATATAAAGCGTGACTTCACGATTTTGTTTCACTGTTGTTCCTGAGGCTGGATCTGTTTTGACCACATTTCCTTTCTCAATCGTATCGTCAGCAATTTCTTCAGTGTTCGTTGCTACCTTTAATTTTGCTTGTGTCAAAGCTTCTCTTGCTGAAGCTTCGGATTGACCCGAAACATCGGGAACCGTTACTTCTCCTCGTCCACCTGAAGCAAATAAAATCGCTGTCCCAATCCCTAACAAAGCAAGCAAGACCAGCAAAATGATCCACCATTTTTTTCTTTTTTTAGTCTTTACATCTGGCATTGTTTCTTCGGGATCTGGTAATTCTTCCGCTGGTTTCTCTTCGGGAAGAGGCATTGACTTAAAGGAATCTGGCATCGGTGTTTCTGCCGTCAGTGGTGTCAATACTCTTGTTTCGTTGTCCATCGCCTGGGGTTGCCATTTTTCTTCGTTTGCTCGTTCTAACGACAACACCGTTGCTAGGTCATCTGCCATTTCTTCTGCCGTTTTATACCGGTCGACAGGTTCTTTGGCTGTTGCTTTCAAGACCACATTCTCCAATGACTGAGGTGCCCCTGGATCTAACTCTTTGATTGAAGGCAAGTCATCCTGAAAATGTTTCAGTGCAATGGTGACAGCTGATTCCCCATCAAAAGGAACGCTCCCTGTCAGCATTTCATATAAAATGATCCCTAACGCATAGATATCTGATTGTTTTGTCGCCATACTACCTCTTGCTTGTTCTGGTGAAAGGTAGTGAACCGAACCAAGCATCGTATTCGTTTGGGTGATCGATGTTTCCGATAAAGCAATCGCAATACCAAAATCGGTGATTTTCACAACACCTTCATTATCGATCAAGACATTTTGTGGTTTTAGATCTCGGTGGATGATTTGATGGCTATGTGCTAAAGAAATCGCAGACAAGATTTGTTGCATGATGTTTACTGCTGTTTCATAAGGAATCGGATAGTGCGTTTGGATATACCGTTTTAAATCCATTCCTTTTACATATTCCATAACTAAGTACTGCATGTTATCTTCTTCACCGACATCATAAACACTGACGATATTTGGATGAACTAGTTCGGTTGCCGCTAATGCTTCTCGTTGAAAACGACGGATCGCCGTTTGGTCATTTTGGAAATCAAAGCGTAGGACTTTGATTGCAACATCTCGATCTAAAATCAAGTCATGGGCTAAAAAGACATTTGCCATACCGCCACTACCGATGTTACCGGTAATTTGGTAACGACCATTTAATTTTCTTCCTGGCTCAATCATGCAACATCCTCCTTGTATTCAATAAGAAGAACGCTGATATTATCTGCTCCGCCAGCTTCATTTGCTTGATCCACTAATTGCGTTACTTTTTCTGATAATGATCCTTCTTGATTGATGATCGTACCGATCGTTTCTTCTGACAGCATATTCGTCAAACCATCCGAACATAGAAGTAAACGATCTTGGAGTTGCCAAAGATACGTTGCAACATCGACTTCTAATGATCCTGGCATGCCGACAGATCGAGTCAAGATGTTCTTACGTGGATGATTGACGGCCATTTCTTCGCTGATTTCACCAGATTTGACTAATTCATTTACTAAAGAATGGTCTTCCGTCAAGCGAATGATCCGATTGTCGCGAAGCAAATACGCACGACTATCCCCAACATTGGCAATCGTGAAACGTTCCTCTGATAGGGCAGCTGCTACGATCGTTGTTCCCATTCCGTTATATTCAAGCTGTTCTTGTCCTAATTGATGAATCGCGCGGTTTTCTTCTTGGATCGCTTGGATAAACCACTGCGCGATTTTTTCGTCATCAAGTAACGCTTGCTCTTCCCAGGCTTTCCCTAAGTTTGTGACGGCCATTTGACTAGCAATATCGCCTGCGCGGTGCCCACCCATGCCATCTGCTAAAACCGCCAGCGTGAGACCGACTTGGTTTTCAAATACACTGACATAATCTTGATTCGTATTACGTCTTCTTCCTACATCTGATTGATATTCAATCTGCATACTTTCACCTCATTACTTTTTGCGCAAACAACAAATGAAAAAGCCATCTGTATAAGATTGATGTGGATACAACGTCAACATCTTCTCCTTGATTGATGATTGTAGCACAGGATCAACTAAAACATCAATCTTCTCAAAATCAGGATGTCGTTGTAAAAACGCTGAAACAACTTCTTGATTCTCTTCTTTCAAAATCGTACAAGTACTGTAGGTCAATATTCCTGAAGGTTTAAGAGCCGTAGCTACACTTTCCAAAATAGCTAGTTGGATAGCCGGTAAATTGGCTAATTCTTTTTCATTATTTTTATAACGAATATCTGGTTTTCGGCGTAACAAGCCAAAACCGGAACATGGAGCATCTACTAAAATACGGTCAAATTGTTCTGCTTCAAACTGTTCTTTGACTTCACGTGCATCCATTTTTTGTGCGAACACTGCGTTGGCAACTCCTAAACGGCGAGCGTTCTCTTCCACTAGTTTTACTTTGTGGTCATGGACATCTAGAGCCACGACTTCTCCTCCACAAGTTGGATCAAGGAACGTGGCGATATGGGTCGTTTTGCCACCAGGGGCAGCGCAGGCATCTAGTACATGATGTTCTGGCTCAATCTGCATTGCTGGTGCAACAAGCATCGAGCTTTCATCTTGGATCGTCATCAAGCCATCGTGAAAAAGTGTCGTAGAGGCGAGTCTGCCCTTTTCAGCAATCACACCATATGGGCTTATTGGACTTGCTTTTACATCTAGTCCTTCTTCTTTCAATTGATCCAGTGCTTGTTCACGCGAAAGTTTACGGGTATCAATACGGCCACTCACATGACTTGGTTGATACAATGAAAGACCTAACTTTTCTGTTTCCTCGTAGCCGATTTGGTCAATCAAGCGCTGTGTCAGCCAATTCGGCAGACTTAATTTAACGGCTAAACGTTCGACTTCATCTGTGATAGTTTCCAGATCAGGTTTTCCTTGACGTAAATAATTTCTTAATACGCCATTCACAAATTTCCCTGTGCCGGGGTTACCTTTGATTTTTGCAATTTCTACTGCTTCATTCAAAATTGCATGATCAGGTACTTTATCTAAAAATTCGAGTTGATAGACAGACAAATACAGCAAAGTTTTGACCCAGTCATCCACTTTTTTTGCATTTGCAATCAATGGCGCAACATAAAATGCAATCAAACGATGGCGACTGATCGTTCCATACACTAGTTCTGTAAACAGACCGATATCTTTTTGGTTAAGGTCGCCTTGGTTGATCATCTCATTCAATAATAGATTGGAGTATGCTCCACCTTTGTTGACACGCTCTAATGTCATCAACGCCATAAAGCGAACCGAACGTTTCATTTTTTTTGGTATTTTCGCCATTATTTCACCTGCTGTCCTACAGCGACTTGTTGTCCACTGCCATTTAGGAATTCTTGTATTAGTTGTTTTGCTTTACCGGCAGGTTGTAGTTCTTTGATCGATAATACCGTCTGTTCCCCACAAGCTACCCATAATTGTTTTTTATCTTTATGGATGATAGTTCCTGGTGTTTCAGATGTCGTCTCATCTGCCAACACATCTACTGCCCAAAGCTTCCAGCGTGTTCCTTCATAGGTTGTAAAAGCAATGGGCCATGGACGCATGCCACGAACTTGGCAGTCGATTTCTTCTGCTGTTTTTTCCCAATTGATTGCTTCTTGTTCACGTGTGATATTCGGTGAAAACGTTGCTTGGTCCTCATTTTGAGGCGTAGGCGTCAATTCGCCAGAAATGATCTTTGGTAGTGTTTCTAGCAATAACTCTTTGCCTAATAGACTAAGTTTTTCAAACATCGTACCGACATCATCTTGTTTAGTGATTGGTAGGCTTGCTTGTGAGAAAATACCACCCGCATCCATTTTTTTGATCATCTCCATGATCGTTACACCTGTCTCTTTTTCCCCGTTGATAATGGAATAATGGACTGGTGCACCACCACGATATTTTGGCAACAAAGAGGCATGAACATTGATTGCTCCATGTGTTGGAACTTGCAATAGTTTCTCCGGCAAGAATTGACCAAACGCAGCTGTTACCAGCACATCTGGTTGCAAATCAATGATTGTTTGCATTTCTGGAGAACCCGTGATTTTTTCTGGCTGTAGCACAAGAAGATCGTGCTTCAAAGCCGCCACTTTCACAGGTGTCGGGGTAATGATTTTTTTTCTTCCCACTGGTCGATCAGGTTGTGTCACGACAGCGACGATCTCATACCCTTGGTCGATCAGCCCTTCTAGTACAGGAACTGAAAATGCTGGGGTTCCCATAAATACGATTTTAGTCATCTAAATGTTCCTCCATGTATTCTTCGAGTTTTTCTTCGGGGATTTGTTCGATCATTTTATCGATAAATAAAATCCCATCTAAGTGATCGATCTCATGTTGAAAGGCGCGTGCAAGATAACCAAACGCAGTGACTTCGATTTCCTCTCCGTCACGATCATAATATCGAACCGTTACTTCATCTGCACGTTTGACTGTACCGTAGACATGCGGAATACTTAAGCAACCTTCCACATCGATACTTTCTCCTTTTGCCTCGATAATCTCAGGATTGATGAGTTCAAACTTATCCCCTTCATCGACTTCAACAATAGCGATCCGCTGATTTTTGCCGACTTGCGGCGCGGCGATGCCGACTCCGTCATTTGCCACCATTGTTTCATACAAGTTATCTAACAAGACGATTGTCTCATCAGTGATCATATCGATTGGTTGGGCTTTTCGATTCAATTTTTTATTTGGGTGGATCATTATTGGATAACTCATAGTGTTTCCTTTCTTAAATAAAATGTAGCGGCTCATTGTCGATCGCAACAAATAGATTTTGTCGCTGTTCTTTTTGACTTTGATCCAAAATTTCTTTCAGGACATTAGGCAGTTCTGGTTCATGTTTATATTTGATGATCAGCTGATAGTAATAGCGATTTTTCACACGTAAAACGGTGCTAGGTACCGGACCTAACAGAAGGCTGTTCGTTCCTAATACTTGCTTTAATTGACTGGCGATCTGAAAGATTTTTTTGGCTGCGACTTGTTCTTCTGGATGACTCGTCGTGATTTTCACAGTGAAGTAATAAGGCGGATAGCCTCCACGATGGCGTACATTCATTTCTTGTTGATAAAAGCGTTCATAATTTTGTTCCTTTGCTAAAGTTACCGCATAGTGATTCGGATTAAATGTTTGGATCACAACTTCCCCAGCTTTTTCGGCTCTTCCTGCCCTTCCGGAGACTTGTGTCAATAATTGGAAGGTATGTTCACTAGAACGAAAATCTGGCAGGTTCAACGATGTGTCTGCATTTAGAACGCCGACTAAGGTCACATCAGGAAAATCTAACCCTTTTGCGATCATCTGCGTTCCTAATAGAATATCCGCTTGTTTGTCCCCAAATTTTTGTAAGATTCGTTCATGCGCACCTTTTTTTCTTGTGGTATCCACATCCATCCGCAAGATTCTTGCTTGAGGATAAAGTGCTTTTAGCTCTTCTTCCACTTTTTGTGTTCCCGTTCCATAATACCGGATTTTGTTTTCTCCACAATTTGGACAACGATGCGGGATCGCTTCTTCATGTCCACAATAATGGCAACGCATCGAGCGAGAATCCATATGGAGAGTCAAAGAGATATCGCAATTTGGGCAAGGCAAGACAAAGCCGCAATCTCGGCACATCACAAAGGAAGAATACCCTCGTCGATTCAATAGAAGAACTGTTTGTTCTTTTTTTTCTAATCGATCTTGGATTTTTTCTTGTAATAATTGAGAGAACGTCGATGCTTGATTCTTTTCTAATTCTTCACGCATATCGACGACTTCGATCTCAGGTAATTGCGCACTCATTTTCGCACGCTGACTCAAGTGCAACATGCGATAGACCCCTTTTTGTGCACGGGCTCTTGATTCGAGGGAAGGTGTCGCACTCCCCAAAACGATCGGGCAATGATGGTAATTCCCACGCCATATAGCTAAATCTCTGGCATGGTAACGCGGGGTTTCATCTTGCTTATAGCTTGATTCATGCTCTTCATCAATGATGATCAAACCAATGTTGTCTAGTGGGGCAAAGATCGCTGAACGTGCACCGACGACGACTTGCGCTTCATTGCGCTCGATTTTACGCCATTCATCATATTTCTCACCTTGAGACAAGCCACTATGTAAAACTGCGACGGATTCTCCAAAGCGCCCTTTAAATCGTTCGACCATCTGAGGGGTCAATGCGATTTCAGGGACCAACATGATCGCTGTCTTCTTCTCTGCCAAGACATCAGCAATGGCTTGAAGGTAGACTTCCGTTTTCCCACTACCAGTAATTCCTTCAAGTAAAAAGGTGTCATTCTTTTCCTGATGACAGGCTTCAATGATCTGCTGAACCGCCGATTGTTGTTCTTCATTCAATTGTAAGGCAGTCGTTCGTTCAAATATCCGATCTTTATAAGGGTCGCGATAACTTTCGACTTCTTCGATACGCAACCAACCTTTATCTCTACCTTGATTCAATACGGCAGAACTGACTCCTTTTTCTTTGAAATAAGCAATAGGCATCGGGTTTTCCATTTCTGACAAATAAAGAAGTAATTCTTTTTGTTTTTTCGCATTTTGTCTCAAGGTGCCCCAAGCTTCATCGAGTTGTGCTTTTGACAAAAGAGAGTGAACGACACGGATCGTTTTCACTTTGTTTTTTGTATGGACTTCGTAACGGATATCAACTAGCTTGTTTTTACGCCAACGGATCAATTGCGGTAAGATCCCAGTTTCTTCCGCTTCCTTCCAAGAAATCTCTTGTCTACCTGCGAAAAATGCAACGACTTCTGGTTCATCGGTCACTGGGTAAATGAGCTTATCGTATTCTGCTTTCATGACACTTGGGAGCATCGTTTGTAAACAGGTGATCTTAAAAGCATAAGTAATGGTTTTCATATAGTCTGCTAACCTCATCAACTCTTGATTGACAACAGGTGCCAAGTCAAGTAATTGAAGGATCGGCTTTAATTCTTTTTTAAGAGGTTGCTCGTTGGCTGTCAACGCCATCACAAAGCCTTGGACTTGGCGATTGCCGTTTCCAAATGGTATCGCTACACGCATACCGACTTGGATAGCCGCTTCCATTTCAGAAGGAACCAAGTAGGTGAATGCTTGATCGGTTTGCATAGTTGGTACATCGACAATCACATCCGCAATAACAGTCATGGACTCCTTCTCCTTTCTTCATCTTGGTTTTAAACACAAAATGGCTCTTGCCTATTTTACTAGAGATTCCTTGTTTTGTCTTACTTTCTGCCAAATCCTAACAAAAAATTAACGCAGGAAAAAAAAGAGCCTAGGAACATTTCCCAAGCTCAAATCTTTCGCTATCCATAAGCTGAATAGTGAGTTGATTTTATAGTTTTTGCTCGTCACGAATACGCGACTCTAATTCTTGTTGTGCACGGTCTTTTTGCGCACGACGTTCTTCGTCTTCCATACGTAGACGTTCACGTTTTAATTCAGGATGTGGATCACTGATCACATTTCCTGCTTCGATTTCTTCTAAAGCTTGTCCAACACTTTTGACAGAATCAAATGAATCCATTGTTGGTTGTGCTTTTGCGTCTAATTCATGTGCACGTTTACTTGCTAAGATCACTAGAGAATATTTTGAATTCACGCGATCTAATAATGAGTCGATTGAAGGCTTTAACATCATAAGACTACATCTCCTTTAACATTTTGATATATTTTCCGATGACACGATCGACACGGAAATGTTCACTTGCAATAATATCTTTGATTCGGTTGACCGCTAATGGAACTTCATCATTAACAACAGCATAGTCATACAGTGCCATCATCTCGATTTCTTCCTTAGCGACTTTCATTCGTTCTTCGATTACTTCATCTGCATCTGTCCCACGCCCAACGATTCGTGATTTCAATTCAGCTAAATCTGGGGGCGTCAGGAAAATAAATACGCCGTCAGGTACTTTTTCTTTTACTTGTTGTGCACCTTGGACTTCAATTTCAAGAAAAACGTCTTTTCCTTCGTCTAAGGTTTTGTTGACATACGATAGTGGTGTACCATAATAATTCCCGACATATTCTGCATATTCCAACATTTCGCCTTCAGCGATCATTTGTTCAAATTCTTCGCGGCTTCGGAAATAGTAGTCGACTCCTTCAACTTCTCCTTCACGCATCTTGCGTGTCGTCATCGAAATCGAATATTGGAAATCATTATCCTCACTCTCAAAAATTGCTTTTCGCACTGTGCCTTTTCCCACACCCGATGGACCAGACAACACGATTAATAATCCACGCTCTGACATGACGACGTCCTTTCAACTAGTCTTTTTTATACTATTGCTTATTTTGCACTTTTTTCTTGCAACTTTCAAGGCTATTTTTTTATTATAGCTAGAAAACCTAGAAAAAGCTAGTCTACTTCCCACTAAAGAGTCCGAGACAAAAGTAAAATTTACTTTTGTTGTATACCTAAAAAACGAATAAACGGCGGGAACAGGAGTAACCTCTTTGGAAATAAGACGGAATCCTGCCTAACGGACAGGTCATCGATCAGACAGGCTGGACACTTATTCAATATTTTGGATTTGCTCACGGATTTTTTCTAAAATCGTTTTAGACTGAACAACATGGTTTTTGATTTCGATCGCGCTTGATTTTGAGCCGATCGTATTGATTTCGCGATTCATCTCTTGTAAAAGGAAATCTAGTTCTCTACCGATGGGATAATCTGCTTCAAGTAGCTCTTCCAATTTCTGCGTATGGATGATTAAACGGTCGATTTCTTCATGGATATCGCCACGCTCTAAAAGAATCGCTATTTCGGTCAATAAACGATCTCGCTCAACTTCTGTACCAAGAAAAGCTTCTAATTTTTCTTGGTATCTCGTCTGAAATTCTTGCTCGTAAATCTCGACAAAGCTAGCTAATCCAGCAATATTTTGTTTTAATTCTGCGGTTTGTTGAAGTAAAACGTTCGCCAAAGCTTGGCCTTCTATACTCCGACTTTCTTCGATTGAACGAAGTGCCGTTTGCATCGTTTCTTTCGCTAATTGTGCAAGTAATTCTTGATCCTCTTCCGTTGCTTCAGCAATTGTCACAAACTCTTCGTTTAGTGCAAAACGTTCGATCAGTTTACCGATCGACAATGCGTTCGCTTCGCCATACCTTTCTTTAATACCGGTAGTCATCTGTGTATAGAGCGTATCGATCAGTTGCCAATTGATCGTCACTTTTTTATCTTGTTCACCTAAATATGTTAGGTTGATAAAGACATCGACACGTCCTCGACTTAACTTCGTTTTGATCAATTGTCTCAGTTCATTCTCAACAAAGCCTAATACTTTAGGGCTACGTATCTGGATATCTAAAAACCGTTGATTGACGCTTTTGATCTCGATTTCAAGTTGATAGTTCTTTTTTTCGCGGATGGCATTGCCAAAGCCAGTCATGCTCTTCATGCGACAGAGTCCTTTCTTTTACATATTTTTAATTGCTTTTTGTAACTCTTCAAACTCTTCGTTCGTTAATGTTAGTCCCTTACCCATTTTTTCATGGTCCGGTGCCCAATCCCGCAAGTCAAATTTCGGTGGTCTACCATTCCAACTCACTAAGTTCAATTCTTTGCGCCATCCTTTATTGTTTTCAGATAATACTGCAATTTCTTCTACGATCTCATATGAGAATTCTTGTGCCATTTTTGTTCCTCCTTTATATGATAAAGATAGAGATACATCAGAGTTTCTACTGTATCTGCATTGAGTTGTCGTTGTAAGCGATCACGCTTTTTTTCTTTCACGTATTGGTAGATCGCGTGTTCCTTCATTACGTGTATTTTAGCATTTCGCTCCAGTTTTCGAAACTTCAACCATTCGCTGGCGTTTAATTGACCGACCTTTTTTAAAAATGCTTCATCGATTTTACTTTCTTGGCAAATGATTGGTAACATTTCTTCGACGGTATACACTTTATTCGGTAAGATCAATTTTTGTTTCGCTAGTAGCTCAAGCATCGCCAATCCGCATGTTTCACTTGTGACCCTGTCTTTATATACATTACGCAAGTCCCGCCAGAATTTTTCTTTGTAAAAAAAGGATACGTCTAAATCAAGTGTTTCGACTAAGAAACGTAAGAAACGTCGCCAATAACGTTCAGCTGGCTTTGCGGTTTCAAACGTATACCAGTTTCCTTGATAGATCCCTAAACATTTTTTAGCCTCTAAATAACCTAATTGGATATTCAATTGGTTTCTTTGTCGCTCAAAAACTAAGAAACCACCTAAAGACCAGTTTGAACAACATTTCCAGGTCACCAAAGCATCAGGTTCCTTGTATTTTTTGGCTACACCAGGTCCTTGGACATCGACAATCAAGACTTCGGTTGCACCTTGTTGGATAGCAACATCTACTGGCACGTTATTTCGATAGCCACCATCAACATATTTTGATCCATCGATCTGGCGATAAGCCATGGCAGGATAAAAAGAAGCAGAGGCGAGGATCCAATCGGCGATCTCTGTTGGTTCTAATGCTTGCATCTTTGTAACTGTTTCTTGAAATTCTGGGATTTTAGTTGCGATTGTATAGAGTTGCGGTTTTTCTGTACATTTGATTTTTTCTGCATCTAGGTATTGCTCTAGTAACGCTTCCAACGGTGCAATCGAGGTTCCTCCTTCGACTACTGCACGACGTGTCATCAAGCTGGCTTCTTGGATATAACGTTGCCTCAAATCTTCTGATAAGGCAACCTCTGGTAAAGCCAATACTTGATTGGTTGATAGTTCCTGCCATAACTCAATGGCTTGTGCTAGTTGATCCTGAACGACTAAAGCCCCATTTAGCGCACCTACAGAAGTGCCAGTAACGAGTGAAATCTCTAGATTTTCTTCTTTCAATGCTTTCCAAACACCTATTTGATAAGCTCCATGCGCCCCGCCCCCACCTAAGACAAGCCCTGTATGATAGGAAAGTTCCTTCTCAAACGATTGCGTTCCCGAATAACCACTTCGGTGGAAAAGGTCGACCATGTTGGGTGAGATCGAATGATCAAAGCGGACGAGTCCGTATTTTTTGAAAAAATAACGACCCGTACTTTCTAACAATAGGAAAATATCGGACCACTGCCAATATTCTTCTTCAATCAACACGTTGGTATAGATCATTTTTTCATTCGTTATTTCTGCAGTAAAGTAAATGTTCAGCCTTTTCGATACGATCTTCCATGCCTGTTGTTTTTTTGCCTGTTGCCAAAAATGTTGCCGGCTTTCTTGATGTGTAGTAAAAAAACTAAAAACTTGTTTTGCTTGCTGCACTCGATTCTGCTGATAACGTTCCGACCAATAGACTTTTTGAACTTTCATAGACACCTCGTATTCTCTTTTTCTTTTATTATATCAGTAATCAGAAAAAAAGGGCGGGGTGAATAGTTATCCGATTCCAGTGTTATATATATATAAATTTTTACTCTATGTTCATCTTTTATTCATAAAAAAAAGTTGCTTTGTAATCGAATTTTAAAATAAAAGAAACAAGCTTTTTTTCAGTAAATGTTGTAAAATGAAAGGGATGAGATACAGGGGAGGAGGAGCATGATGAGTGATTCAGTATATGTACATATCGATACAACTAGTAACGCCGTTTTGACCAAAGGGCTGACTATCAATGATTTTTCAAATAGCATCGTGCATTTCCCTCAAAATCTACTTTTGTTGGACCCTTCCGCATCTGCTGGAGAATATGAATCACACACAGGCTTGAAGGTCATTCGTGGAACTGAGAATATCCAAAGATTTTTCCAAACCGTTCGTAGCCGTAACAATAATACGGATCTTAAATGGATCGATTTTACTGATTTGACGATGTTAAAAGAATTAAGTCCTTTAGAAATCTCAGAGTTGCTTTATTTTGGTCATATGAAAACACATCTCCATTCACCTTTTTTCTATAAATTACAAAATAACTTTGTTTATTTTGATTTGAGCGATCATCTAGGTAGAACCTATTATCGTTATTTAGATGAATTTTATCGGATTTTTGCCAACAAATTAAGCACGATCTTGGCGGGGAAAATCAACGAAAAAAAATCATTCTTTCGAAAAGAGATCCCCGTTGAAAAAATCAGTGTGGAGATACTGAAAAAGATGCGTAATTTGATGCAAGAAGGAATCATTTTTTCGTTTGATCAAGCAGGTTTGGTCGATGACAAGTATGAGATCCCGATTTATGTCATTGAAGATTACGTTTGGAAATTAAAAGGGACACGTTACTTGGAAGAAAAACCGGTAGCTGTTCTCGTCTATCATGCCACTCAACAACGTTGGCAACTAGACGGCAACGTTTCTGATTTTGTCTACAACACATTTGTATAATGACATTCAACTCCACTAAAAAAGCGTAAAGGTAGCTACCTTTACGCCTTTTTTTAATTTTTGCTTTTACGTACTTGCAATCCTTCTCCTTCAAATAAAGAAGGAACGGTCTGTTCAATACCTAGTAGGACAATAGTTGTTACAATCCCAGTAGCTAACCCACTAGCGCCATTCATGACTAAGGAGAACAACCATGGATTCATCCCCCATAGTGCGAAACTTCCCCAAAAAGCAACCCCAGCGACAAAATGCCAGAAATATCTGGCAGTCACACCAACGAATGTCGCTAAAATGATCGTTGAGGCCATTTTCTTACGATTGCCTTGCAGATAACTCTGCTGCATTCTTTGCGAAAAAATCCCTGCAACGCCAGCAAACGTGAACGCGATCGGATACTCGATCAATACTTGGATGACACTCAAATAATAGACAGTTCCCATGGGAAAATGAAGGATTCCCCACAGAAAAGCCGATCCCATACCAGCTTTCCAACCCCTTCTTAAGGCAAATAAAGTTAAAGGGATTTGTCCGAGCGAGATTGCAAAACTACTACCGATTTGTAGAGGAATCATCGACAATACTAAAGATAATGCTGCGACGATCGTTCCCTCGATCCAGACACGATGATTCTTATTCATAAAAAAGCTTCCTCCTTTATAATTGGACATCACAAAGGAGGAAGCAAGTTTGTTTTTTTACAAACAGCTTCGTGCTTTCACACTAGCTATTCATTCACAATTCCTACGCTCGCATAACCGAAACAGGTACGAAGGGTTTAGAATATATTCAGTCTCAGCCCAAAATGGACTCCCCTTTGTGATTGTAATTATTTAGTTTTTATTTTCCTTTATCTTTTTGTTTCAAATAAAGGACTAACTGGTTTGTTTTCATGGATACGTTTGATTGCGTCACCCATCAAGCCACCAACGCTTACTTCGTCAATCTTATCAATTTTGCGATCTTCTGGCAAATAGATTGAAT
Source organism: Enterococcus sp. DIV1368b (assembly GCF_050529595.1). Lineage (NCBI taxonomy): Bacteria > Bacillati > Bacillota > Bacilli > Lactobacillales > Enterococcaceae > Enterococcus > Enterococcus sp. DIV1368b. The sequence goes on from NZ_CP172883.1 coordinate 2,987,825, forward strand.
CCGTTACAACTAAGCGCTCGATTGCAGAGTCTTCGATTCTTTGTAAAGCAGGTCCTGACAGTACAGGATGTGTACATGAAGCATAAACGCTCACTGCTCCAGCTTCTTTCAACGCATTGGCAGCCAATGTGATCGTTCCAGCTGTATCGATCATGTCATCGATCAAGACACACGTTTTGCCTTCTACTTGACCAATGATATTCATCACTTCTGCCACGTTTGCTTTTGGACGGCGTTTATCAATGATTGCAATTGGTGCTTTTAAAAATTCAGCCAATTTGCGTGCACGAGTAACACCACCATGGTCAGGTGAAACAACGACAACATCATCGCCTTGAATCCCTTTTTCTAAGAAGTAATTCGCAATCAGTGGTGCGCCCATCAAATGGTCGACCGGAATATCAAAGAAACCTTGGATTTGGACTGCGTGCAAGTCAAGTGTCAACATTCTTGTTGCTCCAGCTTTTTGGATCATATTTGCCACTAATTTTGCAGTGATTGGTTCACGCGCGCGCGCTTTACGGTCTTGACGTGCGTAGCCGTAATACGGCATTACAACGTTGATCGTTTTGGCACTTGCACGCTTCAATGCATCGATCATGATCAACAGTTCCATCAGGTTATCATTTACCGGACTACTTGTTGATTGAATAACATATACGTGTGAACCACGGATACTTTCTTCGATATTGACTTGGATCTCACCATCACTAAATTGAGTGACGGATGATTTTCCTAATTCAACCCCAACAGCTGCAGCAATTTTTTCTGCCAATGGACGATTTGAGTTTAATGCAAATATTTTTAATCTTGGATCAAAGTAATGTTTGGACATGAGGACCTCCGCTTTCTTTTTCACAACTCTACTACCTAATAAATACTAGTCATATTTGCCGAATAAATCAAGTGATTTTGCAAAAAGTATCAATTTGAATATGGGAGTTTCTTCGCGTATCCTTCTTTATTGACTTGTCTAGCGCGTGCGATTGCCATCGCATGTTCAGGAACATCGTTAGTGATCGTCGAACCAGCAGCGATACATGTATTCTCTGCCACTTCCACTGGCGCCACAAGATTCGCATTTGACCCAATAAAACTATGGTCACCGACTGTTGTATGATGTTTTGCTTTTCCGTCATAATTGACAAAGACGACACCACACCCCACATTGATTTCTTCACCTAGTGTGGCATCCCCGACATACGTCAAGTGACCAACTTTTGTGTTTTTGCCTATTTTCGCATTTTTCACTTCTACAAAGTTGCCGATATGGACGCCTTCTGCAATTTCTGCTTTTGGACGTAAATGGGCATACGGTCCTACATCTGCTTTACTTTTGACAACACTGTGTTCGATCACTGAGTTTTCGATGACTACTTGGTCACCGATCTTGCTGTCAACAATACGTGAATGTGCACCAATAAAACAATCTTCGCCAATTTCTGTTTCCCCTTGGATCTGAACGCCCGCTTCGATCACTGTATCTGAACCAATCACAACATCTGCATCAATATACGTAGTTGCAGGATCAACAAAGCTAACGCCATTGACCATATGTTTTTTGTTGATTCTTTGGCGCATCAACTCGTTTGCTTTTGCTAGTGCCATACGATCATTGACACCCATACACTCATCGAAATCTTCCGTCTGATACGCAGCAACTGGATTTCCAGCATCTTTCAGGATCTCAACGATGTCTGTTAAATAATACTCGCCTTGTGCATTGTCGGTTCCTACTTTATCCAATGCTTCAAATAACGCTTTGTTATCGAAACAGTAAGTTCCTGTATTGATTTCTTGAACTAACGCTTCTTCTGGAGAAGCATCTTTTTGCTCAACGATTTTTTCAACGATTCCTACATGGTCACGAATGATTCTGCCATAACCTGTCGGATCTTCTGCTTGTGCAGTCAAAATCGTGGCACTTGCATTTTTCCCTTGATGGTATTCAAACAAGTTGTTCAACGTCTCAGTTGTCAACAAAGGGGTGTCACCACTAATGACTAACGTCGTGCCTTCCTTGCCTGCTAAAAATGAGGCTGCTTGTAGTACCGCATGACCCGTCCCAAGTTGTTCAGCTTGTAACGCATACTCGCTGCGCTCGCCTAACTGAGCTTTGACTTTCTCTGCACCGTGACCAACGATCGTCACGATTTGATCAGGGTTTGTCTCACTTACACGGTTGATGATATGTTCGACCATCGGTTTTCCAGAAACAGGGTGTAGGACCTTGTATAGTTTTGATTTCATGCGAGTACCTTTACCCGCGGCTAATATGATTGCATAACGTGCATCCAAATATGTCACTCCTAAATTACGATTTATTATTTTTAGTTTAGCCCAGTCGCTCTTTTTTTTCAACTAAACGTTCATTTTAGCAACCAGGACGCAAAAAAAAGGGCTCTATAATTTATGGGACTGATGAATCAAAATTGATTCTTCAGTCCCATTTTCATTTTAGGTATTAAAAAACATATCGTTCTCTAGTATGATTAAATCACCACAAAATAAACAACTGAGAGGACGATATGCTATATGAATGATTCTATCAAAAAAATGCTGAGATTAATAGATAAAGATTTGATGATTACTGAGATCTCTTACGAGATCTTTCATCAGGAAAAGACATTGGTCATTAATGCCATTCTCTCACCTGATCCTCGTACCTGTAGAAGTTGTGGTTCTACTGTGGTAGATGGAAACGGGAAAGCAATTGTGGTGAAAAATGGGAAGAAGGAAATCATTGTCCGCTTTGAACAATACAATCATATGCCAATGGTTATGCGCTTAAAAAAGCAACGCTATACCTGTAAAAACTGTCGAACCCATTGGACTGCTCAAAGCTATTTTGTCCGCCCAAGATATTCAATTGCGGAACATGTCAGATATAAAATTGCTTCTTTACTGACTGAAAAAGTCTCTTTATCTTTTATTGCGAAAAGCTGTCAGGTATCTTTGACTACCGTTATTCGTACATTGAAAGAGTTTAAAAGCTATTTACCAAAGCCCACTAAGAGGATTCTCCCCAAAGTATTGATGGTTGATGAATTTCGTTCGCACACTTCCATAGAAGATAAAATGAGCTTTATTTGCGCAGATGGAGAAACAGGTAATTTAATTGATATCTTACCTACGCGTAAATTACCTCGATTAACAAACTATTTCTTGGGCTGCACCAATCCAGAAGAAGTAAAATTCTTAGTCACAGACATGAACGCCGCCTACTTCCAGCTCACCAAACGCGTTCTGCCAAATGCGAAAGTAGTGATTGATCGGTTTCATATTGTCAAACACATGAATCAAGCTTTCAATGAGTTGCGTATCCGTGAAATGAATGAACTGCGTAAAGCAGGACAGAAAAGCCATGCAGAAAAACTGAAAAAGAACTGGCGCTTTCTGCTAAAAAATCGTGCAAACATTAACCACTATGAATATAAAACATGGAAAAGTTTCCGAGCACCTAAATACCCATTTCTTACTGAAGCAATGCTGATTGATCGATTGCTTAGCTTTTCTACGTCCCTAAAGGAGGCGTATCCCTTTTTCCATGAGTTAGTTGAAGCTTTTCGAGACAAAGACCCTGACTTGTTTTTCTCCTTATTGGCAGAACTTCCCGAAACGTTAGATGACGGCTTTCGTGAGAAACTTCAAAACCTTCTGACCTACCAAGAAGGCATCGCCAATGCGATGATTTATCCATACTCCAATGGAAAAATAGAAGCAAAGAATACCCACATAAAAACAATGAAACGAGTATCCTACGGATTTAAATCATTTGAGAACATGAAAATTAGAATCTTTTTGACCAATCAATTAATCAAAGTTAGATAACAAAAAATCTGAGCCAGAATGAGGTTCATTCTGACCCAGATTTAATTTTTCGCAACTCATCAGTCCTTATTGACAAAGAGCCAAAAAAAGAAGAGACATCATCCATCGCCTCTTCTTTTTCCATAGCACCGCTATGTTCGTTGTTTTATTCTTCGAAATAGTTACCTGGTACTACAGTGATATTTTTCGTTTTTGTATCCACATCTTTGACGTAAAGTAGTGACGTGTAGTCATTGATTGCGCGATGTCCGTTGAATTTTGATTCCGCAAACACAGTGATACCGACAAGCTCAGATTCAAATTCTTCAATCAAGCTCTTCATTCCGTTCACTGTTCCGCCGCCTTTCATAAAGTCATCGACGACAAGCACGCGAGAACCACGTTTCAAACTTCTTTTTGATAGCTCCATTTTTTCGATCCGTTCCGATGAACCTGAAACATAGTTCACACTCACTGTAGAACCTTCTGTGATCTTAGAGTCACGACGTACGATGACAAACGGTGCGTTCAAGTAATAGGAAACGGCTTGAGCGATAGGCACCCCTTTTGTGGCTACAGTCATTACAGCATCGATTTTTTCTCCTAAATATTTTGAGGCAATGATTTTCCCTACTTGACGTAATAGCTCAGGTTCTCCTAATAGATCAGATAAGTAAACATAGCCTCCAGGGAGTAAACGGTCTTGTTCAGACAAGCGCTCAGCTAGCGATTCAACATATTTCTTTGCTTCTTCGTAGGAAATCTCCGGAATGAATAGAACACCTCCGGCTGCGCCAGGGATTGTTTCAAGCGTTCCGTAACCTCTTTCTTTAAATGTTTTTTTGATGATCCCCAAATCTTCACTGATCGAAGATTTAGCAGATTCATAACGTTCGGCAAAGCTTGTTAATGAAATCAATTCATGCGGATGATCTAATAAATACTGTGTCATATCGACAAGACGCTCACTGCGACGTACTTTCAAAAATTCCAGCTCCTTTTTCCAACAAATTTTATCGTGTTTCATTATATAAGTTTTTTCGGGAAAATTCGAGCATTTTATCCAAAATTAAGAAAATAGTTCGGTATTTATAAAAAAACAGGTAGCTATTTAAGACATTTGTTTGTCCCAAATAACTACCTGTTTTTCAAATAGTAATCTATTTTTTCCTTCTAATTCCTAATAAAATACGTTTACTCAAGTTGACTAATAAGAATAAAAAGATAAATACTAACGTGATAGTTGCCCCTGGAGGTGTATCCAAGTAAAACGAACTAGTCAACCCAGAAAGCATACCAATAAAACCAACGATGATACTAATCAATATGACAATATTGAAGCTTTTCCCTAAACGCATCCCGATTGCTGCTGGTAAAACCATAATAGCAGAAATCAGCAACGCGCCTGCTATCGGGATCATAACAGCGATTGCTACCCCAGTAATGATATTGAACATCATTGACATCCAACGAACCGGCAGTCCATCGACATGAGCGGTGTCTTCATCAAAGGTCAACACGTACATCGGACGTTTGAATAAGAAAAACAAAAGACCGATCACTGCAAACAAAATACCTAGGAATAGAACTTGTGGCCAAGTGATCGTCACAATCGATCCAAATAAATAAGATTGGATGCTCGTGGCAGAATTACCCCCACTCAAATTCATCAAAACTAATGCAAGCGCAAGTCCTCCTGCCATTAAGATCGCAATGGAAATCTCTGAATACGTACGATACATCGAACGTAGGTATTCTAAAATGATTGCAGCGATAACGACTACCACCATTGTGGTCATCGTTGGATTGAGATTGAGGAAAAATCCTAAGGCTACCCCTGCTAAAGAAACATGAGACAGTGTATCTGCCATCAACGATTGCCGACGTATCACTAAGAATACTCCTAACATCGGTGCGATTCCTGCAATAAAGATCGCAGCAAGAAATGCCCGCCTCATGAATTCATATGAAAGCAACGCCATTGAGAATCCTCCTTTCTCACTAAACGGATTTGTCGATCCGCATATTGTTTGATGTCTTCGTGATCATGAGTGATCATCAATACAGCTTTACCATGGTCGTGTGCGCTATGGCGCAACAAACGATAAAATTCATTTCGTGATTCTTCATCCATTCCAGTAGTTGGTTCATCAAGTACAAATAAATCTGGATCAGTCGCAAAAATACGTGCTAAACTGATTCGTTGCTTTTGACCACCAGACAGCTCACCGATCCGACGATGACGCATATCCCACATACCAACAGATTCTAAGGCACGCTTGACATGCTCATGGTCTTTTTCGCTTAACCGTTTGAACCAACGACCTCTCGGATATCTGCCAGAACGTACTAATTCTAAGACTGTACTAGGAAAACCCGCATTAAAGGAAGAAACTTGTTGTGGAATGTACCCGATACTTAATTTGTCTCCTTCTTGATTTTTTCCTGCAATTTTTATGGTCCCTTTAGAGGGTTTCAATAGCCCCAAAGAAGCTTTGATCAATGTAGATTTTGCCGCTCCGTTTTCACCAGTCAAAATCACAAATTCACCGGCATCTACATGATAAGAAACTCCTTCTAACACAGGTTCTTCATCATAATAGAAAGTAAGATCGGCTATTTCGATATAACGCACATAGAGGACTCCCTTCCTTTACTTTATGCTTTCTTTTAATGCCTCTAGGTTTTTCTCCATGGTAGAAATGTAGGTTTCACCCGCTTGGATTTGTTCATTCGTCAAACTCTCAAGGGGGTTGAGTACTTCAAGTTTTACACCTGTTTCCTTCGATAATGTCTCTGCTACTTTAGATGACGCATTTTCTTCAAAATAGATGACTTCGATTTTATTTTGATCGACAAAATCTTTCAATTCAGCTAATCGACTAGGTGTAGGCTCTTGATCCGGTGAGACTCCTGAGATGGCTACTTGTTTTAGGTCGTAGCGATTTGCTAAATAAGCAAAGGCAGCATGTTGCGTCACAAACGTTCGGTTTGTTGCACCTTTTAATGCTTCTGTATAGGCCTGATCCAATGCTTCTAATTTTTTGATATAAGCTGCGGCATTTTGGTCAAATGTGTCTTTCTTCTCTGGATATTTCTTGCCGAGCTCTGTAGCAATCGTCTGTACTTCTTGGATCGCTAATGTTGGATCTAACCAAACATGAGGGTCATAGGCATGGTCATGCTGATGTCCTTCTGATTCTTCGTGTTCTTCTTCATGCTCTTCTTGTGACTCTAGACGTTCAATTCCCTTAGCAGCTTCGATCATCAACGTTCGATCGGTATCGACCGTGTCTTTCAATGAGTCAACAAAAAATTCCATGTCTGAACTGTTATAAACAAAAACATCTGCATCCGCAATGGTTGCACTTTGTTTGGCACTTGGTTCAAAATCATGGGGTTCCGTTCCTGCGGGAATCAATAATTCGACCTTCCCAGTATCACCAACGACTTCTTTCGTAAATTCATACATCGGGTAAAACGTTGCGACAACGTTCAACTCATCTTGTGCCGATTCTTGGGTTGTCTGTCCACACGCTGTAAATAGGAAAGCTCCTATTGCTAAAGATGCGGCTAATAAATATTTCTTCATATATGCTCCTTTCAAAACAAATCGTAATATTACGATTTATCAACGAGGATTAATGTACCAAATTAAAAAAAAACAGTCAATAGTTTAACCTGATTTTCTGATTTAAATGCAAACTTATCCTGTAAATCGGAAAACAAATGAATTGCCCGTCATATCAACAACGAACGTAATCGTTTTCTTTCAACTTTGGTTAAAAAGTGTCTGTTCCACACTATTATTTTTTGTTCCGATAACACTGAACGATTGGTTGAGATTGATAACAAAAAAGAAGGTAACGATCCTTCATCTTCTAAAACGAAATCAGCGGGAAAGATGTCTGGGATATTAGTCCTCTTATATCTCCTAAAACTGAATAAACGGCAGAAACAGAAGTAACCTCTTCGAAAATAAGGCGCCATCCACAAAAATTTGAAAAACAATTTTCGTGGATGGCGCCTTATTTCTCGAGGCTAAACACTTCTGTTCCGATCTCTTTTACCGCTTATTTCTCGAAGCTGACTACTTCCGTCATGACATCGTGTCTCTTTCATGCGTTTATAGCGTTCTGACAAGATAAACTTCCTCACAAAAACCTTTTAATCCGTTGTAGACACGTTGGGCTCTGGAATAGTGTTGACAAAGGGCAAAAACAGTTGGACCACTACCACTCATCAGGGCCGCATCTGCGCCATATTTGATCATTCGCTCTTTGATTTGATAAATGACCGGATGGCGTTTTCCTGTCACATCTTCAAGACTGTTCCCCATTTTCGTCAACATTTTTTGATAATCTTGTTGTCGAAGCGCATCAGCCAAACCAGGAATATCTTGATGTTGGATTTTTTGCGTATCGATTTCTCGAAAAACAGTTCGTGTCGAAACACTCATTTTAGGTTTTACCAAGATGATCCAGCAAGAGGGCATCGCTGGCAACAATTGGACGATTTCTCCCTTTCCGCCTACGTAAGCTGTTTGTCCGTAAACACAGTAAGGTACATCTGTCCCCACTTCCAAACCAATCTCAGCTAGTTCTTCTAAGCTACAGCCTAAATCCCATAACCGGTTGATCCCTCTTAATGCTGCAGCACAATCTGTACTTCCACCACCTAGTCCAGCGGCAACAGGGATATTTTTCTTCACAGCGATTTTTACGCCTTTTTTTATCTGGTATTTCTTTTTCAGCAACAAAGCTGCTTGATACACATTGTTACGCTGATCTACCGGTAAAAATGCTTTATTCGTCTCAACAATGATCCGATCTTCCGATAGCTCTTCAAAGAACAAGTGATCAGCTAAATCTACACTTGACATCACCATTTCCAACTCATGATACCCATCTGGTCTTTTATATAACACATCCAACCCTAAGTTTATCTTCGCTGGTGCTTTTTCAATCAATTCCATCCTCTCACCCATTCGAAAAGTCTAAGTCGAAAGTATTCTATCATAGGGGAAAATAAAAGTATAGCTTCCACCAACATGCGTAAACACTTTCCTCACAGCTTTACAATCATTTTTACAATTCTGTCAGAACTTCTTCTGCTAGACTTGTTCCTTTTTCTTTCCCTTTACCAATCAATAAGAAAAGCTGCCATGTGGCTAAAGTAAAACTACTTCCTTTCATATACGCAAAATAACGGCCTTCCCAATGAGTAACATACCGTTGTTTTTCTTCGTAAGTTAATTGGAATGAGTAAAAGAAATTCCCGTAATTGAAGATGATCCTCATCACTTTTTCTTGCAAGAACGAGAAATCAGTTTCTCCGACATTTGCAAGGGGAGCCAGCCCTAGATTCGCTTCTGCATACCCATTTTTGCGATAGACATCCAGTAGATTTGCAAGTAAGTAATCACCTAGACTATTCGGCTGGTTCGGTAGATACCGCAATAAATCATACCCCGCTTGGCGGTCATTGATTGGTTGAGATGTAATGAACCCAACGATTTTCTGCTCTTTCCTAACAATACCAATACCACTCATCAAGAGATAATCTTTCTCAAAATAACCAACAGAGAAATGCTTCTCACGAGAACCATCCAACCATTTTTGAGAAACTTCCTGAATCGGTTCGAGCAACTCTTCAGGTAATTGGTCATACCAAGTAAAATGGTATCCCTCATTCGTCAAACGTTGCAATTCGATCTGCTTTGTACGCCAGTGAAGCGCGTCTGAAGAAAGATTAGTAATCGCTGCTTCTCCAACTTTTGCAAAGTGAAAACCCGCTTCGTGAAGCATGACGACATAACTTTCGGATACTTTATAAAAAGCTAATTCATAGCCAAAACAATCGGCTTTTTTCAAAAACTCATGCGTAGCTGTACGTATCTTCGTTGGATCACCAATCGGATCACCAAGAACAAAACATTTATTTCCTTTGATTTGGTAACCAAACACTACTTTATCTTGACCATTTTCCTGATAATAAAAATAAGTATATCCAGGTAAGTGCAGATAATGACTAGCCGCGGTTCCACCATAGGCTGTCAAGAGGCGATTTAAACGCATTTGATCCAGAGGTTCACCAAACCCTGTTTCTGAAGCTAAATATTGGTACAATGCAACTAACGCAAGTAATGAGATTCCTAAACCAATCAGTCCTGAAAACCAAACATCCTCAGATGGAAAGAGAATAAAGCGATTCGCAGTTAAATCTCCTACCCAAAAACTTCCACGGTGATAGCCTGCGATTGCATAAACAATAAATAAAAAGCCAAACAAACACGCATCAAATATGATTGCTCCCCATGAATAGACGAACTTTTCACGATAAAACTCTTTTCGGGATAACCACACCGCTAATAAAATCAAAAGGTATACAACAATCAGTTCCCATGATAAGGTGCGCATTACAGTATTGATGATTCCAAAAGCGAGTAAAGCAATAGTAGGAATAAACGCTTTTTTGACTTTCATCGCTAAAGCTCTAGCTAGCCCTAACAATAAGAACCCAACCAGCAGGTTCAATGACTGATCTAAAAAATCAAACGAAAAGGGTAAGAGTATTTGAAACAACCGACTGACAGTCGAAAGATTCGTGATCGTTGAAAGTAAGACCATCATGATTCCCGCAAAATAAACGGCACATACTAACACTAAATGAGCAATTTTTTGAAAAAATAGTCGGGGAATATTATCTAAAAATCGATTGATTTTGACGCCTGTGTGTGTCAAAAATAAAACGATCCCTGAAAGAAATGGTAGAACATAGTAGAACAAACGATAATAAAGCAACCAAACAAGTGCAACATCTTGCCGCACGCCAAGTTGACTCATTCCTAAGATCATCAGCACATCAAATGTGCCTACACCACCTGGTACCATTGTCAACATCCCAATCAATGTGGCAATGATAAACATAGGGTACAAGGACCATACAGAAATATCTACAGCCATCAAGCGCCCAATCAACAAGAAAACCACTAAGGCACCAGTCCATTGTCCAAAGGAAGCCAGTAACAAGCCCAGTAAACCTTTAGGATAAAATTCTGCAAATAGCGTTTTACGTTTCAAATAGGCAAACAAAAAGATAAGCGGTGCTAGAAAGCTACCACCAAATAACCAAATCCAATAACTACGAAACACACTATCTGTTTGAAGAAAGAAGACATTGATGAACGTCACTAATGACCAAATAGAAAGACCCGTCAATAGAAACAAAGCAACCTTAGAGACTGTTGCCAACACCATTTTTCGATTCGTGTGCTTGCCATAAAAACTGGCGCGCAAGCTTGCTCCGACAATCCCTCCGAATCCTGCCAAGTTATTGATCGTATTCGTAATCCATGCAGATAACAAAAAGTCTTTACGACTCATTTTGGGCTTGCCTTGTTTTTCCAATACTCGAATCGTTACCCAATCATAAAGTAACATCGGCATCACACCAATCAAACCTGCTAATATCATCCATGCTAACGTGACATGACTTTGTTGTTCCATCGTGTGCCAGACATCTTGCCAACTCATCCCATGGGCAATGTTTGCGACTTGATTCGCCACAAAAACAAGGATCGATCCAAAGAAAATCAGCTTCAAAATCAACTGATGTGCTTTCACCCACTGGATCATGATCTGTAATTTATTTTTCACCGGCACCCTTCCTCACCTGTAGACTTTCTAAACATATACATTCATGTTATCTTATTTACATTGATTTTTCCACTTTGGGCATTAGGTTGTGAAAGAAGCGCTTTGACCTGAGCAGTAAGTTGGAAAAACAGTTCGTCTCTCGACTTGCAGATTATGAGAAAGAAAGCTATGCTAAAAATCAAAGGAGAGGATTACATGAAAATCGGATTTATCGGTACAGGAAATATGGCACAAGCAATTATTCACGGTATCTTAGCAAATAATCTAGTGGCTAAAGAAGATATTTTTGTTTCAAGCGGTCATTATGAAAATGCTCAACGCTTTGCTGGTAAAGTTGGGATCAATGCTTGTCAAACCAATCAAGAGATTGCTGAAAAAGCAGAAATCGTTGTTTTGGCAGTAAAACCAAAAATCATCGAACAGGTGTTAAATGAATTACGCGACTATCGTAAACAACAGTTGTTTATCTCAATTGCTTCAGGAAAATCGCTTGCAACACTAGAACAAGCACTTGATCCAGAAGCTGCTATCGTTCGTGTGATGCCCAATGTCAACGTGAGTGTTGGCGCGGGTGTTTCTGCAATCTGCAAAAACCAAGCAGCAACAAATGAACAGTTGACACAAGCGACACAAATCTTTGAAGCGATTGGCAGTGTTTATCCTTTAGCAGAAGATGATTTCAGTACATTTATCGGATTAGCTGGAAGCTCCCCTGCTTTTATTTATATGTTGATCGATGCAATGGGACGTGCAGGTGTTTTACATGGACTACCTAAAAAAACAGCAACAGAAATTGCAGCCAAAGCGATTTTAGGTTCCTGTCAAAAGTTCCTAGCAAGCGATGAAAATCCTTGGGAATTAGTTGACCAAGTATCTTCTCCAGGCGGAACGACAGTTGCTGGTGTCGTCGCATTAGAAGAGGCTGGGTTTATCCCCGCAATCATTACAGGGATCACGAAAACGATCGAAAAAGACAAAGAAATGTTGTAAACGAAGAAGCGATGCAAGGATAGACTGAAAAAAATAAAATTTAATATTGTTAAAACAAAATAAGCCGAATGATCCGAAAACAACTGTGTCTACTTCCGGATTATTCGGCTTGTTTATATTGAACATTTGCTATTATTTATTTCTTGTTTCTATGCGAAGTAAAAGTTACTCCACATAAAATTAGTATTCCTACAAGCATTAATCTAGCGTACAAAAAACGTGTAATCTCAAATCTTTCAACTTCAAATGAGCTTACTATTTTAGGTGGTAAGTAAAAACACAAGAATAGAAGAACCGCATATTGGATTTTTCTTATCCTAGTTTCATTCTTAAACGGTTTAACGGATAAAAATGGAACGCCAAAAACATAGCCTAAACCACTGGTTGATATTAGTATAGATTTATTTCCTTTCAATAAAAACTCAACCAAGCCGATAAAGGCTAATACAAGTGAAAATATAACTAGTAATTGAACGATGTATTTCTTCATACGATTAGTCATCTCGTTCTGTGATGCTTTCCATGATGTACCCTCCATGAGTCATCCCATACTTCTCGAACATATCATCCAGTCATATCACCAGTAGCTAAAGAGAATGCACTTGCTTCTCCACTAGATAACATACTCATTGTGACAGACAAGGTAAAAATTTCAGATTTAATCATTTATACTCCTCCTTTAACATTTAGTGAGAGTGCTCGCTAAACATTAAACCACTCATTTAGAGTACTGTATTCAATAATTTGTGTTTTTTTATTGTTACTATTCGACATACGATAACCTATTGTTAATACGTCCTTTATCCGTTGATTTTCAAATTAAATAATAACAATAATACATAAAAATCCTTGTAAATTCACTTTTTTCTGTCACCTTAGAACTGAATAAACGCCGAGAACATCCGTAACCTCTTCGAAAATAAGACTGCACATTTTTATGCTTACTGTCTTAGTGATCGAAGAGGTTGTTCTTCATATTTTAGCTGATACTTACAGTAGTAAAATTATACCTTATCTCTGTTCTATCTTTTTTTGGCTAGTGTCCTTTACTGTTCGTTTTACAGACTGACCTGTTTTCCCTTCACGATAGACTGCTGGTAAGTGATTGTCGCGTTGGTCTCTTTACTAACCTTTTTGCCATGACTTATGATCTTTGCAAAATCTACCGCTCCATCTCTTGTTTGAGCAGATACTTCTGTCGACATTTTTGGTACTACTTGTTTCTTTTCTAAACGTTTATCTTGTTCTATCACTAAAAAATCACCTGTTTTCATTGTCGTTGCAACAGGAAACAGCTTACCATCTCCCGATTCTTCTTTTGTCTCTCTTTTGACGCGGGGGTGATCGTGGGACTCATTTTTATCCTCATCCCCTCTCATGATCCTTGCAAAATCTGCCGCTTTATCTCTTTTTTGAGCAGATGCTTCTGTCGGCATTTTTGGTACTACTTGTTTCCTTTCTACATTTTTATCTGGTGGTATAACTGAAAAATCATCGTTAGACTTCTGGTAAGTTGCTGTCGCATTGGTCTCTTTATTAATCTTTTTACCATGACTTATGATCCTTGCAAAATCCGCTACTTCATCCCTTATTTGAGTAGATCCTGTCGGCATCATTTCAGACAAGTCTTGCTTCTTTTCTAAATCTTTAGTTTGCTCTAACACAAAGAAATTACCTGTTTGCATCATTGCTAACACAGTGAATAGCTTGCCATCTCCCAATCCCTCTTCCTTTGTTTCTCTTTTGACACGCGGTTGGTTATAGAACTCATTTTGATTGGCGAAATCTCTCATAATCGTTGCGAGTAATTGAGCATCCGTCAGTTTAAAGTTAGTAAATAACATAGCATCTGTTTGAAATGCTTTGACGACCGTTTTTTTAGATAAACGAGGGGCATTTTGCTGTTTTGCTACCCCTGTAACAAATTGATCAAAATTCGGATGTTCAAAAAAACCCGAGTATCTTGTAAGAAAATCATCTTTCACATTTTGTCCACTCGGCAAAAATCCAGTAAGCGTTAGCCCATATTTAACAACATCATATGTTCCTGAAACAATATGTGTGGTTTCATGCGTGATCGTTATCTCTGGAGGCGCTGCTATTTGGATTCCTGGTAAAATTTCTGGTCTTTTATGGAAAGCATCAGCTACAATAATGATGCGACACTCGGCATCTTCTTTCAATACAAAGGCATAGGCTTTCGGATTATCATTACTAACAGAGTAATAGGCATGTGTCTTCTCATCTAGAACAAAATCAGTCGAAACGATCCAAATATTTTCAAATCCCCAGTCTGCTGATTGTCTCAGAAATTGTTCACCTTTGGTTGCGATTGAAAGGAGTCTCTTTACCGATTCCTTTAAAATCTTCTCTTGCTGAACAGAAGGTGGCACGTCAAGGAAATTTATTAAGTATTGACCTTCGGCTGTTTCTGCGATTTTATCTACTTTTAACAATTCTAAACACACATCTTTGACGATTCTGAAATTTTCTATGGCATTCTTGAATTCTTGAGGAAGTTTCTCTATAAACGGTCTAAGTGATTCCGGCACCATACTTATGTCTAAACCGGAAAAAACACGAAACTGGTCATCTGGTTTCAAAGACAATACTTTGGCAATCTCATCAGAAATCGATTTTTGTGCTTTCTCCTCGTCGATATAGACAATTCTTTGTGGCTCTGGGACAAAATGATCCAATGGTTTGATCGGAACTAATTCATCTTCCAACCTTGAAATGCCTTGCATTGGCGAATACTCGATTGCATTAAGCATACCGTACCATCCCCACCATCTATTTGGGGATTCTGGAAGGGTATTATACGGCGGATACAATGAATTCTCATTCCTCTGCGCAACTGTCTTTCCCCGAGCTGATCCTACATCCTCTTTTTTTGACATACCTTCTTGCGGAGAATTAGGGCTATTATATTGGACAGTCCCTGGATATTTTTCATTGGCTTTCTCTAAAGGCGTTTCAAACCGAAAAGCACCATTATTCGTGTCCAATCGTAATACGGTCATCGGTGCAAGAATATTTTTTTTCACCAAATGGTAACGATTCGTTTCCTTGTCCAACAAAACTAATGGAATGTATTGCTCTTGGATTCTGATATAAGATCGCCCAGCAGAATTCCACATCAACCCATTTTCATCCGGTGGGGATAGCGTAGTCGGAG
The DNA here is from genome assembly GCF_050529595.1 of Enterococcus sp. DIV1368b. Taxonomy (NCBI): domain Bacteria; kingdom Bacillati; phylum Bacillota; class Bacilli; order Lactobacillales; family Enterococcaceae; genus Enterococcus; species Enterococcus sp. DIV1368b. The sequence goes on from NZ_CP172883.1 coordinate 3,003,461, forward strand.
TCAGTAATGACTCATACTGACTTAATTCCTTTCCTACCTTCTCACGTACTGCTAGCGAAACTGTTGGGCTAGTTTCTGCTTCAAAATACCACTCTATCCCGTTAAAGTTTACCGGATATATCGCTCCTCTATCATGTATATCATAGCGGACACCATGATTCTCAATTGTACTGATTCTGACAGGCACTAATTTCTTATTCATTTCAATGAACGTTTGCCGAAAATCTCCTTCTCCAGTAACAGTTAATGTAGTTGCCTCCCCATAAGCTTTAGGATTTAAATTTAGTTCTTTTACAGCTACATCTCTGTTAGGAATCTTCCTTGAAATTCGGTTAACCAAATATTTGTGTCTGCGAAAAAAAACTGCCGGTCCCTCAAACAGCCTTAGCTTTGTTCCACGCAATGTAAAATGATTTCCATAAACAGTCCCTTTTTTTAAATCTGATACTGGGACGTACAAATGATCTTGCACACGTTTCACGCGTATTTCTGGACCATTATTTGGTAAAGTAGCTTGCGTATAACTTTTCGCCCAATCGTGGGTTTCTATTCCAAATTTTTCAAGTTTTGCCACTACTTCCTTGAGTTCTTTTCTAATAAATGCTTGGTTTTTTAAACGTATCAACCCCTTAAATAGGGCTTGTGAACTATCATTTAGAAATTCTATTCCTGGATCAGCGTAACGTATAGCACTAACAACAATTGATCGGAGTTCTGATGTTCTTGGGAGGAAGCGCGTACTATGACGTACTATACCTGCTACACCTTGTTTCATGATCGTTCTTGCCATACCAAATACAAATCTCGTATTGAGGGCTGTGACTTGACCCAATACAGGAATCAAGGACACTGCATCGAGCATACAACTGGGAACCGCCTCACCAATATCTTTATTCATACTACCGACCACGCAATCGTAAAAAGGAATGAGATGCTTGAAAACATCCCAAATTTTTGTAACCATTGTTGTCTCTCTTCCTGAATCATAGAGTTGTCGATAGACTTTATCCCTGTGTTTACCGCTGATATGGTTGATAAACGCCTCCTGTGCATTTCCTTTCAATAAAAGTTTGTTCTGATTCGATTCTAGTTTAAAAATATAAGGCTTATCTCTGATCAGAACTTTATCACCATATTTTCGAAATTCATTTTTCCAAAGATCTTGTCGATTAAAAAGTCCATATCGGAGATATGACATAGGATCTTTATCAACGCGATAAAGCTTGTATCCTCCATCTTTTTCAAGCCTTTTCAACGCATAGCATCTTTCTTCTCCACCAAGAATAACTACAAATAAATCTGTCTCATCTAAGGTAAGAAGCGTCTCTACTTCCACTTCTTTTGCCAAAAAGACTGGTGGAAAACCTGACGTTCCTGGTCCACTTGCCGAATGCCTTGCTTTATGACTCAGCACTGCCTGTGCCTCATATATACGACTTTCCGATGAAAATATAAAATTCAAATCATCTTTGTGAAATGAATCCACCGCAAGTCGTATCAGAAACTGATCCAATGAATAAAATGATTCAGATACAGCTTTCGTTAACCGCATATACCATTCATTGATATCTGGTGGAATCCATGGACCAGGACAGGGATTTCCGCCAGCGAGATAAACTTGCCCACCCGCAAGACTAACCGCGATACCTAGTTTTTTGCACTCTTCCAGTACTTCATCCACAAGCGCTGATTGTTGGCGCCAGTCTATTACTGCTGTTTGATAAGATAAGACAAGGTCATTGACCATTTCTTGCTTTTTTATTAGTTCAAAATAGCCACGTTGCAAATAATTGACAAAGGTGCTTAACGCGACTTGTTGATAGTCCCCTTTTGCTATTGGACCTCTGAGAATATCTGGGTCCAACTGAGCGATAGCCAATGTCGCTGGAATTAAAAGATGAGAAATTTCTTCGACAGTATCAATCCCTTTATCTCTAAAACTCTCAAAAAAAAGTTCGCCTACTGATTTGATTTCTGTCTGATTGAATTTCTCAAGATACCCTAAATCCTTTAATATTCTAGAGCCAGTCATCTGCATTAAAGAATCATAATCAGCGATCAATACATCGTCACCAACCTCACTTGATTTAAGAAAATAATTAGGTAGTGCTCGATTCATGAACATAATCCATAGTTTAGTGATATTATTTTGTCTTCCTATTTTTTGATCGACTTGTTGAGTGGCAGATTTCGGTGGGATGTTGATTAGATCAGCTTTTATCAATTCTTCTACGGAAAATGACTTCCTAAGCTGGCCGATCGTAAATGTAGATGGGTCAGATGAATCAATGATTTTTTTTGCGGCATACCCTTCTATTGTGGTACCCAGGACATTTTCAACTGTCCATTTCATTACGGTCAATTCAGCGTCCCTATCTGAGATCACTTCCTCTGTCTTTCCACCATATAGTTTTAACTCTTTCAGGATAACTTTTGCTATCGCTTGGACTTTCTCAGATGAGACTCTGCCATCCATCCCTGTTTGTCCAAACCATTCCCCCATAGCGGACAAAACATCTTCTTTGCTTACTTGGGTAGTAGACAACATGCCTTTTTGACGAAAAAATGTCTCAACTTGTGTCATGATTTTCTTATCCAACCACTTATTGATTGTTACTGCTGGTATAGATTCTGCTTTTTCATCTACAATCGCAGAGGGAGTGGTGGTAGGCAAAACTAAATGATTGCTTTCGATCATGTCCCACAACCAATTCGTGAACGTGATTTCTGCGCCTTTATTTGAAATGACGCCATCTACTTCCTCACCAAGGATGACTTGAGCAATTTGTTTCATTTTTACCATGTCTATAACCTCTTGATTTGCTCCTTCCAGCAGTACCCAACTTGAGACTATTTTCGCAAAAGCATCAGCATCCGTAGTTTCACAATCTACGCCTTTTTCAGTTAAAAATTTAGCTACTCTTTGTTTTTCTTTCTCTAACTTTATACGATCTACGGTAGTATGTAACACTTCTTTTGGCTGGCTATTCGTTTGTGTCGTAGGCTTAAAATCATTTTCTAAAAAAAAACGTTCAATCTTTTTCTTAACTTCTTCTTCATGCTCCTGTTCTTGATTCTTTTTGATTTCTTCAATATCGATACCCAAACGATTGTCTTGCCCCTTCTTATACGTATAGCCAATCTGTGCGTTATTGTTTTCCCACTGCAACACAATCGCTCGTGACTCAGCATCCGTCAAGGGAACAGCTGCCCCACCATAAGCCCTCACAATCATATTCGCTGCTATGTTCTGTCTTTTGCAGATTTCTTCGTACTGTAAACCTGCAAAGATCCATTTTTGTAACAACAAAACCAGTTGACGTGGTGTTGCCGTTGTAAAATACATTTGTTCTTTATATAGGAACTTGCCGACTTCGCCATTCGCTTTTTGGGTATTCTCTCGCATATCAAAAATCTGTTTATGATAATAAATTGGTACGATTAGTGTTTGCTTAGGAATACTATCTGGTCGATCAAGGATAAAGTCCTCATAGATCTGATTGTTTTCTTTTAAATATTTTTGAACTTGAAGAATTGAGGCAGTCTCTGCTGGTGATAAACCATATTGAATGGTTTGTTTCGTCTTCTCTTTATAAAGATACCCCGCTAGCAACGTGTTAGTTTTCCATTGTTTATAAATTGCTTGTAATTGTATATCGGATAAGAAATCTCCTAGTCTACTATTTTCAATCCCGTACCCTTTGTGGATGAGATAAGCTAAATATTGTGCCCGCTCTGACTGTATGGTTTGGTCATTTTTCCAATTCCTACCTGCCCAATTTTGAACAACCTTAATCAACTCCAAGTCGGTATCTATCTGGCTAACAACTCCTGTACCGATGAAAAAAGATTTAAGTATCTGATTCACATCAGTTGTCTGATTTTTCTGCTGAAAAAGCGGTTCATCAAAATGAAAAACTGGCAATAATTCTGACTGATCAAAGGGTTGTATATCTTGAGAGATGGCTTCGGTGATTTGAAGGACCATACTATAGTCAGAAGCACTAACAGGGATGAATAAATTATTGGTTAGATCATTTTCTGTGACTGTTTCATTATGTTTTTGTATCGGATTGATCTCAATATTCTTAGTTTCAGTAAAAGTATATGGTTTAAACACGTTATTTGTTTCCCATTGAAAGAAAATATTGATTGCTCTAATGGCAGATAACTGCACGACGGAAAGACCATAAGCACTAAGAATAATTTTAGCAAGCTGTTGTCTCTTCTCAAGAAGTTCATGGTTTGATGCACCTCTATTCGCCCAGCTTTGAAGAGCGAGAAAAAACTCATTATATGGCTTATCTTTAATGGCACATAACTCACTGCGTTGTTCACAAACAGCTTGTCTGATTCTTTCATTTGCTTTGTCTGTTTCACTGCGCTGCCCAAAGACTTCTTGATCATACCAGAACGGTGTAAATGGTTCATTGACTGGTACAGGTGAAGGTTTATTTTCCATATAAGCTAACATGATTTTGTTGATTTTCTCATGTGTTGCTTCAGAGAGTGCTTCCGACGATTTCAGTCCAACAAGCGTTGGGTTTGTTGTTTCAATTAAAGGTGGCGCATCCATTGACTGCGTAGGGATGGTTGCTGCTTCCGCGCCAATTCTTGTTTGTAAGTAATCATAACGTTTAACGAAACGATCGAACACTTCTGAAAAATCTTTGGCCAAAGCAACAAGTTTTGCGGTGATGCTCACTTCTGTTCCGTGAGCGGCTTGTCTTTTCGAATCACTTGCCAGAAGCTGCTGTTTTAAAATATGCTGTCGCTCATATTTTCTATTATCTTTGCCTAACGGATCAGAAGATTTCTCTTGTGTTTTAGGATCGCTAGAAAAAGTTTGGATCAATAACTCTGTAAAATGCCCTAACATATTGTATTTTTCATCTGTGTGATTCAATGAATCAATGATCTGCTCTTGCTGATAAAAGAATGAGCTGAACACTTCATTTAGACCATTCCAAAAAGAAGTCACACTAAGAGTTACGTTTTCTGGTACTGGAACGTCTGTTGTCGTCCCATTCTTCTGATACTTTTCCTCAAAAGTCTTTTGAAAAAAATTTTTCAACTTTTCAGCCGCATTACTTGCATTAAATTGCTGTGGATCATTTGCATCCGTACTTTTCTTGAATGAAAATTGCTGGAGAGAGCGCGTTGTATTACTTCGTGTTTCATTCAATGTTTGTGAGGCGGCGATAGCATTTTGGCAAACTGTCTTAAAGTGGATTTGTGTATGATTTTTATTTTCCCATAAGCCGTATTCTTTTTTGTGGAATGCTTGTTCGGACGTTGAACAGTCAATAAGTTCTGAAATACCATAGGCTAATTTGTGCACATCTATACTGAATTGGTGAGCAGCGTCTGCTAAATCCGAAAGCGGCGAGACAACTTCTAGTTTGTTTTGTTTTATTTGAGTAGTATTCGTTGGTAAAGGCGGGGTTATTTTTTGGGGGTTAAAAGTCGAGCTAGACTTGAGCGCAGGCATTCGTACTTGATTTCCGATCTGTTGAATTTCGACATGCGTATCTACTTCTAACACCGCACCTGAATCTTGGACAGCTCGTTGCTGATCAGGGCGATCCTCTGGCATCCGTAGACCTGCTAGAACGCTCCATATAAAGAGGAAGCCTGCAGGGGTCAGGAGGTCTGTCGGCGTCTGACCTAATCTACTTGCAATGTCATACATCGTATTTTGCCGTTCTTTTGGGTCATCCTTCATATTAAATTCGTTGTAGAATTCACCGATTCTTCTATTAAAATCTTCTCCTGGCATTTCGTCTCACTCCTTCATTAAAAGATGCACATCAACTGAATAAAGTGTTAAAAATCACTAGTTTTATTTGCTTTTCTACATATCTCTTCTCCCCTTCACTTTCATCATACAAGGGTGGTAAACATTTATGTGCCTTTTATTCAAGTATTTTAGAAAAAAATGGTCAAATAAATTAGCTTGAACGTTCCAAGATGAAATGCCTGATTTTCAATTTATTACTCAAGAAGGTGTGCATTTTTTTGCTAGGTAAAAAGGAATTCATTTAAGTGTTTTTACACACCTAAAACGACTGAAATGAACACTTCCTGGCATTTCAGCCGTTTTTTATGGATGTATGTAATCATATCTTTTCTTATTGTCTTGTTTTCATTTGTTTATTTTTTAGATTTGAGTTTAACGATCGACAATTCTATGACATAGTAAAACATCAGACTATAAATGCCACTCGGCAGGAAATCACGATTCACGATATATTCAATCGTGATCCCAAAAGCACTCCCAAACAATCCAGAATAAATGACGATTAGATAGGGATGATCGTCAGCAAATTTCATTATTTTTATCAGCAATATGCTTCGCCTCCTTATACTATAGTTATTTCAAGTATTACTATACCGTTAAAAAACTATGGATATCTTATCTGTCATAAAAGATCATTTTAAAGTCATAAGCGTTGTCACGATCTGTTATGCCCTAGAATCAAAAAAAATGACCCAACAGACTAATCTAATCTGTTGGGTCATCCTATATTTTAACTATTTTTTATTTCGCATAATCGGTTGCACGAGTCTCTCGGATCACGATTACTTTGATGTGTCCTGGGTAATCCAGATCATCTTCGATACGTTTACGGATATCGCGTACTAAGCGTACCGCATCTAAATCAGAGATTTCTTCTGGTTTGACCATGACGCGTACTTCACGTCCGGCTTGGACAGCAAAACTTGATTCAACACCGGCAAAGCTGTTTGAGATTGTTTCTAGGCTTCTCAAACGACGGATATAGTTTTCCAATGATTCACTTCTTGCACCTGGGCGAGCTGCTGATAATGCGTCTGCAGCGGCTACTAGGACGGAAATAACAGAAGTCGCTTCGACATCGCCATGGTGAGAGGCAATCGCGTTGATCACAACTGGATTCTCTTTGTATTTCGTTGCTAGTTCTGCACCGATCTCAACGTGAGATCCTTCGATTTCATGGTCTAACGCTTTTCCAATATCATGAAGCAAGCCCGCACGTTTTGCCAATTGGATATCTTCGCCTAACTCCGCTGCTAAGATTCCTGATAATTTCGCTACTTCGACCGAATGTTTCAACACGTTTTGGCCATAACTTGTTCGGAAATGGAGACGACCCATGATCTTGATCAAATCTGGATGAAGCGTATGTGCGCCGACTTCAAAGGCTGCTTCTTCTCCATATTCACGAATCCGTTCGTCCATTTCTTTACGTGATTTTTCAACCATTTCTTCGATACGCGCTGGATGGATCCGTCCATCTTGAATCAGTTTTTCTAATGTCATTCGTGCGATTTCTCGACGAATTGGATCAAATCCTGAAAGAACGACTGCTTCTGGTGTATCATCAATGATCAAATCGATTCCTGTAAGTGTTTCAAGGGTTCGAATATTTCGTCCTTCACGTCCGATGATACGACCTTTCATTTCGTCATTTGGTAATGTCACGACGGACACTGTCGTTTCAGAAACTTGATCTGCTGCACAACGTTGGATAGCCAATGAGAGCAAGTTCTTCGCTTTGCGATCTGCTTCTTCTTTTGCACGTTGTTCTGATTCTTTTACCATCAAGGTCAGTTCATGATTCAACTCTTCTTCGGTTGATTTCATGATTACTTCTCTTGCATCTTCTTTCGATAAACCAGCAATTTTTTCTAATTCTTTTTGTTGATCTTCAATCAATCTTTCAACGTCTTTTTCTCGCTCTTCAATTAATTGCTGTTTTGAACTAAGTGCCTCTTCTTTACTTTCAAGTGAGTTTTCTCGTTTTTCTAACGAGTCATCTTTACGATCTAACGTTTGTTCACGTTGGATCAATCGATTTTCTTGAGATTTTAGCTCTAATTTACTTTCTCTCAGCTCACTTTCAACTTCAGAACGATATTTCTGATTTTCTTCCTTAGCTTCCAACAATGCTTCTTTTTTTAGAGTTTCTGCTTCTTTTTTTGCACCTTCAAGAATACTTGCAGCTGATGTTTTTGCACCAGCAATTTCTTTCTCATGACGTGACTTCGCAACCATAAACCCTAAACCAAGACCGACAATTAAACCGATGATAGCGAGGAGAATGTTGAGTCCCATTAAATCCACCTCCATACTATCTTTTCCATTTTTATCATCTACCAATTTCTATGATAAATTATTCTAAACTATAAATATGCTGTTGCATATGTGCATAAAAACCTGCACAAGTTTATTCTAATGTTTGTTTCCAGTAGTGTCAACTTTAAATACGAAAAGAAACGGCTTCCTCGATTTTCAAAAAAGGGAGGTTTTGAGCGAGTGATGACTTATTTTTTGGTTCTTATTCTAGTGAAAAATAAAAAAACATCCGGTAGTTATTAGACTACCGGATACCCGCTTATTTCTTTATTCATCTAGTGGTAATTCTTCTTGTGCTTCTTCTGGTACATCAACTGGTTCACCGATGCCATAAGCCGCACGCACTAATGTAGATACTTCAGCCATCATCTCTGGATGATTTGACATATAGATTTTCGCGTTTTCACGACCTTGACCGATGCGATCTTCTTTGTAAGAATACCATGCACCACTCTTATCAACGATATCTTTTTCAACTGCCATATCCAATAGCTCGCCTTCTTGAGAGATACCTAAGCCATACATCACATCGACTTCAGCGATTTTGAATGGCGGTGCTACTTTATTTTTTACGACTTTGATCTTTGTACGGTTACCGACAATGTCCGTTCCTTGTTTCAATTGTTCCGCACGACGTACTTCCAAACGGATCGTTGCGTAGAACTTCAACGCACGTCCTCCTGGTGTAATTTCTGGATTACCGAACATCACGCCAACTTTTTCACGAATTTGGTTGATGAAAATCGCGATCGTTTTTGTTTTGTTGATCGATCCTGAGAGTTTACGTAAGGCTTGAGACATCAAACGAGCTTGTAACCCTACGTGTGAGTCACCCATCTCCCCGTCGATCTCTGCACGTGGTACTAAAGCTGCTACTGAGTCGATAACGACAATATCTACTGCACCACTTGATACTAAAGCATCAGCGATTTCTAATCCTTGTTCTCCGGTATCTGGTTGAGAAAGGAGTAATTCATCGATATTTACCCCTAATTTTTGGGCATATTGTGGATCCAAGGCATGTTCCGCATCAATAAAGGCGGCAGTCCCACCATTTTTTTGGACTTCTGCGATTGCATGGAGTGCAACCGTTGTTTTACCTGAACTTTCTGGACCGTAGACTTCAATGATCCGTCCACGAGGATAGCCACCTATCCCTAAAGCAACATCTAGTGCAAGAGAACCACTTGGAATTGTCGAGATTTGTTGGTCGATTTTTTCGCCCAGTTTCATGATCGAACCTTTCCCATAGTTCTTTTCAATTTTTTTCAATGCAGCATCTAAGGCTGCTTTACGATCATCTGCCAATACGATAATCCTCCTTATTTTTACGACTCAAAGTAACATTTCATTACGTTTATAATATCTTTTTTATTTATAAAAAGCAAGCAAAAACCGAACAAATATTCGCATTTATTTTTTTCTTAATAGTTGCTTTCTTAGCAGATCAAATCCTTGCATAATCGCACTATTTCTGATTGCCGAACGGTCTCTCGTAAAGTGACATTCTTTTGTTTCTACGCCTTCTTTTGATGCAACGGCAAGCCAAACTGTACCCGCAGGATGTCCTTCTAATGTGTCGGGTCCCGCCACACCGGTAAACGCTACGGCATAATCTGTACCAACGAGTTGGCGTGCTCGAATCGCCATTTGTTCGGCACATTCTTTACTGACTGTGCCAAACTGCTCTAATAGTTCTGGATCGATGCCTAAGAGCTTTGCTTTGGTCTCTGCTGAATAAGTCACAAAGCCCCCAGAAAAGACTTGAGAGACGCCAGGAATTGCTCCTAACGCGGATTGAAAGCCTCCCGCTGTCAAACTTTCAGCTGCTGTGACTGTCTTCCCCTGTTCTTTTAGCAGATCCACGACGGCTTGTGGCAACGAATAGTCATCCCCATAGCCATAAAAATATGCACCGACACGGGCTTGGATTTTTTCTTCTAGTGCGTGCAATGCTTGATTCCCTGCATGGATATCTGACGTTTTGACTGTCAATCTCAGTGTGACTTCATTTGGTTTGGCATAAGGAGCAATCGTGGGATTGATTTGGGTAGCAATCAAGTCTTTTAGATCGGTTACTAATTGTGATTCACCGATGCCATAGAAGCGCAACACTTTTGAAATCAGTTTTTCTTCTGAAGGGAATTGTTGTTCTAACAGTGGTCGCACTTGTTCTACAAACATCGGCTTCAACTCACTTGGTGGCCCAGGAAGTAAAAGATAAGCATTGCTTTTCGTTTGATAAAACGTGCCTAACGCTAAGCCAGTTCGATTAGGTAATGGTGTGCCCCCTTCAATGATCTGAGATTGTTGTAAATTGTTCTCCGTCATTTTTCTTTTTGTCGTTTCGAAAAATGCCAGCAGTTTCTTGTACCCTTCTGTGTTTTGGATCAGCTCTTTGCCGAGGTGTTGAGCGACAACTTCTTTTGTTAAGTCATCTTCTGTTGGTCCTAGTCCACCACATAAAATGATTAGTTCACTTCTCGATTCAGCTAACTGGAGTAACTCCTCCAAACGAGTCGGATTATCCCCGACAACTGTGTGATAATAGACATCGATTCCTAGATCTGCTAACTGTTCTGATAAAAATGTCGCATTCGTATTCACGACTTGTCCAAGTAATAATTCTGTTCCTACTGCTATGATTTCAGATTTCATATTTGATCGCTTCCTTTAGTTGAGGTTGCTTTTGCAACATCTCTATTTATCTGTAAATCAGTCTTTTTTCGACTAATTGTCTCTACCAAATAGTATACGCTATTTGCTGATAGAATCATTTCTCCTTGCTCAATTTGTTCTTGTGATTGCGTCTATGTCAAAAAAATAAAAATCAGACCGGGAATGACCGATCTGATTGCAAGGGTAATTAAGTGACTCTATGATTTTACATGGATCCTTTGAATACGCCACGATTTTTGATAAAGTAATCGACACCTGAATAGATGGTAAAAATCAGACAAGCGTATAACATGATTTGATCGAGGGGTACATTGATCAAGTTGAATGGGATATTATTGATAAATAATAAAATAATCGCAATCATTTGCGTAGCTGTTTTTACTTTTCCAGGCCAAGCAGCTGCCATGACTTCCCCATCCTCGACAAGCAATAATCGTAACCCTGTTACAGCCAACTCACGACAAACGATGATCGCAATCACCCATGCTGGCGCTTTCCCTTGACCTACCAACATGATAAAAGCTGTCATAACTAACATTTTGTCTGCTAATGGATCAGCAAATTTTCCGAAGTTCGTCACTAATCCTCTGGACCGAGCAATTTTCCCATCTAGCCAATCCGTCACACTTGCTAAAGCAAAAATGATGGCTCCTACTAGTTGCGTGATCGCTAATGACGTTGTTCCTACCGTTAATTGCCCCCAATCTAACGGGAGACCGACTACTAAAATAAACACCGGAATCATACAGATTCTAAGTACAGTTAATTGATTTGGTAAATTCACAAGAACGACTCCTTTCTTTCCTATTTTACGTCAGTCCAGCAAAAGTTTCCACCAATAGTCTCTCAATTGCTCAACAAATCTTTCACTACTTTATAACCTACTATCCAAACAAGAAAAGAGAGCCCAAGACGAGATTCCGGCTCTCTTTTACACGGTTGTTTTTTAAACTAATTATTCTGCATACTGCAAGGAAAGCGAAATATTCTTCAGACTTGTATTGTTTGGTCCTGCGTTGATAGGCAGTTCTTCGCCATTTAATTTGACCGTTGCATTACTCGCTGCCCCAAGTGTGATCATCGCATTTGTCGTATTTTCTGGAAGCTCTGTTGTTTTTGTATCATTGGCAACCAAGGTTTCTTGATAATGATAGTCAAACGTATTGTTCAATTGGACACCGATCCAGACACGTTCACTTGCTGTGAATTCCAATGTGATCGGTTTTTTCGCATCTTTCACCTCGATCGAAAGCGCACTTCCTGTGTCTTGCCCCGGTGTGATGGTCATTTTTTTCTCTTCTTCTGTTGATTTTGTTGTCGATTCCACGGTCGATTCAACCGTCGATTCACTTGTCTCCGGTTCTTCTTCCGTGATCGAACCATCGACAGATACCGTTGAAGCTGTTCCACCAATGATCGGCTCAGATTGACGGTCTTGCCATGACATATATGCCACTACTGTGATGATTGCTACAGCGACTAATCCTAATAAAATTACTGGCAGACTTGTCCAGAATTTTGTTAGATTCTTTTCTTCTTCGTGCATAGCTTTTCTTGAACCACTCACTGTTTCTGGTTCTGGTCGTTTTTTGATGGTTTCATCTGCGAAAGATTTTTTTCCATCAAAAACATCCACTAAATAATCACCATCTTCACCAACAGCTTCTGCATATTGACGAATAAATGCACGAACATAAAATTTACCTGGCAATTGATCAAATTCGTTTTGATCGATTGATTCCAAGTAACGTTTTTGGATCTTCGTCATTTGTTGTAATTCATCTAATGATATTTTTTTGTTTAAACGGGCTTGCCGTAATTTTTCCCCGATGGTTTCAAAAGCCACTCGTTCATCTTCTCCAGTCTGTGTATTCTAGTCAGAAGGTGTTTTCTCTACTGAGGATCGACCATTTATTCTGACTGCTTCTCATTGAATTTTTGCTTTATTCATGCTCAATGTATAGTGTTTCCTCTATATTGATCAATCTTGCACTCAATCTACTTAAGAATACCACAAAGCGAACTTACTTTGGATAACATTTCATCTGTTTTAAACTGAAATTTAAGACTTTCTTTTATTCTTACAAAAAGTATGACGAATCAGCGAGTATGTCCAAAAAAATCAGAATTTTTTACTGTTTCACTTTTTTGGCTGCATATAAAATTCACTAAACACGTCAGCATTGATAAAAGAGCGTCCTACTTGAAGAAGATCCGTCATCTGGATTGATTCAATGATTTCTGGCAGATCAAATAATGTTTGGTCACCAAATAGACTTTGTGTAAATTGATTGGCGATGTATTCGATGGAGTTCAATGATTGGAAATACTGCCCTAACATTTTCTTTTTCAATAAGTTCAAGTTTTCTTCTGTGATTCCTTCGTCATGTTCAAAGTTCAAAAGAATCTCTTTTATTTTTTGTACTGCTAGTTTTGGTTGGTCCGAATCGCCACTGAAGTCAGCAAAATGAAATTCACGATCTAAACTAAACTCAAAGCCAAAACTATCATCAATAATTCCTTCGTTGTAAAGGGCTAAATAGTTTTGTGCAGTTGGGCCTAAAAGTAATTGTAGTAACAAACGAATCGCTGTTTTATATCTAAGCAATTCTCTCCCATTTTCAGGTAACGCATCGATTCCTTTGATCCCTAATACAAATTTTTCTCGTGTGATCGCTGCTTCTAAGGTACTTATCGGCAGAACATCCGCTTGATTTTCGGGAAAGAATCGTTCGATTTTTTGAGCGGGTGGAAATTCTTTGGTAGCTTGATTGTGGCGAATTTGCTCCATCAACTGTTCTGGTTCCAAATTGCCAACTACAAATAACACCATATTGCTTGGTTGATAAAAAGTGCGATAGCAAGTATATAGATCCTCTGCTGTGATGTCAGCAATACTTTCCACCGTTCCTGCAATATCGATGTGTAATGGATGATTGGGATATAGATTGTTTAAGATACCAAAGAATAAGCGCCAATTCGGATCATCTTCATACATCTGGATTTCTTGGCCAATGATTCCTTTTTCTTTATTTACTGTTTCTTCAGTAAAATAAGGTGCTTGAACAAAATCAAGAAGCGTCAAAAGATTTTTTTCTACTTGATCTGTCGTTGAAAACAAATAGCTGGTTTTTGTAAAGCTCGTGAACGCATTCGCTGATGCTCCTTGTTGACCGAACAACTGGAAAACATCGCCTTCTTCTTTTTCAAATAACTTGTGCTCCAAGAAATGTGCGATACCGTCAGGAACTTTCACTTTTTCCGTTGCACCATAGGGAATAAATTCATTGTCGATCGACCCATAGTTCGTACTGAATAAACCGTATGTTTTGTGATAATCGTTTTTTGGTAACAGATAGACCGTCAAACCATTCGGTAAGACTTCGTGATACAGTGTTTCGTTGATTTGACTATACTCTGCTTTATTCATTTTCTTCACCCCCAGCTAAAAAGAAAATTGCTTGTAATTCGATTTGGTTTGCTACTTCTTGAATATCTTCGATCGTTACACGTTCCATGCGAGCTAACCATTCCTCGTCCGATAGTTCAGTATCAGGAAGCCAGTGTGCTAAATAAGCGGATTCGATGGCAGCTTGTGGTGAATCCAAAGACAACAAATAGTGATTACGTAACATTGCCTTGGTTTGTTCGAGCTCCAATTCAGTGACTTCGCCATTTTGTAAACTTGCCAGTTGTTGATGGATCAAGTGCAAGACTTGATTACGATTTTTTGTCTCAATACCTGTTTGTACAGTCAATAACCCACGAAAAGTATCAACGTTACTAGACGCATAATAAGCTAAGCTTTCTTTTTCACGTACATTCATGAAAAGTTTGGAGTGAGGGAAGCCTCCGAATAAGCCATTAAAGACCATCAATGAAAAACGTTCTGGCTGATCGTAATAAATATTGGTTTGATAGGCTAGGTTCAGTTTGGCTTGCACCACTGGTTCTTGGATTTGTCGTTCCTTGATCACGTTGTTTTGTGTTTGTTGATAAAAGATTTCTGGTCGTACCACTTTTCGCTCAGTGAAAGGAAGCTCTTTTAACGCTTCGATTGCCATTGTTTCTTTGATATCACCCACTACAAAAATATCCACTTGGTCTTCTTTGATCATACGTGCATAATATTCGGCTAAGGCACTTGATGTGATATTTTCTAGTTCTTCAACGGACCCCATACTTGGGATTTTTTGTGCATCTGACTGTTCAAAATATAATTCTTGTAATGCTAATGAAGCCATTGTTTGCTTATCTTCATTTAAGCTTTCCAAATATTGCTTTAAGTTATTTTTCTCTAAATCAAATGTTGCTTGATCAAATGTTTGATTTTTGATGTTAGGAAAGAATAATACCTCTTTTAAAAAGGAAACGGCATTCGTCAAAATCGTGCTGTCATTGACATACGCACCATTGACGAAACTGATTCCTGCATTCATCCAATGTAGATTACCTTTTTTCCGGACAGAAAAACCAAAACCAGCTCCATACAAATCAGCTAATTTTGCACTTAATTGTGTCTGATCCGGATAGTTCAAGCTATTCGTCTCTAATAGACTACTCAGTAGTGAACGTTTGGTGACGATGTCTTTTTCTAAGGCTGTGGTGAACCGTACAAAAATACGGATTGTTTTAAATTGTTTGGTTGGTAGCACATGAAGGTTGACACCTTCTGTCAATTGATAGGCCATAAATAACTACTCCTTTTTGTCATGATCCTTGGAACTCTTAGCGATGATCGTTGTTGTTTCAACGACATGAAAGTTCTCTTTTTTTGTCCAATTTTTTTAAAAGTCACTTTCTAGTATAGCATACAAGTGATTGAACGAACGTGTGGGGATATTATTAAGCGTGTTGTTTTTACATTTTTTTATTCTTCGATATACTAGGATTAACAAGAAAGGAGAAAAACAATGATCAAAGAATTTAAAGAATTTATCATGCGAGGCGATGTGCTAGATCTAGCTGTCGGTGTAGTGATCGGTAGTGCTTTTACGGGCATTGTGAATCAAATCGTTCAAGGCCTGATTACTCCCTTAATTGGTTGGGTCGTTGCAATGATCACAGGTACCTCTGATTTGGATGGTGCATTGTCTGTTCTTGATTGGTCACCTGCGAAAGGGGTCACCTTTTCTTTTGGGAATGTTATTAGCGCAATTATTACATTTGTCATTACTGGTTTTGTTCTATTCCTAGTAGTCAAAGCAGCCAATCATGCGAAAAACTTACGACCAAAAGAAGAAGAAGTGGTGGAAGACAAACCCACTGCGGAAGATTATCTTAGTGATATCCGCGATCTATTGGCACAACAAACAGCTGAAAATAATGCACGCCCAACTGCCCAAGCAACTTCTGAGAGCACGGATCCTAAAGCGTGAGATAAAAAAAACAGAAGGAAATTCTTCTGTTTTTTTTATGCTTGTTTTCTCATGTCTAAGTGGGGGATTCCATCTTCTAAATATACTTCTGAGATTGCCTGAAAACCAAAGGATTCATAAAATGATTGTAGATACTCTTGTGCCCCGATCACGATCGGACGTCCAGGTGCATTGGCTTCGATCGCCGCTAATGTTTGTGCCACGATTTTTTGTCCTAAACCTAATTTGCGATGCGCCTGATTGACCAAGACCCGTCCAAAATGAACCGTGTCTTCTTCTGCATAAATACGTGTATATGCCAAAATCGTACCATCTTCATCTTTAAAATAAGTATGCCATGCGATTTCATCGATCTCATCGACTTCTTGGTAAGGACAATTTTGTTCAACAACAAATACGGCGATTCGCTCTTTCACGATTGCATAAAATTCTGCTGTTGTTAGTTCTGCAAATTTTTTTACATAATGCTTCATCATCAGGACCTCCGTTCTTTCTTGCTAATAGCATAACGAGTTAGATACAAAAAAGCAAACGAACCTCATATATAATCTAGGTCCGCTTGCTTTTTAAACTGCTTCAGTTAAAAATTCGATCTCAACTGTTCGAGTAAGTACATCTGAATAACTGTAAGACACTCGTTCAAATGAATTTTCTTCAGGATCTAAGTCTACGACAAATACTGAAGGATAGGTTTCTGTTAAAACGCCTCGGCGTTCCGTTTGACGCTTTCTTCCGGTCTGTGCAACCAACATGATTTGGCTGCCGATACGACCTTCTAAATCTTTTTTGATTGTAGCTAAAGTTAGTGGCATACAATTCACCTCAATTACTATCATACCATATATAATAAAATTTTTCAAGTTTACCATATCAAAAAAAGAAATGCAATAGAAATAAGTAAGAAAAACATTAGTAATGCTATAAAAAATCACTCATTATAATCTTTCAGATGTTTTTTTATCTTATATTTCACTCGACCGTAAGCGCTTTTTATTTGCTTCAGATCCATTGATAATTCTCTCTCCATCTCGCTAAAATCATTGCCTTGCATGTAATGTTGAAAGATTTTTGCCTCTTTTGTTGAGAATTTGATATCGCAGTCCTCGAAAGCTTCTTTTAATAGTAATTGTTGCATCGCAACAGGTTCTTGGATGGTGATCTCGGCTAAAAAATCTGGTCCTTCTGTAGCTATTTTTTGTTCAATAGAAATTTCATTTTTTTGGTCTCGACGTTTTAGCGCGTTTTGCTTACGCAATAAAGAGTAGATTTGGTTACTGATAATACTTTTGTAATAACTCCCAAAACTGACACCTTTATTATTTTCGTACGTTTTAAGTGCTTGATATAGAGCAATCCTTGCTTCTTGTTCCCAATCTTCACTTACATAATTCCTTAGATAATAAATATTTTTCAACCGTAATAATAACGGGAAATATTTTTGATACAGCATAGAAAATGCTTCTTCATCTCCATTACGGGCGGCGCACAATAACTCCTCGGACATAAAATAATTCCTCCATAACTTTCGATTATGGAGGAATCTTACCATCAATTCATTGAATAACTAATCATATCTGGCTGTTATTTTTCTTTTCTCATTAAATCGTCCAATTTTTGGGACAATTTTTCTAATTGTTCTTCATTCCACGGAGAATTTCGTCGAAAATCAATAAAACGCATATTTATATTATCTTGGGTAATATTTTTTTCTGTTTTTTTGATTGTTTTATATAATTCGTACGCGGAAGTTCGTAAGGCACCTTGTGAAAAAATCACCCATTGTTCTGCTAAGTCACTCGTTGCGACAGTCACTTGCGTCAAGCGAGTATTCAACTCTCCCGCGATGCGCTCGATATACGTATCTGCCGTTTCATCCTCTTTTGTGAAAACAACTTCTAATTGGTATTTTCGATAATTTTGTTGGATACCCGGCACTAATTGCGCATCAAAGACAACGATTACTTCTAGGCCTTCATATTTTGCATAATTCGATAAACGATGCAACAAGGCTTCTCTGGCATCCGCCATTTTATCTTGCTTTTTCAGTGCCACTAACTCTGGCCAAGAACCGATCATATTATAGCCATCGACGATCAACAGCTGCTTCTTCATGCCTTATCCCCCCTGACGCTGAGAAAAAGCCTGATACATCAGTAGTCCAGCCGCAACACTTGCATTCAAGCTTTGAACATGACCGACCATAGGGATCGTTAACAACTCATCCATTTCTTTCTTCAAGCCTGCACTCATGCCACGACCTTCATTACCGATCACTAACGCTATCGAGCCTTTTGCATTCCATGATTGGAAATTCGTTCCTTCCATATCTGTTCCGAATACCCAAAATTGCTGCTCTTTTAGCTGCTGGACAGTTTGAACTAAGTTTGTCACACGAGCCACTGGCACGTATTCAACGGCGCCTGTCGATGTTTTCGTCACGATTGGTGTGATTCCGACTGCACGATGTTTAGGAATGATGACACCATCTACCCCACTGGCATCTGCCGTTCGTAAAATCGAGCCAAAATTGTGAGGATCTTCGATACTGTCCAAGATCAAGAAAAAGGGTGTTTCCGTTTTGCTCTTCGCCTGTTCCAATAGTTGATCCAACGTCAGATATTCATAAGGCGTGATGGCCAATACTACCCCTTGATGAACGCCACGATCACTGAGTAGGTCTAATTTCTGCTTAGGGACCCACTTGACTGGCACCGATTGTTCTCGAGCAATATTTTTCAACTCTTCAACCTTGTCTCCCCGTGAATCTTCTTGAAGGAACAATTTATTTCCACGACCTTGTTGCAAAGCTTCGACTGTCGCATGATGACCAAATACAAAATTGTCTTCACTCGTTGTGTCCTCTTGACCAACATAAACTGTTTCCTTCTTTGCACTACGTTTCTCATTGCCTTTTGTAAAACGTTGAGAATCTTTTTTGTTTCGTTTTTGATAGTTACGTTCTTTATTTTCTTTCCTCATGGGTTTCACCTACTTTCTCAATACACCAATTAATCAATTCTTCCATACGTTCGGTTTGTTTTGTTAGATGTAAGTAGCCCATCAAGGCTTCAAACCCTGTTGCAACACGATAAGTTGTAATATCCGCATTTTTTGCACTCGTATGACTTTTGGCATTTCTACCCCTGCGATAGTAAAGCTCTTCATTTTCTGTTAAGAGGTTTTCTTGCAACATTTGTTGGATCAAAAAAGCTTGTGCCTTTGCCGAAACATAGTGTGTCGCTGCTCGGTGCAGTTTATTCGGCTTTGTTTCACCTTTTTCAATCAAGTAATCTCGAATATAGATTTCGTAGATAGCATCTCCAACATAAGCAAGCGCTAAACCATTTAATTGTGTATGATCTCTCATGCTTCTCTTCTCCAACGAGTACCTTGTGGGGTGTCATCTAACAAGATACCTTTTTCTTTTAATTGGTCCCGAATTTCATCACTACGGGCGAAATCTCGGTTTTTTCTGGCTTGTGTTCGTTCTTCGATCAGTTGCTCGATTTCTTCATCCAACATTTCTGCTGTCGTAAATAAGATACCAAAGATCGACAACCATTGGGTAAATAGTGCCTCACTTTTGGATAGGATCGTTTTGGAGACAGTCGGTTGTTCCAAATACGTATTGATCCATTTTGCTAATTCATAGACAACTGTGATGCCGTTAGCCGCATTGAAATCATCGTCCATTTCTTTGATGAATCGTGTTTCTAATTGTTCCAGTTCTGTTACCTGTCTCTCATCTTCCGACTGGGCTTCTACCGCATTTTCAAAACGGAAGTTTAGATTATCAAACGTATTTTTCAAGCGTTGTAAATTTGTCGCTGCTTCTTTCATCGTTGCTTCACTATAGCGGATCGGTCGACGATATTGTGTGGTTGCCATAAAGAAGCGTAACACTTGTGGGTCTACCTCTTGGATCATTTCGTGGACAGTGATAAAGTTCCCTAAAGATTTACTCATTTTTTGATCGTCTTCACCAATCGTCACATAGCCATTGTGCATCCAATAGTTCGCAAATTTTTTGCCTGTTTTCGCTTCACTTTGGGCAATCTCGTTCTCATGATGAGGAAACTCCAAATCTTGGCCACCGCCGTGGATATCAATAGTCTCACCTAAATGTTTCGTTGCCATCACGGAACATTCGATATGCCACCCTGGACGTCCTTCTCCCCATGGCGATTCCCATGAAATCTCTCCTGGTTTTGCTTTTTTCCACAAGGCAAAGTCTAAAGGATCTTCTTTTTGTTGCTGTTCTGCGCCAGTACGTTGACTTGCACCAATCTCTAACTCGTCGATCGATTGATCACTCAATTGACCATAATCAGTAAATTTTCGCGTACGATAATAAACATCGCCATTCGATTCATAAGCAAAACCTTTGTCGATCAATGTTTGGATGAATACGCGAATATCTTCCATATGGTCCATTACTCTTGGATGGCTCGTTGCTGGCTGCACATTCAATGCTTTCGTATCTTCTTCAAAAGCTTTGATAAAACGATCAGCAACTTCAGGCGCTGTGATCCCAAGCTCATTGGCAGCCTTGATGATTTTATCGTCCACATCTGTAAAGTTCGATACGTAGTTCACTTGGTATCCACGGTATTCCAAATAACGTCGAATCGTGTCAAACGCAATCGTACTTCGTGCATTGCCAATGTGGATATAATTATAAACAGTTGGTCCGCAAACATACATTGAAACTTGTCCTTCTTTTAAAGGAATAAAAGTCTCTTTTTCTCTTGATAGCGTATTATAGATTTTTATCATTCTCATCCCCTACTTTCTCTCCATTGATTCGGACAACTTTTGCTGGTATCCCTACTGCTGTTGCCCCATCAGGTATATCTTTTAAGACGACTGCGCCTGCGCCGATTTTCGCATCTTTTCCTATGGTGATCGGTCCTAGGATTTGGGCATTGGCGGACAACATTGCACCTTTTTTGACGGTTGGATGTCTTTTCCCCGTTTCTTTTCCCGTCCCACCTAAAGTGACACCATGAAACAAGACCACATCATCTTCAATTTCTGCTGTTTCTCCAATGACGATCCCCATACCATGATCGATAAACACACCCGTTCCGATCGTCGCTCCTGGATGTATCTCTATTCCCGTAATGAATCGCCAAAATTGGGCATTCATTTTGGCAATCAAATAGAGACGATGGCGATATAAATAATGGGAGAAACGATGCCAAAATAACGCATGTAGCCCAGGATAGGTCAAAATGACCTCTGCTGTAGTACGCGCTGCTGGATCATTTTTCTTTACGGCAATGACAGCTCGTTTGAACCATTCCATCAACTTCCTCTCCTTTCTTTTTTCGACTGTATGTATGAACAACGAAAGACAACTAAAAAACGTCTTTTAATAAGTTTCCTTATTAAAAGACGCTATGAGGCGTGGTTCCACTTTTTTTCATAATCAAATGATTATCTCTAACAGGTAACGTCTGCTATTCGTTCTTCGCTACTTTCAAGGATTGATATTGATCAACCCCTCTTCGCAAAGACCACTCCCAGAGGCATTTCAAAAAAGAACAATTGACAACTTACACCACCCGTTGACTCTCTTGAAACCATTCTTTTTTTACTTCTTTCTGTTCATCGTGTTTAGTTCAATACTTGATTTAAATGTGCTAAAGATTTTTCTTTCCCTAACAATTCGATTGTTTCTGGTAATTCAGGTCCATGCATTTGTCCTGAAACAGCGACACGGATCGGCATAAATAGGTTCTTTCCTTTTACCCCTGTTTCTTTTTGTACTGCTTTGATTGCTGCTTTGACTGTGGGTGCATCTACAACTTCCATTTGAGTAAGTTGTTCTTTGAAAGCTTTCAACACAGTCGGAACCGTTTCACCCGCTAATACTTCTTTGGCTGCTTCATCTAATACAGGATGTTCGTTAAAGAATAATGTTGATACCTCAACGATTTCCGCTGCATAACTCATTTGTGGTTGATACAGACGAACGATTTTTTTCACCCATTCGATTGTTTGTGCATCTGGATTTTCTTGCACACGACCATCAGCGATCAAATAAGGTAAACACATTTCTGTCAATGCATCTAGATCCATTTCTTTGATGTAATGGTTGTTCACCCATTGTAATTTTTTCGCGTCAAATGCAGCTGGTGATTTGCTCAAGCGCTGTGGATCAAACATTTTGATCAATTCTTCTTGACTGAACAATTCATCTTCACCGACAGGAGACCAGCCTAGTAAAGCAATAAAATTGAACATCGCTTCTGGTAGGTAGCCTAATTCACGGTATTGTTCGATAAATTGTAAAATCGATTCATCACGTTTACTTAATTTTTTGCCCGTTTCAGAATTGATGATCAAGGTCATATGCCCAAATGTTGGCGCAGTCCAACCAAACGCTTCATAGATCATTAATTGTTTTGGCGTATTCGCAATATGGTCATCCCCACGTAACACGTGAGTGATCTTCATTAAATGATCGTCAACAGCTACCGCAAAGTTATAGGTTGGCATACCATCACGTTTTTGGATGACATAATCCCCACCGATATTGTCTGATTCAAAGGTGATGTCTCCTTTGACCATGTCGGTAAACGCATATTCTGTATTGCGAGGCACACGGAAACGAATCACCGGTACAATGCCTTCTGCTTCTTTTTTCGCTTGTTCTTCAGGTGACAAGTTCGCACAAGTCCCAGCGTAGTGAGGCATTTCGCCACGGGCACGTTGCGCTTCACGTTCTGCTTCTAATTCTTCTTCTGAACAATAGCATTTGTAAGCACGATTACTTGCTAATAACTGATCGATCCATGGTTGGTAGATTTCTTTTCTTTCAGATTGACGGTAAGGACCGTATTCACCTGGATTTTCAGGTGATTCATCCCATTCCATCCCTAACCATGCAAGATTCTCTAATTGGCTTTTTTCGCCATCTTCAATGTTTCGTTTTTGGTCAGTGTCCTCAATGCGGATAATGAAATCTCCATCATTGTGACGGGCAAATAAATAATTGAATAATGCAGTTCGTGCATTCCCAATATGCAAATGCCCTGTTGGACTTGGTGCATAACGTACGCGTACTTTCGTCATTTTCTTCCTCTTCTTTCAAACTAGACTTTGAGACGCCCAAAACAACTGACAATACAACATCTGATCAGATTGTTTTGGGTTGGATCTCCTTTAGCGATAAATGTTGAAATTTAAAGCTACTCAGCACAAATTTTACCTTTTATACGTTAAATAGTAAAGAGATTATGAAAAAGTCATTCAAATCTACGTAAGAAGGCGGGAATCGAAAAAATAGTTTGCCCTACTTTTCAATCCTCGCCTGCTCTAGCTAAACTGAGGAAGCAAAAACCATCTCTCAAAAAAATCTTACGATGTCTAACTGCCTCATATTTACCATATTACGTTTTTATTTCGCTTTTTTCTCATTTTCACGCTTGTTATCGATTCCTCTACCCGCATGAGCAGGTTTTGCAAAGATCATTCGGCCGGCAGCTGTTTGTAGTGCACTCGTTACTACAACTTCGATCCGTTCATTCATGTAATGTTGTCCATCTTCAACAACCACCATTGTGCCGTCATCTAGATAAGCAACCCCTTGTTGACGTTCTGTACCTGCTTTGACCACTAGTACATTCATATTCTCACCGGGGATAACGACTGGCTTCACTGCGTTAGCAAGTGCATTGATGTTGAGAACTGGTACATTTTGAAATTCAGAAACTTTGTTAAGATTATAATCATTGGTCACGATGACACCATCTAATAGTTTTGCCAATTTGATCAGCTTACTATCTACTTCACTGATGTCTTCAAAATCGCCATCATACATCTCAACTGAAATACCTTCTTCTTTTTGTAACGCGTTCAAAATATCTAGTCCGCGACGCCCACGTACCCGTTTCAAGCTATCGCCAGAATCAGCGATATATTGTAATTCATATAGAACGAAATTTGGGATCATCAACGTTCCTTCTAGAAATCCCGTTTTTGTGATGTCGTAAATACGTCCATCAATAATGACGCTTGTATCTAAAATTTTATATTTATGAAAATGATCATCTAGTTTGCGTTCTAATAACTGGCTTTCCACCTGACTAGGTGTTTCTTGTTCGACCTTTTTACTTCTTGGTCCAAATATTTTCTTCCATTCTTCGATGCGGGTCGTTCCCATTCGCAAGCCCAAATAGCCAAGGATCACCATCAATAAGATGGGTAAAACACTGTTTACAAAAGGTATTTCAATATTGTAAAGCGGTGTTGAAATCACAACCCCCAACGTTAGGCCAATAATTGCTCCGATTGCGCCAAATAAGAGATACGTCAAGCTGACCTCACTTAATTTTTCTTCAATTTGCTTGATGACTGCTGTTATATGTTTTGCCAATAGCAAAGATAATAGAAAGAAAATAAGTGCACCTAACAAGCTATTGGTAAAGGTGTTATTCAGCCATCCATTCGTCTGTTGACCGATCGCCTGCCAAGCTGTAGGTAAAAAAGAAATCCCTAAGCTGGCACCAACGATGATCATCAGTAAGGTGATGACACGTTTTTGCATCCTGTTTCCTCCATTTCATTTTGATTTTATCGAAATACTCGTCTAAGAGTTTCATCAAGTGTAGCAACACCTACGACTTCGATACCCTCTGGAATATTCCAACCACCTAAATTATTTTTAGGTAAATATACTTTTGTAAAACCTAATTTTTGTACTTCTTTTACTCGTTGTTCAATTTGGTTAACTCTTCTGATTTCACCAGTCAGACCAATTTCTCCAATAAAACACTCCGTTGGTTGTGTTCCTTTTTCTTTGTAACTAGACGCAATACTGACTGCAATTGCTAAATCGATCGCAGGTTCATTTAATTTTACCCCACCAGCTGCTTTTAAGTAAGCATCTTGATTTTGCAACAATAATCCTGCCCGTTTTTCTAAGACTGCCATGATCAATGACACCCGATTAAAGTCTAAACCAGTCGTTGTTCGTTTGGCATTTCCGAACATCGTGGGTGTGACTAAAGCTTGGATCTCTACTAAGATCGGGCGTGTTCCTTCCATGGCGACAACGATCGCTGAACCTGTCGCTCCATCCAATCGTTCTTCTAAGAAAATCTGTGAAGGATTCGCTACTTCTTCAAGCCCATGGGCGTGCATCTCAAAAATACCGATCTCATTGGTGGAACCAAAACGATTTTTGACGGCACGTAAAATACGAAAACTATGATGTTGCTCACCTTCAAAATACAAGACCGTATCAACCATGTGCTCTAACATGCGCGGACCTGCAATTGAGCCTTCTTTCGTGACATGACCTACTATAAAAATGGCAATACCGTTTGTTTTTGCGATTTTCAATAGCTCAGCTGTGGTTTCTCGCACTTGACTAACACTACCAGCGACACTCGTAATATCAGGTTGAGTCATTGTTTGGATCGAATCGATAATGACATAATCAGGTGAAATTTGTTCGATGGCTCGACTGATTTCATTCATATCTGTCTCTGCATACAAGTAAAACTCTGTGTCGATCGAACCTAATCGTTCTGCACGCAACTTGATTTGGTCCGCACTCTCTTCTCCCGATACGTAAAGGACTTTTCCACCAATAGCAGCCAGTTGCTGTGATACTTGCAAGAGTAGGGTGGATTTTCCGATACCAGGATCGCCACCAATCAAAACCATCGAGCCAGGAACCACACCACCGCCTAAAACACGGTTCAATTCTTCTAGCTTCGTCTTTACTCGTGGTTCTTTTTTAGGAACCACCTCAGCGATTTTTGTTGGCTTGGCTTTTTCTCCGGTCAAACTCGTTCGTACTCTGCGGTCCGTTGTATCTTGTTCGATTTCTTCAACCATGGTATTCCATTTGCCACAATTTGGGCAACGTCCTAAAAATTTAGGCGACACATAGCCACAATTTTGACAAACAAATTGAACTTTTGCTTTTTTGGCCATTTCGGTGTACCACCTGTCTTTCATTTTACTTTTCTTGAGTTAAAGATAACTTAAATCTACTTTGCTTATTGGTTGGATGAACCAAATCCACCTTGGCGAGCATTAGCGGTTTGATCTTGGTCCGCTTTTAAGAACGGTAGGAAGATTCCTTGCCCAATTCTTTCCCCTTTTTTGATCACTACATCTTTGAAACCAAAATTCGTGAATTGGAACATGATATGCCCTTCATTTGCTTCGTTATTATAATAGTCACTGTCGATCACGCCGACACCATTCGTCAAAAACAAAAAACGTTTTAATGGATTGCTCGAACGATTGGCTAATTGTAAGAATTCATCCTCACCCATATACGCTTTGATTCCTGTAGGCACTAAAACGGGTTTGATTTTCTTTTCCTCTGCTGACATTTCAGAGATCAGCGCATCTGATACAGCTGTTAGTCCTTGCTTGAACCCGGCTTTCCAAACACTAGGAATCACCACATCTTCTGCTGCTTCAAAATCATAACCGGCAGCGTGATGAGTCGCTCTTTGCGGCAATTGGATCTGTTGATCCTGATAACGTGTAATTACTTCAAAACCTCTTTTATTCACCGAATCCCTCCCAGAGTAAACTAGTTCTATTTTAACATACCAAGCGACTGAATACCCAAAGTTAACGAATTCTTCATGAAATTCCTTTCTCTGCTTAAGAAACAAATTTATTGATTTTTTGAAAAAAAGTTTATTAAAACATGACTTTATGATTGAAAACAAGTAGAATAGAGCAAAATCATTTCTGTGTAAAAAAGATTAGTTGAGGTGCTCCATGCGAAAAGAAATAATAGAAGCAAAACGAATCATTATAAAAGTAGGAACAAGTACGTTGATCTATCCAAATGGCAACATCAATTTGGGCGCGATCGATCAACTCGCTTTTGTTCTCTCTGACCTTCGTAATCAAGGCAAAGAAATCGTCTTAGTCTCTTCCGGTGCAGTAGGTGTTGGGATGCACAAGATGAATTTAGCAAAGCGTCCTAATACGATCCCAGAACAACAGGCGATTGCAGCAATTGGACAAGCTGAATTGATGAATATCTATAATCAACGGTTCAGTGCGTATGGTCAACAAACTGCCCAAATCTTAGTGACGCGAGATGTTATCGATTACCCTGAAAGCCGAAAAAATGTTGTCAATACGTTAGAACAGCTACTAGCAATGGGAACCATTCCGATCGTCAATGAAAATGACACCGTCGCAGTTGATGAATTAGATCACTCCACCAAATTTGGCGACAACGATCAGTTATCTGCGATCGTTACCAAACTGATTGCCGCTGATCTACTCATCATTCTTTCAGATATCGACGGTTTTTATTCGGATAATCCAACCATCAATCCTGACGCTGAAATGTATCAAACAGTTACCGCAATTGATGATGAACTGATGGCCCAAGCAGGTGGTGCTGGTAGCACCTACGGAACTGGTGGGATGGCAAGCAAACTAAAAGCAGCTTTAAGGATCTTTGAAGCAAATCGCCCAATGATCTTAGCAAATGGAAAAAATCCAGCAATCATTTTTGATATTTTGGCTGGAAAAGAAATCGGAACATTATTTAAGGAGGTTTTATAATGACTGATCTTATCCAACTTGGGAAACAAGCAAAAAAAGGCGCACGCGAACTTGCTTTGATGCCGACTAAACAAAAAAATGACTTATTGTTGCAAATGGCACAAACAATCAAGAGAAATCAACTAGCCATTCTTGAAGCCAATCAAAAAGACTTAGATCAAGCGACAGAAAATAATATTAGCGAAACAATGCAAGATCGTTTACGGCTAACACCAGAACGTATCCATACAATGGCGGAAGAAATCATTAAAGTGGCGCAACTAGACGATCCAATCGGAAAAGTCGATCACATGTGGCAAAACGAAGACGGTTTATTGATTGGCAAGAAGCGTGTCCCTCTAGGGGTCATCGGCATGATCTACGAATCACGTCCGAATGTGACAACTGATGCGGCCAGTCTCGCATTTAAATCAGGAAATGCAGTGATTTTACGTGGTGGAAAAGAAGCCTTCCACTCCAATCAATTGTTGGTTGAATTACTTCAAGAAACATTGGAAAATGCTGAAGTATCGCCTTATACAATCCAATTCGTGGATGATACCTCTCATGAGACCGCTGCGGAATTGATGCGTTTAACAGATTATTTAGACGTATTGATCCCTCGAGGTGGTGCTTCGTTGATCAAACGTGTGAAAGAGCAAGCCACTGTCCCAATCATTGAAACAGGCACCGGCAACAACCATATCTATATCGATAAAGAAGCACAATTAGCCATGGCAGTGGATATCATTGTGAACGCCAAAACATCTCGCCCTTCTGTCTGTAACGCTGCCGAGACTTTGCTGATCCATTCAGAGATCGCGCCTTTCTTCTTGCCATCTATTGAGCAAGCACTGGTTGAACATGGTGTCTCTCTACATGCAGATGCTCGTGCGTTGGATTATTTAGAGACCGCAACCTTAGCAGACGAAACCGATTGGGATACAGAATATTTGGATTATATTTTAGCGGTTAAGATCGTTGATTCTTTGGACGAAGCAATCGAACATATCAACCGTCACAATACACAACATTCCGAAGCTATCGTGACGGACAGTTACACAGCAAGCCAACGCTTTTTAAATGAAGTTGATGCAGCTGCTGTTTACGTCAATGCTTCCACTCGCTTCACGGATGGTTCAGTATTTGGCTTCGGTGCAGAAATCGGTATTTCTACACAAAAACTCCACGCTAGAGGTCCAATGGGGTTGAATGAGTTAACAACGACGAAATACATCATCTATGGAGATGGACAAATCCGCAAATAATGTTTCCCGTGAAACATTTGAGGTTTGAGGTGTCTTTCATAATAAAGTTACGTAAAAACCAGAATATTCTTTATTAAAAAATAAGACGACATTCACAAAAATTTGAAAACAAATTTCGTGGATGTCGTCTTATTGCTAAATAGTGAACACTACTAGCACATTCTCCCTTGATAGACTATTCTTCCGGTAATTGATCAAATAAAGAAAAGCCATCAAACGTTTCTCCATCATAATAGCGCAATAATTGTTCACTCGTCAGATTCGTGGTAGTTTCTTTTTCCTCTTCTGATTCAAGAAGAAGTTGTTCACGATAGATTCGGTAGGTCTCTGCTAATTGTTGCTGCATTTTTGCCCTTGAATTAGCCTCCGCATTGATCGTCGGAAGCTCCTTGATCAACCCTCGATAAATCAACTGTTCATCTACCCATTCAACAGGTAGTTCGACCATCGTCAAGCCTACCTCTTTAAAATATTCTTCGATCATCATCTAAGCCTCACATTTATGTCTTGCTTGCATTTTAGCTTATCTCCCAGAAAGTTGCTAGCGACAACATAGAGACTTCTTTATTTATTTTTGGATCGTCGCCAAAACTGCACGTGAAACTGGACCGACAAATAATAATTGTAACGGCAACGCCATGATCACATTCATTTTCCAAGCTGTAAGATAGGCAGAAAGAAATTGTTCTGGAATCCCTTGTTCAATAACAATACCGAATAATGACATACATGTCACCATACCTAAAACCATGAGGCATGAAATCGTGAGGATCATTTGCATTTTATTTTGTTTATTTATAGGTAATTTGAAAGCAATCTTTTTCGCGATTACTCCTATGATAAAAACATCTAAGATAAATGCCACGATAAATCCTGATATAAGGCCTACGAATAAGTTTGATACATGCAACGCATTATGTAACCAGAGATTATAGATACTCATCCCTAAAACCATCAGAAAACACATCATCGTTGTAAAAATAATTCCTTCTTTTTTGTTTGTTGGCACTTCAATCACTCCTTTTCATGAAAAACAGCATAGCATAAATGAAAATTTTTCGTAAGTTTTTTTCATAGCTTGCGTTAAGTTTTTTTATTCCAAAAAAATATCGCTCCCGGTTTAAGAACAACCTAGGTGCGATATTTATTATCTCAATCAATTCTTTTTCGATAGATAAACTACAACGTAAATTCTTGTTTTAATACGCATAGAACCCGATACCTTCATATCTCCAACCCAATGGTGTCAACGAATCTCTCTCAGCTGAGCTTAGCGTATAATGGTGCGTTCCTATTGTTTCATTTGGATTAAACAAACGATAAATTGGTTTTGAACCACCTGAAAAGAAACTTAATCCTTCATATCTCCAACCAAGTGGCGTCAAAAAGTTGATTTCTGACTGAGCCATCGTATAATGATGATCCCCGTTATTTGGATTGTACAGACGATAAACCGGTTGCCCACTGTTTGGTGCTTGCCATGCAATCCCTTCATAGATCCAGCCAACTGTTGATAAGTGGTTTCTCTCACCCACATTCAAAGTATACAAATGCTGTCCAGTACTACGATTATATAAACGATACATTGGTGAAGTATCGACATTCGGTGTGTCATACTGAGTAAGATTGTATGTTTCAATCACGTTGTTTAGAATAGAACCATAATTAGGAGCTGTAGCATAGCGGCCCGTCAACCATGCTGTGGCATCTCGATAAGAAGAAGTATTACTTCTCCATGCACCTGAATAGAAGAAGACTCCTGGTTGGAAAGAAGTAGTCTTCAATACCGTCACATTATCTTGTAATGACTCTGCATAAGATGGATATTTACGAAAAGCTGCATTTACAGTAATCCATTGCCCATTGATAAACTCTGAAGTTGGCATCGTAACAGATTGTCCATTATAGCTACCTTTGATACCAAATAAATTATAATTTGGAGCAGCAGATAGCGTACTTCTGCCCCAACCACTTTCCACAATCGCTTGTGCAATCATAACTGAAGCATATAGATCATTTGCGTTAGCTAATGTTTGGGCACTTGCTGCAATACTATCTATAAATGCTTGTTGTGCATTAACAGAAGAACGTGCAGAAAAAGCTGATACCTCTGGACTTTCAAATTGTGATAAATCTGCTTGATGCGTATGCGTTAATTCATCTCCATTAGTTAGAGGATTCGTAATTACTTCTGTTTTTTCTACAGGTTCGCTAGTCTGTTCTGATCCGTCTGATTCAGTGGTTGCCGTTACTCCCTCGATTTGGGTTGAAACTGTTGTTTCAGTAGAACTCGATGTTATTGATTCTTCTGCAAGTACTACAAGGTTCGTAGATACTAAACTGCTTAGAACGATTGCACTAAATAAAATATTTTTTGCTTTCATTTCATTCTCCTTTTTCTCAATAATTTTATAACAGCATGTGCAATTATGAGAGATCAGATATATGTATCATCAAATCTTCAAAAAATTAATTTTATTACTCCATAAAAACCACACATTTTTAATTATACACAACTATATACCTCTTTTCAGCCACAAAATTATTAAGATTTACAAGTGGTAGAAATATTTAAATCAGGAAAACGTTTATGTCAAACCTTATAAAATAAATTAAAACAAAACAATAAATAGCTGAGATAACGCAAGCATGAAATTCCTTTAAACTAAAAAACTAACTAAACAGCACCATCAAAAAATAAGTCGAGAAACTAAAAATCAACAACTGACTCTTAGCTACTCGACCTATGTTTGATTTGAATTTTAAAAGAAAAACAACACAAATAATGAGTAAGAAAATGTTTTCTACAAACTCTACTTTTTACGTAAATTTGCTAGATACCTAACTCCCTTAACCCATCTTCTATCGAAGTCAATTTGCGACCTAATACTTTTTCAAAATCATCAGAAGTTACATCTAACTGATTGTTGCGAATATCATTTTGGATTGCAGTCGTCATTTCTGCACCACCTTGAGAAAATCCCGACGCTGTTAGTTTAGCTGTGAATTCATCTGCATCCAACGAAAGGATTTCTAAAGATTTCCCGCTTACTCTAGCAACTTGTTCTGCCAAGGCTTGATAGGTGATTGGTTTTCCAGATAATTCTAAGACCTCAGGATAATCCATTCCTGCTAATACTTTTGCAGCTACTTCTGCATACTCTCTCTTTAACGCCCAACCGGTCTTGCCTTCGCCAGCTGCATAAACAAACTGACCAGTTTTCAATGCTACTTCAATCAATGGCATCTCATTTTCTAGGTACCAGTTATTTCTTAAAAAGGTATGTTTGATACCAGATTCTTTGATGATTTTTTCTGTAAATTGATGGTCTGGAGCCAAGATACTGGTCGAATGATCTGCATCCGCAAAACTAGTATAGGCAATAAAAGAAACCCCTGTTTCTTTTGCTGCTTCTACAACATGTTGATGTTCAGCTTGTCGGTTTCCCGGTACACCTGATACAAATAATAGACGATCGATTCCTTGTAGCGCCTGTACCATTGTCTCGCGATCTGCATAATCACCGATGCGAACTTGAAGACCTGCTTCAATTAATTTCTGGGCTTTTTCTTCATTACGAGCAAGGACATAGATTTCCTCCAAAGGAACCAGTTTCTTTAATTCTTCTAAAGCGTAGCGTCCAAATCCTCCAGTTGCTCCTGTTACTAAATAAGTCATATTCCCACTCCCTATTGATTAATTATTTTTGTTCACATAGCTGTACATTTTTAAAATACACCATTATCATAAAGAGTATGCTAAGATAAGTCAAGAAATCAAGTTGAAAGGATGGATTTTAATGAAATATTCTCTACAATTAAGCGATGCAATTCATATCCTAGCTTATATCCACATATTTCAAGGAACTGATTTACTTTCAAGTGACATGATTGCAAGTAGCATTGAAACGAATCCAACAAATGTTCGAAAAATCATGAGTCAATTAAAAAAAGCAGACCTTATCCATACAACAAGTGGGAAACCAACACCCGTACTTGCGAAAGCTCCCGAAAATATCAATTTATTGGAAATTTATCGAAGTATTGAAGGTAACACGAATTTGATCCAAGTAGACCCAAAAACAAATCCGAATTGCGTGGTAGGCGCTAATATCCAAGAAGTCTTAGCTGCAACTTATTCTCGATTACAAAAAAAAGTGGAAGAAGAAATGGCAGTAATCACTTTAGATGGACTCATTAAACAGATTGTATTATCAGAAAAAGAGAAACGTCCAGAAAATCAGCCACTCGTGGAAAAATTCCTTTAGTTTTTAAGTAAATCGGAGTTACTTTTAGTTATCTAAAAATTAAAATAACAGTTTTATATTATTATTACTTTTATAATAGATTAAATAATCTTCGTACTGGAAAAAAATTGCTGTTTTCTTTTTATTTATTCGGTAAAATTAAACTATGAAGATAACTAAAGGAGGAAATATTATGAAAGATTGGAAAAACGGTTTTTGGGAATCTGATTTAGATCATGGCTATGAATTGTTTATTGAAAAACGTGTTCATGGATATTTGTTTACAAAAGAAAAAATCATCGCAAAAGTCACAGAAGAAAACAACAAGGAGTATGACGTACTTGTCCAGTTAACAGATGACGACCAATTCTATGGTCTGTCTTGCAGTTGCTCCCACGAAGACACAGGTCATTGTCCTCATGTCGTAGCTATCTTGTTCAAATATGAACAAGAAAAAGAGCAGGATAAAGCAAATGAACTGGTCAAGTTGATCTCTTATGCAAATGAACAAGATATTCAAGACTTTCTATTAAATGTTTTAAAAGAGAATCAAGAACTAACTCAACGATTCCAAGAACATACTGCAATCAAAAATATTGACGATTACGATAAAATGATTGTTATTTTAGAAAAACATACCCATTATTCTGGGAGCAACATTCATGATCGTACACTTCAAAACATCAATAAAGAACTGTCTGAATTTTTAAACAGTCTTATTGATACATCAATCGAAAAAAAGCAAATCCTTCATGCATTCGAATTAATGAACAGAATAGTGGAACACTTTGATTTATCAAA
Source organism: Enterococcus sp. DIV1368b (assembly GCF_050529595.1). Taxonomy (NCBI): domain Bacteria; kingdom Bacillati; phylum Bacillota; class Bacilli; order Lactobacillales; family Enterococcaceae; genus Enterococcus; species Enterococcus sp. DIV1368b. The sequence goes on from NZ_CP172883.1 coordinate 3,037,494, forward strand.
AGTACATAATGTAGAAAATGATATCAGTCTTATCATGCATCACTGTTATTCTCTATGGAAAAAGTTACTGAGACATGCATCCGAGCCAGAAAAACAACGAATATATTCTAAACTTTCGACCAAAATAAGTAGTGCAGGCCAATCTAGCTTTTATATCCAACAAATTTTACATGAAGAATTCCCCGAACAGTACTTTGATCAGGATCAGCAAAAACTTGATCAAACATCTGAAAATGGCGGACACTTCAACTATAAAAACAAACGACTTCTATCCATTCGCCAAATGGAAAATTTGAATTATACAGACAACCAAATTCATCAACGTGCACGTGAAAGCTGGCAATCTCCAACTATACGTTCACAATATATCGACTATCTGATGCAAAAGAGAGCTTATGAAGAAGCAATTACTGTTTTGAATGAAAGTATTGTATTAGATCAACACTCTTCTGATATGGTCACCTTGCATCGCTATGCATTAAAAAACCTCTATCATAAGTTAGGAAAAAAAGAGCTTTATGCGGAACAAATTTTACATCTCCTATTAGAAGGAGAGACCGTCGATATGAATTTGATTCATCAATTGAAAAAAACATATTCGATTGATCAGTGGGAAGAAGTACGAGAAAACTTATTTGAAAAATTAAAGTATCGTACAGACGTTGGATTGTTCTATTCGAAAGAAAGACGATACGATCTATTGTTGGATTATGTTCTCAAGTCACCTGGACTGGAAGAAGCCAGCCGCTATTTTTCTTTCTTAAGAAAGCAGTTCCCAGAAGCACTCCTTCAAAAATATGAATATGAATTACGCCGGATGGCTGCTGAGACGACTACACGTTTACGGTATCATAAAATGGCTTTGCTGATCGCCGAAATGGCCACCCTCCCTAGTAGCACGATCTCTGTTCAATTACTGATCAAAGAACTAAAAGAAAAGTACCCGCGCAGAAAAGCAATGCTAGAAGAACTAAAAAAGTTAGAAAAAACATATAAATAATCTAGCGATAGCGACCCTATTCACAGTCATTATTTCGAAAAGAGAGTGGGACAATAATCAGAAGAAAAGCTGATTATCGTCCCACTTTTTTTGCATATTTTTGAATTTAAGGAACACAAAAAAGCACACAACCTTGTATGATTAAAGTGACTAAACCCAATCAAAAAGGAGTGTGCCTTATGTTCAAAAATTATACCATTAATCAAACCACTTTACCACTAGATATGGAACAGTTTATTCCTGAAACTGATGTTGCGTTTGCCGTCAATTCTTTAGTTGAAGCAATCCCTCCACACCTCTTCAATGAATTAGAACAACAACTTGGGCGTCCTGCCTATCATCCGAAAATGATGTTAAAGATTCTTCTTTATGCCTATACCCAACGTGTTTTTTCTGGTCGAAAGATTGAATTTCTTTTAGACGATAGCTACCGAATGCGTTGGTTAGCCAATCACGAACAAGTTAGCTACCGCACAATCAACCGATTTCGAAGTGATGAGACAACCGCTCAGCTGTTAACTGAAGCCTTTGTTCTATTTCGTCGTCAGTTGATTACGAATCAAGTCATCGATAATGAAGCGATTTTTATTGATGGCACGAAAATTGAAGCGGACGCCAATAAGTTCAGCTTTGTTTGGCGAAAAGCAACTACTCGATACGAATGCGCTTTAGATGAAAAATCTGAAGCATTCTACCAAACCCTCTATCAAGAAGAGATCCTTCCTTGTTTAAAAGAAGAAGGGCAATCCGATGGATTGTCGAGCGACCAACTAGAAGAAGTCGCTCATCATCTCGAAGCTGAACTCCATGAAACAAATACACAATTAGCTCAAGAACAATCCCCAAAAAAGCAAAGTCAGTTAAAGAGAAAAAAACGAGTCTATAAAAAATACCTTCGACAAGTACAAGCGGATTACCTACCTAGAAAACAAAAATATGAACGATACCGTCGTCTCTTCCAAGAACGAAACAGCTTTTCTAAAACAGATACGGATGCCACTTTTATGCGAGTGAAAGACGATTATATGCGTAATGGACAGCTAAAACCAGGGTATAATCTACAAATTGCGACAGAAAACCAGTATATCTTAGCCTATGACTTATTCCCAAACCCAACGGACACTAAAACCTTGGCGCCATTTTTAGACAGTTTTTTAGAACAACATAAAGAGCTACCAGAATATATTGTAGCTGATGCAGGTTATGGGAGTGAACAAAATTATATGTATATCCATGATGTTCTACATAAAACACCATTGATCACCTACAGTACGTATTACAAAGAAAGCAAAAAGAAGAACAAGGAGAATCCGTTCAACATAGAAAATTGGCACTATCTGGAAGAACAAGATGAGTATATTTGCCCAGCAAAGCGACCTGTCCCGTTCAAAGGCTATAGTCGGAGAAAAGATAAAGGGGGCTTTGTCCGAGATTTCAAAGTGTATGAATGCGAAGATTGTCGAGCTTGTCCAGTCCGGAGTCAATGTACCCGTTCGAAAGGCACACAAAAGCGGCAGCTTCTAGTGAATAATTCTTGGCGCTATTTTAAAGCAGAATGCAAAAAGAAGCTTTTGGAGGAAAAAACCGGTTCGATTTATCGTCGGCGAAAAGTCGATGTCGAACCAGTGTTTGGTCATCTAAAGGCTCACTTAGCGTTCCATCGTTTTCACTTACGAGGAAAACAAGGAGCGACGATTGATGTGGGTTTGGCACTTATGGCATTAAATCTGAGAAAATTAGGGAAGTACATGGAGAGAAATGTGCGAATAAAAACAAAAACGAGTCCAATTTTGACAAAACACATCAAATTTGGACTCATTTCTATTTTTGAGGAAGGACTAATGTCCCACTCTCTTTTTGTATAGACGCTTATAAATAAATTCGTTGATTTCCTATATTTTCCTAAAAAAGAAAAAGCATTTCAACCACTTTTAAATAACATGCCGGTTCATCTGTCAATCAAATCCAACCGGAATTGATTGGGCTGGTTTACTGGTTGCTTGCTTCACGTCAGTCTCCCACTTGCTATAGATATCTAAAAATCTCATTTCTTCCTCATCACTATATCCTTCAAAAACAACTTTATCGATATTTCCATGATCAAAAAAAATCGTTGTTTCAGGATTTAATCCTGAGGGGTAAAGTACTGCCATATAGTCTGCAAATATATCTTTTTCCGTCTGTTGATCTGTATATATAGCTCCTCTTCCAACGATAACTAATTTTTGTAAACCTTCTTCAAGCAACACGACACTTCCTAATGGTAATAACTTTTTACCCTCATTCATCTTGCATTTCCTCTCTTTCGGTTCCTTTGATATGTTTGTTAAAATATTTCTCTCCGTACCATTCTAATTGTGTTTTCCCTTCAAAATTGCGGTATTCTTCTGAGTATTTGTGTTTATAATAACCGTGTAATAGATACGGGAAGAATAGATAGGCTTCGGCGATGATAAATCCTATATCAAACGCTAACCACATCGCTAAAATATTTATAAAACCTACCATATCTGTTCGAGGTGTATCTCCATCTGGAAAAATAAAATTCCAAATTATAACTATTATGACCACTATCCAGCCGTAATTCAGTACCATTTGAATGATTTTTTCTATAAAATCATCGACTTTATTTTTTTCTTTATCTTTTATATTAAGCATTTTTATATTTAAGGAATTACATTTACTTCTAATAACGATATAACCTACTATGGTTAATAAAATCAAAACGATTATCATCCCAATAGAAGTTAATAGTTTCAGAAACATAGTAATAAAAAATAAATTTACTGTCAGTATTAACCAAATAAGGTAATTGTTACAGGTGTTCATTGTAATAAAAATTCTTGTACTACTATTATTCTTATTTTTATATCTTGTATATAACCAGATAAATAAATACATAAAAAGAAATATCCAAAAAAAACTTTCTGTCAAAAAATTTATATCTGGTTCAGGAACAAGGCTATTTCTATCAGGATCTTTCATCCCTAATTCAGTAAATTTAACAAAACCATATTGTGCCATTATTAAAATTATTGATATAGATATTAATAAAAAACGCTTTTTCCCATTATATAATCCTCTTTTTTCAGTATCTTTTATCATATAATCGACTAAACGATCATCCAACAAGTTTAAGCTTTGTTCAAACGTCGCATTGAATAATTTTTTCATATTCTTCACCAATTAGAGTTAATCTCTTCTAATTTTTAAATATCTACTCCTTGTGTTTTTGTTGTTTCTTCTCTATCAGTTCCTTTGATGTGCTTATTAAAATGCTTCTCTCCGTACCATTCTAGCTGACTCTTCTTTTCCCAATTGCGGTATTGTTCTGTGTATTTTTGCTTATAATACCCCTGTAATAGATAGGGGAAATATAGATAGGCTTCTGCAAAAATTATTGCAATATCCATAGCTATCCACATACCTAACATACCTATGAATCCAACAAAATCTGTTCGTACTTCATCACTATTTGGAAATATGAACTTCCATATCATGACGATAATCACAACCATCCAGCCATATTTCATTGCTAATTTCATTACGTTATCTACCAGTATATCTACCCTGTCTTTTTTTCTCTCAACTTCATATAACACATATTCAATCGTACGTTTTTTACTCCTAAACACGACATAGCCTACTAGCCCGATTGAGCCTAGCACGAACAACATACCTAAAATGGTAAGGGGTTTAAAAAATACAGTTATGAATAAAAGATTCATCTCTATCACTAACCAAATGATATATAAGTTTAAGTTGAATTGACCTCTTATTCTTGTAAGGTAATACTCCCCTTTATCCCTAAAAATGAAAACTAAAATTAGCCAGATACAAAATAATAAATAAAACGACCACATTGGTAAAAAATTGATCTCTGGTGTAGGAACTGTACTGGGTCCTAGTTCTCCTTTACTAATTTTCGTGGATATTACGGCGATCAAATAATTGATTCCGATTAAAAAGACAAGCAATAGTACTCCTATCACTCTAGCAACTACCTTACCGCCTGTTGGATCCGGCAATTGATTAACATCTTTATTCATAAAAGTAACAAATGTATCATCACATAAATTTAAACTTTCCTCGAATGTTGCATTGAATAGCTGCTTCATTATTTTTATCCATTAACGCTAACCTCTAATAGTTTTACTGAAGATAGCACCTTTCCTATTGATTTTCCCACTATCTGAATATTACTGAACACACGTTTTACTGTGCTTATATTTTGTGTCACTGATTTCCCCATCTTTTTTGTGACATCACTTATAGCTTCAGACGCCTTATCGTGCAAACTATAAGCTCCATCTTTTGCACTATCATAGATATCTGGTTTAACAAATTGCACTAACTTGTTTATTCCACCTATAGCTCCACCAATTAGTGCACCTCCTACAGCTCCCGAAACTGTTCCCAAAAACGGAATAGGAATTGCGGTACCAATAGCCCCTCCTATTGCACTACCAATCGTCATTCCCTCTAACGGTCCAATACTCTTCACCATCTCTATTCCACCACCTATTATTCCTTTGCCAACACTTCCTGTTTTTCCATATTCATTCACAGCATTGGCGGCGAAAGTGACTCCTAATTGCGCATAAGTAGCTACTTGGCCTGCCGTTCCTAATCCTTTGGCGACACCCCAATTTTTAGCTCCTTGTATAAAGCGGGAGTTCTTTAAGCCTTCACTGACGTAGGTTTTTACAGGAGAGGTAAATTTAGTGAAATGTTGATAGGCCTTGCCTATCGTATCGATTTTAGGAATCCATTTTCCTTGAGCAACAGCTTTACCGAACATTTCATATTTTGCAAGACCGCTAAATAATTTATTTTTCATACCTGATGGTAGATGATTAGCAAGCATCAAAAATTCATCGTTGGATGCCAACTTGTTTACCAATGCATCAGGATAATTGCTGAGCAACATTTCAAGTCGTCTGATTGTATCGGTTTTCCCATCTTTCAGGGGTTGGACCAATTTTTCGATCTCCGCATACAGTTCTAAGTAAGCATTGTTTGAAGATTCTTCTAACAATGCTTGTCCGTTTGGTTTGTACTTCTCAAACCAACTCCCATCCACTCCTTTCGGCAATACATAACTACCGTCTGTCTTGATGGTTGTTTGATTCAAGACTAATACGCTTTGCATGGCGAGTTTCAATTCCAGCAGACTGTTATTGAACAGTCCACTGGTTTGGGTGTTAAAGGCATGCAGTTTTTGTTGTTTGCGTTGCAACTTGTAGATATCTTCTTGCAGGCTGTCCGCCATTCGCATCAAGTTTCGATGAAAATCACTGAGCATTTCTGTAATACCTGGTAATATGCTTGTATTGGCGATCTGCCTAATCGTCTGCGCGTGGTTATCGATCGATTGTTTAGCGAATGTTTTGGCACGAATCTGTCCGCTTAAATTCTCTTCGTCCAAGTATCCTTCACTGGCAATCATTTGATGTGCGGAAGAGTAAAGATTCAAGTCTGACTGAATCCCTTGTACCGCAGTGTTTACCCGATTGATCGTAGGAATGATCAACTCAGAAAACAGCCCTTTTCCAGCTTGATAAGCAGCTCCTGAGAGTTTTTTGCCATCAACCGCTTGAACAACTTGTTGACTACCTGTTCGTAGTTGGGTGATCGTTGTACGAGCAAGCGATAAATTAGTGGTCAGATTGCTCATTAAATTAGAAGACTCTGTGGCTGAATAGATTAGTCCCATCGTTTATTCCTTTCTTTCTGAAGTTCCATACGTTCTTCTTCAAGTTTTATCAAACCTTTTAAGTATTCTTGATCTAGTTGATGCTGTTGGGTTTCTACCAACTGCGTGAAGTAAGTTGATTTCCCTTCATTCTCATTTTGCTCCCAACGAGCAACTTGGCTTCCTTGAGATACTAATTCTTCTGTGAATTGTTGGATTTCTCGAAAGCTTTTTCGCATATCCATCTCTAAATAATGCATACATTGTTTTAACTGCTGTTTTTCTTTACTCAGACGCTCCAATCGTTGTTCATTGTTGCTGATTTTACGATCATATTCAGCGAGCAACTCTTCCTTTTCCATACTGACTCCTTACTTGAATCTTGATTGACTGTCTCTGACTGCGATTGCTTGAGCAAGCTGGGGAAATTTGTTTGCCTGTTCATTGACACAAGTAACTAGATTTGAAATATCGGTGAGTAGGTTGTTACTGACCTCTACGCCTGTTTTCATACTGCTGATCGTGCTCTTGCTTAAAGAACTTGTTTTGCTACTACTAACAGAAACATTTTTTATTCCTGATACGGCTGCTGTTGCAGTTGATTCCTGAGAAGCGATTTTCGTCATCTATTTTCTCCTTATCTGAATTGATAGAATGGGTCTTCTTTTAATCTCTCTTCTTCATTAATTTTTATGGTTTCTACAATCGGTACAGGTTGCTCCTCTTGCACGAGTAGTGGTCTAGTTGGCGCATCCTTAAGTTGTCTCAATAAATCGTCTAAAAATTCTTCATCAGCTTGGTTTTGGAAGCCTTCGAATAACACTTCTGTGATTTGATCCGCATGGATAGAAAAGACTTCTTGGCTTGGCACATCGCCAAACGGATGAGGGGCTACTCGATATCTCGATATCACTTTTTCTTCTTCATTTTTGGCGATGGCACGAGCAACAACAAAATAGAGCAGTTGGTCATCCTCTGTCCCTACCAGTCTTAAGATACTGCCTAGTGGCAAAAAAGGTGTGATCATTTCTTCTCTCATGCTTCTTCCTCCGTAGGAAACACCAAAGCTTCCAATTGTTCATCCTTCAAACTGTGTAGGACGTTTTTAGCAACTATTGCGTTTTTTTCTTGATAAGAAAGATTTTCAATAAATAATTGATTTTGTAAGCTTCCACCAAATAAAATATGGTCGATATTTTCTTTTACGAACATAGTGATTCCGCCAAAGGTATTGCCCACTTTCGTCATATGATCGAGAAAAACAAATTGTAAATGGTCGTTTCCGCCACTTAGCAGAGCGGTAACTTCCTCAGGGTTCAATGTTAATTTATCGATCAAGTCTGCAATACCATTGATAATGATGATCCTCTTGCCAGTTTCATTTGTTAAGAGAGCTTCTAGAGCCGTTTTTAGAGCTGTTGGTTCTTCCGTGAGGCATGAACGGTCCAAGTATAGTGAAACTTTCGGCTTTGCTGGTTCGAGTGTTCCATTTGCATCGATCAACACCACTTCTTCTTGTCTTTCTTGACAAATTTGTTGAAGTAGCCAAGGCATCATCGCACGAAGTTGCTTATTGGATTTGAAAAAGATCCCTAATCTCATTCGCTGGAACAAGTCGAATGATTCTACTGAAGAAGTGGCTTTGTTTAATCCCAAATACAGTGTGTGGTCGTCTTGTTCAAGGTAAGAAGCAAAACTTTTTTGCGTTAGGTTTTCTGGTACCATTGGAATTTTATCTGGGCGTTCGCCTGTCCAAGCTTGATTGATTTCTATAATTTCTTCTTCCAGATTTTGGAGTAATTCAGCATCATTTTTCCCATTAATCGGCAGATAAACCTGAATGGTAGTTGGCGTAGAAAGTAAGACTTGTCCGCGCCCATTGATTGCTTCAGGTGACAAAGCATTTCTGCCCATGACCATGTTTATTTCATTTTCATCGTTTAAATATAGCGTGATCTTAGTGGCAATATTGCTCATCATGTTCGTCCGAATACTTCCTGCACGATTCGCGGTCATCACAAGAAAGACACCCAAACTGGCTCCATCTCTTAGTAATTGAAGAAGCACTTCATCGATTCTATCTTTGCGCTTATCTTCCAAGCTCAGGCCATCATAACTATCGAGAATGATTCCTAAGATCGGTAATTTCTCTCTTGTTCTTGTTTCGTATTGCGTTAGATTCGCGACACCAGCTTGCTTGAACAAATTTTTGCGCTCTGCCAATAATTTTTCGATGCGATCAAGCATTTTTTGCAGTTTTTCATCTTCTTCCAAAGTCGCTATATCCGCAATATGGGGTAATTCCTTGAGTACTAATAAGCCATTATTCCCAAAATCGATTAAATGAAACTGAATCGTTGCAGGAGTATTTTGACGGGCAAGGTTCATTACAAGTGTTTGCAACACTGTTGACTTCCCATAGCCTGGACTAGCTACGATCAATGTGTGACTCGCTTCTTCGAGATTGAAGGTATAATTCATTTGTTTTTGTTCAGAAGGAATATCTAAACAACCAAATGGGATAGCTAGATTACGAACTTCTGACTGTTTTATTTTTGGCGTCATAATCTGCTTATCTAAGTTCGGTAGCCACGGCTTATCCGGCAATTTGTAGGTAGAATCGGCAAAGGTTGTCTTGATCTTATCAATCACTGCTTCTAATTGTGTTGGCAAATCTCGTGTATCTTTTCCTTGAATGATTTCGATATCTGGATCATAAAGCAATTCTAACTGGCCCAATTCATTGATTTTGAATACCCGTTCATCGATCACTTCTTCGATCAATTGTTCTGGATCATATGGAACCCCCGCATAACCACTTTGAAATAATTCATACACCTCATTTTCGCCAATTTTCAAATAGCCTCGTCCAGGATTCGTGATTTGTGCGGCATCTGGCGTTTTGAGTAACTCATTCGAGTCTTGGACACTCGCCATTTTCAAGGCAATTTTACTCGTACTATTGGCTTCGATCTGATCATTGACTACCCCAGAAGGTTTTTGGGTGGCTAAAATCAAATGGACACCTAATGAACGTCCGATTCGGGCAACAGAAGTGAGCTCATCTAAGAATTCTGGAACATTGGCTTTAAGCTCCGCAAATTCATCCGAAACTAAAATCAAATGGGGCAAAGGTTTTTGTGGATAAACAACGTCTGGTTTTGGGGTCTTTCTTTGTTTATACAAGGTCATGTAGCCGTTGATATTATTTACGCCATATTTGGCAAACTCTCTTTGACGTTTCGCTAGCTCTGCTTTGATGCTTGCTAAGGCTCGCGCAGTTCCAGCACCATCCAAATTAGTGATTGCGCCCATAAAATGGGGCAAATGATCTAAGGTATTGGCTATTCCGCCACCTTTCCAGTCAATAATCAACATGCCGATATCTTCTGGCGAAAAATTGATTGCTAAACCGATCAAATAAGTCGTTAAAAATTCAGATTTCCCTGAACCAGTCGTACCACCAACTAAGGCGTGTGGTCCATGGACTCGTTCATGTAGATCCCAATAAACCAAATCTTTTTTTCCACGCCAACCGATTAATGAGCGAATCGATTTATTAGGTTCAGCAGTAGCCCAGCGATTTGAAATCGCTAGTTCTTCAACTGTCTTGACCTCATATTGTTCCAATAGACTCAAGCTGTCAGGTACCGCATTTTTCTCTACTTCCACATGATGGAGATTCGCCAAACGCCGAATGGCTTTTTCGATTGGATAGGTTGTCGGCAAATGATTGGGAATAAAACGCTGGTTGACATATTCATTGTTCTGATTGATCAACGTTGCTGCCTCATTGCTTTGATATTCAATTAAAGTAGTCGTTGTTTCGGGCAACATATTCAACGTTTCTTTTCCCCAAATGACCGTAATGCCATAGTCTCCTAAATTTTCGGCTAAAAACTCGTTCAAACCATGACCTGCCAACCAACTTTCATCCAAAATCGAAAAAACATACTGTGGCTGAAAGTGTACCTTTTCATTACCCGCTTCACGTACTTGTTGTTTTCTTTTTGCCACTATTTGATAAAAAGAATTCAAGATCATGTCTCGACTTTGGGGGGTATGCACCATTCCTCTTAGATTTAAAGAACGGATTTTATTATGAGGTAACCAACGCCATTCTCGCCAATGTTGTTCGTACTCTTCCGACGGGATCAGTGTAATGAATTCGACGTCTCGATAAGAATGCAACACACATAACTGAAATAATAGGAGTTGTAATGCTGTTCGCAAAATACTAGGTGTTCCTGCTAAGCCAACCGTCTGTTCCAAAAGTGAAACGATGATCGGGGCATCTCCAAGTTGTTTGTAGGGGCTATTAAGATGCTCAAACGCTTCATTACTCAGTTCATCCTCTTCTACCGGCTGGAAGTTTGTGTGAAAACTAGCATTGATTTCGCCGATTCCTAAGCGGACAGTCAAAAAATCTTCGTTCACTGTCATGCGTTCATAAATCCTCGCATGATAATCTTTAGCCATCAATGCTAATTCATTCAGTGCGGGATTCATATATTCTAATGCTGTTTTTTGTGTTTGCTGTAAGACAGTAAGCTCTGACTTTTTTTTGATCATATACTGACGGAAATGCTCTTCTCTCATGTGATTTTTTCTGTTGATTTCTTTTTTGTTTGTAAAATAACTCGATACAGAAAAACCGGTTGTAAGTAAACTAGCGCCTCCCATACTGATCAACATAACTGGATTGCCCCCGCTCAAAAAACTTGTAGCACCGCTCAAAACAACCATACCTAACGGTGGCACGATGGTTTTCAACCACTCATTCTTTCCTTCATTAGATTTCTGCTTAGGTGATTGGATCTCTATTTTTTCTTTTGGCTCTTTTAAATGGATTCTTGGACTACGCCTAAATGCTGGAAAATTTTCTGGATACTCGGGAATGTAGGGTTCTTCGAGCAACTGCCAAGGGTCCAACTGTAGCTGATTTTTTAAATCTGAGATCTTTAATTGTTTCTCACGCATCTCAATCATGAGATAATCAATGATCAATTGATCACCTACAGAAAATGGAAATACACCTTTTTCTACACGTTGGTGATTGTAATAAATCTTGGCTTTACTAGGATAGATTTTTATTTGATAGTCATCAGTACTATTACGATTAATAAAAATCAAGGCATCCGAATCAATACGGATTGCCGAATCTTGTGCATTTGATAGATAGACGCTTTCCCTTGGCTTATTGACGATCACCGTTTTCAAATTTTCATGATGAACGAGGAGAAACTTTTCATCCTTGACTACTTCTCCTCCACAAAAAAGCTGTCCGTCTTCACAGTAAAGCGTTTGATTGTCCAGTATTACTTGATTGTTTTTTTCTGTTATTTGTTTATGAATAAACGTCGAACCAAAGTAAAAAAGGTCATAAAGAACTGAAACGGAATGTTGGATTTGATCAGTTATTGAAATTGGCTTAGTTTGCTTCATTACTATCCGTCTCGCTTTCTAAGATTTCTAAGTACTTATTGATTTCTTCCTCATAACTCGTTAATAACTCTTGCTTCTTCTGACCACTCATTTTGTTGTTTGCTCGCGTCGCATCGTATAGTTTGGTATAGGCATGTAAAATGTATTGATGATCGCCGAGGTTTTGTGCGATATCTAGTGATCGATCAAAATTTCCCCGTCCGATATAGATCCAGTAAAGCAACGTATTCTCATTTGATTTTTGGGAAATATTATTTAAGATCGCTGTCTTTTGCTCATTCGACAAATTATCCAGCTGTACAGCGCTGACTGCAGCAACATATTGAGCGCCAGAAGGGAGATCTTCGGGTTTATCATCTTTTAATGTGGTTAAAACACCAGCGTAATTATTAGCAATATATTGCGTTTCAGCAGAACTGATCCGTTCTTGTGCGGGAAGTTTATCAAACGCATAGATGCCTGTCGTAAGCGCTAAACCTATTGTTGAAATGCTTAATAAAAGCGTGCCCCACTTAAACATAAAATAGCTTTTTTTGTTCACCATTTGAATTTCTGATGCACGTTTCGTTTTCTGCTGTACGACTTGTTCGCCAATCATGCGGTCGATTTCTGCGACACTGTTTGCTCTTTGGATTCGTTTAGAAAACTCGTCCTTCAATGTGCCATTTCCTTCAATCAGTTGCTCATAATCGAACTTAGGATGTAAAATTGTCAGGATCAATGCACGATATTGCTTCAAAAATTCTTCTTCGGTTATTTCATAAGGAATAATTGAATGCGCAAAACCTCTATGTGCTATGATGATTTCTTCTCCAAATAGAAATAGATTGGCTGGATGGATGAAAGGCTGGATTGGGCTACTCAAAAACTCGGATAAGAAATTGATTTTTTGTGCAAGTAATAATCGTTGAAAAAGTTCTGTTCGTTTAAGGTACTCTTGCAAAGAATAGATTTGTTTACTTTTCTGGTATTGAATGACGAGTTTTTCCTCTGAAGATTCTACGATCTGTCCAGAGAGTAAGTGCTTTTTCTGTGTTAAGAATAGTTGATACTGTTCTAAACGATCGAGTTGGTATTGCTTAGCATTCAGTGTCACTTTGACAGCATCAGTTGATGTCTCAATCATGATCGTTTCAGAAATATCTTTTATGTGGGTCACGTTCGTTCCTCCGATTTTTGTTGAGATTCATAGATCAGTAAATGATCGCCTTCACTTAATGGATAATCTGCCACATATGCCTCTTCCTTTAAGCGGATCGGTTTATTTAATACCACTAAGTCGAACGCATCTGGCAAGGACGAACCATTTTGTATGAAAGATTCCTTTAATAATTCTTTTAATCGTGTAATCGTTACTTGGATCGGGATCTGTAAGTCAATGATTTCTTCTTTGACTTGTAAACTTATCCCAATTGCTTGATTTTTTTCCAACTACAACAGTCCTTTAATCATTTTTGTATTTCTGCTGTGAAAACTTTTTACCAAGATAATTGCCTCCAATAGTCAGTAAAATACTTCCTAGTAGAAGTAAGATCCACAAAACAATCCTTCCCTGGATAGCTGTGTGATTGGGGTTAGCTGACGACTGATGTCCTACAGACATTTGCCCTTCTTTGAATAATTGGGGTGTAATTGTTTGTTCAAAGACCTGTGGCTGTGAAGTTGCTTCCGACACAAAGACGAGGTTCTGAGCAGTGGAAATCTGTTGTCTTTGTTGTTGGACACGTTCTTGGTCTAATTTTGTTTTATCTTCTAAAAATAAATCGTGTACTATAAATGTTGTTTCATGATCTTCGATGCCTTCCCTTTCTTGGTAGATCACATGGTTATTGATAGTGAGTGTACTTGCCAAAACTGTGACATTCGGGTGACTTAAAAATAGTGAAACTACCAACAAAAAGAAAAGCCCCCCTATTTTTTTCTGAACCATTTTATACCTCCGTTTATTCATTTGACCGTTCTTTCTTCTCTTCTGGCCGGACAATAAAATTCAATATCACTCCAAATATCAGGAATAGAACGAGCAATAGATAACTTCCCCAACCGATGAGACCCTCATTCATCAACACAGTAAAACCGTTTTGAATATTCTGTAAAGGTGATAGACGATAGAGCCATTCTGTCAACGAGCCATTTTTGATTGCTACGCCCAACAAAGGAGTCAACATGAAGAACAAGCCAAAAATCCCACCACATAAATACAACGTGATTTTTTTGAATTGGCGCATGAACCCTAAAAGAATCAATTGACCACTAGCAAAGACTAAAAATGCATAAACGAACCAAACAAAAGAATGGGCGGCTCCTGATACTGTGGTCGTTAAAACGCTGTAAATAAGTGACAGAACTAACGTTACGCTGAGTACCGCCACCATATTAGGCACGTTTTTCCATATACGGTTCGGTGTGACTAACAAATCGACAGAAGTCACTACACGTTTTTTCATCACGCTAGATAATTGAAAGGATACTAACAGAATCATAAAGCCTCCAATCAATGTCACGTAGTAAGGAGTCAGTGAGCTTTGTCTTGTTTGACCAAAGCTTCCTTGTCCTAAAATCGGACTTGCTAGAAAATTAAAGACCTGGGGATTATCTGCCCCTCCATTCCTTGTATTCGAAAGGACTTCACTAAATGATTCGGCATATGTTTGATTTTCAGAAACAGTCTGTGCCGATTCATCAAGAGAGGTACTTAGATTACTTAAAATAGTGGTAGCATTCTCTTGTACTTCGATGGTCGATTCTTTTAGCTGATCGATCGTAGGTGTGATATCAGCTACTTCTGCCGCAGATTGACCGGTAACTTCAGCTGCTGCTTTTGAACTTGCCATCAATCCTTGCATCGTTTGGATCAGACTGGCTGTTTGAGCTTCAATCAGGGCGTATTCATTTTCTTTGGGATGTGGATTTTCTTCTGAGATGACGGATTCCGCTTCTGTTTGTGCCGTTTGCTGCCAACTGTCGTATACTGCATGGATTTGTTGATTCGCAGAGGCGAACCAGTGGTTTAATTTGTCCGCTTCTTCCATAAATGTTTGTGGCAATGTCATTAGTTGCAAGGTACCGTACAAGGTTGGTTTTAGTTTTTCAGGTTCTCTAGTCCCTGGAGAACCAATGACTGCTTGTAATGCAATGATTTGATTCTCGGTATCGCTATACAACTGATCCCCTGTTTTTTTGTATTCCTGATACAGTTGTTCGCTGATCATCGAAGGTTTGTCACTTTCCTGAAGATTGTTATATAGCCAGTAGATTGAACGAGAATCAGCTAATTCAATAAGGGATCTCCCCGTATTTTCTGGTTGATCGATCATCTGTCGGTATGCGGGTATCGTTATAGAATGGTGCGGTGCACCAAATAGCGTGACAATTTGTTGCGCAGTCGTACTTAATAGTTGAAACTGTTCCAAGATTTGTGGCACATCGTCGATCAATGGCTGATCCATCGGAAGATAGACTGAGAATTCCCTCGTTTGTTGTACGTGTCCATTGATTATCCATGTGTAAAACACTTGATTGTATGAAGTAGTCTGTTGTTCTGGAGTCAACTGCCACTTTAAAGGAATGCTTACTTCAAAGTTCAATTTATCTGGTAGCGAAGGATATTCTATACGCTGGTGCTCTTCTTCCGTTTCTTCTTCCGTTTCCTCCTCCGGTTCAATCGTCCAAGGTTGTACGATTGTTAATGAATAATCTGTATCTACTCGGATCGCTGTTTCATAGTTGTAGGGTGCCAGTAACTGATTCAATTGATTTTCCATTTCTGTAACATCATATGTTGGATCAAAAAAGAGCATCCCTTGCTGCTCTTCTTCTGTTTGTATCGAGAGGACCGTGTCTTGTTTTAACTCAATTGACATCTGTTGATTGGTGGTGGGTAAAGAAATCGTTGCATCATGTTGCGCTTTCGGTTCAAGATAAGCAAAAGAAGCTTCACTTCCGATTGGTCGGTCAAAATCGTGGGCATAACGTGTAACAATCGCTAGCTCATCATTGAAAATAGCGGCCTGATCCTGACTGATCACTGCTTGATTTTGTAATTCAGTTAATAATTGAGCTAAACTATCCACCGAGATCTGGGGCAAAGTCTCCTCGATAACTGATTGATATGCCCCATCTAATTTGGGTCCATTACTTTGATTTGTCATCAATTTGATAATCGCATTTTTAACTTGATCTTCTGTCGCAGTTACAGGTGTACTTGTCGGATCATTATAATACGCATTGGCAATTTGACCTTTTAAGCGTTCTAGCTGTGCTACCTGACTCTCCAACTCAGTAATTTGTTGTTGGATCTCTTCAATGCGTGTTTGTTGATTGGTTTGAAACGCCGTTGCCTGGGTTAAGAAATCCCAATAGATACCGAAACTATTTTGTTCATTTTGAGTATAAAAATTGCTAAACTGAGCTGAAATTGCATCATTGAACAAGTCGTATTGATTTCTATAGTCAACTGTTGCGTTCTCCCACTGAGTGGTTAATTGATTTTTTTGTAAGGTGACTTGTTGATTGAATTGATTGATTGCTTCAGTGATTTTTTCATTCGCTTCTTTTGTATAATCAACAATTGTCTCCTGAACATTTTCTGTCTCTTTGTAGGTCTCTTCTAAACTTGAATTATTGCGCTCCAAAAGAGATTGTACCGAATCGACAAAGGCTTGTTGCTGTGCCTTGAATGCACTATTTGTTGTATCTAAAATACTAGTTGAGTCTAATACACTCGCATAGTTGTCTGGAATATTTTGGAATGGCTGATAGATACTATTTTCTAGATTTTGCTGATAATTGCTATGTGTATTCGTCATTTTATTCACGTTTTGCTGCGCTTCAGAGAGATTTCCTACAATACTGGAAAAATACATTTGCACAACACGCTGATTGAAGTTTGTTAAAATCTGATTCACTTGTTCTTCGATCATTTGGTTGGTTATTTCATTTTGTCCATCCCGCACTTGATATTCGATGACCGCTTTTTCTGGATTGATGCTTTGTAAAGATAATAGTTTTTCCGAAAAATCTTGGGGAATAATGATTTTTGCATCGAATTGGCCGTTCTCTAGTCCTGCTGTTGCAATATTACGCGTAGTCGTTTCCCAACGATTGGTGGAATCTTTATTGATCAGTGTCACAAAATCGGTTCCTAACAAGTACTGCTGACCTTCAAAATCTGCTCCTCGATCCTCATTCACCAAAACATATTGCATTTTTGTCGTCGGGCTGGCGGTGCTCGTGATGATACTCTTTTCTTTAAAGCCGATATACGCAAAGAAAAGAAGCAAAGATAAACTTGCGATGACCGCAAGGATAAATGGCTGCTTTTGCTTCAAATGGTTTTTCAAGTTGTTCTCCTCCTTCTAAAAGAGCATGGGGTCAGAAGTGACTTTCCTGTATTTCTACCTTTAAAAATAAGCGTCAAAATCCAAAAATAGCTAGCTGATTTCGGATTTTGACGCTTATATCATGGCGATGTGCACTTCTGTCATATCCTCTTTTTAGGCTATAGCTGAGATGCTCTGTTGCACATTGTGTGTTGTTGCACATGTGATTCGTTTAAGAAAACCTAACTGACTTCTGTTTGAAATCAAGTTAAAATCCAAACGAACCTGCATCTTGACGATCGCGTTCTGCAACCGTATCAGCATACTTGTTCAACTGCTGATTGATGCTCTCAAGAAGTTCTTCCATTTGACGGACATTACCTTCTAACTGGTTGTATTGTCCCAAATAAGCTTGAAATGCTTGTCCTTTCCACTGTTGACTGATTTGTTGGTTCATTGAGTTTACTTTACGGATCGCCTCTTGGATCTGAGAGGCTGCTTGTGAATAAACCTGTGCTTGTGACTTCAGTTGTTCGGGTGTGACTGCAATTACTCCTGCCATTTTTGTACCTCCTAAAATTTTTTTGACTAGTTTATCATACTTGATTTTCAACTGGTCAAAATAAAATACGCCGAATAAGGTTGATCTTCGTCGTATACGCACAATTCTTTTCGTATAAGATCAGTTATTTTAAGACAGCATTCAATTACTAGTGGGGGGGAAACTCATTCTTGAGTTCAAAATCAACTTGGTACGCCTGCTCCACGAAGCGTAATAGTTCGTATTTCTTTTGATATTGTTGCTTTGAATCCAAGTAGCAACTGACTGCTAATGCGTTTTTCACATGAGACTTTCCTTTTTCATTTCCTTTGATCATATACCAGACGCCTTGCAAAAACAGTTGCAAGTTCCGCTCATAGTATAGTTCTTCTTCAAGGAAATACTCCTCTAACTTCGCCCCATATTTCCAAACCAGGCGGAGATCCTGATTTTTAATAAATAGAATGAGACCATTCGCCAACATGCGAAACGTTTCACTTTGTCCACTACGGTTTTCTTCATAGACCGCCAAACTAAGAAACGACTTTTCTAAAATCAAATCAATAAATTTAGGATGGAACGCATACATACAGTTAGTAAACAAAAAAATTTCGTAGCGAGTCCATGTTTGCGCCTTCATTAAATACTGATAAACCTCTGAAGATAGGACATCGATTTTTTCCTCTTTTAATTGAGCGATCATCAAGCGACAAAGACTGATAAGATGGCGTTCTCTTTGGGTACTAGGTTCTTCTGTTTCATACAACATGATAATACTATGTAACTCTAAACTATCTTTTTTTTCAAAAGCGACTACCGCTTCTTGCATCAATCGATTAACCTCAGATAAATCATTTGGAAAATTAAATAACTGCAATTCATCGTAGTCCAAATTTAGTTTTTTTAAAAAATAAGTTAACTTACTGACTGTCGTATCTGCTTTATTTTGAATAAAACGTTTATAAACCGAACGACTGGCTTCCTCTCCGCAAAGTTCTGCGATCGTTATTCCTTTTTGCTTTCTGACAAATTCAACGATTTCCCATACTTCCATTTTTTCACTCCTGACCTCTTTCACTGAAATTTGAACTCAATGATTCTTAGAAAGAGCTTCTATGATTGAAATTTGATAAAGCTAAAAATCCCCGTTTATTATAATCTTACCATCATTCTTGTTTGAATATTACATTTATTTATAATAACTACCGTTTTTAAAAATATAAAGACTTTAATAACAAATAAAAAAAAATATAACAAAAAAATATTGATGTTATTTATAAATGTGATAATAAGGGAATAAACAATATATTTCCCGTTCAACATTTCATATTATAAAAAAGAATGAGCGCTCGCAACGGTACTTTCTGCGAGTGCTCATTCCTTTTGATGATGCATCAGATTATCAATGCTATCATACCAATTATAATGTTGATTGTTGTGGGCTATTAAGTAGGGTTTCTACATATTTTTTTGCTTTTCTTAGTAGCTGGATTTTTCTTATCTGACTGACATAGTTTTTACGGTCTAACATTAAATATTTATTTTCTCTGATTACGCTTAATTGCTCTTTATAGATCATAGCGGCAGCAGTTAATGCGAGTTGACAATTCCGATCAATAAACGGCAGCATCGTAAAAGAAGTTTCATATTTTTTCTCTGCTTCATTGGCTACCGCTTCCCATAGATCAATCAACGGCTTCGCAGGTTCATCTGCTTGTAACATGGCTTCAGTCACACCATGGGCACGCATCATTTCCTTTGGTAAATAAATCCGTCCCATTTTATTATCTTCACCGATATCTCGTAAAATGTTTGTGAGTTGCATCGCTTCACCCAGTCGTTTTGCCTGTAACTGGATTTTTTCTGCTTGGTCAGATAATAAAGGTAACAACATCAAGCCAACACTACCTGCGACATAGTAACAATAGTCTTCTAAGTCAGCAAATGTTTTTGGCTGTGTAAAGACTAAATCTTGCTTTTGACCTGCGATCATGTCGTAGAACGGAGACAAGGTCATGGGATAAACGGAAAAAACAACCGACAAGGCACGCCAAATAGGTTGATCAGGAATTTTACCCATGGAGAAAGCATCTAGTTGGTGTTTTAATGCCAACAATTCTTCCTCACTATGCGCTAAGTCAACGGTGTCATCTGCCAAGCGACAAAAAGCATAAATGGCATAGACACTTTTTGCTTTTTCTTCAGGAAGTTGAGAAAACGCTGCGTAAAACGATTTTGAATATTTTTTTATCACAGTTTCACAATAGGCAAAATCGTCTGCGTGTTTTTCAAACAGTTCCTGATTAGTTTTTGTCATCTTTAACCAACTCCTCTACCGCAAGCTTAGCACTTTGCATCACGATTGGTACACCAGCTCCGGGATGTGTACTGCTACCACAGAAATAAAGATTCTCAGCAGAAGCAAATTTATTGTGAGGTCGATAATAGTTACTTTGTTTTAAGGTTGGTTTCAACCCAAATGTTGCACCATTATAGGCATTGAAGTTTTTTTCAAAGTCTTTTGGTGTATAAAAACTTTCTGAAACGATATGCTCTTCAATATCAGTAAAGTCCGTCTTTTCTTTTAATAGCGTCAATACTTTTTGACGGTATTCTTGGACTTTCGCCTCTGACCAATCTTCATATTTTGAAAGTTCTGGAACTGGTACTAATACATATAAGCCTTCATGGTTTTCTGGGGCTAATGATTCATCCATGATCGTAGGTCGGTATAAATAAAAGGATGGATCTTCCGGTAAACGACCATCTTCAAATAAATCATCCACATTTCGTTTGAAGTCATCTGCGAAGTAGATGCTGTGGAGATAGTCCCCCGGATATTTTTTATCTAGACCTAAGTATAGTAAGAAACAAGAACAAGAGTATTCCATCTTATCGATTTTCTTATCCGTATATTTCCCACGATTCTTTTCATCAGGAATCAACTCTTTCATTGCATAAGGGAAATCAGCACCACAAACGACCGCATCTGCTTCTATTCGTTCCTGTCCGATTCGAACACCTTTTGCCACTTTATCTTCAATGATCAATTCATCAACGGGTGTATTGTAATGGATCGTTCCACCTAATTCTTCTAATAAGTTAGCTAGTGAGGTTGCTAAAGTATACATACCTCCCTTAATAAAATGAACTCCGTAGAAGAGTTCGATCATGGGGATGATCGTATATAACGACGGACCTTGGTATGGGGAAACACCGATGTATAAGGTTTGGAACGCCAATGATTTTCGCAACCGTTCATCTTTGACAAATTTAGCAATCGATGAATACGCATCACTAAAGGTTCTTAGACGAATCCCTGCCCATAGTGATTTAGGGTTATAGAAATCCCAAAAACCACGAAAGGATTTAGTAATAAATGCTTCTTTGGCTATGTTATAACGCTTGTAGATATCCGCTAGAAACGCATAATAGCCTTGTGCATCTTCTTGGGAAATCGCTTCGAGCGTTTTGGTCAATTCAATGAGATCATTTGAAAATTCGATTGGTTCTTCTTTATTGAAATAGAGTTTCAACATAGGATCGACTTTTTCCATCGGAATGTAGTCATCCGGATCTTTCCCACAAAATTCAAATACTTCGCGATAGATTTCAGGCATCATCACGATTGTTGGCCCCACATCAAACGTGAACCCATCTTTTTTGATTTGATTCATCTTGCCGCCAGGGCCACTTTCTTTTTCGTACAATGTTACTTCATAGCCTAATTTTTGCAAGCGTACAGCTGCACTTAATCCCGCAACTCCTGCACCTGTTACAATGACTTTTTTCATGACATCCACCTACTCAATTCTTGTTCTATAAATTTTTATCATCTGATAAATTTTAGGATATCATTAAATTTGTTATGTCATAAAATAAAACGCTCAAATAACATATGTTACATTAAATTTTCTTCATTTTTCTTTGTTTTTAATTTATTTTTTATCATTTTTCACTCAGTATTATTTACGCGTGAAATATACGATCTAGATAGCCATTGTCAGCTAACCCCGAATAAACAGCCTTCAAAAGCCAATTCATTAAAAAAGCTATGACATCCGAAAATATTTTCATATTTTTAGATGTCACAGCTTTTTTGGTTGATTACTTTTATCACAACCTCAACTGTTTATTCAGTTTTATGTTGAAATTCATCTAATCGTGCACGAACTTCATCCGTAGATTTCGTGTCCATCAATTGCACACGTAAATCGTTGGCTCCTGGAAATCCTTTGACGTAGATTTTGAAGAAACGATGTAAGCCTGTGATCGAACGTGGGATCTCTTGTGCATAATGGTCTTGTAAATCTAGTTGTAAGCGCAGTAAGTCAATAAGTTCTTCTGCTGAATGCTCTCTTGGTTCTTTTTCAAAGGCAAATGGATTTTTAAAAATACCTCGGCCGATCATGATGCCATCTACACCATATTTTTCCGCTAATTCAAGCCCTGTTTGGCGGTCAGGGATGTCACCATTGATCGTCAACTTCGTTTGTGGGGCAATTTGATCACGCAAGGCAACGACTTCAGGAATCAGTTCCCAATGTGCCGCAACTTTACTCATTTCTTTGCGTGTTCGCAAATGAACAGAAAGATTCGCGATATCTTGCTTTAGTAAATGACTGATCCAATCAACCATTTCAGCTTGCTCTGTGTACCCAATACGTGTTTTTACACTTACAGGTAAACCTCCAGCTTTTGCAGCTTCGATCAATTCTGCAGCAACTTCAGGGCGTAGGATCAAGCCACTACCTTTTCCACGCTCTGCCACATTCGGTACCGGACAACCCATATTGAGGTCTATTCCTTTAAAACCCATTTCAGCTAGTTGAATACTCATCTCTCTGAAAAATTCCGGTTTATCCCCCCAGATATGTGCCACCATCGGCTGTTCATCTTCAGTAAATGTCAAACGTCCTTTAACACTCTCTTTGCCATCCGGATGACAAAAACTATCTGAATTAGTAAATTCGGTGAAATACACATCCGGCGCGCCGGCTTTTTGGACAACATGGCGAAAAACCACATCTGTCACATCTTCCATCGGTGCTAATACAAAAAAGGGCGTAGGTAGTTCAGCCCAAAAATTATTCTTCATCAAGTACACTCCATTTCGCTATATACAAAGTTCCATCAAAAAACATTGTTGCCATTATACAAGGAAAAAGAAAAAGAAGCAAAGTAGAGGTTGTGAAAAAAGCGTTTTGACCTGAACAGTAAGATAGAAAATTGTAAAATAGCTTCTCATATTTTTTCAATTTTCGCCTTACTATTGAAGGAGTTGGCTTAACTCGTTCGTTTAGCTTCTTAACCCTCTACCTTTATTGATCAAGTACCAACACGTTGAATACAGCACTACGATGAACAGTACAAGGATCGCAATCGAAATGACGATTGGCACATCTGTGGTGCCTAAGAAACCATAACGGAAACTTGAGATCATATAAACAATTGGATTTACTTTCGAGATGGCTTGCCAAATCGGTGGCAACATCGAAATTGAATAAAACACCCCGCCAAGATAAGTCAAAGGTTGTAACACAAACGTTGGTACAATGGACACATCATCATAAGATTGGGCGAAAATCCCATTGATCAAACCAGCAAGCGAGAATAAGATAGCGGTCATCAATAGTGTTAATACAACGATCGTCCATGAATAGACATGTAATGGTACAAAAAATAGAGAAATCATTGTGACTAATGCACCGACCAAGACACTCCGTCCCAACCCACCGATCACAAATCCCCAGATGATGACATGTGTTGGGACAGGGGCAACTAAAATCTCTTCGATATTCTTTTGGAATTTTTGTGAAAAGAACGAAGAAGAAACATTTGAATAAGAGCTTGTGATGGCGGACATCATGATCAATCCTGGAACAATAAATTCCATGTAGGAGAAACCACCCATATCACCGATTCGGCCTCCGATCATTTTCCCAAAGATGATAAAATACAAAGACGTAGTGATCACTGGTGGTACTAGCGTTTGTACCCAGATACGCATATAGCGATTGGTTTCTTTGATTGCTAAACTTTTTAATGCAGTAAAATAAAGATTAAACATTTTTCTTCGTTGCCTCCATATGATAAGTTTCTTCCGTAATTTTCAAGAAAAGTTCTTCTAAGCGATTGGATTTATTGCGCATAGACAGGACTTTGATCCCTTGCGCACTTAACTGTTCAAAGATCCCATTCACTCCTTGATCACGCTCCACTTCAACCGCAAGTGTGCGTTCATCTTCTAAGATACTTGTATAGCCAATGATCTCTGGCTTTTTATCATAAGGTGCTAAGTCAAAGATAAACGTTTCAAACTGTAATTTGGAAAGCAAGGCTTTCATAGAAGTATTCTCAATCAGTTCACCCGATTGGATGATTCCAATATTCCGACAAAGCATTTCTGCTTCTTCCAAATAATGTGTCGTCAAAATGATCGTTGTTCCTGCGTTATTCAATTCACGTAGAAATTCCCACATTTCTCGTCTTAATTCAATATCGACACCCGCTGTGGGTTCATCTAGAATCAATAATTTGGGTTCGTGCATCAATGCACGGGCAATCATCAATCGTCGTTTCATCCCACCTGAAAGCATCCGCGCACGAACATTGCGTTTCTCCCACAAATTAGATTGTTTAAGGTATTTTTCACTACGTTTCAATGCTTCATTACGGGATACACCATAGTAACCCGCCTGATTCACGACGATTTGTTGCACCGTTTCAAACGGATTGAAATTGAATTCTTGGGGCACTAAGCCGATTTGTTGTTTTGCTCGTACTAAATCTGTATCCAGATCATAGCCAAATACTTTCACTTTTCCCGATGTCTTATTCACTAATGAAGTGATAATCCCGATCGTTGTTGATTTCCCTGCGCCATTTGGTCCCAGTAGTGCATAAAAATCGCCTTCTTCAACCGTCAGATCGATGCCTCGGAGTGCTTCCACACCTGTCCCATATATTTTTCTTAACTCATTTATCTCAAGAGCATATGTCATTTTTTACTAACTCTCCTTATTTTGTCTGATTTACTATTTTAGCATGTAAAGAGGTTGTGAGAAAGCCGTTAAGCTCCGAATAGTAAGGCGGAAATTGAGAAAATAGTTTCTCATATTTTTTCAATTTTTGACTTACTATTGAAGGAGTTGGCTTTCGAACACCGTTTATCTAGGTTGTGAGAAAGCCGTTAAGCTCCATGCAATAAGATGAAAATGAAAAAACCACAAGTCCTTCCAGAAAATAATTCTGTCGTCTCTGTGGTTTTCACTATCAATGATGGTTTTTAACTAAATACTTTCAGTTTGGGCTTATTTCTTACTCCACTACCCGCCATTGACGATGTTGATCAAAAAAGGCAGCTTCTGCTTGAGCCTCTTTCACGATTGCTGTAGGATACTTCAACACATCTAACAAGGCGATGGCATTTCTTGTCTTTGCAGGCCCTTGTTTTAATTTAAAGTCAAAGCTGATTCCTTTTTCAGGAGTTACTTGCTCTTCAAAATGGACATTGGCACAATCTTTTTTCAAGATCTCAGTCAGTTCGATATCGTGTGTTGCGACAAAGGCTAAAGAAGGGTAGTCGCTCAACCAATTCACGATAGCTGCCGAAGACGCGATCCGTTCAATGGTGTTTGTCCCTTTCAAGATCTCATCGACAAAGCAATAGCAACGTTCTTTGGTTTCCACTTGCTGTAATAAGCGCTTGATCGATTTGATTTCTGAAACAAAGTAACTATCGCCTTCAAATAAATTATCTTCGATCGCCATCGAGGTCAAGACATGACCGGGTTGGATCGTGAAAGATTCGGCTAAAGTAGTTTGGATCGTTTGTGCTAAGATACAGTTGATGGCAATACTTTTGACGTACGTTGATTTTCCTGAAGCATTCGAGCCAGTGACCAATGTGTTCTGTTGCCAATCGATTGGATTGACGACTGCCTCTGCAATCAGAGGATGATACGTATCCTCTGCCATGATCCCGCCTTCTGCAAAGACTGGTTGACAAGAATAGGGCATGTAAGTGCGATAATTCAACACTGCCGCAGCTACTTCTAACTCTCCTAGTAATTGCCATAATTGAATCGCTTGTTCCGTTTTCTTTTCCAATCGACTAATGACAAAATGATACGAAATAAATGGCAACATGAACATCATATTGAAGTAGTCAAAAAACAACTCCGCTTCTGAGCCATTTTTCACTCGAAATGAAAAACCGAACTTAGGGATTTCTTTTAAAGGCTGAACATTTTTTTGTAACTCTACTTGTAACGGTGTGGCAAACGTGGCAATTTTTTTCGCCGCAGAAATCGTAGAAACAAGATAGCTCATACTATTAAGTTCTGTTTCGAGTGTTTGCTTTTTTATCAAGTAATAAACCGTATTGAATAACACACTAATGATCGCGATATAAATGCCGATCACTTGTCCAAGTAAAAACAAGCCTAAACCAATGAGTGGTAACATGCCTAAAAAGGCAAATAGCCCAATATGACCAATTCTTTTGCTTTTGC
This sequence comes from Enterococcus sp. DIV1368b, assembly GCF_050529595.1. Classification (NCBI taxonomy): domain Bacteria; kingdom Bacillati; phylum Bacillota; class Bacilli; order Lactobacillales; family Enterococcaceae; genus Enterococcus; species Enterococcus sp. DIV1368b. Next base: position 3,064,012 of record NZ_CP172883.1, read on the forward strand.
CATCTGCTAAGTATTGTTTGGCAAAATTCCGGTCTTTTTTTCCAAGTCGTGCAAATTGATATTGGATTTCTTCTCTCAACTTAGGATTTTCTTGGTAGAAAGTAATCAACTTTTCTAGACGCTGATCTTGTCCAAAATCAAAATTACGCAGTCGCTGATAAAGCGCTTCTGAACCCACACTTGAATACGTATGATTGACTGTTTCGAATACTTCAAACATATCTAGGTCATACCAAGTCAAGTCATCGACTTCACTGTCCCACGTGCGAAACTTTTTTTCTGTCTGCCAAGCTTCTTTTAAGCTCTCCTCCTTATCAAATCGTACTTGATAGGGAAGCTTCCCCCATTTGTAACGGACATCTGCTCTTAATTTTTTTCGCGAATTGATTTCTAAGACAATTAAGATTCCAATGATGCCGACGATCAGGAGCATGATAAATTCTGTTTGACTCATAAATTTTCTCCAATCTATTGAATACTTTAAGTATAGCACTGATTGGAAACATAAATGGAGTTATAAAAAAAACTATCCTTTTTTTTCGCCGTATTCATGTTGATTCTAGACACCAACTGATTCCATCGAAAAGTACCTTTTGATTTCCTTCATGTTGCAATCCTTCTGAAAAATGTGCAGGAGTCATACAAAAAACTTTACCTTTGCCATACAGATGTCGCCAAGCGGCGATCGATTCACCATAGTGAGAATAGCTGTGCATCAGAACTTCCGTTTCTCCTATAGCTACTTCAGTGAAATAGTGTTCGTCCCATATTTTGTAAGACTTACCGTTTGGTTCTCGATAGGTTACTTCTGTAGGTTTGGGATGATGAAGGAAGCGCCCCCGCAACATCTCACTAAAAGCAGAGTGGATCGGGTAGCTAGAAAGTCCTGAATGATGCGCAATCAGACTTCCACCACCCGCCACATAGTCTGTAACCAACTGATCGTATGTTTCATCCAACCAAAAAGCGTCATTTGTTTCGGGCGCTAACCGATTTTCCTTTGAAAGGAGGAATAAATCAGGTTGCTCATGTAATGCTTTGGTTAGTTGCTCGATCGTCAGATCAGTTATCTTTAGTTCTTGTGGGAAGTGCTTAGAGATCCCCTGAAAATAGTTGACTAACGGATCATGCGGATGGTAAGAATCGCCTAACAACGTGATCATTTTTTTCACTAGGAACACACTCCTTTCACTTAGGTACTCGTTTATTATTTTTCATACATGTGACAAATTTCCTTTGTACATTCGTATACTTTACGATAACGCGCATACACCTTTTGGTAAACTTCCACTTGTTGCGGGTTCGGTTGCACAGGGGATTGGTAGGAAACAAAAACACTTGCACATTCGTTCAAATCAGTAAACCAGCCACAGCCTACTGCTGCTAACATAGCGGCGCCAAGCCCAGGTCCTTGTTCGGTGGTTAAAGTAACGATTGGTCGATTGAAAATGTCCGCTTGCATTTGGAGCCACGTCTGATTTTTTGCGCCGCCACCGACTGATACGATTGTTTCGATTTTTTGTTGTGTCATCTCTTCCATGATCTCTTGGGAGTCCTTTAGAGAGAAGGTGATCCCTTCTAGCACGCTACGGGTAAAATGTTTCAACTCGTGTTGCGTATCTATCCCAATAAAGCTTCCTCTGATTTGGCTATCACTGTAAGGCGTCCGTTCCCCTACGATATAAGGAGTGAACAATAAGCCATTACTGCCTGCATCAACGCTTCCGATTTCTGATAGCAACTCGCTGAATGAACGATCAGGAGCAAAGCGCTGTTTGAACCAACTCAAGCTGTCGCCAGCTGCTAAGGTCACACCCATGGAATACGCGGCGCCTGAGGCATGTTGGAAGAGATGAAGCTTTCCTTGATAGTCTCTGTCCACATTCTTTTCGTATCGTAGGAATACTCCGCTTGTACCGATGGAACATAGTCCCAGACCTTCTTCTAAAATACCAGCGCCAACAGCGCCACAGGCATTGTCGGCACCGCCTGCGATTACTTTGACTGGCTTGGTAAAGCCGTATCTTTCTTTTAATTCCTCTCTCAATGTCCCCACCACTTCAGTAGAAGCCACTAAAGAAGGTAAGATGGCTGGGTCGATCCCAAATACTTCTAAGATTTCTTCGTCCCACTGCTTCGTTTCTTGATTCAACAGTAGCGTTCCAGCCGCATCTGAATCGTCCATATGATACGAACCGGTCAACCAGAAACGCAAATAATCTTTCGGTAATTGTATGTGTTTAACCTTTTCCCAACTCGCTGGTTCGTGTTCTTGAACCCATAAGATTTTCGGTAGTGTAAATCCTTCTAAGGCTTTGTTTTTCGTGTGCTGTAACAACTTATCCCCCATTATTTCAGTGATTCGTTGACATTGTGCTGTCGTACGAACATCATTCCATAAAATAGCTGGTCTTACAACTTGATCTGCTTCATCCAAAAGAACTAAGCTGTGCATCTGTCCAGAAAAACTGATGCCTGCCAATTCCTCTTTAAGATCAGTCACTTCCTCTAATAATTCTTTCAATATTTGATCTGCTGCTTTGAGCCAATCCGCTGGTTGTTGCTCGCTATACCCCATCTGCGGATTGCTCATAGGGTAAGAAGCAACTGCTTCTGCCACTAACTTTCCTTTTCGATCAAACACTAGGCCCTTCAAGGCACTTGTTCCTAGATCTAAACCTAATACATACATGAATCGTTCCCCTTTCCGACAAAAACAAGCGAAAGAAACAGTCCGTTCCATCAAGACACCGCCTGTTCCTTTCCACTGATTACATACGCTTTTTATTCTGTTTCTTCTGTACTTTCTACCGAAGAATCTTCTACTGAGTCTGTTTTCACTTTACTTTTTTCTTTTCCATACTCTTCTAACTCTTCCGCTAACACATAGTTGACATCGATCGGAATCGTTGCGTCAATTGTTTCACCGTCGATTGCTTTCACTAAATTCTCGATCACTTGATAACCGATTTGGTACGCATCTTGGTCAACAATCGCTGTGATTCGTTCGTCCGCTACTCCGCTTAACCAAGTGTCCGTATAATCAAATCCATAATGAAGCACTTGTCCTGCTTTTCCTTGAGATTCTAACGCACTCATCACACCAACATTCGGCCCTTCTGAACCTAATGAAAAGACAGTGACTAAGTCTCTATTGGCCGCAATGTAGCCTTCTAATTGTTTTTTAGATTCTGATGGTTGATCATTGTCTTGAATCGTCGCTAAAAACTTAAAGTTCTCAGCATCTTTTCCATAGATCTCTGCAAAACCTTCTTTCAGTCCTTTTTCACGATCGATCATAGTTGGTTGTGCGACGTCCACACAAACGATTGCGATCGAACCGCCGGTAATGCCTTTTGCCTTCATTTCTTCAGCAGCACGTAACCCTAATTCTTTTCCAGCTGAGACATTGTCTGTACCGACGTAAGCTGTCCGATCTTCAGGATTTTCTAAATCGGCATCAAAGGTGATGACTGGAATATTTTTATCCATGGCTGCTTTGATTGGATCAACAAACGCTTTTTTCTCAATCGGTGCAATGGCGATTCCTGCTACGTTTTTGGCAACTGCTTCTCTGATAAAGCCGATATGTTTCTCTTTCTTACTTGGTTCAGCAGAAGGAGATGTTTTCGTGACCAATGTATAGCCCAATTCTTGTGCCGCATCTTCTGCTCCTTTTTTCATGGGGTTCCAATAAGCTCCGGTGTCTACGATTGGAATGAAATACAAGGTCTTTTCACTATCTGCATCCGCAGAATCACTCGTACTACATCCTGTACCAACTAATAATAACGCAACGAACATACTGATGACCCAAAATGATTTTTTTAACATGGTCTTTTCACTCCTTAGGTTGTAATTATGACTGACGACTTGCTCGACGTTTCAAATAATCAATGATGATTGCTAAAATAATGACTAGACCGGTCACTGTATCTTGTAAAAATGAATTTACCCCCATCAATGTCAAGCCATTTTTAAATACTTGTAAGGTTAAGATACCTGCTACCGCTCCACCAATCGTGCCGATGCCACCGCTAAATGATGTACCACCCATGATAGCAGCCGCCATTGCGAACAAGTCTAAGCCATTCGCATCTTTGGAAGCGCCACCATTTAAATTTGAAACAATTAACAAACCAGCAATGGCTGCTAACATTCCTTCAATCATAAACATCTTGATGATATGTTTATCCGTATCGATACCGGATAATCTGGCTGCTTCTTGATTTGACCCTACCACATAGGTATATCTTCCTAGACGCGTATTTTTCATTATAAAAGCAAATACAATAATGATAATTAAAAAAATCAAGGCATTGCTTTTGAACATATCCGTACCGATCGGCGTTTTCGCTAACCGATTGAACCACTCGTTTTCGGAACCGATAAATTGTTCGTCCGTGAAAAAGCCGAGCATCCCTTTGATGACATAACTTGTTCCTAACGTTAAAATAAACGAAGGCAAATCAAATTTCTTGATCAACAAAGCGTTCACCGCGCCTAACATTGCCCCTGTCAATAATGCTAGAAGCACAACGACTGGCGCAGGCATTCCTTGATTTGCCGCATATAAACCGAGCATTCCTGATGCCATTCCGACATAACCAATTGATAGATCCACATAGCCGCAAATCAAAATCATCGCATAAGCAACAGTTAAAATGCCTACCGGTGGAATTTGTTGGAAGAAATTTTCAATATTGAATGTGCTTAAAAAATTCGCATTTGCAATTGAAAAATATAGGACTAAAGCAATTAACACTAAATAAACAGAGTAGTTCATAAAAAGTGACTTGATCGTTAACTTGTTTCGTTTTTCCATCGTTCTCTCCTTTGTTTACATATCCTCTAACTGAAGAATCGTTAATGCTCATTAAGCGTAGCATAGGTCATAATCAATTCTTGCGCCTCATCTTTTCTGCCCTGATACTCAGCGACGACGACTTCTCCTGTAATCTCACCTTCACGAAAAACATGGATTCGATCGCAGATCCCTAATAATTCAGGGATTTCTGAAGAGACGATCAAAATCGTTTTCCCTTGGCGTGCCAACTCATTGATGATCGTATAGATTTCTGATTTTGCCCCCACATCAATACCTTTTGTCGGTTCATCAAAAATATATACTTGATTTGTGGTATTCAACCATTTTGCTAAAACGACTTTTTGCTGATTCCCACCAGAGAGACTGGCAACTGGACGCGCAATATTGCTGATCTTGATCTTCACGTCTTGTACAAACTGATGAGCCGTTTGATTAAGTGATTCATGTTTTAATACAAATCCACCTAGATTCGTTATCGTGATATTGTCTTGGATCGAGAGACCAAGAAACAAGCCTTGATGTTTACGGTCTTCCGTTAGTAGTCCAATTCCTTGACGAATCGCATCCACCGGTGACTTGATCACTACCGGCTGGTTCGCCAATTTGATTTCACCAGATTTTGCTCGATCTGCACCGAAAATCAATCGCATCGTTTCGGTTCGACCACTTCCTACTAACCCCGCAAAGCCCAATACTTCCCCTCGTCTTGCCTGGAAGCTAACATTTTTCACCCGCCCAAAAGAATCAGAAAGATTCAAAACTTGTAAGTAAGTTTCTCCTAATTGGGTAGGTTGTTTCGGATACAGATCGTTGATTTCTCGCCCAACTAAGCGAGCGATGATCGCTTCTTCAGACAAGTTTTTCACTTCATCGGTCAAGATATATTCTCCGTCGCGCATGATCGTGATTCGTTCACCTAATTCAAAGATCTCTTTCATCCGATGAGAGATGTAAATACTTGATACACCTTTTTCCTTCAATCTGCGAATGATAATAAACAAAACTTCGACATCTTTTTCAGACAAAGAAGTCGTCGGCTCATCAAAAATGATCACTTTAGCATTCAAACTAAGCGCTCTGGCAATTTCAACTAATTGTTTATTGGCAGTAGACAGCGAAGCAACCAGTGTAGTAGGAGAAATCGCAGATCCCACTAGATTCAGCCATTGTTGCGTGTCTTCATATAATTTTTTGAAGTCAACAATTCCTAGCGCCTTATTCTTATAGGGCAAACGACCAATAAAAATATTTTCTGCCACAGACAAATCTTCTGCTAGATTCAATTCTTGATGAACAAAGGCAATCCCTAATTCTTGTGCGAAGTCAGGAGTCATTTTAGGGATTTCTTTCCCTTCAAATATGATTTCTCCTTTGTCCTTATCAATCAATCCCGCAAGAATGTTCATTAAAGTAGACTTACCGGCTCCGTTTTCTCCCATAAAAGCATGGATCTCGCCTTTATTTATCTCAAGTCTTGCTTTTTTCAAGACGTGGACAGGGCCAAAACTTTTTTCAATATTAGACATTGAAAATAAACGTTCTTTTTCCATGAAAGATCTCCCCTCTTACTCCTGAAGCGACCACACTGTCCTATTCACTTTGCTTTTCCCGATAATCAAAATAATCAAAAACAGCTGGCAAATCATATCCTGAGTAATCGATGTTGACCATTCCCACAAACGCACCCGTAAAAAATCCACCATGGGTTTGGTTGACATATTCATCGGATAGTACTTTTGCGTCTAACTGGATCGCTAATTCGATCCATGTTTTTCCGTCAAACGAATAAGCATATGTGTAAGTTTCTCTTCTGACGATCGTTTTGAAATAAACAACTGTTACATCCTCTTGAATTGGAATGACCTGTTCCTGCAAATAACTTTTGAATACGCCTTGATTATTCTCAGTGAGTTCAATGACACGACCTTTTTCTTCATGCCAAGTCACTTGGATCATTGACCAATGTTGCGAATTGTAATAATTCGTCAGCCCTGCCATTTGCTGGAAGGTCGTTGGCGAATAGCTCAATGCAGTTTCTGCTTCAAACTCAAATGCTTGCCAACGTCTAGCAACTAGGGAGTTTCCATGTGTATTGGCTAAACTTCCGGCACCTCGTAATGTCAGCTTTCCATCTTTCAAGATGCCGATGTCCTTCGTAAAAGGAACACGTACTGTTTGAAATTGTGGTGGCAGTTCGCTTTGTTCGAAGTTAGTCCTTTCTGGCAGTTTTTCATAAGGGTGAGGTGTCACTCCTTTAGGTGCTTCCACCTCCATGCTCCCTTGTTTTCCACCAACAATTTCTGGCCACAATTCTTTAGACCATGTCACTTTTTGGATCGCTGTTTCTCTGCCTAATGTACACCAGCCACGAGGATCATGGATGGATTCATTTTTGTGATGCCACGGTCGACCAGTCAAATGGGCAAAATACCATTCGCCTTCTGGTGTATCGACTAATGCACCATGCCCGCATTTTTGCAGTGGATTTTCTGGAGAGTCATAGGCAGTTAAAAAGGTCTCTGCTTGGCTTTCAAAAGCTCCTTCTAAAGTTTTTGACCGTGCCACTACTTCTTGGTGCGTATAGACGGTGCCCCCTTCTGCACAAAACAAATAATAATAACCAAATAACTTATACAGATGTGGGCCTTCCACTAATTTCACGTCAGTCCCTTTCCAAATGATCTTACCTGTTTCCGGCAGTAGACGTTGCTCTTCTACTGAATATTCGGTGCATTTGATCCCGTTAAATGGATGATGGTATTCGCGATGATCCCATTCCATTTGAACTAGGTATTTGCGGCCATCGTCATCATGGAAAAGAGAAGCATCAAAGCCGACACCGTTCAACCGGATTGGTTGACTCCATGGACCAGTGATCTCTTCTGCGGTAGTCAAATAATTTGTACAATCTTTGAACGCTCCATTGACCACTTTGACATCGGTATAAACTAACCAAAATTTCCCATCCGCATAAGAGAGATCGGGCGCCCAAATCCCTCCTGAATCTTCATTGCCCTTCATATCTAACATCTCGACAGAGGCCAATGGACGTGCCACTAAACGCCAATTCATCAAGTCCTGCGACTCATAGATCTGAACGCCTGGAAACCATTCAAACGTTGAGTTGGCAATGTAATATGTTTCTCCCACACGCACAATAGACGGATCAGCATGAAAACCTGTTAATACTGGATTTTTAATTTTCATCGTACACCTCACTCTATTTTTTTAGGAGAATCCCTTTCAACCATCCAAAGGAGTCAGTGACATCTATCCTTAGCTAACTGAATGAGACTCTCCATAAGTTGGATTAAACTAAATAATCATTCAAACAAGATTTGACATATTCGATATGGCTTGATTCCAGCTCGATATCTTTCAACTTCAATGCATAGTCAGTCAAACTTTCCAAATCTTCCTTGTCGTTGATAATGGATTCCCCAATGCCTTCTTGGAACGTAGCATAGCGTTTCTCTTTTAAGGTATCGAAGAAGCGATCCTCTTTTAATTTCGCTGCTGCCTTCAGCCCTCTAGCAAAGGTATCCATCCCTGCGATATGTGCTAAGAATAGATCTTCCATGGCAAAACTGGAACGACGGACTTTCGAATCAAAATTGATTCCTCCTGGTGCGATACCGCCATTTTCTAAGACACCATACATGGCCAATGTGACATCATAGACGTTCGTTGGGAACTCATCAGTATCCCAACCAAGCAACACATCTCCTTGATTCGCATCTAGGGAACCTAACGCGTTGTTGATCCGTGCTACTTCGATCTCATGTTCAAACGTATGCCCAGCTAACGTAGCATGATTGGCCTCTAGATTCAGTTTGAATTTCTCTTGTAAACCATATTTTTGAATAAATTGTAAAGCCGTTGCGGCATCAAAATCATATTGATGTTTACTCGGTTCCATAGGTTTTGGTTCAATCAAGAATTGTGGCGTATGACCGATTTTTTCACTATACGCGATCGCCATTTTGAACAAACGTGCAATATTATCTTGTTCAAACGCCATATCCGTATTCAACAACGTTTCATACCCTTCACGACCACCCCAGAAGACATAATTTTGACCGTTGAGTTTTTTTGATATGTCTAAGCCTTTTTTGACTTGAGCAGCAGCATAGGCAAAGACATCCGCATGATTCGTTGAAGCTGCCCCATTCACGTAGCGTGGGTGGCTGAACATATTTGCAGTATTCCAAAGTAGTTTGATTCCCGTACGCTCCATCTGTTCCTTGATCAAATCTGTGATTTCATCTAAGTTTGCATAGAATTCTTCTAAACTATTCCCTTCAGGCGCGATATCGACATCATGGAAACAAAAATATTCGACACCTAATTTTTCTAAAATCTCAAAAAAGGCCGCTACTCGATTTTTTGCGGTTTCCATTTCAGTCGCACCTATCCACGTTCTTTGATTGACTGGTGAGCCGAATGGATCACTGCCATCTTGTGTCATGGTATGCCAGTAAGCAACAGCAAATCGTAAATGCTCCTTCATCGTTTGACCGGCAACTACCTCTTCTGGATTGAAATGGCGAAAAGCAAAGGGATTGGTTGTCGTTGTTCCTTCATATTGGATTTTTTCTATTTGTGGAAAATAGCTCATATCATATTCCTCCTAATTTATTCATTCTTTATTAGTTAGTTCATCTAACAAACTAACTTAACAAGCATATAGTATACGCTTTCATAATTATAGTCAAGTTATTTTTTTATTATTATCAAAGCATTTATATTCGAATGAAGTTAATTTATTTACTTTACAAAACGAAATAGCTATAGATAAATAACTAGAAAAATAATGAGATTACCAGTATACTTTAGAACGTATCCTCATTACATAATGAATAGGAAGTGATTTACTTTGAAAAATCCAACGTATACTCGACGGAGCCCAAATGAGTCTCTCTGTTTAGAATTGATTATGAATCAACCAGCTCTTTCTCGTGCCGAGCTTTCAGCCATAACTGGACTAACCAAAGCAACTGTGTCCTCCATTGTGAAAAAATTGATCGATGATCAACTAGTCATCGAGACCGGCATTGGAGAATCTAGTAATGTCGGTGGACGTAAACCGATCATTCTTCAATATAACGGAAAAGCTGGGCTCTCTATTTCCATTGACATCGGCTATAATTACATCCATGGTCTCCTTACTTATCTAGATGGGGAAGAGATCCAACATATCCAAAAAAAGCCAATCACATTAGATGAGGAAGCCATCCATCTATATCTTTCAGAAATCTTCACGTTATTTGAACAACATCTTCCGACGACAGAATATGGGATTATTGGAGTAGCAATTGCCGTGCATGGCCCTGTCTACCATGGTGAGCCAATTTTTGGCCCTCATTACAATTTCGATCACATTCCTTTTCGTAAAATAGCTGAAAAACTGAGAAACTATCCTGTCTATTTAGAAAATGAAGCAAATCTTGCAGCTTTAGGTGAGTATAGCTTTACCTCAGATTCGGAAAATCTTGTCAGTATCAATATGCACAGCGGCATTGGTGCAGGAATCGTCAAAAATGGGAATTTAGAGGTTGGTGCACATGGTTTTGCTGGTGAAATCGGTCATCAGATCATCGTGATGGACGGTAAGGAATGTCGCTGTGGCAACCGAGGTTGTTTGGAAATGTACGCTGCCAACAAAGTCTGCTACGATCGATTTGCTCAGAAAAAAAAGTTGGACTATGTCAATGCCATCATCCTTCGAGAATATGTTCAAAACCAAGATCGTGATGCATTACAAGTCGTGGAGGAAAATATCAACTACTTGACGATCGGTATCAACAACTTGATCGCCCATTATGACCCATCGATCATTATTTTGAATAGCTCACTTTATCGCGAAATACCTGATATGATCGAACAATTAAAAGGGAATCTGCACAATCATTTTTCGAATCAATTAGTCGTCCGCAACAGTTCCTTGAACGAAAAAGCGACACTTCTAGGAGGATTGGTCTTAAATCTCCAACACTTTTTAGAAATCAAACACCTGAAATTAAAATAATCATGAATCAATAAAAAAATCTGCCAAACCGGAAATCATTGAATTCCAGTTTGGCAGATTTTATCTAAATAAAGTACTCGTATCTTTAACTTGAAATTTTAAATAGTAAAAGAACAAAAATACCTTCTACAATTGATCAAACACTTCAACAACATGTTCCACTGTAAACTGATAATTTTGGATGATCGTTTCCCCAGGTGCGCTCGCGCCGAAACGATCAATCGCAATGATTGCCCCTGCTGTCCCTGTATAGCGCTCCCAGCCAAATGAAGCAGCCATTTCGATAGAAACACGTTTCGTCACTGCTTTTGGCAAGACACTTTCTTGATATTCCGCGGATTGTTGTTCAAACAAATCAAAACTTGGCATAGAAACCACTGAGACATCTTTTCCTTGTTCCGCCAATACTTTTTGCGCTTTAACAGCTAGATCCACTTCTGAACCTGTCGCGATCAAGATTCCTTCTGGTTGTTCCCCTTTAGCCGGAGACAAGACATAGGCACCTTTTTTAACCATATCATCTGCCACTTCTTTCGTTGTTGGAAGAACTGGTAGATTTTGACGACTCAAGACTAAGATCGTTGGTGTATCTGTGGATTCCATCGCTACTTTCCATGCCGCACGAGTTTCGTTCCCGTCCGCCGGACGTAAGACATGGACACCTGGCATACTTCTAACCGAAGCCAATTGTTCCACTGGCTCATGCGTCGGGCCATCTTCACCAACTGCTACAGAGTCATGGGTCAAGACATAAATGACTGGCGTGTTTTGGATCGCTGCTAAACGCACAGCTGGTCGCAAGTAATCCACAAAGACAAAGAATGTTCCCCCATAGATCCTGGTACCGCCATGCAATTGGATCCCGTTCATCGCTGATGCCATCGCAAACTCACGAACACCAAACCAAATGTTGCGGCCTTCATAGTGTTCAGGCGTGAAGTCTTTGTCTGCTGTGACCATCGTATTGTTTGATCCGGATAGATCGGCAGAACCACCCCAGAAACTTGGGATCGCTTTTGATAATGCTTGGATCATCTCTTTACTTGAGACACGACTGGCTTGGCTTTCACCTTCGTCGTATGTTGGAAGCTCTGCATCCCAATTCTCTGGTAATTTCCCAGCAAAGGCATCTTCGAATTGTTGCGCTAATTCTGGATATGCTGCTTTGTATGCTGCGAACATCTCACGCCAAGCATTTTCAGCTTTTTCGCCTTCTTCAACCATCGTTTGACGGAAGCGTTCCGCCACTTCTTCTGGTACGGTAAAGTCAGGGTATTCCCAACCATAGATCTCTTTGGCTTTTTGAATGCCTTCTAAGCCAAGTGGTGCGCCGTGGATCGCAGAAGTTCCTTGGTTTGGTGCACCAAATCCGATGACCGTTTTCACTTCGATCAATGTCGGTTTGTCTGTTTCGGCTTTCGCTTCTTCAATTGCTTTTGAGATGGCTTCTAAATCATTGCCGTCTTTGACCAAGAGATGTTGCCAACCGTAAGCTTCATACCGTACGCCAACATTTTCAGTGAAGGCTTTTGAGGTTGGTCCATCTAAAGAAATATCGTTTGAATCGTATAAAACGATCAATTTACCAAGTTTCATATGACCAGCCATCGAACTTGCTTCTTGAGACACGCCTTCCATCAAGTCGCCATCGCCACATAACGCATAGGTATAATGGTCAACGACGTTGAATTGGTCTTTGTTGTAGGTCGCTGCTAGATGCGCTTCTGCCATTGCCATCCCCACAGCCATCGCGATCCCTTGACCTAAAGGACCAGTCGTTGCTTCGACGCCGTCCGTATGGTTGACCTCAGGGTGTCCCGGTGTTTTTGAATCCCATTGACGGAATTGTTTCAAGTCATCAATCGTCACTTGGTACCCTGCTAAGTGCAACAAGCTGTACAACATCGCTGAACCATGTCCCGCAGATAAGACAAAACGGTCACGGTCTGCCCAGTTTTTAGAAGTTTTCGGATTCACTTTCAAGTGTTTCGTCCAAAGGGCATAAGCCATTGGCGCGGCACCCATTGGTAACCCCGGATGTCCTGAATTTGCTTTTTGTACTGCATCAACACTCAATGTACGGATCGTATTCACACCAAGCTGATCTACTTTATCAAACAATATAATTCCTCCTTGTTCATTTCTATAAAATAATGTCCATTCCTTAAATTTCACTTTGAAAATAAGACAGAAGAATCAAAAATGAATGAGGCATTCTCGATTTTCCTGTCTTATTACTCGATGGTGACCGACTTTCTCACGACCTAGATAAATGGTGTTCAAAAAGCCAACTCCTTCAATAGTAAGTCGAAACGTGAAAAAATATGTGAAGCTATTTTCCCACGTTCCGCCTTACTATTCGGAGCTGACCGACTTTCTCACGACCTCTGATAAACGGTGTTCAAGGAGCAACACCTCGGTCATAAGTCAGGAACATCAAAAATGAAAAAGCCATTTTCGATGTTCCTGACTTATGCCTTAGTGCTGAACGCTCCTTTCACAACCTCTTTTTACCCGATCGTTTTCCCAGTCATTTCTTCATAATCGGTTTTCATGATTTCCCATGACTTTTCGATTTTTTCATCTAAACCAAACAAGCCACTGCGACCGACGATATAAATATCTGGCCCTGCTGCATCGATTCGTTTGAAGGATTTACGGTTAGAAGAGCCGTCCATTTCAATCACATAGTTATACTCTTTTTCTTCGCGTAGTTCGCGTAAAGCAACGATCTTATCCAGTGTACTTTCAATAAACCGTTGTCCAGCAAATCCTGGATCGATCGTCATGATCGTGATTTTATCGACCAATTCGATGTATGGGAAGATGGCTTCGATCGGTGTTTCTGGGTTCAAAACGACGCCAGCTTTTAACCCTGCATCATGGATTTGATCGATCAAACGAAAGGCTAAACCATCTAATAGTTCGGCGTGCATACAGATCCATTCACACTTTTGCTCGATTAATTGATTCACCCAAAAACTTTGATCCTTAACCATTAAGTGCACAGACATTGGTAGATTACTGATTTTACGTACCTCGTCAATGAACCATGGAGATAACGTGATATTTGGTACATAATGACCATCCATGATATCGATATGGTAAGAATCGACATGATCATTTAAAAATTCGATTTGTTCTTTGAACTTATCTAAGTCCATCGTCATCAATGAAGGTGAAAATTCCACTTTTCCCATTTATTTGTTCCCTCCTTGAAAGCTTTCCCAGTCCGCCATGAATTGAGCAATCCCTTTATCTGTCAACGGATGGCTCCACAACGTCTGGTACAATGATGGCGGTACAGTAGCAATATGTGCACCAACTAAACTTGCTTTTTCCACATGTTCCGAATTGCGAACACTTGCTGCAATAATTTCTGTAGAAAACCCGTAAGTATCAAGTACTTCACGTAGTTTTGCGACAAGCTCGATCCCGCTCGTTCCGGTATCATCTAATCGTCCTAAAAATGGTGAAATAAATGTCGCACCTGCTTTTGCTGCTAGCAACCCTTGTGCCACAGAGAAAATCAATGTGACATTGGTCTTGATCCCCAATTTAGATAATTCGTTCGTCGCTTTCAATCCTTCTTCTGTCATAGGGATCTTGATCACAATGTTTTCCGCCCATTGGACGATTTCTTTCGCTTCTGCGACCATACCGTCTGCTTCCAAACTAGTCACTTCTGCTGAGACAGGTCCGTCAACGATCGAACAGATTTCTTTGATGACTTCTTCAAACACGCGTCCTTCTTTGGCAATGATCGTCGGATTAGTTGTCACCCCATCGACTAAACCTAGCGCATTGATTTTTTTGATTGCTGTTACATCTGCTGTATCTAGAAAAAATTTCATCGATTTTGCCCCTCTTTTTTACGCACTTATTTTAAAAAATCTGAATATCATCTAAACTGATATCTTCTTCCTCTTTCTCTACTACTAAATCCATTTCTTCTTCCGGCACGTTCTTTTTGATCACAGCTAAAACGACGGCTGTAACTAAGACGTTCACTAAGATCGCGATCACACCTGCCCATGGTCGAGACATCGTTGGGATCATCAAGACACCACCGAAAGGAACCGTTGCATCCGCACCTAAGATCATCGTTGTTGCACCACCAGCAAATCCACCGATAGCTGTTGCGACTACGCCACGTACGATATCGTTCATAACTAAAGGAATCACACCTTCAACGATATTGATGACACCCATTGGTACGGCTGATTTCAGTGTTTCTACTTCCACTTTTGTATAGATATTCTTGCGGAACATTTTTGCGATAAAATAAGCTAACCCAAAACCGATCGGTGTGGCTGTATTCACCAATTGCAATGCGGTGATTGGGCCATTCAACCCTTCCGCTTGCATCGTCAAAACAAAGGCAAATACGGTTTTGTTGATTGGACCACCGTAGTCGATCCCACTTAATAAGCCGATCACACCACCAAAAATCAATAAGGAAGAATTGCCTAATCCATCTAAGAAATTCGTTAATAATAGCGTTAATGCTGCGATTGGCGCGCCAATGATATACACCATGACCAAGCCACCAACAATTGAAGCAATAAATGGAATAATCAATGTTGGCATCAATCCTTTTGCCCATTTTGGTACTTTGACATGTTTTAAAATACCTAAAACCAGATACCCTGCTAAGTAACCACCTAAAATCCCACCGATAAAACCAGCACCAATTGCATTTGCTGTTAAACCAATAATGAAACCTGGTGCGATCCCTGGTTTAGCTGCAATGGAATAAGAAATCCCAGTAGCGATCACAACTGGTAATAATCCTAAACCAGCGCCACCCATCGTCGCTAACGCATCCCAAATCGAAAACTCGCCTTGTACAAGCGTTCCTTGACTTGTTCCGCCAAATGCCATGCCGATTGCAATTAGGAATCCGGCACCGCATACGATTGGAATCAAATATGAAATCGCTGTCAATAAATGTCCTTTTAAATTTAACTTTTTAATTGCCTCCATTTTTTTGTCTCCCCCATTCTGGTAATTATTGTTGTACGACTACTTCTTCTACTTTTTCAATCAACTTACTCGGTGATTTTACAGCAACTTCTGTCGGTACTTGTACGATTCGTTTTCCTTCAAAACGTTCACGACCACTGATTTTGACATCTACAGCTAAAATCACGACATCTGCTTGACTGATTTGCTCTGCCGTCAATTCATTTTCGATCCCGATCGTTCCTTGTGTTTCTACATGGATCTCATGCCCTGCCTTTTTTGCGGCATTCTCCAACTTTTCTTGCGCAATGTACGTATGAGCGATACCCACCGTACATGCTGCTACTCCAACGATTTTCATTTTTTTCTTCCTCCTCACTCTCTAGCCAAATGCAGCAACTACTTCATCGATTTCTCTTGCAGCAATTAAACGTTCCACCACTTCATCATTTCCTAACTTACGGGCAAATAAGGACAACAATTTTAAATGTTTTTGCGCGCCCTCCGTATCGTCTCCGACTGCAAACAAGATGATCCCTTTCACGCCCTTACCATCTAATGTTTCCCAAGGGATTTCATTTTCGGTCACCCCGATCGCCACACCGACCTTCTTCACATACGCACTTTTTCCATGTGGAATAGCGATATAATTACCGATCCCTGTTTGACCTTGCGCTTCTCGCAAATAAATATCTTTCACAAATGCTTCGACATCCGTAATGTATTCTTGTTCATATAAACGATTGGCTAATTCATACAAGACCTCATCTTTCGTTTTTCCGTTTAAGTTCGTTTTGATGATTGTTGGATCAATGATTTCTTTGATCTCCATTTTCCTCACTCCTCATTAGTTACTGACAACTTCCATTGCTTTTTCGATTAATTTGTTTGGTGATTTTACCGCGATCTCTGTTGGTACTTGGATGATTTTCTTTCCTTCGAAACGTTCCCGTCCACTGATCCTGACATCCACTGCTAGAATCACGATATCGGCTTGATCGATGGCTTCTTGTGGCAATTCATTTTCAATGCCGATCGTTCCTTGGGTTTCGACATGGATCTCATGACCCGCTTTTTTCGCTGCATTCTCTAATTTTTCTTGTGCAATATACGTATGGGCAATACCCACTGTACATGCTGCTACTCCAACGATTTTCATTATTGGTTCCTCCAATTTTTGATAGTATGTTTATCGTTCTGTGAAATTACCTGCTTTCAATTCATCTAGATAGTCAGGATCAGCCAGTTGTCGCATAAAATCAGCAAGCTGTCGTTTGACTGCCAGTGTTTCGTTTTCTGCTAGTAAGACAACGATGATCAATTCCACTTGTAAGATTCGTTCCGACCATTCAGTAATTGGCTGTTGGGGACGAATCACCCAGACCTGTGTTTTGGCTAACGCTGGATGTTCAAGATGAGGCAAAATCACGCCTTCCTCAATTTGGATATCTCCTGCCTCTTCTCGCTCAAACAATGCCTGTTGGATCGCTTGTGCCTTTTCTTTTGAAGCAGGAAAGACTTGTTGACTGACCCATTCATAGGTTTCTGCCTTTGACGTTAATGCAATCTGATCGAATGTTTCCACGAAATTATCTATCATGATAAATATCCTCGATTTTCTTTTGGATTCTTGACTGATCATCAGCGGTCAACATCGCACTAACGATCAGAGATTGAACAGGAAACGCTTCTTTCAACCCAACTGTCGTTAAAATCAACTCGATTCCTGGCGTCTTTTCTAACACCGATTGGTAATTTTTAGTACTGATCACATCTACGATTTCTAATTCCGGGAATTTTTTGGCTAACTTCACTTTCAATAATTCAGAAGTCCCTACGCCAGTTGTACACATGATCAGTGTTTGGATTGGAAATTGGTGCGTCTCGATGATTCGTGCAAAATACAAGGTGATAAACCCGATCTCATCAGGTGTGATCGTTGGTAACTGAAACGTTTGACTCACCTGTTCCGACACTTCAGCGACAGTATTAAAAATCGTTTCATACGTTAATTGGATTTGATCCAACAAACTATTTTTCACTCTGATTTGATGACGCAATCGATTGACCAAAGGTTTGATATGATTAGCAAGATCTGTAAAAATCATCTCATTCGCTACATTGAGATTCAGCTTCTCACCTACTTGGTACAAATAATAAGAAGTAATCTCCAACACTTCTTCTGTAAACGTTTGCGTTTTAGCTTGGTTATTATCCGTTCTGGAAGAAAGTAAATATTGATAGAGATAGTAGATCTCACTTACTGGTAATTTCGTTTTCAAATACACTTCCACTTGGCGGATCACTTCGATGGCAATATCGCGAATCAAAGATTCATTATCTAAAACTTGTAATTGTTCCATCGTTAATTTTTCTCCAGTGGCTTGATAATTCGTTTTTCTTGCGCGGCGTACCGCAATGTATAGATGGGAGAAAATATTGATATTATATGGGTAAGGAATCGTGCCATTTAATTTCTTTTCAATCAGCTTGATCTGTTCGATGACAAAATTCGCATCATACCGATTGAAGTCGAATTCATCCGATAAAGCGATTTCATCAATATCGAAAATATTCAATCGTTGAATCAACTCAGTGATCGCTCGACGGATATTCTCTTCCTTTCCTTCGATGGCTAATGTCCGATTTTTACGGATCAATTGCAGATCATACGCTGAAATCCGTTCCGCAATGATTTTTTCATCATTCGCGATCGCTGAATCACCAACATAATAGGTTTGATACAAATCAATGACTTTTAGTGCTTTAGGCGAGGATAATAATAATTCTTCCATCACATTATTTTGCCGTTCTGACGGTAGAACTTCCACAGAAGACACAATTGTTTGGTTCGTCTGTGCAATATATTTTTCATAATCAAGTTTGTACCCCCGACCCTTTTCAGACAAAATCAGTGGCCCATTCGGAAACTCGTCATTTATTTTTTTAACCAAGCGGTAGACCGTCTTGGTAGAGGTACTCATTAACTCTGCCAACACTTCAGCAGTAACATAATCTCTTTGCTTTGATAAAAGAAGCGTTAATTTATTCCCTCGATCCATTTGACTAGTCATAGCTCTATCCCCCCCGTATCTTTATCATAAGCGATTTTTTTTATTCTGCTTCACTACATAATGTCCCTTGCAGCGGACAAAATGTATTCGGTTACACAAGGTTGTGAAAGAAGTGGTCAGCACTGAGTAATAAGACAGAAAAATCGAAAATGGCTTTTTCATTTTTGATTTTTTTGGCTTATTATTGAAGTGTTGCTTCTTGAACACCGTTTATCATAGGTTGTGAGAAAAGCGTTTTGACCTGAGCAGTAAGATGGAAAATCAGAAAATAGCTTTTCATATTTTTTGATTTTTCAGCTTAATGTTGAAGGTCAGCTTTTCGAACACCGTTTATCAGGTTGTGAGAAAGCCGGTCAGCTCCGAATAGTAAGGCGGAACGTGGGAAAATAGCTTTCCATATTTTTTCACGTTTCGACTTACTATTGAAGGAGCTGGCTTTCGAACACCGTTTATCTAGGTTGTGAAAGAAGCGTTCAGCACTGAATAATAAGACAGAAAAATCGAAAATGGCTTTTTCATTTTTGATTTTTTTGGCTTATTATTGAAGTGTTGCTTCTTGAACACCGTTTATCTGAGTTGTGAGAAAAGCGTTTTGACCTGAGCAGTACGATAGGAAATCATAAAATAACTTTTCATATTTTTTATTTTTCAGCTTCCTCTTGAAGGTCAGCTATTTTAACAACCAAATAGTTATATTTTTTGAAACTAAAGATAACTATATGAAAACATAACATTTTGCTCATCAATTTTAAAGCGAACATCAAAAATATCCTTTTGAAATATTTTTGATAAGAGATTTTATTTCCCTCATTTGGCTTGATTTAATCGTAATTCCAACTTAAATCACTTGAACAACCTCACAGCTTTAAAATAACTATCACTATTAAATAAGATAACTTTCTTACCAAACTCATGATTTACAAATAAGTTAAACAAGTGGACTCACAAATCACGTAATGTCTTTACTATCGGATACACAATCTGTCACAGAGATAGCTTCCATGCAAATAAGGCGATATCCATAAAAATTCCAATGATTTTTATGGATATCACCTTATTTATTGAGATTAACAACTACCGTCCCACCTCAATTTTTTGATTGTTAAATATTGATTTTTTGAGGATTACCGCTTTTAACAGCAATGAAAAACGGTATTTCTCATCAATTTGCTGGTACATCACTTAATGACCAATTGATGGTCGCTTGGTAAGGTTTTCCTACCGCTATTTTATCGCCATCGACCTGCAACTGGACATCTTCATAACTTAACTCCCAAGCACCTTGACCAGTTCCAGCGGCGGCATCCATGACAGAAACCGCAGCACCATCTTCTTGTAATGTAAAGTCAAGCGCTTGAGGTGCTTTTGCAGTATTCTCTGTCGTTGTGTTTAAAGTGCCTGCATGAAAACTGATACTTGCACCTTTTAAGAATGTACCGAACGGTGCAGTCTCCAAATCAGCCATTGTATCACTCGTAAATTGTTGTGACATTGATGCTGTAACGTGCCAACCTTTGTTTGTATAGGATTCATCGGTGACTTTTAAACCCGTCTGTGTCTCACTGCCGTATGAGTGAGTTCCCGATTTCAATGTCTGTGTGCCAAACTCAACAGTTGGTACTTCATCAAGTGTTGGCATAGCTGGCGGCGCTGTGACATTTAGAGTAAAAGCTACCGTGCCTGCTTGGTAGTACTTATTCGCGTCAACGGCTAAAGCCTCACTCAGACTTCCATACGTGTTTCCATCAGGTGCTGTCACATCTTTGATTGTGACACCTGCAGGAAGTTCAGGTAACTGCTCGCTAGGATCTTTGATGACCCCACCAGTTATACCTACCTCAGAAGGAATGTCTGGTAAACTTGGTGCTACAGCTCGCGTACTATCGACATAATTGTAGGAAAAGCTCGCAGAGGCACGTTCAGCTGTCAGATAAATACTAAAATGGTTTGCCCACTTGTTATTCGATAGGTCATCAAATGTAGGATTAGCTACAATCGCAGAAGCTAGATCTGGATATGTCTGCCCATTCTTTCCATCTGGCCCCACGATATGATCCACTTTATAGCCAGCTGGTACAGTCAACGAAGGAATATTCGTAATTGAATGACCAAAATCACCGGTAACCAATGCTGGATTTGGGACCGGTAAAGTTGCCGCTACTCCTTCTGTTACTATCATAGTTGAAGACGGATCGCCTCCAGTTAACCCAGTGATAGCATCTGTGACAATACCCGTTCCTGGTGTTTTTTCAGTGTAGTATGTCTTAAAATCCGCCGTTTCGGCTATCGGTGAATAGTACACATTGATTGCATTAGGGTTTGCTTCATTATATTCATCATAGTTTGCGACTTTGATTGAAGTAGAAGAAGAAAAATTATAGCCATTGATTCTAGGCACAACAAATGTGTAATTATCTGATGCATTTGCGAGACTATTTGTTACACCAATCGTATCCCCAGTATTCGCAGTGATTTTCGCAGCAGTTACACCTTTGATTGGCTGATTCGTCGTTTTATCAATAAAATTCACCGGGAAAGTAACTGTTCCGCGTGTTGCAGAGAACGATGCATTCTTAGAAGCATTCGCTCCTTGAATGACTCCTGTATTATTTCCGGTAATGGCTAAACTCCCAAATGACATGTTCTTTTTTAGGGTGATTGTTCTTGAAATTGTTTGTGGTTTGTATGCGCCATTGTTGTTATACCCACTATCTGGCGCTGCAGTAAGACTCAGTGTACCCGTATAAGTACCATTTTTATTATCCACAATATTTGACCATGTCATTGTTTGCGTTTCAGAACTCCATCTAGTACTTCCTGAACCTTGAAATTGTAACGGTGCCGATATTTGTACCCACGGCACAGTGGTAGAACTTGATTGTTCGATTGCGCCATTAGCATCTGTTTTACGAATTTCAATTTTATCTTGTCCTTTATTGGTGCCACTTGGTCCATCAAATGTTCCGTTATACCAAATATCACGTCCTATAAAGAAACTATCTTTCAAGCCTGCAATTCCTAGCTGCTGTCCTGTTGCATTGGGTGCATTTTGTTTGATCATGTCATTATTTGCCGGAGTCAAAAAGAATCCCGATGCATCCCCCATTTTCCAGACATCTGCTTTATCATACCAATAGGGCGTTTTGATTGTTAATGGTTTAGAAAAATCAAGTGTTGCTCTGATTGATTGATACACCCATGAATTTTTAACTGAGTTCGCTAACCATAAATAATTATTTCCCGAAGGATCCCATTTCCACCATTTGCTGTCACCAGCTAAGATATTCCAGTTATTAGCATTCTGTTGGAATCCGCTATCCAATTCATGGTTGCCTGTATCGGAATTTCCCCCAGGTTCTAATGCTCCCGAAGTAATTACAGCAGCTTCGACCTTCAGCTCAATTCTATGGCTCAAAAGAGTAAGGGTTGGTAGGAAAAAAATTGACATTCCAACAATCACTCGAGCCAGTATTTTTTTCTTTTTGTACATAAATGTTCTCTTCTTTCTTTGGGATAGTTAACCCACTTCATAATTCACTTAGACTATGGTATGTATTCAACAACAAAAAAATATCTAATAAATCACTTGATTAATCACTATATAACGTTACCTGTCATCTACTTTTTCATCTTCATTTTTAGATGTTCATGTAAAGAAATGATGTCTCGCATGAATATTTCTTATGTTCCCTAATACTTACCATATTTAAAACTCATCTTGATTTATAGTAGCAGAAAAGACTCGGTCATTATTATATTTTTTTTGAAAAAAAAGGAAAATATCACACAGATATTCATTTTAAAAAGATTCAAATCCTTCCTACAAAAAACATTCGAACAAACGATATAATATAAACATTCCAGAAAAGAAATACCATTTTTTTGAAGTTGGTAGTAGCACACATATTCCCTTATGAGAATTTTTTTATTAAGTGTAGATTACATTAGGATTTCCCTTCATATATCTATATAATATGAGTAAAAGAAAACTTATTTTCAATTAGATATAAACTCAATGGGGGTGAGAGCATGAGAGAGTATTTTTTCAACTATAAAGAAAAGGAAATCATACAATTCTTCCAATATTGTTACATAAACAAAAAAGAATACTATCCTAAAAAAAGTATCCAAGAGGCACTCAATATTTCAGAATATCGCTATAAAGCGATTGGTAATAGTGTGGAAGAAATCAAATTAAAATACCCTACTTTTCAATTTCAATATGACAAACATGGATTGTCTATTCATTTTTCAAAAGAATTTTTATTGCTCAAAGTTTATATTCTACTGTTTAAAGAAACCGTAGGATTTAAATTTCTCCTCTCTATTTATAATGAAAATTTTCAGAATTTGGATCGTTTTGCTGAATCCGTCCACCTGCATCAACAAAGCGTTCTACCTAAACTTAAACCCATTCGTATGTTATTAAAAGAATACTCACTTGAATATTTATTGTTTAAGAAGAAAATCAGTGGCGATGAATATCGTACTCGTCATTTTTTCTTTACGCTGTTCTGGCATTTACATGACGAAGAAGATCCAATTATCCCTGAATATCCTGAAAGTTTTCAGGCTCTAGCAACTATGATTCATGAATGTCTCCCCATGCATTCTCATGAAGACATACGTAAACTTTATCTATTTATGAAAATCACGCAACATCGATTGAAAAATGGCTATATGATCACTGAATTGCCAGAAGTGATTGCTAAAGTAAGAAATCCTTTAATTTCTTATGAGGTTTTTAAACAACAAATACAAGGAAAAGAAATAACTAATCTTTTTTTCAAAAAAAATCTGAATGAAGTTGAGATCAATTATCTGTACTATGTGTTTACCGTCGTACCAACTTATACTTGTTTTGAAGAAAAATTACCACCTTTTCGTGACTTTTATAACAAAGAATACAACAAAATTGAACAAACGATTTTCCACCAGTTATCTCAACATATGAAACGAAAATTAACGATACAAGAAGAAGATTTTCTTTCCGTCAATATAATCTATCGAACGACTTATTTTCTCAGTTATGGCAGTGACGAGTTTGTGCCTCCTTATTCCGACTTAGAGTACTTTGATTTTAATGATCCGACTAGAAACCATTACCATAAAATCATAGATGAGATCATCGCACAAATGCCATTGAAGGAAGAAAAATGGCAACGGATCATTACTAGTCAGTCTTTTCGTTCGTCGCTTTTCCAACTATTGTCGTGTGTTCTTGAAATACACCATGAACCGGTAAAAGTAGCAATACTATCTAAATTCGGAAAAATCCATAAGACAGAGCTAAGTAGCTACTTGATAAAACTCAATCCTCGACCGATTGAAATAGTTGCGTATGATCAATCTCCTGATATTATTTTTTGTGACTTTCCACTAAAAGAGGGACGAATACTCAATCCACAGGCAGAAATCTTTTTTATAAGTGTGAAACCGACACCGTCTCAATGGCTTGAAATAGTGAATTTCATTGATGCAGTTCGAACAAAAAAACAATTTGGTTATTTGTTATAAAATAAAAAATAAGCTGCCAAAACCTAAGTTTGGCAGCCTAATCTATCTAAAATCTCGATTATCCACCGTCCTGTACAACTGAAACCTTATCAAACGAAAGGGCAATAACGCTGATAAACTTTTTTGGAGTGTCTTCAGTCACGTACGCCAAACGAAAATCAAGAAGAAAGTAGCTATAAGAATCAAACTAATGAATGGTAGCAGAAACGTAGTGATATATTGCTGACCTTCTACGTTTTTTATTGTTGCAGCCGTTTGGCTGAACTGGCTAGCATTCGGTGATTTCCCTTTGACCTTTCGCGCTTGAATAAACACGCGTCTTGAGGTTTGCTGCACTTGATCACATGTTACTAAGAAAAGGTAATCTGCTCCCTTATTCGCAAGTTGATCAATGTCTTTTTCATCAATCACCGTATTTTCTTCTACCAAGTATTGGTAATAGTGATCAAAATATTGAACATAGATCACATCTCCCTTTTTTAGCTCATCGATTCGAGCAAACAAAAGATTATACTCACCTACATGGTGTCCAATAAGTGTCAATGTCCCTCTTTCAGGTTCACGTTCAGGAAACAAGTCGACAACACCATTGATCATATTTTTTGTCGTTAGTCCAACAAAAATCGGTTGTATGATCTTTACATTTGGAATCACTATCTGACCAATTGCTGAGGTATTTTTTTCTGTTGTATGCGTAAAGATATCTTTAACATTCAAGCGCTCGATCTTCTCTGGTACGTCAATTATTTTTGGTAAATTTGTTCGAAACGCCGTCTGTGTCAATTGTGCATGTGTCGAAATCATAAAATATTTTGAAAATGGAATAGCAAAAAGTATGAGTGAGAGCATCAACAGAAAACTGATCACAAGTTTTAAAGTAACATTGCTCTTTACATATCCCGTTGGTCTATACTTGCTACTCATTGTTTCTACCTCCATTCGTTCAAAAATAAGCTAACTGCAGTTTATTGTCATTTTTTACATGTGATTTCAGCAGAGTGATTTCGAAAGATTTTTTAAGGCGCTAAAATCAAGGACCAGCTGAGAGTTCCAGTAAAACGAGTATTCGTTTTTTGATTAATTACAGGAGCTTCTAAGAAAAATCTTTGATTGACCCAACTATCTGATATATCTGTAAGACCAGTAGATGGTGCATTTTGATTAAAAATGATCAATGGACTACTACTTAAAAATTGATTGCTTGTTCCATCATAAAATCCTAGCCTACCATCAAAAGAGATCCCATTCAAAACAGTTTGGCCAGTTGCATCTACTTCATGAATTGCTTCCCTTTGAGCCACTGCCACAGACCAATTCGATTGATAACTTGAATCTCGACTGTCATTTACCGCAATCTTATCGTCTAGCTTTCCTACGAGTCGCTGTGTTTGGCTCGTTACTTCATTAAGACCAAAGTCAATCGTATGTGGCACAGTCAAGTTAATCTCCCCGCGATCAAGCAAATGGACAATAAATTCGCCTTGATCGACAAAATACGGATTTTCCGTTTGTGCATCAGTTATATTATCGTAGGTCTTGCCATTAGGACCAGTTACTGTCTTGATTATTAAGTTGTCTTTCACTTGATCATTCACATCTTTAACAATGTCTGGTAGGTTTTCCCCAGTAGTTCCTTTGTACGATATAATTTCAGGCAACGCAAAATTTTGCGACGGATCTATTTTCGCAAAAGTAATTTGTACCATACTATCTGTACGTGGAGCTAACTGGACAGTAAACGTATTTTTCTCTTGTGTCATCGACGGATAGCTCTTCAATGCTTCAGCAATTGTCTGTTTCTCACTGCCGTCTGGACATGTTACCTTTGCCACTTGATACCCAAGAGGTACATTAGTCATAATTTGTGCTTCTGTCGTCGAAATCTTATCGCCGACATACCCATTTTCAAGAATACTTTTTGGAATACTTGGTGTATGTTGCGCTGTCGGATCATAAGCAAAATCAAAAGTGGTTGTTGCAGGTGATGACTTTTGTTCATACGTAATGGTCAGCACGTTCTTATCCGTTTTACTTACCAATACATCTTCTGCACGAATTGGGCTATAGCCGCTGATTGGCTTCGCATCATACGACCAGCGCGCATTGGCTGCATCCGGTGACAAGCCGTTTACTCCGATCATTGTGTCAACATTTGCTTTGATCGTCGTATTAGTGGCAATGCTTTTCCCACTTTCATCGACATAGTGGACTTCAACAGATGAAGTCGCCACCCCAAATGAGTAATCACCAACCTTAACCGAAGTCGTTAGCGGTTGAGAAGGATAATCTGGAAATGACTGACCGGCAGAAGAGACCGCTTTTCCATGTCCAATTCCTAGCGTCCAATAAGTATTTCTGCCAATACCCAATGAATATATCTGACCTTTTAACTGAGAAGGTATGGTTGTTTGAAAAACAGGCGTCGATCCGACTGCCGCAGATGCTAGATTCCCTATTCCAGTAAAACCTTTGGGAAGTTTCGCACTAGAAGTAATCGTGAGTAAACCGGAGCTTGCAGTATATTTGACACTATAGGTAGCACTTGTAAAATCTTCTGAAGGAGTAGCAATTTCTACACCATTTTCTGCAATAGTCTGGCTATAACCACTAGCTAAGGTGGTTGAACTTCCTCCTTTTTTCCAAATAAATGTCTTTCCTGGATTCTTTGGATCGAACATAGTAGCGCCGCCTTCATAATAAGTCACTCCCAATCGATCGACATTTACATAAGCCATTCTCATGGAGCTCAATTGATCTCCTGAGGCATTCAATCCAAATGCATTTGGGATTTCTGATATTAGATATCCTAATGTAGGGCCTGTTAGGGTAAGTGTTGGCAAGACCGTGCCGCCCATCGGAAATGGCACAGTCCCACCATTCTCATAATTTAACCAATCTTCTGCTCGTAAAGGAGCAAAGTATAACCCTGTTCCTTTGTTACCATAACCCGTACTTCCATCAATCCCATAGGTCATTGTAAAATCAGATGTCCAATCAATCATCGCATCTAAAAAAATGGCTGCTTGCCCGTAAGGTCCTTTTTTTTGTTTGGTGTTGATCTCCGAATTGACGGTCATTCCTGGTGGATTATCCGTACTTGTCAATACGGCTTTTCCAGTTGAATCAAATACCGGATCGACTGCTTTTAGCCCAACGGACGTCCCATTAATATCTGGCATATTCCCTGCCTCATATTCATAGTTTCCAGATCCAAATTTCTTTCTGGAAGAATAGGACATCCAATCTCTCGCAGCCAGAGAACCATCTCCTGTAATTTCCCCATAATCATCAGTTTGTGTGATTGTACTAATATCCTGATTCACTACTTCCTTCGTCTGTGCATTGACTTGCATTGAGATCAATGGTGCAGAAATAAATACAACCGTACTTAACACTAAACCAGTTAGTCGATTTCGATTTTGTCTTACTCTTTTTTTCCCTATCTTCATTTTCATCTCCGTACTTACCTTCGTATGTTTAAATTAGTATTTTCAATATCATCTAAACTTGTCTTACACCCACAAGAATCAAGTATCTCAACAATGTTGGATAAACCAGTGCTGAACTGGCTGACTTATCTTTAAATAAATGGTAACTATCAAACATCATCCCAACTTTATCTACATTTTTGTACTAGCAGCAACTGGCCATTTTGGTCACGTCATCTTTCCCCACTATCCGTCAATACCAAAGAGCATTTTTCCGGACAATGCTGCTAGCATCATCCCCGTATTCGTTTTTCCCACTCTTGCATCTTCATTCGATCCAGCAGTAGAGTGCGTTTTTTTATTTAGTACCACACGCTCTACTGGACGAAAAAAATCATCTTTCTTCACTACTGCTTTTGATTCTTTCAATTGTTTTTGCTGGTTCACATGAGGTTGTGGGACTTGTTTTGTTTCCTCATTTTTTTCTATTTGTTTTTTCTCAGGTGAAGTTACTGTTGCTTCCTCTGGAAGTTGAATATGTTCTGGATTTTTTGGTGTAACCGATTCGGAAGGATTGACTGGATTAAGTATTTCTTCCTCTGCTAGAGCTACCGTGTAATTCGTCTGAAGAAAAAGAACCAAAAAGATACCCGCATAAAGATAACCTTTACTAATTTTATTCATTGATACTTTCGGTTTGTTTTTCATCATTCTTCCCACTCTTCTTTATTTTGACATGTACAATCAAATCGCCCAATTTTTCCCAATCAGAAGATGTAGGAGGTGATAACCAAATCACCTGATGACGATGACTATGAAGCTTTAACATATCTGAAATATAAATATCCGCTTCTTCTTCTGTCGCTCCAATATACGATTCGATATTCAACTTACCGAAAGCATCCACTTGTTCTTGAATGTAGCGGCTGTAACTTTGACCAAAGGAAAAATCGATCACGATTTTTACTTTAGGCGAAAGTAGTTCGATAGGTAAACTAGATAAAAAAAGAAATATATATTCTTTTGCTAATTCATCATAATTTGCCTTAACAGTATCCGTACACCATTCAAATTCTAATAATTCTTGCACGATTCGGTAAGCAAGTGTTTCTGCTAATTGATAGTTTTCTTTGATAAATGAAAATTGTTGAATCGTTGAATTTTCAAAATTTGTCCGCTTCTGAAACAACAGTTTATTATGAATCAATGAAAGTTCCTTAGTCACCTCATGCGTGACACCCCAAGAGGTAATTGCTTGAAATTCAGTTAAGACGCTATGAATAACTTTCTGGTTCAAGATCTCTATTGTTTCTGTTTGCACCAGTTGACAATAAGGAGACAAATTTTCACTACTAATGAAGTATAATAATTCGTAAACTTCTGATTCTTGTAAGTTTTGGAAATATGGATTCAATACTTCTGTGATATTTTGTACTAATTCTTTTTTTTGACAGGTTGATACGATTTTTTCCCCATGATGACCAAAATGATTTCTGACCTTTAAAACAAACAAACGATACAGCAACTTAACCTGCTGAGAATTTGAAAGATCATCGTCAAGAAAGTGAGTGATTAAAGAAAGTTGATGAATGATTTCGACCAATTCATCTTTCATACTATCTGTAAAAGGATACGCATTTACTCCATAAAGCGTGTAGTAATAGCCATACAAAAACGATTGGATATCTCTTTCTTTTCCCACGAATTGACAACTGCTAGAAATTTCTATCTCAAAAATTTCCAATAATTCATTTGCTTTAGCCATAATCTTATAAACAGTTGCCCGCGAAGCATACAGTACGTCTTCTAGATCAAACGTATTTTCCACTTGTTCCATAAGTACTGCCTTGATTAACGGCGTCAACTTACTTTGGCTCGCATAACAGCTAATCAAACAAGAGATGTTCGCAAATGTCTTTCGTGTATATTTTACAGTCTTGGGCTTTACCCCAGTTTCGATCACGAACTGATCGGCTAAATCAAATTCTTTCACATCTGCTTGAACATCTTTTATGCAACTTTCTAACTCGTATCTATTCATCTTCAACTCCTCCATTACATTGGCTTGTAACAGAGGAACTGAAGCATGAGCATCCAGATAGAAGAGGAGTCTAAGTCTGCCTATGGATTTTTTATCTAGAAATTCCAACATCATTTTGTGTCACCTTTTCTAACTGACAGAATCAACTTACGGCAAGGAAATTTTATCTTCTTCATCTTCTTCGTCCTTTTTGCGACGTTTCCAAAGAATAAAGAACAAAAGAAACGCAAGTAATGCCAGAAGGATGCCACCAATCAAGAAGTAAATCCAAGTATTATCCTTTTCGACCGTCACATCTTTTGCATTTAATTCTTTTGCTTTTTCAGCAGTGATAGTAAAGTCTTTTTCAAAATGCCATTTGTAGACATAATGAATATCCGTTTCCTTGCCTTCTTGATCTTTTTCTGTTTGGACATACTCTCCACTAGGATCTTTTTGCCCATACACATCCATGGCTAAATGGTACGTTCCCGCCTTCATCGGTTTGGATGGATTACCACTATCCAACATCCCTTGATTACTGATTGCAATAGGATAATCAAAATTTGTATTTGGTGCCATTTGCATCATTTCTTTGACTGAAGTGAACGTCATGTTTGGATCGTCAACATTGGTGACTGTTGCATCCACTTTCATTTGGTTTAAATAGCCCATTTTTGAATTTTGAAGATTGGCATTGATCACGTTACGAGCATTAACTTGAGAAGGAGCAACATCATTTAACGTTAAAGATGGCGCAACTTTCGTGTTTGTTTGTTGCAACACAAGCGCTTCGACATAACTGTATTCATTTTTCAATGAAACACCTTTTTTATCTGTTGACGAGGTATCTGTTTCGGAGGACTTTTGTTTGAACGTCAAACCGCCCGCAATTACACCATCAAATTTTTCAGAAGGCATAGTTACCTCGATTGCAATACTCGTTTGTGACTGCGGTTGTAAAGCAATTTCATCAGGCATCTTCACATACTCTGCCAAATCATACTTCAATGTTTTATCTTTTTTGTTTTCAGTCGGACTGTATTCGACCACCCCATTGATGTTGGTGGTAGCACTTGCTACACTTGCTTCGACAGTAACTACTTTATCTGTTGAATTATCTAACAAGACTTGGATTGTTTGTTTTTGCCCTGGCGTCATCAATAAATCAAAATAAGAAACATCTTCTGCTTGGTTTTCTGGTAAGACTGGTGTCATTGAAAATTGAAACTCGTTGGCTTTGACAACTTGATTAGTTATCATCATTACCATCACCATTACGAACATCGTTAAATAAAATTTTGCCCTT
The DNA here is from genome assembly GCF_050529595.1 of Enterococcus sp. DIV1368b. NCBI lineage: Bacteria > Bacillati > Bacillota > Bacilli > Lactobacillales > Enterococcaceae > Enterococcus > Enterococcus sp. DIV1368b. The sequence goes on from NZ_CP172883.1 coordinate 3,095,181, forward strand.
TTCATTTCTGTTGCGCTCTCCTTCGTTTCTATATGTAGAAAAGTTGTGCCAAAAGCTTCCGAACTTTTCGGATAAACTTTCGACACACTCTCTTCTTTTAAAGATTTATTTTTTTCAAATATGTTGTATTCAAAAAATACTGGAGAATGACGAAAATAGGGGGGTATTTCCGGGTTCTTCCTTTTACTTCCCGAATTCGGACATATCTGGTTTCATTTGTTTTCTACTATTTTTAGTTTGCTGGTGTATCACTTAATGACCAAGTCATTGTTGCTTTGTAGCTGCTTGCTAATTTTGTTGAAGCACCTGGAATTTCCAATTTTACAGAAGAATCTTTTGTTGCATCGTTACCAAAGTCTACCAAGTTTGTACCAGCACCATTTCCATCTGTCGCACCCATGACGATGTCTGATTGAACATTTGGATCTAGTGTAGTGATTGTTTTTACTTTATCCGCAGGTGTTTTAGATGCTGAAGCAATCGTTGCATTAGTCAAGTACACTTTAGCACCATCTAAAGTTGCTCCAGGTTTACCAGCAGAAGCTGAATCTGTCGAAGCAAAATCACCCATTTTAACAGTTAAAGACCAACCAGCTAGTGTCCCACGATTATCTGTCACTTGGACATAGTTTGGACCAGTAGTTGCATTACCTGTAGCATCTTTGTACTTTTGTGCTGCTGCACTATAAACCATATCTTCTGATGTGATTTCTTGTGTTCCAAAATCAAATGATGAAGCAAAGTCGATAGATAATGGTCCAGGCGTTCCAGGAACAACCGGGATAGTTGGATCAGGATTTTCTGGTGTCACTGGCTGTGTTGGGTTCAATGGATCAATAGGGTCAGTTACGTTAGTAGATGGTGTATATTTGATTGCTCCATAGGCATCGTAAGTTGCTACTTCGTCGGCTGATGCAGTTGTTGCTATACCTGTTACGATCAATGACGCTAATACGGCTGTTGTATACAATGTTACTTTTTTCATGTGAATTTCTCCTTTTTGATGACTCATTTTTTATTTGTTTGTTGGTAGATCCGAAAGAATCCAGACCAAATTCGTTTTATAGCTCACTGGATCTTTAGGGGTTGATCCAGGAACAAACAATTGAATCGCGGAAGTGAATGTAGTCGTTTTCTCTTTTCCTTCAATTATTTCTTTTTTTTCGGATAAATCTGTTAAATCTCCCCATCGAGTGATCCATGTCCCAGCTCCTTGATTGAACTCTGCCCTGGTTATTACACTTTCTTGATTGGGAACCATTCCTAATACTTCATAGGCAGTTGGGTTTGGAGAGTTACTGTTACTTACCAGTTCTGGTTTTAGAAAGAACAACGTTGCACCAGTTAATTCTTTGTATTGGACATCTTCTTCAGTGTGAAACTGTTGAGTTTCTTTTACTTTCAGCGTCCATCCAGTCAATGTTCCGCGATTATCTGTGACTTGAACAAAGTTTGGGGTGATTAAACTCGGATCATTAAAATACTTTTGTGCCTGGGCTTCATAATACTCATCTTTATTGGATATTTGATTCATCCCAAAATCTAAACTACTGGCAAAATCAATTGACAACGCCCCTCCTGTTCCAGGATTAGGCTTAGAACCGTCAGGATTCATGGGATCAACTGGAATTTCCGGGTTGGTGGGATCTACAGGAAGTGTCGGTTTTTTCGATGATTGAAATCTTACCGCATCATACTCTCCTAAATCTTCATGATGTTCTGCATCAACCATTTGAGTGGTAGTAACACTAAGTAGCATAGAAAGTACGCTTGCCAATAAAAACTTCTTCATATAGTCCTCCTTCCTTGGAAAATATCTAAATGTCATTAGTTTGCTGGTGTATCGGATAGTGTCCAATTAAGGTTCGTTGTGTAAGTTCCCGCTTTTTTTACTGTGGCACCTGGTACAGATAATGTGATTGGTGATTTTGTTGCTATAGCATCTGCACTTGTTGCGGTTGTATCATAATCTGTTGGTGTACCCAATCCGTAAGTCCATGTACCCATCCCTTGGTTTTTAGCTGCTGCAACGATTACTGTTTCTGCGGTAGAAACTGCGTACGAACCTGTTTTTACTTCTTTAGGATAGATAGACGCATCTATGCCTTTTTCTGTATTCACATGACCACCACTGAAAGATAATTGTGCTCCGGTTAAATAGTCACCTACTTCAGCACTGCTTTCATCTGTCACACTTGGGTCCACTGTGTCTAAATGGAATTGTGCATCTGTCGCTACTGATAATGTCCAACCAGCGAAATTCCCACGGGTATCCGTTACCTGTACATAGTTTTCAGTCGTATTTCCATTGTCAAATGCTTGAGGATGCGCATAGTAAGTTTCATCTTTAGAAGTAATCGATTGTTCGCCAAACGCTAACGAGGAAGCAAAGTCAATCGCTAGTGGCCCACCCGTGCCAGGTCCTGGAGGATTTGTTGGATCAGTTGGATCAATCGGTACGACCGGAATACTTGGATCTGGGTCTTCTGGATCGACTGGGGGTGTAACAGTTGTCCCTTGTTTAAATTCAACCGAAGACTTTGAATCGTACTGCCCAACAGCTGCTGCATTGACAAGTGTTGCTCCGTATGTAGAGATCATTCCAACACCGGCAAGCATTACTAAAGAATATTTTTGTATTTTTTTCATTTTTTTTGTTCCTTCCTTTTTTCGCTTAGGCGATTTTTTTATTTAGGCTCAATTTTCGGTATAAAATCAAGCTAGCCAACATAGTAATAACAGTTAGAACGTACATTAGAACATTGGAGCTATCACCGGCAGCTGGTATTTTCATTTGTTCGTCTGGAGCTATCAAAAGAACATTTTTCTCATCCTCTGTTAAATGTCCGGAGCTAGGGGGAGTCATATATTCGTATTTACCATAAAATCCGGTCTCTCCATAACTTCCATAAGATTGAGTATCTGCCCTACCGACAGTTGCATTACTGCTTAATAACAGCAAAAGCAAAACCAAACAAGTCATCCATTTTTGCTTTGACTTAAACATCTTTCCCTGCTTCCTCCTCCTTAGTACTGGTTCATCATACCTTTCTGCGGTTTCTTCATCATCTTAATTTTCTGTTAGTTCCTGAAAAAAAATTAAACAAAAAGTCACCTCTGTAAAAGCCTTGGAAAAATATACACTATTTTATCGAGTCACTCTTATAAAAAATTTTAAAAAAAATATAAAATAACTATTAAATTTGTATAAACAAGTTGTCTAATATTTATTTCTTCTGTATTAAATAATTTACAAATCCTTTTATTAATAGAATAATTGGTATTGTCCATTTCATATTTATTAAAATAAAACTTGTAATTAATTAAAATAAATAATAAATAGTATAAAAAAAAAGAACAAAATAATTAAATTTTGATAACTATGAAGATAACTATCTGAAAAATTTCATTCTTTGATCATAGAATGTAGATGCTTACATTCGATCATCCACTCACGTCTTATGTATCCTAATAAATAGATATAAAAAAAGAGGCTACTTCTGTTCCCACCGTTTTTTTGGTTTCAGGAGGTGCTAAAGGACGATTGTCCCAGTCTCTTTATGTGCTGAAGTAATCGCTCTAACACTATTTTTTTATGATCCCATTATTTTCTCTATACTTGTAATCCACCACTTCAATAGATATTCAGATAAATACTGCTCAATGACAAAAAAAATAAATTATCCCTTTATTTTAGGTGGAAGATCTCCAATTTCAATAGTCTTGAACCTTTGTTTTTACTATAATTTTTCACTTAATTAAATTTATTAAAGATATTGTTTGTTATATCAACAATAAATATATTGTTGTTACATTATAATCTAATTCGTTTTCCATAAACTGCAATTGCAAGCGCTTGCTAAAAAAAGTGAGGATAAGTTAGTGAATTAATGAAAAAAGTTTTTAACCAAAAAAGTTTTTTTAAATTTCTATTTTTCTTTTCAGTGTGTTATCTATTATTATGGTTACTCAGAGTATTGTCTATAGTGATCAAATGGCTCCTGCTAATGAAATAAATATTGATACAACAATAATAAATAGAAGAGATTTACCTTCAAATATACTTTAGAACAGGCTACAATAAACTTAAATAAAGAAAAAAATGCTAAACTGGATAACAATAGCTTATCTAAAGGCATCACCGTTGTTTCAGGATATATAATTAGAATGAGCGGAACCACCTGTCAATTATACATTGCTTGGTCGGTACAGACCCAATTAATATATGGCGTGCCAGCAATATTAGAGTAACGAATTTGAGCTTGCTAAATCTATATACTTACTTAAATGTAAATAATTTTTATCAAGGAACAACTGCTGCAGCTACTGGAACCTGTTATGTTAGTACGATGAGTATTCCTACAAGCGAGTCCCGTGCAAATGTTTATGCTTCGACATTACAAGCTTATTATCTTTCTTTTGGCTGGAGATCCGCATTGATAAATAACGGTACTGTAGTAATAAATTGATGACATTTCAGGAGGAACAGAATATTGCTAGATTCGGATTTTCTTTTTGAAAAATATAAAGAAAAAATACATTGTGTGAAAACGAGAAATGAACCTTTAGCTACATTGAAAGAACTAGTTGATGTAAAAGAGACCCCTATTTCCATTATTTATAAAGAACATCTTGAAATGTTAAAAATCAATGTTCTTCACTCGATCTATGCTCGAAAAGAAAAAAAGATCGAATTTCGCCTATTTTATGTAGCAGACAATTCAAAAAACAACATCTATTATCAGTCATATGCAAAAAATCCAATCACACTCCCTGGATTAAAGAAAGAAACAATTTATATTATCTTCGAAGAGTCACTCGGGATTATGGAAACAAATTGCAATTTATTAGCTATCGACTTTAGAATACGCCAAGGAATCGAACAAGAGCACTTAGATAATAGAGATATTTATTTTTTAGACTATGTTTCAAACTTTGAGAATCGCTCTCTTTTTGAATGATTTAAAGAATAAAAAACCAGAGCATACCTAGCAAGCTGAGTATGCTCTGGGGAGTGGTGGAAGAAGTACGGTGGATTTTTGTTCTTCTTCCAGTAATAGGTAGTAATTCATATTTTACTATTTAACATCATTTGATAGTTGATACTTAGTCGAACGACCTCTTCCGATTTTTTGAATCTTATTCTCTGTTTGTAGCTCAGCTAGAGCCCGTTCAATCGTCCGCTGGCTAATATCCGGCAATAAGTTCTCTAGGTCAGTTCTTCTCAAAGGTTCAAAAGACTTTTCCAGTTCTTCTATTACCCGCTCTACTGGTGTTAGCTCACGATTGATAATGATCTCAAAGCGTTCCGAGAAATTTTCATATGCTCGCAAAATGATGCCAACAAGATAGCGAACAAACGGCGTATAATCTTGTTCATTTTCCAACCAACCAACAGAACTTGCCTGTAACGATTCATAGTAAGTTTGTTTTGATTCCTCAATCAGCATCTCAATACTGATGTACTTGCCAACTAAATACCCTGACTTATACAGCAACAACAATGTCAATAAGCGCGACATCCGCCCATTTCCATCACTAAATGGATGAATCGAGAGAAAGTCTAAAACAAAGCAAGGGATCAATAGTAACGGGTCTATCTCAGCCTTCTGAATAGCTTGATTGTATTGGTAACATAGCTCTTCAATTAAATCTGGTGTCAGATAAGCTGGTGCCGGTACGAATCGAACACGTTCGTTACCATCCTGATCTTTTTCCGTAATAACATTATCGCCACTTTTGAACTTTCCTTTATAACTTTTAGCTGAGTAATTATAAAGATTCTTGTGTAACGTCAAAATATCATTCGGCACTACTCGGATATGCTCATAACTATCATGAATTAGTTTCAAAACATCTCGATAACCGGCAATTTCTTCTTCATCTCGATTACGAGGCTTAATTTTTTCCGCCACAATTTGCTTTAAGCGACCGTCAGTTGTCGCGATCCCTTCAATTCTATTGGAAGCCTCTGTACTTTGAATCAATGCTAAGTCCGTCAGCTTACTTAAAATCTCTGGTTTTGTTGCAATATAGAGTTCTTGTTTTCCTTTATATTCATGAATCTTGGTCAGCATATTCAACAAGTCATGACTGATAGTAAGTTTATGTAACTCACGATAATCAAATTCTTTCACCGCCATCCACCTCTTTTCTCCGCCATTTTATATCATTTGGCGGAGAAAAACAACTAATGGCGGAGTAATCGGCTAAATATATCTTAGTTTCTTTAAATTGACTAGATCTTTTTTGCAGTCGCTTCTTTCTGCTTCGATTGATTCTCAATAAAATCACTTCCATTTGAACTCACCAACACTACTTGTCGAAGAGCCAAAAAAAGACACTCCCCAAATTTGGAAAGTGTCTTGAAACGATACAATTGATCGGTACTCGATTTCCTGAGAAATCTCCGTCCCATACTGTATTCGTAAGCGAATATATTCGCAACGACTCCAGCAATATTAACGTTTTGAGAACTGTGAAGCTTTACGAGCTTTCTTAAGACCTGGTTTTTTACGTTCAACCATACGTGCGTCACGTGTAAGTAACCCAGCGCGTTTAAGAGCTAAACGGAAGTCAGGATCAACTTCTAGCAATGCACGAGCGATTCCGTGACGGATAGCTCCTGATTGTCCAGCGTATCCTCCACCGTTTACGTTAACAAATACGTCATATGCGCCTTTTGTTTCAGTAACGCCGAAAGGTTGATTGATAACTTCACGCAAGTCAGCATGTGGAATATATTCTTCAACATCTTTTTTGTTGATAGTAATTTTACCAGTTCCTGGTACTAAGCGTACGCGAGCAACTGCATTTTTACGACGGCCTGTGCCGATATATTGAACTTGTGCCAATGAAATTCCCTCCTATTAGATTAAGTTTGTGATGTCTAAAACTTCTGGTTGTTGTGCTGCATGTGGATGTTCTGCTCCACCGTATACATTCAATTTTGTAAATTGTTTGCGGCCTAAAGTATTTTTAGGTAGCATGCCTTTTACAGAAGTTTCGATCAAACGACGAGAATTTTTAGCACGCAATTCACCAGCTGAGATTGATTTCAATCCTCCTGGGTAGTTGCTGTGACGGTAATAAATTTTATCAGTCGCTTTTTTACCTGTTAATTTCACTTTATCTGCATTGATAACAATGACGAAATCGCCAGTATCCAAATGAGGGGTGAAAGTTGGTTTATTTTTTCCACGTAGTACAGATGCAACAACTGTTGAAAGACGTCCCAATGGAACATCAGTTGCGTCTACTACATACCATTTACGTTCTACTTCGCCTGGTTTGGCCATATATGTTGTACGCACGTTATTTTCCTCCAATTTAAGTTCTGATGTTTGACATACACTTCGAGTTTCCGGGGCTCTTTGTGGGGCAAACAATACCATTTAACATATTACCTGCAAATACCGATAATGTCAACGTTTTTCTGTGCTTCTGAAAAATTTAATTTTCCTTTCATTTTAGATTTCTCACTAGTTTGATGTCTTTTAAAAAGATATACCCGGTTGTATAAAAAACTGTTTATTTCTATATTTATTGAATATTATTTTTATTTTATCTTTATTTATGTATATTTATTTAATTTATTGATTGCTTTTTTATTTTTATGGTGTTATCATTTGAAACATCTATTTTGAAAACACTTAAAAATAAAGGGGCGATTTTATGAAAGAAAAAATTATATTGGCTTACTCAGGTGGATTAGATACCTCTGTAGCAATCAAATGGTTGGCAAAAGATTATGAGGTGATTGCTTGTTGCCTAGATATTGGTGAAGGCAAAGATACAGCTTTTATTAAAGAAAAAGCACTTCAAGTTGGCGCAATTGCGTCTTATGCCATCGATGCTAAAGAGGAATTTGCTCAAGAATTTGCATTGATCGCGCTACAAGGTCATACGTTTTACGAGCAGTCTTACCCACTGGTTTCTGCGCTTTCTCGCCCCTTGATCGCAAAAAAATTAGTGGAATTAGCTCGAAAAACTGGTGCAACGACGATTGCTCATGGCTGTACAGGAAAAGGCAATGACCAAGTTCGTTTTGAAGTAGCAATCAATGCCTTGGCACCTGAAATGAAAATCATTGCACCGGTTCGTCAATGGCAATGGTCTCGGGAAGAAGAAATCGCCTATGCAAAAGAAAATGATGTGCCGATCCCAGCAGATTTGGAGAATCCATATTCTATCGACCAAAACTTGTGGGGACGTGCTTGTGAGTGTGGTGTATTAGAGGACCCTTGGGCGACTCCGCCAGCAGGTGCTTATGATATTACGACAGCCTTGGAGTATACACCTGATCAGCCGGATATCATTGAACTCAGTTTTGAACAAGGCGTTCCAGTTGCTTTGAATCAAGAAAGTTTATCTTTGTCTGAATTGATCTTGTCTTTGAATCAATTAGCCGGCAAGCATGGAATCGGACGGATCGATCATGTGGAGAATCGTCTGGTAGGGATCAAATCGCGGGAAGTGTATGAATGCCCTGGAGCGATCACTTTGATGCAGGCACACAAAGAGCTGGAAGATTTGACCTTCGTTCGTGAATTAGCACATTTCAAACCAATGATCGAGCAACAGTTGAGCCAAATGATTTATGATGGTCTCTGGTTCAATCCATTGACCGATGCGTTGATCTCTTTCTTGAAAGCAACACAGACTGCGGTCAATGGGACTGTCCGTGTCAAACTATTCAAAGGAAACGTCATCGTTGAAGGACGTAAATCAGCCAATAGTCTGTATAACGAAGAACTAGCAACGTATACTTCAGCGGATACCTTCGATCAACAAGCTGCGGTCGGTTTTATCAAGCTTTGGGGTCTACCATCGAAAGTCTATGCGGAAGTTCAAACAAAGCAACAAACAGCCGTAGGATCAGAGTAACGAGTAAAGCCATCAAAAGAAAAGTAAGGTAAAAGCTGAGTGCGAACTCAAACAGGAACTTTTACCTTCTTTTCTTTCATTCAAAATATAGGAGGAATCACATGGATAAACTTTGGGGTGGACGGTTTCAAGGAAAAAGTGAACAATGGATCGATGCATTCGGCGCTTCGATCTCCTTTGATCAAAAATTAGCTGAACAAGATATTTTAGGTAGTCTCGCCCATGTGAAAATGTTGGCCCATACTGGGATTTTGTCCGAGGAAGAAGCGCAACAGATCATCGCTGGTTTGGAAAAACTGCAAACACGCTTAACGAATGGCACTTTGCATTTTTCGGTGGAAAATGAAGACATCCACTTGAATATTGAAAAATGCCTACATGAGGAAATCGGACCTGTTGCCGGGAAACTACATACTGCTCGTAGCCGCAATGACCAAGTCGCAACAGACATGCACTTGTACCTAAAAGATACGGTACTTGAACTGATTGAAAAGCTTCATTCGTTACGTCAAACGTTCGTGGAAAAAGCAGCAGAGCATACGGCTACGATCATGCCAGGATATACTCATCTGCAACACGCCCAACCGATTTCCTTTGGCCATCATCTCTTAGCGTACTATCAGATGTTTACTCGTGACCATGAACGCTTCACAGAAAGCCTGAAACGAATCGATATTTCCCCATTAGGCAGTGCGGCATTAGCAGGCACGACATTCCCTATCGATCGTTTATTCACCGCGACTGAATTAGGCTTTTCTGATGTTTATGCAAACAGTTTAGACGCCGTTAGTGACCGTGATTTTATTCTGGAATTTTTAAGCAATGCTTCATTATTGATGATGCACTTGTCTCGTTTTTGCGAAGAAATCATTTTTTGGTGTAGTTATGAATGCCAATATATTGAACTTTCGGATACTTTTTCAACAGGCAGTTCGATCATGCCCCAAAAGAAAAACCCAGATATGGCAGAATTGATTCGTGGAAAAACTGGTCGAGTATATGGGAATTTATTTGGTTTGCTCACGTTGATGAAAGGTTTGCCTTTAGCTTATAACAAAGATTTTCAAGAGGATAAAGAAGGCATGTTCGATACGAGTGAAACGATTTTAGCTAGTCTCTCGATCATGGAAGGCATGGTCAAAACCATGGAAGTGAACAAAGCCCGAATGTATGCGGCCACGCAAAAAGATTTCTCCAATGCGACTGAGTTAGCCGATTACTTAGCTGCGAAGGACTTACCTTTCCGTCAAGCACATGAGATCGTCGGTAAACTCGTCTTACAATGTACACAACAAGGTTGTTCATTACAAGACATCCCACTAACAGAATTCCAAGCAATCAGCCCGCTGATCAAAGCCGATATTTACGACACCTTACTTCCGGAAACTGCCGTAAAACGTCGCAATTCATTAGGTGGTACAGGTTTTGACCAAGTAGAAAGGCAAATTGAACAAGCACTACATCAGTTGAAAATAGACAAGAACTAAAAGAACATCTTGAGACAATGTTTCCACACGTTGTCTCAAGATGTTCTTTTTTAGTTTACATTTTTCAAAAATATGTAAAAAAAGTTCAATCTTTCAAGAATAAACATGTCATACTTTAGTTTAAAAAACTTTTTCATACAGAAAGGAAAAACTATTATGCATTTCTTCCCCTTTGTCGATCCCAACCGTCGACCACAAGCAGAGATCAAAAAAATGAAAGAAGAACTCACACAAAAATTTCATGCAATCGATCCAGATTTGACCTTGATTCACAATGATAACTTTATTGATTATGGTCCAGAGGTTTTTCCACAATTTTCGTCGATTTATTGGGACCCTCGTGTGCCAGATCATCCGATGGAACATTTTGTGTATTCGGAGTATCGATTGAAATATCAATTTTATACGCTCTATTGTTTTACACCTTATGGCGAACAAATTGATGAACATTACGGAAAAGTAAATCATTCGGATCGAAAAACGCTACAAGCAATTGACGATTTGATATTAACTGTTATTCACGCTTATCAAGCAAAAAACTTATCTTACTGGAAAGATTTATTTCCAGAAGAACAATTCCAACAAACAATCGCATCTCATTATCAAAGAACTTCACAGATGATCGGTGAAGGTAGAAAAAGTAGTCGACTAATCACCTTCACTGACCCTAAGCATCGACCTTTGGCCGCTGTAGAAAAGAATACGGAATTTCTAGAAACTCAGTTAAATCAATTAGATTCTCGACTAACTGTGACCCATGATGATTCATTTATTGATTTTGGTCCAAGTGATGGATATTTTCTTGCTGAGTGTCCTTATGATCCAGAGGAAGACGACCTAGACGACGATAGACGTGGTCTATCGGAGGAAGAATATGAGATTTGCTATGAAGATATTCCTCTATTTGGTTGTTCTCCCTATAACATAAGCTTTGGTATATATGGAGATTTTTACAGTAAATGGATGTTGAATATTGATTATCTTGATTTAAGAGAGCGATTGAATAACCCTACTTTAGCTATTATTCATCAATATCAGTTACATAATCTATATTACTGGCGTGATCATTATTCCACTGAAAAATTCCAATCTGAAGCCCTTGATTCCAAAGAACGCGGGCTACGACAAATCCACTCCTGAATATTCAAAAGGGTGTACTCAATGCTCAGTCAATTACAAAAAAATGACAGAAAGACTCTTGTAAGGGTATCCGTAAATCCTCGGAGTTTTACCCATTCGTTCCATGTTTTTTCATCTTTTGCTGGCGATGTGCCACTTAAATCAATCTCAACAGCCGGACGTGAGGTTGCTTCTTTGAAGGATCGATCACTCGCAAAGGCTAAGAGTGTCGGTTGGAAAACCGACGACAACAACATTACAACCATCAACAACGAGAACCATTTCTTTTTCCCATTCTCAGAAAATAAATTTCTGCTGTAATTAATAGAAAAAATAACACCCTGTCGAAACACGTCTCAAAGGATGTGTGTCAACAGGGTGTCTCTTATAGTTGTGATTCGCTTGTTTATGCGTCAATTCCTGGTGCTTTACCTAGATGTGCTTGTATCATCCAGATGCGTTTTTCTGTTGCTGCTTTAAAATCAATGAAGATATCTTGTGTTGGATCGTCGCCTTCTTCACCAGCAGCTTCAATTCCTTTTTGGAAAAGATCTGCTAAATAGCGGTAACCTGCGACTAATGTTTCTAAACGTTCTTCCATCGTGCGATCCCAACGACCAACTTCATCAGGGATTTTTGTGTTGTCTGCAAATTCACGTAACGTTGAATAAGGTGAACCATCTAATGTGATCAAACGTTCTGAGATTTCATCTAATTGTTCATTCAAGTCGTCCATGAAGCTGTCCATCATTGGATGCAATGTCAAGAATCCAGGACCTCTCATATACCAATGAGTTTGGTGGACGATCACCGACATTTGGCTTAAATCTGCTACTAATTGATTCAATACTTCTTTTGTTTGTTGAAATTTCATGTAATTCTGCCTCCTCGCATTTGCCTATATTAAAATCATAGTAAACTTTGAGGGAAAAGTACACTAAAATCCTTTAGATGAGAACGATTTTCATCCCCAGAGTAATGCTTTTTTTAAATAGCAAAAAATCCGCCAACCAAATAGAAAATATAACTAATGTCATCATTTACGATTCGCCTTCTTCATCTATCATCTCTATTGATAGATCCTCTCGTAGTTCCGCAAATAACTGAGAATAGCGGCTTAATTCTTGTTGTGTCGAAACAAACAAAGGATATATTTTGTTGTATATGCGGCTGGCTTTTTTCTGAACAGCCACTTGTTGTGCTAATTCAATATATGCGGAAGCTTCACCTAATGTTTCGATTCTGCCTTGACTCTGCCAACCTAATATGACTGCCCCTAACGCTGAGGCTTCTTTAACTTTTGGAAAACGGATAGGTTGTCCCAATACATCTGCCATGATCTGCCGAAATAACACTGATTGAGCAAAGCCACCAGTTGCACGTAACTCAATCACTTGATCGGGTGGACAGATACCTCGCAAAATTCGTTTGAGATTAAAACAAACCCCTTCCAGGACCGCTCGCATCATGTCTTTTTCTGTATGCCATCGTTGCAGACCAATAAAACTTCCAAATGCCTCCGCATCCCACAAAGGTGCTCGTTCACCCAATAAATACGGTTGAAAAATCAGCCCATTGGCGCCAGGCGGGACAAAAGCGATTTCTGAAAGGACTGCTTGATACGGATCTTCTCCTTGTTCCTTAGCTCGTTGAACGACATCTTGCATCAATGTATGGACCGCCCAATCAAAGATCCCTGCGCCATTACTTGTTGCTCCTCCGATGACCCAGTGTGTTTGATCCAAAACGTAACAAAAGGTTTCCATTGTTGGATGGAGCTTTGGGCGATTCGAAATAAATCGTAATGCGCCACTGGTACCGACAGTCAGCGCTGCCGTCGTCTCACCAAATGCACCTAAGCCTAAATTGGATAATGGCCCATCGGCTCCACCTAAAATAAATGGAATTTCTTGATCAAAATGAAATCTCGTACGAGCTTGTTCTGTTAATTTCGTGAACTGGGTAGTCGCAGGTGCTACTCTCGGTAATTGCTCTTCTTGTATCCCTAACTCTTCAAGAATAGGCTCTGACCATTGGAAACGGTGGATATCGAAGTACCCTGTGCCAGAAGCAGTACTATAATCACTGACTAATTCAGCAAACAGCTCATAAAAAAGATAGTCTTTGATCCCTACAAAATAAACCGCTTGCTCAAATAAATCAGGAAACTCGTTTTTCAACCAATTGATTTTGATCAATGGTGTCATTGGATGGATCGGCGTACCCGTCCGTTCATAGATCACTCGACCTTTTTCAGTTGCTTTTAATTTTTCTGCTTCATTGACGGCACGAGTGTCTGCCCAAGTAAACATACGAGTTAAAGGTTTTTTATTTTTATCTAATAAAATCAAGCTGTGCATGGCTGTTGAAAATGAAATGAATTGGATTGTCTGTGCTGGCAATTGTTGGATCACTTCATTGATGACCGTATACACTGCATGGACGATCAATTCCTGATCTTGTTCAGCCATCCCTTGGATTTCTTGGATCAGCGGGTAATGAAAGTAGGCTGTAGCTACTTCTTCTGCTTGTTCATTGAATGCAACTGCTTTCGTTTGCGTAGTACCGATATCGACCCCGACTGCAATCATTATTTTTTCCACCTCTCTTCTCCTTTTTTGCGTATCTTAATCAAAAGGAGGTTGGTCTGATGTTTCTTTATTTTATCATTGGTTGTTGCTTTGGTTCTTTTTTGTGCTTGGTCGCACAACGCGTTCCTCAAGACCTTTCTATTATTTCCCCTCGTTCACATTGTGTCAACTGTCACCAAACATTGCGTTGGTATGAGTTGATTCCATTACTTTCGATCCTCATGCAACGATTTCGTTGCCGCTCTTGTCAGACCAAACTTTCACCCATGTATCCACTGGCCGAGTTGATCAGCGGTACGCTATTTATGTATGCAGGATGCTATTCGCCAGATACAGTTCATTTGATTTGGCTATTCACTGCTTTTTTATTTTCGTTGATGGATATTTTTTACCTTGCGATCGACACTCGCATTCTTTACTTCTCATGGACTTTCTTATGGGCCTACTGGGTGCTGACTGAGCAGTTTCACTTAGAAACCAGCTTTGCGTTCGGCTTGATCAGTTACGGTTTGCTGCGTTATGGGCAAGCTTATTTAGGGGCAGGTGATACGTTACTCTTACTTAGTTGGAGTGGTGGGTTAGCCTCCACACATTTTCTCATGCTTATGTTTATCGCCAGTTGTCTTGGTTTAAGTTATTTTTGTGTCACTGCTTTACTCCATAAGAAAAGAAAGCATCTCCCTTTTGTTCCTTTTCTGAGTATTGCCTTATGGTTGGTCCTCTATTTCCGCTAGTACACAAAAAAGAAGAAGCATCTAGAACAAAATGTCCGACCTTCCTCTTTTCTTATTACTTAAAATTCATATTTTCTAGTAACTTATACTGCTAGTCTTTCCAGTTTTTTCTAAGGAATCCCGCCCGACCAGAGCCTTCACGATACAACTGATAATGGATCTTGTTTTTCTTGTAGTAATCTTGATGATACTCCTCTGCGGGATAAAAGGTCGTACGAGGTTCGATCTTTGTGACGATCGGTTGATCGAAACGGCCACTTGCTTGTAACTGTTGTTTTGAGTTTTCTGCGGCTTCACGTTCTGCTTCATCACTATAATAAATGACCGGACGATAAGAGTCCCCACGATCAGCAAACTGCCCTAAAGCATCTGTCGGATCGGTCTGTTGCCAATAAATCTCGACCAATTGTGCATAGGTGATGATTTCAGGATCATATTCGATTTCTACCGCTTCAGTATGACCAGTTGTTCCAGTCGTCACTTGTTCGTAGGTTGGATTTGGTACATGTCCTCCAGTATAACCGGAAGTAACGGAGAGGATACCTGGTTGTGTTTCAAACGGTTTGACCATACACCAAAAACAGCCACCTGCAAATACAGCTTTTTTCACTGCCATTTCTTATCAGCTCCTTTGGTTTTATCATACTCGTTTTCATTGAAATAAATAGTAAT
The DNA here is from genome assembly GCF_050529595.1 of Enterococcus sp. DIV1368b. NCBI lineage: Bacteria > Bacillati > Bacillota > Bacilli > Lactobacillales > Enterococcaceae > Enterococcus > Enterococcus sp. DIV1368b. The sequence continues at coordinate 3,110,670 of NZ_CP172883.1, forward strand.
ATGCTTGTTTTACCCCCTACCGGTATTTTTAGCCTATTTTTATTGTTTTTCTTTTATTATTTGAAAACTTGTGGATAAATTTTGGTACACATAATAATTATCCCCTGTGGATATCTATTGCCATTTCTTTTATCCACAGTTACCTTTTACTTTCTTGATTCTAGTTTATCCACAAAAAAAAAGGTCAAGTCCCTCAAACAGGAACTTGACCTTCTTTATGTGAACTCATGGTTTATCGCGTTTGCTCGTTCATCGCATCTTCAGCAGCCATTTGTGCTTCGATGTCAGAAATGCTATACACGTTTTCACTTGCAACGCCAACTTCTTTTGGTTCCATGTTGCGGTAACGTGGCATACCAGTACCAGCTGGAATGATCTTACCGATGATAACATTTTCTTTCAAACCAAGAAGTGGATCTTTTTTGCCTCGAATCGCAGCATCAGTCAAGACACGAGTTGTTTCTTGGAAGGATGCAGCTGATAAGAAGCTGTTTGTTTCTAATGATGCTTTTGTGATACCTAGCAAGACTGGACGAGATGTCGCAGGAACGCCACCAGCAACTAACGTATTGTAGTTTTGGTCTTTGAAGTCTGCGATATCTAACAGTGTACCTGGCAAGATTTCTGTATCGCCTGGGTCCATGACGCGCACTTTACGAAGCATTTGGCGAACCATTACTTCGATATGTTTGTCGCCGATTTCTACCCCTTGCATACGGTAAACGCGTTGTACTTCACGTAATAGATAGTTTTCAACAGATAGAACGTCACGTACTTGCAACAATTGTTTTGGATCGATTGATCCTTCTGTCAATGGTGCACCACGATGGATCATATCGCCTTCAGCGACTTTCATACGTGCAGTGTAAGGCACTGTATACGTACGTGTATCTGTTTTCCCTTTGATTGTTACTTCTTTGGTACGTGTAGCAGGATCTTCAGAGATATCGATGACATCCCCTGTTACTTCAGTGATCACTGCTTGCCCTTTCGGATTACGTGCTTCAAAGATTTCTTGGACACGAGGAAGACCTTGAGTGATATCATCTCCGGCAACCCCACCCGTATGGAACGTACGCATTGTTAACTGAGTACCTGGTTCACCGATTGATTGAGCGGCGATCGTACCAACTGCTTCTCCGACTTCAACGTCAGAACCAGTTGCCAAGTTACGTCCGTAACAATGTTTGCAGACACCATGTTTTGTGTTACATGTGAAGACAGAACGGATCGTTACAGTTTCAACACCTGCATCAACGATTTGTTTTGCGACATCTTCAGAGATCAATTGATTTCCGGCGATGATCATTTCGTTGGTTTCAGGATGACGAACTTCTTTACGAGTGTAACGTCCAATCAAACGATCTTCAAGAGATTCGATGATTTCATTTCCTTCACGGATTGCTTGGATCTCAAGACCGCGGTCAGTGCCACAATCTTCTTCACGAATGATGACATCTTGGGCAACGTCAACTAAACGACGTGTCAAGTAACCAGAATCGGCTGTCTTCAAGGCTGTATCGGTCATTCCTTTACGAGCCCCGTGAGTTGAGATAAACATTTCCAAGACAGAAAGTCCTTCGCGGAAGTTCGAAATGATCGGCAATTCCATGATACGTCCATTCGGTGCGGCCATCAATCCACGCATACCAGCAAGCTGAGTAAAGTTGGAGATGTTACCACGGGCACCAGAATCTGACATCATGAAGATTGGGTTTTTCGCTTCCAAACCTTCCATCAGTTTTTGTTGGATGCTGTCTTTCGCAGAGTTCCAAACAGCGATTACTCGTTCATAACGCTCGTCGTCAGTGATCAAACCACGACGGAATTGCTTCGTGATCGACTCTACTTGTTTATGTGCTTCGTCAATGATCACTTGTTTTTCATTCAAGACACTGATGTCGGCAATCCCTACAGTGATACCTGCATGTGTTGAATGTTTGTATCCTAAGTCTTTCATACGGTCAAGCATCTTAGATGTTTCAGTTACTTTGAAACGTTTGAAGACTTCGGCGATGATGTTTCCTAAGTTTTTCTTCTTGAATGGTAAAACTAGTTCTTGTTCTTTGATGTGAGCAGGAATATCTGTTCCAGCTTCAACAAAGTATTTGTCCGGTGTTTGGACAGTCAAGTTGAAGTCAGTTGGTTCATTCAAGTAAGGGAATTCTGGTGGCATGATCTCATTGAAGATGATCTTACCAACAGTCGTGATCATCGTGCGTTCTTTCTGCCATTCTGTAAATGGTTTGTCCCCTAATGTCGTTGGGTTCACACCAATACGTGAATGTAAATGAACGTAGCCATTACGCCATGCGATGACTGCTTCGTTTTGGTCTCTAAAGACCATTCCTTCGCCTTCACGACCTTCTTCTTCCATTGTTAGGTAGTAGTTTCCTAAAACCATATCCTGAGAAGGTGTAACAACTGGTTTACCATCTTTTGGATTCAAGATGTTTTGAGCAGCTAACATCAGCATACGTGCTTCTGCTTGTGCTTCTTCGTTCAACGGTACGTGAACGGCCATTTGGTCTCCATCGAAATCGGCATTGTATGCTTCACATACCAATGGATGCAAACGGATCGCACGACCTTGGACAAGAACTGGTTCAAATGCTTGGATACCTAATCTGTGAAGCGTAGGTGCCCGGTTCAATAGAACTGGATGTTCTTTGATGACGTCTTCTAAGACATCCCAAACTTCATCTTCTTGACGTTCGATTTTGCGTTTCGCATTTTTGATGTTTGAAGCAAGTTCACGTTGAACTAATTCGCGCATCACGAATGGTTTGAACAATTCGATCGCCATTTCTTTTGGTAATCCACATTGGTACATTTTCAAGAAAGGACCTACGACGATAACTGAACGACCAGAGTAGTCGACACGTTTACCAAGTAAGTTTTGACGGAAACGACCTTGTTTCCCTTTCAACATATGAGAAAGAGATTTCAATGGGCGGTTACCTGGTCCTGTAACAGGACGGCCACGACGACCGTTATCGATCAACGCATCTACCGCTTCTTGTAACATCCGTTTTTCATTTTGAACGATGATTCCTGGTGCATTCAAGTCTAACAAACGTTTCAAACGATTGTTACGGTTGATCACACGACGATATAGATCGTTCAAGTCACTTGTTGCAAAACGTCCACCTTCTAATTGGACCATTGGTCGTAGATCTGGTGGGATGACAGGGATAACGTCCATGACCATCCAGCTTGGTTCATTGCCAGAAGCACGGAATGCTTCTAAAATGTCCAAACGACGGATCGCGCGTGTACGTTTTTGTCCTTGTGCAGATTTCAACTCTTCTTTCAATTCAGCCGCTTCGCCATCCAAATCAACGTTATCAAGTAATTGTTTGATTGCTTCCGCGCCCATTGCTGCTTGGAATTCTTGACCATATTGTTCACGTTTTTCGCGGTATTCGCGTTCAGTCAACAATTGTTTTTTCTCTAAGCTTGTGTTTCCTGGTTCAATGACAACATATGAGGCAAAGTAAATGATTTCTTCTAATGCGCGTGGGCTCATGTCTAATACAAGACCCATACGAGAAGGAATACCTTTGAAATACCAGATATGTGAAACAGGTGCTGCTAATTCGATATGACCCATACGTTCACGACGAACTTTTGAACGAGTCACTTCCACACCGCAGCGATCACAAACGATTCCTTTATAACGGATACGTTTATATTTTCCGCAGGCACATTCCCAGTCTTTTGTAGGACCAAAAATCCGCTCACAGAACAACCCTTCGCGCTCAGGTTTTAAGGTACGATAGTTAATCGTCTCAGGTTTTTTTACTTCACCGTAAGACCAGCTTCTGATTTTTTCGGGAGAAGCCAAACCTATTTGCATACTTTCGAATTTATTTACATCGATCAAAAGGGGTTCCCTCCATTTCGTTTAATGGCAAAACCGTAAGGCGGCTGATCTTCGACCGCCTCACAGTATCTCAGACCGGATTAGTCTAAATTATCTTCTGCGGTTTCAAAGTTTTGGATGATATCTTGTCTTTCATCTTCGACTTGTTCAGCAGCTTGTTTTTCTAGTTCTTTTGCTGTTTGTTGTTCAGCGAATTTTGTCAAAGCATCCACTGTGATCAAATCATCGTCTTCGTCATCCATGTCGCGAAGTTCGATCTCGCTGTCTTGGATGTCTAGGACACGCATGTCTAATCCTAGTGATTGTAATTCTTTGACTAATACGCGGAAGGATTCAGGTACACCTGGTTTTGGAATTGGTTCACCTTTGACGATTGCTTCGTATGTTTTCACACGTCCGACTACGTCATCTGATTTGTATGTCAAGATTTCTTGTAAGGTATAAGCCGCACCGTATGCTTCCAGTGCCCAAACTTCCATTTCCCCAAAACGTTGTCCACCAAATTGCGCTTTACCACCTAATGGTTGTTGCGTAACTAGTGAGTAAGGTCCAATTGAACGTGCATGTAACTTGTCGTCAACCATGTGAGCAAGTTTGATCATGTACATCACACCGACAGACACACGTCCGTCAAATGGTTCACCTGTACGTCCGTCATAAAGAACAGTTTTCGCATCGCTAGCCATACCAGCTTCACGAACTGTTTCCCATACGTCTTCATCACTTGCACCATCAAATACTGGTGTTGCAACGTGGATGCCTAATTGACGTGCAGCCATCCCTAAATGCAATTCCAATACTTGTCCGATGTTCATACGTGATGGTACCCCTAGTGGGTTCAACATGATGTCGATCGGTGTTCCATCAGGTAAGAATGGCATATCTTCTTCCGGCATAATACGGGAAACAACCCCTTTATTACCGTGACGTCCGGCCATTTTATCCCCTTCATGGATTTTACGTTTTTGAACGATATACACACGAACTAACATGTTGACACCTGGTGATAATTCATCGCCAGCTTCACGAGTAAAGATCTTCACATCGTGAACGATCCCGCCTCCACCATGCGGTACACGTAGAGAAGTATCACGTACTTCACGTGCTTTTTCACCGAAGATCGCATGCAATAATCTTTCTTCTGCTGAAAGTTCAGTTACCCCTTTTGGTGTTACTTTACCGACTAATAAGTCACCGTCTTGGACTTCTGCCCCAATACGAATGATCCCCATTTCGTCTAAGTCTTTCAATGCGTCTTCACCGACGTTCGGGATTTCGCGAGTGATTTCTTCAGGTCCTAATTTTGTATCACGAGCTTCTGATTCATATTCTTCAATATGGATCGATGTGTACACATCGTCTTTGACAAGACGACGACTCATGATGATCGCATCTTCGTAGTTGTATCCTTCCCAAGTCATGAAACCGACTAAGACGTTTTGTCCTAGAGCCATTTCACCTTGTTCCATTGATGGGCCGTCTGCCAAGGTATCCCCTTTTTCGACTTTCTCACCTAAATGAACGATTGGGCGTTGGTTGTAACTTGTTCCAGAGTTTGAACGACGGAATTTTGTCACTGAGTATTTGTCTAATGCGCCATTGTCGCGACGTACGCGGATCTCAGAAGCATCAACAAATTCAACTACACCATCGTGTTTACATAGTAACGCAGCTCCTGAGTCATGAGCTGATTTATATTCCATACCAGTACCAACCCAAGGTGCTTGTGGATTGATCAATGGCACTGCTTGACGCTGCATGTTGGCACCCATCAAGGCACGGTTGGAGTCATCGTTTTCCAAGAAAGGAATACATGCTGTCGCTACCGCAACTACTTGTTTCGGTGAAACGTCCATATAATCGACTTTATCGATCGATACTTCTAAGTTTTCACTTTGGGCACGAGCCATGACGATTTCTTCAGCAAATGTACCGTCATCATTCAACTTACTGTTTGCTTGGGCAACGATATAATGGTCCTCGATGTCAGCTGTTAAATAATCGATTTGCTCTGTCACACGTCCTGTTTCACGATCAACACGACGATAAGGCGTTTCGATAAAACCAAATTTGTTTACTTTCGCGTAACTAGATAAACTATTGATCAACCCGATATTTGGTCCCTCAGGCGTTTCGATCGGACACATACGGCCATAGTGGGAGTAGTGAACGTCACGTACTTCATAGCCGGCACGGTCACGAGTCAAACCACCAGGTCCTAAGGCAGAAAGACGACGTTTGTGTGTCAATTCGCCCAATGGATTGGTTTGGTCCATGAACTGAGACAATTGTGAAGAACCAAAGAATTCTTTGATACTTGCAACAACTGGACGGATATTGATCAATTGTTGTGGTGTCAATGTTTCTGTATCTTGGATCGACATTCTTTCACGTACGACACGTTCCATACGTGCTAATCCGATACGGAATTGATTTTGTAAAAGTTCTCCGACAGAACGGATACGACGATTTCCTAAGTGGTCGATATCGTCCACGTTGCCGATGCCTTCCATCAAGTTCAAGAAATAGCTCATTGAAGCAACGATATCCGCTGGACGAACAGTTTTCACTGTTGTGTCTGGATAGCCGTTACCGATCACGTTGACTTCACGTTCTGGGTCTTTTGGTGAAAAGACTTTGATCACTTGGACAGTCATTGGATCAGTGACTACGCCATCTTCTGTTGGGTAGTAAGTCACAGAGTTCAAACCATTGTCGATGAACGGTGCTAATGTTTCCATCACTTGATGGGTCAAAGCTGTTCCTTTTTCAACAATGATCTCGCCTGTTTCAGGATCAACCAATGTTTCAGCTAACGTTAAGTTCAATAGACGTGTTTTCAAGTCTAGTTTTTTGTTTACTTTGTAACGACCAACATTTGCTAAGTCGTAACGTTTTGGATCAAAGAAGCGGGCATTCAGCAAGTTACGTGAACTATCTGCTGTTTTTGGTTCGCCTGGGCGAAGACGCTCGTAGATATCTTTTAATCCTTCTTCTGTTCTAGAATCACTTGCATTTTTGTGTAAATCTTTTTCGATCGTGTTACGTAATGTTTCACTATCCCCAAAGATTTCAAAAATCGTGTCATCTGAACCGAAACCTAATGCACGAACTAACACAGTCAATGGAATCTTACGTGTGCGGTCGATACGTACATAAGAGATGTCTTTTGCATCAGTTTCCATTTCTAACCATGCGCCACGGTTAGGGATCACAGTTGAACCGAATCCTTCTTTACCGTTTTTGTCTACTTTCCCATGGAAGTAAACACCTGGTGAACGGACTAATTGGGAAACGATAACACGTTCCGCACCGTTGATGATGAATGTACCTTGCTCTGTCATCAATGGGAAATCACCGAAGAATACTTCTTGCGCTTTGATTTCACCTGTCTCACGGTTTGTTAAACGTAAAGTCACATGTAATGGTGCAGAGTAATTTGCGTCATGTGCGCGTGCTTCTGCTACTGTGTACTTTGGTTCTTTCAATTCATAATCTACAAATTCCAAAGAAAGATTGCCATTGAAGTCATCGATTGGCAAAATATCTTCAAACATTTCTCTTAGTCCTTCATCCAAGAACCATTGGTACGAGTCTGTTTGAATTTCGATCAAATTTGGTAATTCCAACACTTCACTGATTCGTGCGAAACTTCTACGTTCGCGATGTTTTCCGTATTTTACTACGTGTCCAGCCAAGCTCTTCACCCCTCTAAAATGTCATTCAAAAAGACTACCCGATCAATTGTTACAATAATATTAAAAATATTATATTTAGGTAACAACAGACATTTTTTGCGGCTTTTAGGCAAAAAAAAACCAAAAATAGAACGTTCTCTTGAGTACTTGCCTACGTGAGCTTCTACTTTTGTTTCCTTATATTAAAGCCGAAACGGACAATATTTCGTTTCTGCCTTCGCTTCATCAGATAGTTTTTGCAACTTCATATAATACACTGTTTAAACGTAAAAGTCAACACTTCCTGGCGTTTCCTGTAAATTTTCGTAATTGTTTCTTAATCTTTCTTTTTTGTTCCAATTTTGTCCATTCCTAATTGAGTGACTCTCCCTCACAAAGTCTTTCCGTCTTTATAGCGACTCAAACAAAAAGTATGACGCGCTGTCCTCATTCGATCGTAAATCTGCTAATATATAAATAGTAGAAAGGAGCTTGATCGATGACGACAAAAGCCAAGGTACTACACCTTTTAAAAAATACTCCAACATTTCTATCTGGTGAAAAAATCGCCCAACAACTGAATGTCTCCCGAACGAGTATTTGGAAAGCCATCAAAGAATTAGAAAAAGAAGGTTTTCGCTTTGACCACCAAGCGAAAGGGTATCGTTATCTCCCCTCCGATGTATTAGATCCTGTAGAGATTTCCCAAGCATTATCCTCTTTTGATGTTCAAGTGAAGGTATTATCACAATCTGAATCCACCATGAAAGATGCAAAATCGGCATCTAATATGGATACTACGAAACCTAGTTTATTTATCGCGGATACACAAGAACAAGCCCATGGACGTTTTGGACGTTCCTTTTTCGCTCAACCAGGTCAAGGAGTCTACATGAGCCTATTATTGCATCCACAAAAGCATTTTGAGGAATTGCCACAATATACGTTGATTGCTGCCAGTGCATGTGTCAAAGCGATTCAAGAAACGACAGGAAAACATGCCATGATCAAATGGGTCAACGATATCTACCTTGAAGGGAAAAAGGTTTGTGGAATTTTATCTGAAGCGGTAAGCGATATGGAAAGTGGTGAAATTCGTTCGGTGATTATTGGTGTGGGCTTGAATTTTTCGATCCCTCAAACGCAATTTCCTGATGAGATCCAGCAAAAAGCGACCTCCTTGTTTCCTGATGGTGAAGCATCGATGACTAGAAATCAATTGATCTGCGCGATTTGGAAACATTTCTTTAGGTATTTAGCCGACCCTTCGCACACCTATTTTGATCTTTACACAGAACGGTCATTTGTCCTAGGTAAGTCTGTCAGCTTTACCCGACAAGGAAAATCTTATCAAGGAATTGCCCAAGCAATCGGTCCAAAAGGAGAACTGATCGTAGATACGCCAAACCAGCGCTTCCAACTACTCTCTGGTGAAGTCAGCTTAACAGAAATCGATGGGCTACCATCAGCAAAAAGAGGCTAGTTCGTTTCCTAGCCTCTTTTTTATCAATGGTGGATTTGTCATGCTCGCTTTATTTTCATAAGCTTGATGTCGCGAGAAAACATGCAAGCTTCTTTACGATGTACTATATTTTTTCTACTATGTGCTTGGTTCTATGTTTGAGGTCCTACATGATGTGTTTCATTTTACTTCTGAGTCTACATCTAATTTCTATGTTTGTTCTATGTTTGTTCTATGTTTTAACTATATGTTTTAGTTCTATATGTTTGTTCTATGTTTTAGTTCTATGTTTTAGTTCTATGTTTTAGTTCTATGTTTTAGTTCTATATGTTTGTTCTATGTTCGATTCCCTATTTTAAATAGGATAGTACTATGTGCTATTGTCAGTAGCAGTAGAACAATCAAACTACTGCCTGTCAATACTAATGGACACCTGATAACATTTGCCTACGCTTTTATCTAGATGCTCTGTCGCAATCTGTGATGCACGTCGTCAAGCAATTAAGACCGAGTAACTATTTTTCCCCGAAATAGTTTTCGGCAATCAAGTGGTGTTCTATGTGTGTGTTGTTTCCTCTATTTACTACTTCTAATTCATTCATAAGCGTATCTATTGAAGACCAACGATCGCTTTCTCAGCTTCTTCCTATACAGAACCCTCTTCCATTTAACGCCCCCTTTTTTGTTTTGCTGTCGTTCTGTTTGTATCATAACGCACAAGAAAATGAATGAATTGTTTTGTATTGAATTACAACATTTTTTATTTCCACATTAAATTCAACGATCTCTTACTGGCTAATCCCAACCTCAATTAACTATTCTCAAATTTTGCAAAATTGTAATTGATTTGCTTTAGAAGAAGAAAAATATTCGATCTTCAAGTTGAATTTTTTTACAATCAAACAGCGGATCAAAAATTTATCTGCCGCAGACAAAGGTTGCTGATACTCTTCTTCAATATCACGAAATGAAAAATTTCTTTTCTTCTCACTTAATTTTGTTACGATTTCAATCACCGTTAATTGCGTTAATTCTGATGTATATTCTTTTCTCACAGCTGCTCTCCTTTATTCATAGCGTTCTTTAATCCAGAATATAGCATGGAATTTTTCTTGTTGGGGACAATTTTTTTCCAAAAACAAAAAAAGATTGTTTTAAATAAACGAATCGATCCATTTGAGTAATTTAATCCATAACATGAACGAAAGTCACCTCTGCTCTGCAATCCATCCAAAATAACATCTTTTAGCAAAAGATCAATACTAAAAATTTACATATTATAGAAATAATCGGTACATACCAACAGTTGAAAAATGATATTTTTTTTATATATTAATAAAGATAACTGAGGAGAAACAATGGAGAAACTTAAAAAAAATATAGAGGTGACAAGATTTTTAAATACAGCCATTAGAGATGGTGTTTTAAACCCACAAGCAATCGGTCAAGAAAGTTTATCTCGCTTGAGATTACACATATTGATAAAAGAGCAATCGTTAACTATAAATTTAAAAGCGCCGAATCTTTCTGACAACGCCTTTCATAGGATCAGTAAACAATTAGATATTGTGAAAAGATTCTCACAACAGACAACATCGATCACAGCTGAAAATATCCAGTTGTCTGCTAAACAAATCGACCAGAAAATTGAACGTTTAAACGAAAAAGACAGCGAGTTGAATGAACAAATCAAGGAAATTAAAAGTGAAGTAAAAAAATATTCGAGCAGAACAGCCAATCCGGATCAATATAACAAGGCAACAACAAAACTCAATAACGTAAATAAAGAACTAAACAATAATCGAAATAACATCTACAGTCATCGCGCAATGAAACTTGTCCTAAAAGAACAAGAACGCCAACAAGTAAAAAGCAATCGTCGAGAATCCGTTGATCAGTCGCCGAAACGACAATCCGTTTCTCAAGTAAAATCTGAACCTCGTCAGTCCGTTGTACAAAAGCTTTCTACGCCCCGGCAATCACTCGCACAGCAACAGGAAAAACGAACAGAAAAAATAGACAGCCTGACAGAAAAGATCATGAATACAGAAAAAATAATACAGGCGCTTGCAAAAGAAAGAGATGGTCTCGTTAGCAATCCTAACGTAAAAGAAGAATTCGCTATATACACTGAAGGTATCCAACTTCATCGAAAACAAGCAGATAATCTTTACCATCAACTGGGGACTATTGATTCAAAAATTGCAACGAAGTTAGAAAAAAAATTTGCTGATTCCCCTTATGGCAAAGTCGCTTGTCCACTAACACCTAAAGAAATTTCTGCAATCAAAGTAGCGAAGGCCAATGAAAAGTTCAATCAATCTTACCGCAACTCATCTCCTGAACCTAAAATGAACAAAAAGCTAAGAATAGACACGGGAAAAACCCTGTCCGAAAGCGAAAAAATAGCTGAGAAGAAGAAGTTGATGCAAGCAACTAAACATAATTTGCAGAAAATCGAGAAAAAATTACAAAAGTACCAAAATCGTAAAAAAAATATTTTCGGTCTGATTGCGAATGCCTTTCAAAGAAAAAAAATCCAAAGTTTAAAAGATAAGAAAACTGATTTGATAAACACTCTCGAACAACCGCAAAAAAAACCGCAAAAAGGTATCCTAAAACCAACATTTAAAGAACAAGTAACTGACGCTCATAATAAACAAGAACAACAAATGAAAAATCAAAAACAGCGTGGAGATCGAACACAATCCCCTGGTTTTAGCAGATCATGATCATCGCCCACACAGATAAAGATTTTCTAGCTAAAGTGGTTCAAGTAATCCATATATTTATAGTTAGTTATTTTATTTACTTTGTTTCATTACAAAAAGATACACGAAATCCCAAAGAGGAAGTTCTATCATTCGATCAATATACATGTTTTATCATTCATTTTACAACGTTTTACAATTACACGTTTTATATCAAAAATTTTTCTTAATAGAAATTATCGGCACTGTATATCAATGAGAAAATGTTATGTTTGTTTATATATAACCAATAAGAAAAGGAGATAGATATGGCTAAGAATGAGCAAGATAAACAACCTATCACACAGGGGGAGAAAACAGCAATCACTCAACTGTCGAATCAAATTATCAACTCTGAAAATAAGATCGAAGAGTTAAAAGGAAAACGAGAGGCACTTGGGGACATTTCGAAATCTTCAGAAAAATATCAAGAACTAACAGAAGCTATCAGAACCCATAGAAAAAGAGTTCATGTTTTGTATGAAAAAATCGAAAAAATTTCACCCCCACATGCCGACAGATTGGAGAAATACATAGATAACCATTTCAGCCAAGACAAAAACGTCACGAAGAGCAATGAGAAAATCGTTAATGAACCTATCTATGAAACCATTCCTGGAGATAGGAAAAATAGGATGAAAGAGGTCGATGTCCCAATCACATCAAAAAGGGCTCGATCAAAAGAAGAAATTCAGTCGGCTGTTAAATCTGCTAATGATAAATTCAATGAAGCCCATAAAGATATATCTTCAAAATCATATGATAAAAGAGAGAGAACAATCGAAATCAAAAAACAACCTATTAAGGATGATAGGAGTCAAAAACTTACGCTAGATAAAGCCAACAAAAAGTTACACCAAACGGAAAAAAACCTAGCTACTTTCAAAAAAAGAAATAAGACGTTAACTGGCAAAATCATGAATTTATTTGGTGGGAAAAATAAAGAAGAATTAATGAACCAAAAAAAATTATTGATTGATCAAATTAAAATTTTAAAAGGAGAACCTGTAAAAGGAATTCTGAAACCGCCGTTGACTGAGAAGTTAGCTAACGCACAGGAAAAGGTCAAAGCTAACGCCCAAGAAAAAGCAAATCCAACACTAAATAATCGACCAAAAACTAATCCTGCTCTTTCAAAGTAAAACAACTTTAAACTAAATAATCTAGGATATTGACCAAAAAATAATGGTCAATATCCTTTTTTATGCTACCAAACAAGCTTTTCCCTTCTTTGTTTTCTCGCTCATGTTTCAAGAGCAAGAAATGGTCACACTAATTTTCCTTACTTAGAAATTATCGGTATAAATCAAGAAGATTAAAATGCTATTTTTGTTTATGTAACCAAGACAAGAGATGAGGAACTAATTATGGATAATCGTAAAGAAAACAATATGTCAGTAGAAAAGATGAGACAGCGCTCAAGGGAATTAAGTAAGCACCTACCAAAAAGTCCAGGTACAGAAATCAAACAACTGACAAAAAGCCTGATGAATACAGTAGCTCGGATTCACGAGCTAAAGGGAGAAAGAGAACAGCTTACCGATCGTTCCACATCTTCAAAAAAATATAGAGAACTAACCACTGGCATCAAAAATAATGAACAAAGAGCGCAGGATTTACTTGATAAAATCGACAAGGTGTCACCAAAACAAGTGGATAAACTGGTAGAACGATATACAGACTCTGCTGAACCGGTCTACAAAACGATGTCTGATGATACGAAAAGCAGGGAAAAAGATGTGCCACTCCCTGAAATACGTGACCGCATAAAAAAAGAAGTGCCTGATGCTGTTGTGGAAGCGAATCGTAAGTTCAATGAAATACATAAAAGTATTTCTAAAGAACCTTATGCGAATCGACAGCAAAAAGTAATGTTTGATACAAAAAAACTAGCAAATGGAATAGATAGAAAAGTGGATTCCAATAAAAATTCTCACAGGAGAGATGAACCGATCTACGAAACGATTCCTGAAAATGCTAAAAGTAATGCGAAAGGGACTGAACCTCCCAGAAAACGTGACCACACAGATAAAGCAATTGGGAAGTCTAGTCATAAGTTACAGGCCACATCATTACAAAAAAAGAGTTTACCTGAGACTCAGAAACTTACATTGAAAGATAGGATCAATCATGCACACCACCAAAAGGAAAACAATCGTCTAAACCAAACACTAAGCAATCGACCACAAACTAGCCCGAGCCTTGGAAGATAAAAAATAAAAAACCAGAGAAATCCTTATCAGTCAAGACTGCATAAGGCTTTCTCTGGTTTTTATCGACTCATTTATTCTTGTCATTCAGCGACATTTCCCCCAAAATGTTAACACTACTGATTGTCAGAATAAACAAAAAAATGAATGTTTTAACTACTTGTTTTGTCCATGGTTCACTCAATATTATGTATTATTTCTTATGTGCTTTGATTTCCCTCCTTTATTCTTCCTCCGTCATTTTATGTACTTACGTCCATAAATAAAACGATGTAAGCTCCTGTTCGATAAACGATCCATGTCCATTCTATTAATGGTTCATGTTTTTAAGAGCAACAAATTACTGATACGTATGGAACTACTAAATGGAAATCAGTAACCATGCGATACCTATTATTTAGCATACCTCTTTCTTTCAGAGGGTGCAAAACCACTTTTTCTGTGCAAAGAAAAAAATGAGCTTGGGACATTAGTCACCTTGCATCCCCTAGAACCGAATAAACGGTGTTCCAGAAGTAACTCCTTCAGAAATAAGCGTGAAACCCCAAAAAATTTGAAAAACAATTTTCGGGGTTTCACGCATATTTCTCGGAGGTGAACACTTCTGTCACAACCTCATTTTATATAACTTAGTCTACTCGTCTTAGAATCAATGACGTCAAAGTTTCTAATGTTTCTTTTGTTTGTACCGAAGTATTTGGTAATTTTTTTATTTCTTTTAGTGCTTGTTTCGTATAGGATTCTGCCAACTTCTGGGCGCTTTCGACCCCTCGTGCCTCAACAACTAGTTGTTGAACCTTCTCAGCTTCTGCTTGTGTCATTTGTTTTTCTTTGGACAAATATTCAAGTAATTCTGCTTTTTTGTCTGTTTGTAACGCATAGATCAAAGGGAGTGAATACACCCCTTGACGAATATCTTCAAGTACAGGCTTACCGATATCTTCGCTCTGTTTTGTATAATCTAAAATGTCATCAATGATTTGAAAAGCCATACCGATCGCTAAACCGATATCCCCGGCTTTTTTTGCAAAACGCTCGCTTGTCCCACTTTCATATGCCCCTACAAAACAACTCAATTGAAACAGTTCAGCGGTTTTACCAGAAATATTCTGTAAGTATTCCTCAACCGTCAACTGGGTATTGTATCTATCATCCATTTGCCCAAGCTCGCCATTCAATACTTTTTCCATACTTCGTGCATTTAATTGCATACTCTTTAAGGAAGAGGTATATTCGGATAAAAGTTTGAAACAACAAACAAATAAATAATCCCCGGCATAAACAGCGACACTATTGCCAAAACGGCTACGTAAGTTGGGCTGTCCTCTGCGTAAGTCAGCTTCATCAACGATATCATCATGGATCAACGTAGCAATGTGTAGCATCTCAATAGATGCTGCCAACGAAATAGCTTTTTCGCGATCTTGCTCCGGCCCAAATTGAGCAAATAATAATTGATACGCCGGACGCAGTAACTTTCCACCTGCATGAATCGTTTCTTTTATCGCTTCTTCTACTGGTTTGTTTTTCAGCCGAACAACACTTTCCATTTTTTTTAGTGTTTGGTTCAATTCCACTTGGATCGTTGGATAGTCCACCCACATTTGATGTAACTTCATAAAAAAACTCCTTGTATAACGCTTATTTTTTCAGAAATACCGATTGCCATTGACTATTAGTCTGCCGATCATAGTCTGCTTGGAATCGCTGAAGTGTTCTCACGTGTTTCAGCAGATAATTAGCAGCTATCCCTATAGCCAATCCTGATAGAATGCCTAGAAATGATAAAATCGGTAAGTAGAGCATGACTGTCCATGATTGAGCGATAAACGACGCGGTCAATAACTGACCAACATTATGCATAAATCCACCTGTTGCGCTGATCCCAATAATGCTAACCCTTTTAGGACCCAGTTGTTTGACTATCAACATACCTACATAACTCAATAACGCACCACTCATACTGTAAAGAAACGTCGAAATCGTGCCGCCTAATAACGTGGTTAAAAATAAACGCAACCAAAGTAATAAGAAGCTATCTCGTTTTTTCATTGTAAAAATTGCCACAATCGTAATCAAATTAGCCAATCCTAGTTTTGCACCTGGCGCAAAAGCGAAAGGATAAGGAATCATATTTTCCAATAAACCGATGATCACACCTTGGGCAACTAATAAAGATATATAGATCATTTTTTGTAATTTACTCATGACGTGAACCGTCTAATAAATCAGACTGTCTTCCCCACTCCCGTCTGTTGATCGCACTTCGATCACTAATTTGTGAGGCAAACAAACGATTGTTTCACCATTATTCGTTGCCCAGCCTCGGCGAACGCAAATCTGGTCGTCGCAGTCTGCTTCTTTGATCCGAATTCGTTCCCCATCAATCTCAATCACGTTTTTATCACCATGATCATCTTCGTATAAATAGGTATAAGCTTTGGTTTCAGTTACCAACGGAAAAGTCTTGATTTCTGTTCCATCGACTCGTAGCACCGCTTCTTTATTTGGTGTTGCATCCACTTGTTGATAACTAAAGATGACAACCGGTAAGAATGAGAGCATGACTAACAAAAGAATAATGATGATATCCCAAGGTTTTAATAAACTTTTTTGAATAAATTCTTTCAAGTACTCACTCCCTTTTTCTCCTCATTTGATTGCTCCAATTTTACCATGAATAACGAAGGTTGTGAATGAGAGGCACAACTCAGCTAATCGAAGGATTTGATCCATTCATCATTTCTATACGAACCTATTTAAGAAAAAGACGAGCTTGGAATGTTTGCACACCCCAAGCTCCTCCTTATTTCTTCTCATGTCATGATTTTAGTTGCTAAAATCATTTTGATTGTTTGAATTGTTAACTTTCTCTATTCGCCGTAACGTGCCTTTGGTTTCCCGTACCACCAATTACCGAGTGTTTTTTGTAACCAAGGAATCACCCAACGATCCAAACCGATCGCACGACCTGAACCATTCATCAATGCAAAAGCCACAAAGATGAACCAGATGTTTACCCAATAGAACATACCAGAAATACAGAAAGTGATGACTAAGACAATCGTTGTTGCACTACATAACCAAGTGAATAAACCGGCAATCAATGCTAACGCTAACGCGATTTCAAAGAAGACCATGAATTTTTGGAAGAACATCGCTACATCGTTATTTGGCATGATGACTTGCATGATGCTATTGAACCAGTCTGGTGATTTATCAAGCACTGCCATTGGTTCTTCACCATACGCATAGCTCAACCCAAAATGTGCCGCTTGCGTTGCTGCTTCTCCAGTTGTCGCACCTGCGCCACTCGCAGCTGTTGTTGCATCACCTGCTGCTGAAGCCCCACTTGCTACATCTGCTACATTGTACTCCCAAGTCCAAGGGAACACACTGTTACCAGTAAACCATGAACCTTCACCAAACCAAGTGCTTGGTTTTAATACTTCACCATTACCGATCATTTTCTTAGAAGCTTCGACTAACCAAACGAGACCGTAGAAGATTCGTAATGGGACGCTCCATAAAACATTGCCGTAACGAGAAGAATGACCACGAGTCACATTGCGATCATCTTTGATATGGAAGAATTCGTGCATCATATATTGGAACATATAATAACCTGAACGGATATCAAAGAAATATTTCAAGTTGACGATATGCTTCATGATGATTGCTAAAAAGCCACTTAAATGGATTTTGTCAAAAAGGTTCGCTACACCCCATTTTGCGCCAACTGAAACCATGAATCCTTGATAATTGCCTTTGAATTTATGTTTCTCGCCACCTTTGATCGAAGCCACGATATTCGCTGCAGCTGTATGACCAGTTTGTTCTGCGGCTTGAACGATCTGTGGTGTTGGTGTATTAGGGAATTCTTCGTAATACACTAAGTCACCAATGATATAGATATTTTGTTCTTCATAGCCTTTTGCTTGCATATATTCGTTTGCTACTAAACGTTGACCGCGTGCAGTCTCTAATCCGAAATCAGCCGCATCTGTTGTTCCTTTGACACCTGCTGTCCAAATCAATGTATGCGTAGGCACTTCACGACCGTCTTTTAATTTGATATGGTCAGGAGCGACTTCAACGATTGGCGCATTCAATAATAGCTCAACATTCTTTTTATTTAAATAACGTTCTGCTTTGGCTGCATCGTTACGGTCCAACATATTCAAAATCGTTGGCATTGCTTCAACAACCATTAGTGTAATCTCATTTGGATCTAGTTTGTAGTCTTTGGCTAAACGATCTTTCCAATCTACTAGCTCACCGATCATTTCGATTCCCGTAAACCCAGAACCACACACAACAAACGTCAACATTGCTTTACGCAATTTTTCGTCTGGTTCTAATGCTGCTTTTTCGACTGTTTTCTCAATGTGCTTACGAATCTTAACGGAATCTTCAAATGACCAAAGAGTAAAGCCGTTTTCTTTCACACCTGGCGTACCAAAATCATTTGGTTCACCACCCATACCTAAAATCAATTGGTCGAATGGATAAGCGCCTAATTTGGTTTTGACGATTTTTTTCTCTTTGTCGATGCCGATTACTGTATCAGTAACTAGATCTACATTTTTTTGTCTTGCAAATAATCGTTGTAAATCGTACTGGATCGCCTCTGGTTCCACACGTCCGCCTGCAACTTCGTGAAGTTCTGTCATCATCGTGTGGTACGAATGACGATCAATCAATGTGATTGTTACGTCTTCTTTTTTCAGTTTCTTTGCTAAGTGTTTTGTAGCTGAAACACCTGCATAACCAGCACCCACAACGACAATATTTTGCTTTGTCATTGAATATCCGCTCCTTATTTTTCATCTATATAAATTATTAATAGTTGATCGTTTTTTCAATTTGATAATGATTACACAATCTTTATACATTATATAGATGTTTTATATATTTGTCTAACACCTTTTTATGTTTTTTTTGTTACAATAAAAACGCCTGTTTTTCACGAAAATTCCAGAAAGAAAACGCTCAATTAAATCACTTCCGTTATTTTTGTAAAACGGTTGACTTATTGATGATATCCATTAGAATGTATAATGAATCACAAGGAATTTGTGGACAAAAAATGAAATGGCGGGGTTAAAAAATGAAGAAAAATCGGTTTGTTACGGGGTTTGCGGTATTAGCATTCTCAACATTATTGCTAGGAGCTTGTGGATCAGATAACAATGATAGTTCAAGTAGTACATCTTCTTCTACTTCTACTGCACAATCTTCTACAACAGAAACTAGTACAACAGAATCATCTAAGGAAATCGTTGCTGGTGGAGAATTACAAGACGGTACATATAAGTTAGAAGAGAAAAACTACTCTAATGGTTACCGTTCAGTCTTTGAAATGGTCGTGAAAGACGGTAAGATCACTGAATCAAATTTTGATTACATCGATGCAGATGGCAAATCAAAACAAGATGACACAGAATACAACGAAAAAATGGAAGAGAAATCTGGTACAAATCCAGAAATGTTCATTCCTGAATTAAATGAGCAATTGCTAAGTGCACAAAGCGCAAGTGGTGTAGAAGTTGTTACTGGTGCGACACATTCATCAGAAAGTTTCCAAAACTATGCACAACAATTGATCCAAGCGGCTCAAGCAGGCAACACAGAAACGATTGAAATCGACAATGGTGCTGAACTTAAAGACGGCACATACAAATTAGAAGAGAAAAACTATTCAAATGGCTACCGTGTACAATTTGAATTGACAGTTGCAGATGGCAAAGTTACTGACTCAAACTTTGATTACATCGATGCAGATGGCAAATCAAAACAAGATGATACAGAGTACAACGAAAAGATGAAAGAAAAATCTGGTACTGACCCTCAAACTTACATCCCAGAATTAAACGATGAACTTGTTTCAGCAATGGGCGAAGAAGATGGTTCTCCAGCAGATGTTGAAGTGATTACTGGTGCAACACACAGTGCACATTCATTCATCATGTACGCACAACAATTAGTGAATGCCGCTGAAAAAGGTGACACACAAACAATTGAAGTCGACAACATTGTGACAAAATAAACTTTGTCCTACAAAAGGCTCATCTGCCTTTACGATAATACTTTTGGAGATGTGGCAACTGTCACATCTCTTTTTCTATTCTATTCTATATAAACGTACATCCCCCGAAAAAAAGATGTTCATTCCTGCCAGATTATATTAGAATACAAAGCATGAGCTTACTTTTTGATTTCACTAAGAGAGTTCTTTTATGTGAAATAAGCAATAGATAAAAAGAAATGAGGAATAGATGTTGAAGAAACGATTACTCCCTTTCGTCTTGCTCTTGTGCCTACTGACTATTGCGGGCTGTAGCACAGATCAAACAACGGAAGGAAAACAAGAGAACAACACTTCACTGCTTTCTGACCCTTACACAGATGAACAATTTTTACTTGGTACTTACGTGCGTATCCGTATCTACGATGAAGGGAAAGAAGACGTATTAAAACCTGCTTTTGACCGTGTCAAAGAGTTGGGCGATAAAATCACGATCAATCAAAGCGGCTCCGAAGTTGATGAAATCAATCAACAAGCAGGAATCCAACCAGTCAAAGTGTCCGATGATGTGTACCGTTTATTAAAACGAGCATATGAGTATAGCGAAGACTCACATGGAGGCTTTGATATGGCAATCGGTCCAATCACACAACTCTGGCGTATCGGTTTCGATGATGCCCGTAAGCCATCACAAGCAGAAATTGATGAAGCATTGAAGTTAGTCGACTACCATAAAGTCCAATTCAATGATGAGGAAAAGACTGTTTACTTGCAAGAAAAAGGCATGATCCTTGATCTAGGGGCAATTGCGAAAGGGTTCATTACCGATGAAGTCGTCAAAGTCTTGAAAGACAATGATGTAACGACTGCGATCGTCGATCTAGGTGGGAATGTCTATGTTCTTGGACACAGTCCTAGAGGAGAAGATCAAGATTGGACAGTCGGTATCCAAGATCCGAATCTTGCCCGTGGATCGATCCTCGGCTCGATCAAAGAAAGAAATAAAACATTAGTCACATCTGGAATTTATGAGCGCTATTTAGAAGTCGATGGCGTGAAATATCATCACTTGTTTGATCCAAAAACTGGTTATCCATTTGACAATGACATTGCTGGTGTCACGATCATCACAGACCAATCGATCGATGGTGACGGACTATCTACTGCCGTCTTCGCCATGGGTGTAAAAGATGGATTGGCTTACATCGAGGATAAACTGAATGACGGAACGGAGGCGATTTTTGTTACAAAAGATGATAAGGTCTATGTGACAGACCCAATCAAAGACACTTTCAAACTCGCTGAAGATTCAAAATATACCATGGGCAATCGTTCTGAATTAAACTAAGGAGTAACTGATATGACACTAAAAATCTTTTTAGAAGTAGTTGAACTACGTACGAAAGTCGCTAGTGTATTTCCTTTTGCGATAGGGGTTTTATTCTCTATCGCTTTTTTTCACGAAATACAGTGGTTGAACACTTTACTGTTTTTTATTGGTATGCTTGTCTTTGACTTAGCAACTACCGCAATCAATAACTATATGGATTATGAAAAAGCACATTCGGAAATTTATAAATATGAAGAGAACGTCATTGGACGGACTGGTATTTCACCAAAGCTTGTACGAAACATGATTTTGGCCATGATTGCTTTTGTCTTAGTCATCGGTATATTACTGACATTGAGGACCGGTTGGTTATTGTTGCTGATGGGTATGATTTGTTGTTTTATCGGAATCTTTTATACTTTTGGTCCTATCCCTTTATCACGTATGCCATTAGGAGAGATTTTCAGCGGTTTTACCATGGGTTTAGGGATATTTACGATGGTCATCTATATCAACACTCATCGTAGCGATCTATTTGATTTAACCCTATCTTTAACAACTGGCACCTTCAATTTATCTGGCAATATCTGGGCAGTAGCCGCCATCTTTCTTGCAGCACTCCCACTTGTTTTTACGATAGCAAATATTATGTTAGCGAATAATTTACGCGATTTGGAGCGAGATATTGAAAATCATCGGTATACGTTAGTTTTCTACATTGGTCGTCCAATCGGGATCATGCTGTTTCAACTTTTGATGTATGCGTGCTACCTGATTCTTTTAATAGGACTGATCAGTGGTATATTTCAATGGCCGATTCTTCTGGCTTTCTTGACTTTACCAAAAATCCATCTTAATCTCCAACTATTCAAAGAGAGTCTACCGCAGCCTATCAGTTTTAGCTATTCGATCAAAAATATGATTTTGTTCAACAGTAGTTATGCACTTGGTTTATTCGCAACGATTCTTCTCAATCAACTGTAGACATAAAAAACAGGTGGA
This sequence comes from Enterococcus sp. DIV1368b, assembly GCF_050529595.1. Classification (NCBI taxonomy): domain Bacteria; kingdom Bacillati; phylum Bacillota; class Bacilli; order Lactobacillales; family Enterococcaceae; genus Enterococcus; species Enterococcus sp. DIV1368b. The sequence goes on from NZ_CP172883.1 coordinate 3,133,015, forward strand.
AATTCTCCACCTGTTTTTTGGTCTATGGATCTACGGTCTATCTCGTTGGTAATGGTGCCCCTTTTGCTAGTGGGTTTCTTGCCAAGCCATGACTTCTTAATGAATCATTGTGTAGTTTTGCTTGGCTACTCGCTCTACTCGTCATTGCGGAAAGTCTCGGCTTTCCATCTGGAGTGCCTCCTTTTTCAGCTGAATTACTTCTAGACAGTAAGGGCTTTTCAGCTGAATTTCGGCCATGGGACATTGAGGCAGTCCCTTGCTCCCTTGTCAGGTGGTCTCTACTAATGACAAGTTTACGTTTGACAAAGTTCCAGGCTTTGGATAAGTTTCCTTTTTCTTTTGAACCTTTGTCTATTAATTTTTCTCGCCCATCTGCGCGATTTTGCTGAAATGTTCTGAATTTTTGCCTTAAAAAATTCCAAGCTCTGGCTAAAATTCCTTTTTCTTTTTGACCTTTTTCTTTTAGATCTTTATTTTTCGGATTTTCTCGTGCTTCTTTACGGTTTTTTCGAAATACTTGGACTTTTCGATATACTTTTATTCCTAATTGTAAAACTTTTTTTACGAATCTATAGAGCCAAATTGGGCCTTTTTGAAACATTCTTTTAAAAATATTCTCGAGCTTATCGATTTCTGGATCTTTATCTGTGTTATTATGCATTTAGGTCACATCTCTTTCTGTTATAGTGACTGTATTGCCCTCTTCATCTGTGGTTTCTTGTGTTCTTGAGGTGTCTGAACGACTCGTCCCATCTTGTGTCATTTGTACAGACTCATAGGGCTTTTCAAATAGAGTGTTCCATTGGAAGCTTCCTTCATTTCCGAGTAACCTGTATTGATTCGCTTCTTCAGTGATTCTAAAAGTGATTGTTTTTTGTAGATTCCCACTGTCTGTTCGATTGACGATAAAGTTGGCACCCTCATGATCAGTATCAAATGAAACAATTCGATACTCAAACGTTACTTCTTCATCTGATCTCCCTTCTTCAATTTTTTTCTGAGTAAATGTGTCTTCTCCAAACACTAACGTAAAGGAACGATTGTTGTTCGTATTTTCCCATGTTCCTTGCATCAAGATATCCATCCACATTTGTGAAACTGCTCGTTGCGCGGCTTCAATCTGTTCAGAAATTTCTGCTTCTAACTGCGCTTTTACTTCTTCTGTAGGATAAAGATACAAATCCTCCCCATCCTCTTCTCGATATAAGATCGTGTTGCCCATCTTGGTTTGTAGGGCAAATTCTTTGGTTTGCTTATTATCGTTTTCTAAAACTACCTGTCCACTTGTATTTAAATAATAGATCCCTGATTCAAACCAATCACTGGAGACTTTATATGTTCCATCAGTTGCTAATTCGATTTCTGTATCATCTGGTAGATTAGAATACCAGGTACCACTGTAGATCGTCGCGTTAAAACGATCTCTTGACTCTGTTGTTGCTTGTTCTTCTGTCGTTGAGTCTGCTGATTGATCTGTATTTGCTTGTGTAGTATTCATTAATGAATACCCCACGAGCCCAGCAACGACAACAACAAATAATCCAAGTCCGATAATTATTTTTTTACCTGACTCTGTTTCTAAAAAATTTTTTAACATACTTCCTCCTTTCAAGATATCCTCTCAACCATCTATCAATTATTTTCAGTGTTATCTTCTTAAGGCAGGCCATATCCTGAAATAACATTACTCCCAATAGCGTAAGTTCTTCTTCTTACTAGATTGTCAGAGTTACCTTCGATGACCTGAATAATATTTCCGCCAGAATATTCTACGATCCCTACATGATCTTTTCCTGTTCTTCCACCAGACCAGTCAAAAAATACAAGGTCGCCAGATTGAGGAACATAGTTTTCATCATGTGTTTTGAACTTATCATTCGTTTCAAACCATTCTTTCATATCAAGAACATTTGCTGTATTCAATACTCGGCCTTGTTCCAAGTATCCCGCTTCATTCGCTATCCAAGAAACGAATACGGCTGACCACTCTATTCGATTGTTGAATCCAGCCCATCGCCAATACTTCTCACCATTCGGATTTCCCAATTCTCTTCTAGCGAGCTCAGCTAATCTGCCTGTATCTGCCATGATATTTCTTGTAACCATTGCGGTATAGAACATATTGCCAAAAACGTAGCGCCAGTTATAGCCCAATCCTTGTGCGACGATATGGTTGAAAGGAATGGTCTGATTATTACTTTTCATTTGTGCATACAAGCGCGCATCTTCAAAGGAATACGGTGCATTTCGATTGATCAGATCATCAAGATACGCTTCGCCATAATTATAGGCTTGAACCGCTGCCAGACCATTGAGATTATTGCTTTGTGCTTTTTTGAGCAGATAAGCAAAATATTCCACGCCTTTTTCAATTGATTCCTCTGGTGTAGTGATTCGTTCTGGAGATGATAGTGCCAGTTGCGCATTCATGATATCTGGCTGAATGGCTTCATTTCCACCAGATTCCACCCATATCATGGATAAAATCGCATTCGTATATGCTTCAATGCCATGTTTACTCGTTTGTTCCGCAACTCTATTTTGCCATTTAGTAACGGCTAATGGGGGATTGATTAGATTCCCTCGTAGTCCGCCACCATTACGCATATATGCTAAGTTGGTATCCGTACTAAAAACTAAATTATTGATATAAATCGCTGGATAAACGTCAGGATCTTTATGCCAGAAGCGATATTCTTTCATTGCAACTAATAAATTCCCATCAAACTGATTTCTTGTATAGCCAATCAAATCACCTGCTTCTAAGGTTCTTCCTGGCCTCACTACCGGATCAATATTGACATAATACGCATAATATAGACCTGTATCCGTTTCTATCGCTGTCGTTACAGGCGCTGAACCATCTGTATGACCAGCCTGATAACTATAGTTGATACTTTCCACTGTCTCAAAGGTGGTGGCATAAACAGGGGTTCCAGGTTCTGCTTCCAAAGCGATTTGGTAATGTTGCGTATTGGGATCACGTCCACGATAGCCAAAATTATCCACCACATTTGCATAGCTCATCTTACCAAATGGATTAGCCATGAAAATTTTATCTTCAAAGCGATCTTTCTCCATGATTGGGTAATATTTATCTACTTCATCTTCATCAAAAGCAATGACTCGTCCATAGTAATCATCCTCACCTGAATAACGTATATCCACATAGATATCTACTTCAGGATCCGAATCGAACATTTCACCAATCGTTTGTACATTAATTTTGACGGTAGCAACATCTTTTCTCTCACGTTTTACTTCTGTATGCTCTTCACCTGTTTCTTTATCGACCGTTATCACAACGGTTTCAACTTCTTTGTCCTTTTCAATAACGGTCGTGTAGTTGTAGACCATGTCATGTAACGCGTGGATTTCATCTTTTACAGTGAATACTTTGATTGGTTCAGGTGATAATGGATGTGGTGCCTCATGAAAAACGGCATATGTGCTATCCCTCAATGACCACGGAATCCAGACACCCGTTTTTTCTGCTACTCTTTTTCGATAGGTAGCAATGGCAATATTATCGATATCATAATCTTCAAATTTTGCATTCAAATAGTAGATATAGTTATCTCCGTTGGATATATACATAAATTGCTCTGGGTCCGATTCTATCCCGTTCACTTCAAAATAAACCTCATCATGCTCCGGGTCATCAACTAGTCGATTGTACGTATCATATACCTCTTTGTTTTTATAAGTATCTAACCACGTGACATAGTTGTATGCTTCGGTAATCATCATCGACTCTGTTTTTACGACAAATAAACTTAAAATCGTTGTCCAAAAAGAAACGAAGATCGAAATGATCGCAATAACCACTGCAACAATCAAGATGACTACGATCAATTTCAATAAGATAGGTAACTTTAGAATAATAAGTATGGTGATAAGCATACCAACCAAATTTAAATTACCCTCTTCATCTCGCCCAACTTTATCAATAATCAAGTCTTTGATTTTATTTTTAAAAGGATTTTTAGGCGAAATTTGATCTTTCAACATATTATCTAATTTGGCCCGCATATTCCTTTTAGCTGCAACATTCTTTTTTCCTTCTTTTCGCTTATTGTTTCTTTTCTTTTTTTCAAGCTGTTCATTTTTAGACAGATGTAACGCTCTTTTTTGATTTTTATGACGTATCTTCGATGTAGTAGAGCTAATTTTTTCTTGTTGACCTGCTTGGTTTTCTAGCTTTACTTTACTGATGTATCCTTTATAGGTAGCATTTTTCTTTTGTCGGTCACGAATCTTTTGATGACGCTTCTTTTTATTAAAAATTGCTTGAGTATTCGCTTTTTCTTTTTTTTGTTCTGTGTTGTTATTAGTAACAGAAGCAGGAGCGATGGTTGTATCGACTTTATTAGGGCGCATCATTAAGTCATGTTGCTGTTGCTTTAGCTCATCTCTTCGACTCTCTCGAATTCTTTGTCGGCGACTGATGCTCTGGGTGTTGACCGTTTTACCTTTATCGATGCTATCGAAAGATTCCTTATTCACATTATTTTTATCGTTTTTACTTTGTTTTCTCTGAAAAATTGCTTGTTGCGATTTTCTTTTGATATGAGGATTGTTCCCCTTTAATAACTTCAACAGCTTTTTTCTTCGAGAAGTACTAATGGAATTACCTTTTTTTAAAGATAGTTTACTACCTTTCACTACCATTTTTTTGTTATTTTTGCTAGTAGTTGTAGCGTTCTTACCTGCCCTGTTCTTGTCTAAAATTTTTGAATCAGCCACTTTCCTGTTTCCTTTCCCGTATGCCTATCAAGTTTCTCCAGGTTTCGTTGACATCATCTTATAGAGCTGTGTATCTTTAGGGAAATGATCATAAAAGGGTAACGTTGTATCCCCAAACACCATAAGACCATACCCTTCTGGAGAGTTCACTACGTATTTTTCTTGTTCTTCTGAAATATCAAACAGTCTAACTAGCTGTGTACGGTCTGATTTAGCTTGATTCAACATCATGATAAAATCGCTATTTGACAACATCCGTCGAGCTAAATCGGACAATAGTAAGGTTTCGACGTTCTGGGTAATGCCAGTCGGGATCGCTCCCCATTTTCGTGCACGACTCCATAGCTCAAAGAAGTAATTCTCAGAATATTCATTCGTAAACAAAAGCTGCATCTCATCAATATATAACCACGTGCGAACACCTCGTTCACGGTTGGTCGTGATTCGATTCCATACTTGGTCTAATACAATCAGCATCCCCATCGTTTTCAATTGTTTCCCTAGGTCCTTGATATCATAGATCACTAAACGCTTGGTAATGTCGACATTCGTTTCTGCAGAAAAGACCGACAAACTTCCTTCAATATAGATTTCTAGATCCATGACTAATTGCTTGGCTTCTTCTTCTTCTTGTTCTTTCAAGATATTATAAAAGTCAATGAATGTTGGTGTACGATCATTCAACACTTCATACGTTCGACGACACACACGGTCAATCAATGTTTTTTGTGCCGAACTTAGCCCCAAGGCGCCACCAATGATCAGGTCAAATAACGAAATCAAAAACTCAGATTTTAGCACGACTGGATCAGTATCATCTCCATAGTTCTCATTGATATCCATGGGATTGATCGTTGTCGGTGAATCACTAGAGATTTTGATGATCTCACCGTTGAAATTTTGACCAATAACAGAATATTCTCGCTCAGGGTCAATAATGATAACTTCATCATCTGCATCGCGTAGTAGTACATTGACGATTTCACGCTTGACTGAGAAACTTTTACCAGAACCAGGTGTTCCTAGAACAAATCCATTCGGTGCTTTTAATAATTTTCGATCGAGTGAAAGGATATTTTTTGAAATCGCATTGACACCATAATACTTCCCATTTTCTTGAATCAAATCCGAAATCGTGAATGGGATAAAAATGGCGGTACTCGCTGTTGAAAGTGTTCGATCTAATGGAATCGCATTGATTCCCAACGGTAATGTCGCATTCAAGCCATTTTCTTGCATGAACTCTAATTCAATGAGTTTAAAACCGAAGCGACGAGACACTGAGTTTATTTCATCATGGACTTCAGCTAACTTTTCTTTCGTTGGTGAATGGAAATAGACAGATCCTGTTAGCGCATATAATTTTTGTCCTCTATTTTGCAGATCATCTACCAGACCTTTGGCTTCTGTTAGTGAGTAAGAAAGTTCATAAGAGAGCATCTCAAAGTCATACCCACTTTGTAACGCCTTCTTCTGCTCATCCACTTTTTGTTGTTCCATAAAAGCCAATTTCGTCTTCACTAAATCAAATGCTTCATCTTGATCCATTGGTTCAATATGTAAAGATACAACAATTTCACGAGGAATTTCTAACATTTCAAAAAGAAAAGTATCTGATAATTCAGAAGGAAATTCTTGTAAATATAATGTTTTTGCATAGTGATCATCAATTTTTACGTGGTTTTTGTTTTCTTTAAATTCCATGACTTCAGGTAGTACCTCATCGACTTCTGTTTTAACCGTCTTGTCATTCGTTAATAATATTTCGGAAATCATATGTAATAATTTTGTTTTTTCTACCTTTTTTGCTTGACTGCCTAAGCGACTAGCAAACATTTCAAAACGATCTGCTACCATATCTAATTCTTTTTGCGCAATCTCCAATGTAGGATGCTTCTGTACAAAGGTAAATAAGATCGTTTTTTTGAAACCATTTTTTTCTTCATCTAATTTCCTTGAAATGACTTGATTCATTTCTTCACGATATGAATCGAGGAAATCATTTTTTGCTTTGTAATAAAGAACCGATTGCAAATCAGCAAGCGGTCGTTTCTTTTTATAAACAGTTAGTTGTAATTTTGTTTTACTACTCAATGAATTTAAAAAGTCGCAGTATTGAGAGAAAATTTCAATTTGATGATCGTCAGAAGATAATTGATAATTGATATCTTGTAATTCAAGCGTCAATGAATAGGTGAATTCATCGATTTTACAAATACCACTTTCATAAATCTCTTCAAACCTAAATGTATCCCTAAAAGGATCAATATCCTCTTTCTTCTTTGATTTAGGTTTACTAATAAATTCTTTTTCCTCATCTTTTGGTTTTTTAGTTGGTTTTAACGCTTTGAGCGCTTTTAACTTCATCATGTTTCTTGCCCGCCTACATCTTCGATTTCTTTATTTATTTCTTCCTTAGGCTTCTTTTTTCGTGTCCCTGGTGCCACGTGGTATTTGAAAAATTGTTTAAGATAGATATCAAATGTCAAGCCATTTCTCTTAAACCAGCCAAATGAAACGATTGGAATGGATGCAAGAATCATAAACCAACTTGTGATTTCCATAGGAATCTTTAATCCGGCAATGAAAATCAAACTAATCATGACGTTTACTCCAGCTGCAATAGCTAAACAAAGCAGCTGCTTTAAATTCATTCCTGCAATGACCTTTTCTTTATATTCTTTAATATCCTTTGGTACCTTTACCTCAACTGCCATAGTTCCTCCTTACGATGCTGACATCAATGTTTTTGCCCATCCTTTAGTTTTATTTACAGAAAGCAATAAAGCAATCATGTAAACTGTCAAACCTAAAATAATCCCAAAAATTCCTGAACCAACTTCTTCCATGATACGATGGAAGATCGTCGGATAAATCACCAATACTAACGCGATGAATGTTCCCTGTAGACCGAGTGCAGCGAAATTTTTGAAGAAACCCTTGCTCATCACTGAAAACTCTTGGCTTGGTAAGGCACTCATCGGAATTGGCGCCATTGCACAAAATATATACATCTCCAAAAAGCGAAGATAAATGGTGACTTGGACCAATACACGAACAACAAGTGATGCTAAAAATAGGATACACATCACGAGTAATACGACTAATTGTGACCACCAACTTAATTGAGAGACCGCTTGTCTCACTGCATCTGCTGTATCTCTTACAGCTGAAGCATTTCCAATTGTTAAAATCCTAGTGGTTAAATTGCCGGCAATGATAACCATACCATCTAAAATATTTTGAATTCTTAAAATAACTATGTAACAAATGACAAATTTGATCAATGCTTTGATAATCATCTCAAATCCTAACATGGGAGCTCCGCCTGCACCTTCAACTTTCGTTGAGATTTTCTGAAACTCTAAAAGAATAAAAATTGCTAGAATGGATAAAGCAAGTGGCCCAACTACGTGTTGCTGTAGTCGTTCCACTAAACTGTAGGCATCATATATGTAACTTCGTAAATCCATTCCTAAAACATTTTTTAGATCGTCCCCATTAAGAAAGGTCATGATTTGCTCAAAGATAGTCATAATTGCAGATTCCATATGCTATACTCCTACTCTTTCCTTTGCTTAACGATTATGGTAAAAACGATCCAATGTTGAATGAAGTAGCAAACCAACCTGCAGCGACTAGAATCAATCCACCACCAACAATCTGCCAAATCCCTTGTTGTAATTGAGGGCCATTTTTATCTTTTAACGCACCAGCTAGGATAATTGTTCCCCAAATCAACCATAGTCCACCACCAATTAATGTAAACTGTGAAACTAATCCAAATACTTGTTCTAATAATTGTGCATTCATAATTTTGCTAATCTCCTTTTTTTGTAAAAATAATTTTTTATTTTATTTCTTAAATTTAGTATATGCGAAATTCTCTGTTTCCATGTATCAGTTATTTCTTCCATTAGAAATTTTAGAATAAATACGGTCCGTTCCTTTAGTAGATAAACTGGATAATCGCCTATTAGCAAATGAATTTTGTTTTAGGACCAGAACTATCATTTACAATTAACCTTCGATAATAAACCGCCTACATGTTATTATTCTTACTGCTATTTCTATATTGCCTCAACATACGATGAATGAGATGGACAAATTTTATTGTTCTTTTCAGTGCTCCATCCTTTTTAGCTAATAAAAAGCACCACATTCTCAGTCTAACATTCGAATGAAGGTGCTTTCTATTTATTATGAGTGACTCATTGATCGAGCTAGCTAAGCAGATAGATTTCGTTCATACATATAGGAATCTGTCACATCGCCTAACTTCTTATAGTTTTTGTGTTTCACAATATCATATTTCTTTGATAAAAACGGATGGACTCCGCGAATTTTTAAAATACATTCCTGTCCTTTGAGACTCGCCACTTCATCGGGGTCCATCAAGTTCCTTCCTAATTTCTGGAAGTTCTCACTAAAGGAACCATTGCTCCCTTTGGTGACACTTGTATTTCTTTGTTCAATCGTTTGTTTCCCTAGCAATTTTGAGATATATTCGTGCGTACTTTGTTCCATTCCGCCTAAATATAAAAAGACATCACTGGTCCCAATGATCGTTTCCCACGTATCTTTATACAAGGTTTTTAACTGGCTAATATTTTGTAAAATGACATTCGTAGAGATTTCACGACTTCGAATAACCGAAATCACTTTTTCAAAATCAGGAATTTGTCCAATATTAGCAAACTCATCCAAGATACAACGGACATGACAAGGTAATCTTCCCTTATACACGTTATCTGCTTTATAAACTAACATGTCAAACAATTGCTGATACATCATACTCGCTAAAAAGTTGAAACTGGTATCTGTATCAGGCAATAAGATATATAGGATCGTTTTGACATCACCAACTGTATCTAGCTCAAGTGTATCTTGTGAAACAAGTTCCTTGATACTTGGAATATCAAATGGTGACAATCGCACGCCTAGACTGACTAAGATACTTTTCGTCGTTTTATCACCAGAAAGTTTAAAAATCTTGTACTGTGATACCGCAAAATTTGTCGGATCTTTTTGTTCTAACTCATTGAATAAAATATCTAGTGGGCTGACATAGCCAGGCACATCTTCTTCAATATCTGCTAAACGGACTAATTCAATTACGTTTCCTAACGTCCGATCTTCTGCAGTTACTTCTTGGATCAAATAGCTAAAAATGGCCATCAATAAGGCTGTCTCAGCTTTTTCCCAAAAATCATCTCCACCTTTTTTATCTGGGTTAGTCGTATTTTTGATTAGATTGTTCACGATTTTTAAGATATCATCCTCTGTTTGGATATACTGAAACGGGTTGTATTGATGCGTGTCTCTTCGGTTGATCAAGTCAAAAATCTTGATTTGATAACCCGCTTCTTCAAACATTTTGCCTGTTTCGGCTAATAATAAGCCTTTAGAATCACTGACGACATAGGAGGAATGCATTTGCATCAAGTTAGGTTTTACATAAAATCGTGTCTTACCACTACCGGCTCCTCCAACCACAACGACATTTTTATTTCGGTTGAAATTATCGTTTCGTGTAATCTTCATACGTCCTGATAATGATAAGCTTTCGCTCTTCGTCAACAAGATATTGAAGTCTTTTTTCTTATCAAGAAATGCACGGATGTCGCTGTACTTTCCCCATCGTGCACTTCCATATTCTTCATTGGGGCGTGTATTCTTCTCATCAAACGTCTTATATAAGACAAAAAGTACATAGGAGATAGCAGCAACCGCTGCTATCCCTAACGACGTCGGTTCATAAGAAAATTGAGGGGCAAATCTAGAAAGTTCTTCAAATGTTCGGTTGAATGCTGTTAGTAAATTATCTGCAAATGATAAATTCCCAGTATTCTCTGCTAAAAATAAATAACCGATACGATTACCCACATAAAGCAGAATACCAATTACTAACACATGCACTACCATAAGCTGCCGGGAATTTTTCAAATTTTTTTATTTCCTTTCAGTCAAAGTTATTTTTTATAATTGTGTCGTTTTAGCTTTCTTGTTATTATTTTGAATTTGTGCCTGTGCTTGCTGACTACGTGCTCGGTTATTTCGCTCATTTGATAATTGCAATGAGTTTCTTCTTAATGACTCAAAACTTACTTGTCGCCCGATATCCGGACTCGTACCGGAAAAACTTGCGCGACGTTCGATCGCCGGATTTGCTCTGTTTGTCAATGCGACTGGTTCTTTCGAGCCCGATGGTGTTGGTTCTACTTTCGTTTGTGAGGTGCTTGGTTGAGACTGTGTACTATCTCTCGGTTTCATCTCAATGACTTTCGATTCTTTCGCCGTCTCAGAGGTTCGTTCAGATCTTTCTGTCATTTTTTGTTGCTCATTGGACTGAACATGCTCAGGCGCTTTCGCTTTTTCATCAAGACCTGCGATTACAGATACTTTCTCCCTAAATTCTTTTGAATCTAACGATTGACACTTCCCTAGCTCTTGGCATTCTAGAATTTTTTCGTTAACTTTTTTTTCAAATGCCAAATCCTCTCTTTTGGCTACACGGCTTTCAATTCGTTTGAACACAAACTTGTCTAATAATTGGATACCGATTCCAATACTGACACCAATCAAAGCCACGGCACCTAACTGCATCAAGAATGGGGCAGCCATAGAGGTTGCAAGCATTGGCACTAGCGCAGATAGGGCAAACATTCCACCTATCCCTAGAGCCAGTGGCACAGCCAACATGATAAACAAGGATAATTTATTCTTCATTACATAATCAAACATCCGCTTCGGCGCATGACGGACTGTTTCCCACGCACGTTTGGCTCTTGATTGTTTTTCTTCTATTTCAGCTGTGTTTGCACCTTCTTTGGTTGGTGCTTCCATCGCTACAACTTTGTCTTTGCCTTTGAGATCCTTAGAAGTTAACCCTTCTTTTGTTACTTCAGATTTCGCTATTCCTTCTGCTAATTTTTCATTAACCGGCGTTGCTTCTTTCATTTGTTCCGCTGGCTGTTTTTGTTTTCCAAAAGGTAATTTTTCGCGTACTTTCGACAATCCACGAGCAATTGGACCAAATACTCTTGGGAACTTCTGTACTAACTTATTGAATGCTTGCGGGATTTTCTTCTTCGCATAAATAATTGCTTTTGACCCAAAAAAACTAGCAGCGACAAAACCAACTGCAGCGTTCACAAACTGTTGCCCAAAAACAGCCATAGCTGTAGACGGTAATATGGAACCTACCCATGACATACCTAGTGGTAACATGGCAATCGGCCATAGATTCAGCAACCATCTAGCTGCACGGATTTTTCGAGAATTTCTGAAAAATGATTGTTTTAATTTTGAATGATCTAATTCACTCAACTTCTTCGTTTGTTCTTTTATTCCACGAGTTTCTTCTTGTAAGCCTTTGATATCTTTATCCATCTGCTTGATACTTTCAGCAGATAAATCTTTGGTCATTTTTTGCAGTTTTTCAGGATCAGCTAAAACCGCTTTAAGTTCCTTTAAAAACTGCACATCCTCGGTCGTATTGCTCTGCTTGATCCGCTTCAATAAAACATCGGTATTCTTGTTTTTAGCTTCAATCAAGCCAACTTTTGCTTGAAGATTTTCGACATATGCTTTGATAAGCTCGGCTTTTTTACTTTCCAGATTTTCGCTTACAACAGGTTCTTTTTTAGGTTCTTCCACTATTGGTTTCTGTAGCTTCGTTTTTTCTGGCGCCTCGTTCACGATCACATTGACCTCGATCGGAGGCGGGTTTTTTTCAACATTAGCACGATCGACTTGATCTTTTTTTGGTTCTTCCGCAATCACTGGAGTTGGTTCGCGTTCAATCGTAGGTGTAACAACAGTCGCTTCGCGATCAGCCTTACTTAGGACAACTGCTTCCTTTGCTTGCTCCGCTTTTACTTCTACCGAACGAACAACTTCTATTTCCACCTTATCGGTATAATCAATCAGCCCTTTTGTTTCAGCAATTTCATTCTGAAATCCTTCTTTTATTGCACTAATTGCTTGAAATTTTGATACTAACATTTGTTCCGAATCATTTTTATTTGCCGTAAATTCAGAAAAAGAATTGGAACGTCGCAGTGGTTTTTCAGGCAAAGGTTCTAGTTGATCTGTGTTGATCGCGACCTTCTCTAACTTATCCTTTAATTCTTTTTGGACGATCTCAATTTTTTTAACCTTATCCTCGGCTGATTGGACCTTTTGTTCAAGAACTGTCTTTTTACTTCTCTTTATTTTACCAATTTCAGCCCTTAACTTATTGACCTCGTCTTCTTTTGCTATTAGTCCTGTTCTATGGACAGTCAATTCTTTTTTAAATTCATCTTTTTTGATTAATGCGAGAAAGATTGCTGCATCAACTTTTTGGTCTTTTGTATTCACTTTTAAAACACTTTGACCATCCCCATATTGATTTAATTCTTTTTGATGACTTTCCAGAGTTGCTTGCACTTTTTTTAATTTCGCTTGATCTTCAATATACTTAGCATCGATATTCTGTTGGTCAGAAGAAGTGATAGTTCCAATCCCCTTGATCGTGGCTATGTCCCGTGTCAGACGAATAATTTCTTGTTGTAAATCATTATTTTTCAACTCTTTGGCAATATTTTCTTTCTTCTCATTGACCAATTCCTTAGAAGTCGTATCATAATTTATTTCTTTGCTTTCATTTCTTATTTTTTCATCAATTGGCGATCCAATGATCCTTTTGATAGTCGCTTCGTTGTTATATGAAAATATAGACAGAAATGATTCATTGATGTTACTTTGATTATTTTCTTTAAGCTTATCTTCTCTAAGCTTTCTTTCTGTAGACATATCTTCTAGAGGCTTATCTTCTATAGACATATCTGTCTCACTCCCTTCTCATCTTGATTTACATTATCTCGAATGTCCTGTCATTAGAGATTGACCAGAATAGGTACCAAGACGATTCGTTTGTTTTTGTGCTTGTGACACCCGCGTGTTCAATCGACTATCTTTTGACATGCTTGAATGAACAGACGTACGATCTAGATTGTTTTCTCTTTGGTGTGAAGCTAATTTATGTGAACGTGCAAGTGCTCTCTTTTGTGCCCTTTTTTCCCAGCCTTTTTTGATCATTTTTCCAATGAAATTACCAAGTACTTTGGTGACTAACCAAAGTACTTTAAAAACTAAAGATAACACTTTGAATGCTGCACTATATACCCCAAACAATAATAAAATCGCTAACTTATTCAACTAACTTTCCAGCTCACTTTCTCCATAATATACCTATCCTAACCAATACTAACTAGTGGGTGCTTTAAGCGTACCTGAGTTTCGACTGCCACTACTATCTATTTTTTCAAAATTGATAAAAAGATGAAAAAAACGTCCCACATAACGATTTTTATTAAGAAGAGTAAAGACACTGCTCAAAATTATTCCAAAAAATAGAAGTAGGAACTTTAGAGATTTTCAAAATTTCGGACGTGATCCGATCAAAATTTAAGGATAGATCAGTCAAGATCAAATCATATTGATTAATTAATTGATAATCGATAGAAAAAACGTCCTTCTCATAGATATCAATATTTTTTAAAAATGGATGCTTATGTAAAATCAAATTTTTATATAAAAGAGATAAGCCAATTTCTTGAGAACTTAATAATAAAATCGATTTCTCTTGTATTTTTGGTTCAATCATCCGTAACAAATCATTTGAAGAAATGATTAATTCGAGTAATAGTTCTTTATGTAATAGTTCGCTTTGTTCGACAAAATTTAATTGAGCAATTTGCAAAGATTTTTGATAGGCTTGCCAGATCTTAGGATTGTTCTCCATCATTTTTTTATAAAATATATCTGCATAGCTTACTTTGAAGATGGCTAATTCTTTATAAAAATTGATGAAATCAAAAAAATATTCGATTTCCGTAGTGTTGATCGGCATGTCAATCGCTAATAGACTGTAAAAGCTTTGAAGAAATTTTTCAATATTCTGCTCTAATCTCTGATCACGATGTTGGACCTCTGTAAACATTAGACCAAAATAGGAAGTGAGAATATTGGAAACATTTTTTTGTGTGACATTGAATTTATATTTTTGACTCATCAACGTACAAAAGACTGTATCACTTTGGATGATCTCCAAGATGGTACCTACGATTTGCTCATTGTCGATCAATTCTTTCTCGGGAATAAGATGTTTATTGCCAATTCGAATAATTGATGAATAAATATAATACACCGAATAAATCACTTTAGGTGTGCTAACCATTCTTTTTTGTGCCTTCAAACAACGTCTGAGCATCTGATAAATCGTATCGAAGTAAGGAAATTCTTTTACTTTATAAATTTCCTTGAACATACTAGCAAATAAACGTCGAATCTCAATTTCATTTCCAGTAATCGTTAATTTGTTCTCTAAATTAATTTGGACATTGATTTTTTCTTTCAAGAAATATGTATTGATTTTCGCGACAATTCTACGAATACTCGTTTTACTTAAAAATAATTTTGTCGCAATCTCAGATAGAGAAGGTTCTGTAATGAATATGTACTTTAAAATTTTCACATTTGTTGAATTATTAAGTATCCTGACAAATATATCATCCAAATTCAATTTCTTCGGTATCGAAAGCGATACCTCTTTGTATTGATTGGTTTCAATACGAGCAGGAAAACAAGTGGTATTGAAACTATCGATATCTGCCGCAATCGTTTTATCTGTAATACTCAATTCTTTGGCCAGATTACTAATATTCGATGACTCAATATTTAGCAAATAAAGCAATGAAATTTGTCTCTCTAATTGTTTCTCAAGTACACCCATAGTCAACAAGCTCCTTTCTTTTTTAAAAAACCTATAATGTATCGTACAGCTTTTTCGATAATTTCTTAATATTAGTTTTTCTGTTTTATTAAAAACAAGTTCAATGATCACATCGCTTGAATGTTATAGTTAAAGATTTGTAAGTGAAATAGACCATTTAGTCCATCGATAGATGTTATTCTTAATTTTTTTTTGCTAGATAAAAAAATTTAAATCATAGAAATAAAAAAACATGTATCAGAAAATTTTACTTTTGCGTGTGTCAATTGACTACTTCTAGTTATTTAGATTATCATATACTGTTTTTTTTAAAATAATACTTATTAAATAATGAAGGCAATCTCACTTTTAAATAACCACCGATTAGAATAAAAAGAAAAACTCGAATAATTAGAAAAGTATGATAAAATAATGTTTATAATATGAATAAAGGATGTGAAAAAACAGATTTTCTATTTTTTAGGAGATCTGAAAAGTATGATAAAACGAACAAATATGCTTGAAAAGACTTCTGAAAGGCAGATCAAACTAGCTTTACTCTTAGGTATGGCCGCCATTGACTGTTCGACTTTAGCGGAACAACTTGGGGTAACAAAAAAAACATTATTGACCGATATTGTGTTTTTTAACCATACATATGCACCAGTTTGTATCAGCACCGATAAATATCAAGTAGCTTCTTTACTATTACCACCAGAGATCAATTTGGAAGATTTAATCAAACAAATACTCAATCAATCAACGAATGTACAAATACTACAGATGATTTTTGAAGTAGAGCCAACGTTATCTAAATTAGCAAATAAACTATATTTAAGTGAAACAAGTATTCGCCGGATCATTGCAAATATCAATACTTATTTCAGCGAGATCAATGCGCCATTATCCATACATATCTCCTCAAAACTCAAAATCATTGGGGATGAAAGTTACATCAGGCAATTCTTCTGTAGTATGTTTCGTGAGCAATATACGCCACAGCAATTGCCCCATTTTTATCACATATTCGATGTGTTACAACGTTACTATAAAAAGCAAGCAACACATCAAACAATTAGTACATATAAAGTTATTATAAATAGTTTTTATCTTTACACAGCAATCATTCGGATTGGACAAGGTCATTTGTTATCAGCGAATAAAGAAAAGCCAATCAGCGATCCTTCTTTTTTTGAAATCATAAAAAATAATACAGTGTTTTGTTCAATCATTGAAAAAGAATACGGTTTTAATGTGACAACCACAACTGTATCAAATCTATTAGATAAAAAAATCTATTTCCCTTGTATTCAGTCAGCACCTAGCAATCATGGGGAATATCAACGGATTCGACAATTTTCAGAATACTTTTATCGTTCATTATCCCAAGACTTCTCTTTGAATCAAGATGGTATTCAGAAATTGAGTGAGTTGATCAATTACAATAAAAACCGACAATTCTTTAAAACAACGTATCTACAGATTTTATCAGAAATCCTATTTACACATTCGCCCCAGATACTAAAAGCATACAATCAAGCTATTGACCATGCTGGATTAATGATGATCAAACGGAATCAATTACTCTATGAAGAGTTACTGTTAGAATTGATTTCATTGTCACCTTCTTTACTGACGGCCGTTTTTCCTTACAAGAAAAAGGTGTCTATTTTGATTGTTTCTTATCAGGAAGAAAGGACACTTGCACTGTATAAGCAACTGTTATTCAAAAAAATTCCTGCGATTCATAGTATCCATACATATACTGATAATATTTTTCAAGTAAACTACGATACAGTCAATCAATATGATTTAGTTTTAACAGACATCGAACTGAACCAAGCTAAAACGAAAGCTAAAACGATTAAAATTTCTAAAATACCAACAACCTCTTTTTGGAATAACATTGAAACAGTTCTTTATACATAGGTTTATCTGCATAAATCAGAAAAAGCAGACGCATATTCCGTCTGCTTTTTCTGTATGAGTATTTCCTCAACATACTAACGACTTAACGCATTGTAACAAATTCTTCTGCGCCTGTTGGATGGATAGCTACTGTATTGTCAAAATCTGCTTTGGTTGCCCCCATTTTGATCGCTACTGCAAAACCTTGTAACATTTCATCGACACCTACACCAATGGCATGCAGCCCAACAATTTTTTCTTCTTCACCCACACAGATCAATTTCATTTCACATTTTTGTCGATAATCGTTTAAAGCAAAATACATTGGCGTGAATCGTGAACGATAGATTTTCAATTGTCCTTCACCGTATGTCGTCAACGCTTGCTCTTCTGTCAAGCCGATGGTTGCAATCGGTGGATGAGTAAAGACGACTGTTGGAACTAAATCATAGTCTAAATACGAATTTTCTTTTCCATTGAATAGTCTTTCTGACAAACGACGACCTGCGGCAATCGCTACTGGCGTCAAGTCGATTTTACCAATTACATCACCAATGGCATAGATGTGTGAATCGGTTGTATTTTGGAATTTATCCACTTTGATAAATCCTTTTTCATCTAATTCAACATTCGTTTTTTCGATTCCTAATGCATCTGTATTCGGTACACGTCCGCCAGCAAATAACACACACTCTGCCATTAGTGTTTCCCCATTTTCAAAGGTAACGGTGTAGACATCCCCGTTCTTTGTTATTTCACGAGCCGTAAAGTTTGCATAAGTGTGTATTCCTGCTTCTTGATACATCTCAATCAAGTTATCAGATAACATTTTATCAAACGTACGTAATGGACGTTCTTTACGATAAGCCCACATCACTTCACTTCCCAAGCCATTTAACACACCTGAAAGTTCAGCTGCAATATAACCCGCACCTAATACGATCGTCGATTTTGGTAATTCTGTCAATGCAAAAAATCCGTTTGAATCAATGGCATATTCTCCGCCAGGAATCGTCATCTTGCTTGGCTTGCCACCGGTAGCAATCAAAATATGATTTGCTTGATAGCTTTCACCGTTTACTTCAACGGTTTGACTATCTACAAAGCGAGCATAGCCTTTGATTGCTTCAACGTTATTACTATCTAAACCTCTTTGATAAGCGCCATGAAGGAAATCAATGTATTTCTCGCGTTTCTCTACTAGTTCTTTAAAGTCAACATGTTTAACGTCCGCTTGGATACCATAGCTTGAAGCATCACGTTCGATTGTTTCTAATATCGTGCTTGCTTGCCACATCACTTTTTTTGGAACACATCCGACATTGACGCACGTTCCACCTAGTTCATTGCCTTCAATCAATAATACTTTTGCTCCATGCATACCAGCTCGATTCGCTGAAGCAATGCCTCCAGATCCTCCGCCAATGACAATATAATCATATGTTTTCATCTTGTTCCTCCTTTTAGCAGCTGATGCAACATCCTACCGCTTATTTTTCAATAAACTTTTTATCAGCTCTTACAAAAAATAAGTGTAGCACGTTTCTAGTCATTCTGTTGACGAGATGCTCATTTCGCTTGATTGCTTAAAAAATTATTTTCTTTTTCTAATCATATCTCCAGGTTTAACTGGTTGTGCGACTGGCATGGTCAAAATCATCATAGGATTTGGTGCGCGATCAATGGATTCTCCTTCTTCATTGTGCATCATCTCAACCATTTGACTGAAGTGAGTAAATCCAGGCCCATAAAATTCGATTTCATCCCCTACAGAAAAGAGGTTTCTCTGACGGATTGTCGCTTGTTTCGTCTCCTCGTCATAAGATAAAACTTCTCCGACAAATTTGTATACAGGGATCTTACGACGTTCACCAAATAATTGTTCATTTTCGCTAGGTGTATCGTAATAAAATCCTGTTGCCAATTCTCGTTGAGCCACTTTCCATAACTCATCGATCCATTCTTGTTTGCACACATAGTTTTCAGGATCTTCCATATAACTATCTACAGCTGCTTTATAGACATTTGCGACAGTTGATACATAATGGATCGACTTCATTCGACCTTCGATTTTAAAACTATCTACGCCATTTTCAATCAAGTCAGGAATATGTTCGATCATCGACATATCTACTGCACTCATCGAAAACTCTTCTTCGATCTCGCCAGCATCTGTCAAAGAGTTTCTCTCTTGTCCAAATGGCAAATCATACAATTCATATTTCCAACGACAAGATTGTGAACAGCCTCCACGATTGGCATCCCGCATCGACATATGATTCGACAACGTACAACGTCCTGAATAAGAGATACACATTGCTCCATGGATGAATGCTTCAATCTCTACATCAGTATGTCGACGGATCTCAGCGACTTCTTCCATCGAAACTTCCCGAGCTAAAACTACACGTTCCAAGCCTTCTTCTTTCCAAAATTCTAATGTTTCATAGTTGGTAGCAGAAGCTTGAGTCGATAGATGGATAGGTAAGCCAGGGGCTTCGGTGGCACAGATCTCAATAAGTGCTGGATCAGAGACGATCACTGCTGAAATCCCCACATCGCGCAGGTTACGGAAAAATTCACCGGCTCCTTCGTCATTTCCTTCATGTGTGACCATATTTGCTGCTACATACACTTTCGCTTGATGTTCTTTTGCGAATGCAACGCCTTCTGCCATTTCTTCATAGGTAAAGTTTCCTGCGCGACTACGTAACCCATAAGCATTACCACCAATATACACAGCATCTGCGCCATAATGGATAGCTGTTTTTAGTTTTTCAAGCGTGCCGGCTGGTGCTAAAACTTCTGGACGTTTTAATTTTCTTTTTGTTGTCATTTTATTTCACCATACTCCTTACTTGATAGATTCAGGATCAATATAAAAGAAACCTGTATCAAGTCCTCGATTCGTTGGATGTAATCCATTGATCTTATTCGTCATTTCTTGTGCTAACGTTTCTGTCCATGTGTCTGCTAATAATGCTTTTTTTGCCTCAACAAATAATTTAGTGATCTCAACAAATGCTTCACCAGGCGTAAAAACGCCATCTAATTTCCAGGTACGGAAATGATGGGCATAAAGCTGTGGGAGTTCATTACTTAAATTGATGTCATTATTCGCAAAAATATGCGTACCATGTGAATCTTCATAAATCGAATAATGTGTATCTTCTTTTTTAGGTTCAGCGAGAAAGAGTCCTCTTTCACGATCTTTTTTTTCGTCCTGTTGCGTGTAGTTATAGTAATTCTGTAACAATGGACGTTTCGATTGATGGATGCATGTAGCTCCATACACAAGAGTTTCGACAGGTATCATCAACTTGTTCTCCATCTCTTTCATCTCATCAAATGGCACTTCTCGTGCTAAAACAGCAGAAATCGCTCCTTTTTTTGCCCAAAAATTGATTTGTCGCGCACTCGTCACTAATGTTTCTGCATCAAAGACATAAGGAATGTTCAACTCTGGATTTTTTCTCATGGTATAAATAATCCCAGTATCACCAACTGTGATCTTATCCACATTGATTTCTTTTAAAAAAAGCAGATACTCTGGAACTTTTTTCATTTTTTCAGGATGAATGATCCCATTGACAGCTATATTTACTTTTTTACCGTACCGATGTGCCAGCGCAACTAATTCGCGTTGTTCTTCTCTTGTAAAAGAAGCTGGTAAGCGTAGACCGAAGCGTTCTTCCCCAAAATATAAGGTATCCACTCCTGCTTCAAGCAATTCTTCTGCTTGTTTCATTGATTCTATAGTAGTTATGATTTCGATCATCATTTCCTCCTCCTACAACTCCATAATAGTAGCACAGCTCTGAAAACTTTCCAATACTTCTTACATTTATTATTGATTGTAACGATACTGTAAAATAATTTCTGTTTTATACAATGTATCCCTATTGATTTAGAAGTAGCTCTTTAGGAAAACAAAAAACCCAAAAAATCAAATGATTTTTGGGTTTCTGGCTTAGCTATTTCTGTTGGGATCTCACTCTGTCATTATACTTTAGTAGTTATTTTCTTAGGTTCACGCACATTTACTGTGATTTTGCCCTTCGAAGCGCCAACAGTGATTTGATCGCCTAAATGGATTTCTCCTCCAAGCAAAGCTTCGCTCAAACGATCTTCTACTTCTTTTTGTAATGCCCTTCTTAGTGGCCGTGCACCATACTCTGGATCAAAACCGACTTTTCCAATCACATCAACTGCTGCTGGTGTGATTTTCACTAAGATATCTTGTTCTTTCAATCGTTTGACGATCGATTGACTCATGATTTGAACAATCGCATGGACTTCATCTTTTGTTAATGAATGGAAAACGACTGTCTCATCGATACGGTTCAAGAATTCAGGGCGGAAAGCTTTCTTCAGCTCTTCAAGTATCCGTTTTTGCATCGCTTGATGATCTTTAGTAATATCTTGGACGTTGAATCCAACATTTTTTTCCTCACGGATTTGAGTAGCACCAATATTAGAAGTCATGATCATGATCGTATTTCTAAAGTCTACTTTTCTTCCTTTAGCATCTGTTAAATGACCATCATCTAACACTTGTAATAATAAATTGAAGACATCTGGATGGGCTTTTTCCACTTCATCTAGCAAGATAACTGAGTAAGGTTTTTGACGAATTTTTTCTGTCAATTGTCCACCTTCATCATAACCCACATAGCCTGGAGGCGAACCAATCAAACGACTCGTACTATACTTCTCCATGAATTCAGACATGTCGACACGAATCAATGCGTCCTCTTCACCAAACATCACTTCTGACAATGCTTTCGCAAGTTCTGTTTTTCCGACTCCTGTTGGACCTAAAAACATGAAGGAACCAATCGGGCGATTTGGATCTTTTAAGCCACTACGCGCCCGTCTGATCGCACGAGAAACAGCTTTGACCGCTTCATCTTGTCCTACAACACGTTCGTGAAGCAGTGCTTCTAGTTCCAGTAATCGTTGACTTTCTTTCTTTTCTAACTGTTGCAATGGTACACCTGTCCACTCCGAAACAACAGTAGCTACATCTTCTTCAGTCACCCGATCCGCAAAGCCATTTTGATGTTTTGCTTCAATCGCTAAACGTTTTTCTAGTTTTTTCATTAAGCTTTTTTCTTGTCTACGTAAATGCGCAGCTGTTTCAAAATCTTGTTTTTGAATCGCCTGTTCTTTTTCTTTATTCACTTGATCGATCTCTTGTTTCAGTATCGTCGTTTCTGACAAATCGTCCGCTTGTTCCAATCGAACTTTCGCTGCTGATTCATCAATCAAGTCGATCGCTTTATCTGGTAACTGTCTGGAAGTGATATATCGAACAGAAAGATTGACTGCCGCTCGTACTGCTTCATCGGTGATCTCCACATGATGATGTTCCTCATAGCGTGAACGTAAACCACGTAAGATTTCTTCCGCTTCATCTGCTGTCGGCTCATCTACTTGGATACGTGCAAAGCGTCGTTCCAATGCCGAGTCTTTTTCAATGTATTTTTGGTATTCGTCTAATGTTGTCGCGCCAATCGTTTGTAATTCTCCACGTGCTAACGCTGGTTTCAAAATATTCGATGCATCGATGGCACCTTCTGCACCACCAGCACCAATCAATGTGTGTAATTCATCAATAAAGAGAATAACTTGACCATCATGATAAATTTCATCAATGACTTTTTTCATTCGATCTTCAAATTCTCCCCGATACTTCGTCCCAGCGACTAACGCCCCCATGTCTAACATCATCAAACGTTTTGCTTTCATTTCTTCAGGTACTTCACCTAAAATGATTTTTTGAGCCAATCCTTCTGCAATCGCAGTTTTACCGACACCGGGTTCTCCAACTAAAACAGGATTGTTTTTTGTTCGGCGACTAAGTATCTGGATCAACCGTTTGACTTCTCTTGAACGACCTACGACTGGATCTAACCTGTTTTCTTTTGCTAACTTAGTTAAGTCTCTAGCTAAAGAATCTAACGTAGGAGTACCTTGTGTCATTGCTCGCTTTTCTTGTGGATTGCGTCGGCGAATACCACCGGTACTACTTTCCGTACCCATCGTACGCTTCAATGACTGACGAACTTTGCTCAAACTAATCCCCAAGTTGATCATGATACGAGTAGCCATGATACTCTCATCTTTTAATAGACTAAGTAAAATATGCTCAGTTCCTACCTTTTGTGTACCCATTTTATTCACTTCACTATTTGCCAAAGCAAAAATTTGTTTCATTCGAGGAGAATAAGGGAGAAATACACCTTTTGCATAAGTTTTCACTGTACCATAACCGACTAAATGCTCGATTTCTTCATAAATATCTTTTTCATTCAATTTCATATCTCGTAATACTTTCCCAGCAATCCCGTTGGGTTCGATCACTAAAGCCAATAATATATGTTCTGAACTTACCGCTTGATGTTTGAAGCGTTTTGCTTCTTCTTGGGCAATTTCTAACACACGTTGTGCTCTTTCTGTAAATATTTCTGCCATTTAAATTTCACTCCCCATCTTCATAGCTTAATCGTTCTAAAAAGGCTCGTAGAATTCGAGCACGTGTATAATCTTCTGTCTCATTGATGTTCAACGTATTTTTAGCAATCGCACTCAACATCAAGTTTCCTTCTTTTTTGGTAATGATTTGGTCTTCATATAGTTTCTGAATAATGGCGTAGGCATTTTTTTCATTAATCGTTTCGCCAAATAGCAAGTTGATTCGTTCAAGCATTTGTTTTTTATCCGACATTCTCACTTTTGCAATGCGGATATACCCACCACCACCACGTTTACTCTCAACCAGATAGCCGCGTTGAATCGTAAATCGTGTATTGATCACATAATTGATTTGTGAAGGAACGCAGTTAAATAGATCTGCCAATTCAATCCTTCGAAGCTCGATCATCTCGTTTTTTTCCAGGATCTTTTTTATATATGATTCAATTAGATCCGAAGTATTTTGTTGTGCCATCCCACTCATTCCTTTGACTAATATTGACCTTAATTATAGCGAATTTATAGGTAGAATGAAAGGAGAACGCTTGTTAGATATTTGATTCGAAGAATAACGATAAAAGACCATTTATTTATGTAAATAAAAAAAACTAGGAATTCAATGAAGTCCCAGTTTTTCCAACGCGCCCAAGAGGAGTCGAACCCCTAACCTTTTGATCCGTAGTCAAACACTCTATCCAATTGAGCTATGGGCGCATATTCAATTAATTAAAAATAATCATACAATAGAACGTATGACTTTGCAACAAATAAAAAAATCGGGAAGACAGGATTCGAACCTGCGACCCCTTGGTCCCAAACCAAGTGCTCTACCAAGCTGAGCTACTTCCCGAAAAAATAAAAAGACTACGCGCCCAAGAGGAGTCGAACCCCTAACCTTTTGATCCGTAGTCAAACACTCTATCCAATTGAGCTATGGGCGCATATTTGTAATGCCGAGGACCGGAATCGAACCGGTACGGTGATCACTCACCGCAGGATTTTAAGTCCTGTGCGTCTGCCAGTTCCGCCACCCCGGCGCGTAGTACATTGGCAAAGCGGAAAACGGGGTTCGAACCCGCGACCCCCACCTTGGCAAGGTGGTGCTCTACCACTGAGCTATTTCCGCATATTTACGATGCCGGCTAAAGGACTTGAACCCTCGACCCTCTGATTACAAATCAGATGCTCTACCAACTGAGCTAAGCCGGCGTAAAAAAATAGAATAAATCATATGATGCGGGTGAAGGGACTTGAACCCCCACGCCGTAAGGCGCTAGATCCTAAATCTAGTGCGTCTGCCAATTCCGCCACACCCGCAAAAATATGAGCCGTACAGGGCTCGAACCTGTGACCCTCTGATTAAAAGTCAGATGCTCTACCAACTGAGCTAACGGCTCATATGGAGGTTAACGGGATCGAACCGCTGACCCTCTGCTTGTAAGGCAGATGCTCTCCCAGCTGAGCTAAACCTCCAAAGATAACAAAGCGTGGCGGCGTCCTACTCTCACAAGGGGCAACCCCTCACTACAATCGGCGCTAAGAAGCTTAACTTCTGTGTTCGGCATGGTTACAGGTGTATCCTTCTCGCCATCGCCACCACACTTGGTGTTATCTATATTGAGTAAATCTTGTTCACTCAAAACTGGATTTGAAGTATCAGTAAGAAACTCTCCGAGTTTTTCATTTTATTTTGGTTAAGTCCTCGATCGATTAGTATCAGTCCGCTCCATACATCACTGTACTTCCACTCCTGACCTATCTACCTGATCATCTCTCAGGGATCTTACTTTCTTAAAGAAATGGGAAATCTCATCTTGAGGTGGGCTTCACACTTAGATGCTTTCAGCGTTTATCCCTTCCCTACATAGCTACCCAGCAATGCCCTTGGCAGAACAACTGGTACACCAGCGGTAAGTCCATCCCGGTCCTCTCGTACTAAGGACAGCTCCTCTCAAATTTCCAACGCCCGCGACGGATAGGGACCGAACTGTCTCACGACGTTCTGAACCCAGCTCGCGTGCCGCTTTAATGGGCGAACAGCCCAACCCTTGGGACCGACTACAGCCCCAGGATGCGACGAGCCGACATCGAGGTGCCAAACCTCCCCGTCGATGTGGACTCTTGGGGGAGATAAGCCTGTTATCCCCAGGGTAGCTTTTATCCGTTGAGCGATGGCCCTTCCATGCGGAACCACCGGATCACTAAGCCCGACTTTCGTCCCTGCTCGACTTGTAGGTCTCGCAGTCAAGCTCCCTTCTGCCTTTACACTCTTCGAATGATTTCCAACCATTCTGAGGGAACCTTTGGGCGCCTCCGTTACTCTTTAGGAGGCGACCGCCCCAGTCAAACTGCCCATCTGACACTGTCTCCCACCACGATAAGTGGTGCGGGTTAGAGTGGCCATAACGCAGGGGTAGTATCCCACCAGCGCCTCCATCGAAACTAGCGTTCCGATTTCTACGGCTCCTACCTATCCTGTACATGCGGTACAGACACTCAATATCAAACTACAGTAAAGCTCCATGGGGTCTTTCCGTCCTGTCGCGGGTAACCTGCATCTTCACAGGTACTAAAATTTCACCGAGTCTCTCGTTGAGACAGTGCCCAAATCGTTACGCCTTTCGTGCGGGTCGGAACTTACCCGACAAGGAATTTCGCTACCTTAGGACCGTTATAGTTACGGCCGCCGTTTACTGGGGCTTCAATTCGTACCTTCGCTTACGCTAAGCACTCCTCTTAACCTTCCAGCACCGGGCAGGCGTCAGCCCCTATACTTCATCTTACGATTTTGCAGAGACCTGTGTTTTTGATAAACAGTCGCTTGGGCCTATTCACTGCGGCTGATCTGACGATCAGCACCCCTTCTCCCGAAGTTACGGGGTCATTTTGCCGAGTTCCTTAACGAGAGTTCTCTCGCTCACCTTAGGATTCTCTCCTCGACTACCTGTGTCGGTTTGCGGTACGGGTCGTTGTTTTCTCACTAGAAGCTTTTCTCGGCAGTGTGACGTCAGGAACTTCGGTACTATTATTTCCCTCCCCATCACAGCTTGTCCTTAAAGTTAGAAGCATTTGACTCCTATCAAGACTTACTGCTTGGACAGACATTTCCGATCGTCTGCATTCCTTAGCCTCCTGCGTCCCTCCATTGCTCAAACAAAAACAACGAGTACAGGAATATCAACCTGTTGTCCATCGCCTACGCCTGTCGGCCTCGGCTTAGGTCCCGACTAACCCTGGGCGGACGAGCCTTCCCCAGGAAACCTTAGTCATTCGGTGGACAGGATTCTCACCTGTCTTTCGCTACTCATACCGGCATTCTCACTTCTAAGCGCTCCAGCAGTCCTCACGATCTACCTTCAACGCCCTTAGAACGCTCTCCTACCAATACACCTAAAGGTGTACTCCACAGCTTCGGTAATATGTTTAGCCCCGGTACATTTTCGGCGCAGGGTCACTCGACTAGTGAGCTATTACGCACTCTTTAAATGGTGGCTGCTTCTAAGCCAACATCCTAGTTGTCTGTGCAACCCCACATCCTTTTCCACTTAACATATATTTTGGGACCTTAGCTGGTGGTCTGGGCTGTTTCCCTTTCGACTATGGATCTTATCACTCACAGTCTGACTCCCGGATATGAATGAATGGCATTCGGAGTTTATCTGAATTCGGTAACCCGAGATGGGCCCCTAGTCCAAACAGTGCTCTACCTCCATCATTCTCAATTCCGAGGCTAGCCCTAAAGCTATTTCGGAGAGAACCAGCTATCTCCAAGTTCGTTTGGAATTTCTCCGCTACCCACACCTCATCCCCGCACTTTTCAACGTACGTGGGTTCGGTCCTCCAGTGCGTTTTACCGCACCTTCAACCTGGACATGGGTAGATCACATGGTTTCGGGTCTACGACTACATACTCAAACGCCCTATTCAGACTCGCTTTCGCTGCGGCTCCGTCTCTTCAACTTAACCTCGCATGCAATCGTAACTCGCCGGTTCATTCTACAAAAGGCACGCCATCACCCATTAACGGGCTTTGACTTGTTGTAGGCACACGGTTTCAGGTTCTATTTCACTCCCCTTCCGGGGTGCTTTTCACCTTTCCCTCACGGTACTGGTTCACTATCGGTCACTAGGGAGTATTTAGCCTTGGGAGATGGTCCTCCCGGATTCCGACGGAATTCCTCGTGTTCCGCCGTACTCAGGATCCTCCTAGGTGCCTTCCAAATTTCATCTACGGGGCTTTCACCCTCTTTGACTGACTTTTCCAAGTCATTCGACTATCTGAAAGAACTACCATATTGGAGTCCTACAACCCCAATGAGCAAGCTCATTGGTTTGGGCTTTTCCCGTTTCGCTCGCCGCTACTCAGGGAATCGAATTTTCTTTCTCTTCCTGCAGGTACTTAGATGTTTCAGTTCTCTGCGTCTACCTCGTATACGCTATGTATTCACGTATACGTAACATCCTATAAAAGATGCTGGGTTCCCCCATTCGGAAATCTCTGGATCATAGCTTACGTACAGCTCCCCAAAGCATATCGGTGTTAGTCCCGTCCTTCATCGGCTCCTAGTGCCAAGGCATCCACCGTGCGCCCTTATTCACTTAACCTTATCAACCTTGCGGTTGGGTTTTGATCTTTCTTCTAGCGATAGAAGTCCAATCAAGAAAAATAAGCAATTGAACTTATTAAAAAACTCATTCAACGCGGTGTTCTCGGTTTGTATTACTTACATTTTTACTTCAATATCCAGTTTTCAATGAACAAGTATATAACAACATACGTTGTTAATGGAGCCTAGCGGGATCGAACCGCTGACCTCCTGCGTGCAAAGCAGGCGCTCTCCCAGCTGAGCTAAGGCCCCGGGTTACATTTTGAGTAGACCTCTCAAAACTGAACAAAGTATCGACAAACGTGTGTAGTCTCCGTAATATTCCTTAGAAAGGAGGTGATCCAGCCGCACCTTCCGATACGGCTACCTTGTTACGACTTCACCCCAATCATCTATCCCACCTTAGGCGGCTGGCTCCAAAAAGGTTACCTCACCGACTTCGGGTGTTACAAACTCTCGTGGTGTGACGGGCGGTGTGTACAAGGCCCGGGAACGTATTCACCGCGGCGTGCTGATCCGCGATTACTAGCGATTCCGGCTTCATGTAGGCGAGTTGCAGCCTACAATCCGAACTGAGAGAAGCTTTAAGAGATTAGCTTAGCCTCGCGACTTCGCGACTCGTTGTACTTCCCATTGTAGCACGTGTGTAGCCCAGGTCATAAGGGGCATGATGATTTGACGTCATCCCCACCTTCCTCCGGTTTGTCACCGGCAGTCTTGCTAGAGTGCCCAACTAAATGATGGCAACTAACAATAAGGGTTGCGCTCGTTGCGGGACTTAACCCAACATCTCACGACACGAGCTGACGACAACCATGCACCACCTGTCACTTTGCCCCCGAAGGGGAAGCTCTATCTCTAGAGTGGTCAAAGGATGTCAAGACCTGGTAAGGTTCTTCGCGTTGCTTCGAATTAAACCACATGCTCCACCGCTTGTGCGGGCCCCCGTCAATTCCTTTGAGTTTCAACCTTGCGGTCGTACTCCCCAGGCGGAGTGCTTAATGCGTTAGCTGCAGCACTGAAGGGCGGAAACCCTCCAACACTTAGCACTCATCGTTTACGGCGTGGACTACCAGGGTATCTAATCCTGTTTGCTCCCCACGCTTTCGAGCCTCAGCGTCAGTTACAGACCAGAGAGCCGCCTTCGCCACTGGTGTTCCTCCATATATCTACGCATTTCACCGCTACACATGGAATTCCACTCTCCTCTTCTGCACTCAAGTCTCCCAGTTTCCAATGACCCTCCCCGGTTGAGCCGGGGGCTTTCACATCAGACTTAAGAAACCGCCTGCGCTCGCTTTACGCCCAATAAATCCGGACAACGCTTGCCACCTACGTATTACCGCGGCTGCTGGCACGTAGTTAGCCGTGGCTTTCTGGTTAGATACCGTCAAGGGGTGAACAGTTACTCTCACCCTTGTTCTTCTCTAACAACAGAGTTTTACGATCCGAAAACCTTCTTCACTCACGCGGCGTTGCTCGGTCAGACTTTCGTCCATTGCCGAAGATTCCCTACTGCTGCCTCCCGTAGGAGTTTGGGCCGTGTCTCAGTCCCAATGTGGCCGATCACCCTCTCAGGTCGGCTATGCATCGTGGCCTTGGTGAGCCGTTACCTCACCAACTAGCTAATGCACCGCGGGTCCATCCATCAGCGGCACCGTAAAGCGCCTTTCAAAACGAAACCATGCGGTTTCGATTGTTATACGGTATTAGCACCTGTTTCCAAGTGTTATCCCCTTCTGATGGGCAGGTTACCCACGTGTTACTCACCCGTTCGCCACTCCTCTTTTCCCGGTGGAGCAAGCTCCGGTGGGAAAAGAAGCGTTCGACTTGCATGTATTAGGCACGCCGCCAGCGTTCGTCCTGAGCCAGGATCAAACTCTCATAAATAAAAGTTAGAACAATCTTTCGATTGTTAAGCTCAATTGTTTGCTAGCATATTGCTTGCTTGTTAAAAATGTTTGTTGTCTTGAATTGAATCAAGACGCCCTACACATTTGGTTTGTCTTACTTTGTTCAGTTTTCAAAGGTCTACGTGATAAATGAAACACAACTGTCTCAACTTATCGTTTGTGATTGCCGTAGCAACTTTTATATCTTAGCAAACTCTCAAATGATTGTCAACTATTTTTTAAAAGTTTTTCGAACTCTTTTTTCACGAGGTCGTTTTAGCAACTCACTTATAATAACTTGTTGTTTGTTATTTGTCAATCACTTTTTTTGTCTTTTTCTTTGCGAAACTAACTTCAATCAGTGAATCACCCAAAAGCAACTTCGTTATCTTATCATGTGTCAACAAACATGTCAATCACTAATTTTAAGAATCGATTTGTTTGTTTTCCGTTCTTTCGAACAAATAATAATATACCAACATCAATTTTGAAAGTCAACTAAAAAAAGGCTGATTTATCAACATTTTTAAGAGAGTCGATCATTAAAAACAGGAAGCACAAAATCATTCGTTTTTTACGTGTTTTTTCTCCTATTTAAACTAGTTTCACTATGATAATGTTCATCTTTTCATTTGCTTGATCAAATTTCTTTTTTCATACTATTATTGTGTAAGTGTTCTCAATTTATTACTTCGTTTAAATGATGTTTCTCCTTGATTTAAATCACTTTCTATTTTTGACTCCTCTTTTATCTTAGATTTCCCCCCTTCTCCCCCCTCTTCTTCTAAAATTTTCCTTAACAAAGCGCTGCTTTTATCTATTTATCTTTTTTTTTGCTAAAATATTAAGAGTAAACACATTAATCGATGGAGGATCTATTTATGAAAATATTAATCGCAGATGACGACAAGGAAATTGTTGAATTACTTAGTATCTACGTACACAATGAAGGCTACGAAGCAGTAAAAGCCTATGATGGAAAAGAAGCATTATCAAAAGTACGAACAATCCCTGATATTGAATTACTTATTCTAGACATCATGATGCCTGAAATGGATGGCATGCAAGTGGTCAAAGAATTAAGAAAAGAATCACAAATCCCTATCATTATGTTAACAGCGAAAACGACTGATATGGATAAAATCAAAGGGTTAGTTGCTGGTGCAGATGATTATGTGACGAAACCATTTAATCCTCTTGAGGTAATGGCTCGTGTGAAATCTTTGTTACGTCGCACAAAAATGCAAGTGACGCCGGATCAACCGGATGTCCTAGAAGTAAATGCCTTGATCATCAATAAAGACTCACATGAAGTCAAAACAATCGATGGAAAAGAAATCCAACTGACTGCCTTAGAATTTGGTATTCTATATCTTCTTGCAAGTCATCCTAACCATGTATTCAGTGCAGATGAAATCTTTGAGCGTGTCTGGAAACAAGAAAGTATTGTCTCTGCTAAAACAGTAATGGTTCATGTTAGTCATTTAAGAGACAAGATCGAAGAAGCAACAGGTGGAGAAAAAGTCATTCAAACCGTTTGGGGAGTGGGCTATAAAATTGATGCAAGATAAAAAAGTGATCGAAAAACGACGCCGGATCAATCTGACATCTAAAGAAATCAGTGAATTATTAGCAGAAGGAATCATTACGATCATCCTTCTGCTTCTATTGAATGTAGCGATGTTGGTCATTATCAGTTCGATCATCAGTAGTTCACCTTCTTTGACAAATGCTATTTGGGATTCTAAAAATATTTTTGCCCAGCGTTTAGATAGTGATTTGTTTTGGAATGGTCGAAACTTTATTTTTCCTGTTTTCTTTCTATTAGATGTTGGTGTATTATACTGGCGATTGATTCGTCGCTACCGACAAATGCAATTACGACATATTATTAGCGAATTACATTATATCGCTAATGGCAATTATGACCATCGTATCCCTTTCGAATTAAGTGGCGATCTTAGTCGTGTAGTCAAAAGTATCAATGGCTTAGTGGATAGTACGGTGGCGGCGATTGAAGATGAACGTAAAATTGAAAAATCAAAAGACGAACTGATTACAAACGTCAGTCATGATATTCGCACACCTTTAACATCAATTATTGGCTATTTAGGTCTTATTGAAGATGGTCAGTACCAAACAGAAGAAGATTTGTTGAAATATACCCATACTGCTTATGTCAAAGCGAAACAAATGAAATCATTGGTAGAAGATTTGTTCGAGTATACCAAGGTACGTCAGCCGGCGGTTCCTGTGAATTTTTCTGCATTTGATTTGATCCAATTGATTGAACAATTAGCAGCTGATTTTGAACTAGAAGCTTCTAAAAAGGATATCCAAATTTTTGTTGAATCTCCAATCAATTCACTGATCATGGATGGTGATACCGAAAAGTTAGTTCGCGTATTCAATAATTTATTAACGAATGCCCTAAAATATGGCAAAGGAGCTACTAAAATCATCATTGAAATTGAACAACTTGGTTCAGAAGTCATCGTTGTTGTCAAAAACAATGGTACCATGATTCCCCAACAAGCCATTGACAATCTATTTGATCGATTTTACCGCGTGGAAGAATCCCGTTCACAAGAAACTGGCGGAACAGGGCTTGGTCTAGCCATTGCACAAAGTATCGTAGCATTACATGGTGGCTATATCTATGCGAAGTCAGATCAAGATTGGACGTCTTTTATCATGCATTTCCCGCTTAAAAAAAATGAAAAGTTAGTCGGCAATCTGACAGAACATATTGACGGAAACTAAATTTTTCGCTATTCTTAGGATACAAATAAAAGAAAACAGTGAACCCAGTACATTTTATTTTTTTCAAGAGAGCTGATGGTTGGTGCAAATCAGTAAAAAATAATTTCGAAGTTCCAGTTCACCTATTGTGCCTTTCGAAATAAGAAAGGTCGGTAACAGCCGTTATCTGTTTACAAGTGCAGTCTCAGTAGACTGAACTTGGGTGGTACCGCGAAACTCA
Organism: Enterococcus sp. DIV1368b; assembly: GCF_050529595.1. NCBI lineage: Bacteria > Bacillati > Bacillota > Bacilli > Lactobacillales > Enterococcaceae > Enterococcus > Enterococcus sp. DIV1368b. Next base: position 3,166,387 of record NZ_CP172883.1, read on the forward strand.
AACCAGTTCGTCCCAAGATATTTCTTTGGATGAGCTGGTTTTTTTTATACAAAAAAGGAGGAAAAGAAATGTTAGATATTAAAATGATCCGTCAAAATGTTGATTATGTACAAGAAAAATTAACGTCACGTGGCGTTAAAAAAGAAATCTTAGCGGAGTTTGTGGAGTTAGATGAATCTCGTAGAAAATTGTTGGTTGAAAGTGAAGAATTGAAAAAATATCGTAATGATGTATCTGCTGAAATTGCCCAATTAAAGCGTAATAAAGAAGATGCAACTGCGAAGATCGCTGAAATGAAAGAAGTCGGTGGGAAAATCAAAGCACTAGATGAAGAAGTTGCACAAGTTGATGAAAAATTACAACAAATCGCTACAACTCTCCCAAATTTGCCTCATGACACTGTGCCGGTGGGTAAAGATGAAGAGGATAACGTGGAAGCTCGTCGTTGGAGTGAACCTCGTCAATTTGCTTTTGAACCAAAACCTCACTGGGAAATTGCTGAAAATCTAGGTATTCTTGATTTTGAACGTGGGGCAAAAGTATCAGGAAGCCGCTTTGTTTACTATAAAGGATTAGGTGCTCGCTTAGAACGTGCCCTTTATAATTTTATGTTAGATCAACACGTCTATGAACATGGCTATACTGAAATGATGACACCTTATGCTGTCAACAGCCAAGCCATGTTTGGTACTGGTCAATTTCCTAAATTTAAAGAAGATGTTTTCCAATTAGCTGATACAGATTTAACCTTGATCCCAACAGCCGAAGTTCCTTTAACAAACTACTACAGCAATGAAATCTTAGCAAAAGAAGATTTACCTGTTTACTTCACTGCACTTAGCCCAGCATTCCGTTCAGAAGCAGGTAGTGCCGGTCGTGATACTCGTGGATTGATTCGTCTTCATCAGTTCAATAAAGTAGAAATGGTGAAATTCGCTGATGCAGAACATTCATATGAAGAACTTGAAAAAATGACCGCTGACGCAGAGGACATTTTGAAGAAACTACACTTACCTTACCGTGTTATGACATTATCAACTGGAGATATGGGCTTCTCAGCAGCGAAAACGTACGATTTAGAAGTATGGATTCCTGCACAAGATACGTATCGTGAAATCAGTTCTTGCTCAAACTGTGAAGATTTCCAAGCGCGCCGTGCGATGATCCGTTACCGAGATGCTGATGGAAAAATCCATTATGCACATACATTAAATGGTTCTGGTTTAGCAGTTGGCCGTACGGTTGCTGCCATCCTTGAAAACTATCAAAATGAAGATGGTTCAGTCACAGTTCCAGAAGTACTCGTGCCTTACATGGGGAACCTAAAAGTAATCAAATAAACAATAAAGCAGCTAAGTGATTCGTTGGCACGAATTGCTTAGCTGCTTTTTTATGATCAAAAAGTTTGATTATGATTCTACAGAATAGTTTGGTGCTTCTTTCGTAATTTGTACATCATGCGGATGAGATTCTTTCAGCCCACTGCCACTCATTTGAATGAACTGTGCATCATCTCTTAATTGTTTTAGGTTTGCTGATCCAACATAACCCATCCCTGATTTTAAACCACCAATCATTTGGAAGAGAATGTCTGCCACGCTTCCTTTGTACGCTACGCGGCCTTCAATACCTTCTGGCACTAACTTATTGGCTTCATTCGTGCCACCTTGGAAGTAACGGTCTTTTGATCCTTTTTCCATGGCGCCTAATGAACCCATTCCACGGTACGTCTTGAAACGACGACCTTGATAGATTTCAAATTCACCTGGAGATTCATCAGTACCTGCCAACATACTACCTAACATGACCGCATGTCCACCCGCTGCTAAAGCTTTGACGATATCACCAGAATATTTAATCCCACCATCTGCAATAATGGTTTTTCCATATTGGCGTGCAACTGAAGCTGCATCGTAAATAGCTGTTAATTGAGGAACACCCACACCAGCAACCACACGTGTCGTACAAATCGAACCTGGTCCGATACCTACTTTCACCACGTCAACACCTACATCGTATAAAGCTTTTGTTGCTTCTGCTGTTGCTACATTACCAGCAATCAATGTTGCATCTTTAAATGTGGTACGAATTTCTTGGATTTTACGGATCACACCTGCGCTATGTCCATGCGCCGTATCAATGACAATGGCATCTGCGCCAGCATCAAGTAAAGCTTGTGCACGTTCAAATGTGTCGCTAGTGACACCAACTGCGGCAGCTACCAACAAACGACCATGTTCATCTTTTGCTGCATTTGGAAACTCGATCACTTTTTCGATATCTTTGATCGTGATCAAACCACTTAATCGGCCTGCATCATCAACGATCGGTAGTTTTTCGATTTTATGTTGTTGTAAGATTTTTTCTGCATCTTTTAGAGAAGTGCCTACTGGGGCTGTTACTAAGTTTTCTTTTGTCATGACTTCACTGATTTCGATATGGAAGTCTGTAACAAAACGCATATCACGGTTTGTAATGATTCCTACTAATTTGCGGTTTTCCAATGTTTCAACGATTGGCACACCACTGATACGGTATCTGCTCATCAATTCTTCAGCATCTGCGACCAAGTGTTGTGGTGTCAAGAAGAATGGGTCAATGATTACGCCACTTTCAGAACGTTTCACTTTACGTACTTCATCTGCTTGTTCGCTGATTGTCATGTTTTTATGGATGACACCTAGGCCACCCTGTCTTGCCATAGCAATCGCCATTTTGCTGTCAGTAACTGTATCCATACTTGCACTGATGATAGGAATATTCAATTTGATATTTTTTGCTAATTGTACACTCATATCCACTTCGTTTGGTAACACGTGACTTTCTGCTGGTATCAATAAGACATCATCAAAAGTAAATCCTTTTTTCGTGAACTTTGTTTCCCAGTTGGACATTTTTAGTACCACTCCTCTTGTTTAGTTTATCTACTAAAATAATCGATTTTCTTTTGTAAGTCAACAACTTCTACTAATCCCTTGTTTTTTCTAAGGAACTACTCAGTGAATCCTAAAAAAAGAGCGTACTAGCATAATGAAGCGTCTCCTAATATTTGATCAAAATCAAATGTTAGTTAGCGCTTTCGTCTTACACTGCACGTTCTTTTTTCTTACTCAATATTTTTACTAAACTGAAACGAGTACACTTCAAGAAAGAAAAGATGCGATTCACTTTTTAAACATTTGCTTCGATCGATTCTTTGATCTTTTCAATCTCATTCAAATAATATAGTTTATAGGGAATGCTTAAGCCTTTTTTCTTCGTCTCTTCGTCAAGATACTTTTCATCGACATCTGTATACACAAATAAATCAGCAGTTAGTGTCTCCGGCTTTCTTGTAATATAGCTAATGAAATCCAGCTCGATTTCTGGCCCTAAAACAGACCGCATTTCTTTTTGAAACTTTCTTCCATGCCCAAGAATAAATTGTCCAGTTTTGATTCCGGCATAACCAAACAGAGGCACTCCGTCAGCATTGATAGTAAATATCCATTTGACTTTTTTCATATTCATTCACCCCTCCTCGTTTAACTATCTTGCTCAACATGTTTTTTAATATCAGTGATTGTCTCTTTTCTTTGATAGTAACACTATTTTTTATAATAATAAAAAATAATCTTTCAATCTCATGATTGCCTTTGTGAGATGGATAGAAGATAAAAAAAAGAATGTGCCAGCATGACGCTACACATTCTTTTTTTATTTATCTTCTCGTAAGTCACATAATTTCTAGGTCCAATGAACTATCTTCTTGGAACAGAAAGACTGCCAACGATGCCATATTTTTTCTTTAAGTAGTAACGCAACGCAAGAGCCGCTGCACCGATGATGATGATCACCACTGGATCTAATAATGGGTTAACAATTGGTGGCAATAAGGTTGTTGCTGAAAAAGCAATGACCCAGATCAATGTCGTTCCACCTAGAATCAACAAGGTTTTACCCATCCCTGGTTTTTTACTGCGATCAGCACCTGGATACTCGTATTGGTAAATATACTTGTACATCAAGTAAAAGACCCATCCACCAATAGCTGAACCTAGTACAAGTGTGGTGATTCCATAAGCAGGCGTTGTTTCACGTGAAAACAATCCAGTGATTGCGATCATGACACTCAATAATCCGAGTAAGAGTAATGTATTGTCCAACCACATCAACGTTGGCGTCGAAGAAGTTTTCACTTCAACCGGTTTATTGATGATTGCTTCTGTTCTTTCAGATACCGTTCCAAATAATTGGCGGGCTGTTTTCCCACCTTTTTGTTCGGATACTAAAACGGGTAACATCTCATGCAAAGCCGTTACTTTTTCTTCTTCTGATAAATTCGCTGCTTCTAGCGACTTCTTTAAGTCAAAAATATATTGTTGATTACGTTTTGTTAGTTGTTCTTCTAACTGCGCATTTTCTTTTACGATTTCGCGTAACTGTTCTGCTTCCATTATTTTACAGTCCTCCTTAGACGCTGACGGTTGTCACAAAAGACATTTTAACATATCACATACACCGTATGATAGCCTTTTTATACATTAAAACGGAATAACATAACGTCGCCATCTTGAACGACATAGTCTTTCCCTTCTAATCGTACACGTCCTGCTTCTTTCGCTGCGTGCATCGTTCCGTATTGGTCTAAATCTTCAAATGAGACTGTTTCTGCACGGATAAAGCCACGTTCAAAATCGGTATGGATGATTCCTGCAGCTTGTGGCGCTTTGATTCCTTTTTTGAACGTCCACGCACGAACTTCTTGTTCACCTGCTGTAAAGTATGTTGCTAATCCTAATAGGTCATACGCCGCACGAATCAATTGATCCAACCCTGACTCTTCAATGCCTAATGCTTCAAGAAACTCTGCTTTATCTTCGTCGTCCAGCTCAGCAATTTCTTCTTCTGCTCTGGCGCTAACGACAATAACTTCTGCGTTTTCTTCTGCAGCAAAATTGCGGACTGCTTGAACATATTCATTCGCATCTGCATTTGCTACTTCATCTTCTGCCACATTCGCAACATACAAGATCGGTTTTGTTGTTAACAAGAATAAAGATTTAACGATTTTTTGTTCTTCTTCTGTAAATTCGATCGAACGTGCTGAACGTCCATCTTCTAATACTGGTTTGATTTTCTCCAACACCGCTAATTCAGCGACTGCATCTTTATCTTTTGTTTTTGCAATTTTTGCCACACGTGTATAGCGCTTCGTCACTGACTCTAAATCTGCTAAGACAAGCTCTAGATTGATCGTATCAATATCTGCTAAAGGATCGACGCGTCCTTCTACGTGTGTGATGTTGTCATCGTCAAAACAACGAACAACATGACAGATTGCATCTACTTGGCGAATATGACTTAAAAATTGGTTTCCTAATCCTTCACCTTTACTTGCACCCTTAACGATTCCAGCAATGTCTGTAAATTCAAAGGTTGTTGGTACAGTTTTCTTTGGTTTTACTAATTCTGTTAAACGTTGTAAACGCCAATCAGGTACTTCAACCATTCCAATATTTGGATCAATAGTCGCAAAAGGATAGTTGGCAGCCTCTGCTCCCGCCTTTGTAATTGCATTGAACAAAGTTGATTTTCCTACGTTGGGTAAACCCACAATTCCAGCAGTTAATGCCATAAATTCATTCACTCTTTCTCTACATTTTTTTCAAGTACTTTTTTCATTTTTTTCTCAAATTCTCGACGGGTCATCATCACGATATGACCGCAATTCATACATTTGATTTTGATATCAGCGCCCATTCGGATGATTTCCCAACGGTTCGTTTGACAAGCATGAGGTTTTTTCATTTCTACGATATCATGTAAGTCGTACATAACATAGCCTCCCTCTGTTTATTCTTCATCAAATTGAATATTTAGAATATCAAGAATTCTAGTTAAATCATTTTGTGAAAGATATTCGATTTCGATTTTACCTTTCCCATTCTTTTCTTGGATGGCGACACTTGTTCCAAATTTATCCATCAAGCGATCTTCACTCTCACGGATATAATACGGTTTTTCCTTCGCTAAACGTGGAATTTTTTTCTTTTCTTGCCCATCATTTTGATTCAGCTCGGAAACGATCTGCTCTAATTGTCGAACCGTTAGATTTTCTGTTACGACACGATTGGCTAATTTTAATATCAATTGTTTATTTTTTAATCCAAGTAACGTACGAGCTTGTCCCATAGATAATCGTTGATCTTGGACCATTTCTTTCACTAAATCAGGCAATGTCAATAAACGCAAATAGTTTGCGATATAAGGACGACTTTTCCCTAAACGACTTGCGACTTCAGCTTGTGTCAACTTTAAGTTCTTCATCAACATCTCATAAGCTTCTGCTTCTTCTAAAGGATTCAAGTCTTCACGTTGTAAGTTTTCTAAAACTGCAACTTGCATCATCGCTTCTTCGTCGAAATCCCTGACAATTGCAGGAATTGTTTCTTTGCCAGCTAACTTAGACGCTCGGAAACGACGTTCACCTGCGATGATCTCATACCCTTTCACCGATGAACGACGAACAATGATCGGTTGAAAGACACCGGAGTACTCGATCGAGTTCGCTAATTCTTGCAATGATACTTCTTCAAATGTTTTACGTGGTTGATACGGATTAGGACGCAATTCGTTTAGTGGCAACTGAATAACAGTTTCATCTTTCACGTTGACTGTTTCTAAATTTTCCAAATCTTGAAACAGCGCGTCGATTCCCCGACCTAGTCCTTTACTTTTCTTCACGATCGACCACTTCCTTTGCTAATGCTTGATACACTTCAGCGCCTCTGGAACGCGGATCATAATCAATGATAGGTTTTCCATGACTTGGTGCTTCTGACAAACGAATGTTTCGAGGAATCACTGTGTCATACACTTTTTCACGGAAATACTTCCGTACTTCTTCTACCACTTCATTCCCTAGATTCGTTCGAGCGTCATACATCGTCAATAATACCCCTTCGATTTCCAATTCAGGGTTGAAGTGTTTTTGTACCAAGCGAACAGTATTCAGTAGTTGACTTAACCCTTCTAACGCATAGTACTCACACTGCACAGGGATCAAAATCGAATCACTTGCAGTAAATGAGTTGATGGTTAGATGACCTAAAGATGGCGGGCAATCAATTAAAATGTAGTCATACTGATCGTTGACTTCAGCCAGTGAACTTTTTAAACGTGATTCTCTTGCCATCATTGAGGTTAATTCAATCTCCGCTCCCGCTAATTGAAGAGTGGCAGGCACAATACTCAAGTTTTCATGTTCAGTAGCAATTGTCGCTTCAGCAATTGGTAACTCATTGACTAATACATCATAAATATCTTGTGTCACATCAGGTTTACGAATGCCTACTCCGCTAGTGGCATTTCCTTGTGCATCCATATCTACTAGCAACACTTGTTTACCTAAACTTGCTAAACAAGCACCTAGATTTACAGTTGTCGTTGTTTTACCAACGCCGCCTTTTTGATTTGCAACGGATATAATTTGTGCCATCTCTTCTCCTCCTACTTGATTGGTTGCTTATTCGGCAACCCAGGTTTTCTTGGATACTTCTTCGGTGTTGGTTTCTTTTTCTGTATGATCAGAATGTGGCGTTTGTCCGAGATTTTAGGTAGTTCGATTGCTTGCTCACCAATAAATTTACCACCTAATTGCGCAATCGCTGGTTTCGCTTCTGCCAATTCTTCTTCACTTTTCGCAGCTTTCAGTGCATAGAAATAACCCTCTTGTTTCACTAATGGTAAACACAGTTCCGTCAATACATTCAAACGTGCCACTGCACGAGCAGTCACAAAATCAAATGATGCACGGAATTGCGGATTTTGTCCAAATGTTTCTGCACGATCATGGTAAAGAGACGCATCGATTTCTAATTGATTCGTTAACTCAGTTAAAAAAGTGATTCGCTTATTCAAGGAATCAACAATCGTTATTTGTAACTCAGGAAAAGCAATTTTTAAAGGAATACTTGGGAACCCAGCTCCTGAGCCGACGTCACATAAAGTCAGGCCAGTTGAAAAATCAACATCAAATGCCAACGTCAATGAATCATAAAAGTGTTTTAAGTAAACTTCTTCTCGATCAGTGATCGCCGTCAAATTCATTTTTTCATTCCACTCCACTAATAAATGAAAATAACGGTCAAACTGCGCCATTTGCTTATCCGATAAATGAATGTCTTTTTCTGCCAAGACTTGGCGAAATTCTTCTGGTGTCATAATTTGTCCTTTCATTGTGAAACAGCTAATTGTTTCACAGAATCTCTTCCTACTTTAACGCAAAATGAGTCGAGTTGCAATCTTTCTATATATAAATTTAAAGGAGGTTATGCCAAATTTGGAAGTAGGTAAATCCTACGTCTAAAATAAAAAAATAATCAACCCCCGAACAACACAAAAAGAGTGTTCTGCCCATTGCTCACACTCCTTTATTTTCTATTATTTAGTTAGACAACAGTCACTTCTCAATTGGGCTTTTATCGATCGTTCACTTTTATAGCAAGTGTTAGAACAATTGATTCGCTAATTCTTTGTCACGTGCCACCATTTCATTGATTTTTTGGGTAATTTCATCGGCGAGTGTTTGAAACTGTTCTGACATCTGATCAATTTGGCGGATCTTATCTCTAAATTCCTGTGTCGGTTCATCGACGATCTCCCATTTCGTACAACCAACTTCGGCTAATGTTTCAATCACCTCGTTATAGGTCAAATGGGGCGTATAATTGCGTATTCTTCCCAACCAGTCATTCCATAAGTCTTCCAACCCGGTGATCCCGTTTTGGTAAATCACACGAACATTTCCCATTGCCTCGTCAAATTTACTAGCAGCCGTCCGTACTACAGCTAATGCTTGGCTATCCTCTAAATAAATTTTTTCTGACCGAGAAAGTCCGTCGCCACTTGCAGTCAGCTTCTGCCGTAACTCTTTTAATGTCAAGAATTCTTTGATTTGAACCTTGAGCCACTCATTTTCTTCTTTCAAACGCTTGATTTCATCTAGCGTATGCTCACCACTGACTGCTAGTAATTTGATCATTGCTTCGTTTTCCAAAAGTGTTTGTTGCCACAAAGTTGGGGCTAACAAGATACTTCCATTACCATCTACGTATACAATGATCTGGTCATGCTTATCGATATAATTTCCCTCTTCATCTGTTCTGAATTGATCCAGCGAATGTCCAAATGTTTCCCAGCCCGAATTGTCGATTCCAAAACTATTGATTGGAAGCATCCCTTTCCCACCAGTGAAAAGCCCACTCGTGACGACATCCGAAGTGTCGTAGATATTGATCAGGGTACCGTTGTGATTATCAAATAATGCTTGTGCAAGCCCTGGTCCTGCCGCGCCGTACGTCACACTGTCATAACCATTGAGCCCTGCGACAAAAAGAGCTTTAGCGCCACCTAATGAGTGCCCTGTCGTTGAGATCGTATAGCCAGCTGATTTGGGATACTGCTTTTCAATTTCACAGGCATAGTTTAAAGCGGAGACAAATGCGCCATCTGGATGTTTATTACTTCGACCAATTTCCTCAAGGTTAGTATGCCAATCTTTGAGCGAAGTCGTGCCAGCATAGGCAATCGTCAGGTTTTTGGTGATGACGGAGTCGGGGAAGCCATTGACTTTCTTTAGCTCTTCATCATCAAATGTCTTATACCGATCCTTAAGTTCAGCAACAACCATTGCCTGCGTACTGTTTTTCTTTGGTTTAGATTCATTACCTATTTTATCTTTATCTGTATTTAAAGTTCCTATAACGATATGGTTTGTTCCAAGAGGTTTATCGCCATAATTTACCTTGCCACTTTCTAATTGATATATAAATTCAGATAAGTATCTATTTTGATCCATTAATTTATTCCTCCTGTATAATAAACAATTTGATCATCTGAGATATCAATCCCTTTTTCTTCCTTTCTTTCATTAATAAAATAAGGTCCTTGACCTCTGCCACTAGTTATTCTGTAAATAAACTTATCTGTTTCTGCAGATCTTGTGTTTAACAATACTTCTTCTTGATAAACATCATTAACTGTGAAATAGATGACTAATGAATTCATCGGACTAACCGAATATCCAGTAAATTCTATCTTCTCAATATCCGAATACTCTCTGATACTCAACATTTTTTCTAAATATTCTTCCGTTGTTATTCCTTCTTCTTTTTGATATTCTTCTACGATTTCCTTTTGTTTCTCACTATCTCTCGTATAAATTCGATAGTTATTGTACACATAATTCGCCAGATCTTTCTGTATTTCCAGCAATTCTTGGTGATCTTCTTCCCTTTTATCCATATGCATCTTCCCTCCGACTCCTCCTAAAATAATGATTACTAACACACCTAACCAATGCCGTTTTTTCATAGATCCTCCTTTCAGTTAGCTACTATTTTTGTCAATGCTTCACAATAAGATACGTATACTTCATTTTATTCTGCGATCACATTTCAATATCAAGTTATTTTATGTATACTTATAGAGAGAAAGACAAGGGTTGTGACGTATGTTCATCTATACAGCTCATCTCAATTTATTATAACAAAAATAAGGAGGTTTTTTAGATCGGAATAAAAATAAAATTGTTATTTTTTAAATTTTTAATGCTGCTTTCTTGCCTGTTTTTTTCTCGTTGGTTTTTCATGCGTTATCTCTATTATTATTCTATTACGCTTTTTCCACCATCTGGCCCTGTCGATTTTTGGGTTCCTTTCTTCTTAGTGATAATTATTGCACTCTCCCTTTATGTCAGTCTACAGTGTGTTTTTACTAGAAAAATCTATCGGGAATGGCTAATATTTTTTTCTTTTCTCTATCTCTCTTTTCTCATTTATTTACTTTTCTTGAAAAATATTGGGATACGAGGCGTAGAATTTCAATTATTTTCATGGGTGAAGGATTTGATTTATGGTGATCCAATGATTGTGCTGTTTAATATTTTACTGTTTCTACCTCTAGGCTGGTTTTTACCATTAAGTTGGAAGAATACTATCTTAGTCATTTCATCTGTCATAGGCATTGAATGGATCCAATATTTCTTTTACCTAGGCATCTTTGATTTAGGGGATGTTTTTGTAAATACTTGTGGGTTTCTTATTGGTGCATGTATAAATAGGTGGCTGATCATTCGATTGGATATTCAGGTTTCTTCTTTTTTACATAAGTGATTTACTCTATGTTCTTGCTAATGAAAAAACAGCCGACGAATCAATCATTCGTCAGCTGTTTTTTTATTTAGTGCTTTATTTAAGCAGATGTTTCCACTTTCACGATTTTGCCTAGGTCAAACAAAAAAGCCGGACGCATCCGACTTTTTTAGGTGCATACCGAAGTAATACACCGCTATTTAGTATACTCATGATACCACGAGCAATATACAGAGTAAAGCAAAAAAATTCTAACCATTTGAAATATACTCTTTTAGCCCCGCTATTTTCTTTCTAGCATCTGTTCCTAGTATTTCACTGTAGGCTTTCATTGGAATAGAGGCATATAGAAGTTCTCTCTTTTTATCAAACTGTGATACCACACGGCTCAGTTCTGTTTTTGTTGTATATTGCTTCTTCATTAAAAATATAAGCAACACTAAAAAATCTACTATGCTTTCAAAATCAATGTTTTTAATCCCTGTAGAATTTTCTAAATATTTTATAAGTTGAGAAGAAAAGTTGCTGTTGTTAAATCTGCAATCAAAAATCATAGAATTATGCATTGTTGCATTTCTAATACCTGTTAAACAGAAAATTATATTTTCTAACATTCTACCATTCTGATTAAAACCAGTATGATGCATATTCATATCTTGAGTAAATTCAATTCTATATGAAATATTCATACAAGAGATAAAATTTCCAAACTCACCCATAGTTATTACTTCAAAGTATGCCCATAATGGAAGTGGTTTACTGCTATGGAAAAAATGCTGAATACATGGATGTCCTTTAGAGTAGTTATACGCAATAGTACTGTCTATTTTGTTACGTAACTCCAATTTTTTATTTAAATATTTTTTATATTCTTTATTCCCTACAGGTTTTGCCTCATAATCATTTAATTTATTTTGATAAATACTTTCCATATCAGAATTGTTATCCTTAACTAAATAATCAATTAAACGATTTTTTAATGAGGTTTCAATTCGTACTAGTAATGGATAAAATATCGTTTTTACTTCTATATCAAAATCATAGATAGCTTTCACTTCCTGAAAATTATTATAATTTTGTAAATTAGAACTCTTTTTTATGTATCTACTCGCCTTGTAGCCATGATAATATCCCATGTTTAATAGTGCTTGTTTCTCAGTGCTTCCATTGATCTCTACTCCATGAGAATTTCTAATATGTCTCATTAAACCATCAGTACTTTTTCCTTTTTCTACCACTCACTACAACTTCTTTAGATTTAAATTGTTAGAATATTATAGCATTCGGCTTTACTCCTTTACAATGTAGTCATGTCATCATTGGTCAGTTAGCACCTGTATTGTAAAATTATCCATCATTATTTTTTTATTTATTAAGGCGTATCTGAAAACTCATAAAAATACACCCAATTAGCTCATTCACAGTTAATAGAAATGTGAATATGCAATAAAAGCTAACAAAAAAAGGAACTTCCACTACAAAGGCTACCTTGATAAAGTAGCTAGGAAGTTCCCTAAATATGAAAATAATCAAAGTCCATTGGTTTAGAAAGACCCATGCGACCTTGCTCTTTGAGGCTGGTGCACAAATAAAAGATAGACTAGAACATTCTTTACATGAATAGCTGAGAAATCGAGCCAGTCGACACGTTAATAATTCATTTAGTATCATGAATTATTAACGTGTCACTGCTTTACACTTCCACTTTCGCAATCTTCCCTTGTTCGATGTAGACCATCAAGATGCTTAGGTCTGCTGGATTGACACCGCTGATGCGGCTTGCTTGTGCGATGGTTTCTGGACGGATTTTTTGAAGCTTTTGTTTTGCTTCCGTTGCTAATCCGTTGATCGCAGCGTAGTCAATGTTTTCTGGGATGCGTTTGGCTTCCATCCGTTTTAGTTTTTCTACTTTTTCTAATGCTTTTTTGATGTATCCTTCGTATTTTAGTTGAATTTCAACTTGTTCGATTTCTTTACGTGTTAACTCCGCATTTTCTGGAATAAATCGTAATAGATCGGCATAGGTGATTTCTGGACGACGCAAGAAATCACTTGCTAGCACACCATCTTTTAATGGTGCAGCATTTAATTCTGCTAAAAAGGCTTGGACTTCTGCTGTCGGTTTGATACGAACGTTCATCAAACGTTTGATTTCTTGTTCAACTGCTGCTTTCTTTTTCAAGTAAGCAGCGTATTGATCTTCTTTTACTAAACCGATCTGGTGACCCATTTCTGTTAGGCGTAGATCAGCATTATCATGACGAAGAAGTAAACGATATTCTGCCCGGGATGTCAGTAAGCGATAAGGTTCATTCGTTCCTTTTGTGACTAAATCATCGATCATGACACCGATATAGCCGTCACTACGTTTGATGACTAATGGCTCTTTTCCTTGAACCTTCAACGCTGCATTGATTCCTGCAATCAGCCCTTGTCCCGCTGCTTCTTCATATCCACTTGTCCCATTGGTTTGACCGGCCGTATAAAGATTTTCTACGACTTTCGTTTCTAATGTTGGACGCAACTGGTGTGGTTCGACCACATCGTACTCAATGGCATAGCCCGTACGCATCATTTCTGCTTTTTCTAATCCAGCAATCGAATGCAACATATCCACTTGGACGTCTTCTGGAAGTGAAGTTGAAAGCCCTTGAACATACACTTCTTCTGTATTCAATCCTTCTGGTTCTAAAAAGAGTTGATGACGTGGTTTGTCTGCAAAACGGACGATTTTGTCTTCAATTGAAGGACAGTAACGTGCGCCGACGCCTTCAACGATTCCTGTAAACATTGGTGCGCGGTGCAGATTATCACGAATGATTTGATGGGTCGTTTCACCTGTATAAGTCAACCAACAAGGTTCTTGTTCTAAGTTATAGGCACTGTCCGGTGTGGCAAAGCTAAAATGATTTGGCTCCTTGTCTCCCGGTTGTTCTTCTGTGACAGAGTAATCGATCGTACTTGATTTCACACGTGGAGGCGTTCCGGTTTTAAAACGATCAATGGCAAAACCTAATTCTTTTAAGTGATTGGCTAAACCAATTGATGGTTGTGAGTTATTCGGACCAGACGAATATTTTAATTCACCGATAATAATCTCACCACGTAATGCGGTACCCGCAGTGATAACGACTGCTTTTGAACGATAACTTGCACCAGTTGAAGTCACTACACCACGACAAACCCCATCTTCAACGATCAATTCTTCAACGATTCCTTGTCTTAATGTCAAATTCTCTTCTTTTTCGATCGTATGTTTCATTTCACTGGCGTAGGCATGCTTATCTGCTTGCGCACGTAACGCTCGAACAGCAGGTCCCTTCCCAGTGTTCAACATTCTCATTTGAATGTATGTCTTATCAATATTTTTACCCATTTCGCCGCCTAGTGCATCAATTTCACGTACGACAACGCCTTTGGCTGGACCACCGACGGAAGGGTTACATGGCATAAATGCTACCATATCTAAATTGATCGTTAACAGTAACGTTTTTGTCCCCATGCGTGCAGCAGCCAAAGCGGCTTCTGAACCAGCATGTCCTGCACCGACAACGATCACATCATATTCTTCTGCTTGATAATGATTCAAGAACTGTTCCTCCTTTATTTTCCAAGACAAAATTGACTAAACAATTGTGTGATCAATTCATCTTGAACACTATCTCCTACGACTTCACCAAGGTAATCCCAGCAGCGAGTCATATCCATTTGAACGAGATCAACAGGCATACCCGCATCGATTCCTGCGATCACTTCTTGCAAAGAGATGGCCGCTTTTTCGAGCAAGGCAATATGACGGGTATTGGATACATAAGTTGCATCTCTTTCACCAGTTTGCCCACCAAAGAACAACTCAGAGATGGCCGTTTCTAATCGGTCCAATCCTTCATTATTGGCAACCGAAACAGCGAATACTGGTTCATCCTCGATCAATGATAAAAGCTTGTCTTCCTCTAATTGTTTCGGTAAATCAGTTTTATTCAATAGAATGATCCGTTTCAATCCTTTTGTTGCTTCCAACAACTGTTCATCTTCAATCGTCAACGGCTCGCTTTGATTCAAGACAAGTAAGATTAATTCAGATTCTGCCAAGGCTTTACGACTACGAGCCACACCGATTTGTTCCACGATATCTTCTGTTTCCCGAATACCAGCTGTGTCGATTAGTTTCAACGGTACGCCACGAACATTGACGTATTCTTCAATCACATCTCTTGTCGTTCCCGCAATATCCGTTACGATGGCTTTTTCTTCTCGTAATAAATGGTTCAGTAAGCTTGATTTCCCAACATTGGGGCGACCAATAATCGCTGTACTTAACCCTTCTCGCAAGACCTTGCCTTGTTGTGATGTTGCTAAAAGAACTTCGATACGTTTTTGGATCATCTGCGCTTTTTCTAATAGAAGTTTTGTCGTCAATTCTTCAACATCATCATATTCAGGGTAGTCGATATTCACTTCCACTTGTGCTAATGTCTCTAAAATCTCTTGTCGAAGGGAACGGATCAATGCAGACAGATTCCCATCTAATTGGTTCAACGCGACACCCATCGCCTTGTCTGTTTTCGCACGGATCAGATCCATGACTGCTTCAGCTTGGGATAAATCAACACGTCCATTTAGAAAGGCACGCTTTGTAAATTCTCCTGGCTCTGCTAAACGTGCGCCTTCTCTTAATAGAAGCTGTAAAATTTGATTGACGACAACGATGCCCCCATGACAATTGATTTCTACAACATCTTCTCGGGTAAATGTTCGTGGTGCGCGCATGACGGATACCATGACTTCATCGACTAATTGTTCACTTTTGGGATCGACGATATGCCCATAGTGAATCGTATGACTAGGAACATCTAACAACTGTTTATTGCCACTTTGATAGACTTTATTGGCAATGGTCAGCGCTTGATCACCGCTTAATCGCACAATACTTATCGCCCCTTCACCCGGTGGTGTAGAGATTGCTGCAATCGTATCAAATTCTAAGGTTATTTCAGCCATTTTTTCACTTCCTTTTTCATTTTACGCACAAAAAAAGTGCCCACTTCACCCTTTGCAATAAATGGTGAACTTCGCACTTTGACTGCTTGTTCTGTTTAAATTCTGGTCATAGACTATCATATCTAATTCTAGTAATCAAGCTTTTTTGTTTATTTTTAAGAGAGTAACGAATCATTCTTAAACTTTTTCTGCACAGGTGCCTTTTGACTGGATGTCCCATCAGATAACACTCTATAGAAGTAAATCTACTCTTATACCTTTATCTTTGTGGCAAAAAACGTTACACTTAAATGGTAGCGGTACCTACATACTTTTTCTTTACCGAAAGGAGCAAAAATTATGGCCCAATTTAAGCCTAGTGCAGTAGACGGAGTAGATGATCCACGAATCAATGAAGTGGTGTTATCGACAGGGAATATCAATCAAAAATATATCGTCAGAGATATCGTATTTGTCGCAGAATGTATCGAAGGGGACTTATTCGACCCTACATTCAATAGTGATGACATGTTCTTGACAACAAAACAAAAATTAAAAAAGAAAGTGCTAGATTATGGCGCAAATGCAGTCATCAATTGTCACTTTGAATATCAACAAAAACCCCGAGATGGCAAACAGATCATCGAACTTTTTGCTTACGGTACCGTGATCCAATTTGTCCAGACAACGATTGGCTGATCACAAAAAAACGTGCAGAGCTTTCGCTCTGCACGTTTTTTCTACCAAAGTAAAGACTACCATCGTATACTCCGATAAGAATGATTTCTAATAAAATATACTTTGTTTGGAAAAGTTTGTCAATCTGATCGCAAGATTTTGGGTGCTTCTCTTCGTAATCGCTATTTGGCTGGTTCGACAACTAAGTAACGATATGGTTCATCACCTTCTGAGTGGGTTTGTACTCCGTCATGTTTACTTAACGCCGCGTGAATTTGTTTGCGTTCAAACGCAGGCATCGGTTCTAAAAATACAGGCTGTCCTGTACGCAAGACTTTTTCTGCGGTGCGCTCAGCTAAACGTTGGATGATCTCTTGTCGTTTTTCACGATAGTTGCCTACGTTTACCACGACAGAGAGTTTATTACCGGCTACTCGATGAATGAACACTTGCGCCAAATATTGCAAAGCATTTAACGTTTTTCCATGTTTGCCGATCAACAGACCTTGTTTATCCGTTTCTAAATGGAAGACGATCAAATTCGCTTCTCGTGTCATTTTTACTACAGCTGGTGCATTTAGTTGCTGGGAGATCTCAGTGAGATAGGTTGCTAATTCCGATAAAGCTGCGTCGTCACCTAATTCACTTTTTTCTTCAATCAATTCCTCAGGTTCGATTTCACCCGTATTTTCTGTTTGAACAGATGTTTCTTCCAACACTTCTTCTACGGTTTCTTCAATCGTTTCAGAGACAACTTCGCTGATATTCGGTTCGATTGAAAGTTTGGCATTTCTTTTTCCCATTCCGAGAAATCCTTTTTTTCCTTCATTAAGTATCTCAATAGCGACTTGCTCTTTTGCTAGTCCTAACTCATTCAATCCAATTTCAACAGCTTCATCTACGGTTGCAGCTTCATAAATCGGCATTTGCATTCCCTCCCTTATTTTTTACGTTTTTTCTTAGGACTTTGTGCCTTACGCAAAGCACGTTCTTTTTCACGGATACGTTGTGCTTCTTCTTCACGCTCACGTTTGATTTTAAATGGATTATTGATCAATAGCGTTTGGAACACTTGGAAAGCATTTGATACTACCCAGTATAGTGAAAGTCCACTGGCTAAATTGACCCCCATAACTAAGATCATCACTGGCATCGCAAAATTCATGACTTTCAATGAAGCATTCGATTCCACTTGGCTCATGCTTGATAAATACGTACTTGCAAATGTAAAGATGGCAGCCAACACTGGTAAAATAAAGGTTGGGTCAGCGTTCCCTAGGTTCAACCATAAGAAGTGACCTTGACTCAACGCAGGAACACGAGAAATTGATTGCCATAAAGCCATTAAGATTGGCATTTGTACTAATAAGGGCAAACAACCTGCATATGGATTTACACCATTTTCAGCATATAACCGTTGTTGTGCTTCTCTTAACTTACTTTGTGTTTCAGGATCTTTTGAACTATATTCTTGTTGGATCGCTTTTAGTTTTGGTTGAAGTTCTTGGGTCTTACGCATACTTTTTGTTTGGAAATGCATTAATGGTAATAAAATTACGCGAATGATGATCGTGAATAAAATGATCCCGATCCCAACATTTCCAAATGACAATGCTTTAATCGCTTCTGCAAAATAATAAACAATGTAGCGATCCCAAATTCCTGTACTTTGTGCGCTGACTTCTCCAGTTCCACAACCGGATAAGACGATGATCAGACCGACAAGTCCGGCCATCAAAAGTAAACGTTTGTATTTCTTCACTTACTCTTTTCCTCTCTGTCGATTATTTTTGCAAGCTTTAAGACATGGACTAAGTTGGAGCGAATCTCATCGTAAGTCAGTCCTTTGATGCTTGGTCTAGCAATCACAATAAAATCTAATTCCGGCTCGATCTCTTCTTTCAATGAATAGATCGCCGCACGGATTTTTCGTTTTACTTCATTGCGACATACAGCGTTTCCGACTTTCTTACCTACAGATAAGCCAACACGAAAATGCGGTTGTTCCTTCTTTTCTAAACGGTACACGACAAACTTACGGTTAGCAAAGGAAGCGCCGGTTTGAAACACCGCTTGGAACTCTCGTTCTTTTTTCACTCGATACGCTTTTTTCATTCGTTTTCTTTCCTTTTCTATCTCTCACTTACGCTCCCAATCATACCATATTTCCTATAAGTCTTTCACCTTTTCCTCTAAAAAAGGGCATAAAAAAAACCACTGTAACCCCAGTGGTCTAAGCTGAAAGAACTTTTCTTCCTTTACGACGACGGCTAGCTAAAACACGACGTCCATTTTTAGTACTCATACGTTTACGGAATCCGTGAACTTTTTGACGTTTACGTTTATTTGGTTGGTATGTTCTTTTCATCTTGTTCCACCTCCAGAAATTCTTATCTACATGTACATGAATTAAACACAGACATACTTTGATAGTATAACGAGTACTTAGGTGATTTGTCAATATAAAAAAAAGCTTTTATTCGAAAATAATTCTCTCATTTTATCCACAACGGTATTTTTCGCGCTGTGTTTTCAATGTGGATAAAGTTATACACAGAAGTTTTCCACAGTAATTTACCCTTAGTTTTTACACAGAATAAACACCTGAAAATAAGTAATCCACAATTTCATAAATTCCTGTGGATTGATTTCTGTAAGTATTGTCATTATTACTTTTTTTATCCACAACCCACTGGGTAAATCTCTAGTTTTACACCACTTATCCACCTGTTGATTACTCTTGTGGATATCTTTTTTTCCTCTCTGTGTTTTTCTTCTTTTTTTTTCTTCTGGATAATGTGGATAATTGTTATAAAAAATTTTTTTCTTTTCTTTCTGTGGAAAACTTTTGTAAAAAATGCTAAATTAGTACTAGCTATTTACTTTTAATGAAGGAGGAGGCCTTGT